>NZ_SLYD01000001.1 GCF_004340945.1 Sphingomonas sp. PP-F2F-A104-K0414
CAAGACCCCAGCCGCTGCGCCCACCAACGCCACGCTGTATGGTAGAAACACGCGTCGGGTTAGATTTCCAGTACCGTGCTGCAGAACGACCTCCGTGATCAGGCCGGGATCCAGCGCGCCGCCAGCGGATAGCGCTCCAGCTTCAGCCGGGTTGGCAGCCGCAGCTACACCGGCGCGCACTGCGGCGGAAGCTACCGTGTCCTCAAGCGTGAGCCGCGCTGGTCGGCGATCTGGGAACCGAGGATCCCAAAGGAGAATCGTCTTCATGGCTTAACCCCTTGGATCAGTTGGCAGCGGTGGTGGTGGAGGTCGGTGCGGCCCGCGGGCAGTTCCGATTTAGGACTGACAGCGCCAGCTGCGCGGCGTCGCGCGCGATCAATGCCGCCTGCGGCACGGGACGGCCGGAAAACTCAAGGACGGCGACAGCCTCGATCGCGGTCAAGTAGGCAGTGCGCCGCAGTTCAGCGCCCTTGCACACGTCGAGGTGAGGCGTTCCCACGCATGCGGATAGGCTCGCCGCCAGGGCGAGGGTCAGCAGTTTCCTCATGGTAATCCTTTCAGGCGGGGTAGTCGGGGAGGTCGACGGTCTGACCGGCGAGCGCGTGCGTGCAGTCCGACAGGAACTGGATGCGGCCGTCGGTCACGAAGGAATGGCAGACGCCGCAGGTGAAGCCGTATGGCTCCTTGCCCTGCTCGACGCGCTCGCGGTTGGCATCGCACCAGCACCGCTTGCCAGCTTGGCTCGGGATGTGATGCCCGGAGCGGAATAAGACGGAAGGGGTGAAGGTCGGACGGTCAGCGTTCCGATCCCAACCCCAGATCGCCTCGTCACCGCTGACGGAAAGCGTGTGCGAGCTTTTGCAGCCAGGGCACCAGAAAGCGACGCGATCAGGCTGCACATCGGCGAGCACTGGCGAAAGAAGGCGCGTCATGCCCAACCACCAGCGACCAGCGCCGCTTGGAACGACATTGCGTACCCGGCGACCTTCTCTGCGCGATCGATCCCGTTGATGATGCGACGCGCCGACGTGAACTGTACGGTCGTTGCTGGACCCTTCGCTGGCAGGTAGCTGGCGAACCGCTTCCCGGTGAACCAGCCCCCGGTCATGCCGAGAACCATGATCTGCGCGGAGATCTCGGTCTCCAGCGCCCGGTCGTAGTTCGCCGTCAGCGAGCCCTTCAGCCCGAGCTCGTCGTCGGCGCGCTCGTAATTATAGTCGTGCGTCAGCTGGACATCGCCGCGCCCGTACGCGACTTGGCCGCCATGCTTTCCCGGCTTGCCATATGGATAGTTGCGACCGCGGCCGATCTCTGGGACCGGCTGCATCTTCTGCGCGGTCTCGTGGAACGAGGTGGCGAGCCCGTATGCGACGTACGCCAGAGGCGAGCCCTGCGCGGCGAACGCGGCAAGCTTGGCCTCGACGCCCTCGACTTGCGCCGACGTCATCTTCCCGAACAGCGGGCGAATCGATGCGAAGAATTTGTCCGGCGACGTCAGCCCTCGCGCGGGGCGCGCAGGGGCGGTCGCCGGCTTTGATGCCGTCGTCATAGTTATTCTTCCCTGTCTGAAGAAAATCGGCTCGGTAGGCGTATCTTGGGTGCCGGGAACGAACGGCCCCGGCCGGCCCGCCTCGCGTTGACACCGGCGCTTGAGGCGGGCCGTTATCGAGATCGCAACATATCGATGAGATACAGAACCGGAGGCGCAGACCTCGAGTAAGCGTCCGGGGAGTGTGCCGGCGTCCTGCCTATTAATGCTCCCCCCGCTTAGGCAGGACGCTTCCCCTAACGTCAGTCGACCTGATCAAGCTTCCGTAACGCGGAGGCGATCTCGGGTGGGACGATAGGTTTGCCGGGCAACGCCGCATCGAGAGCGTCGATCGCGCTCTGCCCTCGTCGCTTGAAGAACGTGATGATACCCGTGCCGACCGCGCCCGCGCCGCCCCCCGTGCCGAGCGCGGCGAACAGATCGACCTGGTGCTCTACGATCCAGACCGCGGTGATGAGCATCGCAAGCCCAGTGATGATGCTGTCTAAGACCCAGCGCTTCGGGCCCGGCGTATCGAAAGTGATGAACAGCCTGACCATGAAGCACGCGAGCAGCCCGACGATCATAGAACCGGCAGGGAACGAGTATCCAAGGACAGACCAGATAACCGGTACCGTTACGCTCGGCACCGCAGCGATAGCCCCCTCGCGCATTACCGCAGGCCGACCGCAGCAGCAGCCATCAGGAGACTGACCAGCAGGATCAGCGCGGGCCTTCGCAGCTGGGGCCAGCGCGACCACATATCGACGGGCAGGGGGGCCTTGCGCAGCTGGTGCTCGATCATTGGCTCGGCGAGGATATGTAGCGCCATCCACATGAACCCGCAGCCGACCGACAGCGGGTCGAGCCAGCGCTTCATTTGGGCAACGCGCTCGATCGTCGCTGCATCACCAGAGGACCATGACCACAGGCTGACCGCCTCGGCGCCGCCCCGGCTTGCGACCGCGCAGCCGGCGAGCAGGATCATGATGCGATAGATCGATACCGGGTCAGTCGGATGGTCGAAGTTGCGCTTGTCCCAGATCCGCCGCGCCTGCTTGCCCGCCATCATCAGACCGAGGCACATCGCCGCGGTCATGACGAACAGGTTCCACGCAAGCAGACCAGGATTGTCGGCGAGGGAGGGCGGCGCGAGCGCGGTCGTCGCGTGCATCGCTTGCCCGATGTAATTGCTGGTGGCTGTCGCGGTCATGCGTCATCCCTTCCCGCGACCGCCTGGGCCGCGAAGCTTGTATTGCTCATGGTCGATCCTCGGATGCGACGGCCGTCAGGCCGACCAATTCCAGTTGATGGCGGCGTACGCGGCGCGCTTCGCAGCAGCGGTCGTTGCCACCTTGATGTCGCGCTTGGCTTTCTGCGCGACCGCCTCGATGCGCGCATTCTCGATCGCGGAGACGTTCATGCCTGTCTCGAACCGCGCGAGCACGGCCGACAGGGTGTCGCCGGTCAGCGCGGACTCGGCATAGGCGACCTGCTGATCGGGCGTGATCTTGCCGGCCTTGGCCAGCTTGTCGATCTCCTCGAGCTCCTCACGGTATTTGCGTGCTGCGTCGGCCGCTGGATCGAATTTGCCGAGGATCTGGTCGAGCGCGGTGTCGAGCTTCTTCTGCTCGGCCGCGGCCTCGCGTTCCGCCTTCGCCGTCTCCTTTACCGATGCCCGGTAATTATCGACGGCGAGCTTCCCCTTCTCCCATGCGACATGGAAGTGGTCGGAATGCCCTTTGTCACCGGGGCCGAACAACTGCTCGACGCCGCCTGCATTGCGCCGGATCGAGACGCCGGCCTTCTCGAAGATCTCGCGGACATCAGGCTTCGTCATCGAGGCCATGCCGCCCTTCGGCACGAAGTCGAGCGCGGCGCTGCGATAATGGTCCGAGTTTGCGACGTGCTTGCCGCCCGTCGTGCTGGTGATGCGCACGCCCGGGAGGGCATCGCGCAGCAGCTTCGAGATCGATGCCGGCGTTGCAAGATCAGGGTCGCGCGTGGGCTTGCGGCTCGCGGCCGACTGGCGATCGCGCTCCGTCTTCATCGCGGCCTGGCGCTTCTTCTCGATCGCCGCCAGTTCGCGCGTCAGCGACGCATCGACCTGCTTGCCGCGTGCGGCCTCGGCCGAAGCCGCGCGCTGTGCCGCGGCAGCCTGATCGTCATAGAGCTTCTTGATCCGCTCCATAGGATCGGCCGACCGCTTGGCCGCTTCCGCAGCGAGGTCGACGCGGGTGCGCTGCACGCTCAGTTCGGCCGCAGCGATGCTATCCTGCTGAGCTTTCGCCTTCGCCTGAAGTTCGATGACACGGCTGGCAGCAGCTGACTGGGCAAGGTTCCGGATGACGCCGAACGCGGTCGCGCCGCATATCCGGCTCATGAAGTTCGAAGCCATCCATGCTGCCAGCGCCCATCCAGGCGAGCTCTTCGCCATATTCGGAGGGATCACCGGCGCGGCCGTTCGCCGTGTTCATGATGATCGAAACGACGACCATCCATGCAGCACCCGCCAGGTAGCCCGCGCCGATATGGCGAAGGGGAAGGCCCAGCACCGTCGCGGCGAGCAGAGCGATCAGCAGGCCAGCAACGACGATCAGTCCAAGCTTACGCATCAGGCAGCCTTTCGATCACGGGAGGGACAGTCAGGGGAGATGCACGCACGCACCGCAGACTCACCGGTCAACCGGCAGCGCGAACAGTGCGCGACGACGATCGCCGGGATCTCAGCGTGCTCAGGCTCACTGACTGTGAAACCCGCAACGCACTTGCCGCCGATCAGCATCACGACCGATGGGGCGGCCGTGACCTTGGCGCTGATCTCGAAAGGCAGGGTAAGTATCATTATTCAGCTACTCCGCGCTTTCTTACAAGCGGTCCGGAATCACCGAGTCTAGGAACCAAGACGATGTTAGAAGTGCTCGAAACAGGGGAGGATATGCGGCGTGTCTTCGATTCGTCATTTAATAAGGCATCTATATGAACGCCTTTCCGAAGCTCTTTTACTTGCCGCAGTTGCCTGGAAACGCATCCGATCAGGCGGGATATGCCGCGAGTGCGGGGCAAAATGCGAAGAAGATCGACGGCAGTGCCATGATTGCTGGCTGGAGCACCAATGGTGATCATGCCGCTTCCTTCTGTTCTATGGGGGTGGAGTGGTTCGCCATGAATGCGCGGATCTTGGCATCCGTCTCCGGCCAGACCCGGCGACCGCCGCGGATATCACGAACGAAGTGCGGGTCTTTGGCGGCCAGCCGGCCGAACGTGACCGGAGCCATATCGTGCAGCGTAAGGAACGCTTCGATCGTCTCCGGCAGCGGGGGAAGTGGCGTGTCCATGGATCAACCATGTACGTAGGAGACGTCCTACCGTCAAGCGCGAACAGTAGGAACAGTCCTATCGTTCAAGCTGTTCCTGAAATGTGGGATGCGTCCTACATGGATGAGACCGAACAAGTGACCCCTTTGCAGGAGGTTCTGCTAAAAACCATCTCGATGTCCGGAAAGACGCGCGAGCATTTCGACACCCTCTACCGCACGAAGATGGGCAAGACTGGGAAGCCGATCTACGACATCATGCGTGGCGTCAGCAAACGTCCCCAGCCGGACACATTGCGCGCGATCGCTCAGGTCATGGGTTTGGAATCAGAAAAGCTTGTGCGCATCGTCTACGGCCAGAATCTGACTGCGATCGCTCCTGAGCCAGACCAGCCCGTTGCGCATGCTGCGGATGGGGGTGACACGGTCGAGATCGTCAAGCTGGATCTCGCCTTCTCAATGGGTGCTGGGGCGAATGTCGACGACTATGTCGAGGAAGAGCGGGTTTCGTTCGACTTGGGCTACGTCCGATCATTTACGCGGACCGCGCCCGACATGCTCCGCATCGCGCACGGCGTAGGCGACAGCATGCACCCCACGCTAAATAGCGCCGACCTTGTTTGGATCGACACGACGCAAAGAACGCTCAACCAGGCCGATCGTATTTGGGCTGTCTCGATCAATGGCGCCGCAGCGATCAAACGCCTGCGCCCGGTGAGGGAGGGGCGTATTCTCGTCGTCTCGGACAACCCGGCTGTCGACAATTACGAAGTGGACCCGAACGAACTACGTATCGGTGGGCGGGTCATCAGGTTCGCCCGCGATCTGTGATGTTCGCGGCCGTCATATTGCTCAACGCGTAGGCGGCCGCTCCGGCGCGTCATCGCTGTTAACCGGGACGATATTGGTAAGGTTGCGGCAGCGAACGCCTACGCAGCGGGGACGCTTCTTTAAGCTGTCGATTGGATGGGAATATGCGCAATTAACAGATTTTCACGTTGGGTCGGCGCGCTCACGTTGAGTGCAAGTATACCGTTCGCAGCGGCAAACGCGCAGACGCAGCAGCAGCAGGATCGGATCGATCGTGTTTCTCGTCTAGTCGTCACGGC
Organism: Sphingomonas sp. PP-F2F-A104-K0414; assembly: GCF_004340945.1. Classification (GTDB taxonomy): domain Bacteria; phylum Pseudomonadota; class Alphaproteobacteria; order Sphingomonadales; family Sphingomonadaceae; genus Sphingomonas. The sequence continues at coordinate 5,955 of NZ_SLYD01000001.1, forward strand.
CCCTTTATGCGGCCGCCTCGGAATGACCATCGACCGCGATCTTCCGGCCAAAGTGGCAGAAGCATTCAAGGCCGAGACAACCGGTTGGGGCATAGATCCGCAAAAAATAGAGCAACTCGCTGCAGAATCGTCTGACCGGCAGACCAAGCTATTCCTTCAGGATTTAGGCGCCGAGGCTGACAATGCGAAAAGCGAGAAGCAGCTACGGAACCTCGGGACCGTTTTGCTCGGCTACGCCCGCACGTGTGTCGAAGCCACCGAGGATCTCATCTTCTCGAAGGTCATTGTCAAACCTTTAGGTTTTACCCCTGAAGGTGCTGCGACAAAATCGGCGGACAGCATGCTCGAAGATGGCGGGCTGGCCAGCTGGCAGACGCCTGCCATTCAAGCTCGAGGAAGCATGATGATGATCGCCGGCACGTGCCGCTCAGTCATTGGCAAAGCTCGGTCGGATGCCTTAGTATCCGAATTCGGAAAGTCTCAGGATGCTCGTGCGCGCGGATACTACTTAAAGTCTTTCGACATTGGGCTCGATGATGCCGAAATGAAACTTGACTTAGCGCAGTGTAACCGAGCCATTCGCGGTTTCAGGGCGGACATTTTGAAAGAGGATAGGGGCTAGTCGCGCCCCACCCCACCATCGCGAATGGTACTCTGTTATATTTTTGAACCACGCCGTCATTGTCTGCGCACGTCGGATCTCGGGAGTGCCGTTCGCACGTGTTAGAAATGGGGTCAGGGAGAACGTCTCCGCCGCACAGGTATCTCGAAGGTTGACGAAGTCACGCAAGTTTGAATAAGTAGGAAGCGTCCCACTATATCCTTGACATAGTAGGACACCTCCTACTAACATCACCCCAACAGGCCATCCCGGCTTGTCGGGAGACGATCGTGGCCGAGCAGGCTTCTTCAGATTGGATCAAGCATAATGGGGCAGGGTGTCCTGTCTCGGATTTGGCTCGGGTCCAGGTGTGGTTCCGGTTCGACCGCGATGCCCGGGCCGCCGAGCGTTCCAACCACGTAGACGGCGTTCCGGCGTACGGCCTGCGCGACTGCTGGACGCATCAGGAAGCCGGTTCTGACATCATGAAATACCGGGTGGTCGCGTGATGCGCGTCGATACCCGCCCGCGCCGGCAGAACAGCGGGAAGGCTGCAATCGAGCGTAGCCATCTTCCTCACCTTCAGTGGTTGCGCGGGCGCCCGTGCGTCGTCGCTGCCACTGGCGGTTGCGAGGGCCGCATGGAAGCCGCGCACGTCGACCACGCGGGCGGGAAGGGCGCATCCCTCAAGGTCGCCGATTACAAAGCGGTCCCGCTTTGTCAGGGCCACCACGCCGAGCTCCACCGGGGCGCAAAGACGTTCGAAGCCAAGCATCGGATCGACTTGGTCACTGCGGCCGCCGCCTATGCTGCGAAGTCTCCGCATCGTGGTCGATGGGCTAATGTCGCATGAGCCCCCGTTTTCAGCCCAGCCGCGACTGGGTGCTTTACGAGGTGCCCCGTGAGCTTGCTCCGATGCAGCGACCATACTCTTCGAACTTCACGCGGCCCAACTCTTCTATGAGCATAGCAAAATCGGAGGGCAAATATCTGAAAGGCCTCGCGCCCCGATCAGGAAGCGTAATTATGAATTTTTCACGCTCCCCAAGACTAAACTTAGCGAGCATTTCGACAATCGTCCGGAGAGATCCCTCCCGAACGACTTCACGCATTGCTTCTTGCGTTTCGGAATCACGCATTGAGCGGATCAGCGACGCACCTTCTCGCCAGGGTATGTTCGTCATGCGCACCTCTATGATTTACGCGGGGACTCGGAGATGACCGGGAGAACGATCAAGTCATGTGATGAAGATCTAGACCAGGTTCTTCATGATCTTGATGGTCATCTCCACCTTCTAAGCCTTGCTGAGTACGAAGAAAAGCGAATCCACTCGACGAGTGGCGCCTTGAAGGACTTCGCCCTTGCAAAGGCGCGAGCGGATAATATTCGAACACAGATTAGTTATGGTGCGCGTAAACTAGGTTTATCTCATTATGAAGTTCGCGTGCTCGGCGTCGCGCATGAGGTCCTGAAGAAGCGGATGGGCCGGCGCCCGAACATCGAGCAGCTGCACAACGCGGTCGAGATCGTCGCGCACACCACCGCCTGCGCCGCTCACGAGGCCGAGATCCTCCGCATCGAGGCCGAATACGCCGAACGCCTCGCAAAGCGCGACGAGCGCAGCGCGGCCGGCGCGATCGCGTACCTGAGGAAGGTCGCATGACGATGGTCTGCACCCCCTCATCGAACTGGCAGGGCACCGAACAGGATGGCTCGCGCTGGACGGTCCAGCAGGTCAGCGTCCTCATGAAGCTGGGCAAGGATCCGCTGGTCGTTCGCACCGCGACGATCCTGCGCCCCGGCGAGGTCGACGCGGTCAACTGGTTCATGGCGCCCCCGAAGGTCGAGGTGGTGCTTCCATGCCTCGCGATCACCAAGGACGGCAAGCGGGCGAAGGTCATCCTTCCGTCAGGCTGGACTCAGTGGATGGAGCTTCCCCGTGGCCGATAAGCAGTTGATTGATCGTTTGGTCGAGACCGGCATTGCGCGCGACGAAGCGACATGGGCAGCGGACAAGGTGTTCGCCGCGGTCCGGTCGCTGCTGGTCGACGGAAAGACGGTCGGCATCCCTGACGTGGGCCGGCTGCGCGCACCGTCAAAGGTCACGAAGGTCGGCTTCCCGCCCAACTCCCTGCGCGAGCAGCGGAAGGTCGAACTCCGTCACGGGGCACTGATTGAGCAGGGCGAGGCCTATCCCGATCCGCGCGCGGCGCCGCGCAAGCGCTCGACCTACGGGGGTGGCCGCTGATGCCGCGCCCGCTGCCCCCGGTGCCCGACCTCTACGGCCGGACCGATCCCGAGACCCTCACCGAGCTCATGCTCGCAATCCTCAACCGCGGAGATCGTCGATGACGTGGAACCTGTTCATGCATTGCGCCGGTGTCGCCTGCCTCGTCACGATGGCCGGTTGCGGCGCATGGTCGCTCTTCACCTCGCTCGTTCCGAACTGGGCGCGCATCTGGGACACCGCCTGCGGGCGCCCTTGGCCGATCGCGCGCCACCCCTCTTCCCCGACTGCCTCGGTCCTGCCCCTCAGGACGTCTGTACCCCCGCTGCGCGCTGTCGAGGCCGACGCCCAGCTAACAGACAAGGCCGCGTGATGGCTGACGTAGCCGACATGGCGAACGACCTCGCCCAAGCGGCGCTCGATCGCAGCATCCGCGCCGCCCGTGCCCCGATCCCGATTGGCGTCCCCGGCGAATGCAGCGATTGCTGCGACGATAGCCTGCGCCTCGTGATGGGTCGCTGCGCGCGCTGTCGTGAACCTGAGAAGGGATATGCCCGTGCTTAAGGACCGCAACCTCAGACCGTTAGCGTTGGCAAACCGCAGCTACTCGCTAAAATCGGCAAGCACTACGTGGACCAAATTCGAGCCGCGTCCGCGTTTCCCCAAGCGTCGCCGGACTGCTGCTTTGAGTTCCATTTCTGCCTTGGCAGCTGTTCTCTTCACTTCGACGCTACGGAAGCGATCTAACGCTTTTGGGGAAAGCGTTCCTCGCACAGCTGCTACCGAAGGCTCGACCACTCCAGGAACGCCGGGGTATTCGAGTTCAACTAAGAATGCGCCGTCTTCGCTAACCATCGAACCATCGCCCTCCCAGCGTTACGCGACCCTTGTTTGCCGCCTCAGGCGAGTCAAGGATCTGACCTCAATCTTCGATTGCCAGGCCCTCACTTCTCAGGGGGCGACGGCATCATGAGTGCGGCACCATATTGGCCGCGCATGCTCAAGCGATCGACGGCCGCCCAGTATTGCGAGCTCACCCCGCAGCAGTTCGATGCGGAGGTCTACGCTGGCCGCCTGCCGGTGTCGGTAGCGATGGCCGGCGGGCCGCGGTGGGACCGCGCCGCCCTGGACACCAGCCTCGACGAGATGTCAGGCGGGGGCAACGACTGGCGCAAGGATCAACCGGGGCTGCGCAGTGCCGCATGATCTCCCCAAATATGTGAAGCGGGTTCGGTCCAAGGGGCGCGAGTACCTGTACTTCGACACTGGCAAGGTGGTCGACGGGAAGCGTCTGATGACGCGCCTGCCGCCGCTCCGGTCGATGGAGTTCGGGGGCAGCTATGCAGCGCTGATGGGCCACCGGAATCGCAAGACCAAGTCTGCGCTGATGACGCTTCCCGTTCTGGTCGATCTGTATCAGCGAGGTGCGGCCTACGGGGCGTTGGCACCGGCATCGCGCAAGCTTTACGACATCTACCTGCGCCGGCTGGAAAAGGCGCTGCCGACCGCGCCTGTCACCGGGATCACGCGCGGCGACATGCGCACAGTGCTCGATAAGATGGCGAGCACGCCGGGAGCGTCGAACGCCTTCCTTCGGACCAGCGGCGCACTGTTCGCCTGGGCGCTTGATCGAGAGCACATCGCAAAGAACCCTTGCGACGGTATCCCGCCGTTGGCAGGTGGCGAGCACGAGCCATGGCCTGCCGCCGTGCTGCGCGCGGGCCTGGCCGCCGAGGACGCTGCCGTTCGCCTCTTGGTGAACCTGCTTTACTATACCGCGCAGCGGCTGGGCGATGTGCTGAAGATGCAGTGGTCGGACGTCGCGGACGATCGGGTCGAGGTCGTCCAGGACAAGACGAAGAAGCCGCTGAGCATCCCGATCCATAGCGCGCTGAAGGCCGAGCTCGCCACGCGGGTGCGAGGGGAGGGCCCGATCTGCCTGACGATCCACGGCAAGCCGATGCGCGACGACAACGCGCGCAAGATCCTCAAGGCGTTCTCGGCCGCCGCCGGCGCACCGAGCGTCCCGCATGGGCTGCGCAAGAACGCTGTGATCGCGCTGCTAGAGGCCGGCTGCTCGGTCGCTCAGACCGCCGCGGTCAGCGGCCAATCCCTCACAATGGTGGAGTGGTACGCCCGCCGCCGCAATCAATCGACGCTCGCCGATGCCGCAATGGAGGCATGGGAGAGCAAATCGTGAACTTACAAACAGTGGAAAACTCCGCTCGCGACTCGCGCATTACAGCCATCTCGGGTTATGTGTAAATTAACCCGACAAGATTCAGGTCGGCGAGGAGCGTATTCCGCGCGGCTTGGATGGCCACGATCAGCTTGGGATCGCCGATCGACGCCGGATCGATCGCCTCGGGCCAGTGCACGGCGACGATTGCGGCGATTCGGTCGAGCTTGGCGTGATCGACGAGGAAGCGGGGATCGACGGTTGCCGGATCGGCGACCACGCGCAGGCGGAGGCAGGCAGGGCCGCCGCCATTGCTCATCGATTCGCGCACGTCGACGACGTACAGGTGGCGGATCGGACCATTGCCTGCGACGTGCGCTTGGAGCCACGACCACACCGCGGCATTGGCGCGCGCCTCCTCGGGCAGGATTAGCGCCATGCCATCGGCGAACGAAACGAGCTGCGCGTTGAACAGATAGGACGCGATCGCATCGGCGAGGCTGACACGGTCAGCGGGAACCTCGACGATCTCGACCTCGGGCAGGATGCGGCGCAGATCGGCGTAGAACGCATCCTTGTCCTCGAAGGCATGTTCGTGGGCGAACAGCACGCGCTCGTTGGCGACCGCGACGACGTCGTTATGGAACGCCCCCGCGGCGATCGCGATGTCGGACTGCTGGACGAACACAGTCCGTGCCGGATCGAGACCGTGCGCGCGCGCGATGGCTTCGCTCGCGTCGCGGTGCTGGCGGGCGGGGAAGCGTCCGCCGGGCTTGCCGTAGACGAAGACCTCGACCCCGGGTGAGGCGTGGTCGGCGCAGAGCCGCATGTGGTTGGCGGCGCCCTCGTCGCCGAATGGGGCGGGAACGGGGGGATGCACGGCGAAGGCGGGGTTTGCGAATGCCGTCCGAAGCTGGGCGAGCGTGCCCGGCCATTCGTGGCTACGATGCGGCATCGTCACGAGGTTGGCGACGGTCAGGTGACAGCGGCGATCGCGGCTGTCGGCCGCGGGCGAGACCGTCGCCGCGTTCGCCGCCCACATCGCCGACGCCGACAAGGCCTGCGCGCGAAGATGCGGCGGCGCCTGGTCGTAGGTGGTCGCCAAAGTTTCGAGCCAGCGATGGTCGGGGCGGGTAAGCGGCATCAGCACGCCCTGCACGAGCCCGAGATCGAGGTTCGCGCGCATCTTCGCGATGCCCTGCAATGCCGCCGCCCGCGGATGCGCGATCTGCCCGGCATGCTGCGTCGCGGCCAGATTACCGGGGCTGAGCCCGGCGAAATTATGGCTGGGGCCGATCAGCCCGTCGAAGTTGATCTCGACCATGGTCATAGCCGTGCCACATGCGTCACGAGCGCGCCCTCGGCTAGCGCGAGTGCCGCGGCGCTGTCGGAAGAGAGGGCGACGCCGTCGGCCGTCTCGCGGACATGACCAAAGGCACAGCGGAACTCGGCGAGGTTGCCGGTCGCGACCAGCGCTTCGGTGCCGCCGTCCTGGTCGATCGCGACGACACGGCTTTCGCGCGCATCGGCGATCGAGCGGACCCGGTCGGTGCGCGCGGTCATCGTCGGTCCGCCATCGAAGATGTCGACATAATTCTCGAACGCGAACCCCTCGTTCTCCAGCATACGCATCGCCGCGCGACCCGAGGGATGCGGCAGGCCGATCGCCGCGCGAGCGCTCTCGGTGAGCATCGCGGTGTAGATCGGGTGCTTGGGCATGAGGTCGGCGATGAACTGGTGGCCGTTGATCGCATTGAACTGATCCGCGTCCTGGAAATTCATCCCGAAGAAGCGGCCGGCGAGACCGTCCCAGAAGGGCGAGCCGCCGGCTTCGTCGATCACGCCGCGCAGTTCGGCGAGGATGCGGTCGGCGAAGCGCGCGCGGTGCATCTTGATGAACAGATAGCGACTGCGGGCGAGCAACAGGCCGAGACCGCCGGCGCGTTCGCCGGGGTGGAGGAACAGCCCGCCGACCTCGCTCGCGCCTTCGAGATCGGTGGCGAGCGACAGCATGTCCGCGCGGAAGGTGCGGTTTAGCTCCTTGCTGTGCTGCGTGAGCTGGCCGATCCGGTAGCTGTAGAACGGATAGCTCTGGCCGACCTGCGTGAAGATCTGGCAGGTGCCACGGACTTCGCGCGTCTCGGTGTTTTCGAGGTTCAGCACGAACAGCTCGTCCTGAACCGGGCCATCGCTGCGCGCGAAGGCGGCGTGGCTACGCTCAAGCTTGGCGGTCAGCGCACGCCGATCAGGCGGCAGGTTGGTGAAGCCGCCACCCGTGAGCTTAGCCATTTCGTAGAGATGCTGGAGATCGTCGTCGACCGCGGCGCGGATCCTGAAGCTCACAACCGGCCCTCCGCGATGCGCAATATGGTGACCGCCGACAACGCTGCCCGCTCGGGCAGGCTGTCGGGGATCATGAATTCGTCGGTCGAGTGGATCGCACCGCCGCGGACGCCCATTGTGTCGACGACCGGCACGCCCGCCGCCGCGATGTTGTTGCCGTCGCACACCCCGCCGGTCGCTTTCCAGGCGATATCGAGGCCGAGATCGCTGCCCGACGCCTTGACGAGGTCGAACAGGCGAGCGGCGCCGTCGTCGATTGGTTTGGGCGGGCGGTTGAAGCTGCCATGGACTTCGATACGGACGTCATGCTCGGCAGTCACCATCGCGACCGCGGAGTCGATGTGAGACTGGGCGCGGGCAATGTCGTCGAGCGTGGCAGGGCGGAAGTTGATGCGGAGGATGGCGAGGTCGGGGACGACGTTGTTGGGGCCGCCGCCTTCGATCCGTGCCGGGTTCACCGCCAAACGCGGGCCGCGGACCTTCGAAAGCCGGACCGCGATATCCGCGGCGGCGACGAGCGCGTTGCGACCGTCTTCCGGGTTGCGGCCGGCATGCGCGCTACGGCCGCGAACGATAATCGAAAAGTTGCCGGTGCCGCCGCGTGCGCCCGCCAATGTGCCGTCGGCGAGTGCTGGCTCGTAGGTCAGCGCGGCGATTTTGCCGTGCGCGGCGCTGGCCAGCAGCGGGGCGGAGGAGAAGGAGCCGGTTTCCTCGTCCGAGTTGATGACGACGTCATAGCCGATACGGGTGGCGAGTGGGCTCGCTTCGACCGCCTGAAGAGCAGCGAGCATCACGGCAAGCCCGCCCTTCATGTCCGCAACACCCGGCCCGTTCAGCCGACCGTCGTCGAGCCACTGGAGCGACTGGAACGCGTGATCGACCGGATAGACCGTGTCCATGTGCCCGGTGAACAGCATCCTTACTGGCGCCTCTGGTCGGACGACTAGATGCAGATGCTTGCCGTGCTCGATCGACGACACGACGCCGTCCGTCGCGACGCTGTCGACCGGGGTCGGCTCCACCAGTGTGATCTCGCCGGGCAGGGCCGCAAATGCGTCGCCTAGCAAACCGGCCATCGTCGCGAGTCCGGGCAGGTTGCGCGTCCCGCTATTGATCGCCGCCCAGGTCTCGACCTGCCCTAGCATCGGAGCCGCGTGCGCCTTGTCGACGGCATCGCGCTCTATCGTTGAAAGTCCCCTCATCACCCGACCCTAGCGAAACCGGCCGGGAGAGGGAACAGCGTCAGAAGCTGTAGACGAGCGACGCGCGGCTGGTGGTGTCGGTCGAGACCGATCCGACCGGCGGCTCGCTTTCATACTGGACGCTGTACGACAGCGCGGCGGACAGCGGCCCGATCAGTTTGGCGTTGAGCGAGGTCGTGCCGCTGAGCGTGCTGTTGTAGCGCTGGACATAGGCCGACGCGACCTGGCTGACCGACAGCCCGCTGAGAATGCGGATGCTGAAGTTGGCGGTGCCACGCGCGGCGATGCTGCTCTGTACGGTATTGTCGGTAAACTCGGTATCACGATACGCCGGCCCAAGTTCAAGATCGAGCTTGGTGCCCGCAGTCTTGATGACGCTGTAACCGGCGCCGACCGAGGTCGAATATCGGTTGAAATAGCCGAGGAACCGATCGCTCTCATATTGCGCGACGCCGTACACATAGGCACGGTCGTCGATCTTGTAGTTGGGTTCGTACGAAGCGAGGTAGTGCTCGCGCGTCGTTATGTTGAGGTTCGATTGATAATCGGCTTGCGCATGAAACTTATGCCGCCAGCGCAGGCCTTCGCGGTTGAGATCGAGCACCGCGGTGCCGCCGGCGGTGTCGGAATTGCCGGTAGTCAGATAGCCGCCAATTTCCGCCTTGCCGCTCCACAGATCGAGAAAGCTGGCCTGACGGATGACCTGCGTGCGTTGAGCCGCGCGGTCGGCCTTCCACTTTTCGGCGATCGCGAGCACCGCGTCGCCACTAAGAGGGTCGGCGGCGCGCGCGTATTTGGCGATCGTGTTGACGTCGGCCTCGTTGCCCGCCTCCAGCGCCGCGTCGAGCATCGCGCGGATCGTTTCCGGAATCATCACCGATTGCGGATCGGGCGCGTTGGCGAGCAACAGCGGGGCGAAGATGAGGCATGTTAAGCGGCGCACGCTGGATTCCGTAACGGCAGCGCAACGCGATGGGAACTGCGGACCGATGCGGTTATGCGCCGAGATGTGGCGCGAAGGCGGCGAGTACCTGTTCGTAGAGCGCAGTCTTGAACGGCACGACCAGCCGCGGCAGGTCGGCGGGATCGCTCCAGCGCCAGACGCGGAACTCCTGATGCTCGGTGGCGATGTCGATGTCCGCGTCGGTGCCGTTGAACCGATACAGGAACCAGCGCTGCGCCTGGCCGCGCCATTTCCCCTTCCACACCTTGCCGAGCAGTTCGGGCGGGAGGTCGTAGACGAATTCACCCGGCGCTTCCGCAATCAGCGCGACTTTGTCAGGCATGACGCCGGTTTCCTCGCCGAGCTCGCGGAGAGCGGCGGCTTCGGCGTCCTCGCCTGGGTCGATCCCGCCCTGCGGCATCTGCCAAGCCTCGGAGGGCGAATCGTTGCGCTGGCCGACGAAGACCTTGCCGTCGGCGTTGACGAGCATAACGCCGGCGCAGGGGCGGTAGGGAAGGGTCGAGTAATCGGTCACGAAAATCTCCGGAACGCAGGCGCTTGTGCGGCGAACCGCTTGGGGCTCGGGCAGCGCGCTCCTACCTACGGAGCATGATCCATGTCGTCCACCATCCCGACTATGTCACGCCAGCGCCGACGCGCTCGACCTATCGCTGGAACAAGAACGGGCTGATCCGCGACCTGCTTCTCGACAAGGGCGATGCGGTGACGTGGCATCGAGCCGAGACGACGCCGACCGCGTGGCTCGAGGCGGTGCATGACGAGGATTACGTCGCCGAGGTGCTTGGGGCGCAGGTGCCCAAGGAGAAGGAGCGGCGGATCGGGTTTCCGGTGACGGCGGCGGTGGCATCGCGTGCCGCAATCGTCCCGCAAGGGACGTGGCTGGCGGCGTGTCTCGCGCTGGAGCACGGGTTTGCGGCAAATACGGCGGGCGGGAGTCATCATGCGCTGGCGAATACCGGCGCTGGATTTTGCGTGTTCAACGATCTGGCGGTGGCGGCGGCGCGGTTGATCGACGAGCGTCGCGTGGCGCGCGTGCTGGTGGTCGATTGCGACGTGCATCAGGGCGACGGGACTGCGGCGCTGCTGGCGGGACGGCCTGAAATCGCCACCTATTCGATCCATGCAGAGAAGAATTTTCCGGTGCGCAAGGCGCGGTCGACGGTCGACGTGCCGCTGCCCGACAAGGTCGGCGACGAAGTCTATTTGGCGACCTTGGAGTCGACCCTGGTGCCGCTGCTCGATGAATTCCGGCCTGAGCTGATCCTCTATCAGGCGGGGGTCGATCCGTTCGAGGGCGATCGGCTCGGCCGGCTGTCGCTCACGCTGGACGGGCTGGCGCAGCGCGAGCGGCTGGTCGCTGGTCTCGCGATCGATCGCGGCATGCCGCTCGCGAGTACGGTCGGCGGCGGCTATGGTGACGATGCGCTGGCGATCGCCGAGCGGCACGTCGCGTCGATCCTGACGCTGGGCGAAACTTTTGCCGCCGCGGGTGACGCCGGACTGCGGGTTGGTGCATTGAACGCGCGATGACGACACCTTCTTTGCTCTGGCTGCGCCAGGACCTCCGCCTTCACGATCACCCCGCGCTGATCGCCGCCGCGCATGCCGGGCCGGTGATCCCGGTCTATGTCCTCGACGACGACGCGCCGGGGAAATGGAAGATCGGCGGCGCGCAGCGGTGGTGGCTGCACCACACGCTCGACGCGTTCGCCAAGTCGCTAGCGGACAAGGGGTCGAAGCTGATCCTCCGGCGCGGGGACGCGGTCGAGGTGCTGACGGCGCTGATGGACGAAACCGGCGCCGGGCAGGTGCATGCGATTCGCCATTACGAGCCGTGGTGGCGCAAAGCCGAGGCTGCGCTCGGCGATCGGCTGTGCCTGCATGACGGCAACCATCTTGCCCGCGTCGAGGATGTGAAGACGGGGTCGGGCGGGCAGTTCAAGGTGTATTCCTCGTTCTGGAAGGCGCTCAACCAGATGATGCCGCCGGGCGACCCCGAGCCTGCGCCGCGGACGATCCCGGCGCCGTCGAAGTGGCCGAAGAGCGAGACGCTGGCGGAGTGGGATCTGCTGCCGACCAAGCCGGACTGGTCGACGGGGTTCGGCGACTGGACGCCGGGCGAGGCTCAGGCGTTGAAGAACGCGAAGGCGATGGCGCCGATCGTCGAGGCCTATGACGTCGATCGCAACATGCCGTCCATCGAGGGCACCTCGCGCCTTTCCCCGCATCTCCATTTCGGAGAGATTTCGCCGCGTGCGGTGTGGCATGCGGTCGATGGCCACGGCGACGCGACGACGTTCCGCAAGGAACTGGCGTGGCGGGATTTCACCGATGGCGTCGTGCTGACGATGCCGGATTACGGCGATACGAACGGGCGACCGAAGTTCGACAAGCTGCCGTGGCGGTCCGGCAAGGAGGCCGAAGCGGACCTGAAGGCCTGGCAGGAGGGCAAGACCGGCTATCCGATCGTCGATGCCGGAATGCGCCAGCTTTGGGCGACCGGCTGGATGCACAACCGCGTGCGGATGATCACGGCGAGTTTCCTGGTGAAGCATTTGCTCATCGACTGGCGCGAGGGGGAGCGCTGGTTCTGGGACTGTCTGGTCGATGCGGACTACGGGAATAATTCGGTGAACTGGCAATGGGTCGCCGGGACCGGGGTGGATTCGAACATGTTCGGGCGGATCATGGCGCCGCTGACGCAGTCGGAGAAGTTCGATGCGGGGGACTATATTCGCGAATGGGTGCCGGAACTGGCGAAGGTAACTGGCGACGCGATTCATGATCCGGAGGAGTCCGGCTGTCGGCCAAAAGCGTACCCGGCGAAGATCGTCGGCCACCGCGAAGGCCGTGAGCGCGCGCTCGAAGCCGGGCGGCACGCGCGCTAGGGTCGCATCTTCTCCCCTCCCTGGAAGGGAGGGGTTGGGGGTGGGTCGGGTTCCGCTCGGTCGACCGTCAGTGGCTCGAACCCGCCAACCCACCCCCGGCCCCTCCCTTCCAGGGAGGGGAGTGCGTTGTGGCCTTGATTACGTTCCAGCCGTTTCCGCGCCGACACCTCTTTCCTAGCCGCCGCCCCTGTTGCATGGAGCGCCGCGATGACTGCCGTTCCTGCTTTCGATGATGTGCCCACCGCCCAGGTTTCCCCGGTTGCGCGCATCGTCGCGCCGGTGTTCCACCGTCTGCTCGATCGGATCGACGCGGGGCTTGAGAGCGGCGGGATCGATGCGAGCCTGCCCGACGGCACACGGCGGCTGATTGGCGGACGTGCGCTGGGGCCTTTGCCGGTAGTGACAGTGCATCGCTGGCGCGCGTTGGTGCGGCTCGCGACGGCAGGATCGGTCGGTTGGTACGAGGGCTGGGCGGCAGGCGACTGGTCGAGCCCCGATCCGGTGCCGCTGTTCGACCTGTTCATGCGCAACCGGCGCTCGCTCGGGAGCTCGGCACGGTCGGGCGGCGTGGTGCGGCTGGCAGCGCGCGCGTGGCACCGGATGCGGCGTAACGACCCGACTGGCTCGCGCAAGAACATCGCCGCGCATTACGACCTCGGCAACGACTTCTACGAGACGTGGCTCGACCGGAGCCTGACCTATTCGAGCGCGATCTTCGCCGAGCCGTTCGACGATGCCGAACCGCATGAGGCGGCGCAGGCGACCAAGTTGCGCGCGATCCTCGACCGGACCGGCGCGCGGGCGGGTGATACGATCCTGGAGATCGGCTGCGGTTGGGGATCGTTCGCCGAGATGGCGGCGCGCGCGGGGGTCGGCGTGCACGCGCTGACGCTGTCGACTGAGCAGAAGCGGCAGGTCGACGAGCGGATCACGGCAGCGGGCCTCGACGGTGTCCGCGTTGCACTGACCGATTACCGTGACGTCACCGGTACCTATGATGCGGTGGCGAGCATCGAGATGGTCGAGGCGGTCGGCGAGGAATACTGGCCGGTGTACCTCGGCGCGATCGGGCGTGCGTTGAAGCCGGGAGGGCGGGCGGCGTTGCAGTATATCTCGATCGACGATGCGATCTTCGAGTCCTATTCGCGGAGTGTCGACTTCATCCAGCGCTACGTGTTTCCGGGCGGGATGCTGTTGTCGGAGCCGCGGTTTCGCGCGTTGGCGGAGGCGCGGGGGCTCGTGTGGGAGGACCGGCGTGGGTTCGGGCTGCATTATGCCGAGACGTTGCGGCGGTGGCGCGTTGCGTTCGATGCCGCGGTTGCGGAAGGGCGGTTGCCGGCGCGGTTCGATGCGCGGTTCGTGGCGTTGTGGCGCTACTATCTGATGTATTGCGAGGGCGGGTTCCTCGGCGGTGGGATCGACGTCGCGCAGGTTACGCTGGTGAAGCGGTAACGCTTTCCTGCGTACGCAGGAATCCAGGGTAGCGGGCGGTGGCGATTGTGACCCTGGGCTCCTGCGTTCGCAGGAGAACGGTTAGGCGACCCGCTCGAAGTGACCAGCTTCGAAGCCTTCGATCGCCAGCGCGACGATGCGGTCGGCCACTACTGTTGGTTCCTTGACCGAGTTCGGATCCTCGCCTGGATACGCCCGCGCCCGCATCTTGGTCCGCGTCGCGCCGGGATCAACGATCGCGGTGCGGATCGCGCTGATCTCGGCCATCTCGTCGCCGTACGCGCCGAGCAGCGTTTCGAACGCAGCCTTCGAGGCACCATAAAGGCCCCAGTACGCGCGAGGCTTGCGGCCCACGCTGGACGTTACGCCGATCACGCGAGCCGACTTGGCCTTCTTCAGCATCGTGTCGAACGCAGCGATCATGGCAGCCTGCGCGCTGACGTTGAGTGTCAGGACTTGCGCCATTTCCTTCGGATCGATCGCCGGCACCGACGACAGCGAGCCGAGCATGCCCGCATTGAGCACCAGAATGTCGAGCGCATCCCAGCGATGGCCAATCGCCGTCGCCAGCCGCGCGATGGCTTCGCTTTCGGCCAGATCGAGCGGAGCGATCGTCGCTGAACCGCCGGCCGCGTGGATTGTCGCCTCGACCTCTTCGAGACCGCCGGGCGTTCGCGCCGTCAGAACGACATGCGCGCCCTTTGCCGCGAGTGCGATCGCAGTCGCAGCGCCGATGCCGCGGCTGGCACCGGTGACCAGCGCCAGCCGGCCTTCGAGAGGCTTGTCCGTCATAATCGCTCCGGGATGATCAGATGACGCGTTCGGCGAGCATCGCGAACTGGTCGACTTCAGAACCTTCGTCATGGTCGGTCAGCGTCGTCGGGTAATCCCCGGTGAAGCACGCATCGCAATATTTCGGACGGACATCCGCGCGCTTCGCCTCGCCGAGTGCCTTGTAGAGCCCATCGATCGAGATGAAATTGAGACTGTCGGCGTGGATGAAGCCGGTCATGCCGCCCAGATCGAGCTTGGCCGCGAGCAGCTTCTCGCGCTCGGGCGTGTCGACGCCGTAGAAGCACGAGTGCCGCGTCGGCGGGCTGGCAATCCGCATATGGACTTCGGCAGCGCCTGCCTCGCGCATCATTTCGACGATCTTGAGCGAGGTCGTGCCGCGAACGATCGAATCGTCGACGAGGATGACCCGCTTGCCCTTGATCAGCGCGCGGTTGGCGTTGTGCTTGAGCTTCACGCCGAGGTGGCGGACCTTGTCGCCCGGCGAGATGAACGTGCGGCCGACATAGTGCGAGCGGATGATGCCGAGCTCGAACGGGATGCCCGATTGCTGCGCATAGCCGATCGCCGCGGGGGTGCCCGAATCGGGGACCGGAATGACGAGGTCGGCATCGACCGGCGATTCGATCGCGAGCTGCGCGCCGATCGCTTTGCGCACCGAATAGATCGAGTGATCGTCGACGATCGAGTCGGGGCGCGAGAAATACACCCATTCGAAGATGCACGGCCGCGCCGCCATCAGTGCGAACGGACGGATCGATCGGATCTCGGAGCCCTGGACGATGACCAGCTCGCCCGGCTCGATCGCGCGGACGAAGGTGGCACCGACGACGTCGAGCGCGACCGTCTCCGAGGCGAAGATCACCGCGTCGCCGAGCTTGCCCATGACAAGGGGGCGGATGCCGAGTGGATCGCGGCAGGCGATCATGCCCTCGGGCGTCATCACGATCAGCGAATACGCGCCTTCGATCTGCTTGAGCGCATCGATGAAGCGGTCGAGCAGCGTGCGGTAGTTCGACGTCGCGACGAGGTGAATGATCGTCTCGGTATCGCTGGTCGACTGGAAGATCGAACCGCGGCGAACGAGCTCGCGACGCAGGCGCATCGCATTGGAAATGTTGCCGTTATGCGCGATCGCGAAGCCGCCGGTCGACAGCTCTGCGTAAAGAGGCTGGACGTTGCGCAGCGCGGTCTCGCCCGTCGTCGAATAGCGGACATGGCCGCAGGCGACGGTGCCCGGCAGCGACCGGATCACGTCGTCGCGGTCGAAGTTCCCGGCGACGTGGCCCATGGCGCGGTGCGTATGGAAATGCGCGCCGTCGAAGGTCGTGATGCCGGCGGCTTCCTGGCCACGGTGCTGCAACGCGTGCAGCCCCAGCGCCACGAGTGCGGCCGCGCCATCGGTGGCCGAAACGCCAAACACCCCGCATTCTTCGCGGAGTTTGTCGTCATCATAAGGGTTTGTCGTCAGCATGCCGGTTCTCACGTCGTGCGGAAGCTGCCCTATACGAGCGGATCGCCGGCTTGTCGCCTGTTTGTAATAACATTGCGCGCCGCTGGTCGCATCGGGCCGGGTTTCGGGTATATCCAGGGCATGACACACAGCCGCGACACGGGCCTGACGCTTGATCCGAAATTCGATTCCGCCGGGCTCCTGACCGCGGTCGTCACCGATCGCGTATCGGGCGACGTTCTGATGGTCGCGCACATGAATGCCGAGGCGCTAGCCAAGACGCAGGCGACCGGCGAAGCGCATTTCTGGTCGCGGAGCCGGGAAAAGCTCTGGAAGAAGGGCGAGACGTCGGGGAACGTGCTGCGTGTTGCCGAGCTACGGATCGATTGCGATCAGGACGCGGTGTGGGTGATCGCCGATGCGGCGGGGCCGGCGTGCCATACCG
This sequence comes from Sphingomonas sp. PP-F2F-A104-K0414, assembly GCF_004340945.1. GTDB lineage: Bacteria > Pseudomonadota > Alphaproteobacteria > Sphingomonadales > Sphingomonadaceae > Sphingomonas. Next base: position 22,502 of record NZ_SLYD01000001.1, read on the forward strand.
GCGAGCGCACCTGCTTCTTCCGGCGGATCGAGGGAGGCAGGCTGGTGCCGGCCGAATGAAGCGCGTGCTGCTGCTCGCGCTCATGCTCGGCGCGTGTGGACGGGAGCCGGCGACTGCTGTGGCTGACAGCGCGGGGGCTCGGCTCGAGGCTGCGGCCGAGACGGCGGGGATCGTGCCCGACCCGAATGCGCCACTGCAAGGATCATGGGCGCGCGATACGGACCGGGTCTGCGTGGTCGGCATCGGAAAAACCGCCCGGATCGGCGTCAGTATCGACTATGGCGAGGATCAGGCGTGCGCCGCGTCGGGAGCCGTCGAGCGGTCGGGCGATGCGCTGAAACTCGCGTTCGGTACCTGCAAGTTCGACGCGCGCTTCGACGGTGACCGGATCGTGTTTCCCGCCGAAGTCCCCGAAGCCTGCGAGTCTCTCTGCACCGGCCGCGCCTCGCTCGCTGCACTGACCGTCGACCGGCTCAGCGAGTCGCGATCGGAGGCTGCAACGCTACGATCGACGAAGGGAAAGTTGCTCTGCGGCAATTGACGTTGACGTAAACGAGAGTTATTTCTCCGGGGATGGCGACACAAGCATCCCCTCGATTGCAGGCGACCCCGCAATCCTACGCGGTGATCGAGCCGCGGCATGATCGCGAGAGCTTCACGATCTCCGATCTTTCCGCCGAATTCGACGTCACCGCGCGGGCGTTGCGGTTCTACGAGGACGAGGGGCTGATCGCGCCCGAGCGCCGCGGGACCCAGCGCATCTATTCGCACCGCGACCGCGCGCGTCTCGCCTGGATCCTGCGCGGCAAGCGCGTCGGGTTCAGCCTCGGCGAGATCCGCGAGATGATCGACCTCTACGATCTTGGCGATGGTCGGCGTGCGCAGCGGCAGGTCGTGATCGAGCGCAGCCAGGCGCGGATCGCGCTGTTGACCGCACAGAAGCGCGATATCGATCTCGCCATCGACGAACTCACCAGTTTCGTGGCCCTCCTCGAAGTGAGCCGCGCCCAGGACAACCAAGGATAAACCATGCCCCAGTATACGCCCCCCGTCCGCGACACGCGTTTCGTCCTCGAGCATGTCGTCGGCCTCGATCGCTACAATAACCTTCCGGGCTTCGATGCGGCCTCGCCCGACGTCGTCGACGCGGTGCTCGAAGAAGGCGGCAAATTCGTCGCCGAGGTGCTGTTCCCGCTCAACCTGTCGGGCGACCAGCAGGGTTGCACGCGGCATGAGGACGGCTCGGTGACGACGCCGGACGGCTTCAAGGAAGCGTATAAGCAGTATGTCGAGAGCGGCTGGGCGACGCTCGGCAACCAGCCCGAATATGGCGGGCAGGGCATGCCGCACGTCGTGTCGACCGCGTTCCAGGAATACATGATCTCGTCGAACATGGCGTTCGCGATGTACCCCGGCCTGACGCACGGCGCGATCGCCGCGCTGATCGCCAAGGGCTCGGATGCGCAGAAGGCGATGTACGTGCCGAAGATGGTGTCGGGCGAATGGGGCGGGACGATGAACCTGACCGAGCCGCAGTGCGGCACCGATCTGGGCCTGATCCGCACCAAGGCCGAGCCGCAGGCGGACGGTTCGTACGCCATCACCGGCACGAAGATCTTCATCTCGTCGGGCGAGCATGACCTGACAGAGAACATCATCCATCTCGTGCTGGCCAAGACGCCGGGCGCGCCGGACAGCTCGAAGGGCATCTCGCTGTTCGTGGTACCGAAGTTTCTCGTCGAGGAAGACGGTTCGCTGGGCGCACGCAACGGCGTCACGTGCGGCTCGATCGAGCACAAGATGGGAATTCACGCAAATTCGACCTGCGTGATGAACTATGATTCGGCGACCGGCTGGCTCGTCGGCGAGGAGATGAAGGGCCTCGCCGCGATGTTCATCATGATGAACGCCGCGCGCTTGGGCGTCGGCCTCCAGGGTCTCGGCGTGGCGGAAGTCGCGTACCAGAATGCCGTCCAGTACGCGCAGGACCGCCGCCAGGGTCGCGCGCTGACCGGGCCGAAGGAGCCGCAGGAGAAGGCGGACACGCTGTTCGTGCATCCCGACATCCGCCGCATGCTGATGGAGGGCAAGTCGCTGACCGAGGGCCTGCGCGCGCTGATCCTGTGGACCGCGCTCCAGGCCGATCTCGAGCATCATGCCGAAACCGAGGAAGAACGGCAGATTGCCGGTGACATGATCTCGCTGCTGACCCCGGTCATCAAGGGCTATGGCACCGACATGGGCTATGCGATCGCGACCAACGCGCAGCAGGTTTACGGCGGTCACGGCTACATCGCCGAATGGGGCATGGAGCAGTATGTCCGCGATGCACGGATCGCGATGATCTACGAGGGCACCAACGGCGTCCAGGCGATGGATCTGGTCGGGCGCAAGCTCGCGCAGAATGGCGGGCGCGGAATCCAGGCGTTCTTCAAGCTGGTGGCGGACGACGTTGCTGCGGCGAAGGCCGATCCGGCGACGGCATCGTTCGCCGAGGCGCTGGAGAAGACGAACGGCCAGCTCCAGGCGGCGACGATGTGGTTCATGGCCAATGGCATGAAGAACCCCGAGAACGTGGGTGCCGGCGCGGTCAGCTACATGCACCTGATGGGCATCGTCGCGGTCGGCACGATGTGGCTGCGGATGGCGGTCGCGGCGACCAAGCTTAAGGCGGCGGGCGAGGGCGAGGCTGCGTTCCTCGAGGCCAAGCTCGTAACCGCGCGCTTCTATGCCGAGCGGATCCTGCCGGATGCGGGCGCATTGCGTCGCAAGATCGAGGGTGGGGCTGAGTCGCTGATGGCGCTGCCGCCCGAGATGTTCATGGCGGCTTGATCGGAGACGGGGCGGATCGCCAAAGCTATCCGCCCCGTATGCTTCCCTCTGACGGGGAGCGATGCGTTGGCGCTATTTTGTAACCGTGGCGGCTGCAGAAGACGATGTTTGCGTTGGCGATGACGACGCTGCAGCGCTCGATTTTTGCCGAACACCGCTGAGTTCTCCCGCCGCTGCGGCTGCGTTCGGTGCGACTGGAGAAGACTGCGGTACTGCAGTCATCGTCGCCCGTGTCACGATGCATTGCGTCGGGTCCGCACGCTTGAACTGGCGACAGTTCCAGAGCGAACGTTCATAATTGCTCCCCCGATCGCGCATGTAGCTAAAGCTCAATGCGGCCATTTGCGCGAGGTCCAGCGGGATCGACGTCGCTGTCTTTGTGGCGTCCGTCCAGGCCATGAAGCGGCAGAATGGTTTATCGCCGCAGGCTTGGGTTGCGAGTGCGACGAGGCCATCGGCCGTTTGATTGCGCGGCAATGTAACGAGAACCGTATCACCGTCGACTGCGCTCGCCGTGACCGAAGCTTCCGCCTCCGTCCCTGCAGCGAACCCCATTGCGACCGATGCTTCAGCCAAGGCCGCATTGGCCTCGACGAGTGCAGCGCCAATTTTGTGCGCATCGGAGAGCGCGGCAAGCTGCGTGATCACGGGCTCGATGGTTTCGGGGTGACGGCCGAATGCTGAGGGCGTCCCCCACCAGCCGGACCAGCGGAAGAACAGGTGCGTGTTGACCGCGGTGATCTTGTCGAGGCTCGACTGCCAGTATGGCACGACCCAGTCGGTATGATAGTGGGTAGCATAGCCGACCTGCTTGAACACCGCGCCGTTAAGCGCCGCCGCGGCGACCTCGCGCGCACGCCGCCAAGCGTCATCAGTCGGGTGCCAGCGGGTTAGCGCGCCATCGCAACTGAAGCTGAATTGACAACCGGTTGAACGGTCCTGGCCCTCGAATACGACGCCGCATACCGTCTTGGGGAAAGCCGGGTGGCGCAGGCGGTTCAGCACGACCTGAGCGACCGCGCGTTCACCCAGCGTATCATCCCCGGCCTCGTAGAGGGTGCCCGCCGCCATGCAGTCGGTGGCGCGTGCCAGATCCTCTGCACCGCCAGCGAAGAGGAACGGCCGCGCGGCGGGGTTGGGCGCGGTCGAGAACGGCACGGTCGCATTGAACGCGCGTGCATCGTCGGGCGTCAGGTCGACGAACTTTACCGGTTCGACCTGAGGCACTTCGGCTTGCGGCACGACCCGCCCCGGCGGCAGTTTAACCCGCTTCGACACGTGGACGATCGTCGGCGCGTTGGCGACCACGAGCGCGGGCCCAAGGATCGCTAGCGCGGAAATTCCGACGATAGTGGCGCGCAGCACCGTCGTGCCGCGCGGGGATAGAGGCTTTGTCACTGTTCGGGCAGGAAGTCCGGGACCGACAGATAGCGCTCGCCGGTGTCGTAGTTGAACCCGAGAACCCGAACGTTGTCAGGCAGATCGGGGAGCTTCTGAAGGATCGCCGCGAGCGTTGCGCCCGAGCTGATGCCGACCAGCATGCCTTCTTCGGTCGCCGAGCGGCGCGCCATGTCCTTGGCCACCGCGGCATCGACCTCGATCACGCCGTCGAGCGCCTGGGTGTGGAGGTTGACCGGGATGAAGCCGGCGCCGATGCCCTGGATCGGGTGCGGGCCGGGCTGGCCGCCAGCGATGACCGGCGAGGCGGCGGGCTCGACCGCGTAGACTTTGAGCGACGGCCATTCCTTCTTCAGCGCCTCGGCGACGCCGGTGATGTGGCCGCCGGTGCCGACGCCGGTGATGATCACGTCGATCGGCGTATCGCGGAAGTCGGAAAGGATTTCCTGTGCAGTCGTAGCGACATGCACGGCGATGTTCGCAGGGTTTTCGAACTGCTGCGGCATCCACGAGCCGGGCGTCTGCTCGACGAGTTCCTTCGCACGCTCGATCGCGCCCTTCATGCCCTTCTCGCGCGGAGTCAGGTCGAACGTCGCGCCGTATGCGAGCATCAGGCGGCGCCGTTCGATCGACATGCTCTCGGGCATGACGAGGACGATTTTATATCCCTTCACCGCCGCGACGAGCGCCAGCCCGATGCCGGTGTTGCCGCTGGTCGGCTCGATGATCGTGCCGCCGGGCTGGAGATGGCCGTCCTTCTCGGCTGCCTCGATCATTGCGAGCGCGATGCGGTCCTTGATTGAGCCGCCGGGGTTCGAGCGCTCGGACTTCACCCAGACTTCTGATTCGGGGAACAGCTTCGACAGGCGGACGTGCGGCGTGTTGCCGATCGTATCGAGGATCGAGGTGGCCTTCATGGCTTGGCTTCTCCGTGTTCGGGTTCGGTCTCTAGGATCTCTGGGGGATCAAAGGTTTTCGCGCGGCCAAGTTCCGGGAACAGTCGCGCCCAGCCGATCGTGATCGCAATAGCACCGACGCCGCCGAACACCACCGCGCCGACGGGGCCGAGCAGCGACGCCATCACGCCGCTCTCGAATTCCCCCAGTTCGTTCGACGCGGAGATGGTCAACTGCGACACCGCGCTGACGCGGCCGCGCATCGCGTCGGGGGTGTGGAGCTGGATCAGCGACTGGCGGACATAGACCGAGATCATGTCCGCACCGCCCGCGACGATCAGTGCGACGAGGCTGAGGACGAAGGCGGGCTGGACGGGGATGCCGCCGATCGTGCCGGGCGCGATGCCGAGCAGGTTCACGATCGGCGTGGCGACGCCGAAGGTCAGGATCGCGAGGCCGAACACGACGACGGCCGCGAGCATCTTCACGCCGACGTTGGTGCTCATCGGGCGGACCGAGAACCACACGGCGGTGATCGCCGCACCGATGCCCATACCGGCGGCAAGCACGCCCAGGCCTTGCGAGCCGACGTGGAGGATGTCGCGCGAATAGACCGGGAGCAGCGAGGTCGCGCCGGCGAGCAGCACTGCGAACAGGTCGAGCGTGATGGTCGCGAGGACGAGCCGATTGCGGCGGACATAGGTGAAGCCCTCGATGATCCGGGCGAGGGGGCGATGATCGGTCTGCGCGGCGGGCTGCGGTACGGGGCCGATCAGGAACATGAAGAGCAGCGCGACGACGAACAGGATCGTCGCGACGCCGTACGCGACCTCTGGATGGATCGCGTAGAGGAGGCCACCGACGCTGGGGCCAGCTATGGTGCCGACCTGCCAGGCGATCGAGCTGATCGCGATCGCGGTCGGGAGGACAGCGCGGGGAACGAGGTTGGGGGCCAGCGCGGAATAGGCTGGGCCGGAGAAGGCACGCGCCACGCCGAACGCGACCGCGGCGACGAACAGCACGCCGAGCGTCAGGTGGCCCGTCCAGGTCAGCAACCACAGGGTCGCGGCGGTGAGCACCAGCAGCGCGGTCGTGCCGCGGACGATCCAACGGCGGTCGAAACTGTCCGCGACCAGGCCGGTGATCGGGGTGAGGAGGAACAGCGGCACGAACTGTGCGAACCCGATCATGCCCAGCATGAAGGCGGCCTGGCGGATGTCCATCGTCTCACGGGCGATGTTGTAGACCTGCCACCCGATCACGATCGACATCGCGCTGACGGCTATCGTGCCGGTGAAGCGGGACAGCCAATAGGCGCGGAAATTGGCGATCCGTAAGGGATGCTGGTGGGGGTCTGCGGTGGTGGCCATTGCGGTTGGCTTTAGGCTTGGGTGAACGGGCAGGGCAACCGGAGCTTTGCTTGGGGTGGGGATAGTGGACTGGCCGAGGATGCCCAACCAAAGAAAGCATGTTTCCCCGCGAAGGCGGGGACCCAGACTGGGCTCCCGCCTTCGCGGGAGAACAAGGAAGCGGGAGGTGTCCCGTCTGAGCAACCGGATCGTCACCACCGCTACCCCAGCATATCGGCACCACCCCGGCGAAGGCCGGGGCCCAATTGGGAGACGTCGCCAACTGAGCGATGGGCATCGTTACTGCAGCCTCACCAATTGGACCCCAGCCTTTCGCCGGGGTGGTGGTAGGCTGATCACTAGGGCTCGCGCGACGTACCGTACCCCCATCCCAAGCCCCCAAAACCGACATACCCCAGACGGGAATTGATGTTCCGCCCCGTCCGCGCCTATAGGCTCCCTTAACTCCCCTACGGAAAACGAGGTTTCCCACATCGTGGCCAAGACCCCCCCACCAGCACGCGCAATCGCCGAACCGCCGATTACGAACCGCGAACGACCGGCCGAACCAAAGCCGTACGAAGCGTCGAAGGACGAACTGCTCGAAATGTATCGGCAGATGCTGCTGATCCGCCGTTTTGAGGAAAAAGCGGGCCAGCTCTATGGCTTGGGCCTGATCGGTGGCTTCTGCCATCTGTATATCGGCCAGGAAGCCGTCGCTGTCGGGCTTCAGTCCGCGCTCAACGGCGAGACCGATTCGGTGATCACCGGCTACCGCGATCACGGCCACATGCTCGCCTACGGGATCGACCCGAAGGTGATCATGGCCGAGCTGACCGGGCGCAATTCGGGTATCTCGAAGGGCAAGGGCGGGTCGATGCACATGTTCTCGACCGAGCATAAATTCTACGGCGGCCACGGCATCGTCGGTGCGCAGGTCTCGCTCGGCACCGGCCTCGCGTTCAAGCATAAATACTCGAACGACGGCGGCATCTGCATGGCCTATTTCGGCGACGGCGCCGCGAACCAGGGCCAGGTGTACGAGAGCTTCAACATGGCCGAGCTGTGGAAGCTGCCGATCATCTTCGTGATCGAGAACAACCAGTACGCGATGGGCACGAGCGTCAATCGCGCCTCGGCCGAAGACCAGCTGTATCGCCGCGGCGAGAGCTTCCGCATTCCCGGCATCCAGGTCGACGGCATGGACGTGCTCGCCTGCCGCGGTGCTGCCGAGGAAGCGCTGGCATGGGTCCGCGCAGGCAAGGGTCCGGTCATCCTCGAGATGAAGACGTACCGTTACCGTGGCCATTCGATGTCCGATCCGGCGAAGTACCGCACGCGTGACGAGGTCCAGGCGGTTCGCGACAAGTCGGATCCGATCGATCACATGAAGAAGCTGCTCGATGCGCAGGGCGTGACCGAGGCGGACCTCAAGTCCCTTGAACAGGAAATCAGGAAAATCGTGAACGAAGCCGCCGATTTCGCCGAGCAGACCCCGGAGCCGGATGCTGCCGAGCTCTACACCGACGTTCTGGTGGAGAAGTACTGATGGCGATCGAGATCAAGATGCCCGCGCTCTCCCCGACGATGGAAGAGGGCACACTGGCCAAGTGGCTCGTCAAGGAAGGCGACAGCGTCAAGTCGGGCGACATCCTCGCCGAGATCGAGACCGACAAGGCGACGATGGAGTTCGAGGCGATCGACGAAGGCACGATCGGTTCGATCGCCGTCCCCGAGGGCACCGACAACGTGAAGGTCGGCACCGTCATCGCGACGATCCTCGAAGAGGGCGAGAGCGCGAGCGACGCCAAGCCAACCGAGGCACGCTCCGGCGATGCGGCCAACGCCGCGCCGAAGGAAACGCCATCGGACGACAAGGCACCCCCGGTTCCCGAAGGCGCGTCGCCCGCCAAGGCCGAGAGCGGCACGCAGCAGCTCGTCGCGTCGGCGGAGAAGGTCGGCCTCTCCGACCCGGCGATCCCCGAGGGCACCGAGATGGTCAAGACGACCGTCCGCGAAGCCCTGCGCGACGCGATGGCCGAGGAAATGCGCGAGGACGACCGCGTCTTCGTGATGGGCGAGGAAGTCGCGCAGTATCAGGGCGCGTACAAGGTCACGCAGGGGCTGCTCGACGAGTTCGGCGACCGTCGCGTGATCGACACGCCGATCACCGAATACGGCTTTGCCGGCATCGGCGCAGGCGCGGCGATGGGTGGCCTCCGCCCGATCGTCGAGTTCATGACCTTCAACTTCGCGTTGCAGGCGATCGACCACATCATCAACTCGGCCGCCAAAACCAACTACATGTCGGGCGGCCAGATGCGCTGCCCGATCGTGTTCCGTGGTCCCAACGGTGCGGCGTCGCGTGTGGGTGCTCAGCATTCGCACAACTTCGCGGCGTGGTATGCCAGCGTCCCCGGCCTGATCGTGATCGCGCCGTATGATGCGGCGGATGCGAAGGGCCTGCTGAAAGCAGCGATCCGCACCGAGGATCCGGTCGTGTTCCTCGAGAACGAACTTATGTACGGCCGCAGCTTCGACGTCCCCAAGCTCGACAACCACGTCCTGCCGATCGGCAAGGCGCGGATCGTCCGCGAGGGCAAGGACGTGACGATCGTCAGCTACTCGATCGGCGTCGGCATTTCGCTCGAAGCCGCTGAGAAGCTTGCCGAGGAAGGCATCGACGCGGAGGTCATCGATCTGCGCACGCTGCGCCCGCTCGACACCGAGACGGTGCTGAAGAGCCTCGCCAAGACCAACCGCATGATCATCGTCGAAGAGAATTGGGCAACCTGCTCGATCGCCTCGGAGATCGTGTCGGTGGTGATGGAACACGGCTTCGACGACCTCGACGCCCCGGTGCTACGCGTGACCAACGAAGACGTGCCGATGCCCTACGCGGCCAACCTCGAAAAGCTGATGCTGGTCGATGTCGCGAAGGTCGTGACGGCGGTGAAGAAGGTGACCTACAAGTAATTGATTACGACGGGACTGCGACCATCCGGCCGCGGTCCCGTCCAGTCACGCTGCGTAGATATCGCAGGTGGATTTGCTCGCACCCGGATTGGGATTGTAGATCTGCGTAAAGTCGCGGTTGTCGCGCACGATGAACGACGCGATGTAGTGAAGGCGCCTCGGGCCCGTCATCCAATACGGCGCAATCGGCTGATATTGATAATTGACCTCGACGAACATGACGCCTGAATACAACGGTGCGGTCACCTTCGCTCCAGCGTCACCCATGCCGGCATTAGCGCCCTTGCCGGTACTCACATCGGTACCCTGAGTAGCCGGCTTGTCGTCGGTACCGTCAGTGGCCAACGTCGTGCCGTAAGTCGAATCATACCCGGCGCCCTTCATCAAACCGAAGCAGCGCTGCCAGTGGATGCGCTGCGTCCCCGATGCGTTCTCCAGGCTGGAGACGGTGACCCGTCCATATTTCGACAGGTTGATCCGCCCGCCCTGAATGCGCGAAGCCTGCAGCACGTCGTTCATGTCGACTTCGCGCAACTGCACCGTGGTGAGACTGCTCGCGAGCCCGACCCGCGACGCATTGTCGGCAAGATTGAGTGCGATCTGACTGACGCGAAGATTGGCGAGCGCCAAGTTCGCCGTCTCTACGCCGTAAAGGCCAATGGTCAGCACCAGAGGCAGGCCGAGCGCGAACTCCATGAGCGCCAGACCGCTGCGGTCGGTTCGCAGCCGGGTGACCGCGCGATCCTTACGGGCGGCCGATGCCATCGGCAGAGCGTTCAACCTGCTCACTTGCATTTCCCATTCGGATTGGCGACCGGGACGCGTTGAGAATCATACGGCTGGTTCTTCAGTAACGTGGTTGCCGCGATGCTCATCGTCGATGGCCAGCCCATCAGTCCCGCTACCGGGAACAGGCGCTGGTAGGTGACGGTCATCGTATATTGGGTCACGTCCTCGGCACCGCCCTGACCGGTCAGCCCGGGATCCGCATCCCAGGTGCCGTTACCATTGATGTCGGTGAAGGTTTCGCTGTTGTTGCAGATCTTGTCGCCGTTCTTGTCAGTGAAGTCTTCGGGTTTCATCGACTGGAATGTCGAATAGCTCTTGCGTTTTGCCTCGTAGGTCGCGCCGGGCGCCACCATCTTGACCATCTTCCAGACTTGATCGTCGAACGTCCCCGCGTTTGCTGCGCCGCCCTCGATGGCGGAATCCCGTGCCGCCTTCTGCAGGGCGCCGTCCAGAATCGACTGCGCGTAGATTTGATGCACCAGATCGAACAGCCCCATCAGGAGGATCATCAGGACAGGGATCACCATCGCGAATTCGATGATTGTCGCGCCCCTTCGGTCCGATGCGAGGTTTCGGCTGCGGCGAACGCGGATCTTGGTTTGGCGGATCATTTCGACAACCGTAGCCGGGCAACTTGCTTGGCGATCCTGATGAACGCCGCCGACAGATCCTCGCCGCTCGTGGTGAACAGCGCCTGATCCGCCGTCGTGGCGCACTTCGTCATCTCCGCGGTGGCGCTTGGCGCGATCGATACGGTCCAGACGTCGATCTGCATGTCCTGCGCCTTTGCGCATTCCGCCAGTAATCGAGCATTGTGATAGGCTTTCTGCCGGTCCGTCCCAAGATCGCCGCCGGTTACTCGCCCGTCATAATATTCCATCCCGTACAAGCCATAGCCATAGGGGGAAGGCGACATGTCGCCGTCGGTTAGGAAGATGATCACCTTGTTGGTTGCGCCGCGGCCGGGCCATGGCGCATTGTCATCCGCGAAAATGCCGGACGTCGACATCATTCGAGTACCCCAGATCATCCCGACATCGTGATAGGTCCCGCCCAGAGCCACGAAATCCGCCGCAGAAACATACGCCTGTACTTGCGCCTTGGTCATTGTAGTCAACCGCTGGACGGGCTTGCCGCACGCGACCCATCCTCCCTTCTGCTTGGTTGGCGAGTTCATCTTTTCCCAAAGATTTGCATTGCCGCCATTGTCGTTCACGTTGATCGTGTTGGTGGTAAAGACGTTGGTCGACGAAAACCGCTGATACTCGACGTCCGGCCAGAGCGGACGCCACCGTGTGTCATCGTTGGATGGCACGAGATCGGGATCGAGGTCGGCAGGCAGGTTATCCGTATCGAACGTCATGGCCTTGGCCGTGGTGACGCGTTCCTCGATACAGCCCAGCCACGCCGACGATGCGCCATTGATTTCGGTGGGATCGGTGACGCTGTTCCCGGCGACATAGTTCGTGACGTCCCAGGGATAGGATTGGTACGTCCATACGGCGCTGACGGTCTGCGTGGACGTCGTACACACCTTGAAGACCGTATCCCAATACTGGGTCGCGACCGTGGCGCGCAGAGTGGAGGGGTTGTAGGTGAAAGGTTGACTAGGGGTTGCACTAGGTGTCCGCGTGACCATCGGGTTGGCCGCCGTCGGGCAGAGCTTCTGGCTCGTCGTGTTCGTCGTGATTATCGGAATGCCTTCTTTCCTGTCGGCAGTCACCTTACGGGACTGATAGTCCCATGTCGTCCGCGCGCCCGGGCTGCCGATCATGTAGCCCATCGATTTGGCCTGCACTGCGGCACCCGTATTGACGCTGGAACTGTAGGTCACGAAACCGTAGCGAACATGCGTCGTCGCCTGAATGTTCGAATCCATCGTCGAATAGAAGTCGACCACCGCCTTGCGGAGCGCGGCAATGCGCGATCCGCTTTTTTCGGGAACGGCATAGCCGACCGTCCCGGCATACCCATTGGTCTGGTCCAGACCGTCGTATCCGGAGGCTGCATCGGCCGGCACCCTGGCCGGGCGAGAATAGCTCGTGATGGCGTTATTGTTGACCTGGGTGTTCACATAGGCCGAACAGGTGGCTTCGCTGTCCGACGGCAGGCACGCCATCGATCCGGTTGTATCAAGGACGAATAGGACGTCGGTGTCGGCAACGTCGTAGCGTGCTTCGCAGGTGACGCTGAGCGTGACGTCTGGCGCCATGAACGCCTTCATGATGGTCATCGGCACCACGACCGTCGCGGTGCCGGCGACCCGGTTCTCGGTTGTCTTGACGGGTACGAAATTGACGTTCGACGTGCCCATCCAGCCGGCGCGCAGGTTGTTCGCGAAGAATATCCCTGCTTGGTCGGCCGCGGTTTTCTCCAGCGTCTTGCTCTCGCTGTCGGTCATGAACTTCCGTCCTGCCAGCACACCCGCGTCGCAGGCCTGCTGCATGCGGCTTTTCACGACATACAGCCGTGCCATGTCGATCGCCGAACCGGCAATGGCACATAACGGTATCAAGGCTGCGGCCATGATCGCGAGCGTATTGCCCCGGATGTCGCGGCGCAGGCGTCCCAGAACCGTATTTGCCTTTGCCACTTTACTTCGCATCGTCGATTCCCGTGTCGGCTTGTGATGAGCCCGGTGTGCCATGCGGGATGACCCGGTAAGCTTGGCTCAAGAGAGATGGTAAACAGCGCCGTAACCAACGGGCTTCGGCGCTCGATGCGGCTTCTGTGCGGGGGGTTGCTCCGCTATCGCACCCGAATGACCCGAGACACCGCCACCTTCGCGCTTGCCCTCAGCTACGCCCCGACCGCAATGCGGCCCGGTCTCGCGGCCCTGTTCGCGCTTGATGACCGGTTGGCGGCGATCGTCCGGTCGACGCGCGAGCCGATGGTCGGACAAATGCGGCTGACATGGTGGTACGAGGCGCTTGGACGGCTCGACGAGGCTGCGGCGCCGCAGGAGCCAATGTTGCAGGCGATCGCGCAGGTGGTTCAGCCGCACGGCGTATCGGGCAGTTCGCTCGCGGCGATGACCGATGGCTGGGAAATGCTGCTGCAGGAAGAGCTTACGGACACGGCGATCGCGCTGTTCGCTAAGGATCGGGGCGGGCGGCTGTTCGCAGCAGCCGGAACGATCCTGGGCGTGCATGATCCTCGTATCGCGCTGGCCGGAGAGGGCTGGGCACTCGTCGACTTGGCGCTCGGCATGACGGATCCGCGCGTCGCGGCGCGGGCGCGAAGTCTGGCGAAGGTGCGGTTCCGAGCGGCCTTTACCGGACGATGGCCCCGTCGCGGTCGATCCCTGGGCGCGATGGCGCTGATGGCCCAGTTCGACGCAACAGCGGCCGCCGACGGTGCAATTGCCCCCACCCGACGGATCGCGCGTCTACTGCGGCACAGATTGACCGGATACTGACCAATCGGGTTGGGAACGATCGTCGGGGCGCCTAGCATCCCGCCGGATGACGGGCGGCAGCGGGGGCGGGACGATGTGGCGATACCTGACGGGTGGTGCGGCGGTGATAGGGTTGATCGTCGCGGGGTTCATGCTGTTCAGCGGCAAAGCGAGGCCGGGGCCCATTCTGCCAGCGCAACCCACGTCGCAGATCGGCGGGTCCGCACTCGCTTTAGATCCGCTACCCGACGCCGTGCCCCAAGCCACCGACAAGACCCGCGAGCAGAAGCGCTTCGATCGCTACGACAAGGACCGCGATGCGAAGATCACGCGGGAGGAATACCTCGTCCAGCGGCGCAAGGCTTACGCGCGGCTCGACGTGGACGGCGACGGGAAGCTTTCGTTCGACGAGTGGGCGGTGAAGGCGGCGACCAAATTCGCCGACGCGGATCGTGACAAATCGGGCGCGATGACCGCGCCCGAATTCGCCACGACCGCGGTCAAGCGGAAGGGGCCAGCTCGGGTAAATTGTCCACCGGTTCAGGCTGCTGCCGAGGAGAGTTGAGCCACTCCGCAAACGCCGCGCGGCCGCGATCGGTGTACATCTTCTTGCGATCGGTCTTCTTGGTGCGGCCGGGAATCGGCGGGAACAGGCCGAAGTTCACGTTCATCGGCTGATACGTCTCCGCCTCCGCACCGCCGGTGATGTGGCCGAGCAACGCGCCGAGCGCGGTTGCATACGGTGGCGGCGTCAACGTCTTGCCCGTCAGTTCGGCCGCCGCGAACAACCCTGCGAGCATGCCGATCCCGCAGCTCTCGATATACCCCTCGCACCCGGTGATCTGCCCGGCGAAGCGGATCTTCGGGCGCGACTTCAATCGCAGCGTCTCGTCGAGCAGTTCGGGCGAGCGGATGAAGGTGTTGCGATGCAGCCCGCCCAACCGCGCGAACTCCGCATTCTCGAGACCGGGGATCGTGCGGAATAGACGGACCTGGTCGGCATGCTTCAGCTTGGTTTGGAAGCCGACGATGTTCCACAGCGTGCCTTGCGCATTGTCCTGCCGAAGCTGGACGACGGCGTGCGGCCAGCGACCGGTCTTCGGGTTGTCGAGCCCGACCGGCTTCATCGGACCATAGCGCAGCGTATCGACGCCGCGCTCCGCCATCACCTCGATCGGCATGCAGCCGTCGAAATACGGCGTGTCCTTCTCCCAGTCCTTGAACGGGGTCTTCTCGCCGTCGACCAAGCCCTGGTGGAAGGCGAGATACTGGTCCTTGTCCATTGGGCAGTTGATGTAATCCTTGCCCTCACCCTTGTCCCAGCGCGATGCGAACCAGGCGGTGTCCATGTCGATCGAATCGCGGTGGACGATCGGCGCGAGCGCATCGAAGAAGGCGAGCGCCTCGCGGCCGGTCTCCGCGCCGATGCCTGCCGCCAGCGATGCGGCGGTGAGCGGACCGGTGGCGATGATCGTCGGACCATCCGGGAGTGCGTCGACGCGTTCGCGAACGAGGGTGATGTTCGGATGCTGGTCGATCGCCTCGGTCACGCTGTTCGAGAAATTGTCGCGATCGACCGCGAGCGCGGAGCCCGCGGGGACGCGGTGGATGTCCGCCTGGCGCATGATCAGCGAACCGAGCGTGCGCAGTTCCTGATGAAGCAGGCCAACCGCGTTGCTGTCGGCATCGTCCGAGCGAAAACTGTTCGAGCAGACGAGTTCTGCGAGCCCGTCGGTCTGGTGCGCGGGCGTGCCTTCGCCGCTGCCGCGCATTTCGGAAAGGCGGACCTTGAGGCCCGCTTCTGCGAGTTGCCAGGCGGCTTCGGAACCGGCGAGGCCGCCGCCGATGACGTGAATATCGTGGGTCATTCCGGTCAGATAGCGCGGGACGCGTGTCATGTCAGCGGTTGTCGTGCCAGCGGTGTAATCCCACTTCGCCTTCATGACCCACCCCGCGAAGATCTTCACGATCGGCTACGAAGCCACGACGATGGCCGATTTCCTCAGCACGCTGAAGGCGGCGGGGGTGGAGCGGGTGATCGACGTCCGCGCGCTCCCGTTGTCGCGGCGGCCGGGGTTCTCGAAGACCTCGCTGGCTGCGTCGTTGCGCGAGGTCGATATCGACTATGTGCATCTGAAGGCGCTCGGAACGCCGAAGCGCGGACGTGACGCGGCAAAGAAGGGCGACGTAGCGACGCTTACCGCGGTGTACGATGAGCAACTCGAACTTCCCGAGGCGCAGGCGCAGGCCGCGATCATGCTCGGGCTCGCCGCGGAGAAGCCGAGCGCGCTGCTCTGTTACGAACGCGACCCATGCCATTGCCACCGAACCTTGCTGTTGCAGGCGGTGGGCGAGGGGGCAGAGGTCGTGGATCTTTATACGTAGGCCGGGCTAGCCGCCTCTTCGTAAAACCCCGTCACGCCGCGTTGTCCGTTACCCGCTCTATCCGTCACCCCAGCGAAAGCTGGGGTATCCCTGTTTGGCGTGCGACATCTGCCCCGAGAGATACCCCAGCTTTTGCTGGGGTGACGGCAGGTAGGTGGAGGGGCGCATGCGCGACGTCGCGATCGAGGATTATACCGACGGGGTAATACAGGCCGATTGTTGCCACGCAGCACACTCTCCGCTAACGAACCCCCACTCGCTTGGACCCGGTGCAATTCCGGGTGGCTATTCCGGCCGCCGATCCGCCGGACAACGCACCGACGCTTTTATCACGAACCGCCCGCGCAACCGCCGCGGTTCTCGCGTCCTATGCGGATACACACATGACATCATATTCTCGTTACCGAGCCGAATGGTTCAGCGGCCCCACGGCTGCGCGCCGTGACGTTCTCGCCGGCATGGTCGGCACCTTCGCGCTGATCCCCGAGGTCATCGCCTTCTCGTTCGTTGCCGGCATCGATCCCCAAGTCGGCCTGTTCGCCTCTTTCGTGATCGGCATCGTCATCGCGGTCGCTGGCGGGCGCCCCGCGATGATTTCCGGTGCGGCAGGCTCCGTCGCGCTGGTCGCCGCCGCGCTCGTCCACGCGCACGGCCTGCAATATCTGCTCGTCGCGACGATCCTCGCGGGCGCACTCCAGATCGCCTTCGGGCTCGCCAAGCTCGACATATTGATGCGGTTCGTCTCGAAGTCAGTCCATGCCGGCTTCGTCAACGCGCTCGCCATCCTGATCTTCTCGGCGCAGGTGCCGCAGATGGTCGGCGTCAGCTGGCAGGCGTATGTGATGATCGCCGGCGGCCTCGCACTCATCTACCTCATGCCTCGCATCTCTAGCGCGATCCCGTCGCCGCTGATCTGCATCGTCGTCCTCACCGCGATCGCGATGTGGTTCCCGATGCCGCTGAAGACGGTCGGCGATCTCGGTCGCCTGCCGGATTCGCTGCCGTCGTTCGGGCTGCCGGACGTGCCGCTCACCTGGGACACGCTGCGGATCGTCGCGCCCTATGCGTTCGCGATGGCCGCGGTCGGCCTGCTTGAATCGATGATGACCGCCAGCGTGGTCGACGAACTCACCGAGACCACCAGTTCGAAGGCGCGCGAGTGCACGGGGCTCGGCCTCGCCAACATCGCGGCGGGCGCGTTCGGCGGCATCGCCGGGTGCGGGATGATCGGCCAGACCGTCGGCAATGTCCGCTATGGCGGCACCGGGCGGCTCTCGACGATGGTCGCGGGCGTGTTCCTGCTGATCGTCATGGTCCCGCTGCGGCCATGGGTCGCGCAGGTGCCGGTCGCGGCGCTGGTCGCGATCATGATCATGGTGTCGATCAGCACCTTCTCCTGGGGCTCGCTCCGCGACCTCGCGCGGCACCCGAAGATGTCGAGCGTGGTGATGGTCGCGACCGTCGTCGTCACCGTCGCGACGCACGACCTTTCGCTCGGAGTCGGGGTCGGCGTGCTGCTCAGCGGCGTGTTCTTCGCGTGGAAGGTGACGCGGATGATGGACGTCGCAATCGATCATGACGTGGCAAGCGACACGCGTATCTACCGAGTAAGCGGGCAGATCTTCTTCGCCAGCGCCGACATCTTCGCCGACCGGTTCGACCTGCGCGAGGCGGCCCGCGCTGTCCGTATCGACCTGACCAACGCGCATCTCTGGGACGTCACGGCAGTCGCCGCGCTAGAAGATGTCGTCGGCAAACTGCGTCGCCACGGTCGCGAGGTCGAGGTCATCGGCCTCAACACGGCGAGCGCAACGCTGGTCGATCGCCATGCCCCGCTGATGATGGACCCGATCAAGGGGTAATGCTCGATCTTTGGGGCGGGCGAGAAATACGATGCTGTACGCGCCGCCCCGACGCCCTACGTCGAGGGGGATGACGAAACTTCCAGATACCGGCCCCGTGTCGCTCACGCATCTCCAGCGGCTCGAGGCGGAGAGCATCCACATCCTGCGCGAGGTGGTCGCCGAGTGCGAGCGCCCGGTGATGCTCTACAGCGTCGGCAAGGATTCCGCGGTGATGCTGCATCTCGCGCGCAAGGCCTTCTACCCGTCGCCGCCGCCATTCCCGCTGCTGCACGTCGATACGACGTGGAAGTTCAAGGCGATGTACGACCTGCGCGACCGGATGGCGGCGGAGAGCGGCATGGAGCTGCTCGTCTACAAGAACCCCGAGGCCGAGGCGCGCGGGATCAACCCGTTCGACCACGGCGCGCTCCACACCGATATGTGGAAGACCGAGGGGCTCAAGCAGGCGCTCGATCTTCACGGGTTCGACGCGGCGTTCGGCGGTGCACGGCGCGACGAGGAGAAGAGCCGCGCGAAGGAGCGCGTCTTCTCGTTCCGCGCCGCGCATCATCGCTGGGACCCGAAGAAGCAGCGCCCCGAGGTGTGGAACCTCTACAATGCGCGCAAAGCGAAGGGCGAGAGCATCCGCGTCTTCCCGATCTCGAACTGGACCGAACTCGATGTCTGGCAATATATCCAGCTCGAGGACATCCCGATCGTCCCGCTCTATTTCGCTGCACCGCGCCCTACCGTCGAGCGCGACGGCATGCTGCTGATGGTCGACGACGATCGCTTTCGGCTCGAGCCTGGCGAGGTGCCGGTCGAACGCTCGATCCGCTTCCGCACGCTGGGTTGCTATCCGTTGACGGGCGCGGTCGAGAGCGAGGCCGACAACCTGTCCGCGGTGATCCAGGAGATGCTGCTGACTACTACCAGCGAACGCCAGGGCCGCGCGATCGACCGCGACGCGGGCTCGGCCAGCATGGAGAAGAAGAAGCAGGAGGGCTATTTCTGATGGCAACGCGCGTGCAAGAGTCCGCCTATCAGGTGCAAGACATCATCGCCGAGGACATCGACGCCTATCTGTTCCAGCACCAGCATAAGAGCCTGCTCCGGTTCATCACCTGCGGGTCAGTGGACGATGGAAAGTCCACGCTTATCGGGCGGTTGCTGTATGATTCTAAGATGATCTTCGAGGATCAGCTCGCTGCGCTGGAGAGCGATTCGAAGAAGGTCGGTACGCAAGGCCAGGAGATCGATTTCGCGTTGCTGGTCGACGGGCTCGCCGCCGAGCGCGAGCAGGGCATTACGATCGACGTCGCCTATCGCTATTTCTCGACCGAGAAGCGCAAGTTCATCGTCGCGGATACGCCGGGGCACGAGCAATATACGCGCAACATGATCACCGGTGCGTCGACCGCCGATCTCGCGGTGATCCTGGTCGATGCGCGCAAGGGCATCCTGACGCAGACCAAGCGCCACAGCTATCTCGCGCACCTGATCGGCATCCGGCACCTCGTGTTGGCGGTGAACAAGATGGACCTCGTCGGGTACGAGCAGGCGACCTACGACCGGATCGTGGCGGACTATGCGGCGTTCGCGGAGTCGATCGGGATCGCCGGTTTTACGCCGATGCCGATCTCCGGCTTCAAGGGCGACAACATCACGACCCAGAGTGCGAACACGCGCTGGTACGACGGCCCGACGCTGATCGACCATCTCGACACGGTGACGCTCGACGTCAGCGAGGATCAGGCCGACGCGTTCCGGATGCCGGTACAGTGGGTGAACCGCCCAAACCTCGATTTCCGGGGTTTTTCAGGGCTGGTCGCGAGTGGCTCGATCGCACCGGGAGATCCGGTGCGCATCCTGCCGGGCGGACGCACCTCGACGATCGCGCGCGTGGTTACTTTTGGCGGCGACCTGGAGAAGGCCGTCGCCGGGCAATCGGTGACGTTGACCTTGGCGGACGAGATCGATTGCTCGCGCGGCGACGTCATCGTTGCCGCGGAATCGCCGCCCGAGGCTGCCGATCAGTTCGAGGCGACCGTCGTGTGGATGGCGGACGAGGAGATGCTGCCGGGACGTCCCTATTGGCTGAAACTCGCCACGCAGACCGTGACGGCGACGGTCCAGCAGCCGAAATACCAGATCAATGTCAATACGATGGAGCGGCTTGCTGCCAAGACGCTCGAACTGAACGCGATCGGCGTTGCTAACCTCTCGACCGACCGGCCGCTGGTGTTCGAGTCCTATGGGGATAATCGCCAGCTCGGCGGGTTCATCCTAGTGGACAAGATCACCAACGCGACGGTGGCGGCGGGGATGCTGCACTTCTCGCTCCGGCGTGCGCAGAACGTACACTGGCAGGCGACCGATATCGGCCGTGAGGCGCACGCCGCGCTGAAGAACCAGAAGGCGGCGGTGCTGTGGTTCACGGGGCTGTCGGGTGCGGGCAAGTCGACGATCGCCAATCTGGTCGAGATGAAGCTGGCCCGGATGAACCGGCACACGTTCCTGCTGGACGGCGACAATGTCCGCCACGGGCTGAACCGCGACCTCGGCTTCACCGATGCCGACCGGGTCGAGAATATTCGGCGCGTCGGCGAGGTCGCCAAGCTGATGACCGATGCCGGGCTGATCGTGATCACCGCGTTCATCTCGCCGTTCCGCGCCGAGCGTGAGATGGTGCGGCAGATGATGGCGCCGGGCGAGTTCATCGAGGTGCATATCGACACGCCGCTCGCGGAGGCGGAGCGCCGCGACGTGAAGGGGCTGTATGCGAAGGCCCGGGCGGGGAAACTGACCAACTTCACCGGGATCGACTCCCCCTATGAAGCGCCGGCCAACCCGGAGATCCGGATCGACACGTCGGGCATGACTCCCGACGAGGCGGCCGATGCGATCGTCGCGATGCTGATCCCATGAGCGTGATGACCGACGGCGAACTCGCCGCGCATCTGGCCGAGACGGCGGGGCGGTTGCTGCTCGAAGTGCGACGGTCGGGCGTGTTCTCGCCCGGCGCGCTCGGCAAGGCCGGGGACGAGACCGCGAACGCCTTCCTCGTTCACGCGCTGCAGGATGCGCGGCCGAACGACGGTCTGTTGTCGGAGGAGCGGCGGTGCGACGGGACGCGGACGGCGATGTCGCGCGTGTGGATCGTCGATCCGGTCGACGGAACGCGCGAATATGGCGAGGCGCGCGACGACTGGGCGGTGCATGTCGCGCTTGCGATCGACGGGGTCGCGACGGTCGGCGCGGTCGCGCTGCCGGGATTGGGGCTCGTCCTGCGCTCGGATCAACCCGTGCCCGTACCGCCACCGGCCGATCCGCTGCGGATGGTCGTCAGCCGGACGCGGCCCGCGCCCGAGGCGGTGAAGGTCGCCGAGGTCCTGGGAGCGATGCTGATCCCGATGGGCTCGGCCGGCGCAAAGGGGATGGCGGTGGTCCGCGGCGAGGCGGATATCTACCTGCATTCTGGCGGGCAGTATGAGTGGGATTCCGCCGCGCCGGTCGCGGTGGCGGCGGCGTTCGGGTTGCATTGCAGCCGGATCGACGGGTCGCCGTTGGTGTATAATTGTCGGGATGTCTACATGCCCGACCTGCTGATCTGCCCCGTTGCACTGCGCGACCGGGTCATGGCGGCGATGGCGGCGTGATGGCTTAGGTTCTCCTGCGAAGGCAGGAGTCCAGGGTTACAAACGTCAACACCCGTAACCCTGGACTCCTGCATGCGCAGGAGAACACATTACTGCTGCGGTTCGGCGTCGTTCTCTACCGGAGCCTCATCGCGCGTAACCCGAGCGGTCATGCCCGTGGCGTCGGCATCGTCAAGCATCTGCTCGTCCGGCGCGACCGGTTTTTCGCGTGGCGGTTCGACCACAGCGGGTGCTGCCGGTGCGGCTTCGACCGGTGCCGCCTCGACCGGGGCAGGGGCCGCCTCGGTCTCGGTCACGCCGGTATCCTCGACCATGTTGGTGTCCGTCGGCGGCTGCTCAGGCTCGGAACGAGAGCAGCCGGCCAGCGCCATGGCGGCTAGCAGGCCGCCGGCGATGGCGGTACGGGTGCGGGTGGAAATCGTCATGTCTGACCCTCTCAGCGTGCGGCGATCGTCTGGCGTGCGGTGCGCGCCTCGATCTTGGAGGCGAGGATACCGTCCCAGTCATAGGGATCAGCGCGGAAGTTCATCTGGCCGTTGCCGCTGGCAAACGCGGTCCAGTAGAGCAGATAGACCGACACAGGCTTGGTCAGGCGAGCACGGACCGTGTCACCCTTGGCAACCGCGGCATCGACCATCTCGGGCGTCCACGCGGGGTCACCCTTGAGCAACAAGTCGGCAAGTTCGGCAGGCTTTTCAAGGCGAACGCAGCCATGGCTCGCAAGCCGGCTGAAGCTTGCGAACTTCGCACGGCTCGGCGTGTCGTGGAGGTACACCGAATAATCGTTGGCGAAGTCGAACTTGAACCGCCCCAAAGCGCTCTGGTCGCCAGCTTGTTGCTGAAGTCGCGTGCCGTCGATCACCTTGATGCCGTTGCGCTTGAAATAGCCCGGGTTCGCGCGTTCCTTCGGCCACAATTCCTTCGTAGCGATCGACGTCGGCACGTTCCAGGGCGGGTTGATGACGATGCTGTGGATCGTCGACGAGAGCATCGGCGTTTCGTCGCCCGGTCGCCCGGTGACCGCGCGCATCGACTGCACCGGCGTGTCGCCATCAAACACGGTCAGCACGGCGGCGGCGATGTTCACCTGGATCCGGTCGCGCGGCAGGTCCTGCGGCAGCCAGCGCCAGCGCTCCATGTTCGCCATGATCTGACGCACGCGGTCGGTTGCCGACACATTGAGCGCAGCCAGCGTCTGCGTCGAGACGATCCCGCTGGGGTTGAGGCCGTAGCGTCGTTGCGCACGGCGCACCGCGTCGACGAGCGCGGCATCGAATTTGTCGCCGCTCGTCGAGACGTCCTTGTCCTCGGCCGCCAGCCGCTTGCGCAGCGCCAGCACGCGCGGACCGGATGCGCCGATCGTGAAGTCCGGGCCGGACGCCAGCGGAGACCAGCCCCCCGTAGCGGCGATCGATCGGTAATTCTGGAGGCCCTTACGAAGCCCGTCATAGCCGGCATAGGGCGGCGGCAGCGACGCGAACCACGCGGCGATCCGATCGAGCCGGACCGCGTCGGCAAACGCCGGGGTTGGATCATAGGCGGGCGGGCGCAGGCCCCAATCCTTCTGGAAATCGGCGCCGCTGAGACGACCGGCATGCACCGCGCGCGCATGGTCGAGCGCGGCACGGACGAGTTCGTCCTTGCTCGGCGCGCTGGTCGATACCGTGGCGGCGGACTTCAGGCCCTGTGCGACGATGTCGCCATTGAGCAGCTTGTCGAGCAAGGCGGCCTGCGTGTCGCTCAGGGGCGGTACGGTGATGACCGGAGGCGCCAGCGTCGGCGTCGGCATGACCGCAGGCACAGTCGGCACGACAACGGGCGGCGTAACCTGCTGTGCGAACAGCGGTGTCGCCATCAGCATCGGCGTTGCGACCACCGCAATCGCCGATCGCATCATGCCGTTCTTGAAACGTCCATCGTCGAAACCGCGCGCCATAATCGTCCTGTCTTGCCGTATCTGGTCGACGCTATCGCACGTCGCAGCTCTCCCTTAGCTGAACCGGACTCGCTAAGCATCGCCAAACGGGCCAAATTCGTAGGTTCAGGCGAGAGTTTCGGATTTCCCCTGCCGTGCAAGCACTTCGTAGGCCATCACGGCAGTCGCGACGGCAGCATTGAGGCTGTCGGCCTTGCCGAGCATCGGGATCTTCACGAGCACGTCGCACGCCTCGGCCATTTCGGGCGGCATCCCCTGCGCTTCGTTGCCGGTGAGCAGGAAGGTCGGGCCGGTGTAGGTCGCGGACCGGTAGTCGGTGTTGGTGTCGAGGCTGAGCCCGACGAGCTGGCCAGGACCGGTGCGCAGCCAGGTGTGGAACGGCGCCCATTCGGTCTTCACCACGGGTATCGTGAACAGCGCGCCCATGCTCGCGCGGACCGCCTCGACCGAGAAGGGGTCGACCGACTCGCCGATCAGGATCAGTCCACCCGCGCCGACCGCGTCGCCGGTGCGCAGGATCGTGCCAAGATTGCCGGGATCGCGCAGCCGTTCCGCGACGAGCCAGATGCCGGCGCTGGTGCGGTCGAGGTCTTCGAGCGTCGCGTCGAACTCGTCGAACACGCCGACGACCGCCTGCGGGTTATCCTTGCCCGACAGCTTCGACAGAATATCGGGCGTTGTCTGGATCGAATCACCGCCGGCATCCTCGACGTCCATCGACAGCGCGTGCACCAACGGATGGTTCGCGCTGGCCGCTGCATAGAACAAGGTGCGGGGCAGGCGGCCGGTCTCGCGCGCTTCGGTGAGGATGCGCAGGCCCTCGGCAAGGAATTGCCTGGCCGCACGCCGATGCCGCTTGTCGCGCAGATCGCGGACGTACTTGATCAGCGGGTTCGAAAAGGCGGTTATCTCGCGGGGCATCTAGCGCCCCTTCCGCGTGCGGGAGGGGTTGGGGGAGGGGTTTGTAAACACGCCGTCGCTCATGCCCTCCCCCGACCCCTCCCGCAAGCGGGAGGGGGGAAGATCGTCAATCCTCGCCGAACTTCGCCTCGACCAGTTCGGCCAGCGCAGCCACCGTATGCTCCGCGCCATCGCCGCTCGCGCTGATCGTGATCGCGTCGCCCATCGCCGCGCCAAGCATCATCAGCCCCATGATCGAAGTGCCGGTGACGTGATCCGAACCGTCCTTCGTGACGCTAACCTCGACCGGATGCGAGGAGGCGAGCGTGACGAACTTGGCGCTGGCCCGCGCGTGAAGCCCGCGGCGGTTGGTGATCTGGACGGTGCGCGAGACCTGGCTCACGCAGCTGCCTCGCCGAGAACCTCGGACGCTACCGAGATATATTTGCGACCCGCCTCCCGTGCGGCCGCGACCGCAGCGACGACTGTCATCAATTTCCGCGCGGAGCCGAGCCGGATCAGCATCGGCAGGTTCATCCCCGCGATCACCTCGATCCGCCCGCGCTCCATCAGCGAGATGGCGAGATTGGAGGGTGTGCCGCCGAACAGGTCGGTCAGCACGATCACGCCGCGGCCGACATCGACCGCCTGGATCGCGGCGGCGATATCCGCGCGGCGCTCTTCCATATCGTCGTCGGGACCGATCGCGATCGGCTCGACGCGTTCTTGCGGGCCGACGACATGGATCATCGCGCGAACGAATTCCTCAGCCAATCGACCGTGGGTTACTAGAACAAGGCCGATCATATCAGCGTTTCATACTCATAAGACGACCGGTGATCCTTCGAGCGCATCTTGTGGAGCGGCCCCCAGGTCGCGGTGGACGATACTGGGCGAAAATCCCGCGTCGCGCAACCGTCGGGCGACACGGTCGGCGACATGCACCGACCGGTGTCTCCCTCCGGTACACCCGAATGCCACCGTGACGTAGGACTTGCCCTCCGCCCGGTAGCGCGGGAGCAACAACATCAGCAGCTCCTCGATTCGACTCACTGCGGCTTCGTAGGCGGGATCTTCGATGATGTAGGCAGAGACGTCTGCGTCGAGCCCGGTACCGGGACGCAGTGCTGCGTCCCAGTGCGGATTACGGAGAAAGCGCATGTCGAACACCAGATCGGCGTTGCGCGGTAGCCCGCGGGCGAACCCGAACGATCGGATCGACAGCGTCGGCTCACCGAGGTCGTCGCCACCGAAGCTCGTGCGGATTTGTTGGGCGAGCTCGTTCGCCGCCATGTCGGTGGTGTCGATCAGCCGGTTCGCCCAGTCGCGCAACGGGGCGAGCAGCTCGCGCTCGCGACCGATGCCGTCATTGGCGGGACGATCGAGCGCGAGCGGGTGCCGCCGCCGCGTCTCGGAATAGCGGCGTTCGAGCTCGCTACCGGAGCAATCGAGGAACAGGATCCCGACCTCCAAGCCGTGCCGATCACGCAGATCGCGGATCCGGCGGATGATCCGCTCCGGATCGAAATCGCGGGTCCTTGCGCCAATACCGATCGCGAGCGGTCGCGAATCGTCGGTCGATCCTTCGGGAAGCGGTGCATCGAGGAGGCGGTCGAGCAGCAACAGCGGGAGGTTGTCGACGACCTCCCAGCCGAGATCCTCGAGCGTCTTGAGGACGGTCGACTTGCCCGCCCCAGACATGCCGGTGACGAGTAGGATGTCCTTCGGTCGAGTCATGGCGAACACATCATTCTAGAGGCTCCGGATTGCGCAATGCGAGTTCGACCTTGATCGGGGCGGAAGCTTCGAACGGATCGACCGCGAACTGACGGATTTCGATCCCGGCGATTTTTCGGGCGCGGCGTTCGGGCATGCGGTCTATCGCGCCATCGACGCGGACAAGCAGGCCGACGGGAACATCCTCGACATAGGGCATGGCGAGGATACCGATCCCCCGGACTTCGATCCGGCCGGCGATCGTCGCCGGTGCGCGGGCGCGGAGCATTTTGCCGGCGCGGATCACGAGCGTCTGGTCGTCACTGACGAGGACGGCACCGCGGTCGATCAGGCGCAACGCGAGGTCGGACTTGCCCGATCCGGACACGCCCTCGATCATGACCGCCACGCCGCCGATGGCGACCGTGGTGGCGTGGAGCCTGTCGGAGGAGGGGACGACCACCAAGCGTCTTTACTCCGGCATGTCGGCGAGCGGTAGCCTTACCACGAACCGCGCGCCGTCGAGCCGGTCTTCGCGGGATTCGACGAAGATCGTGCCCTGGTGGCCGTCGACGATCGTCCGCGCGATCGCCAGCCCTAATCCAGAATGCTGGCCGAACGTCTCGCTGTCAGGGCGGACCGAGTGGAAGCGCTTGAACACGTCTTCGCGCGCTTCTTCCGGAACGCCGGGACCTTCGTCCTCGACGCGGATGACGAGGTCCTCGCCTTCGCGGATGGCGGAGATCGCGATCAGGCCTGCGTCGGGCGAGAAGGAGAGCGCGTTGTCGATCAAATTTTCGAAGACCCGTTCGAGCCTCGCGCCTTCGCCGAGTATGACCGTGCGATCGTCGGGGTTGCGATCGAACCGGAGGCGGATACCACGCTCGACCCCGCGTGCGTCGCGTTGCGCGACGAGCCCGTCGATCATCGCCGCGACGTCGACGGGCTCGAACTTCGCCCGACTGAGCTGTGCGTCGAGCCGCGACGCTTCGGAGATGTCGGAGAGCAGGCGGTCGAGCCGGCGGACATCGTCGCGGACGATCGCGAGCAACTGCGCCTGGAGCGCCGGATCCTTGACGCGCGAAAGCCCCTCGACCGCGGACCGGAGCGAGGCG
Organism: Sphingomonas sp. PP-F2F-A104-K0414; assembly: GCF_004340945.1. Taxonomy (GTDB): domain Bacteria; phylum Pseudomonadota; class Alphaproteobacteria; order Sphingomonadales; family Sphingomonadaceae; genus Sphingomonas. The sequence continues at coordinate 49,694 of NZ_SLYD01000001.1, forward strand.
AGGGGGTTCTTCATCTCGTGTGTGACGTCGGCGGCAAACGCCTCGGTGGCATCGATGCGGGCCCTGAGCGCGAGGCTCATGTCGGAGAGTGCGCGCGCGAGCATGCCGAGTTCGTCACGGCGCGAAGGGAGGCGGGGAACCACCACTTCGCGAGCACGACCCAGGCGAACCCGCACCGCGGCACGCGCAAGGCGGCGGAGCGGCCGAACGATTGTACGCGCGAGGAACAGCGACAGCAGGATCGAGACGATCGACACGCCGAGCAGCACCATGCTGAGCCGGAACCGCTCGATGCGCACCGTCTTGGTGATATCGCGTGCGTTGACCGTGGTCATCACGACGCCGCCCATCGGCAGCGGCGCGGCGGCGGTCAGCACCGGCGTACGATCGGGCGCCCGCCAGACCGTCGTCGATACCATGCTGCGTCCGCGGACCGCCGTCACGTCGGGCCATTGCTGCGTACCGCTGCGCTCTCGGTAGAGCGGCGGGCGTGGTGCCATGACGATGACGTCGATCGCCGCGTCCAGGAAGCGGGCGATCGTCTGGTCCCAATCTTCCTTGTCCGGGTCCATCAGCACGAAATTGCGCAGGCCCAGCACGCGGCTGTCAACGGTCGTCCGTCCCGTCCCGTCGAACAACCGGATCCGCGAGCCGGTATCGCGCGCCAGCCTGAGCACCAGTGGATCGCGTAACGCCGGGTCGACCGCAGCGATCGCCTCGCCGATCAGCCGCGCTTCACGCGCGGTCTGTGCGACACGGTTGTCGACCACCCGGCTGCGGTAGGAATCGAGATAAAAGAACCCGCCCGCCAGCAGCAGCAATGCGAAGATGTTGACCGCGAGAATCCGCCGCGTGAGCGAGATCTGGCCCGACCAGCGCAGCGTGAGATCGCGCCCGTCGACCCCCAGCTCATTCCTCAGAAAATCGATACCCGGCACCATATAATGTCTCGATAGCGTCGAACGCGGGATCGACCTGCCTGAATTTGCGGCGGAGTCGTTTGATGTGGCTGTCGATGGTCCGGTCGTCGACATAGATGTCGTCCTGGTACGCCGCATCCATTAGCTGGTTGCGCGTCTTGACGATGCCGGGGCGCTGCGCGAGCGTCTCGAGGATCATGAATTCAGTGACGGTCAGCGTAACAGGCTCGCCACCCCACAGGGTCCGGTGCCGCGCAGGGTCCATGCTGAGACGACCGCGATCCAGCGGCCCGGCAGCCTCTGCCTCGGTCTCCGTCCCCGGCGATTGCGTCAGCTCGGTACGGCGCAGGATCGCGCGGATGCGGGCGATCAGCAGACGTTGCGAGAACGGCTTGGCGATGTAATCGTCCGCGCCCATCGCGAGCCCGAGCGCCTCGTCGAGCTCGTCGTCCTTGCTGGTGAGGAAAATCACCGGGATCTGGCTCTTCTCGCGCAGCCGGCGGAGCAGTTCGAGCCCGTCCATCCGCGGCATCTTGATGTCGAACACCGCGAGATCGGGCGGATTGTCGGTTAGCGCCTTCAGCGCGGTCTCGCCGTCCGAATAGACGCGCGTGACGAAGCCCTCGGTCTGCAGCGCGATCGACACGGATGTCAGGATGTTGCGGTCGTCGTCGACCAGCGCGATCGTTGCCGTCATCTGGGAAGCTTTGCCTCGGTCGTTGGCGTGTCGGCGTAGGGCAAACCGCCGCGGCACTCAACTAGAGCCGTATCGGGACAGCGTCGTGGCTCAGTGGATTTGACCGGTGGAAAGCTGACCCGTACAGCCGGGCGCAACGACATACATACGTATGCGATAAAAACTTAGGAGAGAGAGCCCGTGTCGAGCGAGCGTATTCCGGCCGTCGGCCTATCCGCGCAGGGGATCGAAACCCGCGCCAATTTACACTGGAACCTGGTCACCGCGCAGCTCGTCGAGGCCGCGCTGGAGCGGAACGAGGGGACGCTGTCCGCCGACGGTCCGCTGGTCGTCGAGACCGGCGCGCATACCGGGCGATCGGCGCAGGACAAGTTCATCGTCCGCGATGCCGAGACCGACGCGACCGTGTGGTGGGGCAAGAGCAACAAGACGATGGAGCCCACGCATTTCGCCGCGCTGAAGGAAGATTTCTTCGCGGTGCTGGCGCAGAAGGACGAGCTGTTCGTGCAGGATCTGTACGGCGGATCGCAGGCCGATCACCGCGTCAACGTTCGCGTCGTCACCGAACTCGCGTGGCACAATCTGTTTATCCGGACGATGCTGGTCCGGCCCGAACAGGCGGCGCTGAACGATTTCGTCGCCGACTATACGATCGTCGACCTGCCGAGCTTCCGCGCCGATCCCGCGCGGCACGGCTGTCGCAGCGAGACGGTGATCGCGGTGAACTTCACCGACAAGCTGATCCTGATCGGCGGCACGAAATACGCCGGCGAGATGAAGAAGTCGGTGTTCGGCCTGCTCAACTATCTGCTGCCGCCGACCGGCGTGATGCCGATGCATTGCTCGGCGAACATGGGCGCGAACGGCGACACCGCGGTGTTCTTCGGGCTGTCGGGCACCGGCAAGACGACGCTGTCGGCCGATGCCAGCCGGACGCTGATCGGCGACGACGAGCATGGCTGGTCCGACACCGCGGTCTTCAATTTCGAGGGCGGCTGCTACGCCAAGATGATCCGCCTCTCCGCCGACGCCGAGCCGGAGATCTTCGCGACGACAAAGCGGTTCGGGACGGTGCTCGAGAATGTCGTGATGGATCCGGCGACGCGCCTGCTCGATCTCAACGACCACACGCTCGCCGAGAACAGCCGCGGGGCTTATCCGATCGACTTCATCCCGAATGCGTCCGCCGAGAATATGGGGCCGGTGCCGCGCAACATCGTGATGCTGACCGCGGATGCGTATGGCGTGCTGCCGCCGATCGCCAAGCTGACGCCCGACCAGGCGATGTACCATTTCCTCTCGGGCTACACCGCGCGTGTCGCCGGGACGGAGATCGGCGTGACCGAGCCGGACGCGACCTTCTCGACGTGCTTCGGCGCGCCGTTCATGCCGCGGCATCCTTCGGTATACGGCAATTTGCTCAAGGAGCGCATCGCGAAGGGTGGGGTCGATTGCTGGCTGGTCAACACCGGCTGGACCGGCGGCAAGTACGGTATCGGCAACCGCATGCCGATCAAGGCGACGCGGGCTTTGCTGAACGCCGCGTTGGATGGGAGCCTAAACGATGCCGAGTTCCGGACGGACCCGAATTTCGGCTTCCAGGTCCCGGTCAGCGTGCCCGGCGTGGATAGCGCAATCCTCGATCCGCGCGCGACGTGGGCTGACAAGGACGCCTATGATGCGACTGCGGCCAAGCTGGTGGATCTGTTCGTAGAAAACTTCGCCCAGTTCGCCGAACACGTCGACGAAGGGGTCCGTCAGGCGGCCCCGAAGGTGAGAGTGGCGGCCTAAATTCCTCTCCCCTCGGGGAGAGGAAGGGGCCCGCACGACGAAGTCGGGTGGGAAGGTGAGGGCACGTTATACGGCGTGCCCTCACCCGCGCCGCTACGCGGCTTGGAGAGGGTTTAGAGCGCCTCCACCACCACCTCACCATCGACAACCGCCGTTACCCGAACGCGCGCTCCGACCTCAGCATCCGCACCCCGAGCTGGCCAACTCCCGTCGCCCACCAGTACCCGGCCACGCCCGCCAACCAGCGCCGCCTCCACCACCACAACCTGACCCACCAACCGAGCAGACCGATCGTTCAACATCGCATCCCCACCCTCGACCGGGTAATCCCGGTACCAGCGCTTCCCGATCAGCACGGTAACCACGCTCCAAACCGCGAACGCCGCCAGCTGCACCGGCACCGGCAAGTCCGGCAACACGAACACCGCCACGCCCGTCACCGCTGCTGCAATCGCGAGAAACACCAGGAACACGCCCGGCACCACCAGTTCGGCGATCCCCAGCACCAGCGCCGCGATCAGCCACGCGCCAGCCGCCCCGATCACGTCCATCAGCTTTTCGGAATCTCAGTCGACTTCGACAACTCGAACGGCCCCCGAGCGGGAGGCTTGGCCGGCGGCGACGCAACGGCATCCCGCAAAGCATCCTTCGCCAGCTCGCCGATCCCGCCAAGCGTCCCCATCAACTGCGTAGCCTCGACAGGGAACAGGATCGTCTTCGCATTAGGCGAGGTCGCGAACTTGCCGATCGCCTCGACATATTTTTGGGCGATGAAATAATTGATCGCCTGAGCGCCACCCTCCTCGATCGCCTGAGACACCGCGCGCGTCGCCGAAGCTTCTGCAACGGCAGCCCGCTCGCGCGCCTCGGCATCGCGGAACGCCGACTCTTTCCGCCCCTCGGACTCAAGGATACGCGCCTGCTTCTGCCCCTCGGCGCGCAGGATCTCGGACGCCCGCGAGCCCTCGGCATCGAGAATGTTCGCCCGCTTCTCGCGCTCGGCCTTCATCTGCCGTCCCATCGCGTTGACGATATCGGCCGGCGGACGGATGTCCTTGATCTCGACCCGAGTGATCTTCACCCCCCACGGCGTCGTCGCATGATCCACCACGTTCAGCAGCCGCGCATTGATCTCGTCGCGTTTCGACAGCGTCTCGTCGAGGTCCATCGAGCCCATCACGGTCCGCAGGTTGGTCGTCGTGAGCTGCAACAGCGCCTGGTACAGGTCCGACACCTCGTACGCAGCCTTGGCCGAGTCGAGCACCTGGAAGAACACGACCCCGTCAGTCGAGATCATCGCATTGTCCTTCGTGATGATCTCCTGGCCGGGGATGTCGATCACCTGCTCCATCATGTTCACTTTCCGCCCGACGCGGTAGAAGAACGCGGGGTAGAAATTGAACCCGGGCCGCGCGACCGTGGTGAAGCGGCCGAAATGCTCGATCGTGTATTGATAGCCCTGATGGACGATCTTGATGCTGGTGAAGAGGTACAGCAGCACCAGCGCCAGCAGGAGCGCGGCAACGATCAGGCCCATCGAACAATCCCCCATCCGTGTATCGCACCGCTATAGCACGTCCGCGAAGGTGGGGCCTAGCCGTACGCCGCGCGTTTGGTTACATGGCGCGCCACCCCACACCCAGGAACGGCAGCTCTCATGGATATCCGCCTCGGCCTCACTTTCGACGACGTCCTCCTGTATCCGGGGGAATCGGACGTGCTGCCAAGCCAGGCCGATACCCGGACTCAGCTGACGCGCGGCATCGCGCTCAACATTCCGATCCTGTCGTCCGCGATGGACACCGTCACCGAAGCCGACATGGCCATCGTCATGGCACAGCTCGGCGGCATCGGCGTGCTCCACCGCAACCTGACCGTCGAGGAGCAGGTCATTGCGGTCCGTCAGGTCAAGCGGTTCGAGTCGGGCATGGTGGTCAACCCCATTACGATCAAGCCGACCGCGACTCTCGGCGAGGCGCAGGCGCTGATGTCGGGCCACCGGATCAGCGGCATCCCGGTCGTGGAAGCGGACGGCAAGCTCGTGGGTATCCTCACCAACCGCGACGTGCGTTTCGCGGGCGATCCGAAACAGCCCGTCAGCGAGCTGATGACGCACGAGAACCTCGCCACCGTCTCGACCGAAGTCGGTAAGGAAGAGGCGCGTCGCCTGCTCCACGCCCGCCGCATCGAGAAGCTTCTGGTGGTCGATGCGCAGTATCGCTGCGTCGGCCTGATCACCGTCAAGGACATCGAGAAGGCGGTGATGTTCCCGGATGCGACCAAGGACGAGGCGGGCCGCCTGCGTGTGGCCGCGGCGACGACGGTCGGCGACAAGGGCTTCGACCGGACTGAACAGCTGGTTGACGCCGGCTGCGACCTGATCGTGATCGACACCGCGCACGGCCACAACCGCGACGTCGGCCGTGCAGTCGAGCGCGTGAAGAAACTGTCCAACTCGGTCCAGGTGGTCGCCGGCAACGTCGCCACCGGCGAAGCGACGCGCGCGCTGATCGGTGCGGGCGCGGACGGGATCAAGGTTGGCATCGGGCCGGGCTCGATCTGCACCACCCGAGTGGTGGCCGGCGTCGGTGTGCCACAGCTCACCGCGGTGATGGATTGCGCCGAGGCTGGCCACAAGGCCGGCGTCCCCGTGATCGCCGACGGCGGCATCCGCACCTCGGGCGACATGGCCAAGGCGCTAGCGGCCGGCGCATCGACCGTGATGATCGGCTCGCTGCTCGCCGGCACCGACGAAGCCCCCGGCGAGACGTTCCTGTACCAGGGCCGCGCGTACAAATCGTACCGCGGCATGGGCTCGGTCGGCGCGATGGGGCGCGGGTCGGCGGATCGCTACTTCCAGGGTGACATCAAGGACCAGCTGAAGCTCGTCCCCGAGGGTATCGAGGGCCAGGTCGCCTACAAGGGCCCGGCAAGGGATGTCGTTCATCAGCTCGTCGGCGGGATCAAGGCAGCGATGGGCTATACCGGTTCCGCGACGATCCCGGATCTCCAGGCGCGGGCGGAGTTCGTGCAGATCACCGGTGCCGGGTTGATGGAGAGCCATGTTCACGACGTCACGATCACGCGCGAAGCGCCGAACTACCCAACGCGGTAACGGCGCTTACCCCTCGCTGGAAAGGGAAGCGGGCTTGGGTCGGTTGCCGCTTGCTCACTGGCCAGCGACTGGGAAGTATCCCTACTCATAATCGTTATCTCCGCCTGCGCGGGGATGACGATTGTGTGCGGGTCCTAAGCCAGAACGACGTGACAATGGTCACACCCTTCCGTCATCCCGGCGAACGCCGGGAGCCACGGACACGGTGGACCCAGCTTAGCGCGCAACCATCACCCAAATCGCAACCATGGGTCCCGGCGTGCGCCGGGATGACGGGGAAAGGGATGAGACGGGGAAAGGAATGTCGGGTGAACGGGTGGGATGCGCTGTTGCGTGGCGGCCGACCCGAAATTATTCCCCCCCCGCCCCCGGGAGGGGCTAGGGGAAGGGATGATGACGAACATTCCGTACCAGGCCTTCCCCCGAACTAACGCGAACTCGGGAGCCCAGAAGTGACTCCCCCAGCACGCACCCAGGCCGCGATCGAGCTCCTCGACCAGATCATCGCCGCCGCCCGCGAGTCCGGCGCCGCCGCCGACACGCTGATCGCCCGCTACTTCGCCACTCGCCGCTACGCCGGGTCCAAGGACCGCCGCGCGGTCCGCGAGCTCGTCTACGCCGCGATCCGCAAGGCCGGAGACCGCCCCGAAAACGGTCGCACCGCGATGCTCCTTGTCGCCGACGCCGATCCGGAAGTTGCCGCAACCTTCGACGGCTCCACCCACGCGCCCGCCTCGATCTCCAAGGACGAACCCCGCGCCCGCGCGGGCGTAGCGCCGCAGTGGCTGAGCAAGGCCCTCCGCGCCTCCGGTCTCGACGGCGCCGCCCTTACAGACCTAGCCGGCCGAGCCACGCTCGATCTCCGCGTCAACACGCTGATCTCCGACCGAGCAACCGTCCTCGCCGCGCTTCCGGAAGCCGAAGCCACCCCCCACGCGCCGGACGGCATTCGCCTCCCGACCGGCACCAACGTCGAAGCACTTCCGCTCTTCAACGAAGGCGCGCTCGAAGTGCAGGACGAAGGCAGCCAGCTGGTCGGCCTCGCGATGCAGGCAAAGCCCGGCGAACGCATTGTCGATCTCTGCGCCGGCGCCGGCGGCAAGACGCTCGCGCTTGCGGCGACGATGCAGAACGAAGGCGACATCCTCGCCTGCGACACCGACCGCAACCGCCTCTCGCGCCTCGCCCCGCGCGCAACGCGCGCCGGCGCGACGATCGTCGAAAGCCGCCTGCTCAACCCGACGCGCGAGATCGAAGCGCTCAGCGAATGGGCCGGTCGCGCCGACGGCGTGCTGGTCGACGCCCCATGCTCGGGCACCGGCACATGGCGGCGCAATCCCGAGGCGCGCTGGCGGCTTACCCCCGACCGCGTCTCGCGGCTGCAATCGACGCAGCAGCAAGTGCTCTCCGTGGCCGCCACGCTGGTCAAGCCCGGCGGCGCGCTCGTCTACATCGTCTGCTCGCTGCTCGACGCCGAGGGTACCGACCAAGTCACCTGGTTCCTCAACGCGCATCCCGGCTGGACGACCGAGCCCCTGACGCTCCCCGCCGGCGCGAAGCACGGCCACGGCGTCCGCCTCGAACCCGGCCGCGACGGCACCGACGGCTTTTTTGTCGCGCGCCTCCGGGCTGCGTGCTAGCCAGCCGGCTGATGACCCGCCTGGAGACGATCATGCGTTTTTCGTCCGTTGCCCTTGCCGCCACGCTGACTCTCGTGTGCGTATCGACCTCGCTCAGCGGGCAGCGTCCCGACGCGCAGATCGATGCCCGCTCGATGCAGCTTCTAGCGCAGGGGCGTTCGTTGATGACGGCGGGCAATCTCGACGGCGCGACCGATGTGCTGGAAACGTCGGTCGCGGTCGACCCGCGCAACCGCGCGGCGTTCCTGCTGCTCGCCCAGGTCGCCGAGAGCCGCGATCTGCCGGGCAAGGCGATCCGGCTGTACCGCGAGGCGTTGTTGCTCGAACCGAACGATGTCGCCGCACTGAAGGGCCAGGGCGAGGCGCTGGTCGCCAAGGGCGCAGTGGTCCGCGCGAAGGACAATCTCGTGAAGATCCGCACGCTCTGCAAGGGCGCGTGCCCCGAGGCGACGCAACTCGCCGCGGTGATCGCCAAGGGCCCACCGATTGCAACGGCTCAAGTCGACAAGACGCCGGTCGCCGCCAAGGACTGAGGGTTCCTGCGAAAGCTGCACCTCCCCGGCGGAGGCCGGGGCCCAGCTGGGGAACGGTTATAACTTCGGACGGCGGGTCGTTACTACGCCTCTTCCAACTGGGTCCCGGCCTCCGCCGGGGAGGTATTCCTCGAAATGTCCTGCGCGTGTAGGCTAGTCGCCCCGGGGCGCTCCAACTGCTTTTGCCAGCGCCACGAAATCCGCAACCGACAGCGTCTCCGCCCGACGCGTCGCGTCCACCCCGATCCGCTCCAGCGCATCGAGCGCGCCCGGCACGCCCTTCAGGCTCTGCCGGAGCATCTTGCGCCGCTGCCCGAACGCCGCGCCCGTCAGTCGCTCCAGAACCGCAAAGTTCACCCCCTCCGGCGCCTCGACCGGCACCAGGTGCACCACCGCCGACATGACCTTCGGCGGCGGTGTGAATGCCGACCGGTGCACCGGCATCGCGATCCGCGCAGTCGAACGCCACTGCGCCAGCACCGCGAGCCGTCCGTAATGATCGTCGTTGGTCTTCGCGACGATCCGCTCCGCGACTTCCTTCTGGAACATCAGCGTGCACGACTGCCACCACGGCAGCCACGACGTCGACAGCCACCCGACGAGCAACGCCGTGCCGATATTATACGGCAGGTTCGAGACGATATGCGGCTTGCCCTCGAACAGCGACGACGCATCGACTTCCATCGCATCGCCCTCGATCACGCGCAGCTGCCCCGGATAGGCCTCGCCGAGTTCGGCCAGCGCCGGGATACACCGCCGGTCACGCTCGATCGCCGTCACCCGCGCTCCCGCCGCGAGCAGCGCCCGCGTCAGACCACCAGGACCGGGGCCGACTTCGAGCACCTCGGCATCCTGAAGATCACCCGGCACCGCCGCGATGCGCTTGAGCAATTGCCCGTCGAACAGGAAATTCTGCCCAAGCGCCTTGCTCGCGTTCAAGCCATAGCGCGCGATGACCTCGCGCAGCGGGGGGAGGTCCGTCATAGCTGGTCCGCTCACGACTGGGCGGCGGTCTGCGCGCGTCGGTCCGCTGCTTCACCCGCCATCGCGATCGCCGCGATCATCGCGCCGGGTTCGGCGAGGTTCTTGCCAGCAATCGCGAACGCGGTGCCGTGATCGGGCGATGTCCGCACGATCGGCAAGCCGAGCGTCATGTTGACGCCTTCGTCGAAATGAATTGTCTTTAACGGGACGAGCGCCTGGTCGTGATAGCAGCACATCACGACGTCATAGGTCTCGCGCGCGCGCGGGTGGAACATCGTGTCCGCCGCAAACGGCCCGGTCGCATCAATGCCTTCCTCGCGGAGGATCGCGATCGCCGGCGCGATGATATCGATCTCTTCCCGGCCAAGCGCACCCTGTTCGCCGGCATGCGGATTGAACCCCGCGAAGGCGAGCCGCGGGTTCTCGATGCCGAAGTTCCGCAATAGGCCGCGTGCGGTCGCGCGCGCCTTGGCGACGATCAGATCGACCGTCAGCAGCGCGGACACGTCTTTCAACGGCACGTGCGTCGTGATCGGCACCACCTTCAGCGAAGGTCCGGCCAACATCATCACAGCGTTGTCGCCCGCGACGCCGTAGCGCTCGGCTACGAACTCGGTCTGCCCCGGATGACTGAAGCCGATCGCATACAGCTGGGACTTAGACACGGGGCCCGTAACGAGCGCACGCGCTGCACCTGTGCGGACCAAGCCGACGGCGAGCTCGAGCGAATGCAGCGCACACCGCGCACCATCGGCGTCCGGCTCGCCCGGAACGATCGCGCCTGCATCGCCGACGGTGAGCACGGGCAATGCCGTTGCGAACGCGTCGGCAGCGGCGGTCATGTCCGCGACGCGCGCGATCGGGCCCGCCCAGACCCGCTCGATCGCACGCGCATCGCCCACCGCCACGAAAGGCGGCAGGCTATGCGTTGCACGCGCATCCCACGCCTTGGCGATGATCTCGGGCCCAATCCCGGCAGGATCGCCCATCGACACCGCCAGCGGCTGGACGCGCGTCATGCCGCGATCACCGATATTCGACCACGGCATCACGCCGCAGATCGCGCAGCTTCTGCTGCGCGCGCAGATTGACGCGCTGCTGTTCGAGCTGGCCCTGGATCTGCTCGGAGTTGGGCACCGATCCGCCAGCCGCTTCGTCGCGCCCGCACAGCACCAGCGCACGAACGCCCTGCTCGGCGGACCCGAACGGCGGGCTCGATTCGCCGACCTGAAGCTTCAACATCACTTCCTGGAGCTGCGGCGGCAGGTCGCGGATCCGGACCGTATCGTTGTCGACCACGTCCGCGCCGATCCCGGCCGCAACCTTCTCGACCGTACCACAGCCGCGCAGCTCCTGCGTCGCCTTCGCGAACGCCTGTGCCCGCGCCGAAGCCTGCGCCTGGTTGGTGTTCGGCGGGAAGCGCAAGGTAAGCTGCTTCAGGCTGAGCTTGGCGTCACGCGGATCGGCGGTCAGTACCTGCCGCTTGTCCGTAAGGTACAGGATCGAATAGCCGCCCGAGACCTCGATCGGTCCGGCAACCTGACCGACCTGCATCGTCGTCGCGGCTTCGGCCAGCTGCGCCGGCAACGTCGCCGCACGGATCCAGCCGAGATCGCCACCGACCGCGCGGGTCGAGGCTTCGGAGAACTGGCGCGCGTAATATTCGAACGGCTGCGCACCCTTCTGGATTTCCTGCAGGATCTGTTTGGCGTTCGCATAGACCTGCTGGCTGTTCGCCGGCGTTGCCGCGAGGTAGATTTCCTTTAGGTTGAACTCGTCGGTGCCCTTCGCCGCCTGCAGACGGTCGATGATCGACTTCACCTCCTCGTCGCCGACGTTGACGAACGGCTCGACCCGGCGACGCAGATAGCGCTGCCACGCAAGCTCACCCTCGATCTGGCGCTTCAGCGACCGCTCGGACGAACCGGACTCGCGCAGATAGGCGCGCATCGCGACCGGCGTGCGATTGAACCGCTTCGACACCGCGTCATAGCTCTGCGTGAGTTCGGCCGGGGTGATCGTGATGTCGGCGGTCTTCGCTTCCTGGATCTGGAGCGTTTCGTCGATCAGCTGGCGGAGCACCTGGAGCTTCAGCCGCTCGCGATCCTCCGGCGACAGTTTTGCCTCGTTCGCCATCGCCACCAGCGCCACGCGCTGGTCGACGTCGGTGCCCGTGATCACGGTGTCGTTGACGATCGCGGTCGGCTTGCGGACGTTGGGATCGAGCTTGCCGAAGATCTGGAGGTTGGTCGGGATGTCGAGACCGGTATTGTCCGGCACGCTCTGATCCTGCACCGTTTGACCTGGGGTTTGACCCGGGGCCTGAGCCTGCGCCTGAGCACCGCGCGGTGCGCCCTTGGGCGGCGCAGCCTGAGGCGCCGTGCCCTGTGGCGGCACAGCCTGCGCGATCGCGCTTGCCGCCAACGCGGCCAGAACCACCCCACCGATCACACGGCCGCCACGCGCCGCCAGTCGAACATCATGCTTCAAGTGTCGGTATCCCATCATCGCACGCCGTACATCGCGCCATCATTGCCATGACGACGCATATCCGACGCGGGTTGCCCCAGAGTAGCTGAACGCGGGCTTAGCGGCCGAGGTTGGTGAAGGCCAGCGTCAACAGGAAGCTGTTGCCCTTCCGCGCGTCGCCGGTGTCGTTGTAGGTCCGCCGCCAGGTGCCGCCCAGGCGGAGGCAATCGTCTTCATACTGGATGCCGATCCGGTGGCGGATCGGCGTGAAGCCGTCGCTGCGGGAAAGCGGATCCTCCGCGGTGTTGGTCAGATCGACCACGCCCGAGCCGAATGCGGACCAGAAGCGCGCGAACTGGACGCGGCCGGCGAGACGGACTTCCTCGCGGTCGCGCAGATCTTCGATCGACGCGTCGATGTTGCGGTTGAGTTTGAGGTAGCCGACCAGCACATAGGTCGCGCGCGAACCGATCGTAGCGTCGACTTCGTTGCGACGGATCGCAAAGCCGTCCTTGTCGAGCCGGTAGCGGTGGACGATCGAGACGAAGTCGCGGAACCGCAATTCGCTGCGCCCGACGATGTCGGAGAACCGATCGCTGAGGCCGGTACCGTCGGGCAGGATGGTCGGGCGCTTGTCGACACGGTAGCTCTGCCCGACATTGGTCGTGAAGCTGATCCCCGGCAGGTCGAGTGCCCATTCGCCGCCATAGGTGACGCGTGACGAATCCTCGAACCTGTCATACCCGGCGAACCGGTTGAGCGAGAAGAGGTTGGTGTCGTCGAGATCGACTGCGCGCGAATCCTCGTTGGGCAGCGAGAGGTTGGCGACCTTCGGGGCGGCGACGAACTGGACGCGCGGGGTGAAGCGCTGCGTCCCGCCCAGGAACGTGCCGATGAACGGCCATTTCACGTCGACTGCGGCCGCGCCGATCACGCGCTGGTGAAAGCCTTCCAGCCCCTGGTAATTGACGATGGTCTCAGAGATGTCGTTGGTATTGTAGAGGTCGCCGCGCGCAAACGCCGTGAAGGTGACCTCCTGGCCCCAGTTGGTGAAGCGACGCAGGTCCCATTGCAGGCTGGCGAACGCGCGCTGTGTGTCCTGGCCGTCGATGCGGGTCAGCGCGAGCGTGTTAAGCTGAAGTTGGAACTTACCGCCGACGAGGCCATCGTCGAAGCGCTTGCGATAATCGATTTCCGGCAGCGCGATAGGCTGCTGACCCTGGCTGTCGTTGACGCGCAACGTCTGGGCGTACCAACCGCTTAGCGAGAAATAGCTGGTGTCGTCGATCCGCTCCAGGCTCGCCGTGGTGCGCAGCCGGTCGTCGCGCGAGATATCGTAGCGGCGCAGGAACGTCCGGTCGGTCGTCAGGCGGAGTGAGCCGCTCGCGGTCCAGTTCGGCGAAAGCTGATAGCGCGCCATGCCATCGATATAGCCGCGGAACGCCATGCTGGTGTCGGTGGACGCCCCAGTGGTCAAGTCGTCGCTGCGGCGGCTTTCGGTCGCATAGGCGCGAACGCTGAACGCGCCCTTCGAATTGAGCGCGGAATAATCGACCTGCGCCATCGGCAGCACGCTGCTGTAGATGTGCGGCGTAATGACCAAACCCTGGTTCGGGGCGAGCTTCCAATAATAGGGGACGCTGACTTCGAGGCCGTTGACGCGGCTATAGCCACCGTTGGGCGAGAGCAGCCCGCTGTCGCTGCCGCCGCCGACCGGGTTGGAGAATTTGGGCAAAGGCAGGCTCGGCAGTCCGAACAGATGCAGCCGTGCGCCCGAATAATAGATGCGCTTGCGCTCGGGGCGATAGGTGACGCGGACCGCGGTGATCTTCCACGTCGGCTCCTTGGGGCAGCCCGCCGAGTTCGTGACGCCGCACGGGGTGTAGGCGGCGCTCTTCAGATTGACCGTGCCGTCGGTCTCGCGCGTGCCCTGCTTGGCCGCGAGGCGCCCGCCTTGTTCGAGAACGACGAGCATGTTGTCGACCACGCCGTCCTTGAGCGAGTCGGTCAGATTGATCTCATCGCCATAGGCAATGTCGCCTTCGGGATTGGTGACCGCGATATTGCCCGTCGCGACGACCTTGCCGGTCTTGCGGTTCCAGACGACCTTGTCGGCGCGCAGGCGACCGCCTTGCCGGAACATACGGACTTCGCCGTTGGCGGTGACGATTTCGGTATTGGTGTCGTATTCCAGGCCGTTAGCGCTGAACTGGACCTGATCGTCGGCGGGGGCTGCGGCAGGCGCGTTCGCAACCGGCGCGTCCTGTACCGGCGGCGCGACCGGGCGGTTCTGGAAATCCTGAGCCTGCACGGGGGAAGTCGCCAGTCCGCACGCCAGCGCGAGCGAAACGGCACAACCCGTCAAAAGGTCGATACGCAACACGATCCGAACCAACCCCTTTGGCACTCGGCAGCCATTTGCCGCCCTATCGCCCGCCTATCGCACCACCGGGGCTTCGCTGCAATCGCCGTGCGATGGCAGGCCGCCACCTTGCTTTGCCGGGCATGCGGCATCAACTTAGTGTATCCGTTCAAAACGCTTCCCGAGGTTTCTTCATGCAAATCGTCTTCGCGCCTACCGTCCCCGCCAATGCCCCGATTCTCGCCGTTCCGGTCGCGAAGGACGGCATGGCGCAGGTGACTTGGCGCGCGATCGGTGGCGATGCGGAGGCGCTTGCGACCAGCGCGACCGCCGCGGCACGCTTCGCGGGTGAAGCCGGTGCGGTGGTCGAGCTGTTCGTGTCGGTCGAGGGTAAGGTCCGTCAGGTCCTGCTGGTCGGTGTCGGCGCGGGCGAGACCGCCGATTGGGAAAAGGCCGGCGGTGCGATCACCGGACGCCTGCTGACCTCGGGCGCAACGTCGGTCGTCGCTGACCTCTCTGCCGGTGCCACGCCGACGCCAAAGGCCGCTGCACACTTCGCCGCCGCCGCTGTTCAGCGCGCATGGCGCTACGACACGTACCGCACCAAGCTGGCCGAGAAGTCGAAGCCGACGCTGACCGAGATCACCATCGCCGGCGCGCCCGACGGGACAGACGCCGCCTGGACCGAGGCGTCCGCGGTCACTGGCGGTCTCGACCTGACGCGCTGGCTGGTCACCTCTCCGCCGAACGTCGTCTACCCCGAGAGCTTCGTCGAGAAGGTGACCAAGGACGTCGAGGGTCTCGGGCTTGAGATCACCGTGCTCGACGAAGCGCAGATGACCGAACTTGGCATGGGCTCGCTGCTCGGCGTCAGCCAGGGCTCGCGGCGTGAAGCGCGCATCCTCGCGCTGAAGTGGAACGGGGCAGGGGCCGATGCCCCCACCCTCGCGTTCGTCGGCAAGGGTGTGACGTTCGATTCGGGTGGCATATCGATCAAGCCCGGCGCGGGCATGGAAGACATGAAGTGGGACATGGGCGGCGCCGGCGCCGTCGCCGGCGCGATGAAGGCGCTCGCCAGCCGCAAGGCGAAGGCAAACGTCGTCGGCGTGATGGGCCTCGTCGAGAACATGCCCGACGGCGCCGCGCTGCGTCCGAGCGACGTCATCACCTCGATGTCCGGCCAGACGATCGAAGTGCTCAACACCGACGCCGAGGGGCGCCTCGTGCTCTGCGATTGCGTCACCTGGGTGCAGCAGGCGCACAAGCCGACCACGATCGTCGATCTCGCCACGCTCACCGGCGCGATGATCGTCGCGCTCGGCACCGAGAATGGCGGCATCTTCGCCAATGACGACGCGCTCGCCGACCAGCTGATCGCGGCGGGCAAGACCACCGGCGACACGCTCTGGCGCTTTCCGCTGTCGCCCGCCTACGACAAGCTGATCGACTCGCCGATCGCCGACATGAAGAACGTCGGCCCCCGCGGCGCCGGCTCGATCACCGCCGCGCAGTTCATCAAGCGTTTCGTCGACGAGGGCGTGAAGTGGGCGCATCTCGACATCGCCGGCATGGTCTGGTCGGACAAGACCGGGACGAACCACGACAAGGGCGCCACCGGCTACGGCGTTCGCCTGCTCGACCAGTTCGTCGCCGACAATTTCGAGGGCTGAGGCCAAGAATTCCCCTCCCGCTTGCGGGAGGGGTTAGGGGAGGGGCCAACCGCGGGCGGTATCGAGCGAGGCAAAGCCCTCCCCCGACCGCTCCCGCAAGCGAAAGGGGAGTAACTATGCAGGTCGATTTCTACCACCTAACCAGCCCCCTCGACCGCGTCCTCCCACGCATTGCCGAGCGCGTCGTCCAGACTGGCGGCCGCCTCCTGATAGTCGCCGAACCCGAAGAACAACGCGTCGCGCTCGATCGCCTGCTCTGGTCCTACGCCTCCGAGAGCTTCCTCCCCCATGCGCAGGCCGGCAGCAACGACGATGCAGCGCAACCCATTCTGATTGCGGACGACATACCCGAAACCGCCCCAGCCAATGCGGCGCGCAACGTCGCGATCGTCGATGGTCGGTGGCGGGACCTGACCCTGACCTTCGACCGCGCCTTCCACATCTTCGACGATGAAGCTATCCGCGAAGCCCGTTTGGCGTGGAAAGCGCTAGCCGACCGCGACGGTGTCGAACGCCGCTATTGGAAACAGAACGACTCCGGGCGATGGGAACAGGCAGCCTAGGCGGGAGCAAGCGGCATAAACGTTGCTTTAGCCGCGTCCCCCGCCTAAGCGCCGCGCATCCGATTACCGTCAACACAGGAGCCCGTGACCATCATGGCCGCGAACCGTACCTTTTCGATCATCAAGCCCGACGCAACCCGCCGCAACCTGACCGGTGCGGTCACCAAGATGCTCGAGGAAGCCGGCCTGCGCGTCGTCGCTTCGAAGCGCATCCAGATGACCCGCGAGCAGGCCGAAGGCTTCTACGCGGTCCACAAGGAGCGTCCGTTCTTCGGCGAGCTCGTCTCGTTCATGATCTCGGGCCCGGTCGTCGTCCAGGTTCTCGAAGGCGAGAACGCGATGCAGCGCAACCGCGACATCATGGGCGCCACCAACCCCGCCAACGCAGAGCCTGGCACGATCCGCAAGGAACTCGCCGAGTCGATCGAAGCCAACTCGGTCCACGGTTCGGATTCGGACGAGAACGCCGAAATCGAGATCGCCTATTTCTTCAAGCCCGAAGAAATCGTCGGCTGATGACCTGGCGGTTGCGACGGGCAGAGCCGGGCGACGCGCCCGCGCTATCGCTCGTCGCATCCACCACGTTCCTCGACACCTATGCGACCGTGCTAACGGGGGCGGACATCGTCGCCCACTGCACGCGCAACAACAGCGTCGCCGCGTTCGAGACGTGGCTGTCCGATCCCGCGACGATTGTGACGCTAGCCGAGTACGAACCCGGCCACGCGCCGATCGGCTACACGGTGCTTACCGCGCCGGATTTCCCGATCGAACCCGGCCCCGCGGATATCGAACTCCGCCGCATCTATCTCATGAAGCAGGCCCAAGGCTCAGGCCTGGGCGCCGCCCTGATGGCCCGCGCTCTCGAAGACGCCGCCGCGGCAGACCGTACCCGAGTTCTCCTAGGCGTATGGGACCAGAACACCCGCGCCCGAGCCTTCTACGAACGGCAGGGCTTCGAGGTGATCGGCGCCCGCCAGTTCATGGTCGGCACCACCCTCCACGACGACCCGGTCTACGCGCGAGCGGTTTAAGCGTCCTGCGGGGCGGCTCCTCCCGCCTTCTTGTTCTTCCGCGAAGGCGGGAGCCCAGACTGGATCCCCGCCTTCGCGGGGAAACAACCTGCGGGAGGTAGCCTTAAGCCGCCGGCTTCTCCTTCGCCCAGATCGCATCGAGCTTAGCTTGGCTCCCACCACGCTGGCGAACCCGCAACCCCTGCAACTTCAACGAACGCCCGAATGGGAATACGCCAGCCTTCGTCTGCCAAATCACGTCATAAATTCCGCTAGCCGACCGCGTCGCATCGCCATCGGTATAGTTCACCGTAATGAACACCGGCAGCCGCCCAGCCTGATCGTCCGCGCCACCATCGGTCGCCTTGAGCAGCGCCTTCTCGAACCAACTCCGCTGGATCTGATCGGTCAGCGCATCCTTCCGCCCGACGCCGAGGGCGGTCGGAAACACCACGGTCGCGTCCACGATCTCATGCTTCTCGTCACGCAACAGCATCAGCGAGTCGCCATTTTCCGCCGCCACCGCGCGGATTTCGAAACGCTGGTCCTTCCGCGCCTCGCTAGCCCGCGCGCTCGCCTTCTCAGCATTGTCCGCGCTGCGCTCCGACCAGTTGCTCCACAGGGTCAGCGCCGCGATCAGCACGCCGGCCACGGCGAGCACCTCCGCCAGCGTAACCCAGCGCCGCCGGGTCGCCGCGGCTTCCCGCCGTTCGGTCGGAGTCTCGGTGCTCATCGCCCTCCAGCCTCCAGCAAACGGGCAGGGGCGGCGAGTTCCCAACTCCGCGCGATCCGGTCCTCGACCAGCGCCCAGTCCGGATCGCCGGCGACATTCATTCCGACCCAGCCGGTCGCACCGAGATAGGCCGGTCGCGAATACATTGCCGGGTCCGTCTCGATCAGCGTCGCCTGTTCATCGGTGCCGCTGGTCTTCACGCACACGATGGCCAGTCCATCGCCATGATGATCCGCCCGAAACTGCGCGAACTGCTTGTCCGCGACGAAGAAGGTCGGCTGGCCATGCGAAACCTTCTCTTCGGTCTCCGGCAACGCCAGCGCCGCCGCACGAACACGGTCGAGGGGGGACAGATCGGTCATCGCGTCACGAACTCCGCCAAGGTCTTCGGGTACAAAGCATGTTCCGCCGTCAACACGCGCGCCGCAAGCGCGTCCGCATCGTCGCCGGCAAGGATCGGCACCTCGGCCTGCCCCAGCACCGCGCCGCCATCGAGTTCCTCGGTCACGACATGCACCGAACACCCGCCGACCACATCCCCCGCCGCGATCGCCCGCGCATGCGTGTCGAGCCCCTTGTACTTGGGCAGCAGCGACGGATGGATGTTGACGATCCGGTCGCGCCACGCCGCGACGAACCCGTCCGACAGCAACCGCATATAGCCGGCGAGCGCAACGACCTCGACACCAGCCTCGCGCAACGCCGCATCGATCGCTGCCTCGTATGCCGGCTTGCCCAAACCCTTAGGCGAGAGCGCGAACGTTGCCACACCCTCGACCTGAGCCCAGTCGACCCCGGCCGCGTCCGGCTTGTCGGAAGCGACCAGCGCGATCTCATACGGACACTCCGCCGCGCGCGACGCGCCGACCAGCGCCATCATGTTCGATCCGCGCCCGGAGATCAGCACGCCGACGCGCGTCTTGTCAGCCATGCGTCGCGGTCCAGTCCTCACGCGCGCTCCACGTCCCCGCCGACCCACGCACCGTGCAGCCATGCGCCCCGGTCTCGATCTGCCCGATCGTGAACACCGTCTCGTCCGCCGCCTGAAGCGCCGCGGTCACCGCCTCGGCTTCGTCAGCAGACACGATCACGACCATGCCGATCCCGCAGTTGAACGTCCGCGCCATCTCCTCCGGCTCGATCGCGCCCTGCGCCTGCAGGAATGCCATCAATCGCGACTGCTCCCACGCATCCGCATCGACCACCGCATGTACGCCGTCGGGCAGCACCCGCGGGATGTTCTCGAGCAGACCGCCGCCGGTAATATGCGCCAGTCCCTTGATCCGCTGCTCGCGCAGCAACGGCAGCAGGCTCGCGACGTAGATCCGAGTCGGCGCCATCAGATGATCGATCAGCAACTTGTCCTGGTCGAACAGCGCCGGTCGATCGAGCTTCCACCCGCGATCGGTGGCCAGCCGGCGAACCAGCGAAAACCCGTTAGAATGCACGCCCGACGATGCCAGTCCGAGCATCACGTCGCCCGCCGCGATCTCGCGTCCGGTGAGAACGTTGGTCCGCTCGACCGCACCGACGCAGAAGCCCGCGAGGTCGTAATCGCCATCCGCATACATGCCCGGCATCTCGGCGGTCTCGCCCCCGATCAGCGCGCAACCCGCGGTCTTGCACCCCTCCGCGATCGAGGCGACGACGCGCTCGGCGACTGCCGCATCAAGCTTCCCGCTCGCATAATAATCGAGGAAAAACAGCGGCTCCGCACCCTGGACGATCAGGTCGTTGACGCACATCGCGACGAGATCGACGCCGACACCCTCATGCCGGTCCCACTCGATCGCCAGCTTCAGCTTGGTGCCCACGCCGTCGTTCGCCGCGACCAGCAAAGGATCGACGAACCCTGCCGCCTTGAGGTCGAACATCCCCCCGAACCCGCCAAGATCGGCATCCGCCCCCGGCCTACGCGTCGAGCGCGCGAGCGGGGCGATCGCCCGCACCAGCGCGTTGCCCGCGGCGATCGAAACGCCCGCTTGAGCGTATGTATAGGAGCCCGTGGCGGGAGCGGCGGAGTCTGGCGTATCGGTCATGATCGGTGCTGCTAGCCACATCGCGCTTGGATTTCCACGTCTGCTTCGCCAAAAGGCCCGCTTGATGCGTATCCGTGCCCTTCCCACCGCGCTTGCTGGCGCCGCCCTGCTGCTTAGCGGCGGAGCCGTGCTCGCGCAGATCGAAGGCGGCAGCCGAGGCACGGCTCCGGTCGACAGCGGCAGCGCGTACGAGGTGAGCGGCGTCACGGTCGACGTCGCCGGCAAGACCGCCGACGCCGCGCGCTACGGCGGCTGGCGGCTCGCGCAGCGCAAGGCCTGGGTCCAATTGTCGAACCGGCTCGGCGGCGGCGGTGGCCTCGTATCCGATGGTACGCTCGATTCGCTCGTTTCCGGAATCGTCGTTGAGAACGAACAGATCGGCCCGCAGCGCTACATCGCCAAGCTCGGCGTGCTGTTCGATCGCGGCCGCGCCGGATCGATCCTCGGCATCTCGACCTATGCCGATCGTTCACAGCCGATGCTCGTCATCCCCGTCCAATATTCGGGCGGCGTCGGGCAGGCGTTCGAGCAGAGCACGCAGTGGCAGCAGGCCTGGGCGCGCTATCGCACCGGCAACAGCAGCATAGACTATGTCCGCCCGTCCGGCTCCGGCCCCGACGCGCTCCTGCTCAACGTCGGCCAGACACAGCGCCCCGGCCGCGGCTGGTGGCGGACGATCCTCGACCAATATGGCGCGAGCGACGTACTGACCCCGGTTGTGAAACTTTATCGCCAATGGCCCGGCGGCCCGGTGATCGGCGTGTTCGAAGCGCGCCACGGTCCCGACAACGACCTGATCGGCAGCTTCACGCTGCGGGTCGGTACGCCCGACGGCATCGCGCAGCTACTCGATACCGGCGTGAAGCGGATCGACGACCTGTACCAGCAGGCGCGTCGCAACGGCTCGCTCCGTGTCGACTACAGCCTGTCGCCACCGCCTCCGCCCGAAGCCGCGGTGATCGAGGATCTGCCGACCGACGAGACCGCCGACGCCAACACCGCCGTCCTGACGGGTGGCGCGGGTATCTCGATCATCGTCCAGTTCGACACGCCCGCCGCAGCAAACGTCTCTTCGACCGAAGCCGCACTCCGCGCGATCCCCGGCGTCCGCTCGGCGGCCACCACCAGTCTCGCGCTCGGCGGTGTCTCGCTGATGCGTGTCGCGTACGACGGCGACCCTGCGGCGCTGAAGACCGCGCTCGAAGCGCGCGGCTACCAAGTGTTCGGCTCCGGCCAGACGATCCGCATTCGCCGGGTCGCCCAACTTCTTCCGCCGGACTTGCCCGCGGACAATGCGACGACAGGGTGAGCGCGACCAAGATGACTCAAATTGCGCTGCCACTCGGATGGCCGGCGGACCCTCGCGACGACGCCTTCCTGGTTACCCCCTCCAACTCGCGCGCGGTCCACACGCTGGAGCACACCGCGACCTGGCCCGTCATGACCGCGATACTAACCGGCCCGCGCAAATCGGGCCGCAGCCTTCTCGCGCGGATCTTCGCGGCGAAGAGCGGCGGGACGATCATCGACGATGCCGAGCGCGTGCCCGAGGCGCAGCTGTTCCACGCTTGGAACCGCGCGCAGGAGGAGCACAGGCCGCTGCTGATCGTCGCGGACGCAGCGCCGCCCGAATGGAAGGTGAAGCTTCCCGATCTCCGCTCGCGCCTTGCCGCCAGCCCGATCGCGGCGATCGGCGCGCCCGACGACGAGCTCATGCGGCTGTTGCTGGCGCACCTGTTCGAGCGCCGCAGCCTCGATGCGCGGCCCGATCTGATCGACTGGCTCGCGACCAGAATCGAGCGCAGTCATATTACCGTAACGCGAACCGTCGATGCGCTTGACCAAGAGGCGATGGAACGTCGCAAGCGCTTGTCCATTCCTCTTGCACGAACCACACTCACCGAGGCCGGGCTGATCCTCCGGCCGCAACTCGCGCTCGACCTCCCGCTCTTCACGCCACCATAAGCTCCCAAGAGGCCCGATGAACCGTCCAGCCCATATCGTCCGCCAATCGGAAGACGACGACGATCCCATCGGCGCAGAGCCGAACGACCGGTATTTCAACCGCGAGCTCTCCTGGCTGGCGTTCAACCGGCGTGTGCTGGAGGAAGCATGCAACCCCGCACACCCGTTGCTCGAGCGGCTCCGCTTCCTGTCGATCTCGGGCTCGAACCTCGACGAGTTCTTCATGGTCCGCGTGGCCGGCCTGAAGGGACAGCAGACGCAGGACGTTGATCGCCGCTCGGCGGACGGCCTTACCGCCGGACAACAGCTGACCGCGATCGTCCGTGAGGCCGATGCGCTGATGGCGAGCCAGCAGGCGGTATGGGGCGATCTCCGCGTTTTGCTCGACGAAGCAGGGCTGTTCGTCCTCCGCCGCGAAGCGATCGAAGGCGAGGCCGACGAGTGGCTCGAAACGCATTTCCGTGACCAGATCTTCCCAATCCTGACCCCGCAGGCGCTCGACCCCGCACATCCGTTCCCGTTCATCCCGAACCGCGGCCTGTCGGTGATCTTCGACCTCGTCCGCATCTCGGACAATGAGCCGGTCCGCGAACTGGTGATGCTCCCGCACACGATGACGCGCTTCGTCCGCCTTCCCGGCGAGCCCGCGCGCTACATCGCGGTCGAGACGCTGCTCAAGCGGTTCGCCCCGGTCCTCTTCCCCGGCTACGACGTCCTCGCCGCCGCGAGCTTCCGCGTGCTGCGCGACAGTGACATGGAGATCGAGGAGGAGGCCGAGGACCTCGTCCGCTACTTCGCCAACGCGATCAAGCGTCGCCGCCGCGGCCGCGTCATCCGCCTGGAACTCGAAACCGGCATTCCCGACGTGCTCGCCGCCGTCCTCAAGGACGAACTCGGCGGTGCGGACGCGATCATCACCGAAAGCGGCAACCTGCTCGGCATCGTCGACCTCGACGGGCTGGTCGACGAGGATCGCCCCGACCTGAAGTTCCCGCCCTTCACGCCGCGCTTCCCCGAGCGCATCCGCGAATTCGGCGGCGATTGCTTCGCGGCGATCAAGGCGAAGGATATCGTCGTCCACCACCCGTACGAGACGTTCGAAGTGGTGCTCGCCTTCCTGAAACAGGCGGCGAACGACCCGGATGTGGTCGCGATCAAGCAGACGCTCTACCGCGCCGGCAAGCAGCCCGCGGTCATCAACGCGCTCATCACCGCGGCCGAGGCCGGCAAGTCCGTCACCGCGGTGGTCGAGCTGAAGGCACGGTTCGACGAAGAGCAGAACATGGTCTGGGCCTCCGCGCTGGAGCGCGCGGGCGTGCAGGTCGTCTACGGCTTCATCGACTGGAAGACGCACGCCAAGGTCTCGCTGGTCGTCCGCCGCGAAGGCCAGGCGTTCCGCACTTACTGCCATTTCGGCACGGGCAATTATCACCCGGTCACCGCCAAGATCTACACCGACCTCAGCTTCTTCACCGCCGATGCCGCGGTTGGGCGCGATGCGGCGCAGATGTTCAACTACATCACCGGCTACGTCGAACCGACCGACATGGCGCGCGTCAGCCTTAGCCCGCGCGACCTACGCCAGAATCTGATGAACCTGATCGACGTAGAGATCGCCAACGCGCGCGCCGGCAAGCCCGCTGGGGTCTGGGCGAAGATGAACTCGCTGGTCGACCCCGCTGTGATCGAGAGGCTGTACGAGGCGAGCGGGGCAGGGGTCGAGATCGACCTCATCATTCGCGGAATCTGCTGCCTGCGACCCGGCGTACCTGGCCTGTCCGAGACGATCCGCGTGAAATCGGTGATCGGGCGGTTTCTCGAGCACAGCCGGATCTGGGCATTCGGCAACGGCAAGGCGCTCCCCAACGACGGCGCCAAGCTGTTCATCTCGTCGGCCGACTGGATGCCGCGCAACTTCGACCGCCGCGTCGAATACATGCTGCCGATCCTCAACCCGACCGTCCACGACCAGATCCTCGATCAGGTCATGGTCGCGAACCTGATCGACAACGAGCAGAGTTGGGAGCTAGGCCCGGACGGCGAATATAGCCGCGTCGATCCCGGCGACCGCCCGTTCAACCTGCATCGGTATTTCATGACCAACCCGTCGCTCTCCGGTCGCGGCGCCTCGCTCGCGACCAGCAATGCCGTGCCGACGCTGTCGCTCCGTCGAAAACGATGAGCGTCACCAATATCCTGTTCGGCAATTCCCCGCCCAAGGCCGAGACCGACGATCACCCGCGTACCGGAATCATCGATATCGGCTCGAACTCGATCCGTCTGGTGGTGTATCAGGGGCCACCACGGCTGCCCGCGATCCGGTTCAACGAGAAGGTGCTCGCCGGGCTCGGTCGCGGCCTTGCGGCGACTGGGTCGATCGAGAAGTCGGCGCTAAAGACAGCGCGTGTCGCGTTGGCGCGGTTTGCTGCCGTCGCGCGCGAGATGGAGTGCTCGACGCTTCGTACAGTCGCAACGGCGGCGGTGCGCGATGCGAAGAACGGCGGCGAACTCATTGCGACCGCTGAACAACTCGGCCTCAAGGTCGAGACTCTTTCCGGCGAGCAGGAAGCCAGTGCCGCCGGCTACGGCGTGCTCTCGGCGATCCCCGATGCGGACGGCATCGTCGGCGATCTCGGCGGCGGCAGTCTCGAACTCGTCCGCGTCCGCCGCGGCAAGATCGAGGACCGTGTCTCGTTTCCTCTCGGCGTCCTCCGCATCGGCCCGCTTCGCGCCAAACGCGGCAAGGTGCTCGAACGCTATGTGGCGCGGTTGGTCCGCGAGGCTGGCTGGACGGCCAAGGGGCAGGGGCTTCCGCTCTACCTCGTCGGCGGATCGTGGCGTGCGCTGGCGCGTCTCGACATGGAGCTGTCGAATTATCCGCTACCGATTATCCATCAATACCCGATGACCGCCGCGACCATCACGCGGTTGAGCCGAACGATCCCGCAGCTTTCGAAGCCCCGCCTGAAGGCGATCCCCGGCTTGTCTTCAGGCCGTACCGCGACGCTGGCGGACGCAGCCGCGTTGCTCGGCGTGCTGATGCGCCAACTCGGCAGCAAGACGACGGTCGTATCGGCCTACGGCCTGCGCGAAGGGCTGCTCTACGAACATCTGAAGCCCGCAGACCGAACGCTCGACCCGCTGATCGTTGCAGCGCGCGAAGAAGGCCGCCTGCTTGGCCGGTTTCCCGAGCACGGCGACCTGCTCGATCGCTGGCTCGCGCCGTTATTCACCACCGAGCCGCCTGCGATGGCGCGACTCCGTCATACCGCATGCCTGCTCGCCGACGTTGGCTGGCGGGCCAATCCGGAGTTCCGCGCCGAACGCGGCGTAGAGGTCGCGCTGCACGGCAATTGGGTGGCGATCGACGCTCCAGGCCGGGGCATGTTGGCGCAAGCGCTTTACACGAGCCTCGGCGGCGACTTGGCGGCCGCTGATCCGGTGGGCCGCCTGGCGAGCCCCGCGGCGGTAAAAAGCGCGACCGCGTGGGGGCTGGCGATGCGTCTTGGCCAGCGCATGAGCGGCGGCCTGGCCGGACCGCTGAAACGCTCCAGCCTCGCGGACGACGGGGTCTGCTTGACGCTGACGCTCCGCTCGGACGATCGCGGACTTTACGGAGAGGCGGTAGAACGTCGCCATACCGCGCTGGCGACCGCGTTAGGCCGCAAACCTGTGTTGGCTCTCATCTAATTCCTCCCCTGGCAGGGGAGGTGGCAGTCGGCAGGACTGACGGAGGGGTATCGCGCTATCGAGAGGGTGGCACCCCTCCGTCTGGCAAGTGCCGGCCACCTCCCCTGCAAGGGGAGGATATACCGAGCCGACTCAGGCGCAGGTGAAGCGCTCGATCCGGCCCTTCGCATCGACGTACACATTCAGCCGGTCAGCCCGAAAATCCATCGTCACCGCGGTATTCGGTGCGATCCAGCGCAGCGTCCGCGATCCCGACCGGGTCTGCATCACATCCGCCCGGGCATCGCTTGCGCGCTTGCCGACCAGATCGCCCAACGAGGCGGCATTGCACGCGGTAGCGACCGGCGCAGCGGCAGGAGTCTGGCCGCGCATCTCTACCGGCGTACACGCCGCCGTGGCGGCCAAGGCTGCGACAAGAACGATTCTCATGCGGCATCCTCCGTACGCGTCATCTTCAGCTTGCCGCCGATGACCGCAAACGCCAGTCGTCCCTCGACCAGATCGAGCGCATCGCGTCCGAACTGATCGAACCGCCAACCCTCGAGCATCGGCAGCCCGGTCCGCACGCCCGCCGCCAAAGCCTCGAGTTCATCGGTCCGCGCGAGCAATTTCGATGCGACATCAATGTCTCGCGAGCGGATCTTGAGCAACAGCTTGAGGAGATCCGCGACCAGCGAGCCCTCCTTGCCGAGCCCCGGCTTACGATCGTCGCGTGGCGGCATTTCGTCATCGCCGAGCGGTTGCGCACCCTCGATCGCCGCCATCAGGCGACCACCAATATCGTTGCCGGCCCAAGTCGCGGAAAGTCCACGGACCCGCGCTAGGTCCGTCTGCTTCCGCGGGGGATGTCCCGCCATGTCGCCCAGCGTCTCGTCCTTGACGATCCGTCCGCGCGGCAAATCCTTCGCCTGCGCCTCAAGCTCGCGCCACCGAGCCAAAGCCTTCAGGCGGCCGAGCACGTCGGGCTTCCGCCCCGAAATCCGCACGCGCTTCCACGCCAGATCGGGATCGTTCGCATAATTGGCAATGTCGCCAAGCCGCTCCATCTCCTGATCGAGCCACACGCCGCGCCCGGTCTTGCGCAACCGCTCGAGCATCTTGGGGAAGATCTTCGACAGATGCGTCACGTCGCCGATCGCATATTCGATCTGCCGCGCGTCGAGCGGCCGGCGCGCCCAATCGGTAAACCGCGCGCCCTTGTCGACCGCGATCCCGAGCCAGCTGTCGACGAGGTTCGAATAGCCGATCTGCTCGCCCTGGCCGAGCGCCATCGCCGCGACCTGCGTGTCGAACAGCGGGAAGGGTGTCTTGCCGGTGAGGTTGTAGACGATTTCGATGTCCTGCCCGCCGGCATGAACGACCTTCAGCACGTCGTGATTCTCGACGAGCAAATCCAGCAGCGGCTTCAGGTCGATCCCAGGCGCCATCGGATCGATTGCGGCCGCCTCCTTGTCGTCGGCGATCTGGATCAGGCAGAGCTCCGGGTAATAGGTGCTCTCGCGCATGAATTCTGTGTCGACGCACACATAGTCGGCGTCGGCCATGCGCGCGCACAGATTGGCGAGCGTGGCACTGTCGGAGATAAGCGGGTGGATATGCATCGCCCGTCCATAGCGAGGCTCCCTCTCGTTGACAAAGGGGCGGGTTGACAAAGGCGGGTAGGGAAGGTGAAGCGCGAGCCATCCAATTCCCGTCATCCCAGCGAAAGCTGGGATCTCCCGTCGCAGGGCGCACCCTTGCCGCACGAGATGCTGGGTCGACGTATGAGAGACAGAGACATGCACGCCTATCGCACCCACAACTGCGCCGCCCTCCGCCCCGAACAGGTCGGCGAAGAGGTTCGCGTCTCCGGCTGGGTCCACAAGAAGCGCGATCACGGCGACCTCGTCTTCATCGATCTGCGCGATCATTACGGCATCACGCAGATCGTCACCGACGTCAGCGGCCCGGTGTTCAAGGTCATCGAGGGCCTGAAGAGCGAAAGCGTCGTCACGATTACCGGCAAGGTGACCGCACGTGCACCCGAAGCCGTGAACCCGAACCTGCCGACCGGCGGGATCGAGATCCGCGCGACCGCCGCGACGGTCCAGTCGATGGCCGGCGAACTGCCGATGCCGGTCGCGGGCGAGGCGGAGTATCCCGAGGATATCCGTCTCCGCTATCGCTATCTCGATCTGCGTCGCGAGCGTCTCCACGCCAACATCATGCTCCGCAGCCAGGTGATAACATCGCTGCGTAACCGGATGAATTCGCAGGGGTTCACCGAATTCCAGACGCCGATCCTGACCGCGTCGAGCCCTGAGGGTGCGCGCGATTATCTGGTGCCGAGCCGCGTCCATCCGGGCAAGTTCTACGCGCTCCCGCAGGCGCCGCAGATGTTCAAGCAGCTGCTGATGGTCGCCGGCTTCGACCGCTATTTCCAGATCGCGCCCTGCTTCCGCGACGAGGACGCACGCGCCGATCGCTCGCCGGGCGAGTTCTACCAGCTCGATTTCGAGATGAGCTTCGTCACGCAGGACGACGTGTTCAATGCGATCGAGCCCGTCTTGCACGGCGTGTTCGAGGAGTTCGCCGACTGGCAGGGTAAGGGGCGCCAGGTCTCGGCGCTTCCGTTCAAGCGCATCCCCTACCGCGAATCGATGCTGAAGTACGGCAGCGACAAGCCCGACCTGCGCAACCCGATCCTGATCCACGACGTCGGTCATCACTTCGTCGATTCGGGCTTTGGCCTGTTCGCAGGAATCGTCGCGGGCGGTGACGTGGTCCGCGCGATTCCCGCGCCGAACACCGCCGACAAGTCGCGGAAATTCTTCACCGACATGAACGACTGGGCGCGCGCCGAGGGACATGCCGGGCTTGGCTACATCACGCAGAAGAACGGTGAACTCGGTGGCCCAATCGCCAAAAACCACGGCGAGGAAGCGACGCGGAAGCTGATCGCCGAAATGGGCCTCGGCCCCAACGACGGCATCTTCTTCGCCGCCGGCAAGGAACTGCCCGCCTCGAAGCTTGCGGGCGCTGCGCGGGCGCGGATCGGCGCCGACCTCGGCCTGATCGACGAGAACCGCTTCGAGTTCTGCTGGATCGTCGACTTCCCGATGTTCGAATATGACGAGGACGCGAAGAAGGTCGATTTCAGTCACAACCCATTCTCGATGCCGCAGGGCGAGATGGACGCGCTGGAAAACAAGGATCCGCTCGATATCCTCGCGTACCAGTACGACATCGTCTGTAATGGCGTCGAGCTGTCGTCGGGTGCGATCCGGAACCACCGTCCGGAGATCATGTACAAGGCGTTCGAAATCGCCGGTTATACGCAAGCCGACGTTGACACGAACTTCGCGGGCATGATCAACGCGTTCAAGGTCGGCGCGCCGCCGCATGGCGGCTCGGCGCCGGGGATCGACCGGATGGTGATGCTGCTCGCCGGCGAGCCGAACATCCGCGAAGTCGTGCTGTTCCCGATGAACCAGAAGGCCGAGGACCTGATGATGGGCGCGCCGAGCCCGGTTAGCGCCAAGCAGCTGAAGGAACTCAACATCCGCCTGACGGTGGATGGTCCGAAGGACGCGACAAAGGCGGCCGCGCCGAACGCGGGGTAATCTACCTGTCCCTCGCCCCTCCGGGGAGAGGGAAGGAGGAGCCGCTTGGCGACGGGAGGGTGAGGGGAGGTTGGCGGATCCCAACCGCCCCTCACCCTCCCACCCGCAAGCGCGGGCGGGCCCCTCCCTCTCCCCGAAGGGGCGAGGGAAAGACGTTCTACGCTTCCTCAACCCCCTCAACCATGCAAATACCTCTGCACGATAAGGGGTTGGCATGCGCAACGATCAGATGACACCGGCGCCAAGCCTCGTCCGCAGCCTCGGCGTCACGGGCGTCCTGTTCCTCACCCTCTCAGTCGCGACCCCGGCATCGTCGGTGTTCGTCATCGTCCCCGGAATGCTCCAGGTCGCCGGCACCGGCGCAGTCTGGGCAACGCTGATCGCCGGACTCGTCTGCGTCGCGACCGCGTTCGTCTACGCCGAACTCTCCTCCGCCTGGCCGGTCGCAGGCGGCGAGTATGTCGCGGTCGCGCATACGCTCGGGCCGATGGCGGGGTTCGTCATGCTCGGCGTCAACGTCTTCAACAACCTGCTCTTCCCCCCGGTCGCAGGCCTGGGCGTCAGCGCGGTGCTCGGCACGCTGGTCCCCGGCCTGCCGCAGATCCCCATCGCTATCGCCGTGGTCGCAGGGTCGACGCTGGTCGCGATCCTCCAGATCAAGGTGAACGCCTGGCTCACCGGGCTCTTCCTGCTGGTCGAGATGCTGGCGATCGTCGCGGTCGTCTGGCTCGGGTTCGCCGATACCGTCCGCCCGATCGGCGACCTGTTGCTCCACCCTGTCATGCCGCAAGGCGCCTCCCTCGTCCCCGCGTCAGCCGCATCGATCGGCCTCGCCACCTCGATCGCGATCTTCGCACTCAACGGCTACGGCGCGGCGGTGTATTTCGGCGAAGAGATGCTCGAGGCCCCCCGACTGATCGCGCGCGCGATCATGGCCTCGCTCGCGCTGACGCTGCTGTTCGAGGGCATCCCGATCGTCGCGGTCCTCGTCGGTGCACCAGACCTTCACGCCACGCTTACCGCCGACGACCCGTTCGGCCTCCTCGTCACCCTCCGCAGCGGCACCACGACGGCGAACTGGATCTCGATCGGCGTCGTCGTCGCGATCGTCAACGCGGTGATCGCCTGCATCCTCGCCTGCGCGCGCTTCTTCTACGGCACCGCGCGCGATGGAAGCTGGGGCCGTCCGCTCGATCGCTGGATGACGCAGGTCCACCCGAAGTTCGGCTCGCCCTGGGTCGGCACGTTGCTGGTCGGCGGGTTCGGGATCGTCGCGTGCTTTCTGCCGCTCCAGTTGCTGCTGGTGCTCAGCGGCACCGGCCTCGTCGCGATCTACACGGGTATCTGCGTCGCGGCGATCGTCGGCAGGCGTACCGGCAAGACCGCCCACGCCCCCTACCAGATGCCGTTCTACCCAATCGCTCCGGTGGTGACGCTGCTCGCGCTCGGCTATGTCTGCTGGACGAGTTGGTCCGATCTGGAGGAGGGGCGCCCCGGTCTGATCATGACGGGCGCGCAGATCCTGCTCTCGATCGCCTATTATTGGTTCGTCCTGCGTCGTCGCGGCGCCTGGAACGTTCAGATCCCGACCCTTGCGACGGAGCGCGATGCATGACGATACACCTGGCCGATTACGAAGCTGGCGACGAATACGACGGCAAGTACAAGCACGACCTTGCCGCGCTTCAAAAGCGCCTCGAACATATCCAGGTCGCGCACATCGTCGGTGGTACGCGCGCGATCGTCATGTTCGAGGGCTGGGATGCGGCAGGGAAGGGCGGCATCATCCAGCGTCTCTCCGCCGAATGGGACCCGCGCAACTACAAGGTCTGGCCGATCTCGGCACCGACTGCGGACGAGAAGGCGCATCATTTCCTCTGGCGCTTCTGGAGCCGTCTGCCCGCGAACGGCAACATCGCGGTGTTCGATCGCAGCTGGTACGGCCGCGTCCTGGTCGAGCGTGTCGAGGGGTTCGCCAGCGAGAACGAATGGCGCCACGGTTACGACGAGATCAACGCGTTCGAGGCACAGCAGGTCGAGAGCGGCACGACCCTCATCAAGCTGTTCATCCATACCACGCAGAAGGAGCAGGACCGGCGATTGAAGGCGCGGCTCGACGATCCGTGGAAGCACTGGAAGACCGGGCTCGACGATTTCCACAACCGGTCGCGGCGCGAAGAGTATCTGGAGGCGATGGCCGAGATGTTCGCGCGCACCGACACCGCGACCGCGCCGTGGACCGTCATCGACGGCAACGACAAGAAGGCGGCCCGGATCGCAGCGCTGACGCTGATCGCGGACCGCCTCGAAGCCGGCGTATCGATGGTGCCGCCACCGCTCGACCCGAAGGTCAAGAAGGTGGCGGAGAAGGCGTTAGGCCTTCGCTGACTTGGCTTCTGTCGACTCTGCTTGGATGAACTCGTCATCCTCGTTGAGCAGCAGCATCTGGCCCTTGTCGATGCCGAAATAGGCACCGCGCAGGGCCAGTGTGCCAGCGGCTTCGGCCTCGGTCACGAACGGGAAGGTGCGAAGGTTGGCGATCGAGGTCCGGACGGATTCGAGTTCCATCTCGCGGCCGGCCTCGGCACCTTCACCGTACTTCGCGATGACCTTCTCGCGGGCACCGTCGAGCAGACTGACCCAGTCGGACACGAAGCCGCCTGCACCGTGATCAGCATCGGCAAACGCCTGCGTCAGCGCGGCCTTGCAGCCACCGCACTTCTCGTGGCCCATCACGACGATCTCTTCGACCTTCAGCTGCGTAACCGCGAACTCGATCGCCGCGGAGACGCCGTGATAACCACCACCGGTTTCGAACGGCGGGACGAGGTTGGCGACGTTGCGGACGACGAACACTTCGCCCGGCAGCGTATCGAAAATCTGCGCGGGTTCGACGCGGCTGTCGGAGCAGGCGATGATCATCACCTTGGGGCTCTGGCCGTCCTGCAGTTCCTTCCAGCGCTCGCGCTGCTCCTCCCAGGGGCCGTCCTTGAAGCGGTGATAGCCTTCGATCATTTCCGGAAAGTGAGTTGGCACGGTTAGTCTTCCATATCAGTTTGCGATGCAACATGACAAACTTGTCATGTTGAAACTGGTTCCATGATTTTATCCGGTTCGTCCGATGGTTCCAACCCGCCGACATGGCCCGCCACCATTGTCTCAGCGGCAGGGCGGGGCTATCTGGCGTGCATGAACGACATGACCCCGATGGTTGCACCGGTCCGTGCGCGCAAGCCCGACTGGATCCGCGTCAAGGCGCCGACCTCCGCTGGCTTCGCAAAAACGCGTGAGCTCATGCGGTCCAAAAGCCTCACCACCGTGTGCGAAGAGGCGGCGTGTCCGAATATCGGCGAATGCTGGTCGAAGAAGCATGCGACGGTTATGATCCTCGGCGACACGTGCACGCGGGCGTGCGCGTTCTGCAACGTCAAGACCGGCATGCCGCGCGCGGTGGATCGCATGGAGCCGCAGAACGTGGCCGATGCGGCCGCACAGATGGGCCTCAACCACATCGTCATCACGTCGGTCGATCGTGACGATCTTCCGGACGGTGGCGCGTCGCAGTTCGTGAAGGTCATCCAGGCGATCCGCGCGTCGAACCCGACGACGACGATCGAGATCCTGACCCCGGACTTCCGCAACAAGGCGCAGGCGGCGATCGAGTCGATCGTCGAGGCGCGTCCCGACGTCTACAACCATAACCTCGAGACGGTGCCGCGGCTTTATCCGACGATCCGCCCAGGTGCGCGCTATTACGCGTCGCTGCGGCTGCTGGAGAGCGTGAAGCGCCACGATCCGTCGATCTTCACCAAGTCGGGCGTGATGCTCGGGCTCGGCGAGGAACGTCTGGAGATCCATCAGGTGATGGACGACATGCGCTGCGCCGACATCGATTTCCTGACGATGGGCCAGTATCTCCAGCCCACGCCGCGCCACGCCAAGGTTGCCGAGTTCGTGCCGCCCAAGGCGTTCGACGCCTATGCCTCGATCGCCCGCGCGAAGGGTTTCCTGCTGGTCGCGTCGTCGCCGCTGACGCGGTCGAGCTATCATGCGGGTGACGACTTCGAGCGGTTGCGCGCGAACCGCGATGCCAAGCTGGGCGTCGCGCGCATCTGATGCCGAAGCATTCGGAAACGCGCCATTTGCCCTACACGCCTGAGCAGATGTTCGACTTGGTCGCCGATGTCGGTCGCTACGCCGAGTTCCTGCCGTGGGTCAGCGCGATGCGCGTGCGCTCGAACAGCGAGACCGAGACGCTCGCCGACATGATCGTCGGCTTCAAGGGCCTGCGCGAGACGTTCACGTCGCGCGTGCAGAAGGTCCGGCCGAGCGAACTCAACGTCGATTACGTCGATGGCCCGCTCAAGTATCTGCGTAACGAATGGCATTTCCGACCCGAGCCGCAGGGCTGCGCGGTCGACTTCACCGTCGACTTCGCATTCAAGAACCGGATGTTCGAGCTGATCGCGGGCCAAGTGTTCGGTGCCGCGTTGCGAAAGATGATCGGCGCGTTCGAAACGCGCGCCGCCGAACTCTATGGTGCGGATGCATCCGGCAGCAAGAGTTCGAGCGCCCACAACGCGGCCTGAAGCCGGATCCCGCCTCGGCCGAGATCGCCGAAGTCCTTGCGATCGGCATGGACGTCGGAAGGGTCGCCGCCCTTCTCCGCACGGCCGAACACGACCGTGCCGACCGGCTTCTTAAGCGAACCGCCACCGGGGCCCGCCACGCCGGTTATAGCCACGGCGATGTCGGCGCCCGACTGCTTGAGCGCGGCCTGCGCCATGCTCCAGGCGACCGCGATCGAGACCGCGCCGAACGTTTCGAGCACGTCCGAACTGATCTTGAGCACGCCGAGCTTGGCTTCGTTCGAATAGGTGACGAAGCCGACTTCGAACACGTCGGACGATCCGGGAATCTCGGTCAATGCAGCCGCGACGAGGCCGCCGGTGCAGCTTTCGGCGACCGCGACACGTCGGCCGATCGCGCGGTTCTGCTCGACGACCTTACGCGCGGCGTCGACCAGGTCGGCGGGAAGGATGGTATCCATCAGCGTGTCTCCACCGGGCAGAGCAGCATCGCCACCGCGGCGATATCACCGCTGCGCGACTTCTGGGATTTAAGGTACCGCAACGTCTCGACGACGATGCCCGCCGTGTTGCGCGGTGGCAAGGGCTGGAGCAGCGTCACCATCCGGTCGATCGTCCCGCAATCGCGCGTCGCGATCCGCCCGACGATCTGCGGCACCAGCAGCGTGGTCAGCAGTGGCCGCGCAAAATCCGAATCGAGCATCGCGTCGACCGCAGGATCGCTCAGCTTGACGATGGCGGCGCGCGCCGCGGGCCAGGCCCGGTCGGATTCGATCTGATACCGGTCGATCAGGCCGCTCGACTGCGACCGGATGAGACTGGCGGCGGGAAGCTGTGCCGCGCAGACACGACCGGTCTCACGCAGGATGTCGGGCATCGCGACGAGTGTGAGCGATTCGGCCTCGGGTCCAGTGATGCAGCGCGGTTGCGCAACCGCCGGGCTGGCGAGCAGAGCAATGGAAGCTAGTGCAGCGGCGATCTTCATGCCGGCATTCCTGGAACGCGCACGGTCGCGATGGCCTGCGCCGCAATCCCTTCGCCACGGCCTGTGAAGCCGAGGCGCTCGGTCGTCGTCGCCTTGACGCTGACCCGGTCGAGCGTGAGCCCAAGCAAGTCCGCGATCCGCGCGGTCATCGCCGCTCGGTGTGGCCCGATCTTCGGCGCCTCGCACATGATCGTCAGGTCGACGAAATCGATCCGGCCACGCTTGTCGGCGATCAGCTTGGCCGCGTGCTGGAGGAACTGCGCGGAGTCGGCGCCCTTCCACTGCGGATCGCTCGGCGGGAAATGCGTGCCGATATCGCCCGCCGCGATCGTCCCCAGCAGCGCGTCGGTCAGCGCGTGAAGCGCGACGTCGGCGTCGCTATGCCCCGACAGTCCCTTGTCGTGCGGGATCAGGACGCCGCCGAGCCAGAGTTCTTCGCCGGTTTCGAGCCGGTGGACATCGAAGCCCATCGCGGTGCGGGTTTCGTAGGCGACCCGCGCTTCGGCGGCCGCGAAATCTTCGGGATGGGTGACTTTCTCGAGCATCGCCGAGCCCTGCACCAACGCGACGCCGACGCCAAGCCGTCGCACCATCTGCGCATCGTCAGTCGCCTCTTCGTCGGCAGGCCAGACCGCGTGCGCGGCGCGCAAGGCCTCCACCGCAAACGCCTGGGGAGTTTGCACCCGGTTGAGGTCCGCGCGCGGCACGATGTCACCCAGCAGGCCACTGCCGCGCGCGAGCGTATCGGTCACCGGGAGCACCGGAATCGCCGCGTCCCTAATCTTCAAGGCGGCGACGAGCGAATCGATAACCGCGGCAGGCAGGAAGGGGCGGGCGGCGTCGTGGATCAACACATGCGTCGCACCGCCGACTGCCGCGACCCCGTTCGCGACCGACTCGCGCCGGGTCGCACCACCAATGACGATCGTCGCACCGCGCCCCAGTGCGTCGATCGCCATCGCCTGCTGCCCTTCGGCTACGACGACGATCGTCTCGGCAATCGAAGGATGCGCGGCGAACGCGGCGTGCGAATAGGCGATCATCGGTCGCCCACCGATCCGCGCATATTGCTTGGGAACCGATCCCCCGGCGCGCACACCGGTTCCGGCTGCGACGATGATCGCGACGATACGCTGTCCCTGTGTCATCCCCGCGACCTAGCGGTTCGCCCCCGCGCTCGCCAGTCTTGCGAGAAACGGCCAGACAGGGTAGGGCCGTGCCTCTTTTTCAGGCACATTCATGCGTAATCTATCCCCCATCCAGATCGGTCCCGTCCGGATCGAAAGCCCCGTCGTGCTCGCGCCGATGACCGGCGTCACCGACATGCCGTTCCGCACGCTCGTGCGACGCTATGGCTCTGGCCTCAACGTCACCGAGATGGTGGCGAGCCAGGCCGCGATCCGCGAGACCCGCCAGTCGCTCCAGAAGGCGGCGTGGGACCGGCTGGAAGAGCCGGTGTCGATGCAGCTGATCGGCTGCACCCCGTACGAGATGGGCGAGGCCGCCAAGCTCAGTCAGGATCGCGGCGCGGCGATCATCGACATCAACATGGGCTGCCCGGTGCGCAAAGTCGTCAACGGCGACGCGGGCTCGGCGCTGATGCGTGACACCAAGCTCGCCAGCGCGATCATCGAAGCGACGGTCAAGGCGGTCGACGTGCCCGTGACGTTGAAGATGCGGATGGGCTGGTGCCACGACAGCCTCAACGCCCCCGATCTCGCACGGATCGCCGAAGATCTCGGCATCAAGCTGATCACCGTCCACGGCCGCACGCGCAACCAGATGTACAAGGGCAGCGCCGACTGGGGCTTCGTCCGCAAGGTCAAAGACGCGGTCACGGTCCCGGTGATCGTCAACGGCGACATCTGCACCATCGAGGACGCCGAAGCGGCGATGGACCAGTCGGGCGCGGACGGCCTGATGATCGGCCGCGGCAGCTACGGTCGCCCGTGGGTGCTCGGCCAGGTGATGGAGTGGTTCGCCACCGGCCGCCGCATCGAAGACCCGTCGATCACCGAGCAATATGACGCGATCGCAGGGCATTACGAGGCGATGCTCGAACATTACGGGATCGAGACCGGCGTCAACATGGCGCGCAAGCACATCGGCTGGTACACCAAGGGGCTGCCCGGTTCGGCCGAGTTCCGCAACAAGGTGAACCAGGTGCCCGATCCCAAGCAGGTCAAGGCGATGCTCGCCGAATTCTACGCGCCCTGGCGTGACCTTGCGGCGGCCTGACACCAGTTCACGCGGACGGCCGGGTTTCGCGGATCTGTTCGCCGCGCTCCCGGTCGCGGTCGTCGTCGTCGATCCCGACCACCGTGTCGCGCACGCCAATGCGCTCGCCGAGCAACTGCTGAACTTGTCCGAGCGGCTGATGATCGGCCAGCCGCTCGACGCGATCATCCCGCCGCCCGACGATCCGCGTAACCGCGATGGCCACGGCCTGGCGGTCTACGACACCGAGATAGCGACCGCGCGCGGCGTGAAGATCCGCGTCGATTTTGCCGAGACGCAGATCGCCGACTATCCCGGCTGGCGCGCCATCACGCTCCATTCCGCCGCAACCTCGCGGCGCCTCGGCCATTCCGCAGACCGCGCGGCCGGAGCCAGGGCTGCGGTCGGTGCGGCCGCAATGCTGGCGCACGAGATCAAGAACCCGCTTTCGGGCATCCGCGGTGCCGCCCAACTGCTCGGCGCCGGTGAATTGACCACGCTGATCGTCACCGAGGTCGACCGCATCGCCGCGTTGATCGATCGGATGCAGGATTTCAGCGACACGCGGCCGCTGCCGCTGGCCAGCGAGAACATCTATCCGCTGCTCGGCCATGCCCGCCGGCTCGCGCTCGCCGGGTTCGCGCGCGGCATCACGATCGAGGAACGCTTCGATCCCTCGCTTCCGCCAGCCCAGATCAACCGTGACGCGCTGCTCCAGATCATCATAAACCTGCTCAAGAACGCGCGCGAAGCCGTTCGAGACGAACGCGAACCCCGCATCGTCATGACGACCGCCTACCGTCACGGCATTACCGTCAGCTCGGGCCCAGGCAAACCGCGCCTGCCGCTGCCGATCGAGATCTGCGTCTTCGACAATGGGCCGGGCGCTCCCGCCGACATCGCCGATCACCTGTTCGATCCGTTCGTCTCCGGCCGTCGCGAAGGACAGGGGCTAGGTCTCGCGCTGGTCGACAAGCTCACGCGCGACATGGGCGGGATCGTCCAATATGCCCGCGAAGGAAATCCCGAGATGACCGTCCTCCGCCTGTTACTGCCAAGGGCCGCATCATGAGCACCGTCCTGGTCGTCGACGACGATGCCGCGATCCGCACCGTCGTCGCGCAGGCACTCCGCCGGGCGGGGCATGACGTCACCGTCGCCGACAGTCTGGCGCAACTCGAACGCGCGCTCGCGGCCTCGCTTCCCGACGTCCTCGTCACCGACGTCATTCTCCCCGACGGGGACGGCATCGATCACGTCCGCAGCGTCGCCGCGCGCTTTCCACTGCTGCCGATCATCGTCCTCTCGGCCCAGAACACGCTGACCACCGCGGTCCGAGCGGCCGAAGTCGGTGCCTACGAATACCTCCCCAAGCCGTTCGACCTCGACGTCCTTACGCGTGCGGTCGCCGGTGCGCTTGCCCGTGGCGGCATGGTCAGCGAGGATGCGCTCCACGACGCGGATCGCGCGCTCCCGCTGATCGGGCGCTCGGCGGCGATGCAGGACGTCTATCGGATCATCGCCCGGGTCGTCTCGAACGACCTGACCGTGCTGATCTCGGGCGAATCAGGCACCGGCAAGGAACTCGTCGCACGTGCGATCCACGATCTCGGACCGCGCAGCGCCGCGCCGTTCGTAGCAATCAACATGGCGGCGATCCCGCGCGAACTGATCGAGGCCGAGCTGTTCGGGCATGAGCGCGGTGCCTTCACCGGCGCGGCAACGCGCAATGCCGGGCGGTTCGAGCAGGCGTCGGGCGGCACGCTGTTCCTCGACGAGATCGGCGACATGCCGATGGATGCGCAGACCCGCCTGTTGCGCGTGCTTCAGTCGGGCGAGTTCACCAGCGTCGGCGGCGCGCGGACGATCCGCGTCGACGTCCGTATCGTCGCCGCAACCAACCGCGATCTGGCATCGCAGGTCGCTAATGGCCAGTTTCGCGAAGACCTGTTCTACCGCCTCAACGTCGTGCCGATCGCGCTGCCGGCATTGCGCGAGCGGCGGCAGGACATCGCCTTGCTTGCGCGCCACTTCCTCGACCACGCCGCCATGCAAGGCCTGCCACGCCGCCAACTCGGCGGCGACGCGCTGACCGAACTGGGGGCGCACGACTGGCCCGGCAATGTCCGTGAACTCGAGAATCTGATGCGCCGTCTCGCCGTGCTGGCGCGTGACGAGGTGATCGACGCCGAGGCGATCCGGGCAATGATCGGCACCCAGGCGGCGTCGAGCGAAGCGGTCGAGATCGAGATCGGCCAGGCGGTGCGCGCGATGATCGACCGGATCGCGCGCGAAGATCCCGCATCGCTCGACGATGGCACGCTCTACGACCGCGTGATCGGCGAAGTCGAACGCCCGCTGATCGAGGCGATGCTCGCGCGCCACGGCCAGAATCAGCTTCGCGCGGCGCGCGCGCTCGGCATCAACCGCAATACGCTCCGCAAAAGGCTCGATACGCTCGGCATCCATATCGACAGCGGTGTCGATGCGCAGCGCGGTGACGAGGCGGAACGGCGCTGATCCTGTCATTATGTGGTTTCCTGGCAACGGTTGACGTTGTATCGGGGCAACGATGATCGCTTCCGCGACGCTACCGATGGATGATGACGGGCCCGCGCACCGGTTCGCGGTGACGCCTGCGGTCGAAGCGCTTGTGCTGGGCGTCGCGATCGCGATCG
This sequence comes from Sphingomonas sp. PP-F2F-A104-K0414, assembly GCF_004340945.1. GTDB lineage: Bacteria > Pseudomonadota > Alphaproteobacteria > Sphingomonadales > Sphingomonadaceae > Sphingomonas. The sequence continues at coordinate 89,949 of NZ_SLYD01000001.1, forward strand.
CCGTGGCCAGCTATTTCGTCATCACCGGCTCCGACGCACCGCAGCGTCTGTTGGCCCCGCCGCTCGTCGCGCTGCTGCTCGTCGCCAATCTCGTGCCGGGGATCGCCCTGCTCATGCTGCTGGGGCGGCGCGTGGCGATGCGGCGTGCGGCGCGTTCGCCGGTCGGTGGTGGCGGTCGCCTCCACGTCCGCCTCGTCGCATTGTTCTCGATCGTTGCGGCGGTGCCGATGCTGCTGGTGACGATCTTTGCGTCGCTGCTGTTCCAGTACGGCGTCCAGTTCTGGTATTCCGACCAGGCGCGCGGAATGCTTGAGAATGCGACCGGGCTTGCCCAGTCGTCCTACGCCCGCCAGCTTAACCGATGGCAGGAAGCCACCGTGACGATGGCGAGCGACATGTCCGCCTATCTCCGCGAACGCTCGCTGCAGAGCCCGGATTTTTCCGGTTGGTTCCTCCAACAGGTCTATTTTCGCAGCCTCTCGGAAGCGGCGTTGTTCAAACTGTCCCCCCAGCAGGGGATCCAGACGCTGGCGATCGTCAACCCGTACGAGATCGACTTTACGCGTCGCGTCACCCCCTCGGCGATCGCCGAGCTACGGTCGGGCAAGAGCGCGGTCGTGGCGGTGACGGGCGATCGTATCCAGACGATCACGATGCTGCCGGGATCTGACGAGCTGTTCCTCTATGCGGGCCGCGTCGAGGATACGAAATTACTGTCCGAACAGACCACGCGCGCGAACGATGTGCTGAAGAGTTATCGATCGCTTCTGGCCAGGGCGCGCAGCCTGCAACTGCAGTTCAATGCGGCACTGCTGCTGATCTCGTTGTTGATCGTCGGGATTGCGGTGTGGATCGCGCTGGCGGTCGCGGATCGCCTCGTCCGGCCGGTCGGCGAGCTCGTCGACGCCGCGCGCCGGGTGGCAGGCGGCGACCTGACCGCACGCGTGCCCGATCCGCGCAGCCGCGACGAGGTCGGCACGCTCGCCAACGCGTTCAATCAGATGACCGGGCAGCTGGAGGCGCAGAACACCGAACTCGTCACCGCCAACGGCCAGCTCGAAAGCCGCCGCGCGCTGATCGAGGCGGTGATGGCGGGCGTCTCCGCGGGCGTCGTCGCGACCGGACGCGAGCGGACGATCACGATCGCCAATGATTCGGCGACGACGTTGCTTGGCACCGATGCCGGCGGGCTGGTCGGTCGGCGACTGGTCGATGTCGCACCCGAGCTCGACGCGATGCTCGATGGCGGCGACCGCGAGGCGATCGTCGAGGTCGGGCAGGGCGGCGACGTCCGCACGCTGGCGGTGCGGATTGCGCGGCCTGCGACGGGCCCGATCCTGACCTTCGACGACATCACGCAGCAATTACTCGATCAGCGCCGTGCCGCCTGGTCCGACGTCGCGCGGCGGATCGCGCACGAGATCAAGAACCCGCTGACCCCGATTCAGCTTGCCGCCGAACGCCTGCAACGCCGCTACGGCACAAAGACCGAGATGCAGGACGGCACCTTCTCGCGGCTGACCGACACGATCATCCGTCAGGTCGGCGATCTCCGCCGGATGGTCGACGAGTTCTCGTCGTTCGCACGAATGCCCAAGCCCGTCTTCCGCGAGGAATCGCTGGTCGACGCCGCGCGGCAGGCGCTTTTCCTCCACGAGGTGGCGCATCCCGCAATCGGCTTCCATCTGGTCAACGATGATCCCGGCCTGGCGCTGGTCTGCGACCGTCGCCAGATCGGACAGGCGCTCACGAACCTCGTTAAGAACGCGGTCGAAGCCATTGAGGCAAAGGGTGAACCCGGTGGATCGGTCACCATGACGCTGAGCCAGGATCCGGGCCGGAGCGTGACCATCGCGCTGGCCGACACGGGCATCGGCCTGCCCGTCGATCGCGACCGGATCATGGAGCCCTATGTCACGACACGGGCGCGTGGCACCGGTCTCGGGCTTGCCATCGTCAAGAAGATCATTGAGGAACATTGTGGCACGATCGGGTTCTCCGATCGACCGGGTGGCGGTACACTCGTCACCATGATCTTCGATATCAGAGCGCTGACCGCGCTCGACCAAGGGGGCCTGGATCAAGGGGGGCTCGACGCAAGAGGGCCGCTACCCGAGGGGGCAGGGGATGGCCAACTCGCCACCATGACTCGCAACCGGACATGATTTGATGGCGCTCGATATTCTCGTCGTGGACGACGAACGTGACATTCGCGAACTGGTCGCCGGCGTCCTGGAGGACGAAGGCTATGCGACGCGCGATGCTGGCGACAGCGACAGCGCGCTAGAGGCGATTGCCGCGCGGCGACCATCGCTGGTGCTGCTCGACGTCTGGCTGCAAGGCTCGCGGCTCGACGGGCTAGAATTGCTCGACGAGATCAAGCGGCGCGATCCGTCGATCCCGGTGCTGGTGATCTCGGGCCACGGCAATCTCGACACCGCGGTCGCCGCCATCCGCCGCGGCGCCTCCGATTTCATCGAAAAGCCGTTCGAGGCCGAGCGCCTGTTGCTGATGGTCGCGCGCGCCACCGAGACCGAGCGGTTGCGTCGTGAGGTCGCGACGTTGCGAGCAACCGTCGGCCGCGAGACCGATCTCACCGGCAGTTCGGGATCGATCAACGGCGTCCGCGCCACGCTGAAGCGCGTCGCCGCGACCGGCAGCCGCGTGCTCATCATGGGCGGGGCAGGGGTCGGCAAGGAAGTCGCCGCCCGGCTGTTGCACGGCTGGAGCCTGCGCACCGACGCGCCGTTCATCGTCGTCAGCGCCGCACGGATGACCCCCGAGCGCGTCGACGAGGAACTGTTCGGCGTCGAGGAAGCGGGTGATCTCGTCCGTCCCGGCCTGTTCGAGCAGGCACATGGCGGCACATTGTTCCTCGACGAGATCGCCGACATGCCGATCACCACGCAGGCGAGGATCTTGCGCGCGCTGACCGACCAGAGTTTCACGCGCGTCGGCGGCACCCGAGTGGTGAAAGTCGACGTTCGCGTCGTCTCCGCGACGGCCCGCGATCTCGTGTTCGAGATCGCCGAGGGTCGGTTCCGCGAAGACCTGTACTACCGTCTCAACGTCGTCCCCGTGACGATCCCGCCGCTATCCGATCGCCGCGAGGACATCCCCGCGCTGGTCCAGCATTTCATCGCGCATTACGCGTCCGAACGCCGCGTGCCGACGCCCGAGATCGCAGCCGACGCGATGGTCGCGCTGCAATCCTATGACTGGCCCGGTAACGTCCGCCAGCTGCGCAACGTCGTCGAGCGGACGATCATCCTCGCACCGGGCGACCGGATCGGCCGGATCGACATCGACCTTTTGCCCGCCGAAGTGCTTGGCGATCAGGGCGACATGGGCGCGGCGGGCGGCACCGCGATCATGGGATCGCCGCTGCGGGAAGCACGGGAGACGTTCGAACGCGAATATCTCCGCGTCCAGATCCGGCGCTTTTCGGGAAACATCTCGCGGACGGCGAGCTTCATCGGCATGGAGCGATCGGCGCTCCACCGCAAACTGAAGCTCCTCGGCATCACCGAAACACGCGACGAATAAGGCGCCGCAATTTCGCCCCCCTCTGGAACTATTGGGGTGGCGATCATAGATCATATACGGTGCCCGGTAACCGGGTGCATCTTCGACGCTGGGAAACAGCGCCTTGCGGGCAAAGTCCCGCCAAAAACAAAGGGTTATCCCATTGGCCGATAAACCAGGCTCGCTTCAGGACCTCTTCCTGAATGCACTCCGGCGCTCCAAGACGCCGGTCACGATGTTCCTCGTCAAGGGCGTGAAGCTCCAGGGCATCGTCACATGGTTCGATAATTTTTCCGTGCTGCTCCGCCGCGACGGCCAGTCGCAGCTGATCTACAAGCACGCCATTTCGACGATCATGCCCGCCGGACCGATGGACGTGTCGGCGATCGTGGACGCGGTTGGAGAGAACCAGAAGAAGCACCCGTTGCTGCAGGACATTTTCCTCAACGCGGTGCGGAAATCCGAAGACAGCGTGACGATGTTCCTGATCAACGGCGTCATGCTGCAGGGCCAGATCGCCGGCTTCGACCTGTTCTGCATGCTTCTCCAGCGCGAAGGCATGGCACAGCTCGTCTACAAGCACGCGGTCTCGACGATCCAGCCGGCGCGCCCGCTGAACCTCGCCGAGGAACCCACTGATACGGATGATGTCGATGACGCGGACCATGACGATTGAGTAGCGGTTTCGAACGCGATCGGGACGAGTTCACCCGCGGTACGCGCGCGATCGTGGTGTTGCCCGACCAGGGTGACGCATCGCGCGACGTCGATGCTCGCTTGGAGGAGACCGCCGGTCTCGCCGCGGCGATCGGCGTCGAGGTGGTCGAGCGGATCGCTTACCGCGTTCGTCAGCCCAAGCCGGCGACGCTGATAGGCAGCGGTCAGGTCGAACTGCTCGCGACCCAGGTGCGGATGGAAGAGGCGGGGCTCGTCGTGTTCGACGCGAGTCTCAGCCCGGTCCAGCAGCGCAATCTCGAAAAGGCGCTCGAGACCAAGGTCATCGATCGCACCGGGCTGATCCTCGAGATCTTCGGCGAGCGCGCAGCGACCGCCGAGGGACGCCTGCAGGTCGAACTCGCGCATCTCGATTATCAGGCCGGCCGGCTGGTACGGAGCTGGACCCATCTCGAACGCCAGCGCGGTGGCTTCGGCTTCCTCGGCGGTCCGGGCGAGACCCAGATCGAGGCGGATCGCCGCCTGATCCGCGACCGGATGGCCCGGTTGAAGCGCGAATTGGAGCAGGTCAGCCGCACCCGTGGGCTTCACCGCGAGCGGCGCCAGCGTGCGCCGTGGCCAGTGATCGCGCTCGTCGGCTACACCAATGCGGGTAAGTCGACGCTCTTCAACCGGCTCACCGGCGCCGACGTGATGGCGGAGGACCTGCTGTTCGCCACGCTCGACCCGACGTTGCGGCAAATCCAGCTGCCCGGCATCGACAAGGCGATCCTGTCGGACACGGTCGGGTTCGTCTCCGACCTGCCGACGCAGCTGGTCGCGGCGTTCAAGGCGACGCTCGAGGAGGTCGTGTCCGCCGATCTGCTCGTCCATATTCGTGACATCGCGCATCCCGATACCGAGGCGCAGCGCACCGACGTCGAGACCGTGCTGGCCGAGATCGGCGTGGATGAAAACACGCCGCGGTTCGAGGTCTGGAACAAGCTCGATCTGCTCGATGCCGATACGCATGACGAGATCGCCGGCCAAGCTGCGCACCGCGACGACGTCGTCGCCATCTCGGCGCTGAGCGGGGAAGGGGTGGATGAGTTGATCCACCAGGTCGCCGCCAAGCTTACCGGCGCGCATCGTCGCTACAGCATCACGCTCGATGCGACCGACGGGGCGGGAGCAGCATGGTTGCATGCGCACGGTGAGGTGCTTGGCAGCTTGGATGACGAACTCGAGACGACTTACGACGTGCGGCTGTCCGAAAACGACTACGATCGGTTCATCCGCCGCGACGCTTGACCGCCTGCCACAGGGCTTCCTTCTGATCGAGTGTCATGGCGGCGAAAGCATCGCCGCCATCGGCCTCGATCGCCCTGAACCGCGCCTCAAACTTCGCATTGCCGGCGCGTAACGCCGCCTCCGGATCGATGCCGAGATGACGCGCCCAGTTCGTCACTGCGAACAGCAGGTCGCCGACTTCTTCTACCACGGTATCTGAGCCAGCTTCGCGAACTTCCTCGATTTCTTCAAAAACCTTCGCGAGCGGCCCTGCCGAATCGGGCCAGTCGAACCCTATGCGTGCTGCGCGCTTCTGCAGTTTCTCGGCGCGCGACAAGGCGGGCAGGCCGATCGCGACTCCGGCCAAGGCGCTGGGATCGGACTTCCCCGCACGCTCCGCCGCCTTGATCGTTTCCCATCCCGGCGAGGTCGCGACATCGCCGAAGATATGCGGATGGCGGCGCTCCATCTTGTCGCTGATCGCGGCGACGACATCGGCCAATGTGAACGCGCCCGATTCCTCGGCGATGCGGCTGTGGAACACGACCTGGAGCAGCAGGTCGCCAAGCTCGTCCTTGAGATCGGCAGGATCGTCGCGCGCGATCGCATCGGCAACCTCATACGCTTCCTCGATCGTGTAGGGCGCGATCGTCGACCACGTCTGCACGCGATCCCATTCGCATCCGTCGACCGGATCGCGCAACCGCGCCATGATGGACACCAACCGTTCGATCATCGAAATCATCTGCCTGTCATCAACCTATCGTATCGCCATAGCGCGCGACGTCACCAAAGCGCGACGCTCATTGCGCTGCTGACAGGCAATTGGTGGCCGGGGATCACGAACGCTCTGTATCCGGTATCAATCTCACCACCTCTGCAAGATCGATAATATATATTATGTTAAATCAGTTATCGTATCTGGCGGGTGAGGCCCTTGCTCGTCCCGGCATATGCGTCGGAAAAGCAACCTAGCGCACTCTCGTGTCACTGTCGCAAGCTCGGCGCGCATGGCATGAGCGACGCATGATTGACGATAGCCTTCTGCGCGTTTCGGGTCTTGCAAAGTCGGTGCCCGGTGGTCGCGAACTGTTCCGCAATCTCGACCTGGTCGCCCAGCGTGGCCAGTTGATCGCGATCGTCGGCGAGAGCGGCGTGGGAAAATCCACGCTGCTCAATATCCTCGCCGGTCTCGACCGCGCCGATGCCGGGCATGTCGTGGTCGAGGGCGTCGATCTCGGATCGCTCGATGAAGCCGCGTTGACCCGTCTCCGCGCGACGCGGGTCGGCTTCGTCTTCCAGGCGTTTCACGTCCTGCCGTATCTGACGCTGCGTCAAAACGTCGCTTTGCCGCTCGCGCTCGTGTCCGCCGATCGCAAGGCGCTAGCCGCGCGCGCCGACGATATGCTCGATCGCGTCGGTCTCGGCGCTCGCGGCGATGGCTATGCGCGCGATCTGTCGGGTGGCGAATTGCAGCGCGTCGCGATCGCTCGCGCCTTCGTCCATCGCCCAGCAATCATTCTCGCCGACGAGCCGACCGGCAATCTCGATCCCGATACCGCGGCAAGTGTTCTCGACCTGTTCTCAACGGCAGTCCGCGAGGACGGGGCCGCGGCGATCATCGTCACGCATTCCGAAGCCGCCGCGGCGATTGCGGACGTCGTCCTGACACTGACCGCGACGGGTCTGGAACGGCGGCCGTGAGCCTCGTGTCGGCGCGGCTTGCGCTGGGTTGGTTGATCGGCGGGGAATGGCGTGCGCACCCTGCCCGGCTCGCCCTCACCGCGGTTGCGATCGCGATCGGCGTGGCGCTCGGCTTCGCGGTTCATCTCGTCAACGGGTCGGCGCTGACGTCGTTCGAAGGCGCGCTGCGGACCGTCAACGGCAGCGCGGATGTCCAGGTCAACGCGACCACACCGCTGGGCTTTGACGAGGCGCTGTACGCCAGGGTCTCGACTGCGTCCGGCGTCGCCGATGCAAGTCCGGTCGTCGTGCTACGCGCCACAGCCGGCAAAGCGCGCTTCACGCTGCTGGGTCTCGACGTGATCCGCGCGGCACAGGTTACGCCGTCGCTGGTCGGCATCGCGCCCGCCGGGATCGACCGTCGCACCGACGACGCGTTCGATGAACAAGCGCTGTTCCTCTCGTCAGCGGCGATGCGCGCTATCGGCACCAAGCCGGGCGACAGGCTGACCGTCGCCGCGAACGGTCGGGCCACGCCGTTGCGCATCGCCGGTGCCCTTCCCGGCGTCGCGGAAGGCCAGGCGATTGGCGTCGTCGACATCGCCACTGCGCAGTGGCGGTTCGGCAGGCTGGACCGGCTGGACCGGATCGACGTCAAGCAGGCAGATGGGGCGTCGACAGCCGCGCTCGCCACGATCCTGCCGCGCGACGCGACGATCGGGACCAGCGCCAGCGATGCCTCGCGCAGCGACGCGCTGTCGCGTGCCTATCGCGTCAACCTCGACATGCTCGCGCTCGTCGCGTTGCTGACCGGCGGCTTTCTGGTGTTCTCCGCGCAGTCGCTGTCGGTCGCGCGCCGGCTGCGGGCCTTCGCCCTGATCCGCACGCTTGGCCTGCCACGCAACGGGATCGTCGCCACCGTCGCGCTCGAAGGTCTCGCGATCGGCGTGATCGGGGCGAGCCTTGGACTGCTGCTCGGTTATGCGCTCGCCTATGCCGCGCTGACCCGGTTCGGTGGCGATCTCGGCGCAGGCTATTTCGCCGATGGCAGCGTCCGTCTGACCTTCGCCCCCGCCGTCGCGGTCGGCTTCTTCTCGCTCGGGCTGCTCGCAGCGGTCGCGGGCAGCGTCCTCCCGGCGCGTATCGCCGCCCGTGCCGCGCCTGCCGCCGCGCTGCGCAATGCGGGCGACGTGATCGATCCGCGCACGCCGGTACCCTGGATCCCTGCCGCGGTCCTGATCGCGGTCGGCGGCGTCGCGGCGCTGATTCCGGCGATCGGCGGACTGCCATTGTTCGGGTTTGCGAGCATGGCGCTGATCCTTGCGGGCGGCATCGCCGGCATGCCCTGGCTCGCGCGGACGTTGCTGAGCCCCCTCGCCCGCCGCCCGGACCGCAACGTCGCAACGGGCCTCGCAATCCGTCATCTTCACGGCGCCCCCGGCCAGGCCGCCACCGCGCTGTGCGGGATCGTCGCCAGTACCGCGCTGATGATCGCGATGGCGGTAATGGTCACCAGCTTCCGCGGCGCGGTCGACGAATGGCTCGGCCAGATCCTGTCGGACGACCTGTATCTGCGGGTCGAGGGTGGCACCGGCTATGATCCCGCCGCGCAGGCGGTCCTCCGCGCGACGCCCGGCGTGGCCCGCATCGCGTTCAGCCGTCAGGTGCCGCTTACGCTTCGCGCCGATCGTCCCCCCGTGACTCTGATCGCCCGTCCGGTCGCTGACGGCGAGGATCCGACGCTGGTATTGCTCGACAAGGCCGAGCGTCTCCCCGCCGGCACGACACCGATCTGGCTCTCCGAACCTGCCGCCCGGCTTTATGGCTGGAAGGTCGGCGCACCCGTCACGCTTCCGCTCGCCGGTCGCTATGCGGTCGCCGGCATCTGGCGCGACTATGCCCGACAGCAGGGAGCAATCGTCATCCGCGACACCGACTATGCGAAGGCGACGGGCGACCTTACCCGCACCGAGGCGGCGATCACGCTTCGCCCCGCCGCCAACGCCCGCGAAGTCCAACGCGCGCTCGCCGCCCGCTCCCCCCGCGCGCTCGCCAGCCTGATCTCGATCGCCCAACCGGCGACATTGCGCCGCTACGCGCTCGAACTGTTCGACCGCAGCTTCGCCGTCACCTATCTGCTCGAGGCGGTCGCGATCCTCGTCGGGCTGGCCGGGGTCGCTGCGACGATGTCTGCGCAGACCATCGCCCGCACGCGCGAGTTCGGCATGCTCCGCCACATCGGCGTCTCGAAACGCCAGATCATCGCGATGCTGGCCAGCGAAGGCGCGCTGCTCGGGCTGGTCGGCGAGATCGCTGGCATAGCGCTCGGCGGCATCATGGCACAGGTTCTCGTCCACGTTATCAATCCGCAGTCGTTCAACTGGACGATGGCAACGCGGGTGCCCTGGGGTATTGTCGTCAGCGTCGCAGGCGCACTGGTCATTGCCGCCGCGGGAACCGCCACGCTCGCCGGACGCCGCGCGATTGCCGCCGACGCGGTCCGCATGGTCAGGGAGGATTGGTGATGCGCCGCTCGGTCAAATCCGTTCTCACCGTCGCCGCGCTCGCGCTGACCGCCGCGATGCCTGCCGCGACCGATTATCCCGTCGTCCGCCCCGGCGCGCGCTTCGCCTTCCCGCGCGAGCACGGCGCCCACCCCGCATTCCGTACCGAATGGTGGTACGTCACCGGCCTGCTCAAGACCCGCGAAGGCCGTGATCTCGGCTTCCAGATCACCTTCTTCCGCACCACACCCAAAACCGACGCCGCCAACCCCAGCCGGTTCGCGCCAAAGCAGATTTTGTTCGCGCATGCCGCCTTGTCGGACCCGAACATCGGCCATCTACTCCACGGCGAACGCGCAGCCCGCGCCGGCTTCGGCCTTGCCCAAGCCCGGATTGGCGACACCGACGTGACCTTGCGCGACTGGCGGATCCGCCGCCTCCCCGACGGTCGCTTCGTCACTGCCGTCGCGACGCCCGACTTCGCGCTCGCGCTGACCCTCACTCCACGCCAATCCCCGCTGCTCGAAGGCCAGGATGGCTACAGCCAGAAGGGCCCCCGCCCTGAGCAGGCGAGCTATTATTACTCGGTCCCTCACCTCGCCATCACGGGAAGCCTCACCCGCGACAGGAAGGCGCAGCCGGTCACCGGCCAGGCGTGGCTCGATCGCGAATGGTCGTCGGATTATCTCGGCGGCGGTGCGGTCGGCTGGGACTGGACCGGGCTCAACCTCGACGATGGCGGCGCGCTGATGGCGTTCCGGATCCGGGGGGCTGGCGGCAAACAGGTCTGGGCCGGCGGCTCGCTCCGTCGCGCAGATGGCCGCGTCGTCCGGTTCGCGCCCGGCGACGTCCGCTTTGATCCGCTCAGGCAGTGGCGCTCGCCGCGCACCGGCGCGCTCTACCCCGTCACGCAACGGCTCAGCATCCGCCTGCCCGAAGGCGTCCGCCGGTTCGACCTGAACCCGCTATTCGCCGATCAGGAGCTCGACGCACGGCGCAGCGGCATGCCGGTCTATTGGGAGGGCGCGGTCCGCACGGCCGGCGGCAGCGGCTATCTCGAACTCACTGGTTACGCGGATCCGCTCAGGATGTGATCGCCGCGCGGCTCGGTCAGGAACAGCGCGAACGCCGCCACCGCCAGCCCGCCGCCAACCGCCATCGTCGCGGTCCAGCCGCCATGATACAGGCTGAACGACGCCAGCATCGATCCCGCCGCCCCGCCGAGGAACACGACGGTCATGTAGATCGCATTGATCCGCCCGCGCGCCTCGGGCGCGATCGAATAGATCACGCGCTGGCCGAGCACCTGGTTCAACTGCGTCGCGGCATCGAGCAGCACCGCCGCGAGCGCCAGCACGATCAGCATGTGCACTGCGCCCGCCCAGCCCGCGACCATGCAGGCGAGGATAGCGCTGCCCAGCGCGATCCCGGTCCCTATCCGGATATAGCCGCGGTCCCCCAACCGGCCGGCGATCGGCGCGGTCAGCGCACCGCCCGCTCCCGCCAGCGCGAACAGAGCGATACCGACTTGTCCCAGACCGAACTTCCGCGCGAGCACCAGCGGCACCGCGGTCCAGAACAGGTTGAAGATCGCGAACATCGTCGCCTGATACGCCGTCCGCCGCCGGATCGCCGGCGTCCGCGCGAGCAGCCGGAAGCTCGACGCAAGGATCTGGCCATAGCCGAGACCCGGGCTCGGTCGCCGCTCGGGCAGCATCTTGGCCAGCAACAGCGCGAGTGCGACCATCGCCACCGCCGACACGGCAAAGATCGCGCGCCATCCGGCCACCGACGCGAGCCCGCTCGCCAGCGGCCGCGCGAGCATGATCCCGGTGATCAACCCGGCCATGATGTTGCCGATCACCTGGCCGCGCTTGGCATCCGGCGCCAGGTGCGCGGCGAGCGGCACCATGATCTGCGCTCCGACCGAACAGAAGCCGGTAACGAACGAGAATAGTAGGAAGCTCATGGCGCCGTTGGAGAATACGACGCCGATCAGGCCGACCGTCGTCCCCGCGACCATCATCAGGATAAGCCGGCGATTCTCGACCAGATCGGCGAGCGACACGATCAGCAGCAGGCCCGCGCCATAGCCGAGCTGCGTCAGCGTCACGATCAGCCCGGCGGTGCTGCCGTGAAGCCCTAGCGCCGGCGCGATCTCGCCGATCAGCGCCTGTGCGTAATAGAGGTTGGCCACCATCATGCCGCACGCGACCGCGAACACGGTGGTCAAAGCGGTCGTCATTCCGGAGGAAGTCTCGGGCGTCTTGCTGTCGGTATCCGTCATTGCGGTCGCGTTTACGGAAATGCCGTCGCCCGCGCCAGCTTAGCATCTGGAAACCTGTCGCGACCCTCGCTAGGCCGATCCGCATGGACACCGATATCGCCATCGCCCGCAGCGTCGCGCTGCGCCCCATCGCTACCATCGCGGACGGCCTCGGCATCCCCGACGCGGCGATCGAGCCTTACGGCCGCTTCAAGGCGAAGATCGCGCTCGACTGGCTCGAAACGCGTAAATCGGGCGCCAAGGGCCGGCTGATCCTCGTCACGGCGATCAACCCGACCCCGGCAGGCGAAGGCAAGACCACCACCTCGATCGGTCTCGCCGACGCGCTGCGCCATACCGGGCGCAAAGCCGTCCTCGCACTCCGCGAACCCTCGCTCGGGCCCTGCTTCGGCACAAAGGGCGGCGCTACCGGGGGCGGACGCGCGCAGGTCGCGCCGATGGAGGACATCAACCTCCACTTCACGGGCGATTTCCACGCCATCACCGCCGCGCACAACCTGCTCGCGGCGATGATCGACAACCACATCCACTGGGGCAACGCGCTCCAGATCGACGTCCGTCGCGTGGTCTGGCGCCGCGTGCTCGACATGAACGACCGTGCGTTGCGCGATATCGTCCAGTCGATCGGTGGCGTCGCCAATGGGTATCCGCGCGAGTCGGGCTTCGACATCACCGTCGCCTCCGAAGTGATGGCAATCCTGTGCCTTGCGAACGACTTGGCCGACATGGAACGCCGGCTCGGCGATATCGTCGTTGCCTACACGCGCGACCGCACGCCCGTTACCGCGCGCGACCTGAAGGCCGACGGCGCGATGGCGGTGCTGCTGGCGGAGGCGATCAAGCCCAACCTCGTCCAGTCGCTCGAGGGCACGCCCGCGTTCCTCCATGGCGGGCCGTTCGCCAACATCGCGCACGGCTGCAACTCGGTGATCGCGACGCGGGCAGCGCTTTCGCTCGGCGACTACGTGGTGACGGAAGCGGGCTTCGGCGCGGACTTGGGCGCGGAAAAGTTCTTTGACATCAAGTGCCGCCAGGCGGGCCTCGCCCCCGACGCGGTCGTGATCGTCGCAACCGCGCGCGCGCTGAAAATGAACGGCGGCGTCGCGAAGGCCGACCTCGCGCACGAGAATGTCGAGGCGGTCCGCAAGGGCGCGGTCAATCTTGTCCGCCACATCGAGAACATCCGCCAGTTCGGCGTCCCCGCGATCGTCGCGATCAACCATTTCTACACCGACAGTGACGCCGAGATCGCGGCGATCGTCGAGGCCGCTGCCCAGCACGGTTCGCGCGCGATCCTGTGCCGGCATTGGGCCGACGGGGGCGCGGGCGCAGTCGAACTGGCCGACGCGGTCGCCGAGATCTGCGAGACGCATGGTGGCGGGTTTGCGCCGATCTATGGCGACGAACTGTCGCTGTTCGACAAGATCGACACCGTGGCGCGGCGGATTTATCGCGCGGAGCATGCGGTCGCGGAGCCGAGCGTGCTCGCGCAACTCAAGCGCTGGGAGGATGCGGGCTACGGCCATCTGCCCGTTTGCCTCGCCAAGACGCAGTATAGCTTCTCGACCGATCCCGCTCTGTTGGGCGCGCCGACCGGTCACATCGTGCCGGTCCGCGAAGTCCGCCTTGCGGCGGGTGCGGGGTTCGTCGTCGCGATCTGCGGCGAGATCATGACGATGCCGGGCCTGCCGCGCGTGCCCGCAGCGGAGGCGATTCATTTGAACGACGAAGGGCTGATCGAGGGGCTGTTCTGAGCCCCAGATGCTACCCTCACCTCCGTCATCCTGACGAAAGTCAGGATCCAGGGTAACCGTCGGTGCGCTTCGTGGCTCTGGATCCTGACTTTCGTCAGGATGACGAAGGGCGGGGCGTCAGTCTCGCGTGACGACCAGACCGTCCGGCCCGACCGCGACCGACAACCCGACATAATCGACCACCGTCGGATGTGACGTCGCGACACCGTGCGAATGCGTGGCGGTGATAACCAGCACGTCCGCTCCCGCCGCTTCGCCCGCGGCGATCCCGGCGGCGGCGTCCTCGAACACGAGGCAATCGCCCGCCGCAACGCCGAGCCGTTCGGCCGCGACGAGGAAGCAGTCCGGTGCGGGTTTGCCGTTGGGGATGTCGTCGGCTGCGATCATGGTGGCAGGCATCGGCAAGCCGGCAGCCTTCAACCGGACTTCGGCCAACGCCCGCGGTGCCGAGGTGACGATCGTCCAGCGCTCGGGCGGCAGGCTGGCCAGGAACGCAGCAGCCCCGGCGATCGGTTCGATATCGTCGACATCTTCCATCTCGGCGGCAGTGATCGCCGCGGCTTCGGCGACCGGGTCGACGCCGGGGAGGTTCAGGCGGCGAACGGTCTCGACCGACTGCACGCCGTGGATCGTCGGCACGAACGTCGCGGCGTCGAGGCCATGCGCGATCGCCCATTTGGTCCAGGTGCGCTCGGCGGACGCGATCGAGGTGAGAATCGTGCCGTCCATGTCGAACAGGAAGGCGGCGTAGGTGCGAGTGGGGAGGGTCATGCGGGTGCTCGTGGGGGAGGTTGGCGGGTTGGGCAAGGCGGTTTGGTTCTCTGCACCACCCCGGCGAAGGCACCACCCCGGCGAAGGCCGGGGCCCAATGGGCATGGCCGATGTAAGGGCGCGCTGTTCTTAATCAGAATCGTCCCCCAATTGGGCCCCGGCCTTCGCCGGGGTGGTGCTAGGACACGTTGCGCAAAGAAAAGGCCGCCCCGGTTTCCCGAAGCGGCCTGTATTCTCACATCAAGCCAAAGCTTAGATGTCGTCGCCGAGTGCGCCCTTGACGCTACCCTTGACGTTCTGCGCAGTGCCCTTGGCCTGCTGCGCTTCGCCTTCTGCTACCAGCTTCTCGTTGTCGGTCGCCTTGCCGACGGCTTCTTTGACGTTGCCTGCAACCTTGTTGCCTGCTGCTGCGACCTTGTCGGTGAACTCGCCCATCAGAGCCTCCACTTGCTTCTGCGGACCCGCCAACCGGGCCGCTTGAACTTGCTAAGGTATAACGGCCGTCTTTACCGTGGGTTCCGTGACGTTTGCGTCATGACCTATGTTTCAGATCAAGCCCGCCAATGGGCTCGACGGATCGGCATAGCGACGCTGCCCCATCCGCCCGGCACGGTAGGCGAGCCGCCCCGATTCGACCGCGGCCTTCATCGCCGCCGCCATCATCAGCGGGTCCTTCGCCTCGGCAATGGCCGTGTTCATCAGCACGCCGTCGCAGCCGAGCTCCATCGCCACCGCAGCATCCGACGCGGTGCCGACGCCGGCGTCGACCAGCACGGGTACCCCTGCCCCCTCGACGATCAGCCGGATCGTCACGCGGTTCTGGATGCCGAGCCCCGAGCCGATCGGCGCGCCCAGCGGCATGATCGCGACCGCGCCGGCATTCTCCAGGCGCTTGGTGGCGATCGGATCGTCGACGCAATAGACCATCGGCTTGAAGCCCTCGTTGGCCAGGATCTCGGTCGCGCGCAGCGTCTCGACCATGTCGGGATACAGCGTCTTCGCCTCGCCGAGCACTTCGAGCTTCACCAGTTCCCAGCCGCCCGCCTCGCGCGCTAGTCGCAGCGTGCGAATCGCCGATTCGGCATCGAAGCAGCCGGCGGTGTTGGGGAGGTAGGTGATCTTCTTCGGATCGATGAAGTCGGTCAGCATCGGCGCGTTGCGGTCCGACACGTTGACGCGACGGACGGCGACCGTGACGATCTCCGCGCCCGACGCCTCGACCGCGGCGGCGTTCTGCGCAAAATCCTTGTACTTGCCGGTGCCGACGATCAGCCGCGACTTGAAGGTCTGGCCGGCGACGGTCCAGCTGTCCTCATGGTCGCCGCCTCCGACGAAATGCACGATCTCGAGATCGTCGCCGTCCTCGACCATCACGTTGGCCAAGGTCGAGCGCGGCACGACTTCCATGTTCCGCTCGACCGCGATCTTCTCGGGTACGAGGCCGAGTTCGGTCGCGAGGCCAGCGAGCGAAAGCCCGGCGGAGACGCGCTTGTGCTCGCCGTTGACGGTGATCGAGACGGTGCCATCGGCATGGGGCATGGGTGCGTGATCCACTATATAGCGAAGGCGCGGCTCGACTTGTCGCGAGACGGGCCTGTAAGGAATGGCGTGACGCGCATATAGAGACCGCTCCGCAGCACCCGCAACCGACCCGTAACCGAAAGGCCGCCCTTGCCCGATACGATATTCGTCCTGAACGGCCCCAACCTCAACCTGCTGGGAACGCGCGAGCCGGAAATCTATGGCGACGAAACGCTCGACGACATCGCCGGGATGCTGGAGGACCGCGCCCGCGAGCTCGACCTGGAGATCGACATGCGCCAGTCGAATCACGAGGGGCATCTCGTCGACTGGATCCAGGAGGCGCAGGCGCGTGGGGCGAAAGCCGTGATCCTCAACGCGGGTGCGTTCACGCATACCTCGGTCGCGGTGCACGACGCGATCAAGGGCGTGAAGACGCCGGTGATCGAAGTGCATCTTTCCAATCCCCACAAGCGTGAATCGTTCAGGCATGTGAGCCTGGTCGGACAGGCGGCGAAGGGTACGATCGCGGGTTTCGGCGCGCTTTCGTATCTGCTCGCGCTTGAAGCCGTCGCACGGTTCTGACAGGAGGCCCCGCCATGAACGATACACCAGAAACAACAGGCGCGATGCAGGTCGACGTGACCCTGGTACGCCAGCTCGCCGAACTGCTCGACACCACGCAGCTGACCGAGATCGAGGTCGAGGACGGCTCGCGCCGTATTCGCGTCGCGCGCAAGGCCGCTCAGGCTGCCCCCGTCGCGCATTACGCGCAGGCGCCCGCCCCGGCCCCCGTTTCCGCGCCGCTGTCGATCCCGCAGGCCGAGGTCGGCGCGTCCGCTCCGGCGATCAGCGCCAGCGCGGTCAAGTCGCCGATGGTCGGCACGGTCTATCTCGCCGCCAACCCCGAGGCGAAGCCGTTCTCGACCGTCGGCCAGAAGGTCAATGCGGGCGACACATTGCTTATCATCGAGGCGATGAAGGTCATGAACACGATCGTCGCGCCGTCGGCCGGTACCGTGACCGCGATCCTGGTCGAGAACGGCCAGCCGGTCGAGTTCGACCAGCCGCTGGTCGTGGTGGAATAATGCCGCAAATCAAGAAGCTGCTCATTGCGAATCGTGGCGAGATCGCGCTGCGGATCCATCGTGCCTGCCACGAGATGGGCATCAAGACGGTCGCGGTGCACTCGACCGCCGACGCCGACGCGATGCACGTCCGGCTGGCGGACGAGGCGATCTGCATCGGACCGCCGTCCGCCGCGGACAGCTATCTGAACATCCCGAACATCATCTCGGCCGCCGAAATCTCGGGCGCGGACGCGATCCATCCCGGCTACGGCTTTCTCAGCGAGAACGCGCAGTTCGCGGAGATCGTCGAGCTGCACAACATCCTGTTCGTCGGGCCGAAGCCCGAGCACATCCGCACGATGGGCGACAAGGTCCAAGCCAAGCGTACCGCTGGCGCTCTCGGGCTGCCGCTCGTCCCCGGTTCGGACGGTGCGATCAGCGACATCGCTGAGGCCAAACGGATCGCCGAGGACATCGGCTATCCGGTGATCATCAAGGCGGCATCAGGCGGCGGTGGTCGCGGGATGAAGGTCGTCAACGACGCCGCCGATCTCGAAACGCAGATGCAGCAGGCCGGCAGCGAGGCAAAGGCCGCGTTCGGCGACGCCACCGTCTACATGGAAAAATACCTCGGCAATCCGCGGCATATCGAATTCCAGATCTTCGGCGACGGCAATGGCAACGCGATCCACCTGGGCGAGCGCGACTGCTCGTTGCAGCGCCGCCACCAGAAAGTGCTCGAGGAAGCGCCATCGCCGATCATCACCGCCGAAGAGCGCGAGCGGATGGGCGGGATCGTCGCCAAGGCGATGGCCGACATGGGCTATCGCGGCGCGGGGACGATCGAGTTCCTGTGGGAAGCGGGCGAATTCTACTTCATCGAGATGAACACCCGGCTCCAGGTCGAGCATCCGGTGACCGAGATGATCACCGGGCTGGACCTCGTGCGCGAGCAGATCCGCGTGGCCGAGGGTCATCCGCTGACGCTCTGCCAGGAAGACGTCCAGTTCCGGGGCCATGCCATCGAATGCCGCATCAACGCCGAGGACCCGCGCACGTTCGCGCCGTCACCGGGGCTGGTGAAGGTGTATCACGCACCGGGCGGGATGCACGTCCGCGTCGATAGCGGGCTGTATGCCGGGTATCGCGTGCCGCCTTACTACGACTCGATGATCGCCAAGCTGATCGTCTACGGGACGACTCGGCAGGGTGCGCTGCGCCGATTGCGGCGTGCGCTCGAGGAGATGGTGATCGAGGGGGTGACGACGACGATCCCGCTGCACCGTGCGCTGCTCGACGATCCTGAGTTCCAGGAAGGCGCGTACACGATCAAGTGGCTGGAAGAGTGGCTCGCCAAACAGGGGGCTTAACGGCCGCCCCACCTCACCCGTCATCCCAGCGGAAGCTGGGATCTCTCGCTTGGTTTGCGGTGCGACCCGAACGGGGAGATCCCAGCTTTCGCTGGGATGACGGAGGTAGAGCGGGATGACGGGGCGTCAGATGATTACGGAGCATTCGTGAAGGCGACGATCTACCACAACCCGCGTTGCTCCAAGTCCCGCGAGGCGCTCGCGCTGCTGCAAGACGCCGGAGCGGATGTCACGATCGTCGAATACCTCAAGACCCCGCCCTCCCGCGCGGAACTCGTCCGTCTCTACGACCGCGCCGGCATGACGCCGCGCCAGGGGCTCCGCATGGCCGAGGACGGCGCCAAGGCAGTCAAGCATGGCGACGCCGAGGCGATCCTCGATGCGATGATGATCGACCCGCTGCTGATCGAACGCCCGCTGGTCGAGACCGACAAGGGCGTCCGGCTCGGCCGTCCGATTGCGCGGCTGCACGAGATCCTGAGATCGGCGCCCCTGCCCTTGGATTGCGCACGCACCGCCAAGGTGCCGCAATTTCGGGCAGTGAAATCAACGATATTCCGCGGTTGCCCGAGGGCGCCGCGGCTGGCACGCTTGGTGCAAGGCGCCCTTCAGGGCGTACAGCTCGTCTGAAAGGGCGAAGGTTTCAACAATCGGGGGCGTACCTGTGAAAAAGATCGAAGCCATCATCAAGCCGTTCAAGCTGGATGAGGTGAAGGAAGCGCTGCACGAGATCGGCGTGAGCGGCATCACCGTGACCGAGGCCAAGGGTTTCGGCCGGCAGAAGGGCCACACCGAACTGTATCGCGGCGCGGAATACGTCGTCGACTTCCTGCCCAAGGTGAAGCTCGAGGTCGTCGTCGAGGACGGTCTCGCGCAACGCGTCGTCGAGGCGATCGCGGCCGCCGCACAGACCGGCCGGATCGGCGACGGCAAGATCTTCGTCATCCCGGTCGAGAGCGCGCTCCGCATCCGCACTGGCGAGCGCGACGACGACGCAATCTAGTTTCGAACCACGCATATTGCGTTGACGACGAGTGACGACATCGTCATTTGACGCGACGCAACATTGTGTGGAAATCCCGTTCCATACCGCAATTAGATTCCCCGCATGATGCGGCGGAAATCTCAAAACGAAGGGCAAGCATCATGGCGAATTCGGCCTCCGACGTTCTCAATATGATCAAGGACCAGGAGATCGAGTGGGTCGATCTGCGGTTCACCGATCCCAAGGGCAAGTGGCAGCATCTGACGATGGTCGCGAGCCTGATCGGCGAAGACGAGCTGACCGACGGCCTGATGTTCGACGGTTCGTCGATCGAGGGCTGGAAGGCGATCAACGAGAGCGACATGACGCTCAAGCCCGATCTCGACGCGGTTTATGTCGATCCGTTCTCGGCGACGCCGATGATGATCCTGATCTGCGACATCGCCGATCCGTCGACCGGGGAACTGTATTCACGCGATCCGCGCTCGACCGCCAAGCGCGCCGAGGCGTATCTGCTGACCACCGGCGTCGGCGACACCGTGTATGTCGGCCCCGAAGCCGAATTCTTCATGTTCGACGACGTCCGCTTCGAGAACAGCTATTCGACCAGCTATTACAAGATCGACGACATCGAGCTGCCGGGCAATTCGGGTCGCGAGTACGAGGGCGGCAACCTCGGCCACCGTCCGCGCGCCAAGGGCGGCTATTTTCCGGTCGCACCGGTCGATAGCGCCGTCGACATCCGCGGCGAGATGGTCTCGACGATGATCGAGATGGGCCTGCCCTGCGACAAGCATCACCACGAGGTCGCAGCCGCGCAGCATGAGCTGGGCCTGACGTTCGGCACGCTGACGCAGACCGCGGATCGCATGCAGATCTACAAGTATGTCGTCCACCAGGTCGCGCATGCGTACGGCAAGACGGCAACGTTCATGCCGAAGCCGATCAAGGAGGACAACGGCTCGGGGATGCACACGCATTTCTCGATCTGGGAAGGCAAGACCCCGCTGTTCGCCGGCAATGGCTATGCGGGCCTCAGCGACATGTGCCTGTACTTTATCGGCGGCATCATCAAGCACGCCAAGGCGGTCAACGCGTTCACCAACCCGTCGACCAACAGCTACAAGCGCCTCGTCCCCGGCTACGAAGCGCCGGTGCTGCTCGCCTATTCGGCACGCAACCGCTCGGCATCGTGCCGCATTCCGTACGGCACCGGCCCCAAGGCGAAGCGCGTCGAAGTGCGTTTCCCGGACGCGCTGGCCAACCCGTATCTTGCCTACGCGGCGCTGATGATGGCCGGCATGGACGGCATCCTCAACAAGATCCATCCGGGCGAAGCGATGGACAAGAACCTGTACGACCTGCCGCCGGCAGAGCTCGCCCAGGTCCCGACCGTCGCGGGCTCGCTCCGCGAGGCGCTCGAATGCCTGCTCGCGGATCACGACTTCCTGCTGAAGGGCGACGTGTTCTCGAAGGATCAGATCGAGAGCTATGTCGAGATCAAGTACGCTGAGGTTGCGCGTTGGGAGATGACGCCTAGCCCGGTCGAGTATGACATGTACTACAGCGGGTAAGGCGCACGGCGCACGCGGCCAGCGCAAGCTGACCGCGAGACGCCGAAGCCCGGCCGGCGTCGCGAACCGCGACGACCGACGGCGTGGCTTTGCCACGTCGGTGAATTGGAAGAGGGCGCCCGGAGCAATCCAGGCGCCCTTTTTCGT
This sequence comes from Sphingomonas sp. PP-F2F-A104-K0414, assembly GCF_004340945.1. Taxonomy (GTDB): domain Bacteria; phylum Pseudomonadota; class Alphaproteobacteria; order Sphingomonadales; family Sphingomonadaceae; genus Sphingomonas. The sequence continues at coordinate 111,084 of NZ_SLYD01000001.1, forward strand.
ATCATGGCTGCCTATCCCGTTCTGTAATCTTCTTTACACAACGACACGACGCGTCCGCTGCCAGTGACATCCACACCTCATCCCCAACCGCATTCCCGACCAAAACCCTGTCAACAACCCTACACGACGATCAACGCAGCAGCGAAGGATCGCCCGTGACCTACCAGACGCACATCGCCCGGATCACCAACCTCATCGCCGACCAGAACGGCACTTGGGACGCGATCTCGCCAGAATCGGTCGCGCGGATGCGGCTCCAGAACCGCTTCGCCACCGGCCTCGACATCGCCCGCTACACCGCCGCGATCATGCGCAAGGACATGGCCGCCTACGACGCCGACCCCACCACCTACACGCAGTCTCTCGGCTGCTGGCACGGCTTCATCGCGCAGCAGAAGATGATCAGCATCAAGAAGCACTTCGGCACCACCGACCGCCGATACCTCTACCTTTCGGGCTGGATGGTCGCGGCGATGCGGAGCGAGTTCGGCCCCCTGCCCGACCAGTCGATGCACGAAAAGACCAGCGTCCCTGCGCTGATCGAGGAGCTCTACACCTTCCTCCGCCAGGCCGACGCACGCGAACTCGGCATGATGTTCCGCGAGGTCGACGCCGCGCGCGCTGCCGGCAACGCGATCGAGGAGCAGCGCCTGCTGAACGCGATCGAAAACCACCAGACGCACGTCGTGCCGATCATAGCCGACATCGACGCGGGCTTCGGTAATGCCGAGGCGACGTACCTGCTCGCGCGGAAGATGATCGAGGCGGGTGCGTGTGCACTCCAGATCGAGAACCAGGTCAGTGACGAGAAGCAGTGCGGCCATCAGGACGGCAAGGTCACCGTGCCGCACGAGGATTTCCTCGCGAAGGTCCGCGCGTGTCGCTACGCGTTCCTCGAACTCGGCGTCGAGGACGGCATTATCGTCACGCGCACCGACTCGCTCGGTGCGGGCCTCACCAAGCAGATCGCGGTCAGCAAGACAGCCGGCGACCTCGGCGACCAGTATAACTCTTACCTCGATTGCGAGGAGATCGACCCGGCGACCGCGCAGAACGGCGACGTCATCCTCAACCGCGACGGCAAGCTGCTCCGCCCGAAACGCCTGCCCTCCAACCTGTTCCAGTTCCGCGCCGGCTCGGGCGAAGATCGCTGCGTGATGGACTGCATCGCGTCGCTACAGAATGGCGCGGACCTGCTCTGGATCGAGACCGAGAAGCCGCACATCGAACAGATCGCCGGCATGGTCGACCGCATCCGCGAAGTCGTGCCCAACGCGAAGCTCGTCTATAACAACTCGCCGAGCTTCAACTGGACGCTGAACTTCCGCCAGCAGGTGTTCGACGCCTGGGTCGAAGAGGGCAAGGACGTCTCCGCCTATGATCGCGCACGCCTGATGAGCGTCGACTATGACGGCACCGCGCTGGCCGACGAAGCCGACGAACGCATCCGCACCTTCCAGGCGGACTCGGCCAAGCGCGCGGGCATTTTCCACCACCTCATCACGCTGCCGACCTATCACACTGCGGCACTCTCGACCGACAACCTCGCCAAGGAGTATTTCGGCGACGCTGGGATGCTCGGCTATGTGAAGGGCGTCCAGCGCAAGGAGATCCGCGAGGGCATCGCCTGCGTGAAGCACCAGAACATGTCCGGCTCGGATCTCGGCGACGACCACAAGGAGTATTTCGCGGGCGAGGCGGCGTTGAAGGCCGGCGGCGCGCACAACACGATGAACCAGTTCGCCGCCTGATCTGGACGCCGGAGCGCAGGCTCCGGCATCGACTCCGGGCGGAGCCAGCCCCGTTCAACGGCGCATCCTGATCGAAGATAAGCGACAGCGCTCCGGCCATACATGAAATAATTGTCATTTTTGGGTTTACGCCGCCCCGCCCCCACCGCTAGGGGACCCCCTTCCAAAGGGTGGCAAGGTGATGATGCGGAAGGCTATTTTTCTTTCCGTGGGCGCGTGCCTGCCATTGTTGGCAGCGTGCAACCGACACCAGTCGACGCTCGCGCCGTTCGGCGAGGAAGCGGACAAGGTCCTCTCGATCACCATCGTTCTGGTCATCGGCGCGATCATCCTCGCGGGTGGGCTCGCGTTGCTGATGCGTCACGCGATGCGCGCACCCGAGGGGCGGCTGACACACCAGGGCGGCATGAAGCTGGTGCTGTGGCTCGGCGGCATCGGCCCTTCAATCCTGCTGCTCGGCCTGCTGCTCTACGCCCTCCCCGCGATGCGCCCGCGCGAGGTGGCCAACGGCGATCTTCGCATCGGCGTCGAGGGCGAGCAATTCTGGTGGCGCGTCCGCTATGCGCCGCCCGGCGGATCGGTGGTCGAGGCCGCGAACGAACTGCGCCTTCCCGTCGGACGCACCGTCGAACTGTCGCTGCGCAGCCCCGACGTCATCCACAGCTTCTGGGTGCCCGGGCTGGCCGGCAAGATGGACATGATCCCCGGCCGCACCAACCGCCTCGTCGTCCGCGCGACCAAGGCGGGCACGTACCGCGGCGTCTGCGCGGAGTTCTGCGGGCTCGGCCATGCGCTGATGGCGTTCGACGTGATCGCGATGGAGCCGGCCGCATTCGAGCGCTGGCTCGCCGAGCAGCGCAAGCCCGCTATCGTTACCGCGTCGCCGGGCGCGCGTCTGTTCGCAAGCTATGGCTGTAGCGGTTGTCACAGCGTCCGCGGCGTCGGCCCGGTCGCGAAGATCGGCCCCGACCTCACCCACTTCGGCTCGCGCCCGACACTCGCCGCGGGTGTGCTGCCGATGACTCACGCCAACATTTCCGGCTTCGTACGCGATCCGGGCAAGACCAAGCCCGGCGTGCGGATGCCCGCCTTCCCGCAGATGTCGGCCGCCGAAGCCGACCAAATCGCCAGCTACCTTCAGGGGCTCAAATGACCACCGAGAGCACCCCCTATGTCGCGCCCGATCAGAACGATCCTGCGGTGCGGAAAGGCCAGGAGGATCGCCTGCGTGAAGTGTGGAAGCCGCCGTCGGGCTGGTTCTTCCGCTGGACCGACGTCAACAACAACCGGATCGGCGTGTGGTACACGCTGACCGCGTTCGGCTTCATGCTGTTCGCAGGCGTGCTCGCGCTGATCATGCGCACGCAGCTGGCGGTGCCGAACAACGATCTCGTCACGGCGAACACGTTCAACCAGCTGTTCACGCTGCACGGCTCGATGATGATGTTCCTGTTCGCGGTGCCGATGTTCGAGGCGGTGTCGATCATCCTTTTGCCGCAGCTGCTCGGCGCACGCGACCTGCCGTTTCCGCGGCTGTCGTCGTTCGGATACTGGAGCTTCCTGATTGGCGGCGTGTTCGTGTCGGGCTCGATCTTCTTCGACGCGGCGCCCGATGGCGGCTGGTTCATGTATCCGCCGCTGACGACGCGGACCGACCTGAGCGGGCTCGGCGCGGACATCTGGATGCTGGGGCTGAGCTTCATCGAGGTGTCGTCGGTCGCCGCCGCAGTCGAGCTTATCGTCGGCGTGCTGAAATGCCGTCCGCCCGGCATGCGCCTCAACCTGATGCCGCTCTACGCCTGGTACATCCTGGTCGTCGCGGTGATGATCCTGTTCGCGTTCCCGCCGCTGATCGCGGGCGACGTCCTGTTCGAGATGGAGCGGTTGCTCAACTGGCCGTTCTTCAACGCGGAGAAGGGTGGCGACCCGCTGCTGTGGCAGCACCTGTTCTGGATCTTCGGGCATCCGGAAGTCTACATCGTCTTCCTGCCGTCGATCGCGCTGTTCGCGATGCTGATCCCGACCTTCGCGCAACGGCATCTGCTCGGCTATCCGTGGATCGTGCTGGCCGCGGTCGGGACGGCGTTCCTGAGCTTCGGGCTGTGGGTCCACCACATGTTCACGACCGGGCTGCCGAAGATCAGCCTCGCCTTCTTCGCGGCGGCGTCGGAAGCGGTGGCGATCCCGACCGGCGTGCAGATCTTCGTGTTCATCGCGACGCTCTGGGCGGGCAACGTCAAGAAATCGACGCCGTTGCTCTACGCATCGGGCAGCCTCGCCGTGTTCGTGATCGGCGGGCTGACCGGCGTGATGGTGGCGGTCGCGCCGTTCGACTGGCAAGCGCACGACACCTATTTCATCGTCGCGCATCTCCATTACGTGCTGATCGGTGGCACGCTGCTGCCGCTGTTCGCGGGGCTGTATTATTACTGGCCGCTGATCACCGGGAAGAAGCTCAGCGACAGGCTGGGGCGGATCGCGTTCTGGATCATGTTCGTGGGCATGAACGTGACGTTCTTCCCGATGCATCTGTCGGGCCTGCTCGGCATGCCGCGGCGCGTGTTCACCTATCCCGAGGAGCTAGGGATTGGCGGGCTGAACCTTGCCTCGACGATCGGGTCGTACATGTTCGCGCTCGGCGTGGTGATCGTCTGCATCGACCTCGCACTGTCGCCGCGTCGTCCGAAGGCCCCACGCAATCCCTGGAACGCCGGCACGCTGGAGTGGCTTGCGCATCCGGACGACGAGGACTGGGGTATCCGTTCGGTGCCGCTGATTGAGAGCCGCTATCCGATCTGGGACCAGAAGAACTTCGTCCAGAAGGTCGACGAGGGCCGCTTCTTCCTGCCCGACGCTGAGGAGATGCGGCGCGAGTCCATTGTCACCTCCGTGCTCGACGCGCGCCCGGTGCAGGTGATCCGCCTGGGTACGCCGAGCGTAAAGCCGATGATGACCGCGGTCGCGCTGGCGGGCGTGTTCATCCTGACGACCTACCACCTGTATATCTGGTCGGCGGTCAGCGGCGTCGCGACGGTCGCGTGCGTGCTGTGGTGGCTGTGGACCGGCACCGCCGAGATCCCCGAAAAGCCGACCAAGCATATCGGCCACGGCATCGAGGTGCCGCTCTATACCTCCGGGCCGTCGGCGCCGGGCTGGTGGGCGATGTTCATCACGATGATGGCGGACGCGACCGCGTTCTCGGGGCTCGTGTTCGGCTATTTCTTCTTCTGGACGATCCACAACGATTTCCCACCGAGCGGCGTGGGACTCAACGGCCCGGGCGTGTTCTGGCCGATGGTTGCGTTGGCGCTGACGCTGACCGGCTGGGCCGCGACCGTCGGCGCGCGCGAAGTGCACCGGCGCGGCAACGTCGGTGCGGGTCGTGCACTGCTGGTCGTCGGGATCGTCGCGACGCTGGCGAGCCTGTTCGCCGGGCTTGCCGGGCCTTGGTATTCGGGGCTCGATCCCGAGCTCCACGTCTATCCCGCGATCGTCTGGACGCTGGCGATCTGGACCGCGGTGCATGCCGCGATCGGAGTCATCATGCAGGCCTACACGCTTGCGCGCAGCCTCGCGGGGAAGATGACGCCGGTCTATGACGCAGACCTGCGCAACATCACCGTGTACCACCACTTTCTCGCGCTGACGGCCATCGTGACGTTCTGCACGATCGGCCTGTTCCCGGGTGTCGCATGAAGAAGCATTGGGCGCGCGACCTGAAGGTCACGCTGTGGACGCTGATCGTCCCGCCGACGATCTGGGCCGTGCATTTCCTGTTCTGCTACCTGTGGGTCGCGGTAACCTGCGCGAAATCACCGACCCCGGGGACTGCCTTGAACGGCTTCCCGCTCGCAACGCTGATCGCTACGATCGTCGCGCTGCTGGGGATCGTCGCGGCGGGCTATATCGCGCGGGTCCAGTCGGAGACACCTGGTGATCCGCCGCCGCACGAACAGGGCACCGCAATCGACCGGCTCCGTTTTCTGGCGCTGTCGACGCGGTTGCTGGCGGGCCTGAGCTTCGTTGCGGTGATCTTCACGGCGCTCCCGGTCATCATCTTCGGCGATTGCCGATGAGACGCGCGAGCCTCGCACTGGGCGCCGCGCTAGTCCCGCTCGGCTGGGCCTTCGCCGCCGCACCGCTCGGGATGGTCGGCCACATGGCGGGTCACATGATAGCGGTCGCCGTCGCCGCGCCGTTCCTCGCATACGGGGTTGCCGGGAGCAGCTTCGATCCCGCCGAGCGCTGGCCGACGGTCGTGACCCCGCTCGCGATGTCGCTCGTCGAACTCGTCGTCGTCTGGCTCTGGCACCTCCCGGCACTGAGACTCCGCGTCGACATGCAACCCCTCGCGCTACTCATCGAACAGGCGAGCTTCCTCATTGCGGGCGTCCTCCTGTGGAGCGCTGTGCTCGGGACGCGCATTGGCGGTGCGACCGACCGTCGCGCCTCAGGCGTGGCAGCCTTGTTGCTGACCTCGATGCACATGACCCTGCTCGGAGCGCTGATCGGTCTCGCCCCCCGACCGCTCTACGCAATGATGGCAATGCACCCGGCAACACACGGCCTCGACGCGCTCGAAGACCAGCAACTTGGCGGCGTCGTCATGCTGATGGTCGGCGCGGCGAGCTATTTCATCGGCGGGCTAGCCATGCTCGGCGGACTGTTGAAGACACGGAGCGCGACCGCATGACGATCCGGATTACTTGGGCGCGCGCCGCCGCCGCCATCGTCGCGCTGGCGCTCGCCGGGCTGTTGTTCGCCTGGTCGGGCGTGTTCAACATCGCCGCCTCGTCGGGCCATTGGAAGATCACCGACTGGTTCCTCCACTGGACGATGCGCAACTCGGTTCGCACCTACGCCGCGGTCACCGCCCCCGACGATCCCAAGGCGAACGAAGGCCTCGTCAGCGTCGCCGGCCTGTTCAAGGCAAGCTGCGCCTCGTGCCACGGCGCGCCCGGCGTCCGCCCGCTACCCGTGATGCAGGCCGCGACGCCCCCTGCCCCGAACCTTTCGATCAACGCGCGCGAGTGGACCGACAAGCAGATCTTCTGGATCCTCAAGCACGGCGTCAAATACACCGGCATGCCCGGCTGGGCCGCCAAGGACCGCAACGACGAAGTTCGCCGCATGGTCGCCTTCGTCCGCCTGCTCCCCGAAATGACGCCCGCGACCTATCGCTCGCTGACCGAAGTGCCTGGTGTCGCCGATGCGAAGATCGCGACCTGCGCCGGTTGTCACGGCGCAAACGGACGTGGCCGAGGCCAGCCCGACATGCCCGTGCTCGGCGGCCAGAGCCCGGCGTATCTCCGCGCGGCGCTGGAGGCCTATGCGACGGGCAAGCGCCAGAGCGCAGTGATGGCGAACGCCGCCGCGACGCTGACGCCTGATGAAATGACCCGGCTGGCGGATCACTTCGCCGCGATGCCGGGCATTGGCCGGGCAACATCCTCAGGCTCGACCGAAGCCGCCAGGATTGACCGTGAGGGACTGCCGAAAGTCCAGCTCCCCGCCTGCGCGAGCTGCCACGCCCCCGGCAAGCCCTACCCTGTTCTCGCCGGCCAGCGCGCCAGCTACATCGCGCAACGCCTCCGCAACTGGCGCGGCGAAGAGACGGTGGTCGATGCTCGCAAATCGCAGTCGACGATGCCGGTCATCGCCCGCCGCATCCCGGAGGACATGATCGACCCGCTCGCCCACTATCTCGCAGGCCGCTGATCGCTCAGCTTTTCGCGGGCAGCATCTCGATCGACACGGAACGCTCGCCGAGCAGATCGGCGAGCGCTTCGCCAGATGCGAGCGCGGTGTCGCCCCACCAGTCGCGGGCGTCGATCCGGTCGAGATAGCGCTCGGCACAGCGTAGCGGGATCACGCACCGCAAAATTGCATCCGCACCGATCCGACAAAACGCAATGGCGTGGTCGGCGCGGATACCGCTTAACGCGATGGGCTCGTAACGTCCCTCCGAGAACACCGTCGGATGCGTCCTTCGCAGCGCGAGAAGCTGTCGGATCAGCGCCATCTTCGCTGGCGTATCAGCGGCGAGCGAAGCCTGAAGCTGCGCGTAATCGACCGGGCGACGGTTGTCGGGATCGACCAGGCTCAGGTCGGCGATCTCCGTGCCCTGATACAGATCGGGGACGCCAGGAACGGTGTAGCGCAGCGCGACCTGCGCAAGGCCGTTCGTCGCCGCCGCGGGTGCGATCCGCCCGACGAACGCGGTAATGTCGTCGAGGAAAGCCGGCGATCGCTCGGGATCGAGCAGCGCGCGTGCCAGCCCGTGACAGCGGTTCTCATACGCCTCGTCCGGCGCCTCCCAGGACGAGCGCAGCTTGGCCTCACGCAACGCCTTTTCCTGCCACGCGACGATCCGCTCGGCAAAGTCCGACAATCCTTCTGTATCCGATCCAGTCAGGCGCTCGGGCCAAGCGCCGAACAGCGTCTGGAGCAGCATATACGCGTCGGCGGGATCGACCCCATCGTCAAACGGCGCGGCAAGTTCGCGCCATCGTTCCACGCGCGCGCGCCAGAGGTCGGGAACTTCGCTCAGCACCGCGAGCCGTGCACGGACGTCTTCGCCCCGCTTGTGGTCATGCGTGGCGGTCGCAAGCATGGCCGCCGGCCAATCGCGGGCGCGCTCGACCATAGCCGCGTGGAAGTCGTCGATTTCGAGCGACATGCGAGCGGCGTCGAACCCAACGTCGTTGCGCGAGAGCAGGCGGCCGTAGCGATAGAACGCGGTGTCCTCGACCGCCTTGGCGGCGATAGGCGCGGAGAGTTGCTGGAACTTCCGCACCGCCTCGGCGGCGAGCTTTGCATCGGCGGGTCCCTCGCCTGCCAGCCATGCGAGGATCCGCTCGACGACTGCGTCCTCGCCCGGCGGAACGAACTGCGCGACGCGTTGGCGGACTGTCTCGCGGATCGCAGCGTCCGCTGCCGGGGCGGCATCGCCCGTCCCATAGGTACGATAGACGGGGAAGACCCACAGTAGGCGCTCGATCGCGCGGTCGAGCATACCACGCGTTAGGCCATCACATTCGGGCGTCGATCGAGCGAGCGCGACAAAGGTGTCGACGCAGCGGCGGCGCTGGCCATCGAACTGCCACGCTAGCAATTCCTGTCGCGCGCGCAGTTCCTCGGGCGCGAAGTCGGCAGACCTCCCGCTTATGTCCGCCCAAAGTTTGGCGAGCGGTTCGGCGCCGGCGGGGGCATGGAGCAAGGCCGTGACCTGCTCCATGAAGTCGTACCCGCTGGTGCCGTCGACGCCCCAGTCGGTGCTGAGCGGTTCGCCGTCGGCAAGGATCTTCTCGATGACGATGTAGGCGGGGCCGGGTGGCACATCGGCAGGACGCTCGATCGCATCGAACCTCGCACGGAGCTGACGGCAATAGCCCGCGGGGTCGGTCAGCCCGTCGACGTGATCGACGCGGACGCCGTCGATCAGGCCCTCGGCGTACAGGCGGAAATACAGTGCGTGCGTCGCCTCGAACACGATGGGGTCTTCGGCGCGGAGGCCGGCGAGGTCGTTGATCGTGAAGAACCGTCGCCAGTTGAGTTCGTCATTCGCGACGCGCCAGGAGGCGAGACGGTAATGCTGGCGATCGACCAGCGCAGCGATATCGTCGGTCGCTGCGGTGGGCTGATCTTCGTCGCGGATCGGCAGGCGGTGTTCGCCGTACGCTTCGAGGACATAGCGGCCGTCGACCTGCTCGACCTTGAGCGCGCCGCTGGCCAGCGTTTCGGCGAGCGGATCGCCGAGGATCGGGAGCACGAGCTTCTCACGCCAGTCGATGTCGAAGTAGCGGGCGAATTCGCTGGTTTCACCGTGTGCTAGAACATCATTCCACCACGCATTCTCACCACCGGCAACGCCCATGTGGTTGGGCACGATGTCGATAATGACGCCCATACCGCGCGACCGGAGCGCTGTGACAAGGCGGCGAAAGGCCTCTTCGCCGCCGAGTTCGGGATTGATCCGGGTCGGATCGACGACGTCATAGCCATGCGTCGAACCACTGCGGGCGGTAGTGACTGGCGAGGCGTAGAGGTGGCTGATCCCGAGCGCGTCGAGATACGGCACCAGCGCTTCCGCGTCGGCGAAGGTGAAGTCCTTGTGGAACTGGAAGCGATAGGTTGCGCGGGGGGTCATGATGGTCTCGCGGCGTTGAGCGTGGCGATGCGGGTGGCGACGTCGGGACGTTGCAGGAGCGTCTCGGTCGTGTCGGGCATGCGACGGCGCCAATTGGGATGTTCGTCGATCGTGCCGGGGAGGTTCGGTTGCTCGATCAGCCCAGCGAGGTCCTCAATGGGTATGATCGCCAGCGCGCAGGGCGTGCCGGCGACATGCGCGATCGCGGCGTCGACGACCGGGTCGGTATCTTCGAGCGATGGCTGTTTGGCGCCCGTGTCGAAAGCGGACCAGAGTGCGGCGCGGTCTTCGGCACGAGCGGCGCGGTCGGCGGGTTCGTCTGGCGCGTCGGACTTACGGCCGAGTTCCCACGTCCAGTCGATGTCGCGGCCGCTCCACCACCCAGCGATCGTCGCCAGATCGTGCGTACCGGTCATTGCGACCGCATCCGCCGACCATTGCGCAGGGGGCACGAAGCCGTCTGTATCGCGCTCGAACCAGAGCACGCGCATCCCGAGCATCGCGCGCGCGTCCATCCCCTCGCGGAACCCGTCGGGAACGGTGCCGAGGTCTTCGCCAATGACGATCGCCTTCGCCCGCTGCGATTCCATGGCGATGATCCGCATCATGTCGTCGAACGGCATGTCCAGATACGCGCCCTCTGCGGCTGAGGCGCCTTCGGGGACGATCCAGAGGCGGCGAAGGCCGAACGCGTGGTCAATCCGAATGCCGCCGGCGTGTGTGAGCGCTGAGCGGATCGTAGCAATGAACGGGGCAAAGGCGGTATCCCGCAGCGCTTGCGGATCGAACCCGGTGATGCCCCAGCTTTGCCCATCCGGCCCGAGCGGATCGGGCGGTGCGCCGATCGACAGGCCGGTCAGCAGGTCGCGGCGGCGACTCCAGCCATGACTGCCGCCCGGGTCCATGCCCACGGCAAGATCGGCGATGAGCCCGACCGCCATGCCGGCGTCCTTGGCGGCCGTATGCGCGGCGTCGAGGTCGCGCCGCGCTAGCCATTGGAGGAAAATGTAGAACGTGACGTCGTCCGCATGCTCCGTGGCGAAGCGGCGGACGGTAGGGCTAGCAGGATCGTGATACTCGGTCGGCCATTGCTGCCAGCCGCGTGCACCGGTGGTCGCGAAGAAGTGCGCGTGGAGGGCGTCGAACTCGGCATGGCGTTCGAGGTCGTCGCCACCTTGTCGCCTGAACGTTGTCAGGGTTTCTTCAATCTGTGGAAGCACTTGGTCGAAGCTCTTGCGTAGTCGCGCGAGCTTTTCGGGGATCGCGGCGTGCCAGTCGATCAGTTCGGGGCAGTCGCGGCTGTCGAACTTTGCACCAAATGCCGCCGGGTCGCCGTAGAGCCCGTTGAGGAACTGCCGGCTTGAGGGTGCGTAAGGGCTGTATCGGCTGGCGTCGGCGGGGAACAACGCGTGCGTCGGACTGATCGCGAGGGCATCGCCGCCGCGCTGGCCAAAGGCTCGGGCGGCGTCTGCGAGCGAAACGAAGTCACCGAACGCCTTGGGCGCATCGGTGCGCAGGCTCGGGATCTGGACGGCGGGCGCCCAGAGTTTGCGGCCCGGTAGCGCATCGGCGATCGTGTAGCAGCGGCGCGGCGCGACGAGAATGTCGATGACTTCGCAATTGATTTCAAGCTTGTGGTAGCCGCACCTCCCTATCGGACTTAAGGTGCTGTCATCAACCGTGACGGAGCGCGTCGTACCGTCTTCGAACGTAAGTTCGGCTTTGCCTGATACCTTCGATGCCAGCCGGATCGGGTCTCCCACATCGACGGACAGGAAACGGACACCCTGCGCGTCTCGCGCGTCGATCGCGGCGAGGCTGGCGGCGATCTGCGTTTTGCTCGCGGAAGGGTGGCCGAGACGATCCAGGATCGCCTGTAACGCGCCGTCGGCGACGGTATGGCGACGACCCGCTGCGTCCTGCCATTCGGGTTGCATGCCGGCCGCGACAGCGAGTGCTCGGAGGCTGCTCATCGATCCAGCCATACTGCCACGCTGGCCCCCTCCCCCGGTTCATTATCGGCGAAGATCGGCGAAGCCTCTATCGCTGGAAAATCAACGACATCGTCGCCGAGGTTGAGCGCAATTGTCAGGATTGCGCTGTCACCCATTTTCCAGCGCGCAACGACCGCCCCCTCGCCGATCACCTCGGCACCGATCGTGGTCGTGTTACGCAGGCGAGGGATGATCTGCTCGTGTCGGATCTTAAGCAGGGTTCGGTACAGGTCCTGCCACTCGGCCGCATCGGCGCCGGGCCGTGCTCGCGATTGAAGGAAGGTTTCGTGCGCGTTGGGGTCGGGGATCGCCTCGCGTGCTTCGGGATCGGCGAAGGCGGCGAACTTGGCGAATTCCTTGCGCCGGCCTTCGCGCACCGCGTCGGCGAGGTCGTCGTGGAAATCGGTGAAGAACAGGAACGGGCTTTCGCTGCCATGCTCGTCGCCCATGAACAGCAGCGGGATCTGCGGGCCGAGTAAGAGCAACGCAGTGGCAGCACGCAGCTTCTGGGCGTCGGCAAGCAGCGTCAGGCGCTCGCCCATCGCGCGATTGCCGATCTGGTCGTGGTTTTGCAGGAACGCGACGAACGCGGTCGGCGACAGGTGTGCGCTGGGCTTGCCGCGCGGCTTGCCGTCGTGGTTGGGTGAGCCCTCCCCCTGGTAGATGAAGCCTTCGCCGAGGCAGCGCGCGAGGCGTTCGGCGGGGCGGTCGGCGAAGTCGGCGTAATAGGCGCTGGTCTCGCCGGTGAGCAGGACGTGAAGGACGTTGTGGAAATCGTCGTTCCACTGCGCATCGAACGCGGCGGGGTGGAGGCGCTCTGCGTCGTTGCCCTCGTTCTCAAGGACGAGGTGGACGTGACGACCTTTTGTCTTCTCGCGCAGTTCGGCGGCCATCGCGTCGAGGAAATCGTCGTTCTCGATCGCGTGGACCGCGTCGAAGCGAAGGCCGTCGAACTTGTAGTCGTTCAGCCACATCAGCGCATTGTCGACGAAATAGCGGTGGACCGGCGCCTGGTCGACCGCGACCGCGCCGCCCCAGGGGGTGTCGACTTCGGGATGGAAGAAGCCCTTCGCATAGGCGCTAAGGTAGTTTCCATCGGGGCCGAAGTGATTGTAAACCACGTCGAGGAACACGGCCAAGCCGAGCTCGTGGGCGCGATCGACCAGCGCTTTCAACTCGTCGGGCGTTCCGTAGCTTTCGGCGGGGGCGTAGGGGAGCACGCCGTCATAGCCCCAATTGCGGGTGCCGCCGAACGCGTTGACGGGCATCAGTTCGATCGCGGTGATGCCGAGCGCGGCGATCGCCGAGAGGTGGTCCGCTACGCCTGCGAAACCGCCGAGCGCGCCGACATGGACTTCCTGAATGACCATCTCTTCCCACGATCGGCCGTGCCAGTCTGGGGTCCGCCAGTCATAGGTTTGGTCGACGACCACGCTCCAACCATGAACGCCGCCGTCCTGTGCACGCGAAGCCGGATCGGGAACAGTCAGATCGTCCGCAAGTCGGAACCGGTACCGTGCGCCCGCACCGACCGGGGCCTTAGCACTAAACCAGCCCTCCCCCTCGCTGCTCATGGGAACCGCGTCGCCATCGGCGATCTCCAGCGTCACCGCATCGCGATCGGGTGCCCAGAAGCGGAAGGTCGTCCCGTCTTCGGCGAGCGTAGGTCCCCAGGCCATCATGCTGCTGCGATCGTCTAGGTCAGCAACGCCGCACCCTGCGGGGGGAGCTCATAGCTGTCCTTGATCGGCGTCGCCAGCTGGTCGGGCCTGCTGCTGTCGATCAACACCGTGCGCTCTACCTCGGCCGGGGGCGGCATGTGGAAGGTCAGCGGACCTTCCGAGGCGTTCAGGAACAGCGAGATCACCTGCACCTCACCCGAGTCCCGCTCGCAGGCGCGACGCATCACCAGAGCACGGCCGTTGGTGTTCTCCCAATCCTCGGACGTGAGTTGCAGGCCGCGCTCGTCCCACCATTCGATGTCCTTGAGGCCTTCCGCGGGCGTATCTTCACCGTAGAGGAAGTTGCCAGCGCGGAGCATCGGATAGTCGCGGCGGAGCGCGATCAGCCGCGCGGTGAAGTCGATCAGCGCATCGCCTTCGGGAGACTTCGCCTTCTCCCAATCGAGCCAGCTGATCTCGTTGTCTTGGCAATACGCGTTGTTGTTGCCGTTCTGCGTACGGCCGAACTCGTCGCCCGCGACCAGCATCGGCGTGCCGAGCGACGCGAACAGCGTGGTCAGCATCGAGCGCATCACGCGCGCCCGGGTCTCGAGGATCGCGGGGTCCTCGGTCGGGCCTTCGACGCCCCAGTTGCGTGAGCAGTTGTTCGAGTGGCCATCGTTGTTGTCTTCACCGTTCGCTTCGTTGTGGCGTTCCTCGTAGGCGACGGTGTCGGCAAGCGTGTAGCCATCATGCGCGCCGAGCAGGTTGACGCTGGCCCAGGGGCGGCGTGCGCGGCGGTCGAACAGATCGGCCGAGCCCGTCAGGCGCGCGGCGAGATCGGCGCGCTGCGCGTGGTCGCCACGCCAGAATTTGCGCACGGTGTCGCGGTACTTGTCGTTCCACTCGGCGAAACCGGGGGGAAAGTTGCCGAGCTGATAGCCGCCGGGGCCGATGTCCCAGGGCTCGGTGATGAGCTTCAGCCTGCCGAGCACCGGGTCCTGGCGGAGTACGTCGAAAAAGCCCGCGCCGGGATCGAAGCCGGTGTCCGTCCGCCCCAGCGTCAGCCCTAGATCGAAGCGGAAGCCGTCGATGCCGAAGCTGGTCGCCCAATACCGCAGCGAGTCCGCGACCATCTGGATCACGCGCGCCTTTGTGAGGTTCAGCGTGTTCCCGGTGCCGGTGTCGTTGATCGAATAGCGCGGGTCGTCCTTGACGAGGCGGTAATAGCTCGCGTTGTCGAGCCCGCGCCAGGATAGCGTCGGGCCTTGTTCGGAGCCTTCGCAGGTGTGGTTGTAGACGACGTCGAGGATCACCTCGATCCCGGCCGCGTGGAGGCGGCGGATCGAGCGGCGGAGTTCGTCGTGGCTGTCGGTCGCGAAGAACGAGCGCTCGGGCGTGAAGAAATTGAGAGTGTTGTAGCCCCAGTAATTGCGCAGACCCTTTTCCTGGAGGAAGCGGTCCTGGATGTAGGTGTGGATCGGCAGCAGCTCGATCGCGGTGACGCCGAGGCGCTTGAGGTGATCGATGACCTTGGGGTTGCCGAGCGCCGCGAAGGTGCCACGCTCAGACGGCTGGACCTCTTCGAACAGCTTGGTCAGGCCCTTGGTATGCGCCTCGTAGATCACCGTCTCGGACCAGGGCGTGTTCGGCCGCACGTCGCGCGACCAGTCGAAATGGCTGTCGGTCACGACACCCTTGGGCATCGTCAGTGCGCTGTCGCGCTTGTCGAAGCTCAGGTCAGCGCGCGGCGACTTCACTTGGTATCCGTACATCGCGTCGGTCCAGCGGAGTTCGCCGATCATCTGCTTCGCGTAGGGATCGAGCAGCAGCTTGTTCGGGTTGAAGCGATGGCCTTCCTCGGGCGCGTACCGGCCGTGCGCTCGGAAGCCGTAGACGAGGCCGGGCTGTGCGTCGGGGAGGTAGCCGTGCCAGACTTCGTCGGTCCATTCGGGCAGCGGATAGCGCTTAAGCTCACGGCGCCCGGTCTCGTCATAGACGCACAGTTCGATCTTCTCGGCATTGGCGGAATAGACCGCGAAGTTGACGCCGAGGCCGTCGAAGGTCGCGCCGAGGGGATAGGCCGAGCCGGCGTCGAGCGTGTCGGGCAGTAGATGCAATGCGAGGACCCTTTTCGTGTCGTAATCGTCGCTGCGCGCGCGGCTTTATCGCGGTGCAGCATTCCTTGCCATGAAACCCGCCCGCCCGTTCCTATGTTCCGCAAGCAGCAGCGAGTTTTCGCCGCACTCTTCTACGTATCAAGGACATGCACATGCCTTACACCATCCGATCTATCCTCGCATGAGCGGGCCGAAACTGTTCGAGCCGCTTCAGGTCGGCAACCTGACGCTCGCCAACCGGATCGTGATCGCGCCGATGTGCCAGTATTCGGCGACCAACGGCTGCATGAACGACTGGCACCAGATTCACCTCGGCCAGCTCGCGCTGTCGGGCGCGGCGCTGCTGACGATCGAGGCGAGCGCGGTGCTGTCCGAGGGTCGGATCACGCATGGCGACGTCGGGCTGTACGACGACGCGACCGAGGCGGCGATGGCTGGGGTGATCGA
The DNA here is from genome assembly GCF_004340945.1 of Sphingomonas sp. PP-F2F-A104-K0414. GTDB lineage: Bacteria > Pseudomonadota > Alphaproteobacteria > Sphingomonadales > Sphingomonadaceae > Sphingomonas. The sequence goes on from NZ_SLYD01000001.1 coordinate 127,206, forward strand.
GAGCGTGCGGCGCTGGTCCGACATGCCGATCGCGATCCAGTTGTCGCATGCCGGGCGGAAGGCGTCGTGCGAGGTGCCGTGGAAGGGCGGACTCCAGATTGCACCGGGCGAGCCGAACGGGTGGCAGACCGAGGGGCCTTCGACGGTGCCGTTCCTGCCCGAGGAGAACGCGCCGGTCGCGCTCGACGCCGAGGGGCTGGCACGGGTGCGCGATGCGTTCGTGGCGGCGACGGTGCGCGCGGCGCGGCTCGGGATCGACGCGGTGCAGTTGCATGCGGCGCATGGCTATCTGCTGCACGAGTTCCTGTCGCCGCTGTCGAACCGGCGCGAGGACGAGTATGGCGGCAGTCTCGAGAACCGGATGCGCTTCCCGCTCGAATTGTTTGACGCCGTCCGGGCTGCGTTTCCCGCCGAGCGCGCGGTGACGATGCGCGTGTCGGGGACCGACTGGGCCGAGGGCGGTTGGGATTCGGAGCAGACGGTGGCGTTCGCGAAGGCGCTGGAGGCGCGTGGGTGCAGTGCGATCCACGTGTCGAGCGGCGGTATGACCCCGGCGCAGCAGATCCCTGTGGGCCCGAGCTATCAGGTGCCGCTCGCGCGCGCGGTGAAGCAGGCGGTGTCGATCCCGGTCGTCGCGGTCGGGCTGATTACCGATTTCGAGCAGGCCGAGGCGATCGTCGGGACGGGCGATGCGGACATGATCGCGCTGGCGCGGACAATTCTTTACGATCCACGCTGGCCTTGGCACGCGGCGGCGCATCTCGGCGGTAAGGTGAAGGCGCCGAACCAGTATCTGCGGTCGCAGCCGCGGCAGTTTAAGGACTTGTTCGAGGGGTAAGGCAGGCCGCCTAGCCCCGCCACCTTCCCGTTCCCCCGCGGAGGCGGGGGTCCAGGGTTACGAGCGATATCGTTTGAGATCCAGGGCCCCCGCCTCCGCGGGGGAACAGGTTTGGCCTTCTTGTTTAACCAGCGACGGTCATCACCGAACCCGAATCCACCCGAATATCCGCACCGTTGATGAAACTGGCCCGCTCCGAGCACAGGAACAGGATCGCCGAGGCCACCTCTTCCGCCTTGCCGCGGCGCTTGAGCGTCATCCCGGGACGTTCCTCTTCCAGAAACGTCTCGATCGCCTCGTCGAAGCTCATGCCCTTTTCGTCGGCGCGCTTCCGCATCATCTTATCGGTCATCGGCGTGGCGATGAACGCGGGCGAGACGGTGTTCACCAGCACGTTGTCGCACCCGTAAGCCTTGGAAAGCCCCTTCGACAGGCTCGAAATCCCCGCCTTCGACGCGCAATAGGCGAGCTCGTCGACATAGGGCTGCACCGCGTCCTCTGAACTCATCAGCACGATGCGGCCCCATTTGGCGGCGCGCATCGCCGGGATCGCCTCGCGGCACACCCGCACCGCGCCCATCAGGTTGATGTCGAGCGTCGACTGCCAGCCGGCATCGTCGACGTCGAGAAAGTCGCCGGTCGCGCCGGTCACGCCCGCGCAGTTGACCAGGATGTCGGGCTCGCCGAGCTGCGCGTGTACCTTGGCGAACAACGCCTTAACATCGTCGAGCTTGGTCAGGTCGGCCTCGACCGCGATCACCTCGCCGTGTGCCTTCAGGTCCTCGACACTCGCGTCGAGGTCGCCGCCGGGCTGGTCGGTAATCGCGACGCGGACGCCTTCCTGGAGCAGCATCCGGGCGGTTTCCTTGCCCATGCCGCTGTCCGCGCCGGTGATGAGTGCGATCTTGCCTGCGATATCGAGGTTCATGCTGTCGTCCTTACACCAGTGAAAATTGTCATGCCCATTCGCGCGGACCGTCGCTGTCGAGCGCACGGTCAAGGTAGAAGGCTGCACTGATGAGCGCCAAATGGCTGAAGCCTTGCGGGAAATTGCCGAGGAAGCTGCCGTCCTGCGCGATCTCCTCCGCGAACAGGCCGAGATGGTTGCCGTGCGCGAGCAGCTTCTCGAAGTTCAGCCGCGCCTCGTCGAGCCGTCCGGCCCGCGCCAGGCACTCGACGTACCAGAACGAGCAGGCGACGAACGTCCCCTCCTGCCCCGGCAAGCCGTCGTCGATCCGGTAGCGATAGACCTGCCCGTCGTCCGACAGGTCCGCGCCGATCGCCTCCAGCGTCGCGAGCCACTTGGGATCGGTCGCGCCGACGAAGCGGACCAGCGGCATCATCAGCAACGCGCCGTCGACCGCCAGATCCTCGGGCGCATCGCCGATCGCGCGGACGAAGCGGCCGAGATCGTCGTTCCAGAAGTTCGCCCAGATATCGTCGTGGATCGCCGTCCGCGTCTCTGACCAGCGGACCAGCGGCGCGGGGAGCGAGCGCTTCTGCGCCAGCCGCACCGCGCGATCGACCGCGACCCAGCTCATCAACCGCGAGTGGAGATAATGCTTGTTCGGCCCGCGGACCTCCCAAATGCCCGAGTCCGGCGTGTCCCACGTCTCGCAGACCTGATCGACGATCCGCGAGATCGCGACCCACGAGTCATGCGCGATCGGTTCACCATATTTGCTGCCGAGATAGGTCGCGTCGAGCAGCGCGCCGTAGATGTCGTGCTGCGTCTGGTCCTTCGCCTCGTTGCCGACGACGATCGGCGTCGCGCCCTCGAACCCGGCGAGGTCCAATTTGCGTTCGTCGGCGATCTCGCCGCCGTCGAGCGCGTACATCACGCCGAGATGACCCTTCGAACACGCCTGCGCGCGGTCCATCGCCCAGTGGAGGAAGCCGACTGCCTCGCCCTGATAGCCCAGCCGCAGCAAGGCGTAGACGGTGAACGAGGAGTCGCGGATCCATGTCGCGCGGTAATCCCAGTTGCGGACGCCGCCATGTGCTTCGGGCAGGCCGAAGGTCGCGGCGGCGGCGATCGAGCCGTGCTTGCGCGAGGTCAGCAGTTTCAGCGCCATCGCCGAGCGCTCGACGGTCTCGCGCCAGCGGCCACGGTAGCGCGACTTGCGGCTCCACGCGCGCCAATAGGCGGTGTCCTTCTCGACGATCGCATCGAGCGCCTCGGTATCGAGCGAGACGTCGTCGGGGTTGCTGAGGATCAGCGAGACGGTGTCGCCTTCGTTCAGGTGGATCTCGGCAGTCAGGTCGCACCCATCTGCTACGAGAGTCGCTGCGCCGTGAACTGCCAGCGCGAGGCCGCTCTCGTGATCGAACCGCCCGCGCGACACGTCGACGCCGGTGGTCGTGACCGAGGCCTTGCGTCCCATCACGCCATAGTCGAACCGCGGCGCACAGCGGACGCGGACCGTCGCCGATCCGCGCGTGCAGGTCAGCCGCCGGACCAGCCGCGACGGCGCGTCGTCCTTGTCGTTGCCGACCGGCATGAGGTCGACCAGATCGACGCTCGCCGCATTCGCCATCCAGCGGGTCAGCAGGATGTTGGTCTCGGGCAGGTACATCTGGACGATGTTCGCATCGGGTAGATCAGGCTCGACCGAAAAATGCCCGCCCTTGTCGCCGTCGAGCAGCCGCGCGAAGACCGACGCGCTGTCGAGGCACGGCCAGCAGAGATAGTCGATCGTGCCCGCCGTATCGACCAGCGCGATCGTCTCCAGATTACCGATCGCGCCGTGATCGGCGATCGATATGCCATGCTTATCCATTATCGCGGAAGCCGGGATACAGGCTCATGCCGCCATCGATGGTGAGCGTCGATCCGACGATATAGTCCGCAGCATCCGACACCAGGAACAGCGCGGCGCGCGCGACGTCCTCGGGATCGCCGATCCGGCCATAGGGGATGAGTTCGAGCAGCTTGTCCTGGTCGGCGGTCGCGTCCTCGTTGATCTCGGTCGCGATCGCGCCGGGGGCGATGCCATTCACGCGGATGCGGTCGCCGGCGATCTCCTGCGCGAGCGTCCGCATCAACATCCCGCTGCCGCCCTTCGACGCGGCGTAGTTGGCGTGGCCCGCCCAGGGGATGACCTCGTGCACCGAGCTCATGAACAGGATCTTCCCGATCGACCGGCTGAACCCGCGATCACCCTGCTTGCGGAACCGGCGCACGGCTTCGCGCGAGACGAGGAACTGCCCGGTCAGGTTGACGTCGATGACGCGCTTCCAGTCCTCCAGCGTCAGGTCGGCATAGGCCGCGTCCTTCTGCATGCCCGCGTTCGCGAAGACGATGTCGACGCCGCCGAACCGCTCGACCGTCTCGTCGAACAGTTTCAGCACCGCCGTCTCGTCCGACGTGTCCGCTTCGCAGGCGAACGCCTCGCCACCTGCCTGCTCGATCGCCTCGACCACCTCGCGCGCCTTATCCGCGCTGCTGTTGTAGTTGACCGCGACCTTCGCGCCGGCCTTGGCAAAGGCGATGGCGGAGGCGCGGCCGAGTCCCGAACTCGCGCCGGTAACGATCGCGGCCTGGCCCGTCAGGTCGATGTGCATGGCTAATCTTTCGCTGGGGGGGTATCGCTGCTCAACGCGTCCCTGCGAAAGTTTATCCCTCCGCTCCCCATCGACCCGCCAGCTCTATGCCTTTGAACCCGCTCGGCGTTTTGCCGCCAACCTTTGGTTAACGGTTAGCGGGCATGATCCCGGGAGCGAAGGGATTGGACCAATGGCACGCCAACAGGATATTTTCACGCTGGTCGGCAACCGGATGCGCGCGCCTGCGCCTTGCGAAATCGAGTATCCAGCCTTTGAGCGGCCGCCGATCGCGGACTTGATCCGGCGTATCGACCAGGCACTCGAGGCTCGTCGAGCAGCCTGACCCCAGTCGCCCGCCTCATCAGTCGTCCGCCTCGTCGGACTGGCTCAACATGCTTGCATACATCTCCGCCGCACGCCGTTCGCGTGGATCCTTGAAGGCGAGGTGCGGCGCAGGCGCCTCGCCAGTCGCGCGAAGAACGGTCCATAACGCAAACCGCCGCCCCGACTCCCGCTCGGTCCCGAATGCAAGCGAGAGGCGGTCCCGCCCTGCCTGCAGTGCATCGGGATCGAGGGTGTCGATATCGGTCGTGCCGAAAAAATGATGCGAGATTGCGTCGAGGTCCATGCGATCGTCATGCCGTCGGCGCTGCCTTCGCGCAACACGTAGAGCCGCTCGCCTGCCCAGATAGCGCAGGTGTTGCGAACCGACCGTGCACCGCCTAGATGCGCTCACCGACTGACTTGGAAGAGTGTCCGAGTGGTTTAAGGAACTGGTCTTGAAAACCAGCGAGGGTGCAAGCCCTCCGTGGGTTCGAATCCCACCTCTTCCGCCAAGTCAGCATTATCCGGAAGACCGCGCGGGAAACATGATCGCCGGATGATCGGGTTGCCAGGGCGCAAACCGGACCATCGCGCGCGCGAACAGCGGCGAGCTCAGGAAATCGGTCAGCCAGCGTTGCAGATCGGCAATCGGCAGCGCGTCGAAATACTTCCGGTCGGTTTCGGCGAACTGCCGGACGAACGGGAGTATCGCGAGATCGACGGTCGACAACCGTTCTCCGGCCAACGCCGCGCTTCTGCCAAGCCGTGCATCGAGCCGTTGCAGGAATCGGTTCGCTTCGGCCCGGTGGTCGGTCGGATCGTCGGGATACCGATCGGCATATTTGTAGCGATCCAGATGGTGCTTGAACGCCCCGTCGTTGTCGGCAACCAGCGCCGCGTCGTCGGGCGTCATCCAACCGGCATTACCGCTTTCGGCCGATGCCCATCGCATGATGTCGAGGCTCTCGTCGATAACCCGGCCGTCTGTCAGCACCAGCACCGGAACCGTAGCCTTGGCCGATACCGCGAGCATTGCCGCCGGCTTGGCCCGTAACGCCACTTCGCGAAGTTCGACCTCCACTCCGGCGATCAGCAACGCCAGGCGTGCGCGCATCGCAAAGGGGCAGCGGCGGAAGCTGTACAGGATCGGTGCTGTCATCTGCCAGCGTGTAGCTGATCTGACGGGCATGGCCACGGTCGCACTGCGAGCGCGTCGGTCCCCGCCAGCCGGTCCTGTTCGCCGTGCAGCAATCGACCAATGATCTTCATGAGAAGCCGCGCGTTGTCGCCGAATGATACAGCCAGGCAACCCGATAGACGAAACAGGAACGCTGATCCGGGAGGGCGGTGCATTTCTATTGCAGCGTGATTCCGGTGGTCGATACCATCTCCAACTCGGCCGTATGCCGGTCGATCATGTCCAGAAACGAGTCCGTATAATCGGGGTGGAAATTGCGCCGGATTTGATCTGCGTCGACGGTGTATCGAGCGCGTGATCGTCACTGATCGAAAGAATTTCACCGCCGAATTTTGTCCCGAATAGTGTCGATTATTTCATAACGTCGTGTCTTTTCATTCTGTTGCGCACGTTGTAGTCACGCCCCCGCCGGGGGGCCGTAGAGACAAGGACCGAGTGTGACCGATACATTGAACGCCGTTGAACTGGCCGCGGAACTGACCGCAGCGTGGCTCGCGAATCCGAACACTCGTACGTCGGCCGACGACGTTCCTGCGTTTCTGCTCTCGATGCATGCTGCCGTGGTCAAGCTGACCGATGGCACCGATACCGATGTTGAGGCCGCTCCCGCGCAGAACTACGAGCCCGCCGTCACGGCGCGCAAATCGCTTGCTTCGCCCGATCACATCATCTCGATGCTCGACGGCAAGAAGTACAAGACGCTGCGTCGCCACCTCACCACCAACGGCCTGACCCCTGAGCAGTATCGCGAGCGGTTCAACCTCAAGCCCGACTATCCGATGGTCGCCGCGAACTATTCGGAAGCGCGTCGCGCGATGGCGAAGTCGATCGGTCTGGGCCGCAAGGCTGGCAGCACCGTCGAGAAGGCTGCCGACTCCGCGGTCAAGACGGTCCGCAAGAGCGGCAAGGCCGCACTCGATGCCGCCAAGAAGACGCTCGGCAACGAAGAGTGATCGTACGCGGGGAAGATCGCTGATCTTCCCCGCCTCGTTCCGGATCGCCTACAGGCCGGGCAAAGCCAGCCGCAAGTTGGTCTTGGCCAGTTCGACGACTTCGTCACCGCGCCCGTTGAGTATCGCCTTGGCCATATACAGGCTGAAGCCCTTCGCCTGCTCCGCCTTGATCGATGGCGGCATCAGCAGCTCGTAGGACGCCGTCCTGACCGACACGAGTGCCGGACCGTCATGCGCCAAGGCCTGGCGCAACGCGCTTTCGAGATCCGACGACTCGGTGACGTTGATCCCGAGGATACCAGAAGCCTGCGCGATCATCGCGAAATCCGGGTTCTCCAGCTTCACATTCACGTCGAGGAAACCGCCGGCCTTCTGCTCGAGCGCGACGAAACCGAGTTCGCCATTGTCGATGATCACGATCTTCACCGGCAGATCGAGCTGCTTCAGCGTCAGCAGGTCGCCCATCGACATCGCGAACCCGCCATCGCCCGACAGCGAGATCACCTGACGGCCCGGACAGGCCGCCTGCGCGCCGATCGCCTGCGCCAGCGCGTTTGCCATCGATCCGTGATTGGCGGAGAACAGCAGCCGACGCTTGCCGTTGACGGTGATGTAGCGACACGCCCAGGCGGTCGGCGTGCCGACATCGGCGGAGATGATCGCGTCGTCCGCCGCCAGATCGCTCAAGACCTTGGCGAGATATTGCGGATGGATCGTGCGCCCCGGCTTGGACGGCGTCGCGAGATCGTCGAGCCCCTTGCGAGCGCTGGCATAATGTTTGCGCGCCGCCTCGATGAAGGTGCGATCGGTCCGTCGCGTCAGCCGCGGCAACAGCGCGGCCAGCGTCTCGCCGACATCGCCGACGATCCCGAGCGCCAACGGCGCACGCTTGCCGAGCTGCGACGGATCGCGGTCGACCTGGACGATCTTCGCGTCCTTCGGATAGAAATTGCGATACGGAAAGTCGGTGCCGAGCATCAGCAGCAGGTCGCCATTCTCCATCGCCTGATAGCCCGATGAGAAGCCGATCAGACCGGTCATGCCGACGTCGAACGGATTGTCCCACTCGACGTGCTCCTTGCCGCGCAGGGCATGGACCACCGGCGCGCCGAGCGTGTCCGCCAATGCGACGACGGCGTCATGCTGCCCGGCACAGCCCGCGCCGGCCAGGATCGTCACCGTCTTGGCCTCGTCGAGCAACGTCACCAGCGTATCGATATCGTCCGCATTGGGCACGATCCGCGGCGGATTGAGCCGTGGGAATGTCCCGCTCGCCCCCTTCGGTGCCTCGAGCAGCGCGACGTCGCCCGGAACGACGATCACCGCGACGCCACGTTTGCCGATCGCCGCGCGCATCGCTCGGTGCATCACCTCCGGCATTTGCGCGGGGTTGGTAACAAGCTCGACGAAGTGACTGCACTCGCGGAAGAGTTCCTGCGGATGTGTCTCCTGGAAATACCCCAGGCCGATCTCCGACGACGGGATATGCGCAGCGATCGCCAGCACCGGCACGTGGTTCCGGTGGCAGTCGAACAGGCCGTTGATGAGATGCAGGTTGCCCGGCCCACAACTGCCCGCGCACACGGCTAGCTCACCGGTGATCGCGGCTTCGGCGCCCGCGGCGAAGGCAGCCACTTCCTCGTGACGGGTCATCATCCAGTCGATCTTGCCCATCTTCCGAAGCGTCTCGTTGAGCCCGTTGAGGCTGTCCCCGGTAACCCCCCAGATCCGCTTCACGCCGGCATCGGCGAGCGTGAGTGCCATGATATCCGCGATCGTATGAGCCATTGCGCGCTGTTTCCCATGTGATGACCCGCAGGCTTTTCCGTGACCGCTCGTCGACGGGCCTATGCGGTGGTCATCAACGCAAAGCGTTGCCGACGCGATCGGTTCCGTGCCAGCGCGGATCTAACCTAGCGCAAGATCCACAGTGTCGCCCGCACGACCCTGGGTGTTGCGAAACAGACACGCGGAGATCGCTAAATCGACCTGTCGAAAGGGGCCGACCCGGAATTACCGGCTAGACATCAAACCGTCACTGAAACGTCGCTGCCCGGTAACCTGCCGCGTCGATGGGCGCTGAGAGCGCTGCGTCATGGCAGCGCAGGGGACCATTATGAACCGTCTATCCGGCCTTCTCGCCAGTGTTGCCGTGCTCGCGATCGCCGCACCTGCCGTCGCACAGACCACCGCCGATGCTTCGGCTCCCGCTCCGGCTCCGATCACGCAAGCCGATCAGACGGTGCCGGCCGATAACGCCGGCGCTGACGGTTCGCAGGGCACCCCCGCCGACATCGTCGTGCTCGGCTTCGGCCAGAGCCGCCAGGTGCAGAGCGTCAGCGCGGTCGATCTCGCGCGCCTCACCCCCGGTTCGAGCCCATTGAAGGCGATCGAGAAACTCCCCGGCGTCAATTTTCAGGCGTCCGATCCGTTCGGTGCGTATGAATGGGCGGTCCGCATATCGCTGCGCGGATTCAACCAGAACCAGCTCGGCTTCACGCTCGACGGCGTACCGCTCGGCGACATGAGCTACGGCAACGTCAACGGCCTCCACATCAGCCGCGCGATCATCTCCGAGAACGTCGCGCGCACCGAAGTCGCGCAGGGCGCCGGCGCGCTCGGCACCGCCTCGACCAGCAACCTCGGCGGCACGATCCAGTTCTTCAGCGATAAGCCGAGGGACACGCTCAACGTCACGGGCGGCGGCACCTATGGCTCCGACAACACGTATCGCGGCTATGCCCGGCTCGACACCGGCGATCTCGGCGGCGGCCTGAAAGGCTATCTGAGCTATGGCTACCTCACCACCGACAAGTGGAAAGGCGACGGCGTCCAGCGCCAACACCAGGCGAACGGCAAGATCGTCAAGGATCTAGGCAGCTTCGGCAGCCTGTCGGCGTTCGTGAACTTCTCGGATCGTCGCGAGCAGGACTACCAGGATCTGAGCTACGACATCATCCGCCGTCGTGGCCTGCGCAACGACAACATCGCCGATAACTACCCGCTCGCGCTGCAGATCGGCAAGACCTACCAGAACCAGGCGGCACTGGCCTCCTACACCAAGGCGAACAACGGCTCGTCGGTCGGCTTCGTCGCGCCGTGGGCCGGGGTCGGCACGACCTTCCCGACCGGGTTCGGCACGGTCGACGACGCCTATTTCGATGCCGGTGGCGTACGCCGCGATTATCTCGGTGGCGTCACGCTGAACGCGAACCTGACGCCCGAACTGACGATGGTCACGACCGGCTATTACCACGACAACAAGGGCCAGGGATCGTGGATCACGCCCTATTCGCCAACTGCGGCGGGTGCGCTGAACCGGGACGGCAGCGCGATCACCGCGCCCAGCCCGCTCGGCTTCCGCACGACCGAGTACAGCATCAAGCGCGGCGGGGCGCTCAGCAACATCGCCTATGAGACGGGCGCGAACACCGTCGAGGTCGGCGGTTGGCTCGAGACCAACACCTTCACGCAGGCGCGGCGCTTCTACGGGATGACCGATAGCGCGACGCCGAACCGCGACGTACTGGAGTTCCAGAAGAATCCCTATGCGACGCAGTGGGACGGCAAATACGGCACCGACACGATGCAGTATCATGTCGAGGATACGCTGAAGCTCGCCGGCGATCGGCTGATCGTCAACGCCGGGTGGAAGGGCGCCTATGTCGTCAACAGCGCGACGATGCTGCCCGACACGACCTCCCCGCTCGCGGTCGGTCGCATCTCGGCGAAGGACTGGTTCCAGCCGCAAGCGGGTATCCTGTTCAAGCTGACCCCGGCGGCGGAAATCTTCGCGGACTATACCGAGAACATGCGCGCGTTCGTGTCGTCGGCAACGACCGGGCCCTTCGCGGCGACTCAAGCGGGTTTCAACGCCGTCCGCGGGCGCCTCAAGCCCGAGCGCTCGAAGACCGCTGAGGGCGGCGTTCGCCTGCATAGCGGTCCGTTCCAGGCGTCGGCAGTCGGTTATTATGTCGACTTCTCGAATCGCCTGCTCGCCTTTGCCAACGGCGTCGGCATCCTCGGCAACGCACCGACGCTCAACAACGCCGGCAGCGTGCGCACCTATGGCGCCGAGGTCTCGGCCAATTACCGCGTGTTCCGCCCGCTCTCGCTGTTCGCCAGCTATTCCTACACCAACGCGGAATATCAGGACACCGTCACCGACGCCTCGGGCTCGGTCCAAGTCCGCAAGGGCGACACCGTCGTCGATACGCCCAAGCACATGGTCAAGGGCGAGATCGTGCTCGAGCAATCGGGCTTCACCGGCCGGGTCGGCGCGGACTATATGAGCAAGCGCTACTTCACCTACCTCAACGACCAGTCGGTACCGAGCCGCGTGCTGGTCGACGCCAGCATCGGCTATCGGTTCGAGGGCGACGGCCCGCTGCACGGCGTCGCGATCGAGGGCAACGTCACCAACCTGACCAACAAGAAGTATATCGCGACGGTCGGCTCGAACGGCTTCACCGCAAGTGGCGACAACCAGACGCTGCTCGCTGGCGCGCCGCGGCAGTTCTTCGTGTCGCTGAAGAAGGGCTTCTAAGTAGGCGGACGGGCTCGTGCGACCGTCAGGCGGTCAGCACGAGCCCGTCATAGCCGGGCTCGACCCCGCTGGGCAGTTCATCGCGCAACGTCGCGTAATCCATCGTGTTGTCCATATGGATCAGCGCGGTCCGCGTTGGCGTGAGGCGGTCCACCCAGTCGAGCACCGCCGACAACTCCATGTGCGTCGGATGCGGACGCCGGCGGAGCGCGTCGACCACCCAGATATCCAGATCTTGATACAGGCTGGCCATCTCGTCCGTCATCACGTTGAAATCGGTCGCATATCCGATCGACGTCCCGTCCGCATCGAACCGCAGGCCGGCGGCGTGGATGCTGCCGTGCGGCTGGTCGGTCACGCGGATGTCGATCCCGCCGATCCTCAATCGGTCCGGCAACACCTCGGCCGCGATTGTCGGCGGATAGCCGGGGCGACCATGAAAGGCATAGGTGAAGCGCGCATCGAGCGCCGCCAGCGTGAACGGCCGCGCATAGCCGCGGACCGGCGTTCCCATCGCGTGGAAGAGTTGCCGCACGTCGTCGATGCCGTGGCAATGATCGGCATGGTCGTGCGTCCAGAGTATCGCATCGACCCGGTCGATATCAGCCGCCAGCAACTGCTCGCGCATGTCGGGACTGGTGTCGATCAGGATCCGTGTGCCGTCATGCTCGACCAGCGCGGACGCACGCGTGCGGCGGTTGCGCGGCTCGGTCGGGTCGCACTCGCCCCAGTCGTTGCCGATCCTCGGCACACCCGAGGATGTGCCCGAACCGAGGATCGTGATCTTCATGCTGCGACGGCTCCAGACACTCGCGTCTTGGCGAACAGCGCGTGGAAGTTCTCGGCGGTACGACGCGATAATTCCTCGACATTCTCGCCGCGCAGGTCGGCCAGGAACTGTGCGGTATCGGCGACGAAGCCAGGCTCCCCGGTCTTGCCCCGATGTGGCACCGGCGCAAGGAACGGTGCGTCGGTCTCGATCAGCAAGCGCTCGATCGGCAGCCGTGCCGCGGTTTCCTGCAGGTCACGCGCGTTCTTGAACGTCACGATCCCCGAAATCGAGATATAAAGTCCCATATCCAACGCCTTGTCGGCAAAAGCTCCGCTCGCGGTGAAGCAGTGGATGACGCCGGGATAGGCCCCCTTCCCCATCTCCTCCGCCATGATCGCCGCGGTATCGTCCTCGGCATCGCGGGTGTGGACGACAATCGGCAAGCCCGTCTCGCGGGACGCCGCGATGTGCGCGCGGAAGCTCGCCTGCTGGCGGGCACGGTCGGAGGTATCACGAAAGTAATCGAGCCCGCTCTCGCCAAGCCCGACGACGCGCGGATGCGCCGCACGCGCGATCAGCTTGGCCGCGTCGACGTCGGGATAGGTATCCGCCTCATTCGGATGGATGCCGATCGTCGCCCAGACATCCGGCTCGCGCTCGGCAGTGGCGACGATATCGTCCCACTCGCTCTCACGCGTCGAGATGTTGAGCATCGCCGTCACGCCGCGTGCCCGCGCGCGTTCGAGCACCGCCTGCTGGTCCTCGACGAGGCCCTTGTAGTTCAGGTGGCAATGGCTGTCTGCGAGCATCAGGCCTCCGCGGGCATTTCGAGACGGGGAAACACGGGCGATGGCGGCGCGATCCGGAAGTCCGATGCGGCGATCCGGTCGTACCAGCCGTCATCGTCGATCGCGGCGTGGTCGCGCTCGGTCGCGCCGATCTGGTCGAGCACCTTGCCCGCGGACTCGGGCACGACCGGCAGGATCGCGATCGCCAGCATGCGGATCGCGCGGACCAGCGTGCGCAGCACCGCGTTCATCCGCTCGGGATCGGTCTTGCGCAACGCCCAGGGCGCCTGCGCGTCGATATACTGGTTGCACGCGAACACGCCGCGCATCCACGCCTCGATGCCCTGCGACAGCGCGAGATCGGTGAAGGCCGACTTGAACCCGGCGCAGGCGACGACGACCTCCTCGATCAGCACGCCGTCGGCATCCTGGACCGTACCCGCCGTGGGAAACTCGCCGCCCAAGTTCTTGGCGATGAACGACAAGGTGCGCTGTGCGAGGTTGCCGAAGCTGTTCGCCAGCTCAGCATTCACGCGCATCACGATCGCCTCGGGCGAATAGCTCCCGTCCTGCCCGAAGCTCACCTCGCGGAGGAAGAAATAGCGCAGCGCATCGACGCCGAATGCATCCGCGAGTGCCATCGGATCGACGACGTTGCCGACCGACTTCGACATCTTCTCGCCGCGCGTCAGCAGAAAGCCGTGGCCGAACACGCTTTTCGGCAAGGGAATGCCCGCCGACAGCAGGAACGCCGGCCAATAGACCGCGTGGAAGCGGACGATGTCCTTGCCGATCAGATGGATATCCGCCGGCCAGTATTTTGCCTTGTCGCCGGTCATGTCGGGATAGCCGATCCCGGTCAGGTAATTGGTGAGCGCATCGACCCACACATACATGACGTGCCCGGGGCTGCCCGGGACCGGCACGCCCCAGTCGAAGCTGGTGCGCGAGACCGACAGATCCTTCAGGCCACCCTCGACGAAGCGCATCACCTCGTTGCGGCGGCTTTCGGGGCGGATGAAATCGGGATTGGCAGCGAAGAGATCGAGCAAGGGCTGCTGATATTTCGACAGGCGGAAGAACCACGTCTCCTCCGCGGTCCATTCGACCGGCGTACCCTGCGGCGAGCGGCGATCGTCGCCCTCCCCGGTCAGTTCGGATTCGTCGTAGAACGCTTCGTCGCGGACCGAATACCAGCCCTCATAGCGGTCGAGATACAGATCGCCTGCATCCGCCATCGCCTGCCAGATCGCCGAGCTCGCGGCATAATGATCCTCGTCGACGGTGCGGATGAAGCGGTCATACGAGATGCCAAGACGGTCGGCCATCGCATGGAAATACGACGACATTTCATTGGCGAGGTCGCGCACGGGCATGTCGCGGTCGCGCGCGGCCTGGACCATCTTGAGACCATGCTCGTCGGTTCCGGTCTGGAAGAGCACGTCGCGGCCCGCCTGGCGCTGGAAACGCGCGATCGCGTCGGCGGCGACCATCTCGTAGGCGTGACCGATATGCGGACGGCCGTTGGGATAGTGGATTGCGGTGGTGATATAGAAAGGATCGGCCATGCCGCGCTCCTAGAGCATCGCCCCGGTGAGGTGAAGCCTGTGCGGCCCGATCACTGGCGTAATGTCGCGACGATCCCCGCCATCTCGAACACGGTCGCCTGCGCATCGAGCGACAAGCCGATCGCCGCGCCCGCGAGGTCGCGTGCCGCGGCGTGCGCGTCGAGTGCGGACCGGAGCGCTGGCCCCGACCGCGTCCGCGCGGCGTCGGCGATGAATGCGGGCGCACGGTCGAGAAATGCCTCGTACCGCGGTTGCGCTGCCTTGAGCCCAAGCGCCTTGGCAAGCTTCAGTCGGCGCCCGTTGTCGCGGTCGCCGTCCTGCGCGATCGCGGCAATGGCATCGTCGATCGCCGCGATGTCGAGCCCGGCATACCGCAGCGCGCGGCCGGGCGCGCCGTCGCTCGCGCGAACCAGCGCGGCAACCTCGCCCTCGTCCGCATCGGGCTGCAACGTCCGGATCGCGGTCGCGACCTCGCCGTCCGAGAGCGCCTCGAACCGCAACAACCGGCAGCGCGAGCGGATCGTCGGCAGCAACCTTCCCGGCGCATGACTGACCAGCAGGAATATCGTCCCGGCCGGCGGTTCCTCGAGGTTCTTGAGCAGCGCATTCGCCCCGCCCCGCTCCAGATCGTCGATCGCGTCGATCACCACGACGCGCCGCAGGCTCATCGACGGCGTCGTCGCGAACAGCGGTTGCAGCGTCCGCACCTGCGCGATCGTGATGCTGCGCGCGAGATCCTGGTCGGGCTTCTCCGGATCTTTCGGCAGCCGCGCGAGCACGCGGAAATCGGGATGCGACCCAGCCTCCATCAGCGACCGCGTCCGGTTCCCCTCGGGAACCTCGAACCCGGTCGATCCAGCATCGGGCCCAGCACCGGGATCGGCCGCATCCGCCAGCATGCGCATGGCTGCGGAGCGCGCGAAACTCGCCTTGCCGACGCCCTGCGGTCCGGCGATCAGCCATGCGTGATGCAAAGACCCGCCGCGCATCGCCGCCATGAAGGCGGCCTGCGCGGCAGCGTTGCCGATGATCGACGTCATGCCGGCAACGCCGTCGGCGCCGCGGTCATCAGCCGAAAAAGCCGGTCAGTCCTGCCCATGCGCGCCCGAAGAAGCCGGCGACCGCAACGTCCTTCTCGGCGACCAGCGGCATCGTCTGCTGGAGACCGTCCGAGGTCGTCACGACGAGATCGGCGACATGCTGGCCCGCCTTGATCGGCGCCTTGATCGGCCCCTGATAGACGACCTTCGCGGTCATGGTCGGCGAGGTGCCGGCGGGCAGCGTCACGGTCAGCGCCTTGGGCGCGACGAGACCAACCGACGAGCTGTCGCCCATCTGGACCGCGGCGGTCTCGACCTTCTTGCCCTTGGCGACGATCGGCTTCGACTGCCACGCACGAAAGCCCCACTCCATGAACCGCACCGACTCTTCCGCACGCTGCCCTGCGCTCGTCAGCCCTGCGACGACCATCACCAGACGGCGGCCGTTCTGGATCGCGGAGCCGGTGAAGCCATAGCCGGCTTCCTCGGTGTGACCGGTCTTCAGGCCATCGGCACCAGCGACGCGGCCGAGGATCGGATCGCGGTTCGCCTGGGTGATGGCGCTGCCGCCCATCGTCTTGCCCCAGGTGAAGTCACGCTTCGAATAGAATTGCTTGTAGAGATCGGGATAGTTGGTGATCGTCGCCGCGGCGAGCTGCGCCAGATCATGCGCGGTCACATAGGTCACGCCATTGTCGGGCCAGCCATTGGCGGTGCCGAAATGGCTGTCCTTGAGGCCGAGTTCGGCGGCCTTGCGGTTCATCCGCTCGGTGAATGCCTGCTCCGATCCCGAAATGCCCTCGGCGAGCACGATGCACGCGTCGTTACCCGACAGCGTGACGATCCCGTACAGTAGATTGGCGACGCTTACGTTCTCACCCGACGACAGGAACATCGTCGAACCCGCTGCCGGACCATGCCATTTCGCCCAGGTCTCGGGCCGCACCGGCATCATCTGGTCGAGCTTCAGTTCGCCCTTCTTGACCATGTCGAACGCGACATAGACGGTCATCATCTTGGCAAGCGAGGCCGGCGGCATGCGGCGGTTCGCGTCACGCGCGAACAGCACCGCGCCCGACGACAGGTCCTCCATATACGCGATCGGCGCTGCGGTCTGGAACTGCGGCGCGGCGGCGATGGAGGGGTGCGCCAGCGCGAGGGCGACGAGCGGTGCGACGATCAGCTTCTTCATGGGGTATTCCGTGAGCAAAAGGGCGGTCCGTGGGCAGGATGTGATGCAGGTCATAGCCGCGCCCGGCGACCGCGTCACGTATCCGTTGCGTGCAAATTCAGCCTAGCGCTCGACCGCGTCGGCAAGCAGCCCGACCGACAGCGCATAGAAATTCGAACAGTTGTAATCGAGGATCACGCGGTAGTTGCTGGTCAGCAGATACGCGGTCGCCCCCTGCCCGTCCGGCTCGAGCAACGTCGCCATCACGCTGTCCGCGGGCAGGCTGCGACCCTGGGGCGAAATCCCCAGCGCGCGCCATTCGGCGATCGTCCGCCAGCCGCTATGCCGCTCGAACACGCGCGGGCAGCGCGGCGAGACCAGCCGGTTGCGCACCTGCGACCGGTCGAACCCGGCGGGCACGTTGACCGCGACACCCCAGGGCTGGCCCGCACGCCAGCCCGCATCGACGAAATAATTGCCGATCGACGCCAGCGTATCCGCCGGGCTGTTCCAGATATCCGCACGCCCATCGCCATCGCCGTCGCGCGCCAGACGCAGATAGATCGACGGCAGGAACTGCGGGTTACCGGTGGCACCTGCCCAGCTCCCCTTCAGCTGGTCGCGGGTCACGCCGCGATCGAGCATCTTCAGCCCGGCGATGAACTCGCCCGCGAACAACGACCGCCGCCGGCCCTCATAGGCAAGGCTGGCGAGCGAGCGGAGCAGATCGAAATTGCCGGTATAGCTGCCGTAATTCGTCTCATGCCCCCAGATCGCGACCATGATCGATTCGGGCACACCCGTCGTCTGCTCGATCCGCTGCAACCGCGAGCGTTGCGCCTGATAGGTCTGGCGACCGCGCGCAATCCGCGCCGCGTCGACATGCTGCGTCCGATACGGTGCAAACGCCGGCACCGCGCTGGGGTTGGAAGCCCCCGGCTGCTGGCGGTCGAGATCGATCACCCGCTGGTTGAGCGTCAGGCCGGGAAACACCGCATCCGCGGTCCGCGTGCTGACCCCCTCGGCAAGCGCCTGCTGCCGGAGCGCGACCATATAGGCCTGAAACCCGGCATCGTCCTGCGCCAGCGCCGGACTACTGCCGGCCAGCATGGCGACGACGCCGATCACGAGATTGCGCAGCCGCGCGGTTTTCGATGTCCCACCCATCCGAAGGCTCTGCCACAGACGTGCCGCGATCGGAACCTCGCATCGTCGCACCGGGCGCACGCACGACCGTACCGCCCTCGTCGGCGATGCTTTGCCGTCGGTCTTTCATCACGAAGAACACGAAGCCGCTTGCCATCCGGCGAAGCCTGCGGCTAAGGGCCGTCGCAGTCGGGGAGTGGCGCAGGCTGGTAGCGCACCTGGTTTGGGACCAGGGGGTCGCAGGTTCGAATCCTGTCTCCCCGACCATCTGCCGGTGCGGTTTCGACCGCACCGGTATGGATCTCGGGACCTTACATCGACACCCTCACCATTCGACACCGATCTTGCCGAAATGCTCGCCGCTCATCTCGAACGCGAAGGCGTCCGCGAGCGTGTCGAGCGAGAAGCGACGGTCGACGACCGGGCGGATACCGGTCGCGTCGAGCGCGCGGACGAACGCCTGTTGATCCGCGCGACTACCGACGATCAACCCTTGCAGCCGCGCCTGCTTCGCCATCAATAGCGCGGTCGGCACCTCGCCGCCACGCCCCGTCAGCACGCCGATCAGCGAGATATGGCCGCCGATCCGTACCGCCGCGATCGATTGCGCCAATGTCGCCGGCCCACCGACCTCGACCACGTGATCGACGCCGCGACCTCCGGTCCACGCGCGACCTTGCGACCCCAATCCTGGTTCTCGCGGTAGTTGAGCGTGAAGTCGGCGCCGAGCGCCTTGGCCCGCGCCAGCTTGGCATCCGACGACGAGGTGATCGCGACGATCGCGCCCATCGCCTTGGCGATCTGCAACGCCCAGATCGAGACGCCGCCGGTGCCGAGCAGCAGCACCGTGTCGCCCGCCTTCAACCCGCCGTCGACGACCAGCGCGCGCCAGGCCGTCAGCCCCGCAGTCGTGATCGTCGCCGCCTCGACCGAGTCATAGCCGCGCGGCGCATGCGTGAATGCAGTCTCAGGAAGGACGACATGCTCTTGCGCGAACCCGTCAATTCCATCGCCCGGCGTGCGGCTGAAGTCGCCGATCGTCGGCGGACCGGCCTGCCAATCGGGGAAGAAGCACGACACGACGTGATCACCGACCGCGAACTCGGTCACGCCGTCACCGATGCGCTCCACGATGCCGGCCCCGTCCGACAGCGGCACGCGGCCGTCCTCGCTCGGCATCTTGCCGGCGACCACGCCGAGGTCGTGGAAATTGAGCGAGCTACCGTGGATCGCCACCCGGATCGTGCCGGGGCCGGGCTCGCCCGGATCAGCGCGCTCTTCCGGCCGGAGTGTATCGAGGCCCACCGGGGACCGCAGCGTCATGACCTTCATCGCAAACTCCTGATCTGCCGATCACAACGCCCCGGTTCCTCAAACTGTCCCGTCCGGGCTTATTGCGCCTTCAGATACCGGTCGAACCATCCGACCGAACGCTTGCGGACGTCCGCGGCATTGGCGGGGGCGCGGATGCCATGGCCTTCGTCGGGATAGATCACCAGGCTGGTCGGCACGCCCAACTCCTTCAGCGCGTGCCAATATTCGATCGACTGGGTCGGTGGCACCTCGATGTCGCGCTCGCCGACATAGATAAAGGTCGGGGTCTTGGCCTGCTTGATGAAGCTGATCGCCGAGACGGCGCGATAGGCCTCGGGATCATCATAGGCGGACTTGCCGAAGAACGGGATCATCCACTGGTCGATGCCGTTGGTGCCGTAATAGCTGATCCAATTCGACAACCCGGCGCCCGCGACGATCGCCTTGAAGCGGTTGGTCTGGGTGTTCGCCCACATCGACATGAACCCGCCATAGCTGCCGCCGGTAAGCCCGAGGCGCGCATCGTCGACCGGCGCGATCTTCTCGACCGCATCGATCCCGGCGAGGATATCGCGCAAATCGCCGCCGCCGAAATCGCGGCGGTTGGCGGCGGTGAACGCCTCGCCCTGGCCATAGCTGCCGCGCGGGTTGGGCATGAACACGTAATAGCCCGCGTCGAGCAACGCCGCCGGGCCCGATCCGCTGCCGACATAGCTGGGCGTATTCGCTGCCGACGGGCCGCCATGGACGATCGTGACCATCGCCGCTTTCCGCGCAGGATCGGCCGATTTGGGGGCGAGCAGCCAGCCCTGGACGTCGAGCCCGTCATTCTTCCACGTCACGCTGCGCGCCGACGCGTTCGCCGGGAGCGCATCATTGTCATGCGTGATCTGGCGGGGTTTCGCGATCGGGCCGGCAAAGATCGCCGGGCCGTGCGTGAAATCCTGCACCGCGGTCGCGACGATCCGGCCGTCCGCGCTATAGGCGGCCTTGCCCTCACCCGCCGCGAAGCTTGCCGGGCGGCTCCAGTTGACCAATGTCTTGCCGGTCGGATCGAGCGTCGCGATCTCGGCCGCATCGCCGTGCAGGCGGACCGCACGCAGGCCACCGCCGGTCCAGTCGAGCGAAGTCACCGTCGCCTTCGCGCCCTCGGTCCGGTTGACGGGCACGCCGCCCGCGATCGGCACGGTCCAGACATCGCCGCCGATCGAGCCGAAATCGCTCATGAGGCCACCGATATATGCGACCGTGCGGCCATCGGGCGACACGCGTGGCATGTTAAGCTGCGTCGTCGGCTTGGCGATCGTGCGGACGGTGCCGGTGTCCGCATCGACCGCGTCGAGCGTCGCCACCCACCAATTGTTGTCGCCATTGCCGAGCGCGCTCGTGACGACGAAGCCGCGGCCGTCGGGGGTCCAGTCATATTCGTAGATATAACGATCGGCCGGCGACACCGGCTTGACCGTGCCCGCCGCGAGATCGACGATCGCGAGGCGTTGCTCGTCACTGGTCTCGCCGATTTCGCCGACCTGCCGCACGCCGGCCTGCGTCGCGCCGGCTTCCTTGGCCGCGCCGAAGGTCGCGAGCAGCGCCAACCGTTTCCCGTCGGGCGAGAAGCGCGGTGCCTGGGCGATGCCGTCGATCGCCGCGACCTGCCGCGCGCCGCTCGCGTCCGCCAGCATCACCAGCGCGCGGGATTTGCCCGCCTCGCGCGCTAGGAAGGCGATCCGGCCATCGGTCGCAAAGGTCGGCGCGCCGTAGCTGCACGTCGCACAAACATCGATCGTCTGGACGATACCGCCGTCCGACACGCGCCGCACGACGATTGCTGCATGCGTGGGCGCGACGGGTTCGATGCTGGCGAGACGGTCCCCCTTCGGCGCGAGCGCGAGCGCACCATATTGATGCACCGGCGCCTGCGCGAACGCCGGCGTCGTGACGAGCAGCGCTGCGATGGCAAACCTGCGCATCACTTGGCGCCCGCCGTCAGGCCACGGTCTTCGAGCATCGGGCCGATATCCGGATCCTTGCCGTAGAACGCCTTGAACATCGGCGCATAGTCTTGAGTATGGCCCTTCGACAGGATCATGTCGCGGAAGCGCTGGCCGTTCGCGCGCGTGAGGCCGCCATGCGCCATGAACCACGCATACGCGTCGTTATCGAGCATCTGCGTCCACAGATACGCATAGTATCCCGCCGCATAGCCACCAGCCCAGATGTGCGCGAAATAGCTGGTCCGATAGCGCGGCGGCACGTCCTTCGTGTCGAGCCCCATCGAGTTCAGCGCCTTGGTCTCGAACGCATCGACGTCCTGCGGGCCTGCCGAGGCGGGCAGCGAATGCCAGTCCTGATCGAGCGTCGCCGCCGCGACCAGCTCGCCCAGCTCATACCCCTGGTTGAACTTCGCCGCGTTCTTGATCTTCGTGACGAGCGCCTGCGGCATCACCGCACCGGTGCGATAATCCTTGGCATAGTTCGCGAAAACCTTGGGATCGAGCGCCCAATGCTCGTTGAATTGCGACGGGAACTCGACCCAGTCGCGCGCGGTATTGGTGCCCGACACCAACGGATAGGTCTGGTTCGCGAACAGCCCGTGCAGCGCATGGCCGAACTCGTGAAACATCGTCGTCACGTCGTCGAACGTGATCAGCGCGGGCTGGCCCGGCGCGGGCTTGGTGAAGTTGCCGACGTTATAGACGACCGGCTTGGTCTTCAGCAGCTTCGACTGGCCGACGAAGTTCGACATCCACGCGCCACCCGCCTTGTTGTCGCGCTTCCAGTAATCGAAATACATCAGGCCCAGCTCGGAGCCGTCCTTGTCGTAGACGGTGAACACGCGGATGTCCGGCTGGTAGGTCGGAATATCGCGGCGTTCCTTGAAGGTGACGCCATAGAGCTGGTTGGCGGCGAAGAACACGCCGTCGGTCAGCACGCGCGAAATCTCGAAATACGGCTTCAGCTCATTCTGATCGAGGTCGTACTTGGCTTTGCGCACCTTGTCCGAATAGAAATCCCAGTCCGACGGGGCGAGCGGGAACGAGGTGCCGGTCGCGTCGATCGTCTTCTGCAACTCGGCCGCCTCGCGACGCTGTTCGACCGCGGTCGCAGGCACCAGCTGAGTCATGAACCCCTTTGCCGCCGCCGGCGTCTTCGCCATCTGGTCGTACAGCGAATAGGCGGCATAGTTCGGATAGCCGAGCAACTGCGCCTTCTGCGCACGCAACTGCGCGATCTTCTGGATCAGCGCGCGCGTATCGTTCGCGTCGCCGCGCTGCGACCGGTTCCAGCTCTTCTCGAACAGCGCCGCGCGGGTCGCGCGATCGGAGAGCGAGGCGAGTGCCGGCTGCTGCGTCGTGTTCTGGAGCGACAGCACGTACTTGCCCGCCATCCCCCGTTCCTTCGCGCCTTCCGCCGCCGCCGCCATCTCCGCATCGCTCAACCCGGCGAGCTTGGCCTTGTCGTCCACCAACAGCGCGCCCGCCTTGGTGCCGGCAAGCAGCTTCTGCTGGAAGTCGGTCGTCGCGGTCGAGATCTGCGTGTTGAGCAACCGTAGCTTGGCCTTGTCAGCGTCGTTCAACTGCGCGCCAGCATGCAAGAAATCGCTGTGATAGATCTCGAGGACTTGGCGTTGCTCGGCATCGAGACCGAGCGAGTCCTTCTTCGCATACAGCGCCTGGACGCGCGCGAAGAGCTTGGGATCGAGATAGATCGCGTCGCTGTGCTGCGCGAGCTTGGGCGCCTCCGCGGACCGCACCGCGTCGAGCGCATCGTTGGTGTTCGCCTGCGACACGCCGAAGAACGCCTGGCTAGCGCGGTCGAGCGTCCGGCCCGACCGCTCCATCGCCTCGATCGTGTTCGCGAAGGTCGGCGCGGCCGGGTTGTCGGCAATCTTGCGCATTTCGGCGATCTGCTCGGCCATGCCCTGTTCGAGCGCGGGCTGGTAATCGGTGTCCTTGATCTGGTCGAACCGCGGCACCTGGAACGGCAGCGTGCTGGGGACGGTCAGCGGATTGACGCGACCGGAATTTGGCGCCGCTTGCGCGGTGGCGGGGCTGGCCAGGCAGCACAGGATGGCGGCGGAACGGAGCAGGCTGGAACGCGGCATCTTCAGACTCACAATGGCAGGAGTGATGACGCTCTTGTTGCATGGAGCGCCAAGGCGTTACAATGTCTCATTATTGATCGTGCGGCAGCGCGCGACGCAGCGTGATCCGCGTCATTTCGGGCGGGCGGCCGAGCCGCAGCGCGAAGCCCGGCCACAAGCCGGTGCCGTTGCTGACGTACAGTGTCATGCGGTCGACGTCGTAGCGACCCGAGACGAAGCCGCCATTGGCCAGCGCGAAGATCCGATCGAAGCCGCGGATCATCCCGCCATGCGTGTGCCCCGACAATTGCAGCGCGACACCGCGCGCCGCCGCCTGCCGCGCCATCTTCGGCTGGTGATCGAGCAGCACGACGGGGGCGGACTTGGGAGCGCCGGCCAATGCGGCGCCAAGATCCGGTCCCGCCTGCCCGACCGCGGGCGCGGACAGATCGGTCACGCCGGCGATCACCAGCCGCGCACCGACGCGCGCGAGCAGCATATGCGCGTTGGGCAGCATGCGGATGCCCATCCCCGTCAGATGCCGCATCCATGCGGCGTAATCGAAGAAATATTCGTGATTGCCGGGGATCGCGTAGACGCCGTCGGGCGCACGCAGCTCGGCGAGCGGCGCAACGTCCGCACGCCGCATCGCCACCGATCCGTCGATGAAGTCGCCGGTCACCACGATCAGATCGCCCCCCGACGCATTCGCCCGGTCGACGACCTTCCGCGCCCACGCCGCCGGAAACAGCCGGCTGATATGCAGATCGGTGAGCTGCAACAGCCGATAGCCATCGAACTGCGGCGGCAAGTCGCGGATCGCAACCTCGACATCCACCACCGGCGGCACGCGGATCGCGTTGGCGACGCCGATCGCCGCGAGCAAAGCGGCGAGTGCAGCGATCGCATAGCGCACACCGTCGGGGACGACCGTGCCGCGCTGGACGATCAGCATCACCAGCGTACCGAGATCGACGAGGATCTGCAGGAGCGCGAGCAACAGGATCGCCCCGAACGCCCAGTTGAATGCGATGACGATCGCGCGGGGGAATTCGGGTGCGAACACCGATCCTGACGAGAGCCGGCTCCACGAATGATATTGCGAGGCGAGCAGCAACAGCACCGCGACGCCGAGCTTGACCGGGATCGCCAGCGACAGCGGCCAGAGCCATCGGCCGATCACGTACAGGCACGGCAGCGAGAAGATCAGCTGGAAGATCGGATTGGTCCTTTGGCGGCGCGCCCCGTCAACCGAGGACAGCGCGCCTCGATAACGCCGGAGCGCCGCCTTCGCTGCAACTTTCGTCATGAAGCCGGTTCGCTCGATCCCCCCCGCCAGGGAGAGGATCAAAACTACCGAGAATACACCCCGATCAGCGCACGCCGCAGCATCCGGTCCTCCAGCGAGAAGTACAGCGCGATCCGGTCGCCCTCGATCACCGTCGACGCGGCGAACGCGATATCGGTTGCCTCGCGGCTGAGCGCCGGCGGCGGCACCAGCATCGGCTCGATCCCGCGCCCGGTCACGCGCGTGAACGCGGAATCGAAGCTGATCCAGCCGATCCGCCAGCGCGCATCATGCGTCGCGCCGTTATAGAACATCACCGGGTCCCGGTCGCCGACCTGGATGATAGGCCCGGTCGACAGATGCCAATTGTCCCAGCTGTCCTCGCGAATCCCGAACGGGTCGGGCAGTACCGTCCACGGGCCCTTCGCGGTCGGTGCGCTGGCCATGCCGATCCGCGACGCCTCGTTCGCGGCATATTCGTAGAACAGCCGCCAATCGCCCGCCGACGTCTGCGCGAGCGTCGCCTCCTTGATATTGCCCTCCCCCGGTGGCGCCTTGAGCACCAGATCCTCCTTCGCCAGCGCGGTGAGCTCGCGCCCCGCCGCGAGGATCATCGAGCCCTGCGCACGCGCGGCATCGACGCCGGTATAATAGACCAGATATTCGCGATCGGTGACGAGCACGGTCGGATCCTCGCACCCGCCGAGATCGGCAGGCCCCGGTCCCGGCACGATCGCCAGCCCCGGATCCATCTGGAAATGCAGCCCGTCCCTGCTCGCCCCGCCGGCGATGATCCCGGTCGGATCATGCGCCCCAAGCGGATGCGGCACGCCGCGGATCATCACGCGGTACAGCTCGCCTTCCTTCCAGACGAACGGACTCATCAGGTCCATCCCGTCGATCGGCGACGCCGCCGAGATCGTCACGGTGTCGAGCTGCTCGACGACATAACTCAGCATCGGATCAGGCCCCCTGCGCGACGGTCAGCGACAGCGCACCGTCGATCGTCACGGTCGTGCCAGTGATATAATCCGCCGCGGGCGACAGCAGGAACACGACCAGCGCGGCGACCTCGTCGGGCCGCCCAGCGCGCTTCCACGGGATCGCCGCTTCCTTCGCCGCCAGTTCCTCGGGATGATCGAGCGCGGACTGGTTCATCGGCGTCAGGATCATCCCCGGCGCGACGCCGTTGACCGCGATCCCCTTGGGCGCGAGCTCGAGCGCGAGCGTCGCGGTCAGCTGCGACAGGCCACCCTTGGCCGAATCGTAATCGACCCCGCCGGGCCGCGGCGCGCGCTCGTGGATCGACGAGATGTTGACGATCCGCCCCTTCGCCGCCTTCGCCTCCAGCGCGCGCACCATCCGCCGGCAGGTCAGGAACGGCCCGTACAGATCCGATCGGATCACCCGGTCGAATTGCGCCAACTCCATATCGACCAGATTGACCCCGGTCATGTTGAGCCCCGCCGAATTCACCAGCAAGTCGACCGTGCCGAACGCCTTTTCGGCGGTGGCAAAGAGCTGTTCGACTGCCGCCTCGTCGCCGACATTGGTCTGCACTGCGATCGCACGGTCGTCTCCTCCGATCGAGGCGCAGACCGCGTTCGCCGCCGCGACATCCTTGAAGTAGGTGATGACGACACGCGCACCGGCGTCGCCCAACGCCTTGGCGCAGGCCGCGCCGATACCCGATTCCCCACCCGTGACGATCGCGACCCGTTGCTCGAACATGGCTATTCCTCACGTCTGTTTTCTCATCTCGTCGCAAGCGCTTAACCGCGCCGCGGTGCAAATGAATTTGCTGTCAGGCCCACGACATGATGCCGCCCTCCGACAATCTGCAATTCAATTTGGCTTTTTCCGACGCCTGTGCTTGATGCGGCGCAGTTCGGCGGGGCGACCAAGATCCCGCTTCTGGGAGGATAGGAATGCGCAACCGTCTGTTCGCAAGCACGATTTCGACGCTGGCCTTGTGCGGCGCCACGGCGGCGACGTCGCAGACCTATGGCCCCATCAACGTCGTCGCGCCCGCGGGCGGCGATAGCGTCAGGACCGCGATCGGCGGTGATCGCGCGGCAACAATCGACGCGCAGAGCTGGACGATGTCGACCTGGCTCGAACCGAAAGCGATCCCGAACGGTACCGCTCTGGTTGCCGGATTTGGCGACGCCGCGACCGGCGCGCGCCGCTATCTCGCGCTCGATCAGGGTCGCCCGAGCCTCGTCACCGAAGCCGGCATACTGACCGCCAGCGCGCGCATCACGGCGGGCACATGGCATCATGTCGCCGCGACCTTCGACGGTACGCAGGCGCGGCTGTTCGTCGACGGGCGGCAGGTGGCGCAGCGTCGCCTGACGGTCTCCCCGGTCGCCCCGGTCGCGACGATCGCCCCGCGGGGGGCCGGTCCGTTCTTCGCGGGCCGCGTCGCGGGGTTCGCGCTGCAGGTCGGCGCGCTCGATGCCGCAACGGTACGTACGCAGGCGGGCGCGACGCCCGATCCCGCGCTGACGCTCTATCAGAACGGCAGCCCCGACTGGCCGGTGCAGGTCCGCCAGTCGCTCGGCCAGACCGTCCAGCAGGATGCGTGGACGCGCCCCGTCTCGAAGGCCCCCTTCCCCGCGCCGGTCGCCAAACCGCTGCCGACCGGCCCAGCGATCGTCGCGGTCCGTCCCGGCGAATGGACCGTCGCGGGCTGGAAACTGGCCGAAGCGCCCAAGGTGACCGCGCCGGGCACGACGCTCAGCCGCGCCGGGTTCGATGCCTCGCGCTGGTATGTCGCGACGGTGCCGGGCACGGTGCTGACGACCCTGGTCGACCGCGGCGTCTATGCCGACCCCGCCTACGGTCTCAACAACATGACGATCCCAGAAGGCCTCGCGCGGCAGGATTACTGGTACCGTACCGAATTCGACGCGCCGACCGAAACCACGGGCAAGCGTCAAATGCTCACCTTCGACGGCGTCAACTACAGCGCCGAAGTCTGGCTGAACGGTGCGCCGATCGGCACGATGAAGGGTGCGTTCGTCCGCGGGCGGTTCGACGTCACCGGCAAGCTGCGCCCCGGTCGCAACGCGATCGCGGTCAAGGTATCGCCGCCGCCGCATCCCGGCATTGCGCACGAGGAATCGCTGACCGCAGGGGTCGGCGAGAATGGCGGGATGATGATGCTCGACGGCCCGACTTTCGTCGCGACCGAAGGCTGGGACTGGATCCCGAGCATCCGCGACCGCAACACCGGCATGTGGCGCGGCGTGACGCTGACCACGAGCGGCGCGGCGACACTCGGCGACGCGCAGGTCGTCACCACCTTACCCAAGGCGGACAACAGCATCGCGGAGATCGAGATCGGCGTGCCGGTCGCCAATCCCACAGACCGCGCCGTCACCGCGATCGTCCGCGCGGCGTTCGACGGCGTCTCGGTCGAGAAGCCGGTGACGCTCGCAGCCGGCCAGACGACGACCGTGGTGATGAAGCCAACCGACTTCCCGCAACTGACGGTGCGCAATCCAAAGCTCTGGTGGCCCAACGGGTATGGCGACCCGGCGCTGCACGACCTCACGCTGACCGCGACCGTCGATGGCGCCACCAACGACACCAGGCGCGTCCGCTTCGGCATTCGCCAGGTGACCTACGACATCTCGCTGATGGACCAGGACGGCGATCTCGACCGCATCGGCATCGACCTTTCGAAGGCGCGGCAGCGTGGCGAGCGGATCGTCGACGGCACGCACACCGGCATCCGCAAGGTATCGAATGGCTGGGCCGCGAGTCTCGTCCCCGGCGCCGAGAATTCACCCGCGGTGACCCCGATCAAGGGCCAGGACGGCCTGTCCCCCTATCTCGTGATCCGCGTCAACGGCGTGAAGATCGCCGCGCGCGGCGGCAATATAGGCATGGACGACTTCATGAAGCGCGTCGATCGCGCGCGCCTCGAGCCGTTCTTCCGCCTCCACAAGGACGCGCATCTCAACATCATCCGCAACTGGGTCGGCCAGAACACCGAGGACACTTTCTACGACCTCGCCGACGAATACGGCCTGATGATCCTCAACGATTTCTGGGAATCGACGCAGGATTACAATCTCGAGGCGCAGGATCCGGCGTTGTTCATGACCAACGCGACCGATGTCGTGAAGCGCTATCGCAACCACCCGTCGATCGTTGCCTGGTTCGGCCGCAACGAGGGCGTGCCGCAGCCGATCCTCAACGAGGCGCTGGAGACGCTGATCGACAAGGAGGATGGCACGCGGCTTTATATGGGCTCGTCCAACCGCGTGAACCTCCAGAACTCCGGTCCGTATAACTGGCGCCCGCCAGTCGAGTATTTCACCGAACACGCCAAGGGCTTCTCGGTCGAAAGCGGCACGCCGTCGCTGCCGACGCTGGAGGCGTGGCAGCGCGCGATCCCCGCGGCGGACCAGTGGCCGATCAGCGACATGTGGGCCTATCACGACTGGCACCAGACCGGGAACGGCGCGGTGAAGACGTACATGGACGTGCTCGGGACGCGTTTCGGCGCGGGCACCAGTCTCGCCGATTTCGAGCGCAAGGCGCAGATGATGCAGTATGAATCGTACCGCGCTATCTTCGAGGGGATGAACGCGCGGTTGTGGACCGAGCATAGCGGCCGGATGCTGTGGATGACGCAACCCGCCTGGCCGTCCTCGGCGTGGCAGATCTTCTCGTCGGACTATGACACGCAGGCCTCGTTCTACGGGGTGAAGAAGGCGTCGGAGCCGATCCATGTCCAGATGAACCTGCCCGACTGGAAGGTGGTACTGGTCAACAACCGGCTCGCCGACCTGCGCGGCGTCAAGGTCACCGCCAAGGTCGTCAGCCTCGACAACCGCACGCTCGCCGATCGCACCGCGACGATCGCCGCGCCGCGCGAGGCGACCACCGATGCCTTCACGCTCGATCTCGCGCCGCTGCTGCAACAGGGCGTCGCGCTGGTCCGGCTCGAAGCCACCGATGCTGCAGGCAAGCGGCTGTCGACCAACTTCTACTGGCAAGCGAAGGACGATGCCGCGTTCCAGGCGCTCAACACGCTGGCCACCGTGACGCTCGGCAGCACCGCGACCACCCGGATCGACGGCGCGGAGACCGTCGCGACGGTGACGCTGACCAACGCTAGCGCGACGCCGGCGATCGAAACCAAGCTGACAGTGATGAACGCCGACGGCACGCAGGTCCTGCCGGCGTATTTCAGCGACAATTACGTCTCGCTGCTCCCCGGCGAGACCCGAAGTATCGAGATCCGCTACCCGACCGCGAAGGCATCGTCGCCCAGCGTCACCCTACGCGGCTGGAACGTCGCCGCATCGCGCGTGGTGGCACGATGAAGGGCCTGATCCTCGCCGCAGCGTTGCTGTCGACTGTCTCGGCCACGGCTTCAGCACAGTCGCTCGCCTCGCCGGACGGGCGCATCACCGTGACTTTGGGCACCAACGACCAGGACCAGCCGACCTACCGGCTCGATGTCGCCGGGCAGACGCTCCTGTCCCCGTCGACGCTCGGGCTCGAGTTCGAACATTATGCCAAGCTCGCGAACGGACTGAAGGTCGCGACCATCGATCGTCGGTCGGGCGCGGATCGCTACACGCTGCCCGCAGGGAAAGTATCGCGCGTCGACGAACGCTATAACGAGATCGTCGTCCATTATGCCGAGGCCACCGCAACCGGGCGCAAGCTCGATATCGTCCTGCGCGCCTACGACAGCGGGATCGCGTTCCGCTACGCTATTCCCCGCCAGCCGACCCTCACCTCAGTGCGAATTGCCAACGAACTGAGCCAGTTCGCCTTCCCCGCCGATTATGCCTGTCACGGTCTCAATCTCGGCAGCTTCGGCACCAGCCACGAGGGGGAATATGATCCGGTGCGCGCTTCGGCGATCCGCCCGCACAACCTCTACGAACTGCCACTGGTCTGCGCGACCGGGAATGGCGGACCGGCGCTAGCCTTCGCCGAGGCGGACGTCACCGACTGGCCCGCAATGTACCTGACCGGCACCGAGACCGGCGCGCTCGGCGTCGCCGCCAAGCTCGCCCGTCGCCCCGACGATCCCGATATCGCGGTGAAAGCCGAGGTCGGCGCCGGTCTGCGCTCGCCGTGGCGGGTCGTCATGGTCGGCGCCAACCCCGGTGCGCTGATCGAGAACACATTGCTCACCAGCCTCAACTCCGCGCCAGCCGGCGACTTCTCGTGGGTAAAGCCCGGCAAGACCGCCTGGGACTGGTGGTCCGGCCCGGTCCTCGCGGGCGTCCCCGATGCCGGTACCAACGACGCCACGATCAAGCGCTTCATCGATTTCGCCGCGCAGACCGCGCTGCCGTACATGATGATCGACGATGGCTGGTACGCAAACAGCGGCGACGGCGCGACGCTCCGCCCCGGCGCCGACCCGACCAAGCCAATCGCGGCGATCGACCTGCCCGGACTGGTCACGTACGGACGCCAGCGCGGCGTCGGCCTGATCGTGTGGATTCACTGGAAGCTGCTCGACCAGGATATGGACCGGATCCTCGACCAGGTTGCGGCATGGGGCCTCAAGGGGATCAAGGTCGACTTCATGAACCGCGACGACCAGGTCATGATCGGCTTCTACCACCGTCTCGCCGCGGCGACCGCTAGGCGTCACCTGCTGCTCGACCTGCACGGCGCGACGCATCCATGGGGCATGACGCGGACCTGGCCGAACTTCATCACCCAGGAGGGTGTGCTCGGCGCGGAATACAACAAATGGACGCGGCGGATCACCGCGCGGCACAACATCACGCTCGCCTATACGCGGATGCTCGCCGGGCCGATGGACTATACGCCGGGCGGGTATCGCAACCGCACACCCGCGACGTTCCGCATCACCGCGACCGCGCCCGAGGTCCAGACGACGCGCGCCGCCGGCCTCGCCATGTACGTGGTGTATGAGAGCCCACTCGGCAGCGTCGCGGACTCGCCCGACGCGTATCGCGGCCAGCCCGGCCTCGATTTCCTCCGCGACGTGCCGGCGACCTGGGACGAGACGCGCTTCCTGGCGGGTGACATCGGCGACTATGTCGCGATTGCGCGCCGCAAGGGAAAGCGCTGGTATATCGGCGCCATGACCGATGCCGCGCGCACCGTGACGCTCCCGCTCGGCTTCCTCGGCACCGGCAGATATGTCGCGCGTCGCTGGACCGATGGCACCGCGCCAACCGACTTGGTAACCGGGCGGACGACCGTAACCAAAGCAGACAGCCTGACCCTCGAACTGGCCGCGTCGGGTGGCGCCGCGGTGATCCTGGAGACCGAACGATGAAGTCCCTGCTCGTTGCCCTCTCGCTGGTTACCATGGCCACGCCCGCCGTCGCGCAGACCGAAGACGCCAAGGCCAAGGCGGCGCGCGAAGCCGAAGACCGGCTGCACACCGACTGGGCCTGGCTCGGCCGCTATCAACAGGCCAATGCGGCAGTCCCCGCCAAGGGCGCACAGCCGCGCGTGGTCTTCATCGGCGATTCGATCACGCAAGGCTGGTTCGACATGGTCCCGGCGTTCTTTGCCGACAACAACCGCTTCGGTCGCGGCATCGGCGGGCAGACCACGCCGCAGATGGTGCTGCGCTTTCGCCAGGACGTGATCGACCTGAAGCCGGCAGTGGTACAGATCATGGCAGGCACCAACGACATCGCCGGCAATACGGGGCCGATGACGCCCGATCAGTCGAAGGCGAACATCATGACGATGGCCGAACTCGCGCGCGCGCACGGTATCCGCGTCATCCTCGCCTCGATCCCGCCGGCCGCGAACTTCCCGTGGCGTCCGGGTCTCGAAACCGCCGACAAGATCGCCGCGATGAATGCGTGGCTCAAGACCTACGCCGCGCAGACCAACTCGACCTATGCCGATTACTGGACCGCGCTGCATGACGGCAAGGCGTTGCGCGCGAGTCTGACCTATGACGGCGTCCACCCGAACAAGGCGGGGTACGCGGTGATGGGCCCGGGCGCCGAGGCCGCGATCCGCTCGGCGCTTGCCAAGCCTGCACCGAAGGCGATCGCCCGGTGATCCTAGCGCTCGCGCTCGCCGCCGCTGCTGCTCCGACTGCTTCTGGCCCGGTGGTCCGTACCGACGATGGACCGGTCCGCGGTGCCGCGCTCACCGGTGGCGGCGCGGTGTTCCGTGGCATCCGCTTCGCCAAACCGCCGGTCGGCCCGCTGCGCTGGCGTGCGCCCGAGCGCCCCGCACCCTGGACGAGTCCCGTCGACACGATCGCCGAGCACCCCGCCTGCGCGCAGCTCGTCTATGGCGACTGGAACCGCGCCGCGGCCCAGACCAGTGCCGAAGACTGCCTGTTCCTCGACGTCCGCACGCCCAAGCTCGCCGGTGTCGGCACCGGCGCCAAGCCCCTCCCCGTCATGGTCTGGATCCACGGCGGTGCCAACCGCGCCGGCGCTGGCGGCGGCACGGTGGAATCGAAGATCACCGAGGCCGGCATCGTGCTCGTCAGCGTCCAGTACCGGCTCGGCGCGCTCGGCTTTCTATCGCACCCTGCGCTCAGCCGCGAACAAGGCGGCCATTCGGGCAACTACGCATTGATGGACCAGCAGGCCGCGCTCGGCTGGGTCCAGCGCAACATCGCGCAATTCGGCGGCGACCCACGCCGCGTCACGATCGCCGGTGAATCCGCCGGTGCGCAGGACGTCGCGCTACACCGCCTAGCCCCAGCCTCGCGCAGACTGTTCGCGCAGGCGATCCAGGAAAGCGGGACGGCCGGCTTCGGTGTCGCCCCGCGGAGCCTCGCGCAGAACGAGCGGCTCGGTGCGCTGATCGCCACGACCGCCGGGCTACCCGCGGCGGCGACCGCGGCCCAGCTCCGCACGCTGCCGGTGGACACCATCCTTACGGCGCAGGATGCGGTCGACGTCCCCGATCTCGACGACGACAGCTTCATCTGGTTGCAGGCGGTGGTCGATGGTCGCGTCCTGACCGATACGCCCGCGCATCTGCTCGCCACCGGCAAAGTCTCGCGCGCGCCGCTGATCGCCGGCATCAATGCACGCGAACTGACGCTGCATGGCGGCCTGCCCGCGGCGGCCGCGACGATCCGCCGTGAATTCGGACCGAATGCCGATCGCGCAGCGACGCTCTACGGGCTCCAGCCGGGCGCTACCCCGGTCACCGACCCGAGGCTCGGCGACGTCACCGTCCAGCTCGCCAACGACCTCACCTTCCGTTGCCCCACCGTCGCGTTCTCGAAAGCCCTCACGCGCGTCGGCGTCCCGGTCTGGCAATATCAGTTCGACTATGCGCCACCGGGCGGCACCGTCAGCCACGCCAGCGAGCTCGGTTACGTCTTCAACCCAGCCAAACCGGGCGAGCCGCCACTCGCCGCCTATTGGGCGAATTTTGTGAAGACCGGCAATCCCAACGGCGCCGGGCTGCCGCACTGGCCGGCCTATTCGCTCGGCAAACGCGGCTATGTCGCGTTCGAACAGACCGGACCGGTGGCCCGCACCGATCTTCGTGGGGCGATCTGCGGGTTACGCGACACGCCCTGATCGTCCCAGAGCTAGGACTTTTTCGGGGCTTGGTCAGGACTTGATCAGGATCGCATCGGAGGGGAGCATCCGGTCGAGGAACGGCAGAATCGCCGCGCCGACCGCCGGCGCATCGCGCGATAACGTCGCACGGCGGATCGGTGCCGAGGCCGGGATATTGGGCGCCGCGGCGGTCAACTTGCACGACGTTTCGGCCGCCAGACGATCGAGGATCGCATCGGGCAGGCGTCCGCCAAGCAGGATCGCGGCCGGATTGATCAGGCAGTTGATCGCGGTCAGCGCGGGCACGAGCGCGGTCGACGCCTCCTCGATCCAGGTCTCGAGATGCGGCGCGTGGGCCTCGGAGAACATCTGCGTCGGATCGAGTCCGGCGATCGACAGCCCCGCGGTTTCAAGTCGCTCGGCCAATGCCGACAGCGATACGACGTCCTGCAAGACACGCGACGGATCGCCCACCAGCGGCAGGAAGCCGATCTCGCCGCTGCGTGCATCGGCGCCGCGATAATAGGTGCCGTCGATCACGATCCCGCCGCCGAGCCCGGCGCTGATCAGGATATAGAAGACGCTGGCGTGATCGAGGCCGCTGCCGAACTGCGCCTCGCCGATCGCGGCGGCGGCGGCGTCGTTGTCGATATGGATCGACCACGGCACGACGTCGGCGAGCAGCGCCTGGAGATCGACCTCGCCCCAGCGCTCATACCCCTCGGGCCGGTGCGGCAGGACGACGCGACCGAGGTCGTCGGGCAGCGCGACACCGACGCCGAGCACGCGGTCGGCGCGGATCACGCCGCTCTGCTCGATCTCGGCGAGACCGGTCCGCACGATCGCGACGACGTCTTCGGGCATCGCGAACGCGATCTGCCGCGTGAACCGCGACCGGACCGTGCCCGCCAGATCGAGCGACACCAACGTCACATGATCGCGGTCGATGTTGAGGCCGATCGCGAAGCAGCCATCGGGATTGATCCGCAACCGCACCGCGGGCTGGCCCCGGGCACCGGTGCGGCGGCCGGCATCGACGATCAGCTCGGCGTCGAACAGCCTGGCCGTGATGTTGGCGATCGTCGGCGAGGTCAGGTTGGTCATCGCCGCGATTTCGCTGCGGGTGATGTCCGGATTGCGCCGGATCACCTGCAGCACGACGCGCTGGTTATAATCGCCCGCGCGTTCCAGGTTGGTGCCCGACAGGCTCGGCCCAAGCCGCACCGCACGCTCGTCCGCGGTAACCCCGCCTTGGACCGCCGGCTCGAAATCCGAAAAATTCAACCTCATCCCTCCGGTGATCTTGAAAGATCCCATTTTGGTATTGTCGATCGTCCCCCGTCACCGAACCCAAGTCAACATTCAAAAAATCATTTTGGTATTCTTCTGGAATGCCGTCAGCGCGTGGCGCTGCCCGCGGCAATCCAGCGATCGATCTTCTTCTCCAGCACCGGCATAGGCAGCGCGCCGGTATCGAGCACCTGCGCATGGAAGCCGCGCGGATCGAACTTCGCACCCAGTGCCGCCTTCGCCTTCGCCTTGGTCCGCGCGATCGTCAGCTGGCCGATCTTGTACGCCAGCGCCTGCCCCGGAATCGCGATGTAGCGCTCGACCTCGGCGGTCGCGTCGGTTCGCGCCATCGGCGAGTTGGCGAGCATGTAGGCGATTGCCTGGTCGCGCGTCCAACCCTTGGCATGGATGCCGCTATCGACCACCAGCCGCATCGCGCGCAGCATCTCGTCGTTCAGCCCTCCCATCCGCTGATACGGATCGGTCTCGACGCCCAGTTCCTTCCACAGGCTCTCCGAATACAGCGCCCAGCCCTCGACATAGGCGGTATTCCCGCCGAACCGCATGAACGCGGGCAGCGCGGTATTCTCCTGCGCGAGACTGATCTGGAAATGATGCCCCGGCACGCCCTCATGCAGGAACAGCGTCTCCATCTCCCAAGTGTAGCGCGACGGCAGGTCATAGGTGTTGTAATAGAACACGCCCGGCCGCGTCCCGTCCGGCGTACCGCCCTGATACGAGCCGCCCGCCTCGGTCTTTTCCTTGAACGCCGGCACCGCGCGGATTTCGAGCTTGGTCTTGGGCACCAGGGAGAACTGCTCGGGGATCCGCTTGTAGATCTTCGTCTCGATCGCCTGATAGCCCTCGCGGAGCTTCTCGGCCGACGCAGGCGCGAACTTCGCATCGGTCCGCAGATAGGTGAAGAACTCCGGCAACGTCCCCTTGAAGCCAACCGCCCGCTTCTGCGTTTCCATGTCCTTCAGCAACCGCGCGACCTCGGAAAGCCCCAGCGAGTGGACCGCGTCCGCGGACAGCGGCAACGTCGTGTTCTGCTCGATCAGATACGCATACAGCTTCGCCCCGCCCGGGATCGCCGACAGGCCCACGCTGTCACGTGCCTTGGCGCGGTATTCGTTGGCGAGGAAATCGCGCATCCGCTGTTCGGCCGGCAGGATCACGTCGCGGATCTGCGTGGCATACGCCGTCCGCAACCGCGCCTGATCCGCCGCGCTAACGCTCGCCGGGAACGTCTTGAGCGGCCCCGCGAAGGTCGAGCGCTCGACGCCCTCCTTGATCAGATTGTCGAACTGGCCGATCATGTTGTCGACCACCAGTCGCGGCTGGACGATGCCGTCCTTCATCCCTTCGCGGAACAGCCCGATCGCCCGATCGAGCACCGCGGCATATTCGGCGTTACGCTTCAGATTATTCTCGTAATCGACGAGCGTCTTGAACGGCGCGGCGCCCTGCCCCGACGCGAAATCGGGATAGAAGGTCTGGAACCCCGAGAAATGATCCATCGGCAGGTCGCGCTGGATCTTGAGCAGATCGGGCGCATAGCCGCGCAGCGTGATCCGCGTATTCGTCTCGAACACGTCATACGCGATCTGGTCGACCGCCGACAGCTTCGCGCGATCGATCCGGCCCAGCGCGGCGAGGTCGGCCTCCGCCGCCGCCCGCTCGGCAGCCGTAAAGGCGTCGGTCAGATAGTCGCCGAGATGATCCGCATAGCGCAGGTCGCCGCGGAAGATCGCCGACACCGGATTGCGCTTCAGGCTCGCCTCGTCGCTCGCGTAGAACAGCGCCTTGAGCCTGGTATCCTCGGCGCTGTCGCCGGCCTGCGCGGTCGGTGGCGGCAACGCCTGCCCGACCGCCGCGCTCGCGCCGGTGGTTGCAAGAAACGCAGCGAGCAGCAGCTTGATCGACACCGGCAAATTCCCCCACCGCAAACACGCGGCTATCGTCGAGGATTAGGCCGGGCGTCAAACCGCTGCAAGCAACGCTTTACCGCGGTTTGACGAACTTCAGCGTCATCCGGTCGCTCTCGCCGATCGCCGCATATTTGGCGCGGTCGACGTCCTTCAACGCATAGCTCGGCGGCAGCGTCCAGACGCCGCCCGGCCAGTCCGCGCTGTCCTTCGAATTGGCGTTGACTTCGGACCTGCCCGCCAGCTTGAACCCGGCCGCGGTCGCGAAACCGATCACCGAACTCGGCTTCATATAGCCGCTCTTCTCCTCGGCAGCGACATCGCGCGTCTCGGGCAGGCGGTGTTCGACGACCCCCAGCGTACCGCCCGGCTT
This sequence comes from Sphingomonas sp. PP-F2F-A104-K0414, assembly GCF_004340945.1. GTDB lineage: Bacteria > Pseudomonadota > Alphaproteobacteria > Sphingomonadales > Sphingomonadaceae > Sphingomonas. The sequence goes on from NZ_SLYD01000001.1 coordinate 164,888, forward strand.
GAGCATCTTGAACATCGCCGCGAACATCGCGCGCGCCTGATCCACGCCGCCGAAGCGCCAGTTATGGATGTTGCGGAACGTCAGCACGACATCGGCGCTGCCATCCGGCACGCCCGGCTTCCCCGCCTCCGCCGGGAACGCCGCCAGCCGAACCTTGCCATAGGTCGCGGCATTCTTGGCCTGCATCGCGCGCACGCCGTTGAGGCCCTTCTCCCACGAGCCCGCCGCGTAATACGCCCCGCTTCGTGCGGTCAGCGGCGCGAGGATCTCGGTATACCAGCCGCCCGACGGCCAGATCTCGACCACCGTATCGGTCGGCTTCACCCCGAAGAACGCGAGCGTCTGCGCCGGGTGGCGATAGCGATCGCGCGCGACATTGGCCGGCGTCCGCGTCGTTGCAGCCACCGCGGCGGCGATCGGCGCAGGCACCCGTTGCGCACTGGCCACGGTCGGTGCGCTCGCGACGAGCAAGGCTGGGGCGGCGCAAAGCATGAGACGGACAGAGCGGTTCATCGTCGACCTTTCGGAATGAGCTGACCCGAGCGTGGCCCGAATGCGGCCGATCCACAAGCCCGCAGCCACAGCGCCGCCCGTCCGCGTCTGGAAAAGGACAGCATGATTACCCATATTCTTGAAGAGGTTGAACAAAGGACGAGGCAATGGCGGGCGGCTGGACACGCGACGGCGCGGTACAGGATCAGATCGATGACACGGTGATGGACGCCGTGTTGGCCGCGCGTGCACGCATGCCGACCGGCGAAAGCGAGCCGTATTGCGCGCAGTGCGGCGACGACATCCCCGAAGGCCGCCGGTTGGCGATTCCCGGCGTACGCACCTGTGTCGCCTGCCAGAGCGGCCGCGATCGCCCCGCCTCCGCACTCTTCAACCGCCGCGGCAGCAAGGACAGTCAGCTTCGGTAACGTGACGCAAGTCTTTGCCCCCGCTGCCGGGCGAGGATCAGCCCATCTTTACTTGGCCCAGCTTGATCGTCAGGGCAGACCCATGAGCGACGTGACGCACAGCACTGCCCCACAAAATGACGCCCCCGATTTCGTCGTCATCGACGTCGAGACCGCCTGCTCGCGCGTCAGCAGCATCTGCCAGATCGGCATCGTCGGTTTCAAGAACGGCCGCGAGATCTTCGAGTACGAAACGCTTGTCGACCCGCGTGACATATTCGAGGTCTTCAACACCCGGATCCACGGCATCGCCGAGCATCACATCGTCGGCCAGCCGACCTTCGCCGACGTCCACGCGATCGTCCACGGCCATCTGTCGGGCCGCACCACCGTCGCGCACTCCTATTTCGACAAGGGCGCACTGGCCGCCGCCTGCCGCGTCCACGACCGCGCGATGATCGAGACGACCTGGCTCGACAGCGTCCGCGTCGCCAAGCGCGCCTGGCCCGATCTCGAAAGCCACCGCCTCGGCCTCCTCGCGCGCTATCTCGGGATCACCCACAAGCATCACGACGCGCTCAGCGATGCACGCGCCGCCGGCTGGGTGATCGTCAAGGCAAGCGAACACACCGGCCTCTCACTCGACGACTGGCTCGCCCCGCCGCGCGTCGCCGGCCCCGCACCCGCGGCGGCAGCAGACGGACCGCTGAAAGGCGACCGCGTCGTGATCCTCGGCGAACCCCGCGACGGCAAGCTCGCGCACATCGCCGCCGGCTTGGGCGCGCGCGTAATGACCGGGGTCGGCAGCTCGACGACGCTGCTCGTGGTAGCCGGCCGCGAGCCGTTCGGCCGCGCGACCCGGTCGAGCGTCGCCTATTCGAGGGCGCAGGCTCTCCGCGCCGAGGGTGCCCCGATCCGGATCATCGCCAGCGACGCGCTGAAAGCGATAGCCGCCAACCGCCGCCCCTGATCCTCCCCTATCGGCTCAGGCCATCGCCATCAGGCTAGCATTGCCCCCCGCCGCGGTCGTGTTGATCGAGGTCGACACCTCCTCGACCAGCCAATCGAGCCGGTAGCCACCCCCCGCCTGCGTCAGCACGATCGGCCCCGGCAGCGCGGCAATCGCCTGGTTGAGCGCGCGGACGCGTTCCGCATCCCCCTCGATCAGCGCACCCGCATAAGGCCCCGCCGCCGCCCAATCCTCGACCCACCGCACGCGAGCGGCAACCGCCTTCGGAAGGTCCAGCGTCAACGCCGCCGCATCGCCGATCACGAGGTCGTTTCCGGAGGCAAGCCCCGCCGCAAGCTGTGCGACCAGACCGTCCTGCGTCTCGGGGAGCAGCAACACCGTGCCACGCGGATGGATCGCATAGACGTTGGTCTCGCCGACCGGACCGGCCAGTTCGGTCACACCGCCCAGCGGCGACGCCGCCGCGCAATCCCGCACGGCCTGCGCAGCGCAGGCATCACCGCGACCGTAAAGCCAGGACGCGAACTCCGTCGCCACCGGATCACCCGAACCGCGCGCCCCGACATCCGCCCCCGTCACCAGCCGACCAAGATACAGCGGCCCGCCCGCCTTCGGCCCGGTGCCCGACAGCCCGCGCCCGCCGAACGGCTGCACGCCGACCACCGCGCCGATCACGTTGCGATTGATATACAGATTGCCCGCCTGCACCCGCTGCGTAACGAACGCGATCGTCTCGTCGAGCCGCGTGTGCAGCCCGAACGTCAGGCCGTAGCCGGTCGCGTTGATCCGATCGATCAGCCTGCCCAGATCGGCGCGCCGGAAGCGCACGACATGCAGCACCGGCCCGAACACCTCGCGTTCCAGATCGGCGAGATCGTCGAGTTCGATGATCGTCGGCGACACGAACGTGCCGTGCGTCGTATCCCCCGCCGGCGCGATCTGCTCGACCGGGCGGCCAAGCGACCGCATCCGCTCGATATGCCGCTCGATGTTCAACTTCGCCTCGGCCGAGATCACCGGGCCAATATCGGCCGCCAGCGTATCGGTGCGGCCGATCCGCAACTCGCGGAGTGCCCCCTTGAGCATCGCCAGCGTCCGGTCGGCGACATCCTCCTGCAGGCACAGGATGCGCAGCGCCGAACACCGCTGCCCCGCACTGTCGAACGCCGACGCGACCACGTCCGCGACCACCTGCTCGGCGAGCGCGGAGGAATCGACGATCATCGCATTCTGCCCGCCCGTCTCGGCGACCAGCGGGATCGGTGCTCCCGTCGGCGACACACGCTTGGCGAGTTCCGCCTGGATCAGCCGCGCGACCTCGGTCGAACCGGTGAACATCACCCCCGACGTTTCGGCCGCCGCGACCAGCGCCGCGCCGATCGCGCCGTCACCCGCAACCAGATGCAACACATCCTCGGGCACGCCCGCCTCATGCAGGATCGCGATCCCCTGCGCGGCGATCAGCGGCGTTTCCTCGGCGGGCTTGGCCAGCACCGCATTGCCCGCGACCAGCGCGGCGGCCACCTGCCCCGCGAAAATCGCAAGCGGGAAATTCCACGGGCTGATGCACGTCACCACCCCGAGCGGGACCTGCCCCGCGGGGAGCAGCCGCGCCTGCTGCGCATAATAGCGCAGGAAATCGATCGCCTCGCGTACCTCGGCCACTGCATTGGCGAGCGACTTGCCCGCCTCGCGCATGACCAGCGGCAACAACACCGGCATCCGCGCCTGCATCAGGTCCGCCGCGCGATCGAGACACGCCGCGCGCTCGTCGACCGACACCGCCGCCCAACGCGACGCCGCCTCGGCCGCGGTCCGCGCCATTGCGAGCGCTGCATCCGGCGACAGTTCGCAAACCGTGCCGACGACGTCGCGGTGGTCCGCCGGATTAAGCACCGGCCGCGCGTCGCCCTTAGTCCCAGCCTGCACCGGCGCCAGCGCCCCGCGGAACGTCTCGCTCAGCGCTGCCAGCACACCCTCGTCGCTCGCATCGAGCCCGTCGGAATTGCGCCGCGTCCCATAAAGATCGCGCGGCAAGGCGATTGCCGGATGCGGCTCGCCCGGCACCGGCATCGCGCGCACCGTCGCGACCGGATCCGCGACCAGCTCGGCGATCTGCACCGCCGGGTCCGCGATCCGGTTGACGAACGACGAGTTCGCCCCGTTCTCCAGCAGTCGCCGGACCAGATACGCGAGCAGCGTCTCATGCGTCCCGACCGGCGCATAGATCCGGCACGGGCGGTTCAACCGGTTACCGCCAACGACCTCCTCGTACAGCGGCTCGCCCATCCCGTAGAGGCACTGGAACTCGTAATCGCCGATCACGAAGTCGGGCCCCGCCATCGCGTGAATGGTGGCCAGCGTCTGCGCATTGTGCGTCGCGAACTGCGGGAACACCGCATCGCCCGCCGCCAGCAGCTTCCGCGCACACGCGATATATGCGACGTCGGTATGTACCTTCCGCGTGTAGACCGGGAAATCGGCCAACCCGTCGACCTGCGCGCGCTTGATCTCGGCGTCCCAATACGCGCCCTTGACCAGTCGCACCATGATCCGGCGATCGGCCCGCCGCGCCAGTTCGACGATCCAGTCGAGCACGAACGGACAGCGCTTGCCATACGCCTGCACCACGAAACCCAGCCCGTTCCAACCGCTCAGATCGGGGTCGGTCGCAAGGCTTTCGAGCAGGTCGAGCGACAGTTCGAGCCGATCCGCCTCCTCCGCGTCGATGTTGAGACCAATGTCGTAGCGCTTCGCCAGCAGTGCGAGCGCCTTCACGTCGGGCAGCAGCTCGGCCATCACCCGGTCGGCCTGCGACCGGGCATAACGCGGATGCAGCGCCGACAGCTTGATCGAGATCCCCGGCCCGCCATAGATCCCGCGCCCAGCCGACGCCTTGCCGATCGCATGGATCGCCGCGACGTAATCGCCGTGATAGCGCCGCGCATCCTCTGCGGTCGTCGCCGCCTCGCCGAGCATGTCGTAGCTGTACTGGAAGCCCTCCGCCTCGGGGCCACGCGCGTGCTTGAGCGCTTCGGCGATCGTCTGGCCGGCGACGAACTGCTCGCCCATCATCCGCATCGCCATCGCCACGCCGCCGCGGATCACGGGCTCGCCCGCGCGCGCGATCAGCCGGGTCAGCGCCGCACCGAGCCCCTTGTCGTCGACGCTCCCGGTCAGCTTGCCCGTCAGCGCCAGCCCCCAGGTCGCAGCGTTGACGAACAACGACCGCCCCTCGGCGAGATGCGACGTCCAGTCGCCACCCGCGATCTTGTCACGGATCAACGCATCACGCGTCTCCGCATCCGGAATCCGCAGCATCGCCTCCGCCAGGCACATCAGCGCGACGCCCTCCTGGCTCGACAGCGCATATTCCTGGACGATCCCCTCGACCCCGCCGCCGCGCTTTTTCGCCCGCAGCGCCGTAATCAGCGATGTCGCAGTGCGCGTCGCATCCGCCGCGGTGGCGTCGTCGAGCGTCGCTTGATCGAGCAGCGGTGCGAGGCATTCGGCCTCGGGACGTCGATACGCGGCGGTAATCGCACGGCGCAGATCGCTCTGCGCACGGATCGGCGGGGCGAAATCGGCAAACAATGGCGAAAGCGAAGATGTGTGCGGCATGCGGCGAGCCTCGTCTGGAACCTGACTAGACCGTAGCATGGACGCGATTGGCGATCCGCCTTATCGATGGCGTTATATCGGTCGGTTCGACCATTTTCAGGAGGCAGGAGCGGCGGAATGCCCGATAAAGTGGATCACGCCAGTGAGATCGACCAGTTCGACCGCCGCATCATCGACCTTCTGCGCGACGACGGCCGGATGTCGGTAGCAGAACTCGCGCGCCGCGTCGGACTGTCAAAAACGCCCTGCCAGGTCCGGCTCAAACGCCTGCTCGACCAAGGCTATATACGCGGCTTCCGCGCGGTGCTCGATCCAGTCAAGCTCGGGCTCGATCACATCGCCTTCACCGAGGTAAAGCTGTCCGACACGCGCGAGGCGGCGCTCGACGCGTTCCGCCGCGCGGTACTCGCGATCCGCGAGGTCGAGGAATGCCACATGATCGCCAGCAGCTTCGACTATCTGCTGAAAGTCCGCACGCCCGATATCCGCCGTTACCGCGAGGTGCTGGGCGAGCGCATCTCGAGCCTGCCGCACGTCGCCAGCACCTCCACCTTCGTTGCGATGGAGACGATCCGCGACGGCGCGATGTGATCCGGTAGCTAAATCCTCCCCCGCCAGGGGGAGGTGGCTGGCACTTGCCAGACGGAGGGGGAGGAACAGGCAACCGCTGTTCCGTGTCCTCCCCCCCGCCGCTTTCAGCGCCACCCCCCCTAGCGGGGGAGGATGGAATTATCTCCGCTTAGCGGGAGCAACGACCCCATCGGTCTTCGACGCGACCAGATACCCGCCGACCACGAACACCAACGCGCCGATCGTGTTGCCGACCGTCACGATCGCGAGATTGCGGACCATTCCAGCAAGATCGATCGACGCATGCGGCACCAGCAGGCCAAGCGTCAGCGCGGTCATATTGGCGACCGAATGCTCGAACCCGGCAGCCACGAACGCAAGCAGGATCCACGCCATCGCGATGCACTTGGCAGCATCGCCGGTCATCCGCGCCGCGGTCCAGATCGCCAGGCAGACAAGCCAGTTGCACAGGATCGCGCGTGCCAGCAGCGCGGTCGCGTCGACCGACACCTTGTGCAGCACATAGCCGTGGAACATCGCATCGGCGTTGGCGAAGATCGCGCCGCCACCGCCTGCCGCGAACACGAACGAGAGCACGACGCCGCCGATGAGGTTGCCGATCCACACCACGACCGCCAGCTTGAGCGCGTCACCGATCGTGATCGTCCGCCGCGCGAGACCGAACCCGAGATACATCACATAGCCGGTAAACAGTTCCGCGCCGGCAAACACCGTCAAGATCAGCCCGAGCCCAAAGGTCGCGCCCATCACCAGCGGACGCACGCCGGGCTCGAGCCCCGACGCCGTGCTCAGCGCCAGGATCATCGCGATGCCGATATACGTGCCGGCGAGGATCGCGCCCGCGAAGAACCCCGCAGGCGAGCGCCGCAGCGCCTCGGCCTTGGTCGCCGCGAGGGTCGCGTAGGTGTCGATCGTCGACGAATAACCAGTGCTCATGCGGGGACTTTGCTCTCGTGGCCGACGATCCCCGCGCGCACCACGCCGCGATCCGACCCGAGGTCGGCAGCAGCGGGACGGACGGTCACCGGGATGGATTTGTAGGAGGGGGTAAAGCTCTGCGGATCGTGATCCTCGAGCGCGATCAGCGGCTGCGTCTCGGGGTAATAGGAGGCGACGCAGCCATCGGGCAGCGCGTATTGCACCAGCATCAGCTTCTGCACGACCCGGTCGGGCCGCGCGAACTGGAGCGCGGTGGCAATATCGACGACATCGCCTTCCTTATGCCCCAGCCGCGCCATGTCGCGCTCGTTCATGAACAGGATGTCGCGACGCCCGAACACGCCACGATAACGATCGTCGAGGCTATAGACGGTAGTGTTGTACTGGTCGTGCGCGCGCAGCGTGGTCAGGCGCAGCACGGTCGGATCGCCTGCGCCCTCGTCTTCCTCGACGCCCTTGGTGACGAGGAAGTTCGCCTTGCCGCTATCCGTCTTCCACTCGCGCATCGCCGCGGAGTTCGGCAGGTGGAAGCCACCCGGCTTGCGGATCCGTGCGTTGTAATCGGCAAAGGCAGGGAACACCGCTTCGATCTTTTCGCGGATCAGGCTGTAGTCGCCGACATACGCGTCCCAGTCGATATCCACCGGCGCGCGGCCCTTGGCTGCAAAGGTCGCCTTGGCGATCTCGCCGACGATCCAGATCTCCGACTTCACGTTCTCGCCCGGCGGCATCAGGAAGCCGCGCGAGGCGTGGACCATCGACATCGAATCCTCGACTGTCACCGATTGCTGACCGGTCGCCTGCATGTCGAGCTCGGTCCGCCCCAGGCACGGCAGCACATAAGTCGCCTTCGCCATCAGCAACTGCGTGCGGTTGAGCTTGGTGGTGATGTGCACTGCCAGATCGAGATTGCGGAACCCTTCCGCGCACGCCTGCGGATCGGACGAGGCGATCGCAAGATTGCCGCCGAGGCAGACGATCGCCTTGGCGTGGCCGTCGCGCATCGACGCGATGCTCTCGACCACCGAATGGCCGTGCTCGCGCGGAGGTTCGAACCCGAACACATCGCGCATGTTGTCGAGCAGCAAGGGCATCGGCCGCTCGGTGATGCCGACGGTGCGGTCGCCCTGAACGTTGCTGTGGCCGCGCAAGGGGCAGATGCCCGCGCCCGGCTTGCCCATGTTACCCCGCAGCAGAAGCAGATTGGCGATCTGCTGGACGTTGGTCGTGCCCGTGCGATGCTGCGTGACGCCCATGCCGTAGCAGCAGATCGTCGACTTCGACTTCGAGTATGCCAGCGCGACCTCTTCGAGATCACTGCGCGAGAGCCCGCTGGAGCGCTCGATATCCGCCCATTCGGTGGTGGCGAGATCGGCGATATAGTCTTCGAGGCCCGCGGTATGCTCGGCGATGAACGCGTGATCGAGCGCGCGCTCGCCACCCGACATCTTGGCCGCCTCGTCGAGCGCGACCAGCGCCTTGGCGATGCCCTTCAGCGCGGCCGCGTCGCCACCGACCTTAACCTGGTAATAGCTGCTCGCGATCGGGGTTGCCGACATCGTCGCCATCTCGACCACCGACTGCGGCGATTCGAAACGTTCGAGCGAGCGTTCCTTGAGCGGGTTGAAGACGATGATCTTGCCACCGCGCTTCGACACTTCGCGGAGCGTCGCCATCATCCGCGGATGGTTGGTGCCCGGGTTGTGACCGATCGACAGGATCAGGTCGGCATGGTCGAAATCCTCGAGGCTGACGGTGCCCTTGCCGATCCCGATCGACTTCGGCAGGCCGACCGAGGTCGCCTCGTGGCACATGTTCGAGCAGTCGGGGAAGTTGTTGGTGCCGTACAGCCGGACGAACAGCTGGAACAGGAACGCCGCCTCGTTCGAGCAGCGACCCGAAGTGTAGAACTCGGCCTGGTTGGGATCGGGCACGGCCGCCAGCCCCGCGCCGATCTCGCGCATCGCGTCCGCCCAGCTCACGACCTCATAGTGATCGGTGGCGACGTTGTAGCGAAGCGGCTCGGTGACGCGGCCCTGGTCCTCGATCCAGTGATCGCTCTGCTTCCAGATATCCGACACGCTGTGCTTGGCGAAAAAGTCCGCGCCGATCGTCTTCGCGGTCGACTCCCACGCGACGGCCTTGGCGCCGTTCTCGCAGAATTCGAACGACGAGGTATGCTTCGGATCGGGCCATGCGCAGCTCGGGCAGTCGAAGCCATCGGGCTGGTTGGACTTCAACAGCGTCTGGCCGCCGCGCACGACGATCTGTTGCGCCTTCAGCGAAACGGCGACCGCTTTCAGCGCACCCCAGCCCCCTGCCGGGCCGGTATAGTCGGCAATGCCGTCTGGACGTTTGGTCGCCATGTCGCTTCTCCCGCTGACAGTCGCGCTTCCGACAGCTAGGTCAGCGACGCATACATATCCTGCGCCCTACGAGCTTAGCCAACACGCGCTAAAGCAATAATTCCCCACTCCGTGATCGTGATATTTCGTAAGTGTTATCGCAGGTTACCCCGGCGGCCTTGCGCGACGCGTCAGGCCTCGGTCATCACGCCCTGATAAATCGGCTCTTCCATCGCCCGGCCCGCACCGATCGCGACGCAGGTCAGCGCATTCTCCGCGACGATCACCGGCAGCCCGGTCGCATCCGCCAGCACCTCGTCGATCCGCGCGAGCAACGACCCGCCGCCGGTCATCACGATCCCTTGGTCGCAGATGTCCGCGGCGAGCTCCGGTTCGGTCTTTTCCAGCGCGGTCAGCACGGTCTCGACGATCTGGCCGATCAGATCGCCCAGCGACCCGGCGATATCGCCTTGCGTCACCTCGATCTCGCGCGGGACGCCGGCGCGCAGGTCGCGCCCCTTGACGCGCATGATCTCGCCGACCCCATCGTCGGGCATCCGCGCCATCCCGACCGCGAGCTTGACGCGTTCGGCGGTCGCCTCGCCGATCATCAGATTGTGCTTGCGGCGGATCATCGACGCGATCGCATCGTCCATCTTGTCGCCGCCGACCCGCGCCGACGTGCTGTAGGCGAGCCCGCGCAACGACAGCACCGCGACCTCGGTCGTGCCGCCGCCGATATCGACGATCATCGCGCCGACCGGTTCGGTCACCGGCAACCCTGCACCGATCGCCGCCGCCATCGGCTCCTCGATCAGGAACACTTTCCGCGCGCCGGCATTGGACGCCGCCTGGCGGATCGCGCGGCGCTCGACCAGGGTCGCGCCCGACGGGATACAGATCGCGATCTCGGGATAGCGCGGCATCCGGCTATGCCCGCCATGCGCCTTGTCGATGAAGAACTTGATCATCTGCTCGGCGACGTCGAGATCGGCGATCACGCCGTCGCGCATCGGCCGGATCGTCTCGATCCCGTCGGGCGTCTTGCCCATCATCAGCTTGGCCTCGGCGCCGACCGCACGAACCTGTTTCACCCCGCCGCGCGTCTCGATCGCGACCACCGACGGCTCGTTGAGCACGATCCCCTGCCCGCGCAGATAGACGACGGTGTTCACCGTGCCGAGATCGATCGCCATGTCACTGGAAGCACGGCTGAACAGACGAGGAAGACGCATCGGCTTTGACATTCTGCAACAAGGGCGCGCGGTCATGCCGACCGTCGCCATAGAGACCATCAGCGCTGTGCGTACGCGCGATCCGCGTCAATCCGCCTGCGCCCGACCGGGCGATCCAGACGACGATTACGAAAAATGGCCCGGCAGAGGGGTTCTGCCGGGCCACGAGGATTCGTCCAGGGAGCTTCACTTCGCCTCGACGTTACTTCGGTGTAATGCATACCAATCAAATAGGAATACAGTTTCGCAAAGAGTACGACGAAGCGACCGTAAAATACGACCGAGCAAGCTTCCAATAAACCACTGACATAGACTGTAAACACAAACAGATAATGCCCCCTTTTGATCGGGAGGCATTATCTGTTCGAGCCGCTCAGGGCGAAGTCTACCGATCTTGGCGCGCCCTACGAGAACGCGCCACGACCGGTCGATCAGAACGTGTTTCCGGTTGTGTTGGTCTCGGTCGTATTGATCAGGTCGGTCGAATTTTCTGTTGCGACGCCATCGACCGCTGAGAAGTTCGCATCCGATTCCTCGACGACCGTGTTGCTGTCGATAGCCGAAACGTTCGACGGCTCGGCAGTCTTCGAACAGGCCGCAAGACTAAGTGCCAGGACTGCAATCATGGGCACGATCGTGATTTTGTTCATGAACTGGTCTCCGTGGTGACGACGTCAGAACTGCAGTCGCATAGCGCAACATTGGCTCTGGAACCGAAAGCTACCGCCGATGATCGCCCGGCGCAATACCCTATCGTGGAGATAGGATTTATCACCAGCTCAAGCCGGCGCGTGCATAGAGATAGCGACCGTTGAACCCGAACGGCGAGTAATAGGGGAAGCCGATCACCCCGGTGCTGTTGTTCGCGGGGATGGTCGCGTCGGGATACACGTCGAACAGGTTGCTGACGCCGAACCCCAACTGCGCGCCCTTGGTCGCCTGATAGCGGAGTTCGATATCGGTGATGACGTGCTTGCCGCTATGGACGTCGGCGGCGGCCGTCGTGCCCGGCTGGTTGACGTCGCCGTAATAGGTCACGCGGGCAAGCGCGCCGAACTGTTCGAGCGACCAGTCGATCGATCCGGTCACCTTCTCGCCGGGGGTGCCGTCCTCCAGCGTCAGGATACGACTGCGCGCGAACAGCGTCGGCGCGGGATTGAGCGCCGATGTCGAGGTCGGCACGCGCGTGACTTTCGAATCGTTGATGTTGCCGGCGATCGTCAGGTCGAACGTCCCCACGGAGTCGGTCGGCATGCGGTAATGCGCGACCGCGTCGATGCCCTTGGTGGTCGAGGCAAGGCCGTTGAGGAAGAACCGCGCGGCGGTGGCGCCGGATCCCGCCAGAAGGTTGGCGATCTGCGTATTGACCGCGACGGACTGGGTCGGCGACGTCGATATATTCTCCGACAGGCCGATCTGGTTGCGGATGTGGATGCGATACGCATCGACGGTCAGATCGAACCGGCCGGCACGAATGACGGCACCAGCCGACAGGTTGGTCGACTTTTCCGGCTCGAGCGGAAGGCCGCCGAGCCGGCTGGCGACCGGGCTGATCGACGGAAAGGTGCCTGTCTGGATCGGATTGCCGTTCTGGATGACGGTCGCGATCGAGGTGAAATATTGCTGTTGCAGCGCCGGCGCGCGGAACCCGGTCGACGCGGTGCCGCGCAGCGCGAACCAGCGCGTGAAATCATAGCGTGCGGAAAGCTTGCCGGTCGCGGTCGAGCCGAAATCGGAATAATCCTCGCCGCGTCCGGCAAGGCCGACCAGGAACTTGTCGGTCACCTGCGCTTCGACATCGAGATAGACGCTGCCGTTGCGCCGGCTGCGCTCGATCGCGTTGGCGGGCGAGAAGCCGCCAAACCCCTGCGCGCCCGGCGCAGCGGTCGCGGCCGCCCCCGTCACCGTGCCGGCCGCGGGATAGCCATAGGAGGCGAGCTCACCCGCCTCGATCTTGAACCCCTCGCGGCGCCCTTCAAGACCAAACGCGACGTTGACGCCCTGCAACAGGTCGAACTTGCGGTCGACATCGAGCCCGACGATGTACTGGTCATAGATCAGCGCGCCGTCGGAAAAGTCCTTCGGCGTGGTGCTGCCGAACGCGTAATTCGCCGAATTGAGCGTGCGGAAGCCGATCTTGTTGCGGCCATAGCTCGCGTTCAGGTCGACGTTCCAGTCGGCGACCACGCCCTTGATGCCTACCGCCGAATTGATGTCGCGCGACTTGGTGTTGATCAGCGGCAGGAAGCCATCCAGATAGCCGGCCAGCGCGGTCGTCGCGTTCGCCAGGCGTGGGAACGCCGCACTGCGCGTGTCGCGGTCCTGATAGCCGAGCCAGCCATACAGCTTCCACGTCCCCGTCAGCGTCGTGCCGGCATTGGCGAAGATGCTGTATTGCTCGACTGCCGGATCGCCGAACCGACCCGTCACGCGTGTTCCGGGGACGCGCGGATCGAAATCGGCGCGGTTGGTCGCCTCACGGTTCAGATACTCGCCCGACAGCGTCAGAAATCCGTCTTCGCCGAAGCCGAGTCCCTGCCAGCCCGAGACGGTGACGGCATGTTCGCCGGTCCTGCTGCGGCTACCGCGCGCGGTGTCGATGTCGGTGTTGTAGAAGCCGTAATTGACCGTGGCGGCGCCGCCCGACCGCGCCTCGCGCAGGCGGAGGTTGATCACGCCGGCGATCGCATCGGAGCCATATTGCGCCGATGCGCCGTCGCGGAGCACTTCGATCCGGTCGAGCGCGACGGTCGGAATGGTGTTGAGATCGACCGCCGCCGAGCCGCGCCCGACCGAGCCGCCGACGTTGAGCAAGGCCGCGGTATGGCCGCGCACGCCGTTTACCAGCACGAGCGTCTGGTCGGGCGACAGGCCGCGCAGCGTCGCGGGGCGGATCGCATCGGTGCCGTCGACCGCCGAGGGCCGCGGGAAGTCGATCGAGGGTGCGATCGCCGCCAGCGCCGCGCCGAGTTCGGTGGTGCCCTGGCGCTGGATCGCGGCCGAACTCAGCACGTCGACCGGCGACGCGCTGTCGAGCCGCGACCGGCCGACCGCGCGCGTACCGGTGACGATGATGTCGTCCTGCGTGTCGGGCGCAGCCGCGGCGGCAGGATCGGCCGAAGGATCGGCGGCAGTCTGGGCCGGCACGTCCTGGGCCCGAACGTCTTGGGCCGGCATGTCTTGGGCGAACGCGGCCTGCGCGATGACGAGAGCGAAGGTCGACGCGGCGAGCGCCAACGCGGTACGGTAAGCAGTCATGTCATGGTCCCTGATAGTGGATCGTTCTGCGACGACCTCTGGGTGTGTGGTACGAATGAAGGCGATCAACGGTCCCGACAGGTCCCGAGCGATCGCCCGATAAGCGAGAAAAAGGCCTGGCTCGCGGCGCTGGCGGCGACATCCCATTCGGGATGCCACTGCACCGCCAGCACATCGCCGCCGCACGGCCGTGCCGAGAACGCCTCGACTAAGCCGTCCGAGGTCGCCAGCGCCTCGATAGTGAGCCCGGACCCGAGCCGATCGATCCCCTGGCGGTGAACCGAGGTGACCGAGAGGCTGCGCCGTTGCGTCACCGTCGCGAGCATCCCGCCCGCCTGCAGGTCGACGTCGTGGACGTGATCGAACAGCGTTTCATACGCGGTCGCGTCTTCGGTCGCCCGGTGGTGTCCCGCGTCGAGCGTATCGGTCAGCGTGCCGCCGAACAGGACATTGAGTTCCTGCAATCCGCGGCAGATCCCGAACACCGGCCGCCCGCCCTCGATCATCCGCCCTGCGAGCTCCATCGCTACCGCATCGCGGTCGAGATCGAGCGCATCGTCCGCCGCGCCATCCGCTGCATCGGTCTTACCATAGCGCGCGCCCGCGACGTTGGACCGCGACCCGGTCAGCAACAGCCCGTCGAGCCGCCCCGCCAGCGCGCGCGTATCCATCGCGTCCGCGACCGCGGGCACCAGCAGGACGGTCGCGCCGGCATAGCGGACCAGCGGCTCGACGAACCGCGTCGCGACCGCCTGGATCGGGCGATCGGCGACCTCGTTACAACACAGGACGCCGATCACGGGCTTGATCGGCCCGTCATCGCTACGGCAGCATGCAAACCGCATCATGCGGCATGGCCGCACATCGTCGAGCGTCGTTGTTTCCGTTGCATCGCGGTGGCCTTTCGCGATCAATATCCATCGATCGCGTCGGATATTGGAGCGCTATAAGCTTTGGCACGGCCAAAAATTCATTGTCCGCACGAGACCGTGCGTAAGTGCCTACGAATTACCCAAATGAATTTCTATTTTCGTGGATATCCGCATAGACCGCATTGGTCTGATTCGGCAGATATCGCGATGCGTGCAGCAGACACGGCGTGGGATGGATGGGAGTATGATATGACGATGAACCGGCGCACGGCGCTTTTGACCGGGGCAGCGATCACCAGCGGTGCGCTTCTTTCCGCCTGCGCAACCGTGACGCAGCCAGTTGGTCGGGCCCAGCCCTCGGCGTTCGTCACCGTCGTCGGGCATGGCTTCGAACGCAACGGCAAGCCGTATCATTATGCGGGTGCGAACATCTGGTACGGCGCGTGGCTCGGCGCGGACACCGCCTATGGCAATCGTGCGCGGCTCGGGCGCGAACTCGATCGTCTGAAGGCGCTCGGCGTCCGCAACCTCCGCATCCTCGGCTCGGCCGAATTGTCGCCGCTCAAGAACTCGATCACCCCGGGATTTCGCGACCAAAGCGCGACGTACAACGAGGACCTGCTGAAGGGCCTCGACTGGACGCTCGCCGAAATGGCGAAGCGCGACATGACCGGCGTGATCTACCTGACCAACTTCTGGGAATGGTCGGGCGGGATGATGACGTATCTGTCGTGGGTCAACGGCGGCAAGTTCATCAACATGAACGACCCCGCGCACCCCTGGCCCGAGTTCGCCGACTGGAACGCCGCCTTCTATACGAACGGTCAGGCGCAGGCGATGTACCGCGATTACATCCGCGCGGTCGTCTCGCGCACCAACACCGTGACGGGCGTTGCCTATGCCGCGGATCCGACGATCATGGCATGGCAACTCGCGAACGAACCGCGCCCGGCTGGTGGCGACAAGGTCGCGGTGCCTAATCTCTCGCATTTCTATCGCTGGATCGACGAGACCGCGCGCTACATCAAGACGCTCGATCCCCATCACCTCGTCTCGACCGGCTCGGAGGGACTGAAGGGCTCGATCGAGCGCGAGGATGTCGTGCTCGCCGCCCACAAGTCGCCCTCGATCGACTACCTCACCACGCATATCTGGCCCAACAACTGGACCTGGATGGACGCAGGCAATCTCGCCGGCACCTATGACGCCGGTGCGGCGAAGGTGGCCACCTATATCGACGTGCATATCCGGCTCGCCACGACGCTCGGCAAGCCGCTGGTGATCGAGGAGTTCGGCTACCCGCGCGACGGCCAGGCCGCCTATGATCCGTTCATCACGACCGAATATAAGGACCGCTTCTACCGCCAGATCTACGCCGCGATCGAGGCCAATGCGAAGGCCGGCGGGCCGCTTGCAGGCTCCAACTTCTGGGCCTGGAACGGCGAGGCGCGGACACCGCATGCCGATCACCGGTTCCAGCGCGGCGACCTTGGCTATATGGGCGACCCCCCGCATGAACCGCAGGGCTGGTACGGCGTGTTCGACAGCGATGCCTCGACCCAGGCCGTGATCCGCGCGCACGCCGCGGCGATGGCGGCGCTCTGATGCTCAACCGTCGTGAGACGCTCGGGATGACGGCGGCGCTTGGTCTGCTGCACGGCATGCCGGCGCTGGCAGCGGTGCCGAACCGCCGTCTGAGCAATCCGAAAGCCTCGCCCGCCGCGCGCCACCTCTACGCCTATCTGTGGAGCCAATACGGCAGGAAGACGCTGACCGGGCAACAGGAGCAGGGCTCCGGCCCGACCAACCCTAACGGCGAACTCGACTATCTCCAGCGCGTGACGGGCAAGCTCCCCGCGATCCTCGGGCTCGACTATATCGATCCGCGCGACAACGACGCCGTCAACGACCGGGCGACCGCCTGGGCGCGGTCGGGCGGGATCGTCACGCTGTGCTGGCATTGGGGCGCGCCCGACATCGGCACCGGCTATGAGAATTCGAAGAAGGATTTCGACGTCGCCGCCGCGCTGAAACCGGGGACGCCGCAGAACGTCGCGATGATGCGCCAGATGACCGAAGTCGCGCGGCTGTTGAAGGTCCTGCAAGACCGCGGCGTCGCGGTGTTGTGGCGCCCGTTCCACGAATTCAGCGGCGACTGGTTCTGGTGGGGCAAGCACGGCCCCGCCGCGTTCAAGGCACTCTGGGCGCTGATGCACGACCAGTTCACACGCGTTCACGGTCTGAACAACCTGATCTGGGTGCTAGGCTGGGCAGGCCAGAACGTCGATCCCGCCTGGTATCCCGGCCGCGCGACCGTCGATGTCGCCGGCGCGGATATCTACGCCAACGACCACGGCAACCTCGCCCCGATGTTCGCGCAGGTGAAGGCGATCGTCGGCGACACGCTGCCGATCTGCCTGCACGAGAACGGTCCGGTTCCCGATCCCGCGCTGCTCGGCCCCACGGCGGACTGGCTCTGGTTCATGACCTGGCACACGCGCTGGCTGACCGGCGCCGACCAGAACACGCCCGACCGGCTCCGCCGCGACTTCGCCTCGAACCGCTACGTCACCAAGGACGAACTCCCCGCATCGCTGAAGGTGAAGGCATGAAGACGATCCTCGGCCTGATCGCCGCGACATTGCTGGCGACCTCGGCGATCGCCGCCCTGCCGACCGTGACCCCGACCACCGCGAAAGCCGGTGCGCCCCTCCCCGTCCACATCGGCGGTCGCGTCGAGCGGACCGCGGATGGCTTTAAGCGCCAATGGCCGGGCACCTATTTCGAGGCGGCATTCCGCGGCCCGAGCGCGCTGCTCAGCATCGGCCAGGGCGACGTCATCCTCCGCGTGTCCGTCGATGGCACCCCCGCCGCCAAGCTCGTCAAGCCGAGGCCCGGCCTCTACCGCGTCGCCGGCCTGTCGAACGGCCGCCACACGATCCGCGTCGACGTCGCAAGCGAAAGCCAGGCCGCCCCGACCGTCTTCGGCGGCTTCTACGCCGACCGGGGAACGCGTGCCCTCCCCGCACCCGCCCGCGCGCGCCAGATCGAGTTCATCGGCGACTCGCACACGGTCGGCTATGGCAACATCTCCACTAAGCGCGACTGTACGCAGGATGAAGTCTGGGCGACCACCGACACCGCGCAAGCCATGCCCGCGCTGACCGCCCGCCGCTACGACGCCGACTACCAGGTCAACGCGATCTCGGGCCGCGGGATCGTCCGCAATTACGACGGCATGGCCGCCGACACATTGCCCGTCGCCTACCCCTTCACGCTGTTCGACAAGGCCAGGCGCTACGCCGACCCCGCCTGGCACCCCCGCCTGTTCGTCATCGCGCTCGGCACCAACGACTTCACCACACGGCTCCACCCCGGCGAGCCTTGGCAGACGCGCGACGCGCTCCACGCCGATTACGAGGCGAAGTACGTCGCCTTCGTCAAAGCCGTTCGCGCGCGCAATCCGGGCGCGCACGTCGTGCTCTGGGCCACCGACATGGCCGACGGCGAGATAGCCTCCGAGGTCGGCAAGGTCGCCGCGCGCCTCAAAGCCGAGGGCGAGCGCAACGTCGCCTTCGTCCCCGTCACCGGCCTCGCCTTCACCGGCTGCCACGCGCATCCTTCGACCGCCGACGATGCGCGGATCACGACGGCGCTATCGACCTATATCGACGCGCATCCGGAGATCTGGACGAAGAAATAAGCAAATGATTTGCACATTGTAGCGCTAACCCGGTAGCAGGGATGCCAAGGTGCGGATCACGATCGCGCACCGTCCGGGGAGAGTATGATGTCGGCAGGGTTTTCCACGTTCACGATCGCGCTTCTGCTGCAATCCGCAGCGACGCCGGTAGCGCAACCAGCGCCGCTGTCTGCGGTCGCGCATCCCGAGATCTGGCCGACCGCCAACGCCCGCCCGTTGCGCGATCCGAAGGTCGAGGCGCGGATCGACGCGATCATGAAACGCATGTCCGTGGAGGACAAGATCGGCCAGCTGATCCAGGTCGACATCGCCAGCATCGAGCCCTCCGACCTGCGCACCTACAAGCTCGGCTCGATCCTCAACGGCGGCAATGCCGGCCCTGGAGGCAACGACCTTGCCCCACCCGTCGAGTGGCTTAAACTCGCCGACGCATTCTACGACGCGTCGATGGCCCGCAGCGACGGCCGCCCAGCGATCCCGGTGATCTGGGGCACCGACGCGGTCCACGGCAACAACAACATTCCCGGCGCGACGCTCTTCCCGCATAATATCGGCCTCGGTGCTGCGCGCGACCGCAACCTGATGCGCGAGATCGGCCACGTCACCGCGATCGAGACCGCCGCCGCCGGCATCGACTGGACCTTCGCCCCAACGCTCGCCGTCGTCCGCGACGACCGCTGGGGCCGCACGTACGAGAGTTATTCCGAAGAGCCGCAGGTTCAGGCCGATTACGCCGGCGCGGTCATCGAAGGGGTTCAGGGCAAGGTCGGCACCAAGGAATTCCTTGCACCCGACCACGTCATCGCGACCACGAAGCATTTCCTCGGCGATGGCGGCACCGGCGGGCGTGATCAGGGCGATGCACTCATCCCCGAAACCACGCTGCGCGATATCCACTTGGGCGGCTACCCCGCCGCGATCGAGGCCGGCACGCAGTCGGTGATGGCCAGCTTCTCGAGCTGGAACGGCGCCAAGATGCACGGCAACAAGAGCTTGCTGACCGGCGTGCTCAAAGACCGCCTTCACTTCGACGGCTTCGTGGTCGGCGACTGGAACGGCCACGGCCAGGTCGATGGCTGCTCGAACGAGAGTTGCGCGGCCGCGATTAACGCCGGGCTCGACATGTTCATGTATTCAGGCAGCGGGTGGAAGACACTCTACGACAACACGCTGAAGCAAGCGCAATCCGGAGAGATCCCCGCCGCCCGCCTCGACGACGCCGTCCGCCGCATCCTGCGCGTGAAAATCCGCGCCGGCACGTTCGATCGCGGCCGCCCGTCATCGCGCGCACTCGCCGGCAAGATGACCCTCATCGGTGCCGCCGACCACCGCGCGATCGCCCGCCGTGCGGCACGCGAATCGATGGTCCTGCTCAAGAACGAGGGCGGCCTGCTCCCGCTGAAACCGTCTGCGAACATCCTCGTCGCGGGCGGCGGTGCGGACAACATTCCGCAACAGGCCGGCGGCTGGTCGCTGACGTGGCAAGGCGGCGGCACCACCAACGCGAACTTCCCCAATGCCGAGACGATCTGGTCGGGCATCAGCACCGCGGTCAAGGATGCCGGCGGGACCGCCACGCTGTCGGCGGACGGCAATTTCGCCAAGAAGCCCGACGCGGCGATCGTCGTGTTCGGCGAGCAGCCCTATGCCGAGTTCAAGGGCGACCGCCCGAACCTCGAATACAGCGCCGAGGACAAGTCCGACCTCGAACTTCTGCGCAAACTGAAGGCCGCAGGCGTGCCGGTCGTCGCAGTGTTCCTGTCGGGCCGCCCGCTCTGGGTGAACGCCGAGTTGAACGCCTCCGATGCGTTCGTCGCGGCGTTCCTGCCGGGCAGCGAAGGCGGCGGCGTCGCCGACGTGCTGTTCCGCAAGAAGGACGGCAGCATCGCCAACGACTTCCGCGGCAAACTGAGCTTCTCCTGGCCCAAGCGCCCCGACCAGTATGTCCTCAACCGCTCCGACCCCGGCTACGACCCGCTGTTCGCGTTTGGCTATGGCCTGAGCTACGCCAAGCCGGGCAGCGTCCCTAAGCTCGACGAAACCCGCCCCGCCGGCATGGCCGCATCGTCGAATGGCACGATCTTCGGCAAGGGCCGCGTGCCCGAGGGCTGGTCGCTCACCCTGGTCGAACAAGACCAGTCGAAAGTCCGCCTGCTCGGCGTCAATGCGACGACCGCGACCAAGCGCCTCACCGCCTCCGCAGTCGATCGCCGTCGCCAGGAGGACGCACGTGCGCTCGTCTGGACCGGTGGCGCTGCGGACGCCCGCGTCGAGGCCTCGGGCCCGCTCGACCTCACGCGCGAGAGCAATGGCGAACTGAGCCTCGTCGTCGACGTCCGCGTCGATCGCGCAGGCAGCGCACCCGTCGGTCTCGGCATGGTCAGCAACGACGGCAAGGCGGTCACCGTCCCGATCACCAAGACACTCGCGGCGGGCAAGCCCGGCGATTGGCAACAGGTGATCGTCCCGCTGCAATGCTTCGCCAAGCGCGGCATCGACATGGCGCACGTCACCGCGCCGTTCGTGGTCGCCACCGACGGCAAGCTCGGCCTGTCGATCTCCGACGTGAAGATCGACTCCGCGCCGGTACCGATGACCAAATGCGGCGACTGAGCCGCCTCCTGCTCGGTGCGGCGGCCGTCCTGCTGACGACCGCCGCCACGCAAGCCCCGCCCGCGCCGATCAGGATCGATCAGGCGGGGTTCGAGACGAGCGGTCCGAAGATCGCCGTCCTGCCATCGACGCAGGCCAAGCCGCTCGCGTGGACGCTCACCGATTCGCGCGGCAAGACCGTCGCTTCGGGCCAGACGATACCCGTCGGTCCCGACCCAGCCTCGGGCGAAAGCGTCCAGCGGATCGACTTCGGCACGTTCCGGACGTCCGGCACCGGTTATCGCCTCCACGTCGGCAGCGACGCCAGCCACCCCTTCGCGATCGCCGACCGCCCGTTCGCGCGCGTGGCGACCGCGGCGATGGCCTTCTTCTACCAACAGCGCAGTGGCGTCCCCATCCTGCCCGCCTACGTCGAACGCAAAGACCTCGCCCGCCCCGCCGGCCACGCCCCCGACATCGCCACCTGCTTCGGCGGGCGCGACCAGAAGGGCGTCAAATGGCCCGGTTGCGACTACAAGATCGACGCGACCGGCGGCTGGTACGACGCGGGCGACCAAGGCAAATACGTCGTCAACGGCGGCGTCTCGACCTGGACCTTGCTCGACCTCCACGAGCGCCTGGCCGCGTTCGGTGACGCCGGCGCGTTCGCCGACGGTCGGCTCGCGCTGCCCGAGCGAGCCAACGGCAAGGACGATTTGCTCGACGAAGCGCGCGTCGAGGTCGCCTTCCTGCTCGCGATGCAGATCCCCGACGGCACCAAGCTGGCCATCGCGCCCGACGCAGGCGTCGCCGGCAAGGCGATCACCCGGTTCGAGACGATCGACGCGGGCGGGTTGGTTCATACCAAGATCGCCGACAAGAACTGGACGGGGATACCGACCGCGCCGGCTATCGATCACGAGATTCGGTTCCTGTATCCGCCATCGACTGCGGCGACGCTCAACATGGTTGGTGTGGCGGCGCAGTGCGCGCGGATTTGGCGGGCGATCGATCCGGCCTTCGCCACCAAATGCCTCACCGCGGCGCGACGTGGCTGGGCGGCGGCACTCCGCCATCCGAACCTCCTCACCAGTTCCGACTTCACGGGTAGCGGGGGCTATGGCGACCCGGATGTCCGTGACGAGTTCACCTTCGCCGCCGCGCAACTCTACGCGACCACCAACGAAGCGGTTTTCCTCGATCGCCTGCGCAAGGACGGCATCTTCACCGATCCCGGCACGGATATCGGCTGGGGTTCGCTCAGACTGGCCGGCGCGCTGACGCTCGCCACCTTGCCCGACACGCGACCCGCGAACGACCGTGCCAAACTCCGCACCCGGATCACCGCGCTCGCCGACGGCTTCGTCGCCGAGGGTAAGCGCAGCGGCTACGGCATCCCATTTGGCGGCACCAACTACCCCTGGGGTTCGAACAGCTCGATCCTCAACCGCGCGATCGTGCTCGGCGTCGCGTGGCAGATCGACCGCAAGCCCGCCTATCGCGACGCGGTGGTATCGAGCCTCGACTACATCCTCGGCCGCAATCCGCTCGACCGATCCTACGTCACCGGTATCGGCACGCGCCCGATGCAGCACCCGCACCACCGCTTCTGGGCGGCCGCGGCGGACAAACGCTATCCCGCGCCGCCCACCGGAGTCCTCTCCGGCGGCCCCAACTCGGCCGCCGCGAACGAGCCCGGCCCGATGAAAGGCTGCGCACCCCAAACCTGCTGGATCGACGACTATCGTGCCTTCACCGTCAACGAAGTCGCGATCAACTGGAACGCCCCGCTAGTATGGACCGCCGCCTTCCTCGACGCGACGCGAGGGCGCTAGAGCCGTTCTAGCGTCCGCGCGAGGTATCCGCGGATCGCGTCGGTCCGCTCCGGCGACGGGCTTCCGAGCACGCCGCGCATCGCGTCAGGCAGATGCGCGGCCGCGCCCTGCGCCGCGTCTCCGAACACGTATTGATCGAACCACCCCCGAACCGCCGCGCGCTCGCCCTCTGGCAAGTCACGGATCGCCAGGATCGCGTGGATCAGCGCGGGGAACGGCGAGGCCGCGCCAGCTTGCCCCCACCAGTAATTGACCAGCACGTTGAACCGCCCAAGCGCCTTGACGTCATGCCACCACATCGACGGGATGAAGATCGCATCGCCCGGCTCCAGCACCGTCACCTGCATCTGCGCACGCGCCTCGGCAAATCGCGGATACCGCTCCAGATCGGGCGCTTCGAGATCGACAAGGCTGACCGGCTGTCCGGCGATCGTGACATCGAGCGGACCGACATACAGGTTGGGCCCCTGCTCGGGCGGAAACAGGCAGAACCGCCGCCGCCCCGCCACCACGACAGCGACGTTGCTCGACACGTCGTAATGCGTCGACACCCGGCTCTCGTTTCCAATCCACACCCGCGGCACCGCATCGGGCGTGGGCAGCGGCAACACGTTCGCCTCAGCCCAGCCCGGCAGGAATTCCCCCGCCGCCGCCGCCCCGGCATAGATGGCCGGCGCGCCGGGCACCCCCTGCAACGCGATCAACTGGTCGACCAGCGTCGGGATCGGCGCCTTGGCGCGCTCGAAATTGAAGCCGCTCAGGTCGTCATTGTAGAAGAACCGCCCGCGCACGTCGCTTTGCGCGACCATGACGTCGGCGGAGCGCCCCCCATCGAACGACACGATATGCTCGCCGATCGCGCGATCGGATTGACGCGCGGCCCGGACCGCGGGCCAATCCGCCGCCAGTCCGCGCATCACCACCGGGCGATAGCCGTGCGCGATCGCGGCTTCGAACCGCGCCGCATCGATCGCACCGGTTTCGGCAACCGGAAGGCCAAGGATCTCACTCATCGCGTGCGTGTAATCCCTGGCCTCGTATCCCGCTACCTCAGAAGGTCATGCGCGCCGACAGCGTGTACGACCGGTCGTTCTTGAAGAAGCTCCGCGGCGCTTCGAGCCCTGCACCGTTCAGCAGGAAGTTGGTCTTGGTCGTCTCGTCGAGCAGGTTCGACGCGGTCACGCCGAGCTTGAAATGCTCGTTCACCGTCACGAACGCCGAGGCATCGAGCTGTCCGGTCGGCAATGCGTAGACCGGCAGGAACGGGAAGCAGCAATCGCGGTTGGTCAGCAGGAACTTCGAGCGCCAGCTATATGCGACGCGGGCATAGAACGGACCCTTGTCGTAGAAGCCGGCGACGTTGACGGTATGCTTCGACAGGCCCTGGAGCGGGAGGTTGTCGTACAGACCGGCGACGTCCTGCGGCGGACGGCTGCCATCCGCGGCGCCGTTGGCGGGCACCGGGTTAGGGATCTTGCCCGCCTTCACATAGGTGTAGTTGGCTTGCAGGCCGAGACCGCCGAGCGCACCGGGCAGGAAGTCGAAGGTCTGCTGGTACGCGATTTCCGCACCCTTGATCCGCGACTTGCCGTCGACATTGGCAGGACCGTTGACCTGGACGTCGAACGTCTGGCCGTTGTTGGTCAGCGTGCGCGTGTAGCCGAGATTGTCGACGATGATGTTCGACAGCGTCTTGTGGAACACCGTCGCGGTCAGTGAGCCGACCTTGGAGAAATACCACTCGCTGGTCAGATCGAATTGCAACGCCTCGACCGGCCGCAGATACGGGTTCCGCGACGTCGCCGAGAACTGGTAGTTGCCCGCGGTGTTACCCGACGACACACCGACGCCGACGAAGTTGCGCAGATCGCCAAAGTTCGGACGCGAGATCGCCTTCGATCCGGCGGCGCGGAACAGCAAGGTCGGCGTGACCTGCAGCTTCACGTTGGCGCTCGGCAGCCAGAAGTTGAACTTTTGCTTGGCGACATCCGGGATCGATCCGGAGTTCGCATAGGCGAGGATCGCCGCCTGCTGGGCTGCGGGCACGGTGCAGATCGCGTTGATCGTCCCCGACGCCGGCGGCTTGTCACGCTGCGACTGGCAGAACCCGGCCAGCGTCTGGGGATACGCTCCACCGGTCGGGGTCGCCGGCAGGTTGGACGCATCGAAGATGCTGCTCTGATTCGGGAAGGTGATCGCGCCGTTGGAGCTGTCCTTGGTATTGACGAAGCGCACGCCGACGTTGCCGGTCAGGCTCATGCCGTTGCCGAAATCCTCAACGCCGAAATCGGCGCGGACATAGGCGGACTTGGTCTGCTCGCGGTTACGATAGAGTTCGCTGTTCAGGTACGCGCCATCGTTCAGCGGGCTGCCATCGCCGTTCTTGCGATCTTCGAGCGCGGTATACCCGCCGCCGCCCAGGGTCGTGATCTTGCGCAGCAGGTCGGTGAAAGCGTCGTGATCGCGCAAAATGTCTTCGGCGACGAAGGTCGCGCTGGGCGGCGTGTTGGTCTGACCACGGAAGAAATTGGTGAAATTGTGCAGGCTCTGCTCGTTCTGACCAAGTGCCGCATAGCTTACCGGCCCCTTTGCCGACCACGTCTCGGACAGATAGCCCCAATTGTTGTAATCTGCCGACCGCACGAGCTGCTTGCGATCCGCATACCGGCCACCGACGCGGACGTTGCGCAGGAACGCGGTGTCGCTGACGTCGAACTGCGCATCGCCGCGGAAGGCCCATTCGTGGCCATCATTATCCTGGCGACCATTGAAGGCGTCGCGGAAATAGATCGAGTTGGGGTTGGCGAAATAGCTGGTCGTATCGAAGCCCGGTGTGATCGACGTGATCTGCGGGATGCTGCCGCGCAGGTCGATCGCGGTCTGACTGAACGTCGCGGTGTCGAGGATGTCGTCGCGAACCTTGACCTTCGAAGTGGCGTATTGCCCGTCGAAATTCAGGTGGAGGCGCTCGATCGGCTCGAACTTGATGTTGAGCGACTGATCCTGCGAGATCGACTTCGAGAAGAAGTGCCGGTTGGATTCGGTCGTGAACACGCCGTTCGGCGAAAACTGGCTCAGCACGCCGTACCCGTTCGGGCCGTTGCCCTGCACCGCGCCGGTGCGCTTGCCGAGCGTGCCGCTCGTGAAGACGCCGTTGTCGTCATAGGTGAAGTCCGAGCCACCGACCGGGAACACCGTGTTGGCATCGCCGTAATAGACGTTGGGCTCGACGGTGTGCTCGAGCCAGTCGTCGGTCGATTCGGCGCGGACGAACTGTGCGGTGACCAGCAGGTTGCCCGACGCGGTCTCATATTGCGCGGCGCCCGAATAGCCGATGCGCGTGCGGTCGAAATCCTGCGAGCGCGAGCCCGCACCCAGCGGTGCATATACGACGTTGCGACCGGCCGGCAGCGGGAAGGTATCGAACAGCGTCGACTGGTACGGCGTGCCCGCGTTCAACACGCGGCCTTCGCCGGCATCCTGGACGCCATTGCCGTTCTTGTCGTCGTTATAGCGCGGCAGCATCGACGAGATGAACACCGAGTCCGAACGGCTGTAGAGCTTCTGGTAGGTGCCGCTCGCGAGGATACCGAAGCGGCCTGCGCTGCCCAGGTCGAACTGCTTCGAGACGAGCCCGACGAACTGCGGCGCGCCGCGCTTCTCGAGATCGCCGAGGTTCATGCCCGCCGAAAGGAACAGCAGGTCCTTCTTCGAGTCGAACGGCTTGCGCGTGTTGATGTTGACGGTACCGGCGATGCCGCCCTCGACCAGATCGGCGGTCAGATTCTTGAAGACCTCGACCGAGCCGACGATTTCCGCCGGAATGTCGTTGAAGCCGATCTCGCGACCGCCGCCCGCTGCGAATGCATCGCGGCCGTTGAACTCGCCACGGACGTAGCTGAGACCGCGGATCACGACACCCGAGCCCTGTGCGGAATAGTGCGCCGAGTCGCTGGGGGCGGCGAAACGGCTGATCGAAACGCCGGGAACGCGCTGCAGCGCTTCGTTGACCGAGCGATCGGGGAGCGCACCGATGTCTTCCGCGGTGATCGCGTCGACGACGGTGTCCGAGTTACGCTTGATATTCTGCGCGTTGGCGAGGCTCTGGCGGATACCGGTGACGACGATCTCGCCGCGGTCGGTGTCCGGGGTCGGATTACCGGCGTCCTGCGACGCACCCGAGGTGCCGGTGGTGTTGCTGGCCGAGCCGGGGGCCGTGCCCGCGGTTGCCGAGTCGAGGCTGGCCGAACCCGACGTCGTGCTTGCGACGCCCGAACCGGCCGGCGCCGGCACTGCCTGCGGATCAGCTGCGGCAGGATCGGCGACCTGCGCGAAGGCTGAGGGGGCCATGACGGCAATTGCGATTACCGAAACGCTTGCGCCAATAAGACGCGACGCGCGAGCGATCGCCCGCGATGATGCAACACCAGCCATGATAAACCCCTAAGCATCCTTCAGCGCGATCGCCGCCGCTCTTCGAGCAGACGATCTAATCGCACATCTCCAGATCGACGAACGTCCTTCGCTCGCCTTGCCAAGGTGTTAGGCAGCAAAATTACGGATCACAAGACGAATAAGACAATTTGAAAGACAGATCTGTCAGACGTTGCCGAGGTGTTGCCAAAGTGTAACAGGCTCGGAACGGTCCTACTGATAAGAGGCTGTCGGAAGAGACTGTGCAAACGGTGCTGGCAAGAGGATTAAGGCGGGGATGGAGACGGGCGGAACGCGGGTTGTCGTGGTCGGCGGCGGAACAGCGGGATGGATGACGGCCGCTGCGTTGGTCAGGCTGTTGCCGACAGCGTGCAGCGTCCATCTGATCGAGTCGGCAGAGATCGGCATCGTCGGCGTCGGCGAAGCGACGCTGCCCCATATCCGCGCCTTCGTGGAGCGACTGGGTCTCGACGAGGCCGACTTCATGCGGGCTACGCATGCGACCTTCAAACTGGGAATCGACTTCCGCGACTTCGGCGCGATCGGCGACAGTTACATCCACCCGTTCGGCACGTTCGGCCGACCGCTCGACGATGTCGGCTTCCACCATTACTGGCTCCGGCTCGCGGCGGAGGGACGCGCAGGGCCAATCGGCGACTATTCGGTCGCGGTCGCCGCTGCGAAGGCGCACCGCTTCGCCATTCCCGATGGCCCGGCGGACGATCTCGCGGCGAGCTTCGGCTATGCCTATCAGTTCGATGCGACCTTGTTCGGCCCCTATCTCCGCCGCTTTGCCGAAGCGCACGGCGCACGCCGGACCGAAGCGCGGATCATATCGGTCGACCAGGATGCGGTGAGCGGCGACGTCCGTGCGGTCCGCCTCGACAGTGGGGAGACGGTCGAGGGCGACCTGTTCGTCGATTGCTCGGGCTTCCGCAGCCTTTTGCTCGGCAATGCGATGGCCGAGCCGTGGGAGGACTGGTCGCGCTGGCTGCCGTGCGACCGCGCGGTCGCGATGCCGTGCACCTCGCCCGAGGGACCGATCGAACCCTATACGAGAGCGACCGCGAAACCGGCCGGGTGGCAGTGGCGGATCCCGCTCCAGCACCGCGTCGGCAACGGCTATGTCTATTCCAGCGCGCATATTGCGGATCAGGCCGCTGCCGATGCGCTGGTCGCGTCGGTCGAGGGCACGCCGCTCGCCGACCCGCGCTTCCTCAAATTTCGCGCCGGTCGTCGCAGCAACAGCTGGGTCGGCAACGTCGTCGCGATCGGCCTCGCCTCGGGCTTCCTCGAACCGCTCGAATCGACCAGCATCTACCTCGCGCAGATGGCTATCACGCAGCTGATCGAACTGTTTCCGCAGCGCGCCGGATCGGAGGGCATCTCCGCGACCGACCGGACCGAGTTCAACCGGATGGTCGACATGGAATATGACCGCATCCGCGATTTCCTGATCCTGCATTACCACGCCACCACCCGCGACGATTCGGACTTCTGGAACCATGTCCGGACGATGGAGGTCCCTGCTACGCTTGCCGACAAGATGGAGCTGTTCCGCCGCGCCGGTCGCGTGACGCAGTATAGCGAGGGGCTGTTCCTCGAACCGAGCTGGATCGCGGTCTATCTCGGGCAAGGCATCATCCCGCAGGCTTGGGACCAGCGCGCCGATCGCCCCGGGCTCGACGGTCTAGACCGCGCGGTCGCCAGCCTGCGCGATCATGTCGCCGCCACTGCTTCGGCGATGCCCGACCATGCCGCGTTCATCGCCCGCCGCAACGCGACGATTGCCGCGTGACCAGCCGCACGCCGATCGCGAGCATCGCCGTGCTCGGTGCCGGGGTCGTCGGCCTGTCCGCGGCGATCGCGTTCGCACGCGCGCTGCCGGGGTTGGCGGTGACCCTGATCGAGACGCCGGATGACGCTGCCGCGCTGACCGATCGCCTCTCGGGCACGCTGCCGTCGATCACCGCGTTTCACGATCGGATCGGCCTGCGCGAACGCGATCTGCTCGCGGCGGGCGCGACGCACCGGCTCGGCACGCGGCTGTCGGACTGGAGCGCGGACGGGGCGCCCGTCGTGCTGGCGCAGGGCGAGCGCGGCGGGACGATCGCTCCCGGCGCATTCCACCAGCATTGGCTGAATGCACGCCGCGCGGGGAAGACAGCGGCGTTCGATGCCTTCTCGGTGCCCGCGGTCCTCGCCGCCGCAGAGAAATTCGTCCATCCGTCCGACGATCCGAACTCGCCGATCTCGGGCTTCGGCTATGCGCTACGGCTCGATCCGCCCCGCTACCGCGACCTGTTGCGCGCGCTCGCCCGGCATATTGGCATCGTCCCCGTTCCCGGCGCCTTTGCGGGTGTCGAGCGCGGTGAAGACGGCAGGGTCTCCGCGGTGTTGCTGGCAGACGGCCGCCGCTTGGTCGCCGATCTGTATGTCGACTGTTCCGGCCCCGCTGCCCCGTTGCGGTCGGCACTGGATACGCAATGGGACGATTGGCGGACCTGGCTGCCGGTCGACCGTCTCTTGCTGGGGACGGCGCCGGTGCAGACCCTGACACCGACCGACGATCTGGTTGCGGTGCCGGCCGGCTGGCGGTTCGCAAGCCGGTTGCGCGACCGCACGCTGGTCGGGCTCGCCTACGCGGCGGATCAGACCTCCGACTCCAGCGCGCGGCGGATTCTGCCGGCCGGCGACACCATCGTGCCGCTCACGCCGGGCGCGCGACCCGAGCCATGGAAGCACAACGTCCTCGCGCTGGGCGATGCCGCAGTCGTGCTCGATCCGCTTGCCGACGCCAACCTGCACCTCGCCCATGCCGCGATCCTCCGCGCGATCGACCTGCTGCCGGGTCGTGACTGCGCGCCGACCGAGCTCGCCGAATATAATCAGCGCAGTTACCGCCAGGCCGCTCGGGTCCGCGACTTCCAGGCGGCGCATTACCTGCCGACCGGTCGCACGCGCGGTCCGTTCTGGAAGCATGCGTCCCGCCTCTCCCGTCCGGACAGCCTCGCACACACGCTCGAACATTTCGCGCATCGTGGTCGCCTGCCGTTCTACGAGGATGAAAGCTTTGACAAGGACGACTGGCACGGGCTGCTGCTCGGTCTTGGCATCATCCCCCGCATCGCCGATCCGATCGCATCGGCCAGCCCGCCCGACACGATCGCCGCGACGCTGAAACGGCTCGCCGAGGCAACCGCCGCGTTGCCGGCGCGCCTGCCCCCCTATCCCCTGTATCTCGCGCAACTGGAGCGTGCACGATGACCGATCCCAACCCTGGCCCGATCCGCAAAGTCGTCATCGTCGGCGGGGGGACCGCCGGCTGGATGGCCGCCGCGGCCGCCGCCCGCTATCTAGACGATGGCCAGCGCCAGGTCGTCCTGATCGAGTCCGACGCGATCGGCACGGTCGGCGTCGGCGAGGCGACGATCCCGCCGATCCTTGGCTTCAACGCGCTGCTCGGGATCGACGAACGCGACTTCCTCCGCGCGACCGGCGCCACCTTCAAGCTCGGCATCGAGTTCGTCGGCTGGGACACCGGCGACGATCGCTACATGCACGCTTTCGGCGGGCATGGCCGCGACATCCAGGGGCTCGCCTTCCACCAACTCTGGCTGAAATTGCGCGATCGTCCCGGTATCGGCGCGCTCGAGGAATATGCCCCCTCCGCGGTGGCGGCCTAT
Source organism: Sphingomonas sp. PP-F2F-A104-K0414 (assembly GCF_004340945.1). Taxonomy (GTDB): domain Bacteria; phylum Pseudomonadota; class Alphaproteobacteria; order Sphingomonadales; family Sphingomonadaceae; genus Sphingomonas. The sequence continues at coordinate 195,868 of NZ_SLYD01000001.1, forward strand.
CTACACAAGTTCGGCCAGCCTGGCGGCCAGCCACCGCTCGCCTACGCCTATCATTTCGACGCCGGGCTCTACGCGGCGTTCCTCCGCCGCCGTGCCGAGGCCGGTGGCGTCACCCGGATCGAAGGGCGGATCACCGGCACCGATCGCGATCCACTGACCGGCCATGTCCGCGCCGTTCGCCTCGAAGGTGGCCAATCGGTCGACGGCGACCTGTTCATCGACTGTTCCGGCTTCCGCAGCCTGTTGCTCGGCGAAACGATGGGCGTGGCGTTCGAGGACTGGTCGCACTGGCTCCCCTGCGATCGCGCAGTCGCGGTGCCGACCGAACCGAGCACGCCGCTATTGCCCTATACGCGGGCGACCGCGCGCACCGCCGGCTGGCAATGGCGGATCCCGCTCCAGCATCGCACCGGCAATGGCCATGTCTATTCCAGCGCGCACATCTCGGATGACGAGGCGACCGCTACGTTGCTCGCGAACCTCGACTCGAAACCGACCGCCGAGCCGCGCCAGTTGCGGTTCAAGGCGGGGCGCCGGGAAAGGCTGTGGGAGGGCAACGTCGTCGCGCTTGGCCTCGCGGGAGGGTTTCTCGAGCCACTCGAATCGACGAGCATCCACCTGATCCAGACCGGCATCTCGAAGCTGTTCGCGCTGTTCCCCGACCGCGGTTTCTCCGCCGTCGAACGCGACGAGTATAACCGCCTGATGGGTGACGCCTACACCTCGGTCCGCGACTTCATCATCCTGCACTACCACGCCACCCGGCGCGACGATTCCGCGTTCTGGCGGCATGTCCGGACGATGCCGATCCCCGACAGCCTGACGCGAAAGCTCACGCTGTTCCGCAAAAACGCCCGCATCTTCCGCTACGACGATGAACTTTTCGGGATTTCGAGCTGGGTGCAGGTGCTGCTCGGGCAGGATGTCGTCCCGGTCGGTTATGACCCGATCGTCGATGCGCTCGATGCCGACCGCGTTGCGGACGCGGTCCGTCAGATCCGCGGGGCGACGTTGCGCACGGCGCAGGCATTGCCCGGCCATGGCGACTTCGTTGCGACACATGGCCGGTTTGAGGGCGTCCCGCCCATGCGGTCCCCAGTTCGAACCTGACGCCCAAAACATTTCGGCCCCGAGGCGCGCCTAAGCGCCTCGGGGCCGATCAGGTTGTCGGTAACGCAGTAGCTCAGCCGTGCAGCGACCGACGGAACGTCTCTGGCAGGAACACCAACCCGACCAAGGCCGTCACCGCGCAGGCGACGATCGGATACCAGAGCCCGTAATAGATATCCCCGGTCGCCGCGACCATCGCGAACGCCGCGGTCGGCAAGAACCCGCCGAACCAGCCATTGCCGATATGATAGGGCAGCGACATCGAGGTGTAGCGGATCCGCGTCGGGAACAGCTCGACCAGCAACGCGGCGATCGGCCCGTAGACCATCGTCACGTACAGCACGAGGATCACGAGGATCGCGACGACCATCGGCTTGTTGATCTGCGCCGGATCAGCCTTTTCGGGGTAACCCACCGCGGTCAGCGCGGTCTTCACCTCGGTCTGGAACGCCTTGATCGCCGCCGCCTTATCAGGCCCAGACACGACCGCCGGGTTGACGACCGGGATGGTCGCGCCGCCGATATGGATCTGCGCGACGGTGCCCGCGGGCGCGATCACATTGGCGTACGAAATGCCGGCCTTCGCCAGATACGCCTTGGCGATGTCGCACGAGCTCTTGTCGAACTTGTTCTTGCCGACCGGGTCGAACTGCACCGAGCATTCGTCGGGATTGGCGACGATGCTCACCGGCGAATTGGCCTGCGCCGCATACAGCGCGGGGTTGGCGGCCTTCGACAGCGCGTGGAACAGCGGCATGTAGGTCAGCGCGGCGAGCGCGCAGCCGGTCAGGATGATGTATTTCCGCCCGATCCTGTCCGACAGCCAGCCGAAGAAGATGAACGCCGGCGTGGCGATCAGCAGCGCGATCGCGATCAGGATGTTGGTGGTCGGCCCATCGACGCGCAGGTTTTTCTCGAGGAAGAACAGCGCGTAGAACTGGCTGGTGTAGAACACGACGCCCTGCCCGACGACCGCACCGAACAGCGCGATCAGCACGACCTTGAGGTTGCTCCACTGCCCGAACGCTTCGGTCAGCGGCGCCTTCGAGGTCTTGCCCTCGTCCTTCATCTTCTGGAACACCGGGCTCTCTTCGAGCTGCATGCGGATCCAGAGCGACACCGCCAGCAACGCGATCGAGACGATGAACGGGATACGCCAGCCCCAAGCCGCGAACGCCTCTTCGCCGACCAGAGTCCGCACGCCGATCACGATCAACAGCGCCGCGAACAGCCCGAGCGATGCAGTGGTCTGGATGAAGCTGGTGAACAGCCCGCGCTTCTTGTCGGGTGCGTGTTCCGCGACATAGGTCGCGGCACCACCATATTCGCCGCCGAGCGCAAGGCCCTGCAACAGGCGCAGCACGACCAGCGCGATCGGCGCGGCGACGCCGACCGATGCGTAGCTCGGGAGCAGACCGACCAGGAAGGTCGACAGGCCCATGATCGCCATCGTGACGAGGAAGGTGTTCTTGCGCCCGACGACATCGCCGATCCGTCCGAACACGAGCGCGCCGAACGGCCGCACCGCGAACCCGGCCGCGAACGCCGCGAGCGCGAAGATGAACCCGGTGGTCTCGTTGACGCCCGAGAAGAACTGCGCGGTGATGATCGTCGCCAGCAGGCCGTAGAGATAGAAATCATACCATTCGAACACCGCACCCAACGAGGATGCGATGATGATGAGCGGCTGGCTCTGTTCCACGTGCCCAAGGGTCGATGCGTCCCCGGTTGTAGTCGCCATGGCGGTATCCTCTCAGGTGGTGCGGTGGGGATTCTGCAGCGTTGGGCAGTCAGAACCCGTATTTGAATGCGAATTCGAGGCGATCGAGCGCGCCGGTGTCACCGGAGACGAGTTCGCGCACGGCGTGGCGATATTCCACGCCGATGTCGAAGCCCTTGCCCGGCGACCAGAACAGGTTGCCCGCGCCGCCATAGGACTTGGCGTTCGCCAGCCCCGTGACGATCACGCCGGCCGGATAATTGGCCGACTGGTAGCTGCCCATGAGCGTCGAGTGGATCGCATCGGTCCAGCCGATACGGAACGCCGCGAAGGCCGCGAAATTATCGATCCGCTCGAGCTGGGTCGCGGTGCCGCCGTAGATCGCGTCGGGGACGTATCCCAATCCCAGATAGCGGCCGATGCCCTGCCCGTAGGTCGCCATGAAGCGTAGGTCGTGACGCTTTCCGATCGGGATCTTGCCAGACCCGGAAACGCCCCAGCCGAAAGCGGTATCGCCGCTGCCCAGCGTATCGGTGCGCAGTTCACGCGCGATACCGGCCAGCGCGAAATCTCCGAATGTCGGCTTCCAGTTCACGCGTGCCACCACGTCGGGCAGGCGATCGTCATCCGTGTCGACCAGCGCCGCATTGGCCGGCAGCGCGGTTTCCGTTTCGGGGTTCTCGGCCGCGATCTGCAACGTCAGGCCGGATCGCAACGGGATGGTGTAGCGGACCTGGGCCTGGCGGTTGAACACCGTGCCGTCCAGCGGTCCGACGAAATCCGTCGTCTCCGGCAGCACCGCGATGTTCTGGAAAGTCGACCATTCCTGGCCGACCAACAGGTTGCCATATTCGATGAAGCCGCGGCGGAAGGTGGGCGTGTAGGGATTGGTCGCACGCTGCGCGCCGACCGGCGCCGTCGCGAGCGCGAAATCGAACTCCACCAGCGTCTTGATGTCGGTGCCGTTCATCGGCGTCGACGTGCTGAACTGCAGGCGGGTCTGGCGTGCGGAGAGCAGCAGATCCTGTGTGGAGAACCCGCCGCCGACCGGAATCTGCTGCGGCAGGAAGAACTCCTTGCCCAGCCCGCCGACCGCGGCTTCGCCATCGCTGTAGCGGCTGGCAATGACGTTGAGGCGAACGAAGCCGCCGAGCTTGACCGTCGTGTTGCCGACGCGGAAACCGTCGGTCGGTGCCGAATTTGCCGCGACAGGCTTGGCCTGGGCCACGTTGGTCGCGCCGGGCGATCGGCCTAGCGACTCGGATGCCACGCTCATCGACGACGCGGTCATGGGATTGGTGTTCATGGGAGCCGGGTTCATGGCAGTCGGGGCGATCGGCGCCGCAGCGGTCGCGCGCGCTGCATTCAGCTCGCCGCGCAGATCCTGCACGGCGGCTTCGAGCGCCTTCAATCGCGTCTCGAGCTCGATCTCGCGTGCCGTCTGCGCCTGCGCCATACCCGGTACCAGCGCAGTACCCGCCAGCAACGCCGTCAAGGCCAGCCTCGTCTTGAATGCCATCCGTGTCATCCCCGTCTCCGCGCTCTTCCACTGGTCTTACGCGTGGAATTAGCGTCGTCATCATGGCGCATTGCGTCCGCCCGTCCATCCCTTACTTTGGTGCGGGATGATCGCCCGAACACGACCGCGTACAGCGCGGCAAAAGGAGAGCCAGATGACCGAGGCAAGCTATCCCGTCCCCGCGGAATGGGCGAAGGACGCCCTGATCGACGCCGCCGCCTATGACCGGATGTATGCCGAGGCCGCCACCGATCCCGACGCGTTCTGGGCGAAGGAGGCCAAGCGGCTCGACTGGATCGTCACCCCGACGAAGATCAAGGACACCTCGTTCGACGAGAGCGATTTCCACATCCGCTGGTTCGAGGACGGGCAGCTCAACGTCGCCGCCAACTGCGTCGATCGCCACGCCGACGCGCGTCCCGACGCGACCGCGATCCTGTGGGAGGGCGACGACCCCGCCGACGACCGCAAGATCAGCTATGCCGAACTGCGCCACGAAGTGTCGAAGCTCGGCAACGCGCTGAAGGCCAAGGGCGTCAAGAAGGGCGACCGCGTCACGATCTATCTGCCGATGATCCCCGAGGCGGCATTCGCGATGCTTGCCTGCGCGCGGATCGGTGCGATCCATTCGGTGGTGTTCGGCGGCTTCTCGCCCGAGAGCCTGTGCAACCGCATCCACGACTGCGACAGCCGCATCGTCATCACCGCCGATGAAGGCCTGCGCGGTGGCAAGACCGTGCCCCTGAAGGCAAACGTCGATGCCGCGCTTGACCACGGCGATCTCGCGGTCGAGACCGTCATCGTCGTCCGTCGTACCGGCGGCAAGGTCACCATGACCGAAGGCCGCGACTGCTGGTATGCGGACTGCGTCGAGGGCCAGTCGACCGACTGCGCACCCGAGCCGATGAACGCCGAGGACCCGCTGTTCATCCTCTACACCAGCGGCTCGACCGGCCAGCCCAAGGGCGTGCTCCACTCGACCGGCGGCTATCTGGTGTGGGCGTCGATGACGCACGAATACGTCTTCAACTACCGTCCCGGCGAGATTTTCTGGTGCGCCGCCGACGTCGGCTGGGTCACCGGCCACACCTATTCGCTGTATGGCGCACTCGCGAACGGCGCGACCACCGTGATGTTCGAGGGCGTGCCCAATTATCCCGATCACAGCCGCTTCTGGAGAATCGTCGACAAATACCAGGTCAACATCCTCTACACCGCACCGACCGCGCTGCGGTCGCTGATGCGCGAGGGCGACGACTGGGTGACGCGCACCAGCCGCAAATCGCTCCGTCTGCTCGGCTCGGTCGGCGAGCCGATCAATCCGGAAGCGTGGAACTGGTATCACAACGTGGTCGGCGACGGCCGCTGCCCGATCGTCGACACCTGGTGGCAGACCGAGACGGGCGGCCACATGATCTCGCCGCTGCCCGGCGCCACCGCACTGAAGCCCGGCAGCGCGACCAAGCCCCTGTTCGGCGTGCTGCCCGAACTGGTCGATGCGGATGGCAAGGTTCTGGTCGGCGCGGTCGAGGGCAATCTCGTCATCGCCGACAGCTGGCCCGGCCAGATGCGGACCGTGTGGAACGATCACGAGCGCTTCTTCCAGACGTACTTCTCGACCTATCCCGGCAAGTATTTCACCGGCGACGGCTGCCGCCGCGACGAAGACGGCTATTACTGGATCACCGGCCGCGTCGACGACGTGATCAACGTGAGCGGCCACCGGATGGGCACCGCCGAAGTTGAGAGCGCGCTGGTCGCGCATTCGAAGGTCGCCGAGGCCGCGGTCGTCGGCATGCCGCACGACGTGAAGGGCCAGGGCATCTACGCCTATGTCACCCTGAACGCGAACGCCGAGCCAAGCGAAGACCTGCGCAAGGAACTTGTCCAATGGGTCCGCCGCGAGATCGGCCCGATCGCGACCCCCGACATCCTCCAGTTCGCCCCCGCGCTACCGAAAACGCGGTCGGGGAAGATCATGCGCCGCATCCTAAGGAAAATCGCGGAGAACCAGCTCGACCAGCTCGGCGACACCTCGACGCTCGCCGATCCTGCGGTGGTCGACGCCTTGATCGCCGGCCGCGAGGAGGCCATTCCAGTCCCTGCATGACCCGAACGATCCTCATCGCCGACGATCACCCGCTGTTCCGCCAGGCGCTCAAACTGGCGGTCGGCCGCGCCGCGCCCGACGCGGTGGTGATAGAGGCGGGGCAGCTCTGCGAGGCGGTCGATGCGGTGCGCGCGGCGGAACGGCTTGATTTGATTCTGCTGGACCTGCGGATGCCGGGCTCGGAAGGTTTCGCGGGGGTGGCGCTGCTCCACGCCGAGCGCCCCGAGACGCCGATCATGGTGATATCTTCGGCGGACGAAGCCGAGGCAGCACCGCGTGCGCGGGCCTATGGCGCGATCGGCTTCGTCTCGAAAACCGCCGACCTCGCCACGCTGGAAAACGCGGTCGCCCGAGCCCTCGCTGGCGAACGAGACGCGCCGATCGAAGGTGCTTCCGTCGATGACATGGCGACACGCGTCGCGAGCCTCACCCCGACCGAACTGAAAGTCCTGCTCGGCGTGCTGGCCGGCCGCCTGAACAAGCAAGTCGCCTTCGACCTCGGCATTTCGGAAGGCACGGTAAAGGGTCACATGACCGCGATCCTGCGCAAACTCGGGGTGCAGAACCGGACGCAGGCAGTGCTGGCGGCACGAGCGATGGATATCCACTTCGCCGACTGAGGCCACCGCCCCCCGAAACTGCGCACCGCAACTACCCCAACCACTCCGTCACCCCGGACTCGTTCCGAGGTCCACCGCTCCGCAAACCAGCGGCCGACGATGTGCGGCACCGTGGATGCCGGAACGAGCCCGGCATGACGGGGATATATAAGCTTCTCTCGCATGGCTGAATGCCGCACCTTGCAATCCTCCCCCGCCAGGGGGAGGTGGCGCCGAAGGCGACGGAGGGGGAGGCCCTCGCAACAGACGTTTCCCTTTCCTCCCCCTCCGTCAGGCAAGCGCCTGCCACCTCCCCCTGGCGGGGAGGATCGAGAAGACTCAACTCCCTCGCGCCGCGGCGGCCGAAGCCTCCTCGATAAACCGCCACAAATCCGCCGGCACCACCGGCTTGGTCAGCACTACGAGCCCCACACACCGCGGATCCTCCGCCACCGCGCGATCCGCCGTCACCAGCGCAATCGCCGGCGCCGGCACCATCGCCCGCAACCGCGCAACCACGTCGAGCCCGTCCTCCGCCTCGTCCAGATGGAAGTCGACCAGCGCCACATCCGGCTCCTCGTCCGCCGCCAGTTCCATCGCCTCGGCGATCGTCGCCGCCAGCAACGGCACGCACCGCCGCGCGCGCAACGCCGCATCGAGCGCCGCGAGGATCGTCGCGTCGTTGTCGAGACACAGCACCCGCAACCCCGGCACCAGCGCACGCGTCGCCAACGGCGTTGGCAACGCCACGTCCAGCCCGGCCGGCGCCAGCGGCACCCGCACCGCAAACGTCGTTCCCCGCCCCGGCTCCGACCGCAGCTCGACTGCCGCCCCAAGCAACCGCGCGATACGCCGGACGATCGCCAGCCCCAGCCCGACGCCGCCGCCTGCGCTCCCCTTGCTCTCCAGCCGCTCGAACTCCTCGAAGATCCGCTCGCGATCACCCGCAGCAATCCCCGGCCCGTTATCGCGCACCTCAATCAGCACATCGTGACCCCTGCGCCGCGCCCCGATCCAGATCCGCCCATCCGCCGAATAGCGCACCGCGTTCGACAGGAAATTCTGCAGGATCGAGCGCAGCAACGACCGATCCGTCGCCACGCTGAACGCCCCCGGATGCGCCGCCAGCACCAGCCCGCGCTCGCCCGCCAGCGGCCGGAACTGCACCGCCAGTTCCTCGATCAACGCCCCCAGCGCAAACCGCTCGACCTTTGGCACGACGCCCCCCGCATCGAGCCGCGACACGTCGAGCAGCGCGCGCAGCAACGTGTCCGCCGACCCGATCGCGCCATCGATCGCACGCACCAGTTCCGCCTGGTGCGGCGCCCTGTCCTCGGCAAGCGCCGCGCAGAACAGCCGCGCCGCATGCAACGGCTGCAACAGATCGTGGCTCGCCGCCGCCAGGAACCGCGTCTTGTCGCGCGTCGCGGTCTCGGCGATCGCGCGCGCCTCGCCAAGCATATGGTTCGACCGCGCGAGATCCTGCGTCCGCGCCGCCACCCGCGCCTCGAGATCGGCCTGCGCCTCCTTCTCCGCGGTGATGTCGGTGAAACTCTGGACGTACCCGCCCCCCGGCATCGGTCGCCCGACCATCTTGATCCAGCGCCCCGATGGCCGTTGCCGCTCGAAACTGTGCGGCGTGCCGCGCGCGAGGTGTGCCACCCGCCGACCGACATGCGCCGCGATATCACCGACCCCCTCGCGCTCGGCATTGTAGCGGATCAGGTCGGCGATCGAGCGTCCGACCACGACATAGCCCTCGGGATAGTCGAACATCTCGACATAGCGCGGATTCCACGCGACCAGCCTTAGGTCTGCGTCAATCACGCTCACACCCGGATCGATCGTCTCCAGCGTCGCCGACAGCAGCGTGCGCGAGAACCGCAGCGAGCGCCCGCGCTGGTCTAGCAGCCGGACCACGTCGCTGACGTCGATCGCGGACCCGGCGATGCTCGATGCGACGATCTTGCGTGCCGAAGGAGCACCGATCACGCCCGCGATCAGCCGCTCGGCGGTACGTGCGGCAGGGCCGTCGATCGGCGCGCGCAGGTCCGGCGACCCCAGACCGATCGCCTCCGCCTCGCCATCGCCGACGAACCGCGCGACCAGCATCCGCAGCTCGCCCAACGTCGTGACGTGGTCGAGCGCCGCGTTCCCCCGATGCCGTTCGCGCATGTGCAGCCCGGCCATCAGCGCGACGTTGATACCGAGGCTCCACACCGTGCCGTTGACCAGCGGGGAGCCGATCCGCCAGCCGAGCAACGCATCCGGATCGAGCCAGCCAAGCGTGAACTGCGCCATCGCCGGCCCGACACCCTCGCCGATCGACGGCAGCAACAGGCAATAGATCCAGACGATCACGCCCCCGATCAGCCCCGCGCGCGCCGCGGTGTGATTGGCGAAGTTCCAGCCGACCGTCGCGATCAGCGCAGGCGCAAACTGCGCGACGCCGGCGAACGCGATCAGCCCGATCGACGCCAGTGGCAGGTCCGCGCCGAGACTCCGCCCGTAAATCAAAGCGACCGCGACGATCGCGGCGATGATGACCCGCCGGACGCGCAGCATCCGCCGACCAAGCTCGCCCTCGCCCGCCTCGCCGTGCCGCCGGAGGAGCAGCGGCGCGAGCAGGTCATTGGTCGCCATCGTCGACAGCGCGATCGTCTCGACCACCACCATCGCCGTGGCGGCGGAGAACCCGCCAAGAAACGCAAGCAGTGCAACGACATGATGCCCTTGCTGCAACGGTACCGTCAGCACGTACAAATCGGGCTCGGCATCCCCTGGCAGCAGCGTCATCCCCGCCAGCGCCAGCGGCAACACGAGCACCGAGATCACCACCATGTACGCGATGAACGGCGCGCGCGCGCGCGCGACCGCCTCGGGGCCCCGCGCTTCGATCACGCCGACGTAGAATTGCCGCGGCAGGCACAGGATCGCCAATGCCGACAACACGGTCCGCACCCAGAAATCGGAAGTCAGCGCCCCCCAGGTGAAGCCGGATTCAAGTCGAGCGAGCGATGGCGCCAGCGTCGCCGCCGGCAGATCGGCGAGCAACGCCAGCGTCACCACGCCGAGTACGACGAAGCACAACAGCTTGATCAGCGACTCCGCCGCGATTGCCGCGACTACCCCAGGGTTGCGCCCCGCCACCTCATACCGCCGGGCGCCGAACAGGATCGCGAACACGGCGAGCAGCAGCGCGACCAGCACGCCAACCTCTGCCGAACTGCCGACGCCGGCAATCGCGCCGAAGCTCAGCGTCACCGACCGCAACTGGAGCGCGATATACGGCACCGATGCGAGCAACGCCGTCCCCGCGACGATCGCCGCCGTCCCCCGACTGCGGCCGTAGCGTGCCGAAATGAAGTCGGAGATCGAACTCGATCCCTCCTCGCGCGCCAGCCGCACCAGCCGCGCGAGAAACTTCGGCGCGAGCAGGAACACCAGCGCCGGCCCGAGATAGATGGCGAGGTAATCCCACCCTCGCGTCGCCGCGGTGCCGACCCCGCCGAAGAACGTCCAGCTGCTGCAATAGACTGCCAGCGACAACGGATACGCGATCCGCCCTAGCCGCTGCGACAGCCCGCGCCGATCCACCACCCACGCGATCCCGAACAACAGCGCGCCATAACCGAGAATGGCGAGGATGATCATCGGTCGGGTGATGGACGCGCTCCGGTCTGGCGCCGAAGCGCGGTGTCACGACAGACATAGCGCCGATCCGCGCGGTCGGCGACAGCCACCCGGCGTAAACCGAGTGGTTGTCGCTCGCCTCGATCCTCCCGCCAGGAGGAGGATACGCAGGTGAGAAGCTAGAGCAGCTTGTCGAGCGTGATCGGCAGGTCGCGAACGCGTTTGCCGCAGGCATTGTAGACCGCATTGGCGACCGCCGCGGCGACGCCGGTGATGCCGATCTCGCCGATCCCGTGCGCGCCCATCGGCGTGTGCGGGTCGGCGATGTCGGTCCAGATCACATCGATCTCGGGCACGTCGAGATGCACCGGCACATGATATTCGGCGAGGCTCGCGTTCATGATCCGGCCGTTGCGCTCGTCGAACTGCGTCTCCTCCATCAGCGCCATGCCGAGGCCCATGATGATTCCGCCGCGGAACTGGCTGCGCGCGGTCTTGGGGTTGAGGATACGCCCGGTGTCGAACGAGCCGAGGAAGCGGCTGACGCGCGTCTCGCCGGTCACGCTGTTGACACGCACCTCGCAGAACATCGCGCCGTAGGAATGCATCGACCAGTGCATCAGTTCGAGCGGCTGCGAAGCCTCTTCGGTCACGGTCACGCTGTCGCGCTGCGCCCGTGCGAGGATCGAGGCATAGCTTTCGCGCCGCGTCGGATCGTCGAGTTTGGCAAGACCTGCGTCATCGCTGCCGACCTCATCCGCCGACAGGCCCGCAAGCGGGGAGTCGTTGCCGGCCAGCTTAAGCAGCTCGCTCACCAGCGCATTGTGCGCGGCGATCACCGCCGCACCGATCGCCGCGGTCTGCTGCGATCCGCCGGCGAGGATCGCACCGGGAATGATCGAATCGCCATAGCGCACCTCGACCGCCTCCATCGGCAGTGCCAGCCGTTCGGCGGCGACCATCGCCGTGGTCGTCGCGGTGCCCATCCCCATCTCCTGTGCGGAGACTTCGACGATCGCGGTCGCGGCCCCCGTCCCCGGTGCCGACAGCGTGATCCGCGCCGCAGCGCCCGGCATCCGGTAATAGGGATAGGTGGCGGTCGCACAGCCCATCCCGATCAGCCACTCGCCGTCGCGGCGCAGGCCCGGCTCGGGCGACCGCTGGTCCCAACCAAACTTCTCCGCGCCCGCACGCCACGCTTCGACCAGATGCCGCGAAGAAAAGGGCAGACCCGAAAGCGGATCGGTTTCGGGCTCGTTGCGGATGCGGAGGTCGATCGGATCGATACCGAGTTCTACCGCAAGTTCGTCGATGCCGGATTCGAGCGCGAAGGTGCCGACCGACTCGCCGGGCGCGCGCATGAACGTGTTGGCGAGCATGTTGAGCCGGACGACCTCGACCGACAGTTTCACGCTGTCCGCCGCATAACCCGATTTCGAGCCGACGATGAACGGCTCGGGCATGTCGTTGTGCGGCGTCGTCGCGGTCGTGCCTGCGTGGATCATTGCCTGGAAATGGCCATCGGCGGCAGCGCCGATCGCAACCCGCTGTTCGGTCAGCGTGCGGCCACCGACGATCCGGTAGACACCCTCGCGACTGAGCGCGATCCGCACCGGCCGCTGCACGAGCTTGGCCGCAGCCGCGCCGAGGATCTGGTGATCCCACAAGCACTTTCCGCCAAAGCCGCCACCGACATAGGGCGACAGGACATGGACCTGGTCGGCGGCGAGATCGAACACGTCGGCGATCGTCGCGGCCTCCGCGGTGACCAGCTGGCTCGCATCGTGGATCGTCAGTCGATCACCATCCCAGACCACCGTCGACGCGTGCGGTTCGATCGCATTGTGGTTGTGGCGCGGCGTCCGATAGACGTTATCGACCGCATGCGGTGCCGCCTTCAGCATCGCCTCGGCGTCACCGACCTCTGCCTGCAACGCCTGTCCCATGAACGCACCGGGCTCCGCCCCCGCGGCCTTGGCCTCGTCGAACGAGGTCAGCGCCGGCTCCGCGTCATAATCCGCGACGATCAGCGACGCGGCATGATCCGCTTGCTCCTGCGTCTCGGCGAGCACGACCGCGATCGGCTGGCCGTTCCAGTGGATCCGGTCGTCCTGCATGATCGGCAGGTCGGCGGGGCCGGCAGCGGTCGGCGACGAGCCGAACACCGCAGGCCGGTTCATCCGTGGCGCGTTGCGATGCGTCATCACCAGCACGACGCCGGTCGCGGCCTTGGCAGCTTCCGTATCCAGCCGCGCAATCCGCCCGCGCGGGATCGTCGCATAGGCCAGCGCGGCATAGACCATCCCCGGCAGCGGCACCTCGGCGGCAAAGCGCGCCGCACCCTGCACCTTGGCCGCGCCATCGAGACGCGACACCGGCGTACCGATCAGCCCGTGCTGGCGGCGGATCAACGGATCGGGAACGCCCCCTGGAATCCAGCTGTCGGGTGCCAGCGGCACGAGCTTCTCCATCGCGCCCTGCACCACGGCCTGTGCTGCGCCCTTGACGCTGTCGACGATGCTCATGCGCTTGCTCCTGCGAGATCGCCGAGCACGGCGACCAGCGTCCGCTTGACGAGTTCGATCTTGAAGCCGTTGTCGCGCAAGGGATGCGCGTCGGCCAGTTCGGCCAGCGCCGCCTCGCGGAACAGCGCCTCGCTCGGTACCGCACCGCGGAGGATCGCTTCCGCCTTCAGCGCACGCCACGGCTTGTGCGCGACGCCGCCCAGCGCGATCCGCACGTCGCCTACCCGGCCATCGTCGATCCGCAACGCAGCGGCCACCGACACCAGCGCGAACGCATAGCTCGCCCGATCGCGCACCTTCCGGTAGGTCGAGTTGGTCGCGAACGGCATCGGCGGCACTGTGATCGCGGTGATCAGTTCGCCGGGCGCGAGCACCGTGTCGCGGTCCGGACTATCGCCCGGCAGGCGGTGGAGGTCGACGAACGGCAGTGTTCGCGCGCCTGCGACGCCATCGATATGTACGGTCGCATCGAGCGCAGTGAAGGCGACACACATATCCGATGGATGCGTCGCGACGCAGGCGGGCGATGCGCCGAGGATCGCGTGGATCCGATTGAACCCGCCCGCCGCATCGCACCCCGACCCGGGCTGGCGCTTATTGCAGTTCGAGCCGTCGGTATCGTAGAAATAGGTGCACCGCGTGCGTTGCAGCAGATTGCCGCCGACCGTCGCCATGTTGCGGATCTGCGGCGACGCCCCCGCCAGGATCGCGCGCGCCAGCACGGGATAGCGTGCGCGTACCACCGGATGCTCGGCGAGTGCGGTGTTGCGGACCGCGGCACCGATCGAAAGTCCGCCGTCCTCCGTTTCGGCGATCTCGGCGGAGAGGCCGGTAACGTCGACGACGCGATCGGGCCGGGCGATCGTCTCGCGCATCAGGTCGACCAGGTTGGTGCCGCCACCGAGATAGGCGGTTACCGGATCGGCCCCGAGCCGCACCGCATCGGCGACATCCTCGGCGCGTGCGTAGGTGAACGGCGTCATGCCGCGACCTCCGCCGCGCGCATTTGCTCAGCCTCGACAGTCTCCGCGATAGCGTCGATGATTCCGTTATGCGCACCACAGCGACAAAGATTGCCGCTCATGCGCTCCCGGAGTTCTTCGCGGGTCAGCGTGACGAAGGCGGACAGATCGGCGGTGACGTTACTCGGCAAGCCCCGCTTGGCCTCGTTCGCCATACCGATCGCCGAACAAATCTGCCCGGGCGTGCAATAGCCGCATTGGAACCCGTCATGATCGATGAACGCCTGCTGCAATGGATGCAGCGCGCCCTCGGTCGAGAGCCCTTCGATCGTGGTGATGCTCCGGCCGGTATATTGCACCGCCAGCGCCAGGCAGGACAGGATCCGTTCGCCATCGACAAGGACGGTGCAGGCGCCGCATGCGCCCTGGTTGCAGCCCTTTTTGGTGCCCGTCAGATGGAGATGTTCGCGGAGGAAATCGAGCAAAGAAACGCGCGGATCGACTGGCGGTTCGGCCGCCGCCCCATTGATGATCATCGACATCGCGATCTCCTGAATTTCGGTATTTTATCGTTCTTGCCGGTTTATCCGAAGCAGGGTTCCGCCACCATAGCGCCGTGGTCATAACTGCCGAAGATATCGATAAAAAAAACCGGAGGCGCATCGTCTGCACCCCCGGTTTTTATTCAGTCGCCTAGGTTTCCCCCTGGCGATCAGGCCAGCGTGCGGACGTTGGGTTCGCGATCCCAATAGCGCTTCGTACCCGCCGTCGCGATCTTGCCGAGATCGACGACACCGGCATCGGCTTCGACGCCGGCCTTATCGAGCAGCGGCTTCGACGCCGCGTTAGCCGCAACCGCCTTCAGATGCCCGAAGGCGTCCATGACCCACTGGACCGCAGCGCCCTCCTTGAGCAGCGTCTTGCAGCCGTCCTCCGAGAGCACCACCGCGACTGCGTCGAAGATCTGCGACGGGCTGCCCGCGAGCTGGCCGTGCGCCTTCTTCTTGCTGCCATCGGCAAGCTTGGCGCCACCGACCTTCGGCGCGACCAGAACGGCCTTGCCGCCTGCACCCTCGACTGCGCTGACGACCGCATCGATCTCCGCACCGTCCGAGCCATCGGCGATCAGGATGCCGACCTGGCGACCCGCGAGCGTCTCCTTCATCGACTTCTGGATCGACAAGGCGTCGCTAGGCTTCATGTCGACCGGCTCGCGGAAGGCAGGGTTAGCTGCCGGCAGGTCGATCCCGAGACCGTCGGCAACGCGCGATGCCAGTTCCTCGTTCACGTTGCGCAGGTTGGCGACAGTGCGCTCCTGAACGTGCGCGAGGCCGACCTTCGACAGTTCGAACGTGAACGCCGAGGCGATGTGCGCCTTCTCGTTGTCGGTCGCCGACACCCAGAACAGCCGCGCTTGGCTATAATGATCGCCGAACAATTCGGCGCGCATCCGCAGCTTTTCGCCCTGCTCGTCCGCGCCGGTCGGGTTAGTCGTCGTCACGAAGCCATTCGGCGATTCGCGCGGCCCACCGTCTTCGCCCACGACCGACAAGCTGTTCGGCTCGTAGTTCGCACGCCCCTTCGGCACCTTGGTCTGCATCATCCCGTCGCGCTGGAAGTTCTGCGCGTCGTTGCGCGGTGCATTGACCGGGATCTGGTGGAAGTTGGTCGTCCCGAGACGCGACTTCTGCGTGTCGAGATAGCTGAACAACCGTCCCTGGAGCAGCGGATCGTTCGAGAAATCGATCCCCGGCACGATGTTGGTCGGCAGGAACGCAACCTGCTCGGTTTCCGCGAAGAAATTGTCGACGTTCCGGTCGAGCACCATCCGGCCGATGATCCGGACGGGGACATCCTCCTCGGGGATCAACTTAGTCGAATCGAGCACGTCATAGGGCTGCGCCTCGGCGAATGCCTTGTCGAACACCTGGATGCCCAGCTCCCACTCGGGGAAATCGCCGGTATCGATCGCTTCCCACAGGTCGCGACGATGATAGTCGTTGTCGGCGGCCTGGAGCTTGAGCGTCTCGTCCCAGATCGTCGACTGGAGACCGAGCTTGGGCTTCCAGTGGAACTTCACGAAGCTCGACTTGCCCTCGTCGTTGACCAGCTGGAAGGTGTGGACGCCGAAGCCTTCCATCATCCGCAACGAGCGCGGCAGCGTGCGGTCGGACATCGCCCACATCTGCATGTGCGTCGATTCCGGGGTCAGCGACGCCCAGTCCCAGAACGTGTCATGCGCCGAGCCGGCCTGCGGATAGGCGCGGTCGGCCTCCATCTTCACCGAATGGATCAGGTCGGGGAACTTGATCGCGTCTTGGATGAAGAACACCGGGATGTTGTTGCCGACGAGATCCCAATTGCCCTCGGTCGTGTAGAACTTGACCGCGAAGCCACGCACGTCGCGCGGGGTGTCCACCGAACCGGCGCCACCGGCGACCGTCGAGAAGCGCGTGAACAGCTCGGTCTTGGTGCCCTTCTTGAACACCGCCGCCTTGGTCAGGTCGGAGATGTCGTCGGTCGCCTCGAAATAGCCGTGTGCGCCCGAACCGCGGGCGTGGACGATCCGTTCGGGGATCCGCTCGTGATCGAAGTGGAAGATCTTCTCGCGCAGCACGAAATCCTCGAGCAGCGTGGGACCACGCGCGCCGGACTTCAGGCTGTTCTGGTTGTCGGAGACGGGCACGCCGTGGTTGGTCGTGAGCACGGGCACGTCGCCGCCGGCGCGCTGGTGGGTTTCGCCACCATTGCCGGGATTGCGCTCTGCGGGGTCGCTCATTGCAAATCCTTGGTTATCAGTCGGAGTTCTGGGCAGTTAACGAACGCTGCGAGAGCCTGGGTCCACGCACACGAAAGAATTCCTGACCTATCGCCAGCCCCGATCGCCCCCGACCACGTGGACAGGATGTCACAGTGACAGCCATGGGCATGCCGTCTACCGGTACGCCGTGTCCGCACTGCGCCGCCTTATCCTGTCCCGCCCGCTGCTGATGGGATGGCTGTGCGTGGCGGCGCTGGCGCTGAAGCTGCTGGTGCCCTCGGGCTACATGATCTCCGGCGAAGGCGGCCGCGTCGCGATCATCCTGTGCTCGGGTGTCGCCCCGTCGATGGCCGGCCCCTCTACAACCGGCGCATTGAACGCGGCGTCGCCGGACATGGTCATGGGCAATCACGTGATGTCCGGCCATGCCATGCCGGAGCACGATCCTTCTGCCAGCCACGGCAAGACGGAGATGGCCTGCGCGTTCTCCGGGCTCTCGGCGCAGGCGCTCGCAGGCGTCGATGCGATCCTGCTGGTCGCGGCGATCGCGTTCGCCATGGCGATCGGCGTCCGCCCCGTTTGCCGGTTGGTGCCAGCGCGCGCGTCCTATCTGCGCCCGCCTTTACGAGGCCCCCCGATAGCCGTCTCGACCATCTGACCCGAGCCGCCCGTCCCGAGGGACGCGGCTCGCCACATTTGCCGGCGCGCATCGTCACGGTCGCGCGCCTGTCGAAGGCTCCTGCACATGTTTCGTACTCCGCCTCCATTCGGGGCGGCGATGGCCGTCGTCCTCGCCGTTCCCGCCTGCCTAGTCGCACCTCCCGCCGTCGCTCAGACAACCGCCCCTACCCCCGCCCCTGCAGACACCGACACGCGCTTCACGATCGGCGATGTCGTCGTCACCGCGCGGAGCATGGCGCGATCGACCGAGACGATCCTGACGTCGGTCGACATCCTCGGCGGCGACATCGCGCAGCGCCAGTCGGTCGACAATACGTGGGAGCTGTTCGCCCGGCTGCCCGGCGTCGTGCTGACCGATTTCAACCAAGGCACCACCTCGGGCCGCTTCTCGATCCGCGGGTTCAACGGCGAAGGTGAGATCAACGCGGTCAAGCTGATGATCGACGGCATTCCCAGCAACGACAATGCCGGCGGAATGACCGGAATCGACATGGTCTCGCCGCTCGATATCGCCGCGATCGAGCTGGTCCGCGGCACCGCCGATCCGCGCTGGGGGCTGAACGCGATCGCCGGCAGCGCCAACATCCTGACGCGGATCGGCGGCACCTACCTCGACGCGCGACTGATCGGCGGCGCGTTCGGAACGGTCGACGGACAGGTCTCCGCCGGAGTCGAACGCGGCGGGTTCAGCCAGAACTATTTGGTCGGATACCGTCGGACCGATGCCTATCGCGACCATGCCGATCTTGACCGCCTCAACCTGGCGGGCAAATGGTTCTATGATTTCGGGTCGACGCGCCTGGGCGCGATCGTCCGCTACTCGACCGCGACCGCCGACGAACCCGGCTATCTGACCGACGCCAACGCCTATACCGATCGCACCCGCTCCTACGCGGTCTCGGAAACCGACGGCGGGACGCGAAAGATCGGCCAATACAGCCTGCATCTCGATTCCGACCTGGCCGACACGCTTGCGTTCAGCGCCAAGGGCTATGCCAACAGCCTCCACGACGATCGCTATGTCCGCTTTTCGGCCAGCGTCCCGCAACAGCGGCGCCTGACCGAGGAATGGCAATATGGCGCGACCGCTGCGCTGCATTATCATCCCCGGGTCGACTTCCTCCACGGCCTGATGGTCGAGGCGGGCGGCGACGTGCAGGTGCAGGACAACAAAAGCCTGCGCTGGTTGACCGACCGCCGCACGCTCACCCGCCAGACTCGCGATCAGGGCTTCGGGCTGACCGTCTATGGTGGCTATCTCCAGGCGGTGATCGAGCCGACCGACTGGCTCAAGATCACGCCGGCATGGCGGCTCGACCGCGTCGCCGGCGACTTCACCAATCGCCTGGCGGGCACGACCGCGCCGATCAACGACTACGGCACGATCAGCCAGCCTAAGCTGAGCGTCGCGATCACGCCCGTGACCGGCGTCACCGCCTATGCCAATTACGGGCGAACGTTCCAGATCGGTGCAGGCTCGGGTGCCTATCTGGTGCCGCCAAGGACCACCGACGTCGCGCCCTCGATCAACGAAGGCTATGAGGCGGGCATAAAGCTGACCCGTGGCCGCTGGCTCGAAGCCCGCGTCGCGCTGTGGCAACAGACCGCGAGCGGCGAGCTGAAGCGACGGCTGAACGATCCGTCGGGCGATGTCGACAATCTCGGCCGGACGCGGCGCCGCGGTATCGATCTGCAGCTCGACCTGAAGCCGGTCCGCACCGTAGCGCTCTGGGGCAGCTATTCGCACCAGACCGCGCGGATCGTCACGCCCGACCCGGCCACCCCGTCGCAGGCCGGCAACGCGATCGACCACGTCCCGCAGAACGTCTTCTCGGGCGGGCTCGACGTCACGCCCGATCCGAAGCTCCGGCTGTCCTTGTGGGGCAACGGCCAGTCGAGTTACGAACTCGACCCCGCCAACACGCAGGGCCGCTACGGCGATTACGTCGTACTCAACGCGGAGGTGGCCTACAAGCTCACGCCGAGGATCGAGATCTCCGCGCAACTCAAGAACCTCGCCAACGAGCGTTACGAATATGTCTGGTACGACGGCACGCAGCGGCTGCACGCACCGGCCGATCCGCGATCGCTGTTCGGCGCGGTCCGGCTGACGCTCTGATGACACGTCGACCGCCGCTGCGCGTGATGGTGCGGCGCATCCACCTCTGGCTGGGGCTGTCGATCGGCGCGCTGTTCGCGTTCGCCGGGCTGACCGGCAGCATCCTGGTCTTCTATCCGGAGATCGACGCGGCCCTAAGCCCCGCGTTGCGCGCAGTGCCGGACGGCGCGCGGCCGATATCGTGGCAGGCGGTCGTCGACACGCTCCACCGCGAGCATCCCGCCCGCACCGGCGCATGGCGGATCGAAGTCACGACCGACGGCGGCGCGATCCCGGTCCGCTATTACCGGCCGAAGGAAACCGCCGGCCGCGACTTTGCGCCACTGCTCGCCTGGATCGACCCGGTCCGGCTGACGACGATCCGCACCGGCTTCTGGGGCGATACCATCGTCACCTGGATCTACGACCTGCATTACCGGCTGCTGCTGGAGAAACCCGGCGGCATCGTCATGGGGATCGCCGGGATCGTCATGCTGCTGATGATCGCCAGCGGAATTTGGGCGTGGTGGCCGCGCGCCGGCGGCTGGTGGCGCGCGCTCCGCTTCAAGCGCGACGCCGCCCCGATCCGGCGGCTGTACGACTGGCACAAGCTAATTGGTCTGGCCGGCGCGATCCTGCTGCTCGTCGTCACCGCGACCGGGGTGATGCTCGACCTCCCCGACCAGACGCGGGCAGTCATCACACGTGTCTCGCGGCTCTATCGCATGCCGGCGCTCAAGGTTGTCGGGCCGGGCGAGCCTTTGCCGGTCGACCGACTGGTCACGGTCGCCGAGCACCGCTTTCCCGGTGCGGCACTCGCCTGGATCGAAACCCCCGCCTCACCGACCGGCACCACGCGGATCAACCTCGCACAGGCGGGCGAGCCAAGCCGCCGCTTTCCGCGCACCAACGTCTGGCTCGATCCCTATACCGGCGCCATCCTCGCGACCCGCGACGGACTCGCCGAGACACGCGGCGACATCGTGATGAACTGGCTCCACCCGCTGCACGGTGGCGAGGCGTTCGGACTGGCGGGGCGCATCCTCGCCTTCATCGCCGGCATCGTCCCGATCGCGCTGTTCGTGACCGGACTGCTGCGCTGGCAACGGCGGCGACACCCGCGAAGGACGATTGGCACCCGGCACGAACCCGGCTAGCACGACGATCGAGCGGCCGGTTCGACCGGTTGCTCGCTAGATCGCGTCGGTGCCCGGAAGGGCTTGATTGGGAATGCGGTGCGGACGGTTCGCCGTCCTATGCCGCGGCTGTCCCTGCAACTGTAAGCGGCGAGCGAAGCGCACGGGCCCTCTGCGCGAGGGCAGCCACTGGGTTTCAGACCTGGGAAGGCGGTGCGCCAAGCCTTGACCCGCGAGCCAGGAGACCTGCCGGCGTCTGGTCGCTCTTGTCCCGGTCCAGGGGGTGGCCGAGGCACGGTGAACGCCGCCTGCGTGACACTGGCTGAGCGACGACCATGTGGCGGGGGCCGCATCGGCGTCGTGCGTCGGCCGCTCATGGCGTCCGGTCGTCGCACGGCCCGGCCGTTCGCGGCAGGTCCCCGTCCTCGTCGGACGCTGCGGGGCTTTTGCATGACGACTTTGACGATCGAGCGACCGACGCGGGTTTCGACACGCAAACGCATCGGCTGGATGTTCTCGGGCCTGATCGTGGCCAACATCGCTGCGTGGTGCTGGGCGTTCTCGCTGTTCCACGCGCAGCCGCTGATGCTCGGCACGGCGCTACTCGCCTGGGGCCTCGGCCTGAGGCACGCGGTCGATGCGGACCACATCGCCGCGATCGACAACGTGACGCGGAAACTCATGCAGGACGGCCAGCGCCCGATCGCGGTCGGCTTCTGGTTCGCGATCGGCCATTCGGGGATCGTCCTGATCGCTGCCGTCGCGATCGCGCTCACCGCCAGTGCGCTGTCGCAGTTCGAGGCATTCAAGCAGGTTGGCGGCGTGATAGCGACCATCATCTCGGCGGTGTTCCTTTTCACGATCGCGGCGATGAACCTGATTATATTGCGCTCGGTCTGGCGTACCTTCGGTCATGTCCGCAACGGCGGTATTTATGTCGAGGAGGACCTCGACCTGCTGCTCGGCAACCGCGGCCTGCTCGCGCGGCTGTTCCGACCGATGTTTCGGCTGGTCACGCGGAGCTGGCATATGGCCCCGCTCGGCTTCCTGTTCGGCCTCGGTTTCGACACGGCGACGGAGGTCGCGATCCTTGGCCTTTCCGCCAGCCAGGCGGCCGACGGTCTCTCGATCGGCATCGTCCTCGTGCTCCCGGTGCTGTTCGCGACCGGCATGGCGCTGGTCGACACTGCGGACGGCGTCGTCATGCTCGGTGCTTACGAATGGGCGTTCGTGAAGCCGATCCGCAAGCTCTACTACAACATCACGATCACGCTGATCTCCGCGATCGTCGCGATCGCGATCGGCGGGATCGAGACGCTCGCGCTGCTTGGCGCAAAGCTCGGCCTGACGGGCGGTATCTGGGATCTGGCAGCCGCACTCGGCGAGAACTTCAACGGCCTGGGCTTCGCGATCATCGGCCTGTTCGTGCTGTGCTGGGTCCTGAGCTTCGCCATCTATCGCTGGAAACGCTTCGATGAGATCGAGGTCGTACACGGATAGCTGGCGGCGTGGCGGAAAGTCCTCTAACCCACCCCCGAGGCTCGGTTGCACCGAACCTCATAGATCGCGCCGGTGCCCGAAAGGGCTTGAATGGGAATGCGGTGCGGGAGGAGTCCTCCCAATGCCGCGGCTGTCCCTGCAACTGTAAGCGGTGAGCGAGACGCACACGTCCTTCGTTTCGGAGGGCAGCCACTGGGGAAACCTGGGAAGGCGTACGTCAAGCCTCGACCCGCGAGCCAGGAGACCTGCCAGCGTTATGGTCGCTCTTGCTACGATCCAGGGGATGGTCGCGGCACGGTACTCCGTCTGAGCGACGAACGCGTGCGGCCGAAAGGTCGTGCGTGCGTGTGCTTTAGACGTCGAGGAGAATAGTCATGTCCGATCTTTCAAAGGTCCCCGTTACCATCGTCACCGGCTTCCTGGGCGCAGGCAAGACCACGCTCATCAGCCACCTGATCCGCAACGCGAACGGCCGCCGCCTTGCGGTCGTCGTCAACGAATTCGGCACGCTCGGCATCGACGGCGACATTCTCAAGGGCTGTGCGATCCCCGATTGCCCGGCGGAGAACGTGATCGAGCTGGCGAACGGCTGCATCTGCTGCACGGTGGCGGATGATTTCATCCCGACCGTGGAGGCGCTCCTCGCGCTCGACCCGCGCCCCGATCACATCCTCATTGAAACGTCCGGGCTCGCGCTGCCCAAGCCGCTGCTGAAGGCGTTTGACTGGCCCGCGATCCGCTCGCGCATCACCGTCGACGGCGTCATCGCGCTCGCCGATGCGGAAGCCGTCGCCGCGGGCCGCTTCGCCCCCGACGTGGCCGCGCTCGACGCCCAGCGCGCCGCCGACCCAAGCGTCGATCACGAGACGCCGCTCTCGGAAGTATTCGAGGATCAGCTCGCCTGCGCCGATCTTGTCCTGCTGACCAAGGTCGATCTCGCCGGACCCGAGGGCGTTGCCAAGGCACGCGCGGTGATCGCCGCCGAGTCCGCTCGCCCGCTAGCAGTGATCGACCTGACCGACGGCATCATCGATCCGCGCGTGATCCTCGGCCTCAACGCCGCAGCCGAAGACGACATCGCCAGCCGGCCCTCGCATCACGACGGCGAGGATGACCACGAGCACGACGATTTCGACAGCGTCGTCGTCGAGCTTGGCGAGATCGCCGACCCCGCCGATCTGACCGCGAAGATCGAAGCGCTCGCCCGCAGCGCCGACATCCTCCGCGTTAAGGGCTACGCCGCCGTCACCGGCAAGCCGATGCGCCTGCTCGTCCAGGCCGTCGGCGCGCGTGTCCGGACGCAGTACGACCGCCCATGGCGCGCCGGCGAACCCCGCCGCACGCAACTCGTGGTGATCGCCGAGCACGACCGGATCGACGAGGCCCGCATCAAGGCCGCGCTGGACGGCTGAGGCTCACAATGCACGTCGTCTTCCGCGAGACCCACGGGCTGGAGGAAAGCGCGGTCCCGCAGGACCTCGCCCAATCCCCCGCGGACCTCGTCGTCCTCTCCTTCTCCGACGGCGACCTCGGCGCATTCGCCGCGGGTTGGAGACGTGCGGATGCTGCCGGAAGCCGGTTGCCTTCGCTTCGCCTCGCCAACCTGACCGCACTCCAGCACCCGCTCTCGGTCGACACCTATGTCGAGCAGACGCTGGCCGGCGCCAAGGGCATCCTGATCCGGCTGATCGGCGGCCGCTCCTACTGGAGCTATGGCCTGCAACAGGTCGAGCATTTGGCGCGGGAGAAGGGCATCGCGCTCGCTGTCCTCGCCGCAGACGGCCGCATCGACACGCGCCTCGACGCCGCCTCGACGATCCCGCTGTCGACGCTGCGCCGTTTGGCGCATCTCTGCGACACCGGCGGCGCGGTCGCGGCGCAGGCGGCGCTGGCCCAGTTCGCGCTGGCTGCGGGGTGCTACGCCGGCCCCGTCACCGGCGTCCGCGCGATTGCCGATGTCGGCGGCTGGCAGCCACATGACGGCGTGACATGCCCGGCCGCGTTCGCCCTGAACGCGACACGCCCCCGCGTACTGATCGTGTTCTACCGCTCGTATCTGACCGCCGCGGACCTCGACCCGATCGAAGCGCTCCACACCGAACTTTCCGCGAGAGGGTTCGACGTTATCGGCCTCTTCGCGCCTTCGCTCAAGGCACCGGACGCAGCCGGCTGGATGAGCCGCTGGGTCACAGCCCTGAAGCCCGCTGCGATCGTCAACGCCACCGCCTTCTCCGCCCGCAGCGCGGCCGATACCACGCCGCTCGACGACGCGAACGTACCCGTCTTCCAGATCGCGCTAGCCACCTCCGACCGCGCCGCCTGGGCCGGCGCCACCCGCGGCCTGTCGCCCGCCGACTTGGCCATGCACGTCGTCCTCCCCGAAGTGGACGGCCGTCTCTTCGCCGGCGTTGCCAGCTTCAAAGAAGCCGCGGCGAGGGACGGCGACCTTGAATACACCCGCCGCGAACACCGCACCGACCCGGGACGCATCACCGCCATCGCCGCGCGGATCGAAGCCTGGACGAAGCTCGCCAGCAAACCCGTCGCCGACCACCGCATCGCGATCGTCCTGTCGACCTACCCCGGCAAGGCGTACCAGATGGCGCACGCCGTCGGTCTCGACGCACTCGCCTCCACGCAGGCGATCCTCGCCGACCTTACTCAGGCCGGTTACGCGATCGCCCCCGAAGCGAGCGACCTCGCTACGTCACGCATTCACTGGCCGCTTACCGAGTACTGCAAAGCCCTCGCGCATCTTCCCAAAGACCTCCGCGAGGACCTCCAACAAACCTGGGGCGACCCGACCGAAGACTTCGCGTTCACCGCGATCGACCACGGCGGCGCGCTCGTCGCCCTTCAACCCGAACGCGGCCGCACAGAGCACCGTGCCGAGGAGTATCACGACCTCTCCCGCTGCCCCTGCCACGCCTATGTCGCCTTCTATCTGTGGCTCCGCACGCGCGGCAACGATGCGCTGGTCCATGTCGGTGCGCACGGCACGCTCGAATGGCTCCCCGGCAAGTCGGTCGCACTGTCCGACGCCTGCTGGCCCGAAGCGCTCACCGGAGCGATGCCCGTCATCTACCCGTTCATCGTCAACGACCCCGGTGAAGCCGCCCAAGCCAAGCGGCGCATCGGTGCGGTGACACTCGGCCACGTCCCGCCGCCGCTCGAACGCACGCGCACCGGTGCCGGCCTCGGTCGTCTCGAAGCGCTGCTCGACGAATTCTCCAACGCCGACGGGCTCGACCCGGCGCGGCGCGATCGCCTGCAGCGCGACATTCGCGACGAGGCCACCGCCACCGGCCTCGCCGCCACGCTGGGTCTCGACGACGTACAGTCGCAATCGGAAGCCATCACCCGCATCGACACCTTCGTCTGCGACGTGAAGGAGAGCCAGTACGGCGACGGCCTCCACATCTACGGCCGCGGCGAGCACGGCGCCGCCGAACGCGCCGGGCTTCTGTCGGCCCTCCGGGGCAAGCGCGTCGCGTCCGGCCCGTCCGGCTCGCCGTGGCGAGGCCGCGTCGATGTCCTCCCGACCGGCCGTAATCTCTACACCACCGATCCCCGCGCGGTCCCGTCGCGCGCCGCGCATACGCAAGGCGTAAAACTTGCCGATGAACTCGTCCGCCGCCACTTGCAGGATCACGGCGACTATCCCCGCAATCTCGTCGTCGATCTCTGGGCTTCCGCGACGATGCGGACAGCCGGCGAGGAGTTCGCGATGGCGCTTCACCTGCTTGGCGCGGAGCCGGTGTGGGACATGCAGTCGGACCGCGTGACGGGCGTCGAGATCCTGCCACTGGCGAACTTCGACCGTCCGCGAATTGACGTCACGCTGCGCGTATCCGGCCTGTTCCGCGACGCCTTTCCGACGCTCTCCACGATGTTCGGCCAAGCCGTCCGAGCCCTTGCTGCACGCGACGAACCGCAGGACTGGAACCCGTTCGTCGGCAAGCCATCCTCCGCCCGAGTCTACGGTCCCGAACCCGGCCGCTACGGCCTGAGCATGGGCGACGCCGCCGAAACCTACACGCCGGAGGCACGACTGGACGCTGGCCGAGCGTGGCTATCCGCCTCCAGCCATGCGCTCGATGACGGCGCCGACCGTTTCGACCCCACCGGCATCCGCGACCGCGTCGCTGCCGCCGACGCCTTCGTCCACGTCCAGGACCTGCCCGAGACGGATCTCCTGCTCGCCGCGGACTATGCCGCGCACGAAGCCGGTTTCGCCGCCGCGCAATCAGTCGCAGGCGGCAGCGCCACGCTCTATCATCTCGACGCACGCGACCCGGCCCAAGCCAAGGCCCGCCCGCTCAAGGAAGAGATCGCACGCGTCGTCCACGCCCGCGCCGCCAACCCTGCATGGGTAGACGGCATGCTGCGCCACGGCTTTCGCGGCGGTGCCGAGATCGCCGCCACGCTCGACCATCTCGGCGCCTTCGCGCATCTCGCCAGCGCCGTTCGTCCCGAACTGATCGACCTCTATTACGACGCGACCTTGGGCCGCGACGACGTCCGCGCCTTTCTCGCCGAAGCGAACCCCGGCGCGCTGGCGGCGATGCAGGCGCGCTTCGCAGCACTGCATGCCGCGGACCTCTGGCCGACCCGCCGCAACTCGATCCTCGCGCGCCTGGATTTGCCGTCGTGAGCGCATTCGAGGTCAAAAGCTGGTGCCCCGATGCCTGGCGCCCGATGATGGCGGGCGACGGCATGCTGGTACGCGTTCGCCCGCCGCTCGCGCGGCTGACACGCGTCCAGGTGCTCGGTTTATGCGAAGCGGCAACGGCGTACGGCAACGGCCAGATCGACGCCACCACCCGCGCCAACCTCCAGATCCGCGGCGTCCGCGAGGATAGCTGGCGTCCGCTGATCGATACATTGCTCGACCTCGGCCTGATCGACCCAGATCCAACCCGAGAGGCACGTGCCAACATCCTCGTTGCGCCCGATTGGCGCGCCGGCGACGATACGCACCGCATCGCCGCGGCATTGCGCGCCCGCCTATCAGAACTGCCGGACCTTCCCGGCAAAGTCGGTTTCGCGATCGACGCCGGCGCCGCGCCGACGCTCAAGGACGCCCCGGCAGACTTCCGCGTCGAGCGCGCCGCCTCCGGCCATTTGATCCTCCGCGCAGACGGCCGCGACCTTGGTACGCGGTTGGCGCCCCGCACCGAAGTGGACCATTTTATCGCGCTTGCCCGCTGGTTCGTCGAGAGCGGCGGGACCGCTAGTGGCCGCATGGCGCGACACGCCGCGGCGCTTCCCTATTGGGCCGCTGCAACGGAAGCCTCCGCCGGATCCATCGACCGGGCCCAGCCCGGCCGGCACCTGCTCGGCACTGCCCTCGGCCTGCCATTCGGTCGCGTTGCAGCGTCGGCGTTGCGCCGCCTCCTCGAAGCCGAACGCGCAATCGAAGCGGTCCGCCTGACCCCGTGGCATATTGTGATCTGCGAGGGCGTCACGCTGCTTACGGTCCAGCCCGACCCCGCCGACTTCATCACCGCTCCATCCGCGCCGATCCTCCTGGTAGATGCTTGCGTCGGCGCGCCGTCGTGCCTGCAAGCCACGGTAGAAACCCGCGACCTGGCCCACCGTCTCGCTCCTCATGTCACCGGCCGCCTCCATGTCTCCGGATGCGCGAAGGGATGCGCCCGCGCGCGCGCTGCCGACGTGACGCTGACCGGTCGCGACGGTCGCTACGACCTCGCCTTCGACGCGCGTGCTGGCGCGCCACCGTTCCGCGCGGGCCTCGACGCCGCGCAGATCCTCGCTCATTTCGGAGCCGCCTGAATGCCGTACGCCTATGAAACCGACGGCGCGGCGATCTACCGCCAATCCTTCGCGATGATCCGCGCCGAAGCCGACCTCGCCCGTTTCACGCCCGAGGAAGAGCCGGTGGCCGTCCGCATGATACACGCCGCCGGGCTGATTGGGCTCGCCCAGCACCTTCGCTTCTCGCCGACCTTCGCGGTCGAAGCACGTCGCGCGTTGCAGGCCGGCGCGCCAATCCTCTGCGACGCACGCATGGTCACCGAGGGCATCACCCGCGCCAGATTGCCTGCCGATAACCGCATCGTCTGCACGCTCCACGCCCCCGAAACGCCTGAGCTCGCCCGGACGATGGGCAACACGCGATCGGCCGCCGCCCTCGAACTCTGGCGCCCGCATCTCGCCGGTGCGGTCGTGGCGATCGGCAATGCGCCGACCGCGCTGTTCCACCTGCTCAACATGCTCGAATACCCCGATTGTCCGCGTCCGGCGGCGATCATCGGCTGCCCGGTCGGCTTCGTCGGCGCGGTCGAATCGAAGGCGGCGCTGTGGACCGATCAGCCCGTGCCGTGCGTCGTCGTCGAGGGCCGAATGGGCGGCAGCGCGATCACCGTCGCCGCAATCAACGCGCTCGCGAGCGGAACCGAATGACACTCGGTACGATTCACGGCGTTGGTTTGGGGCCGGGGGCGCAGGACCTGATGAGCGTCCGCTCGGATCGCCTCGTTCGCGGCGCGCGTCATGTCGCCTATTTCCGCAAGGCGGGTCGGGCCGGGCAGGCGCGGAAGATCGTCGACGGGATGCTTCGCGCCGACGTGATCGAGTTCCCGATGGAATACCCGGTCACTACCGAGATTCCGGTCTCCGATCCGCGCTACAATGACTGCTTGTCGGCATTCTACGAAGGCTGCATCGAACATTTGGCGTCGCTGGCCCGCAGCGGCGAGGATATCGTCGTGCTCTGCGAAGGCGATCCGTTCTTCTACGGCTCGTTCATGCACCTCTACACGCGCCTCCAGACGATCGCCCCGGTGGAGGTTGTCCCGGGCATCACCGGCATGTCCGGCGCCTGGACCGCCAGCGGCGCGCCGATCACGTGGGGCGATGACGTCCTGACGGTCCTGATGGGCACGCTCCCCGAGGAGGATCTGGTCCGTCGGATCCGCGACACCGACGCGCTGGTGGTGATGAAGATCGGCCGCCACCTCGACAAACTCCGCCGTGCCGTCGCCGCCGCCGGACGCGAGGGCGAAGCGTGGCTGGTGGAATACGCCGCAATGGCCGATCAGCGCGTTACGCGGCTCTGCGAGGCGGACGCGATCACGCCGTATTTCTCGATCCTGCTGATCCACGGCCAGGGGCGTCGCCCATGACCGGGTGGCTCGCCATCGCAGGCCTCGGCCCCGGCGATCCGAACCTCGTGACCCCCGAAGTCACCGCCGCGCTGGCCGAAGCGACCGATGTGATCGGCTACATTCCGTATGTCGCTCGCATCGCGCCCCGTGATGGCCTGACGCTTCACCCGACCGACAACCGCGTCGAACTTGATCGCGCCACGCATGCGCTCCAACTGACGGCCCAAGGCCACCGCGTGGTCGTCGTATCCTCGGGCGATCCCGGCGTGTTCGCGATGGCCGCGGCGGTGTTCGAAGCGCTCGAAGCCGGCCCGCAGGAATGGCGCGAGATCGACGTCCGCGTGCTCCCCGGCATCACCGCGATGCTTGCCGCGAGCGCGCGTGCCGGCGCGCCACTCGGCCATGATTTCTGCGCGATCAACCTGTCGGACAATCTGAAACCCTGGCCGCTGATCGAACGCCGCGTGCGCTTCGCCGCAGAGGCCGACTTCGCGATCGCCTTCTACAACCCGCGATCGAAGGCGCGACCCGACGCCCTGATCCGCGTCTTCGAAATCCTCCGCGAGACCTGTGGCGACGACCGCCCCGTCCTGTTCGCCCGCGCCGTCTCCACGCCTGAGGAAGCGCTCCGCATCGTCCCGCTCCCGGAAGCCCGCGCGGAGATGGCCGACATGCGCACAATGATCATTATCGGCTCCAGCTTGACCCGCATCATCGAGCGCCCGGCGGGCCCGATCCTCTACACCCCGCGGTCGGCGCCATGATCGAGCCAGCGCAGCACGTCTTCCGCGGCATGCACTTCCAACCGGGCAGGCAGGACGGGACGATCGATCATGATCACCGGCAGCCCAAGCGCGCGCGCCGCGCCCAGCTTGGCCTGCGCGCCCGACCCGCCCGCATTCTTGCAGACCACGATCTCGATCCCGTGTGCCGCCATCAGCCGTCGGTCGCCCGCGACATCGAACGGCCCGCGATCGACGACCAGATGGTGCCGCGGCAACCCCGGCGGACGATCGGGCGCATCGACAAACCGCAGCAGATAGTCATGCTGAGGCCGCACCGCGAATGCGTCGACATGCATTCGCCCGAGCGCCAGCATGACGCGCCGCGCGGGGCCAGCCAACGCCGCGACGGCAGCCTCGATGTCGGCCACGCACGTCCATCGATCGCCTGTGACGGGCGCCCAAGCCGGCCGCGTCAAGGCGATGTGGGCAACGCCCGCGCGTGCCGCAGCAACGACGGCATTCGCGCTCATCCGCGCCGCGAACGGGTGCGTCGCGTCGATCAGATGCGTAACGCGGTGAGCGCGCAGATACGCGACCAGCCCCTCGACGCCGCCGAAGCCACCGACGCGTACCGGGATCGGCTGAGCCTTCGGGTTGGCAACACGCCCGGCATAGCTCAGCACCGCCGCATCGCCTCGCGCCGCCAGCAAGGCCGCGAGCGCGCTAGCCTCGGTCGTGCCCCCCAGCACCAGGATGTTCGACATGGCTGACACTCCCTGGCTGACGATCGTCGGAATAGGCGAAGACGGTGCGGCCGGCCTGTCCGCCTCGGCAAAGGCGGCGCTGGCGGAGGCCGAGATGGTGACCGGTGCGACCCGACATCTGGCGCTCCTCCCCGAGCTTACGGGCGAGGTCGTGCCGTGGCCAGTCCCGTTCGACGCGGGCATCCCCGGTCTGCTCGATCGCCGCTGCCGAAAAACCGTCATGCTGGTCTCCGGCGATCCGTTCTGGTTCGGCGCAGGCACGTCCGTCACCCGCCATCTCGCGCCGACCGACTGGATCGCGTACCCCGTGCCGTCAACCTTTGCCCTCGCTGCGGCACGCCTCGGCTGGGCGCTCGACGACACCGCCTGCCTCGGGCTGCACGCTGCACCGCTCGCGCGCCTACGCCGACACATCGCGCCAACCCGCCGCGCCTTGGTTTTGGTTCGCGACGGCGAAGCGGTTGCTGCACTGGCGCGGTATCTGACCGAACTCGGCTTCGGCGGGTCGCAGTTGCATGTCCTCGAAGCGCTCGGTGGCCCGCGTGAAAGGATCCGCGAGATGGTCGCCGCTGCCCCCGCGTTCGAAGACATCGCGCACCCGGTGGCAGTCGGCATCGCCTTCGCAGGAACCGGCGCGGTTCTACCCCACGCTTCCGGCCTGCCCGATGCGTGGTTCGAGCATGACGGCCAGATCACCAAGCGCCCGATCCGCGCGCTGACGCTGTCCGCGCTCGCGCCGAAGCCGGGCGAAACGCTGTGGGATATCGGCGCAGGCTCCGGCTCGATCGGCATCGAATGGCTGCTCGCCCATCCATCCATGCAGGCAATCGCGTTCGAAGCCGATCCAGTCCGCGCCGGTCGCATCCAAGGCAACGCCGCCGCGCTGGGTGTCGATCGCCTGCGGGTGGTCGAAGGCCGCGTCCCCGACGTCCTCGGAAGTCAGCCGGAACCGGACGCGATCTTCATCGGTGGTGGTCTGTCGGACGTGCTGCTCGAACGGCTCTGGTCCGAGCGCGCGTCCGGCATCCGTCTAGTCGCCAACGCCGTCACGCTCGAGTCCGAAGCGCTGCTCACCCGCTGGCAGGCGGCGAAGGGTGGCAGCCTCCTGCGCATCGACCTGTCCGAGGCCGTCCCGCTCGGCACGCGGCGTGGCTGGCGGGCGAGCTATCCGGTCGTGCAGTGGAGCGTCGTGCTGTGATCGTCGCCGGCTTCGGATTTCGCCGCGGGGCAGACGTCGCCGAGCTGCGTGCCGCGCTTGCTAGTGCGCAGGCGGGGCACCCTCCGGTCACGGCATTGGCGGCGCCTGACGACAAGCTGGCATTGGTCGCGGAGCTTGCCGCTGCGATGGGCCTGCCCGTGATCGCGGTATCGGCCGACGCGCTGCAAGGACCGCAGACACCGACCAGGTCGATCGCTAGCCTGTCCGCGCGCGCGACCGGCAGCGTTGCCGAAGCCTGCGCGCTAGCCGCCGCCGGCCCCGGCGCGCGGTTGCTCGTCATTCGCCGCATCTCCCCCGACCGGATGGCGACCTGCGCCATTGCTCAAGGACCTGCCACATGACCGTCCACTTCATCGGCGCAGGCCCCGGCGCGCCGGACCTGCTCACACTCCGCGGGCGCGACCGGATCGCAGGATCGCCGGTCTGTCTCTACGCCGGGTCGCTGATCCCGGCGGCGATGCTCGATCACTGCCCCCCCGGCGCGCGGATCGTCAACACGGCACCCATGTCGCTCGACGACATCATCGCCGAGATCCAAAGCGCGCACGAAGCCGGCCACGACGTCGCCCGGCTTCATTCGGGCGACCTGTCGATCTGGTCGGCGATGGGCGAGCAGCTCCGCCGCCTGCGTGCGCTCGACATCCCGTTCACGATCACCCCCGGCGTGCCCGCCTTCGCCGCCGCCGCCGCCGCGCTGGAGGTCGAACTGACGCTGCCCGAACTCGCGCAGTCGGTGGTGCTGACGCGCACGCCCGGTCGCGCCAGCACGATGCCGCCCGCCGAGACGCTGACTGCGTTCGCCGCGACCGGTGCGACGCTCACGATCCACCTGTCGGTGCATAATCTGGCGCAGGTCGTAACGGATCTGACGCCGCATTACGGTTCGGACTGCCCGATCGCGATCGTCTGGCGCGCAAGTTGGCCCGACCAGCAGATCGAGCGCGCCACGCTTGCGACGATCGCGGATGCGATTGTAGGCAAACCCGATCGCACCGCGCTGATCCTCGTCGGGCAAGCACTCGCCGCGCAGGACTTCGTCGAAAGCAGCCTCTACGCAGCAGGCTATGACCGCCGCTTCCGCCCGCAATCGGCGGACTCGAAGTTCGCAGGACACGACATATGACCCCGGATATGACCCCGGGCCTCCTCATCGCCGCGCCCGCCTCGGGCACCGGCAAGACCACAGTCATGCTCGGCCTCCTTCGCGCGCTTCGCGACGATGGCCTCGTGGTGCAGCCGTTCAAGAGCGGTCCCGACTATATCGACCCCGCGTTCCACCGCGCCGCGAGTGGCCGCGCGTCGTTCAACCTCGACAGCTGGTCGATGGAGGCGGCGATGCTCGACATGCTCGCCGCCAAGGCCGACGACGCCGACTTCGCGCTCGCGGAAGGCTCGATGGGGTTGTTCGACGGAGTCGCGAAGCTTGGCGCCACCGGCAACGGTGCGAGCGCAGACATCGCGCGGCGGACGGGCTGGCCGGTGGTGCTAGTGATCGACGTCTCGGGCCAGGCACAGTCCGCCGCCGCCACCGCGCTCGGCTTCAGCCGCTACGACCCGAGCGTCCCGATCGCCGGCGTCATCCTCAACCGTGTCGCCAGCCCGCGTCACGAACGGCTCGCGCGCAGCGGGATGGAGGCGGTCGGCATCCGCGTGTTCGGGTCGCTGCCACGGCGCGGCGACCTGAAGCTGCCCGAACGTCACCTGGGACTGGTGCAAGCCGCCGAGCACCCCGATCTCGACGCCCGCATCAACGACTATGCGACGTTCCTGCGCGCGCATGTCGACATTCCTGCGCTCCGCGATGCCGCTTCGGCCGTCTCGCGTCCGGTCAACGCTCAGACCTGGATCCGACCGCCCGCCCAGCGGATCGCACTCGCGCAAGACGCAGCGTTTTCCTTCACATATGCACATGTCCTCGAAGGCTGGCGCAAAGCCGGCGTCGAGATCCTGCCGTTCTCGCCGCTCGCCGACGAAGCCCCGGCCGCACACGCCGATCTGGTCTGGCTTCCCGGCGGCTATCCCGAACTCCACGCCGGCAAGCTCGCCGCCGCCGCAACGTTCCGCGCAGGTCTGGCCGAGCACGCGCGCACACGCCCCGTCCACGGCGAGTGCGGCGGCTATATGGCGCTCGGCGAAGGCCTGATCGATGCCGACGGCACGCGTCATCGAATGGCGGGATTACTCGGCCTTGTGACCAGTTACGCCCAGCGGAAAATGCATCTCGGCTATCGTCGCGCGGCCCTCCACGCGCCGATGGGCGGCTTCACCGCTGACACAGCGCTGTCCGGGCACGAGTTTCATTATTCGACGATCATCGACCAGCCCGACGCGCCGCTCGCGCACGTCACCGATGCCGAGGGCAACGCGGTACCCGAGACCGGCTCGTATCGCGGGCACGTCAGCGGCAGCTTCTTCCACATGATCGCCGCCGCGTCATGACCGGGTTCGTCTCGTTCGTAGGCTCGGGGCCTGGCGATCCCGAACTGCTGACGCTGAAGGCCGTCGCACGGTTGCAGGCGGCGGACGCCGTGCTGTTCGACGACCTGTCTTCGGCCGTGCTCGGTCATGCGCGCGCGGGGGCCGATCTCGTCGCGGTAGGCAAACGAGCGGGTCGCCCGTCGCCAAGCCAGGCGCACGTCTCGCAACTGCTCGTCGAATACGCGCAGTCCGGTCTTCGCGTCGTCCGCCTCAAATCGGGCGACGCGGGCATCTTCGGCCGCCTCGAAGAGGAGATCGTCGCACTGCGGGCGGCGGGTATCGCGTTCGAGATCATCCCCGGCGTCAGCGCCGCAAGCGCCGCCGCGGCCGCCGCGAATATCCCGCTGACCCGGCGCCTAAGTGCGCGCCGCGTCCAGTTTCTGACCGGTCACGACGTCACCGGCGATCTGCCCGAACAGCGTAACATGGCCGCGCTCGCCGATCCTGACGCGACCACGGTTGTCTTCATGCCCAAGCGCACCTTCCCCGCGCTGGCGGCGTCACTGATCGCGCATGGCCTGTCGCCGGACACGCCCGCGCTGATCGCGGAGAATGTCGGCCACCCCGATCAGACCCTGACCCGCTCGACGATCGCCGAGCTTGCCGCCCAGTTGCAGGACGGCTTCTCCGGCAGGCCCGCCCTGATCCTCTACGGTCCGCTGATGGAGGCGGAATGATCGACCTCCTGCTGATCGGTATCGGTACCGGCAATCCCGATCACCTCACGCGCGCCGCGATCAAGGCGATGAATGCCGCCGACCTGATCCTCCTGCCCCGCAAGGGCGACGCCAAGTCCGACCTGATCGACCTTCGCCGGACGATCTGCGCGGACGTCCTGATCGGCACCACGAAGGTCGTCGAATTCGACCTTCCCGTACGCGATGCCGGCGCGCCCTACCGCGACGCCGTCGATCGATGGCACGACGCGATCGCCGGCGTCTGGGCCGAGCAGATCGCACGGCTTCTTCCGAACGGTGGCCGCTTGGCGCTTCTCGTCTGGGGCGATCCCTCGCTCTACGACAGTACGCTGAGGATCGCCGACCGCCTGCGTGACGACGGACTGCCGATGACGGTGACGGTCGTCCCCGGCATTACCAGCCTCCAGGCGCTAACCGCCGCGCATGCGATCCCGCTCAACGATCTCGCCGCGCCGGTGCTCATCACCACTGGCCGCCGCCTGCGCGAGAGCGGCTGGCCGGACGCGGTCGATACGCTCGCGGTCATGCTCGACGGCCATTGTACGTTCGAGACGCTGAGCCCGGCCGGCGTCTCGATCTGGTGGGGCGCCTATCTCGGCATGCCGCACGAAGCGCTCGTCGCCGGCCCCCTCGCGGATGTCGCCGCGCGCATCGTCGGCGAGCGCGCGAGACTGCGTGCTTCCCACGGCTGGATCATGGACACCTACCTCCTGCGCCGCACGCCGATCCGCGTATGACCGCCGGCACCCCGCCGGTGTTCGAGGCCGACTTCGCCGCGCAGTTCGACACGCTGCTTCGCTGGCGCCGTGACGTCCGTCATTTCCTGCCGACAGCGATCGCCGATGCCGATCTCGACGCCCTGCTCGAAACCGCCGCGCTCGCGCCATCGGTCGGCAACGCCCAGCCCTGGCGGTTCGTCCGCATTCGCTCGCCAAGCATCCGCGCAGACCTTGCCGATCACGTCGATGCCGCGAACGCCGTTGCGGCAGATGCGCAGCCCGACCTCGACCGCCGCGCGCGTTATCGCACCTTAAAACTCCACGGGCTGCGCGAGGCCCCGGTGATCGTTGCCGTCTTCTCGGACGAGGCGCCGCTCGCCGGCCACGGCCTGGGCCGGACGACGATGCACGACACGCTGCGCTATTCGACGGTGATGGCGATCCACACCCTCTGGTTGGCCGCAAGGCTGCGCGGGATCGGCCTCGGCTGGGTTTCGATCCTCGATCCGGCCGCCGTCGCCACGATGCTCGACGTCCCGCGCGACTGGACGCTGATCGCGGTTCTCTGCCTCGGCTATCCCGAGCATCCCTCGACCATACCCGAACTCGAACGCCGCGACTGGCAGCACCGCGAACCCGTCACGGACCGGATCATCGAACGCTGACCTCGCGCTCGACGATCCGCCCTCGTCAGCTCAGAACGCAACCTTGAACTGGCCGCCGATGATCCGCGGTTCGTTGATCATGCCCGTCAGGTTGTTGAAGTCGATCGCGGAAATGCTGCGATACTGGTTGGTAATATTGCGAACGAACGCGCCGACCTCATACCCGTGCGGCGATTTGTAGCCGACCTTGAGCCCGCCTTCGAGCGACGACTTGCCGGTAAACTCGACGGCTTCGTACAGGAAGAAGTTGATACGGCTGCGATAGACCCAGTCGGTGTACGCGTAGACTTCGCCGCCATTGCCGAGCGGGATGCCGTAGCGCGCGGTCCAGTTGGCGATCCAGCGTGGCGCCTGGGGAAGGTCGTTGCCGTCGATCACCGCGAAGCCGTTGACGATCGGATCGAGCACGGTGCAGGTCGCGCACACCCCGACGCCGATGTTCCGATCGCGGATCTCGGTGAAGTTGTAGCTGCCGCTCGCGGTCAGCGTGAGCTCGGGCACTGGCCGCGCCTCGAACTCGCCCTCGACGCCGTAGCCGATCGCCTTGTTCGCGCTGATCAGCCGCGCCGAATTGCTGCTGCCGCCGACCGCGGTGATCTGCAGGTCCTTCGTGCTGTACCAATAGGCGTCGAGCGAGAAGTTCACCTTCCGATCAAGCAGCGTGCCCTTGAACCCGCTCTCGCCCGAGAACGTCGTCTGCTTCGGCGCGGTGCTCTGGACGCTGCCGAAGGTCACGCGGTCCTGGATCGCCGGCCCCTGATAGCCGGTCGCGAGCCGCGAATAGACGTTGATCGCGGGCGTCAGTTCATAGGTTGCGCTCGCATCCCAGGTGACGTTCGAGCCACGGACGACCGCACGCGCCGGCAACGTGTCGCTGATCCCGCTGCCCGGAATCGGTGCGGTGACGAGGTCGTTGCGATAGTCGTGCGAATAGCGGACGCCGGCGCGCAACGTCAGCAACTCGACCGGCTTGGCCTCGATCGATGCGAACGCGCCGTAATTCTCGTTGCGGTTGTCGTGGTAGATATCCTGATCGAGGTCGGTCGCGCGCGAACCGGTACCGCCGAACGCATAGTCGTACTGGTGGTACCGCAGCGTCTGGTGGAAATAATACAGCCCGCCCTGCAGGCGAATGCCGTTCATGTCCTCGCTCGCGTAGCGCAGTTCCTGGCTGAACTCCTTGGGCTTGGTCAGGCCACCGGTGTTCGACGGGAACAGCCCGACGCCGATCGCACCGATCGTGCCGCCAAGGAACGTATAGTTGTTGCCGCCGTCGACGTCGCCCGTGCTCTCGACCTTAGCCTGCTCGTAGCCGGTGACCGAGTAGAATGTGCCGATGCCGTCGAGATGATAGTCGAGCCGGAGGTTGGTGCCCCACTGCGTCAGGCTCTGGCTGGTATAGCCGTCGAGCGTGGCGTGCTTAGGGTCGAACCCAGTGTTGAAGTCGTTCGTGCCCGGCTTGAACAATCCGGCGCGGAAGATGCGCGGCGATCCGGTGAGGTCGCGAACATGGACGTTCAGCAATGCGTTGAAGTCGCTGCTGGTGTAGCCAAGCTGGAAGCGGCCGGCGACATCGCGATAGCCCTCGAGCTTGCGGTCGGCGTTGCCCGTCGTGGAGTCGTTCTTAACCCAATCGTCGCGCGACTGGATGATGCCCGAGGCGCGGAACGCGAAGCCGTTGCCGATCGGCAGATTGAGCGCAGCCTCGCCGTTGATCGTGTTGTAGGTCGCCCAGGATCCGGTCGCATAGCCCGAGACCTTGTCGGGGTTCGGCTTGGCGGAATCGATCTTTACCACGCCGGCCGGGGTGTTGCGCCCGAACAGCGTGCCCTGCGGCCCACGCAGCACTTCGACGCTTTGCAGATCGAAGACCGGGAACGACTTCAACATCGGGTTCTCGAGTGCGACGTCGTCGTACACGACCGAGACCGGCTGCGCGGCGTTGGGATCGAAATCGGTGTTGCCGAGGCCGCGGATATAGAAGCGCGGGAACGTGCGGCCGAACGACGATTCGACCTGAAGGCTCGGCGTGCGGCCAGCGAGAAAGCGGATATCGAGACCGCTCGAATTGAGCACGTCGAGCTTCTCGCCGCTGATCGCAGTGACCGCGAGCGGCACGTCCTTCGACGATTCCTGACGGCGTGTCGCGGTGACGACGATCTCGCCAAGTCCCTGATCGCCGGCCGGATCGCTGGCAGTCTGGCCAGTTGGCGCTTGTTGCTGCGCGACGGCTGGCGCGGCGAAGACGAGGAGTGGCGCGCTGGCGGCCAACAACCGGGCGATGGCAGACGTACGAACGGGCAAGCGAATCATGGATGGTCCCCCCTTGGGCTTCGAACATCCTCCGGCGTCGATCCGTGTGACCCGGATCCGTCCCCGATCGGTAACACCGCTGTAACGTGCTGCAATAGGCGCGATCGGGCACGATGCATTTTTGCCGGGCACCGCGACATCTTTGCCCCAGTCGGCGCTGCCGACGCGGTGATGGTCAACGTCGGCGCTGCCGACGCGGTGATGGTCAACGTCGGCGCTGCCGACGCGGCGATGGTCAGCGCTGCGGAGGTCGGGTATACAGCGTCCGCATGGCCGCCTCCATCTTCGCGCGGTCGACTTGCAAGACGACGGTCTGCGCGCGTTCGCCAAGGTGGGGCCGGTACGCGTCGTGCCAGGACAGCGTATCGCCGTACCCGGCGGTCTGGCTGGTGTCGAAATCGATGTAGAGCGTCTCGGCGCGCGTGACGATGGCGGGCTCCAGCCAGGCCATCGCCGCAATCTCGTCCCACATCGGAAACCCCGGCTCGAGCCCGGTCTGAAGTGCATCGGTGAGCGGGGTATGCGCCGGTTTCACGCTGTCCAGAAAGCCGCGCGTCCACTGCGTCCCCGTCGACGGATCAATCGGCACCATCGTCACCTTCGGCCACGCCCCGTGCGCCATGATCCGCGCCGCTTCGGGATCCCAACGGATGTTGAATTCGCGGCGCGGCGTGTTGACGAACTCGCGCGCAAATTCCGCAGCCGCCGGCGTGTCGAGCGTCTGCCTCGGATGGAGACTGCCGCCCATGTAGACCAGTTCCTTCACGTTCGCAGCAAAGCCCGGATCGAGGCTCTGCGCGATCGCGATGTTGGTCATCGGTCCCGTCGCGAACAGCGTGATCTGGTGCGGATGTGCGCGCACCATCCGGACGAGAAACGCGGCGGCGATTTCACCCGACGGCTTGGTGACCGGATCGCCGATCGGCAAGCTCGGGACGATTGCGGGCGACGGCGTACCCGGGGCCGGCTGGATCTCGGCGCCGGATGCAGGCTCGGTCCACGGCCCTTTGAATTCGAGCCGACCATATTGCCCTTCCCACCGCCTGGTTGCCTCCTGCGTGTTGAGGAGCGGAAAGGTCGCGCCCGGCACCACCGGCACATCGGTACGCCCGAGGATCTCGACCGTTCGCAAGGCATAGGCGGTCGCGGTATCGCGCCAAACCGAGCCACTGGTCGTGGTGATCCCCAGCACGGCGACATCGGGCGCCTGGAGCAGCAGCGCGGGGGCACCGTTCAGTCCCACCACGTCGTCGTCGATCAGGACAAGACGTTTGGCCGGCATATCCTTAGCCACGCCCGCGATGGGAAAGGCCAGCGCCATGAGCGCCGCGAGACAAGAGGCCGAAACTGTTCGCATGGGCACGCTACACTCTTCTCTGCGGATGATGTCTACGGATGATCGGCGCGAACATCCCCTGCCCGCATCGCAGCCGTCAATTGCAAAGCGGCAGCTCCCCTTTTCAGTCGCTATCGAGGGTGCACGATCAAGGCATGGTCGACATGTGCGTCCGCCGCCTCTTGAATTCGTTTCGGTGCCCGTCCAACTCTCCGCCACGAATATTCAGCGAAGGTCGTTCCGTACCATGACTCCAGACACCGCTTCCATCGAACCCCAGACGACGACGCCCCACACTCACGCCTTCGAGGCGGATGTCGCGCGGCTGCTGCACATGATGGTGCACTCGGTCTATTCGGATAAGACCGTGTTCCTGCGCGAGCTGATCTCGAATGCTGCCGATGCGTGCGAGAAGCTGCGCTACGAGGCGTTGAGCGCGCCCGAACTGCTCGGCGACGAGACCCGCACGCGGATCGCGATCACGCTCGATCCCGAAGCGCGCACGCTCACGATCGAGGACAACGGCATCGGCATGACCGCCGACGACATGGGCGAGGCGCTCGGCACGATCGCGCGCTCGGGCACCAAGGCGTTCATGGACCGCATCGCCGCCAGCTCGGGTAGCGAGGGCGCACAGCTGATCGGCCAGTTCGGCGTCGGCTTCTATTCCGCGTTCATGGTCGCCGAAAAGGTCGACGTCGTCTCGCGTCGCGCAGGCGCCGACACTGCGTCGGTCTGGTCGTCGGATGGTCTCGGTACCTACACGATCGCACCCATCGACACTGCCGAAGCACCGTCACGCGGCACTCGCGTCGTGCTCCATCTGCTCGAGGACGCGACGTCGTTCACCGATCGCTTCACCGTCGAGCGGCTGATCAAGGATCAGTCGGGGCATGTCCCGGTCCCGATCACCCTGCGCGAAAAGCCCGATGCCGAGCCGGTCGACATCGCCGATGGCGCCGCCTTGTGGACCAAGCCCAAGTCCGAGATCAGCACGGAAGATTATGCCGATTTCTACCGCAGCGTCTCCGGCCAGTTCGACGAGCCCGCGCTGACGCTCCACTACCGCGCGGAAGGCGTGCACGAATATTCGGTGCTCGCGTTTGTGCCGGGCGCCAAGCCGTTCGACCTGTTCGATCCCGACCGCAACGGCCGGATGAAGCTGTACGTCAAGCGCGTCTTCATCACCGACGATGCCGAAGTCCTGCCGCGCTATCTTCGCTTTATGCGCGGGCTGGT
Organism: Sphingomonas sp. PP-F2F-A104-K0414; assembly: GCF_004340945.1. Taxonomy (GTDB): domain Bacteria; phylum Pseudomonadota; class Alphaproteobacteria; order Sphingomonadales; family Sphingomonadaceae; genus Sphingomonas. The sequence goes on from NZ_SLYD01000001.1 coordinate 237,508, forward strand.
GGACTCGTCGGATCTGCCGCTCAACGTCTCGCGCGAGATGATCCAGGAAAGCCCGATGCTAGCCGCGATCCGCAAGGGCGTGACCGGCCGGGTGCTGAGCGAACTCGACAAGCTCGCGACACGCGATGCCGACGCGTATGCAAAGATCTGGGAGAATTTCGGCGCGGTCGTGAAGGAAGGACTGTACGAGGATTTCGAACGCCGCGAGGCGCTGCTCAAGCTCGCGCGCTTCAAGACCACGACGTCCGGCGGCGCATGGCGTTCGGTCGCCGACTATGTCGGCGCGATGAAGGAGAACCAGACCGCGATCTATTATGCGGTCGGCACCGATCTCGACCGTCTTGAAGCCTCGCCGCAGCTTGAAGGGTTCCGCGCGCGGGGCATCGAGGTCTTGCTGCTGCCGGACTCGGTCGACGGGTTCTGGGTGACGGCGGGCATCGACTCCTACGGCAAGCCGTTCAAGTCGGTCACGCAGGGCGCTGCCGATCTCGGGCTGATCCCGCTGGTCGATGGCGCGGAGGCCCCCACCGCCGATGCCACGCCCGCAGTCGCGGACTTCATCGCGTTCGTGAAGACCACGCTGGGGGATGCGGTATCAGAGGTACGCGCGTCCGAGCGGCTCACCGACAGCGCGGTCTGCCTGGTCGCGGCGGACAGCGGGATGGACCGCCAGCTCGAACGCATCCTGGCGGCCAGCGGTCAGGCGATGGCCGCCGCCAAGCCGGTGCTGGAGATCAACCCGCGCTCGGCGTTGATCGCCAAGCTAGCCACGCTCGGCGAGGACGAGACGGCGCTGCGCGAGGATGCCGCACACCTGCTGTTCGACGAAGCGCAGATCGCCGATGGCGAGCGGCCGCTCGATGCGCGAGCATTTTCGGCGCGGCTGAGCCGGCTATTCAAGCGCGCGCTCGGGTAAGCGGTTTGCGTCCTCCCCACCCTACGAGGTGGGGAGAAGGCCGGTTTCACATCCGGACCACGCGCGTCCCGATCCGTTCCGCTTCGGCCGGGTCGTGCGTCACCATCAGGATCGGCAGCTTCAGCACGTCGCGGACGTGTTCGATCGCAACGAGCACTTCCTCGCGTCGGGCGCGATCCAGCGAGGACAGCGGTTCGTCGAGGAGCAGAAAGCGCGGGTGGCTAAGCAACGCGCGGCCGATCGCGACGCGCTGCGCCTCGCCGCCCGACAATGTGCGCGGCCAGCGATCCAAGAGGTGACCGATGCCTAGGAATCCAATTTGCTCCTCGAACGCGTCATGCTCGCGGCCGGCGCCGTAGAGGAGGTTCGCCCGGACGCGCATATGCGGGAACAGGCGCGCGTCCTGAAAGACATAGCCGGCGCGGCGACGTTCGGGGGGTACGTCGATGCCGTCCCCGAACAGCGTGTCGCCGTCGACCGCGATGCGGCCGCGGTCCGGGCGTAGCAGTCCGGCGATCATGTTGAGCACACTCGACTTGCCGATACCGGACGGGCCGAACAACACCGTCGCGCCTTCCCCCGCGTTCAGCGTCAGCGTGACCTGTGCATCGCCAAGACGCTTCTCGATATCGATCTCAAAGGACATGGAGCCCCCGTCCCGCGCGTCGCGTCAGCAGTTCGGACGCGATCAAAGCGATCAGCGATAACCCCACTGATACACACGATAAGCGCCATACCAACGCGTCGGCACCGGGCTGCTGGAGCGCCGAATAGATCGCGAGCGGCAAGGTTTGCGTTTCACCCGGCACGTTCGAGACAAACGTGATCGTCGCCCCGAACTCGCCGATCGATCGCGCGAAGCCGAGCACCGCGCCCGCCAATACACCCGGCACGCTGAGCGGCAGGGTGAGCGTCCAGAAGACGCGCCACGGCCCCGCACCCAGTGTCCGCGCGGCATTTTCAAGTCGACGGTCGACCGCTTCGATCGAGATCCGCATTGCGCGCACCATCAGCGGCAACGCCATCACGCCCGCCGCAATTGCCGCGCCGGTCCAGCGGAATAACACCGTGACGCCGAACCAGTCCTGCAGCCACGCGCCGATCGGGCCATTGGGACCGAACGCGAGCAACAGCAGCCAGCCGGTCACGACCGGCGGCACCACCAGCGGCAAATGAATCGCCGCGTCGACCACGACTTTACCCGGAAAGCGGACCCGCGCGAGCAGCCACGCCAGTGCGAACGCGATCGGCAAGGTCACCGCCATCGCCACGCCGCCGACCTTGAGCGACAGCGCGACGATACCCCATTCGGCTGCATCGAGCATCTAGCGCGCGGAAAATCCGTAGCGGACGAAGATCGCCTTGCCCGCGGGCGAAACGAGGAAACGACGGAAGCCCTCGGCCTCCGGGTTCGTCGATGTCTTCAGCCGCGCGATCGGATAGGTGATCGCGGGGTGCGTTGCGTCCGGGAAGACGCCAGCGATACGAACCTTGGCCGATGCCTTGGCATCGGTTGCGTAGACGATCGCGAGCGGCGCCGCGCCGCGCTCGACCAATGCCAGCGTCGCGCGGACATTCTCCGCACGCACCACTTTCGGCGAAACCTGCGCCCAGACGCCGAGGTTCTCCAGCGACGCCTGCCCGTACTTGCCGGCCGGGACCGCAGTATCCGCCATCGCCAATGGTCCGGCCGTGAGGACGCGAACAAGGGCTGCGGGCGGGCGCACCGGGATCCGCACCTTGCTGCCCGCTGGCGCCGCGACGACGAGGCGGTTGCCGAGGAACGTGACGCGGGTGCTTGCGACAATAAGGTTTTTCGCCGCGAGTTGGTTCATCCAGTCCTCGTCCGCCGACACGAACAGATCCGCGGGCGCACCGGCCTCGACCTGCCGTGCGAGCGCCGATGACGCCGCGAACGAGATTGTCGGCTTTACATGCCCCCTCTTCGCCCATGCGTCGGCAGCGGCAGTAAGCGATTCCTGTAGCGAGGCTGCAGCGAGCACTAGCGGCGGGCGCTGCTGTGCCTGGGCACCCGTCGCGCCAAGGCCGACCGTCATCACCAGCGCCGACGTCAGATACCGCATGCTGCTTGCCCCTCGAACTTTGCGCATACCGATATATAGCGCGGGACCATAACGCTAGCCGGTTCGATATGTTGCGCGCTTAGTTCGCCGTGACGCGTCCGGTCCGCGCGAGCTTGCCCCAACCGACCAGCGGCCCCCGCAGAGCCTGCGCGATCGCCTTCAGCACGACGTAGTACATCACCTGACGGTAGCCGATCCGCTGCGGGATCAGCAGCCAGAGCAGCCGCCAGCGTTCCTTGCGCTCCAATGCGAACGCGATCGTCGCGGCGAGCAGGTCGATCGCGGTGAAGATCAGCCAATAGGCGAGCATCGTGTAGACGTCGTGGCTGGTCTGCTCCCAGCCATGCGCCTGCACCGCGACATAGGTCGACGCGAAGCTGACCAGCAACGCGAGATCGATGATCGGCGAGATCGACGCGAGCACGATCTGGAACACGATCGCCTGTGGCAACCCGACCCAGCCGAGCCCGCGCGGATGCGACCGGCCGATCGCCGAGCGGTGCTTGTAGAGGCACTGCAGCGTCCCGAACGCCCAGCGGAACCGCTGTTTGGCGAGCGCGCGCATCGTCTCTGGCGCCTCGGTCCAGGCGATCGCGAACTGGTCGTACTGGACGGTCCAGCCATGCCGCTGGATCGCGATCGTCAGGTCCTGGTCCTCGGCGAGCGTATCGTCGGGATAACCGCCGACGCTGCGGATCGCCTCGAGCCGCCACGCGCCGACCGCGCCCGGCACGACCGTCATCGCGTTCAGCCGGGCAAGCGCGCGGCGTTCGAGGTTCTGCGCGGTGATGTATTCGAGCGCCTGCCATTTGGTCATCAGGTTGACGCGGTTGCCGACCTTCGCATTGCCCGCGACCGCACCGAGCTTCGGATCGTCGAACCAACGGGCCAGCCGCGCGATGGTCATCGGTTCGAACTGCGTATCGGCGTCGAGCGCAATCACGATTTCGCCACGTGCCAGTTCGAGCCCGCGGTTGAGCGCGCGCGCTTTTCCCCCGTTCTCCAGCGTCAGCAGGCGCACGCGGTCGTCGCTTGCGAACGCTTCGGACACGACGCGGCTGGTGCCGTCGCTCGAACCGTCGTCGATCACGATAACCTCGATCGCAACCTCTGCAGAGGCAAGCACGCCTTGTACGGCGCGGACGATCACGCGCTCCTCGTTGAACGCCGGGATCATCACGGTGACGAACCGCGACGGATCGATCGCCGGGAACACCGTCTTCAACTCGCGCCGCGCCTGGATGAGGGCGAGCGCCGACAGCGCCAAGGCGCGGATGATACCTATCGTGATCGCGATGCCGAAAATCCAGCGCAGCGCTACGACGATACCGCCAAGCGTGCTGAACAGCGCCAGATCGGCGACGGCGGCGACGCGGTCGCTCGACGAGATCACCGGCATCGACTGGTTGCGCGACAGCCCTGCGAGCGTGGAGACGGGGACGAAGCTGTAGCCCATCGCGCGCAGCCGCTCGATGATGATCGGCAGCGCGGCGACGGTCTCCGCACGGTTGCCGCCGGCGTCGTGGAGCAGAATGACGTTGCCGCTGCGTTCCGGATTGCCGGCCTCGACGCCGGCAATGGTCCGGTCGATGATCGCCTGCACGCCGGGGCGCTTCCAATCGTCGGGATCGACGTGGAGGCCGACCGAGATATAGCCGCGCTGCTGCGCTTCGAGCGCGGGGAGGATTTCGTCCGCGGTGCTCGGCTCGGCATCGCCGAAATAGGGCGCGCGGAACAGGCGCAGCGAGCGGCCGGTGAACGCCTGGAACAACCGCTGCGTCGCGTTCAGCTCGTACTTCACCTGCCGCTGCGAGACGTTGGCGAGATTGGGATGCGTATAGGTGTGGCTGCCGATCTCATGACCTTCATCGACCATGCGTTCGAGTAGCGGCCGCTCGGTCAGCGCATTCTCGCCGATCACGAAGAACGTCGCTGGGGCATGCTCGCGCTTGAGCACGTCGAGGATCTGCGGGGTCCATTCGGGATCAGGGCCGTCGTCGAAGGTCAGCGCGAGTTGTTTCGGACGATAGCCGGTCCGCTCGACCACATAGGGCGACGGCATCCGTTTGAAGACGACGTCGGCGAGCGTACCGTCCTTTGCCGGCACCGCGTCGCGAATGCCGGTGACCGGTTCGGCGGCGATCTTCAGGATTTCGCCGCTACCCTCGATATCGACATTGGTGCCGGCCGGCATGTTGTCGATCGCATCGGGGATCGGCAGTTTGCGATGTTCGCGACCCCAGATCGACCAGAGCCCCGGATCCTCCGAGCCGAGCCGCCAGAGCGCGACGCTGCCGAGGCCCGCCTTTTGCAGGAACGCGATCTGGTTGTAGGCCGACGCCGCATCGAGCAGCCAGACCTGATGCTGCACGCCGCCTTCGGAATAAGCGAAGCTGCTGTTGCCGCTCGCCTTGTCGAAGGTCGGCATCGTGCCCGAGTCCGCCGCGTTCTGCCACGCTTCCTCGACATCGAGTGCATCGCCGTTGCCCGCATCGGCGCCCGCGTGCCAGTCATACGCGTACGAGCCGATCGCGACGACCAGCTTCGACGGGGGGATACCGCGCGCTGCGTCGGCGACCATGCGCGCGAACCAGCGCTGCGAGGCGATCGGGCCGGGCGCGCCGCTGGTCTCGTGCTCGTCATACGCCATCAGGAAGACCTTGTCGGTCACCTTGGCGTAGGCGGGCAGGTTCCAGTCGGGGTTGCCGACCGGCGCAGCGATCGCGACCACCCAGCCGCGGTTCGCGAACCGCGCGCGCGTTTCGGCTAGGAAGGCGCGGTAGTTGGGCTGCGCCGATGCGGGCAAATCCTCGAAATCGTAGAACACGCCGCCGGCATGGTTCGCGCTCAGGAACGGCACGAGTTTGTCTAGGAACGCCGCGCGTGCCTTCGGATCGGCGAACAGTGCGGCGCTGCCGGCGCCGTCCCAGTTCCCGTCGACCGCGTTCTGCACCATCGGCAGGATCATCGGGCGATGGACCGCCTTGTTGAGGATGTCGCGCCCGGCCTGGTCGCGGAACACGGTGATGTGGTGATCCTTGCCGGTGATCGAGACCCAGCCGGGGATCAGCCAGTCGAGTTGTTCGACGTGCCGCGCGAGGCTGGCGGTGCTCGCCTCGTCCCACGGCGCGTGGAAGGCGATCGCGAGCGCAGGGTTGGCGCCATTGCCGACACCGGGCTTGGCCGCGCTCGTTCCGAACAATTGCTTGGCGTAGTAATTGAGGTCGCGCCGGGTCTCGCGGAGGATGCCGCCACGCGGTGCGGGCAGCTTGTGGAGCGCAGGGTGCTCGGGCTCGATCGGTAGAAGCGGCGCGGTCGGCACCGCACCGATCGAAACAGCGAACACCGCGATCGACAGCAGCAGCAGCGCGATGAACGCCGCGACGCCGAAGGTGAACCGCCGCCGACGACGGCCGCTTGCATCATAGAATACGGGATTGAGCGACATGGTGCGAGTATCAACCGGCCGAAGGAAAACGGCAACTCGCCGCAATAATTCGCTACAATGCCGTTTGCGTGAGCGCTGCTGAAAAATGCGTCACGCATAGTTTAGGTAACGGCGCGGTTACTACTGCATCCCCTCCCGCAAGCGGGAGGGGACCGAGGGGTGGGCACCCGGCTCGAACACACGCCGCGCTTGACGATAGCGCGAGCCCACCCCCACCCCCTCCCGCTTACGGGAGGGGGGCGGAGAAAACCCCCTCCCGCTTACGGGAGAGGGGAAGAAATCAGCGGAACTTGCCGCTGAGCGAGACGCCGATGATCCGCGGCTCGTTGAACACCGCCGCCATGTAGTTCTCGATCACACCCTTAAGGTTCTTCTCGCCAGTGATGTTGCGCGCGAATACCGCCAACTCATACGCATCGTCCGGCGCCGCGTAGCCGATCTTCAGGCCACCCTCGAAGTTGCCGTTCGCGGTGAACTCCTTGGTCTTGTACAGCACGAACTGCGTGTAGCCCTGGATGTTGAAGTCGCCCGCGATGAACGCGCGACCGCCATTGCCCAGCGGCTGGTCGTAGCGCGCGGTGAGGTCGACGTTGTATTCCGGCGCATTCGGCAGCGGCTCGCCGTCGATCTTGACCAGGTATGTCGTACCGAACGGACCGACGATCGCCCGCGGCGTCCGCGATGGCGTGCAGACCACGACGCTGTTGAGCGCGCAGATCTGTACCTCGGTGGTCTTGTCGCGGATCGCGCTGTGCAGCAAGCTGAGCCCTGCGCCCAGCGTGAGGTTCGGGACAGGCTTCCAGTTTGCTTCGGCTTCCATGCCGTAGGCCTCGGCCTTGTTGCCGTTGAACAGGATGCCGTTGCCGTTCACATCGTTGCCGTTGAGCTGGATGTCGTTGACGCGGTAGCCGAACACCGTCGCGTTGAGGCTCAGCGTGTTGTCGAGCAGACGCGTCTTGATCCCCGTCTCCCACGACAGGATCGTCTCCGAGTTCGCGGTCGAGAAGTCGGAGTTGAACACCGCCGAACGACCCTGGATCGTCGGTCCGCGGAAGCCCTGAGCTACGCGCGAATACAGGCTAATGTCGGGGTTCGCCTGATACAGGATGCTCGCATCCCAGCTTGGCTTGGTCGACTTCAGCGTGACGTCGCGACGGAAGCCTGCCGGGTACTGGTTGACGCCCAGCGCATTCTGGACGGTCTTCAGCAGTTGCGTACGCTTCTTGTCCTCGGTTATGCGACCGCCGAGCGTGACCGTCAGCTTGTCCATCAGCTCGTAGCTGACTTGGCCGAAGCCCGCCCACGACGTATTGACGTCGTGCAGCCGTACCCAGTTGTTGGGGTTCGGCCGGGTTCCGTTCACGTCCGGCGCGGTCAGGAAGAACGTCCGCTGGTAGAAATCGGTGATGTCGCGGTTGTCGAAATACAGGCCGCCGAGCTGCCAATTGAAGCGGCCGCCGGGGGTGCCGGCAATACGCAGTTCCTGCGACCATTGGTCAAGATCGCGGATCTGCCCCTGCGACTCGCCAAAGCCGTTCGCGCGCCCATTGAACGGAAAGCTGACGGCCGCACCACCATCGGTATCGCCGCGGCTGAAGCCCGACGTCGTCTCGTACGCAGTGATCGAGGTCAGCGTGGCCGGACCGAAGTCGTAGCCTGCGCGCGCCGAGCCGCCATAGGTGTTGTAGCTCTGCGGATTGTCGTTCGCTTCGTCGTACGAGACCACGTTGCGCGGCTCGGCCGATACGTCGTTCGAACCCTTCTTGAGCGCGCCGCGGTGGAACAGCGTCGAGGTGCCGTCATACCAGCGGGCATGCCCCGACAGGTCGAGCGTGAAGCGCTCGCCCGGGGTCAGCATCAGCTGGACGCGGACGTTACGGTCGTCGAAGCCGCCCATCGCATTGTCGCGCGGCGTCGCCGTGTTGTCGGCACTGACGCCGGCGAACCGGTTGTCGACATAGTTTTCGCGGTGCTGGATCAGCGTCGAGAGACGGATCGCCAGCAGGTCCTTGATCAGCGGGCCACCTACACCGGCATCCAGGCTGACGCTGTTGTACGAGCCGACCGACGCCGATGCCCGGCTATCGAAGTCGTTGGTCGGCTTGTTGGTGTCGAACTTGATGATGCCGGCGGTGGTGTTGCGCCCGAACAGCGAGCCCTGCGGACCGCGCAGCACTTCGACCTGGCGGACGTCGAACACCGGGTTCGACTTCAGCACGACATGCTCGAGGATCACGTCGTCCTGGATGATCGTGACCGGCTGCGACGCGCCGAGGTAGAAATCGATGTTGCCGAGACCGCGGATGTAGAAACGCGGGAAGATGCGGCCGGTCGTCGATTCGACGTACAGGCCGGGCACGCGACCCGACAGCGCGAGCAGCGTGTCGTCGCCGCCTGCGGTGTACGCGCGCAGGGCGTCGCCCGATGCGACACCGACCGAGAGCGGCACCTTCTGGAGGTTCTCGGACCGGCGCTCCGCGGTGACGACGATATCGCCGAGACCGTCCGCCGGAGCAGCCTGCTCCTGAACGGGCGCTGCCTGCGCGAACGCGGCCGTACCACCCACAACCGAACCAAACGCGACGCCGAGCATCAGCGCCGACTTAACGACCGAAATCTTCAAGATGATATTCCCCAATCATGCGGCGCCGTCCCTGACGACGAGCCGCACATCCCAAAATACAACGTCGTTGATCGTCCTCGACCACCCTCCCCGGACGGCACGACGACGCCTCGCGACGCTCACTCCCCAGGCCGGCGGTTAGGTCAGGATTGTGTTAGGATGATGACAGTTGGTTGCGGCGTTTTTGGGGCCGGCGCCGGTTTGCAACACGGTGCGATATTTTTGCCGATGGCAGGGAGCGGGAACGCCATGCTAGCTTCGCCCTATGGGCTTGGTGATGCGATTTTGGCTGACCATTCGGCGTTCGGATTGGTTCGAGCCCAGTGCGACCGGCGGCCTCTTCCCGTTCCCTTTCGCCTGGCAGGCCTGGGCGATTATGGCGGCGTTTATCGCGGCGATCGCGGCGAGCGTCGTACTGCACGGCGAAGCGGCCTGGCTGACCCGGATTATCCTGTGCGTCGGCTACATCGCGTTTGGGATCGCAACGTACGAGTGACGGCGACGGCCAGATAATGAGAGAGCGGCTTGGGCGTAAACGATACCTACCCCCGTCGTGCCGGCGAACGCTGGTATCTCCCGGTTCGAGCCGAACGCCCCCCCGGAGATACCCCAGCGTTCGCTGGGGTGACGGCGGTTGGCGATGGGAGAACAAGAGCGGACTGTCGTTCGAACGCGGCCTCAGTCGCGCCGCGGCAAAAGCCGCGCCGTCGAACGACACGACCGAGTACGAGCTCGGCCGGTCGCCGTCCGGCTAGACGCTTATCCTCGTCCAAGCAAAGCTTGGCCTCAGGCGTCGTCGCCCATCCGGAGCGCCGCGATAAACGCTTCCTGCGGGATGCTGACGGACCCGTATTCGCGCATCTTCAGCTTGCCCTTCTTCTGCTTCTCCAGAAGCTTCTTCTTGCGGCTCGCGTCGCCACCATAGCATTTGGCGGTCACGTCCTTGCGCATCGCGCTGATCGTCTCGCGCGCGATCACCTTGCCGCCGATCGCCGCCTGGATCGGGATCTTGAACAGGTGGCGAGGGATCAGTTCCTTCAGCCGCTCGACCATCCCGCGGCCGCGCACTTCGGCGGTGCCGCGGTGGACGATCATGCTCAGCGCGTCGACCGGCTCCTCGTTGACGAGGATGCCCATCTTGACGAGATCGCCCTCGCGGTAGCCGATCTGGTGATAATCGAAGCTCGCATAACCCTTCGACATCGACTTCAGGCGATCGTAGAAATCGAACACGACTTCGTTCAGCGGCAGTTCGTAGGTCGCCTGGGCGCGACCGCCGACATAGGTCAGGTTCTTCTGGATGCCACGGCGATCCTGGCAGAGCTTCAGGACGCTGCCGAGATATTCGTCGGGGACGTAGATCGTCGCCTCGATCCACGGCTCGCTGATCGTCGCGATCTTGTTCGGCTCGGGCATGTCGGCGGGATTGTGCAGCTCGATATGCGTCGTGCCGGAAGGATCGGGGTGGGTCAGCTCGATCTCATACACGACGGAAGGCGCGGTGGTGATCAGGTCCAGATCATATTCGCGCGTCAGCCGCTCCTGGATGATCTCCAGATGCAGCAGCCCGAGGAACCCGCAGCGGAAGCCGAAGCCCAGTGCGGCCGACGTTTCCATCTCGAACGAGAAGCTCGCATCGTTGAGGCGCAGCTTCGAGATGCTCTCGCGCAGCTTCTCGAACTCGGCGGCATCGACGGGGAACATCCCGCAGAACACGACCGGCTGGACTTCCTTGAAGCCCGCCAGAGCCTCTAGCGCAGGCCGCTTCGCATCGGTGATCGTGTCGCCGACGCGCGTCTGCGCGACCTCTTTGATCTGCGCGGTGATGAAGCCCATTTCGCCAGTGCCGAGTTCGGTCAGCTGCTCGATCTTCGGACGGAAACAGCCGACCCGGTCGACCAGGTGCATCGTCCCGGTCTGCATGAACTTGATCTGCTGGCCCTTTTTCAGGACGCCGTCGATCACGCGCACGAGGATGACGACGCCGAGATACGGATCGTACCAGCTGTCGACGAGCATCGCCTTCAGCGGCGCTTCCGGGTCGCCGCTGGGCGGCGGGATCTTGGTGACGATCGCCTCGAGGATCTCGACGATGCCGATCCCGGACTTCGCCGACGCGAGCACCGCTTCGGACGCATCGATGCCGATCACGTCCTCGATTTCCTTCCGGACCTTCTCGGGCTCAGCGGCTGGAAGGTCGATCTTGTTGATCACCGGCACGATCTCGTGGTCGTGCTCGATCGACTGGTACACGTTGGCGAGCGTTTGCGCCTCGACGCCCTGCGCGGCATCGACCACCAGCAGCGCGCCCTCGCACGCGGCCAAGCTACGGCTCACCTCATAGGCGAAGTCGACATGGCCCGGCGTGTCCATCAGGTTGAGGACGTAATCGAGACCGTCCTTCGCGTGATAGGCGAGGCGCACGGTCTGCGCCTTGATCGTGATCCCGCGCTCCTTCTCGATGTCCATGTTGTCGAGCACCTGCTCGGACATTTCGCGCGCGGTGAGGCCGCCAGTTTCCTGGATCAGCCGGTCGGCGAGCGTCGACTTGCCATGGTCGATATGGGCGATGATGGAAAAATTGCGGATGCGGTCGAGCGGAGTCATGCCGCGCTCCTAGCAGTGCCGTTCCGTGTGCGATAGATCGCACCAACACTCGACAGGGAGCAGCTGATATTTGTCTTGCCCGGACTTGCTGTCGCGGCTAGGGGGCTCACCGGCAATGTTGTCGGGGCGTGGCGCAGTCTGGTAGCGCACTGGTCTCGGGGTCCAGGGGTCGTAGGTTCGAATCCTATCGCCCCGACCATTGCCGATTTTTCGGGGCAAGTGCCCCCTTCCCCGAGCTGAATTTCCGATCGACGTGTCGCACGCCCCCTAGGGGCCCCGTGGTCGGACATCCGCGTCGATCGCGATCCATGCGCCGAACCGTATCGACCCTCCCCCGCCAAGGGGAGGATCGTAGGAAGGGCATCGTCGGCGGGCTCAGGCGATTTTTTCGAGCGGCGCGTCGGGACGGTTCGCATGTGCACGGAAACGCGCGGCGGTGGCTTGCGTGTAGGGCTTGGCCATTACCGTCGACACCGTCACCGAGTCCGCCGTCGCATGGTCCGGCGTGAGGGTGAGCAGCGTGAACCCCTTGCCGTCCTGGTCGCAGAAGCGGACTTCACCCTTGTTGGCGTCGGCTATCAGTGTGCCGATGCCGGGGAGCAGCGAGCCGTAGGACGGGCTGGTGATCGCGGTGCAGCCGAATTCTGCGGCGACCAGCTTGCCCGACGCGTCGTGCAGGTCGTTCGCCCACGCCGCGTGGCTGTCGCCCGACAGCACGATCGGCCGCGACTTCGCGCGCTGGAACGCCGCATACAGCCGCTCGCGGGCGGGCGGATACCCGTCCCAGCTGTCGAACCCGAACGGCAGGCCGGCACGATACGAGGCGATGCTCGCGGTCAGCCGCTCGCGCCAGATCGCGGGCAGCTTCGCCATCGTCTCGGCGAACTTCACCGGTCCGAGCTGGCGCTCCATGTCGGGGCCCGCGACCTTCGCCATCACCACCTGGTTGCCGAGCACCTGCCACGGCTTGCCCGCCGCGACCGAGGTCGCCATCGTCTTCTCGACCCAGGCCAATTGCGCCGGTCCGAGCAGTTCGCGATCGGTGCGCGCGCGCTCGGCGAGCATCGGTGCATATTCGGCGGGTGTGATCTCCTCGCCCTTCCACACGACCTGATGGCTGCGCGCGAGCAGCCGCGTCTCGACCATCACCAGCGTCGCGAGATCGCCGAAGTCGAAGCTGCGGTTGATCGCGGCCCAGGGCTGGCCGGGCTTGGGATCGCGGATCGGCATCCACTCGAAGTACGCCTGCATCGCCGCCGCCTTCCGCGCGTCCCAGTCGCCTTCGGTCTTCGGATCGTGATTCTCGGCACCGTGCATCCAGTCGTCGTTGGCGACTTCGTGATCGTCCCAGACGCAGATGAACGCGGCGCGGGCGTGGGCGGCCTGCATGTCGACGTCTCGCTTCACCTGCGCGTGGCGCATACGATAATCGGCGAGGCTGACGATCTCGTGGCGTGGCTCGACCAGGCGGCCGATCTTCTTGGCGATGTCTGCGCCATAGCCGTCGACGCCATATTCGTAGATGTAGTCGCCAAGGTGGAGCACCGCGTCGAGCCGATCGAGCTTGGCGATCGCGTCATAGGCGTTGAACAGCCCGCCCGCGTAGAGCTGGCACGAGACGACGGCCATCACGACATCGGCGACCTTGCCCTTCGGCAGCGTGCGGAACCGGCCGACCGGCGAGCGCGTGCCGTCGGCGGCGTCGAACCAGTAGCGATACTCGCGGCCCGGCTGGAGCCCGGTTGCGTCTACCTTAACGGTGAAATCGCGTGCCGCACGCGCCTTGACGGTGCCCGAACGGAGCGACTTGCCGCCCTCGGTCTCCGCAACGTGCCACGTCAGTGCGATGTCGCGGGCTTGCGTCGCCTCGGCCGGAGTCGCACGCGTCCAGAGGATCGCGCCGTCGATCGCGGGATCACCGCTCGCGACACCGTGATCGAAGCGTACCTTCACTGCGCCCGCCGCCCGCGATGCGACTGCGGGCAGCACAAGCGTGGCACCGGAGCCGGCGAGTTTGAGGGCGTTCTTCAAGGCATCGCGGCGGTTGATCGTCATCGGCTCAAGCTTTCGTGTCGGGTGTTGGCCGCCTGCTACCTCTGATCGAAGACACCCCGGTGGCAGCGATGTGACACGCGCGTTACGCAATAGTCATCTTGCCTTCATCATTGCGACGTCGAAACGTCACGCGCCGCCCCTAGTGCCTCCCCAACGACACGGGGGACTTAATGACACGCATCTTCACGCGGCTCGCAGTTGCGACGCTCGCCACGACCTGCTCGACCGCCGCGCTCGCGCAGGCGTCGGCACAGGCGGCCGCAGGGGCCGACGTCCAGGCCAGCACGCCAAACGATGAGATCGTCGTCACCGCGCAGAAGCGCGAACAGCGGATCGCCGATGTCCCCGTCACCGTCACCGCAGTGACCGGCGCGAAGATGGCCGCGATCGGCGTCAATTCACTGACCGAGGTCGCCGCCTATATTCCCGGCCTGCAGATCCAGGAGCAGAGCGCGAACAATCCGGGCTTCGTGATCCGCGGCATCACCTCGGACAACGGATCGTCGCAGCAGGGCGCCCGCGTCACGCTCTATTACAACGGCATCGACATCAGCCGGTCGCGCGGCGCGTATCAGGACCTGTACGATCTGGAGCGGATCGAGGTCGTGAAGGGCCCGCAGGCGACCTTGTTCGGCACCGCCGCCGCGGTCGGCGCGATCAGCGTCATCTCGGCAAAACCGCAGCCCGGCGTGTCGGGCGCGATCAACGGCTCGTACGGCAATTTCAACCGCACGCAGGTGTCGGGCTTCCTCAACGCCGGCAACGACGTGCTCGCCGGGCGGATCGCCTTCGCCTACAAATACCGCGACGGCTATGTCCGCAACATCGCCGGCGACGCGAACGTGCCGAACCAGAACCAGGGCGGTGTCGATCAGGACGATCTGAACGGCCAGGACCAGCGCGGCATCCGCGGATCGCTGCGCTATCGCCCGAGCGACAGCATCACCGCCGATCTCGTCCTGACCTATGACGGCCAGCGCAACCCCGGCACCGCGTTCAAGAGCCGCGCGCATGCCCCGACCGGCGGCCAGACCGGCGACTATGGCTATGCCGAACTGTCGGGCTCGCCGTACAGCGCGGCGGTGCTCGGCGCTCGGAAACTCGGGCTCGACCGCAACGTCTACGACGCCAATTTGACGATCACCGCGGAGCTGTCGCCGGGGATCACCTTCACCACCGTCAACGGCTATCGCCGGTTCGACGCACTTGAGATCTTCGACGCTGATGGTGGGCCCGCCGCCTATCTCGAATTCGCCGAGGATGCGAAGGGCGACCAGTGGAGCCATGAAAGCCGGTTCGCCTTCGAAGGGCCGAAGTATCGCGCCTCGGTCGGCTGGAACGCGTTCTTCGAGAACGGCTTCCAGCGCGTTCCGTTCGCGACGGAAGAGGGCACGTATCTCGCCTGCTCGGTTGCCGCGGCGTATCAGCCGATCCGGACCGCGCTCAACCGCGCGGGCATTCCGACCGAGACCGGCTGCGTCGCCGCCAACGGCACGATCCCGGCCACCCGCGCGACGTCGATCCTGACCGGCGGACGTGCCACCGCAATACCTTACGCGGCAGAGTTCACGAACTTTGGCAGGAACAATACCTACTCGGTATTCGCCGATGCGACCTATATCCCGGTGCCCGCGCTCGAGCTGACCGCCGGCGCCCGCATCCTGATCGAGGATCGCCAGTCGGGGTATTCCTCGGTCCAGCCGAACTCGGTAATCCTCGCATCGCTCGGTATCCAGTCGAGCCTGCTCGGCACGGCGAACACCAACGGCAGCAAGTTCGTCGCCGAGAGGAGCTTCACCGCGATCCTGCCGCGCTTTAACGCGCTGCTGAAGCTCAACAGCGCGGTCAATCTGTACGGCACGATCAGCAAGGGCCGGCGCTCGCCGGTGGTCCAGCTTGCCGCACAGCGCACCGCGTTCGGCGTCGGTCCCAACCTCCAGATCATTCCGGAAGAGAAGGTCTGGAATTACGAAGGCGGCATCAAGGGCCAGGTTGGACCGTTCAGCGGCGCCGCCTCGGTGTTCTACCAGACGTATGACGGCTTTCAGTTCTCGGTGACGAGCAACGGTGTGACGACGGTCCGCAGCGCGGATTCGGCGAACAGCGTCGGCGTCGAGCTCGAAGGCAATCTGAAGCTCGCGTCGTATCTGTCTGCATTCGCGACGTTTGCGTATATCGACGGCGGTATCGGCGACGACGTCGCGAACGGCCCCTATGCCGGCAACCAGTTCCGCCTTCAGCCCAAGACGACGGCGTCGGGCGGCCTGATCCTGCGCGCGCCAGTGGGCGGCGTGACCGTCTACGCGACGCCGAGTGTCACCTACAAATCGAAGGTTTTCTTCGAGCTGCCGAACACCGAGGCGGTCAGCCAGAGGGGCTATACGCTGGTCAACCTCCGCGCCGGGCTGGAGGTCGCGCAGGGGCGCTACAGCGTCGGCGGCTTCGTCCGGAACGCGACCAACAAGCGCTACCTGATCGACGCGGGCAACACCGGCGGGGGCTTCGGCATCCCGACCTACATCGCCGGCGAGCCACGCTTCTACGGCGTCGAGCTGGGCGCGAAATTCTAACTCTCACGCATCGTTACACACCACGCAACCATCCCCGGGGGGACCAAGCATGACGTTCGAGACCATCTATACCGACGGCGATATCGATACCAATCCGACCGCGAACCCGCATCTCAACGACCTGATCGAGGTGCGCTATTCGCGGCGCCAGACCTTGATGGGCGGTATGTCGGCGACGGCCGCCGCGGTGTTCGGCGGCATGTTGCTGACCGGGTGCGACGACGACAATAACGGCGGCTCGGACCCTGTCACGGTGACCGCGACCGCCGGGGGCACTTCGACCGCCGGCCGCGTCGCGACGCTGACCGGTGCCGCGATCGGCCAGGTCGACAGCGTGAGCTGGACGCAGACGGCTGGACCGACGGTAACGCTGGCAGGCGCGACGACGACGGTTGCGACGTTCGTCGTGCCGGGTGCCACCGCGGGCACGGTGCTGAGCTTCCTGTTCACCGCCGTTTCGGCAAGCGGATCGGTGACCGCGACGACCAGCGTGACGGTCGGCGCGGCGTCGCTGGGCTTCACGGCGGTTGCGAAGAGTCTCGCCGATGTGGTTGCAGTACCGTCGGGATACGCCGTCACCGTGTTGTATCGCCTCGGCGATCCGATCGGCAGCGGCGTCGGCGCCTATGTCAATGACGGCACCGATGCGACCTTCTCGAAGCGCGCGGGCGATCATCATGACGGCATGAGCTATTTCGGGATGTCCGCCACGGGTACGCCGGATGCGAACGGCAACACGCGTGGTCTGCTCGTGCTCAACCACGAGAACATCACGCAGGCGTATCTGCATCCGAACGGTGCGACCACGACCGGCGGGGTCCGTCCCGAGGCCGAAGCGCTCAAGGAGATGGAGTGCCACGGCGTGTCGGTGATCGAGATCAACCGCGCCGCCGCCTGGAGCTACGCGACCGCGTCGTCGTTCAACCGCCGGATCACGCCGCTGACGCCGATGAGCTTTTCGGGGCCGGTGCGCGGCGCCGACAGCCTCAAGACGCGCTACTCCCCCGACGCCACCACGGGTCGCGGCACGATCAATAATTGTGCCAATGGTACAATGCCTTGGCACACGTATTTGACGAACGAAGAGAACTGGGTTGGCTATTTCAAGCGTGAAGTCGGCGATGCCGCGCGCCGTGCGGCGACCGGCGCGGTTGGTGTGAAAGCCAACACGTCGCTGACGCGATATGGCAAGTCCGAGAGCAATACCGGCGGCAATTACGGGTGGTCGACAGTGGCCCCGGCGGACACGACCAGCACGTTGTATTCGCGGTGGAACATCACCGCGCAGGCCGGTGCTCCCGCCGACGGCTCGGGCGATTTCCGAAACGAGATCTTCCAGTACGGCTGGGTGGTCGAGATCGATCCGTTCGATGCTACCTCGACGCCGCGCAAGCGGACTGCGCTGGGTCGCATGAACCACGAGGGCTGCCAGATCGGCCGGACGATCGCGGGCGTGAAGCCGGCCTTCTACATGGGCGACGACGCGCAGAACGAATATATCTACAAGTTCGTGTCGGCCACGCCGTGGTCTGCGGCGGATGCGAGCGCGGCGAACCGCTTGGCGATCGGCGACAAGTATCTGGATACCGGAACGCTTTACGTCGCCAAGTTCGCAGCGGATGGCAGCGGGCAGTGGATGCCACTGGTGTTCGGCCAGGGGCCCCTCACCTCGGCCAATGCGGCCTATTCGTTTGCTAGCCAGGTCGATGTGCTGATCAACACGCGTCTCGCTGCCGATGCGCTGGGTGCGACGCGGATGGATCGGCCGGAGTGGACTGCGGTCAACCCTGCGACGGGCGAGATGTATTGCACGCTGACCAACAACTCGTCTCGGACCGTGGCGACCGCGGATGCAGCCAACCCGCGCGCGTATGTCGATCCGAAGACCACCGGCGGGCAGACCACGGGTAACGCCAATGGGCACATCATCCGCCTGCGCGAGACGGGGGATACGTCCGAGGCGCTGACATTCGCCTGGGACATTTATGCGTTCGGCGCGGGCTCCGATCTGGATGCTACCAACATCAACCTGTCGGGGCTCGATGCGACCAACGACTTCTCATCGCCGGACGGCCTGTGGTTCGGCCTGCCAAGCAACGCCTCGGGGACGATCGCGCCGGTGATGTGGATCGAGACCGACGATGGGGCATTCACGGACGTCACCAACTGCATGCTGCTCGCGTCGGTCCCGGGGATCGTCAACGACGGTGGCACGCGGACGGTGACCAGCACGATCGGCGCGGCGACCGGCAGCGTCACGACCCGGATCGGCAAGGCACCGGGCGCGGCACTGCGCCGCTTTCTGGTGGGGCCGAAGGAGTGCGAGATCACCGGCATCCACTCGACGCCGGATGGCCGGTCGCTGTTCGTCAACATCCAGCATCCGGGTGAGAATGGCGGGCCGACGAACATCACGAGCAGCTGGCCGGCAAACCAGGCAGGTGCGGTGACGACGCCGTCGCGGCCGAGGTCGGCGACGATCGTGATCACGAAGAACGATGGGGGTGTGGTGGGGCTTTAATCGAAGGCCCGTACGATCCTCCCCCGCCAGGGGGAGGTGGCACCGAAGGTGACGGAGGGGGAGGATGCGTAACAGAGGTTTCCCTTTCCGCCCCCTCCGTCTGGCAAGCGCCAGCCACCTCCCCCTGGCGGGGGAGGATTGTAAGAATTCTCCAAGGTACGATGTGCCCCGCCCCGGCGGAGGCCGGGGTCCAGTTGGGAGACGTCGCCAACTGAGTGCTGCGCGTCGCTATTACCACCTTTCCAACTGGGCCCCGGCCTTCGCCGGGGAGGTAGATGTTCGTTGCGGTCTTATCGTTTCAATTGGTTGGCGCTCGTTCCTAACGAGCGATCACAGGTGTCAGACCGACCCTGCCGGAATCCGCGCCAGCGCCTCCTGCTCGATCTTCTCCAACTCATCGCGCGTCTGGACGATCGCCTCGCGTTGCGCATCCAGCAGGTCGATACGCTGCCGACAGCGTTCCGCCAGCGCGCGCATCTGTTCCACATGCTGCGGATCGGCATCGTAGAGGTCGAGGAACTCCTCGATGTCGCGTAGCGTGAAGCCGAGGCGTTTGCCGCGCAGGATCAACTGCATCCGCGCCACCTCACGCCGCGTGTAGACCCGCGTCGTGCCGATCCTACACGGTTCGATCAGCCCCTTGTCCTCGTAGAACCGCAACGTCCGCGCGCTCACGCCGAGCATGCGCGAGACCTCCTGTATGCCGGTAAGATCGTCCTGTCGGTCGTTCACGCGTCCACTCCCCTCGCCTCCGTCGCTGCGGCCTTTGCGGCCTCTTCTGCGACAAGCTCCTTTTTGGAGAGCTTGCCGATCAGCGTCTTGGGGAGACTGTCGCGGATTTCGACCTCGCGGGGAAGCTCGATCTTGCTGATCTTGTCGCGAAGAAAATCGCGCAGTTCTAGCGGGGTAGCGACCGCACCTTCGGCCAGCACGACGAACGCCTTGGGGGCCTGGCCGCGGTATTTGTCGGGCACGCCGATGACCACCGCTTCGAGCACCGCGGGATGTTCGTACAGCGCCTCCTCGATCACGCGCGGATAGACGTTGTAGCCGCCGGCGAGGATCAAATCCTTGATCCGGTCGACGATGAACAGATAGCCGTCTTCGTCGAGGTGCCCGACATCGCCGGTGCGCAGCGCCCCGTCAGCGAACAGGTCCGCGGTGGCGGCGGGCTTGTGCCAATAGCCCTGCGTGATCTGGGGCCCGCGTGCGCAGATCTCGCCATTCTCGCCGATCGGCAGCAGCCGCGTCGGGTCCTCGCGGTCGCGGATCTCGATCGTCGTGCCGGGAAAGGGCAGCCCCGCGGAGCCGGGCTTGTTGAGGCCATCGATCGGATTGCACGTAATGATCGGCGAAGCCTCCGACAGGCCATAGCCCTCGCACAGCTTCGCGCCGGTCGCCGCCTCGAACGCGATCCGCACCTCCGCCGGCAGCGGCGCACCACCCGAGATGCACGCGTGGATCGAGGACAGGTCGATCGTCTGCGTTTCGGCGGCGGTGGTGATCGCGGCATAGATCGTTGGGACCGCGGGGAAATAGCTTGGCCTAGTGCGTGCGATCGTCTTGAGCAGCTGACCGAGTTCGAAGCGCGGCATAAGGATCATTTCTGCGCCCGCGCGGATCGAATAGGTCAGCACTGTCGTCAGCGCGAAGACGTGGAACAGCGGCAGCGCGCCGAGCACCCGGTCCTGATGGGGCTGCTCGCCGCCGACGAACACCATCATCGCATCGGCGTTCGACACCAGATTGGCATGGCTGAGCATCGCCGCCTTGGGCTCGCCGGTGGTGCCGCCGGTATATTGCAGCACCGCGACTTCGGTCGGCGACACCGCGACCGGGACCGGCGCGCCCTTCGCCTTCAACAGCGAATCGAACGTGCAATGGCGCGCGTCGCTCGGGGCGTGGCCGATCTCGGCGCGTTTGAAGAGGCGGTAGGCGATCGACTTCAGCGTCGGCAACGCACCGGCGATCGGGCAGGTGATGACGTGCTTCACGCCCATCTGCCCGGCGACCTTCAGCACACGCGCGTGGATTTCGGCGATGTCGCAGGTGGCGATGATCGTCGCGCCCGAATCCTCGAGCAGATGCGCCAGCTCGCGCTCTACATAGAGCGGGTTGACGTTGACGACGATGCCGCCGGCCTTGAGGATCGCGAAGAACAGGATCGGGTAATAGGGCGTGTTCGGCAGGCACAGCGCAACCCGGGTCCCCTTCACGACGCCGAGATCCTGAAGCCCGCGGGCGGCCCGATCGACCGACTCGCCGAGTTCGGCATAGGTCAGGGTCCGGCCCATGAAGTCGAGGACGTTGCGCGATCCGAACCGGCGGACCGACGCGTCGAGCATGTCGCCCAGCAGCCGTGGCTCGCCCTGCAACGGCACACCGATCGCTTTGCCCCCGGAAGTGTCCTGCATCTCGCTCTCCATTACTCGATGTGCGTAAGCCATATTGTCGGCCGCTTCACCTTGACGTAAAGGTGAGGTATCGCACCTTAAGGGTAACCCGCAAGCGTTAACCGGGTCGACCGCAATATGAGAGGATCATCGTGACCAACGTCGTCATCGCCGGGTACGCCCGTTCGCCGTTCCACCTCGCCGGCAAGGGCGAGCTCGCCCGCGTCCGTCCGGACGATCTCGCCGCGCAGACGATTCGCGGGTTGCTCGACATGACCGGCGTCGATCCCGCCGAGATCGAGGACATCATCCTCGGCTGCGCCTTCCCCGAGGGCGAGCAGGGCCTCAACGTCGCCAAGCTGATCGCGCAGATCGCCGACCTGCCGATCTCGGTCGGCGGCATGACGGTCAACCGGTTCTGCGGATCGTCGATGAGCGCGATCCACATCGCCTATGGCCAGATCGCGGTCGGCGCGGGCGAGGCGTTCATCTGCGCAGGGCTCGAGTCGATGAGCCGCGTGCCGATGGGCGGCTACAACCCCCTCCCCAACCCCGCGCTCGCGAAGAAGAGCGCCGGCGCGTACATGGGCATGGGCGAGACCGCCGAGAACGTCGCGCGGCAGTACCAGATCACGCGCGCCGAGCAGGATGCGTTCGCGGTGAAGAGCCAGGACAAGGCCGCCGCAGCGCGTGCCGATGGCCGCTTGTCGGACGAGATCGTGACGATCCAGACCAAGGCGGGCCCGGTCAGCCAGGACGGCACCATCCGCGCCGGCACGACCACCGAAGCGCTCGCCGGCCTGAAGCCTGCGTTCAGCGCGGAGGGCTCGGTGACCGCCGGCACGTCTTCGCCGCTGACCGATGGCGCGTCTGCGGTGCTGGTCACCTCGGAAGAGTTCGCCAAGAAGCACGGGCTGACGATTCTCGCACGGATCAAGTCGATCGGCGTGTCGGGTTGCGCGCCCGAGACGATGGGGCTTGGCCCGATCGGTGCGTCGAAGAAGGCGCTGGAACGTGCCGGGATCACCGTCGCGGACCTCGATGTGGTCGAGATCAACGAGGCGTTTGCGAGCCAGGCGATCGCCTGCATCCGCGACCTCGGCCTGAAGGACGAGACGATCAACCTCGACGGCGGCGCGATCGCGATCGGCCATCCGCTCGGCGCGACCGGCGCTCGGATCGTCGGCAAGGCGGCGTCGCTGCTGGCGCGCGAGGGCGGCCGCTATGCGCTGGCAACGCAGTGCATCGGCGGCGGTCAGGGCATCGCAACGGTGCTGGAGCGCGCATGATGGTCGACGCTGTGAAAAAGGTCTGCGTCATTGGCGCTGGCGTCATGGGCGCAGGCATCGCGGCGCAGGTCGCCAACGCCGGCATCCCGGTGTTGCTGCTCGATATCGTACCCCGCGAGGGTGACGACCGCGATGCAGTGGCCAAGGGCGCGGTCGCCAAGATGCTCAAGACCGACCCCGCCCCCTTCATGTCGAAGCGGGCGGCCAAGCTGGTCGAGACGGGCAACATCGACGATCACCTCGACCGGGTCGCCGAGTGCGACTGGATCGTCGAGGCGATCGTCGAGCGGCTCGACATCAAGCAGGCGCTCTATGCCAAGCTCGAAGCGCTGAAGCGTCCGGGCACCGCGGTGTCGTCGAACACCTCGACGATCCCGCTCGGCAACCTCGTCGAGGGACGCTCGGACCAGTTCAAGGCCGACTTCCTGATCACGCACTTCTTCAACCCGCCGCGCTACATGCGGCTGGTCGAGATCGTCCGCGGTGAGCATACCGACATCGCGGTCGCGGAGAAGGTCGAAGATTTCGTCGATCGCTTCATGGGCAAGCGGATCGTTCGCGCGAAGGACACGCCGGGGTTCATCGCCAACCGCATCGGCACCTACTGGCTGGCGATCGCGATCAACGCGGCGATGGACCAGGGGCTGACCGTCGAGGAGGCGGACCAGATCGGCGGGCGGCCCATGGGCGTGCCGAAGACCGGTATCTTCGGGCTGGTCGACCTCGTGGGCGTCGATCTGATGCCTTTGCTGTCCAAGAGCCTGTCGTCCACGCTGCCGGCCGGCGATCCTTATTTCGATACGGTGCGCGAGTTGCCGTTGGTCGACAAGATGATCGCGGAAGGGTTCACCGGCCGCAAGGGCAAGGGTGGCTTCTATCGCTTCGACAAGGCGACGCGGACCAAGCTGTCGCTCGATCTCGCGACTGGTGAGTACCGTGCGGAAGCGAAGCCCGCTGAGCTGCCAGGCAAGACCGGCAAGGAACTCGCGGCGCTGATCGCGGAGCCGGGCAAGATCGGCACCTATGCATGGACGATACTCGGCAGCGTCTTGTCTTACGCAGCGATGCTCGTTGGTGAAGCGGCGGACGATATCGTCGCGATCGATGACGCGATGAAGCTCGGCTATAACTGGAAATACGGGCCGTTCGAGCTGATCGACCGGATGGGTCCCGGCGTGCTCGCCGCGCGCCTCGCCGAGGAAGGTCGCGACGTTCCTGCGATCCTGACGACCGCCGGCGATCTTCCGTTCTACCGCGTCGAGAACGGCCAGCGTCAGTATCTCACGTCTGACGGTAACTATGCCGACGTGCCGCGCGCGGACGGCGTCGAACTGCTGGAGGACATCAAGCTCCGCTCGCAGCCGATCCTCCAGAACCTGTCGGCTTCGCTCTGGGATGTCGGCGACGGCGTCGCGGCGCTCGAATTCCACACCAAGATGAACGCGCTCGACGATCAGGTCGTGGCGCTCATCAACGAGGCGATCCCGGTCGTCCGCGAGTGGTTCAAGGCGCTGGTGGTGTATAACGAAGCCTCGAACTTCTCGGCGGGTGCGAACCTCGGCGCAGCGATGTTCGCGGTCGGGGCGGGCCTTTGGGACATGGTCGAGGCTAGCGTCTCGGGTGGTCAGCAGGCATACAAGGCGCTCAAATACGCGCCTTTCCCGGTCGTCAGCGCGCCTGCCGGGCTCGCGCTCGGCGGCGGGTGCGAGATCCTGCTCCACTCCGATGCGGTGCAGGCGCATGCCGAGACCTATGCAGGGCTCGTCGAGTGCGGCGTCGGGCTGGTTCCCGGCTGGGGTGGCAATGGCGAGATGCTAGACCGCTGGACCAAGTCGCGGACGCTGCCGAACGGGCCGATGCCGGTGCTGACCAAGGTGTTCCAGGCTGTTTCCACCGCGCAGGTCGCCAAGTCGGCGGCGGAGGCGAAGGAGATGATGATCCTGCGCAAGGACGACGGCATCACGATGAACCGCGACCGGTTGCTGGCCGATGCAAAGGCCAAGGCGTTGTCGCTGGTCGAGGGTTATGCGGCACCGGAGAAGCCGACCTTCCGCCTTGCCGGCGAGAGCGGCTGGACGGGGCTGAACATGGCGGTGGCGGACTTCCACAAGAAGGGGATGGCGACCGAGTACGACCTCGTCGTCGCGGATCGCCTTGCGGAAGTGCTGACTGGCGGCGAAGCCGATCTGGTTGACACCGTGACCGAGGACCAGTTGCTCGACCTCGAGCGCGCGGCGTTCATGTCAAGCGTCAAGGATCCGCGCACCCAGGCCCGCGTCGTCCACATGCTGCAGACGGGCAAGCCGCTACGCAACTGACCCTGTTTCCCCGCGAAAGCGGGGGCCCAGGATCAAGCAGCGCCGCGTTCGTTGCCCTGGGCCCCCGCGTGCGCGGAGGAACGATAAGTCCATGAAAACTTTTCACCCGCTGGAATCGGTAAGAAGACTTGACTTGTCTTCGTACAATTCTAGTCGGGACCAATAACTGCCGTATACGGCAACAAGGTAGCGATAACGTCGACGACCTGACGAGACATTCGGTGACCGTACGCATACGGCGCCATCAAACGACACTAGGAGAGGATAGAAGATGTCCCTGTTGATTATCGGTGCTCTGCTCGCTGGCGCTTCCGCGACGCCCGAGACCGTCATCGGTCGCTGGAAGACCGAGACGCACAACGCCATCGTCGAGATCGCCCGCTGCGGCCCGTCGATCTGCGGCAAGATCCTCACCTCCGACGCACTCCGCGCCAATCCTTCGATGAAGGACGCGAACAACTCGAACACTGCGCTGCGCAATCGCCCGATCCAGGGCATGCAGATGCTGAGCGGGTTCAAGCCCGACAAGGACGGCGTCTGGAGCAGCGGGCAGGTCTACAATGCCGAGGACGGCAAGACCTATAGCGGCAAGATCACGCCACTCGGTGCGAACCAGCTGAAGCTGCGCGGCTGCGTGTTCTTCCCGCTCTGCAAGACGCAGACCTGGACGCGCGTGCGCTGAGGCCACGCCTCCGCCTTCGCCTTCCCCCTATCAGTACAGCTTTCAGGACCTTACCCATGACAGTTCGCAACAAAGCTCCGCTTCTCGCGGTATCCGCTCTCGTGTCCGCCTTCGGCTTCGCCAGCACCGCCTATGCCGACGCATTCTATCTCCAGGCGCAGTCCGCACGCGGCGCAGGCCGTGCGTTCTCGGGCGAAGGCGCCGACACAGGTCCTGACTCGCTGTGGTGGAACCCGGCCGCGATCGCCGGCATCCGCGACGGCAGCGCGACGCTCAGCGCGTCCGCAATTTTGCCGAAGGGCGACGTGGTCGACACCGGCACGCGGATCTGCCGCCCAGGCCAGGCCTGCACCGGGATCAGCGGCCAGTCGAACTCGCGCGATCCGATCAACAAAGGTGTCGTGCCATCGGGGTCGATCGCCTATCCGCTGAACGACCGGATCGCCGTCGGCCTCGCGGTGACCTCGCCGTTCAGCTTCACAACCAACTATGATGGGGATAGCTGGGCCCGCTACAGCGCCGACAAGACGCGGCTGCGGACGATCGATATCCAGCCGTCGGTCGGTATCGTCGTGACCGACTGGCTCCGCGTCGGTGGTGCGCTGAACGTCGAATATACCGACGCAACGCTTAGCAACGCGCTCCCCAACCTTTCCGCGGCGCTGCCCGATGGTCGCCAGGAACTGAGCGGCGACGGTTGGGACTTCGGCTGGACCGCGGGCGTACAGCTCCACAACGACTTCGCGACGGTCGGCGTTAGCTACAAGTCGAGCATCCGGCACAATCTGAAGGGTGATCTCACCGTCAGCGGCCTCGTCGGTCCGCTTGCGTCATCGAACACGACCGTGTCGGGCGCCAAGGCTGCCTTCAACACCCCGGGTCAGGTGATCGTCGCAGGCCGGTTCCGCGGTACCGACAAGCTGACGCTCAACGCGCAGGTCGTCGCGTACAATTGGAGCAAGTTCGACACGATCGATCTCGGCGCACCGCTGAACACCGCGATCCCCGAGAACTACATGGACAGCTGGAGCCTCGCGGGCGGCCTCGACTATGACGTCACGCCGAAGCTCACCGTGCGGGCAGGTCTGCAGCGCACCAAGTCGCCGACGCAGGACGGCTCGCGCGACGCACGCGTGCCCGACGCCGATCGCTGGACCTATGCAGCGGGTGGCTCGTACCAGCTGTCGCCGCACATCGCGCTCGACGCCGCCGCGCAATATGTTGACTTCGAGAACACGACGATCGACCGCATCACGGCGGCGTATGTCGGCACCGCCGCGCAGACCAACATCCTGACATCGGGTGCGCTGCGCAACGCCTCGGCGGTCGTGCTGTCGCTCGGCGGACGTGTGAGCTTCTGATGTCGGACGGGGTGCGTCGCCGGTAGCGGCGCACCACAAAGCCGGCACCCCGGACTGAGGTGGGTAACAGAGGCGCACGGTGCTCCGCATCTTGCACAAGGCTGCCGACGCCCCACTTCCACAGCCATGGTAAGCTTATATTTGGCGGCGCTGTTGATGGCGCCGAGCGCGGCTGTCCGGCCGATCGGCCCGGACGCTGCACAGTGCGCGCCCGGTAGCGCCCATCCCGCGCTTCTGGTCGAGGTCACCGGTTTCAAGTCGCGCGCCGGGACCGTCCGCGTGCGCGTGTTCGGTGGTGCGCCGTCGAGCTATTTCGACAAGAAGCATGCGTTGCTGCGGACTGAGATCGCCGTACCGCGTGACGGCATCGTCGCGGTCTGCATGCCGGTCGCGCGGCCTGGCGTGTATGCGGTCGACGTTCGCCACGACTATAATGCGAACGGCAAGACCGATCGCAGCGACGGCGGTGGCGCATCGGGCAACCCGCACGTGACGTTGTTCGACATGCTGTTCTCGCGCAAACCAGATCCAAAAACCGTTCAGGTCCGCGTCGGGAACGGTATGACGGTCGTCCCCGTGACGCTCACCTATCTCCAGGGCGGGTCGCTCAAGCCGATCCGCTAGGACATCACCACGCGATGCTGCCACCGAGTCTAACCGTGCGCGGTCGCAGCGGGGTATATTCGGTGCGCGCGGCCAGGACGAACGGGTTACCGCCGGCAAAGCGGTCGCCCTTGACGTCGAACACGTTCTCGATCGTGCCGCTCAGCCGGACGCGTCCTTTCGACCATGTCGTACCGAAATGCGTAGAGCCATACTCGCCTTGTGACACGTCGAGCGGCGCTTGAGTCCCGATCGTCGAGCGGCCGACATAGCGCCAGGTGGCGTTGGTGCTCATGTGTGATTCAGTGCCAAGTACCCAGGTGTAGCTTATGCCGCCCGATACCGCGAAGGGCGGCGTATTGGGCAATCTGGTACCGACCTGACGCCGCAGCGCGGGATTGGGGTCGGTGACCCGCGTGTCGTTGAGGAACATCGCCGCGTCGAGGCTGAGCCCCGCCACCGGTACCCAGTCGAAGCTCGCTTCGGCACCACGAATGTGGCTGTTGCCGAGATTGGTGGTGAAGGGGAAGCCCGATCGATCGACCAGATCAGCCTGGATATGCCGCCAGTCGGCCACGGAAAAACCGATCGATCCGGACAACCCAAGCGGCCCCTTGCGTTCCCGGCGAAGTCCGATCTCGCCCACATGGATGCTGTCGGGCACCAGATCGGCGACCCGGCCCACACCCGGGGCGACGGTGATCCCGCCGGTCCGGAAGCCGGACTGATAGCGCGCGAACGCAGCAAGTCCGGGAGTGAGGAGCCAGGATGCGCCAAGCGTCGGATCGACCCGGGTGACGCTTCGGCCGCGGATGAAATTGGTCGTACGCAAGCTGGCGATCGGATCGCCATCGCTCCGTTGGTGGGTCAGGCGTCCACCAGCCGTGATCGTCAGCGCCGGTGTCATCGCGACGCCGACGTCGCCAAACATCGCGGCATCGAACGTCCGGTTGGTGACGCCGACGATATCGCGCAGCCGGTCGGGAACGCCGTACATACGGGCATAGGCATCGCGGGCGTGGATCACCGCGACCCCGACCAGCCACCCGGCGCCGTTCGTCCCCGTCCGCGACAGCCGCGCCTCGTGCGAGAACAGCCGGCTGCGCTCGTCGGTATCATAGGCGATCGGCAGGGTCGGCTGGCTGGGTTTGGTGGCATCGAACCGGCTTTCGGCGTCACGGTGGACCAGACCGGTCGCAGAGACCAGATGCAGGCCGTCGTCCCACTGCTTGTCGACGACGAGGCGACCGAGGAAATACTGCTGCTCGAAGGGTTGGGCGAGCAGCGAGGCCCGCGCCAGCGGACCGGCACCGCGTTCGGCATATTGAAGGTCGGGCGCGGACACGTTTTGCCCGACGATCCCGGCGTCGATCGTCCAGCCTCGCGCCGGTGCGACCCGCACGTCGAGGCGTCCGCCGGTCGTCTCCACACGATTGACGTTGCGCAAGCCGCGGCGCACGTCGTCGATATAGCCGCCTTCGACGTGGGTGTAGCCAATCGCGCGCACGCCGACGACTCCAGTGCGGATCGGCAGGTTGATCATGCCGGCGAGATCACCGCCCGGCGCCCCTGATCGGGTGGTGCTGACGCCGCCCGACAGGCTGCCGGCCTCACGCGTCAGATCGACCGGGTGCGGGACAAGCCGGACGATGCCACCGATCGCACCGGCGCCGTACAGCGTTCCCTGCGGCCCCTCGAGCACCTCCACCTGATCGACGTCGTACAGGTTCAGCCCGGGGTCCGGGCCGTTATAGGCGACCGGCACCTCGCCAAAATAGACGTTGGCGGTCGCTTGCGTCGGGCCGGTAAAGCTACTGTCGGCGACGCCGCGGATGAACAGCTTGTTGCGGCCCGCCCCTAGCGCGGTCCCCTGGAGGATCGGCGTGGCGGTGATCGCGCGGTCCATCCCGCCGGTTGCGTCGGCGCCGATCAGCGCGGTGCCATCGGCGCGCAAGATCGTCAGTGCTCCCGGAAAACGAAGGCGGGAGGTCGCGCGCTTCGTCGCGGTCACGACCACATCGGGCGTCGGCTCGGCAACGGCCGGCATGATCGGCGGCCGGTCGGGCGCTACGGACTGGGGCGAACGCCGCACCGGACGTGGCGCAATCCGGCGACGAACGATCCGAAAACTGTCCGGGACGAGCCGTTGCGCCGTGTATCCCGTACCCGCGAGCAGTCGATCGAGCGCATCGGCGACGGTCAGCCGTCCCTGGACGCCGCGCGCGCTGACCTGCCCCAACCCAGGCTCGGCACTGCCGATATCGACCCCGGTCTGCTGTGCGAGCACACCGATCGCACGATCGAGTGGACCCGGCGCGATGGCGATCGGCCGTCGCGCCGCCGCCTGGAGGGGAGCGGGCACGGACAATGCGAACGACGGGGCGACGAGCAGCGAAATGGCCAGGCGAAGTTTACGGACCGGCATGGCCTCCAACCAGACGCCAGCGACCATCGACGTGCTCGGCCCGAGCCCCGATCAGCGAGGCCACGCGGGGGATCAGGCGATCCGCGCCGCCCGTGACTCCGATCGATCCGGTGAACGGCGTGTCCGCCAGCGCCGGTGCGACCCTGACAACCGTCCCGGTGCTGCGCTCCAGCGCGGCGACGACCAGCCGTACCGGAGTCTGCTGAAATACGAGCCGTCCCTTGCGCCAGCTGCCGACATCGTCGACCGCGACTCCCGACAGACGCGGCGCCTGACCGTCGAGATGCGACAGGGCCGCGCCCGCGGTCAGCATGATCCGCTCGTCATCGGGCTGGAACATCACCGCACCTTCGGCCACCTGGACGCCGAGATGCGCGCCGACGCGTGCGACATTGAAGACGGTACCGACGTCCTGGAGCCGCATTTCGCCCGACTGGACGACGAACGGGTGCGCAGGATCGTGCGTGACGTGAAAGGTCGCTTCGCCGCGCTCGAGCGTCACCCGCCGTACGGCACTCTGGTCGATCGCCAGTCGCGTGCCACCATTCAGGTCGATCCGGCTGCCATCGCCGAGCATGACCGCGCGACGGACGCCACGCGCCGTCTCGACGATCCGCACCGCGGGGTCGGTCTCCAAGGGCAGCATCACGCCGGCGATACCCGCGGCGGCAAGACCACCCAATGCCGCAAGCGCCCAGCGACGGCGCGGTGCGGGGCGATCGTCGTTGGCCGCGACGAGGGACGTCGTCTCCGACCAATCGCGGGGCGTCGTCTCCGACCAGTCGGGTGGCGTCAGCGCATCGCCCAGTTCCGCATCGGCGCGGGTCAGCGCATCATAGGCATCGGCATGCGCGCGATCGGCTTCGAGCCATGCGGTGAACGCCAGCCAGTCGTCCGCATCGGCGGAGGGCAAGCGAAGGTGCCACGCCACCGCCTGGTCCGCCGCTGCGTCTGCTCTGCCCTGGTCGGTCCACTCATCGACCATCGCGCTGGTCCTCCTCATGAGGGAGACGTTTGGCCGGCGTGATATCCACACCGGAATTGCTGCGCTGCAAGTGGATTCTCAGATAGGCGCGGTGCAGCAGCTTCTCGACGCCGCTGACGGTGATGCCCATCCGTTCGGCGATCGCCTTCTGCGGCAGGTCGTCGAACCGGTACAGGCGGAACGCCGTTGCGACACGGTCGGGCAGGCCGGCAAGCGTCGCCTCTACCCGTGCAAGCCGGTCGCGGGCGATCAATGCGCGTTCGGCGTCCGGATGCTCGTCCGCGGTCGCCTGCGTTTCGAGCCAGTCGGTATCGCGATCGGTGCGCCGCACCGCGCGACGACGCCGGTCGACCGCGATGTTGTTCGCCATCCGGCAGATATAACCGAGCGGTTCGGCGATCGGGCCGCCGGTGACCGTCTCCAGCCGCAGCCAGAGATCCTGCAACGCGTCCTCCGCTTCCTCGACGCTCCCGAGCCGCGCGATAAGCAACCGCAGGAGCATCGCCCGCTCGGCGAGGAAAACCGCACGGAGCCCGCCTATGGTCATGCCGGTCGACCCTTTGCGTCGCTGCGGAACATCAGCGCAAGCGCGACGATCGCGGCACCGTTCTGGAGCAGCGCGTGCCATCCGGCCCCATCGGTGCCGAACGCCCAGAGCATCGCCGGCAACAGCGGGTACAGCGCGAGACTGGTCACCACCCCGACGGTCATCGATCGGCCCGGCAAGCCAAGCGCGGTCAGACCCGATGCGAGTGGTGCGCTTGCTAGCCCCGCGGCACGCGCGCCGGCGATCAGGATCAGCAGGACGGTACCGCCGCCGAAGCTCGCGCCGCCCAGCGTGACCAGGAGCCGATCGCCGGCAAATGCTAGGATCGCCACGATCGGCGCTGCGATCGCGAGTGCCAGACCGGCGCTCCGCCAGACGGTATGCCGGAGCGCGGCCAGATCATTGCGGGCTACCTGGGCGGCAAGCACGGCGTAGCTCGCCTGGCTGAGCAACACCGTCGGCTGGGCAAGCAGCGACGTGGCGCGCTGGGTTAGCGCGAGCAAACCTGCGGCCGCCGGCCCGAGCAACCAGCCGACCGTCAACGGGGCGAGATTCGGCGCGAGCTCGCGCACGGTGATGTCGAAATTGGTGATGAGGATGAAGCGCCCGAGGCCATCGGTGTCGCGGGCGGCGTGGCGCCAGGGGCCGCGCAACGGTTCACCTGCGGCCAGCTTGCGCCATGCCACCCAGCCGAAACCCCACATCGCCAACCCCTCGGCAACGGCCGCGATCAGCCAGACCGCGATGAAGCCGATCAACCCGCCGCCCGCGACCCAGACCCCGAGCGCGCCGACGAGCCGGATCAGCGGCGACACCGCCTGGTGGATGCCGATCAAGTCGAACCGGTTGGCGATCTGGAGCAAGCCTTGCGGGGTCGCACGGACCGTCGCGATCACCGCCAGACTATATGGAATGGCAATCCGAATAGTGTCCGGCGACCAGCCGAGCCGCGGCCCGATCAACGGCACCAGCAACGCGGCGACGATCACCGCCACCGCGCCGCAGCCAAGTTCGATCACAGCGAGGAACCGGACGATCCGCGCGAACCCGGCACGATCGCCCGCTTCGAGCGCAATCCCGCCATAGCGCACCACGCCGTGAAACCCCGAAAATGCCAGCACGCTGCCGATCAGCACCGCATAGGCGTTGACCAGCACCAGCACGCCGTACTCAGCCGCCCCCAGCCGGTGCGTCACGAGCACCAGATAAACGAGGCTCATCACCCCCGCGGCCGCCTTGCCCCCGAGCAGATGGCCAAGGTTCGCGAGGATGAGCCACAGGCCGGACCGCGTTTCAGCCGTCCGTTCGAACGCCCGTTCGGATTTCGCGGGTCGCACCTCACGAGACGTCATACGGTTGAGGAGCGAGCGCATCGCGAGCGCTTAGACTCCTCATGTTGCAGCGACGAACAGAAAGTTCCGCCCAACCCGCAAAGTGACGAAATATTTAATGAGGGTCGGCCGCTTCGGGAACGTCTACCGGGCATGAAGATCGGTTTTCTGTTCAATCACGACCAAGTGCATCAGGTCGCGCACGCCCTACCAACCGCCTTGGCGATGGCGGAGGGCTATCCGGATGCGGAGATCGTCGTCGCGACCACTAATGCCCGGCTGACCGACGAAGTCCGGCGGCTGTGCGCAAGGCTGGGTGTCAGCATTCCGCTCGTCGAACTCGGCCTTCGCCGCACGTCGACGCGCGCGCTGGCGAACACGCTCGAATGGGCGCTGCCGGTGACCAAGATCGGCATCTACCGCGACAATCTCGATTTCTTTCGATCGCTCGATGCGCTGGTCGTTGCCGAGAAGACCTCGCTGCTGCTGAAGACGCGCTACGGTCTGGACGATCTCAAGATCATCCATACGAGGCATGGCGCCGGCGACCGCGCGATCGGCTTCAACAAGCATAGCGCGACGTTCGATCACGTGCTCGTTTCCGGGACCAAGATCCGCCAGCGCCTCCACCGCGAGGCCGGCGTACCGTTCAACCGGATGAGCCTGATCGGCTATCCCAAGTTCGATCTGATGCTGGAGCCTGCGCCGCGTCTGCCGTTCCAGGCGAACGGCAAGCCTACGGTGCTGTATAATCCGCATCCGTCGCCGCATTTGTCGTCCTGGTATGCGCAGGGCCGCGCGGTGCTCGAGCATTTCCTCCACGACGACCGCTACAATTTGATCTTTGCGCCGCACGTCATGCTGTTCCACCGCAAGTTCGTGCTGACGATCGACAAGTTCAGGATCGACCGTGCCGGCGTGATCGAGCAGCGTTTCGTCGATGCGCCGAACATCCATGTCGATCTGGGCAGCGCGGCCTCGACCGACATGACCTACACCGCGGCGGCGGACATCTATCTCGGCGACGTCAGCAGCCAGGTGTACGAGTTCCTCCACACCCCGCGGCCGTGCCTGTTCCTCGACGCGCATGCGACCAAATGGGACGGCGATGCGAACTATGCGCACTGGCAGGCGGGCGAGGTCGTGACCGGCACGGAGGGACTCGGCGATGCACTCGACCGCGCGGTGGCGCAGCATCATCGCTACCGTCCGGTTCAGCGCGCGCTATTCCAGCGCAGCTTCGAGCTGACCGCGGAGCGCTCCGCGGTGCGTGCGGCGCGCGCGGTGATGAGCGTGCTCGCCGATACGATCCCGAGCGTGCTGCCGGAACGCGAACCGGAGACGGCGATCGGATTGCAGGGGTTGCGCGTAGCCTGAACCGCCGCGAGAAGGCCGGCGTGGCGTCCTTGCCGGGCGTGGCATTTGGGATCGATCGACCACCGTGGCTCTACGCAAGGATATCTGGCGCCCCGCCATCGTGATGGCGACTGCCGAGGCGATCGTCGCACGCGGTTCGATCGAGGGCTTGCCGATGATGTGGCTGCCGCCGATGGGCAGCTTCCAGTTTCTTGCGGACCCGTTCGGGTTGTGGCGCGACGGCCGGCTGTACGTGTTCGTCGAGACCTACGACTACCGCGTCCGGATCGGGGCGATCGAAGTGCTGGTCTATGATGCCGATTTCCGCTTGGTCGACCGCCAGCCGGTGTTGAACGAGCCCTGGCATCTTTCCTATCCGCTGGTGTTCGAGGCGGAGGGGGAAACGTGGATGCTGCCCGAAGCGCACCGCTCGCGCCGGCTGACGCTGTACCGTGCGGTCGACTTCCCGACCCGGTGGGAGCCGGCGCACGTGATCGAACTCGATCACGTCGCGGTCGATGCGACGCCAATACTTCACGGCGGGCTCTGGTGGCTGTTCTATACGTCGGCGGACCGCGAACCGGACAAGATGCGTGCTCTGCACGTCGCCTATGCCGAGCGACTGGCGGGCCCGTGGATGCCGCATGCCGCCAATCCGGTGCGCGTGGACGTTGCGAGCGCCCGCCCCGGCGGGATGCCGCTGGTGATCGATGGGCACATCATACTGCCGGTGCAGGATTGCAGCCGGACCTATGGCGGCGCGATCCGGCCGCTGACGATAACGACGCTCACGCCGGAGCGGTTCGAGGCTGAGATCGGCGATGCGCTGGTGCCGCCGGTATCGTGCGCGCCGTATGTCGAGGGGTTCCACACGCTGTCGGCAGCGGGACCGGTGACGTTGGTCGATATGAAGCGCACCGAGTTGTCGCTGCACGGCCTCTCGATCGAAGCCGTCCGCGAAGTCAGGAAACTCGGTCGGGCAGTCCGAAAGCGCGCATCCGTTCGAGGATAGCCAGCCCGGTCGCGGCGAACCGCTCGGGTCCGAAGGTGGCGAGAACGCGGGTGCGTGCGGCCTGGCCCATCGCCGCCAGTTGCGCCGGCCTCGCCAGCATCGATGACAGCGCCTGTGCCAACGCGACGGGATCGCCGGGCGGAACGGTGAAGCCGGTTTCGCCCTCGACGATCGTGCCGGGGAGTTCGCCGACCGCCGAGGCGACGACCGGCAACCCCGCCTGCATCGCCTCGTGCGCGGCAACGCATAACCCCTCCGATCGCGATGGCTGCACATAGACATGACAGTCGGCGAGGAACGCTGCCGGGTCGGCCGCGTAACCGGCGAACCGCAGCGTTGTAAGCCCGAGCGCTTGGGCGCGGGCTTCGAGCGCCGCGCGTTCCGCGCCGTCACCGGCGATGACGATCTCGTACGGCGTGCGCGTTTCGATCAAGGCGAGCGCCTCGATCAGCACGTCGTAGCCCTTGACCGGGTGAAGACGCCCGAGGCTGCCGATGCGTACGGGCTGCCCTTCCTGCCACGGGGACGCCTGTCGTGCGTTCGGATCGGCGCGGAAGATCGACCATTGCACCAGGCGCGCGGGGGGAACGTGAAGCCGTTCCGCGGTCAGCCGGGTTACCGCGGTGGAGTCACCCACCCACAGCCGCGATAGACGCTGCATCGCGCGCAGCAGGACGCGGTTGGCGGGCTTGAGGAACGCGGCGTGCTGCCAACTGACGACCGGCCAGCCGCGACGCAGGCCGACCATCTGGCCGAGCAGGGTTGCGCGGGTCAGCGACGTCCAGAGATGCGTCGGCGCCCAGTCGCGGAGTGTCGCATCGAGCCACCAGAGCGCCGCGACATGATCGGTCTCGCCGCCGTCGCGCACCTGCACGTCGAACCCGGCGGCGCGCATCGCCGTCTCGCCACGGCGGTCGCGTGCGGTCAGCGCGAACACCGCCACCTCCGCCCCGCCGTCGCGCAATATCCCGAGCACCGCGGGCACCGGCGACGCGGCCCCGCCGCCTTCGACCGAGTTGATCACATAGGCGATCCGCATCGGCAGGGCGCTCACGCTCGCACCGCCGCGAACAGATCGAGATAGGCTTTAGCGACCGCACCGATCCGGTGGTGCGCAACCGATGCTGCCAGTTGCGCCGCATCGGGCGGTGATTGGGACAGCATCTGCGTGATCGCCTGCGCCAGGGCGATGGTGTCACCAAGCGGTACCACCTTGCCCGCCCCCGGTGCGTCGAGCAATCGCGTCGCTGGCGTGCAATCGGTCGCCACGACCGGCCTGCCCGCCGCCAGCGCCTCGACCATCACGGCCGGATAGCCCTCGAAATCGGACGGCAGCACGAACAGCCGCGCGATATCGAGCCAGGGCCGGATGTCGGCGACATAGCCCGGGAATGCAATCCGATCGGCGATCCCCAGTGTCTCGGCTTGCCGCCGAAGCGCGTGCGCTTCCGGGCCGTCGCCGACGATCACCAGCCGGGCCGATTTTTCGGGTAACGCGGCGAACGCTGCGATCAGTCGCGCAAACCCCTTCTCTGGCACCAGACGCCCCGCCGCCAGGATCGCCGGACTCTGCGTTTCCGGGATTGGGATCGGCGACGCGATATCGTCGGTCAGCGCGGGCAACGCGATCGTCGTCGCAACACGGCGGCGCAGGATCCGGTCGGCCTGATCGCGCGCGACATCGGACAGCGCGACCACCGCCTGCACGTGCCGCAGCAAATATCGCATCCGACGCTCGAACGCCCATTGCCGCACTCGACCGCGCTGCGGCTTGTCGAGCGCGGCGCTGACCTGCGCGACGACGGGTATCCCCGATCCGGCCAGCGCGGCGGCGACGGGCCAGTGGAAATTACCGGGGATGAAGACGCCGTCGAACCGGCGCAGTGCGACGAAGGCGCGGGCCGCGTGCGCCAGACGACGGCGCGATCCGCGGCGGCGCGGAATCGGCGGATCGGCAAGCGCGACGTCTACCCGGTCCCCCGCCAGACCGCGCAGCGGCCCTGCGTCCGATCCGGCAAAGATGGTGACCTTGACGCCGCGCTTTGCCCACGCTTCGGCGAGCCGGACGGCAACGCGTTCGGTGCCGCCCAGGGCGAAGTCATGAAGAACGATGAAAATCGACAGGGCGGCCATGACCGCGCGGTTAGCCCCGACCTTGCCCCGAAGCCAAGCCTAGTTACATCGCGATCCAGATCCGGTCGTGGCCGAGATCGAAGATTACCCGCATGTCCTCGAACGCGCTGAGCCCGACCGTCGGGCTGGCGCCGTGCACGACCATGGGGTTCTTGAGGATCGAATGGCCGAGCGCGACGGCGCTGGCTACGGTCGGCGCGGTCACGACGGTGGCGTGCGCAAGGTCGAGTACCGCAGCGGTCGGTGGCGCGGCGTCGAGCGTCAGCGGCACCGTCATCGTGCCGTCCGCCTGGTGCGTGACCGGGATTGCGGTCATGCCGCGTTCGGCACGCGCTGCCTCGCCCGGCAGCAACAGGCGAAGTTCGTGGTGCGGGAAGTCGATCTCGATCGGGTGCGCGTCGAGGATATCCTGGCCGATCCGCAGGTCCGCACCGTCCGCCGGGGCCGATTCGACCGCGGCGATCGGCGCGTAGAGATACTCCGCGCGGATACCGATCTTGACCCGGTCGCGATGTGCGAGCCGATCGGCCAGCCTCGTGCCGATCGCCGAGTGCGGCGCGCCGGGGACGATGGCGATCGTCGTAGGCGCGTTGTCCACCCGGCCGTGGAACAGCAGGGTTGCCGCCATCAGGACGAACTTGCCGCTCGTCGCGCCTATCATGCCGCCCATCGATTATCCTCCTGTGACGCCGCCGCCCGCGGCCTGAAATAGCGCAACCGTGTCGGCCAACCGGGCGGCGCGCGCCTGCACGGCTTGGCCGCGTGCCTGCGCGTCGGTGGCGGTCGCGTTGAGCAATGCGGGCGTGCCGACGTCGCCGAGCGCGAGCTGGCGGCGGACGAAATTCAGCGCACGGCCGGATGCGTCAGTTGCGCGCGTGGCGGAGTCGAGCGCGTCGGCGTCGGTGCGCAGACCGGTCAGGGCGTCGGACACGTCGCCGAATGCCTGGAGCACCGCGGCACGATATTGCGCCTTCGCCCCATCCAGCGCGGCTTCGGCGGCGTGCTGCTGATGGCGGAGCGCGCCGGCGTGGAAGATCGGCTGCGTGATCCCGCCGATCAGCGTCCAGAACGGGTTGCCGCTCTTGAACATGTCGCCGAACCGTTCGGATGTGCCGCCCGCCGATCCGCTGAGCGAAATCGCGGGGAGCCGTGCGGCAATGGCAGTGCCGACATCGGCCCCTGCCCCCTCGAGTTGCGCTTGCGCGGCCAGCACGTCGGGGCGTCTTGCGACCAGATTGGAGGGGACTATCAGGGGCAGATCGCGTGGAAGGGTCAACGACGCGAGCGTCGGTAGCGGCGGCATGTCCGAACCTGCCGAGCGCCCGATCAGCGTTCCGATGACCACGCGCTGATGCGCTTCGGCGCGGACCAGCGGGGGGAGTGCGCCTTCGGCCGTCGCGAGTGCCGCCTGTTGCGTGGAGACGTCGGCGGCGCCGACGGCGCCGAGTTGCTGGCGCTTGACCAGTGTCTGCAGGATGTCGCGGTTGACCGCGATCGCGGTCTGCGCCGCGACGATCTGCTCGGCGAGCGAGGCGCGCTGGATCACCGCCTCGACCAGGTTGGCGATTACCGTCGTCCGTGCCGCCGCGAGCCGCTGCCGCTGCGTCTCGGTCGCGGCGCGCGCGGAGTGGATCTTCGACCGCGTGCCGCCGAACAGGTCGGGCGCATAGCTCACCGTCACCTGCGCGGTGTGCAGCGTGTAGAGCTGCTGGTTCTGGTCCGCGACCGCGGGCGACAGCGCGTTCGAGATCCGCGTGCGCTCCGCCTGATAGTTCACGTCGGCCTGCGGCAGCGCCGAGCCCGCCGTGGCGGAGCCCTGCTCGCGGTATTGCCGCAGCGTTGCCTCTGCCACGGCGATGTCGGTCGCGTGCGCCTGCGCCTCGGTCACCAGCGTGTCGAGCTGCGCGCTGCCGAAGGTGCGCCACCATTCGGCCGGTACTGCCGGAAGCATGGTAGCCTGGGTCGCGCCACTAGAAGGCGCGAAGGTCTGCGCGGCGGGCGCCGGCGGCAGGCTGGCGTGTGCGTCCAGATGGTGAGGCCCCATCGTGCAGGCGCTCGTAACGCCGGCGAGCAGGAGGATGGCGAGACGCTTCATGCTTGAGCCTCCGGATGGGCGTGATGGCCGACGTCGCGTCCGTGTGCGCCGCGATCCTCGGGCGGTACGCGCTTCGAGAAGCGGTCGATCAGCACCGGCAGGACCAGCAGGATCAGGATCGGCGCGAGCGTCATGCCCCCGACCACGACCAGCGCGAGCGGCTTCTGCACCTGGCTGCCGATCCCGCTCGACAGCGCGGCGGGGAGCAGCCCGATCGCCGCCACCAGGCAGGTCATCACCACCGGACGCAGACTGTGGCGCACCGTCGTCGCGAGCGCATTCTCCCGCCGCGCGCCCTCGTCGACGGCGTGATTGTAGGTCGTGACCACCAGGATCCCGTCCATCACCGCGATCCCGAACAGCGCGACGAAGCCGATTGCCGACGAGATGCTGAACGCGGTCCCGGTCAGCGCGAGTGCGAGCACGCCGCCGATGATCGCCATCGGGATCGCCGAGAACGCGAGCAGGCTGTCGCGGATCGAGCCGAAGTTCGCGTAGAGCAGCAGCAGGATCACGAGCAGGCTGATCGGCACCACCACTTCCAGGCGCGCGACCGCGTTGTTGAGGTTGTCGAGCTCGCCCGCCCATTCGAGGTGATAGCCCGACGGCAGGTGGACGGTCCGCTCGATCCGCGCATGCGCCTCGTCCACCGCCCCGCCGAGATCGCGGCCACGGACCGAGAACTTGATCGGGATGTAGCGCTCCTGATGCTCGCGGTAGATGAACGACGCACCGCTGGTGAGCTTAACGTCGGCGACCTCCGACAGCGGCACCTGGATCGTGCCCGCGCCATCGGGCGACGGCGCACCGATCGTGATCCGGCGGATCGCATCGATCGTGTCGCGCTGTTCGGGTTTCAGGCGGACGACGATCGGGAAGTGGCGATCGGTGCCCTTCTCGTACAGGTCGACGTTCGACTGCCCGCCGATCGCCGCGGCAACGGTCGCGTTGATGTCGTCGGGGGTCAGGCCGTAGCGTGAGGCACGCGCGCGATCGACGTCGATCCGCACCGTCGGCTGGCCGAGCGACTGGAACACGCCGAGGTCCTCGATCCCGCGGACCTTGCCCATCTGCGCCTTGATCTGGTTGGCATATTTCTCGAGCGTAGTCAGGTCGGGGCCGAACAGCTTGATCGAGTTCGCGCCCTTCACGCCCGACGCCGCCTCCTCGACGTTATCCTCGATGATCTGCGAGAACGAGAAGTCGACGCCGGGATATTTGGCCGACAGCCGCTTCGACAGTTCCTCGGTCAGCGTCTCCTTGGTGACGCCGCTCGGCCAGGTGTCGAACGGCCTCAAGGGCACGAAATATTCGGCGTTGAAGAAGCCCGTCGAGTCCGTGCCGTCATCGGGGCGACCGTGTGCGGACAACACCGCCTGCACTTCGGGATATTGCATCAGGATGCGGCGGACGCCGTTGACCACCGGCTGCCCCGCCTCGAGGCTGACCGACGCGGGCAGCGTCGCGCGGATGTACATGTTGCCCTCTTCGAGATGCGGCAGGAACTCGATCCCGAGCGAGCGCACGCCGACCACTGCGAGCAGCATCAGCAACGCGGCGCCACCGATCGCGACGACCCGGTTGCCGAGCGCGAACGCCGCCGCCGGCTCGTAGACGCGGCGCAGCTTGCCAACGATCCACGTCTCCACTTCGGAGAGCTTGTCGGGCAGCAGCAGCGTCGCCAGCACCGGCGCGACCGTGAAGGTCGCGATCAGGCCGCCGGAGATCGCATAGGCATAGGTCTTCGCCATCGGCCCGAAGATGTGCCCCTCGACGCCGGTCAGCGTGAACAGCGGCAGGAAGCTCGCGATGATGATCGCGGCGGCGAAGAAGATCCCGCGGCTGACCTCGGAGCTGGCGCCGAGCACCGCCGAGAAGCGGTTGGCGAGCGTGTAGTGCCCCTTCCCGCTTTCGACATGCGCGGATCGCTCGACCATGTGGCGAAAAATGTTCTCGACCATGATCACGCAGGCATCGACCACGAGCCCGAAATCGAGCGCGCCGACCGAGAGCAAATTCGCGCTCTCGCCCTGCAACACGAGGATCAGGATCGCGAAGGCGAGCGCAAACGGGATCGTCGCGGACACGATGATCGCGCTGCGCAGATTGCCGAGGAAAATCCACTGGAGTGCGAAGATCAGCAGGATGCCGACCACCATGTTTTCCAGCACGGTGTGGATCGTCAGGTGGATCAGGTCGGAGCGATCGTAGATCCGGTCGAGATGGACGCCCGGCGGCAGGATGCCCGACGCGTTA
Organism: Sphingomonas sp. PP-F2F-A104-K0414; assembly: GCF_004340945.1. Taxonomy (GTDB): domain Bacteria; phylum Pseudomonadota; class Alphaproteobacteria; order Sphingomonadales; family Sphingomonadaceae; genus Sphingomonas. The sequence goes on from NZ_SLYD01000001.1 coordinate 279,118, forward strand.
ATGTCGGACACTTCCTTCTGCACGGCGAGGATCGTCGGCATCGACTGCGCGCCGCGCTGCATCAGGACAATGCCCTGGACGATGTCGTCCTGGTCGTTGTAGCCGGCGATGCCGAGCCGCGGTGCGTTGCCGATCCGGACGTGCGCGACGTCTTTCAGCAACACCGGCTGGCCGCCGCCGGTGCCGACGAGCACGTTCTCGATGCCGCCGACCGACTGGATCAGGCCGATGCCACGGACGATCGCCGCCTGCGCGCCGAAATTGATCGTCTGCCCGCCGACATTGCCGTCGCTCTTGGCGAGCGCCGCCAGCACCTGCGACACCGTCACGTTGTGCGCGGCGAGGCGGTCGTTGTCGATCACCACGTCGTAGGTGCGAAGCTTGCCGCCCCAGCCGGTGACGTCGATCACGCCCGGAATGCGCTTGAACCGGCGCTGGAGGACCCAGTCCTGCAACGTCTTGAGGTCCATCACCGAATAGCCCTTCGGCGCGGTGATCTTGTAGCGAAAGATCTCGCCGACCGGGCTGGTCGGGGACAATGTCGGCTGCGCGCCACCCTGGAGCGGCGGGAGCTGCGAGAGGCGGTTGATGACCTGTTGCTTGGCCTGATCGTTGGTCAGGTCGTAGCTGAATTGGATCTTGATGTCCGACAGCCCGAACAGCGAGATCGCCCGGATCGCGGTCAGATGCGGAATGCCCGCCATGCCGACCTCGATCGGGATGGTGACGTTGCGCTCCATCTCCTCGGCCGACAGACCCTGGGTCTGGGTGATGATCTCGACCATCGGCGGGACCGGGTCGGGATACGCCTCGATGTTGAGGTTGTAGAAGCCGACGCCCCCCGCCACCAGCATGGCGACGAAGATACCGACGATCAGCAGCCGCTGACGCAGCGCGAATTCGACGATCCGGTTCATTCGCCGAGACCGGCTTCGTTGACGAACAGCGCGCCGGTGGTGACGATCCGCTCGCCCGATCGCAGACCGGCGGTGATCGCGACCTTGCCGTCCTGCTCCTCGCCGGCGGTGACTTTGCGCGCGACCAGCAGGCCGTCGGGGCGCACCACCCACACGCGTGCGTCGTCGCCTTCGTGGATCACCGCCGCGGCGGGAACGAGCAACGCATCGCCGCTATGCGGGCGCTGGATCGAGAAGCTCGCGAACATCTGCGGCTTCAGCGCGCCGTCCGGGTTGGCGATCGTCGCACGCACCGGCAGGCGACGGCTCTGCGGATCGAGCGCGGCACCGACCAGATCGATCGTCGCGTGGAAACTGCGGCCCGGCAGCGCCGGCGTCGTCACGGTGACGCTGTCGCCGCGATGCACTGCGCTCGCGTCGTTCTCGGCGAGTTGCGCGATCAGCCAGACGTGTGAGGGGTCAGTGATCGTCATCACCGGCTTGTCGCCGCCCTGCGAGAGATACTGCCCCGCGGACACGTCGCGCGTCGCGATCAGCCCGGAGATCGGCGCGTGCAACGTCGTCACGTCGTGGATGCCGGAGACTTCGCCGACATTCTCCAGGCGCGAGATTTCGCCCTGCGACTTGCCGAGGATCGCCAGCTTGTCGCGTGCCGCGCCGAGCGACGCCGCCGCGGTCCGGGCCGTGGCCTGTGCGGCGGCAAGATCGGTCTTGGCTTGCTGATAGTCCTTCAGCGCGCCGCCAGCCGTCTCGTAGATCAGCCGCTGGCGTTCCGCGGTCCGCTGCGCCGTCGCAAGCTGCGCCTGCGCGTTCTGCAACCCGGCGCGCGCCGCGAACAGGCCGCTACGCGCATCGACGAAATCGCTCGTCTTCACCAGCATCAGCGGCTGGCCCTCGGTCACGTGCTGCCCCGCATCCGCGAGCACGCGCACCACCTGCCCCGAATAGGGCATCAGCACCGGCGTGCTACGGTCGCCATCGACGGTGATCGCGCCGCTCGCCAACGTCCGCGCATCGGACGCACCATAGCCGACGCGCATCGTCGTCAGCCCGGCCATTTGGTCCTTGGTCGGCCGGAACGTCCCCGCCGGCGTCACCGGTGCGGGCGCAGGCTCGTGATGCGTGAGCTTGCCGATCAGCACGACGATCAGCACCAGCCCGACGATCACGCCGGCCGCGATCCCGAGCCAGCGCATCTGCGCGGATCGCGAAAGCTTGGCGGCGGGAGGAAGCGTTTCGGGTGTCGTCGATGCGTGCATAATCAGCCCCTTGGGGATTAGACTGGAGCCGGTAGCGCCGCTGGCTTACAGCGCGCTTACGGATGCTGCGCCGCGGCAAGATGAGGTCGAGTCCGATGCGGGTGCTGTTGATCGAGGACGACGCAGACCTGGCGCAGGCGCTGACCGCGGCGCTGGCCCCGCGCGGGTTCGCGGTCGATCTCGCGCGTAGCGGCGACGAGGCCGAGGCGTATCTGAAAGACGGCGATTACGCCGCGATCCTGCTCGATCTCGGGTTGCCGGACGAGGATGGACTTGCACTGCTCCACCGTATGCGCGGTCGCGGCGACACGAGTCCGGTGCTGATCCTCACCGCGCGCGGCACGATCGACGCGCGCATTCGCGGCCTGAACGAAGGCGCCGACGATTATCTGGTGAAGCCTTTCGACGTCGACGAATTGCACGCGCGCCTGCTCGCGGTGCTGCGTCGCCAAGGGGGATATCTCGGACGCTCGCTGACCTGTGGTCGCCTCACGTTCGACCTCGAAATCCGCGTCGCGCATGTCGAGGGTACGACGATCGCGCTGTCGGTACGCGAGACCGAGCTGCTCGAACTGCTGCTGCGGCGCGCGGGAAACGTCGTGCCGAAGCGGATCGCGGAGGATCACCTGTTCGGACTTGGCGGCGAGCTCGGCTCGAACGCGGTCGAGGTCTATGTCCATCGCCTGCGCAAGAAACTCGACGACGCATCGAGCGGCGCGCGGATCGAGACGGTGCGCGGCGTCGGCTACATCATCGTCCCCAAGCCATGAGGCTGCGTCTGCCGCGTTCGCTCTTGGGGCAGTTCGTCGCCCTCCACGTCGTGATGGCGCTGATCGCCACGATCGCGCTGTCGCTCGGCGTCGCCGCGCTGCTCCACAGTACCGCAGATCACTACCAGCGCCGCCTGCTCCGCCAGCAGGCCGCCATCGTCGCGAATGCCCTGCCGTCGATCACGCTGCCCAGCGACGTCCTGACCGACGGCATGGCGGTCGCGATCATCGACCGCCGCCGCACCGTCCTGATGGCGAAGGGCCCCGCCCGGCCGCGGATCGTTGCCGCCGTGCCGATGGACCACGGCGCGCACTTCTTACGCCGCGGCGTGATCGAGGCGTACAGCGTGCCGATAGCCGGCGGCCGCTGGATCGTCGCGTCGCAGGACAGCGCCGCCCCCGAAGTCATCACCGACGACATCGTCAGCGCCTTCCTCAAACGCTTCGCGCTGCTCGTCCTGCCGATCGCCGCGCTGGTGCCGCTGATCGGTGCGCTGCTCACCCGCCGCCTCACCCGGCGGATGCAGGCGGTGTCGGCGACCGCCGCCGCGATCGGCCCACGCACGCTCGACACGCGGTTGCCGCGTGGTACGCTGCCGTCCGAAGTCGAACCTCTCGCCGCCGCCACCAACGAAGCGCTCGACAGACTGGAAGAAGGATTCCGCACGCAGACCGCGTTCGCCGCCGACATCGCCCACGAACTCCGCACGCCGCTCGCCGTGATCCGCCTGCGCGCCGATGCGGTGGAGGACGGTCCGGTGAAGGCTTCGTTGCTCGCATCGGTCGATCGCGCCGGCCGCGTGGTGACGCAGCTGCTCGCGCTCGCCGATCTCGAACGCCCGGTCGAGGACGCCGGCGAGCCGCTCGACCTCGCCGTGCTGGCCGAGGCGCTCGTCGCCAATCAAGCGCCTGCGATCATCGCCAGCGGACGGAGCATCGCGCTGGACGTCGTGACATCAGAGATCGCGCCGGTCATCGGCTATCCGGGCGCCGTAACGCTCGCGCTCGAGAATCTGGTCGGCAATGCGGTGGGGCATACGCCGATCGGCACGCATATCCTCGTTGGCGTAGGACCCGGTGCACGGCTTACCGTCGCCGACGATGGTCCCGGCGTTGCACCAGAGCACCTCGCCCGGCTCAAGGACAGGTTCTGGCGCGCCGACGGATCGCGTTCGGAAGGATCGGGGATCGGGCTGTCGATCGTCGACCGCGTCGCCCGCGCGCATCACGGCCTGCTCGACGTCATGCCTGGCCCCGGCGACACGGGGCTGTGCTTCGAGATCGCGTTCGGAGCGACGACGCCGCAACACAGGTAGCAAACTACGCAACAGTTCGGCTAAGCCCGCTGGATGCACGACGTTACTTCGGTAAGCCCCTCGGATGAGGGCATTTTGCAGCGCACAGGCATCGCCTCGATTGCTCCCGCGCCGGCGCTGCGTGCGGCCGAGCCGTATGCGCGTGACGAACTGTTGCACGAGCTGTTCGACGCGACGCGCGCGGCGCATCCCGACGCGACCGCGCTGCGGCTGATCGGTGCGGACGAGGAATACGACCGCAAGACCGCCTGGAGCTATACCGATCTCGCCACGCGCAGCCTCGCGCTCGCGCATCGCCTGCGTGCGATGGGGATCGGCCGCGGCGACCGCGTCGTGCTGTGCCTGCCGCGCGGGCTCGACCAATATATGGCGATCCTCGGCGTGCTGCGCGCCGGCGCCGCCTATGTGCCCGTCGACTGGGGCTACCCGCAGGACCGCATCGACTTCATCGTCGAGGACAGCGAAGCCGCGCTGACGATCACCGTCGCCAGCCGCGTCGCCAACCTCAAGGGGAAAACGCTCGCCCTCGATGCGGCGCTGGGCGATCTCGCGGCTGAGCCGTCCGAACCGATCGGCCGCGACGTGACGCACAGCGATCCGCAGGACCTCGCCTATATCATCTACACCTCGGGCACGACCGGGCGCCCCAAGGGCGTGATGATCTCGCACGGCAATGCGTGTCACTTGGTCCGATCGGAAAGCGCGATCCTCGATCTGACCCCGGCCGACGTGGTGTTCGGCGGGTTCAGCCTCGCGTTCGACATGTCGGTCGAGACGATGTGGAGCGCATTCTTCGTCGGCGCGGTCGTGCTGGTCGCGACCGAGGCGCTGGCAACCAGCGGCCCCGACGTGGCGATCGCGCTCGCCGAGGCGAACACGACGATCTGGCACGTCGTCCCCTCGCTGATCGCGCTGGTCGAGCATCCGGTGCCGACGCTGCGCCTGCTCAACATGGGCGGCGAAGCGTGCCCGGCAGACCTGCCACGCCGGCTCGCGCGTCCCGGATTGCGGTTGCTCAACACCTACGGTCCGACCGAGACGTCGGTCACCGCGACCTGGACCGAGGTGTTCCCGGGTCAGCGCATCACGATCGGCAAGCCCCTCCCCGGCTACACCGCCTGGGTGGTGGACGAGCATATGCAGCCGGTCCCCGACGGCCAGGAAGGCGAACTCGTGATCGGCGGCCCCGGCGTCGGCGTCGGCTACGTCAACCGCCCCGATCTAACCGCCGAAAAGTTCATCATGACGCCGTTCGACGGGCCTTCCGGTGCTCCGGAACGTATCTACCGGTCGGGCGATCTGGTGAAGCTCGACGCGGCGGGCGACATCGATTTCGTCGGGCGCATCGACACGCAGGTAAAGATCCGCGGCTTTCGCGTCGAACTCGCCGAGATCGAGGCGGTGATCGGCGAATGGCCGGGCGTCGCGCAGACCGTCGTCCAGCTGTTCACAGACGATGACGGCTCGGAGTTCCTCGCCGCCTTCCTGATCGCCCGCCCCGCCGAAGAGATCGACATGGTCGGCCTCAAGGCCCGCGTCGCCGAGCGTCTCCCCAATTACATGCGCCCGGCTGGGTATCAGCTGCTGTCGCACATGCCGACGCTCCCCGCCTCGGGGAAAGTCGACCGCAAGGCGCTGGTCAAGCCCGAGATCACCGTGACGTCGGACCGCGAGATGGTCGCTCCCGCCACGCCGATGGAGGAAAGTCTGCACCGTGTCTGGGCCGAGGCGTTCGCGCCGCAGCCGGTATCGGTGCTCGACGACCTGTTCGAAGATCTCGGCGGCCATTCGCTGAAGGCCGCACGCCTGGTTTCGGCCGCGCGAAAGGTGCGCGGCCTCGAAGGGCTGTCGCTCGAGGACGTCTACGCCGCGCCGACCATCCGCGCGCTCGCGCTGCGGATTGGCGGGACCACGCCCGTCGCGATCCTAGACGAGACCAGCTTCCACCATATCGCGCCGTGGAAGCGTCGGTTGTGCGTCGCCGCGCAGACGCTCGCGCTGCTGCCGATCTACACGCTGGCGGGGCTCCAGTGGTTCTCGCCCTATCTCGCCTACACGCATCTCGCCGGCGACATGCCGCGGGTCGACGCGCTGATCCTCAGCGGGCTGTTCTTCACGGTCGTGCCGATCGCGTCGATGTTCCTGTCGATCGCGCTCAAATGGCTGATCGTCGGGCGTTTCAAGGCGGGCGATTACCCGCTCTGGGGCAGCTATTATTTCCGCTGGTGGCTGGTCCGCCGGATCATCGGCGTCACCGCGACGCCGTATCTCGCGGGCACGCCGATGATCCGCGGCTATTATCGGATGATGGGCGCGAAGATCGGCCAGCGAGTCCATATCGGCACCGGGATCATCGACACCGCCGACCTGCTCCACGCCGACGACGATGCGATCATCAGCGATCAGTCGGTCCTGTCGACCAGCTCGGTCGAGCGCGGGCTGCTCCGACTAGGGACGGTAAAGCTCGGCAAGGGTGCGTTCGTCGGGTCGATGGCAGTGGTCGGCCGCAACGCCGCGCTCGGCGACGATGCGATGCTCGACGACCTGTCCGCACTGCCCGCGGATACGACGATCCCCGCCGGCCAGCGCTGGGCGGGGTCCCCCGCCGCGCATGACGGCGATGCGCCCCGCCGCCCGGCCACCGCAGCCCCGCGCAACGCCGGCCCGGCGATCGGCCTGTTCCTGTGCGCGCTGATCCTGCCGTTGGTCGCGATCCTGCCGATCGCCCCCGGGCTGATCGCGCTGATCGAGCTCGACTGGGCGACCAGCGGCTATGCCTATGTCGCGGTCGCGCCGCTGCTCGCGGTCACCTATGTCGTCATGATGTGCGTGCTGACGGTGGCGGCCAAGCGCCTGATCCTCGGTCGCGTCGGACCCGCGGTGTATGCGCGGAACAGCGGATTCTACGTCCGCTACTGGTTCGTCCAGCAGATCAACGACCTCGCGCTTCGCCTGCTCCACCCGATCTTCGCGACGCTGTACGTCGTGCCGTGGTACCGCGCGCTGGGCGTTAAGGTCGGCCGTCGCGCGGAAATCTCGACCGCCAGCGCGATCGTCCCCGACCTCGTCGAGATCGGCGAGGAGAGCTTCATCGCGGACTCGGTGATCTTCGGCGCGGCGCGGATCGGCCACGGCACGATCGAGCTCGCGCATACCAAGATCGGCCGCCGCAGCTTCATCGGCAATTCCGCACTGCTGCCGAGCGGTACGCAGATCGGCGACGAAGTGCTCGTCGGCGTGCTCTCGAAGCCGCCGAGCGATCCCGCACTCGCCACCGAGGCGGGCAGCACGTGGTTCGGCTCGCCCGCGATCAAGCTGCCGGTGCGACAGGTCAACACGATGTTCGACGAGGGGGCGCGGTTCAATCCGTCGCGCGCGCTGATCGCCACGCGCCTGTCGATCGAGGCGGTTCGCACCACCTTGTCGCTGACCGCGTTCCTGGTGTTCTTCAGCTTGCTTCTGTCGGTGGTCGGCGACCTCGACGACCTCGACAATGGCGCACTGATCGTCGCAGCGACGTTCCCTTTCCTCTATGTCGGCTTCTGCCTCGCCTGCGGGATCTTCGTCCTCGCACTCAAATGGCTCGTCGTCGGCCGCTACAAGGTCACCACCGCGCCGCTCTGGAGCATTTTCGTCTGGCGCACCGAACTCGTCACCGCGACCTACGAGAATCTGGCGGTCGCGAACCTGCTTGAACCGTTGCGCGGGACGCCGTGGATCGGCGTGTACCTCCGCCTGATGGGCGCGCGGATCGGCAAGCGCTGCTACATCGACACCACCGACCTGACCGAGCACGACCTCGTCGACATCGGCGACGACGTCGCGCTCAACGACTTCGCTGGCCTGCAGACGCATCTGTTCGAGGACCGCGTGATGAAGGTCGGCGCGATCCGCGTCGGCGACCGCGCGACGATCGGCTCGCTCGCGATCGTGCTGTACGACGCGGAAATCGGCGCGGATGCACAGCTCGGCGATCTATCGGTGGTGATGAAGGGCGAGACCTTGCCCGACGGCACGAGCTGGGACGGGAGCCCGGCGCGGATCGCCGTCGCGACGTGACGCCGATCTGGCACGACGGTCCGCTCTCCGACCTTGCTTGGGACGGTCAGTCGCCAGTCGCATGGAGTGTTGCCGAGACCGGACCGTACGCCGCCGGCCTGCAAGGCGATGCGCGCGCGATTCGGCAGGGTCTGGCCGCCGCCCTGATCCACAAACTGGCCGGCGACACAGACGACGTTCGACTGATACGCAGTCCGGCCGGCGCGCCGATCGTTTCCGCCCCCAACGGCTGGTATCTCAGCCTCTCCAGCCGCGGCGCGCACGCCCTGATCGGCGCTGCACGCCAGCCGATCGCGGTCGACCGCGAGGTCATCGACGACCACGCTCCGCTCTGGGACATGCTGACCCCGACCGAAGCCGACGCGCTCCGCCGCCTGCCCGCCCTCGCCCAACCCCGAGCCTGGTTCCGCCGCTGGACGATTAAGGAAGCGCACGCGAAACTCGTCGGCGAGCCCCGCCGCATCCGCCCCGAGGCGATCGAAACCGTCGTGACCGATCCGACCCACGCGACCGCGACCTTCGAGGGCACTTCGCGCTGCTGGAGCCGTTCCACCACCGACGCGATCGAAACCATCGCGCAGTGGAGTCCGTAATGAGCAGAATCCCGACCCGCCACTACGAAGAAAAAGACCGCGCCGCCGTCCTCTCGATCTTCGACTCGAACCTCCCCGAGTATTTCGGCGCCGGCGACCGCGAATGGCTGGAGGAAACGCTCGACGAGCCCGACGGTCCGGCATTCGTGGTCGACGTCGACGGCGTCCCCGCCGCGTTCGGCGGCTACGAAATCTGGGAGCATTACAACAAGGCGTTGCTCTTCTGGGGCATGGCCGCGCGCGCCTATCACGGCGCTGGCCTCGGCAAGCTGCTGCTGTTCGAACGCCTGCTCCACGTCGCCACCTCTGCCGAACCGGCCACGCGCTACGTTACCGTCGATACGTCGCCAGAGGTGTCGCCGTTCTTCCAGCATTGCGGGTTCGAACTGACCAGCGTCTGGGCCGGCGGCTACCGGTCTGGCATGGACATGCACGAACTCCGCTTCGATCTCGCTGGGATATCGCTCGCGGAACTCGAGGCAAGACGCGACGCAGCGCTTGCCCGATGTAGGACGTTCTTAACACCGACCGTGGCCGGGGATCGGTCGCAGCCCCCAATGGTTGGACAGCCATGACCAATCCTCTTCCCGACGCGCTTGCAACCTGGGCCGAGGCGGCGCGCGTTCGTTCGCTGAACGCGCACGGTGTCCGCCCCGCTGCGCGCTATGTCCTGTGCTGGTTGCAGCAGGCGTTGCGCGCGCGGGACAACCCGGTGATCGATGCCGCGATCTGCCTCGCGAACGATCTGGGTCTTCCCGTCCTCGTCTATCACGGGTTGCGCGAGGATTATCCCTACGCGTCCGATCGCCTGCATCGGTTCATCCTGGGGGCCAGCCGCGATCTTTCCCTGGAATGTCGGCAGCGTGGCGTGGCGTGCATCCAGTATGTCGACCGAGCCGAGAAGCGCGAAAAGGGACTGGTCTATCGGCTGGCAGCAGAAAGTGCCGCGGTCCTGGTCGAGGATCAGCCGACGTTCGTCGCGCGCTGGCAGTCGGAGCGTTTTGCGGCGCGGACGGATCGCGCCGTCCTCGCGGTCAACGCTGCCTGCCTGGTGCCACCCGCCATACTCGGCGACGACATTGGTTCGACGACCGCGTTCCGGCGCCGTCATGAGCCGTTGCGCGCGGACTGGCTCACCGCGTCCGACCTGATGGCCGAGCTAGCTCCCTATGACGGCCCGCTCCCGTTCGTCCCCGATCGGCTCGATACCAGCACGGATGCGGACATCGATCGGCTCGTCGCCGCAGCCGCAATCGACCATTCGCTGCCGCCGAGCCCGATGTTCCCGCTTGGTCGAGGCGGCGCGTTGGAGAAGCTCGAACGGCTGATGGACACGGTGCTGCCGACCTATGCCGCCGTGCGCAACGATGCGACCAATCCGGTCGGGGCCAGTACGCTGTCGCCCTATCTTCACTTCGGCGTCGTCGGCCCACGCGAGATCATGGCCACGGTCGAGGCCGCCGCGGCACCGGCCGGCGCCAAGGACAAGTTCGCCGACGAGTTGCTGACGTGGCGGGAATGGTTCCATTATCAGGCGTCCGCGCTGGTGGAGCCGGAACGTTACGATCGGATTTCCGGATGGGCACGCGAGACGCTTGAAGCGCATGCGGCGGACCCGCGGCCGGAGCTCGAGACGCTCGACGCGTTGCTGCACGGCGAGACGCGCGACGAAAGCTGGAACGCGTGTCAGCGGCAGTTCCTCGTCGATGGCTGGATGCACAACAATTTGCGGATGTATTGGGGCAAGCGGATCATTGCCATGACGCCGGACCCGCAGACCGCGTGGGCGACGGCGTGCTACCTCAACGATCGACTGAGCCTGGATGGTCGCGATCCGTCGACCTATGGCAATATCGCGGCTTCGTTCGGCGGGGGATCTCCCGGTCGGGAGGGCCCCGCCGTCTACGGCAAGGTACCGACGCGATCGGACGGATCGACACGCCACCGCCCCGATGGTCCGGCCTGGCTCGAGGCGGCCGCAACGCGACCACGGCCCGAAGTGGCTGTGCCAGCCGATCTCCCGGTGGACTTGTACCTGGAGGGGCGAGCGCCGGCCTGACGGATTCGCGACGACTTTGGCAAAATTCATCGCAGGAGATACTCGGCACGCGACTAAATTCCCGGGCGATCGTTGAGCGGACTTCATCACAGGAGCTACCATGAGCAACGACCACGACGTGTCCGTCCTGAACGGCCTGATCAAGACCACCCTCGACAGCATGAAGGGGTATGAGGACGCCGCGAAGGATGCCGAGAGCACGCAGTATGCAACGATGTTCGCCGACTTCGCGCGCGATCGGGCCCAGGTTGCCACGCAGCTTCAGGGTCAGGTCCGTACGCTCGGCGGCGAGCCGGAAATGGAGTCGAGCATGCTGGCCGCAGCGCATCGCACGTTCATGGATCTGAAGCAGGCGCTGACCGGTAAGGACGACAAGGCGATCATCCTCGAAGTCGAGCGTGGCGAAGATCACATTAAGGCCAAGTACGAAGAGGCCATGAAGGACACCGACCTGTCGTCGGCAACGCAGAGCGCGATCTCGGACGGCTATGCGTCGGTCCGCGAAGGCCACGACAAGATGAGCGCGCTGAAGCACAGCCTCACCTGATCGATCCGAGGCGGCAGGCATTGGCTTGCCGCCTTGGCTGTTGGCGTGGGGAGTGGCCCGACGGGCCATCTCCCCCGCTTAGAAACCGTAGCGTCCTCGGTATGTGTAGATGGTCGTATGTTACCGCGGTGGAGATCGCGAGACGATCAAGTTGAGTGACAGGAACGCGACCCCCGCCCCTGCCATCACCGCAGCGATCCAAAAGATCGGACCAAAGATCCAGCCGCGGGCCAATATCGCCGGTGCGACGCTGAAGACCAGGACGCCCCACCCCCCGTTCCGCAACAGGCTGCGTCGCCGGCGCGAAAGTCCCGTACCGAACCGGCGCCGATACTGCGCGTCGGTGGCGAGGCCGAGCAGCAAGAAGGCTGTAGTCGTCAGGATCAGGACGAAGATACTCATTCGACCGATTCCAATAGTTTGGGGACCGCATGCGTTCGTGACGGTCGGACTCGTCGGGCCGGCGGGCGATAGTTCGCGACGCGTCTGGCCAGCAGAAGGAACGTGACGCCGAACGCCAGCAGCGTTGCGTCGATTCCGGCGATCATGAGGTCTCCGATCGCGATCATCGCGAACAGCCCCCGATCCGTCGCGACGATGTCATACAGCGGTAGCGTGACGAGCAGCAGGCCGGTCGCGGCGAACAACGTCGGCCAGACCCGTGACGGCTTGGCGATAACCGCGGCCAGCGCGGCGATACCCCAGGCGATGAACAGCGCGTGGACTTCCCAGGCCGCACGACCGCTCAGGGCCAGAGGTAGCAGTCGGTTCGCCCAGAAGAAGCAGGCGATGCCGAATGGAAAGCCGCCGACCACCGCGACGTTGAGACGCTCGACCAGCTGAAAGCCGAAATGCGGTCGGGTCGGGTCGGGGAGGCGTTCACGGCGCTTCACGGTCCACAGAACGAGCCCGCTCGCGACCATCAGCGTTCCGGCGACCCCGCACAGGAAGTACAGCCAGCGGCCGCCATAGCCGGCAAACCGTCCAGCGTGCAGGCCTATCATCGCGCCCGCGGTCTCGGCCGCCGCCCCGGGCGGAGGCGAACGCCACACTAGGCGTCCCGATACACCGTCATAGGTCAGTCGGGGTGTCCGCGACGACAGCATCGAATGCGCACTCTGACTGACCGAGACGCGCGCCGATGCATCGCCGGGGTCGCTCACCTCGATGAAGCTAGCCGGTGCGCCGAGCCGGCGTTCGGCGTCAGCAGCGATCGTTCGGAGGTCGATCAGCGGTGCTGGCCGACCGCTGCGATCGACCGCAGCGGCGGTGGGGAACAGCGTCTCCGACACGGTACGTTCGCTGGTGTAGTTCGCCACGACCGCCCACGGCATCAGCAACGCCATCAGCGTGACGAGCCCGGTATAGGTGATCATCACATGGAACGGCAGTGCGAGCACCGCGGTGGCGTTATGGCCATCGAGCCAGGACCGCTGGCCCTTGGCACGCCGCAGCGTGAAGAAGTCCTTGAAGATCTTCTTGTGCGTGACGATCCCGCTCATGATCGCGACCAGCATCATCATGGTCGCGAAACCGACCAGCCACCGTGCCCAGATCACCGGCATGTACTGAAGATCGAAATGGAACCGGTAGAAGAACTCGCCGCCACGCGTGTCGCGGGCGTTCGCAGGCTTGCCGTCGGCACCGATCAATGCCTGCGTATCGCGACGGCCGCGCCGGCCACGCCCGCCCGTCTCACCGGGCTTGGGCTGGGGTATCCAGAACAGCTGTGCGCCCGGTGACTGGTCGGTCGCCACGGCGATGATCCAGCTCTTCGCATCCGGCGCCTTGCCGGCGAGGAACGCTTGCGAGCCGGCGAGCACGCGCATCGGCTGTTCGACACGTGCGAGCTCGGGCCGCATCCAGCGGTTCAGCCCTTCGCGCCAGAACGCGATCGTGCCGGCGACGAACACCAGGAACAGGATCCAGCCGAGCAACAGGCCAGACCACGTGTGCAGGAACGCCTGCGACTGTCGGAACCCCTTGCTCATAGCCGCCCCGACGCATCGATCGAGATCCACGCGATCGCACCACCGACCGCGCCGGCAACGACGAGGGTCCAGAGTGCGCGCCAGCCGCTACGGGCTGCGAACGCCCACATCGCCGCGATCGCGCACAGCATGAGGGCTATCAGCGACGCGGTGACACTCGCCTCGGCACGGTCGCCGGGTAGCAGCCGCGCGATCGCCATCGCCCAAAGGCTGGCCGTCGCATAGCCGAGCGGTACCGCCGCGACGACGCGCAACCCGATATCGCCACGCCGTGCCCAACGTGCGCGGGCATGCGCATCGCCCGCGGTCATCGGCCGCTCCCCCCGACCGCGATCATTCGAACGTGTACCGAAGCGTCGCGAACGCGGTGCGCGGACTTCCGTAGTAATTGCCGCGGCCGGTGGCGGCGATGCGCGCATAATAGGTCTTGTCGAGCACGTTGTTGACGTTGACCGATACGCCGAGCCGTTCGCTCAGTCGGTAGCCTGCTCGCAGGTCGAGGACCGCATAGCTCCCCTGGCGAACGATCGTCGACGGACGGAACGATCCATTGGCGTTGACCCCCGCCGCGACACCTCCATAGGTGCCGCTGAACCACGTCACGCCGCCGCCAAAGCTCACGCCTGCCAGGGCGCCGTTGGTGGGCGCATAATTGGTGAATGCCTTGGCCATATGCTTCGGGATGATCGGGACCAGCGGCAGGCCTTCGTTCGCGGTGGTCTGGTCCTCCAGATAGCGAGTCTTGGTATAGGTATAGCCACCGTTGATCCGCCAGCCGGGCAGGATTTCGCCAGACGCCTCGGCCTCCAAACCCCGCGCCCGGACCTTGCCGGTCTGGAGTACCACGGTCGCGATATCGGGATCGTTGAACAACCGGTTGGTCTGCGTGATCTGGTAGACCGCCGCCGACAGCAGCAACCGGTCGTTCATCAGCGAGAGTTTGGTCCCCGCCTCATATTGCGCACCGACCAGTGGTTCGATCCGTCCACCATCGGGCCGCGCCCGTCCGACCGGGGCTGCCTGCGGCGTGAAACTGTCTGCATAGCTGGCATAGAGGTTCAGGGTGCGCGTCACGTCCCAGACCAGCCCGGCATAAGGCGTGAAGCGATTGTCGATTCCGTACCGTGTCGGCGCCGGCAGCACCCCGCTCGGTGCGAGCAGCGTCGCGGTCGTCGTATCCCACCAGGTCAGACGCCCGCCGCCGATCAGCGTGACGCCATCGACGGGACTGAGCCGCATCTGTCCGTACAGGCCGTATTGCTCGATGTCGGTCGATGATCCGCCATAGACCTGCAACACGCAATTCGCCGGCGCGGGGACGATAGCGGTACTGGCATTGGGGCACGTCGCGCCACTGCCTTGCACCGGATAATAGGGCGACGCCGCGTAGGGGTCGAGCGGCGGTTCCAGCGGCGAGACCGGGTTGTACACGTCGATCCGCGCATAATTGGACAGGCGCGTGGCGTAGGAGGTTCCCGAACTCGCCTGGTAGTCCGCCCCTAGGATGAGGACCTGGTCCCGCCCGAACAGCGGAAAGCTGCCCACGCCGTTGAAATCGAACGAGCGAGTCTGCTGCTTGCTGTCGCCACGATAGGCGATGTGGCTGGTCGTGCCGTTGGTCGCCGTGACCGGCTGGTTGCCGATATAGCTATAGATGTCGACGCGATCGACATCGGTGAACAACCCCGTCGCACGCAGCGTCCAGCGATCGCTGATCTTGTGCGTGATCTCGGCGAATCCGGTCCAGGTCTCGGCGTTGAACCGATTCCAGTCGGCCCCGAGATAGGTCGAGCGCTTCACGTCGAGCAGTTGGCCGTCGCTACCGTCCAGGCCACCCAGGATGCCGGGCAGTCCCGACTGGACCGCGGGTCGAAAGCGATCGTAATTGCCGCCGACGGTCAGCGTGGTGCGATCGCCGATCTCGAGCGACCCCACGGCGAATGCGCCGATGCGGTTGCGGTGCGCGGTGTCGAAGAACTGGTCCTGATCCTGCGCCATGACGCCGACGCGAAGCCCTGCCTTCGGACCGATCGGTGCGGACACATCGAGTTCGAACCGGGCATTGTCGTAGGTGCCGTAGCCCGCGCTCGCCTGCATCTTGAACGAGTCGAGCGGGCGCTTGCGGATCATGT
Organism: Sphingomonas sp. PP-F2F-A104-K0414; assembly: GCF_004340945.1. Taxonomy (GTDB): domain Bacteria; phylum Pseudomonadota; class Alphaproteobacteria; order Sphingomonadales; family Sphingomonadaceae; genus Sphingomonas. The sequence continues at coordinate 294,761 of NZ_SLYD01000001.1, forward strand.
TGATGCTGCCCGCGGGATTACCCGAACCGCTGAACAGTCCCGCCGGACCGCGCAACACCTCGAGCCGATCGTAGAAGAACAGGTCCGGGACGGCGGACGGGAAGTTGAACGCGAACGTGGGGACGCCGTCGATCAGGTAATTCGAGATCGCGAACCCGCGCGAGAAGAACGATGGATCCTCGCTGCCAACGCCGTTGACGGTGATGCCGTTGGTGGCGGTCAGCGCATCCTCCAGCGTGAACAGGTTCTGCGCCTCGATCTGGTCGCGCTCGATCACCGTGACGGTGTTGGGCGTGTCCTTAAGCGGCGTGACCGTCTTGCCGACCTCGCGACCGTAGCTCTTCCCGAGAACCAGGATTTCGTCCGACTTCTGCGCGTCGTCGGGGCTTTCGGCATTGGTCAAATCCCGCGCCGGCGCAGCCGATATGGCCGCGTCCGGGATACCGACGAACGCTGCGCCAGCCAGCAATATACTCGTTACACTCATTCTGAACCCCCGTGTTGGAGGCGCTCCTAGATCAATCGCTTTTGCGAGTCACTATCAATATAAACATTCTGTCATGTTTGTTCGGCATCTCGCTCTCATGACGATTTTTCCAAGTTCTACGCATCGCATCGCGCGGCGGCACGTTGCGACGGGATGAGACACACCCCTGCTGTCCGCTACCCCTATCGTCCGATCACCGATCGACCCGACTATGACTGGCCGGAAGGCAAGCGACTGGCGATCTACTTCGGCGTCAATCACGAGGTGTTCGACTTTGGCGGCGGACTGGGTGCCGAGTTGGCGCCATCGCAGACCGAGCCCGACGTCATGAATTACGCGTGGCGCGATTACGGGAACCGGGTCGGCGCGTGGCGGCTGTTCGACCTGTTCGACAGACTCGATCTGCGCACGACCGCATTGTTGAACGCCGACATACTCGATCGCTGTCCAGGCCTAGCCGAAGCCTGTCGCGATCGTGGCGACGAGATTGCGGCACACGGCCGGACTAACGCGACCGCGCAAGGGACCCTGTCGCGATCAAGCGAACGCGCCATGATCGCCGATGTGACGCAGCGACTGGCGACGCTGGGTGTCCGTCCGACGGGGTGGCTCGGCCCCTGGATTTCGGAGAGCAAGGATACCCCCGATGTGTTGGCCGAGGAGGGCTATCGATATGTGCTGGACTGGGCACATGACGATCAGCCGACCCGCCTCACTACGGCGCACGCCGGCCTGTTGTCGATACCCTATTCGCAGGAGATCAACGACTTGCCCGCGGTGATCCAGCGTCATCGCGAGGCCGATGACTTTGCGGCGATGATCCGCGCCGCGGTCACGCAATTGTTATCGGAAACCGACCGCCGCCCCTCCGTTTTGGGGATCGCGCTGCATCCCTATATCATGGGACAGGCACACCGCGTCCCGGCGCTGGCCAGGATATTGGAGGAGCTTCGCGAGGCGAACGATCCGCGCATCTGGTGGACGACGGCTGGCGCCATCGCCGACCATGTCGAGACGCACGATCTGGCGGTTTGACCCCCGCGACCGAACGCACCGCTGACTTTATCGGGGCTGGTTTCAGCGGCGGCGGTCGGCGATATACCGGTTCACCTGTTCGTCGAGCACGTCCAGCGGGAGCGCACCCTGGCTCAAAATCGCCTCGTGAAAGTCGCGAATGTCGAAGCGGTCCCCGAGTTCGCGCTTGGCACGATCGCGCAGTTCGGTGATCTTGAGCTGGCCGACCATGTAGCTGGTGGCCTGACCAGGCCAGTTGAAATACCGGTCGACCTCGCGGCCGATATCCGTATCCGATACCGAACTGTTCGCCTTGAAGTACGCCACCGCTTGGTCACGGGTCCACCGCTTCGAATGGATGCCGGTGTCCAGCACCAGCCGGATCGCGCGCCAGACCTGCAGCGATAACATCCCGAACCGGTCATAGGGTGTCTTGTAGACCCCCATCTCGTTCGCGAGCCGTTCCGAGTACAGCCCCCACCCCTCGACATACGCGCCATACCCACCGAATTTGCGGAACTTGGGAATGCCGACGAGTTCCTGCTGGCGGGCGATCTGGAAGTGATGACCGGGCGCGCCCTCGTGCGCGGCGATGCCGGCGACCTGCACCTTCTGCGTCTGGTTCATGTCGACCAGATTGACGTAGTAGATGCCGGGACGCGTGCCATCCGCGGACGGCGGATTGTAGAACGCGGTCGACGCGGTACCTTCGCGCCACTTTTCAACGGCGCGAACCTCGAGTGGCGCCTTTGGCAGCTTTCGGAAATAGCGCGGTGCCGCGACCATGACCGAAGCGATCACGCCGCGGGCATCGCCGAGATACTGTTCGCGACCTTCTGCCGTATTCGGATATTTGAACTTCGGATCGGTCCGAATCTGATCGAAGAATGCCTCGAGCGTGCCGGTGAAGCCAACCTCGCGCTTGACCGCCTCCATTTCCTGGCGGATCGCGGCGACCTGCCTCAGACCCAGTGCGTGAATCTGGTCGGCGGTCAGGTCCGTCGTGGTCGAGTTCTTCAACCGATCGGCATAATAGGCCGCGCCATTCGGCAGGCTCCAGGCACCGAAATTGCCCTTGGACTGGGGTTCGATCTCGTCGAGCGTGGTCAGCAACACGCCGTACCCCGTGCGAAACGGCCCCGTCAGCGCGACACTGCCATCGGCCAGGAGTTTCGCCTTGACGGCGGCCGGCGCAGCCAACGCGCCGACCTTCTTGCGAAAGTCCGCCCACACGCTTGAGTCCGGGCCGGCCTCGAACGGTGCGCCGGTTATGATCGCCTTCGCATCGCCGCGCGCCGGCGCGAAGTTCACCTTGTTCGGGACGATGCCCAAGGCCGCCTGCGCGCGCATCGTCGCCGACACCTCGCGCATCACCCGCTCGGTATCGCGAAGGCGGGCGATGTACGCCGTCGCATCGGCGACCGTCTCGACCTTGTGATTGTTGATAAGCAGAACGGGGATCTCGCCCGCCGGACTGCCGTTGGTCGATACGGGGAACCGCAACTTGCGAAATTGCAGCGACTGACGGCCGCGCTCGACTTCATATTCGAACAGGCGGTAGCTCACCCGCGCGCTTTCGCTCAACTGTTCCGGCTTGAACTGAGCGTGCATCGCCGCCAGCTGCCGTTCGGCGAGCGCTTCGGCGCGCAGCGATGCGGCGTCGGTATAATCGTCGAGCCGGTCATAATTGGTTTTCAGGCCCAGCTGGGTCTGCGATTCCGGACTGAGCGCGAGTTGCTCGTCATACGCACGATCGAGGAACGCGAGCAGTGCGGCATCCTGCACGGTCGAACGCGTTACCGCATCCGGCGCCGCGAGATTGGCCTGTAGGAGCGGAACGGCCGGCAGCAGGACGAGGGCGAAAGCTAGACGCATGAAATCTCCGATCAGGCTGCTTGTCGCCCGCCACTGGATGCATTGCAATCGTCTCCTGCCCGTTCGACGAACCGGCCCGAGGCCGAACCTCGCAACGCGCGACATCTTTCGTGCTCGCACTTGCCTCCGAGGCTGGAACGATGGTCGACCCGACGGCGCGCGATTGTCGCGGAACCCGTCCGTCGCTCATGTCTTTGAAAGACAAACAAGGAGTTTCGACATGTCGCTGATCAATCGCCGTCAAGGTCTGTGGACGCTTGCAGGGGGCGCCCTCGCCGCAACCGTGATCGGTACGCGCGCAGCCGCGCAGATCCTGGCGAAACCAGCGGCGAAGATGGAAACGCTTGCCGTGGTCGAAAAGAACGAGGGTCGCGTGGCCTTCTACGCGGTTCCCGGCGGCAAGCGCGTCGGTGTTGTCCCATTGGGGACGCAACCGCACGAGATCGTCGCCGACCCCGCCGGCCGCTATGCGTTCGTCGGCGATTATGGCGTCGAAAGCTGGAAGGCGCCGGGCGTCGGTGGTCATCGCGTCTGGGTCATCGATCTCGAGAAAAGGACTCTTGCACGAACCATCGACCTGACCCCGTTCGGCCGGCTGCACGCGGTGCGGATGGACTCGAAGGGGCGGTTGTATGTCTTGTCCGAGAAAGACAGCGTGTTGGCGCGGTTCGACACCCCGCAGACGGACGATGCGCCCGCGCGACTGGTGCCGGTCAATGGAGCGCGAAGCCATTACCTGGTCATCCGCCGCGACGGCTCCCGCGGCTATGTCGCCGACACGCTGAGCGGTGCGGTCATCATGGTCGATACGGACGACATCGGCGTAGCCCCGGTCCTCCAGCATATCGGCGTCGCCCCCGAAGCGATGACGTTGAGCGCCGACGAACAGACCCTGTTCGTCATCGATCGTCCCAGCGGCACGCTGCATGCTCTCGATGCGACATCGCTGACCCGGCGGATGCAACGCACGATGCGCGGTGAGGCGGTCAGGATCGTGACCCAGACGGACGGCAAGCTGATCGTATCGAATACGCAGGACAAGAGCTTGTCGAGGCTGAACCCGACGACGTTGGCTGAGGAGGACTATCTCCCGCTTCCGGCGGCGGCACCGGGTCTGAACATCGTCGGCGACACGGTCTATGCATCGTTGCAGAACGACCGGGTAGCAATCGTCGATCTGCGCGCTTGGAAAATCGTCGGCGGCTTCGCGACGGGATCTGCACCGGACTCCGCAGTCCTGATGCGGTGAAGCCGCTGGCTCCACCGCACTGGATTACGGGATCGCGCTCAGGCCTTTCTCATCTGGCGCACCGCATGATCGGCGGCACGGGCGGTCAACGCCATGAACGTCAGCGACGGGTTCACGCACGAGATCGACGCCATCTGCGCGCCGTCGGTGACGTAGAGGTTGGACGCCGCATGCGCCTGGCTCCATTCGTTAAGCACCGACGTGCGTGGGTCGCGGCCCATGCGGGCGCCGCCCATTTCGTGGATCGCGTCGCCGGGTACGTGCTCGCTTTCCGAACTCTTGACGTTGGTCAGGCCCGCCGCCTTCAGCATCGCCTCGCCCTGCGTTCGCGCGTCGGCCATCATCTTCAGTTCGTTGTCGCGGAAGCGCACGTCGAACCGCACCAGCGGCACCCCGAACCGGTCGACCTTGCTCTGGTGGAGCGAAACCTTGTTGTCCGCATAGGGTAGGCATTCGCCGAATGCGCCCATGCTGAACCGCCACGGCGCGTATTTGCGCATGCCCTGCTTCATCGATGCGCCGAACCCGACAGGGGCGGCAGGGTTGCGATAGGCGCTGCCCTGATAGCCATAACCGCGCTTGAAGCCGACGCCCTCGTCGCCGCCGATATTGCGGAAACGCGGGACGTAGACGCCGCCCGGACGACGACCGAATTCGATGAACTCTTCCATCCCGGGGATGTCGCCCTCGACCCCGACACGGAAGATGTGATCCATCACATAGCGCCCGAGCGTGCCGCTCTCGTCGAAATAGCTGCGGTCGCTGCCCGGCGCGCGCGAGTTAAGCATGATCTGTGTGGACGCGATCGCCGAGGCGCAGAGGAAGACGAGATCCGCGTTGACGGTTTCCGCCTGGCCGGTCTTGGCGTCGATATAGCGAACGCCGGTGACTTTTTTGCGTGCCGCGTCGTACACCAAGTTGGTGACGACCGAGTCCGACTTGAGCGTCAGCCGGCCGGTCGCGCGGGCGGCTGGCAGGGTAACGGCCTGGGTCGAGAAATACGCACCGAACGAACAGCCATTGCCGCACTGGTTGCGGAACTGGCACTTCGTGCGGTTCTGATCGGGCTTGTCCTCGGTCATGTTCGACAGCCGGGTGTTGATCAGTTTCCGGCCGGGAAACTTGCTTTCGAGATTCTGCTTCAACCACTTCTCGGCGACGTTCATCGGCATCGGCGGCTGGAACTCGCTGTCGGGCAGATAGGCGAGGTTCTCACGCGAGCCCGAGACGCCGATGTATTTCTCGACATAGCTGTACCACGGCGCGACGTCGTCATAGCGGATCGGCCAATCGCCATCGATGCCGTCGCGCTTGTTCGCCTCGAAATCGGCGGGGCTCCAGCGGAAGCACCAGCGGCCCCAGATCAGCGACTTGCCGCCGACCGCGCCAGGCCGGATCCAGTAGAACTTGCTGCCCTCGTCATAGGCGTACGGATTCAGCCGGTCGTCATTGTGGAACTCGCGGTTGCTGGGCTGGACATAGCCGTGCTTAGCGATGAAATAATCGCTGTCCAACAATGCCTTGGGCATGATGTTGCGTGCCGGCACCTCGTAGGCGGGCTTGCCGTCATAGGTGTAGCCTTCGCCGTGCTCGACCATCTTGCCGCGGTCCAGCATCAGAACGCGGAGGCCTTTTTCGGTCAGTTCCTTCGCAGCGAAACCGCCGCTTACGCCTGAACCTATTACGATCGCGTCGAACCTGTTGGTCTCAGCCATGACCTTCCTCTCCTAATACTCAGAAACACGCCCCGTCCGAAGCTCGTCCGTTTAAAAACGAAGCGCGCGCAGTGTCCGGAAGCTCGTGGTGATGTCGGGCAGATACGGCGCGGGGGCCTGATCGTTCTCGACGTAGAAATGGCGCACGCCGGCACTGCCCTTCAGCTTGAACAGCGCGCCGAAATCGACCGTGCCCTGCCCGACCGCGGTCATGCTCCGGTCGGGACGCATGTCCTTGACGTGATAGGCGTAGAGGCGGGTCGACAGCCGCTCGATCAGCGTCGTCAGGTTTTCGCCGGCATGCAATGCCCAGTAGAGATCGAGTTCGAGCTTCACGAGCGCGGGATCGGTCTCCTTCAGCAGCCGCTCGTACAGGCTGACGCCGCCCGGCTTGGTGGTGAACTCGAAATCGTGGTTGTGATAGGCGAAGCCCAGCCCGGCCTTTTTCAGGTCGGTCGCGAACCGGTTGAAGTTCGGCAGCGCCGCGGCCCAGCCCGCTTCGTTGCGATGCTCGTCGGTCATGTACGGCAGCACGACGGTGGTCGCGCCGAGCGTCTTGGCCATCGTCACCGACTGGTCGAACTGCTTGAGCAGCGCGTCGTAGCCGATATGCACCGAGGGCGCGGTCAGGCCGAGCTTGTCCATCGTCCGGCGCAGCATTGCATGATCCATGCCGTCATAGCCGCCACCACCGAATTCGACCTCGCGGTAGCCGATTCTGGCGACCTGTCCGAGCGTGCCGACCGGGTCCTTCGAGAAGATGTCGCGGATCGTGTAAAGTTGCAGGCCGATCGCCTTCAACTGTGCGGCCGATGCGGTCGGCACGAACGCGAGCGCTGCGACCGCACCGGAGCCGGCGAGCAGGTTTCTACGGCTGAGGATCATGCGGAATACACCTTGTTGACCTGAGAATAGGGAAATGCGCCGTTATACTCGCCCGGCACCGGCAGATATTCGCGCTCCTGCGTCATGCCGATTTCCGACGTGTAATAGCCGGTGACGACAAGCTGACGGAACGCCTCGAAGAAGACGCCGCCGGACGGGATCTGATCGTTCATCGCCAGCGTGAGCAGCGCATCCTGCTGCGCCGCGGTCGCCTTGGCGCCGGCGACCTTATAGTCCTTCAGGCTGCGCGCCTCGATCGCGTCCAGCCCGGCGAGGATCGGCACGCGGTCAGCCGGCGCGGCCCAGTCGGCGAGCAGCTTTTCGATATAAGCCGGGACACCCGCGGCGATCGCGCCCGGCGTATCGGTGGTCGGCAGGACTCGTTCGCTGAGTGCGGTCATCAGCGCGCGCTGGGGGGCTGTGAAGACCGCGACGCTGGGCGGGCCTTCGCTGATGACGGGAATGCCGACCGCTGCGCCCGAAGTTGCCGCGACCCCGGCTGCGCGGGCGATTGGCGCATACAAAGCCGTGCCGAACATGGCGACGACACCCGCGAGTGCAGTTCTGCGATCGATCATTTACCGTCCTTCTTCAGGTCCTGCGCGATCGCCGCCTCGGGCAGCGGACGAACCCAGACGTTGCGGAACGACACCGGCGAATCGTGATCCTGAAGCTGGATCGGCGCGGCGTCGGCGTGCGCAGTGTAACTGGCGACCTTGCGCCAGATCGTGGTGCCGAGCATCGCCTGGTGGTTCTGGACGAGAACGCCGTTGAGCAGCGCCGTGACGTACGCAGGGCGGAGCAGGCTGCCGTCAGCGGCAAAGCGGGGCCGTTCGAACACGATGTCGTAGGTCTGCCACTCGCCGGGCCGGCGCGCGGCGTTCACCAGCGGCGGTTTCCAGCCATAGACCGCGCCGACGGTGCCATCGGCGTAGGTCGGGTTCTGCGAACCATCGAGGATCTGCAATTCATAGCGTTGCATGAACCAGATGCCGCTGTTGCCGCGATCCTGCGACGTCTTGGTCGGCGGGTTGGGCGAGCGGAATTCGAGATGCATCTGCACGTCGCCGAAGCTCTGTTTCGAGACGAGGTTGTTCTCGCCACCGCTTTTCGCGCGCGACGGAATGGTCAGCGCACCGTTCGCGATCGGCCACGCGATCCGATCGGGCTTCCATGCGTCGAGCGAACGCCCGTCGAACAGCACGACCGCGTCGGCGGGCGGACCGCCGGGGGTCGCGGCTGGGGCGACGACGGCCGGCGCGGGGCGGTCGGCGTCGTGCACCCGCCACTGGCCGCCGGGCAACATCGGCGTATCCTTGAAGCCGGGCTTCTCCTGGGCTGCGATCGGCGCCGTCGTCATCAGCGTCATCGCCGTGACGGCGCTCGCCATCAAACAGGTGTTCATGCGTCTTCCCCTCATCCCCGTCCCCCTCATGCTGCATCGATTTCGCGATAGGCGGCGATCAGGCGATCCTCGCCAGCACGCCCTGCAATCGAATTGCCGTGTTCCATCCCGATCACGCCCGAATAGCGTTTGGCCTTCAGCCACTTCACGATTGACTTGAAATTGATCTCGCCGGTCGAGGGTTCGTTGCGGCCCGGATTGTCGCCGAACTGGATATAGCCGATCTCGTTCCAGCAGGTGTCGAGCGTCGGGATCAAATTCCCCGACTGGATCTGCTCGTGATACAGGTCGGCGAGGATCTTAACCGCCGGGCTGTTGGCGCCGCGCGCGACCGCATAGCCCTGCGAAATCGACTGCATATAGACGCCGGGATGGTTGGTCCGCGTGTTGAGCGGCTCCATCACCATCGCCGTGCCCGATGGCGCGACGATGTCGCCCGCGCGGCGCATGATGTCGATCACGCGCGCCGTCTGTATATCGACCGGCACCTTCGGATCCATGAAGCCGGTGACGACGGTCATGTGCTTCGCGTTCAGTCGCTTGGCGACGTCGAGCGAGGCGCGGATGTCGGCAAGGAACGCCTCGCGCTCGGCACCGTCATTGGCGCCGAGCAGCGGCCGCGACTGCGACCATTTGGGCATGCTGGCGACGAACACGCCCATCGTCATGCCGCGCTGCGCCAGCGCCTTGGCCATCTGCTCCTGCTCGGCCACCGACCGCGTCGCCGCCTCGTTGTCCTCCCAGGCGGTGAAGCCCTGATCGGCGGCGTAGGCGATCTGCTCGATCCGTCCACCGCGGCTGGCAAAGCTGCCCTCGTGCGGCGCGTAGCCGAGCGAGAAGCGCGCGGCGTTCGAGCTGCGGCGTTGCCCTGCGGCCATGCCGGGTATCAGCGAGGCGGCGGCGCCTGCCGCGAGCCCAGCCCCGAGCAGATTTCTACGGGAGAGCGTCATGCGACCATTACCGTCATTTCGAGCCCTCGGCCCTGAGATACGCGATGATCGCGGCACGCTTGGCCGGATCGGGCGTCGCGATCGGCATGCGCGTGCCCGGCACCTTCTTCTGCGGTGCGGCGAGATAGTCGTTGAGCGTCTTCTCGTCCCAGCGCAGCTTCGATGCCTTCATCGCCGGCGAGTAGTTGAACCCAGGCGTCGCAGCGGCGGCGCGGCCGACCACGCCGTACAGGTTCGGGCCGATGCCATTCCTGCCGCCCTTCACGACGGTGTGGCACGCGCGGCACGCGGCGAAGGCGGGCGGTGCGGCCGCGGTGGATTGCGCGGTGGTCGGCGCCGAGACCGTGACGGCCGCAACCGCCGCGATACTTCCTGCGACCAGAGCCATGAGCAGCTTCATTCATTCTCTCCCGGATTTACTGAAGTCCATTTCCGATCTGCGCCCGCGTTGGCGATCACCGCCTCGATGAAGCGCATCGTGCGCAAGCCATCGGTCACGGCCGGAAACCAGCGGCCGTCTCCTCGATTGCCGCCGCCATCACCGCGGATCGCCGAGGCGAACGCGCGGTACAGGTTGGCGAACGCCTCGATATAGCCCTCGGGATGACCCGCGGGTGTACGCACCAGCGTCGCGGTGGTGTCGAGCATGCCCGGACCGCCGGTCCGCACGCTCTCCGCGGGGCGGTCGAGCCAGCGCAGCGTCAGCGTGTTGGGCTCCATCTGAGACCAGTCGAGTCCGCCGCGTTCGCCGTGGATGCGCAGTCGAAGCCCGTTCTCCTCGCCCGCTGCGACCTGGCTCGCCTTCAGCGTGCCGCGGGCACCCCCCTCGAACCGGAGCAGCGCGCTGACGTCGTCGTCGAGTCGGCGGCCCTCGACATGCGTCGTGAGGTCCGCCGAGACCGATTGCACCGACAGGCCGGAGACATGCTCGGCGAGCTGGAACGCATGCGTGCCGATGTCGCCGAGACAGCCGCCGAGCCCTGCGCGGGCGGGATCGGTGCGCCATTCGGCCTGCTTGTTGCCGTCGGTGTCGATCGATTGGCTGAGCCAGCCTTGCAGATATTCGACCTGGACCAGACGGATCGCGCCGAAATCGCCGCGCTCGACCCGTGCGCGTGCCTCTTCGACCATCGGGTAGCCGCTGTAGGTGAACGCCAGCGCGAAGTGCCGGCCGCTGGCCTTGGCGGCGGCGGCGATCGCCTCGGCCTCGACCACGCTCATCGCCATCGGCTTTTCGCAGAATACGTGGAAGCCGGCGTCCAGCGCGGCGATCGCCATCGGTGCGTGGAGATGGTTCGGCGTAACGACCGCGAGCGCGTCGATGCGCTGGTCCGCGGGCAGCGTAATCTCGTGCGCGATCAGTGCATCGAGCGTCGGGTAGACCCGCTGGGGATCCAGACCGAGCAGCGCGCCGGTGCGCGTGTTGCGCCCACCATCGGTGCTGAACGCGCCCGCAACGAGGTCCCAATCGCCATCAAGCGCCGCCGCCATCCGGTGGACGGCGCCGATAAAGGCCCCCTCCCCGCCGCCGACCATGCCGAGACGAAGCCGGCTCATGCCTGCCCCTCGGACAGTCCGAGCAGCTTGCGGATTGCGGCGCGGTCGATGCCGCTGGCGGCGAAATCGTCGAACGGGCGTTCGGTCAGGCGGATCATGTGGTCGCGGATGAACGGCGCGCCTTCGCGGGCGCCGTCGTCGGACCGTTTCAGCGCGCACTCCCATTCGAGCACCGCCCAGCCGTCATAACCGTACTGCGCCATCTTGCTGAAGATGCCGGAGAAATCGACCTGCCCGTCGCCGAGCGAGCGGAAACGGCCGGCGCGGTCGACCCAGTTCTCGTAGCCGCCGTACACGCCGGTTCGGCCGGTCGGGTTGAATTCGGCATCCTTGACGTGGAAGCACGAGATCCGGTCGTGATAGCGGTCGATGAAGTCGAGATAATCGAGCTGCTGCAACACGAAATGCGACGGATCGAACAGCAGGCGCGCGCGCGGATGATTGTCGACCGCGGCGAGGAAGCGTTCCCAGGTCGCGCCGTCGTGGACGTCCTCGCCGGGATGCACCTCGAATGCGCAGTCGACACCGGCCTCCTCGAAAACGTCGAGGATCGGAACCCACCGGCGAGCGAGTTCGGCAAAAGCCTCCTCGATCAGCCCGGCGGGACGTTGCGGCCACGGATACACGTACGGCCAAGCCAGTGCGCCGGAGAAGGTGGCGTGCGCGGACAGGCCGAGATTTGCGCTGGCGCGCGCGGCGAGCTTGACCTGCTCGACCGCCCAAAGCTGGCGCTCGGCAGGCTTGCCATGAACTTCGGGCGGCGCGAAGCCGTCGAACAGCGTGTCGTACGCCGGATGCACCGCGACCAACTGCCCTTGCAGGTGCGTCGACAATTCGGTGACCTCGATGCCGTGCTTGGCAATGCTACCGCGAAGATCGTCGCAGTACGCCTTACTCTCGGCGGCGAGCTTCAGGTCGATCAACTGCGCGTTGCAGGGGATCTGGACGCCGACATAGCCGAGCCCCGCCGCCCATTCCGCCAGACCGTCGAGCGTGTCGAACGGCGCTTCGTCGCCAAGGAACTGGGCGAGGAATATTCCGGGGCCCTTCATACCGGTCATGCTGCACTCTTTCTGGTGTCGTCGCGGAACGTGAACTGGAACAGCAGCGCGATCACCGCGGCGGCGATGGCGGGATACCACCACATATGCTGCCAGTCGGTGATGGTCGGCGAGGCCGGCAGTTGCGCATACAGCAGCGCGCCGATCTGCGACCCGAGCAGCATGCCGACGCCGTAGGTGAACAGCGTCAGCATGCCCTGCGCCTGCGCGTTCACACCCTTCGGCGTAGCGATCGTGCCGGTGTAGATCGCGCCGGCGACGAAGAAGAAATCATAGCATACGCCGTGCAACGCGACGCCGAGATACACCGCCCACAACGACGACCCGCCGTCGCCGATCGCGAACAAGGCGTAGCGCAACGCCCATGCGGCCATGCCGACGAGCAGTAGCGGCTTCACCCCGAACCTTCGGTACAGCCACGGCATCGAGAACATGAACACGAGTTCGGACATCTGCCCGATCGCGAGCGTACCGCCGACATTGCTGATGCCGGTCGCGCCGACATAGGGCGACGCATAGGCGTAATACATCGCTAGCGGGACCGAGATCAGCGTCGCGCAGGTCATGAAGATCAGGAACGAGCGCTGGCGGAGCAACCCGAACGCCTCGACGCAGAACACTTGGCGAAGCACGCTCTCGTCGCGCGGCGCGTCTGCCGTCACGTTCGGCAGCGTGAAACTGTAGAGGCCGAGCGCGATCGACACCACGCCTGCGACGCGGAAAATCTCGGGGCTCGCCGACAGGCCGGCCCAGCCGATGATCAGGCCGGCGGTGATCCAGCCGAGCGTACCGAACGCGCGGACGAACGGGAACTTGTCGGTCCGCTCGCCAAAGCTCTTCAGCGCGATCGTGTTCGCGAGGCCGACCGTTGGCATGTAGAGGATCATGTAGCAGAGCAGCAGCCAGACGAAGGTCGGGCCGTTCTCCGGGTTCACCAGCGATGGGAGCAAAAACAACAGCACGCCGCCGACCAAGTGCAGGATCACCATCAGCATCCGCGGGCTAACATAACGCGCCGCAGCCATGCCGAGCAGGAACGAGCCGACGATCGACGCGATCGGCCCGACCGAGAACGCGTTGCCGATGAGGTTGCCGATCCCGACCGTCTGCATCACGAGGCCGAGGGTTACGGTCCAGGCGCCCCATACGAAGAACTGCATGAACATCATGGCGCTCAGGCGGCCGGTTAGCAGGCCGCCCTGCGTGGCCTGGGGCCCAGTGTCTGCACGCGCCATTCGCTACCTCTCCGATCGCAGTTTTACTGCTTGTCGACCCGGAAGCTACGGAGCCGCGATACGAATGTAAAGGATTACATCGGATATATATCGACAGTGCCGACGACCGGATCCATGACGACCCTATGCCGACGATCATCGAAGTGGCCGCTCTCGCAGGCGTCTCGACCGCCACGGTTTCGCGCGTTCTCAGCCGGCCCGAACAGGTGTCGGAGGAAACGCGCGCGCGCGTGCTGGCGGTCGTTCGCGAGTCCGGTTACGCGCCCAACGTCGCCGCGAGGAGCCTGCGGACGTTGCGCGCGGCGAAGATCCTGCTGACCGTCCCCGATATCTCCAACGCGTTCTTCGCCAGCGTCATTCGCGGCGCCGAGGAGGCGGCAAGGGACGCAGGTTACTCGGTCGTGGTCGGCGACACGCGCCACGATCCGGACGTTGAAGACCAATATGCCGACATGCTCTCCCGCCGCGAGGTCGACGGGCTGATCTTCCTTGGCCACCGCCTGCCAACCAGCCTCGCCCCGCTGATGGCGCGCAAAGGGACTGCCGCGCCGATCGTCAACGGCTGCGAATACAGTCCCGACCTCGGCGTCCCGAGCGTCCATATCGACAATGCCGCCGCCAGTGCCGACGCGATCGAGCATCTGATCGCGCTCGGCCATCGCAGGATCGGCGTCGTCACTGGCCCCGAGATCAGCCCGATCAGCCGCGACCGCCTCGCCGGCGCAATCGACGCCGCGACCCGTGCCGGCCTGCGCGACAGCCTGCACATCCGCATCGGCGACTATTCCGCCGGCCCCGCGGTCGATCACACCCGCGACCTGATCGCGCAGGATGTCACCGCGATCTTCTGCTTCAGCGACGAGATGGCGATGGGCGCACTGAGCGCGATCGGCGACGCCGGGCTGTCATGCCCGAAAGACGTTTCCGTCATAGGCTTCGACGACCTCCCGCTCGCGCGCTATTTTCAGCCGCCGCTGACCACCATCGCGCAGCCCAAGGCGATGATCGGCCGCCGCACCGTCGAGTTGCTTGTCGACATATTGCGCGGCGTCGACAGCCCGTCGCGACAGGTGACGCTGGATCACGAACTGATCGTCCGCGGCAGCACTGCACAGCCAGCTTCGGCCCGCTGATCGATTAAATCGGGCGGCGCTTCTCAGATCGACGCTCGCCTGCAATATTCCGAAGCAATCCCTTCCTCCATACGGGCGATCTCGATGTCGGTTTTCAAGCGATCACGCCTCGCGGGCGCCTTGCTGGGTTTGTTTCTCTCCACCAGCGCCTACGCCCAGGACGCGGCCAGACCGAGCGATGCGGTCGATCCGTTCATCGGGACGGGCGGCGAAGGGCACACGTTCCCGGGCGCAGTCGCGCCTTTCGGCATGGTCCAGTTGTCGCCGGACACCGATACCTCCTGCGTGATCCGCACCTGCTACGGCCACGCCGCCGGCTATCGCTACGACGACCCCACGATCGAGGGGTTCAGCCACACGCATTTCTCTGGCGCGGGCCATTCCGATCTTGGCGACATCCTCGTCATGCCAGTGTCGGGCGACACGGTGCCGATGGACCCCGGCACGCCCGCCGCGCCCGGCTATCGCTCGCGGTTTTCGCACGCCACCGAGGTCGCCAAGCCGGGCTATTACGCGGTCACGCTGGACGGTCCCGGCGTGCGTGCAGAAATGACAGCGGGGACGCGGATCGGCGTGCATCGCTACAGCTTTCCCAAGGGCAAGGCCGCGCATATCGTCGTCGATCTGCGGTCTTCGCTCTATAATTACCCCGGCAAGATTCTGTGGTCGGGGCTGCACATGAGGGACGACGGCGTGCTCACCGGCTTTCGCGAGACGCGCGGCTGGGCGCCCGGGCGCAAGCTCTACTTCGCGATGCGGTTCTCCGCGCCGCTGGTCGGCCATGCGCTGGTCAACCGTGAGCAGGACATCGCGTACAAGGGTTTCCAGGGTCCGGGCCGCGGCAGCGATACGCTAGCGGAGAAGCTCGGCCAGGCACTCGAAGCGCGGCTTGATTTCGGTCCGCTCGACGCACCGCTCGAGGTGAAGGTCGGGATATCAGGGGTCGACGAAGCCGGCGCGCTCGCCAATCTCGACAGTGAGCCCGGCGGCTTCGACGCGGTCCGAGCTAAGACGCAGGGCGACTGGGATAATGCGCTGGGCGCGGTCAAGTTCGAGGCCGCGGCCCCGATGCGCCGGATCTTCGCGACCGCGTTGTACCACAGCCTGCTCGCGCCGAGCGTCTGGAGCGATAGCGATGGGCGGTATCGCGGGCCCGACGATCAGGTTCATCAGGCCGACGGATTCACGGTCCGCTCGACCTTCTCGCTATGGGACACGTTCCGCGCCGAACATCCGCTGCTGACGCTGATCCAGCCGGAGAAGACAAATACCGATATCGTCCGCTCGCTGATCGCCAGCCAGCAGCACAGCCCCGACGGGATCCTGCCGGTCTGGCAGTTCGCCGGACGCGAGACGTGGACGATGATCGGCTATCACGCCGTCCCCGTCATCGCCGACGCGTATATGAAGGGCATTCGCGGCTTCGACGCCGAGGCCGCGTTGCAGGCGATGGTCGCGAGCGCCGACCATGCCTCCTATGGCGGGCTCGGCGAGTATATCCGGCGTGGCTACGTCCCGATCGACAAGGAGCCGGAGGCCGCATCCAAGACGGTTGAATATGCCTATGACGACTGGACGATCGCGCGGATGGCGCGGCGGATGGGCAAGACCGACATCGCCGAGCGGTTCGAGAAACGCGCGGGCAACTGGCGCAACAGCTTCGACGCGAAGACCGGCTGGCTGCGCGCAAGGCTCGCGAACGGCGCGTTCCGCACACCTTTCGATCCGACCGCGATCAACTACGGCTCGGATTATACCGAGGGCAATGCGTGGCAATATAGCTGGTTCGTGCCACAGGATCAGGCAGGCTTGTTCAAGCTGCTCGGCGGCGATGCGAAGACCGTGAAGAAGCTCGACGCGATGTTCGACTTCGACAATTCGAAGGTCGATTACAGCCATGCGGAGGATATCGCCGGGCTGATCGGCCAGTATATCCACGGCAACGAACCGAGCCATCACGTCGCCTATCTCTACAGTTACGCCGGCGCACCGTGGCGGACGCAGGAACGGCTCGGGCAGATCGTGCAGAGCCAATATGGCGCCAAGCCAGAAGGACTCAGCGGCAACGACGATCTCGGCCAGATGTCCGCATGGCTGGTGTTCACGGCGCTCGGCTTTTATCCGGTCGCGCCGGGGTCGAACGAATATGTCATCGGCCGCCCGTTCCTGTCCCAGGCGACGCTGGCACTGCCCGGCGGCAAGCAGTTCGCGATCCGGACGGACAATCTGTCGGACGCCAACCCGTATATCCGGTCGGTCACGCTGAACGGCACGCCCCTCACACGCAGCTATCTGCGCGACGACGAGATCCGGCAGGGTGGCGAATTGCGGTTCGTGATGGGCGCGCAGCCGAACAAGCTCTGGGGCAAGCGTGCGAAGGCCCGGCCGTTTTCGTCCTCGACTGCCGCCCTGCCCCACTGATCTGCCCCGCTGATCTGCGTCCGTCCTATGGCGGAGCGGGTCGACATTGCGGAGACTGGGTGGAGCTATGCGCCCGAACGGCCCCTTCCGCGTTATCCTCTGGAACCGATATCTCGAGAGACAGACCATGAAGAGCGTGACGCTTCCAGGCGGAGAAACGATACCGGCGCTTGGCCAGGGTAGCTGGATGATGGGTGAGCGCGCCGCGCACCGTGCCGACGAGATCGCCGCGCTGCGCCGCGGCGTAGAGCTAGGCATGACGCTGATCGACACCGCGGAAATGTACGGCGATGGCGCAGCCGAGACGTTGATCGGCGAAGCGCTGGGCAGCGTGCGCGATGACATATTTCTCGTCAGCAAGGCGTATCCGCAGAACGCATCGCGCACGCGGCTGGCGGCGGCATGCGAAGCGAGCCTCAAGCGGCTGGGGACCGACCGGCTCGACCTGTATCTGCTGCATTGGCGCGGATCGGTGCCGCTCGCCGAGACGGTCGAGGCGATGGAAGCGCTCAAGGCGGCGGGCAAGATCCGCCATTGGGGCGTGAGCAATCTCGATACCGACGACATGGCCGAACTGATCGAGGGTGGCGGCGATCGCTGTGCGACCGACCAGATCCTCTACAATCTCTCGCGGCGCGGGCCCGAACTCGACCTGATGCCGTGGCTGGCCGCGCACAGCATCCCGGTGATGGCCTATAGCCCGGTCGAGCAGGGCCGGTTGATCGCAGATCCGACATTGGCGCGGATAGCCCGGACGATCGGCGCGAGCCCGGCGCAGGTCGCGCTCGCCTGGGTGCTGAACCGTGATGGCGTCATCGCAATTCCGAAGGCCGGCACGGTGGCGCATGTGCAGGACAATCGTGGTGCGGCGGACCTGCTGCTGTCGCCGGACGATTTGGCCGCGCTGGATACCGCGTTCGCAGCGCCACGGACGCGTCGACCACTCGAAATGCTGTGAGCGTCGGATGACTGTGTATTTCACGGCGGATACGCATTTCGGCGATCATCGGACGCTCAATATTCACCGTCGTCCGTTCGCCAGCGTCGCCGAAATGGACGCCGCGATCGTCACCGGCTGGAACGCGGTCGTTGGTCCCGCGGACACGGTGTGGCATCTCGGCGATGTCGCGCGCCGCCCGTCGGACGTAACCGACCTGCTGGCACAATTGCACGGGACCAAGCATCTGATCCGGGGTAACAACGATCCGCCCGCAACCGACGCGGCCGAAGGGTGGGCCAGCGTACAGGATTACGCCGAACTGACGCTCGACGGGACGGCTCTGGTGCTGTGCCATTACCCGTTCAGCCGCTGGAACGGGCAGCATCGCCGGTCGATCAATCTGCACGGGCATAGCCACGGCAAGCTCAAGCCGGTGCTGCGCCAGTTCGATGTCGGCGTCGACCCGCGCGGCTTTCGCCCGGTAACGCTTGCCAATCTGCTCGACCGTTCACCACGTACCGAAATCCACGATCCGATCATCCGCCGAAGGACTGCAACCGCATGAAGACGTCTTCGCCACACCAGACGGCATCGGACGATTATGCCCATGGCCGACGCGACGGGTTGCGGCTGGCGCTGTCGATCCTCGCGGGCGAGGAGGCGAAATGGGCGGCGCTGCTGGGGGAAAGCTCATCGTGGCGCACCAATGCGATCCGCGAAGTCCGATACAAGACGTTGCAGGTCGCGCAGAGCCGGATCCACACAGTGCTCAATCGCATGACGCCGAAAACGGGTGTCGCGATCGATCCGGAGATCGCCGCCGCGCTCGAAAAGGCGGGACTCTAGCGCCGCGACGTGCGGCGCTCTCGGTCGGCTGTGTGAAGATCCGGGGCAAAATGCGGCCGCCCAAACCGGGGGTGGTGATTTTGTTCGTCGGTCGTTCTGGCTCGGCAACCATGTCGGCCTTCACGTCGTTCTCGACGCAATCCGGGTTCTCGACGCGATCGCGGTTTTCGACGCAATCCGGCAATCCTGTGCGGATTACACTGCTTGCCGTGGAAAGACGGGCCTTATGCCGAGTGCGACGACCGGATTGCCGCCGTGCCCGCGATGATCGCCCCCAATCCCCAGACCGCGCGGCGCTGACCGAGCGGACCGCCTGCCACGCCTGCCCTTTTGCACCCTTCCCCTTCACGCAGAGCTATCATCATGACCGAAGTTTCCGTCGTCACCCTGGGCAAGGGGCGTCCCGATCATCTCGTCAACGTGGTCCGCGGACTGATGCGACAAACGCTGATGCCGGTCGAGCTGATCGTCGCGGTGATGCAGGACGATCTGTACGACCTGCCCGAGGCGCCGTTCCCGATCCGCCAGATGCGGATCGTCGCCGACGCGTTGCCGCTTGCCTCGGCGCGCAACGTCGCGGCGCGGGCAGCGACCGGCGAGGCGATCGTCTTTCTCGACATGGACTGCATTCCGACGCCGAGTTTGCTGGCCGATTATGCCGGGTTCCTCGATAGCTTCGACGGTCTGTTGATGGGTGAGGTCCTGTACCTGCCGGGTGGCGCGACCGCGGGCGACTGGTCGTATGGGCGGTTCGCGGAGATTGCGGTTAAGCATTCGGATCGTCGCGGCCCGCCGCCGCAGGGGATCGAGATCTGCACCGATTATCGCTGTTTCTGGTCGCTCAATTTCGCGATGCGGCGGGCGACGTTCCTCGGCCTTGGCGGCTTCGACGAACGCTATGTCGGCTATGGCGGCGAGGATACCGATTTCGGCAAGGCACTCGACGAGGCGGGCATCCCGATCGCCTGGATCAAGGGCGGTCTGGCGTATCACCAATATCATCCGCACCACATGCCGCCGGTGCATCATCTCGACAGCGTGGTGCGCAACGCCGAGCTGTTCGAGACCAAATGGGGGTATCGGACGATGGGGCATTGGCTCCAGGCGTTCCGGCTGATGGGGCTGATCGATCCCACCCCGGGCCGGCCGATCCGGATCCTGCGACGCCCCGATGCCGCCGATCTCGCGCTGACCGGACAGCAGAGCCACCAGCCCTATGCCAATACCGCGGTCGTGATCCGCCTGCTGGAAGACCGGCTGGCGGCGACCGAGAGCGCCGAGGCGGCCGAATGAGGATCGCCGTCCTGTGCCATGTTCGCCAGCCGATCGCCCAGCCCTTTGCCGGCGGGATGGAATCGCAGTGCTGGCAGCTGGCGGCAGGACTGCAGGCGCGCGGCCATGACGTCGTGCTGTTCGCATCGGGTGACAGCGACCCGCGATCTGCGCTCGATGCGGTGATCCCGGAGGCTTACGAACGGAGCTTTCCCGGCGCCGAGCATCGCGGCGTCGCAGCGCTGATCGCGCATCTCGATAGGGGGTATGCAGCCGCCTGCGACCGGATCGCCGCGGGTGGCTTCGACGTGGTGCACAACAACAGCCTGCACCGGTTTCCGCTCGAGCCGGCGCGGACCGCGATGGTGCCGACGGTCACGTCGCTGCACGTGCCGCCTTACGATGCGCTGCGCTGGTTCGTGCAGGCGAGCGTGGGACCGACGCACCGGCTGACCGCGACCTCGGCCCGCCAGCTCGCCGCCTGGTGGCCGGAGGGCCCCCCGCGCGAAGCCTCGGTGCTGCACAACGGCATCGATCCCGACGCATGGCCGTTCGTCGCGCGGGGCGACGGTAGCGCGGTCTGGTCCGGCAGGATGACGCCCGACAAGGCACCGCACCTCGCGGTCCAGGCGGCGCGGATCGCGGGAGTCCCGCTGACGCTGTTCGGACCGATCGAGGATCGCGACTATTGGGATGCTGCGGTGGTGCCGTTGCTCGACGGCGACGCGCGATACGGCGGACATCTTAGCGGCGCGGCGCTGGCGACCGAGCTGGGACGGGCTTCCGTCTTCGTCTTCACGCCGTGCTGGGACGAGCCGTTCGGGCTGGTCGCGGTCGAGGCGATGGCGTGCGGCCTGCCGGTCGCGGCGTTCGATTCGGGTGCGGTCCGCGAGATCATCGGCGAAACCGGAGCGTTCGCGCCCGCGGGCGATGTCGCGGCGCTGGCCCGCGCGATCGTCGCTGCGCTGGATGCACCCCGCGCGGTGCAACGCGAGCGGGTCGAGGCGGCGTTCACGCGCGACCGGTGGCTGGACCGCTGCGAAGCCTTGTACCGGGCCGCCCTCAACGGCGCGGCCGCTTGAACCAGAAGCTCCAGACGCTGAGCGTCCCGAGCAGGCCGAGCACGAGCCCCGACAGCGTCATCACGAGGCGGTAGCCGAGACCGCCGACCTTCGCCGCATGGAGCGGGTACAGAATGTTGTAGGCCGCGACCACGCGCGAGTGCGACGCGGCGTCGCGTGCCGCCAGCAGATGGCCGTCATCGGCGGCGAACCACAATGTCGTGCGGCCGTTCGGGAGCCATTCCGCCGGTCGCTTCATGCGCAGCGTGACGACGCCGCTGCCGTTGCGGGGAAGCGACAGGCTGCGCAGTTCGGCGTCGGGAAAGCGCGTCCGCGCGGCGATGACCATGCCCCGCCAATCGAGATGGTCGGCGAGCGCGACCTTGGCGCCGGTCGGCGGCTTCAGCGCCGCGTCGATCGTCGCGGGTGCGGCGGGCCCGAGGAACACCGCGGTCAGCGGGCGGAACACCAATGTCGCGCCGGTCAGCAGCGACAGCACCAGCAGCGGCGCCGCGACGATCCCCAAATCGCGGTGATGTCGGACGATCGCCGGACGACTGAGCCGCTTCGGCAGCAACCGGAACGCAAACGTCTTGCGCGTCCGCCACCACAGGATCGTGCCGGTGATCACGAAGAACAGCCCCGCCACGCCTGCGATACCGATGATCGTCTCGCCCGTGTCGCCTGAAAAGAGATGATGGTGCAGGTCGAACAGCCATAATTCGGGCCGCGCCCATTGGCTCTGCCACTGGCTGACGATCGTGCCGGCCTGGTCGGTATAGGCGCCTGCCCCCTTGCCGAAATCGAGCCGGTCTACGCCGAGATTGGCGTTGGCGAACGTGATGCTCTGCGGCCGGGTCGCGGGGTTCGCCATCAACCGCTCGGTGGTCTCGGCAAGCAGGCGCGTCTGCTGGATCTGCGCATCACCGGCATGGGGCACCATGATCCACGCATCGCGGTGAACGAGGATCGCGCCGGTCAGCCCGAGGATCGCGAGCACCAGTCCGAGAAACCCGCCGGTCCAGCGGTGCAACGTGTCGAGCAGCGCCATGCTAGAACCTGACGTCCCAGCCGAGCGTGAAATTGCGGCCGCGCCCGGAGAAGAAATGCGCGTTGTCGGTCGGCCGCACCGTGTCGCTGTAATAATCGATGTAGAACTGGTCGAAGATGTTCTGCGCGCTCAACGTCAGCGCGCCGATCGGCAACGCGTAGCGTATCGACGCATCGGTGACAGTGTAGCCGCTGAAGTCATTGGCGGCGGGCAGCCCGGCATATTTGCGCGCGAGGTAGAATTGCTGCTGGACGCGGGCGGACACCTTGCCGCGGACATAGCTGGCGGCGAGATTCAGCCGATCGGGCGAGATGTTCGCGCCGTCGAGATCGATATCCACAGCGCCGTCGTCGTTCGAGTCCGTCCGCCCGACCACATGCGCAAACCCGGTCGACAGCGTCAGCCCCGGTAGCGGCATCCGCGCCTCCAGATTGACCTCGATGCCCTGGATCTCGACACGCTGGCGTTGCGCTTCATACGCACCGCCCGTGAACACCAGAACCTGTCCGCGCGTGCTGGTCGACCAGAAATAGGTCGCGCTCGCGTTCATCGGTCCGCGCTTCACCTCGACGCCGAGTTCGCGGTTGTTCGACACGATCGGCGCGATGTCGACATAGTTGTCGAGATCGACGCCATCGCGGTTGATCGCGCGCGAGATGCGGCCGACATCGGGCACGGTAAACCCTTGGGCATAGCTGCCATAGGCGCGGATGCCGGGGATCGGCTCGACGATGACGCCGCCGTTGAACAGCGCCTTGCTGAAGCTCGGGCTGCCCCCTGCCACTGCATGGCTGCCGTAGGAGGCGAGCGTGGTGTAGTCGTCGATGACGATCTCGACGTTCTCGTAGCGCGCGCCGCCCGCGATCCGCACGACCTTGTCGAACAGCGCGAGATTGACCTGTCCGAACGGTGCGAGGCTGCGGAAATCCGCGGGTGGCACCCAGACGCGGTCGGTCGCGATCAGGCGTTGTTCGGTACGGTCGAACAGCGCGTCGAAGCCGAGCGTTGCGGTCAGCGCCTCGAAGCCGGGGACGGCGCGCTCGTAACTGAACTTGCCGCCATATTTGCGCGAGCGATTCTGCGACTGATCGAACAAATGGCCGACGGGTGCGAGCCGCACGTCCTGAAACGTCGCGATCGGCGCGACCTCGCCGCCGAACGTGTCGCGCGACCGGTTGAAGAAGACCTGGGTCACGAGATTGCCGCCCCACAGGTCTGGATCGGTGAGCGACAGCGCGATGCTCTCGGTCCGGTTTTCGGCAGGGTCGCCCGGCGGCGTGCCGCGCACCGACGTCGTCGGCAGGTTCGTGCGGAAATCACCGTTGCTGGCGATGTAATTGCCGCCGCCCCTCAGCTCGAAGCGATTGGCGATCAGGTCGATCCGCGCGGTATCGGTCAGCGCATAGCCGGCGCGCGCGAATACCGACCAGCTGCGCGAATCCTGCGTCTCGCCCTGCGTCAGGTCGGTGCCGACGCGGTTGCCGTGACCATCGTAGAACGCACCGCGCTTGTCGTAGGCGCCGCCCGCCATGACGTCGAAACGCCCCGACTTCCACGCGAGCAGCCCGGCGACCTTGCCGCCATTGCCGTCACCGCTGAAGCCGGTGTCGGTCGTCCCCTGCACCAGCGCGCGGCCCGATAGGCCTTCGGTGCGTGGCGGTTGCACGGTCCCCTGGTTGACGATCCCGCCGGTGCCGCCGATCCCCTGCAACGCGTTCGAGCCGTAGATCAGCTCGACCCGGTCGATGAAGAACGGATCGATCGTGAAGCCGTCGCGCGATCCATCGCGCAGCGGCGTCGACTGCGGAATACCGTTGATCGCGTAGAGCGGCGAGCGCCCGCGCAACGTCTCGCCCGCACCCGACAGCTTCTGTCGCGTCGGCGAGAAGGAGGGCGTCAGGTTCGAGACCGCATCGACCACCGATCCGCCGATTGCGACCTGCTGATCGAGCGCCGCACGGTCGATCACGTCGATCGTCAGCGGCAATGCGTTGGGCGGCAGGATGCTGCGCGTCGCACTGACGATGATGTCCGGTGAGAGTTGATCCTCGGTATCGCCCGGCGCCGAAACCGTAGGGAGCTGCGCCGACACCGGCGCCGTCGCGCCGATAATCGGCAGCGTCAATATCCCGAGAAGTCCGTACCGCATGATGTCCCCCGATTGCGGTTGCGCCCTAGCCGGGCTGGAACGCTAATGCAAATCGTTCGCACTTGACGTTTGGGGAGCGCAGTAATTCGTCTATGTCGCCAGCTGGCGCTGTCGCTCGTGGTCGAGCAGGATATAACCGGCACCGGACACGAACTCGTTTGGAACCGTCATGACCAACCTTCGCCTGCCAATACCGCCCTTCACCGCCGAAACCGCGACCCAGAAGGTCCGGGCGGCCGAGGATGGCTGGAATGGCCGCGATCC
The DNA here is from genome assembly GCF_004340945.1 of Sphingomonas sp. PP-F2F-A104-K0414. Taxonomy (GTDB): domain Bacteria; phylum Pseudomonadota; class Alphaproteobacteria; order Sphingomonadales; family Sphingomonadaceae; genus Sphingomonas. The sequence goes on from NZ_SLYD01000001.1 coordinate 319,331, forward strand.
TTCACGCGTCGCCAGCGCCTATACCGCCGACAGCGCATGGCGAAACCGGGACGTGTTCATCACCGGTCGCGACGCGATCACCGCGTTCCTTGCCGACAAATGGACCCGCGAGCAGGACTATCGCCTGATCAAGGAGCTATGGGCGTTCACCGACGACCGGATCGCGGTGCGCTTCGCCTATGAGTGGCACGACGACGCAGGAAACTGGTTCCGGTCCTATGGCAACGAGAACTGGGCATTCGCCGCGGACGGGCTCATGCGCGAACGGCACGCGAGCATAAACGACGTCGCGATCACCCCGGACGAACGCCTGTTTCACTGGGATCGCGCGGGGGTTCGGCCAGCGGACCATCCCGGCCTTTCGGACCTCGGGCTCTGATCCGCGGGCGAGATCGCGCTCGACCGGTCGGGCGATTGCCACGCACGATCTCTTGATCGCGCAGCGGGGCTTATCGTGGCGCACCGGGACAACGACATCCAGAACAGCGACATCCCCGAAACGACATCATCGTTCAGCTACCTTCACGCCACAACGGAGACGATTCATGACGACGGCCTATGATACCAAGCTCGGTCTGTATATTGCCGGCGAATGGCTGAGCGGTGACGGTCGCGACACGCGCGACGTGCTCAATCCAGCGACCGGTTCGGGTCAGGCGGCGTTGCCGCTCGCCAATGCCGCGGACCTCGATCGCGCGCTCGAAGCGACGCAGCGCGGGTTCGTCACGTGGCGCGCGACGCCGCCCGAAAAGCGTGCGGCGATCCTGGTACGGACCGCGCAGCTGTTGCGCGAACGCGGCGATCATATCGCGCGCATCGCGACGCTGGAGCAGGGCAAGATCCAGGCCGAGGCGAAGGGCGAGGTTGCGTTCGCCGCAGCGCTGCTCGATTTCCACGCCGCCGAGGCGCAACGGATCTATGGTCGCGTCCTGCCGCGCCCATCGGGGTCGCGCAGCCTGGTCCTGCACCAGCCGGTCGGGCCGGTCGCGGCGTTCTGCGCCTGGAATTTTCCGATCATGAACGTCGTGCGCAAGATCGCCCCCGCGGTCGCGGCCGGGTGCACGATCATCATCAAGCCATCGGAGGAAACCGCGGGTAGCGCGGTCGAGGTCATGCGCTGTTTCCAGGATGCCGGGTTGCCGGGCGACGTCGCGCAGTGCGTGTTCGGCGTACCCGACATGGTGTCGCGCCATCTGCTGGCCTCACCGATCACGCGGAAGCTGAGCTTCACCGGGTCGGTGCCGGTCGGCAAGGCGCTGATGAAGCTGGCGGCGGACACGATGATGCGGACGACGATGGAGCTTGGCGGGCATGGCCCGGTGCTGGTGTTCGACGATTGCGATCTCGACAAGACGCTCGACACGCTGGTCGCGCACAAGTTTCGCAATGCCGGGCAGGTCTGCGTCGCGCCGACGCGGTTCCACGTCCAGGACGGCATCTACGACCGGTTCGCCAAGGGCTTTGCCGAGCGGACGCGGACGCTGAAGATCGGTGACGGCATGGATGCGGCAAGCCAGATGGGCCCGATGGCCAATGCCCGCCGCCCCGATGCGATCGCCGAGCTGGTCGGCGACGCGACCGGGCACGGTGCCAAGCTGCTGGCGGGCGGCGACTATGGTGGAGGGGGCGGGTTCTTCTTCCAGCCGACGGTGCTGGGCGACGTTCCGCTATCGGCGCGCGCGATGAACGAGGAGCCGTTCGGCCCGCTCGCGTTGCTCAGCCGCTTTGGGTCCGACGAGGAGGCGATTGCCGAAGCCAACCGCCTGCCGTTCGGTCTGGCAGCCTATTGCTTCACCGAGAATGGCCGTCGCCAGAACCTGCTCGGCGACGCGATCGAGGCGGGGATGATCGCGATCAACAATGTCCGGCTGAGCTATCCCGACAGCCCGTTTGGCGGGGTGAAGGAAAGCGGGCACGGATCCGAGGACGGTCCCGAGGGCATCGCCGCGCATCTCGTCACCAAGGCCGTGCACATCAGCTGATCCGGACACGTCGTCCGGCCGCTGGCCTGATGACCCCGTAGCATATCACGCCGCAGGGCTTTCCGTTCCAGGACGGAAAGCCCTGCGTTTCCGCGCGTGTTCGGCGGCGATCGAAGGAGGTCGGCGGATCGGCGTAGTTGCGTCTTCAAGGTCGCTCGTGCGGCTCGAGCGCGCCTCCCCCGCGCGTCATCACATGAGATAAAAATGCAACAAAACGGCAGAAGGAATGCCTTCTGCCGCATTTTCTATTGTCAAACCGGCCTCGCTATGGCGAATTGTTGCAATAATGTTTCTCGGTCCACGCGATCGGGAACCATCGGTTGTCGCCTTGGCCCGGGAAGGAAGGTTTGCGTTGCAGTCTGCCGTTCGTCCTCCCAGCCCGATGCCGTCCGCATGTGGTTCGATCAGGGCTCTCGTCCCTGTTCCACCGACCCATGCCGACAACGCCGCCAGTGTTCATCGCCGCACGACCGTCGCGCGAGATCGTGCCCAGTTTGCCGTTTCGGCCGAGGGGCTCGCACCGCGCGCGCTGCCGCGCCGTGCCCGTCGCACCGAGTATAAAGACACTTGCAAACACGCCGAGCGCAATCGGCGGTCCAAAGCGAGGACGCGTTAGGGAAGGATCCTGAAAGCCACTTTTCAAGGGGGCTAAGGATAATGAAGTACACGACCTCAACCGTCGCCATGGCGGTCGCATTGGTATCCGGATCCCAGGCACATGCCGTCGGCCGAGCACCGCCGCAGGACGCCGTCCCCGCATCCGCGCAGGATACGGCACCGCAAGCCGTCGCGCCAGTCGAAGCCGAACCCGCCGGTGACATTCTCGTGCTGGGTACGCGCCGAACCGATCGGACGCTGGCAAACTCGGCCTCGCCGGTCGACATCATCAGTTCGGCCGACCTGACGACGCAGCCCGCCGCGAACATGATCGATGCGCTCAAGAACATCGTGCCGTCGTTCTACGCCGGGCAGAACTCGATCTCGGACGCCTCGACCTTCGTCCGCTCGCCGTCGCTGCGTGGTCTGTCGGGCGACCAGGTCCTCGTGATGCTCAACGGCAAGCGCTACAATCGATCGGCGCTGGTGCAGGTCTATGGCGGCAGCGACACCGGGCTCGGCCGCGGTGCGCAGGGCCCCGACATCTCGGCGATCCCGTCGCTCGCGATCGGCAACCTGCAGGTGCTGCGCGAAGGCGCCACCGCGCAATATGGCTCGGATGCGATCGCCGGCGTGCTGAACTACGGGCTGCGCGAGGACCAAGGTATCGAACTGGTCGGACGCACCGGGCAATATTATGCCGGCGACGGCGAAAGCTATCAGATCGCGGGCAATGCCGGCATCAAGGGCGATTGGGGCTTCATCAACGCGACCGGCGAATATGTCGATGAGGGCCAGACTAGCTTAGGCCGGACCCGCCCGTCGGCGGCGAACTTCGCGCAGAACTTCCCCGAACTGGCGTCGCAGCTGCCTAATTACCCGCTGCCCGTGCAGATCTGGGGCAATTCGCCGTCGCACGGGTTCAAGTCGGTGCTCAATGCGGCGATCAACGTCACGCCCGACAGCAAGCTGTATTTCTTCGGCAACTACGCCGAGAACAAGGGTAACCAGAGCTTCAACTATCGCGCTTCGGTGAGCAGCACCGCGGTCGACACGAATGGCGTCGTGCGCAATCAGGGGGCCAATGGCGCGTTCAACAACACGTTCTTCCTGACCCCCTGCCCCGCTGGCAGCGCGACCTGCAAGGCGGGTGGCTTCGTGCGGGACGGCAACACCTTCAAGTTCAACCAGCTCTATCCGGCCGGCTTCACGCCGCGCTTCGTCGGCAAGACGCAGGAGCTCTACGGCGTGCTCGGCTACAAGGGGACCAGCGGCGACTTCAGCTACGACCTGTCGGGAACGCTGGCGCGCAACAAGCTATCGCTGTCGATGTATGACTCCGCCAACTTCTCCTACGGGCCGGCGACGCAGACGAGCTTCGATTTCGGGGACCTGATCCAGCGGGAAGTGAACTTCAACGCGGACTTCACCTATGCGGCCGAGGTCGGCTTGGCGGCGCCGTTGACGATTTCGGCAGGCGGCGAATTCCGCAAGGAGACTTACGAGCAGACCGCGGGCGACCTGCAATCCTATGCCGCCGGTCCCTATGCCGTCGCGCAGCAGCTCTACACGCTGACCGCGCCGGGCGTGTACACGGCGTCCGGCAGCACCGCGGCGCAAGGCGTCGGCGCCAGCGGCTATGCCGGCACCAGCGAGGCGACCGCGGGCAAGTTCGACCAGAAGGCCTATGCCGCCTATGTCGGTCTCGAAACCGATCTGACCGAGGCGCTGACGGTCGGCGCCGCCGGTCGCTACGAGCATTACAACACCTTCGGCAGCGCCTGGGTCGGCAAGGTCAACGCGCTCTACAAGCTCGTCGAGGGCCTCTCGGTCCGCGGCAGCTTCGGCACCGGCTTCCACGCGCCGTCGCCGGGCCAGTCGAACGTCTCGATCGTCACGACATCGTTCAACAACGGCAACGCGTTCCAGGCGGGCACCTATCCGGTCGACAGCGCACCGGCGCAATATTACGGCGCGGAGGCCCTGACGCCGGAGAAATCGACCAACTATGGCGCCGGCGTCATCCTCGAGCCGGTCCGCGGCATGACGATCACGATCGACGGCTATCAGATCGATCTGCGCAACCGGATCGGGCTGACGTCGCCGTTCATCGTCGACGCGGCAGCGGTCGCTGCGCAGCCCGCGCTGCAAGCGGTCGGCGTCGACGGGCAGGTGCAGTATTTCACCAACGGCTTCAAGACGCAGACGCGCGGCGTCGACTTCGTCGGCACCTATCGCACCAAGTTCAGCGGGGCAATGCTCAACTTCTCGCTGGCCTACAACTACAACAACACCAAGCTCAAATCGTTCGACCAGCAGGTGATCGGGCTTGCGCAACGGATCGATGCCGAAAACCTGGCGCCGAAACATCGCCTGGTGGCAAACGCGAACTGGTCCTTGGGCAATCTGAGCTTCAACGTGCGGGAAAACTATTACAGCTCGTGGACCAGCGCGCAGGATTACGGGGTGACCGTCAGCAAGGCGGCTACCGCGACGACGCCGGCGGAGGGGTACGCCAATCAACGGTTCGGCGACAAGTTCACCACCGATCTCGAACTGAGCTACATCTTCGCCGAGCATTTCACGCTGTCGATCGGGGCGCAGAACTTCACCGACGAGCACCCCGATCGCCTTGCGGCGAATTCGACGGTGCAGATCTATCCGCTGACCGGGGGAACGTCCGATGGTCAGGTCTATGCGCGGAACGGCGGACCGTTCGGGTTCAACGGCGGCTTTTATTACACCCGCCTGCGCGTGAAATACTGATCCGGACAGGGGCGCGGGATGCGCCCCTTTTTGGCCAAACCGGTCTTTCTCTGCGGAGCATGCTTTGCGGCGTGCTCCGCCTTACCGATTCTGCTGTGGTTGAGCGCATCGGACTCCTCACGGACCGTCATCAGGCCGGCAAGGACCTGGCCGCACGGTTCGCACTAGGCATCTAGCAGACCAACCAAGTGGTAGATAGGCATTGACACGAGCGTGGTATGCGGACATTCAATGCGCTACCGATCACTTGGTAGGGATGAAACCTTGATTGCTCAGCTGCCCTCGACGCCCGCGACGACCCAATCAAACACGCCCGCGAAGCTTCGCCTGTTCACGTCGCCGTCCGCGTTCCCCAACCCGCAGCGTCTGCGCATCTTCCTGCACGAAAAGGGCATCGCCGACCGGTTCGACGAAACCGTCTACGACATGGCCCCGGTCGGCGAGCAACGGCAGTGGAAGCATCTGAAGATGAACCCCTGGGGCGAGACGCCGACGCTTGAACTGGCGGACGGCAGCTTCATCTCGGAGACCGCGGCGGTCGTGCGCTATCTAGACCAGGCGTTTCCGGGTCGGCGGATCATGGGCGAGACACCGGAAGACCAGGGTCTCGACACGATGTGGGACAATCGGATCTGGGTCCATATCCTCTACCGCATCACGACCGCGTTCCACGTCCTGCACCAGGGTCTCGGCCCCAAGCTCGAACTGACCGCCAACGCCGCGTGGGGCGAGCATTGCCGTAAGGAGGCGCTGGCGCATACCGCGCTGGTGGACCGGCATCTGGCCGATGGCCGCGAGTGGCTGCTCGGGGGTGACGAACCCACGTTCTCGGATATCACGCTAGCGACCGCGATCGCGTTCTCGAAGTTCGAGGTGAACGCGATGCCGCTCGACGAGCGGTATGAGCATATCGATGCGTTCTGGCAGCGTTGGCAGCGCCGGCCGACGTTCCTCGCCGCCTATGCGGACCGGAGCAGCGGCGTGCCGGAACTCGACGATCGTCGCTAACCAGCGCGCGGTCGGCGGACCGCACGTGCCGACGGCCGGCACGTGCGGTAGGAATAGGGGCGGTTCGGAATGAGGGCGCCCTAGCGCTTCACCCGCACGGCCATCGGCGCATTGCCCTGATCGGCGGCGACCGAGCTTGCGGATCTACCTGCAGCGTCCTGGATTGTCCGGTCGGCGCCCGTCGCGAGGAGCATGTCGACCTGCCGCGTGCGGTTGAAGAGCGAGGCCATCATCAGCGCGGTCTGCCCGGCATTGTTGCGCGCGTTGACGTCGCATCCCGCCTTCAGCAGCCGCGCCGCGATCGCGTCCTCACCCTTGAAGGCGACGCCCATCTGCGCGGTGTTGCCCTGATCGCGGTCCGGGCGGCATGCGTTCGCCCCCTTGGCGATCAGCGCATCGACGGTCGCCGCCTGCCCGTTATACGCGGCCAGAATCAACGGCGTGAATCCGCGATCGTCATACGCATTGATATCCGCACCAGACTTGAGCAGCGGATCGATCATGTCGGTGCGACCGAGCCGGGCCGCATCGAACAGCAATTGCTGACGGCGCTCCGGCGATGGCGCGACCACCGCAGGTGATGCCGGGCGGTCGGCGGGCGCGACTTGTGGCGTCGCGGCGGCGGCCAGCGCCGCAAAGAATATCAGCATCGTCAGTCTCGTTCTTGGAAGCAGAATAGAGGGGGCACGGATCACGCCGCACCCCCTGCCCGCTTCTCAGCGGCGCGAAGTCTGCGCCGGGTTGGCGGTGCGGTACTCTGCGACAGCGCGCGACACGTCCGCCATCGGCACGTTGACCGCGGTCGCAAGGCGCGTGCCGAAGTCCTGATCCGCCTGGTAGAAATAGCTGACCATGATCGTCTTCGTCCGCGCCGACGTGACGACGTTCAGGTCGCCCGCCAGGTTGGTGACGAGGTCGGTCCGGTCCTGCGGCTTCAGTGCGCGGTAGAACTCGCCCGCCTGCGCGAAGTTGTTGGTCTTAGCGATCGGCTTGGCGTCGACCGTCGCATCAACCGCATAGGTCGAGGCGCGGTAGCGGGCGTCGGTCGACTTCGCGGCGGTTGCGGCCGGGAAATAATTGACGTCCGAGGTCCGCGTGGCGTGATCGAGCTCACCGTCCTGGTTGTTGTTGACGACGCTGGCGAGCGGCCGGTTGACGGGCAGTTGCATGACGTTCGCGCCGATGCGGTGACGCTGCGTATCCGAATAGGAGAACAGCCGGCCCTGGAGCATGCGGTCGGGCGACGCCTCGATCCCTGGCACCATGTTGGCGGGCGCGAACGCCGACTGCTCGGTGAACTCGAAGAAGTTGGTCGGCACCTTGTTGAGCGTCATCTCGCCGATCTTGCGAAACGGCACGCCCAGCCACTCCTTGGTGTCGTCGAACGGGTTGTAGTCGAGCTTGGCGAACTCGGACGGCTTCATCGTCTGCACCATCAGGTCCCAGGTCGGGTAATCACCCTTGGCAATTTCACCGTAGAGATCGTCGGTCAGGTAGTTCCACGACGCGGTCGCGACCTGTGCGCCGTTGAGATTCTTCACACCCTGGCGGCTGATCCAGCGGAACTTGGCGAACACGGTTTCGCCCTTCGCATTGACCAGCTTGAATGCGTGGACGCCGTTGCCGTCCATCGTCCGGTACGACGCGGGCGTGCCGAGGTTCGAATAGACGTGGGCGAGCATGTTGGTCGCCTCGGGCGTGGCCGAGAAGAAGTCGAAGAACCGGTTGGGGTCCTGCTTGTTCGTCACCGGCGAGGGCTTCAGCGAATGGATCATGTCCGGAAACTGGATCGCGTCGCGGATGAAGAAAATCGGCAGGTTATTCCCGACGAGGTCCCAGTTACCCTGGTCGGTGTAGAACTTGGTCGCGAAGCCGCGTGGGTCGCGCATGCCCTCGGGGCTGCCCGACGGGTGGATCACGGTCGAGAAGCGGACGAACACAGGCGTCTGCTTGCCGTTCGCGAACAGCGATGCGCTGGTGATGTTCGAGATATCGGCGGTCGCGGTGAACACGCCGTGCGCGCCGGTGCCGCGCGCGTGGACGACGCGCTCGGGTTCACGCTCGCGGTCGAACCGGGCGAGCTTTTCGATCAGCGTGGTGTCTTCGAGCAGCACCGGACCAAGATCGCCGGCTGCCTTCGAGTTACGGTTCTCGCCGATCGGCGCACCGTTGTCGCGCGTCATCTGCGGGGCCGCCGTACTGCCGGCGTCGCCCTTTGCATCGACGGTGCCGGCGACACCGGCCTGCGCGAGCGCGGGCTTGCCGGCGCTGACCGGCGCGGCCGCGGTGGTCATGCGGGTCTCGGCCTGCGTGTTGGCTGGCGTCATCGTCTGCGCGGCAACCGGCTGGATGAGGGCGCTGGGCGAGGCTGCGACAAGCAGCATCGCCGCCATCGCCTGACGGCTGTTCAAGTTCTTCATCGGGACCCTTTGTCTGTGCTCGCGCCCGTAGACGCGTGCCCGCACGGAACGTGCGGCGAGCCGCGGTCCCTGGTCGAACGATGCCCGCTTTCGAAACGGGGAATATCCATGACAGCGATCGAGTCCTTCGATCGGCCGTTCCGGAGGCGTTATCGTCGGTTATTCTTGAGGGCGGCAGAAGCACCGGCGCCCTGCGTTTCGCGCGCCGTCAATGTTGCGGGTCGGCCGACACCGTGCCGAGCAGGTGCGTCGTAAAGCGCGGCAATGAACAGGGGTCGGTGCAACCTGCGATGGCTAATGTGGCAAGCTCGGGCGGTGCGTCGATCGACAGCGGCGTGCGGTATCGCATCTGGTCGAGCCGTTGTGCGACATAGTTGATACGGACGACCTGCTGGCCGGTCGTGGCGAGACGCCAGACCTCGAACACGAGCCCGCCACCGGGTGCAGCTTCGCCCTTGCCATAGTCGCGCAGTTTCCAGTTCAGGCCGAGCAGTCCGGCGAGCATCGTCACGGTGCCGTCGTGTCCGCTGAGGACGACGATCTTCTCCGCCTCGCCGATCGGATCGGCGAGCGCGGTCGCGCAGGCACCGCGCTGGAGCGTGGCGAGTAGCCGCATCGCGAGGTAGCTGCTGGTCTGGCGTCCGACTTCCGGGGTGCGGGTGCGCAGGTCGATGCCGGCACCGTGCACGACGAGCGCCTTGCCGATCGTCGCCGCATCGATCCCGCGCCATCCGGGGAAGGCGAGCCCGTCGGCATAGGCCATCACCAGGCTCTCGGCGATCCCGGCGACTTGCAGGCTGGGGGATGACAGGTCCGGTTTGCCATCGTCGATCCGCATCGCGACGGGCGTGTCGTTTAAGCGGCGCTGCACCTTGGTCCGCTCGACCGCCGAGCAGGGGATGCGGCGACATTGCAGCAACAGCGCCTCGAACCGGTCGCGATCGGGGGCCTGCCGCGCATCCCATGCGGTGAGGTTACCATCGACCCGCGCGGATATCGCCGTCAGCATCCGCTGCGGGTCGAGTGGCGCGAGCGGCGTCTGCGGTGCCTCGAACAGCGGATCGGGGGCCGCGGCGGACTGGTGGATCGTTGCCGGGCACCCCGGCGTCAGGCCAGCGGCGAGTGCGGTCGCGGTCGCCTCGGTGCGCTGCGTGTGGTTCGCCCAGTAATAGACTGCGCAGTCGTTTGCGTTGAGCAGCCCGAGCTGGCGGTAATGCGCGCGGTACCAGCCGCCGAGCATCGTCACGAGTGTTGCGCCGTTCGCGGTCAGATGGCCCGGCGGCACCGCGAACCGCGGCCACGCCCGGCGGCTGTAGCGGCCTAGCTCTTCCGGGCTCGACATCGCACTGCGGACGCCGTGGCGCATGACGATAACGACGCGTTCGAGCTTGTCACGTGGCGGCGGCGGTGTGGTCTGCGCCGCAACCGCCCCCGCCATGGTCGAGACGACCAGTGCGAAGCCGGCTGCGAGCGGTGCGACCCGCATCAGAACTTCGCCCGGACGCCGGCGGTGAACGTGCGGCCGTAATCGGTATAGCCCGCGAACTGATTGTCGCGGACATATTGCCACTGGACGCCGCCGGCGACGTTCATGCCCTGCACGACGAAGGTGACGTTCGGCGTGACCTTGTACGACATGTCGAAATCGAGGCTGCCGAACGCGCTGTCGTTGTTCGCGGCAAGCCCGGCCCCGCCGACGTCGCGCAGCACGTTGCCGCGCCAGCTGTAGCTGACGCGCGCGCCGACGCGCGCCTTCTCGTAGAACGCGGTCAGGTTGAAGCTGTCCTTGGCGACGTCGACCAGCGCATCGCGGAACGTGCCGCCGGTCGCCAGCGCATAGGTGCCGCCGGTCGCGGTGTGCGTGTAGTTCGCCTGCGCGCCGAGACCATCGAACGGCGCGGGGAGCATCTTGAAAAGCTGCTGATAGGCGACCTCGATCCCCGCGACATAGGCGTCGCCGCCGTTCTTGGGCGCGGTCAGGCGATAGGTCTGGCCATCGAGGACGAAGTCGCGCGTCTGCTGGAACACGAAGGTGGTGATGTCCTTGTAGAACACGCCGCCGACCAGCGCGCTGCCCGGCGCGAAATACCATTCGACGGTGCCGTCATATTGCCACGCCTCGAACGGCTTCAATTCGGGGTTGCCGCCGACCGCGGTGAGGACGGTCGGGCTCGAATTGATCGTCAGGCGGGGCGCCAGATCGGCGAGCGACGGCCGGGTGATCACTTTGGAGGCGGCGAAGCGCATCTGCAATTTGGGGGTGAACTCGGCGACCAGATTGAGCGAGGGGAGGAAATTGTCGTAGGTCTTCTCGTAGCTGACCGGCAGCGCGACCTTGCCGTCGTCGGCATAGCCCGACGAGGTCTGGCGCGTCCGGGCATAGCGCACGCCGACGTCGCCGCGCACCGCGATGCCGCCGATCGGGAACGCGAAGTCGGCCATGCCGTAGCCCGCGAGGATCTCCTCGCCGATCGCATAGCTGTTGCGCAGATCGCCGCGCGCGAGCGGGGCGGCGAGCAACGCTTCCTTGCCGGTGGCGGCGGCGAGGAACTTGGCTGGGTCCGGTATCGCCCAGGTCGTCGGCAGATCGCCCTTGGCACCGTCGAGGAAGTCGTCGACCGGGAACGGCACGAAATAGCTCGCGTCGAAATACTTGCCAGTGATGCCGCTGGTGAAGTTGATGTCGCGGCGATTATAGGCGCGCGTCCGCTTCTGGTATTTCGCACCGGCATGCAGCGCGCTGAAGACGCCGGTGAGGTCACGCGTGATGTCGAGTTTCGCGGCACGCTCGCGGTCCTTGGAGTCGTTGACGCGGTATTCGATCCGCCGTCCGGGCAGCAGCGCCGGGTTCGACAGATCGGCGTTCAGCAGCGTGACGTTGGGCAGCCGGTCGCCGGCCTTGCCGAAGTCGAAAATCGTCGCGCCGACCGTCCCGAGCAGGCGGGTGCGATAGATCGGCTCCGGCGTATTCGAATAGGCCTGTCCGATGCTGCCATCCGCCGCGATCGTCCAGCCGTCAGCCTGCCAGCGTGCGTTGGTGCCGAACAGCCAGTTCTTGTACTGGAGCAGCGACGTCTCGCGACCGATCTGCGTCGTCGAGGCGGTCGTCGTCGCGCCGGTCAGCACGCCATTCTCGATCACCGCGCTACCCGGCACGATCCCGCGCGGCAGGCCGGCGCCATCCGCCGCCGAATAGGTCAGCTCGTCATAGGCGACGTTCAGCCGGCTCCACAGCCCGTCGACGTTCAGCTCGAACCGGTCGTCGGGCTTCCACTGCACCGCGCCGTTGAGACCGATCCGGTCGCGCTTCTCCTGCTCGAGCGTCGGGCGGATCGCGGTGGGGATCAGGATCGTCTCGCTGTCGAGCGAGCCGTTGCCGTCGGTATCGATCTTGCCGTCGGCCCAGCCGACGCCGGTGATGCGGTCCTGACGGGTGGTGCGTTCGTCATAGACGGCGGCGATCAGCGCGCCGATCTTGCCGTCGGGGCTCGCCCAGCTCGCCATGCCGGACAGGCGCGGGTCGACCGTATCGGCAAGCCGCGGCGAGCTGGCGGTGGCGGACAGCGACAGCACCGGCTTCTTCAGGTCGAGCGGGCGGAAGGTGCGCAGGTTGATCGTCCCGCCGATGCCGCCTTCGTCGAGGCTCGCGCGCGGGCTCTTGATCACCTCGACCGCGGACATCAGCTCGGACGGGAGCGTGTCGAAGCGGAATTGGCGACCGCTCTGGCCACTGTCGCGGACATTCTCGTTCACCGCGACCGAGCGGTCGTTGAGCGTGACGACCTGGAAGTTGGCGCCGAGCCCGCGGATGCGGACGAACACGCCCTCGCCGCGATCGCGGACGATCGAGACGCCGGGGACACGCTGGAGCGCCTCGGCGATGTTTTGCGCGGGGAACTTGCCGATGTCCTCGGCCTTGACGACGTCGATGACGTTGGTCGCCTTGCGCTTCTGCGCGAGTGCGGTGGTCAGGCTGCTGGCATAGCCGGTGACGACGATATCGGCGGTGTCGTTTTGAGGCGCTTCGGTCGCCACTATCTGCGGCGCGTTGCTGACGATCGCACCCGACACGAGCAGCGCGCCATTGGGTTCGCGACGTACGGTAAGCCGCGTGCCGGCGATCAGGCGCTCGACCGCAGCCTGCGGGGCCATCGTGCCGTTGAGCGCGGGGGCGGTCATTCCGGCGACCGCGGCGGGCGTGAACAGGATGTCGGTGCCGCTCTGGCGGGCGAGCGCTTCGAGCGCCTTGCCGAGCGGTTGGGCTGGGAGATGCAGCGTTACGCGCGCCTGCGCGGTCGCGGCGGTGGCGAGAAAGGCGGTCGACAGCGCAGCAACGGCGGCGCCCAGCACGAACGATCGGCGCAGACGCCGGCGATTGGTGATCACGGTGTTCATCCCCCCAAGGAAGGCGGCGATGATGCCGCACCTCCTCGACGGGCTAAGATCGATCTACCCCACCCCCCCCACGGCGGATTGCGGCGAATTGCGGCGAACTTTATCCGCCGAGCAGGACCGCACCCTCGATCGTCCGCACCCGCAGCGCGAGCAGCGTGGCGAGCGACCGGCCCAGCGCGACATTGTCGCCCATCCGGTACATCCCGCTGACGCGCACTCCGGCGACCGCCGGGTCGGCGATCATCAGCCGGGTCGTGCTGTAGCGGTTGGCCTCTTCGGCGACTGTGGTCAGCGTATCGTCGTGGAACGCCGCGCGGCCGCTCGTCCAGGCCTGCGTCGCGGCGAGGTCGGGGCGGTCGATCCGGCCATCGACCAGGCGCTCGCCACCGGTCAGCTGCCTTGCTCCGCCGGTGGTCTCTGTAGCGCTGCCCTCGATCGCGGTCACCGCGATCCGGTCTTCGCGGTCGCGGCGCAGGTCGAACCGGCCTGCACTTGCGGTCATGTCCCCTCGCCCCGCGTCGATCATGAACGGGATGGTCCGCGGCGCCACGGTCAGGTCGACCCGACCGCGCTCAAGCCAGAGCTGACGCCGCTCGGCAGTCGCGATCAGGCGAACACGCGTAGCCGCGTCGAGCAGCAGCGACGAACCATCCCGCAGCCCGATCCGCCGCTGTTCGCCGATCCCCGTTTCGTACGGCGTCGCGGCATGCGCGGCCTGGAATGCGATCGTTCCGCCGGCGGTCGCCGCGGTCAGCGCCACGAGACCGGCGAGTGCGCGACGCCGCGTCACCGGTGCGCGCGACGGCGCCGTCCCCGGTACCATGTTCCAGAGATCGGTAGCGCGCTCGAACCGTTCGGCATGATCGGGGTTCGCGGCGAGCCAACGCCGGAAGTTCGCCGCGTCCTGCGCGGTCGCGTCGTCGGCATTGAGCCGCGCGATCCAGTCGGCCGCGCTTCGGTTGGTTGCAGCCGGGTTCGCGTCAAAGCTGTTCGAGGGACGGCGGCCGGGCATCGCGAAACTTACCAACCCTCCGTCCAATCGGCCAAGAAGGTCATCGCCTTGGCCATGTGCTTCTCGACCGCGCCTTGGCTGATGTCCAGCCGCTCGGCAATCTCGCGGTATTTATACCCTTCGAGCCGCTGCATCAGAAAAATCTCGCGGGTCCTGGGCGTCAGCCGGTCGATACCCTCGCGGACTCGCGCCAGTCGTGCCTTGGCGATCATCACCTCGTCCTGGATCGGTGCGGGGTCGCGTAGCCAGTCGATCGCCTCGACCGGTTCGCACGCCCCGCGCACCGCCTCCCGGCGAAACGCGTCGCGACCCCGGTTGACCGCGGCGTGGACCAGGAACGCCTCGTCGTTGCGCGGCGCGGTCGCCAGCCCCGCCATGCTGACATAGGCGTCATGGAGCAGATCCTCGCCATCCGTGCGCCGCGTCATCCGCTCGACCTGCGCGCGCAACCGCGACCACCCCTGCCACAGGCCCCGTGGCGCAGGATCGGTCGCGGTGAGGTTGGCGGCAGTCATCCCCCGACCGGGTATGAGCCTGCCGGTACAGTTTGATGACGTCGCGGGGTCGGATCAATGACACGGACGTCGCCGATCCCGATCCGCCCGCACCGCGACGTCAACGATCGCTAGTCGACGGAGCCCGTGTGCATCAGACCGCGCACGTCGGCAGCGACCTGATTGTTGGCGCCGAGCCGCTCGATCAGCTGCGCCTGACGGCTGCCGCGCAACCCGGCGGTGGTGAGCTGCTTGTCGCGGACATAGGTGTAGACGCCGCTGACCGCGAAGGCCGAGACATACGCGATATGCGCCTTTTGCGCGGCGTGCGTTGCGGTGAACGCGTCGGATTCGAAGAACGCGCGCCGGGTCAGCGGGCTTTCGAAGGCGAGTTCGATCACCGCGATCCGTGCACGCTCCGGGGGTACCAGATGATCGACATTGGGTGCCGGCGGGGCGGGTTCGGCATTGTCGTAGCGGTCCGGCACGTGCAGGCGAAGCTTCAACACCGCGGCGTCGGCGGCGAGCGTTTCGGCAAACTCGGTCATGAACGTGGCGAACGTCTCGGCGTCGCCGTCAGCGGCACCGAAGTGGACGTGGATACGGTCGAAGCCGTCATCGCCATTGGGGATCGGGTCGGCGATGCGGTCGACCAGCGTGCGCGATCCGTTGGGCAGCGCATAGGCGACGGTAGCCGCGAACATGTTCTGCTCGTCGGCGAACAGGATGTGGCTCGCCGCGTTGAAGACGTCCTGGTCGGCCTTCGACGCAAACCCGATCTCGACCCCGCCGTCGAGTTCGTAATCCGCGAACGGCGCGATGCCGTCGATAGCCGGCCAGAGATGCGCATCCTGTTCGCGGTTCAGATGGTTCTGGACGTACCAGCCAAGACCCGGAATGCGCGAACACAACGGGCCGTGGACGTCGCGCCAATAGGTGGCGAACACGTCGTGCGGCACGCGGGGGCGGCGCAGGACGGTCGTGTAGCTGTTGATCGCGATACTCGCGTCGCGCGATGCGTAATCGGTCGTGGTGGAAACCTTGGGCATGGGTGACATCCTGATGATGAGGGGGGTTAACGCGCGTCAGTGGGAAAGTGCGGCAGGACATGTGTCGCGAGTTCGTCGGCCACGTCCGCAAAGGGGCGTCGCGACGGCTTGGGGTTGAGTGCGACGTGCGCCACGCCCTCGTCCCGCTGCCGCTTCCAGAGGTCGATCAGCGCGTTGCGACCGCTGCGGATACCGCCGCTGGCATAGGCCAGCGGTGCATCCGGGTCCGCAAGCAGGTCGAACATCGCACCATAGCCGTACGGCTTGTACGGGCCGGCGGCGGTTGCCGTTCGCCACTGGGCGAGAACGTCGGGCAAGCGCCGCGCGTCGCTGAGATGCCAGATCCAGCCATCGGTGTTCGCACCGAGCCAGTCCAGCGTCTGCCCGGCGCGACCGATCGCGAGGATCGGCAATCGCGGTCCGACTGGCTTGGGGACCATGTCGATGCTGCCGTCGAGCGTGCCATAATACGCAGACGCATGCCGGGCGAACGACCGTTCGGTCGCGGCGCGGATGACGTCGATCGCATCGCGGTAGCGTTCGGGACGATCGTCGAGATTGCTGTCGAACGCCGCGAACTCCGACGGCCGGTCGCCGGTCGACAGCCCGAGCAGAAAGCGCCCGCCGAGCAACTGCTCGACGCTTGCCGCCTGCTTGGCGACGATCAGCGGATCGCGCAGCGGCAGGACGATACCCGCCGTGCCGATCGCGATCCGCGTCGTCTGCGCGGCGAGCCATCCGGCATAGACCATCGGATCGAGGACTTGTCCGACATCGCCGAAGCTCGGATCGTAGAACGGCACGTCGCGCAGCCAGATCGCTGCGAAGTCGAGCGCATCGACCTTTCGCGCCAGTGCCGCGTGATCGGCAAGCGTCGGCCACGGCGCGGTCGGATAGGCTTCGAGCGGGGCAATGAAGCCCAGCGTCAGCCGGCCGGGCTGGAACACGCGCGCATAGGCGGCGTGTCCGGCCAGATCCGGTGCCAGTGCGTCCGGCGTGTCCATCAGCTGACGCTCCGAACCTTCAGCCGGTGCACCAGCGGCGTCACCAGCACCGCGAGGATCGCGATCGCGGCGGCAACATAGCCGACCGCGCCGAGCCCGAGATGCTGGATCACCGAGCCGCCGATGATCGCGCCGAGGCCGATGCCGGCATTGGCCATCGAGACGTTGAGCGTGCCCGCCAGCGCCTGCGCATGGCTCGCCGACTGCATGACGCGCACCTGGCAGATCGGATAGAGCGCGGTGTTGGCGATGCCCCAGACCGCGAGCGCGATCGCCAGCCAGGCGGTCGAGCCTGCGACCAGTGTCGTCGCCGCCATGCCGATCGCCAGCACCAACGCCGTGATCGCCGTCACTAGCAGCGGCCCGCGGCCGACGAACTGCCCGCCCAGCCAATTGCCGGCGAGACCGACGATCCCGAAGCCCATCAGCCACCAGCCGACCTGCCCTGCCGGAATATGCGCGATCTGCTCGAGCGTGTCGGCGAGATAGGTATAGGCGGTGAACATCGCGGTGAAGACGATGACCGACAGCACGACGTTACCGAGGAAATACGGGTCCTTGAGGATGCGTGCCTGTTCGGCCAGCCTGACGCGCGCGGGACGTGCCAGCGTCGGCATCACGACGAGCAACAGTACCGCCATCAGCAGCGACAGTCCCGACAGTCCCCAGAACGTCCCGCGCCAGCCGAACGCGGTCGAGGCGAGCGTACCGAGCGGAATGCCGAGCACCATCGCGCCGGAAATCCCGAGATAGACGTTGGCGACCGCCTTGCCGGCCTTTTCGGGACCTGCGAGTTCGCCTGCGGTTTCGCTGGCGGTGCCCCAGAACACCGGTAGTGCCAGCGCCGGCAGGAACCGCGCGAGGCCGAGGACCCAGATATCGGGCGCTGCGGCGGCCAGAGCGTTCGCACCGGCGAAGATCACGAGGATCACGACGAACAGACGCTTGCGCTCGAAGTGCGAAAGCATTGCGGTCAGGAACGGCCCTGCGAGCATGACCGTGAAGGCGAACAGCGTGACGAGCTGCCCCGCGACCGTGATCGAAATGCCGAGATCGCGCGCGAGGCTTGGCAACAGACCGACGATGATGAACTCGGTGGTGACGATCACGAACGCGGAGATCGCGAGCAACAGCACGGCTAAGCCATGCCCCGCCGACTTCGTGCCCGCCGGGGCGGCGTGGATAGGATGGCTGGGGGACGACATTGGCAAAGGGCTCCTGAATGGCGCCCTCTCTACGCGCGACGAAAACGCACGTCGTGCGGCATTAATTCGTGCATAGAGCGACAATTATTCCATAATGGACGCACTGCCATGATCCCGTCGGAACGTCTCAAGGGCATCGAAGCCTTTGTCTGTACCGCCGATGCGGGCAGCTTCACGGCCGCCGGGGCGCGGCTCAACCTGACCAATTCGGCGGTCAGCAAGAGCGTCGCGCGGCTCGAGGCGCGGCTGGGCAGTCGGCTGTTCGAGCGGACCACCCGCCGCCTGACGCTGACCGACGTCGGTGCCGCTTTCTATGAAACATGCGTGCGAGTGCTTGGCGAGCTTGCCGATGCCGAGGCGGTGCTTGCAGCGCATCGATCGGAGATCGTCGGGCGGCTGAAGGTCGACGTGCCGATCGCGTTCGGGCGGATGCAGGCGATGCCGTTGCTGCTCGCCTTTGCCGAACGCCACCCGAATTTACGCCCGAGCATCACCTTCACCGACCGCAAGATCGACATCGTCGAGGAGGGCGTCGACGTCGCGATCCGGATCGGCGCGGGGGAACCCTGGCCGGACAATCTCGGTCACCGCTACCTCGGCAGCGAGCGCGTCATCATCTGCGCCGCCCCTGCTTATCTGGATCGGCGGGGCACGCCTGCGAATGCCGATGCGCTCGCGGCGTTCGACTCCATCCTCTATGGCCGCGGCGATGGCAGCACGGCCAACTGGCGGTTCGCCCGCGACGCCGGGCGCATCGAGGAATACCCGATGGAAGCCCGCATCGTCCTCGGCAGCGCCGAAGCGCAGGTCGGCGCGGTGAAAGCAGGGTTCGGGATCGCGCAGCTCGCGACGTGGCTGATCAAGGACGAGCTAGATCGCGGCGAGCTTGTCGAGATCCTCCCGGAACTGGCGACGGTCGGCCTGCCGCTGCATCTGGTCTGGCGCCGAAGCCGCCAGCTTACGCCCAAGGTCGACGCGCTGCTCGAAGCGCTGACCGAGGGGTTGCGGATCGAGTGACCGGCGGTGCCGGTCAGCGTGCCGGGGTGACGGGCGGGACGGCGGACGGCTGGGCGGCCGGGACGGCGAACGTCCTGGACAACCCGTGATAGAGTTTCTCGCGGCAGACCCACTGGCTGGCGGCGTCGGCGATGAACGCGGTCGCGAACATCGGCAGCATCAGCCCCCGGCTCGCAGTCGTCTCGGACAGGATGATGACCGCGGTCAGCGGCGCGCGGACGACGCCTGCGAAATACGCGACCATGCCGAGGATGACGATCGCGCTGGCCGGCTCGCTGGGGAACACCTGCCGCAGCAGATTGCCGACGCCTGCACCGACCGCGAGCGATGGCGCGAAGATCCCGCCCGGCAGCCCTGCGATCGCGGTCGCCGCGGTCGCCAGGAACTTGGCCGGCCCGAACCACAAGGGGGCATCGACCCCGACGATCATCGCGCGCGCCGCGGAATAGCCGGTACCCCAGGTCAACCCGGTCGCCACGCCCAGAACCGCCACCACCACGCCGCAGCCGCCCGCGAATGCGACCGGGTTGGCGCGGGTCCACTGCGTCACCCGGTTGCGAGCGAGCGCCATCGCCAGCAGCGTGCGCGAGAACAGGCCGCCCGCCATCCCGCCGGCGATCCCCGCGACCGGCGCGACGAGCAGCGCCGACAGCAACGGCATATGTGCGCCGATCGCACCGAAATAGATATAGTCGCCCTGGACGGACTGCGCGACCATCCCGGCGATCACGATCGCGGCGAGCACCAGCAGCGTGACGCGCTGTTCATAAGCCGACGCCAGTTCCTCGATCGCGAACATCAGTCCGGCCAGCGGCGTGTTGAAGGCGGCGGCGACGCCTGCCGCGCCGCCGGCGATCAGCACGCCGCCACGCAGCGGTACGCGCAGGATGCGGTGCGTTGCCCCCATCACCGCGGCGGCAAGCTGGACGGTCGGTCCCTCGCGTCCGACCGACGCGCCACCGAGCACCGCGCCGATCGTCAGCACCGCCTTGGCCGCGACCGTGCGCACCGAGATCAGCGTCCGCGTCGCGGCGTTCGGATCGGCCTGCGCGGCGATGACCTGCGGGATACCCGATCCGCGTGCGAACGGTGCGTATCGACGGGTGAGCCAGACCAGCGCCATGAACGTCAAAGGAGTCGTCAACAGCGGCAACCAGTGCCAGCGGCGGGCATAGCCGGCGAACATCGCCGCCGCCCGGTCAGCCGCCTCGGCGAACAGCGTCGCAACGATGCCGACGAGGATCGCGCCGACGAGGATGGCCGCGCGCGTCCGGAACTGGACCGAGCGAGGACCACGCGCTCGCAGCAGCGCGCGATAGCGGGACGGGGTCCAGCGCTTTGCCGGCATCAGACGATCGAGAAACGCAGCCATGACGTCGACCTAGATCAGGATGCGGGCGGCGTCACCCCGATGCGGACCTCTGTCCGAGACTCCTACGATGCGGGAGCGCAAGCGGATGCCGTGGTAAAGCAGGACGCAGGCAAGCTCGCGCGCGACCGTGACGCCTATGCGGCGCGGCACCGCTAATCGCGCCAGCCGACGATCGGGCGCGGCGTCTTGGCTTGGACAGCGGGAGCGTCGCCAACCGCCGTAACCGAGCGATCGCACCCGCAACCCCAGAGGCGAACGCGCGCTAGTGCCGGGTCGTGTGCGGCCCCTCGGCGCGATCCCTAACGCACTGCAACCCGACACTATTCTTAGCTGAAGTTTAACGATCTTGCGGCATCATCCAGCCGTTGAGGGAGTTATTGTTCGTGCCGACCAAAGATGCGAGTTTTGACGCCGTTTCGCTGAACGATCTCGAGTCCATGTCCGACGAAGACCGCGACGCACTGCCGTTCGGGGTGGTAGGCTTCGGGGCGGACACGATCGTGCAGACCTATAACGCGACCGAGGCGCGGATGTCGGGACTGGATCCTTCGACGGTCATGGGTGTGCCGTTCTTCGACGCCGTCGCGCAGTGCATGAACAATTTCCTGGTTGCGCAGCGGTTCGAGGACGAGCCGGATATCGATGACATCGTCCCCTATGTGTTGACCTTGCGGATGCGCCCGACGAAAGTTCGCCTGCGGCTGCTCGCGCACGCGGGGATGCCACGCCGCTACATCCTGATCGAACGATGAGGTTGCATCGATGACCGGCAAGTCGAGCGAGGAACAGCTCCTAGAATTCCTGTATGCGTGCCCCGTCGGGTTGATCGAATGCGACCTGACCGGCGACATCGCCTTGATGAACCCGCATGCGATGCAGCATCTGCTGCCGCTTGCCGGGCCGCGCGATGCCGGCAATCTGTTCACCGCGTTCGAGCAGCACGCCCCTGAACTGCGAAGCATCGTCGCGGGCTATGCCGCCGCTACCGGCAAGATCTGCGACGGGCATCGGATCTTCGTCGATCTCGGTCAGGGCCGGCGCGCACAGGCACCAAAGGTGCTCGCCTGTACGATCGTCAAGCTGGGCCCGGATCGCCTGATGGTGACGCTGAGCGATATCAGCCAGCAGGTCGTCCAGGAGGAGCGGCTGCGGCAGGCGGATACCTGGTTCGCGACACTGCTGGACGGGGTCAACGAATATGCCGCGCTCGCGATCACGCCGGATGGCCGGATCGCGTCGGCCAATGCCTGCTTCACCAAGCAGACCGGTCATGACTGCACTGCGGTGACCGGCCATAATCTGGCGGACGTTCTCGATAGCGACACGTCCGGCGGCGACCTGCGTCTCGACGAGCAGCTCGAAATCGCCGCGCGGGATGGCTGGCATCTGCAGGAGGGGTGGCAGCAGCGCGCCGATGGCGAACGCTATTGGTGCCAGCGCCTCGTGGTCGCGCGATCCGATGGCGATGGTCCGCGGCCGACCGGCTTTTCGGTGATCCTGCGCGATGTCCCGCGGCGCGAGGCCGCCGCCGAGGACATGCGCCGGCTGCTGACCTGCGATCACCTGACGGGCGCATCGAACCGCCGCCACTTCAGCCAGATCATGGAGCGCGAGCAGGCGCATTGGCGCGAGCTGCGGCAGTCATTGTCGCTGATCGTCCTCGATCTCGATCATTTCAAGGCGGTCAACGACACGCATGGCCATCCGGTCGGCGACGTCCTGCTTCGTCGGGTCGCCGAGGTCTGCACGCTGCTTCTGCCGCCCCGCGGCATCTTCGCGCGACTGGGTGGCGAAGAGTTCGGCGTCCTGCTGCCCCGCTTCGATCACGAGCAGGCAATCGGGTTGGCCGACGACATGCGCAAGGCCATCGCCGCGCTGGAATTGGATACGCCGCGCGGGCCGCTGAAGGTCACGGCAAGCCTGGGCTGTGCGACGCTCGACGAGGCCGGCGGATCGATCGATGCGGTCATCGCGCTCGCCGACAAGCGGCTCTATGCCGCCAAGCGCGAAGGACGCAATCGGGTCTACCGGTCCACCGCCTGCGCCGCGTGACGGTGACCGCCCTACCCCGCGCCGCCCTCTCCCGCGCCGCCCTCGCCCGCGCGGCCGTCCACCGGATCGCGTGCGCCGTCGTTGCCGCAGAACTGCGCCGCTGGCGCGCAACCGGCGCCGCGTCGGTTCAGCCGGACGACTGGCCCGAAGCCCTGCCGATCGGCGACGACGGACTGGGGCTGGACTCGATGGAGCAATTGGGCGCGCTGGGCGCGTTGGCGGAGACGTTCTGCCTCGACGACGCGCTGCTGGGCCGGGAACCGCCGCGCATCGTCGGCGAGTGGATCGATTGGATCATGCTCGGACAGGATGCGACCGATAGTCGGATGATCGTCCGGACATCGGGGTCGACCGGCAGTCCCAAGCCTTGCGCCCATGCGACCGTCGACCTGCTCGACGAGGCCGCGTTCCTCGCGACGCAGCTTGCCGGACGCCGCCGCGTGGTGGCGCTGGTCCCCGCGCATCATCTCTACGGAATCATCTGGACCGCGCTGCTGCCGGCTGCGCTGGATGTCCCGGTCGTCGTTCGGACGATCGGCACGCCGCTCGATCTGACCGCGGGAGACCTCGTCGTCGCCGTACCGGACCAGTGGCGCGCGATCGTGCGCCTGACCCGCTGTTTTCCCGCGGACGTCGTCGGCGTAAGCTCGGCAGGGCCGCTCAACGACCGGCTGGCGGCCGACCTGCTCGCGGTCGGGCTGACGCGACTGGTCGAGATCTACGGCTCCTCGGAAACCAGCGGTATCGCGCTGCGCGATCTGCCGGCCACTGCGTATGCGTTGCTGCCACGATGGCAGCTGATCCCCTCCGGCACCGCAAAAGGTGACGGCACCGGCGCATGGCAGCTGCGTGACGCGCGTGGTGTGCATCATGACCTGCCCGATCATATCGAGCGGATCGGTGACCGCAGCCTGCGTCCGATCGGCCGGCGCGACGGCGCGGTGCAGGTCGGCGGCCACAATGTCTGGCCCGGACGCATCGCCGACAGGCTGCGGGCGATCGACGGGGTCGCCGACGCGGCGGTGCGGCTGCACGTCGACGGACGGCTGAAGGCGTTCATCGTGCCGGACGATGATGATTGCGACGCCGACGAACTCCGCGGGCTGATCGACCGGGCAGCGGCCGATCAACTGACGGGACCCGAACGGCCAAAGCTTATCCGGTTCGGAAATGTGCTGCCGCGCGATGCGATGGGAAAGCTTTGCGACTGGGGGTGACCTGCGCAAAGATCCGGCACCGCTGGGCCGCGTGACGGCGCGCTTGACGTCCACGGCGCGCGTCGCGACTGTCCGGACCGATGGCTTCTACCCCTCCCCCCCGCTGGCCTGACGATCTGATGCAGGCGGCGCTGGCATTGCACGACAACCAGCTTCACGTCGCCGAACCGTTGCTGAAGGCGTATCTCAAGCGCGATCCGTTCGACGCGCGCGCGATCCGGATGCTGGCCGAACTGGCAGGGCGGATCGGCCGCTACGGCGATGCCGAGGCGTTGCTGCGCCGCGCTGTCGAGCTGGCGCCGGGCTTTACCGCGGCGCGCGCAAACCTCGCGCTCGTGCTGTACCGCCAGAACCGCGCACCCGAGGCGCTGACCTTGCTCGATGCGGTGATCGCGGACGAGCCGGACAATCCGGGGCATGCGAATTTGAAGGCCGCCGCACTTGGCCGGCTCGGCGGGTTCGAGGATGCGATCGCGCTGTACGAGAAGGTCCTGCGCGACGCGCCCGGCCAGCCGCGCGTGTGGCTGAGCTATGGGCATATGCTCAAGACGGTCGGGCGTCGCGACGACGGCATCGCCGCGTATCGCCGCGCGCTGTCGCTGCTGCCGACGCTGGGTGATGCGTGGTGGAGCCTCGCCAACCTCAAGACGGTAAAGTTCGACGACGATGATATCGCGGCGATGGAGGCCGCCCTCGCGCGCGACGATCTGGACGACGAGGACCGCTTCCACCTCGATTTCGCGCTCGGCAAGGCGTTCGAGGACCGCCGCGATCCGGTGCAGTCGTTCGCGCATTACGCGGCGGGCAACGCGCTTCGCCGGACGCGGATCGTCTATGATGCGGACGAAACGAGCGCGTTCGTCGATCGCAGCATCGCGCTGTTGACGCCCGAATTTCTTGCGGCTCGGCACGATCATGGGTCGACCACGCCAGACCCGATCTTCGTGCTCGGCATGCCGCGCGCGGGCTCGACGCTGATCGAACAGATCCTGGCCAGCCACAGCCTGGTCGAGGGGACGACCGAGCTGCCCGACATGCCGGCGTTGGCACGTCGCATCGCCCACTATCCGCAGGGTCTGGAGGCGCTGTCCGCCGACGCGTTGCGCGACATCGGCGAAGACTATTTGCGTCGTGCCGCGATCCAGCGGCGCACCGATCGCCCATTCTTCATCGACAAGCTGCCCAACAACTGGGCGCATGTCGCGCTGATACATCTCGCGCTGCCCAATGCGCGTATCATCGATGCGCGCCGCGATCCACTCGACTGCTGCTTCTCGAACTTCAAGCAGCATTACGCGCGGGGGCAGACCTTTAGCTATTCGCTCGACGATCTCGGCCGCTATTACACCGACTATGTCCGGCTGATGACGCATGTCGACGCGGTGCTGCCTGGCCGTGTCCACCGCGTCGATCACGAGGCTTTGCTCGACGATACCGAGGCCGAAGTCCGCGCGTTGCTCGCCGCCTGCGGACTGGATTTCGAGCCTGCCTGCCTCGCCTTCCACGAGACCGAGCGCGCGGTCCGCACCGCCAGCTCCGAACAGGTGCGCCGGCCGATCAATCGCGACGGGGTCGATGCGTGGCGTCCCTATGACCAGTGGCTCGGGCCGTTGCGATCCGCCCTGGGACTCGCCGCGACGACCTGACCCGTGGCGAAAACGTCACGGGTGCGTCATAAAATGTTTCTCTCCACGAAAGCTTTGTTTGACGTTTGTTGCGCCGCAACACAGGTTGCCGACACAAATCGTCGTGGGGGCAACGAGCATGCACATAATCGATCGTCGCGTAGTGATCGCGTCGCTCTTGGCGTCATCGGCCATCGTCACGCCAACCTTCGCGCAAACTGCGACCACTGCCGCGCCGACCACCGCCCCGCAGACCACCGCCCCGCCGACCATCGCTGCGCCGACCCCGGACGCGACGGCACCGCAGGCCGGCGAGTATGAAGGCGATATTGTCGTCACCGCACAGAAGCGCGACCAGAATATCCAGGCGGTCCCGATCAGCATTCAGGCGATCGGCACCAAGCGGCTCGACGATCTGAACATCTCGAACTTCAACCAATACACGCAGCTGTTGCCGTCGGTGTCGTTCCAGACGACGCAGCCGGGCTCGACGGTCGTCTATATGCGCGGCGTCGCATCGGGCGGCGATGGCAACCATTCGGGGCCGCTGCCCTCGGTCGGAACGTATCTCGACGAGCAGCCGGTGACGACGATCGGCGGCACGCTCGACGTCCACATCTACGACATCGCGCGGATCGAGAGCCTCGCCGGGCCGCAGGGCACGCTCTACGGCGCGTCGTCCGAAGCGGGTACGATCCGGATCATCACCAACAAGCCCGACACCAGCGACTTTTACGGCCGTGTCGACGGCGAGGTGAACAGCGTCAAGTCGGGCGGGATCGGCAGCAAGATCGAGGGCATGCTCAACATGCCGCTGTCCGAAAGCGCGGCACTGCGCGTGGTCGGCTTCTATCAGCGCGATGCCGGCTTCATCGACAACGTCGCCGGGTGTCGCAGCTATCTGCCCGAGCCGACCGCGACCTCATGCACCTCGGCGAACGGCGGCGTGGTCGTCGACAATGCCGCGTTCGTGAGGAAGAACTATAACGACACCGAGACCTATGGCGGCCGCGCCGCGCTCAAGGTCGATCTCGACAGCAACTGGACCGTGACGCCGACAGTGCTGTACCAGGAACAGCGCAACCACGGCACCTATGGCTATGACCCCAAGGTCGGCGATTTGCAGGTCCAGCATTTCTTCCCCGAGTTCCGCCGCGACCGCTTCATCCAGGGCGCGCTGACGATCGAGGGTAAGGTCGGCAATTGGGACGTCACCTATGCCGGCGCGTATCTCGACCGGAAGACGTACACGTCGAGCGACTATACCGATTATGCCGAGGCGTATGACTCGGCTTATTCCTCGGTCGGGGGGCTTGCCGGCTATTTCTATTACCAGGACAATGCCGGCCGGACGATCGATCCGCGGCAGAAGATTATCGGCACCGATCACTTCAAGAAGACCAGTCAGGAACTGCGCGTCGCGTCGCCCGTCGAGGACCGGTTCCGGATCGTCGCCGGCGCCTTCTATCAGCGCCAGACCAACGCGATCTTCCAGGACTACCAGATCGCCAATCTCGGCACCGCGGTGTCGGTCAACGGCTCGCCGGGTACCTTGTGGCTGACCAAGCAGAAGCGCGTCGACAAGGATTACGCGATGTTCGGCGAGGCGAGCTTCGATATCCTGCCGAACCTGACCGCGACGGCGGGTGGCCGCGCGTACATCTACGACAATTCGCTGATCGGCTTCTACGGGTTCGGACGCAATCCCGCGGTCGATCCGGACGATGGCCGGCCCTACACCGCCACGCCGTTCAATGCCGCGGGCAGCAGCCAGACCGGCGTCGCGGGCTGTTATCTGGCGAACGGCCAGACCTTGCGGGAAGCCTATCTGAGCGGTGGCGACACCTCGACGTTGTTGCCCGCAGCCGTGTCGGGCTCGCCGTGTACCAATCTGGCGACCTACACGACCACCGGCCTGATCCCGAAGAAGACGCAGGGGCAAGGCGCGACCTACCGCTTCAACCTGACGTTCAAGCCCACCGACACGGTCATGGCCTATGCCACCTTCTCGCGCGGTTTCCGACCGGGCGGGATCAACCGCCGCGGCGATGTCGCGCCGTATGATGCGGATTTCCTGACCAATTACGAGCTCGGCTTGAAGACCACCTTGTTCGAACGGCTGCGGTTCAATGCGTCGATCTATCAGCAGGCGTGGGACAAGTTCCAGTTCTCGTTCCTCGGGCTGAACAGCTTCACGATCATCCAGAACGGGCCGAATGCGCGGATCAGGGGGGCGGAGGCGGATGCGAACTTCTCGACGGGCGGCCTGTCGCTGACCGCGGCGGCGGCGTACACCGATGCCAAGACGCGCAGCGATCTGTGCGCGACGCAGATCTGTAGCGGCGACGGTACCGATGTGCTCGCACCATCGGGCACACGCCTGCCGATCACGCCGCGGTTCAAGGCGAGCGGGACGGCGCGCTACAGCATGCCGATCGGCACGGCGAAGGCGTATATCCAGGGGCTGGTCGCGCATCAGAGTTCGGCGTCGGCGGATATCCGACTGGCGCAGGCGGCGACGCTGGGACGGCTTCAGGCCTACACCACGGGCAATGCCTCGGTCGGCGCGGAGGTTTCGAACTTCACCTTCGAGGTGTTCGTCCAGAACCTGTGGGACGAACGCGCGCAACTGTCGCGGTATCAGCAGTGCGGGACGTGTTCCCAGCGGACCTATATCGTCACCAGCACGCCGCGGACCATCGGGCTGCGCGCTGGGGCAAAGTTCTAAGACTGGCTCGTTGCGATCCTCCCCCGCCAGGGGGAGGATCGTTTTCTCCGAAGAAAGATGATGATGACGTCAAAGCTCAAGCTTCTCCTGGCCTGCACCGCCGCGATGACCGCCCTGCCCGCTGCCGCGCAGGCGCAGACCGCCGCGACCAACGGGCTCGAGATCGCCAAGAAGATGATCGCGTTTCGTAGCGTCCGTGGCCCCGGCAACCAGACGCCGCAGCTTGCCGCCTATCTGAAGTCGGTGCTGGTCGCGGGTGGCTTTGCCGCGAGCGACGTGACGGTCACGCCGGTCGACTATACCGCCTATCTGATCGCCACCTGGAAGGGCAGCGATGCGGCGTTGAAGCCGATCGTGATCTCCGGGCATATCGACGTGGTCGAGGCCAAGCCCGCCGACTGGCAGCGTGATCCGTTCGCCCCGGTGGTCGAGAACGGCTATCTCTACGGCCGCGGCGCGACCGACATGAAGCTCGACGCGGCGCTCGCGATCGCGACGCTGCTCGACATGAAGAAGGCGGGGTACACGCCCAAGCGCGGCATCGTCCTCGCGCTGTCGGGCGACGAGGAAACCGTCATGAAGACGTCGTCGCTGCTCGCCGACCAGCTCAAGAACGCCGAGATGGCGCTCAACATCGATGGCGGCGGCGGGCTGTACGGCGAAGACGGCAAGGCCGAGTATTTCACGATCGGCGCGGCCGAGAAGACCTATGCCGACTTCCAGCTCGAAACCACCAGCGCGGGCGGCCATTCTTCCGCGCCGCGGAAGGTGAACGCGATCAACCAGCTTGCCGCAGCACTGGTCAGGATCGGCGACTATCGCTTCACGCCGCAGCTGTCGCCGATCACCAAGGGCTATTTCGAGGGTGTCGCACCGCGCCAGACGCCCGAGATCGGCGCGGCGATGCGCGCGTTCGCCGCCAATCCGAAGGACCAGAAGGCGATCGAGACGCTTGCCGCCAATCCGGGGTATGTCGGCCAGATCGGCACGACCTGCGTCACATCGATGATCAACGGCGGTCATGCGCTCAACGCGCTGCCGCAGCGCGCGACCGCGAACATCAATTGCCGGATCTTCCCTGGCGTGAAGCCCGCGACCGTGATGGCCGAACTCGCCAGGGTCGCCGCCGACCCCGGCGTCAAGTTCAGCGACGTCACCGAGGGATCGAACCCGACCGACGCCTCGCCGCTGCGCGCCGACCTGACCGGTGCGGTGAAGAAGGCGATGGGCGCGATCCGTCCCGGCGTGCCGATCTTTCCGAGCATGTCGGCGGGCGCGAGCGATTCGATGTGGTATCGCTCGGTCGGCGTGCCGAGCTATGGCGTGAGCCCGACCTTCATCAAGCAGTCGGACGACTTCAGCCACGGCCTGAACGAGCGCACGCCGATCGACAATATCCCGTTGGCGATCACCTATTACCGCTCGCTGCTGACCGATCTGACGAAGTAACGCGGAGACAGGGCGCGCGGTCCTCTCGCGACGTCACAAATTGGTAGGGGAGCCGGGCATTAAATGCCGCCGCCCGGCTTTCTACATTGACGCAGTGCAGCATCACTTCTAGCTGCCCGCGCTCAACCCAACGCTAAGCCCTTTGGCGCAGCTTGCCCAGCGCCGGAGGCGCCGCGTTACCATGACCATGACCTTTGCCGATCTCTCCCTCGCGCCGTTTTTGCTGCAGGCGCTAGCGGAGGAAGGCTATGTGAGCCCTACCCCGATCCAGGCACAATCGATCCCGATGCTGCTGCAGGGCCGCGACATGCTCGGCATGGCGCAGACCGGGACCGGCAAGACCGCCGCGTTCGCGCTGCCGCTGCTCCACCGCCTCGCCGCCGATCCGCGGCCGGCGCCCAAGGGCGGCGCGCGTATCCTCGTCCTAGCGCCGACGCGCGAGTTGGTGTCGCAGATCGCCGCCGGCTTCGAAAGCTTCGGTCGGCATCTGAAGCCGAGCGTGATGACGATCTTTGGCGGCGTCAGCCAGTTCCACCAGGTCAAGGCGCTGGAAACTGGCGTCGACATCATCGTCGCCGCGCCGGGACGCCTGCTCGACCTGGTTGATCAAGGCGTTTGCGACCTGTCGCAGCTCGAAGCACTGGTGCTGGATGAAGCGGACCAGATGCTCGACATGGGCTTTGCCAAGCCGATCGAGCGGCTCGTCGCGACGCTGCCGACGGACCGGCACACCTTGCTGTTCTCGGCGACGATGCCGAAGTCGATCGCCGCGCTGGCCGAGAGCCTGTTGCGCGATCCCGCCAAGGTCGAGATCGCACCGCCATCGACCACCGTCGACCGGATCGACCAGTCGGTGATGTTCCTCGACGCCGCCGACAAGAAGGCGGCGTTGCTCGCGTTGCTCAAGACGCCCGACATGGGCCAGGCAGTGGTGTTCACACTGCAGAAGAACATCGCCAACGACGTGTGCGCGTTCATCGGCGAGGCGGGGATCACCGCGGAGGCGCTGCATGGCAACAAGTCGCAGGGCCAGCGCGAGCGTGCACTCGACGCGTTCCGGGCGGGTACCGTGCAGGTGCTGGTCGCGACCGATATCGCCGCGCGCGGCATCGACGTCGATACCGTCACCCACGTCTTCAACCACGATCTGCCGAGCCTGCCCGAGAGCTATGTCCACCGGATCGGCCGCACCGGTCGCGCCGGCCGCAGCGGCTTTGCGATCACGCTGTGCGATGCCGAGCAGCGCGCGTGGTTGCACGATGTCGAACGCGAGATCGGTCGCACGCTGACCGTGCAGGACGACCATGAATGGCATTGCGAAGTGGCGCGCCACTCGACCAAGCGCGCGCCCGTCCTTGGCGGCGGTCCAGTCAAGCAGGTCAAGCCCGCCAAGGCACCGCGTGAGCGCAAGGTCTGGACCGAGGAAGAGAAGATCGCCGCGCGCATGGCTGCCAAGGCCGCTTGATGCGGTCCTGAGCGGCGTGACGGGGCGAATGAACCGCCTCGTCGCCGCAGGATTACCGGTTCGGGATTGGGGCCTATAAAAGCTCAGCCGGCGAGGCGGGCGGCCAGGAAATCGACGAACACGCGAACGCGCGCGGGCATGTTCCCACCGCCGACGAATACCGCATGGATCAGCTCGACATCGCCGGGATTGAAATCGTCCAACACGGCGATCAGCCGACCAGCGGCGATATCGTCGACGACGCTGAACGCACCGACCCGCGCGATGCCGACGCCCGCCGCGGCAAGCTGGCCGAGCGTTTCGCCGTTGTTCGCTTCGATATTGCCCTTCACCGACAGGGTGACGTCGCGTCCTTCGACGCGGAACGGCCAGACTGGCTCGACCCGACGAAAGTTGAAGTTGAGGCAATTATGCTGGTGGAGATCTTCGGGACGCATCGGCATGCCGCATCGCGCCAAATAGTCGGGTGCGGCGACGATCACCCGCCTGCTCTCGCCGAGCTTACGCGCGGTCAACAGGCTGTCACCGAGCGGCCCGAACCGGATCGCCACGTCCGCCTGCCCCGCGGCCACGTCGGCGATCGTATCGGTCAACGCAAAGTCCACCAGGATATGCGGGTAGAGGCGCGCGAATTCGCCGAGTAGCGGCACGATGCACAACCGCCCGTGCGACAGCGCAGCGCTGATCCGCAGCCGTCCACGCGGCGCGCCCTGATCGGCGATCTGTTGCTCGGCATCGTCGAGATCGGCTAGGATTCGCCGGGCCATCTGAAGATAGGCCTGCCCTTCCGCGGTTGCCGTCAACGCGCGGGTGGAGCGGAGCAGCAGCCGTACCCCGAGCCGCGCCTCGATCCGATCGAGCGACCGGGCGACCGCCGATGGCGTCAGCCCCAGCACCCGGCCCGCACCGGAGAAACTGCCTTCGCGCATCACCGTCGCGAACAGTTCGAGCGCGCGTGCCCGATCAGCCCCCAGACCTATCTTTGCGTTCATCTCACAAATCCTTCGCGCACGCGGCTGCTAATAGCTTGGCCTCGATCCACCCATCTATGCATCAGGTTAATAGCGGGGATATGGATATGGACTATCGGCAATTGGGATCCTCGGGACTACGCGTCCCGGCCCTCAGCTTCGGAACGGCTACTTTCGGCGGATCCGGGCCGTTGTTCGGCGCCTGGGGACACAGCGACGAGACCGAAGCACGCCGCATGGTCGACATCTGCCTCGACGCCGGCGTCACGCTGTTCGACACCGCCGATGTCTATTCGAACGGCGCGTCGGAAACGGTACTCGGTGCCGCGATCAAGGGTCGGCGCGATCAGGTGCTCGTGTCGACCAAGACCGGACTGCCGATGGGCGACGGGCCCGGCGACTGGGGCACGTCCCGCGCGCGCCTGATCCGTGCGGTCGAGGCGTCGCTGCGACGTCTCGGCACGGATCATGTCGATATCCTCCAGGTTCACGCCTATGATGCGTCCACCCCGGCCGAGGAACTGATGGGGACGCTCGACACGCTGATCGCCGCCGGCAAGGTGCGCTACGCGGGAGTCTCCAACTATTCGGGCTGGCAGGTGATGAAGGCGCAGGCGATTGCCGACCGTCACGGCTGGCCGCGTCTCGTCGCGCATCAGGTCTATTACTCGCTGATCGGGCGCGCCTATGAAGCGGATCTGATGCCGCTCGGGGCCGACCAGGGTCTCGGCGCGCTGGTGTGGAGTCCGCTCGGCTGGGGCCGACTGACGGGCAGGATCGGGCGGGATCGGCCGATCCCCGCAGGCAGCCGCCTCCACGATACCGAGCAATTCGCGCCGCCGGTCGAGACCGACCATCTGTACCGCGTGATCGATGCGCTCGAGGCGGTTGCAGCGGACACCGCCAAGACCGTGCCGCAGGTCGCGATCAACTGGCTGTTGCGGCGTCCGACCGTGGCGTCGGTCATCATCGGCGCGCGCACCGAAGAACAGTTGCGTGACAATCTCGGGGCGGTCGGCTGGGCGTTGTCGGCGGATCAGGTCGCCACGCTCGATGCCGCCAGCGACGTCCTGCCCCCCTATCCCCACACGCCGTATCGGCAGCAGGAGGGCTTCGCCCGTCTGAACCCCGCGCTGGTTTGAGGAGCGCCATCATGAAACTCAATCCCGGCCTGTTGGCCCTGTCCGTCGGCGCCTTCGGCATCGGCGTGACCGAATTCGCGCCGATGGGCCTGCTCCCCGTCATCGCCACCGATCTTGGCGTGTCGATCCCGACCGCCGGGCTGTTGATCAGTGCCTATGCCTTGGGCGTGGTGATCGGCGCGCCGCTGATGACGCTGACCACCGGACGCGTGCCGCGGCGGACGTTGCTGATCGCGCTCGCCGGGATCTTCACGATCGGCAACCTGCTTGCGGCGGTATCGACCGGATACGGCATGCTGATGGCGGCACGAGTCCTGACGTCGTTCAATCACGGCGCATTCTTCGGCGTCGGCGCGATCGTCGCGGCCAGTCTCGTCCCGGCCGAGCGCCGCGCGGGCGCGGTCGCGGCGATGTTCATGGGGCTGACGATCGCCAACGTGGTCGGCGTGCCGCTTGCAACCTGGGCCGGCGATCATCTCGGATGGCGTTCGGCATTCTGGGGAATCTCCGCGCTCGGCATCGCGACGATGGTGGCGCTCCGCCTGACGCTGCCGGCGCTGCCCGCGCCCGTGGGTAGCGATCCGATCGCGGAACTCCGCGTGCTGACGCGGGGACCGGTGCTCGGCGCGCTGGGCCTCACCGTCATCGGTGCGAGTGCGATGTTCACGGTCTTCACCTACATCACCCCGATCCTGCGCGAGGTGACTCACGCCTCGCTCGGCTATGTCACCGCGATGCTGGTGACGTACGGTGTCGGGCTGACGATCGGCAACTGGCTCGGCGGACGCTTCGCCGATCGCTCGGTCGACCGGACGCTGATCATGACGCTCGCTGCGCTGGCCGCGATCCTCGTCGGGTTCGCGATGCTGATGCCGTTCAAGGGACCTACCGCGATCCTGATATTCCTGTGGGGCATCGCAAGCTTCGCGCTGGTCCCGCCGCTCCAGGTCCGGGTGATGCACGCTGCCGCGGACGCGCCCAACCTCGCGTCGGCGATGAACATCGGCGCGTTCAACCTAGGCAACGCGATCGGCGCAGCGGTGGGCGGCGGCGTGATCGCGGCGGGCATCGGCTATCCCGCCGTGGCGCTGGCGGGAGCCGCCGCCTCCGGGCTTGGCTTGGTCGCGGTGATCGTCGCAAGGCACTCCGCGTCGAAACGCGATCGCCGACCGCCAGACGTGGCGATCGAGGCGGCGGCTCGGTCTGCCAATGCCTGACGATCGGGGCTGGCTTCGCGCACTGTTCTCAGGCGCGCTACCAGTCCCGGCGGTCACCGCGCCAGCCAGTCCCTGATCCCCGATACGCTGCGAAAATCATCGATGGCGCGGACGTCGAGTGCCGGATCGACCGCACGCACCATATCGGCAAGCGCGGTGCCCGGCCCGAGTTCGAGTATGCGATCGACACCGCGTTCGAGGACCGCCTCAAGGGTGGCCGCCCAGTCGACCATCGTATCGATTTGCCCCGCCAGCCCGGCTATGCTTCGTGTCCCGTTTACGATCGACGCGTCCGCGGCACCTATAAGCGTGCGGCCTAGCGCAGGCTTCGCGGGTTCCGAACTGTCCAATGCGGCACGGAACGCTGCGACCGCGTTCGAAAGACGTGGCGTATGCGAGGCGACGTGCACCGCGATCGATCGCGCGGACGTCGCCCCCTGCTCCAAAGCCGCGCTGCAACACTGCGCGACGTGGGCCCGCTCGCCACCGATGACGAACAGCAGATCGGGATTGACGATCGCGATGGCGCAGCCGAACTGGGCGACAAGCGCATCGACGCGCTCGCGTGGCAGCCCCCGGATAAAGCCTAGCCTGTCGTCGGTACCGCTCGCGGCATCCATCGCCTCGGCGCGCGCGGCGGTCAGATGCAGCGTGCGTTCGGGTGACCAAATCCCCGCAATGCCCCATGCGGTCATCTCGCCGACGCTGTATCCTGCGACGACAAACGGCATCGTCGGCGCGAGACAGGCCGCCGCGACGAGTCCGCGGGTGACGCAGAGGATCTGGCTCGTCCGGTTGGCGAACAGCGTCGCCTCGTCATCAGTGCGCAGGACCGTGAAGACGTCTCGCCCCAGCACGTCGCTCGCCTCGGCGAGGATCGGTGCGGCGCGCGCATCGTCGGCGAACAGGTCGAGCATCGCGCGGCTCTGCCGTCCCTGCCCTGAGCACAAGAGCGCGAGCGTCATGCTGCGGTGGTTTCGACGAACAGCGCCATTGCCAGCAGATCGGCACAACCGCCGGGGCTGAGCCGTCGCGCCGTGAACGCGTGATGGATTTTGGTTGCACGGTCGCGCCAGTCGGCAGCGTCTACCCCTCCGGCGTCGAGGAACGCGCGCGCCTGCCGTTGCGCGAAGGAGAGCCCTTCTGCGCCACCGCGGTAAAGGAGATTGGTGTCGTCGACCCCGACGATCAGCGCCATGAGCGCGTGGACGCGACAGGCTTCTTCGTCCGCGCTCCGATGTCGCGCTTCGGCGAGCGCGGGCACGGCGATCCGGTAGAGCGAGGGAAAGCCGCCCGCCGCCTCGGCGCGCGCGCCACCGGCGGCATGACGTCGCGCGACGCTGCTGCCGTGGCTGTGCAGCGCAACCGGTCCGTGCATGATCTCCGCGCCCCAGCGTTGGGCGACGATCACGCCGAGTGTGCCGCGAGCGCCGTACGCCATGCGAAACCCGGCGGCGGCGGCTAGCAGCCCCATGCCGAAGATCGCGCCGCGATGCGTGTTCACGCCGCCGGTGGCCGCCATCATCGCGACTTCGGCCTCGATCCCGATCGCGCGGAGGCGGTCCATGGCTGCACCGGCCGCGCCCGCTTCGGCGAGGCTTGCGAAGAACGGTTCGAGCGCGTCGGCGCTGCGGTTCATCATCGCCGCGTCCATGTCGTCGTGTGCGCCGGTATCAACCGGGCTGACCAGGCCGGGCTTGGGATAGGTCGCGATCTCGAGCTTGAGGCAGTCGGTCGCGAGCCGGCCGATGCCATCGCTGTCGATCGCCGTTGCCGAGCGGGCCAGCGCGGTCATGTAAACAGTTCGGTTCGCGCGATCATGCGGTTGCCGTCTGCTGCCTTGGTGAGCAGTTCGGGCGCGTCGGAAGCCAATTCGCGCCACTGGACCGCGAGCCCCGTCGGCGTCACGATCTCGCCGTCGAGCCGCATCGGCGCCGCCGCGTCGATCCGCGCCAGTGCAGCAACCAGGCGGGCGACTTGGTCGGCTTTTGATACGTGCCAAACGAGATCCAGATCGGACGTCTCTGACAGATACGGCAGGCCGGTCAGGTACGTCCACGCCAGGCTGCCGAAGCACCGCGTCTCGGGATCTAGCACGACGAGTGCCGCAATCGTTGCCTGCCACGCGGTCGGCGCTTCCCGCAACGCATCGGAGAGCAACGGCGATGGCGCATCGGACGTGATCGCACCGGGCGGCACCGCAAAGGCCAGACGCTGCTTTCCCAGCGATGGCGGCAACGGCAGGCCGAGCGGTACGCGGCCCGCCATGTCTTCGCATACGGGGCGACGCGCGATTAGCGGACGCCCCGAGCCGACCCAGTCGACCACCACGGGGATCGCCTGAAGTGCCGGATAGGCGGCTAGCGTCTCGTTCCAATGGGCTGGATCGAGATAGACCAATCGGTGACGCTCGAACCGCATTACGCCGTCGCCGCCGCCGCCACTTCACCGGAGATGCGGGCCGATTTCGGCCGCCCGCCACGCTCCGCGCCGAGGGAGGCCCGGTCGTCGCCCTTGCGCGAGCATGCGAGCAACGTTTGCAACTGGTCCGCGAGACTGTCGTCCGGATCCCAGACCGCCGCGATACCGCCGACGCTGACGAGGTTGTCTAGGCCGGGTGCGAAGACCGGCGTGGTATTCGCCTTCGCCTCCAGTACGTCGATCGGCAGTTTCGTCACGCGGGCCATTGAGGCTAGGTCCATCACCTCGGGATGCGCGCCGGGCAATGCGACCAGCGTGCCGCAGGCGAGTGCTGTGGCAATAAACGCGCCGGCCGCGCTGCCGCCGTAGAGCAGCCCGATCGTGCGGTGGCCACGCGCTTCGGCAAGCAGCAGCGACTTGGCGAGGTGCGCGAGGTATTCGCTGAGCCCGAGCAGTTCGTCGCGGCGGCTCATCCGCTGGCTAGCGCTGTCGACGAGGAACAGGATCGGCGTGGTGTCGTCACTGCGCGCGATCTGCAGCACCGCGGCGGACAGCCGGATCGCCTGGTCGATCCCGATCGGCGCACGCGCGGTCGCGCCGACGACATGGACCACCGCGCCACCGGGCAATGTTCCCTGCCCGAACAGCAGGTCACCCTCGGCGGTCACCGAATGACCGGACGGAAACAGCGAGGCGAGGATCTCAACGGGCGTCATCGGCGCTCTCCCGATACTGGGCGGCAAGGGTTACGAAAGCGGTGGCCGGCATGTCGGGGATAGCCTTGGGATTGTCGATCCCGAGCGTGCACCAGATGTCGGTCGCATCGGCTGCGTCCCCAAACCGCGCGATCCGGCGTTCGAGCCGTGCCTGCTCGG
Source organism: Sphingomonas sp. PP-F2F-A104-K0414 (assembly GCF_004340945.1). Lineage (GTDB taxonomy): Bacteria > Pseudomonadota > Alphaproteobacteria > Sphingomonadales > Sphingomonadaceae > Sphingomonas. Next base: position 356,814 of record NZ_SLYD01000001.1, read on the forward strand.
CCGTCAACGTATCCAGATCGAGATTGGGTCGCCTCCTCCCCCCGTTCGTGCTGAGCGAAGTCGAAGCACCGTCGATCGAGCCAAGCCCTTCGACTTCGCTCAGGGCGAACGGGTCGGGCGAGGCGCTCCGATCGGACAGCGGTCGAGCCGCGGGCGCCAATGCGGCAAGCGCGGCATCGCGGAAAGCCGCCGCGTCGTCGTCGACGAACACGTCAGCGCCGCCGATCAAGGTCCGATGCTTGCCGCCCATCGTCCGCCAGACCAGCGCGCGATCGCGCGAGTCGAACTCCTCGACGCCCATGTTGGTCTCGATCACCTCGGGGCCGGTCACGCTGATGCGGCCCTGTTCGGACACAATCAGCGTCGAGCAGCATCCCGCGATCAACCCGCCGCCGCCATAGCATCCGGCACGCCCGCCGATCAGCCCGACCACGCGCACGCCCGCGATCCGTGCATAGACGACCGCGCGCATGATCTCGGCGATCGCGATCTCGCCGGCGTTGGCCTCCTGCAAGCGCACGCCGCCCGTATCGAATGCGATCACCACGTCGCGCCCGAGCGCCTTGGCCGCGCGCAACAGCCCGGTCAGCTTGGCGCCGTGCACCTCGCCGAATGCGCCGCCCATGAAGCGGCCCTCCTGCGCGGCGACTAGGATTGCCGTGCCGTCGAACGTCGCGCTGCCGACCACGATCCCGTCGTCGAACTGCGCGGGAAGGTCGAAGATGCCGAGATGCGGGCTCGTCTCGCGCCGCTCGGGCCCGACGAACTCGGCAAAGCTGCCGGTGTCGACCAGCGCCGCGATCCGTTCGCGCGCCCCAGCCTCGTACCAGCTCTGGCGAAAATTGCTCATGCCTCGGGCTCCTCGATCATGCGGACGCCCTGGGCGAGCCGCAGCGACACGGTGTCGGGTCGCGCGCCGCCATCGTTGATCGCGATCCGCAGGCCGCCGGCCGCACGCCTGCCGACGAAATCGGCGACCACCGCGTCCCACAGATCGCGAAAGCCATGTGCTGCGGTGCTGATCTCGATCGCGCACCGATCGGGTGCGTCGCCGCGCTCGACCAGCACCTCGAGATTGCCCGACGCGACCACGCCGACCAGCGCCATTGTCCGCGTGCCGCCTGCCGGGGTCGGCGCGGCGATATCGAAATGGAGAATTTCCATGATTGTCCTACCAGTTCCGGAAGCGGCTCGGCGGCCGGTACAGCCCGCCCGAAGCGAGCATGAGGTCCTTGATCGATCGGGCGGCGAGCATGTTCCGGTTCGCATCGAGCGGATCGATGCCCAAGTCCTCGGGCCGCTGGATGATCTTCCGTTCGCGCAATCGCTCGACCATCGCCTTGTCGCGTCCACGACCGATCTCGGTGAAGCCCGCGACGCCGCGGATCGCCTGCTCGCGCTCGTCGGCTGTGCGGCACAGCAACAGGTTGGCGATGCCCTCCTCGGTGACGATGTGCGTGGTGTCGTCGGCGTAGACCATGATCGGCGCCAGATCGAGATCGAGCTTCTCGGCGAGTTCGAGCGCACCGAGCTTTTCGACGAACAGCGGCGCGTTGCCCTCGCCGAACGTCTCGCCGATCTGCACGACGAGTTTCCGTCCGCGCCTCAAAGGCGCCGCCGTATCCGGGTCGGCCTCCGCCCCAGCCTGGAGCCAGGGCGCGCTCGGGTGCCGTCGGCCGCGCGCGTCCGAGCCCATGTTGGGCGCACCACCAAAACCAGCGATCCGGTTCGCAGTGATCGTCGAGCTATGCCCCGCCAGGTCGATCTGGAGCGTCGAGCCAATGAACATGTCGCACGCGTACAGCCCCGCGGTCTGGCTGAAGGCACGGTTCGAGCGGAGCGATCCATCGGGACCGGTGAAGAAGATGTCGGGCCGCGCGGCAAGATAATCCTCCATGCCGACCTCCGAGCCGAAGCAATGCACCTGCTCGACCCAGCCCGCCTCGATCGCCGGGATCAGCGTCGGATGCGGGTTGAGCGCCCAGTGCGTGCAGATCTTGCCCTTCAGCCCGAGCTTCTCGCCATAGGTCGGCAACAACAGCTCGATCGCCGCGGTATTGAAGCCGATGCCGTGGTTCAGCCGGCGGACGCCATAGGGTTGATACAACCCCTTGATCGCCATCATCGCGGTGAGGATCTGCGTCTCGGTCATCGCCGCGGGATCGCGCGTGAACAGCGGCTCGACATAGAAGGGCTTGCCCGCGTCGAGCACGAAATGAACCTGATCGCCGGGGATGTCGACGCGCGGCAGCGTGTCGACGATCTCGCCGACCTGCGCGATCACGAGGCCGCTACCGAAGCTGGTCGCCTCGACCACCGTCGGCGTGTCCTCGGTATTGGGGCCGGTATAGAGATTGCCGTGGCGATCCGCGCTGCCCGCAGCGATCAGCGCGACCTGCGGCGTCAGGTCGACGAAATAGCGCGCGAACAGCTCGAGATAGGTGTGGATCGCGCCCAGCTCGATCTTGCCGCCGAACAGCATCTTCGCGATCCGCGCCGATTGCGGGCCCGAATAGGAGAAATCGAGCCGCTTCGCGATGCCGCTGTCGAACACGTCGAGATGCTCGGGCAGCACCACGCCGGACTGGACCATGTGCAGATCGTGGATGCGCGCCGGGTCCATCGCCGCCAGCGCCTTCGCCAGCACGTCCGCCTGTTTCTGGTTGTCGCCCTCGAGACAGACCCGGTCGCCGGGCCGCAGCACCGCCTCGAGGAAATCGACCAGCGTCTCGGGATCGACCAGCTTACCGGTGGCGAAGCTCGCCCCGGCCGCGATCCGCTCCTCGCGCAAAGCCTTCCGCGTATTCCACTGCCGCACGCATCGTCTCCTGACGCTCATTCTGCACTCCTTGTATTCTCTATTGCCTCAAACGCAACCCTGTGCATACTTAACGGCGTATGAGACGACAGATCGAATACAGTGAGAGGATATGCCATGAGCCAGTCCCTACCCATTCCTGCTCCAAATCCGGGACGCGCCGCATGATCGCCGGAGTCGCGCTGCTCGCGATCTGCACGTTGATAGGGCAATTGCTCGGCGAAGGCCTTGGAGCGCTGCTCGGCGTGAAGGCCAATGTCGGCGGGGTCGGCATCGCGATGATCCTGCTGATCACCGCGCGGATGTGGCTGAAGTCGCGGGGCCGCTACGTCGAGGGCGTCTCGCGCGGGATCGGCTTCTGGGGTGCGCTGTATATCCCGATCGTCGTCGCGATGGCGGCGCAGCAGGACGTCGTTGCCGCGGTCGAGGGCGGGCCGGTGGTGCTGATCGCCGGCGTCGGTGCGCTGCTGGTGTGCTTCAGCGCGGTGGCGCTCATCAGCCGCCTGTCGGGCACGCCCGAGACGATGGACGAGATCGAGGCGCGCGAAGCCCGCGAGGCTGAAGTTGCCGCCGTCGCGCGCCCCTCCCCTGCAACCCAGCACTGAGGCGCACCGACATGGAAATGATCACCAAGGTGCTGACCGCCAACGCGTTGCTCACCGCGTTCGCGGTCGTCGGCATCGTCATGTGGCTGTCGAACATGCTGTCCGCCAAGCTGACGATGGGCCGGGTTCATGGTTCGGCGATCGCGATCCTGATCGGCCTCGCGCTCGCCTTCTGGGGCGGGATCGCGACCGGCGGGCACAAGGGGCTCGCCGATCTGCCGATGCTCGCGGGAATCGGCCTGATGGGTGGCGCGATGCTGCGCGACTTCGCGATCGTCGCCACCGCCTGCGAAGTCGATGTCGAACAGGCGAAGAAGGCGGGGCTGATCGGCGTCGTCGCGCTGCTGCTCGGCACGGTGCTGCCGTTCATCGTCGGCGCGCTGGTCGCGGCGTCGTTCGGCTATACCGATGCGGTGTCGATGACGACGATCGGCGCGGGCGCGGTGACCTATATCGTCGGCCCGGTCACAGGTGCGGCGATCGGCGCATCTTCCCCGGTGATCGCGCTGTCGATCGCGACCGGCGTGTTCAAGGCGGTGATGGTGATGGTCGGCACGCCGCTGGTCGCCGGGCTGATCGGCCTCAACAACCCGCGCAGCGCGATGGTCTTCGGCGGGCTGATGGGCACGGTCAGCGGCGTATCGGGTGGGCTCGCCGCGACCGATCGCCGGCTGGTGCCCTATGGCGCCTTGACCGCGACCTTCCATACCGGGCTAGGCTGTCTGGTGGCGCCGTCGATCCTGTACCTGATCGTCCGCGCGATCGTGGGGGGCTGACGGCACGTGGCGGGTATCGACATCGAAGACACCGGACTGCTGTCCGACCGGATCCGCAATGCGCTGACCGATGCGATCTCGTCGGGCGAACTGGCGCCGGGCACGATGCTCGACGAACAGCAACTGGCGGACCGCTACGGCGCGTCGCGCACGCCGGTCCGCGAGGCGCTGCGGCAATTGGCGACCAGCGGCATGGTCGAGGTCCGCCCGCGCCGCGGCGTCATCGTCCGCCACGTCACCGCCGAGGAGGTGATGGACATGTTCGAGACGATGGCGGAGATCGAGGCGGTCTGCGTCCGCCTCGCCACCTACCGCATCACGCCGCTCGAACGCAGTCGCCTGCTCCGCATCCACGAAGCCAGCGAAGCGGCGGTCGAGGCGGGCGACGTCGATGCGTATGATGCGCTCAACCGCGAGTTCCACGAGGCGATCTACGGCGCCGCGCACAACGACTTCCTCGCGGAGCAGGCGATCGCGGTCCGCACGCGTCTGAACGCATTCCGCCGCATGCAACTTCGCCAGGACCGCCGCCTCGCCAAGTCGCGTGCGGAACATGACGCGGTGATGCGCGCGATCGCCGAGGGCGACGGCGACGAAGCCGCGCGCCGGATGCGCGCGCACATGCTCAACGCGGCGAGTGCGCTCGACAGCTACATCGCGCATCAGGACGCGTTGCATATTCAACCGGCCAAAACCTGAGGTGAGCAATTCCTCGGCGTGCTGGCCCCCGTCGCCGCCCGCGCCCGGCGCCTGGGGATTAGTGCTGGAAACGCTGTAACATTCGCACGTTCGTGCCGCACGCTAGCCGGAGTCCGGCCATCGCACGGCGTCCTGACCTAGAGGGTGTTCGCGACCGATAGCGGCGCGTGCGTCATCCTGGGCAACACATGACGCGCGAACAGGTCGGCTTCCGCGGCGTGGGGGTAGCCTGAGAGGATGAACGCCTCGATCCCCATCTCCTGGTACATGGCGAGCTTGGCGAGCACCTGATCGGGATCGCCGACGATCGCCGCGCCGCACCCCGAGCGTGCGCGGCCGATGCCGGTCCACAGATTGTCCTCGGCATAGCCATCGGCCGACGCGCCCTCACGCAGGGCCGCCTGCGCTGCGACTCCGGCAGACCCCGAGTCAAGCGACTTGGCACGGATCGCTGCGCCCTGTTCGGCATCGAGCTTCGAGAGCAGGCGATCAGCGTATACCCGCGCTTCGTCCTCGGTCTCGCGGACGATGACGTGCGCGCGGTAGCCGAACCGCAGCGTGCGGCCGTGGCGAGCGGCGCGTGCGGTCATGTCGGCGATGATGTCGGCGACCTTCTCGCGCGTGTCGGGCCACATCAGATAGACGTCGCATTCCTTCGCTGCCGCCTCGCGCGCGTCCGGCGACAGTCCACCGAAATACAGCAACGGCGCCTTGCCCGACACGGTGCCGATCCGCGGCGGGTCGAGCTTCAGCTTCCAGAACTCACCGTCATGATCGAGCGGCTCGCCGTTCAGCAGCGTCTTGAGGATGCGCATGAGCTCGACCGTGCGGGCGTAGCGCGGGCCGGACGCCAGCGTCTCGCCGGGGAGGTCGGACGAGATGATGTTGATGTTGAGCCGCCCGCCGAGCATCCGATCGATCGTCGCGATCTGGCGCGCGAGTTGCGGCGGCCAGCTTTCGCCGACGCGCACCGCCATCAGCAGCGCCAGCCGCCGGAGCATCGGCGCAATCGCCGCGGCGAACGCGGTGGTGTCGAGCCCTAGCGCATAGCCCGAGGGGAGCAGGATGTTGTCGTAGCCGCCGGTCTCCGCCTGGAGGACGATATCGCGGCAATGCTCCCAGCTCGATTGCAGCCGGGGATCGGGCATGCCGAGAAACTCGTAATCGTCGTCGCACAGCGCCGAGAACCAGCTGACTTCGCAGGATCTGGTCATGGCAGCGCCTCGCCCCGTGCCGCGACCAGGACATCGTACCAGTCCTGCCGCGTCCAGGTGATCGCGAACGCCTGCGCCAGTTCGGCGATGCGCGCGGGGTTCTGCGTGCCGACAATCGGGATCGCCCGCACCGGATGCGCCATGATCCAGCTATACGCGGTCGCCGCCCGGCTCGCGCCCGTCTCGGCGGCCTTGCGATCGAGCGCCGCCGCCACCCCTGCGCTGCGCGCGTCGGCGGGCACCCCAAGCCGGCCACCGCCGAGCGGCGACCAGGCGAGCACCGCCATGTCGCGCTCCATCGCCTGATCGAACAGCCCGTTTTCGAGCGGTTCGAGGTGGAGTGGCGAGAACTCCGGCTGATGGCTGACGAGCGGAATCGTTAGGAACGACGCCAGTGCCTGGGCCTGCGCGGGCGTGTAGTTCGACACGCCGACCGCGCGCACCTTGCCCGCCGTGACCATATCCTCGAGCGCGCGCGCCGCTTCCTGCGGGTGCGTGAGGATGTCGGGGCGATGGATCTGGTAGAGGTCGACCTGCTCGACACCGAGCCGGGTCAGCGAGGCATCGAGCGCCTTCGCCAGATAGGCCGGACTGGAATCATACGGGAGCGGCGGGAGGATGCCGCCCTTGGTGGACAGGACCATCCGCTCGCGCAGGCCGGGCGAGTCTGCGAAGATGCGGCCGAGCAGCACTTCCGCATCGCCGAACCCGCCGGCGCCGTCGAACCCATAGATGTCGGCGGTGTCGAACAGCGTGACGCCCGCCTCGAACGCCGCCTCGATCAGCGTGCGTCCTTCAGCGACGCCGACTCCGGCGAACCGCCACATGCCCCAGGCTATCGGGCTGACAAGGATTCCGCTCTTGCCGAGGGGAATGGCTTTGGGTGTAGGATCAAGCTGCGACATCGCTGTCACGAATAGGGGTAATAGGCTTGGTCGAGCAAGTACGTTATGGTTTGGTCGGAACCGGCATGATGGGGGTCGAGCATCTCCAGAACCTGGCGGTCACCCCCGGCGCGGTGGTGACTGCGATCGCCGATCCGGTGAGTACGTCGCTAGGCTGGGCACGCGACGCGCTGGGTAAGCGCGGCGACGGCGTGCAGGAATTTGCCGATGCGGCAGCGCTCGCGCGCAGCGGGCTAGTCGATGCGGTGATCGTCGCCAGCCCGAACTACACGCACCGCGACGTGCTGGCGCCGCTGTTCGATGCGGACGTGGCGATCCTCTGCGAAAAGCCGCTGGCGACGACGCTGGAGGACGCGCGCTGGGTCGTCGATCGCGCCGCGCAGATGACGCGACCGTTCTGGACCGCGATGGAATATCGCTACATGCCGCCCGCCGCGGCGTTCATCGACCAAGTGCATGGCGGCCGGATCGGGCGCTTGCGGATGCTGTCGATCCGCGAACACCGCTTTCCGTTCCTGCCCAAGGTCGGCGACTGGAACCGCTTCAGCCGCAACACCGGCGGGACGATGGTCGAGAAATGCTGTCATTTCTTCGACCTTATGCGGCTGATCGTCCAGTCGGAACCGGTCCGTGTCTATTGCTCGGGCGCGATGGACGTGAACCATGTCGACGAGCGCTATGACGGCGAACGGCCCGACATCATCGACAACAGCTATACGACGGTGGATTTCGCCAACGGCGTCCGCGCGATGCTCGACCTGTCGATGTTCGCAGACGGCGCCGAGAACCAGGAGGAGATCACCGCGGTCGGCGACGCTGCGCGGCTCGACGTGCTGATCCCGGAAGGCGCGTTGGTATTCAGCCCGCGCACCGGTTTCCTCAATCCGAAACGGGTCGAGCGTCAGGTGATCGCGGTCGACCAGACCGCACTCGACGCCGGCAGCCATCACGGCTCGACCTTCTATCAGCACCAAAAGTTCATCGCCGCGGTGCGCGGCGAAATCGGCGTCGAGGTTACCGCGCGCGATGGGCTCATGGCGGTCGCGATCGGCACCGCAGCGGAGGTCAGCGCGCGCACCAAGCGCGTGGTGGAAATGGCCGAACTCGGGTTTTGAATGAAGCGGTACTTTGCACCCTCCAAGGCGAATTGGTGTATGACAGCGCAGGACACCGTTTAACCTACCATTGAAGTAGGAATTGTGGAGGGGACGCGCATGAAAACGCATTGGTTGCTGACGGGGGTGGCCTTGGCCGCAGGGCTAAGCGCACCGGCTTGGGCGCAGGATGCGCAAGCGATCCAGGCCGCATCGGACACATCGAACGACCAGGCCGCCGCCAGCCCGCCCGATGCGTCCGTGCCGGGCGAGATCGTCGTGACCGCGCAGAAGCGGTCGGAGCGTCTGCAGGATGTGCCGGTCGCGGTGTCGGTGATCTCGGGCGCGCAGATCGCCGCGCAGGGTGCGGTGAACCTCGAAGGCGCGCAGTACCTCGTGCCGACGCTCAACTTCCGCAAATCGGGCACGACGATCAACCAGTCGCTGTTCCTGCGCGGCGTCGGCACCTCGACCTTCTCGGTCGCGGGCGAGCCATCGATCTCCACGGTCGTCGACGGCGTCGTCTACAGCCGCGCGGGCGAGGCGTTCAGCGACCTGATCGACATCGACCGGATCGAAGTCCTACGCGGTCCGCAGGGCACGTTGTTCGGCAAGAACACGAGCGCCGGCGTCATCAACATCGTCACCCAGCGTCCCGGCAACGTGCTCGCCGGGTCGGTCGAGGGCTCGTTCTTCACCGGCAACGGCAACGAGTATCGGACGCGCGCGGCGCTCGACATTCCGGTCAGCGAGACGATCAAGAGCCGCTTCACCGGCTTCTACGGCAATTACGCGGGTAACATCCGCAACGTCGCGCACGATAACCGGCGCGTGAACGGGTACGAGCATTACGGTTTCCGCGGCATGGTCGTCGCCGATGCCACGCCCGACCTGACCTTCACGCTGATCGGCGACTATCGGCGGAGCAACGACGATTGCTGCGCCGAGGTCATCGGCACCACGCCGACCACCGGGCTCACCGCAAGCGTCCTGCCCGATCGCAACGGCAACAAGTCGCGGACCGTCAACCAGGACCTGATCACGCATACCGACGAAAAGAGCTGGGGCGTCTCGCTGCAAGCCGACGCGACGCTCGGCACGCAGACGGTGACGTACATCGGCTCGTACCGCGAATACGACAATACCGAGATCCGCGACGGCGACTGGCTGCCGACCGCGTATGTCGGCGCCAACCAGCTGCACGATTTCGGGCCGCAGACGAGCAACACCTTCACGCAGGAAGTCCGGATCGCGTCGCCGTCGAACCAGTTCTTCAGCTACGTGGTCGGCGCATTCTACTCGCGCGCGGAAACCGAGCGGACGTTCCGCCGCGACGACGTCGTCTGCACCGCCACGCCGACGCCGACCGTGCTCACCCCGTGCTCGACCGCGGGCACGACGGTCACCCGGCCGACCGGCACCGCGGTGTTCGGCTCGACCTTCAAGAACCTCGCCTTTTTCGGGCAGGGCGTCTTCAACCTCACCGACCGGTTCCGCGCGATCGCCGGCGTCCGCTACACCAGCGACCAGCTCGACGTCTTCCACAGCCGCGTCACCACGCTGGCGGGGCCGGGCATCAATCCGAGCTTCGGGCCGTTCGCGGGCAAGACGACCAACACCAACTGGTCGGGCAAGGGCGGCTTGCAGTTCGACGTCACGCCGCACTCGACCAGCTACGCGACCTATTCGCGCGGCTATAAGGGCCCGGCGTTCAACATCTTCTACAATCTCGGCGCGACCGGCACCAACGTGATCGATCCGGAGACCGCCGACAGCTATGAGGTCGGCCTGAAGAACACGCTGTTCGGCGGCAAGCTGGTGGTCAACCTCGCGGCCTATTACGCCAAATATCACAATTTCCAGGCCAACAACCCGGACGTGGTCGCCGGCGTGCTCGTCACCCGCTTCACCAATGCGGGCGACATCTCGACCCGCGGCGGCGAGCTCGACCTGCTCTACCGCCCGGTCCGCGATCTCAACATCTCGGGCGGGCTCGCCTATACCGACGCGCATGTCGACCAGTTCAAGATCCCGACCAACGGCTCGACCACCGGCGTCGTACCCGCGGGCACGCAACTCGGCTATGCGCCGCGGTGGAAGGGGTCACTCGGCGGCGACTACCGAATCCGCACCGGCAGCAGCATCGATTTCACGCTGGGTGCGCAAGGCTCCTACCAGTCCAGCCAGATCTCGCAGTTCGATGCGAGCGCCGCGATCCGCGATGCGACTACGATCAAGGCGTACGGCCTGCTCGATCTTTCGGCCGGCATCGTCGACGCGAAGGATGCGTTCAGGATCATACTCCAGGTGAAGAACGTGCTCGACACGAGCTTCGCCTCGTCGATCGTCAGTGGCGGGCCCGGTGGCGCCTATCGCTACATCATCCCGCGCGAGGCCGATCGCTACGCCGGCATCACCGCAAGGCTGAACTTTTGACGGAAACCGTACAGAGCCCCTCCCCGGCCCCGTCGCCCGCCCCCGCGCCCACACAGTCCAAGGCGCGCTGGGTGGTCGTGGCGCTCGTATTCTTCGCGATCATGCTGAACTATGTCGATCGGCAGATCCTGGCGTTGCTGAAGCCGACGCTCGAGCAGGAGTTCGCCTGGTCGGATCAGGATTACGGCAACATGGCGTCGGCGTTCCAGTTCGCCGCCGCGGTCGCGTTTCTGGGGACCGGCTGGTTCATCGACCGGGTCGGTCTCCGGATCGGCTTTGCGGCAGGCGTATTCGTATGGAGCCTCGCCGGGATGGCGCACGCGTTCGTGTCGGGCGTGAGCGGATTCATCGGCGCGCGCGTTGTGCTCGGCGCGGCGGAGTCGATCGGCACGCCCGCCGCGGTCAAGTCCGCAGCGACCTATTTCGGCCCCAAGGACCGCTCGATCGCATTGGGGATCGGCAACACCGCGCCCAATGTCGGTGCGGTCATAACCCCGCTCGTCATCCCGGCGCTGGCGATCGCGTTCGGCTGGCGCGCGGCGTTCCTCGTCGCCGGTGGCCTGGGGCTGGTCTGGGTGGTCGCGTGGTTCGCGTTCAAGATGCCCGCCGCGATTGCCGAGACCGGCGGCCCCGCGCCGATCCGCTGGATCGATCTGTTCAAGGATCGCCGGACGCTTGCCATCGCGGTCGCCAAAGTGCTGTCGGATCAGGTCTGGTTCTTCATGCTGTCGTGGTTGCCCGATCTGTTCCACCGGTTGTTCGGACTCCCGCAGGGTCAGGTCGGACTCCCCGTCGCGCTCGTCTATGCGCTCGCGGCCTGTGGCGCGCTCTCCGGCGGCTGGTTGCCGACCCGGTTGATGGCGCGCGGCTGGAGCCTGGATCGGGCGCGGAAATCCACGTTGCTCCTGTATGCGCTGCTGATCCTGCCGGTGCCGATCGTGCTGTCGCTGCAAAGCCCGTGGACCGCAGCGCTGGTGCTCGGCCTCGGGCTGTTCGCGCATCAGGGGTTTTCGACCAACGTCTTTGCGCTAACCACCGACGTCATGCCGGCGCGGTCGGTCGGGTCGACGATCGGGATCGCGGCGTTCTGCGGCAATATGGGATCGATCGGCATGATCCAGCTGTCCGCCTGGTCGCTCGGCCACGGCTTTGGCTATGCGCCGATGTTGGCGATCTGCGCGGTCAGCTATCTGCTGGCGCTGGGGTTCATTCAGCTGCTCATCCCGCGGATCGAACCGGCCCGGTAGAGTCGCGCCGGATCAGTTCGAACGGGACTTCGATCCGCTTCACCGCGAACTCCGCGGCGAGCAGGAGATCCGCCGCCATGTAGCCGAGCGTGCGCGTCGGCTGGCGGATCGTCGTCAGCGCCGGCCAGACGAAGCGCGAGATCGCGTCGTCGCCAAAGCCCGCGATCGACAGGTCGGCCGGCACCGACAGCCCGCGGCGGTGTGCGACGCTGAGCACGCCGGCGGCCATGTCGTCGTTCGAGGCAAAGATCGCGGTGGGCGGCAGGCGGAGCGCGAGCAGCGCCTCGGCCGCGTCGGCGCCCGATGCGAAGTCATAGTCGCCGGGGCGGACCAGGACCGGATCGAACGCGATCTCGGCTTCGTCGAGCGCGGCGCGATAGCCGGCAAGTCGCTGCACGCTGGTCGCATAGCTCGCATGCCCCGAGACGAAGCCGATGCGGCGGTGGCCAAGCGCCAGCAGATGCCGCGTCATCACGGTCGCGGCGCCGATATTGTCGATGAACACCGACGCGGTGAGGTCGAGATCGGTGCCCGGCGAGACGCGAACGAACCGGACGTTACGACGCGCCATGAGCGCCAGCACTTCGGGATAGTCGGTAGCGGGCGGCGTCAGGATCAGTCCGTCGACACCCGATCCATCGATCAGGCTCTCGATATCGTCGATCAGCCGGTCGGAATCATGGTCATAGGGCTGCGCGATCATCCGCACACCATCGAGCAGGCAGCGGTCGCGGATACCCGACTGCATCTCGTAGACGTAATACGGACTGGGGTTGTCGCAGGCGAGCGCGATCTGGAAGCTGCGATGCCCCGCCAGCGTCCGCGCCGCCATGTTTGGCCGGTATTTGAGCGTCGCGAACGCCGCCGTCACCCGCGCGCGCGTCGCATCCGACACGCGTGCCTCGTTGTTCAGGACGCGCGACACCGTCTTGATGGACACGTCGGCAAGTCGTGCGACATCGTTGATCGTTGGCCGCACGCAGTCCCCTTCCCTCGCTGCCCGCGCTTCGGAAATTCCGGTCCGACATCGCCGCAGGCTTAAGGCTGTACAGTCTTCCTATCGACCTTCCAGCCGCGCACCACGAAAATCCTTCGTGCTTGTCGACCAGGGTCGTCGACCATCGGTAATAGGATTGCAGGGGCAGCCCTTGTGCGTGCCGATAACCTTACAGATCGGCGACAGCCCGCTTCGGCCCCCCGGCGTTCACGCGCAGCGTCGCGACGGTTCCGGCGAGCATCAGCGCCCCCGCGACGTACAGCATCGCGCGCGCATCGCCGCCCAGCAGCGACCGGTAGAATAACGGCACGGTCAGGCTCTCGATCATCATCGGCACGACGATGAACATGTTGAAGATGCCCATGTAGATACCGAACCGCGCCGGCGGGACGGTATCGGTCAGCATGACATAGGGGTTGCCCATCATGCTCGCCCAGCCGAGCCCGATCCCGATCATCGGTAGGTACAGCCAGCCCTCGACGCCGATGCCGGGGATTGCCAGCATCGCCGCACCCGACGCGGCGAGGCACACCGCGTGGACGACGCGCGCGCCGTAGCGCTTCGTCACCGGGACCAGCATAAGCGCGCTGACGAACGCGACCGCATTGTAGAATGCGCCGATCTGCCCGACGGTCAGCGCGGCGTCGCGAAACCCCTGGCTCGCAGGATCGGCGGTGCCGTGAAGCGAACGCGCCAGCGCGAACGCGATGAACTGCCAATAGGCGAACATCGCATACCATTGGCACAGCATCGCGACGCCGAGCTGGCGCATCGCCGGCGGCATATCGCGGATCGCGGCGACGACGTCGCGCAGCGCACTGCCGAACGTGACCTTGTCGGCCTGCATCGCCGCGCGCTCCTCGGCAGACAGCGGCAGTTCGGGGACGCGGATCACCGACCAGACGATCGTCGACAGCGACAGCACCGCACCAACGAGGAAGGCGATCCGGGTGATATCGGGAATGCCGTTGGCATCGACCGCATCCTTGTTCATCCCCCACCACACCAACAGCGACGGCGCGAGATAGGAGAGCGTCTGCGCGAGACCGGTGAACGCCGCCTGGATCAGGAAGCCGGTCGGCCGCTGGTCCTCCGACAGCCGGTCGCCGACATAGGCGCGATAGGGCTCCATCGTGACGTTGTTGGCGGCATCGAGGATCCACAACAGGCTGGCGGCGACCCACAGGGCCGGGCTGTACGGCATCGCCAACAGGCACAGGCTGCACAGGATCGCGCCGACCAGGAAATACGGCGTACGCCGTCCCAGTCGGCTGGTAGTCTTGTCGGACAGTGCGCCGATCAGCGGCTGGACGAGCAGCCCGGTCATTGGTCCCGCCAGCCACAATAGCGGCATCGAGGCCTCGTCGGCGCCGAGATAGCCGTAGATCGGCGCCATGTTCGCCTGCTGCAAGCCGAACGAGAATTGCAGGCCGAGGAACCCGAGGTTCATCTCGATGATGCGCGCCAGCGACAGACGGGGTTTCATGCGCGATCTCCCATGAGCCACACGGCTTGCCAGGGTGCGAGCGTCGCAGCCGCAGCACTGCCGGACAGGCGGTCGGTGCCGGTATCCGACAACGGTACCGCACGATCCGAGAAGTTGAGATACACGCGATCGGTGCCGCAGCGGATCCCGAGCAGCGCCGGAACCGAGGCGTCGGTCGCCAGCAGGGTCGGTGCACCCGCTCCTGCACCGGCTACGCGCGCCGCACGCAATCGGGCGAGGTCGCGGGCGATCCGCGTTGCCGCGGGGGTATCGAGCGCCGACCAGTTCATCTGCGGCCGGTGGAGCCAGCGGCCCTCATGCGCCCGGTCGGGGTCGTCGCGATACGCATAGTCATTCAGCATCCCCGCCTCGTCGCCCATGTAGATCGTCGCGACGCCGCCGCTGGCGACGGCGAGCGTGTTGAGCAACGCGATACGCCGGAACGCCGTCTCCCGCGATACGTCGTCGGTGGCCGCCTCGAGTCCGGCAAGCGACGCCAGCGTGCCGTTGGTGCCGTGCAGGACCGAGCCATCCGACTGGAACGGTACGCCGCGTGCCCAGCTATCGCCCGCACCTTCGATGAAGTGCGCGGCGTCGGTCAGCCGCGCTTCGGGATCGGAGTCGATACCGCGTAGATCGCCCAGTACCGCGCCCCAGCCGATATCGTCATGGCAGCGCGCATAGGTCAGCCAGTTCGCCCCGTGCGGCAGCCCGCCGCTGGCGTCGACGATCGCGGCGGGCAACGCCGCCGATTGCTCGGCCAACGCGACCCAGCCAGCGACCATCAGCGAATTATTGTAGACGAGATGACATTCGGGTTCGAACCCCTCGCCCTCGTCCGCGCCGAAATAGGGCGGCACGAACGCGGTCGGCACGATCGCCTCGGCCTTGAGCAACGTCGCCGGCGCGACGATGTCGAGCGCAGCGCGCAACGCGCGGACGATGAAATGCGACTGCGGCAGGTTGCGGCAATCCGTCCCCGCCTGCTTCCAGAGGAACGCGGTGGAATCGAGCCGAAACGCCTCGAACCCGTGATTGGCGAGCCGCAGCATCGTGTCGACCATCGCCAGCATGACCTCGGGGTTCGCCCAATTGAGGTCCCACTGGAACGGGTAGAACGTCGTCCATACTTCGCCGCTCATCTCGGGCACGTGCGTGAAATTTCCCGGCGCGGTGGTCGGGAATACCTGGGGCAATACGGCTTCGCGTGCCGCCGCCTCGGCCTTGTCGAGGACGATGTAATAGTCGCGGTAGTGCGGATCGCCGGCCTTGGCCTTCAGCGCCCAGACGTGGTCGTCCGCGGTGTGATTGAGCGCGAGGTCGACGCACAGGCTGATCCGGCTGGCACGCAGGCGGCCGCAGAGCGCCTCGACATCCGCCATCGTCCCGAGCGTCGGTTCGATGCTCAGATAATCCGCCACCGCAAAGCCGCCGTCGCTGTCGCCGGTACGCGCCTTCAGCAACGCGAGCAGATGGAGATATCGGACCCCCAGCGTATCGAGATACTGAACCTTTCGGGTAAGGCCGGACACGGTTCCAGCAAAGCGATCGACATAGGTCGAATAGCCGAGCATGTCGGGCGCGACGAACCAGTCGCGATCCGCGATGCGCGTGACGTCGAGCGCCCGCATCACCGCCGGACGCTCGGCCATGCGGTCGCGGAGCACGGCCTCGATCCGCGACCACAAGGCGTCGATGTCGTGCGTGGCGCCGTACAGCCGCTCGAGCTGACGACGCAGCGTGGTACCGTGCTGGCGCAGTCGGGTGTCCAGATCGGACGATGTGGTGGCCATGACGGTCACGCCCCCCGCCCGAGACGGGCAGCGCCTGCCGGACCGAAGTCCCGGCATGACGCCCGACATGACGGGTGCAAGGCTGTCTGCTGTTCCAATCCGTCCACCTCGTATTCGCGCGGCAGGACATCGCCCGTGCCGCGGCAGTCTAACGATGGTCCCGGATGCCGTCCTTGGCATCCGGGACCACGGCCTGTCATCAGAACTTCAGGCCGATCGTCGCGCTGATGTTGCGGCCGGGGAATGCCCGCGCGGTGTTGATACCGTTCGTCGGCAGCGTGTCGGTCGCCAGCCCCAGCTCGGTGATCGCCAGCACGTTGAACAGGTTCTGCGCATTGACCGAGACATGGACCGCAGGCGTGATCGCATAGGATGCGAACGCACCGGTCAGGACATAGCCGGGCATCTTCAGCTGGTTGAGATCCGACGCATAGGACGACGTCGTGCCGATGACGTTGGCGCCGACGGTCAGCTTGTCCACGATGATCGACGGCGACGCCTGGAAGATCAGGTCCGCCTGCCGATACGGCGTATTCCCGTTCAGCGCGGGGGTCAGCTCGCTCTCGATGATGCGCGCGTGCGTGTAGGTCGCGCCGCCGGTCAGGTGGAACACGCCGTAATCGACGCCCGCTTCGAGCTCGACGCCGTAGGAGCGGTAGCGATTGTTGATCGTGCGCTGCTGCGGGATGATGATCTCGTTCGACTCCGCGGTCGTCGCGCGGAAGCCGGTGACGTTGGCGAAGAACGGACCCGAGCGGAACTTCACGCCCGCCTCCTGCTGGTTGACGAAGTTCACCGCGACGTCGTCGGCGATGCTGCCGTCATCACGGACACCGCCGCCGAATAGCACGCGATCCGCGTTGAAGCGCGCGCCGCGGCTGACTCGGGCGAACAGCGCGAGATCGTTCTTGATCTCGTAGTTCGCACCGACCGACCAGGTGAAATAGTTCTTGCGGTAGTTCACCGGCTTGGCGGCGGACAGGCTGACGACCGGGACGGTCTGTTCGGGAACCTGGATCACGCCATCCTGATTGACGTCGAGCACGGTCAGCGCGTTCGACGCGTAAATGCCCTTCGCCTTCGAGCTGTTGTAGCGGACGCTGCCGTCGAGGTTGAGACGACCGGTCTTCCACGTCGCCGCCAGATACGGCGCGTCGATGGTGTAATCGACATCGTAATAGCGCTGGCAGCAATTGCCGTACACCGGCTCGCCATAGGCGATCAGCCCGTTCTGCGTGATCGGCTGGCCTGCCGCGTTAAAGACGTCGAGCAGCGCAGGCTCGTTGCCGTTGACCTCCTGCAGATAGCTGTTCCAGTGCCAGTCCATCTTCACCGCCTGGCGCGACTTGAAATAGCCTGCGGTGAGCGAGCCCGTGCCGAGGCTGCCGCCGTTGATGTCCTTGCCGATCGTCAGGATGTTGGTGATGTTCGTGAAGTCTTCGAGCGTCGCATTGAACAGCAGCGAGTTGCTGGCCAGGCCGTTGCCGTTCAGTGCCGCCGGGTTGGCGATCGTCTGACCGGCATTGGGACCGGTGGCATAGCGCAACGTCGCGCCCGCGCCGCCGATCGAGTTCGCGAACGACGCGGCGGTGTTCACGTTTGCTGCGTAAGGCGAGGTGAAGCCGCCCGAATTCTTGGCGTAGTTAAACTTGTCGTCGAACGTCCAGCCGCCGCCGAGATCGAACGACGCTTCGCCGCCGATGCCGCGCACCTTGGTCCGATAGCCATCGGCGATATCGGTGCGGATACGGCGACCGTTCAGGCCGACCGACAGATCCGAGCGGAAGTTCGGCGACTGGAGCGTGTCGCTCTTCGGGTTGAAGTTCGCAAACCCACCAAACTTGGGATCGCTGTTCGTGCCAGTGTTGCTGACCGGGACCGGGATATAGACCGGTGCCTTGTCGTCGAGATACTTGGCGTTGATCCGGACGAAGCCGTTCGAGAAGGTGCGCGTGACGTTGGCCTTGATCTGACCGCCCTTCTCGGCGTTGTAGCCGATGTCCTTCACGCCGTCGCCGATCCGGTAAAACCCGCCGACATGGAAGCTCCAGTCGTCGCCGATCGGCGCGCCGTAATCGGCGTCGATCCGGGTCCGATCGAAATCGATGCCCTTGGTCAGCGAGATGTTGCCGCCCGCGGTCTTGCCGGTCTTGCTGATGAAGTTGATGATCGCGCCCGGCGCGTTGCTGGTGAAGGTCGATGCCGAGCCGCCACGGACGACCTCGACGCGCTGGACGTTGTTGTCGGGGCGCACGAATGCGTCCGCGGTTGCAAAGGCGATGTCGCCGAAGTCGAGGACGGGCAGACCGTCTTCCTGAAACTGGACGAACTTGGCGCCGCCGCTGGCGACCGGCAGGCCGCGCACTGCGATGTTGGCATTGCCTTCGCCGCCCGACGCCTCGGAGCGCAGACCCGGGATGTTGCGGACCAGATCGGCGCTGCCGAGCGGCGCGGCCTGGGCGATCTGCGTCGCGTCGAGCGCGCTGACCGTGATGCTGGTGGTGAGACGACGCTCGGGGCGCGAGGTGCCGGTCACGACGACGTCGTTGCCGGCCTCGGCGGTGTCCGTGGTGGTTTCGGCAACCGGCGCAGGCGCCGATGCGGGCGCGACCTGTGCGGCGGCGGCAAAGGGCAAAACCGTGCCGAGCGCTGCGCCGACGAGCCAATAGGATGCTGTCTTCATATACCCTCTCCTGCAGGATCCGCCGTAACCGCGGACTGATATGCAGAGCCGGTATGCGCCAATGCAATGGATTGCAACAATCGATTGCGGTGCGATGATCAAACGTTTCCGGTGTGACTTTTTCGCATCATTATTACTGGCAGTGGGCGGCGGTCAGGCTGAATCGCGCAGGATCAGATCGGCCGGCATGACGACCGATGGCGCGTCTTCGCCCCCCAATCGGGCAAACAGCGCGGCGATCATGGCAGCTGCACCCTCCTGAATGTCCTGGCGCACCGTCGTCAGCCGCGGGACGATCGTGCTGGCGAGCGGCAGATCGTCGAACCCGATCACGGGCAGGCCACCCGGCACGGCGATGCCGCGGTCCGCGAGTACTCGGATCGTGTGCATCGCGATGACGTCCGACGCAGCGGCGATGCCGTCGATCCTGCCGCGGAGACGATCGAGATGGCCGGCGATTTCGTCCGACATCACATCGGACGCCAGATGGGTGGCGCATTGGATCGGTTCGCAGAGCCCCGCCTCCTGCGTCGCCTGTTGCAGCCCGGCGTAACGCTCGCTCAGTTCGAGCGTGCGGATCTCGCCGAAGAACGCGATCTGGCGACACCCGCGTTCGATCAGCCGTCGTCCCGCACGCAATCCACCAGCGCGGTTATCGACGCCGACGGCACAATGATGCTGGCCTTCGATATGGCTGCCCCAGACCACCAGCGGCCGATAGCGCTGCGCCACCCGCTCGATCGCCTCGAACTGGTCCGACTGCCCGATCAGCAGCACGCCGTCGAGCATGCCGGAGTCGACGATCCGCTCGAGCCAGTCGTTCGCATCCGGGATAACCCGCGACAACATGATGTCGTACCCGGCTTCAGTCAGTGCGTCGGCAAGATGCCCCAGGATCGCCATGAAGAACGGATCGGACACGTGCTGGCGGCGCTCATGGCCGAGCGGCACGACGACGCCGATCACGTTGGTCTTCTGCGTCCGCAATCGGCTCGCCATCTGATTGAGGCGAAAATCATGCTCATGCGCCAAGGCCTGGATACGCGCCCGCGTTTCCGGGTTCACGAGCGGATTGTCCGCCAAGGCGCGCGATACCGTCCCCGGGTGCACACCCGCCAACTTGGCAAGATCGCTGATCGTTCGTGGTTTGGTCGACGGAATGATGGGGTCGGTCATCCCGTCTTATACAAACGCCTCTCCGAGCAACCCAACTGAAAACGGGTACCCGAGGCTCATGCCGTCCCCGCGGTCCCTTGAACCACCACGCGCACCGCGGCGAACCGCTGGATCACACGGCATCGTCCAGGCTGAAGCGGTCCGCATCTTCGTCATACGCGAACACCTCGGCATAGCGCCCCCAGTGCGTCACAGTCCGCAACGTCTCGTCGGCATAATCCTCCGACATATGGTCCTCCAGCTCATCGCGGAACCGGCGCGCGGGAGCGACATGCCCGCTGCGCTCGTCGAGGATGCGGCGGATGTGCTGCGCGAGCGGGACGTGCGCGAGCAACGCCTGCGCGAACAGCGCTTTCCGCGCGTCGACATCGGCCTGCGCATAGCGCCGCGCCGCCGGCGTCAGCAGGATATCGGCCCCCTGCAACTCGGCGAACCGCAGCAACTGGAGCGTCTCCGCCATCGGGAACAGATCGTCGACCTCCAGCTGGAGCTGGTCGGCAAGATCCGCCATCGCCGCGCGGCCGTCGAACGGACTGGCGTCGACCTCCTCGATCAGCCCGGCGAGCGCGTTGGTCGAGACGCGCGGCAATACCATCTGGATGCCGGTGCCGGGGAACAGCCCGTCGCGGACCGGCTCGGCGGGCGCGCGCGCGGTCATTTGCGCATAGATGTCGTCGACCAGCTTGCGGAAGGCGGGATCGAGCCGGTCGCGCGGTTGCGGCAGGTCGACCTTAATCTCGGCGGCTACCCGACCGGGGTTGGACGAGAAGACGAGGATGCGGTCGCACATCAGCACCGCCTCCTCAATATTATGCGTGACGATCAGGATCGACTTGATCGGCATCCGCCCTTCCGCCCACAGATCGAGCAGGTCGGTGCGCAACGTCTCCGCGGTCAGCACGTCGAGCGCCGAGAAGGGCTCGTCCATCAGCAGCAGCGACGGATTGACGACGATCGCGCGCGCCAGCCCGACGCGCTGGCGCATCCCGCCCGACAATTCCTTGGGATAAGCGGTCTCGAACCCGTCGAGGCCGATCAGGTCGATCGCCGCCAGCGCGCGGGTGCGCCGCTCGTCCGCCGGAACGCGCTGCGCTTCGAGGCCAAGCTCGACATTCTGGAGCACGGTCAGCCACGGGAACAGCGCGAACGTCTGGAAGACCATGCTGATCGTATGTGCGGGACCGTCGGAAACGTCGGCGAACCGTACGCTCCCCTCGTCGGGCCGGATCAGCCCGGCGATCGAACGCAGCAGCGTCGACTTGCCCGAGCCCGAGCGACCGAGCAGCCCGACGACCTCGTCCTCGTGCAGCGTCAGGCTGACGTCGTCGAGCACCGGCGCGCCGCCATCGCCGCGGCCATAGCGATGACTGACATGCTCGACCCAAACGAGCGGGCGGCTGGCCGGAGCGCGGAGGAATGCTGTTGCCATGTCTTGTCCTTTCGACATCAGGCGAGCCGGAGACGGCGTTCGGCGAAGGCGTACATCGGACGCCAGACGAGCCGGTTGAAGGCGATCACGAACATCGACATCACCGCGATGCCGAGCGCGACGCGGGGATAATCGCCCGCCTCGGTCGCCTTGGCGATGAACGTGCCGAGGCCGTGCGCCTCGACCTTCTGCGTCCCCCACGAGACCGCTTCGGCGACGATGCTGGCGTTCCACGATCCGCCCGACGCGGTCAGCGCGCCGGTGACGTAATAGGGAAACACGCCGGGCAGCGCGACCTGTCGCCACCATTGCCAGCCGCGCACCCCGAACATGCCCGCCGCCTCGCGCAGGTCGGTCGGGATCGCGCTGGCGCCGGCGATGACGTTGAACAGGATGTACCACTGCGTCCCCAGGATCATCAACGGCGACAGCCAGATGTCGGGCGACAGCCGCCAGTGGACGATACCGATCACCGCGAACGGGAACAGCACGTTGGCGGGGAACGCCCCGAGGAACTGCGCGACGGGTTGCAGGCGCTCCGCCCATTTGGGGTTGAGACCGATCCAGACGCCGATCGGCACCCAGACGAGGCTGGCCAGCGCGATCAGTACGATCACGCGCAGCATGGTGATGCAGGCCAGCCCGAACACCGCGACCGCATCGCTCAGCCGCAGCGTCGCGAAGACATAGCGTCCTGCGAGCCATAGCGCGGCAACCACGGCGATCAGGACCACTGCCTGCCAAAGCCGTTCCAGCACGATGCTCGGTTCGCGAATGCGCGCCTGCCCCGCGCGCGCCCTGCCCCGATCTAGCGTCAGCAGCAGCTGGCCAAGCGCGGTGACCGGCGCGAACAACACCGGCAGCAGGCGCATGCGGCGGAACAGGTCATAGGCCCAGGATTGCGGCCGCTCGGTACTAGCGGTCTGCTCGAACCGGAAGCGATCCGCCCAGGCGACCACCGGCCGGAAAACAAGCTGATCGTACAGCAGGATGACGATCCCCATCGCGACCACGGCCAGCCCGATCGCGGTGAAGTCCTTGCGAGCGATGGCCAGCGCGAGCCACGAGCCGACACCGGGCAGGGTCACGGTCGTGTTGCCGACCGTGATCGCTTCGGATGCGACGACGAAGAACCAGCCGCCCGACATCGACATCATCGCGTTCCACACCAATGACGGCGTCGCGAACGGCAAGTCGAGCCGGAGGAAGCGCCGCACCGGCGACAAGGCGAAACCGCGCGTGACCTCGTCCAGGTCGGACGGTACCGAGCGCAGCGACTGGTAGAAGCTGAACGCCATGTTCCACGCCTGGCTGGTGAAGATCGCGAACACCGCGGCCAGCTCGACGCCCAGGATCTGGCCGGGGAACAGTCCCATGAAGGCCGTGACGGTAAAGGTCAGGAACCCGAGGATCGGCACCGATTGCAGGATGTCGAGCATCGGCACGATGATCTGCCCGGCCCGGCGGCTACGTGCCGCCAGCGTCGCGAACACCAGCGTGAAGACGAGACTCGCCGCGAGTGCCGCGAACATCCGGATCACGGTACGCAGCGCGTAATAGGGCAAATACCGCGGATCGAGCGTGACCGGCTCGACACGCAGGCGCGACAAAGGCTCGGCCACGCCCTCCGCGCCGCGCACCAGCAGCGCGGCGATGCCGATCAGCAGCACGAAGGCGATGACGTCGGCGCGATTGGGCTGGGTCAGGCGGAGGATGCGCGAGAACGAGCGGACCCGGCCGGCAGTCGCTACGATATCAGTCACGACGCGATCCCTCCCCATCGACGGGACGCGCTAGCGTCGCCGCGTGACAGGCGTGCGTCATGCCGACGGCTCGGTCACGGCGCGGGCTCCGCTCGCCGCCCACCCACGCAGGATGCGGCCACGGTGGAGCGGTGCGGCGGCAAGCGCAGCGTGGATGGCACGATCATGCTGGATCGTGCGGAAAACTACGTTGGTCATAAGGCGTCTCTTCCGGGCTCGTGGGCCGAGTCCGGGACAGACGCTCAGCCGGATCGCACTCGCGATTCGTGAACGGCGTGCCCGAACCCGGGACGTCCAGCCGTGATCGTCAGCAGGGCAAAGCCTTTACTGTCGCCATCGCCGGACAAGGGGGTAGATCGGGGTTTCATGTGCATCCTGTTCGTTACCGGTGCCGCGATTGCGCCACCTGCCGGGCGCCCTTGGCGTCGCGACGAGCGCCCGCTATACCCTAGGGGGGTATAGATCAATAGGGTGATGCATTTCGGCTATGAGCCATGTCGAAAAAGAGAAGAAGAAGCTGCTCAACCGGCTCAAGCGGCTGAAAGGACAGATCGAGGCGCTCGAACGCGCGATCGAGGAAGACCGTGAGTGCGCGCGAGTGCTGCAGCAAGCCACCTCGTGTCGCGGCGCGCTCGACGGGTTCATCGCCGAGGTGATCGAGGATCATATCCGCGAGCACATGATCGACCCTGCGACCGCGCGCGACGATCCGCGCACGGTCGCGGCCGAGGAACTGGTCGAGATCGTCCACGCCTACCTCACCTGATCACGCCACCCTACGCAGCGAACTCCTCGGGCAGATAGCGATCGGCGACGATCTCGAACCGGTCGCCGTCGACCAGGACCTGCGGGCTGAGTGCGCGGCAGTTGTAGGTTGACGCCATCGCCGCGCCATAGGCTCCGGTAGCGTGCAGCACGGCGAGGTCGCCGCGACGGACACGGTCGATGTCGCGTGCGACCGCGAACACGTCGCCGCTTTCACAGACCGGGCCGGCAATGCTCGCGACCATCCGCTCGCCGTCGGGCATGACCGCTTCGAACCGGTGAAAGGCATCGTACAGCGCCGGCCGCGCGAGGTCGTTCATCGCAGCATCGACGATCACGAACGGATGGTCCGCACCCGGCTTTACCCAGATCACCCGCGTCATCAGCACGCCGGCAAGCCCCGCGACCACCCGCCCCGGCTCGAACGTGAGTTCGACATCCCAGTCGCGCGTGACCCGCGCGACCATCGCGGCATAGGCGTCGAGCGTCGGTACGACGTCGTCGGCGCGATAGGGGATGCCGAGACCGCCGCCGAGATCGACGCGGACGACGACATAACCGCGCGCGCGCAAGTCCGCCACTAAGCGGCCGATCCGATCATAGGCCTCTTCCAGCGGGGCGAGATCGCGCAACTGGCTGCCGATGTGCAGAGCGACCCCGACCAGATCGAGACCCTCGAGCCGGAACAGGCGATCGTACATCGCCGGGACGTCGGCGATCGCCACGCCAAACTTGTTGCCGCGCCGCCCCGTCGAGATCTTGGCGTGCGTGCCGCCATCGACGTCGGGATTGACGCGCAGCACCGCGGTCGCCCGCCTGCCCTGCGCACGGGCCAGCGCGGCGAGCACCTGTCCCTCTTCCTCCAGTTCGAGGTTGAACTGACCGACGCCGGCAGTAAGTGCGCCGGCGAGTTCGCGGTCGGTCTTGCCGACGCCCGAGAAGACGATGTCCGATGCCGCGATCCCCGCGTCGAGCGCACGCCGCATCTCGCCGCCCGAGACGATGTCGGCGCCGAAGCCGCACCCGGCCAACAGGTGCAGCACCGCGCCGTTCGGGTTCGCCTTGACGGCAAACGCAACGCGCACGCGTGGCAGAATCGACAGCGCCGATCTGAACCGCTGTGCCGCATCGCGCAGCGCGGCGGCGGAATAGACATGGACGGGGGTGCCCACCGCTTCGGCGATAACGGGCAGCGGCACGCGCTCGGCGCACAGGACGCCGTCCCGCGGACTGAAATAGGTCATGGGTGTTCGGTGTCCGATAATCAGGAATAGGGCGGATCGGCGCGCCGGCGGGTGCGACGGAGGCGCACGGCATGGATCGCTTCGGCGGTGTGTCCGTGGCCATGCCGTTCGGCGCGCAGCACCACCGCCACGCGCTTGCCGTTGATCACCAACGTCAGGCCGAGCAACGCGATCGGAAACACCAGCATCGCCAGCGCCGACCCGTTCATCGCCGCGGCCACGCCGCAAGCCCCGGCTGCCATGACCAGCCCGACCGTACGCCACGCAATATCGCGCCTGGTCATGCCGCGATATCCCGATCATGCGAACCGGCCTGATCGTCGATGACGATCCGCCCGGCCTTGCACAGCGCAAGCCGCGCGTCAGGCTGCCGCGCCCGCGCGGGATCGTGGCAGATCACGATATCGGCGGGCAGGTCCTGCTCGTCGAGCAAGGCCGTGACCATGTCCGCAGCCTCGAATTCCAAGCCGATCGCAGGGTCGACGACGCGATGCGCGACGGACCGCGCACGGCCGATCAACAGCGGCGATCGGTCGATGCCGTGTCCCTCGATCGCGGTAAAACCAAGCCGCCGCGCCTCCGCTAGGGCGTGCAACAGCAACGTCCCGGCACCGCATTGGGCATCGACGATGCGCACTGCGTGTCGGCCATTCGTCCGCAATGCCGACAGGGCAGCCTCGATCTGGGGCCAGCGCGGGTCCTGCACGGCGGTCTTTGACGGGTGCCGCGACGTGTTACCGCCGACCGCCGTCCGCAACCGGACGGGAAGAGCATGAACGTTCATCGCAATCTCCCGATCAAGCCGCACGTGGCAGCGCCCGCTCGTCGCGACCGACGGGGGCAAAGGACACGAGCGGCGTCAGCGGCAGGTCGGCGATCTCGACGCTCGCATGATAGATATCCCGTTCGGCCTGCGCATAGCGCATTGCCGCGCCGTAGGAGATGAAGCGGCCTTCCAGGCTGCGCCTGCTGTCCTGGACCAGCCAATGGCCCGCGCGATCCTGGCCGACATAGATGACGAGCCCGGTAGGATCGGGCTCCGATATGGGTTCAGACGACATCGCGCCTCGGTACCTTTCGTATCGCGAGCGTCCTGCCCGCCCCCGGCATTTACGGGGTACGGCATAGCGCTTCGAGATCGATCCGCGCCGATCGCATAGTACCAGCATAGTATTCCGCGGAGGTGGGGCGGCAGTCGATCTAGCGGGCTCGACCCTGCGCCAGGCGGTCGTGATCCGGCGGCGTTAAAATCGCCATTTGAAGGTGACGGCGGCGGCAGGCGTCGTGCCTACCGGACTTGTCTGCTGGATCGCGTGAATGGTGGTCTCGGCTTTCAGGGGGCCGGTGAATTCCGCGCGAACGGGCTTCGCCACAAAACCTTGGACATCGCCGAGCCAGATATCCATCCCCTTTGGCGCGCACACGACGACGTCGTCAGAGCCGGTTCGATCCGCGCAGGTCACCTCTTTGGGACGAACCTTGGCGAGGTCGAATTCCAGCGCGAGGGGAACAACCGTTTGTGACCCGGCCGATGCAGCGATGGCCATGACGATCAGATCGCCCACCATGTCGACCTCCTTTCCTAAGTCCCGAAAAATTCAGAGACCGTCGCAGCCGGTCTTGAATGCCTCAGCAATCGATGTCCGTATCGCGCTCCCGTCACCCGCCATTGGAGCGAGATCGGGCAATTCCACCCGGACATGGCGAACCCCGGCTCGCCATTGCTGACGCAACCAAAGATTGCCCGCCTGTGCATCGATCGCGGAAAGATGGGTCTGCGCGCGTCGCAATAATGCGCTAGGCGGGATCAGCGCCCTGCCCGCGGCAAAAGCGTGAGAAAGGTCCTTGGCGAGTTCGACGTTCTGGACTTGGCGAATGGTGCTGGTGCGCCGATCGAGATCCTGGATCAAAGCGCGCTGTGCCGCGTCCCATTCTTGATCGGAGAAGCCGCCACTATCAAGCGCGCACCTCACCCGAGCCAGACCGGCAATGGCAGGGTGCCATGCGTTGCCCACGAAATTGTCCCAGAGCATGATCAGCCGGTGACCCTGCTCACCATTCTCGATGTAGAGCCCAACCTTGCCCGGTGGACTGTCTGGTTGCATTGCGCTCAGCCGCGTGTTGACCGCGCGGAGCACCAGCATCTCCAGCAGCATAGCGTCGATCTGTTGTCCGCGGGTCGGCAGCGGCGGAGCCGTCGGCATCACC
Source organism: Sphingomonas sp. PP-F2F-A104-K0414 (assembly GCF_004340945.1). Taxonomy (GTDB): domain Bacteria; phylum Pseudomonadota; class Alphaproteobacteria; order Sphingomonadales; family Sphingomonadaceae; genus Sphingomonas. Next base: position 384,152 of record NZ_SLYD01000001.1, read on the forward strand.
ACCGTCATCAGCGCAGTCCGTCGTCCCTGGGGCAGCGCTGCGACGCTGATCGGTGCGATGCGGTCGGATTGAAACGCTGGCACGGCGACATGCGCGGTAGCCGGCCCGGCGTGCCGCCAACTGCCGAAATGCTCGCGGATCAGCGCCTTCGTCTTTACCGGATCGACGTTTCCGACGATCACGATCATCATGTTTTCGGGCTGGTATAACCGCTGATAGAGAGCCCTGATCGTGGCGATGCTTGCTGTCGGTACGTCGTCCGAATTCTGGGCGTCGATCACGTCAGTCGGAGAGCCAGGTGCGACGGCTGCGATATACCTCGCGTAAATATCGTTCCCGAGCGTTTTTTCGACCATTTCACGGGTCACGTCCGCGCGCTGATCGTCCACCGCGTCCGCACGGAACGTCAAGTCGGTCGCCACCTCGCGGAATAGTCCCAGCAGCGTGTCGAGATCGGTCATCCTGGTCGTTCTTGTCGAGACGAAGTAATTGGATTCCCGCCAACTCGTCGTCGCGGCGGAGGGCGCGGGAAAGGTCAGTGGCAAGCCGACTTTGGGAAAATGCCGAAGTTCGTCGGGCGTATCGATCGTCGGACTGGTGAAGACGAGATGTTCGATCAGATGGGTGAGCCCGCGTTCGCCCGGGCGGTGCTCCTCGATAAAGCCACCCTCGTTCCGCATCAGCACGCCGATGCCGGGTTCGTCCCCGCGCCGGGGAAGAATAGCGAAGCGCACGCCGTTCTTCAGGCGTCCCGTCATCGCCGGCTGCCAATCGGCCGAAGACGATCGCGTCACGCTCGCCTTTGCCTTGAGGGCAGCGAGGCTACGGCCCTCGTTCGCCTGTGCAACAGTAGCGGCAAGACTAAACAGACCCAAGTGCAATGGCACCGTCGAGACGTTCCTGAAACGCACGCCTGATCTCCCGCTCCTATCCGAACGCCGCGCGACATCGGATTTTATGGATTATGCGGGGCATTTGCGGCAACACGGTGGCGCCAGTCGTGACGGGCGGGACCAGCGATATTTTACTGACGTACGACATCGAACCAACGTGATCTTCCGTTGATCGGCGCACCGCTAACGGGATGTTAGTCCGGCGGTGCTAAATCTCCAGCTGGACGACTGCCCTGAAGGTCAAAACAGTTTGCGGAGCGACAGGACTACACTGCGGCCGACGGCATCGAGCAGATCCGGCTGATAACGATAGGGAACGACGCCGGTCGCATCACGCACGCGTTGACGCGCGTCGGTTATGTTAGCGACTTCGAGCTTGAAGCCGAGATGCCGGGTCCAATTCTCGTGTGGCAGAAAATGGTGGATGCTCAGCGAACCGCTGAGATTGATCTTGCACAGAGGCGCGAATGTCAGGGTCGATGCGGCGACCGTCCCGCGAACGGTGGCCCCGCCGGTGCAGTAAAAGTCGAACGTGCCGCCATTGCCGAGATAGCTCAAACCCCCATAGCCATAGCCGGCCAGTCGCTGCGTCGTGCCACCCGACAGCGTGTCACCGGCCAGCAGGTCGAGCATCGGCGCCCCCGGCCTGAGCGCGATCCGGTCGGCAAAGCGGAGCGTCGGGCCGATCCCGCCGTAGAAGGTCGGGCGATCGGGCGGCCGACCATCCGGCGTCGTAGGAGACTTGGCTCGACCGAGTTGGCCGTTGGCGGCGAGTGTGATGTTCAGCGTCCGCTGACGCTCTCGGAAGACGTTGGTCGGACGGAAAGCGACCGATACCAGTGCGCCGGCGCCATCGCGGACGAACAGGTCGGGCAGCGCCGCCTGAATGGCGGGGGTGAGCGCATAGATGGTCTGGATGCCATCGCTTATCTCGGTTGCCTCGTAGGTTGCGCCGATCCGAAGCTCGCTCTTGGCGAACGGTTTGACGGTCGCGCCGATCGAACGCGTCCGGCGACGCTCCGCGGACAGCGCCGCGTTGCCGCCCAGAAACAGCGTGACGAGCGTCGAGCGGCCGGTAGCGAAGTCGAACAACGAGACCTGTGGCGCCGAAATCTGCGGCCCGGCAAGCTGGTCCAGCGTCGGCGCAACGGCCGACCGTTTGAACTGCGCCAACAGCTGCAGGCCGGTGAACGGCGCCCAGTTCACGCCCAGCGTAGAGTCCGATAAAGTGCCGAAACCGCCGACTTGGCGGACGCTGGCGGAGGTGTTGGCCGACAGCTCGCCGATCCAAGGCAGAACATCCTCACGGCGTGATGCGATCGGCAGGTCGAGCGCGACTGCGCCCTCGACCCGGCTGCGATCGAAGGCGATCGCGGAGGGCGTGGCGCCGCGCGTGCTGCTGTCCGTACCGATCTGGTCGCCCTCGACGGTGGCGGTCAACGTGACGCGGCCCGCGGGGAGGCGCAACGGGCGGTTGGTCGCAACGAATTTGGTCCCGGCACCATAGGTCGATTGCACGGTATGATCGACAAGCCGGGTGGCAAGGAGCGCGGAATCGAACGGCCGGAATGGATCGGCGCCGGCGGCGATCGCAGCATTGGCGGCGGTGATGTCGATCGCCTTGGCGACGATGCCGTCCCGGTGCTGCATATCGAGCGTACCGGTCCAGTCCCATTGCCAGCCCCGCCATGCGCCACGCACCACGGTACCGGCATGAAGCGTGGTGATATCGGTGCGCTGGCTGAGCGGCGGCGCCTCGACGAGGTAGCGCTGGAGCAGCACGTCCCGGCTGAACGGTGAATACGGATTGCCACTAGGCAGCATGAACGTCGCGCTGGCGGGGCCGAACACGGTCCGCTCGCGACTATGGTCCGCGGTCAGCGTCAGAGAACCGGACAGCTTTCGACCGATCCGGTTGGCGATCACCGCCTCGCCGTGGATCGTGTCGTTCGCGGGTGCGAGCGTACGCAGCGGCGACAGATCGAACAGCCGCGGCTGGTTTGCGTTCGCCGCAAAACTGTCCAGTCCAACCATGCCGGCCGATAGCGGCCCCGCCGGCACCGGGACGATCGTGACGACCTGCCCCGCCAGGGCGGACAATGCCGGGTCGATCTCACCCCCTGCCAGCACACCGGTGATGTTACCCTTCGCATCAAACGGCACGTCCGGATCGGGCAGGACGCGACGCCGCGATTGCAGCAGCGCATCGGTGTGACGCGCATCCAGCGACAGAGTCAGGCGACCGTCGCCCCGCAGCCGCGTGAAATCGAGATGCGCGTTGGCATTGTCCGCACCACCGCGTGTTGACGTACCATCGGCCTGCTTCAGCGACAGCTGGCGGAACCGGCGCTTGGTGATGAAGTTCACAATCCGCCGGGTCGGTGGATATCCATATTGAAGCGCGACCGGCTCCGGAAACACCTCGACCTTCTCGATCGCTTCCGGCGGCAGATTGCCGATTTCCTGATATCCCGACACGCGTTGCGCATTGAGCAGGAAGATCGGCTCCTGCCCGTCGCCCGATTGCGTCACCCCGCGAATGGTACGCAGCAGTTCATCGATCGAGGTCGCGCCGGTGGCGGCTATCGCCCCCGCATCCAACGTCGCCAGCGGCAGGATCGCGGTGTCGACCTGCCCGCGCCGGCCGACGACGACGATATCGTGACGCGTATCCAATGCGTCGGGCCGGGCGGGTGTTGCATCGGGATCGGCGTTGACGGGCGCATCCGGAAGCGCCCCAGACTGGCAAATACCCGCCACCGACCAGTTGAATGCGAGAACCGCTAGAGAAAGACGACCAGCCCGTAGAGTATTGCAATATATCCTGTCGGGTGATCTCACGGGTGCTTCACCTTTATGAGGTTGCGGTAATCGGCGACACCAAGCGGATCAACTATACCCAGGATCGTACTGCGTATCCGCGGTGTCTCGATCTATGCACCAATGCCATCGCACGAGCACCAGGATCGCAATATGCTGCGCGACAAACGCCAGGATCGGCAGCGCCATGCGGGTCTCATCGAACCCGAGCAGCGCAACGAATACTATCAGGGTCAGTGTCGCCGCCGCGGTGAACCGCTCAAGCGCTGCGACGCGGCCCCAGTTACGGTCCAGGATCGCCCAGGCGATGAGGACACTCGCGCCGGCCAGCAGGAACACGGCTAGCGACAGCGACGATGCCGCCGCCCGGTTGCCGTCGTCGAGAAGAGTCGGGCGCGCATCACCGAATGACAGGATACCAACGACGTCGTCATGCCCAAAATCGAGATACGGGAAGCCGACAATCGCGCCAATCGTCAACACGGCGGCGAGGGGAAGGATCAGTCCGACCGCGAGCGCGTAACTCGTAAGCGCAAAGCGCCCGTCCGGGTCGGTGAGCATCATCCGCCACGCGCCGTGCAGGCAGCCAAGCGCAAAGGACAACGGCTTGCCATCGGCGATCGACGCCTCGAACTCGCCCAGCATCGCAAGCCCCCAATCGCGACGACGAGCACCGACGCAGCGGATCGCGATTTTCATCAGGCACCGGGACAACGCGACAGTCATATCCAGAGCATTTCCCCGACGGGTTGCGCACGGTCATTCCCGATCGAGCGCGCAAGCGATACTCCCGCGGCGGTCAGGCGATAGACATGACGCGGGGGCCGCCCGGCCTGTATCGGTTCGCGCCACTCGGCCTCCAACAATCCCTGCTCCGTCATCCGTACGAGCAACGGGTAGAGCGTGCCCGACGAGATGCCGGTATCCTTCATCAGGTCATACCCATGCCGCCAGTCCTGAGGCTGATCCGCCATCGCCGCGAGTAGCTTGAGCATCTGTTTCGAGGGTCGTCGATCGCGCACCATTCGCTTTTTCAACATATGTAGATTTAAGAGTCAACGGTGATACGGTTCAGCTGGCTGCTGATGATCGGGTTGAGTTTGCGCGGTCCACGATGATCCCTACAGCAACGCGCAAAGTGCGAGCGAATTGATCGAGATTGCCTTCCTTGCGGCAAGCCGAGGGAACGGACACGGTCCTGCAACGTCCGGCAAGGACGTATCTCGCGAGGCTTCATGACCGGACTGACATTGGTGTTTCTTCACGCGCTAGGCGCCAGCGCGCGTGAATGGGAGCAGGTCATCGATCATCTCCCGGGGTACGACTGCGTGGCGCTCGACCTGCCTGGGTTCGGCAACGCAGCAAAAACTGGCCATGCCGATGTCGTCACGATGACCGACTGGCTGGCGGACGAAATACGATCTCGCCAGCCCAACCCGTGCGTCCTTGTCGGACACAGCATGGGCGGCAAGATCGCGTCGCTGGTTGCAGCGCGTGCCGCGTCCGGAGAGATCGGCCTGTCGAGTGTTCTGGGCGTCGTTCTGGTTGCCGCGTCGCCCCCTAGTCCAGAGCCGATGGAAGAGGATCGGCGGGCCGAGATGATCGGCTGGTTTGCCGATGGTCAGGCGTCACGCGAGGACGCCGCGACCTTTGTCGATGCCAATACCGCTACGCCGCTGCCGGACGTGTTGCGCGACAGGGCGATCGACGACGTTTTGCGCTCGAACAGAGCGGCGTGGCTGGGATGGCTGGAGCGTGGCAGCCGCGAGGATTGGAGCGGCGACACCGGACGGATCACTCTTCCGGCGCTGATCGTCGCCGGTGCCGAAGACGGTGATCTCGACGCTGATGCACAGCGCCGGCTGAACCAGCCGCATTATGTCACCGCCGAATTGCGGGTGGTGGCAGATGCGGCACACCTGATCCCCTACGAACAACCCGAAGCGCTTGCCGCCCTGATCCGCGAACACGCGGCGTCGGTTGCAGGCGCAATCCTGCCGGCGCACTTTGCCCAGATCCTCGGCTCGGATCGGGTCAGCCAGAGGACTCGAAGCGCGATGCTGGAAAGGCTGCGCCCTGCCCGCGACGCAGCGAACTGGACGGACGATCACTATGCCACGCTTGCCGTCTTGATCGGGCAGATCCTGCCGGATCGCGGCGTCGACCACGACCTGGCGCGTCGTATCGCATTCGGCGTTGCCCAGGGTGATGGCGATGGGTGGCGCTTCGCTGCGTTGCCCGCCGACGGCGAAGCCTGGACCCGCGGCTTGGCGACCTTGCACATGCTGACGGACGGTCTTGCGGCGCAGGATCACGCCTGGACCAGCCTCCTCGAAAAGGTTGCCGAGGGCGAGGCTGGCCGCGCAGACGACGACGCGTATCTTTCCCCCGCGCAGATGACGCTGTGGTTCGAAGACGTTCGCGCGGAAGTCGTGCGTGTCTGGATGTCGCTGCCGACGACGATGGCTGAAATCGGATATGACGGGTTTGCCGTGGGCGGGGATGCGCGTCGCAAGCAGGGCTATATACGAACAGCGGCGGACGACTTGGAACCTTGGCAACGTGCGTCGGAGGGCGCGTCGTGATGCGTTATCGGCACAGCGAGGCGGACGTCGTCGATGCCGTCGTGATCGGCACGGGAGCCGGTGGAGCACCGCTCACCGCACGTCTCGCCAAGGCGGGCCTGTCGGTCGTCGCGCTCGAGGCTGGCGGCGTATTCCGTCCGGAAGACCATGTCGCCGACGAGGTCGCCGCTGACATCTACTGGATGGAAGAGCGACTGAGCGGTGGCGCCAATCCCACTGCGTTCGGGTCGAACAATTCGGGTATGGGGGTTGGCGGGTCGACACTGCACTGGGGCGCGTTCTGCCCCCGTCCCGACCCGCGCGACCTGCAATTGAAGACCCTGACCGGCGAAGGCGCCGACTGGCCAATCGACCATGCCGAGTTGATCCGCTACATCGAAGAGGTGGAGCAGTTCACCGGGGTATCGGGCCCGGCGCGATATCCGTGGGACGAGCACCGCCGCTACGAGTATCCGCCCGTGGTGCGCAACGCTCCGGCCGCCGCGATGGCGCGTGGCTGTGCGGCAGTCGGCATCGTCGCAACCGACGCACCGGCGGCACTGGTGTCACGCGACCGGGACCAGCCGCATTGGGGCCAGCGACAGGCTTGCGTGAATTGCGGCGCCTGCCACCAGGGCTGCCGCAACGCCGCCAAGACGAGCATGGACACGACCTATCTGCCGCTCGCCGCTGCCCATGGCGCAGAGATTCGCGCTGGGTGCCGCGTGCTGTCGTTCGAATTCGACGCGGGCGGCCGGATCAGCGCGGTCGTGTACCGGCAGGGTGACGCGGAACACCGCCAGCGCTGTTCGGCAGTCTTCCTGTGCGCTGGGGGTGTCGAAACACCGCGCCTGCTGCTCAACCTGGGTATCGCCAATTCGAGCGGTCAGGTGGGACGCAACTTCATGGCGCATGTCGCGACGCAGGTTTGGGGCCGGTTCGATGCCGATATGCGGATGAATCGCGGTTACCCGTCGTCGCTCATCAGCGAGGATATGCTGCGCCCCGACGATGCCGACTGCGCCGGTGGCTATCTGATCCAGAGCCTGGGGGTATTGCCAGTCAATCTTGCCACCGGTCTCGCACGCGGCGCAGGCATGTGGGGCGAACGCCTCCAGACTATCTTGCGCGGTTACAATCATATGGCGGGGATCGGCATCAACGGGGAATGCCTGCCCCATCCGGACAATCGCTTGACGCTCGCCGACGAGACCGACGCCTTCGGCCACCGCAAGGCGCGGATCGACTTCAGCTACCACGCCAACGAGCATGCCATCGAACGCCACGCCCGCCGCACGCTTAGCGACATCTGGGCGGCGGCAGATGCGAAAGACATCTTCGCCATCGATCGCTCCGCGCATACCATCGGCACCTGTCGCATGGGCCATGACGGCGACGAGGCGGTGGTCGATGCGGATGGTCGAAGTTTCGACATTCCCAATCTGCTGATCTGCGACAACTCGATCTTTCCAAGCGCGCTGGCGGCGAACCCCGCACTGACGATCATGGCGCTGTCGCTTCGCACCGCCGACCGCTTTATCGCATCCCGTCGCTAGGTGGGTGAGCATGCGGCTGGCACCAAAGATCACTTCGCGATGATCCGGTATGCTGGGTCGACGACACGCCCGAATAGCAGGCGCCAGGGCGACCGGGCGCGCCGTGGCCTCGCTCAAATCTGGGCGCGGTTGGCAAGGCCGATTGCTCACGTCGTGATTGCCGCATAGCGTCTATCGTTCATTCTTACCGGAAGGCCGCGATGTCCCCCCCCATGGATCGAACCCCTATGAGTCGTCGCAGCATCCTGATCGCCGCCGGTGCCACCTCGGCAGCGTTGGTGGCGAGCACACCCGCGCTGGCGGCGACGCCTGGCCTGCCGGCATCATGGGATCAGCAGCCGCGGATACCGTTATGGCCGAAGGGCACGCCCGAAATCGGCTTTGTCGCGCAACCGCAGCCATCCGATTACCCCAAGAATTTCGTACGCAACGTGGCGCAGCCCGAGCTGCGCGTATTCGTCCCCGCGCGTTCGAACGGCCAAGCGGTGTTGTCGATTCCCGGCGGCGCCTACACGTTCGTCTCGGTCGTCAACGAGGGCATCGACGTCGCGCGCCGGATGAATGCACTCGGCTACACGGTGTTCGTGCTCATCTACCGCCTGCCTGGCGAAGGCTGGACACACCGCGCCGACGTGCCGTTGCAGGATGCGCAGCGTGCGGTGCGCGTGATCCGGTCGCGCGCTGCCGAATATCGTCTCGATCCCGCGACGCTGGCGGTGGTCGGCTTTTCGGCTGGCGGGCACCTTGCCGCAAGCCTCGCGACCGGGTTCGGCGAGGCGGTGGCGCCGGTGCGCGATGCGATCGACCGTCTGGACGCCCGCCCTGCGCATGTCGGTTTGATCTATCCGGTCATCAGCCACGTCCCCGGCATCGGCCATGCCGATTCGAGTCTGAAGCTGCTTGGCCCCTCCCCCGACGCCGCGCTGATCGCCCGCCGCTCACCCGCCGAGCACGTCACCGCGGCGACCCCGCCGATCTTCCTCGCCCACGCACTGGACGACCCCGCGGTGCCTGCAGAGAACAGCGTCATCATGATGCGCGCGATGCAGGCGGCGAAACGCCCGGTCGAGGCGCATTTCTTCCAGCGCGGCGGGCACGGCTTCGGCACCGGCGAGCCCGACCTGCCGGCCAGCGCCTGGCCCGACCTGTTCCTGCGCTGGATCGCCGACCGCGTCGCTGCCGCTTGACCTGACACGGATTGGAGACCGTCATGACCGGATGGACCAGGCGCGACATGCTCCGCACCAGCAGCGCGGTCGTCGCCGGCACGATGCTGGCGGACGTGGCCGGCGCTGCCGCAACGCCGCAGCCATCGAGCGAGGCGCTGGCGCATGTCGCGCCCGAACTGCGCCCGGCCGCGCGGCAGATCATGCTGCTCTCCGCACAGGGTGGCCCGTTCACCGACGCCAAACTGCCCAAGCTGCGCGCGATGGGCGCAGCCGGCGCCCAGCCGCCGCTTGCCGACATACCCGTCCAGACGCGGCAAATTGTGGTCGGTCGCGGACGGCCCGACGTCACCGTCTATGTCGTCAATGCGAGGCCCGGTGGTCCAGCGCGCCCGGCGATCCTGCATACGCATGGCGGCGGTTTCATCGTCGGGTCGGCAAAGCAGGAACTCGCCTATCTTCAGCAACTGGCCAAGGACATCGACTGCGTCATCGTCACCGTCGCATACCGGCTGGCGCCCGAGACGCGCTACTCCGGCTCGATCGAGGAGAATTACGCGGGGTTGCGCTGGCTCCATGCACAGGCCGCGATCCTGGGCGTCGACCGCACCCTGATCGCGGTGATGGGGGAAAGCGCGGGCGGCGGTCATGCCGCGCTGCTTGCGATCGTCGCGCGCGATCGCGGCGAGGTGCCGGTCGCGTTCCAGTCGCTGATCTATCCGATGCTCGACGATCGCACCGGCGGCGCAGTCCGGCTGCCGCCGTTCATCGGCGCGGTCGGCTGGGATGGCCCGGCCAATCAATATGGTTGGCGCTCGTTCCTCGGCATGGCGCCGGGCACCGCGCAGGTACCCAGCGCCGCCGTCCCCGCGCGCGTCGCCGACCTGCGCCGCCTGCCGCCCGCCTTCATCGCGGTCGGCGGCGTCGACCTGTTCGCACTCGAGGACATGACGTACGCGCGGCGCCTCACCGAAAGCGGCGTCGCCACCGAGTTCCTGCTCGTCCCCGGCGCGTTCCACGGCTTCGACCGCGTCGCACCGGAGACGCCGCAAGCGCAGCAGTTCACCCACGCCAAACTCGCCGCACTACGCCGCGCGTTTGCCACCGGTGGATGAGACTCTCGCCCCTCCCCAATCGTGACAGGATCTGCATCGCCAGTGCGCATAGGAGCACGCGGTCTGATAGGCCTCATTGCCCTGAGGCGACGATTTTTGATCGCCAGCGAGGGGCCGGGCAACGGCACGCGTAGGTACTGGATAGGCAAAGGAACGATGATGATCGACGACCTGGACGTCCAGCTGGCGCGTATTGCCTCGGTGACGTTGACCAACGAACTCGAGGGTCTCGAACACGCCGTGCTGGGTCGGATAGCGACCGAACGGGCCCAGACCGACACAATGCTTCGTCTCGGCGTCGCCGCCGTCACCGGCGCATTGCTGCTCGGCGGACTCAGTTCGCTTGACCAGACACGACCGACGCGGGCGGTCGGCGCGTTCGAGATGCTGGGCGGGGCAAGTGCCCTTGCGCCGTCCACCTTGCTGGGCGGATCGTGATGAGGCCGCGTACCGGCGTGCTGATCATCATCCTGGCGGCCTTCGTGGCCGCAATCGCGGGTGTCATCGCGGGCCGCGTCTTGACCGTCCCGGCCGTGACGCCCGCCGCCGAATTGCACGCCGTCCTGCACGACCGGATGGATCTGAATTCCGATCAGACGACAAGGCTCGACGCGCTGGAGCATGTCTATGCGGTCCGTCGCGCGGCGATCGAACGTCAGATGCGGGCCGACAACACGGTGCTCGCCGCCGCGATCGAGACCGAGCACGGCTATGGTCCGGGCGTCGCCGCCGCTGTCGACCGCACGCACGCCACGATGGGGGAACTGCAAAAGGCGACACTCGCCCACATCTTTGCGATGCGCCAAGTGTTGACGCCCAGACAGGCCCCGCAGTTCGATGCCGCGGTGGTCAAAGCCTTGACCGACGACTCCCATGCCGCGAAGTGACGACCGCGTTCACCTCGATGTCCGATGCCGAGCTGGTCACGCTGGCGCTGGCACGCGAGGACGCCGCATTTGCCGAAATCGTCCGTCGGCATCGTGCCGCGCTCTACAGACTCGCCCGCGCCAGCCTGGGGGATGCCGACGACGCACTCGACGCAACCCAGGACAGTTTCGTACGCGCGTATCGTTCGCTCAGCCGGTTCGATCTCGAACGACCGTTGCGCCCTTGGCTCGTACGGATCGTGCTGAACGCCTGTCGAGACCGCATACGGCGCCGGATGGTGCGCCGCTATCTGATGCCGTTCGCCGCCGAGGCGCATGATCGCGTCGCCGACGACTCCCCGCATCAGGGCGTCGTAGCCGGCGACCGGCAAGACCTTGAGCGGACCCTGCGCACGATCTCCGCGCTTCCCGCCGCCACGCGCGAGCCGCTGGTCCTCTGCGCGATCGACGGCATGAGCCAGGCGGACGCCGCGATGATTCTTGGCATAAGCATCAAGGCGGTGGAGACACGTGTTCGGCGCGCTCGGGAGGCTTTACGAACCGCGCTCGATCGCCTCTGACGTCAAAAACGTCGAAAAATCACGCGCCGTCGAGGGGACGACGTCCGGCGTGCGTACCATCATCACCACCCATGCGGTACTCTGGAGCCTGAATGCACGACCATCTTACCCGCCGCACGGTGTTGCGCGGTGCCGGCCTCGCTGGCGGGGCCGCTGCGTTTGCAACCTGGATGCCGGCATGGGCGCAGTCCGTCTCGGCCGGGCTGACAGCACCGCTACCAACGGTGTCGGGCGACGACATCCGCCTAACGATCGCGCGGCAACGCATGACGATCGATGGGCGTGTAATGAAGGCGATCGGGATCAACGGCACGGTTCCAGGCCCGTTGATCCGCCTGCGCGAAGGCCAAACCGCGCGCCTGTCGGTCGTCAACGACCTCGACGAGGACAGTTCACTGCACTGGCACGGGCTGCTCGTACCCGCGCAATATGATGGCGTACCCGGCGTCTCGTTTCCCGGTATCGCCCCGCGATCGACCTATGTCGCGGAGTTTCCGGTCCGACAGGCAGGCACCTATTGGTATCACAGCCATTCGGGTTTGCAGGAGCAGCTCGGGCTATATGGTCCGATCGTCATCGATCCCGCGGGCATCGATCCGGTCGCGTCGACCCGCGAGCATGTCATCGTGCTGTCGGATCACAGTCCGTCGTCGCCCGCCGCGATCTTCCGGCGGATGAAGCTTGGCGATGGCTATTACGACTTTCAGAAGCAGACGCTCGCGGGAACGCTGGCAGGCCGCGACCAGCCGCTGAAGGACCGGCTGAATTGGGGCGGGATGCGGATGTCTCCAACCGACATCGCCGACGGGACCGGCGCTGCTTATGTCTATCTCGTCAACGGCCACGGCCCCCGCGACAATTGGACGGCATTGTTCACACCGGGCGAACGCGTCCGCCTGCGGATCATCAACGCCTCGTCGATGACGACCTTCAACGTCCGCATTCCCGGCCTGCCGATGACGATCGTGCAGGCCGATGGGCAGAACGTCCGGCCCGTCGCCGTCGACGAATTCCAGATCGGCGTCGCCGAAACCTATGACGCGATCGTGGTTCCCGGTGATCTGGCCTACACGCTGGTCGGTGAAAGCGTCGATCGATCGGGCATGGCCCGCGCGACACTTGCGCCACGCGCCGGCATGACTGCCGCCGTTCCACCGCTGCGCGCACGACCATTGGCGACGATGATCGACATGGGCATGGGCGGAATGAGCCATGCCAGCATGGAGAGGGCCGCCCCAAACCGCGGGGTCGATCCGACCGCCGAACAAAATGCGTCGACGCAGCTCGCGACGCCCGGAACGCCCGCAATGGCTATGCCAGCGCCCGCCATGCCCGGACCGACGTCGAAAATGGACCCAGCCATGGATCATGAAGCGATGCCGGGCATGAACCATTCGGCCATGGCAATGGGGCAGCCCTCGGCCATGCACGAGAGCGACATGGCCGACATGGCCGACATGAAGATGTCGATGCGCGACTTCTCGAACGCGCCGGCGATCGATCGGAACCCCGGCGTTCAGACGGTCGCGATGGCACCGATCGATCGCACCGATTATCCGGGCCAAGGCTTGGAAAATGTCGGGCACACGGTGCTGACCTATCGCGACCTGGTCGCCCTGGAGCGGAACCCCGACGTCCGCGCGCCGACCCGGCAGCTCGACATACACCTGACGGGCAACATGGAGCGCTTCATGTGGTCGTTCGACGGCGTGAAGATGTCGGACACGATGGACCCGTTTCCCTTCACCCTCGGCGAGCGTGTCCGCGTGACCCTTATCAACGATACGATGATGGCCCATCCCATCCATCTCCATGGTCATTTCTTCGAACTGGTGACCGGACACGGCGACCATGCACCGCGCAAGCATACGGTGATCGTCCAGCCGGGCGGCAAGGTAAGCTGGGATCTTACCGCCGACGCGGTAGGCGACTGGGCGTTTCATTGTCATATGCTCTACCATATGCATGCCGGGATGATGCGGACGGTGAGCGTCCGTCCGGCGGGAGACACGGCATGAACCGCGTCCTCGCACTACTGCTTTTCGGCAGCGCAACGATCGCAACGCGTGCCCTTGCGCAGGATCACGCGATGCACGGTATGGCAATGCCCGGTATGGCGATGCCCGGTATGGCGATGCCCGGTTTGGCGATGCCCGCAAAACCGAAGCGCGCTAAACTCGCGCCTCGCAAGCTTCAGCCTGCCAAGCGTGCGACTGCCAAGACACCGACGCGCTCTGCCGCAGCGCGGAAGGCTTCGACGGCCCGCCCGACGGCCCCTGCTGCGCGCCCGTCGACGGAACCCGCGATGCCGGCCATGGATCATGCGCATATGCCCGGCATGATGATGCCCGGGATGGCGGCGCCCGGTATGACGGCCACCGGTATGACGGCCACCGGTATGACGGCCACCGGTATGACGGCCACCGGTATGACGGCGCCCGAGATGGACATGCCCGGCGGACATGCCGGTCATGACATGACTGCGCCCGCGATGGCCACCGACACGATCGCGCCGACGGGTACCGCGCTCCCGGCAGGCAAGGCCCCTGCCCCGCCCTTACCAACCGGTCATTTTGCCGATCGTCAGTTCGGAGCTGCCGCAATGATGCCGGCTCGCGCCCAGATGATGCGGGAGAGCGGTGCGCAACGCCTGGCGCAGGTAATGTTCAATCTTGCCGAATATCAGATCCGCAACGGCAAGGACGGCTATCGCTGGGACGGCGAAGGCTGGTTCGGTGGCGATATCGACCGCGCGGTCATCAAGACCGAAGGCTCCGGCGCAGTCCGAGGCGGTGTCGAGGCCGCCGAGGTACAGGCGCTCTACAGCCATGCGATCGGCCCTTATTTCGACGTGCAGGCGGGTATTCGCCACGACTTCGCACCATCACCGACGCGGAGCTATGCGACGATCGGCGTCGAGGGTCTGGCGCCGTACATGTTCGATACCGAGATGGCGGTTTTCGTCTCGACCAAGGGGGACGTGCTCGGGCGGCTCGAAGGCTGGTATGACCAGCGCCTTGCTCAGCGGCTTGTGCTGCAGCCCCGCGTCGAATTCAATCTGGCCGCGCAGGATATTCCCGAAACACGGGTCGGTGCAGGACTATCCGACGCCGAACTCGGCCTGCGCCTTCGTTACGAGATCGCGCGCGAGTTCGCTCCCTATGTCGGGATATCCTATGAGGCGAAGACCGGTCGCACCGCCGATTACGCGCGGGCCGACGGCAAGGATGTGACGACGACCAGCCTGGTTGCCGGCGTACGATTCTGGTTCTGATGGCGGTGTCCGCCGCGCCGCGCAGCCAGGCCGGCCTTCGCAGCGCTGTAGCTTCACCGCTCCCCGAACAGGTCGCGCTGTGCCTTTTCGAGTTCCTCGGCATAGCGTCGTCGGACGAAACTTTCCGACAAGATGCCGAGCACTCGCCGGTCGTCGTCGAGCACTGCGAGTTCGTCGGCGCCCGATGCGTCGAAGCGACGCATGATCTCGGCAATATCCATGGTCGGCGTCAGCGCGGAGTCGATGTTGATCGCCAGCGGGCCGACCGGCGACTGCGGATCGAGTCCTTCCGCATAGGCCGTCGGGGTTTGGACGATGCCTGCATACCGATCCTCGCCATCGATCAGGACTGTTCGGCTGGTCGCACCGAGCGGCACGCGGCGTCGGAACTCGGCGATCATGATCCCCGCCGGCAACGGCTTGGCATCACGACGCATCATCCGCCCCGCGGTCAACGTCTTGACCCAGCCGACGTCGCGCGCGCTCTGGATCGTCTCGCCGCGCAAATGCAGTCGCCAGGTCGAGAAGCTGTAGCCGAAGGTCTCGCGCACGATGGTCGATGAGACCAGCGCCGCCGCCAGTACCGCGCCGGTCAGCGCAAAATCATGCGTCGCCTCCAGCACCAGCATCGCCATCGTCATCGGCCCGCCGACCACCGCAACCGCGAGCGCCGCCATCCCGACCAGCGCGGCATTGCGCGGATCGACCACGTCCTGCCCGGCCAGCGCAGCCAGGCTGCCGGCAAACAAATGGCCGACCAGTGTGCCCAGGAACAGCGACGCGAAGAACAGCCCACCACGAAAGCCGAAGCCCAGCGACACGATCGACGCCGCGCATTTCGCGAGGAAGATCATCGCGATGAACGCCAATGATGCCCCCAAAGCGAGATCGGCATGAAGCGCGCCATGTCCTGCAGACAGGACTTGCGGTGAGACCAGCGCGATGGGGATGAGCAAAAGGCCGCCGATTGTCGGCCGCGACCATTCCGGCAGTTTCGCGCGCCGCGATGCGGTTTCGACCAGCGCCACCGCGCGCATCAGGACGACACCGATCCCGGCACACAGCGCGCCAAGCCCAGCATAGATCAGATAGTGATGCGTCTCGGTCGGCATCGTCGAGACTGAATCGATAACATAGGGCTGAATACCGAGAAGCTGCGCGACCAGCGTCCCCGCCAGCGCCGCCGCCACCACTGGGGCGAGCGCGGTCGGCGTGTAGGCACCGATCACGATCTCGAACGCATAGAAGGCGCCGGCAAGCGGTGCACCGAAGGCCGCCGCGATCGCCGCCCCCGTCCCGGCGCCGACGAGATTCCGCAGGTCGGCACGGCGCAGGTTGAACACACGACCGGCGACCGATCCGATTGCGCCGCCCAGTTGCGCATAGGCCGCCTCGAGCCCGACCGACGCGCCGAACCCGTTGGACAGCATAGTCTGTACCGAGATGACGAGGCTGTCGGACACCGACATCCGACCACCGTGTAGCGCGTTCGCTTCGACCGCATCTACCATCCGGCGATTGCGCGATCGGACAGCCAAGGAAAAAGCCGCCAGCACGACCCCGCCGATCGGCAGCACGACGAGTGCGCCCGCCGGTAATGCCGGCAGCGCGCTCAAACGCCCGGCCGACGACAGGCCGAACAGCACATGCTGCAACGTCCGCGCAATCGCGCCCTGTAGAACACTGAGCAGCCCCGCCCCTGCGCCGACGAGCGTCGCCAGCACGATGAAGGCAGCCTCGCTCGCGCGGACACGGCGGCGAATCCATTTGAGGAAGGAAAGAGCGTGCAGGGTCGTGCGCCAGGCCGGGGATTCGGTCTTGCTCATCTACGTCGGGACGCGCCAATCATGACAGGAATTTCGTTCGCCATTCGACCAACACACCGACCGCAGGTTCAGGACCGGGTTTCTGCTCCTCCCCCGCCGCAGTCCGTGCGACGACGGAATGCTTCGAGGACAAGCTGCCGACGACTGCGGCGCTGTTCCAAATCGACAAGACCAAACATAGTGACCACCTTCGACATCCCGTCGGCGGTGAACAGCGTGCGCACAAGGCGTTGATCCGACCATCTTGAGCCAAGTCGAGCCGGTCATCGCGCACGCCAGGCACGCGCGAACGCGTGCTTCGATGGGTGTTTCAATACTAGCACTCGCGTCGGGCTTGCCCGTCGAACATCGTCGTCGTCCGACCGCCGACCCATACCTGTCCGTTCCCATCCTGTACGACGTCGATGCGTCCGTCGCGACCGATGCACGAGCCCTGCGCGGCGACATAGCGATCGTGCGCACGGCCGCTGGCGAACAGCCATTGGCCGACCGAGGCGTTGAGGCTGCCGCAGACCGGGTCCTCGATCAGCGCGCCGTGCGCGTCGCTAAAGATCGTGCGGATCTCGAACGCGGCTTCGCTGCCAGCCGGGTGCGGGCCGACGATCCCAATGTCGATGCGCCGGGAATGATGGCGCGCAGGTTCGACCGCCAGCACGTCCGCCGCGGTGGCGAGCATCACCGCGATCCAGCCAGGACCGTTATCGACCCAGTGCGCATCGACGATCGCGGCGCGGTCGATCCGCAGCAGGTCGGCCACTTCCAAGATTTCCACTTCGGTCGGCATGCCGCTGCGGATTAACGGCGGTGCGGCGAACGCGAGCCGGTTGTTGTCGTGGCGGACCTCGACGAGACCGACGCCGCATTCCTGCACGATCAAGCCCGCGCGTTTCGGCGTGCCCCCCGCCTCTAGCCACGCATGGCACGTCCCGAGCGTCGGATGCCCGGCGAACGGCAGTTCGCGCGCGAGCGTGAAGATGCGGACGCGGTAGTCGGCGAGGGGGTCGGTTGTAGGTAACAGGAACGTGGTTTCCGACAAATTGAGCCAGCGCGTGATGCGCTGCATGTCGTCGGTCGAAAGACCCTCCGCGTCGGCGACGACCGCGAGCGGATTGCCGGTGAACGGCGCGGTGCCGAACACGTCGACCAGCTTGAAGGACTTGGTCATGAGCGAGTCTCCGGTTGGCGGCGGTCTTGCCAGGCTCGAGTCAGGAGCGGTGCGTCGATCCGGCGGACCGTATCGCCGACCGCCTCGCGCCAGCAGGCGGAAGCCTGGACCGCCTTGGTGACTATGCGCAGGCTCCCGCCCGCCCCGCCGCACGCCGCGGTCGCCGCGCGATCGATCCGGCGCAGCGCACGGCGTGCCAAGGCCAGCGTGGGCGATGACAGGTCCGCGCGCGGCACCGTGATGGCATACCGCTCGGGGCCGATACGCATTTCTCGCGCGATGCTTGGCGCGGACAGCGTGGCTAGCATTAAGGCGGCGAGAGTTTTGGTCGTCATGAGAACCTCCTGTGCAGGCGCACCGATGCCGATTTACGGCTGGCCAGGACAGGGACGGATGCGTACGATCGAGGCGAACTGTATTGGTCAAGAGAGCGGTACGATGGCGACGAACATGCTCGAGACGCGGACCGGACAGGTCATGCACGTCATCCGCGATCGGATCGAGCGGCGGACGCTGACACCCGGCGCGCGGCTACCGTCGGTGCGCGCGATGGCGGAGACGATCGGGTTTTCCAAATCCACCGTGGTCGAGGCGTATGATCGTCTCGCCGCCGACGGCACGATCCGGTCGCGGCCGGGATCGGGCTTCTACGTCGCCTCGCCGCTCGCCCCGCTAGCGCTTGACCGATTGGGTGGTGCGGTCGAGCGCGAAGTCGATCCGCTGTGGATGCTGCGCCAGTCGCTCGCCGATGGTGGCAAGCGCATCAAGCCTGGCTGTGGCTGGCTGCCGGACGAGTGGCTGGCCGGCGATGCGATCCGCAAGGGGCTGCGGGCCGCCGCGCGTGACACCCGCGATCGCGCGCTGACCGGTTATGCCTCGCCGCAGGGATCGTTGCCGTTGCGCGCGCTGCTCGCCCGACGGCTCGCCGGACAGGGCGTCGATGCCGCGCCCGACCAGATCCTGCTGACCGACAGCAGCACGCATGCGCTCGACCTCGTCTGCCGCTTCCTGCTCGAACCCGGCGACACCGTGCTGGTCGACGATCCTTGCTATTTTAACTTCCTCGCGTTGCTGCGCGCGCACCGCGTCAAGGTCGTCGGCGTGGCGATGACGCCGACCGGGCCGGACGTGGCGGCGTTCGCCGCCGCACTCGCCGAGCATCGCCCGCGCTTCTACCTGACCAACTCCGCGGTCCATAACCCGACCGGCGTGACGCTGACCGCCACGACCGCGCACAAGCTGCTGAAGCTTGCCGACGCGCATGATCTGGTGATTGTCGAGGATGATATCTTCGCCGATTTCGAACATGCGATCGCACCCCGGCTGGCCGCGTTCGACGGTCTCGACCGCGTGATCCGGATCGGCAGCTTCTCCAAATCTGTGTCCGCCGCCATCCGCTGCGGGCATATCGCCGCGCGACCGGACTGGGTCGAGGCGCTTGCCGACCTGCGGATCGCGACGTCGATGTCGGGCAATCCGCTGTCGGCCGATCTGCTCCACGGCGTACTGACCGACGGCAGCTATCGCCGGCATGTCGAGACCCTCCGCGCCCGGCTGGCGCGCGCGATGGCGCGGACGGTGAAGCGACTGCGCGCGGTCGGGATCGAACCGTGGATCGAGCCCGACGCCGGCATCTTCCTATGGGCGCGGCTCCCGGATGGCATGGACGCGGTCACGCTCGCCCGCGCGGCGCTGGCAGAAGGCATCGTGCTCGCGCCCGGCAACGTGTTCAGCACGAGCGGGGCGTGGAGCGACTATTTGCGGTTCAACGTGGCGATGTGCGACGACGAGGCGCTGTTCGCGTTTCTGGGTGGCGCCTGCCGGTCGGTGGGTTGAGGACAGCCTAGCGTGATCAGCGCCGGAACAGGTTGCCGCGATGTGATCGACGAATACGTGCACCTTGGGCGCGACGTGACGGCACGCCGCTCGCCTTTTAGCTCCGCGTACCCGCGGGAACGTTCCTTGGCGGCGCGCTCACGCTGTTCAGACTGCCTCTACGCACGCTGCAGGCTCGGCCGCGGACGTTGCGCAATCGATGATCGTCACTGCCTGGAATGGCGCGATCGCGGGCGGCGGACTGGTCGGCGGGTATGGGCTCGATACGCGGGGGGCCGGCAGCATGGTTTCTCGTCCCGCCGCGCTATGTGAATCCAGCAAGGTCTTGCGAAAGCGTTTTGCTGATCCGCTCCGACGATCAGGGTGTGACCGGATCGCCAGCCAAGACCATCGCTAGCGATGCCCCATCGGCACGTCTGGGTCCGCGTCATCCGTGCGTGGTACAGGCCCTGCCCGAGATATCGCTATCATAGAGGCCCCTCCCGGCACGCTTGCGCACACAGATTTTAGCGTACGCACAAGGATGGCGATGGTCAGGACAGGTGCGATTTTCGTCAATCAGACCTAGATCCAGGCATTCGCAGCCTTTCTTGCAGGAGGACCAACAGTCTCGTCTCACGATAGTTGATCTATATTACCGATTATCGAATACTGTATTGGCCATTTGCTGTGATTGCCCGCTGGAAACAGTGCCAATTATGTCACAAAGCGGAAATACTGATAAGAAAAGCAAAACTGCTTCGCGTCGGATTCGGGCGTAATCAGCAGTCGCCGTTCCGCAAACCCCTGTAACGGAACGAGATGCTCCACCGTTCCTCGTCGTTTTGGATCTAAATTACGACGTTCCCGCCGTTGACACGATCTCTCTGAATGGTAGCCCTATCATAAGCGGCAACGACCGTGTGCACTCTGGCCTGATCAGGGCGGCCGGAATTAGGGGAGGGACTATGATCAAATTTCCGCGCGCGTTGGCGCATTCGGTATCTACCATCGCCGTCGTGGCCGGGTTGGCAGCCTCCAACACGGGCAGCGCGCAGACAGGTCCCGCGCAGGCGGGTGCAGCGCAGACGGCCCCCGCTCCTACCGGCCAAACGGTTCAAACCCCCAGCGCGCAGACGGCGCCCAGCGCGACCCCCGCGGCCGACACGCTTGGTGAAGGCACGACCGAAGACATCGTCGTTACCGGTATCCGCGCCAGTCTCAACCGCGCGATCGACATCAAGCGCACGTCCGCGGGTGTCGTCGACGCCATCTCGGCCGAGGATATCGGCAAGTTTCCCGACACCAACCTGGCTGAGTCGCTTCAGCGGATCACCGGCGTGTCGATCACCCGCGCCAATGGCGAAGGTTCCCAGGTCGCAGTGCGCGGGTTCAGCGGTGGCTTCAACCTCGTGACATTGAACGGCCGCCAGCTGGCGTCGACGAGCATCGATACGAGCACCGGCAACGCCTTCGCGGTCGGCACCGGCCGTTCCTTCGACTTCCAGAACCTGGCGTCGGAAGGCGTCGCAACGCTGGAAGTCTACAAGACCGGCCGGGCCAACATCCCGTCAGGCGGCATCGGCGCGGCCATCAACGTCGTCACGCGCCGGCCGCTCGACTCCCGCGAGGACGGCTTCTCGGGCTCAATCGGCGCCAAGGCCTTGTATGACAGCTCGGTCGAGAACGCGGAGGCCAATCTCAAAAAGGTCACTCCGGAACTGTCCGGACTGATCAACTGGAAGAACCCGAGCGAAACCTTCGGCGTCAACCTCTTCGGCAGTTACCAGCTGCGTGAATCGACCTCGGTCCAGTCCAATCCGAACTATTGGAACATCGTACCGCTCGCCGATTTCATGGCGCGCAACGGTGTTTACACCGATGCGGCGACGAAGATCACGAACACGCCGACCACCGCCTATGTACAGATCCCGAACGACAGCCGGTACCAGTTCTCGGAAAACCGTCGTGAGCGGCTCAACGGGCAGGCCAACATCCAGTTCAAGCCGACCGACCGGCTAGAGATCACGATCGATGGTCTCTATGCCCGGAACAAGCTGAGCGACGAGCGGAGCGAGCAGACCAACTGGTTCCAGCGTCCCTTCACCGAAGTCACGTTCGACGACAACAAGCAGATGCAGACTGCGGTAATCCTGGCTGAATCGAAACAGGCGGACAAGGGCTACGAGCAGCAGCGGTTTGCAACGAAGACCGAGCTATACTCGTTTGGCGGCAACGTGAAATGGAACTTCACGGACGTCCTGTCGCTTAAGCTCGACGCGAACCATTCGAAATCGACGACCGATCCGGACAATGCGAACGGCACGTCGGCAACGACGATCTCGATCGGCGCCCCGGTCCGCGCAACGCATAAGGTCGACTTCACCAACGGCTTCCCGCAACAGTCGGAAACGCTGAACGACTGCAACGCCACCAACGGCGGCCGCGGTGGTAACTGCAACAACATCCTGGATATCGGGGATGTCGGCACGCAGATCGCGCGCGAAATCTTCTCCGAACAGCAGTCGCGGGTCAATCAGTTCAACGGGGAATTGGGCTGGGATCTCGGCAACGAGAGCCGCTTCGTGTTGGGTGGCAATTATGTGGATGCGAAGACCCGCTCGGCCAGTTCCAACACGCAGCAGCTGCTGGGTGACTGGGGCATCACCGACACCGGTCTGGTCAGCCAGCTCGCCGGCGACCTCGTCAGCACCTATTGCCTGACCTGCAAATTCGACAAGTTCGACCCGGCGTCGACCGGATCGGCGCTGGTTGCGTTCCGCGGTAATGCGGTCGACCTGTTGAACGTCTTCTCACCCTATTATGCGAATGTCCCGGGGCGTGGCCGGGTGTTGCAGGGCGCCACGGATGATACCGTCGGCGAGAAGACCTGGGCGGTCTATGGTCAGATGAAATGGGCCGGCGACATTGGCGGCCGTCGCGCGAACGCGCTGATCGGCGTTCGCTACGAGCAGACCCGGGTCGACTCGCTAGCTATCCAGTCGATCCCGACGGCGCTGGAATGGCAATCGGACAACGACTTCGCCATCCTCGGCGGAGCGACCGGTGGCGCTGTCAACGTCAAGGCGAAGTATAACAACCTGCTGCCGTCGCTCGACTTCAACATCGAAGTGCTCGACAATGTGGTCGCGCGTACGTCGTTCAGCCGGACGCTTGCGCGAGCCGACTACGGCAATCTCTTCGCCTCGGTCACCGCAAACGCCCCCAACCGCCCGACCGCGCTGGGAGCAGGAGCAGCACCGGCCTCACGCCAGAACCCAGCGCTGTTGCCGCTGATTTCGGACAATTTCGACGTGTCGGTCGAATGGTACTACAAGCCAACAAGCTTCGTGTCGGTCGGCTTCTTCAAGAAGAACGTGCGAAACTTCGTCGGTAACCAGGTGACGAGTGGCAATCTGTTCGGGTTGCGCGATCCGGGTTCGGGGGCGGCGGGATCACGCTCGGGGACAGCGCTGGACTATCTGCGGACTAACGGGATCGCCCAGACCGACGAAAATCTGTTCGCCTACACCGCGTTGCTGCAGAAGAATGCCGGTAACCAGGCAGCAGCAACCGCGGCCTTCCAGGGCGCGCTCGATCCGGCAACGGGTAAACTCAACGGTGCATTCTACAACCAACTTGCACTCGACGTTAACCTTGTCGGCGACGTCAACGATCCGCTGGTCAATTTTGCGATCAGCGAGCCGATCAACAATCGCGAGGCGGACATTCACGGCTTCGAAGTCGCCTGGACCAACTTCTTTGGCCAAACCGGCTTTGGGTTCGCGGCCTCGTATACCAAGGTCAACGGCGATGTGAATGTCGACCCCTATGCCGATCCGAACGTGAACATCTTCGCACTGAGCGGCTTGGGCGACAGCGCAAACTTGACCGCCATCTACGACAAGAACGGAATTTCGGCCCGCGTGTCGTATAATTGGCGCGATAAATACCTCGCCGCTACCAACCAGGGTACCAACCGCAACCCGCTCTTCACCGCGGCGTTCGGCACCCTGGACGCGAGCCTGAGCTACGACGTGACGCAGAATATCTCGGTGTCGCTCGAAGCGGTCAATCTGACGAGCGAGCCGTTCCGTCAATATGCCCGCACCGAGACGAACCTGGTCTATGTGCAGGAGCTCAAACCGCGCTTTTATCTCGGCGCGCGCTACCGTTTCTGACGAAAGCGGGCGTGGATCGCGGTCCACTCCCGGCACGATGAAAGGCCGCCGCGACGTCGTGCGGCGGCCTTTTTCTTTTGTTGGCCGCCATCGCGCTGATAGACCTGATCCAACAACAGGACCGGAGCGGATGAACCCCGTACAGATCAATAATATCGACCATGCCAATCTGCGCGTCAGCCCGAGAGCAGGTAGTGCGTTTGGCGACGCCGCCAATCAGGCACTGATATTCCCGGCCGAGTTCGAAGAGGCACAGCGCGAATTCGCGATCATATTCCGTCGCCGCGACGAAGGGTTGCAGGCCTACGCTTTGTTGGGACTGGACCGCGACGAGAATCTGTTTCTCGCCGGCGACTATTGGACGAGCCGCTATGTCCCAGCCAGTCACCAGCGCGGACCCTTTTCGATCGGGATGGTCCGATCATCCGGGGACGAAGTGGGCGAGCCGATGCTGCACATCGATCTCGACGATACGCGGGTCGGCGATAGTGCAGGCCTGCCGCTGTTCCTCGAACATGGTGGCAACACACAGTATCTCGATCATGTCACCGGCGTGCTGCGGCTGCTGTACCAGGGAATCGAAACCGCGCCGGCCGCCTATGCCGCGCTCGACGAGGCGGGCCTCCTCACGCCGGTGACGCTGACCGTCGATGTCAGCGAAGAGCGCCGCTATACCATTCCCGATGTGCTGGTCGTGGACGTCGAGCACCTCGCTGCGCTGACCGGGGAACCGCTTGAGCGGCTGCATCGATCGGGTGTGCTGCGCCTCGCCATCCTCGCCGCGGCATCGCTCGGCAACATCCAGCAGTTGATTGCCCGCAAGCAACCGCTGCTGAGCCAGATCGGATGAGCGCGGTGGCCGGTATCACACGCCGTACGCGAGTGATCAAGGGGGCGAACGCGGCCGGCGTGCCCATCGCCGATCTGATCGCCGAGGGCCTTCCGGTGATCCTGCGCGGGATCGCGCGCGACCTGCCGCTGGTCGCGATCGGGCTCGAGGGTGCAGAGCCGGCGATGACGTGGCTCAAGCAGTTCGATGGCGGGCGTCCGGTCACCGCGTATCTCGGCGATCCGGCGATCGGCGGCCGGTTCGGCTATTCGGACGATTGCACGGCGCTGAACTTCAAGCGGGAGAGCGGTTCGCTGTCCGGCTATCTCGATCAGATCCTCGCCAGCCTCGACGATCCGGATGCGCCCGCCATCTATATCGGTTCGACCGACATCGATCTGTATCTGCCCGGCCTTCGTGCGCAGGCGGCGTTGCCGTTCGGCGATCCGCAACTCGTCGAGAACCCGCCGCTCGTCAGCATCTGGATCGGCAATCAGACGGTCGCCTCGACGCATTACGACATGTCGAACAATCTGGCTTGCTGCCTTGTCGGCCGACGGCGCTTCACGCTGTTCCCGCCGGATCAGGTCGCCAACCTCTATCCCGGGCCGCTCGAGCCGACGCCGGCCGGACAGGTCGTCAGCATGGTCGACCTCCGCGCACCCGATCTCGACCGCTACCCGCGCTTTTCCGAGGCGCTGGCGCATGCCGAGGTTGCCGAACTCGAGCCGGGTGATGTGCTGCTCTATCCGGCGTTGTGGTGGCACAATGTCGAGGCGCTCGACGCGTTCAACGTGATGATTAACTATTGGTGGAACGCGGTGCCGCGGTTCATGGATACGCCGATGAACACGCTGCTCCACGGGCTGCTGTCGCTGCGCGACCGGCCCGATCACGAGAAGCGGGCGTGGCGCGCGATGTTCGACTATTATGTCTTTGGCCCTGCCGATCAGGCTAGAGCGCACCTGCCCGACCATGCGCACGGCGAGCTTGCACCGCTGGATGCGCTGTCGGCGCGGCGTTTGCGCGCCAAAATTCTCCAGCGCATCAACCGATAGGAGCCGATCATGGTCGAGCAGCGCGTCAGGAAAGTGGTCATCGCCGGCGGTGGCACCGCGGGCTGGCTCACCGCCGCCGCCTTGTCGCGGCAATTGGGGCAGCTGCTCGACATCACGCTGGTCGAATCCGAGGAGATCGGCACCATCGGCGTCGGCGAAGCGACGATCCCGACGATGCGCTCATTCCATGCGATCCTGGGGCTGGACGAGCGCGAGTTCATGCGTGCGACGCAGGCCACGTTCAAGCTCGGCATTGCGTTCGAAAACTGGGCACATGACGGCGATCGGTACATCCATTCGTTCGGCGACCTCGGCAAATCGACCTGGATGGGCGACTTCCACCATTTCTGGCTTGCCGCCAAAGCCGCCGGCGATCCGAGCGAGATCGGCGACTATTGCCTCGAGCTTCAGGCGGCCAAGGCGGAGCGGTTCGCATTGCCGTCCGAAGGCGAGATCAACTACGCCTATCACCTCGATGCAGGCCTTTACGCCCGGTTCCTGCGCGCACGCAGCGAGGC
Source organism: Sphingomonas sp. PP-F2F-A104-K0414 (assembly GCF_004340945.1). Lineage (GTDB taxonomy): Bacteria > Pseudomonadota > Alphaproteobacteria > Sphingomonadales > Sphingomonadaceae > Sphingomonas. The sequence continues at coordinate 410,379 of NZ_SLYD01000001.1, forward strand.
GAACGGGCTGAAACGGATCGAGGGACGGATCGCCAGCGTCGATCGCGACGGCGAAACCGGCTTTATCAGCGCGCTCGTCCTCGACTCCGGCGAGCGCGTCGACGGCGACCTGTTTATCGACTGCACCGGCTTTCGCGGGCTGCTGATTGAAGGCACCTACGCCGCCGGTTACGAGGACTGGTCGCATTGGCTGCCGACCAACAGCGCCCTGGCCGTGCAGACCGCTTCGAGGGGTCCGGCGCATCCTTACACACGTGCGATCGCGCATGACGCGGGCTGGCGCTGGCGCATTCCGTTGCAGCACCGCGTCGGCAACGGGTTGGTCTATGCCAGCGAGCATCTGTCCGACGACGAGGCGCATGCCCGTCTGCTCGGCGCGATCGGCAGCGCGCCGCTGACCGAGCCGCGGCTGATCCGCTTCCGCACCGGTCGCCGGCGGCAGGTATGGAAGGGCAATTGCGTCGCGCTCAGCCTTGCCAGCGGGTTCGTCGAGCCGCTCGAATCGACCAGCATCCACCTGATCATGACCGGCGTCCTGCGGTTGATGAAAAGCTTTCCGTTCGGCGGTATCGCCCCCGCGGTGGTGACGCGGTTCAACGATCAGGCGCAGGCCGAGCTGGAGCACGTACGCGACTTCATCATCCTCCATTATCACCTCAACAATCGTCCCGAGCCGTTCTGGGCAGCGCGCAGAGACATGCCGATCCCCGACACACTGATCGAACGTATCGCGCTGTTCGCCGAAGGCGCGCAGGCGTATCAGGGCGGTGAGGACCTGTTCCGCGTCGCCAGCTGGGTGCAGGTGATGCTCGGCCAGCATCTCGTTCCACACGACCACCATCGCCTGGGCAGCATCATGGGTGGCCCACAGCTCGCCAGCGTATTGACCAAGATCCGCAGCGACATCGCCGGCATGGTCTCTGGCATGCCGACGCACCAGCAGTTCCTGGATCGCTACCTCGCGCCACCGATCGCGGCCGGGTCCGGGATCCGATCGATGAACTGAACCGCTCGGAACGATGCGGTCGAGCACCCTATCCTTCTCCCGAGCGGTGAGCCTTGCGATCTGCAGCGCAAGACGGGGCGCAACACATGCGAGCTTGATCGCCGTCCACGCCATATTCGACCAGAACAGCGCCAGATACGCCCCCTTCGTCATACGCTTGTGAAGGAGGACGCTAAGCCCAGATCGACAGCATGATGGGGGTGAGCACTAGACGTAAAAGCGGGCAATCGGGGCGGACGATACCGGATCGGATAAGGCGGCATCTAAGCACCCGGCAAGCCCTCACCTCTAGCGGGCTTGGACCTGCCCTATCCTGAGCGACCTCTCAGCGCTTCGTGCAGATGCCCCGCGGCATCGCCTGCCAGGATCGTCGCCGTTGGCTGGGCGACGACGCTGCCCGCGGGCACGTCCTCCAGCAACCAGACATTGCCGCCGATCGTCGCGCCCCGACCGATCGTTACCCGGCCGAGGATCGTCGCACCCGCGTAGATCACCACGTCGTCCTCGACGATCGGATGCCGCGCCAGCCGCTCGCGCGCCGAGACATCGGTCACGCCGAGCGGGCTGCGGGCCCCCAGCGTGACGTGCTGGTAGATCTGCACGCGGTCGCCGACGATCGCGGTTTCGCCGATGACGACACCGGTGCCGTGGTCGATAAAGAAGCTGCGCCCGATCGTCGCGCCGGGATGAATGTCGATACCGGTGCGGTTGTTGGCGAGTTCGGAGATGATCCGGGCCACGATCGGCGCTCCCAGACCGTAGAGCGCGTGGGCGATCCGGTGATACAGTATCGCGACGATTCCAGGATAGCAGATCAGAATCTCGTCCGCGCTGCGGGCCGCCGGATCGCCGAGAAACGCCGCGCGGACATCGTCGTCGACCAGTTCGCGGATCGGCCCCAGTTCGGCAGCGAAAAGCCCGACGATCATTGCGGCCTGACTGACGTCGAACGCGAGAAGCGCCTCGCCTTGCCAATAGTCGAACTCGTTCTCGATCTGTCGCTGCAGTCCCGACAACGCGCGTCGCAAATGCGTCTCCACGAACGCATCCTCCATGCTTTCCGGCCCCGCAAACGCGCCAAGCCGCCCAGGGAAAAGCGCTGCAACCAAGTCATCGATCACGCGCACGGTCTCGTCCCGCGACGGAAACCGCGCGACATTGTGCCCACCAATGGCGTCCAGTCGCCACGTCGTCCTGGCGGCGCGCAATTCTTCGAGTGTGGATGCGAGATCGGGTGATGCATCCGGTGCGGTCAACGACATGATCAAATCCTTGTTGGGCTCAGCGCAGGTCCGGGTATCCGGCGCGTGCGGCATTTGACTGGAGCCTCATTATCGGTGCCGAGATGGCGTCGTCGGCCGGCGCGGTGTCCGCCAGGAACAGGCATGCCCGTACGGCGGCCAGTTCCGGGTCGAGCATCACGTGCCTAAGAGCGAATTCGAGCGCGGCGACCGTGGCGGCGCTGGTCGAGGCGGCGGTCACGAACGGCAACGTGGGCGACACCGGACTGCCCATGAGGATCCGCAGCCGCGCAATCAGTTCGGGCTCGAACCGGGCGATTGCCGCGTAGGTGACGCAGTCGATCGCGGCGATGTCAGCATCCCCCGCACCGACCGCGACGATGCTGCCGCGGTGCGATCCCGTCGCGATCACGGTTTGGAAAAAGCCGCCGGTAGCCGATGAATACCCCACGATCGGCGCCAGCGTCGCCCGAAACAGATTCATGCCGGTATTGGAGTGCGCATCATTGATCGCCGCGCGGGTGCCGCGAAACGCCTCGATCGACGCCCGCTCATCATTTGCGCGCGCGACAAGGATGCTGGTGTGCGTCGCGCCGACGCAGCCCGGCGCATCGTAGACCGGAAGGGCGACCCCACGGAGTGCCAGCGTCGTATCTACGGCCAGCGGATAGCCGCAGGCCTGCGCCAATAAAAGCCGAGGGTCGCGCCAGGTCGCCTGCACGCCTTGCGTCCGATCGAGGTGGGGCGGCACGTCCTCCACGCCCCGCTCGCGAAGCAGGCGCGCGATCGCGGTCCAGAGCTGATCGTTGGCGTTCCTTTGTGCCGGGTGATCGTACATGCCCAGCGAAGCAATCCGATGGGTCACGATAACGGTATCCGGTGCGATGGATGGATCATGTCGTCATGCGGATGGAACGCGAACCGTCGCACGATCTCGCCATATCCCCGGTAGATCGGGGCGCCGTGTGCGGCAAACCGTGCTCGGTGGATTTGATGATAGGCCGGCAAGTCATGCCAGGCGAGCGCCGGGCGCTCATGATGCGCCGCATGCAGATTATTGTTGAGAAATAGCAGCGCCAAAAGGCCGCCCTCCTCCACGCTGGCCGCTCGACCGGGACTGCCAAGATCTGCTCGGTGTTCGGCATAAGACCGCAGCATGGTCAATGCCATGCCGGGATAGACGAAGGTCAAGACATACCGGATCACGCTCAGCCCGACATGATCCAGCCACCAGAGCACTGCGATGAGCGCCGCGAGATGCGGTAGCCAGTCGCGAACCACCTGCACCGGTTGATGGATCGCACGGCGCCCTTCCCCGGCAAGAAAACGCAGAATTAGGATCGGCGGGCCGAAGACCATCTGCCCGAGCAGCGTCGATTGCAGCCGACCACATACTGCTCCCATACCACCGGTCGCGCTACGATACCGGGACTCGGGATCATGCTGGGGATCGGTGATGACCTCGGCCGCGTGATGGGCGCGGTGGCTGCGACGGTAGAGCCGATAGGGTAGCCAGAGCGACAAGGGCACAGAGCCGATCGCGTCGTTGATCGAGCGATTGCGCGTCGGGTGCCCATGAATCGTCTCGTGCTGCAACGATCCATGCCAGGCAAGCAACCAGCCGCCGACAAGGATGAGCAAGGGCCACGGAAGGACGGCATGAAACGCCGTTACGACAAACCAACTGCTGTATATTGCGGCTGCGACGAGCACCGTCCGCCACTGTACCGCTTCGCTGAGATCATCTCGCTGCATCGCCACCTCCAGTTGGAAATCGAATATCTATCGGGCTGGTAGGATTTGACAGTCGATTGCGCTTTAGAATGAGAAAATTCTGCTTGTGTGCTCGGCGAGGCCGGCCGGACCGTCACGGCTTTTGGAACAGGCATGGCCCATACTCGTGACCGGATAGGGTAATGGTCGCCGCGATCGGGAGCGGTTCATTTCGCTGAATCCGGACTGGTCGCAGCGGGCTTGCCGACGGGAGGGTCGATGGTCGTCATCGAATAGGTAGTGAAATGCCGCTTGGCATCGGCTGACCTGGACCGATGCGCCCTCGCCATCGGAAACGGTACTGCATAAGACGATGGCATGCGGATCGCGATCATCGACACGAGCACCACGCGAGCGGCGATCATCTCTGATGGCCTACGCGAAGCGGGGCTCGATGATATCGTCGTGATCGACGGGACGTTGGGGATGGTCGCGGCGCTCGAGAAGGCCGCGCCCGAGGTGGTGCTGATCAACCTCGAAAATCCCAGTCGCGACGTGCTCGAGGAGTTTTTCGCGGTGTCGCGCGCGCTGGCGCGGCCGATCGCGATGTTCGTCGACCAGAGCGACGCAGAGTCTACCGCCGCGGCGGTCGACGCAGGGGTGTCGGCGTATATCGTCGACGGGTTGGCCAAGCAGCGGATCAAGCCGGTTATCGACCTTGCGATCCGGCGGTTCCAGGCGTTTGCGCGGTTGCAGGCGGAGTTGCACGAAGCGCGCAGCGCGCTGGCCGATCGGACGACGGTCGACCGCGCCAAGGCGATCCTGATGAAACGCCGGGGTATCGACGAGCCGACCGCGTACGGCCTGCTCCGCGCGCAGGCGATGCGATCCAACCGCCGGATCGCCGAGATCGCCGATGCGATCATCACCAGCGATGCGCTCATGGGAGATTTGTGATGGCGCTCGACCGGGTCCGCATTGGTTTCCTGCCGCTGGTCGATGCGGCGCTGCCGATCCTCGCGCGCGAACGTGGGTTCGCGGAGGCCGAGGGACTGGAGATCGAGCTGGTCCGCGACATGACCTGGGCGACGGTGCGCGATCGGCTGCTGTACGGGCATACCGACGCCGCGCACATGGTCGCGCCGCTGGCGATCGCGACGGCGCTGGGGCGTGGGCGGCCAGCGGTGCCGATGGCGGTGCCGTTCGTGCTGGGGCTCAACGGCAACGCGATCACGTTGTCGCTGCCGCTCGCGGCGCAGGTGATGGAGGGGGACGCGCTTGGCGATCCGGTCGTGCTCGGTGCGCGGCTCAAGACGGTCGCGGTGGCGCGCGCTGCGGCGGGGCGGCGGTTGCGGTTCGGTGTGGTGCATCGCTATTCGAGCCATAACTACATGCTGCGCTACTGGCTCGCTGCGGTCGGCATCCGCCCGGATACCGATGTCGAGATCGTAACGACCAGCCCGACCTTCGCGGCGGATGCGCTGGCGGCCGGCGAAGTCGACGGCATCTGTGTCGGCGAACCTTGGAACGGCGTCGCGGTCGATCGCGGCGTCGGGCGGATTGCCTTGGTCACCGCACAGGTCTGGCGGCGCGGGGTCGAGAAGGTGCTGGCGATGCGCGAGACTACGCTGGTCGAGCGCGGCGACGTCGTCCACCGGCTGATCCGCGCGCTGCATGCTGCGGCTGCGCAGTTTGTAGATCCCGCCACGCTTGAAGAGAATGCGGCGATACTTTCTCGCGCGGACTATCTCGATGCGCCGGTTGATGCGGTGGCCCGCGCGATCGGCGACCGGGTGCGGCTGGTGAAGGACGCCGTGCCGATCCACGTTCCCGACTTCATGTTCCAGTACCGCGAGGCGGCGAACTTCCCGTGGCGGAGTCAGGCGGCGTGGCTGTATTCGCAGATGGTGCGGTGGGACGGCACGCCGTTCTCGGCCGAGGAGGCAAATGTCGCGCAAGGCGTGTTCCGTCCGGACATTTACCGCGCGGCGCTGGCCGGGTCGGGCGCGCCGTTGCCCAATGCGAGCTCGAAACTGGAGGGGGCGATTGGCGCGGACAGCATCGGTGCGGGGTCTACGCAGGGGCGGTTGATCCTCGGACGCGATGCGTTCTTCGATCGGCGCGCGTTCGATCCGGAGGATATCGAAGGTTATCTGGCGGGGCTGCCCTGACGGCAAGCGGCCCTGCACCTCCTTGTTCTCCCGCGAAGGCGGGAGCCCAGTCTGGGTCCCCGCCTTCGCGGGGAAACAATCTGCGTTTGGGTAGTGGCGATGCCGTTCAACCCAAATCTGCTGCATCTGCGAAATGACGCTTGCGCGATGGGGCCGCTTCGGTCATCTTCACACCGTTCGGCAAAGGAGTCGGACACGAAATCATCGCGAGACCGGTTCCAACGACGGGACCTGACCGCGTAGGACGATCGACCGATCGTCCATAGGCAACGAAGCCGCTCCGATGCGTCCGCAAGGTCGCCGTCGGGGCGGCTTTTTCTTTGTCCATCGCAGATGGGGGACCGACCATGTTGTTCGCATCACCGGGAATCGACATCACCGCGCCGAAGGCTACCAGGATCGACCTGTTCAGTGCCGCCACGCCGCAGATGCGCGCGTTCCACGTCACGTGGCTGGCGTTCTTCGTATGCTTCTTCGCGTGGTTCGCCGCCGCGCCGTTGATGCCGCTGATCAAGGCCGAATTCGGCCTCAGCAAGGACCAGATCGCCAACATCAACATTGCCGCGGTCGCCGTGACGATCCTGGTGCGGCTGGTGGTCGGACCGCTCTGCGACCGGTTCGGCCCCCGGCGCACCTATACGTGGCTGCTGCTGATCGGTGCGATCCCGGTGTTCGGGCTGGCGTTCGCGCAGACCTACGAGACGTTCCTGTTCTTCCGCCTCGCGATCGGCGCGATCGGCGCGTCGTTCGTCATCACGCAATATCATACGAGCGTGATGTTCGCGCCCAACGTCGTCGGCACCGCCAACGCGACCGTCGGCGGCTGGGGCAATGCCGGCGGCGGCGCGGCGCAGAGCCTGATGCCGCTGGTCGTCGCGGCGCTCGTCGGTCTAGGCGTCGAGCACGCCTTCGGCTGGCGCGCGGCGATGTTCGTGCCGGGCGTCGCGATGGTCGCGATGGCGTTCGTCTATGCGCGTTACACGCAGGACACGCCGCAGGGCGATATCGTCGACCTCCGCGCGGCGGGCATCGAACTGGACGGCGGCAAGGCGACCGGCATGGCGATCTTCCGCCGCGCCGCCGCCAATTACCGGACCTGGATGCTCGCCGCGACCTATGGCGCGTGTTTCGGGGTGGAGATCTTCATTCATAATATTGCCGCAAGTTATTACGTCGATCGGTTCGGGCTTTCGCTGACCAATGCGGGGCTGGCAGCAGGGATCTTCGGCGGGCTTGCGCTGTTCGCCCGTGCGCTCGGCGGGATCGCGAGCGACCGGATCGCGCTCAGCAAAGGCCTCGATGGCCGCGCGCTGCTGTTGTTCGCGCTGATGCTCGGCGAAGGCGTCGGGCTGGTGCTGTTCGGTCATGCCGGTAGCGTCACACTCGCGATCCTGGCGATGACGATGTTCGGGCTGTTCACGCACATGGCGTGCGGCGCGACCTATGCGCTGGTGCCGTTCATCGACCGCAAGGCGCTGGGCGGTGTCGCCGGGCTGATCGGCGCGGGCGGCAACATCGGCGCGGTCGCGGCGGGGTTCCTCAACAAGGCGTCGGCCACCCCGCAGCAATGCCTCATCGTGCTCGGCTACGTCGTTGCGGGCACCGCGGTCTGCGCGCTCGCCGTCCGCTTCTCCGCCACGCACAAATCGAACGAGCGCGCGCTGCTCAACGCCGCGCTCGACGCACGCCGCACCAGCGACCGCTCGGTCAACGGCGCGCTCCCCGCGTGACGCCTTCCCATTCCCGGCTTCAACCCGACTGGACGAACTGATGGAACACCAGACTATCACCCCCTCCCCCGACACCCGCGAACACCTCGTCGTGATCGGCAACGGCATGGCCGGCTGTCGCGCAGTCGAGGAACTGATCGCGCGCGATCCGACCCGGTACCGCGTGACGATCTTCGGTGCCGAGCCGCACGTGAACTACAACCGCATCATGCTGTCGCCGGTGCTGGCGGGCGAGAAGACGTTCGAGCAGATCGTCATTAACGACCACGCCTGGTACGCGACCAACACCATAGAGCTGGTGACGAGCGACCCGGTCCAGGCGATCGACCGCGCCGCCAGGACCGTCACTGCGCGGTCGGGGTTGACGGTGTCGTACGACCGGCTTCTGATCGCGACCGGCTCCGATCCGTTCATCATCCCCGTCCCCGGCAAGGACCTCCCCGGCGTCATCTCCTTCCGCGACATGGCGGACGTCGATCACATGCTGGAGGCTGCGGGCAAGGGCGGCGCAGCGGTGGTCATCGGCGGCGGGCTGCTCGGGCTGGAAGCCGCACACGGCCTCACGTTGCGCGGCATGAAGGTCACGGTGATCCACCTGATGCCGACGCTGATGGAGCGGCAGCTCGACGAGGCGGCGGGGTGGTTGCTCAAGTCGGCGCTGGAATCGCGCGGCCAGGTCATCCTCACCGAAGCGAATACCGCCGAGATCGTCGGCGATACCCGCGTCGAGGGCGTGCTGCTGAAAGACGGCACGCTGATCCCCGCGAGCCTCGTCGTCATGGCGGTCGGCATCCGACCCTCGGTGGCGCTCGCGCGTGACGCCGGGCTCGATATCGGCCGCGGAATCAAGGTCGATGACCACATGGTCACCAGCGACCCGTCGATCCTCGCGGTCGGCGAATGCGTCGAGCATGACGGCAACGTCTACGGCCTCGTCGCGCCGCTGTGGGACATGTGCCGCGCTCTCGCCGACGGATTGGTCGAGCAGCACAGCGGCTATCGCGGATCGGTGACCTCGACCAAGTTGAAGGTCGCCGGGCTCGACGTATTCTCGGCGGGCGATTTCTCCGGCGGTGCAGGCGCAGAGGACATCGTCCTGCGCGATGCGTCGCGCGGCATCTACAAACGCGTCGTGGTCAAGGACGACCGGATCGTCGGCGCGGTGCTGTACGGCGACACGACCGATGGCGGCTGGTATTTCGATCTGCTCAAGCGCGGCGAGGACATCTCGGCGGTGCGCGACATGTTGATCTTCGGCCAGTCGTTCGCCTCGGGAGGAGGCGCGGCGGACCCTAAGGCGGCCGTTGCGGCGCTCTCCGACGATGCGGAGATCTGCGGCTGCAACGGCGTCACCAAGGGCAAGGTCGTGGCGTGCATCGGCGCCGGCAATACGACGCTCGACGCGGTCCGCGCGACCTGCAAGGCGTCGGCATCGTGCGGATCGTGCACCGGCCTCGTCGAGACGCTGCTCGCGGTCACGCTCGGCGACGAATATTCGGGCGAACGTTCGGTGAAGACGGTCTGCAAATGCACCAGCTTCGGCCACGACGACGTCCGCCGCGAGATCGTCGCGCAGGGCATGCGATCGATTCCCGAAGTGATGCAGAAGATGAGCTGGTCGACCCCCGACGGGTGTTCGTCGTGCCGCCCCGCGCTCAATTACTACCTGCTGTGCGCGTTGCCGGGCGACTACAAGGACGACCAGCAGAGCCGCTTCGTCAACGAACGCGTGCACGCCAACATCCAGAAGGACGGGACCTATTCGGTCGTGCCGCGGATGTGGGGTGGGCTGACCAACCCGCGCGAGCTGCGCGCGATCGCCGATGTCGTCGAGAAATACGACGCGCCGATGGTCAAGGTGACGGGTGGCCAGCGGCTCGACATCTTCGGGATCAAGAAGGAGGATCTGCCCGCGGTCTGGGCCGATCTCAATGCCGCCGGGATGGTCAGCGGGCATGCGTACGGCAAGTCGCTGCGCACCGTAAAGACCTGCGTCGGGTCGGACTGGTGCCGGTTCGGAACGCAGGATTCGACCGGGCTCGGCGTCAAGGTCGAGCGGATGACCTGGGGCAGTTGGATGCCGCACAAGTTCAAGATCGCGGTCAGCGGCTGTCCGCGGAACTGCGCCGAGGCCACGATCAAGGATTTCGGTGTGGTCTGCGTCGACAGCGGCTACGAGCTGTCGGTCGGCGGCAATGGCGGGATCAAGGTCCGCGCGACCGACTTCCTGTGCAAGGTCGCGACCGAAGAAGAGGCGATGCATTACTGCGCCGCGTTCATCCAGTTGTACCGCGAGGAAGCGCGCTATCTGGAGCGCACCGCGCCGTGGATCGAGCGGATCGGCGTGGAATATATCCGCGAGCGGATCGCGGACGATCCGGCGGGCCGCGATGCGCTGGCGGCACGGTTCCTGTTCTCGCAGCAGTTCACGCAGGACGATCCGTGGGCGGCCCGTGCGGCGGGCGAGCACCGCGAACAGCATGCGCCGATGGCGCGCTTCACACCTCTGGACACGCCCGTCTTTCTCGGGAGGGAAATGGCATGATCGGCGAATGGCTCGATATCGGCTGGGTCGACGAGATCCCGGTCCGCGGCAGCCGGACGGTGCAGGTCACCGGTGGCGACGACATCGCGGTCTTCCGCACCGGCGACGGCAAGGTCTTCGCGCTGGCGGATCGCTGTCCGCACAAGGGTGGGCGACTGTCGCAGGGCATCGTGCACGGCGGCGCGGTGGCGTGCCCGCTGCACAACTGGCGGATCGCACTGGATACGGGCGAGGCGCTGGGCGAGGACAAAGGTTGTACGCCGGTGATCCCGGTGAAGGTCAGCGGTGGGCGGGTGCTCCTCTGCCGCACCTCGACCATGAAAGCCGCCGCATGATCCTCCCCGGCACGGGGAGGGGGACCGCCGCAGGCGGTGGAGGGGGGCCTCCACAAAGCAAGACGCCTGCAGGAGGGACTCCACGAAGGGGGACGCCTGCGGGAGCCCCCCTCCACCATCCATCGGATGGTCCCCCTCCCCGTGCCGGGGAGGATATCCGCACGACCTGCGCGTATTGCGGTGTCGGCTGCGGCATTCTCGCGACCCCGACGGGCGAGCGGTCCGTCACGATCAAGGGCGACCCCGACCACCCCGCCAACACCGGCAAGCTCTGCTCGAAGGGCACGCACCTCGGCGAGACGATCGGGCTCGAAGGCCGCCTCCTCACCCCGATGATCGGCCAGCGCCGCGCCTCCTGGGACAAGGCGCTACACCTCGTCGCCAAACGCTTCCGCGACACGATCGCGCAGCACGGGCCCAACAGCGTCGCGTTCTACGTCTCCGGGCAACTGCTCACCGAGGATTATTACGTCGCCAACAAGCTGATGAAGGGCTTCATCGGCTCGGCGAACATCGACACCAATTCGCGGCTTTGCATGGCAAGCGCCGTCGCCGGGCACATGCGAGCTTTCGGCGAGGATATCGTGCCGGCGAGCTACGACGATCTCGACGCCGCCGACCTGATCGTGCTGGTCGGATCGAACACCGCCTGGTGCCACCCGATCGTCTATCAACGCATCCGCACGCGCTGCGATGCGGGCGCCAAGCTCGTCGTGATCGACCCGCGCCGGACCGAAACCGCGGACGAGGCCGACCTGCACCTCGCGATCCGGCCCGGCACCGACGTCGCGCTGATGAACGGCTTGCTCGCGTGGTGCCGTGACGCGGGCGTGGTCGATTACGACTATCTCGCCGCGCACGTCGCCACGCCCGACGCGTTCTGGGACCAGATCGGCGAGGGCAGCGACCTTTGGTCGGTCGCGCGTACCTGCGACGTCCCGCCGCAGGATCTCAGGCGCTTCTTCGAACTGTTCGCCGCGACGCCAAAGACCATCACCATGTTCAGCCAGGGCGTGAACCAGTCGCTGTCGGGCACCGATCAGGTCAACGCGATTATCAACCTGCACCTCGCCACCGGCCGCATCGGCAAGCCGGGTGCGGCCCCCTTCTCGATCACCGGCCAGCCCAATGCGATGGGTGGGCGCGAGGTCGGCGGACTCGCGTCGTCACTCGCCGCGCACATGGATTTCGCGCCCGAAAACGTCGCGCGGGTCGGCCGGTTCTGGGCCGCGTCCAACATTGCGACCAAGCCGGGGCTAAAGGCGGTCGACCTGTTCCGCGAACTCGGCAACGGCCGGATCAAGGCGCTGTGGGTGATGGCGACAAACCCCGCGGTATCGATGCCCGATGCGGGCCGCGTACGTGAGGCGCTTGCCGGTTGCCCGTTCGTCGTCGTGTCCGATGTGGTCGAAACCACCGATACCTCGGTCCACGCGCATGTCCGCCTGCCCGCCGCGGCGTGGGGCGAGAAGGACGGTACCGTCACCAATTCCGACCGCACGATCAGCCGGCAGCGCGCGTTCATGACCGCGCCGGGCGAGGCGAAGCCGGACTGGTGGATCGTCTCCGAAATCGGGCGGCGGATGGGGTGGAAGACCGCGTTTTCCTATGACCGCCCGGCCGAGATCTGGCGCGAGCATTGCCGGTTGTCGGCCTATGAGAATGACGGCACGCGGCTATTCTTGCTCCCCGGTCACTCGGCCAAGAGCAACGCCGAGTATGACGCTATGCCCCCGTTCCGCTGGGGCGGGACACCGTTTGCGGATGGCCGGTACTCGACGCCAGACGGCCGCGCGCGGCTGGTGCCGGTGGCGCAGAAGCCGGTCGCGACGCCACTCGCGCAGTGGCCAATGACGCTCAACACCGGGCGCTATCGCGACCAGTGGCACACCATGACCCGCACCGGTCTGTCACCCAAGCTCGCGCGCCACCGCGAGGAGCCGCTGGTCGAGATACATCCTGACGACGCGGCGCGTCTCGGGATCGTCGATGGCGGGCTGGCGCGCGTGACGACACCGCAGGACGACACGCTGTTCCGCGCTAGCGTCATCGCGACGCAGCGGGTCGGCGAGCTGTTCGTGCCGATCCACTGGACCGACCGCACCGCGACCGGTGGCCGCGCCGGACTGCTCCCGCGCCCGCTTGCCGATCCGATCTCCGGTCAGCCGGGCTTCAAGTCGACGCCCGTGCGGATCGAGCCGGTCACAACCGAGTGGCGCGGTTTCGTCGTCGTGCGCGGCGAACTGGCGACCCGCCCCGATTGCCTGTGGGCCACGCGTGTCGCAGTGACGTGTGGGACCGCGTGGGACATGGCCGGCAACGGCGACCCTGCTGCACTCGACGCGCTGCTGCCCAAGGGCCAGCGGATCGAAGCGATCGATGCCGCGCGAGGCTCACGCCGGATCGCGATCCTCGACAACGGCAAACTGACCGCGGTGCTGTTCGTCACGCGCGACGGCAGGCTCCCACCACGCGACTGGCTCGTCGCGCAACTGAGTAAAGCGGTCGCGGCGCCCACCTTGCTCGCTGGCCGGGCGCCGGGTGTGCAGGTCGATCGTGGCCCGATCGTCTGCGCGTGCTTCGACGTCGGGCTGAAGACCATCCTCGCCGCGATCGCCGACCAGCAGCTCGCCGACGTACCTGCGATCGGGGCGGCACTGAAAGCCGGCAACAATTGCGGATCGTGCCGCCCCGCCCTTGCAAAACTCCTCGTCAACGAAGGATCAGCCCATGTCGCATGATTTCCCGCCCGGTTCGGTCTGGCTGGTCGGTGCCGGCCCGGGCGATCCCGACCTCCTCACGCGCAAGGCCGAACGCCTGCTCGCGGCGGCCGACATCGTCTTCTACGACGCACTAGTCGGCCCAGGCGTCCTCGCGCTCGTCCCGCCCGGGGCCGAGATGGTCGGTGTAGGAAAGCGGTCGGGGCGGCATTCGAAGGACCAGGTCTCGATCAACGCCTTGCTCGCCAGCGCAGCGCTCGACGGCAAGCGTGTCGTCCGGCTCAAGGGCGGCGACCCGTCGATCTTCGGCCGCTCGACCGAGGAGGTCGATCACCTCGCCGCCAGCGGCATCCCCGTTCGTATCTGCCCCGGCATTACGGCCGCCAGCGCCGCCGCAGCCTCGGGCGGCGCGTCGCTGACGCTGCGCGGCCTCGCGCGGAAGCTCACCTTCGTCACCGCACACGCCCGCGCGGGCGAAGCGCTCGATCTCGACTGGACCGCGCTCGCCGCGCCCGACGCTACGCTCGCCGTCTATATGGGCCGCGCCGCCGCCGGCGAAGTGTCACGCGAACTGATCGCCGCCGGGCGCGCGCCCGACACGCCGGTGATGGTCGCGGTCAACGTCTCGCTCCCGACCGAACGCATCCTGCGCGGCCGGCTGTCGGCGCTGGCGTTCCTGGTAGAGACGATCAGCGACAACGATCCCTCGCTGCTGCTGATCGGCGATGCATTGGCAGTATCGTCGATCGCGGCCGTAAACACGATGGCGCAAACGCGGGGCTTCGAGGTTGGGGTGGCATAAGGCCAAAGACCTAAGCTCGGCGGCCAGCGAACATGTGCTCGCCGATGGGGCCGCCCTCAACTCTGTCTCGCTCGCCCTAGCTCGACGTGGAACGTCTCCGGGTCTTGCAGTTCGCCCCGCCCGCTTTTGCCGCGCCGCCGGGAACGGTCAGCGTCACGATTCCGCGGCTGAGAGTGGCGGAATATCACAAGCCCTATGTCGCCGTGTGGCTGGAGCCAGTCGGTGGCGGCGCGCCGCGTACTCTGGCAGTGTGGTACGATCTCAAGAAGCGCGGCAATGATCCCGGGACCAAATGGCTCGCGGACCTGCGCGCATGGTGGCGCAAGAGTGGCCGCAGCATGACGATGCCCGCGGACGGCGTCAGCGGCGCGACGCGTGCGCCGGGCCAATACACCATCCCCATCCCCGCCGACGTCAAGCCCGGCCGGTATGTCCTGAACGTCGAGGCGGCGCGGGAAACCGGCGGTCCCGAACTCGTCTCCGTACCGCTTGCTGCCGGCGCTCGCACCACGGGCAAGACCGAACTCGGCGCTATCGCCATCTCCGCCCGCCAAGGATTACATCATGAAGCCTTTTGTCGCACGCCTGATGGCCGCTGCCGCGCTGTTGTCGATCCCCGCCGCGCTGTCGGCGCACCGTATGTGGCTGCTGCCGTCCGCCACTGTGTTCTCGGGGACCGACGGCTGGGTAACGGTCGACGCCGCCGTCTCGAACGACCTGTTCTTCTTCGATCACCAGCCACTCCGGCTCGACGGCATGAAGGTCTGGCAGCCCGATGGCAGCGAGGGCATGCTCCAGAACGGCGCGACTGGGCGCTATCGCTCGGTATTCGACGTGAAGCTCGACAAGCCTGGCACCTGGAAGATCGGCACGGAGATGTCCGCCGTCATGGGCAGCTTCAAGGTGGATGGCGTCGAGAAGCGCATCGGCGGTCGTTGCGGTCCGCTACAGCCGAACGCGCCCGCGCCGCTGACGACCGCGACATCCCCCCGCCAACGCGACCGACGTGAAGGTCACGGTGATCCCCGGCGGTAAGCGCTACCGCAACGACGAGGGCGCGCGAACTTACCACCGGTGCGGACGGCGTACTCAGCGTCGAATGGCAGACCGCAGGCATGTACTGGCTCAACGCCACGCTGACCGATGCCAAGGCAACGACCCCACGTGCCACCGAGCGGCGGATGAGCTATGTCACGACGCTCGACGTGCTGACGCCCTGAACGATTACCGAGGGTAAAGTCATGAGGGTCGCGCTGCCGCCGACGATCGACGCCGCGGCGTTCGCGGCCCACCATCCGTCGGCGGCGGTGTTCGATCTGCACGGCGAGACGATGGGGACGTCGTGGAGCGTGCGCTTCGCGGCGCCCGCGGGGGCCGCGGGGGCCGATCCGTCGCTGATCCGCTCCGCGATCGTCGCGCGACTGGCAAGGCTTGTTGCGGAGATGAGCCACTGGGCAAAGGACTCGCTGCTGTGTCGCTTCAACCGGTCGGCGCCTGACACCTGGACGACGCTGCCACCCGACTTCGCGCATGTCATGACGCGCGGCTTGGCGATCGCCGATGCCTGGGGTTTCGGCCCCGTCCCCATCGCTTGCCCACCAAGCACAGCCGAAATCGAGACGGCCCGCGCAACATCCGGCTGGTCGCAGCTGGCGTTCGCTCCCGGCGGCGCGCATCTTCGCTAACCCGGGGGCACCGCGCTCGACCTGTCGGGGATCGCCAAGGGCCATGCGGTCGATGTCATCGCCGATCTGTTGCGCGACGCCAGCATCCTGCATGCACTGGTCGAGATCGGTGGCGAACTCGTCGGGCGCGGTATCCGGCCCGACGGCGATCCCTGGTGGGTCGACCTCGAAAGCCCACAGGGCCTGACGCTTCCGCCGCTCAGGATCGCGCTGCACGGCCAAGCTGTCGCGACGTCCGGCGACTATCGTCGCGGCGCCCACCCGCTCGATCCACGCACCGGTCGGCCGATCAAGACGGGTGTCGTATCCGTCAGCGTGATCCACCAGACCGCGCTGGACGCCGACGCTTGGGCGACCGCGCTCACCGTCCTCGGCCCGGACGGCCTGGGCCTCGCGGACGACCACGGCATTGCCGCCCGGCTCGTCGCGATGATCGACGGCCAACCGCAGGAGTACGTCACTCCAGCGCTCGCGGAGATGATCGATGCCTGACAGCCACGGGCGCCGTGCCTGACGGCCGTATTTCCCCGTGGAGGCGGGACCTAGACTGGACTCCCGCCTCCACGGGAGAACAAGGAGCGCAAGATGTTCTACGGGGACAGCCCCAACAAAATCGGGTCCGCTCCAAACCGCTCTCGCCGGACCAAGGATAAAAATGCAGAACGGAGTGAACCCCGCCGGCGGGCTCCATGAGCAGGGTAACGCCAAGATCAGCGAGAAGGGCGGCAGGCCCGCTACCTATGTCCACCAATATGCGATCAACACCTTCGTCCCAACGACCGACTCTGCGGTGGCGGCGGCGGATGCGTATTGGGCGAAAATGAAAGATTACTGGTCCGCGGGCTGCGTTGAATGTGCCTCGCAACCGCCCAAGGGATGGCGCCTCCGCCTCGAGAAGACGCGTCGGACGGGTCGACTACGGGTCATCAGTTGATGCTGCTGGCCGATCATATCGTCGCGGGCGACAGCATCGAAGATTGGAGAAGGCCGAGGCCAAGGCTGCCAATTCGCTCAGGCAGGAAACCGAAACGTAATGAGAGCCTGCACGTTAGCCCGAGCGACGACCCGTATTGAACATGGACCGGTTATGGCTCTCCGCGGGTGCTCTTGCGCTGCCGACTTCCGCCATAGCGGTGACTGCTGGCGTGGAGAGTCCCGCGACCCCTCGTCGGTCGGCCTTCTAAGTCGCCGGCACGGGCTCCTGTCATCACATAGATTCTCCGCTGCGCTCATTGATCCAGGCGCGGGTCTGCGCCAAGACTTCGTCGGATAGCGCAGGATCGTCGATCGCGCCCAAAGGCCAGCCGTCCTCGGCTGGCCTCATAAGTTTAGCGAACGGCTGACGCTTAGAACTTGGCGCGAATGCCACCCAGGAACTGGCGACCTGGATAATAGACGCTGTACGCGGCGTTGTCGTAGCCAAACGTCGTGCGCAGCGGCTCGTTCGTAATGTTCAGAACGTCGAGAGTAAGACGCAACCGGTTGTCGAAGAACGGCAGCTGATATCCGACCGACATGTCGAACTGACCGCGCGCATCGGCGCGAAGCGGCACGGGAATGTTGTTCTGCGGGCCATTCGCGGCGATCGATTCGTCGTTCCAGACATAGTTCAGGCTGAGCGATACGCCGTGGCCTTCGTAGAAGCCCTGGAGGTTGTAGCTCCATGGCGCGATGCCCGATGCGACGAGCCCGGTGTCCGACTTCTGGGTGATCCGCGTACCGTTCGCCGAGAAACCGAGCCCGCGGACTAGGAAATCGAGCGGCTGGACCCAAGTCGCCTCAACGCCCTGGATCTTGAGCTGGTTCAGATTGACCGGCTGCGTCACGACGATCTGCGCGACGTCGGGACCACCGCGACCGTTGATCGCCTGCTGCTGCGTCGTGGTCAGCGTGCTGAAAGCAAGGTTCAGCGCCGAGAACGGCACCGTCGACTGGATGTTGGCGGTAAACCCGTCGATGTTCTTGCGGAAATACGATACACCGACATAGCCGATGCCGCCGGTATAATATTCGCCGCCGAGATCGATGTTCTCGGACGTGTAGGGCTTTAGGTTCGGATTGCCTGCGGTCGCAACCTGAGCGCCCTGATCAGAGAAAGTCAGGCCCGGCAGCAGCGATCCTGCATCGGCGCGGGTCATGCTGATCGAGGTCGCAAAACGCAGCTTGAGGCGACTCATCACATCATAGGTCAGATTGAGCGATGGCAAGACCTTCTCGTAAGACGAGTCCTGAACCACGTCGACGAGTCCCGCCGCCACTTGAACCGGGCCAGCAACGCGTTGGTCGGTATGCACGTAGCGAACGCCCGCGTTGGCGCGCAGTTCACGACCGAAGATTTCCGTAACGCCATTGCCCTCCATGTAGAAGCCAAACGTCTTTTCGAGGATATCGCCGGTCGTCCCGCCGGTTACCGAACCGCGGGCTTCGGGCGCGTTGTCGAGGAAAGACTGGTAGTTGGTCGCCGCTTGCAGCTCTTTCAGCTTCGTCGAGATGATGCTGGTATACCCAACATTGCCCTTCGATAGCTTGCCGATATCCGTGACGTTCAGGCGCTCAAGATACTGCGACAACTGCGCGTTCGTGACGCTGCCGGTGGTGCCGTCGCACGTCGCACCGCAGACCGACGTCTGGTAGGCAGTCGAGTTGTCGTACGCGCGGACGTTGCGCAGCGCGCTGTCATAGGCGCCACCGAACTTCAAGTTCATGGTCGCGTCGCCAAGGGTGAAGTCGACATGCGCGCCCTTGGTCTCGGTCTTGCGGCGCACGCTCTGGACGTTCTGGCGATACCATTTCCAGCCGAGGTTCGGATCGCCCAGATCGACGTTCGAGGTGATGACCGGCTGCGGATTGTTGCTGTCGGTATTGTCGTAAAACGCGTTGATCCCGGTCTCGCGCGGGGTCTGGATCAGGAAGCTCGGCTGTTCGCGGTAGAAAGTGCTCTTACCGTAATTGACCTGTGCCTCGACCTTGAACGTGTCGCTCGGTGCCCAGGTGAGGCTTGGGTTCACATTGTAGAATTCGGTGGTCTGGCGGAAAATGCTCTCCTCAAGGAAGAACACCGAGTTCGCAAACGTGCCGCTGGTGACGACGTTGTTCGCGTCCACCGTCAAGCCGATCGGCACCATGCCGCCGGTCGAGGTCGGATCGGTACCGGGGCCCGAATTGCGAACGTACCAGTTCATGTTCGACTTGACGTAATCGCGCTTCGACTTGGCGTAGATGCCGTCGAGCGCGAAGCTGAGCGTGTCGGTGGGGCGGAACTCAAGTGCGAGCAAGGCCGAATAGCGCGAGCGGGTCCCCTGCGTCACGTTGTTGCGGCCGAGACGCGGGATCAGCGCGCTGCGGATCTGCGTATCGGTCAGCCCCGAGGTCGCCGCGAGATTGACCGGCGCACCCGGCGTCAGGCCAAAGCCAGTGTTGCGCGGCACGACCGGCGCATAGGCAAAGCCATTGCCGCCGACGTCACCCACACCCGCCCGCCCGGTCGGGACGTTGCCGTCTGTGTAGCCGACCGTCTCGAAGCCATCGACACGGGTCTTCTGGTCCACGCCCTGCAAGCCGATCAGGATGCCGAACTTGTCCCAGGTCTTGCTGGCGACGATCGCGCCACGCGGGCCGAAGCGATTGTTTGTGTCGTTATATTGGCCTTGCCCGACGACCGTCAGGTGCGTGCCGGGATTGTCGAACGGCCGCGCGTTGCGCAAGTTGACCGTACCGGCGATCCCGCCCTCCAGAGTCGATGCGACCGGCGATTTCAGAACATCGAGGCGCGTGAAGAGTTCGGACGGGAAAAAGTCGAGATCGACCTCGCGGTTGCCGCCACCAGTCCCGTTCGTGCCGCCGTCAGATGCGATTGCGATCTGGGTGTTGTTGAGCAGGACCTTCGAGAAGCTCGGGCCGAGACCTCGGATTGCGACCTGTACGCCTTCACCCGTGATGTCGCGGTTCAAGCGGACGCCCGGAATGCGGTTCAGCGTTTCGGCAAGATTGGTAGCGGGCAGCTTGCCGATGTCTTCGGCGAAGATCGAATCGCCAAACGCGACGGCATTACGCTTGGCGTTGGTTGCGCTTTGAAGGCTGCCACGAATCCCGGTAACGACGATCTCGTCGGTCGCGCCGAGCCCATTGTCAGCGGCGGTCGTGCTCTGCCCGGTTGCATCCGCAGGAGCGGGTTCGGCCTGGGTGGTTGTACCGGTGATCCCCTGCTGACCCGGCGCGACCGGCGCTGTCGTGCTGGACGAAGCGACCTGCGCAGCGGCGGGTGCAACACCGCCCACGACGGTGACCGCAACCGCGGCAAGCAATGCCACGCGAACATGATGACGGCGTACGATGAAATTCATTCTCGGTCCTCTCCTCATAACTTCCCCGCTTCGTCGTCGGGGTAAGTCAACCATCTGCGCCTGATAGCGCTATCACGGTATCGGTGATAATTGGCCTGACCAGCTCTGTCAACTGGACGACCTAACGGTATCGGTAGAGTTTTATACGCTGAATTTGCCAGTCTCCAGCCGGCAAGCTGATATGGCGCCCCTGGTGCGTTTGATCGCCGTTGAGCAGCCGCCCCGGAACCCAGCGACCTGCAGCGTCGAACCGTCCTTCGAAGGCACTATCGATGCCGACGAGCGCCGGTCCATCGCCGATAGGCTTGAACGTAACCGTGATACCCTGGCCTGCGACCAAGAATTCCTGAGCGCCGGTTTGAATGATCAACCCGCCATAGCTCGCGGTATCAGGCTTTGCGACGGGCCGTTGAATGTCGGCGTAGGCAACCGTGAAGCGATAGCCGCCGATGTCTCGAACCTGAGGCTCGTAGACGACGGTCTCGTCGTACAACACGCGCGGTTTGAAGCCGGCCATACGGTTTGATCCCTGCGCCGCAAGGATCTCCGGTGCAAGTTGATCGATCACGTCATAGGCCTTGGCCAGATCGCCCGGCGCATCATCGACCGAGTCGATCGAGAAAGGTCCAAAACCGATCGCATCATGCTCGCCATATGCATAAAAGGCATTCGCGGGGACCGCGGCATTGTCTGCGTTGTTCGCCTCCGGAATGAAGAGCGGATTATCGGGACGCTTATAGCGCCCCACCAAGTCGACATAGTTCGGGAAATAGATGTCCGGCGCCAGAAAATCGATCGCAGGTGCGCCCGCCTTCCAGACATCTATCAAATGCGGCAATGGGCCGCCGCTCGGATATTCGCCCGGCGCGCGACCGGGGCGATTCAATGCAACGTTGACATACATCGGCATCGGGTACGCCGCCTTGCCTGCCATGGTCAGCTGATCGGCGAACCGTGCATAATACCACGCGGTAAATACCTCCGCGGCTGCGTCACCCTCGCCGAACAAATCCTCCCAAGACCCTTGCGTCTTGGCGCCCCGCTCAACCCACATCGCCTGCATCTCGGGGACAAGGCTTGCCTTGTGCTGTGTCAGATACTGGACGAGGTCGGCCGGTACCGGCTGTCGATATGCCGCTTCCGCCAGCGGCCCGTAATCGCGCGCGACCGGCAGCATGCCGATCTCGTTCTCGACCTGCATCATAACGACGGTATTCTGCGTACCGTCGATCGCTTTCAAATGCGTCATCAGCGCGGCGTAGGCGCGCTGATCGGCCTTTAGCGTCTCAGGTGCAAACGCCGAGAGAATATCGACGCCCTGCCCGTTGGGTCCCTGTGCCCGCGGGAACCGCGCCTGGTCGCGCTTCACCCACGACGGTACGTAGGTCGACATCGAATTCTTCCACGCGCCAAACCAAAGGATCACCAGTTTCAGGTCGGCCGCACGCGCATCACGTACCATCGCATCGACCGAACTCCAGTCAAACCGCCCCTCCCGCGGCTCAATGAGTTCCCACGCCACGGGCGCGAGCACTGTGTTGAGATGCATCGCACGCAGCTTCTTCCAGTGCGGCGCCATGTAGGCGGCGCTGGACGCTGCCGAATTACTCAGTTCGCCGCCGATGATCAACATTGGCTTGCCGCCGACGATCAACTGCGTCGCGCTACCCTGTTTGCGTAGGGAGGGTGCATCGGCAAACGCCGGCGTTGCCGCTGTAGTTGCAAGGGCCGCCAGCATGAGCAGAGCCGATCGAGATTTCATTATTTGACTCCAAATAAGACAGGAATTTATTCAATTAAGGAATGAGGTAAGATCCAAATTGGGTACTGGCCGTCGGATCTACCAACGCCGATGCAGATACCTGCAATTCAAGGGCGTTGTCGCATCTTGGAATGTTATGAGCATTGAACAGTCGAGTCTGGCATCGCCCGCTCGGGACATTGCGCCTTGGCATCGTATCTCGAGCTTGCCATTTGCGACCAAGGCTATCGACCTCTCCTCTCACCGAAAGCCGCATTGTTACCGATGCTGTCACCTTGATAGCGATAACATGTCTGACAAACCGAGCAATTGTCAACCGAAGGCGTACCAGTATGGGCGTGAGGCCGTGGCGATCTCGAACGTTGCGGCGTGCCATTCGGTCCTGTGAACTAACGGGTCAATAACCCCGCGGGCGCCACGACAGAAGCGTATTGGCAGCGTAGCGGTCGGCTGCGGAGCCCGGACGGCCGATCCGACTTTCAAATTTTCAATGCCACCACAGCCTGCAGATTGTCGGACATAACACATCCAGCGGGGGTCGCTACGGATCGTTAGGCGGTCGATTTCCACTGCGGCATCGACCGCTTTAATTGAATTAGGACCAAACGAGACTATCGGCTTTGCACACTACGTCGTGCGGGCTCGCCAGCCTCGACCGGATAATCCTCCAGCTTGTTGCCGAGCACGATCTCGGTCCCGTCGTTCTTGACCAGCACCTTCCGGGCCCGCGTCCCTGGTTCGCCGCCGTTGACGCCCCAGGGCGGCACGAACCAGCGATCGTCGCGGATCGCGATCACGCCGGGCTGGAGGAAGCGGTCCACCATGTTGATGCCGTTGCCGCCGCGGTGCAGCCCTGCCCCGCCGCTGTCCGCGACCGTCTCGTACGTCTCGATCCGCAGCGGGAAATAGCGTTCGAGGAACTCGTTCGGCACGTTGGTAAAGCCGGGCCACAGCGAGTGCCCATCGGGCCCGTCGCCCATCGACCGTGCGGGGATCCCGCCGAAGCCGATCTGGAACAGCTGGAACCATTTTCCGCTCTCGTCGAGCCCCGAATAGAACAGATGCGGCGACGACGAGAAGCCGGCGGCGTTGAGAAACTCCGGCGTCTTCTGCCCGAGCAGCCCGCCGAGAATGTCGAACAACCGGCCGAGCGCATGCGTCCGCCCCGACAGCGCCGCCGGAAAGCGCGGCTTGAGCAGCGACCCTTCCGGTATCCGCACGTCGATGAGATCCTAATAGCCGTCGTTGAACAGGATCTGCGGATCGAAGACCATGATCATGTAGCTGCCGAAAAACATCTTCATCATGTTTTCGTTGAGCAGGAAATTGATCGACACCTGGCTCTGCGGATCGGTGCCGTCGAAATCGAGGATGACGCGGCCGTCCTCGCGCCACATCGTGCACTCGATCTTGTATGGGCCGTAGTCGAGCCCGTCGTCGCAGATGTAATCCTCGAAGCTGACCTTCTCCTCGCCGATCGCGGTCTCGACGAGCTGCTTCATCGCGCGGTAGTTGCGCTCCAGCAGCAGGTCGGTGGCGGACGCGTAGACGTCGTCGCCGAACCGCTCGCACATCTCGATGATCCGGCGCGAGGCGACGCGGCACGAGGCGATCAGCGCGTTCAGATCGGCGCGGCACCAGTCGGGCGTACGCGTCTGATGCATCACCAGGTTGAGCAGGTCCTCGTTGTAGACACCCTGCTTCCACAGCTTCACCGGCGGGATGCGAATCCCCTCCTGGAAGATGCTGGTCGCGTCGATCGGCATCGATCCGGGCACCTTGCCGCCGATGTCGCTCATATGCCCGAACATCGAGGTGTAGGCGACGACGCGGCCGTCCTTGAGCACCGGCATCAGGACGAGCCAGTCGTTGAGGTGGCTGATCGCGCCCTGCACCGAATAGGGATCGTTGAGGAAGATCAGGTCGCCGTCCTCGACGGTGCCGTCATAGCTTTCTAGGAACGGGCCGATATACGAGCCGAACTGGCCGACGATCCTGCGGCCCTTGCTGTCGGCGATCAGCGGGAAGGCGTCGCCCTGTTCGCGGATGCCGGGCGACATCGCAGTGCGGACGAGCGTCGCGTCCATCTCGATGCGGGCGTTGCGGAGCGCGTTTTCGATCACCTCCAGCGTGACGGGATCGATCGGCACCGTCTCGAACGGTGTGGCGTTGGCCTGGATGATGCGTGCGGGCATGATGGTCCTCTCAGGCCAGATTGATCAGGATGTTGCCGACCGAGTCGACGATGCCGGTGCAGCCGCCTTCGATCAGCGTCGTGGAATCCATCTCGACGATGATCGCCGGGCCGGGGATGACGTCGCCGGCGCGCAGTTTCGACCGGTCGTAGATGACCGCAGGACGCATCGCGCCGTCGGTCCAGAGCTCGTGGTCGCGCAGTTTGGCGGCGATGGGGTCGCCGTTGCCTTCCCTCAGCACGGGCGGCTTGAGATCAAGCAGCGGCCCGAGTGCCACGGCGCGCAAGTTCACGAGTTCGTGCGCGGTTTCCATGTTGAAGGTGAACAGCCGGTGATGCTCTTCGTCGAACCGCGCGGCGACGCCGGCGAGCCCGTCGCGCGCGAGGGTCTCGGCATCGATCGACAGCGGCACCTCGAACGCCTGGCCTTCGTAGCGAACGTCGATCTCGAACAACGAGGTGATGTCGCTGTCCGCGATCCCCTCTGCGGCGAGTTCGGCGCGGGTCTGCGCGGCCATCTCGTTGAGGATCGCCTGGACTTCGCTCTCGTCGGTCTCGTTGAACCGGCGCGAGAAGCTGCGCGCGGTCTCGGTCCGCATCTGCGTGGTGGCGTCGCCGAGCGCGCACAGCACGCCCGGGCTGACTGGCGACACCGCGGGCCAACTGCCCATCAACCGCGCGACCGCGTTGACGTGGAGTGGCCCCGCCCCGCCGAACCCCATCAATGCGAAGTGCCGCGGATCATAGCCGTGCTGGACCGAGATCATGCGGAGCGCACCGAACATGTTCTCGTTGACGATATCGATGATCCCGCGCGCCGCCTGCATCAGGCCAATGCCGAGCTTGTCGGCGATCCCCTGCACGGCAATCTTGGCGCCCTCGCGGTCGAGCTTGAACGCGCCGCCGAGCAGCGATTCAGGCAGATAGCCGAGCACGACATTGGTGTCGGTCACGGTCGGCTCGACGCCGCCTTTGCCGTACGCAACCGGCCCCGGCACGGGCCCGCGGACCGCGGACCTACCCGCAGCGCGTTGGTCAGTTCGGGGACGTAGGCGATCGAGCCGCCGCCAGCGCCGACCGTCTTCACGTCGAGCGCGGACGCTCGCACCGCCAGATGGCCTACCTCGGTAGTGCGTACTCGGCGCGCCTCGAGATTCTCGATCAGCGCAACGTCGGTCGACGTGCCCCCGACGTCGAGCGTCAGGATGTTGCGGATGCCCGCGTTCTTGCCGACCCACAATGCGCCGGTCACGCCGCCCGCTGGCCCCGACATCAGCAGCGACACCGGATGCTCCTCAGCCTTTTCCGACGACATCAGCCCGCCATCGGAGCGCAGCAACGATAGGCTCCCCGCCATGCCGCTGTCGCGCAGCTTGGTGCGCAGGTTGCGGACATAGTTGCTCATGATCGGGCGAACGGCGGCGTTGGCGACGGTCGTCAGCGTGCGCTCGTATTCCTGCATCTCGGGCAGCACGACATGGCTCAGCGACAGCGGCACGTCGGGCAGGATCTCCGCCGCCAGCTCGGCCTCGCGCAGTTCGTGCGCGCCGTTCAGATACGCGTTGATCAACGACACCGTCAGCGCCTCGATCCCTTGCGCCTTCAACGCCTCCAGCGCCGCACGGATATCGGCATCGTCGATCGGACGGACCTCGTTGCCCTGCGCATCCATCCGCCCGGCGATCTCGACGGTATCCTCCAGCGCGGCGAGCGGCTCGGGCTTCGGCCAGACGATCCAGCCGGCAAGGCCCCCGGGCACGAAGCTGCGCGCGATCTGCATGATCTGGCGATAGCCCTCGCTTGTGACGAGACCGACGCGCGCCCCCTTGCCTTCCAGCACCGCGTTGGTCGCGACGGTCGTGCCGTGGAGGAAGAACTCGACCTCGGCAGGCGTGATCCCCGCCTCCGCGCAGATCGCGTCGACCCCGGTCAGGATACCAACCGAGCTGTCGTGCGGCGTCGACGGCGTCTTGTGCCGCCAGAACCCGCTGCTTTCCTGATCCAGCAGCAGCAGGTCGGTGAAAGTCCCACCGACATCGACGCCCAAACGATAAGCCATGATGTCCCCGCTATGATGATCGCGCGGCCACCATCCGGGCCGGCGCTTTTGCTGGGGCCTTCCTAGAACCGCGCGATGACGCGATTGGCCCGCGTCACCGCGACTATCCGCTGTGCGACTTTTCGGGCGTGGCGATTGGTCACGCGCGGCCACGTTCATCACGGTGTTAGCCTTGCAGGAGAAGCCGTCATGATCGTCCGCCCCGAACTTCGCGCCGACACGCGCGCCTTCCTCGATCGCCGTGCGACGGGGTCAGGATTGCTGATCGGCGGCGCGTGGCAGTAGGCCGAGGGAGGGCGTACGCTCGGAACGCTAGACCCGGCGACCGGTGAAGAGATCGGCCGCATCGCCTCCGCCTCGGCGGGCGACGTCGACCAGGCGGTAATCGCTGCGCGCGTGGCCTTTGACGGCTGGCGCACCACCACTCCGGTCAACCGGGCACGCATATTGTGGGCGATCGCCGACCTAATCGAGGCGCATGTCGACGAACTCGCCGAACTGAAGACGCTTGACCAGGGCAAGCCGCTGTTCGTCGCGCGCTGGGCCGAGATCCCCGGTGCGATCAACCAGTTCCGCTTTTTCGCCGGCCAGGCGATGGCGATCGAGGGCAATACGATCGAAAGCTCGATCGATTACCAGCCGGCGGGCAAGCAGATCTCGACCTGGACTCTCCGCGAACCCGTCGGCGTGGTCGCGGCAATCGTGCCGTGGAACTCGCCGCTGGTGCTGACCGCGATGAAGCTCGCCCCCGCGCTGGCGGCCGGCTGCACGATCGTCCTGAAACCGGCGGAGGACACCTCGCTCAGCGCCCTCCGGCTCGGCGAACTGATGACGCAGGCGGGGCTGCCCGCGGGCGTGCTCAACATCGTCACCGGGCTGGGCAGCGAGACCGGCGCTGCGCTCGCCGCGCATCCGAGGGTCGACAAGATCGCGTTCACCGGCTCGACCCAGACCGGCCGCGCGATCCTCGATGCGGCGAAGACCAACTTCAAGCGCGTCACGCTCGAACTCGGCGGCAAGTCGCCCGCGATCGTGCTGCCCGACGCCGATCTCAACCTCGCCATCCCCGGCGTCGCCAACGCGATCTTCTTCAACGCAGGGCAAGTCTGCATCGCCGGCTCGCGGCTCTACGTGCACCGCTCGATCCACGACCAGGTGATCGCGGGTGTGGTCGCCTATGCGAACGGCCTCGCAATTGGCCACGGCCTCGACCCCGCGACGCAGATGGGCCCACTCGTGTCCGCGCGACAGGCCGAGCGCGTCACGAGCTTCGTTACCGGCGCAAGGGACGAGGGCGCGACCGTGCATGTCGCCGACCCCACGCGCCTCGTCGACCAGGATCCGCAAATTCGCCTGCCCCGGCCGCAACCGAGTCGCCAGCGCGCGATTGGTGACCAACCCGGTGATCCCCAGTTCCGCGACGTTGCGCGCGAGCATCGGGTCATCGGGCGACGACAGGCTGATCCAAGTCTCGGTGCCGATGTAATCGCTCTCGCGGCGTTGCCGGGTCTCGAGTTCGCTCAACCGTCGCAGCCGCCGCTTGAGCGCGTAATACAGCGGCCGCACGCCGCGTTGCGCGCGCCGCGCGTACAGCGGCAGCGCGGGCGCACCCTGTGCTTCGCCGCGCGCATATCCGGTCACGCTGCCCAGCCGGTATACCTCGTAATCGAGCAGTCCGACCCGGTCGGGGATCACCAGATGCTCCTCGCGACGGCGATCGACGATTACCCGGTCGAACCGGCGCTCGAACAGGTTGATTGCCGGCGTCGCGAACAATTTGAGCGTATCGGTCGACGTGCTACCGACCAGCGCGTCGACCGGCCGTCCGAACACCAGCACGATGTCGACCTCGCGCTCCGCCCTGGCGAACCCCGCCGCCAGCCCGGTCAGCCGCGCGAACCGGAATTTCTCGGGCATCGCGAAATATTCGCACAGCAGGCGATAGCCCCGGAACGACCGCGCATCGCCGGGCAGCAGCGCTTCGTCCGCTCCGAAGCCCATCGCCTCGACCGTGCCCGCGGCCACGCTCCACGGATCGCGCCGACCACGCTCGGGCGAACAGACGCGCACGCCGATACAGTCGGTCATCATCTGCTGGAACAACAGGTTCGGCATGTCCTGCCCGCCATCGACGAACATCGGCAGCGTATCGATCGCCAGCGCGGACAGCGCCGCCGGGCTGGTCGCCGCCAACCGGATCCGCAACCCCGCCGCGCCCTGTGCCGCATCGGTCGCCCCCGCGACCGATGCGCGGGTCGGCAGATACTCCACCGCCGCCACCCGGATTGGCCACAAGGTGACGTCCAACCCGGTGCGGAACTGGACGCGCGCATGCGCATCGCCGTCGAGCCACGCCTGGATCGCCGATCCGCGCGGGTGGACCACGCCCTTGATCAGTGCCTCGTCGCCCTCCCGCGGCACATATTGCAAAATCGCCATCGCCGGCGTCGGCGCCAGATAATGTGGATAGAGCGCGTCGAGCAGATATTGCGTGAACGCCGGAAACTGATCATCCAGCCGCAACTGCACGCGGGCATTCAGGTACGCGACCCCCTCCAGCAGGCGCTCGACATGCGGGTCGGGATCGGTCGGCGCATCAATTCCCAGCCGACCGGCGACCTGGCGATGCTCCTCGGAAAACTCGACCGCGCGCCGACGGAGATACAGAAGCTCGTCGTTATAATGCCGAAGCAGACGTGGATCGGTCGCGGTCACGTCGCGGCTCCAGCCTGAACGCGGTTGTGGCCGTCCGCAGGGCTATGGGATCGGATGCAGCTGTCATCGCGGGTGTAGCCATGGCTGTGGCTATGACCTTGGGAGATCGTCGTACAGCGCCGGCTCCGCCCAGCCCCGCGCGCACTGGGGCGTACGCCAGTGATTGAACCACGCGCCACGGTTCTTGCTTTTATTGGTCGCAAATCCGTCGCTACGCTAATCGACACGAGGCACCGGGACCATTCGAAGCGACGCGCCGGGCTTGCCGATATCGCGGTGCTCGAACGAAGTACGCCCGCGCAGTGCTTTTCCGATATCCCCACGCAGTGCGACCGACGCCGCGCCGCCTGGCCGGCGTGGCGACGGAAATAACCCGGTTCCCCTAGACGGCATTGCGCCGTTGGATCCGTCGCCACCCTTTCGTCGCCACGCCCCCGGACCCGACGGACGCGACACACAGCACGAACGGAATCGCGACGTCCCGGCGCGCGACGGATTTCGCCGGGCATACGAGCACGAAGCTTGGGTCCGACCGTCAAACCACGCGGGTCGAGCGTAGTAAGGGCCGTATCGACCCGCTCAACTAACAAGGGTCTGACTGCGCGCGCCTGTCCGTCGATGGGTGAGTCAATCGACGAGCACCACGCCTGCCGTGTGGAGCCGACCGCGCATCCACTCGCGTTATATGGGGAAATATATAGGGAAATCGTCGCCGGTCGCGACGACCGCTGGACGATGTAATTCTCCGGGCGGGCCGGCGCAGCGACACCTGTGCAATCGGCGATCAGGTAGGCAGCATCGCAAAATACGGCCTGGCGACTGACAAGCGCCGCCAGCCGGTCGCCATGATGCCGTTGCACGCGGGGCGTGGCGGCGATCACGTCGCCACGCCGATCTGATCATCAGCGGAAGCGAGCACCGATCTAGTATGCCCCCCCGCGCCCCCGCCTACGCTGGAATTTCGTCCTGCGTGCGAGAAGGATGTCGTAGTTTTTTCGTCAATCCCGCCGATGTCATCGGCATCGAAACCCTCCGCGTACCGCTGTCGCGCGGTGTGGCGAACAGGATGGATTGGCCCGCCACTGTCCAGCCGGCCGCGCCAGGCACTTTCCAGCGCTTGGAAATCAGGGTGATGCAGCACGAGATTGACCTGCTCGGACAGCTTGCGGTCGATCGACGATATCATGCTCTCGATCGTTCCGAGCACGTCGGTCGAAACGATGGTCGAACCCGCAAGCGCCTGTTCGGCCAGCGTCCGCACCGCCATCTCGACGCGGCTCTTCGCCTCGTCGGACTTCGGCTTGAACTCCTTTTGCAGCAATGCCGAGAAGTCGTCGATGCTAAGATCTTCCGCGGTGCCGGTCTGTAGCTCTGTTGCAAGATTCGGATTGCTGGCCATGATGGTCTATCCCCTTTGGGAAACACGCGGGAGGGTTAGGCGTCGCTGTCTGCGCGCGCCTTGGATTCGGCGGCGAGCGTCCCGAGCAACTCCGGATTCGCCAGCAGTCGCTTGATAACGTCCTCAGCCTTGTCCTTGCCGTCCATATACGCCAGCAGATCGGACAGTTCCTGGCGTGCATCAAGCAGCTTGGCAGTGGCGGGCAATTGCTTGGCGACGCCGCCCGGCGTGAAATCATCCATCGCGTTGAAGGTCAGGTCGACCGACAATTTGCCGTCGCCGGTCAACGTGTTGTCGACGTTGAACGCCGCGCGCGGCGCGATCCCCTTCTGGAAGTCGCCGAAATTGTCCATATCGACATTGACGAAATCGCGCTCTGCCATCGGCTTCTTGTCCTTTTCGGACTTACCCGAGAGATCAGATAGAATGCCCATCACGAACGGCAGCGAAACCTTCTCGACCGATCCATAGGTTTGCACCTCATATTCGATATGGACCCTAGGTGAACGGTTTCGTTTGATGAACTTCTGTCCGTCCTGCGCCATGACACCCCCCAATATTTCTTAATTCATGTTATTTTATATTTTTTAGCAAATGTAGGAACTATTGACAGCCGCCAGATGTGGCACTTTAAAGTTATTGTTCACTTTCGCTATTCACCGATTCTTCCGTAAATGCCAACAATCTTTGTGCATCATCCATCGCACTCGGTGCGATTTCTCCAAGAAGCTGAAGAAAGTCCATCTCGACCCACGCGCGGATGCGCCTCAGCATCAATGGCACCGGGCTGGTCGGCTCGTGTTCAACGAAGAACCGGGCGATCGCATCCATCGTCACGATGACGTCGCCACGCGACTGGGGCGTGGTGATGACAAATCCCTTGGGCCTCGGCGTAGCCTCGGCAAAGCCCGTATCCGCTCCACTGCCAGCGGTGGCAGGATAGACCGCCGCCACACCGTGCGCCTCTGGTTGATCCTTCGGAAACACGACAAGCAAGCGGTCGCAATCGTCGACGATCACCTTGAGAAGATTTAACACCGGGCCGAGGCTCGCGCTGTCGCCGGCTCGCGCGTCGTAGATGGCGTTGAGTTCGTACAAGCCGCCCGACAGCGTCGCGAACTGCACCCGTGACACCTCAACCTGTTCGCGGAGCTCCAGCGCGAGACGCTGTAGCGCCTCGGGGGCGATCCCCGTATCGTCACCGCCGACTCCGGCCTCCGCATCGGCGGCACGCGCGTCAGCCGACAGTGCTCGCAGGATCATCCGCAGCGTCCGGCCGCCGTCGCGGTTCGGTCGGACGGTGCGCGCCTGGGTGGCACTGATCTTACCGCTCTCAACCTGCGCGGCAAGCGCGGCCTCGTCCTCGGGAGACCATTCCGCGGTCGGCCCGCACGACTGGGCGATCATCGCCGGCGTGAAGCCCTGTTGCGCCGGTGACGGCATTTTTGCGATCGCGGCCCGCTGCAACGGCAGCGTCAGCGCAGCAGGTCGCGCCAGCGCGGACAATTCGTTGATCCTGGCCACCACCATGTCATCGGCGGGCCCGGGATGAAACGCCTCCCAGAACAGCGCGGCATAGCCCTTCACCAGTGCCAGCGCGGCATTTGCCAGCGCGAAGTCACCGATCCGCACTGCTGCTTGCAATGCTACCAGTGCGGGTGCCTGATCCTTGGTACGTTGTAGAAAGACATCGCACCGCTGGATCAATTGTATCAACTCTTGCGGCTTCTGGTTTGCGAAGTCGCCGGGGGCATCCTCGATATCGCGAAACTCGGGGTCACCGCGCAGATCCGGTCCGCATGGATTGTCGCCGTCGAATGGCTGGATAAGCGTTTCGTAATCGAGCACGACCTACACGCCCGCCCCGACTGAAGCTCGGACTCGCGCTCCACGTGCTTTAAGACTTTCACCAGTTTGGGACCGCTCACAGCGCATCATTGCTTCCCCGAAATTTGACAAAGCCATGGCTTGACTGACCGATACTGCATATCGGGTCGACACATTTTGGTAATTACGTGATATCTATCGATTCTTGTATTTGCGGAGTAGACGTCCGAAATACTTCCCCGTCAAGCGAGTCTATTTTACATATTTTGTGAACGGACTTTGAATATTTCCAATATACCGTCATGGTTTGCTAGAAAAGTTCGAATAAATTTGGATATTAACTTTCTGAACGATGATAAGAAGGTAACGTATATCAAGTATATTTTGTTGGAATTCATGACTGAACGAGAAGGGATATCGGCGGAACGCCGGTAACGGCAACGCGCTACGGCGAGCGCTTCCCCGATTTCATGAGCAACGCAAAACCGATCCTAGCCGCCCTTGGATCACCAGATCCGCATCTCGAGAGACCCCGCGTCACCGGATTCCGACATCCCCCACTCCTAAATGCTGTGGCCGCGAAAGCGGGCGGCGACATCGACGCCGTACGCGCTAGGAACCATGTCGCGAAGAAACGTCGGCAGATGTCGATGCGGTTACCGTTGGAAGCCCAAAACCCGGGAGATGTCCGACAGCGTCACCACCGAGTTCGCGGTTCGGCGACGCTAGCACCTCCGCCAACGGTACGGTACGCCTGTTCTGATCAGCAAGATTGGGGATCGCGGGGTGTTCCGGATTACCGAATTCGCGTCGAAGTGACGGGCCTAAGCCTATCTGATGTTATTTGAGATAGACGACGAGCAGGATCCATCTTGAGCGCTGTGTCGATGCTATAGAAAATATAGCAGCAGAATATTAGGAAACCGTTCAGCTCGACATTATAGTTCCAGAGCAGCATAACGGTTCTTAGCGAACGAAATTATATTTATCCGAAAGGATCACTGGAAGTTTTTGCCTTATTCGATCGATTACGTTGGGCAATTGCGGACGTGAAGACCTTGCAATAGACATTAGCCGGAAGCTGGTTCCAACCTGTCATTCCAAGCAAGGGGGTTCGCAATGGTCACCAGAGGATTCACCGGTCGCGGCTCGGGCGAACAGTCCAGCCGGATTCCGCCGGGCCAGCATCCCGTGGAGGATTTCCCCGTCCTGTCTGCCGGACCCACGCCGCACGTGGAGCCCTCCGATTGGAAATTCACGGTCAAGATCGGTCCAAAGCCCGTCAAGGTCTGGAACTGGAACGAATTCAACGCGCTGCGCAAGACGCAGATGACTCGGGATATTCACTGCGTCACCTCCTGGTCCAAGCTGGATACCATTTGGGAGGGCGTGCTCATCGAAGACATACTCGCCGATGCTGGGCTCGATCGGCCCACCGATTTCGTCTTGGCGCACTGCTACGATAAATATTCGACGAACATGCCGCTGGCCGACCTTCTGTCGGGCAAGGCGATGGTCGCCCTCACCTATGCGAACAAGCCGCTTCCGCGCGATCATGGAGGGCCGGCGCGCCTTCTGGTCCCGCATCTCTATTTCTGGAAGTCCGCCAAGTGGGTGAATGCGCTGCAATTCACGACGCGCGACGAGGCGGGATTCTGGGAGGGGCACGGCTACCATATTTACGGCGATCCGTGGCGCGAGCAGCGATACACCAATGACTGAGGGCAGCGCGCAAACCGTGTCGTGGCAGTCCTGCGTGGGCATCGTCCAGCAGACACCGAGCATCAAGAGCGTCTTCCTGCGGTTGAGCACACCGTTCGCGCACATTGCGGGTCAGCATGTCGATGTCCGGCTGACCGCGCCCGATGGCTACAGTGCGATGCGCAGCTACTCGATCGCCTCTGCCGCGACCTCATCCCCGATCATCGAGCTCGCGATCGAGCGCCTGCCGAATGGCGAAGTCTCGTCGTTCTTCCACGATGTCGCGGCGATTGGTGACGAAATCGAACTCCGCGGTCCGCTCGGCGGCCATTTCCTGTGGCCTGCCCCTGCCCCTGGCCCAGATGCAGTGTTATTGATCGGGGCCGGCTCCGGCGTCGTGCCGTTGATGGCGATGATCCGGGAGCGCCGCACGCTGTCCCAGGCGGTGCCGACAGCGCTGCTCCTGTCCGCACGGACCGCCGAGGACGTTCTCTTTTCGGCAGAGCTTCATTCCATCGAAATCAGCGATGTGGCATTCGTCCTAGCGTTGGCGATCACACGCGAAGAACCGACCCGTCCATCGGACTTCGGACGACGGATCGACGACGTGATGGTCCGGGATATCGTGGCCCGTCTCCACCGAAGGCCGACCCAAGTATTCGTTTGCGGGTCCAACGGGTTCGTCAACATCGCGACGGAGGGCGCGTTGGCGGCCGGCCTGCCCCCCTCCATCATCAAAACCGAGCGCTACGGCGGCTAGCCGCGCAGGCGTCCAGACCAACGGGGCGGAACGCGTGCGTGGTTCCCGTTCGAAGTCCTTTAGCAGGCGCGGACACCCGATTTTCGGCAAGGTATAGTAGAGGTATTGGCTCAATCCGCCTGGCCATATGAAGGAAACAGCGAGCTACCGCTCAATCTCGTCATGGCGATACCTGCTTGACCGGGCGGATCAGTATCTCCTCCACCAGCACGCGGGGCGGCTGCGCGAACGCGTAGACGAGCGCTTGGGCGACGTCCTCCGACGTCAGCGCGTCCAGGCTCTCGCGCCGGTCGCGCATCGCGTCGCTGACGTTCTGGCCGAACTCGGTCCAGACGGCGCCCGGCTCGATCACCGACACGCGGATGCCCTCGCTGCCCAGTTCCTTGCGGAGCGCGTCGTGGAAGCCGACCACGGCAAACTTGGTGGCGCTATAGACCGACCAGGATTCGGTGCCGTAGCGCCCGCCGACGCTGGACACCGACGATATCATCGCGCCCGGCCGGCCGCGCAGCAACGGGATCGCCGCCTGGGTGCAGTGAAGCACGCCGTACAGGTTGACGTCGATCATCCGCTTCCAGTCGGCGGGATCGCTCGCCTCGAACTTCGCGTTGACGCCGAGACCGGCATTGTTGAACAGCAAATCGAGCCCGCCGAACCGACGCTCGACCTCGGCGAACACGTCCGCGACCGCCGCGGCGTCGCCGACGTCGGCGGTCAACGCCAGGGCCGCATCGCCGAGTTCCGCGACCAGCGCGTCGATCCGCTCGCGTCGCCGCGCCACCAGCACCACGCGAACGCCTTCCGCGACGAGCAGACGCGCGGTCGCCTCGCCGATACCGCTCGACGCACCGGTGATCACCGCGACCTTACCGGTCAGATCCCGCATCTTCATCGCCGATCGTCCGTCCGAATTTATCCAAGCGCCTCAGAACGCTTTCCCCTTGAGAAGGAGCCATAATCTTCGGTTCCGTGCAATCGCTGACGCGCGTGAACGCACCTAGGCTTCGCGCGTTAGACATGATGCCTCGATCTTAGAGGCGAGATTCCCCCCTTTTTCGGCAGGACTTCGACATGGCAGATCCGTTCCTCATAGCCGTGCCGGACGAGCGGCTTGCGACCATTCGCGCGAAGGTCGAGGCGTTCGACTGGCGCATGATGCCGGATGCCGGCGACTGGCGATCGGGCGTCGGCCTTGCC
This sequence comes from Sphingomonas sp. PP-F2F-A104-K0414, assembly GCF_004340945.1. GTDB lineage: Bacteria > Pseudomonadota > Alphaproteobacteria > Sphingomonadales > Sphingomonadaceae > Sphingomonas. The sequence continues at coordinate 446,284 of NZ_SLYD01000001.1, forward strand.
GATCTCAAGCGGCTCGTCGATCACTGGCTGACGCGGTATGATTGGCGCGCGCAGGAACGCCGCCTCAACGCGTTGCCGCAGTTCACCGCCGAGGTGCAGGGCCAGCGCCTCCACTTCATCCACGCACGTGGCGACGGCTCACGTCCCCCGCTGCTCCTGCTGCACGGCTGGCCGGGGTCGTTCCTCGAATTCGAGGCACTGATCGCCCCGCTCGTCGCCGACGGCCACGACGTCGTCGTGCCGTCGCTGCCCGGCTACGCCTTCTCGGGTCGCCCGACAGCGCCGATCGGGCCGAAGCGAACCGCAGACCTCATGCACGGCCTGATGACCGAATTGTTCGGCACACGCCGGTATCTCGTCCAGGGCGGCGACTGGGGTGCCGCGATCGCCGGGTGGATGGCGCACCAATATCCCGAGGCGATCGCCGGTCTCCACCTCAACATGGTGCTGCTCCAAGCCGAAGACGCGGCGCCGAAAAAGCCGGACGAGCTCGCCTGGGCCGCAAAGCGCGCCGACCTCGCGAAGGAGGAAACCGGGTATTCGCAGGAGCAGGGCACGCGCCCGCAGACGCTCGGCGTGGCTATGTCGGACAGCCCGGTGGGTGTCGCGGCGTGGATCCTGGAGAAGTTCGGCGCGTGGGCCGACGTACCGCGTGAAGCAGAGGGCCGCCCGGATGTGTGGCGGGTGTTCGACGAGGACCTGCTGATCACCAACATCATGCTGTATCTGGTCGAGGGGTCGTTCGTGACCTCGACCTGGATGTACCGTGGCCGCGTGCTGGAGGGTTCGGGCAAATTCCCGGCCGGAACCCGGATCACGGTGCCGACCGCGATTGCCGCGTTCCCCGATCCGGTCTTCCCGCCGCCGCCGCGCTCGCAGGCACAGAAGACCTACGATATCGTCCAGTGGACCGAGATGCGCGCCGGCGGGCACTTCGCTGCGCTGGAACAACCCGATCTGCTGCTCGCGGATATGCGCCGCTTCTTCGCGTCCAAAGCGGTTTCGGATGCGCCTAAGCGTTCGATCGCGCTGCGCTCGGCGGGCGTGATCGCCGCAACACTAGCGGCGGCCGCGGTCTATACCCGTGTAACGACCAAGCGGATCGAACAGGACGTGCCTGCGGACGGCAATTTAATCGACGTTGCGGGTGCGCGGCTTCACTATGTAGATCGCGGCACAGGCCCCGCTATCGTATTGGTCCACGGGCTGGGCGCGCAGCTCCGCAACTTCTCGTACGGCGTCGCCGATGCACTGGCGGAGAATTACCGGGTCATTCTGGTCGACCGGCCCGGCTCGGGATATTCGGTGCCGACCGGCGAACAGCCCGGCATCCTTGGCCAATCGGCGATCATCGCACGCTTCATCGACAAACTCGGGCTCGACCGTCCGCCGCTTCTGGTTGGTCATTCGCTGAGCGGTGCCGTCGCGCTTGGCGTCGCCACGCATCATCCCGGTTCGGTAGCCGGTCTCGCGCTGCTGGCCCCGATGACACAACCGCCTCAAGCGATGCCTGCCCCGGTGGCAAGCGCGATCGAAGGCAACCCTGGTGCGCGTGCGCTTTTCGCCAATCTGTTTGGCACACCGATCAGTCGGGCGGCATACGGCTTGCGCTGGGGTAAGATCTTCGCGCCCGATCCGGTCCCGGCCGATTTCGCCACACGTGGCGGCGGCGGACTAGGCGATCGCCCGGTGTCGGTGAACGCCGCGCTGGTCGAGTTGGCCAGCGCCGATATCGACCTCACCGCGATCGTCAGCCGTTATGCCGATCTGACGATCCCGGTTGCGTTGCTCTATGGTCGTGACGACCAGGCGATCGCCCCGACGATCGACGGCGACCGCGCGGTCGAGGCCATTCCGGGCGCGACGCTGGAGATGACGGACGGAGGCCACATGCTTCCGGTCGCACATCCGCAGGCAAGCGCCGCCTTTGTCCGCAAATGTGCCGAGCACGTCTTGCGATAGGGCCCGACGATCGTAGTTGGCGGCCGCATCCAAAAGCGCTCCGTCACCCCGGACTGGTCCGGGGTGACGGTGACCGAGGGGGTCTGGCCGACCCAAACCCAATGGCGCCCGCCTATCGTCGCCGGTACCGCGCAACCTTCTGAATCGCCCTCGACAGCGCATCGATCGAGTAAGGTTTGTGCAGCAACTCGAAGCCGTGCGTCCCGCTCTGCGCAAGCACTTCGCTGTAACCACTGGTGAGCATGACCGGCAGCGTGGGATATAGGCGGGCGATTTCCTGGCCGAGTTCCACGCCCGACATGCCGGGCATCATCACGTCCGAAAACACGACGTCGAACCGTTCGACGCCGGTCGCCAGTTCCGCCAGCGCCTTGGCCCCGTTCATCGCCAAGACGGTGTTGTAGCCCAGCTCCGCCAACGCCTGCGTCGCGAACATCCCGACCTCTGCATTGTCTTCGACCACCAGAATGCACGCGCCCTCGCCTAGCTGTAGCGATGTATCGCCCGCTTCGACCGCGACGTCGCCGAGACCCTCCACGCGCGGCAGGTACATGGTGAAGGTGGCGCCTTCCCCTTCCGTGCTTTCGACGAAAATGTCGCCACCCGATTGCTTGGTGAAGCCGAACACCTGGCTGAGGCCGAGGCCGGTCCCCTCGCCCACGCCCTTGGTGGTAAAGAACGGTTCGAAGATCTGGTCGATCCTGTCCGTCGGGATGCCCGGCCCGCTGTCGGTGAGGGAGACCGCGACGAACGCGCCGGATACCGCCGGATGCGTGCGAATGGCGGGCATCCGGGATGCCTCCGCCACCGTGATGGTCAGGTCGCCCTCGCCTTTCATGGCGTCGCGCGCATTGACCGCCATGTTGACGATCGCGGTATCGAACTGGCTGCGATCCGCGTCGATATGGCAAGGCTCGGACGGCAGCCGGACCGACACCTTGATGCGCGATCCGGTCAGCGTCCGGACCATGTCGCTGATCGTGCGGACGCTGGCAGCGGCATCGAACACTTCGGGCGTCAATGATTGACGCCGAGCGAAGGCAAGCAACTGCCCGGTCAGCTTCGTGGCGCGATCCGCCGTATCGGAGATCGCATCGATATAGCGTTGCCGCCGGTCGTCGGACACACCGGGACGACGAAGCAGGTCGACCGAGCCGCGGATCACCGTCAGCAGATTGTTGAAGTCGTGCGCGACGCCGCCGGTGAGCTGACCGATCGCCTCTACCTTCTGCGACTGGCGCAGCGCATCCTTGGCCTTCATCAGCTCGCCGGTGCGCTCGGCAACGCGCTGCTCGAGGTTTTCGTTAAGCGCGCGCAGCGCCGCGATCGCGCTGTCGCGTTGGGCTGCGACGGCACGCCGCTCCTGCACGTCGATCAGGACTCCGGGGAAGCTCGACGGCGTGCCGTCCGGCGCGTGATCGACACGCCCGTTCGCCTCGATCCAGTAATAATTCCCGTCGACGCGGCGAACCCGGTACTGGTGCGCATAGGCCCCGCCACGGGCGATCACCTCGTTGATCGCCTCGGCCAATCCTTCCTGGTCGTCGGGATGGACGGTCGCCACGATCTGGGCGAGCGGAATGCCACTTCTGCCCAGCGCCGGGTCCAGACCGAAGGCGCGCGCGAACGCCTCGTCGATCGTGAACTGGTCGCTGGGAAGGTCCCAATGCCATGTCCCGACGATCGCACCGGCGGCCAGCGCGAGTTGCACGCGCTCGACATTCTCGCGTGCCAGCGCTTCGCTGGCACGGAGCCGATCTTCCGCCTCACGACGTTCGGTGACGTCGTTGAACAGGATCGCGACCTGGAGCTCGTCAGGATCGCCGACCGGGACGGCGCGCACGTCGAACCAGCGCGCAAAGCCCTCGGCATAGCTTTCGAAATTGGCCGGCTCGCGCGTCCTGGCGACGCGTCCATAGGTCTCGAACCAGAACCGTTCGAGATCGGGCGCGTGCTCCGTTACCCATTTGCCCCGCAAATCGGCCCCCGACTGACGCGCGAAGGCGGGGTTCGCTTCGATGAAACGATAGTCGACCGGCCGATCATCGGCGTCGAACTTCAGCTGTATGATCGCGAACGCGGAATCGACGGTCTCCAGGATGGTCTGGAAACGCTCCTTGGCCTGTTTGAGCGCGACGCCGGCGACATGCTCCTCGGTGCGGTCCCGGAGGATCTTGACGAAGCCCAGATGCACGTTGCCGCCATCATGAAGCGGCATCATCTCGCCCGAGGCCCAGAAGCGTTCGCCGGTCTTGCGCACATGCCAGCGCTCGTCCGACGCGCGGCCGTCCTCCAGCGCTCGGGTCATTTCGTGGTCGACACGCCCGTTCGCGACGTCTTCGGGCAGGAAGAACCGTTCGGCATTGTCGCCGATCATCTCCTCGGCAGCCCAGCCTATCACATGCTCTGCGCCGGTGTTCCAGTCGGTGATGATCCCGTTCGGGTCGGTGATGACCATCGCGAAATCGGTCGAACTGTCGAAGATCGCGCGCTGCCGCGCCGCGCTGGCGACAAGCGCGTTCAGGCTGCTCTCCAGCGTCGCCACTTGCGCGCGCAACCGCGCATTTTCCGCTTCAAGGTCTTCTCTGGTCATCGGCATCGGGGCCACGCACTTACGGATATCTGTCGATTGTCGAGGGTCGGTCGTAACAGACTAACCCCGCGGCGGTTGCGCTATCAAGCCGGCAGGAGTCCGGCCGACCGGTAGCTGTCGATCATCGTGTCGAACAGCGCGATATCCGAACGGCCTCTCGCGAAGAGCTGCGCCCCTGCGACGGCCGCGTAGATGGCCCGCGCCCTGGTTTCGCCTTCGGCCGATCCGACGATCCTGGCGTCGACGAGGAGTTTGCTCAGCCAGGCGACGTTGACGTCGGCGAAGCCCTGGACTTCGATCTTCACCGGGTCCGGAAGATCGTCATATTCCGCCGCCATGAAGCTCGAAAGACAGATGCGGTTGTCGTTCGACAGCGATTTGCGGAAGATTTCCGGATAGCGGTGCAACGCTTCGAGCGGATCGGGCGTCTCGTCCGAAATCGCCGCCAACTGCGCGACGGTGTCCTCCCAATAGCGCCGCGCGACCGCCGCGCCGAGATCGGCCTTGGTCGCGAAATGATGATAGATGCTCGGCGCCTTGATCCCGACCTCGGCTGCGATGTCGCGAAAATTCAGGCCGTTATAGCCGCGCGCCATCGCGCTACGCCTTGCCGCGGCGAGCACGGCTTCCCGGGAGTTCGAAGTCGCCAATCGCATTACCCATCCTGCAAACCAACCAAGTGGTAGATAGACCTTGACGCGTTGGACGCAAGCCCATATTTGGTTAGCTACCGATCACTTGGTAGAGGGTCCACATATGCAATGCTGCTCGAAGAACGGCATGTGCATGCCGACGCGTTCTGGCAGCGCTTACAGCGTCGCCTGACGTTCCTCGCCGCCTACGCCAACCGGAGCAGCGGTGCGCCGGAACTCGACAACCGTCGCTAACCTGCACGCTGCCCGAAACTTCGACCGTCTCGGCGTCGCGTCGGGATCAAGTAGCAGCTCGCGCGTTACACCCTCGCCCCGCCCGAATTCTCCCTAATTATACGGAAGATACCGCCATGTCCGATCAGCTTGCCAGCCCCGTCCTGCAACCCGTCACGATCGGTGACCTGCACCTGCAAAACCGTATCGTCATGGCGCCGCTCACGCGCAGTCGCTCGAACGAGGAGGGCATACCGCCCGCCTTCGCCGCCGATTATTATGCGCAGCGCGCGGATGCCGGCCTTATCATCACCGAGGCGACGAACATCTCCGCACAGGCGCGTGGCTACGCGCTGACGCCCGGCATCTGGTCCGATGCGCAGGTCGCAGCGTGGAAGCCGATCGTCGCGGCGGTCCACCGGCGTGGTGGCAAGATCTTCCTTCAGTTGTGGCACACGGGCCGCATCTCGCACCCCGATCTGCACGGCGGTGCGCTTCCGGTGGCGCCGTCCGCGATTGCGCCGGAAGGGCAGGCCTTCACCAACGACGGCCTGAAGGATTTCGTCACGCCGCGTGCGCTCGAAACGGATGAGATCCCCGCGATCGTCGAGGACTATCGGCATGCCGCCGTACAGGCGAAGGCCGCCGGTTTCGATGGCGTCGAGGTCCACGCCGCGAACAACTATCTGCTCGAGCAGTTCATCCGCGACAGCACCAACGAGCGCACCGACGACTATGGCAGCTCGATCGAGAACCGCCTGCGTTTTCCGCTCGACGTGGTCCGTGCCGTGGTCGATGTATGGGGCGCCAATCGGGTCGGCATCCGCATCTCGCCGGCGACGACCGAGCCTGGCAAGACCCCGCTCGATAGCCAGGTTGGCCGTACGTTCGACACGTTCGTCGATGCGCTGTCCGAGATCGGGCTACTCTATATCCACGACATCGAAGGCGTGACCCAACAGACGCGCGACGTGCCGGACGGTGTCGACTTCCAAGAGCTGCGCAAGCGCTTCTCCGGCGCCTACATCGCCAACAACCAGTATACGCTCGATCTTGCCGAGCAAACGCTGGCGGACGGCAACGCCGATCTGTTCAGTTTCGGCCGGCCCTTCCTTGCCAATCCCGATCTCGTCGAGCGGCTGCGCACGGGCGCCCCGTTGGCCGAAGCGCCGAAGGACTATTGGTATGGCGGCGGCTCCGTCGGCTACTCAGACTGGCCCGGCATGAACGGGAAGATCGAGCTTGCGTAACACGGCGCGACAAAGCGCATGATGTGACCCTGGGACGAGGATGGGCGGCAATTACCCTGCTCTCGTCCCATCGGTCGCAAGCCTTGCACGACCTACATTGAGACCGAGTTCGATCCGTACTTTCCGGAAAGAGACCTACGTTAATTTGGTCGGGTCGCGCCGGCGCCAACCAAAGACAGTCAGCCGGACAGCGACAGTCCCCCTATCTCGCCAGCATCGTGGCGACCTTCGACGAGAGCGCTTCCAGCGTGAACGGCTTCGTCAGAAGCTCCATGCCTGGTTCCAGATGGCCGTTCCCCACGGCCGCATTTTCCGCAAACCCGGTGATGAACAACACCTGCAATCCCGGCCTTAGCCGTCGCGCTTCGTCGGCAACCTGGCGGCCGTTCATGCCGTTGGGCAACCCGACATCGGTAATCAGCAGGTCGATCCTCGCCCCGGACTGCAGCACCTTGATGCCAGCCGCACCGTCGCCCGCGCCGATGACGGTGTAACCAAGATCGTCCAGGACCTCGTCGATCAGGTGCCGGATGGTCGCCTCATCGTCAACGACCAATATCGTCTGCCCGTTTCCACCATCGACCAGCGCGCTAGTCTGGGTGTCGATGTCGAGCAGCGCATCACCGTGATGCCGTGGCAGGTATATGCACACCGTCGTGCCCTCGCCGATCTCCGAGTAGATCCGTACCTGGCCGCCGGACTGTCGCGCGAAACCGTAGATCATCGAAAGGCCGAGTCCGGTGCCCTGGCCGATCGGCTTGGTGGTAAAGAAGGGCTCGAACGCGCGCTCGATCGTCTCCGCGCTCATGCCGGTGCCAGTATCGGTCACGCACAGCGAGATATACTGGCCCGGCGGCAGATCACGTTCGCGGCTGGTCCGATCGTCGATCCACTTGTTGGCGGTCTCGATCGTCAGCTTACCACCGTCGGGCATCGCGTCGCGTCCGTTGATGCACAGGTTCAGGATCGCATTCTCGAGCTGGCCCGCATCGATCTCGGCGGTCCATAGCCCGACTGCGCCGACGATCTCGATATCGGTCGTCGCACCAACCGTACGCTGGAGCATTTCCTCGAGGCCGAAGATCAGCTTGTTAACATCGGTCGGCTTCGGATCGAGCGTCTGCCGGCGCGAGAAGGCAAGCAGCCGCTGCGTCAGCGACGCGGCCCGCCGTCCTGCCCCCTGTGCCGCGTTGACGAACCGATCGAGGTCGTCGTGCCGCCCGCGCGCGACACGTAACTGCAACAGCTCGAGGTTGCCCATCATCCCGGTCAGCAGGTTGTTGAAATCGTGCGCCAGCCCGCCGGTCAGCTGTCCAACCGCCTCCATCTTCTGCGCTTGGCGCAGCGCCTCCTGAGTCTCGGCGAGCTCGGCGTCCGCGCGAAGCCTGACCGATATGTCCCGGGCGTAGTGAAACGCGCCTATCACGGTCCGCAGGTCCAGTTGCGCCATGACCTGACGCGACAGAACGCGTAGCGTCTCCAGTTGAAGCGCGGTCAAATCTCGCGGGCGGTAGTCGAGCACGCATAACGTGCCGATCGGTACGCCTTCCGCCGTTTTCAGAACGGCGCCCGCGTAGAACCGGATATGCGGCTCACCGACGACCAGAGGATTGCGATCGAAGCGACTATCCTGCGTGGTGTCCGGCACCAGCAGGAACTCATCCTCCAGAATCGCCTTCGCGCAGAACGAGCTGTCATAGGGCGTCTCGCGTACGCCGAGACCTGTTTCCGCCTTGAAGAACTGACGCTCATCACCGATCAGGTTCACGACCGCGATGGGCGTGTCGCAGAGCTTTGCGGCCAGCTCGGCGAGCTCGTCGAACGAGGGCTCGCGCGGTGTATCCAGAACCTCATAGCAGGCCAGTGCGGCAAGCCGCTGGGCACCGCGCACATCCATCTCACTCACGCCAGCCATCCCGGTTCAGTATACCAACACGCTTTGGCATATCCGTGATGGTGACTCGAGGACACAAATTTAGTGTTCAACCGCTGACCGATGCGTAGGCTGTTGCCCTTCCTTGCCTGTCTGATGCTCGTCCTGACCGCCTGGGTAGGATCCGTCACCGACAAGCACGCTACGCGCATGCGGAGCGCGTTCCAATCGATCCTGAAGCGGCGTCGGATAGGCACTACCTACTTCAACGAGCGCATATGATGTCCGCGCTGCACGGCGCCCGTCGCATGGGTTTGCGCGTGGCCGATTAGAGACCGTAAAACGGTGATGGCGTCGGGCCGGAGGACGGCATGCGAGGCGTGTGGATGAGGCCCATCTCCAGACCGGTTCGTCAACGAGCGGAAACTGGCCACCGAGCCGACCGGTCCTGCTCGGTGACGCGAAAATGCAAATCATGGCTTGCTGTCGATGCTGGCGTCGAACCAGCCCTTAGAGGTAGTTCTCGGCCCGAGCATAGACTGGCAATACCTAGTACCGGAATCAAACGCTACTTTCCGCGCTTCCTCCTGCCAATTATCCGGCGCAGTCAAACGTGGCCGCGAGAAGTCCCATTTATTCAAGGCTGTCGGGCTGCCTGCGACTTTGCGCGTTCCGCTGCAAACGGCTCGGCCGCGGACCAGCTAGGCCAACTACGTCCCGTGGCGATCTCGCGACCGAGCTCATAGGCAACGCTGCCCTCCTGCGCGGCCCCCGTCATGTCCCAGCGGGGATCGAATTCGTCGCAAGTCTGATGATAGCATGCCGCGTTGTAGCGCGCTCGCTCCCGCTCGCCGGCAACGAGACCACCATTGACAAGATCGCGGCCCGCACGGAAATACACGCCGGGCACGCCCTTCTGTGCCAAGGCGTAGTGATCAGACCGGTAGTACCAGCCTGCCTCGGTGTTTTCCTCGGGCACGATCTTCAGCCCTTGCGCAGCAGCGACGCGCGCTAGGTCGGTTTCCAGCGGCGTCCTACCGACACCGATCAGTTCGAGATCATGCGTCCGGCCCAAGACGACATGCGGATCGAGATTGAACTGCGCCGCCGTGATTGCGAGCGGCAGCGAAGGGTGTTCGGCATACCAGCTTGCGCCGAGCAGCCCCTTCTCTTCTGCCGTCCACAGGGCGAACACTACCGAGCGCCGGGGTCGCTTCACACTCACGAAGGTGCGGGCGATCTCCAACAGCGTCGCGGTCCCAGTACCATTGTCGATTGCACCGTTGCGGATGCGGTCCGCGGGCGGATCGAACGCGTTCTCGCCATACGCATCCCAGTGCGCGCCGTAGAGCACACTGCCGGCGGCTGGATCAGTGCCGGGCAGGATACCGACGATGTTGTGGCTGACGACACGGTCAAGAGAGACAGTCGTCGACGCGGTGAGATACGCGCCCTTGAGTTCGACTGCCCCAAAATCGGCCTTCTGCGCGGCGAGCTTTGCGGCGGCATAGTCGAGACCACCCTGTTTGAGCAGCGCGATGCCGAGGTCATTGCGCAGGGTTCCACGCAAACCGAATGCAGCCGGCACGCTGCCGGTGTCGAGCGCATATCCCGGGACGGCATCGCCCTTTGCAAGTTGAAGCCATGGGTAACTCGACGGGAAGGTGTCGTGGATCTGGAAGAACGCGGCAGCACCGCGTTTCTGCGCCTCAGCAAGCTTTGTGCGTACCGCGGGGGATGAGGCCCGGCCGCCGAAGCCGAGATCGCGCCCCGCCTCGACATCCGGATCGCCCGCGAGCGCCACGACCACCTTACCGCGCACATCCACGCCGCGATACGGATCATAGCCGAGGCGCGGTTCGACAACGCCATAGCCAACGAAGACGATGGCTGCGTGGTCCAACCCGGCGGTACCGACGATCCGGGAACTCGCCGCGACGTCGGTGCCCGGTGTGAGCGCCCGTTTGGCGCTTCCCAGATCAAGCGTGAAACTGGCACGATCGCGGGTCCAGCGGAGCATCGGTACCGTCTGGCGATATCCCTCATCGCCGCCCGGCTTCAAACCAAGCTGCTTGAACCGAGCATCAAGGAACGCGAGCGTTACCGTTTCACCGGCCTGGGTCGGTCCGCGGCCATGGAAATCATCCGCGCTGAGCGTGCGGACATCGGCCTTGATCCGAGCGGCGGACAGAATCGGTGGAGCCGGATCGGTCGCAGCGGTGAGGAGGAGGACCAGGGGAAGCAAGAGTTTCATTATAACAGGATGACCGCGAACCGGCATTGACACAAGCGCGATACGACAATCGATCGGACTGCATCACCACGCCGCTCGTTCGGCACATGAACTTCGCAAGGTATGCAATTATGGACTAAACCAACCTCGGTACCACCGGCCTCGACGTATCGCGGTCGTGTCTCGGCAAGCGCGGAATGCCGCCGGAACGGGCTGGTACCCAGTCAGAGTACTAGAGCGGTACCAGACGCCATGGTTGGTACTTTTTCCTTAGGCGCTACCATGGCCGGCATGAAGACAGACAAGATGGACGACAGCATGCGGGCCGCGATCTTGCGCCTGACGACAGGTGAGCGGGAGTGCTTGAAGCGTTGTCTGGATCATCAGACGGCCAAGGAGATGGCGCTGGATCTGGGCGTCTCTCCTCACGCTGTCGAAAAGCGCCTTAAGATGGCGCGAGCCAAGCTGGGGGTGTCGTCCTCGCTTGAGGCGGCAAAGCTGGTGGCAGCAGTTGACCAGTCCAACCGCTTGGTACCCCAAGCGTCCGGCCTTTCCGGAACCGGCACGATCGTTGAGGAGGTTCCCGCCGCCATTCCGCACCCGTCGATCACGCGGGGTGAGCAGCGCCCCTCCATCTACGTGATCTCAGGAGCGATCCTCATGATTTTAGTCGCGGCAGCCGCCCTCATCGTCTGGCTCCAGGCCTCTGGCCCTGGCGGCCAACAGGCATTTCCACCCGCCGTTGCCGATGTGGCGTCGGCAACGTCAGCGACCGCAGCGCCAATACCAGGCACCGAAGCTGTGCTGCGGCAGCTTGTCGCCGGTCTCGCGAGCGGCTCACCTAATTACGAAAAACTTTCGCCTGGGTTCGCTGAGGTCGTTCGCCGCGACCTGCCCATGACCCACCCCATGTTCAAGGCCCTCGGCGAGCTCAAATCTATGACGTTTCGCTCACGCGGCATGAAGAACGATGACATCTACAACCTTGTCTTCACCAACGGTGAGGTCCTGATGTCGGCCACGCTCGATGCCGAGGGCAGAATGGCGGGCGGCATACTGCAACCAGGCAACCGCATTCCTTCCTCGGCGGCGCCATCACCTGGCACTGAAGCTGCAGTAAGGCGCCTTGTCGCTGGTCTGGCGAGCGGCTCCCCGGACTATGACAAGCTTGCCCCGAAATTCGGCGATCTGGTGCGCAGTGATATGCCGATGTCACAACCCATGTTCAAATCCATGGGCGAGTTGAAGTCGATCACGTATCGGGGGAAGGGCAGAATGGGGGACGACGTCTACAATCTGGTTTTCGCCAACGGTGGAGTATTGATGTCTGCTTTCCTCGATGCGAACGGACGAATGGCCGGAGGGTTCATCGCTCCGCCGAGCACACCGCTTCCCTGATCCTGCAAAAGTGGCGGACCGGAGAGCTGCCTCCATGACGCAAACGTTCACACCGCGGGAGCGAGGTCACGTCTTACAACTGCCCCGTGACCTCGCTCAATCGCCTGAGATAGCGGACTGCTGAGTGAGCGCTGCCACGGTTTTGGATGGGAGAAAGCGGCCGTTTTTCCTGTGCAGCGACGACCCATTTTCCGTCATTCAGATTGGCCTTTTGTCTGGCACCTGCGGACATTCGTCCATGCCTGGCGAGGTTTACCAGCAGGGGCGCAACCAGCCTTTTGCCTTCCATAAAAATCATCATCTATTTCGGCTAGCCAAGTTCAAGTACCGAAATCGCCATCGTGATGCGGACGATCTTGAATATTCTATCTCGCTAGATCGTCGCTGTCTGGATCGCGCTGTCACGTGCAACAATTCGGATTTGCCAGATGCCTCCGGAGCGCGCCAACACATAAGCGATCCATATCAGACCCCAAGCCCGTTCGAACGCTTAGTCACGTTCGGACGTTCAATAATCGCTCCAGCCCTGGGTCGTTCCGGCGTAGCGGACAGTCCGGCCATATCTTACGAATTCCGCCTGCACGGCCGGCATGGTGCGCGCGCGCGCCAAAGCATCGCGACGGAGAGTTTCTAACGGCGTGCGCGCCTCGGGCGCGGCGAAGCCGATGAACAACCCCATCGCGGCGGATCGCGCGTCGTCGTCGCGCATGCGGGCGATGAGTAGGTCGGCGATCGCCTGGATGTCGTTCCGGCATGTGGCAGCCGCGGTGGCCGCGCTCCAATTGTCGGAGGGCTTGGCTGCGAGTTTGACCTCCCTAGCCTCGGCCTCATCCAACCGACCGAGCCCGCGCATCCCACAGGCCTGGTTGGCCCAGATCCACGTCATCCCATAGGCGCTGACTAGCTCGGGGTGCTTTTCGAGCTCGGCCAGACTGTCGAGCCCGGCCTGGTAGCGGCCTGCGGCGATCAGCATCTCGGCGCGGTTGATCGCCATCGATACGAGTTCAGGGTAACGATCAGTGCCAAGGGACAGCACTGTGTCTATCGCCGCGATCGCATCATCCATCCGTCCGATCGCACGTAGGTTGTAGGCATATTCATTGACCAGCCAGAACCCGTCAGTGCCTGCGACCTCGACCTTCGCCTTGTCGCCGGCGAGCGCCTTGCCCGCGATCAACGCCTCCTCGAACCGGCCCAGCGCGCGCAAAGTTTGCATCCGGGTCATTACCGTTTCGTAATTCCCGGGCGCCGCAGCAACTGCGGCCGTCGCGCGCGCGGATTCCTGTTCCAAGCTCTTGCGAAAACCATCCTGACCGAACCGGTCGACGTCGGGCCACAACGCGCGGTGACGTCGATCGATCGCCAGCGTCACCAGCGTATCGGTCGAGGGAGCCTTGGCGAGAAGCGCGCGGGCCTCCGTCAATTCGCCGCGCAGGCTATGCGCGGTGATCGCACAGCCGAGCATCGCATTGCCGAACGAGGTCCGCGGCGCCTGCTGCCAGCCACTTTGGGCCAGCGCGATGCAGATATCGCCGCGGACCGCTTCGCGCTTCTCGGGCGCCAGCGCCTGCGCCTTTTGCATCGCGAGACGGGTATATTGCGGATCGAGCGTGGCGATGACCGTCGGCTGGACCTTACTGGTCCGCCGCATCGCCTGCGCCACCGTCTCGCCCGTACCGAGATCGAGTTCGTACCCGATCCACAAACGATATACCGTTGGATTGCCATCATATTGCTGGGTAGCCGACCGCAATGCAGCCAATGTAACCTGGGGTCGCCGCAACTCGGCCAGGACCGCGCCCTTGATACCGTCGATCATGCCGGCAGCCGGCGAAGGATGCACGACCTTCGCAGACGCATCGGCGAGCAATGACAGCGCTTCCAGCCTGGATGGCTGGTCCTCCTTCTGGATGAGCGCGACGACCTTCTCCATATCTGCCTTGATCGCCGTCCAGCTCACGACGTCGATACCCACCGGGGTCGCCGATGAACGCGGAGCCTTGTCGAAATGGAACTCGATGCCGACCTCGTCCTTGATCTGGTCCGACAGCGCGTAAATCGATTCTGCGTCAGCGGCCGTTACTTCGGAACGATCTCCGGTGGTCATCCGGTAGGTGATGCGGAGCCCATCGGGCAGCTTGCTCGTCTGGCGTGAAAACGCGGCCGGACCGGCTTTCGTATCGATATCGGCCAAGCCATCGAGCACGCGATCGGTGACGTGCAACTCGATAGTCTGATCGTTCACAATGTGATCGTTCAGCGCTAACGGCTGGACGCGGGGATTGGCTTGCCGGTCGGGCAGGATGCCCTGCACCGCGTAAGCGCGCGTCACCAGCTTCGTACCGAGGCCCGCCTTGACGAACGCCCCGTGCGGCAGCGTGTAGCTCTCGACCATCGTCAGCACGTTGCCGTCGCGATCGTCACCGAGTTCCAACGGCTTGCTCTCGACCAGGCCGGGAAAGCGCTGGCGGTAGAAGTCGAGATTGCCATCAGCGAGCTTCCGTGGCGAACTGGCGGCCCAGCTTGAGCGCGTCGTATCAGCACGCGCATCGGTGAAGCGCGTCTCGACCCGCAGGGTCAGCGCAACGGGAGCCGCTTCGTCTATCGTGAATCGTTCGAGCACGGTCATGCGGCCGCTATGCTCGCCGACGCCGTCGAGCCGTTCGAGTGCACTCTGACCGACGCGGATCGGCAAGGCATAGCCAAGGTTTGATGGTGTGATTTTAACACCGCGACCGCCGCGATGCGCACCAGTAGCATCGACCCAGATCGGCTTGCCGTCGATCACCGCCCGCACGATCACATGATCGAACTCAAGCGCCGAGGGCAATCGTTCGGGCAGGCGCTCGCCGGCCCGAGTAGTAACGAGCGCCGGTACAGCGTCGATGCCCAGGCGCCCCAAGGCGACCGCGAGCAACAGGCTCTTGTCCTTGCAGTCGCCATAGCCACGCTCGATCACGGTCTTGGGACGACGCGGGACGTAGGAGCCCTCGCCCAGTTCCTCGCCGACATAGCGGATATTGTCCTGAACATAGCGCATCGCCTCGGTCAGCCGATCGCCCGTCTTGGACCAAGCCGCGGCGATCACATTCAGACGCGCCTCGAAATCGGCGGGCAGGCTTTCGTCGCCCTGATATAGTCCGCTCGCCCAGCGGGCCACTTCCGACCATTCCTTCATCGTCGATACGTCGACGCGTCCCCATTGGAAGGCGGTGGCAGGAACGGCGTCCTCTCCGCGCGTGGCCGGCGGATCCTGCGCGATCCATTCCCACTCGGTACCATCCGCAGACTTGCTGATCGAGAATGCGATATCGCTGTTGATCGGCTTGTAGGTCGGCGTCATTCCCGCCGGCCAGACGAGGCGTACCGCACGCATCGCCAGCGGATCCGAATAACGCTGCGAGAAATGATAGAAGGCGTGGTTCGGCCACAGGCGCGTGCTGGTATGCACGGTCGTCGCGTAGTCGACGATGTCGCCGACCCGGACGTCATGCAGGTTGCCGATCGCCTTGAGCGTACCGCTGACGATGCCGTCGTCGAGTTCACTCTCACGCTCCACGACGCGGAACTGCGTCTCGCGGGTCAGGTCGATAACCTTGCCGTCGCGGATCAGGTGGATGAAATTGAGCTCGATGCTCTCGAAACTCGGATTATAGGCTAAGTCAATCTGCCCGGCGGACTCAAGCCCGCTCCGGTTGGTGATCTTGCTGGACGATCTGAACCAGTCGTCATGCCCATCAGCCCTAGTCCGGTATTGCTCGTCCGTCAGCAGGTAGGCAATGCCGTTCTGTGCCTGTTCGACGCGGGCGGCGGTGGCTTCGGGAATAGCGCGATCGCGGACCCACCCGGCCCTGGCTTCGACAGCGACAATAGGTGTGGCAGTGCCAGCCTTGGTTGCGGCAAGCTTGGTAGGCCGTTGGTTGATCGGACCGGCCGCCGGGTCACTGCTGTCGACGCCAGCATAGACAGTAGACGCCACACCGCTGGAGACCAGCACGGCGAGTATACTCGCAAAACGCGACCTGAAAAATGTGCCCACGTCTATTTTAGCCCCCGCTGATACCGTGTGCTATGATGTCGACCTGTCGCTTACAAGTTCATTCCACAGTCCCGCCATACCGAGACGGCGCTATTCCCTAGACGCCGGCCAAGCTTGCAATGCAGCTGCGAAAGGCGCCGGATGCAAATCGTCTGGGACCAGTCGCCGCTTACGGCAACGCCATAACGGCCTCGCGACGCTGATTGCCGCAATCGTCGCGCCGTAACGCCCCGAGACCGCATGCCTCACTGACAAACTGGCCCCATACCCGAACATTCGCGCGCCCTTCTCCGCTTCCCAACGTCAGACACTTCGTCATTTCCACGCTAACGCCTATCTAAGTCGGATTTTTCGGCATGAACGTCGTAACTGGGAAGGAACGCGGACGGGCTGCTTTCGAGGATTTCCACGTCAGCACGCGCGACAGCGTGGCGTGAAGACGTAGGCGCGCAAATTGCCGATATGCGCGTGATTGTAGACCATCGGCTCAAAGGAATAGATGCCGACATTGCCCGGATCGATCGGCATGAAGCGCTCGATTTGGCGGGAGAGGCTGTTGTAGAGCGTAAGGCGAGCACGGGTCATACCGCGAGCCTTACCCGGGTGCGGGGCAAAGGGGCGAGAGAGCGCTACTCACGCGAACCGACGCGGCATATCGTTCCGGCGCCGGACCGTGCGAAGGCGAAGCCGCCGCGCAGATCCCGCAACCGTGATGCTGTGTCAGTCTAGCTTCTTTTACCCAAGCCTACGCCGGTGATGTGCGCCGTGCCGTCGTCGACCGCTAGGGTGAAGCCATATTCCCTGCCACCCGGACCGAAGAACCCGCCGCTCAGCTTGCCGGTCGCCCCGCTTGCGGTCGTCACGACGCCCTGGAACCGCGTCGTTCCGGGTATCAGCGTGGCTGTAAAATTCACGGTATAGGTCTTATCGCCCACCCCGGTCAGGGTCCCCTTCAGCACGCCGCTCGCGAGGTCGAAGGTGACGGTGGTGATGCTCCGGGCGTCGGTCGAGTCTTCCGGATTGTCGGAGCCGGTCGTCAGAATGCTGAGCGAAACCAATGAGCCGTAGCTGCCGGTCGACAGCTCACTCAACGATACCGTCGGTGTACCGCCGACCAGGATCAGACCGGACGTATCCGCAGCAGGCGGTACCGGGTCCAGATTGACCGCGTACACCGCCGTCACCGTATAGGCGAGGGCGAGGCTGGACGGAATGCAGCCAAATCCGAAAAGATTAGCGCCTGCGCTATAGGCGATACCTTCGTCACCGGGTTCCGGGATATTGCGCTGCGCCCCTGTGAATGAGGCGATTGTCGAGCCGTTGCGTACCAAACTAACGTTGCGGGTTGCGGCATCGAGCTGGAATGACGAGGTCGTTCCGAGATCCACGAGTGCAGCCGACGCGGACGCGTACCGATAGGTGCTGGGCGAGGGGAACGTGGGTTTCGCCTGCACCTCGGCGCCAAACAGCAGGTTTACCGCTTGGCTGCGCGTGAAATCGCAAGGGGAGACATAAGAGGCAGGCGTCGGCGTAGGGGTCGGCGCTGGCGTTGGAGCCGGCGTCGGTGCCGGCGTCGGCGTCGGCGTCGGCGTGGCACCGGGGACCGTCGTGATCGGCGGCGTCGTAGCCGAACCGTCGTCGCTACCGCAGCCGGACATCAGGACGATCAGGCTGCACGCGGCAACCCCGGACAACAGCTTACGCATTACACTAACCCCCGAACATCGATACTAATTCGCGACTTTTACAAAAATATAATTCGATAATTCATCGCAGCCGTCAACGTGGTCTTTGAAGATACATCGAAATGCGATCAATATTATTTCCTGCAATCAGAATGATGCGCGCGCCACCGTCGCCAATAACGTTCGGGACTGGCCGCGTGCCAGCCCCGAACGGAAAAGGGCGGCCCGTTGCCGGACCGCCCCATTTCGTACGCGATACTGAAAGGTCGTTTAGCGCTTAGAGAACTGGAAGCTGCGACGGGCCTTCGCCTTGCCGTACTTCTTACGCTCGACGGTGCGGCTGTCGCTGGTCAGGAACAATCGGTCATGGGCGACGTCCTTAGCGAAGCTACGTTCGGCACGAATATGACCACGGAACTCACAAGGAACCATTAGCGGGAAGGTTGCTTGGGCGTTCGCGCTGAGAGCCGTCCGGGGCACACCCTCTCCCAAAATCAGTCCCCAATTCCTCTTTCCCGAAATGGCCTTTCGCGGACGGAGAAACGGAAAAGACCGTGCTTAACGAATGGCCGTTATCAGAAGCCCCGATCATCAGCCTGAATGTCCTGTTGTGGGCGTTCTGGCCCGATCCGGCTTTCTCACGAGGGATGGAGTTTCGGGAAAGCTGATCCGGATGCGGTTATGCCAGGGAACCCCTGATGATATTCACGAACGTCGCTATGGCATCGGCTTCTGTCATCTTACCCCTTACAATTGCCGATGACAGAGCTTCGCCTGCACCGACGAGGCCCGTGCACAGGCGTGTGGCGGCTTCTTCCGACAGTTCGCTGAACGGGCGAAGGACAGACACGAACATCGCGACGGACTGGCCGAGCAGCTCTTCATAGACCGCTGCCTTTTCCGGGCTTCCGGCCAGGGCGGCGCCAACGATGTGAAACTCGCCCGTCAGATCGGCCGCACAGCGGATATAGGCATCCGCGAGCGACGCTATCGTCTTGTTGCGGTCCTTGGGAGCGGCGGCCATGGCCTGACGGAACGCCTCGATGCGTTCGGTATCGATCCATCGATACAACTCGATCAGCAAGCCGGATCGTGTGCCGAAATGATCATAGACCACTGGCTTCGACACGCCCGCACGGGTCGCAAGATGGCCAAGGGTCAGGCGATCGGCACCTTCCTTGCGGATGACCTCAAGAGCCGAACCCAGCAGCTGACTATGCCGATCCGCTTTCGAAAGCCTGCCGCCACGCAGCGGAGAAACATCGTTTTCATGGGACATCATCAACGCCTGCTTGCCAAACCTACTAATAGTAGGTATTGCAACCTACAGTTAGTAGGTTCTCGGCTCAAACAGGAGATGGGTCAATGTCTTTCCTCCCAATTTTACTCATTGGCGGCGCGGGCGAAATCGGCCAGCGCACTGCTCGCTCCCTGCGGTCTCGATACCCCGATGTTCCTTTGCTGATCGGCGGGAGGAGCAAGCCCAAGGCGGAGCATGTTGCGAGCGCCCTGGGCAACGCGGAAGCGGTGGTCATCGACCCGCGCAGCGACCATCTTGGCCTTGGCGATCGGCAAACCAGCGCAGTGGCGGTCTTCTATGCGGACGATCAGCTTTCGGCGTTGAGGTACGCTCATGCGCGCGGGATCGCGCACCTCAGCATCTCGTCCGGAATCTACGAGATCGCACCTGAGATCGCGATCCATATGCAGCGCCCCGATGCCGCCGCGATGGTGCTTGGCTACGAATGGCTGGTCGGTGCCACCACCATCGCGACGCTCACATGTGCCAAGTCCTTTGCCCGCGTCGAAAGCATCAGGATCGGCGCGCTGGTGGATGAGGAGGATCAGGGCGGCCCAGCAGTCGCGGAGGATTTCGAACGCCTTGCCGCGGTCATGCCTTCTGTTCTGGCACGAACGGGTGGTGCGTTCGTCTGGCGTGACGGAGATGCTGCGGGCTCTACCTTCCGGGCCATCGATGGCACCGCCATCAAGGCGTCCGGCTTCTCGTCCATCGACATTGCGGGGCTCGCGGCGGTGACCGGCGCGCGCGATGTCATGTTCGCCATTGGCACAGGTGTCAGCTCAAGCCGCCGCGCAGGCGGCGCGAAATCGACCGAGATCATCATCGAACTGACCGGCGTCGACGCGCAGGATGCGCCTTTGCGTAGCCGCCACGCCGTCTTCCATCCTGGCGGAGCGGCGCCGTTGACGGCACTTGGCGTTAGCATGCTGCTTGAGCGTCTCGTCGGACTGGATGGCAAGCCCGCAACGCCGGCGGGGCTGTTCTTCCCGTACCAAATCATCAACCACGCCGCTTATCTTGGCCGCCTCGAGCAGGAGGGCGGACAACTTATGACGCTTGCTGTCGCATGAGCGTCCAGAGACAGGAGTCCCGCCGTGCGCACGTCGTGCTGGTCATGGCACATCCGGCCGCGACTTCGCTCACTCGCTCTGTCACCGCTGCGGTCGTTGAAGCGCTCGAGGCCCTTGGCCACACGGCCGAGGTCGCTGACCTTGCAGCCGAGAGGTTCGATCCGGTTTTCGGCCCGGCCGACCATGCAGCCTACGCAGCCGGCGACCCCATGCCGGATGACGTGCTGAAGGAGCAGCGACGGATCGACGGGGCCGATCATCTGGTCCTGGTCTATCCGGTCTATTGGTGGTCGATGCCGGCTTTGCTTAAGGGCTGGATCGATCGGGTGTTCGTTTCCGGATGGGCCTTCGCGGAGGATGCCGAGCAGGGCATCGTCAAGAAACTTGGTCGGTTGAAGGTGCACCTGATCGCACTGGGTGGAGCCGACAGCGCGACCTACGCGAAGCGGGGCTATCGTCAGGCCATGCAAACCCAGATCGAGCACGGCATCTTCGATTTCTGCGGGGCGCCGGTCGTCACCTCGGAACTGATGACGATGGATCGGGCGGACTCGGCGTCCCTTCCTCTCACGGCGGCACAGTCGATCATCAGGCGCTTGTCACCGTGAGCGGTCTGCCCTGTCGTTTCCCGATCGGGATCGAGAAATGGGAAAGCCTCAGCTCTCCCAAAACCCGTGTTGCGGGAATGTTATGCCGAGACGGCGAGCTGCCGGTGCAGCGTCTCGTGATCCTCGACATGCCAATTTTCGACAATCAGCCCGTCAGCGACCCGCATGATGTCGGTCGCCAGATAGTCTATCGCCTGACCGGCCCCTTCCCTGCCTCTGCGGCTTCCCGTGAAAGTGCCCGTGACGCGAAGATGGCTGACGATACGATCCCTAACCAGCATCTGTTGGAGAACCTTCACCCGGCCATCGGGGAACGCCGTGAAGAAGGCCGCCCCGGCATCGGCCAGACCTGACGGGCCTTGCTGCCGACCGGCAGGCAAAGTGCGATCTGTGTAGCCAGGGGAAACGGTCGCCTCGAATAGTGCTGTGCTGCCGTTGTTCCAGAAGCCGTAATAGGTCGCGGCGAGTTCCGCGAGCATGGAAGCGGCACCGTCATCGGAGCTGACCAGCACATCAGGACGCGCGAAGGCCACCGCCGCAGCATCGTGTAGCCGCGAAGGATCGGCAGGCAACAAGGCGGCCATATCAAGCGGCCTTCCGCTGATCGAGCCACGCCGGCACGTCCACGACCTCAATGCCTTGCGCGGCATTGAAGGTCTGCTCCTTGTTCCACGCGACGCCGGTGTCGCGGGCAAAGGCAAGACGGTACTTTCGCATCCCATCGTCCGGATGTGACGCGACTTCGGACCGCAGCCGATCCATGTCCCACAACACCCGTTCCGCATCGCGACCCAAATGCCCTTCAACCATGTCGGCAAGTTGGGCGTAGGAGAACGTATCCCCTGCGACGTACACCACCTCATCCCGGATGCGCGGTTCATGCGCGAGGATCGCGGCGGTGAGCCGTCCAATATCGTCCGAGGTGGTCACGGTCAGGCGGTTGTCCCAACTACCGAGCGCATGAACCTTGGAGCGTTCGAGATCGACCAGACCGAAGGCCGGCTCGAACAGGAAGCTGGTGAACATGCCCGTCGAGACGATGACCCATTCCGTGGCGGATTGCCCGCGCAGTATGTCGCGCACGTCCGCCTGCCCATCGAACACCGGTTGTCCGCTGCCATGCCCGACCACGTCGTAATCGACACCGAACTGCCAAGGCACATAGCGTTCCACGCCGGCTTGCAGGACGGCCTTGGTTATCTTGCGTTGCGTGCCGGGGCCGCCAACGAACCCCGTGCAGCAGATAACCGTATGGAACGGGGCGAAGATGGCGGCAAGGCCATCGACCGTTTCCGTCGCAAGATCGCCGCGAACGATTTGGAGTCCTTTGTCCTGCAACTGGCGGTCGACCTGCTCTCCGGCTGCATCGGCGGCTGGCCGCAGGAGGACGCTGATCGATCCGGCGCCTTCCGGGTTCTGCTCCAACAGGCCGTTGATGACGGCCAGTCCCAGTTCTCCCGCGCCGATGACAAGGGTAGTGGCGGCAGGGTTTTTTGTTTCTGGCATCAGGTGCTCCTTATGATCCTGATGGCAAAATGAGGCGCACGGTCGGGATGAAGAAGAAGGTACACGCGTGATACCGTTTAATGACTTGGACTTCGATGCGGTGATTGCCCGCTCGCAAGCAGCCTGCGACGCGCTTAGCGACGATGATGACGGGTTGAAGCGGGAAGTGCTGGCCCATGCCGGCAACCGATGGTCGCTCGGCATCGTCCATGCTTTGGGGGTCGCCGGTACGCTACGCCACGCCGAACTGGCGCGACGGCTTGAAGGCGTCACGCAGCGCATGTTGACCCGATCCTTGCGTCACTTGGAACGCGATGGGCTCATTCTCCGCCGCGACTACGGGGAGGTGCCGCCACGGGTCGATTACACGCTGACGCCCATGGGACGGGGCTTGCTCGTAGGGATGATGCCGCTTTGGAGCTGGATCATCGACAATGCCTCGGAGTTCAGGGCAGCACGCACACGGTTCGACCATGATGGACCAGTTGCTTACGATCCTGCGGAAGCCCGAAGCCTTCCCAATTAGGAACCCATAGCGGGACAGTCGCCTTGGCGATCACGGCCAGAGCCGTCCGGGGCACCCCGTTTCCCAAAATCTGTTCCCGATTTCTCTTTCCCGAAATGGACTGTCGGAGACGGAGAAACGGGAAAGATCGCGCTTGACGAATGGCCGGTCTCGGGAGACCGGATCGCCATCCGTCTTGAGCAGCGCGAGGGAACGCCTTGACGGATTATCGGACCTTTCTGGCATCGTGCGTAAGTTTGGACGACGGCTTCTTCGGGACGTCGCCAGAGGCGGCATGGCGCGTGGGCAGCGTCCTTTACGCCCGGCGGGACGATTGCTTTGCAGCCGTCCGAAAGGCCCCGGTACTATGCAGGGGCTACGAGTTCGAGGGACTTTGGGCGCTGCCCGGAGGAATGATCCGAATGCAAGGGGGGCGGCACAGCTTCGAGGAGGCGCTTTGGTTTGCGGTAGAAGACCGCGCCTTGCGGGAGGCCGGCATCTCCACCGACGGTTGTTCGGAATATCTTCCAGCTTCGCATCTGGGCCCGGTCGTCACCAGCTACGCCGCCAAAGGCTCCAGACGCCACACGCTCGTGACAGTCATGACCTGCAGCGTAGCCTCACACAGCTGGATTGGCCGGCGCTCGGATTCGAGGGCCGCTCACTCGCGCATCTGGTCATGCAGAGCGGCCGATTCTTCGTCGGGCACCGCGCCAGCAACGACGTCTCGGCGCTCACCAGCCTGCTTGAAACGATCGCGACGGACGAACGTACAATCCTTTCGCATCCGTTGGAACGCTGCATGCTGGATAGTTTTCGAATAGACGCGGTCGGGGCTCCTTTCGATGCGAAGGACGTGTTGAAAGCGCACGGCTACCGATGGAATTCCGATCGACGGTTCTGGTCGCGCGAAGTCGGCTTTGTGGACGTCGCGGAAGAGACCGAGTGGCTCGACCAACGGGTCTATCGTGGACGTGGAACGCCGAACGTGCAGCGGGTGACGCCCGGCGAGCGGTTTGCCGCGCGAGCCGACCGATAGCTGTGATCACCGAGGGTGAATGAACGGCGGTTTACCGCTCGCTGTAGCCGAAAGCGGTCAGACCGCTAACCACCAGAATGTCGCGGTAGCGCTCTGACGCTGCACATTCCATTCGACTTCGTTGCGCCCCAGAGCGACAGGGTTGGCACGCGAATGCGGGGGTTGAGTCGCCCCGACCGCCCCGAGTGATCCATCACCGGGGCTCTGGTCAGTGGGGCAGCATCGACGCTGCTCCTGACCGGAGACCGCACCATGACCAAACTCAGTGATACACAAGCCATCCTCCTCGCGTCCGCATGCCAGCGGGCGGATGGCAGCATGCTGCCACTGCCCACGAGCATCAAGCCCGGCGGCGGTGCCGCCAAGGCTGTCGCTGCCCTTCTCCGGCAGCAACTGGCCGAAGAACGCGAAGTCGTCGGTGGAGCGCCAGTCCACCGCACTGATGGGGATATTAGCGTCGGTTTGTTCGTCACGACCGCTGGCAGGGTCGCCATCGGCATGGCCGATGCCAGCGAGCAGACTACCAACACCACCCCCGCGCCATCGCCCGAGATTGCTGACGCGGGAAAAACCCCGACAAAGATCGCGACCGTTCTGGCGCTCATAGGACGCCCAGACGGCGCGCTGGCGAGCGAGCTAACAGAGGCCACCGGCTGGCTGCCGCACACCATGCGCGCGGCCCTTACCGGGCTGCGCAAGAAAGGCCACGCCGTTGAGCGCGTTAAATGCAGCGGCGTCACGGGCTACCGTATCATGGCTGCCGCATGATGGACGTCGCAGTCTTTATAGCGGAGATGGAAACGGAGGCGACGGCGGCCCTCCGCGGGCGCTGGCACGAGCTTGTCGGTAGTCCAGCACCGCGGGTCAGCCCGAAGATGCTGCGCCTGGCACTTGCCTGGGAGATCCAGGCACGCGCATCGGGTGGGCTGTCGCGGTCGTGCTCCCGGACGCTCGATCAGCTCGGCCGCGCCCAAACCCGTACCCGGACCGTGGTTGCAGGCATGCGGTTGGTCCGCGAATGGGGCGGACGCGTGCACGTCGTCGTCGTCGGCGAGGATCGGATCATCCGCTGGGACGACCGCGACTGGCGCTCGCTGTCCGAGGTTGCGCGCGCGATCACCGGCACGCGCTGGTCGGGTCCGGCCTTCTTCGGTTTGAAGACAAAGGCGGTAGCTGAATGAAGCAGATCCGCTGCGCGATCTACACGCGCAAATCCTCCGATGAAGGGCTGGAGCAAAGCTTCAACAGCCTCGATGCCCAGCGCGAAGCGTGCGCGGCCTATATCCTCAGCCAGGCGAGCGAAGGCTGGTTGGCGCTGCCCGACATTTATGACGATGGCGGTTTGTCCGGCGGCACGCTCGAACGCCCTGCCCTCAAGCGCCTGCTCGCCGAAGTGGCTGCGGACCGTGTCGATATCATCGTCGTCTACAAGGTCGACCGGCTGACCCGCTCGCTGTTCGACTTCGCCAAGCTCGTCGAGACGTTCGACGCGGCAGGCACCAGCTTCGTGTCCGTCACCCAGTCGTTCAACACGACCACCAGCATGGGGCGGCTGACGCTCAACATGCTGCTGTCGTTCGCGCAGTTCGAGCGCGAGGTGACCGCGGAACGCATTCGCGACAAGATCGCGGCGTCCAAGGCGCGGGGTATGTGGATGGGCGGCACGCCGCCGCTTGGCTATGCGCCGGATGAGCGCAGCCTCGTCATTGTCGAAGAGCACGCGAAACTCATCCGCGGTCTGTTCGCGCGATATCTGGCTCTCGGCAGCGTACGAAGCCTGCAGGGGGAGCTCAGCCGCGACGCGGTCACCCTTCCCCGACGGATGACACTTGGCGGCAAACCGATGGGCGGCGGTGCCTTCACACGCGGTCAAATCTATCAGATTCTGAAGAACGTCACCTACGCAGGCAAGATCGGTCACAAGGGCATTGTCCACGCCGGGCTGCACCCGGCGATCATTGATGAACCGACGTTCGCCGCCGTGCAGGCGATGCTCGCCGACCACGTCCAGGGGCACCGGACACGTGCATCTGCAAGCGAGGCCAGTCCGCTCGCCGGCAAGATCGTCGATGCCGAGGGCGAACCGCTGGTGGCGACACACGCCAATAAGGGCAAAATGCGCCACCGCTATTATGTTAGTCGTGGCCTGCAGCACGGCACGACCGCGACGGGATTGCGGATCCCCGCACGCGAGATCGAGACGCTCGTCGCCGAGCGCGTTCAACAGCTGTTTGCACACCCGCTGGAACTGGCGGCCCTCACATCCCTCGATGTTCAGGTTCACCAGATCGCTGAGCTTCACGCACGCTGCACCCAGCTATCGGTCGATGTGCGAGAGCCTCGCTCCCCCGTGCTCGCGGGCATCGTTCACAAAGTTGAGGTGGGCGCCACCACCGTGACTGTCAGCTGCGACAGCGAGATGGTTGCCAGATCGCTCGGTATAGCCCGGCTTGATGACGGAACGACGACGATCGAAACGTCATGCGCCGCGCGGCTGACGCGGTCGGGACGCGCGCTTCGGCTGGTGCAGGACAATGGCCGCGTCGCGCACGCGACACCTGACCGCTCGTTGGTACGGCTCCTCGTCCAGGCAAGGCGCTGGTGGTCGATACTGCGCGCCGGCGAGATAAGCGCGAGCGAACTCGCCGTTCGAGAAGGCGTCACACACTCCTATGTCATACGCGTCACTCGCCTCGCGTTTCTCGCACCGGCCGTAACCGAAGCGATACTCGCCGGGCGTCAGCGGGCCAGCGTTACCGCCGCCAGCCTAACGGTCGAGGGCGCCGTTGCGCTTGAGTGGCAGACCCAGATGGCAGAGATGTTGCCGGGACGGGCAATCGGATAATGAACCAACGTAGGCGAAACTGACTATCGACACGCTCAACGTCGGCGAAGCGCAATCGCTGCCGCTTGCGCGAGAAGCCCAGCATCCGCCGCGGCGCTGGATACGACAGCGGCACGCTCGGCAAGCGGGAGGTTACCCTCACCAATGATGGCGATGGCGGAGGCATCTTCCATGATAGCGCCCGCGAGGTCAGCAGCCTTGAGACAAGCTCTTCACAATCGTCCATGCCGACAGGAAGGACGACCCTGCGGCGGAAGTCGAGACGCAGCTTTGTCGCGGTCGCAGATGGTCGTCACTCGTGCTCAGCGAACAGCTCCGCGATAGGCACTTCGAGCGCATCGGCAAACCGCTGAACGATGGTGACCGTCGGGTTGCGCGCGCCCCGTTCGATGCCGCTGACATAGGTCCGGTCGATCCCGAACTGCAGCGCAAACTTCTCCTGCGCCAAACCCCTGGCGCGCCGAAGCCGGCGTATGTTTTGTCCGAGGCGCTGGCGCACATCCATCGCCGTTGCATCAACAGCGATGTTGCCTGTCGCACCACGGACGATGAGTATCATTTTCGAGTGGACTTGCTGTCGCACGCAAGCGACGCCGGTGGACATGGACCAGATCAGCCCCTCGAAGATTCGCTTCATCAAGCTTGGCGCCGGTGGCCGGTGGGAAGGCGCGCTGGATCGTGGACGCCTCGAATGGGGCACCAAGGACGACCGCCATGTTGCCGGACTCACCGGCGACTGGGCGGCAGTGAGCCAGGCCTACATCGCGCAGGGTCGTATCCAGTCGACAGCGACGGGCTACACAAACGAGGCACGCGCCTTCTTCGATGGCGATTCCGACGCAATGTGGATCACGTTCGCGCGTGGCCGCATGTGGTGGTGTTTGGCTAACCCCGAGGTTCATGTGGCGGCAGACGGCAATGGCATCGATGCAGCATATTACCGGGCGACGCGCGGCGGCTGGAGCGACCGCGACATCGACGGCCGCGTGCTCGACTTCGAGCGGTTGAGCACGCGCCTTTCACAGCTTCAGGGCTACCAGCGCACTATCTGCAGCCTTAGGGAGGATCAGGAAGCGCTCTGCCGGCGCTACATCAACGCCACAACTGATCCCGTCCAGGCCGCGGTCGCCGCGGCGCGACTGGAACTCAGGCTGCATCTGCAGGCACTCATCCAGCAGCTGACATGGCACGACTTCGAGCAGCTGATCGACCTAGCGCTGGCGCGAACCGGCTGGGTTCGGATGTCATCGCTGGGCGGGACGATGAAGGACGTCGATCTTGTCGTCGAACAGTCCTTCACACGCGAACGTATGGCGGTGCAGATCAAATCGAGCGCGAACCAGCAGGTGGTCGACGATTACGCCAGACGGCTCGACGAACGAAACGCCGGCGAACGCATCATGCTCATCTGTCACTCGCCGGCCGGAACTCTTGTCGTACCGCCATCGACAGGCAGCCGTCGCCTCGAGCTGGTACAAGGCAGCGAGGTTGCCGACCTCGCCATCAACGCCGGGCTCGTCGACTGGACCATAGCCCGCGCCCTATAATGGCCGCTACTTTCCGGTAGCATCGAGGTTCACGGAACCGATCGATTGTATTCCGCAAAGTGGTGCCGCATCTCGTCGTCGCGCATACCCTCTTCTCTCAAAAGATTGAGGAGCACCATGGCTCGCTCCTGCTCCATCTCCGGGGTAAGCCGGTGATCCTCGATGGTCCTGTCGAACGCACCAATATCCTTCAGCGCCTTTAGCGCCTTGAGGCGCTGCGCAGGTGTTCCGGCCAGTCCGTCGTTGACGATACCAAGAACAATAGCCTGCTTCTTAGGCAATCGACGTTCACGTCCGTTTATGAAAACCGATACCATTTCGTTCACCGCTTCGTGCGCGAGCACTTCGAGCGTCGCGTCCCGCGCCTTCTTCTTGTGGCTTGGTCCTCTTGGATTGCCGGACTTCCCCTTCTTGAACTGGTGTTCGGCCGGCGGCTTGCCCTTGCCGACGGCATAATCGCGATCGTCATAATGTCCCATCATGCATTCTCCTCGGCATCGGCAGTCTCGGTGGCGGCATCAGGCTCACGGTGCAGCCGTTGAGCCTTGCCGCCGGTCAGCTTTTCCCAGCGCGCGATGGTGCGATCCACATAGATTGGATCGAATTCGATGAGCCGCGCATGACGACCCGTACGCTCGGCGGCGATCAGCGTGCTGCCCGAGCCACCAAACGGGTCCAGCACTCGGTCGCCAATATTCGTCACATCGAGCAGCGCCTCGGCCATAAGCACGACCGGCTTGACGGTTGGGTGCAACGCCCGCGCCTTGTTCTTTGCCTGCCCAAATCCGATCATGCCAGGAAACGACCAGACGTTGGTGCGGTCGCGACCATTCTTGCCAAGCGCGACATTGTTGATGTGCGGGGCGGCGCCATTCTTGAACACCGCGACGCATTCGTGCTGGCTTCGGTACAGCGAGCCCATCCCGCCCCTGCCCTTGTCCCACATGCAGATGTTCAGGCGCTCGCTGAACACCTGCTCGCCGACGCGAAGCAGCTCGAGCAGGTGAGCATGGTCCATGCAGACGAAAACGATTGCGCCATCGGTGAGCTGCTCGCGGGCATTCACCAGCGCGGTGTCGAGAAAGCCTTCGAATTCGCCCTGCGTCATTTCGCCTGACGCCATGACAAAGTCACCATGCTTTGCCGAGCTCGTCACGTGCCCCTGGATCTTCACATTGTACGGTGGATCGGTGAAGCAGCACGCCGCCCGTTCCGCACCCATAAGCTTCACGTAGACCGACGGCTCTAGACTGTCGCCGCATATGATCCTGTGATCCCCAAGTGCGTAAAGATCGCCAGGCCGTGTCACCGGCTCCTCGTCGATTTCGGGCAGGTCACAGTCGAGATCATCATACCGCCCGGCAAGGTAGCGCCCATCGAGACGATCCATCTCGCCAATGGTGAAGCCGGTGAGCGTTAGATCCAGCGTCGGCACGTCCGCGCGAATCTCCTCGAGCTCGATGCGCAAAGCGTCGAGATCATAGTTTGCCACCCCGGGCAGCTTGTTCGCTGCAATGGCATAGGCGCGCAACTCGGCATCGCTCAGATGAGATATGCGAATAACCGGGACCTCCCTGAAGCCCAGCTTGAGCGCAACTTCGACACGAAGGTGTCCGTCGATGATGACGTTCGCGCTGTTAATGGTGATGGGATCGAGGATTCCGTATTCACGGATACTTGCCTCAACGATCTGCCGCTTCTTTCCACTGTGCGTCCGGGTCCGCCGAGCGGCAGGCGTCAGGTTTGCTAATGCCACCAGCTCCCATTCGCCGAGCGCAGATGCCCGATTAGAGCCATGTTCTGATTTTACCTTCGTCACGCAATCACCTCACATAAAAAGGCGGCTCGCGAAGTTTCACGAAGACGCCAACCACGCACTCATTTGGCCTCGTCTTCTGGTTTCAGAGATAGCTCGAGATTTTATCACGTCAATAGCCTCTCATACTCCACATGTAATTATTTCGATTAAGGCTATACTTTACATTTGTCCGGCAAACCGCCCAATTTACTTTCGTCGGTGCGGAATACGCACATTCACTGCAACCGACATGCGCTTACGCTGCCAAGGCACGTTATTTTCGCTGCCGGAAACTACAGGGAACGCTGCCGCTAAATTACGCAGATTGCTCGCTTTTCTCGATAAGAAATGCATCATTCATTGCACGAAATGGCGAACGCACGGGTTGGCAGGGAATAGCAGGGAAACGGTACTGGCTGCCCTGACTGCAGAGAAAGGCAGGCGCGTGGCGCGCGTTTGCGGTCTGACTGACATCTCTGGGGTACCGTTGCAGACGCAAAAAGGCGCCGAACTGCGCCGTTTCAGGGCGCCGGTCGGCGTGCGTTCGCTAATTCTGGGACTAAATGGCGGAGCGGGTGGGATTCGAACCCACGATACGCTTTTGACGTATACTCACTTTCCAGGCGAGCGCCTTCGACCACTCGGCCACCGCTCCGCATTGCTCTGGAAGGGGGTCTGCTAGTGCGGGTTTCGCGTGTGCGCAAGCGATTGCGTGCGGTGATGCACTCGGGCAGTCTTCGGGGATGTTGAATCTCCTTCTTGCCGCCGCGCTCGCGCAGGCCGTTGCTGCACCAGCCCCGGTCGCCGCGACACTTCCCTCGGATCCGTTGCCGGCTGACTGGAAGGCGGTACCGGACGACGAACTGCTCGTGTTTACGCTGGCCGACGGGCATCGCTTCACGGTGCGGTTGGCGCCGCGATACGCGCCCGTGCACGTCGCCAACATCCGCAAGCTCGCCGCGGCGCATTGGTGGGATACGGGAACTAGCGTGTACCGGGTGCAGGACAATTACGTCGCGCAATGGGGCGATGCGACCGAGAAGAAGCCGCTTGTCGCTGGCGTGGTCGCGAATCCGCCGGCGGAATACTCGCATGCCGGGCCGACCACCGTGGCGCGCCTGTCGCAGCGCGATCCCTATGCCGAATGGGCGGGGTATAGCCGCGACGGGTGGCCGCTGGCGGGCAATGGCGCGACCGAGTGGGTGCCGCATTGCTATGGGATGGTGGGCGTCGCGCGTGATCTGGCGCCGAGCACGGGAAGCGGCGCGGAGCTGTATACCGTGATCGGCCATTCGCCGCGTGCGCTCGACCGGAACATCGCGGTGGTCGGACGCGTGATCGACGGGGTCGAGTGGCTGTCGTCGCTGCCGCGCGGGACGGGAGACCTGGGGTTCTACAAGACCGAGGGGGAGCGTAGCCCGATCGTGTCCGCCCGCCTCGCGAGCGAACTGCCCGCCGCCGAGCGACCGCATTTCGAATATCGCGCGGCGGACAATGCGCGGTTCGTGGCGTGGATCGCGTCGCGGGAGAATCGGGCGGGGCCGTTCTTCACGGTACCGGCGGGCGGCGCGGACATCTGCGCCGCGCTGCCACCGGTGCGTAAAGCACCCTAGCGGATGACGGGCGGCTTGCCGAACAGGCCTGCGTTATAGTCTTCGATCGCCTGCACGATCTCTTCGCGCGTGTTCATGACGAACGGGCCGTGTGAGACAACGGGCTCGCCGATCGGGTCGGCGTGGCCGTAGAGGATCGTCGCGGGAGTTTCGGTTTCGACGGTGATCGTGTCGCCATCGCTGCCGAACGTGGCGAGATGATGCGGCTTGATCGGTGTGCCGTTCGCCGAGGGCGAGCCGGCAACGACGTAGAAGAAGACCGCGCGGCCGCTTGGCGCTAGCAGGTCGAGCTTGGCGCCGGCTTCGAGTTCGACGGTCATCATCGCAACATCGGTCAGCGATTCGATCGGGCCGCGATCATCGCCGAAGCTGCCCGAGATCAGATTCACGGTGCCACCTTCGACCGGGATCGCGGGAATGTCCTCGCGCTGGAGGCCGGTATAGGCGGGCTTGGCCATTTTGAGCCGGCCGGGGAGGTTGACCCAGAGTTGCAGGATCTCCAGCGGGCCGCCGTCGCGCTTGAACGAGGCGGGCGAGATTTCGGCGTGGATCAGGCCCGAGCCTGCGGTCATCCACTGGATGCCGCCGGCGCGGATCACGCTTTCGTGACCGCCGCTGTCGAGGTGCGCCATCTCGCCTTTCAGGATGAAGCTGACTGTCTCGAAGCCGCGGTGCGGATGCGGGCCGAACGGGAGGCCGGTGTTGCCGGGGCGATAGGTCTGTGGGCCGTGATGGTTGAGGAACAGGAACGGATCGACCTGTGCCAGGCCCGGCCCCGGTAGCGGGCGGCGGGTGACGAGATCGGCGATGTCGTCGCGCTCGGCGGGGTATTGGTGGAGGACCTGCCGCATGTCAGGACGCCTCGCGGTCGGCAGCGGTCGGGCGCGCGATGTCGGCGAGCAGGTCATCTACGCCGCCTTTCAGGAAGTCGAGGGTGCGCTGATCGGTGAGGCGACCATCGACGATCTTCTCGTGCACGGCGCCGACGACGGCTTGCGGACGCAGGACGGTACGGGCGCCGATCGACGCCAGCGTCTCGTTGAGTTGCGCGTGCGCACGCGCGCCGCCTACCGCACCGGGTGACGAGGTTAACGTGAAGACCGGCTTGCCCGTGAGCGTCGCCTTGCCGTGCGGGCGTGAGGCCCAGTCGAGCGCGTTCTTCAGGACGCCGGACATGCCGTGATTATATTCGGGAGAGGCGATGACGATCCCATCGGCCGCGCCGATCGCCGCGCGCAGGGCTGCGGCGGCTTCGGGGGGCGTGTCGGTGTCGGCGTCCTGATCGTAGAGGGGCACGTCGTTCAGCGCGAAGACCGTCAGCGCGGCCTTGTCAGTGATCGCGTCGCCAAGCGCGGTCAGGATCGCGGTATTGTACGAGCCGCGGCGCAGGCTGCCGGAGATAGCGAGCAGGACGGGAAGAACCATGGGATTTCCTTTAGCGTATTGAACGATGAATGGATCCTCCCCCGCCAGGGAGAGGTGGCTGGCGCTTGCCAGACGGAGGGGGAGGAAAGGGAAACAGTCGTTCCGTATCCTCCCCCTCCGTCACCTTCGGCGACACCTCCCCCTGGCGGGGGAGGATCGAGAGGGCGCCGCCACACTCAGGGAAAGCGGTAGCCGGAGATTGCGGTTTGTAGGACGCGCTCCCCGTAGACGTGTGCGCCGGGCTGGTCGGAGGCGCCGGCGGCGACCATCAGCGGGAGAAGATGCTCTTCGCGCGGATGCGAGAGACGGCCGGCGGGGGCTTCGGCCCAATTGGCTAGCGCGGCGGTGCGCGCGGTGGGTTCGGACTCGACTGCGGCGGTCAGCCACTGGTCGAACGCTTCGGACGGTGCGGTAAAACGCGGGTCGCCGTAGCCGCGCATGTTGTGGAAGCTCATGCCCGAGCCGACGATCAGCACGCCTTCGTCGCGTAAGGGGGCGAGTGCACGGCCGGCGGCGGCGTGTAGCGTAGGGTCGAGATCGCGGTCGACCGACATCTCGACGACCGGCATGTCGGCGTCGGGGAATGCGACCTTCATCGGGATAAAGACGCCGTGATCGAGGCCGCGCGTGGGGTCGATGGTCGCGGTCATTCCGGCGCCACGGAGCAGGTCGGCGGCGCGGGCTGCCAGCGCGGGGTCGCCGGGGGCGTCGTAGCGCAGTTCGTAGGTGTGCTGGGGGAAGCCGCCATAGTCGTAGATCAGCGGCGGGGTGGCAGCACCGGTGAAGGCGAAGCCCCGCGTTTCCCAGTGGCCGGAGACGACGAGGATCGCCTTGGGCTTTTCGGGCAGCGAGGCGGCGATCGACCGGAGATATGCGGCCATGCCGGTCCAGTTGCCGGCGGGGTCATCCATGAAGAAACAGGGCCCGCCACCGTGCGGGATGAAGAGCGTTGGCTGGCGGGTGTTTGTCATGGCTTCGAAGTAGGCGGCGGTGGCGGCGATCGGAAGGCCGCGAATGGCAACGCTGCGTTGCCGGTTGGCGCGGCGGTCAGGTCCAGTAGAGGATCCGGGCCTGGGGGAGCTTGGCGGCGATCTCGTCCTGGAAGAAGGTGCGGAGCGCGCGCATCGTTTCGGCGTCGTAGACGTATTTTACCGAGCCGAACTTGGTGCGTTTCTCCGTGCGGTTGGCCATGCTGAGGTCGAGCGACGAGCCGGGGTACCAGGTTTCGAGTACCGCCTTCGACCCGGGGGTGTAGCGGTGGGTGATCAGTTCGATCGTCACGTCGGGTATGTCGGCGAGCACCCTGCCCGCCTCCGCTAACAGTTCGCCATACGCCTCGCGCCAGCCTTCGGCGGCGATGATCGGGGCGACCGTGAGGCCGATCTTGTAGCCGGCGTCTGCCATCGTGCGCAGCGCCACCAGCCGCGCGGCGACGGGGCTCGTGCCGCCTTCGAAGCGCGCATAGGCGGCGGGGTTGATCGAGGCGCGCATGCGGGTGCGGCCGCGGTGATCTAGCGTCAGCAATGGCTCGACCGCGTCGAACTTGGTGGTGAAGCGCAGTTGCACGTCGGCTTCCCACGCGCCGAAATGTGCGATCAGCGCTGACAGCGATCCGGTGACGTGTTCGATGCCGAGCGGATCGGTGTAGCAGGACGCCTCAAACGTCGTGCCCTCGTACGCGCGGGCGGTCGAACGCGAGGTTACGGTGCCCTGGCCGAGATGCGCGGGGAGTTCGGCGAGGATCTCGGGCAAGTTCGCGTAGACGCGGGTGATGGGAGGGCCCTTGAGCGAGCCCGCCAGGTAGCAATAGCCGCAATGCGCAGGGCAGCCTTCGGCGAGGTCGATCCGCCAGTCGGCGCTGGGGGCGATCGGCTGGAGCTTGCGCTTCGAGGGTGGCGCGACGACCAGCGCCAGCGTTGCCTTTGCTTCCGCGTAGGCGCGGCGGAAGTCGGCGGGGAAGTCGAGCTTGAGGCGGTCGCTCGGTAGCGCCGTGACCGGTACGCCGCGTGCGGTAGCCCGCGCGGCGATCTCGGCACCATGTTCCCAGGTCAGCGCGGATGGGGTCGCCAGCAGGCGGCGGGGTTGCCAGAGTTTTTGGGAACGCATTGGGGGACAACGCCGGCCATCACCGATGCGTTGCCGCTATTTGACCGGGCGTTTCTCGAGCTTTCGCGCGAGCGTGCGGCGGTGCATGCCGAGGCGGCGCGCGGTCTCGGAGATGTTGAAGTCGGTTTCGGCGAGCGTGGTGTGGATACGCTCCCATTCGAGCGTCTTGATCGAGGTCGGGCGCTCGGAGAGTTCGGTGTCGACGCTGCCCTCCGTGCGATCGAATGCGGCTTCGATGTCGTCGGTGTTCGAGGGTTTGACGAGGTAGTGCGACGCACCGAGCTTGATCGCCTCGACCGCGGTGGCGATGCTGGCGAAACCGGTGAGGACGACGACGAGGATCTCGGGGTCGTGCGCGTGGAGAGTCTGGACGCAGACCAGGCCGGAGGCGCCGCCCAGCTTCAGGTCGACGACGGCATAACGGGGCGTGCGCTCGGCTAGCTGTTCGACGAGTTCCTCGTGGCTGGCGGCTTGCATCACTTCGTAGCCGCGGCGTTCGAACGATCGGCGGAGCGTGCGGGCGAAGGTTTCGTCGTCCTCGACGATGGCGAGAAGCTTGGGTTCGGTCATTTGGGTCGCACCGATCCGACACGCGTGTTTGGACAACGGTTGTCCCAAACCACTCCGTCACCCCGGACTTGTTCCGGGGTCCACGGTTCTGCAAACCGCAATCTCTCGATTTTGCGGCACGGTGGATGCCGGAACAAGCCCGGCATGACGGAAGCCTTAGCTCGAACAGACTGTCGATCCGTACCCATCACGAGAGCGCAATCGCGGAGAGGGGCATGCGGATCGTGACTTCGGCGCCGCCGCCTTCGCAGTTTACGACGGATACGCCACCACCGAGTTTGCGCATGACGTTGACGGCTAGGAACAGGCCGAGACCGTGGCTGGGTTCGCGCTTGCTCGACTGATAGGGTTTGCCGAAGCTGGCGAGGCGTTCCTTGCTGAAGCCGGGGCCGCGGTCGCGGACGATCAGGGCGAGGTCGCCGTCGCTGCGCTCGCCGCGGAACGCAACCCAGTGCGGCGAGGCTTCGGCGGCGTTGTCGAGCACGTTGGCGATCACCTGTTTCAATGCGGGGTCGGACACGACCTGCGGATCGTCGCCGACTCGCGTGGTGTAGTCGAACTCTACACCCGCATGGACCGCGCGCCATTCGTCGACGATCGCGTCGAGGAACTGGTGCAGCGGCATGATCTCGGGCGCTTCGCCGCGCGCTTCGCCGGCGGACAGGAGGATGCCGGTGACGATCGCCTTGCAGCGCTGCACCTCGGACTGCATCTCGACGATCTCGGCCTGGAGGTCGGCGTCCTGGGCGAGTGTCGGCATGCGGCGCCAGTCGGCGAGGATGACCGCGATCGACGCGAGCGGCGTGCCGAGTTCATGCGCTGCACCGGATGCGAGGAGCCCCATGCGGACGATGTGGTCCTCCTCCGCGGCCTGCTGGCGAAGGTCAGCTAGGCGCGTGTCGCGGGCGCGCAAATTGCCGGTGATGCGGGCCATGAAGAGCATCAACAGCGTCGCGATCAGCATGAAGCAGAGCAACGAACCGATCGTGTAGAGCAGGAAATACTCGCCGCTGTAGTTCGGGGGCAGGATCAGCGGGTGGTAATAGAGCGTGAGCACCCCGAAACAGGCAGCGGTGACGGCGACGATCGCCCAGCTCGACCAGCGATCGAGCAGCACCGCGCCGAGCACGACGTGGAGCAGGTAGAGCGAAATGAACGGGTTGGTGGCGCCGCCCGCGAGATAAAGCTGCGTGGTGAGCAGGCCGACGTCGAACAACAGCGCGAGCAAGAGCTGGATGTTCGCGCCTTTGCGCCAGCCGTAGAGCGGCATGCTCGCGAGGTTAAGGCCTACCGCGGCGGCGAGCGCGGCCATCATCGGGACGAGCGGCAGGTCGAAGCCGAGCGCGAACCGTGCGAACAAGATGGTGACGAGCTGACCGGCGACTGCGATCCAGCGCAGCGTCACGAGCTGGCGCATGTTGGCGTTGCCGGTCGCGTCGGTGCGCGCGGTCGCGAGCGCGAGCCAACGTTGCCAGCCCTGGCGTGCGCCCGCCGTTGTCATGCGTCCCCCGTTGTCATGCGTCTGGGGCCCCTCGCCGCTTGCGCGCATCCTGGCGGACGAACACGACGAAAGCGACGATGGTCATCGCGGCGAGTGCGAACCAGGTCAGCATGTAGACGAGGTGGTTGTTGGGGAAGGCGATGATCGTCAGGCCGCCGACCGGGGCGGCGGTGCCGGACTTGTCCGCGTCGACGAAATAGGGCGCGACGTTCGAGAGGCCGCGGGCCTTGGCGATCGCGGCGACGTCGCGCGAATACCATTTGCCGGTGGCGGGGTCGTTGTGGCGCAGGAAGCCTCCGCCGAGCTCGGTGATGCGGAGATAGCCGGTGATCGTGACCGGGCCGGTCGGCTTGGTATGCGCGACGCGCTGTTCGGGCGAGACGTAGCCGCGATTTACAAGGACGGTGAAGCCTTGGGCGGTCCGCAAGGGAGTGACGACCCAATACCCGCTGCCGAGCGCGGTGGCGGCGCGGACCAGAGTCTCACGCGAATTATCGAGGGTGCCGTCGAGGCGGATGCGACGATAGGTGTCGGTGGTAGCGGTGATCGCGCCCCAGGAGGCGGGTCCGGGCGGGGCGACCGGCGCGGCATGTGCACGCGCCGCGACCTGTTCGATCAGGTTGAGTTTCCAGGCGCGGCGCTCGACCTGCCAGATGCCGAGCGCCATGAACCCGGCGAACAGCAGGAGCGCGACCAGACCTGCGACGTAGACGGCAGGGCCCGGTCGCGTGCTCATCACATATCCGCCGCGGCCTGCATCGGCATCATGTTCGTGTTCATGTGGTACATCACCCAGATCGATCCGCTGAGCGTGATGACAACGAGGATGATCGTGAAGATCAACGCCATCATCGTCCAGCCGCCCTCCGACTTGCCGCTCATGTGCAGGAAGTAGATCATGTGGACGACGATCTGCGCGACCGCGAACACCATCACGACGAGCGCGGCGGTCGACGGATCCTTGAACGCGCCGGTCATGACTGCCCAGAACGGGATAGCGGTCAGGATGACCGAGAGCAGGAACCCCTTGATGTAGCTGCCCCGCGTGCCGTGCGCGGCATGATCGTGATCGCCGTGATCCGCATGCGCATCATGCGTGGTTGCGTGCGTGTCGCTCATCGTAGGGTGCCCATCAGATAGACGAAGGTGAAGACGCCGATCCAGATGACGTCGAGGAAATGCCAGAACATGCTGAGGCACATCAGGCGGCGCTTGTTCGCCGCGATCAGGCCGTGCTTCTGGACCTGGACCATCAGCGTGACGAGCCAGATCAGGCCCATCGTGACGTGGAGGCCGTGCGTGCCGACGAGCGTGAAGAACGACGACAGGAACGCGCTGCGGGTCGGGCCCGCACCCTCATGGATGAGGGTGGCGAACTCGTACATTTCGATCGACAGGAACGCGAGGCCGAACAGGCCGGTGAAGACCAGCCACATCTGCATGACGCGCTGGCGACCTTCCTCCATCGACAGCATCGCAAAGCCGTAGGTGATCGACGAGAACAGCAGCATCGCGGTGTTCACCGCCACCAACGGCAGCTCGAAAATCTCCTTCGGGCTGGGGCCGCCGGCATAGCTGTTGCCGAGCACGGCATAGGCCGCGAATAGCACCGCGAAGATGAGACAATCGCTCATCAGGTACATCCAGAAGCCCAGCATCGTGCTGCCGCCGTCGGGATGTTCGTGCTCGTCGATGTCGTAGAACGAGACCGGTTTGGTCTCGTTCAGACCGTCCTTCATGGGTATTGCGGACATCGCGTCAGGCTCCCTGGGTCGCGAGCTGGCGGGTGCGCGCGTCCTCGCTGGCGATCACGTCCTCGACCGGGATGTGGAAGTCGCGCTTGTAGTTGAAGGTGTGGAAGATCGTCGTCGCGAAGATGCCGACCAAGGTGAGCCCTGCGAGCCACCAGATGTACCAGATCATCGCGAAGCCGAACGCCACGCTGAGACCGGCGAGCACGACGCCCGTGCCGGTGCCGCTCGGCATGTGGATCGCCTTGAAGCCGGAGACCGGACGGACCGCCTTGCGCTCCTTCATGTCGTACCAGGCGTCCAGGTCGTGGACGATCGGCGTGAACGCGAAGTTGTACTCCGGCGGCGGCGACGAGGTCGACCATTCGAGCGTACGGCCGTTCCACGGATCGCCGGTCAGATCGGCAAGCTTCTCGCGGTTCCGGATGCTGACGAAGATCTGCATCAGGAAGGCACCGATACCGGCGGCGATCATGGCTGCACCGAAAGCGGCGATGATGAACCAGATCTGCAGGTTCGGATCGTCGAAATAGCGCATCCGGCGGGTCACGCCCATCAGGCCGAGCACGTAGAGCGGCATGAAGGCGAAGTAGAAGCCGGGGACCCAGCACCAGAACGAGATCTTGCCCCAGGTCTCGTCCAGCTTGAAGCCGAACGCCTTCGGGAACCAGTAGTTGATGCCGGCGAACATGCCGAACAGCGTCCCGCCGATGATCACGTTATGGAAATGCGCGACCAGGAACAGCGAGTTGTGCAGCACGAAGTCGGCTGGCGGCACGGCAAGAAGCACGCCGGTCATGCCGCCGATCGTGAAGGTCACCATGAAGGCGATCGTCCACATCATCGGCAGTTCGAACCGGATCCGGCCCTTGTACATCGTGAACAGCCAGTTGAAAATCTTGGCCCCGGTCGGGATCGAGATGATCATCGTGGTGATCCCGAAGAACGAGTTCACGCTCGCGCCCGACCCCATCGTGAAGAAGTGGTGCAGCCAGACGAGATAGGCGAGGATCGTGATGACGAGCGTCGCGTAGACCATCGAGCTGTAGCCGAAGAGGCGCTTGCCCGAGAAGGTCGAGGTGACTTCCGAAAACACGCCGAATGCCGGCAGGATCAGGATGTAGACCTCGGGGTGACCCCAGATCCAGATCAGGTTGACGTACATCATCGGGTTGCCGCCCGAGTCGTTCGTGAAGAACGCGGTACCGATGTAACGGTCGAGCGAGAGCATCGCGAGCACCGCGGTCAGGACCGGGAAGGCGGCGACGACAAGGACGTTGGTGCACAGGGCCGTCCAGGTGAAGATCGGCATCTTCATCATGGTCATGCCGGGTGCGCGCATCTTGACGATGGTCGCGATCAGATTGACGCCGGACAACAGCGTTCCGATGCCGGCGATCTGCAACGCCCAGATATAGTAATCGACACCGACGTCTGGCGAATACGCCAACCCTGAGAGGGGCGGCATCGCGAGCCAGCCGGTCCGCGCAAACTCACCGATGAACAGCGACATCATGACGATCACGGCACCCGCCGCGGTCATCCAGAAGCTGAAATTGTTGAGAAACGGGAACGACACGTCGCGCGCACCGATCTGGAGCGGGACGACATAGTTCATCAGGCCCGTGACCAGCGGCATCGCCACGAAAAAGATCATGATCACGCCGTGCGCGGTGAAGACCTGATCATAGTGATGCGCGGTCAGGTATCCTTCGGACCCGTTGAACGCCATCGCCTGCTGCGCGCGCATCATGATCGCGTCGGAGAACCCGCGCAGCAGCATGACGATCGCCAGGATGATGTACATGATGCCGATCTTCTTGTGATCGACGCTGGTGAACCACTGGTTCCACAGATAGCCCCAGACCTTGAAATAGGTCAGCGCGGCGACGAGCCCGAGCCCGCCGATCGCCACCATACCAAAGGTGGCGACGACGATCGGTTCGTGCAGCGGCAGCGACTCCAGGGTCAGGCGGCCGAAGATTGTCTTCAACAGAGTGTCGTTCATGATGGTTTCTCTAGCCGTTCGCGACGGGGCGCGTGCCCGGCTGTGTGGAGGGGGTCAGCATGGTGTGATTACGGTTCGATACCGATCCGGGCACGCTGTTGGCGCCGTCCCGTTTTATATCGGCGGGTGCGGTCCAATGTTCGCCGCTACCCTTTTCATCGGCGTCCTTCAGCAACGCGCCCTTGACGCGCTCGGAGGCCTCTTGCGGGCCCTTGCCGCCGTTGACGCCCGGCATCGCCATGCCGGCATGCGAGTCCCCCCCGCCTTTGCCGCCATGCATCATCTGCGACATGCAGACCTTGCCCGGCTGGACGCACTGCTCGACGATCGCCGTGAAGATCTTCGGCTCGACCGCATTGTAATAGCGGACCGGCACCTTCTCGCTCGGCTTCTCCAGCTGGAGATAGCTGGCGCGGTTGAGACCGCCCGCCCCGATCGCGCCGCCGCTCTGCCGGACCCGGTTGACCCAGGCATCGAAGCCCGCGTCGGACACGCCGTGGAAGCGGAAGCGCATCCCCGAGAAGCCCGCACCGCTATAGTGCGACGAGAAGCCCTCGTAATTGCCGGGCTTGTTGATGACCGCGTTCAGCGTCGTCTGCATGCCGGGCATCGTATAGATCATGCCGGCCAGCGCAGGGATGTAGAACGCATTCATCACCGATGACGAGGTCATCTGGAAGCGGATCGGGCGATCGACCGGTGCAGCCAGTTCGTTGACCGTGGCGATGCCGTATTCCGGATAGATGAACAGCCACTTCCAATCGAGCGCGACGACCTGCACCTCGAGCGGCTTGCCGACGCCGTTCGCCAGCTGCTGCTTGTCGACCAGATTGCCGACCGGCACGTTGTTCGCGAGCGTCGGCGCGTCGGGCTTGATCCGGCCGAGGGGACGGTACGGATCGAGCAGATGCGTGCTGGTCCACGTCAACGCGCCGAGCGCGATGATGATCAGCAGCGGGATGCCCCAGATCAACAACTCGAGGCCAACCGAGTGATCCCAGTTGGGCTCATACTTGGCGGCCTTGTTCGACTGGCGATAGCGGAACGCGAAGAACAGCGTCAGGCAGATCACCGGAACGATGATCAGCAGCATCAGCCCGGTCGAGATCAGCACGAGGTCGCGCTGCTGCACTGCGATATCGCCGGACGGCGACATCACGACCCAGTCGCAGCCGCTGGTGAGCAGCGCAAGCGGCAGCACGGCCAACCATTTTTTTGCGCGGGAAACGGTTTTCTCAACGATCATGCTGGTCCCCTACGCCTCGGTTGCGCCGCACTACAGTGGACAATTTGTCCAATGGGCGCTGCACTGCAACATCGGCATGGCTTTATCATCACGAAGGGTAGCATAGATTGCCCCTGCCCGCATCCGCCCGAACAGCGTATGATGGGTCAGCGCCCTGCAGAGCGAGTTGAAGAATGAGTGCTAATACGATCCCCGAGACGAGCTTCGAAGCCGATGCTCGCAGTATCCACAGCGACGGCGAGCACGTCACGCCCGGCGTGATCGCGATCGGCGTGGTGATCGGCCGCACCTCGGAATTCTTCGACTTCTTCGTCTACGCGATCGCCTCGGTGCTCGTGTTCCCGACCCTAGTCTTCCCGTATGTCGACCGGTTGCAGGGCACGCTCTATTCATTCGCGGTATTCG
This sequence comes from Sphingomonas sp. PP-F2F-A104-K0414, assembly GCF_004340945.1. Lineage (GTDB taxonomy): Bacteria > Pseudomonadota > Alphaproteobacteria > Sphingomonadales > Sphingomonadaceae > Sphingomonas. The sequence continues at coordinate 489,029 of NZ_SLYD01000001.1, forward strand.
CGCTGGCGTTCATCGCCCGCCCGATTGGCTCGATCATCTTCATCGCGGTCGATCGCGCCTACGGTCGCAGCGTCAAGCTGACGATCTCGCTGTTCCTGCTTGGTACCTCGACTGTCGCGATGGGGTTTATCCCCGGCTATGATTCGGTCGGCAACTGGTCGGTCGCGATCCTCGCGCTGCTCCGCATCGGCCAGGGCATCGCGCTCGGCGGTGCTTGGGACGGTCTGGCGTCGCTCCTCTCGCTCAATTCGCCCGAGAAGCACCGCGGCTGGTACGCGATGCTGCCGCAGCTTGGTGCGCCGATCGGCCTGCTGGTCGCGAGCGGGTTGTTCGCATTCTTCGTCGCTGCGCTGCCGACCGAGGATTTCTTCGCCTGGGGCTGGCGCTATCCGTTCTTCGTGGCGTTCGCGATCAACGTCGTCGCGCTGTTCGCGCGCCTTCGCCTAGTGGTGACGCCCGAGTTCGAAGAGATGTACGCCAAGCGCGAGCTCGAGCCGGCACCGGTCGTCGAGACCGTGCAGTCGCAGTGGAAGGCGATCTGGCTCGGCTCGTTCGTGCCGCTCGCCAGCTTCGCGCTGTTCCACATGGTGACGGTGTTCCCGCTGTCGTGGGTCGTATTGTTCACGCGTGAGGCCCCCGCGCGCTTCCTGGTGGTGGAGGTGATCGGCGCGATCATCGGGATCGGCGCGATGCTGGTGTCGGGTCTGCTGGCAGACCGGTTCGGGCGTCGCACGATGCTCGGCACGATCGCAGTGCTGATCGCACTGTTCGCGATCGCCGCACCGTCGCTGCTCGATGGCGGCGACGTCGGCGAGCGGATGTTCATGGGGATCGGCTTCCTGTTGTTCGGGCTGTCGTTCGGTCAGTCCTCGGGCGCGATCGCCTCGAGCCTGTCGCCGCAGCATCGCTACACGGGCTCAGCGCTGACGACCGATCTGGCGTGGCTGTTCGGTGCGGGCTTTGCCCCGCTGGCGGCGCTGCTGCTGACGAGCAAGCTGGGGCTGGCGGCGAGCGGCGCGTATCTGTTCTCGGGCGCGGTGTTCACGCTGATCGCACTGGGGCTGAACAAGGAACTGGCGAAGCGCAACATCGCGCGCTGAGGTTTGGGGGCTGAAAGGCTTACCGAGCGGCACCACCCCGGCGAAGGCCGGGGCCCAGTTGGCAAGGCCGCAGTAACGGCGCGCCGTCCGTAGTTAGCACCGTCCCCCAACTGGGCCCCGGCCTTCGCCGGGGTGGTGGCGACTGGAATATCTCTGAGCCCCTCCAAAACCGTCGCCGTCCAAAACCGTCACCCCTCACGCAACCGTCGTCCCAGCGAAAGCTGGGGTATCCCTGTTGGCGGGCGCTGCGACCCGGAACGGGGAGATCCCAGCTTTCGCTGGGATGACGGTGGGAGAGACGGTCAGCCGGCGAACGTTGGAATGACGGTGAGGACAATCAGACCCGTCGGCGATCGAGTCCCCACGACAGCGCCCAGATCGCAAACCCGCCAAGCGCTAGCGCCGTCCCGACCCAGCCGGTCGACGGCAACCCATACCCACCCGCAATCGCCAGCCCGCCAAGCCAAGGCCCCAGCGCATTGGCGGTATTGAACGCGGAATGGTTGAGCGCTGCCGCCAGAGTCTGCGCCTCCTCAGCAACATCCATCAGCCGGGTCTGTAGGATCGTCGACAACCCGCCGCCGCACCCGATCAGCACCACGACCGGCAACATCGCCCAGAGATGCGGCGTCGCCGGCGCGTAGAGCGCGAGCGCCCCTGCCCCGAACAGCAACGTGATCCCCGCCGCCGGCATCAGCGCCACGTCCGCCGCCTTTGCGCAGACCAGCGTCCCGATCGTCATCCCCACCCCGAACAGCGCGAACGCGACCGGCGTGAACGCGGACGACACGCCTGTCACTTCGGTCAGCGTCGAGGCGAGGTAGGTATAGACGCAGAAGATCCCGCCGAAGCCGACCGCGCCGATCGCCAGCGTGAGCCAGACCTGCCCGTTGCGCAGCGCCGCCAGTTCGCCGAGCGGGCTCGCATCCTTCGCAGGCCGCAGGACCGGCGCGAACTTCAGCAGCATCGCCACCGTCACCGCGGCGATGATCGCGACGATCCCGAAGCCCCAGCGCCAGCCGAACCACTGGCCGATGCCGTTCGCCAGCGGCACGCCCGCGATCGTCGCGATCGTCAGCCCGAGCATCATCCGCGATACCGCGCGCGACCGCTTCTCGCGCGGCACCATCGACGCCGCGACGAGCGACCCGACGCCGAAATAGGCGCCGTGCGGCAATCCACTCAGGAACCGGGCCAGCAGCATCAGGTGATAGGTCGGCGCGAGCGCGGACAGCCCGTTTGCGATCCCCAGAAACGTCATCAACCCGATCAGCAGCACGCGCCGCTCGATCTTCGCCGCCAGCACCGCGATCGTCGGCGCACCGACGACTACGCCGAGCGCATAGGCGCTGATGACATGCCCCGCGGTCGGCTCGTCGATCCCGAGTCCCCGCGCGAACTGCGGTAGCAGGCTCATCGCGGCGAACTCGGTGGTCCCGATCGCGAAGCCACCCACTGCAAGCGCAAGCAGCGCCAACCGCGCGTTGACAGGGGAGGTAAACGAGGCGGTTTGGTCGGTATCGATCATCCGGTTTATTTCGCAGGTGCAGCATAAAGCTTCAACCCGCGGGTGCCCGAGCAAATATCAGCCGCGCCCAAGCGGGCGTTCGCCGGCAACCCGCCCGATCAGACGGTATCGACGATCGGCGCGGTCATGATCACACGCAGGCCGGGCATGTTGTCGTCATGCTCGATCGTGCCGGACAGCCCGGCGACGATCGCGTTCATCATCCGGCTGCCGAACCCCTCGCGCGTCCCGACCTTGCCCGACCCATCGTCGGCGACGATCAGGCGGAGGCGGTTGCGATGCTGTTCGAGCGCGATCAGGATCGGCCCGGGCTGCCCGCCATAGGCATATTTGCTGGCGTTGATGACGAGTTCGGTGAGGACCAGCCCGATGTTCACGGCCCGGTCGGTCGGCACCAGAATCGGCGCGAGATCGAGCCGGATCTGCGCCGCCCAGTCCGCGCCGAGCGAAGTCTTCATGTCGCCCGCCAGCTCCTCGAGATAGCGCGAGAGGTCGACCGACTCGACCTGATCGTCGCGGTAGAGCCGGCGATGCACCAGAGCGACCGCGGAAAGCCGTGCCTGCGCCTCGGCGAGATGCTCCTTCACCTTGGCATCGTCGGACGCCTTCGCCTGGAGCGCGAGGAACGCGGCGACCAGCTGGAGGCTGTTCTGGACGCGGTGATTGACCTCCTTCATCAGGACGTCCTTCTGCGCGATCAGCACGTCCTTGTCGGCGAGCGTGCGCTGCAGGTCGGCGTTGAGCAGGCGGAGCCGCTGGTTGATATGCGCGTCGTGGAACGCGCGACGCAGGCGGTGCGCGGCCTCGATCTCCTCCAGCGTCCAGCGGCGCGATCGGCCCGACACGACCTGAGTCCAGGACTGGAACGAGGTACGCGGAGTCAGCACCGCGGTCGGATCGAGCGACACCGCCTTGTGCGGATTGCCCGCCCATTCGACCTCCTCGGCCTGTTCGGCGCGGAACCAGAACAGCATCGCGCCATCGTCGATCAACGGCATCGCCAGCACCCCGCTGGCGCAGGCGCGATAGGCGTCCGCACGCGGCAGCAGCGAGGGGAGCTCGTGCGTCGCCAGCGGCTCGATACCGCTGCGTGCGCAGACCCAGGCGACGAGATCGCGGATCTCGTCATGCGCGGGGCAGACTCCGTCGGTGTCGACGATTGTTCCCTGCACGAACGCGAACCCGTCGGCGTCGAGCATCCGCCGCAGGTCGTCGCGCAACGTCACGACGATGCTGCGCGGCGCCGGTTCGGTCGCGAGCTTGGCGACCACCGCGTCCTCGGCGCCGCGCAGCCGCAGCCGTTCGCGGTAGATCTCGGCCTCTTCCTTCGCGCGGATCTGGCGTGCGAGGCCGCTGGCCAGCGTCGCCGATGCGGCACGGACGTCGGGGCTCAGGCCGCGCGGCGTCGCGTTGTGGCAGGCGATCAGGCCCCAGAGCAGCCCGTCCTTGACGATCGAGATCGACGCGGAGGCCGCAACCTCCATGTTGGCGAGATAGCGCAGGTGGATCGGCGACACGCTGCGTACCGTCACGTCGCTCAGATCGAGCGTCTCGAACCCGGCGGGACGCAATACGGCAGGCGCATAATCGATCGTCGGGATCGTCCGCGTCCGGTTGCGGACGTATAGCGCGCGCGCCTGCTTCGGAATGTCCGATGCCGGGAAATGATGGTTGAGGAAGGTGCCCAGGCCCGTGGCCTTATCCTCCGCCACGACGCGGCCGGCGTCGTCGTCGAGGAAGCGATAGATCATCACCCGGTCGAACCCGGTGAGCTGGCGGAACGCGATCGCGGCGCGGTCGCACAGCGTGCTCAGATCGGTCGCGCGCTCGAACATCGTGATCATCGGGTTGAGCCGGCCGAGCATCTGCGTCGCGGTCATCGGCGCGGCCTCGACCGGCTCGAGCTCGGCCAGCAGATAGTCGCCGCTGCGGTGGATCGTCACCTCGAAGCGTTCGGTCGATCCCATCAACGGATCGCCGACCATCCCCCCCGGCCCCACGTCGTCCGCCGGCACGGCCTGCGCCAACACCTGCGCAAGATCGGCACCGAGCCAATCTGCCGCCAGCCGCCCCTCGATATCACCCGCGCCCGCAACGATCGTCAGCGAGGTCGGATCGGCGACCAGCAACAGGCCGTGCGGCTGGATCGACCCCGGAATGTGGATCGGCTCGCGGTCGCACGCGGTCAGGTCCAGCCCGCTATCCTGGGTCTGCGCCTGATCGAGCGCAGTAGCGTCTACATCGTTCTGCGCAGTCATCGGCCAAGGCCCCCTAGTCAGCAAAACCGCTGTGGCGGTCATTGCGGAACAAAGCAAATACCCTCGCAATGGGCCTATTGATCAGGATCAGGACTGCGGCGCGGACTCGGCATAGCGGCGCGCGATCACGGCGCAGGCGATCAGCTGCAACTGGTGGAACAGCATGACGGGCAGCAGGATCACGCCGACCTGCGCGGGCGGGAACAGCACGCCCGCCATCGGCACGCCCGATGCAAGGCTCTTCTTCGACCCGCAGAATTGCAGCACGATCGCATCCTCGCGGGGCAGCTTCATCAGGCGGGCAACGGCAAACGTCAGCCCGAGCACGAAGGCGAGCAGCGCGGCGCACAGCAGTCCGACCAGGATCAGGTCGCCGATCGACAATTTGGTCCACAGCCCCTCGACCACCGCGGCACCGAACGCGCTGTAGACGACCAGCAGGATCGAGCCGCGATCGACCACGGTCAGCAGGCCCTTGTTGCGCGTCACCCACGCACCGATCCACGGCCGCAACAGATGCCCGACGACGAACGGCACCAGCAGTTGCAGCACGATCGCCTCGATACTCTCGATCGAGATCCCGCCGCTGCCCGAAGTGTTCATCAGCAGCGCGACCAGCGCCGGTGTTACGAGAATACCGAGCAGGTTGGAGAACGACGCGCTGCACACCGCCGCCGCGACGTTGCCGCGGGCGATCGCGGTGAAGGCGATCGACGACTGCACGGTCGAGGGAAGCAGCGTCAGGAACAACAGTCCGGCGGCGAGCGGCCCCGTCACGAACGGCAACGCGGTCAGCCCCAGCCCGAACAGCGGGAATGCGACGAAGGTGATGGCGAGCACCGCCAGATGCAGCTTCCAGTTGCGCAGCCCCGACAGAATCGCATCGCGCGACAGCTTCGCGCCGTGGAGGAAGAACAGCAGGACGATGCCGATATCCGCCGCATAGCCGACGATCGTCGCCATCTCACCGCGTGCCGGCAGCAGGCTCGCCAGCACGACGGTGCCGAGCAGCATCAGGATGAACGGCTCGAAGACCGCCAAGAACCGCCCGATCACGGATGCGCCTTCACATAGGCGTCGAGCGTCGCGAGATGGCCGCTGAGCGCGTCGTCATCCAGGAAACTGCCGAGGAAGCTGTTGCGCGCGAGCGTCACGACCTGCTCGCGCGACAGGGTCTTCGCACGCGCCGTCTGGCGGAAATTCTCGCCGATATAGCCACCGAAATAGGCCGGATCGTCCGAATGGATCGTCGCGCGCAGGCCGAGATCGAGCATCCGGTCGATCGGATGGTTCTCCAGCTTGTCGACGTTGCGCAGCGCGACGTTCGACAGCGGGCACACGGTCAGCGTCATCGCGTCGCGTGCGAGGCGAGCGACCAGCGCCGGATCTTCCAGCGCGCGATTGCCGTGGTCGATGCGGTCGACTTGGAGGATGTCGAGCGCCTCGTGGATATAGGCGGGGGGGCCCTCCTCGCCGGCATGCGCGCACAGCATCAGCCCGGCGTCCGCCGACGCCCCGAACACGCGTGCGAACTTCGACGGCGGATGGCCGACCTCGGACGAATCGAGCCCGACGCCGATGAACTGGTCGAGCCACGGCTCGGCCTGCGCGAACGTCTTGAACGCGTCCTCCTCGTCGAGATGGCGCAGGAAGCTCATGATGAGGCCGACCGACATGCCGTGCTTGGCCTGTGCCTCGTCGATCCCCGCGAACAGACCGCGCGCGACGACATCGAACGGAATGCCGCGATGCGTGTGCGTCTGCGGATCGAAGAAGATCTCGGCATGCACGACGCCGTCCTGCGCGACGCGGTCGAAATAGGCGACCGCCAGATCGCGGAAATCCTCTTCGGTCTGGAGCACCGCAGCGCCCGCATAATAGATGTCGAGGAAGGTCTGGAGATTGGTGAAGCTGTAGGCTGCGCGGACGTCCTCGACGCTCTTGAACGGGATCGCGACCTTGTTGCGCTCGGCCAGTGCGAACATGAGTTCGGGTTCCAGGCTGCCCTCGATATGGAGGTGGAGTTCGGCCTTTGGCAGGTTCGTGATGAAGTCGTCTGTCATGATCCGTCCTGTCGCTTGGGTCGCGTCGGCTGCAACCATTCCGCCCGCCGCGCACTACCGCAAGTGCGAAAGCCGTTGCATGACAATCCTGTCACGTTACCGAGCGCGTAAACCTACGCTAAGGACACCATCGATGCCCACAGGACTGGTCGCACTGCTCGACGACATCGCCGGGATCACCAAGCTCGCTGCCGCCAGCCTGGACGATATCGCCGCGACCACCGGCAAGGCGGGCAGCAAGGCGATCGGCGTGGTGGTCGACGATGCCGCCGTCACGCCGCGCTACATGGTCGGGTTCGAGCCGAAGCGCGAACTGCCGATGATCTGGAAGATCGCGCTTGGGTCGTTCCGCAACAAGCTGGTCTTCATCCTGCCCGCCGCGCTCGCGCTGAGCGCATTCGCGCCGTGGCTGCTGACGCCGTTGCTGATGCTCGGCGGTACGTATCTGTGCTTCGAGGGCGCGGAGAAGATCCTCGAGGCGTTCGGCGGCGGGCATGCCGAGGAGGTCGTCGAGGCGCCGGTCGATGCGGCGACGCTCGAAGCGCAGAAGGTCTCGGGCGCGATCCGCACCGATTTCATCCTGTCGGCTGAGATCATGGTGATCGCGCTGTCCGACGTCGCGACCAAGCCGATCTGGGAGCAGGCGATCGTCCTGGCGCTGGTCGGGATCGTCATCACCATCGGAGTCTACGGCGTGGTCGCGCTGATCGTGAAGATGGACGATATCGGCCTGCATCTGGCGCAGCGCAGCAGCGCGGCGGTGCAGGCGATCGGCCGCGGGCTGGTGAAGGGCATGCCGCTGGTGATGTCGGCGCTGTCGGTGATCGGCACGGCAGCAATGGTATGGGTCGGCGGCCAGATCATCGTCCACGGGATCGAGGAGTTCGGGTTCACGACGCTCCCGCACTGGATCCACGACACCGCGGAGGCTGCTTCGCATGCAGTGCCGTTCGCCAAGGGCCCCGTGAACTGGGCGATGAACGCGTTCTTCTCGGGGATCGTCGGACTGATCCTGGGTGGTGCGATCGCGCTGGGTCTGCATGCGGTGAAAAAGCCCAAGGCACACTGAAGGACGGAGTGCCGATCGCTGCGGACCGTGTCGTGATGGGGCGCACCTTCCCATCTCGGTAAAGGACTGGACGGCTGCCCTTTATCGCGATTACACCTCGTGTCATCGTCTCTCAGCCGGAAGGCCCTTCCTTTGATCCGCAAGCTTCTCGTCGCATCCCTGCTCGCGTCCGCTGTTCCTGCGGTGGCGCAGGTTCCCGCCGGCAATACTGCGCCACAGCCGGTACCGTTCGTCGACACGATCCCCGACGCGGTCGACACGCCCTATCCGGGCACGCTGCTGCTCGACGTCGATGCGACCGATACCGAGCGCGGCATCTTCCGCGTCAAGCAGACGATCCCGGTCGCCAAGTCCGGCCCGATGGCGCTGCTCTACCCGAAGTGGCTGCCCGGCGCGCATTCCCCACGCGGCGAGATCGAGAAGCTCGCCGGTCTCGTGATCCGTGCGAACGGCAAGATCCTCCCCTGGACGCGCGATCCCGTCGACGTGTTCGCGTTCCATATCGACGTGCCGACTGGCGCGAAGTCGGTGGTGGCCGAGTTCCAGTTCATCTCCGCGACCAAGGGCGACCAGGGCCGCGTGGTGATGACCCCGACGATGATCAGCCTCGAGCCGAATCTCGTCAGCCTCTATCCGGCCGGCTATTTCACGCGCCAGATCCCGATCAAGATGACCGTCACCTACCCGACCGGCTGGACCGCGGCGGGCGCAGTGCCGGCGAAGGTGTCGGGGTCGACCTACAGCTACGACACGACCAACTACGAGATCCTCGTCGATTCGCCGACGCTGGCGGGCAAATACGGCAAGGTCTGGCCGCTCTCCCCCCGCGTCGACCTCAACGTATTCGCGGATAGCCCCGACCAGCTCGCCGCCAAGCCCGAGCAGATCGATGCGCACAAGCGCCTCGTCGACCAGGCGGTGAAGACGTTCGGCGCGCAGCATTACGATCATTACGAATTCCTGCTGTCGATCACCGATCAGCTCGGCGGGATCGGCCTGGAGCATCATCGCAGTTCCGAGAACGGCGTCCGTCCCGGCTATTTCACCGAATGGGAGACGGGGGCCGCCGCGCGGAACCTGTTGCCGCATGAATACACGCATAGCTGGGACGGCAAGTTCCGCCGCGGCGCCGACCTGTGGACGCCCGATTTCCGCACGCCGATGCGCGATTCGCTGTTGTGGGTCTACGAGGGCCAGACGCAGTTCTGGGGCTATGTGCTCCAGGCGCGCTCGGGGCTGGTCAGCAAGCAGGACACGCTCGACGGCTATGCCTCGATCCTCGGTATTTACGACACCGCGCCGGGCCGCCAGTGGCGTCCGCTGATCGACACGACGAATGATCCCGTCATCTCGGCGCGCAAGCCCAAGGGGTGGACGAGCTGGCAGCGGTCGGAGGATTACTACAACGAGGGCCTGATGGTCTGGATGGAGGTCGACGCGATGCTCCGCCAGAAGTCGAACGGCACCAAGTCGATCGACGATTTCGCGCGTGCCTTCTTCGGCGTTCGTGACGGCGACTATGGCGAGCTGACCTATACCTTCGCCGATGTCGCGAAGACGCTGAACGGCATCGTCCCCTATGACTGGGCGACGTTCCTGAACACGCGGCTGACCGAGACGGGCAAGCCCGCGCCGATCAACGGCTTTGCGATGAACGGCTACAAGCTGGTCTACGGCCCCGAGCAGAGCCCGTATCTGAAGCAGGCGGAGAAGACGCGCGGCACCGATGTCAGCTATTCGCTCGGCATGGTGATCAACAAGGACGGCGTCGTCACCTCGTCGATCTGGGACAGCCCCGCGTTCAAGGCGGGTCTCGACGTCGGCACCGAGATCGAGGCGGTCAACAGCGAGGCCTATTCGGCGGACCGGATCAAGGCGGCGATCGTCGCCGCGCAGGGGACGAAGCTACCGATTCGTCTCACTGTAAAGAACAATGACCGATTCCGTGACATCTCGCTCGATTACCACGACGGCCCGCGCTATCCGCGGCTTCAGAAGGTCGGTACAGGTGACGGTGGGCTCGACAAGCTGCTGACGCCGCGCTGACCAGCCACTGACTTACCGGTGCCGGTCGCTCCCCAGACGAGGAGCGCCGGCACCGTCATATTCTGAAAGGACCGCCATGCGTATCGATCTCATCCCGACCGGCAAGAACCCGCCCGAAGACCTCAACGTCATCATCGAAGTCCCGACCGGCGGCGAGCCCGTGAAGTACGAGTTCGACAAGGCCAGCGGCGCGCTGTTCGTCGATCGCATCCTGCACACGCCGATGCGCTATCCGGCGAACTATGGCTTCGTGCCGCACACGCTGAGCCCCGATGGCGATCCGCTCGACGCGCTGGTGATCGCACGCTCGCCGTTCATCCCAGGCTGCGTCGTCCGTGCGCGTCCGATCGCGGTGCTGAACCTCGAGGACGAAGCCGGCGGCGACGAGAAGCTCGTCTGCGTGCCGGTCGACGCGGTGTTCCCGTATTATGCGAACATCGGCGAGCGTGGCGACATGCCGGAAATCGTGTTCGAGCAGATCGAGCACTTCTTCACGCACTATAAGGACCTGGAGAAGACGAAGTGGGTCCGCGTCGGCAAGTGGGGCGACGCCGACGAAGCCAAGCGCGTGACGATCGAGGCGATCGAGCGCTACAACACCGAGAAGGCCAAGGGCGAAGAGCCGATGAACGCGGACGACACCGCAGGGCGCTGATCGCATGACAACGGCGTCTCGTGCGTTCGATGGCATCCGCGTCCGCGCGGCGCAGATCGGACTATACGAGACGCCGATCCTGCACGGGCGGCTGGCCGATGCGGAGGCGCTGAACGCCGCGCTCCGGTCGGCGATCCTCGATCGTCACGCCGCCGCGCCCAGCCTCGCACGGTCCAATGTCGGTGGCTGGCATTCCGCCACCGACATGCTCGACTGGGGTGGACCGGCAGCAGCGGCGCTCGCCGATACCGCAGTGAAGATGGCGAAGCGCGCGTCGCATTTCGATGGGCGCGATGCGGCGACGGTCGAATGGACCGTCAAGATGTGGGCGAACGTCTCCCCGCCCGGCGCGCTCAACATGAGCCACGCGCATCCCGGCGTGCTGTGGGCCGCGGTCTATTATATCGACATGGGAGTCCCGCCCTCGGGAGGCGAAGCGGGCGGCGAGCTGTTCTTCGAGGACCCGCGCTTTCCGGTGCCGTTCATGCGCCTGCCCGGCTTTCGGCTGCTCGGCATCGACGGCCAGCCGCAACCGGTCGAGCGCCGCCTGCCGACCGACGCGGGTGATCTGGTCCTGTTCCCCGCCTGGCTCCGCCACGGCGTCCGCCCGCACCTCGGCACCGGCGACCGCATCTCGATCGCGATGAACATCGACGTAACAGGGTGACCAACAATCCTCCCCCGCCAGGGGGAGGATCGTTTGCTGCCCTACCGCCCAGCCAGCTTCACCAGCGCATCCCCGGTCATCCGCTGGATCGTCCAGTCCTCCATCCCGACCGCGCCGACCTTCCGGTAGAACGCGATCGCATCGGCGTTCCAGTCGAGCACCGACCATTCGAACCGCGCGCACCCGCGATCGAGCGCCACGCCGGCCAGATGCGAAAGGAGGGCGCCACCCACCCCCTGCCCGCGCGCTTCCGGCGTCACGTAGAGATCCTCCAGATACAGCCCACGCTTGCCCGTCCAGGTCGAAAAATTGTGGAAGAACAGCGCGAAACCGAGCGGGCCATCGGCATTCTCCGCGATCAGAGCCTCCGCGGCAGGCCGCTCCCCGAACAGGGCTTCTTCCAGCATCGGCTCGGTAGCCTCGACCGCATCCGGCTCGCGCTCGAACGCGGCGAGCTCGCGGACGAAGCGCAGGATCGTGCCGACATCGGCAGCTGTGGCGGAACGGATATGGGTCATGCACTTGCCTCGATCGATGTCTGCGCGATGTCACGCCGCCGCGCCGCGTACAGGCACGCGACGACAATGATCGCCGCGCCTGCCAGCGTGAACGCCGATACCCGCTCGCCGAACACGAGAAAACCCAGCACTGCGGCATAGACGAACGAGGTGTATTCGGTGGTCGCGAGGAACCCGGTGTCGCCGTGCGCATACGCCCAGCCGAGCAACCACAGCGAGGCGGTCGCAAGCCCCGCGGCCAGCACGAGCTTGGGCCATTGCACCGCTTCGGGTACCACCGCGAGCCAGGGCGCCGCGAGCGCCAACGTCGCGGTGATGACGAGCGCCTGGAAGAACGCGATCTCGCCCGGCCGCGCCGCCTGGCTCTGCAGCCGCGCGATCACCAGGTTGACCGCATACAGTACCGCCGAGCCGAGGATCGCTAGTGTTCCGTGGAAGGTCTCGGGTCCGGGTACCTCGCGCCCCTGCCCGATCATCACCACCAGCACGCCGCCAAGCGCCGCGATCGACGCGACCAACGTCTTCCACCCGACCCGCTCGCCCAGCGTAGCCGCCGCGAGCAGGAGCGCGAGGATCGGCGCGATGTAGGTCAGCGAAATCGCCTGCGCCATCGGCACGCGCGCAAGCCCCCAGAAGAAGAGCACCGCCATCGCGGTCGTCACCAACCCGCGCGCTAGATGCAGCTCGAGCGCCCGCCCGCTCGGCCGACCGCTGTTCCCGAGCTTCCACGCGACCGCACCGAGGCCGACGCTGATCATCTGCCGCCACAGCAGCGCGTTATAGACGCCGATCGCCAGCACGAGCGACTTCATCACCGCGTCCATCATGGAGAACAGTCCGATGCCCAGCGCGGCGATCGTGAAGGCCAGGGCAGGCGAAACGGTGCGCGAGGTCATCGGAACAGGTGGATATCAGGCGCGATCGGCTGCCGCACCGATCCGCGCCAGTCGAAGCAATTCGGGAAGTGCGGTCCGGACGGCCGCGATCAACGCTGCATTTTCCCTCGATCGTCCATCCGCGGTAACGACATAGTCGTGATGCTGGATCGAGGTTGCCGCTACCACGCCATGATAGGTCGAACCGGAAAGGTCGTCATTGTCGCCGGACGTGTTGGGCTTCGTGGCAACAGCGGTCGCGCACGTTGCATTCTCGTCATCCATCGCCCGCACGTACCAAGGCCCGGGCGTCGCCGCTTGATCCAGCGCGGTCAGTGCATCGAGATCGGCGGCCGTCGTCATGCGCATCCCATACGCCGCATCGTACCGGCACGCCATCGTCGTACGGCATAACTATTCCCCCGCGAAGGCGGGGTTCTAGGAGCCGCAACCGTCATCGCCTGTTACCCTGGGCTCCCGCCTTCGCGGGAGAGCGAGACGAAGCCTGCGCCCTATTCCTCGTCATCCTGACGAAAGTCAGGCTCCAAAGCCACGGAGGTCCGCGTTCGTTACCCTGGATTCTGACTTTCGTCAGGATGACGGGGCGTGGTGGTAGCCCTCTATTCCGCCGCCACCGGCACCAGTGCAGCCATCGCCTCGTCGGCCGCTTCGATCTCGGCGGCTTTCGCTTCGACCAGCCGGACGATGTGGTCGACCATGTCGGCGTCCTGGACGTGGTGGTCGGTGACGCCCGACAGATACACCATGTGCTTGCCGTTGCCGCCGCCGGTGATGCCGATATCGGTCTCGCGCGCTTCGCCGGGGCCGTTCACCACGCAGCCGAGCACCGACAAGGACATCGGCGTGCGGATATGCTGCAACCGCTCCTCCAGCGCCTGCACGGTGCGGATTACGTCGAACCCCTGCCGCGCACACGACGGGCATGACACGACGCGGACACCGCGGTTGCGGATGCCGAGCGACTTGAGGATCTCGAAGCCGACGCGGACTTCCTCCTCTGGCTCGGCGGAGAGCGACACGCGGATCGTGTCGCCGATCCCGTACCAGAGCAGGCTGCCCATCCCGATCGCCGACTTCACCGTGCCGCCGACGAACCCGCCCGCCTCGGTGATGCCGAGATGCAGCGGGCAATCGACCTGCTCGGCAAGCTGTTGGTACGCCGCCACCGCAAGGAACAGGTCGGACGCCTTCACCGCGACCTTGAACTCGTGAAAATCATGGTCCTGCAACAGCTTGATATGATCGAGCGCCGACTCGACCAGTGCGTCGGGGCAAGGCTCGCCATATTTCTCGAGCAGGTGCCGCTCGAGCGAGCCGCCGTTGACGCCGATCCGGATCGCGCAGCCATTGGACTTGGCCGCGTCGACGACTTCCTTCACGCGCGCAGCCGAGCCGATATTGCCCGGATTGATCCGCAGGCAGGCCGCACCCGCATCCGCCGCTTCGAGCGCGCGCTTATAGTGGAAATGGATGTCCGCGACGATCGGCACGCGGCTCGCGCGGACGATCTGCTTCAGCGCGGTGGTCGATTCGACGTCGGGGCAGCTGACGCGGATGATGTCGACGCCGGCCTCTTCACAACGCCGGATCTGGTCGACCGTCGCGCGGACGTCGTCGGTCGGCGTGTTGGTCATCGTCTGCACGGTGACCGGCGCGTCGCCACCGACGGGGACGTTGCCGACCATGATCTGGCGGCTCTTGCGGCGGGTGATATCGCGCCAGGGACGAAGGGACATGGGGATTCCTCGGGAGTTCGAGGCCTATATAGCGACTTGCGCGCTGGAACGGAACATCGCTGGCCGGAGTAGCGAACGTCGGCCATAGCGGCGCACGGCTTTAGGAGCGAACGCGATGACCCTGTCCCTGTACGATGCGACGATTCCCTCGAACCTCCAGATTCTGCGTGCGGTCGACGCGCTGCTCGACAAGGCGGAAGCGTTCGCGGCCGAGAAGGGTATCGAACCCGCGACGCTGATCGATGCGAAGCTCGCCGACGACATGCTGCCGTTTGGCTATCAGGTGAAGTCGTGTGCAGCGCATTCGGTCGGCGGAATCGAAGGCGTCCGCTGCGGCACCTTCTCGCCCGATCGATCGGCTTGGCCGACCGACTTCGCGGGTCTCCACAGCGTGATACGCGACGCGATCGCCAAGCTTGAGGCGATCGACCGGGAGACGTTCGACGCGCTCGCCGACAACGACACGACCTTCGAGTTCGGCACGTTCGTCATGCCGTTCACCGGCGCGAACTTCCTGCTCTCGTTCTCGCAGCCCAACTTCTACTTCCACGCCAGCACCGCATACGCGATCCTCCGCGCGCAGGGCGTGCCGATCGGCAAGCGCGACTTCATGGGCACGCCGCGCATGAAGGCGTGAACCGGCGCGGGGAACGCCTTAGCCGCCCGACGCTTGCGGCACCGGCCCCCGCCCCGTAGGGCCGCGCGATGACCCGGCATTACGGCATGGACTGGCTGCGGATCGGTGCGTTCGCGCTGCTGATCCTCTACCATATCGGCATGGTCTTCGTGCCGTGGAACTTCCATGTGAAGTCGCTCCATGTCGAGGACTGGGTGCGGCTGCCGATGCTGGCGAGCAATGCTTGGCGGCTGACGCTGCTGTTCGTCGTCTCGGGCTATGCCAGCCGCGCGCTGCTTGCCCGGTCGAGCGGCACGGCCGGGTTCTTTGCCAACCGCTGTTACCGCCTGCTAGTGCCGCTGCTGTTCGGCATGGCGGTGATCGTGCCGCCGCAACCCTGGGTCGAGCTGGTCACCAAGCACGCCTATGCCGGCAGCTATCTGACGTTCTGGAGCCATGACTATTTCCGCTTCGGCAAGCTCGCCGGGCTGTCGTTGCCGACCTGGAACCACCTCTGGTTCGTCGTCTACCTCTGGGTCTACACGAGCGTTTTGACGCTGGGGCTGGCCGTCGTCCGCGGCGACTGGCTTCAGCGCGCGTTCGACCGGGTCTTCGGCAGCTGGGCGGTGCTTGTCCTCCCCGTCGCGTGGCTCGTGTTCGTCCACGCCTGGTGGTTCCAGATGGCCGCGGAATCGCAAGCCCTGTTCGGCGACTGGGTCGCGCACGTCACCTATTTCCCTGCCTTCCTGTTCGGCTTCGGCCTCGCCCGTTCCGAGCCCGCAATGGCGGCGATCGCGCGCTGGTGGAAGGTCGGCGCGGTCGCCGCGGTGCTCGGCTATGGCGCGATCATCGGCGTCGAACTCGAATGGCCCGGCGACATCGTCGCGCCGCGCTGGATCTACCCCGGCTACGGCGTCGCCCACGCGCTCGAGCAATGGGGCGCGATCGTCGCGCTGATCGGAATCGCCGAGCGCCACTGGAACCGCGATTACCGCTGGCGCCGCACGCTGACCGAGGCGGTCTTCCCGTTCTACCTGATCCACCAGACGATCATCGTCCTCGTGATGTACGCGCTGCTCCCCGCCGGCCTGCCGGGCTGGGTAGAGTTCGCGTGCCTGCTCGCCGCGACGACGATCGGCTGTGTCGCGTTCTACGTCATCGGCCGCAGCATCGCGCCGCTCCGTCCTCTCATCGGCCTTCGCGCCCTACCCTCGAAAGACTCAGCATGACCTGGACCCTCGTCATCCACGGCGGCGCCGGCAAACTCGACAGCGAAATGGTCTCGCCGGAGCAGGATGCGGGCGCGAGAGCCGGCCTGTCGCGCGCGCTCGACACGGGCTCGAAGGTGCTGGCGGACGGCGGCAGCGCGCTGGATGCGGTCGAAGCGGCGGTGCGTGTGCTGGAGGACGACCCGCACTTCAATTCGGGGCGCGGCGCGGTCTTCACGCATGACGGCACGCTGGAACTCGACGCCGCGATCATGGACGGCCGCACGCGGGCGGCCGGCGCGGTCGCCGCAGCGACCGCCACGCGCAACCCCGTCGGCCTGGCCCGCGCGATCCTCGACGACGGGCGGCACGTCTTCCTGGCCGGCAAAGGCGCGGATGCGTTCTCGCTCGAACGCGATCTTCCCCAAGCCGATGCCGCGTGGTTCGCCACCGACGAACGCCGCCGACAATTCGCCGAGTTCCAGGCCGATGGCGGCGGGTTCGACGTCGACATGAAATATGGCACCGTCGGCGCGGTCGCCTGCGACACGCACGGCCACGTCGCCGCCGCCACCTCGACCGGCGGCGTCACCGGCAAGCGCTGGGGCCGGATCGGCGATACGCCCGTGATCGGCGCGGGCACCTTCGCTGACGACCGCGCCTGTGCCGTGTCGTGCACCGGCTCGGGCGAGTTCTTCCTCCGCATCGGCGTCGGCCACGAAATCGCCGCGCGCGTCCGGCTGTCGGGCGAATCGTTGCAAGTCGCTGCCGACGCCGTCCTTGCCGAAGTGAAGGCACTAGGCGGCACCGGCGGCGTCATCGTCGCGGGACCGGACGGCGACATGGCATGGGGTTTCAACACCGTTGGCATGTACCGTGGACGCGCGTCATCCGAGGGTAGCCGGACCGTCGCGATCTACGCTAACGAGCCGGCATGAAGCGCTATCTCCTCGCCGCGATTGCCTCGCTCGGCCTCGCCTCCCCCGCCACCGCGTTCTGGGAGTACGGCCACCAGACCGTCGCACAGATCGCCTATGCCAACGTCACGCCCAAGACCAAGGCCGCGATCCGCAAACTGCTCGCGAAACAGGCGCTGCTCGACACGCCGGAATGTCCCGCCAGCACGATCGAGCAGGCGAGCGTCTGGGCGGATTGCATCAAGCCGCTCAAGACCGCCGACGGCAAGTCGCGTTTCGGGTTCGCGTACAGCTGGCATTACCAGAACGTCGATATCTGCGCGCCGTTCGACCTGACGCCCGCGTGCAAGGAAGGCGACTGCGTCTCGTACCAGATCGACCGCGACGTGAAGATGCTCCGCGACAAGTCGACGCTGCCCCGCGATCGCGTCGTCGCGCTCGCGTTCCTGATCCACTTCGTCGGCGATCTCCACCAGCCGCTCCACGCTGGCGACCGCCATGACAAGGGTGGCAACGACGTGAAGGCGGATTACGGGATCTACGGCCCAGCGCGGTTCAACCTGCACTCGATCTGGGACGGCCCGCTGGCGGAGCGCGCGATCTCGACGCCGCCGTCGCTGGTAAGGCGGTATCCTGCGGCCGAGCGGGCTAAGATCGGGGCGGGGACGGTCGTCGACTGGAGCCGGGAGTCGTGGGAAGCCTCGCATGAGGCGTATGCGGCGGCGCTTGGCGGGGACGCGTGCGGTACGGTTCCGGCGCGGGTGAAAATGGACGATGCCACGATCGCCAAGATGGTGCCGGTGTCGCGAGAAGAGATCCGCCGCGGGGGTATCCGCCTGGCGAAACTGCTCGACAAGGCGCTGGGCTAAAACCCCTCTTCCCGCCGGGGAGAGGGAGGGGCCCGCGGGCTCTTGCACGTGGGAGGGTGAGGGGCTTGAGGCTCGGGCCGTCCATCCCAACAGCCCCTCACCCTCCCGTCGCCAAGTGGCTCCTCCTTCCCTCTCCCCGCAGGGGAGAGGGGCTGCCGCAACAAATGCTAGTTCAGCACCACCGTGACCGCGCGACGGTTCGCCGCCCAGCTCTGGTCGTCCGAACCCATCGCCACCGGGCGCTCCTTGCCATAGCTGATCGTCGTCATCCGCGAAGACGACACGCCCTTCGCGGCCAGATAGTTCTTGGTCGCGTTCGCACGGCGATCGCCTAGCGCGAGGTTGTATTCACGCGTGCCACGCTCGTCGGCATGGCCTTCGATCGTGATCCGCTGGTTCGGGAACTTGGCCAGCCACTGCGCCTGGCTGTCGAGGATCGCGCGGGCGGTCGGATCGATGTCGTACATGTCGAGCCCGAAATTCACCGTGTTCGAGCTGACCGAGCGCTGGAAGTCGGCATCCGACCCCGGCACGATCGCCCCGCCGACATTGCCGTTGTTCATCCCCGCATTCGGATCGACCGCAGCGTTGTTGTCGACCGGTGCGGGCGGCAGCACCGCGGGACGCTTCTTCGCGCAACCCGAAACGGCGATCAGCGCGGTGCACGCAAGCAAGATGTTGGAAAGCTTCGACATAGATAGTCTCCCGTAGAAAATCACGTTTCCCGTTAGTGCCCCCATAGCAGGTTCAGGGCCGCAGGGGGCCCCATGCCGGATCGGAGCCGTCGAGCGGCGTCGGGATTTTCCGCTCGTTGACGCCGGTCAGGTCGACCGACCAGAGGTCCGCCTTGCCGCCGCTGCCGCGTCCCGAGCGATAGAAGTTGATCACGCGACCGTTCGGCGACCAGCTCGGTCCCTCGTCCTGCCAGTCGTTGGTCAGCAGCTTCTCGCCGCCGCCGCTCGGGCTCATGATGCCGATCCGGAAGCCGCCACCGAGCTTGGTGAACGCGATCAGGTCGCCGCGCGGGCTCCACACCGGCGTGGCGTAGCGCCCTCCACCGAAGCTGATCCGCTGCTGGTTCGAACCGTCCGCGTTCATCACGTAGATCTGCTGGCCACCCGAACGGTCGCTCTCGAACACGATCTTCGAGCCGTCGGGCGAATAGCTGCCCCCGGTGTCGATGCCGGGCGAGTTGGTCAGGCGCTGCGGCGTGCCTCCCTGCGACGACACGCGGTACACGTCGGTGTTACCGCCCTGCGCCATCGAGAACAGGATGTTGCGCCCATCCGGCGAGAAGCGCGGCGCAAACGTCAGGTTCGCGTTCGCGACCACCAGCCGCTGTTTGCCCGAACCGATGTCATAGACATAGATCGCCGGGCGATTGTTGAGATAGCTCATATAGACGATCGACTGCTGGTTCGGCGCGAACCGTGGCGTCAGGACGATCGACTGGCCGTTCGTCAGGAAGCGGTGATTGGCGCCGTCCTGATCCATGATTGCGAGCCGCTTGATGCGGTGGCCCTTGGGGCCGGTCTCGGACACGTAGACGACGCGGCTGTCGAAATACGCGCCCTCGCCGGTCAGCCGGGTGTAGACCATGTCAGCGCACTTATGCCCTGCGCGACGCCAGTCCGAGGGCGGTACGACGAATCCGGTGCGGGTCAGTTCGGCCTTCGACGATACGTCGTAGAGGTAGCAGCCGACGGTCAGGTTGCCGTCGCCGTTCGCTCGGATGAAGCCCTGAACCAGCGCTTGCGCGCCGGTGCTGCCCCAGTAATCGAACCCGGGTGCTGTGACTTCGGGGAAGGTGATCGGGCGGAGTTGGCCGGGCGACAGCGGCGTGAACAGACCGGAATTGCGGAGATCGTTGGTGACGATGTCGGCGAGCTGGCGACCGAGCACGTCGGTCGAGCCTGCGGGCGTCGACACCACCGCAGCGGTCGGCATCACGGGAATCGCGATCTGCATCGGTGCGGAAATGCCGCCGGTGACGTCGACCACGAGTCCGCCGGACTGATCGCCTGCCGGGGCTGGGGCGGCTGGATCGGCGGGGGTTTGTTGTGGTGCCGGGGCGGGTGCGTCCTGTGCGCTGGCTGCACTGCCGGAGACGAACGCTAGCAGCCCAACCGAAGCCAGAACCGATCGAGCCATACGCCCACCCAACACCACCCCGGCGAAGGCCGGGGCCCGGTTGGGGGACGTTGCTGACTGAGGTCCGCGCATCGTTACATCGACCTTTCCAACTGGGCCCCGGCCTCCGCCGGGGAGGCGTTCAGCTTGAGTGACGGCTAGCGTTGAAGGGAAAAACCCCAGGATCGATCGAGTCATAACGGACATCCTCAGCCGGGAAGTTTGTAGCGCAGGCTGAAATTGCTCCAGCCGTTCTGCACGTCATACAGGTCGTCGGGCAAACCGCGTAATGGCGAACACCCGACGAAGGTCGCGATCGCCAGATCGTCGACGCGGTCGACATAGCGCCGGTTGTCGTCGTCGACCCCGGCATGACCGCTGATCGTCGGCCGCGACTTCAGCGTGCCGTCGCGGTTGAGCTTCAGGTTGATCGTCACGCGGATCCGCTCCGCGCCCGGTCCCGGCGTGACCTGGCGGTTGGCGCAGGGCTGCACCTGCCGCAGGATCGCCGAACCGATGTTCGCCGCCGCCTGTGCGCCGAGCTTGGCGGCCTTGGGTGCCTCCGACTTGCTCGGCGACGGATCGGCCGACAGCCCCTTCAGGAAATTGTCGCCGAGCCGCGACCCGCGTGGCCGCGAGGTCTTGGCCTCCGCGGTCGAGCCGCTGCCCTTGGTCGAGGACGGTTTCGTGGGCTTGGCCGACGACGCGGAAGACGACGTCTTCGCGGGCGCGGCGCTCGGTTTCGCCGCAGCCTTGGTCGGCGCGGACTTCGCGGGCGCGGCCTTGGCGGGTGGCGCCTTCTCGGCTTTGGGCTGTGGCTTCACGACGGGCTTCGGAACCGGCGCAGGCTTTGCGACGGGTTTCGGCGGCGCGGGCTTGGGTTTGGGTTGAGGCTTCGGCTCGGGTGCCGGTTGCGGTTTCGGCGCAGGTTTCGGTGGTGCGGGCTTGGGCTGCGGCGCGGGCGGCACGGGATCGGGCTTCGGCTCGGGCTCGGCCTCTTCCGGAGCAGGCGGCGCGGCATCCTCGGGCGCACCCTCGTCCGGCGCGACCGACTCGGCCGGCGTCTCCACCGATTGCGGCGCAGTTGCTTCCAGCGCGACGTCGGGCACCAGGCTCACGTCGATCGGCTGCTGCTCGATCTTCTTCGGCAGTTCGGGCGCACCGAGAAAGCCAAGCGACAGCGCGCCGAACAGCAGGACGTGCCCGACGACCGCGACGCCAAGGCCGATCTTCTCCGAGCGATCCATCAGGCCAGCGCCATCAGTTCTGATTACCCTCGACGGTCACCAGCGCGACGCGGTTCAGCCCGGCGCGGTTGAGTTCGCCCATCACGCGCATCACGCGGCCGTAATCGAGCTTCCGGTCCGCACGCAGCAGCACCTGCGGCTCGTCACCGACCGCACGACTGGCGGCGATCGCGGCAAGCCGAACCGGCAGCGCGCCGTCGGTCACCTGATCCTTGTCGATGAACAGCGCGCCGGTGCCGTCCATCGAGATCTCGACGGGCTTCTGCTCCTGGTCTAGCGCTTTCGCACGCGCGTCGGGCAGGTTCACCGGCACGCCCGCGGTCATCAACGGCGCGGTCACCATGAAGATGATCAGCAGCACCAGCATCACGTCGACCAGCGGCGTGACGTTGATATCCGCCATCGGCGCCCGCCGCCCACGCCCCCGCGACGAAGGAAGGTTCATCGCCACCTTAGCGAGACCCGTCCAGTTGGCGCGACAACGTCGTGTGGAAGCCGTCAGCGAAGCGGTTGAGGCTCGCCTCGATCCGGTTGATGCCGTGGCTGAACCGGTTGTACGCGATCACCGCGGGAATGGCCGCGAACAGGCCGATCGCGGTTGCGAACAGTGCCTCCGCGATCCCCGGCGCGACCACCGCCAGCGACGTGTTCTGCGCGGCCGCGATGCTGGTGAAGCTCCGCATGATCCCCCACACCGTCCCGAACAGCCCGACGAACGGCGCGACCGAGCCGACCGTCGCCAGCACGTTAAGCCGATCCGACAGCTTGTCGATCTCGCCTGCGACCGCTGCGCCCATCGTCGTCGCGAGGCGCTCGCGCGTGCCGCTCTTGTCGATCGTGCCGCCCGCGGTCGAGCGCCGCCACTCGGTCACCCCGGCGGCGAACACGCGCGCCGACGGCA
Organism: Sphingomonas sp. PP-F2F-A104-K0414; assembly: GCF_004340945.1. Lineage (GTDB taxonomy): Bacteria > Pseudomonadota > Alphaproteobacteria > Sphingomonadales > Sphingomonadaceae > Sphingomonas. The sequence continues at coordinate 511,453 of NZ_SLYD01000001.1, forward strand.
GGTCGTTCTCGCCCTCCGCCTTGTAGAAGACGTCGATATCCTCGGCCTTCCAGAAATCGCGCTCGAACCGCGTCATGCCCTTGCGCGTCTTGCCGATCCGCCGCCAGAACGCGACGATCAGCGCCCAGGTCCAGATGCTGGCGAGCAACAGCCCGATCATCACGCCCTTCACCACCCAGTCGGCCTGGAGGAACAAGTGGATCGGCGACAGCGTCGCGCTATCCATAGTCAACACCGGATTCATGCTTCCCCCTGCCAGACTAGGCGTTCGTAGATATCGATCCAGGCGCGCGGCTGGCGGCGTGGGCGGCCGTTGGGAGCGACCAATGCCGCCACCACGTCCGCCTCGGCCAAGACAAGCCCGTCGCGCATGACCCTTTGATGAATGGTGACCCCGGCCGAGCGGACACGGCGTATCCGCGAGACGACCAGCAAGGCGTCGTCGAGCTTCGCCGGCGCGGCGTAGCGGATGGCGACGCTGGCGATCGCGTAGGAGCCCTCGCCCGCCTCGAACGTCGCGCGCTGGTCGATCCCGCCGACCCGCAGCATGTCCGACCGCGCGCGCTCCATGTAGCGCAGGTAATTGGCGTGATAGACCGCGCCCGACAGATCGGTGTCCTCGAAATAGACGCGCACCGGAAACCGGTGCTCGCGCCCTTCGAAGCGGCCTTCCGCCGGACGATCTGAAACCTCAGCCATTCCCGCGGCTGTTAACCCAGTCTTTGCCATGAAGCCAAGCTTTGCCTTCGCAGTTCGCGCTGGCCGGCACCGTGCGACGCGCCTAGCGTGCCGGCTGCAAACGCAGGAGACTCGCATGGCCGATCGTCCCACCAGCGGAATCACGCCGTTCCTGATCATCCGCGAAAAGCGCGGGCGCGAGGCGCTGGCGTTCTACGAAGCCGCGTTTGCCGCCACCCTGGTCGAGACGAACGTCGCGGAGGACGGCGTCCGGCTGATGCAGGCGAGCCTGCGGATCAACGATGGCTGGCTGATGCTGTGCGACGAGTTTCCCGAATGGCGCGGGCACGCAGAGCTCGAACCCGCCGGTATCACGCTGCACTTGCAGGTCGACGATACCGATACCTGGATGGACCGCGCGGTGGCAGCGGGCGCGATCGTGACGATGCCCGTCGCCGACCAGTTCTGGGGCGATCGCTACGGTCAGGTGCGCGATCCGTTCGGCCATAGCTGGTCGATCGGATCGCCCATCAAGACCTGATTACTGGAAGACGCTCGGGTCCAGCTTCAAGCGGGGCTGCGCCGGCGGCACCGGCTGCGAGATCGGCTGGAGCCGCGCCTGCGTGATCGTCTGCACGGTCATGTTCGACGCATATTGGCGCGAGGCGACCAGCTGCGGCTGGACCGGACGCACGGTGCGACCGCGCCACGCGTCGACCGCGCGGTAGAAATCGGTGAACGGGCGCTCGAGCACGGGCAGGTTCTGGGCGGCGAAGGCGGGCAATGCCTCGGCCGTCAGACCTGCGCTCTGCGCTAGGACGGCGCCCGCCGCGGCGCAGAATTCGTCGCGCGCTGGCGACTGCGAGAAGAAGTTGTACAGCCGCGTCATCGAATCGTCGTAGCGATCCTGCCAGTCGCCGCCGCCCGACTTGTATTCGCTGGCATAGGTCGCCTCGGCCTTGGCGAGCATCAGCTTCTGCGCCGACAGCAGAGCGTTGTAGCCCGCGACGATCACCACTTCCTGCGGCCCGCGGCACGCCAGCGCGGCGACGTTGAGCGCGGCGCGGAGATGCCAGACCTTGGCGGACGTCGTCAGGTTGCGATTGGGCGTCGGATATGTGCCGTCGGCGAGGGCGACCGGAATGACGATCGTAGGCGACGCGCCCTTCGGCATCACCGGGGCAGGCACCGGCACCATGATCACGGGCGGCGCAACGGCAGCCACAGTCCGTGGTTTCTGGGCGCAGCCGGCCAGCAGGACCAGCGCGGTAACGGACAGCAAAGCAAACCGACGACTCATCGCAACCACCTCATGACGTCCCCCGACGGGACACTCTATGGCGGGGATTAGGTTAACGAGACGTAAGCCGTACGCGCTTTGCGGCGAGTGGAGAGGGGACGGGGTTGGGGGTGGTGGCGCTCGACTAATCCACCCCGGCGGAGGCCGGGGCCCAATTGGAAAGGTAGCAGTAACGGAACGCCACGTGGATCAGCAACGTCCCCTAATTGGGCCCCGGCCTTCGCCGGGGTGGTGCTGACGAATGTCTAGGAGCGAGGCATGACCAAGCGTATTACACGCGTGCTCTGCAATCCTCCCCTGCAAGGGGAGGGGCTGGCGCTTGCCAGACGGAGGGGTGATGCCCTCTCGATAACGGATCACCCCTCCGTCAGCCCAAGCGGGCTGCCACCTCCCCCGCCGGGGGAGGATCAGAAGTGTGTCAAACCGCGCGTGCCTCGAGCGCCGCGGCCGCCTGCGCCATCAGCCCGCCGATGATGTCGGCGACCGGCTCCTCGCGCTTGACCATGCCGACCGACTGGCCCGCCATCACCGAGCCATGCTCGACATCGCCGTCGATCACCGCGCGCCGCAACGCACCCGCCCAATAATGCTCGATCTGCAACTGCGCCTCGGCCATCTCGACCCGGCCACCGTCCAGGTGGCCCGCAACCTCACGCTGCTTCGCCGTGAACAGCTCGCTCGACGCATTCTTCAGCGCGCGCACCGGAATCACCGGAAGCCGCGCATCGATCTGCACGCTGGCAATCGCGTCGCGCGCCGACGCCCGGATGAACGCCTTCTTGAAATTGGCGTGCGCGATCGACTCGGTCGCGCAGACGAACAACGTGCCGAGCTGGACGCCCGCCGCACCCATGTCGAGATACCCCGCGATCGCCTCGCCGCGACCGATCCCGCCGGCGACGAACACGGGGACCTGCTCGGCGATCTCGGGCAGCATCTCCTGCGCGAGCACGCTGGTCGAGACCGGGCCGATATGGCCGCCGGCCTCCATCCCCTCGATCACCAGCGCGTCGACGCCCGAGCGGATCAGCTTCTTCGCAAGCGCCAGCGCGGGCGAGAACGCGATCAGCTTGGCACCCGTCTCCTTGATCGCCTCGATGCTGCCCTTGGGCGGCAGGCCACCGGCGAGCACGACGTGGCCGACCTGATGCTTGGCGCAGACCGCGATCAGCTCGAACAGGTCGGGGTGCATCGTGATCAGGTTCACGCCGAACGGCTTGGTCGTGAGAGCCTTGGTCGCGGCGATCTCGGTATCGAGCAGCGCGGGAGTCATCGCGCCGCACGCGATCACGCCGAACCCGCCCGCGTTCGAGATCGCCGACACGAGGTGCCGCTCGCTCACCCAGGACATCGCACCGCCGAGAATCGCGACCTCGCTGCCCAGAAATGCGGCGCCACGCGCCATCCGGCGGGCCAGCCGCTCAGTACCGATCGTCATGCATCCATCCCCGTCGTCGCAACCCTGTTTGTCGTCGCAACTTTGTTTGTCGTTGCAATCACGTCCGCTATCCCAACTCTATACGTCATCCCAGCGAAAGCTGGGATCTCCCGGTGATAGCGTGGGCCCTTGCCGCGGGAGACCCCAGCTTTCGCTGGCGTGACGGTGTGGGCTGGGGTTACGGTGTTGTAACTCAAGCCGCATCCTCAGCATCAAGCCCGTACGCCGTGTGCAGAACACGCACCGCCAGCTCGGTATAATCCTCTTCGATCAGCACGCTGACCTTGATCTCCGACGTCGCGATCGCCTGGATGTTGATGCCGCGCTCGCCGAGCGTCGTGAACATCGTCGAGGCGACGCCCGCATGGCTGCGCATCCCGACGCCGACGACGGACACCTTGGCGACGCGCGTGTCGTGGACGATCGTCGCATAGCCGATCGCGTCCTTCGCCTTGTCGAGCACGTCGAGCGAGCGCGCGAGATCGGCCGCCGGCACCGTGAAGGTCACGTCCGTGGATCCGGTCGAATGCGCAACGTTCTGCACGATCATGTCGACGTTGATCCCCGCATCCGCGAGCGGCGCGAAGATCGCCGCGACCGAGCCCGGCCGATCGCTGACCTGCGTCAGGGTGATCTTCGCCTCGTTCTTGTCGTGCGCGATGCCGGTGATGAGCTGGCGTTCCATATCGTCGATTTCCTCTTCGCCCACGATCAACGTGCCGCGGTGTCCGTCATTGGTGTCGCCATCCTCGAACGAGGACAATACGCGCACGCGCACATTCTCTTTCATCGCCAGGCCGACAGAGCGCGTCTGCAACACCTTGGCACCGACGCTGGCGAGTTCCAGCATCTCTTCGTACGTGACCTTGCTCAGCTTCCGCGCGCGCGGCACGATCCGGGGGTCGGTCGTGTAGACGCCGTCGACGTCGGTATAGATGTCGCAGCGGTCGGCCTTCATCGCCGCTGCCATCGCCACCGCCGACGTATCCGAGCCGCCGCGACCGAGCGTCGTGACGCGCTGGCCGTCCGCGACGCCCTGGAAACCGGGGATCACGGCGACGACACCGTCGGCGAGGCTCGCATCGAGCGCGGCCGTATCGATCTCGCCGATCCGCGCCGATCCGTGCGCGTCGGACGTGTTGATCGGCAACTGCCAGCCAAGCCACGAACGCGCCTTGCAGCCCGCCGCCTGGAGCGCGATCGCGAGCAGGCCGCTCGTGATCTGCTCGCCGGCCGAGACGACGACGTCATATTCCTTCGCGTCGTACAGCGACGACGCCTCGCGGCAGAAGCCGACCAGCCGGTCGGTCTCGCCCGCCATCGCGGAGACGACGACGGCGACCTGGTTGCCAGCGTCGACTTCGCGCTTCACGCGCGCGGCGACGTTGCGGATCCGCTCGATCCCAGCCATCGACGTCCCGCCGAATTTCATCACGATACGGGCCATTGGCAGCGCAAATCCCTTTGGGTCGAAGCGGCGGCCCTGATAGGTAGCGCGCATGATACTGGCAAGCGACACGCACAATAACGCAACAATCGATCCGCGCGAGGCCGCGCATTTCGGCACGATGGCGAAGGACTGGTGGGATCCAAAGGGCTCTTCGGCCCCGCTCCACAAGCTCAACCCGCCGCGGCTGCGCTATATTCGCGAGCAGGTCGACGCGCATTGGGGGAGCGATGGTTCGACCTTCACGCCGCTGGAGGGGAAGACCGCGCTCGACGTCGGCTGTGGCGCGGGGTTGCTGTGCGAGCCGTTGGCCCGGCTCGGCGCCACAGTGACGGGGATCGACGCCGCGCCGGAGAATATCGCGGTGGCGGAGATCCATGCGGCTCAGAGTGGTCTTGCGATCGACTACCGCGCGGGAGGCGTCGAGGGGCTAGCCGGACAATTCGACCTCGTCACCAGCCTTGAGGTGATCGAGCATGTCAGCGACCCTGCGGGCTTCGTGCGCGGTCTAGCGCGGACTTTGGCAGAGGGCGGGTTGCTGATTCTTTCGACGCCCAACCGGACGCCGTTGTCGCGGCTCGCGATGATCACGGTGGCGGAGGGTGCTGGGGTTATTCCAAAGGGTACGCATGACTGGAACAAGTTCCTGACGCCCGAGGAACTGACCGCACTGCTGAAAGACGCGGGTCTCCGCGTGACGGATACGCGGGGGCTGAGCTTCTCGCCCGCGACTGGCTTCACGCTGAGTGACTCGACGAGCCTCGATTACTTCCTGACCGCGGTAAAAGCCTGACTCGTGGCCCACACGCCACCTCCCCGGCGAAGGCCGAGGCCCAGTTGGGAACGCCAGGGTAACGAAGCGCGATCGCTAATCATCACCGTCCCCCAACTGGGCCCCGGCCTCCGCCGGGGTGGGGCCGAATGACGAGCCGAAGCACTCCCCAAAATTGTTCACCCGCGAAGGCGGGTGCCCAGTCTGGGCACCCGCCTTCGCGGGTGAACATACTTCTGATGCTCGCAGCGCTGACGATCCTCTTCACCACCCTCGCGCTCCTACGCTCGGTGGACCACGACGAGAGCCAATACGTCGCCGCCGCCGCGCTGACCGCCCACGGCCTCCTCCCCTACCGGGACTTCGCGTACCTACAGACCCCTCTCCAACCCTATCTCTTCGCGCCCGTCGCACTTCTAGCCGGCAGTTGGACCTGGCCAGCCCTCCGCATCCTCAACGCCCTGCTCGGCATCGCAACGATAGCCTGTGTCCACACCGCCGCCCGCACCCTCGGCGCCAAACCCAAAGCCGCCCTCACCTGCGCAGCCGTGTTCGCCACCTGCGACATCCTCCTCTTCAGCATCGGCACAGCCCGCAACGACGCGCTCCCCGCAGCCCTGCTCGCCGCAGCCCTCCCCCTGATCGTCCGCCCCGCCACCACGCGCAAAACCGCCGCGCTCGCCGGCCTCCTCCTCGCCAGCGCCGCCGCCGCGAAGATCTCCTATGCGTTTCCCGCGCTCGCCTACGGCCTCTACGCGCTGGTCGACCGCCGCCATCGCCCCGCCGCGGTCCTGCTCGGCACGCTCCCGGTTATCGCCTTCGTCGCCTGGACCTATGCCGCCAGCCCGGCCGGCTTCGTGTTCGGCACTTTCACCTTCCCGGCGCGCGGCCCCGCCGAATATTACGCGCTGCGCCCGTGGAAGATGTCGCTTTCCGCAAAAGCAATCGACACGCTCAAGTTCCTCGCGCTCGGCGCAGCCCTGCCCGCGCTCGCGCTGGTCGCGCGCGACGCATGGCGCCGCCGCACGGTAGACCTGCTCGACTGGCTGATCCTCGCCGGCCTGATCGCCGCACTCCTGCCGTTTCCAACCTGGCGGCAATATCTCCTCCCAGCCTTGCCAGCCCTGTTCGTCCGCCTATCGCTGATCCCGCCCCCGAGCCGCGCGTGGCGAATCGCGTTCGCCGTATTCGCCGCCGCCGGCATCGCCCCCTCCATCGCAGCGCTGGCAGATTCGGATGGCCTGTCGCTCACACAGGCCCTCCGCGAAGGCCGAGCGGTCGGCCGCGTCCTCGACCAACACGGACTCGCAGGACCGATCGCGACGCTATCCCCGCAAATCCTCCCCCCAGCGAACCGCCTGCCCAACCCCGCCTTCGCCACCGGCCCCTTCTATTTCCGCAGCACGCACCTGCTAACCGGATCTCAAGAACACGCGCTCCACCTGATCTCGCGAGCGCGCATGAAACTCGACGGATCGACGATCCTAACCGGAGGCGAAGGCCCCGCGACAAGCGGCGATGCCAGCCTCGACCAAGCCCTCGCCACCGCCGCACGCGACGCCGGTTACGAGCCGATCCCGATCCCCGGCACGCGCTTCACCGCGTTCACGCCGCCAGCCCACACCCCTGCTTCGCCGCGACCAGCCCCGCATAATAGTCCATGAGCTCGACCGCATGCTCGCGGTCGCTGCGGACGTGCCGCGCCGCCACCGCCGCCGCGCGCCGCAGCAACGCGGGGTCGCGCGCGAACAACCGCCCAATCGCCGCCGCCGCGCTCTCCGCATCACGCGCCGCGTAAAGCTCGCTGGCGTGGCGGTCGGCGACTTCCGCGCAGCCACCCGTATCCGGCACGATCAGCGGCAGGCCCGATGCCATCGCCTCCGAGGCGACCAGCCCGAACGGCTCCGCCTCCGACCCGTGGATCAGCGCATCGCAACTCGCCATGATCCGCGCGAGCCGCTCCCGATCGTACACCGGCGCGAACATCCGGATATGCGGCGACCCGCCGATCCGCCGCTGGATCGCCTTGGTCTGCGCACCCGCACCAATCAGGATCAGTCCGACCGGCAAAGTCGCCCCCGCGCACGCCACCGCATCGACCACCAAAGGCCAGCGCTTCTCGCCGTGATGCCGCCCGAGCCCGAGCAGCAGCATGCCGTCCTCGGGCAACCCGCACTGCTGCAGCAACGCCGCGCGCAACCGCGTATCGCGCAGATCGGGAGAGAAATGCCCGCGCTCGATCCCCAGCGGCATCGCCGCGTCGATCCGCACCCCGCGCGCGCGCAATCGCTTTTCCAGCGCCGGGCCGTTAGTGACGACGACATCGTATTTCTCTAGAAAGCGCTTCATGTACCGGCTGTACCAAGCGAAGCCGCGTTCGATCTGATCGTAACTCGCGACGCCGGCGAACCAGCGCTGGGCATACGCCGCGATATTGTCGTTGTGCATGAAGAAGGACTTTACCGCGCGTCCCTCCCAGTCTCCGACGAACCACGCTGGCCGCCACGGCGAGCAGCACTCAACCACGTCCGGATCGAGATCGTCAAGCACGCGGTGGATCGCCGCCCGATCCCAGAACAACCCGTAGTTGCGATCGAACGGCATGCCCGGCGACTTGAGGTAGAGGATCCGCCCGCCGCCCGGCCGTTCCTCGACGCGGTCCTCCCTGCCGGGCGCGACGACGATCAGTTCATGGCCCATGTCGGCCATGATCCCCATCTTCCGATCGACATAGGTCCGCACGCCGCCACCAGTCGGCGAGTAGAACTCGTTGACGTCGACGATTCTCATGGGACGATTCTCACCCCTCGGCCCTCATGGCGTGACAGGCCCGAACCCGCCGAGCCCGCGTAGATATTGCGCTGTGATCCGCACGCTCGTCACCCCCGCGCCGACCTCGACCAGCGCCTGCTCGACCTTGGGGCGCGACCGACCAAGCTTCACGTTACTCGCGAACCCGGCGCCGTCGGTCCAGACACTGAACTTGTTCTTCCCGTCGCGATTATGCGTCAGCAACAGCGCATAGCGGCCCGGCCGCGGCGCCCGGATGCACAGGATCGGCGACCCGGTTGGCGGCGTCGGCACCACGACCCGCCGAAACGTTTTGCCCGCCGCGATCAGCACGCGGTCGTCCTTGAGAAAATCCGCTTCCTCGCCCGGATAGAGTTCGAGCTTCAACTCGCCCGTGCGATCCTTCAGCCCGGTAATCTCGACCGCGATCGCCGGGCCTTCCCCCGGCCGGCACGCCGCCGCATCGCTGCCCAGAACCTGTGCGCCTGCCGATCCCACCGAGACGACCGAAGCAACCAGAGCCAAGCCATAGCGAATCATGCACGAATCCTGTCGAGTGCCGCGTGGATGCCGAACAGCACGATCAGACCGACATGCACGAGCAAGGTCGCCGCTGCCGTAAACGCGATCAATTCCGACAGCGCCTGATCCTGCCCGATCAACAGGATCGCGATATTGGCGAACAACAGGTCCTTGTTCGGCACCAGCGGCAGGCGCGATACGAGCAGGCGTCCGGCGGCGAGGAACAGCCACATCCCCATCGGCACGCCCGGCAGCGCGAAATGCCACGCGAACGCGATCAGCACCGATCCGCACAGCAGCCGGATACAGTGGATCCCGAACACCCACCACAGCTTCGCCCTCGGCAACGAGAATACGCGGCGCGAGAAGATCAGGAATGGTAGCGAGATCGCCAGCGTCACCCCCGCCGATGCCAGCACCGTCCGGAACTGATCGTGCGTCAGCAGATGCCGGCCGAGCGGCAACGCGATCGCCACCAGCAGCAGCGTGATCGCATTGCCCGCGATCGCCGACAGGATCGTGACGTCCTTCACCGCACCGAACGGCGACGCCACCATCCGTGCCTTAGCGCGCGCCCAGGCATAGAAATACGCGTCGCCCGAGTATCCGAACACCACCTCGTTCGCGATCCGCTTCTTGATCAGCGCGACGAGGCCGCCGAGCGGGATGCCCCACAGCCTGCGGAAGATGACGTAATCCCCGGTCGGCGGCGACATATAGAGCAGGCCGAAACACAGGTAGAAACGCGGATCGTGCGGCACCGAGCGCGTGAGTCCCGCCAGCCCATGCCCGAGCAGTTCGCGCCCCAGCCCGGCGATCATCGCCAGCGTGAGAACCGCGCCGATGATCGCGGGCCAGCGGCTGCCGATCGTCTTCAGCGGCTCCAGGCCGGCCCGGGCGATATCGGCATAGCCCTCGGTGTCGGCAGTGTTCGCACGCGTGTTCAATCGCCGGTCCTCAAGCCATTCCGTCGCCCCTCGATCGGCCCAATAGCCGCCCGTCGGCACGCGTGCACGCAAAGTCGGTTTCATTCGGTCGCGATCTCCGCTCTATCAATCGCGCATTATGATGACCGCCATATTTCAGTGACGTCCCCGCCACCGCTCGCCCGACACATCCTGACCTATGCCGAGGACCTGCGCGGCGGCGGGGTCGAGCGCGCGCAGCTGCGGCTCGCGCGCGGCTGGCTTGCGGCGGGGCGGCGGGTGACGCTGGCGATCGAGGATATTGCTGGGCCGCTGGCGGCGGAACTGCCGGAGGGGCTTGAGATCGTTTCGCCCTCGCGGCTGCTTGCGTTCCCGAAGGTCGTGCAGCGGCTCGCCCCGGACGTGATCTTCTGCCCCGGCAATTTCTACACCGGCATAGCGGCTTGGACCCGGCTGCGGCTCGGCAAGGCCTGCCCGCCGATCGTCGCCAAGATGTCCAACGCCCCCGCCCGCGCCGATCACGGCCGACTGATGCACGCCGCGCACCAACTCTGGCTCGCGCGGCATGGCAGCTTCCTCGATCACCTCGTCGCGATGACTCCGGCAACGGCGGACGAGGCGGCGCGAGCGACTCGCATGGTCGGCCGCACGAGCATCATCCCGAACCCGCCGGCGGTACCGATCCCGGGGGAGATGCCGGATTTACCCGCGCGCTACATCCTCGGCGTGGGGCGGCTCGAACCGCAGAAACGCTGGGACCGCCTGATCGCCGTGCTTCCGCTGCTGGTGGACCTGGCGATCCCACTGTTGATCCTCGGCGATGGCGACGAGCGGGGGGCGATCGAAACGCAGATTCGCGCGCTGGGTTTGGGGGACCGTGTTCGCCTGCTCGGGCACAGCACCGACCCGCTGCCGGTGATGGCCCGCGCGCAGGTCGTCGTGCTGACCTCGGACTATGAAGGCGTACCCGGCGTGTTGCGCGAGGCGCTGTCGGTTGGCACGCCGGTGGTTTCGACCGATTCGAGCGCCGCGGTGGCGGAGATCATCGACCGCCCGGATCGCGGTACGATCGTCGCGCGGGACGATGCGGCGGGGCTGATCGCGGCGTTGGATGCATGGCTAGCGCCGACTGCGCAACGGCCGGAGCCTGTCCCGCAGCCCGGTACGGACTCGGCCGACCGCTATCTCGCGCTCTTCGACCAATTGGTAAGGCGGTAGCGCCTTACGTCTTTCCCCGCCTCATTGGCGGTCCGGCCCCCACCTTCCGTCATCCCCGCGGAAGCGGGGCCCCATATCCTCCGAGGTTTGCCAGTATGGGTCCCCGCGTCCGCGGGGATGACGGGGGGTGAGCTTGGACCCGCATTACGTGGGAGGCGGCGCTAAATCAGATCAGGCCGTAGCCTCACCCGCCTCGGCCTTTTCCTCTTCCCGCTCCGACCGCCGCTCGAGGGCGGTCTTGATCATCGCGGTCATCGGATCGGCCAAGGCCAGCCCCAAGATCCCGAACAGTGCGCTCGCCAGAATTTGCGCGCCCAAAGTCAACGCCGGCGGCAGGTCGACCGTACGCTTGGCCACCATCGGCACGATCACATACCCGTCGATCGTCTGGACGATCAAATACGTCCCGATCGCCCAATACCCCGTATCGACACCCGCGCTGAACCCGACCGCGACCATCAGCACGCCCGTCACGATCGCGCCGACGTTCGGGATGAACGCGAGGATACCCGCGATGATGCCGAGCAACATCGCCATCGGCACGCCACCGACCGCCAGCGCAATGCCGCTCGCGACCCCCTCGACCGCCATGCCGAGCAGACGCCCCGCGAGCAGCCGCCGCAACGTCGCCCCCATCTTGAGCAACGTCCTGGCGAACTCGGGGCGAAGATCGACCGGCACCATCCACTGGAGCCCGCGCGAATAGGTGCCTGGGTCCATCGCGATGAACAGCCCGAGGATCAGGATCATGAACATGCTCGTGATCGCACCGATCGCGCTGCCGACCCACGACGTCACGCGCCCGACCGACCCGAGCGCCTGCTTGACGATCCCGTTGACGTCAGACGCCCCCGGCATCAGCCCCTGCGACGTCAGATAGCTGGTGAAGCGGTTGGCCTGCGACTCCAGCGTCGAGCGGAGCTGCATCACCTGCTCGGTCACCTGCACGCCCGTGAGGATGAACGTGCCCACCAGGAACGCGAAGGTCAGCAGCACGACGATCAGCAACCGCCAGCCGCGCCCGATCGGCAGCACCCGCCCGAGCAACCGCACGCCGCCATCGAGCAACGCCGCGAACACGACGCCCGCAAAGATGATCAGCAATGGCTGGACCAGTACGATCAGTAACGCGATCACGCAGGCTAGCCCGAGCCAGATCATCGCCCGCTTCAGTTCCTTGCGCAGGAACGGATCGCGCATCTCGACGGGGCTAAGCTCGTCGACGGTCTTGGTCTCGGCCATCTCAGTTCACCTTGGCAGGGTGGAGCGAGGTGCCGGCGCGATCCGGGCGCAGCGAGCTCCACCACGTCAGCGGATTGAACGTCGCATCGCCGTCGAGGCTGAAGGTGATGAACTCCGCACGGCCGCCGAGATTCTCGTACGGCACCGGCCCGCCGAGCCCGAGCTGGCTCAGCGCGAACCGGCTGTCGGCCGAGCGATCGCGGTTGTCGCCCATCAGGAAAACGTGGTTCGCGGGGATCGTGATCTCGGCGAAATTGTCGCCCTGGCTGTCCGATTCCAGATCGATCGTCTCGTAACGGCGGCCGTTGGGCAGCGTTTCGGTATAGGTCGGCAGGCGGCACATCTCGCGACCGTCGGGCAGCGTCTCGCGCGCGCCGGGATAGTCGATCTCGCTGCACGGGCTGTTGGTGTCGACCGGGATCAACGTGTCGTGCAAGGGGCCGCGCTTCACCGCGACGCCGTTCAGGAACACGATCCCGCCGCGCACGGCCAGTCTGTCGCCGGGCAGCCCGATGACGCGCTTGATATAGTCGTTGTGCGTCCCCGGCGGCGTCACGATCACCACGTCGCCGCGCGTCGGCAGCGAGCCGAACAGGCGGCCGTGGATGAACGGCAATTGCACGCTCCAGCTCTCTTCCTGCTGACGCAGCACGACGCCCTTGAAGATCGCGATCGGGTCGGGAATCGTCGGCGACACGAACGACCAGCCATACGCGAACTTGGTCACCACCAGCCGGTCACCGATGCGGAGGCCCGGGAGCATCGATTCGCTAGGGATATAGAAGGGCTTGGCGATGAAGCTGTGGAAGCCGAGCACGACCAGGATCAGCCAGAATATCCCCTTCACCTCGCCCCACCAATCGGTGCCGCGGCGGCGGGTCGTTTCCGGTGTAGTGGCGGCCGGTGGCGCGGTATCGGCCGCGGTCTGCGCGAGGGGCTTTTCGGGGAACTCGTTGCCGTCCAACGCCGCGTCCTTCATCGATTCGTATCCTGGCGCATGTCCGGGGATATCAGAGGTATAGCTTCGATGATCACAAAGGCCTGCGCCCACGGATGATCATCGGTCATCGTCAAATGCACGCGTGCGGCGTGGCCTTCGGGCGTCAACGCGTCAAGCCTCGCTTTGGCGCCCCCGGTCAACGCCAGTGTCGGCGCGCCACTCGGAGCGTTCACGACGCCAATGTCGCGCATGAACACGCCCGCGCGAAACCCGGTCCCGACCGCCTTCGAAAACGCCTCCTTGGCTGCGAAACGCTTCGCCAGCGTCCCGGCCTTGGTGAAAGGCCGCCGCGCCGCCTTCGCCCGCTCGACATCGGTAAACACCCGCTGCTCGAACCGCTCGCCGAACCGCTCGACCGACGCGGCGATCCGCTCGATATTGCACAGGTCGGATCCGAGTCCGATAATCACAAAATCCTCCCCGGCACGGGGAGGGGGACCGCGACGCGAAGCGGCGGGGTGGAGGGGGGGCTCCACGAACGATCCGCCCGCGGTGGGCCCCCTCCCCCATGCTGCGCATGGTCCCCCTCCCCGTGCCGGGGAGGATTAGCGCGCCGCATCCATAGCCTCGCGCATCAGCCGAACCGCTTCGCCAAGCCCGACGAACAGCGCCTCGCCCACCAGGAAATGCCCGATGTTCAGCTCCCGAACCTGCCGGATAGCCGCGATCGGTGCGACGTTGTCGTAGGTCAGCCCGTGCCCCGCATGCACCTCGATGCCGTTCTTCGCCGCCAGCGCCGCCGCATCGTTCAGACGCCGCAGCTCCACCACCCGCGCCTCGCCCGACAGTTCCGCATACAACCCGGTGTGCAGTTCGATCACCGGCACTTTGAGCCGCACCGCCGCCTCGATCTGGCGCGCATCCGGTTCGATGAACAGCGACACGCGGATGCCCGCCCCCGCCAGCGCATCGACCAGCTTCGCCATCCGGTCGTAATGCCCGGCGACGTCGAGCCCGCCCTCGGTCGTCAGCTCCTCGCGCTTCTCCGGCACGATGCACGCCGCGTGCGGCTTGTGACGCAGCGCGATGCCGAGCATCTCGTCGGTCGCCGCCATCTCCAGGTTGAGCGGGATCGTCAGCTCGGCCGACAACCGCGCGATGTCGTCATCGGTAATGTGCCGCCGGTCCTCGCGCAGATGCGCGGTGATCCCGTCCGCCCCCGCCGCCGCCGCGACCAGCGCCGCGCGCACCGGATCGGGATACCCCGCCCCGCGCGCATTCCGCACCGTCGCGACGTGATCGATGTTGACGCCGAGGCGCAAGGCGGAGTTCGAATCGGTCCGGAGTATCATGGGCATGCTACCGTCGAGAGGAGGTCATAGGCGAAACCGGATTTCTGCCAGATCTCGCCGAACGCGAAATCGTCCGAACTCCGGTTGGTGAAGACCACGACCGCGATGTCGTCGTCGGGCAGGATATAGTTGCGGGTCTGGACGCCGCCGATCTCGCCGTCGCGCTGGACGATCCGCTTCGGCGCCGCGCACCCTTTCAGCCGGCCGGGGAACACCCACTGGCCCAGCGCCTGATAGCTGCGTCCGCCCTCGGGCTTCCACAGTTCGGCGCGCGCGGCGGGAGTCATCAGCTTGCCGGTCATCAGCGATCGATCGAACCGGAACACGGCGCGCGCCGTCCCTATCAACCCGCCGGCCGCGCCGAAACTCGCCAGTTCGTACCGCGGTTCGGCCTTGCCCGCGACAAAACCGGGAACACCCATCTCGCCGGTTCTCGCCATCGCCATCCCGGCAGGCCAAGCCAGCGCGCCCGACCCGTACATGCCGACGACGGCCATCAGATAGTCGCAATTATTATAGGCGAACGGCGCGCCGGGTTTTGGAGGAGTGGTGAGGCAATAGGACCTATCCGGCGCAGGCGCACGATAGAAGGATGGCACGCCATCACGCAGGGGCGTGTCGTCGGGATTGGCCAGCCCGGTGTGGTGCGTCAGCAACTGGCGCAGCGTCAAGCCGCCCAGCGGGGCAAAGCCTTGAGTCCCAAGTGGCCGGTCGAGATCGCCAGGATGCCGTCGCACGACCATCGCCGCAGCCACCTGCTTGGTGATCGACGCGAGCCGCCACCGCGCACGCGGGTCATTCCGCTTCCCGCCCGCCGGATCGACCGTACCATAGCCCCGCTCCACCAGCACCCGGTCACCCTTCCCGACCAGCACGACGCCCGCCAGCTTCGCCTGCGCGGCCACCGCATCGACCCTGGCCGACACGCTCGCAGCAGCAAGAGCCAGCGCGAGGATCATGCCGCCGCCCGGCTCCCGGGCTTGATCGCAGGGATCGCGGCCAGTTCGCGCGGCAAGGCATCCGCCGGATAGGTCGGCACGTCGAGCCGGATTAGCGGGAAGAACGGCACGCCGAGATCCGCCGTCCCGTTCGAGCGATCGACCAAGGCCGCCGCCGCGACCGTCACGCCGCCGGCTCGCCCGATCGCTGCGATCGCCTCGCGCGACGACAGCCCGGTGGTGACGACGTCCTCCATCATCAGCACGCGCTGGCCCGGCGAGAGTCGGAACCCGCGGCGCAGTTCGAACACGCCGTCGGGGCGTTCGAGGAATACTGCCTCGACACCCAGCGCGCGGCCCATCTCGTGGCCGGCGATCACGCCGCCCATCGCCGGCGAGACCACGATATCGATCTGCGCGCGCAACTCGCTCGGGATCGACGCCACCAGCGCCTCCGACAACCGGGCACCACGTGCGGGGTCCATCAACACCCGCGCGCATTGCAGGTAGCGCGAGCTGCGCAGGCCCGAGGACAGGATGAAATGCCCTTCGAGCAACGCTTCGGCAGCGCGGAATTCGGCGAGCACGTCGTCTTCGGTCATCGCGGGTCATCGCTCCAAATGGTCTGCCCGCGCTGATACGAGCGCGGGAAACCGCACGCAACGACTACCGGTGCTTCGGTCATCACACGTCACCCCAGCCCGTCATCACCCCAGCCGTCATCCTGACGAAAGTCAGGACCCAGAGCCACAAGGGACGGCGTTCGTGATCCTGGGTCCTGACTTTCGTCAGGATGACGGCGGGTTAGTACGGGCGCCTGAAGGGCCCATACCAGACAAGACTTGAGGCGAGCCCCCCCGCTGGGTATAGCTCCTGCCAAATGATAAGCAGACATCCGCGCGTCCGTGATATCGGGTTCGCTATAAACCGGGGTCAAGAATAACGATGCGCAAGATGGGGATGAGAGGATTTGCGATGGCAGCGGGGCTCGCACTGGCGAGTCTCGGTGGTGTCGCCGGGCATGCGGCCCAGCCTGCGAGCACGACGCCAGCAGCCACACCCACACCGCAGGCTGCCGCGGCACCGGGAGGCGTGTCGAACACCGCTCCGACAACCGCCGCTGCGACCCCGACCGCCAACCCGTCCAGTCCCGAGCTCGCGATGGACGGTGCGCCCGCGATGACGGTCAAGCCGATGATCGGCCAGCCCACGGACGGCCTGTTCGGGCTCCAGCCGCAGGTCACCAAGAACGGCCAGTTCGCGCACTGGATGCACAATTCGATCCTGGTGCCGACGATCACGATCATCTCGCTGTTCGTGCTTGCGCTGCTCTTCTGGGTGTCGTTCCGCTACCGCAAGGCGCGCAACCCGGTCGCGTCGAAGACCAGCCACAACACCGCGATCGAGATCCTCTGGACGCTCGCCCCGGTGGTGATCCTCGTCCTGATCGCGGTCCCGTCGATCGGTCTGCTGCAAGCCCAGTTCAAGCCGGCCCCGTCGGGCGCGGTGACGCTGAAGGCGATCGGCAACCAATGGTATTGGACCTACCAGTATCCGGACAATGGCGGCTTCGAGATCACCGCCAACATGCTGAAGGAAAAAGCTGACGTCGCCGCTGGCGAGCGTGGCCGCACCGATGCCGACGGCCCCAAGCTGCTCGCCACCGACAACCGCATCGTCCTCCCGGTCGGCGTGCCGATCCGCCTGATCACGACGTCGAACGACGTGATCCATAGCTGGGCCGTGCCGGCGTTCTGGATCAAGCTCGACGCGATCCCCGGCCGCCTGAACGAGACCAGCTTCACGATCGACAAGCCCGGCCTGTATTTCGGCCAGTGCTCGGAACTGTGCGGCGCGCGCCACGGCTATATGCCGATCGCGGTCGAGGCGGTTCCGCCCGCCGAATATGCGGCCTGGGTCAAGGCCAAGGGCGGCACGATGCCGACTCCCGGCAAGGCGTCCGACAAGGTCATCCCGCAGCCCGGCGCCGACGGCTCCGCGGCGAAGGTCGAGGAGGCCGCCGAGACGGCGAACGCTACCGGCCCGGTCGAGAACGTGACAACCGCAGCCCCCGCAACGACGCAGGGCGCCACCTCAAACCCGGCCGGCGCCGGCAACGCGGGACAGTAAGATGACCGACACCGCTCTCCATCCGTCGGCGTTCGTTTCGCACGAAGCGCACGACCATCACCATGATACCGATCACAAACCGGGCTTCTTCGCGCGTTGGTTCATGTCGACCAACCACAAGGACATCGGCACGCTGTACCTGATCTTCGCGATCGTCGCGGGGATCATCGGCGGCTCGGTTTCGGGGCTCATGCGCGCCGAGCTCGCGCATCCCGGCATCCAGTATCTGCAGGGCTGGGCGAGCATGCTCCATGGCGGCCCCGCCAGCCTCGACGAATCGCTCCATCTCTGGAACGTGCTGATCACCGCGCATGGCCTGATCATGGTGTTCTTCATGGTCATGCCGGCGATGGTCGGCGGCTTCGGCAACTGGTTCGTGCCGATCATGATCGGTGCGCCGGACATGGCGTTCCCGCGCATGAACAACGTGTCGTTCTGGCTGCTGATCCCCGCCTTCACGCTGCTGCTGGCTTCACCGTTCTTCGGAGGTGCTGGTAACGGCTGGACGCTCTACGCGCCGCTCTCGACGTATGGCGAGCCTGGGCCGTCGACCGACATGGCGATCCTCGCGCTCCATCTCGCGGGCGCATCGTCGATCCTCGGCGCGATCAACTTCATCACGACGATCTTCAACATGCGCGCGCCGGGCATGACGCTGCACAAGATGCCGCTGTTCGTGTGGTCGATGCTCGTCACCGCGTTCCTGCTGCTGCTGGCACTGCCGGTGCTCGCCGCGGCGATTACGATGCTGCTGACCGATCGCAACTTCGGGACGACGTTCTTCGATCCGGCCGGCGGCGGCGATCCCGTGCTGTACCAGCATCTGTTCTGGTTCTTCGGCCATCCCGAAGTCTACATCATGATCCTGCCGGGCTTCGGCATCGTCAGCCAGATCATCTCGACGTTCAGCCGCAAGCCCGTCTTCGGCTATCTCGGCATGGCGTACGCGATGGTCGCGATCGGCGTGGTCGGGTTCGTCGTGTGGGCGCACCACATGTTCACCACCGGCCTCAGCGTGAACACCAAGATGTACTTCACCGCGGCGACGATGGTCATCGCGGTGCCGACGGGCATCAAGATCTTCTCGTGGATCGCGACGATGTGGGGCGGCTCGCTCACCTTCAAGACGCCGATGGTGTGGTCGATCGGCTTCATCTTCATGTTCACCGTCGGCGGCGTGACCGGCGTCGTGCTCGCCAATGGTGGCATCGACGATTACATGCAGGACACCTACTACGTGGTGGCGCATTTCCACTACGTGCTGAGCCTTGGTGCGGTGTTCTCGCTGTTCGCCGGGTTCTATTACTGGTTCCCGAAGATGACCGGCAAGATGTACAACGAGTTCCTCGGCCAGCTGCACTTCTGGGTGTTCTTCGTCGGCGTGAACGTGATGTTCTTCCCGATGCACTTCCTGGGTCTCCAGGGCATGCCGCGCCGTATCCCGGACTACACGCCGCAGTACGAGCATTGGAACACGGTCGCGTCGGTCGGCTACATGATCATGGCCGCGGGCATGGTGGTGTTCTTCGTCAACCTGATCTGGTCGCTGGTCGCGGGCAAGCCGGCGGGCGACAACCCCTGGGGCGACGGCGCGACGACGCTGGAGTGGACGATCTCCTCGCCGCCGCCGTACCATCAGTTCGAGACGCTGCCGCGGATCGATTGAGGCAGATCAGGGCCATCAGGCCCCCGCCCGGCCGGCGCGGCGAGGCCGCGTCCGACGACACGGGACTTGCTCCCGTGTCGGGGCCAGCCAAGGTAAGAACGCCTCGGGGAAACCCGGGGCGTTTTTTATTAGGGAAGGCAGTACCCGCTGGCGTCGACACGCGAACGCTCCCCCGCCGCGCCACGTCATTCTGACGAAAGTCAGGACCCAGGGTCAAAAGCGTCTCCCTCCATGGCTCTGGGTCCTGACTTTCGTCAGGATGACGGTGGGAATGGGTCGACCGCTCGCCGATCTGGCAGGGTCGTGCTAGCGGGCTATCGGGTTAACGAGCAGCGAGCGAGCCCATGAGCTAGCGCGCGAAAAAGCCAGCACCCCTGCCTTGATCCCGTCACCCCAGCGAAAGCTGGGGTCTCATCCTGAGATTCCCGTCACGCACAACGCGGGAGACCCCAGCTTTCGCTGGGGTGACGGTCGTGGGAAGCGGCCGTTCCTCGCGCACTAGCACCGCTTTCCCCCAAGCCTTTCAACGCGTATAGCGTACCCGAACCATGACTCCCGCAACTCCCCTTCTGCCACCGGCGCATTGGCGCGATTTCCTGGCGCTGACCAAGCCGCGCGTGATGACGCTCGTCGTCTTCACCGGTCTCTGCGGCATGCTTGCCGCGCCGACCTCGGTGCATCCGGTGATCGGCTTCACCGCGATCCTCTGCATCGCGCTCGGCGCCGGCGCGGCGGGTGCGCTCAACCAATGGTACGAGTCGGACATCGACGCGGTGATGCGCCGCACGCAGAAGCGCCCGCTTCCCGATGGCCGCATGGACCGTCAGGCGGCACTCCATTTCGGCGTCGGGCTCGGCGCGTTCTCGGTCCTGTTCATGGGCATCGCGGTCAACCTCGTCGCGGCCGCGATCCTCACGGTTTCGATCCTGTTCTACGTGCTGGTCTACACCGTCTGGCTGAAGCGCCGCACGCCGCAGAACATCGTGATCGGTGGTGCCGCGGGCGCGTTCCCGCCGCTGATCGGCTGGGCCGCGGCGACCGGTGATGTCGCGTTGCTCCCCGTCCTGCTGTTCCTGTTCGTATTCCTCTGGACGCCGCCGCATTTCTGGGCGCTCGCGCTGTTCATGAAGAGCGATTACGCCGCCGCGGGCGTGCCGATGCTCCCCGTCGTCTCGGGCGAGCGCACCACGCGGACGCAGATCGGGCTTTACACAATCCCGATGGCAGCGGTCGCGATCCTACCCTGGCCACTCGGCCTGACCGGCGCGATCTACGGGATCGCAGCTGTGTTGCTCACCGGCTGGTTCGCGGTGCTTGCCGTCCGCGTCGCCAAACGCACCACACATGCCGACGATGCGATGAAACCGGAGAAGGCCTTGTTCAAATACTCGATCCTGTATCTGTTCGTGATGTTCGGCGCGCTGGTCGTCGACCGGTGGTTCGCATGAGCCTGCCCGATCCCGACCTGATCCGCAGCCGCCAGCGCGGTCGCGCGCGCGTCATGGCGCTGCTCCTCGGTGCGTTCGTCATCCTGGTCTTCGCCATCTCGATCGCCAAGATCCGCGCGGGAATGCCGCACTGATGGCCGGCTGGAAGGCTATGTCGCGGACCAACCGTACTGCGGCGCTCGCGGTGCTCTTCATCTGCTTCATGACCGGGCTCGCCTGGGCCAGCGTACCGCTCTATCGCCTGTTCTGCTCGGTCACCGGCCTCAACGGTACGACGCAGCGCGGGCTCGTCGCCCCCGGCGCGGTCGATCACAAGATCACGGTCGACTTCGACACCAACGTCAGCCCGAAACTCCCGTGGAAGTTCGTGCCCGAGAATCGCTCCGACACGATCGACGTAGGCGCGCGCGACATGGCGTTCTTCACCGCCACGAACACCTCGAACAAGCCACTCACCGGCACCGCGACGTTCAACGTCCAGCCCGCGCAGGCCGGCAAGTATTTCACCAAGATCCAGTGCTTCTGCTTCACCCAGCAGACGCTCAAGCCCGGCGAGACCGCGCGGATGCCGGTGATCTTCTTCGTCGATCCGAAGATCCTGACCGACCCCGACGCGGCCGATATCCAGACGATCACGCTGAGCTATACGTTTTACCCGGTGGATTCTGCCAAAACAGCCAGCTAGAACGTCGCCAAAGAAAATAGGGGAGTACCGATGGCCGGCGCCAAGAACCATGATTACCACATCCTGCCGCCGAGCATCTGGCCGCTGGTCGGCTCGTTCTCCGCGCTGATCATGGCGGTCGGCGGCATCATGTGGATGCACGGCGGCCATATCGAAAAGCCCAATGGCGGCGGCTGGATCTTCTTCATCGGCCTGACCGGGCTGCTCTTCACCTTCTACAGCTGGTGGGCGCAGGTCATCAAGGAAGCGCATGCGGGCGATCACACGCCGGTCGTCCAGCTCCATTTCCGCTACGGCATGATCCTGTTCATCGCCTCCGAAGTGATGTTCTTCGTCGGCTGGTTCTGGGCATTCTTCGACTTCTCGCTGTTCCCGACCGCGATGACCTATGCCGACGGCAGCGTCACGCGCGCCGTCGAAGGCGGCGCGGCGATCGTCGCGCAGTGGCCGCCAAAGGGCCTGACGGTCATCAACCCGTTCGAACTGCCGCTGCTCAACACGCTGATCCTGCTGACCTCGGGCACGACGGTGACCTGGGCGCACCACGCGCTGATCCACAACCAGCGCGGCGGCGAGAAGATCGGTGCATGGGGCCTAATCGGCGTCGGCAACCGCGACGGCGTGCTCAAGGGCCTGTGGCTGACCGTGATCCTCGGCGTACTGTTCAGCTCGATCCAGGCGTACGAATATGCCCACGCGCCGTTCCCGTTCAAGGGCATCAACTACGGCGCGTCGTTCTTCATGGCGACCGGCTTCCACGGCTTCCACGTCCTGATCGGCACGATCTTCCTGATCGTCTGCCTCGTCCGCGCGTACAAGGGCGACTTCACCCCGCGCCAGCACTTCGGCTTCGAAGCGGCGGCCTGGTACTGGCACTTCGTCGACGTCGTGTGGTTGTTTCTGTTCGTCACCGTCTACGTCTGGGGCGGCTGGGGCGCACCCGTCCACGGGGGTTGAGGGTTACTAATTACCACCCCGGCGAAGGCCGGGGCCCAATTGGTGAGGTTGCGGTAACGAAGCGCGGTCCTCCGTTGGCAACGTCCCCCAATTGGGCCCCGGCCTCCGCCGGGGTGGTGGGTTTTGCCGGTATCGCACTGCCGCAAGCCAACGATCCCGCCGCCCCTTGTTCTCCCGCGAAGGCGGGAGCCCAGTCTGGGTTCCCGCCTTCGCGGGGAAACAAAGAGGTGGAGCGCTGACCGCATGACCGAAGATCCATACCCCCTCGCCACCGCCCCCACGATCGCCCAGGTCGCGTTGAAAGGCATATGCCCTCGCTGCGGCAAGCCCACGCTTTTCGAGAAATGGTCCAACTTCACCGACCGTTGCCCGAACTGCGGTCTCGACTTCAGTAAGTTCAACGTCGGCGACGGCCCTGCCGCATTCCTGACCCTGATTCTCGGCGCCCTCGTCGTGGCCCTCGCAATCACGCTCGAACTCAAGGTCCACCCTCCGCTCTGGCTCCACATGCTGATCTGGATCCCCTTTACCGCCGGCGGAGTCGTGTTGTCCCTAAGAGCGGCAAAGGGCGCCCTCATGTCCGCCGAATACCGCAACGCAGCCCGCGAAGGCCGAATCGACCCGTGACGAGACGCATCCCGATCATCCCCACCATCCTCGTCACGCTCGCAATTGCGGCGATGATCGGCCTCGGTCTGTGGCAACTCCTCGACCGCCTCCCGAAAAAGGAAGCGTTCCTTGCCCAGCTCGCCGCCAACCCCGCCAAACCGACGATGGCCTTCCCGCGCTTCCCCGACGAGACGCTCCTGTTCCGCCGCGCCTCCGGCCTCTGCCTCCAGCCGACCGGGATCAAACTCGCCGGCGCCGGCAAGTCGGGCTTCCGCGCGATCGCCGAGTGCCGGACCGGCGCCGAGGGCCCCGGCATGATCGTCCAGCTCGGTACCACGCGCGATCCGATGGCCGAGGTCACCTGGGCCGGCGGCGAAGTCTCCGGCTACATCAGCCACGCCCCCGACGGCCGTTCGCTGATCGGATCGCTGTTCGATCACACCCCGCAGCGCCTGATGTTGGTCGCCGACACCCCGCAGGCCGGCCTCAGCCCCAACGGCAAGCCCGACATCGCGTCGGTCCCGAACAACCACCTCGCCTATGCAGGCCAGTGGTTCTTCTTCGCCGCCATCGCCGCGATCATCTACGCCCTCGCGCTGCGCCGCAGGTCACGAACGGGACCAGACGTACGATAAACCAAACACCGTCATCCCAGCGAAAGCTGGGATATCCCCGTGTGGCACGCGTCATCTGCCTCGTGAGATACCCCAGCTTTCGCTGGGGTGACGGAATGGGGCTAGGGGCAACGGACTGCCGGCTGAGGTAAGGGACTCGGGACTGGGAACCGACGGGATCGCCCACCGTACTCGCCGAAAGCTTGTCGCCTCCCCCCCCATTCGCTAACCGGCTTGGCCATGCGTTACATCAGCACCCGCGGCTCGGCGCCGATCCTCGATTTCGAAGCGGCGACGCTCGCCGGCCTCGCCTCCGATGGCGGCCTCTACCTCCCCGACGCGTGGCCGACGATGACCCGCGACGAGATCGCCGCGCTCGCCGGGCTGTCCTATGTCGACACCGCGGTCGCGGTAATGGCGCCGTTCATCGGCGACGCGATGACGCGCGAGGAACTGAAGGCACTCTGCGAACAGGCCTATGGCCGGTTCTCGCACGCCGCAGTCGTTCCGCTCGTGCAGCTCGACCACGACCAGTGGCTGCTCGAACTCTTCCACGGCCCGACGCTCGCGTTCAAGGACGTCGCGCTCCAGTTGCTCGGGCTGTTCTTCGAGCGCTTCCTCGCCGGCACCGATAAGCGCCTGACGATCGTCGGCGCGACCAGCGGCGACACCGGCTCGGCCGCGATCGACGCGGTCGCGGGGCGCGACGGCATCGACATCTTCATGCTCCACCCGGTCGGCCGGATCTCCGACGTGCAGCGCCGCCAGATGACCACGGTGCTCAGCCCCAACGTCTACAACATCGCCATCGAAGGCAGCTTCGACGATGCGCAGGCGCTCGTGAAGGCGATGTTCAACGATCGCGCCTTCTCGACCAAGTTCGCGCTGTCGGCGGTGAACTCGATCAACTGGGCCCGCCTGATGGCGCAGGTGGTCTATTTCTTCTACGCCGCCGTCCGCCTCGGCGCGCCGGATCGCGAGGTCGCGTTCGCCGTCCCGACCGGCAATTTCGGCGACGTGTTCGCCGGCTATGTCGCGGCAAAGATGGGGCTTCCGGTGGCCAAGCTGGTCGTCGCGACCAACGTCAACGACATCCTCCACCGCGCGCTCAGCACCGGCGACTATTCGAAGGGCGGCGTCCAGCAGACCCCGACCCCGTCGATGGACATCCAGGTGAGTTCGAACTTCGAACGCCTGTTGTTCGACCTCGGCGACCGCGACGGCGCGGCGTTGGCGGCACAGATGGGTGGCTTCGAATCCTCGGGAGCGATGCGCCTCACCAACGCGCAGTCGCAAGGTGCCTCCGCCCTCTTCCAGAGCGAGCGGATCGACCTCGACGACATGACGCTGGCGATGCGCTGGGCACACGAGCATGCCGGGCAAGTGATCGACCCGCATACCGCGATCGGCCTCGCCGCCGCGCTGCGCACCGACGTCCCCGCCGGCGCTCCCATCGTAACGCTCGCCACCGCGCACCCCGCCAAGTTCGGCGACGCGGTCGAGCGCGCGACCGGCGTCCGCCCCTCGCTGCCAACCCGCGTCGGCGACCTGTTCGACCGCGAGGAGCGCTACGCCACGCTGCCCGCGACCTTCGAAGCGATCACCGCCTACATCACCGAGCGCGCGAAGCCGTCGGCATGAAGCTAGAAACCCTCATCGGCGAGCCCTGGGCGGATTACGGCCTGATCGACTCCGGGCACGGCAAGAAGCTCGAACGCTATGGCCGCTTCCGCTTCATCCGCCCCGAACCGCAGGCGATGTGGGCCCCTGCCTCGACCGACTGGCAGGCGCAGGGCGAATTCGTCCCCGGCTCCGACGAAGATGGCGGCGGCCGCTGGGAGTTCTCCGAGCCCGTCCCCCGCGAAGGCTGGACGCTCAAGTGGAACGAGGTGTCGTACACCGCGCAGACCACGCCGTTTCGCCACCTCGGTTTCTTCCCCGACATGGCGCCGGTCTGGAGCTGGATGCGCGAGCGCGTCGCGGGGCTCGAGTCGCCCGAATGCATGAACCTGTTCGGCTATACCGGCGTCGGCACGCTGGCGATGGCGACCAAGGGCGTCCGCATGGTGCATGTCGATGCCTCGAAGAAGTCGGTCGAGGCGGCCAAGGCGAACGCGAAACTGTCGGGCATGGCCGATGCGCCGATCCGCTGGATGACGGATGATGCGGCGAAGTTTGTCGCGCGGGAGGTTCGGAGGGGGCGGCGGTATGATGGGATTTTGCTCGATCCGCCGAAATATGGGCGTGGGCCGGAGGGTGAGGTCTGGCGGCTTGAAGAGGACCTTCCCAAGCTTATCGCCGACTGTCGGAAACTCCTCGACGAGAACTCCCGCTTCCTGTTCCTGACGGTCTACGCGGTGCGGATGTCCGCGCTCGCGATCGGCGAGTTGTTGAACCAGGTGTTCGCGGACTTGCCCGGCAAGGTCGAAGTCGGTGAACTCGGCGTCCGCGAAGAAGCGCGTGGCCTAGTATTACCGACGGCAATCTGGGCCCGCTGGAGCCGCTGAGCCCGCCCACCTAGCCACCCCGGCGGAGGCCGGGGCCCAGTTGGGGGACGGAGTTAACTGCGCGCTGTCCTTCGTTACTGCAACCTTTCCAACTGGACCCCGGCCTTCGCCGGGGTGGTGCTTTTAATTCAATAGTTGAGCGCGCCTCGAGCGCCGTTCCTCCGCGCAGGCAGGGATCCAGGAGGCAGAAACGAAATCGCTCGTGACCCTGGGCCCCCGCCTTCGCGGGGGAACAAGAATAGGACTCAGCCAGGAATCTGCTGCGAGATGCAGTGAAAGCTCCCGCCCCCGGTCAGGATATGGTCCGCACGCTGCCCCACCACCTCACGGTCCGGGAACAGCGCCTGGATCGCCACGACCGCCGCCTGGTCGTTCTCGGCGCCGTACAACGGCACCACCACCGCGGCGTTGCCGATATAGAAGTTCATGTAGCTCGCCGGTACGACCTCTTCGTCGCGCAGCACGCGGCCCGGCGACGGGATCGTCACGACCTCCAGCCCGGCCGCCTCGGCATCACGCGCGGCGTTCTGGTACACCTGCCAGTTCGGATCGTTGTCGGTCGCCTTGGGGATCGCCACGCGCCCCTCGCCGACGAACCGCGCTAGGTTGTCGACATGGCCATCGGTATGATCGTTGACCAACCCGTCGCCCAGCCACACCACGCGAGTGTAGCCAAGATCCGACGCCAGCCGCGCCTCGATCTCCGCCTTGGTCAGCGACGGATTGCGGTTGCGGTTGAGCAGGCACTGCTGCGTCGTCACGACCGTCCCGGTGCCATCGCCATCGATCGCGCCGCCCTCGAGAACCCAGTCGCACGCCTCGACCTGCTTGTGCCGGCTTTCTGCCAGCCGCTGCCCGATCGTGTCGTCGCCGGGCAGGTCGTACTTCCCGCCCCAGCCGTTGAACCGGAAGTCGCGCGCGCTGCCGTCGCCGACGATGATCGGCGCGGTATCGCGCAGCCAGATATCGCCGAACGGCTCGACCACCACGTCCGCGAACGGCGCCAGCCGCTTGGCGGTGGTCGCCGACCCGACATCGGCGGCGACCAGGATCACCGTCTCGCCCTTGCCGCCGGCATGCACCGCCTTGGCGAACGCGACGACCTCGTCCCGCGCCGGCTCCAGATCCTCCAGCCACAGGTCCGCATGGCTTGGAAAGCCGATCCAGACGGCCTTGTGGTGCGCCCACTCTGCTGGCGTAATCGTGGTCACTTACTTGGCTCCTGCGCGATCGCGGTCACGGATGCCGCGGAATTCGGCGGTCTTATACCAGTTCGGCCACAGACTGGTATCGTCCGCGAGCTTGCGCCCTAGCCCGTAATAGATCGTCAGATCCTCGACCGCACCCGACCAGTCCCACTTGGCGTCATATTCGTCGGCGGGCTTGTGATAGCGATGCGCGACATAATCCTCGCGCTTGGCATGCCCCGCCGCGGTGCCGCCGACGACCAGATCCTCGCCGCTGCCGCCATCGAGCATCGGGACGCCCAGCTTGGCGAAACTGAAATGGTCGGAGCGGTAGTAGCCGCCGCGCTCAGGATTCGCCTCGACGCCGATCACGCGGCCCTCGGCAGCGACGAACGGCTTCACCAGGTCCTCGATCTCCGACTTCCCCGCGCCGGTCAGCACGAAGTCCTTCGCGCGGCCGTCGACGTTCAGCACGTCCATGTTCACGCCGCCGACGGTATGCGCGAGCGGATAGATCGGATGCTCGGCATAATAGCGCGACCCGAGCAGCCCGGACTCTTCCGCCGTCACCGCCAGGAACGCGATCGAGCGCTTGGCTGACCCCGCCTTCACCTGAGCCTCGGCCAAGGCCACCAGCCCGGCGACCCCGCTCGCATTGTCCGACGCGCCGTTGCAGATGTCGTCGCCATCGACCGGATCGCAGTGCCCGAGATGGTCCCAATGCGCCGAATACATCACGTAATCATTGGGCGCGGCCGTCCCCGGCAGCACGCCGATGACGTTCTTCGACGCCTGCCGCTTGATCGTGTTGTCGAACCCACCGCCGAACTTCAGCCCGAGCGGCACCGCCTTGAACCCCTTCACCTTCGCCGCCGCCGCCAGCGTCGCGTAATCCTTGCCCGCGCTCGCAAACACGCGCTCCGCCGCCGCGCGCTGCATCCAGCCGACGATCTGCGACTGGTCGAGATGATCGCCCTTCTCGTCCAGCTCGAGCTGCGGCCCGGTCCAGGACGACTGGACCACCGCCCACGGATAGGCCGCCGGCTCGGTATCATGGACGATGATCGCCGCCGCTGCGCCGTGCTTGGCCGCATTCTCGAACTTGTACGGCCAGCGCCCGTACCACGTCATTGCACGGCCCTCGAAAGGCCCCTCGCGCGACATCGTCTGCCAGTCGGCATCGTTGATGAGGATGACCACGGTCTTCCCCTTCACGTCGGTGCCGGCATAATCGTCCCAGCCCTTTTCGGGCGCGGTGATGCCGTAGCCGACGAACACGACGTCGCTGTTCGCCACCGAAACCTTCGGCACGACGCGATAGGTGCCAGCGACCATGTCGGTACGGAAGTTGAGACTTACCGGCGTCTTGCCGCCGGTGAAGACATAGGGCTGCACGTTGCCGGCGGTGATCTGGACCATCGGCACGTCCTGCGTCCAAGCCCCCTTGTTGCCGGGCTTAAGCCCCGCCGCCTTCATCCGCTCGACGATATACGCGACCGTCTTCGCTTCCGCGGGCGTGGTCGGCGCGCGGCCTTCATAGGCGTCCGACGACAGAACCTGCGTGACGGTCTTCAACGTCTCGACCGAGATCGCAGGGGTAGTCTGCGCGGACGCGGCGGTTCCGAGCAGCAACAGAGACAGGATGGCAGCGCGCATGGTCATTTCCCCGATGAGTTGCGCGCGTTCTGGCAAAGCTGGGGGCCCATGTCCACGCGGCGAAATGGGCAACGAAAAAGGGCGGCCCCGCAGGACCGCCCTTTTCCGTTCCAAACCGCGCCGTGGCAAAGCCACGTCGTCGGGCGGTGCTTGAGCACCGCCGGCCAATCGACGAATTTACTCAACTTAACGCGAGTAGAACTCGACGACCAGATTTGGTTCCATCTTCACCGGGTAAGGCACTTCGTCGAGCGTCGGGACGCGCGTGAAGGTGACCTTGGCCGCGCCGTCGGTGGCGACGTAGTCGGGGATCTCACGCTCGGCGAGGCTCTGGGCTTCCATGACCAGCGCCATTTCCTGCGCCTTCGAACCCAGCGTGATCTCGTCGCCGACGAAGCAGCGACGCGAGGCGATGTTGCACTTCACGCCGTTGACGCGGATGTGGCCGTGCGAAACGATCTGGCGTGCCGCGAAGATCGTCGGTGCGAACTTGGCGCGGTAGACGATCATGTCGAGGCGCTGCTCGAGCAGGCCGATCAGGTTCTGCGAGGTATCGCCCTTCAGACGCGCAGCCTCATGGTAGCACGCACGGAACTGCTTCTCGGTCACGTCGCCGTAATAGCCCTTGAGCTTCTGCTTGGCGCGCAGCTGGATACCGAAATCGCTGACCTTGCCCTTGCGGCGCTGGCCGTGCTGGCCCGGGCCGTATTCACGCTTGTTGACCGGCGACTTGGGACGACCCCAGATGTTCTCGCCCATACGGCGATCGAGTTTGTACTTCGCGCTTTGACGCTTCGACATAGTAAGTCCTTGGCAAATGCTAACAACGTTGGTCCCGGTATCGCTCTGCTGGCTGTACGAGACGGATGTCCAGACAGGGCAGGGCCACCGCTTCACCGGGGTGCAGGGCCATTGCGAAGGCGGGCGCCTAGACGGGGGGCGCGCCAGAGTCAAGCTGGACAGGCCGGATGGGGCTCGGCAAGAGACGGCGCATGACCATTCTCCCCGGCCCAGATTGCACCACCATGACCGAGGTCCGCGCAGGCGTCGACGCGCTCGACCGCGACTTGGTCGCGCTGCTCGCCAGGCGGTTCGCGTACATGGACGCCGCCGCACGCATCAAGCCGGAGCGTGGGCACGTCCGCGACGAGGATCGGAAGACACAGGTGATCGACAATGCGCGGGCCGAGGCGGTTAGACTGGGCGTTCCGGAGGCCGTGATCGCGGATCTGTGGGAACGCCTGGTCGAAGCCTCGATCGCCTACGAACTCGCCGCCTTCGACCGGCGCTAGGCTCGCGGCCTCTTCCCCGCCAGCGACGACAACACGCCGCGGAGAGTCCGAATCTCCTGGCTCGACCAGCCCGGTTTCGTCAGCAGCGTGCGGAGAGTCCGCCGCGTCGACTGCATCTTGTCGGGCAGGTGGAAGAACCCGGCGCCCATCAGCATCGCATCGAGTTGCCCGATCATCCCGTCGAGCTCCTCCTGCGGCGCGGGCGGCATGATCGGGTTGATCGACGGCTGCGACAAACCTCGTTCCGCAGTCAGCCCCTTCGACCATTCATACGCGACCAGGATCACCGCCTGGGCGAGGTTGAGCGATCCGAACTCTGGATTGATCGGTACCGTGATGATCGTCCGCGCGACCGCGACGTCGTCGGTTTCGAGGCCGGAGCGCTCGGGCCCGAACAGGATCGCGGAGCGGCCGGGGGCTGCGTGGATCTCGGTTGCGGCCTGTTCGGGGGTAACGACGGGCTTGGTTACGCCGCGTTTCCGCACTGTGGTGGCGTAGATCTGCGCGCAATCGGCGGTGGCGGCGGCGACGCTGTCGTAGACCTTCGCGGTTTGGAGGACGATGTCGGCACCGCTGGCGGCGGGACCGGCGGAGGGGTTGGGCCAGCCGTCTCGCGGGGAGACGAGGCGCATTTCGGTGAGGCCGAAGTTCAGCATGGCGCGCGCGGCCTTGCCGATGTTTTCGCCGAGCTGGGGCCGGACCAGGACTATGACGGGGGGTGGGGTTTCGTCCACCAAGGTGCTTCGACTTCGCTCAGCACGAACGGGTGGGGAGGATAGGGCACTCTTCCCCTCTTCCGATCGAACATGGTTCTCCCCACCCGATGTGACGCTCTTTTCCTGTTCCGAGGAGATACCCGCCCTATCTTCCGATTGGCCATCCTCCTCTTCCGTTCGCCCTGAGCGAAGTCGAAGGGCACGCTCCCGCGGGGGGATCGCCGCATCGTGCAGGTCCGCCCAATCCTCCCGCGCGAGCGCTTCCTTCTTGCGCCGCGACCAGCCCTTCACCTGGAACTCCGCGGCGAGCGCTTCCTGCCGGCTGCCGAAATCCTGGCACCACAACAAGGTCACGGGGCGGCGCGTCTGCGTGTAGCCGGAAATCTCGCCGAGGTTGTGCTGGCCGATCCTGCGTTCCAGGTTATCGGTGTGTCCGGTGTAATAACTGTCGTCGGCGCAGCGCACCACATAGGCCCAGAATGTCATGGTCGCGGCTTACGCGGGGGCGTGGTGTTCGGACAAGTCCTTCGACTTCGCTCAGGACGAACGGGGGTGGAGAGGCCGGGTTGCTACCGAAAGGTACACCCCCATTCCGTTCGCCCTGAGCGAAGTCGAAGGGTACCTTTCTTGAGTCGCAAGACAGGCCAGCATCACTCCGCCCGCCCAACCTCCTCCACACTCCCGGCAAACGCCTCGAAGTCCTTCGCCTCGCTAAAATCCCGGTACACACTCGCAAACCGGATATACGCCACAGAATCGAGCCCCTTGAGCCCGTCCATCACCATCTCGCCGATCCGCTTCGACGTGACGTCGTTCTCGCCCAGCGTCTCCAGCCGCCGCTGGATCCCGCTCACCAGCTTCTCGATCCGCCCAGCCTCGATCGCCCGCTTCCGCGTCGCGATCGACAACGACCTGAGCAGCTTTTCCCGATCGAACGGCTCTCTCCGCCCCTCGCTCTTTAACACGAACAGCTCGCGCAACTGGATACGCTCGAACGTCGTGAAACGCGCGGCGCATCCCTCGCATTGGCGCCGGCGTCGGATCGCCGCCCCGTCTTCGGTGGGGCGGCTGTCCTTTACCTGGCTGTCTTCATGTCCGCAGAAGGGGCAGCGCATTCAGACCTTCTTCTTGCCCTTGTAATAGGCATAACCCGCGCCCGCGAGTGCACCGAAGATCGGGCCGATCACCGGCACCGGGATCGCCACGACCGCACCGAGTGCGCTCCACTTGGCCATGCTCTTGCCGAGGCCGGGGGTCGCCTTGATGTCGTTCTGGACGTCGTCGAACTTCGACATGCTGCTTATCCTTGATAGATCGGGAAGCGCGCGCACAATGCACGAACACGCGTCCGAACGTCCGCCTCGACTTCCGGGTCCCCATGCTCGCCCTTTTTCGCGAGGCCGTCCAGCACGTCGGCGACCATGTTGCCGATCTCGCGGAACTCGGCCGGGCCGAACCCACGCGTCGTGCCCGCGGGCGAACCGACGCGGATGCCGCTGGTCTTGACCGGCGGCAACGGATCATTGGGGATGCCGTTCTTGTTGCAGGTGATCCCCGCCCGCTCCAGCGCCTCGTCCGCATCGCGCCCGGTGATGCCCAGCGGCGTGAGGTCGATCAGCGCGAGATGCGTGTCGGTGCCGCCCGAGACGACGTCCGAGCCGCGCTCCTTGAGCGTCGCCGCCAGCACCTTGGCGTTCTCGACGACCGCGGCGATGTAGCTCTTGAAATCGGGCTGCAGCGCCTCGCCGAACGCAACCGCCTTCGCCGCGATCACATGCATCAGCGGCCCACCCTGAAGGCCGGGGAACACCGCAGAGTTGAACTTCTTCGCCAGCGCCTCGTCGTTGGTCATGATCATGCCGCCGCGCGGGCCCCGCAGCGTCTTGTGCGTGGTGGTCGTCACGACATGCGCGTGGCCGAACGGCGTCGGGTGCAGGCCAGCCGCGACGATCCCGGCGAAATGCGCCATGTCGACCATGAAATACGCGCCGACCTTGTCCGCGATCGCCCGGAAGCGCGCAAAGTCGATCGTCCGCGGATAGGCCGAGCCGCCCGCAATGATCAGTTTCGGCTGATGCTCGACCGCCAGCGCCTCGACCTGGTCGTAGTCGATCAGGTGCGTGGTCGCGTCGACACCGTATTGAATGGCGTTGAACCACTTGCCCGACATCGCCGGCTTGGCGCCATGCGTCAGGTGACCGCCCGCATCGAGGCTCATGCCGAGGATCGTGTCGCCCGGCTTCACCAGCGCCAGCATCACCGCGCCGTTCGCCTGCGCGCCCGAATGCGGCTGCACGTTGACGAACCCGCAGCCGAAGATCTGCTTGGCGCGCTCGATCGCGAGCGTCTCGACGGTGTCGGACGGCGCGCAGCCCTGGTAGTAACGCTTGCCCGGATAGCCCTCGGCGTATTTGTTCGTGAACACCGAGCCCTGCGCCTCGAGCACCGCCTTCGAGACGATGTTCTCCGACGCGATCAGCTCGATCTGCGTCTGCTCACGCTCGAGTTCGGCGGCAACGCCCGCAAACACGGCGGCGTCGGCATCGGCCAGACCGCGGGTGAAAAAGCCATCGGGCTGGACGTCGTGGAGTTCGCGGGGCTGAGTGCTCATGCGGGGACCTTTAACTTGTCGACACGGAGTTGATGACGGCCGCCGGCGAAATCGGCGGACAGGAAAGCTTCGACGCACGCCTTGGCCATTTCCTCGCCGATCAGGCGCGCGCCCATCGCGATCGCGTTGGCGTCGTTATGGATGCGCGCGAGGCTCGCCGACAGCGGTTCGGAGACGAGAGCGCAGCGGCAGGCGGGGTTGCGATTGGCGGCGATCGAGATGCCGATCCCGGAGCCGCACAGCGCGATACCGCGGTCGGCGCTGCCATCGGCAATCGCTGCAGCAAGCTTGAACCCATAGTCAGGATAATCGACGCTGGCGGTGCCCTCCGGCCCGAGATCGAGCACGTCATGCCCCGCCTCGCGCAGCCAGACGGCGAGCACCGCTTTCAACGAAACGGCGGCGTGATCGGACGCGATGGCGATGCGCACCTGGCGTAATCCTGTGACGGGGGATCGGGTGCCCAGCCCCTTACCCACCCGAGCCGGAATTTGCCACACCTGTTCGCGGCTGCTCCGTCATCCTGACGAAAGTCAGGACCTGGGGTAACATAGCGCATCACCCGTAGCTCTGGGTCCTGACTTTCGTCAGGATGACGCGCTAAGGTCGGCATCTGCGCTGAACGCCGACCGTGAAGGAGACATCGATGAAAGCCCTCACCCTGCTCGCCGCCGTCGCGCTGACCGCCTGTTCCGGCCCTGCGCCCGACACCAGCAGCGACGGCAACATGACGTCCGCCGGCTCGGTCGAGCGCAAGGTCTCCGCCCCCAAGCCCAAACCCGCGCCCAATTATGTCGGCCGCTGGATCGGCGTCGAAGGCATGGTTCTCGACGTCGCGCCGACCGCCACCCCCGGCCACTACGCGCTGACCATGCAGTGGGACCTCGACAACAAGGGCAAGTTCGACGGCACCGCGACCGGCGACACGATATCCTTCGATCGCGGCGGCATCCGCGAAACGCTGCGCCCGACCAATGGCGACGCGACCGGGCTGAAATATCTCTCCGGCAAAACCGACTGCCTGACCGTCAAGCCCGGCGAAGGCTATTGCCGCGAGCGACTTAGCCGCTAGGTTCCGGATCGTGACCATGGCCTTTTCAAATGCGGACGCGGCGCGCGCGCATCTCTCCGAGGTGCTCCTGCGCACCGGGCAAGAAGACCGCGACGCGTTTCGCGAGCTCTATTCGCTGACCAGCGCGAAGCTTTTCGGCATCACCCATCGTATCTGCGGCAACGCCCAAGCCGCGGAGGATGTGCTGCACGAGGTCTATCTCACGATCTGGAAACGCGCCGGTGCCTGGGAACCCGGCCGCGCGAGCCCGATAACCTGGTTGGCGACGATCGCGCGCAACCGCGCCATCGACTGGCAGCGCGCGCAGGGCGTCCGCCGCACGAGCCCGCTCGACGACGCGCCCGACATCGCCGATCCCGGCGAGGGCGCCGAGGCGGGGATGCTGGCGAGCGAATCGTCGCGCGAACTGATCGAATGCCTGAACGGTCTCGAACCGCAGCAGCGCGACGCGATCCGCACCGCATTCTTCGACGGCATCACCTACGCCGAACTCGCGATCAAGCGCGCCGTACCGCTGGGCACGATGAAGAGCTGGGTCCGCCGCGGCCTCGCTCGCCTGAAGGATTGCCTTGATGGTTGATCCGACCACCGATACCGGCGTGCCCGAGGACGTCGCCGCCGCCGAACTCGCACTCGGCCTGCTCGAGGGCGAAGAACGCGGGGCAGCTCTGCGCCGCGTGCTCGCCGAGCCCGGTTTCGCAGCCCAGGTCGAATGGTGGCGGTCGCGCCTCGCTGTCTTGTTCGACCTCTGGCCCGAACGCGCCGCGCCGCCGCATCTCGCCGCGCGGATCGAAGCCAGCCTCGACGGTCCAACTCCCGCCAAGACCAGCCGCTTCGCCTGGCCCGCACTCGCGGCCGTCACCAGCGCGATCGCCGCGTCGCTGTTGCTGTTCGTCATGGTTCGCCCCGAACCGACCGTGCCCGTCGCCCAGCCGGTTCCCGTCGCCCGCGCGTCGAGCGTGCTCGTCGCGATGCTCGGCGATGCAAAGTCGCCCGTCGCCGCGGTCTTCGATCCTGCGAACGGCGCGCTCCGCGTCGCGGCAGGTCCCGGCGTTCCGAATGCGCGGGTCGCGGAACTCTGGGTGATCGGCGGCGACGGCGTGCCGCACTCGCTCGGCCTGCTCTCGGGACGTCCGACGTCGCTGGCACCGAAGGGCGTCGATCGCGGTCGCATCGCCCCTGGCGCAACGCTCGCGATCTCGGTCGAACCGCTCGGCGGCTCGCCGACCGGCCTGCCGACCGGCCCGGTCGTCGCCACCGGCGTGGTCGCACGCGTCTGATGCCCGTCTGATGCTCGTCCGATGACAGTGCGACCCGCCGCGACCGGCGGCATCCCGCCGATCGCGCGGCTGCTCGGCCTGAGCGGCCTGCTCCCACAGCTCGGGGCAGTCGCGCTGCTGCTGAGCGGCGATCCGCAAAGCCGGTATTCCGCGCTGGCGATCGCCTACGCCTATGCCGCGCTGATCCTGAGCTTCCTAGGTGGCCTATGGTGGGGCCTCGCCGCCCGAACCGACTCGCCCCCGCGCTGGCTCTGGTTCGCCAGCGTCGCCCCCTCGCTGATCGCGCTGGTCACCGCGTGGCCCTGGATGGTCGGCCTGCGCTGGCCCGGCCCGTCGTTGGTGGTGCTCGGCATAAGCCTGATCGCTGCGCTGCTCGTCGACCGGGCGCTGGTCAAAGCCGGCATTGCCCCGCCCGGCTGGATGGCGTTGCGCGTGCCCTTGTCGCTCGGCCTCGGCATCTTGACGTTACTAGCGGCTATACTGTGACGCGCGTGCGCGGAAATGCTATACCAACGCGATGAGCGTCGCCGAGCACATCACCCAGCTGGCTTCCGGGCCTGCGCGATTCACTACCGCCGAGTTCATGGAACTCGTCCGTCATCCGCCGATCGCCGACTGGCTAGGCAAGGTCGAACTGGTCAACGGGGAGATTATGCGGATGTCACCGGCAAAAATACCGCACTGGAACGCGCAGCGCATCGCGTTCCTCCGATTGCAGTCCGCCTTCGCCGCGCTCGGCACCGAATGGATTGTCGGGCAGGAGCCCACTGTCCGCCTGGCCGCCGACACGCTGCGCGAACCGGATGTGGCGGTGCTTCGCGATCCCGATCTCCGCGCGACCTTATTCGACCGCGCTGCGCTTTTCCTAGCTGTCGAGATCCCCGATACGAGCCTCGCGCTAGATCTCGGCGCCAAGCGAAGCGACTATGCCGAGGCGTTCGTGCCGCATTACTGGGTCGTCGATATCAACGCGCGCAGGACGCACGTGATGGCCAAGCCCCGCGCCGGTGATTACGAAGACAAAAGGCTGATCCCGTTCGGCGAGCCTATCGCGATCCCCGAGTTGCACCTCGACATCGTCGTCGACTGAGCCTCAAGCCGCCTTGCGCAAGTCCAGCCGGCTCCAGATCTCCACCAGCGCATCCGTCAGTTCGCGCATCATCGCCTCGGTATGCGCAGGGCCCGGCGTGAACCGCAGCCGCTCGGTGCCGCGCGGCACGGTCGGGTAGTTGATCGGCTGCACGTACACGCCGTATTCGGCGAGCAGCACGTCGCTGATCTTCTTCGCCTTGACCGGATCCCCGACCATCAGCGGCACGATATGCGTATCACCGATCATCACCGGCAGCCCGGCGCCCTTCAGCATCGCCTTGAGCATCGCCGCCGAAGCCTGCTGCCCCTCGCGCTCGACGCTCGACGCCTTCAGATGCCGCACGCTCGCCAGCACGCCCGCGACCAGTACCGGCGACAGCGAAGTCGTGAAGATGAACCCCGGCGCATAGCTGCGGATCACGTCGACGATCGTGCGATCGGCGGCGATATAGCCCCCCATCACGCCGAATGCTTTGCCCAGCGTCCCCTCGAGGATCGTGATTCGGTGCGCCACCTCGTCACGCTCCGAAATGCCGCCGCCACGTGCGCCGTACATCCCGACCGCATGGACTTCGTCGCAATAGGTCAGCGCGTTGTACCGGTCGGCGAGGTCGCACACCGCCGAGATCGGCGCGATGTCGCCCTCCATCGAATACACGCTCTCGAACGCGATCAGCTTCGGCGCCGCGGGGTCTTCCGCCGCGAGAAGCTCTTCGAGATGCGCGAGATCGTTGTGGCGGAACACGCGCTTCTCGCAGCCCGAATTCCGGATCCCCGCGATCATCGACGCATGGTTCAACTCGTCCGAAAAGATGATGCAGCCCGGCAGGACCTTCGCCAACGTCGCCAGCGTAGCCTCGTTCGAGACGTAGCCGCTGGTGAACAGCAGCGCCGCTTCCTTGCCGTGCAGGTCGGCGAGTTCGCCCTCCAGGTCGACATGGTAATGCGTGTTGCCGCCGATGTTGCGCGTGCCGCCCGAGCCCGCGCCGACGTCGTGCAGCGCCTCTTCCATCGCCGCGATCACCTTGGGGTGCTGGCCCATCGCGAGATAATCGTTTGAGCACCACACCGTGATCGGCTTGGGCCCGTTATGCCCGGCGAAACAGCGCGCGTTCGGGAAAGCGCCCTTGTTGCGGAGGATGTCGATGAACACGCGGTAGCGCCCTTCGGCATGCAACCGGTCGATCGCCTGCGTAAACACGCGCGAATAATCGACTCGCGGACCCGAGATGGACTCCGTTGCCGTGATGCCGTTGGTAATCATAGGCTTGGGCACTACGCCTCGCTTTCACTCGTTTCCAGCGCAATACCGCTCTTACGGTGATCGCTTTCCTCATCCGGGGTGCACATTGCCACGATGCGCCCGCGAAGCAAGGTGCCACATTGTCCCAGGTTAACGCCTAAAGCTGCTCGATCCGCGCAAATCCTCGCGCCGCTAGGGCAGGTGCCAGCGCCCGCTCCTCGTCACCCAACCGGGTAAAGACGGCGGTGCCCTCGCCCGCGCCCGACCATGATTCGCCCTGCATCAGGTGAACGATCCGCCGCGCGATCCCGGGACCACCGTCGACGAACCGCACACCGGGTGCCGCCATGGCCAGCTCCGCCTCGACCAGCGGGAAATGCGTGCAGGCGTTGACGATCACGTCGATTCGCTCCCCGCCGGGTTGCGAGAACAGCCCGTCGAGCACCGCCGCATAGCGGTCAGGCGCCACCGCTCGCCCGTGCAACTTGGCCTCCGCCATCTCGACCAAAGCCGCCGACCCGTAGCGGAGCACCGTGCAATCGCCCGCAAACCTCGCAGCCAGATCATCGACATACGCCTGCCTCACGGTCGCCTCGGTCCCCAGCACGCCGATCGTCCGCGTAACCGACAGCGCGGCAGCGGGCTTGATCGCCGGTACCGTCCCGACCACCGGCAGGTCGAGCGCCGCGCGCACTACCGGCAGCGCGATCGTCGAGGCGGTGTTGCACGCGATCACGATCAACCGCGGCCGATACCGCTCCGCCAACCGCCCCAGCAACACCGGCACGCGGGCGGCGATCTCCGCCTCGCTCTTCGTGCCGTAGGGAAACCCGGCCGAGTCGGCGGCGTAGACGAACGGCGCATCGGGGAGCGCCCCGCGCGCGGGCCCGACGATCGACAACCCGCCGACACCGGAATCGAAGAACAGGATGGGGCGCGTGTCCATCCATGCGCCTTAGGACGGAACGCCTTAGGCAAACCAGAGCCTTCCCCCCGCCATCCTGACGAAAGTCAGGACCCAGGGTTACAAGCGTTGTCCTCCATGGCTCTGGGTCCTGACTTTCGTCAGGATGACGGGAGGTGCTGTGAGGTCGGCACCCACTCGACGCCATTTGCCGTCAGCCCCGCGTCGTTTATAAGCGCCCTCGGAACGGGGGACATACTTGCAGACGGAAATTCTCTGGGTCGCGCCCACGCTATCACTCGTGCTCAGCTACCTGCTCGGCTCGATCCCGTTCGGCGTCATCCTGACGCGGCTCGGCGGCGCAGGTGATCTGCGGACGATCGGCTCGGGCAACATCGGCGCGACCAACGTCCTTCGCACCGGACGCAAGGGCCTCGCCGCTGCCACGCTGCTGCTCGACATGGCCAAGGGCGCGGTCGCCGTGCTGCTGGTCGCACACCTGTTCCCCGGTAACGCCATGCTCGCGGCCGCCGGTGCGTTCATCGGCCATTGCTACCCCGTCTGGCTGAAGTTCAAGGGCGGCAAGGGCGTCGCCACGTTGATGGGAATCGTCGTCGCGCTCTACTGGCCGCTCGGGCTGGTCTACGCTGTCGTCTGGCTGGGCCTACTCGCGGGCCTGCGCATCTCCTCGGTCGCCGGCATGGCCGCTGCGCTCAGCGCACCGTTTGCCGCCGCGCTGTTCGGCCGTTTCGACCTCGTCCTCCTCCTCCTCGCACTAGCGCTGATCGTGCTGTGGAAGCACCGCGAAAACGTCGAGCGCCTGTTCTCGGGGACCGAGCCGCGGATCGGCTCCAGCCGGAAAACGAGTGACTGACCCGACGGTCTCAAGACTTCGGCTCATCCGCACGACCGGGATCGGACCGGTCACCTATCGCCAGCTCATCGCCCGCTTCGGCAGCGCGGACGCCGCCATCGACGCGCTCCCGATGCTCGCCCAACGCGGCGGCGGACGCAGCCCCCGTATCGCCGACACGGCGCTGGCCGAACGCGAAATCGCCGCCACCGCAAAACTCGGCGCGCGCTATCTCTTCCTCGACGACGCCGACTATCCCAGCCTGCTCGCCGAGATCGAGACAGCCCCGCCAGCGCTGATCTTCCGCGGCAACCTCACCCACGCCACCCGCCCCTGCATCGCGATGGTCGGCGCGCGCAACGCGTCCGCCGCCGCCTGCCGCTTCGCGAGACAATTGGCGCTGCAACTCGCCGAAGAGGGTACGACGATCGTCTCCGGCCTGGCCCGCGGCATCGACACCGCCGCGCACATCGGCGCGCTCGGCGCGGGCTCGAGCGGCGCGACGATCGGCGTCATCGCCAGCGGCATCGACATTGCCTACCCGCCCGACAATATCGGCCTGCAGGAGCGCATCGCCACCGACGGCCTGCTGCTCGCCGAACAGCCCCCCGGCACCGAACCGAAGGCGCGCAATTTCCCCTCGCGCAACCGCATCATCGCCGGCCTCGCGATCGGCACGGTAGTGGTCGAGGCGGTCCCCAAATCCGGCTCGCTGATCACCGCGCGGCTCGCCAACGAGTCCGGCCGCGAGGTCATGGCCGTCCCCGGCAGCCCGCTCGATCCCCGCGCGCAGGGCTGCAACCTGCTCATTCGCGAAGGCGCCACGCTGGTGCAATCGGCCGCCGATATCCTCGAGCAGATCCGCCCGTTCGACCCGCGCTCGGTCCGCTCGCCGATCGACGCCTATGCAAGCTCCCCCGCCGAAGACGCCACCGACACCGACCGGCGCCGGATCACTGACCTGCTCGGCCCCGTCCCCGTCGCGATCGACGAACTCATCCGCCAGTCGCGCCGGAGCCCCGCCGTCGTCCACACGGTGCTATTGGAGCTCGAACTCGCCGGCCGCCTCGACCGCCACGCCGGCGGCCGCGCCAGCCTGACTTGATCGCTAATACTGATCCTCCCCCGCCAGGGGAAGGTGGCTGGCGCTTGCCAGACGGAGGGGGAGGTAAACGACCACGTCAGTTCCGTCCTCCCCCTCCGTCGCTTCGCGCCACCTCCCCCTGGCGGGAGAGGATCGCACCGTGTCTGCGATCACTCCGCCGGCAGATAGATCTCGCTGCCTTTCGCGCGGAATTTCTCGCTCATGTCAGCCATGCCCTTTTCCGCGTCGGCGTGGCTGCCCGTCGCGAAGATCGCCCGCTCGGCATCCCCAGCATCGACGTCCGCCGCTAGAAACGTATCCGCTGGCGCGTTCTGCTTGGCGGCAAAGTCCCGCACCTCCTGCGTGATCTTCATCGAGCAGAATTTCGGCCCGCACATCGAGCAGAAATGCGCGGTCTTGGCCCCTTCCGCCGGCAACGTCTGGTCGTGATACGACTCCGCCGTATCGGGATCGAGCGACAGGTTGAATTGGTCGCGCCAGCGGAACTCGAAGCGCGCACGTGACAGGGCGTCGTCGCGCATTTGGGCGGCGGGGTGTCCCTTTGCCAAGTCGGCGGCGTGGGCGGCTAGTTTGTAGGTGACCACGCCGACCTTCACGTCGTCGCGATCCGGCAAGCCCAAATGCTCCTTCGGCGTGACGTAGCAAAGCATCGCGGTGCCGTACCAGCCGATCATCGCGGCGCCGATGCCGCTGGTGATGTGGTCGTAGCCGGGGGCTATGTCCGTGGTGAGCGGCCCTAGCGTATAAAACGGTGCCTCGCCGCAGACTTCTAGCTGCTTGTCCATGTTCTCCTTGATCTTGTGCATCGGCACGTGGCCGGGGCCTTCGATCATGACCTGGACGTCGCTCTTCCAGGCGCGGTGCGTCAGTTCGCCGAGCGTGAAAAGTTCGCTGAACTGCGCTTCGTCGTTGGCGTCGGCGATTGAGCCGGGGCGCAGGCCGTCGCCGAGGCTGTAGGCGATGTCGTACGCCTTCATGATCTCGGTGATCTCGTCGAAGCGCTCGTAGAGGAAGCTCTCCTTGTGGTGGCTGAGGCACCATTTCGCCATGATCGAGCCGCCGCGCGAGACGATGCCGGTAACGCGTTTCGCGGTGATCGGGATGTAGGCGAGGCGGACGCCGGCGTGGATCGTGAAGTAATCGATGCCCTGTTCGGCCTGCTCGATGAGCGTGTCGCGGAAGATCTCCCAGGTGAGGTCCTCGGCCACGCCGCCGACCTTTTCGAGCGCCTGGTAGATCGGGACGGTGCCTACGGGCACGGGCGAGTTGCGGAGGATCCATTCGCGGGTGTCGTGGATGTTGCGGCCAGTGCTGAGGTCCATGACCGTGTCGGCGCCCCAGCGGATCGACCAGACGAGCTTGTCGACTTCGGCGGCGACGTTGCTGGCGACCGCGGAATTGCCGATGTTGGCGTTGATCTTGACGAGGAAGTTGCGGCCGATCGCCATCGGTTCGGATTCGGGGTGGTTGATGTTGTTGGGGATGATCGCGCGGCCGCGGGCGATCTCGTCGCGGACGAATTCGGGGGTTACGAAGTCGGGGATCTGCGCGCCGAAGCTTTCGCCGTCTCGCTTATAGTCTTTGAGCATGGCGCGGCCGAGGTTTTCTCGGGTGGCGACGTATTCCATCTCCTGGGTGATTATCCCACGTCGCGCGTAGTGCATCTGGCTGACGTTGGCGCCGGCGCGCGCGCGGAGGGGGCGCTTGATGGTGGCGGGGAACTGGGGGACGCCGCCGGAGCGGTCGGGGCCGAGCTGGCCGTTGTCCTCGGGGCGGATTTCACGCGCGTCGTAGGATTCCACGTCGCCGCGGGCTTCGATCCAGGCGCGGCGGAGTTGGGGGAGGCCGGCGTTGATGTCGATCGACGCGCGCGGGTCGGTGTAGGGGCCGCTGGTATCGTAGACGCGCAAGGGGGGCTCGGAGCAGCTTGGGTCCAGGACGATCTCGCGCATAGCAACGCGGACGTCTGGGCTGGAGGGAACCGCGACGTGGATTTTGCGTGAGCCTCGGATCGGGCCAGTGGTTACGCCAATGTCTGCTGTCGGGGTGCCTGCTTCGAAATCGGCCATGCGCTTGCTCCTACGGGTCTCGGAGCAAGGTTTACGGTTCTGTGGCGACCGCTCCCTCCCTCCGCCGGTATCAACCGGATCAGGTTCAGCGGGTCGAAGGCTCCTGCCTTCCTCTCAAGCGCGGATTAGCGCTCCCCCGGGGTGGGGTGAGCATAGGGGGGTGTGGTTGGGGTGCAATGGGAAACTTGGCGGTTCGGGGTGCGCGGGGGGCGGTGCGCCTTGGAGTTGGTTGGGCATCCTGCCGATCGAAAGTTCACCACCCCGGCGGAGGCCGGGGCCCAGGTGGGGGACGGCGCTAACGACGCGATGTGCTCCATTATAGCCACCTTTCCAACTGGGCCCCGGCCTTCGCCGGGGTGGTGTTTGTTGT
Organism: Sphingomonas sp. PP-F2F-A104-K0414; assembly: GCF_004340945.1. Taxonomy (GTDB): domain Bacteria; phylum Pseudomonadota; class Alphaproteobacteria; order Sphingomonadales; family Sphingomonadaceae; genus Sphingomonas. The sequence continues at coordinate 555,082 of NZ_SLYD01000001.1, forward strand.
TGGGGTGGGGGTCCCTTAACGAGAAAAGGCCGCTGCCCTGGTTGGGGCAACGGCCTTTCATCTAACTCCGCGTAACTCCGCGCGCCGTCAGTCGTAGCTAAGCTACGCCTTGTGGCGTGCTTTGCTGCGCTGGCCGGGCTTGGGCGAGTCTTGCGCCGGGTCGGCGCAAGCCGCCCTGCGCCTTAGAACCGGAAGCTCACGGTGCCGCGCAGCGAGTGCCAGCGGAAGTTCTCGTCGCTGCGGCGGAAGGCCGTGCCCGCGGTGTTGGGGGCGAGGACGAACGGGTTGTTGGCGAGCAGGACCGGGCTGCCGGTGATCGCGCTGCCAGCCGTGACGAGGACGCGGGCGTCGTCGTCCTTGTACTGGTGGTAGGTGTATTCCATGCCGATCGAGATGTTCTTGGTCAGCTTCTGCTCGATGCCGCCGCCGCCGACATAGCCCCAGCGCTTGTCCGAGCCGGTGGCTGCGAACGCGTTGGCGGTGTTGGTGGTGAAGAACAGGTTGTCGATCTTGGCATAGCCGGCGCCGCCGGTGGCGTAGAACAGCGTGTTGCGCGCAGCGAGACCGGCGCGGAGGCGGGCCGAGCCTTCCCACTTCAGCTTGCGCGCCATCGTATAGCTGGCGGGCGTGGTCGAGAAGGCGGCGACGCTGTCGGTGATCTCGGACTTGCCGAATTCGCCGACGATGCCGACCACGAACGGACCGCGCTGCACGTCAAAGCCTGCGCGGCCGTAATACGACCAGCCGTCATCGTCGTTGCGGCAGCCATAGGCCGGCACAGCGGTGCGGGCGGAGCCGTTGCAGAAGCCCGGCGAGAAGGCATTGGCGCCGGTGATGGTGTTGACGCTGTCGCTGAAATTGCCGTCGTTGTTGCGGTCGAACAGGATCGACGAGCCGATGTCGTTGCCCTGGACGTCATAGCCGCCGGCGGCGCCGATATAGACGCCCGAGAACGGCTTGCTGTCGCGGTCGGTGGTCATGTCCTGCGCGGCGGCCGGAACGGCAAAAATGCCCGCGGCGGCGAGGCCGGCGAGCATGGTGAGCTTCGTGAAGTTGGTCATGGTCGTTCCCCAAACGAGGGGCCGCGACGCTCTTGATGAGCGCCGCGACCCGGATTTTCCTGTTTCAGTTCGTGACGACGATCACGCGTTGGCGCCGCTCGTGCGCAGCGAATCGAGGCGGTTGTTGGTCCCGTTGGGGAAGAAGCCGCCACCGATCTTCGCAGTGGGCGTCAGGTAGACGATGTTGTGCACCTGCGCGACCGAGCGGCTGTAGGCCAGGCCGTTGGCGTCGGTCGGCACGATGTTCGAGATCGTCGGATCCGACCCGGTGATGCCCTGATCGTCGTCGCCGATCACGCCGGTCGTCGTGTTGGTGACGGTGCCGTCGAGGCTGTCGCGCGCGTCGCTGATCTGGTTCGCGGCGGTGATGAGCGCCGGCGTGCCGTTCGGAGTCTGCAGACCCTTGCGGTACAGGATCGTGCGGATGAGGCCTGCGTGATACGCCTCTGCCGCGAGGATGCCGGCGGCGGCCTCGAGATAGGTCTTGTTGGCGATCAGCGGTGCTGCGCCCTTGTAGGCCGACACGCCGACGTCCTCGAAGATGTACGCACCGAGCAGGAAGCTGTTGTCGTCGGCATAGGGGTTGAACACACCCGTCGCACCGATGACGCCAGCCGCGCGGGCGGCCGCCGTGAACGCGCCCGGTGCGGCTGCCGTGCCGACCGAGATGTCGATCGCCGGCTGAGCGACGGCTGCGCTGCCGAGTGCAGTGCGCAGGAAGGCGACGTGCGCGACTTCGTCGATCGCGATTTCGCGTGCATATTCACGCACCACGGCATCCTGGAACGGCACCTGTGCGCCGCCGGTGACTGCGCCCTGCGTCCCGATGCCGGTCAGCAGGCTGGCGTTCAGGCCGACGCCGAATGCCGCGAACGCGTAGAACTGCGCTTCGAGATATTCGAGGTTCAGCGCGACGTTGAGCACGTCGGCGTCGTTGAGCGCGGCGACCGGCGCCGGTCCCGGAGTCGGGGTCGGTGCGAGATCGGAATCGTCGTTGCCGCATGCCGAAAGCAGGCTTGCGCCGCCGATGGCGAGAGCGGAGCCACCGGCAAAGCGGAGGAAGCTGCGGCGCTCGTTGCGACGGCTGGCGATCGCGTCGAATATTTCCAGCTTGGTATTGAAATCGGTCATTGGGTTAATCCCCTGAATAGCGAAGAAGAGCGTTGGGCGAGGCCGATTGAGATCAGGCTGCCGCGGTGCTCGTCTTGATGTTGCCGTTCATGCCGTTCGGGTAGAACCCGCCTGCCGACGCTGCACCGCTGTTGAGATAGACGATGTTGAGCACCTGGCTGGCCGAGCGGCTGTAGGCGACGCCGTTGCTGTCGAGCGGGACGATGTTCGACACGGTCACTGCCGCCTGCGTGGTGGCGAGGTTGATCGGCGTCGCGCTGTACGACGAGATGCCCTGGTCGATATCGTTGGTGCCGAAGATCGTCGTGTTCGCACCACCGCCGTCGAGGCTGTCGCGCGCCTTCGAAATGGCATCTGCGGACGTGCGCAGCGACGGCGTCGCGATGCCCTTGCCGTACAGCGTCGTGCGGACGATCGCGGCATGATACGCCTCGACCGCGAGCAGGCCGGCAGCCGCCTCGAGGTACGCCTTGCTGGTGAGCAGCGGGGCGGCGCCCTTGTATGCGGTCACGCCGACGTCTTCGAAGATGAACGCGCCGAGCAGGAATGCCTCGTCCGACGCATAGGGATCGAACGCGGTGCCGGCGGGGACGAGACCAGCGGCCTGGGCCGCGACCGAGAAGGCGCTGGTCGGCGAGACGCTGACGTCGATCACCGGCTGCGCGACGGCGGCGGTGGTGCCGAGTGCGGTGCGGAGGAACTTGACGTGGGCGATCTCGTCCTGCGCGATCTCACGTGCATACTGGCGCACGATTGGATCGGTGAAGTTGACCTGGCGACCACCGCGGACGGCACCTTGCGTGCCGATGCCCGAGAGCAGGCTGTTGTCGAGGCCGGTGCCATAGGCGGCGTAGGAATAGAATTGCGCCTCGAGATATTCGAGGTTGAGCGCGAAATTCAGGACGTCCGCGTCGGTGATGGTCTGCGCCGCCGCCGAGCTGGAAAAGGACAATGCGGTCGCACCGGCCGCGGTGACCGCAGCGGCGCCGAGCGCAGTCTTGAAGAATTCACGCCGCTCGCTGCGCCGTTCAACTCGCGCATCGAGGGCTTCGATCAGGTGCACGCTCTCGGTCATATCAGGGTCCTCCCCTTGTAGTTGCAGACGTCGGAGTTATTGAAACAATCGAACAATCCGGACCGATGAGAGTAACACCCTGTCGCCAAGGCCCAACTCGTAACGCGCTCTATTGCGGGCATAATGATGCCGTCCAGCTTGAGTAACGGACGCAAGCGGGAAATGGACGCAGCCTTAACGGCAATGCTGTGAAATAATTTTCAGGTGTGGTGGAGCGGCGGCGGGGTGATCTTGCGAGGCGCTCGGGGGGTTGGGTTGCGGGAGCTTCGGAAGCTCCGGCTGGGCAGTTCGCACGCTTGGTTGGTTAGCGTGGCGGAGTGACGCTTGGGGTTGGCGCTTCCGGAAGCCGCTCGGACACGATGTGCTGGAATGCGGACGTTCGAACCACACGATCCTCCCCCGCCAGGGGGAGGATCGATGGGTCTCGAAGTTTGCCCAGTATCATTTGGGCCGGCCTCGGATCGGCCAGCCTCGGATCAGCCGGCCTCAGATCAGAAGGTGTAGGTCAGCCCCAGCGCGTAGAGCCACTGATCCGCGCTGCCCACGTCGGCGACGATCGGGGTGTCCTTGTACTTGCCGACCATGCGGCCGTAGAGCACGCCGGCACCGACGCCGAAACCGTGGCGGAGGTCGCCCGACAGGCTCTGCACCACGAACAGCGATGCGTTGACGCGGCGGAAGCCACTATCGTTGACGTCATAGGTCCGCAGGCCGCTGGCGAGCGTACCGATCGGCGTCACCGCCGCATAGGTCCGGCCGAAGCCCTTGCCGGCGTAATCCGCGGCGACGCCGAGCGAGACGAGCGTACGAACCGACAGCGGTGTGGTGTAATTCACCTGCGGCGTGATGACGTAGCTGTCATAGGTGCCCGAGACGTCATGAACATAGGCGACACGCGCGGTGAGCGTATCATAGTCGCTGGTGATGACGCCGGTCCGGGCGACGCCGACATAGCCACCCAGTTCATAGGCGGTATCGATCTTGCCGAGCGCGCGGACCTGACGGTTGTCGATATCGCCGGTGCGGTCGCGGCGGACGCCACCGATCACGCCCAGCTCGAAATTGGTGCCGACCTCACCCGTGTTCGGGATCAGGTTGAAATAGAGCTGCGTGCCGCGGAGGAAGAAGTCATGCCCGCGCACCGTGCCGACGAAGGCGCCGGCGGGGGTGAAGGAATTGCTGTCCGCACCTTCGTAATCGGGCATCGACACCACGCCGAGCGCGACCGTGACGCGGTTATTGTCCTTGGGATCGGTGATCGTCGGCGACGGGTTCGGGTCGGTCTGGGCGAAGGCGGGCGTGGCGATGCCAAGCACCGCGATTGCGGCAGACGTGAAGAAAGAGAATGCGCGCAAGGAAATGCTCCGGACAAAAAGGTTCCAGCGCAAAACGCAGCGCCTTCGTTTTCGGTCCGTTACGATCGGTCAGAAGATGTAACGCATTTTCACCTGTTGCATTTCGGCATCACCGGCGACCATGAACCGGGCCGCCGAAAAGCGCGGCGGACCGAAGCGGACGGCGGCATTGCGCGAGAATCCATAGCCTTCGCGCGGGATCCCCGCGATCGTGTCGAGCTTCGCGTTGCTGTTCTCGTCGTGGATGACCGCGAGCGCATAGCCGCGCTGCGGCAGGCCGGGAAAGCTGGTGGTATGGACGTTTGCCGGGATCGACCGGGTCAGCGCATTGGCATCGTCGACGCAGGCGGGGAAATTGTCCGGGTCGGCGGTGAGGCAGATCCGGATCATGCCCTTTGCCGAGCGGAGATTGTCGATCTCGACGTCAAGCCGCGTGACGGGAGCCGCCGCTGCCAGCGTCAGCCATGCCAGCGTGCCCGCTACTACGAGCGGCAGCTTTAGCGTGCGCCTTGGTGAAGTCGCCGAGTCCCTTGTCGGTGCCGCAGAGCCGATCCCAAAAGCGGAAATAGAGGCCATAGTTGCACCCGTATTGTTCGTGATGGCGCTGATGATGGCTCGCCGTGATCAGCCAGCCGCCCAGTGCGCCCCGCCACATGAACCGGGGGAAAACCTCCCACCCCATGTGATTGGTTACCCCCATAACGGTCATGATCGTCAGTACCAGACCCAGTGCGCCGACATTGATCGGAATTGGGAACACCAGTAGCGGAATTATCACAGCACCGGTGATCGCCTCGATCGGGTGAAACGCCATCGCCGCCCACGCGGTCGGCGGGCGGCTGGCGTGATGCACCGCGTGCGCGAGCTTGAACGGCTTCGGCCGATGCATCCAGCGATGCGTCCAGTAGAACCAGGTGTCGTGCGCGAACAGGAAGGCAAGCACGGAGACCGGCAGATACCAGAGCGGGTAGGCGTGGACGTCGGGGTAAATCTGCGTCCAGCCGCGATTCTGCCAGCCCCAGGCGACAATCCCTGCGGGCCCGCCGTAGATCGCCGCCGAGGCGATGCTCCACCAGATCTCGCGCCGCATCTGCGCGTCGAGCCCGCGATAGAGCCCGGGATGACGCGCGCGCGTCGCGGCTGCGAACGCGCCGGAGACGATGAGATACCGGATGCCGACGATCGCGGTCATCGCGATCGCGGAGAGGACGATGGCGAGCCTCATGAGGGGCTTATACGGGAATTCGGGGTTTTGGGTAATGGCATAACCGGCTGGGGCCCATCGATCGGAGTCGATATTGCCGGAACGGACCGAGCCACCGAATCGAACCGATACCGATCGGTTTTCAGGGGGCCGTCATAGCGTATCGGCGATGGAACAATAGTGTTCCGAAGCGCGCCATCCGCATACCCTGCTAGCACCAGCCAGCGTAGCGCCGGTTAAAGCCTGGTGATCAAAAGACTTATTCTGGCGCCGAAGTACATGCTAATAAAATTGACGCGTTCATTAATTATGAATTGTTTAAATAGATTTACATTTATTCAGTAGTTATTTTCTCAAATTGCGTAGATATCTAACAACATAATCCGAATTGAACATTGACCGCACATTTGATTAGAGTCGTAATTGATGCTGATCTATTATCTTCTAACAAGAAGCTTAGGAGATAAAGCATGTCCACGATCAACATCATGATTGCCGTTGACGTCGAAACTGCACAGTCCACTGCGAGCGGAACGACTATAACCCAGGGGTTATATATGATCGATACGACCGGGTATGAAGGTACGGCCGAAGCAGGGAACGAATTGAACACGCCGTGCGACGCGGGCGACGTACCCGTCTGGACGATTTACCCGATCAATCCGAGCGACAATATCGCGATCACCGGGTTCACCGGACAGTGCGTCAACGACGGAATCTTCCAGAATCTCGAACAGCAGAAAACACCTGCGGGCGTCGATTACTGGACATGCGTCATCAATGAGGGAACGGCATCTGCAAAATACCAGTACAGCCTGAACATTTCGATGTCGGGCAAGACATATTCCTATGATCCGTTCTTTACGGTCACGGCCAACTAAGCCCGCGATGTCGTGGCACCCGTTCGAAATGCGTTGCGGCATACGTCGGTTATGACCGATCTGTATGCGGCAAATTCCGAGCGGGTGTCATGGGCGGTAACGGCCAGAGGCATTGCTGCCCGCCATCCATACTTATAAACGTCGATTTCCGTCAGTTTACATAGTCTCGAGGCGCACATCGACCCTTCGGACGCATTCGGCGGTTTGGGGCAGGTATGCCGTCAATCCATAAAAGGGGTGGTGACGGCGAGGCGCGTCTGGGACCGAGATCCGCAACCGGGATATGTAGAGGACATGCTGGCCTGGTTCGTCCGGGCAAGTTCCTTTGGGGCCGCCTGCATCTCGACATACCCTGCCTTCCGCGGGTGCCGAGGCTTGGTACGTTATCCGGGCGACCCTCCTACCGTTGCAATAGGCTCTATGCAGCGCTCGGAATCGTGATAGCCTTCGTGTCAGAGCAGGATGACCTGCCTATTCGGAGAGTGATGCATGGCAGACCACAGCGCCGCGCGCGGGGATACCGACCTGGATACGGGCAATAACAAGAAGGGGCTGATCTACGTGATATCAGGCGGCATCCTGGCCCTGGGGCTGGTGTTGATGGCGTTCTACGACCGCGCGGGCGATCCGATGCCGATCGCCTCGGTGCAGAAACCGGTCGTTACTGCGCAGCGCTGATCGCGGGATCCTCTCGGCGCGCGGTGCGGTCGAAGATCAGGATCGGCGCATCGCGGTACGTGCCTTGCGTGCGCAGGCGATAGCCTAGCCGTTCGGCGAGACGGATCGAGGGAGCGTTGGCGGGGTCGATGATGCAGGTCGTCGCGGGGATACGCGCGTCGGTCCAGGCGAGGATCGCGGCGAGCGCTTCGGAGGCGTAGCCCTGACCTTGCGCATCGCCGGTGAGGGTCCAGCCGACTTCGGGAGTCGCGTCGATTGGGGGTTCAATCGCCCGTCGCGCTTCCATCAGGCCGAGTTCGCCGATCAGGCGGCCGGCTGCGTCGCGCGCGACCCAGCTGCCATACCCGAACAGCGTCCATTGGCCGATCGCACGCAGGAGACGGATCCAGACGTCTTCGCGCGATCGTGGCTGGCCGCCGATCATCGTGTAGACGCGCGGATCGGCCCACATCGCCGCGCAGTCTTCGAGATCGGTGGCGGCGTGGCCGGTCAGGGTCAGGCGGGCGGTGGTGAGTGTCGGGGCGGATGTGAGTGTGCGCATGGAGGCAGGCTAGCGGCATTGGTGGGTGGAGGGGAACACCCCCTGCCCTCGCCTTTCTCACGGCAAAGGCGCCGCAATCCTTCGATCCTCCCCCGGCGGGGGAGGATCATATGTCAGCCCCCTCACCCGCCCTCCCGACGATGCAGGTTGTCTTCGGCGGTGATTGGTTTGCAAAGGTTGTTTTCGAGCCTCTCGCTTTGCGCTAGTCGGAGGCATGGCATCGACGATCTCCTGCGACGTCGCGATCGTTGGCGCGGGTTTGGCCGGCGGGATGATCGCGCTGGCGCTCAAGGCCAAGCATCCTGCGCTCGACGTGCGACTGATCGACTCCGCGCAGGTCGTTGGCGGCAATCACCTGTGGTCGTTCTTCGGCAGCGACGTGGCGCAAGGAGATCGCTGGATCGTCGCCCCGCTCGTGGTGCATGCGTGGCAGGGCTACGACGTGCGCTTTCCAGCGCATGCGCGGACGATCGACGAGACCTATTATTCGATCGAGAGCGAGCGGCTCGACCACGAGGTCCGCCGGGTGCTCCCTGCGCATGCGCTGATGCTCGGGCGGAAGGTGTCGGGGGCGAGTGCAACCGCGGTGGTGCTGGCGGATGGCGACCGGATCGAAGCCACCGGCGTGATCGACGCGCGCGGACCCGGCGACCTGTCGCTGCTCGATCTCGCATGGCAGAAGTTCCTCGGGCGCGAACTCGCGTTGAGCGCGCCGCACGAGGCGCCAAAGCCAATGGTGATGGACGCGACCATTCCGCAGATCGACGGGTATCGCTTCGTCTATTGCCTGCCGTTCAGCGCGGACCGGATGTTCGTCGAGGACACCTATTATAGCGACACGCCCGATCTCGATATCCCGGTGCTGGGCGATCGGATTGACGCGTATGTCGCGGCGCGCGGCTGGTCGGTCGACAACGTCGTGCGCGAAGAGTCCGGCGTGCTGCCGGTCGCGATGGGCGGCGATTTCGAGGCCTATTGGCGCTCGGGCGGCGCGCATGTCGCCAAAGCTGGCATGCGCGCAGGGATGTTCCACCCCACCACCGGGTATTCGCTGCCCGACGCGGTGCGGACCGCGTCGATGCTGGCGGGGCGCAATGATTTCTCAGGAGCGAAACTCCACGACGCGACGCATGCGATGGCGCGCGCGACGTGGCAGTCGCGCGGCTTCTACCGGATGCTCGACACGATGTTGTTCCGCGCGGCGGAACCAGAGGAACGCTACCGCATCCTCGAGCGCTTCTACCGCCTCTCACCATCGCTCATCGGCCGTTTCTATGCCGGACGTTCGACCCTTGCCGACAAGGCGCGCGTTCTGACCGGCAAGCCCCCCGTCCCCATCGTGCGCGCCGTCCGCGCCATCGCAGGCAGTATGTCATCATGAAGACCGCAATAGTCATCGGCGCAGGGTTTGGCGGGCTGGCGCTCGCGATCCGGCTGCAATCCGCGGGCGTGCAGACGACGATCGTCGAATCGCGCGATAAACCGGGCGGACGCGGCTATTATTGGGAGCGCGACGGCTTTACGTTCGATGCGGGGCCGACGGTGATCACCGATCCGGATTGCCTGCGCGAATTGTGGGCGCTGACCGGGCGCGACATGAGCGAGGACGTGACGCTCGATCCGGTGCTCCCGTTCTACCGGTTGAACTGGCCCGACGGGACGAACTTCGACTACACCAACGACGACACGCTGATGCGGTCGGAGATCGAGCGGCTGCATCCGGGCGACTGGGAAGGCTATCTGAAGTTCCTCGATTACTCCGCCGGGGTGTTTCACGAGGGCTATGAAAAGCTCGGCCATGTCGCGTTCCTCGACTTCGGGTCGATGATCAAGGCGGCGCCGGCGCTGGCGAAATACCAGGCGTGGCGGTCGGTCTATTCGATCGTGTCGAGCTTCGTGAAGTCGGAGAAATTGCGCGAGGCGTTGTCTTTCCATACGCTGCTGGTCGGCGGCAATCCGATGACGACGAGCGCGATCTATGCGCTGATCCACAAGCTGGAGCGCGACGGCGGGGTGTGGTTCGCACGCGGCGGGACCAACCGTCTGGTGGCGGCGCTGGTGACGCAGTTCGAGCGGCTGGGCGGCGTGCTGCGGCTCGACGATCCGGTGACGTCGATCGAGACTCTGGGCGACCGCGCGACCGGTGTGACGACGGCGAGCGGCTGGTCGGGTCAGGCGGATGCGGTGGCCGCGAACAGCGACATCATGCACACCTATCGCGACCTGCTGGCGACCTCGCGCAGCGCCAAGCGCAAGACGGGGTCGCTCGAGCGGAAGAAATATTCGCCGTCGCTGTTCGTGGTGCATTTCGGGATCAAGGGTACGTGGCCGGGCATCCCGCACCACATGATCCTGTTCGGGCCGCGCTATAAGGGGCTGCTCGAGGACATTTACGACCACGGCGTGCTGAGCGAGGATTTTTCGCTGTACCTGCATCATCCGACGGTGACCGATCCGTCTCTGGCACCCGAGGGGCATTCGACCTTCTATGCGTTGGCGCCGGTGCCGCATCTGGGCAAGTTCCCGGTCGACTGGGACGAGATCGCGCCGATCCTGGAGAAGCGCATCCTCGACGAGATCGGGCGGCGGTTGATCCCGGACATCCATGAGCGGATCGTGACGAAGTTCTCGTACGCGCCGAAGGATTTCGCGCAGGATCTGAACGCGCATCTGGGTAGCGCGTTCTCGCTGGAGCCGGTGCTGACGCAGAGCGCGTATTTCCGCGTGCATAATCGCGACGAGCATATTCCGAATTTGTACTTCGTGGGCGCCGGGACGCATCCGGGGGCTGGGATTCCGGGGGTTGTCGGGAGTGCGAAGGCGACTGCTCGGTTGATGCTTGAGGGCGAGAAGTAAGAAATTTGTTCGCGCAGAGGCGCGGAGGCGCGGAGATTGTTGCATCCGGTTTTTCGGTCGGCAGACACAACTATCTGTTCGTCGAAGGTGATCGGGCAGTTGCTGCGCGACCAGCGCTACATCTCCGCGCCTCTGCGCCTCTGCGCGAACAAAATCTTCCCTTGCCGCACCCTGCGCGCATCCCCTAGCGAGGCAGGATGAAGAGACTTGCTGTGTATTGCGGGTCGGCGACGCCGGCTGATCCTGTCTATATCGAGGGCGCTCGGGCGCTGGGGCTCGCGTTTGCCACGCGGGGGATTGGCCTCGTTTATGGCGGTGGGCGGACCGGGCTGATGGGCGCGATCGCGGATGCCGCGCTGGAGGGCGGTGGCGAGGTTATCGGCGTTATTCCTCAGGCGCTGGTGGATGCGGAGGTTGCGCATCGCGGGCTGACCGAGTTGCATGTCGTGACCGGCATGCATCAGCGCAAGCAGATGTTTACCGATCTCAGCGACGGGTTCGTGACGATTCCGGGCGGGACGGGGACGATGGACGAACTGTGGGAAGCGTTGAGCTGGGCGCAGCTTGGGTATCATGCGGATCCGGTCGGGCTGCTGAATACCGCTGGGTATTACGATCACCTGATCGCGTTCTGGGAGAAGATGGGCGAGGTTGGGTTTTTGCGGCCGCAACACCGTGATCTGCTGATCGTGGCGGATACGCTGGACGTGCTGCTCGACCGGATGGCCGACCATGTTCCGACGCAGCCGATCGTGCGGATGAACGCGTCGGATTTGTGAGGTTGACGGCTCACTCCATCACCTGCCGCCATCCCAATGTTCGCCGCCACCCCGGCGAAGGCCGGGGCCCAGTTGGGAAGGTTGCAGTAACGACGCGCAGCGCCAGCCAATTGATGTCCCCCAACTGGGCCCCGGCCTTCGCCGGGGTGGTGCCTGCAATGGTGGTAGCGCTGGGGGGTAGGTCGTGACCCACCCCGTCCCCTCCCGCGAGGCGATCGTGGCTACCGCGCACGAATCGATTTCGCGCGGGTCGAAGAGTTTTGCGGCGGCCAGCCTGTTGTTCGACAAGCCGACGCGCGAGCGGGCTTGGCTGTTATATGCGTGGTGCCGGCGGTGCGACGATATCGCCGATGGGCAGGATCATGGCCATGGCATGACCGTGGTCGAGGATGCCCCTGCCCGGCTCGTTGCGCTGTCGGCGATGACCGAGCAGGCCTTGGCAGGCGAAATCGTCGGCGAACCGGCGTTCGATGCGCTGCGGATCTTCGCCGCCGAAACCCGGCTGCCGAAGCGGTTCGCGCGCGATCTGGTCGAGGGGTTTGCGCTCGATGCGCGCGAGTGGCGGCCGCGGTCGGAGAACGACCTTTACAAATATTGCTACCATGTCGCGGGCGTCGTCGGGTGCATGATGGCGATCGCGATGGGCGTCGACCCGGACGACGAGGATACGCTCGATCGTGCGTGCGATTTGGGGATGGCGTTCCAGCTGGCCAATATCGCGCGCGACGTCGAGGAGGATGACCGGGTCGGGCGGTGTTATCTGCCCGAGGACTGGCTGGTCGAGATGGACTTTCCGCCGGGGCAGCACATGAAGCCGCCGTTTCGGTCTCGGCTCGCGGTGTTGACAAAGCGGATGGCGGATCGGGCTGCGGCGTTCGAGACGAGTGCGCGCGAGGGGACGCCGGCGCTGTCGTTCCGCTCGGCCTGGGCGGTGCTGTCGGCGGCGGGGATTTACGGCGCGATCGGGCGGACCGTGGCCGCTCGGGGCGAGCATGCGTGGGACCACCGGGTGACGACGTCGGGGATGCAGAAACTGGGATTTATCGCGAAGGCGGCACGGGAGGCGGCGCGGCGGAATACGCTGTATCCGCGAGCGCCGAGGGATGCGCGGTTGTGGACGCGGCCTCGCTAACTACCGGCGTGTAGCTTGTTTCCCCGCGACGGCGGGAGTCCAGTCGGGGTCCCCGCCTTCGCGGAAACAGTTTAGCCCTGCGGCTTGGCCTTGCCGACCTTCGCCATGGCCATGCCGCTCGCACGGCAATTCGCGCCGATCATCGGGTAGGGAACGTCGGTGTTCTGCGCAAGCTGGTCGGGTAACGCCGCGCGGCACTGCGCCATCGTCTCGTAGCGCGCCGGGATCACGCGTGCCTCGGTGCAGTTCACGTTGCCGTCGCCGCAACCCATGATCGCCATGACGTAGAACAGCGGTTCCATTTCACTCTCCGGTTGCGGGGCCAATTACGAGCGTGCCGTTGCGGCAGGACGTACCGATAAAAGCGACGAAGCGGCAGGATTGTTCCCCCAACTGCTTTCGCCGGGGCTTGACTGCGCCTACATCGCATCGATCCATGCCACCCGATACGTACACCTCCACCCGCGCGGACCAGCCGTTGCTGCCGACGCTCCGCCGCTTCCTGCCGTTCCTGTGGCCGGCGGGGCAGCCCAAGCTGAAGGCGCGGATCGTCGTCGCGATGCTGCTCGTGATCGCGTCGAAGCTGATCCAGGTGTTCGGCGCGGCGTTCACGCTGAAATACGCGGTCGACCGGATGGCGGGGAACGACCGTACCGCGCTGACGCTCGTCGTGCTGCTGGTGGTCGGGTACGCGGCGTCGCGGTTCGGGACGACGCTGTTCGACAATCTGCGCAACGCGGTGTTCGAGCGCGTCGGGCAGGATGCGTCGCGGCGGCTGGCGGCGCAGGTGTTTCGGCATCTGCATGCGCTGAGCCTCGATTTTCACCTGTCCAGGCGGACGGGTGCGGTCACCAAGGTGGTCGAGCGCGGCACCAAGAGCATCGATACGATGTTGTATTTTCTGCTGTTCAACATCGCGCCCACGGTGTTCGAACTGGTGCTGGTGCTCGGGCTGTTCTGGACCAAGTTCGGCTGGCCGCTGGTCGTCGCGACCGTGGTGATGGTGGTCGGCTACATCCTTTTCACGCGGATGGTGACCGACTGGCGCAATGCGCTGCGGGCGCGGATGAACGACCTCGATACCGGCGCGGTCGCGCATGCGGTGGATTCGCTGCTGAACTTCGAGACGGTCAAGTATTTCGGCGCGGAGGAGCGTGAGGCGCGGCGCTACGACAGCGCGATCACGGCGTATTCCGAGGCTGCGGTGAAGAGCGAGAATTCGCTCGCGTGGCTGAACCTCGGCCAGGCGCTGATCACCAATGTGATGCTGGCGGGTGGCATGGGCTTCGTCGTGTGGCGGTGGAGCCGCGGCGAGGCGTCGGCGGGCGACGTGGTGTTCGTGTCGACGCTGCTGGCGCAGCTGTTCCGGCCGCTCGACCTGTTGGGGATGGTGTATCGCACGATCCGGCAGGGTGCGCTCGACATGGCGGCGATGTTCGACCTGATCGATACGCCCGCGACCGTGGTGGATGCGCCGGGTGCGCCTGCGCTGGCCGTGAGCGCGGGGCATGTGCGGTTCGAGGGGGTGTCGTTCGGGTATGACGCCGGGCGGCCGATCCTGCGTGACCTGGAACTGGACGTGCCGGCGGGATCGACGCTGGCGGTGGTCGGGCCGTCGGGGGCGGGGAAGTCGACGCTCGCGCGGTTGCTGTACCGGTTCTACGACCTGACGGGCGGGCGGATTACCGTCGACGGGCAGGATATTTCCGAGGTTCGGCAGGCTTCGCTGCGCGCGGCGATCGGGATCGTACCGCAGGATACGGTGCTGTTCAACGACACGATCGGGTACAACATCGCCTATGGTCGCGAGGGGGCGGAGATGCCTGAGGTCGAAATTGCCGCCAAGGGTGCGGCGATTGCGGGGTTCATCGAGCGCCAGCCGCTGGGGTATGAGACGCGCGTGGGCGAGCGCGGGTTGAAGCTGTCGGGTGGCGAGAAACAGCGCGTGGCGATTGCGCGGACGCTGTTGAAGAACCCACCGATCCTGATTTTGGACGAGGCTACGTCGGCGCTGGATAGCCGGACCGAGGCGGAGATCCTCGATACGCTGGAGGCGATCGAACGCGGCCGGACGACGATCGTGATCGCGCACCGGCTTTCCACGGTGGTGCATGCGGACCAGATCGTCGTGCTCGAGGCGGGGCGGATCGTCGAGAAGGGGACGCATGCGGACCTGCTGCGGCAGGGCGGCGTGTATGCGGAGATGTGGAACCGGCAGGCGCAGGAGCGCGCGGGGGATGACGATGGGGCGTTGGCGGCGGAGTAGGGGCGGCCCACCGCGGTTGTTGTAACGGCGAACACTCGCCACACTATTCTCGGTCACCCCGGACCTGTTCCGGGGTCCACTGTTCCGCGCACTCTCACGTTTCGAGCTCTGGGACGGGTGGATGCCGGAACGAGCCCGGCATGACGGAGAGTAGACTCACCCCCGCCACCCCCCGGCGAAGGCCGGGGCCCGATTGGGGGACGTTGCTAACTGATGGCAGCGCGTCGTTATTGCCACCTTTCCAATTGGGCCCCGGCCTTCGCCGGGGTGGGTGGTGGTTGGGTGCTGGGTGGAGCGCTAACGGCGAGTAGCGCGGAGTGCACTAACGCTTCTGTTCCCTCGCGAACGCGGGGGCCCAGGAATCAGGGGCGATGGCACGGCTTGGTCCTGGGCCCCCGCTTTCGCGGGGGAACGGAAGTGAGGCGTTGCTTCATTCCATGCCGGACTACGCCGGGATCGAGGGATCCAACTCGCGCAACCTTGCCTCGATCGCACTCGAATATTGGTAGATGTGCGTCAGGTCGGACAGCAGATGCCGCGTCTCGTCCTTGCCCGCGAACATGCCGAGATACTTGGTGGTCATCCCGTTGAAATGCATCCGCGCGACCGTTTTCCGATTGTTGTCGTCGAGCAAAATCGCGCAGTACGACTTCGCGTCGCGGACGATCACGCGTTTCGGGTCGACGAGTCGCGAGGCGATCGCCTGGATGATGTGGAAGCCGGAAATCTCCTCCTGCGTGGTGACGATGCCGTCGCCGTCGGAGGGGTCGTCGGACGCACCCGGCGGCAGGTCCTCGACCGGGCTCGACGCCTTCAGTGCGGACGACAGGCGTTCGTTGACGAAATCGCGGATCAGCGCGGCGATCGCTGGCGCGAGCAGCTTGGCGAACCCGTCTTTGATCGCCGTCGTCAGGCGCCCGCCATGGACACGCTGCGCCATCATCCGGACGAACTCGTCCGACGGCTCGGCGAACTCCTTCTCCAGTTCGAGGCGGATCAGCGACTGCGTCTTGAGGTTGCCGGCCTCCTGGACGATCTTGTCGATGTCGAATGCGGCCTTGGTGAACTTCTCGAGCGTGCGGATGTCGCCGGGCTTGATCGCGTCCATCGTGAAGGTGAAGAAGGGCTTGTCGTCCATCTTGTTCGGGCGCTCGATGTCCGAGTAGAATTGGTAGACGACGCCGTTGGTGAGCACCGCTAGCCGCGCATCGGTGACGCTGAAATAGCGGAACAGCTGGCCCGCATGGTTGACGTTGAGCTGCACCGACGAGGGCTTGCACTCGATCAGGATCGACACTTTCCCGCCCGCGCAGATCGCATAGTCGACCTTCTCGCCCTTCTTCGTGCCGACGTCGGCGGTGAATTCGGGAACGACCTCGGACGGGTTGAAGACGTCGTAGCCGAGCGACTGCAGGAACGGCATCACCAGCGCGGTCTTCGCCGCTTCCTCGGTCAGCAGAACCTCGCGGTGTTCGATCGTCCGCTTCTGCAGCTCGGCCAGCCTGATACTCAGTTCCATGCGCGTCCCCCCGGATTGAACGGGGGAGGATGCGCAGGGAAGTTCGGGTGGTCCATGACGGTACCGAAACAATCTGCTCCGATTTCGATCTAGTCGTGAAAGCGGCAGGATCGGGCAGGATCGCGGATCATGCATTGCGGCGGCGGGGAACGAACCCTAGGTCCGGGTCGATGGCACTCGACCCCCTTCCCGATCTCCAGCGTATCTTTGGTTTTCCCGATTTTCGTGGCGTGCAGCGCGATGTCGTCGACCGAGTGCTCGCCGGGCAGCGGACGCTGGCGGTGATGCCGACCGGCGCGGGGAAGTCGCTGTGTTACCAGTTGCCGGCGACGATGCTGGAGGGGACGTGCGTGGTCGTGTCGCCGCTGATCGCGTTGATGCATGACCAATTGCGCGCGGCGACAGCGGTTGGGATCAAGGCGGCGACTTTGACGAGCGTCGATACGAACCGCGAGGAGACTATCGCGCGGTTTCGGGCGGGCGACCTGGACCTGCTGTATGTCGCGCCGGAGCGGGCTTCGAACGAGAGTTTTCGCAACCTGCTGAGCCAGGCCAAACTGTCGCTCTTCGCAATCGACGAAGCCCACTGCGTGAGTGAGTGGGGGCACGACTTCCGGCCGGATTATCGGTTGCTGCGGCCCTTGCTCGATAGATTTCCAGACGTGCCGCGGCTGGCGCTGACGGCGACGGCAGACGCGCATACGCGGGCTGATATTCTAGAGCAGCTGGGGATCTCGCAAGAGGGGCTGATCGTGTCGGGGTTCGACCGGCCGAACATCCGCTATGCGATTTCGGGGCGCGACAACGTCAACCGGCAGATCGCGGATATCCTGGAGAAGATCCCGGGACCGGGCATTGTGTACGCGCAGACGCGGGCGGCTACCGAGAAGCTGGCGGAGGCGCTGGGGCGGAGCGGGCGGCCGACGCGAGCGTATCATGCGGGCCTCGATCCGCAGGTGCGCGCGAAGAACCAAGCGGATTTCGTCGCGAGCGAGGACATGGTGATCTGCGCGACGGTCGCGTTCGGGATGGGTATCGACAAGCCCGACGTCCGGTTCGTGTGCCATGCCGGGCTGCCGAAATCGATCGAGGCCTATTATCAGGAAACCGGGCGCGCGGGGCGTGACGGCGACCCGGCGATCGCGCACCTGTTCTGGGGTGCGGAGGATTTCGCGCGGGCTCGGCAGCGGATCGGCGAGGTCGAGCCCGAGCGGCAGGCGGGCGAGCGGCAGCGGCTGACGGCGATGGGCGGGCTGGTCGAGACGGCAGGGTGTCGGCGGCGGATCCTGCTCAAGCATTTCGGCGAGGAGCGGCTCGAGGATTGCGGGAATTGCGACAATTGCCTCGGCAATGTCGATGCGGTCGACGCGACCGAGACGGCGCGGAAATTCCTGTCGGCGGTGTTCCGGACCGGGCAGATGTACGGGGTCGGCTATATCGAGGGTATCCTGACCGGGGTGTCGTCGGAGCGGAGCCTGATGAACGGGCATGAGGCGCTGTCGGTGTACGGGATCGTCGATGGCGACGAGGTTGCGTTGCTGAAGCCCGTGTCGCGGGCGCTGATGCTGAAGGATGCGCTCAGGACCAATCCGCATGGGGGGCTGGAGTTCGGGCCGGCGGCGAAGGCTATCCTCAAGGGCGAGGCGGCGGTGTCGATCGTCGTGCCGCCCAAGCGCGAGCGGCGGCGCAAGGGGGCGGTGGGCGCTACGCCGAACCCGGTCGACGATCCGCTGTTCGAGGCGTTGCGCGTGCGGCGGCGCGATCTGGCGAAGGAAGCGGGCGTTCCGCCGTATGTGATCTTCCACGATTCGGTGCTGCGTGACATTGCGCGGCAGCGGCCGTCGTCGCGTGCCGAGCTCAGCCTGTTATCAGGCATTGGCGCGCGGAAACTCGACGCCTATGGGGATGCCTTCCTCCAGGTTGTCCGCGAGCTCGCATGATACGGCACATCAACGAAAGTATTTCGGTCGCGCCGCAGATCGCGGTCGAGCAGGTCGCGGAGATCGCCGCGGCGGGCTTCAAGACGATCGTCAATAATCGGCCGGACGACGAGGATGCGGGGCAGCCTTCGGGTGACGCGATCCGCGCGGCGGCGGAAGCGGCTGGGCTGAAATATGTTTCGATCCCGGTGACGCATGCGGGGTTCTCGCATCCGCAGATCGACGCGATGACGCAGGCGTTGACGGATTCGGACGGGCCCGTGCTCGCCTATTGCCGGTCGGGGACGCGGAGCTGCAATCTGTGGGCGCTGGCGGCGGCGAAGGCGGGGCGGAATCCGAACCTGCTGCTGGCGCAGGCCGAGGACGCTGGCTATGACCTACGCGGAATCCGACCGATGCTGGATGCGCTCGCAGGGCCGCGATGACGCCTGCGATCGTCGGCGGCATCGTGGCCGTCGTTGTGCTGCTGCTCGCCGGCCTGGGCTGGGTAGTCGTTCGGATGCGGCGGGTCGTTAAGATCGAGACTCCGGAAGAGGTGGCGGACGCGGCGCAGGCGCAGCTTGCCGGGTTTGCAGTGGCGGGCGCTGTCGTGGGTGCCGATGGCCAGGGCGCGCTGGCGATCGCGGATGACGGGCGGGTTGCTGCGGTGAAGCGGATTGGCAAGCGGCTGGCGGTGCGCGAGGTGTCTTGGCGGACGGTGCGCGCGACCCGCGAGGGGATTCTGGTGGAGACGGGGGACAAGGCGCTGGGGGCGGTGATGCTGGCGCAGGTCGACGTGCTGGATATCCGCCGGTTGGCGCCGAAGAGCGTTCGGGTTTAGGCGCGCGTTTTTGACTGGGGTTGCTGCTTACGCGTCCCCGTCCCCTCTCTCTCACCCCGCTCTCCCCCTCCGTTCGTCCTGAGTAGCTGCTGAGCTTGTCGAAGCGGCGTATCGAAGGACAAGTTGGCACTCGGGGCCTGTGCTTCGATACGCGCCCTCGATACGCTCCTGACGGAGCTACTCGGTCGCTACTCAGCACGAACGGGTTGGGGTGGGAGTCTGCGCTGAGGAAATCAACTCGAGGCAATATTCCTTAAGGACAATCGCTTGGCGGAAACACCTCCCCGGCGGAGGCCGGGGTCCAGTTGGGCAACGGTGCTAGTGACGGTTGCCCTTCGTTACCACGACCTTTCCAACTGGGCCCCGGCCTTCGCCGGGGTGGTGCCTGCGCTTAGGACTTGAGTGTCGACCGATGCGGGGAGACGGCACTCCTCTGCTCCCCTTCCGCTTGCGGGGGGGGGCGGGGGAGGGGTTAGCCTCATAAGCCGGACGCCGGTACGTACGTCGGCCCCTCCCCTAACCCCTCCCGCAAGCGGGAGGGGGATTTGACCGTCGTCGCTTTGCTTGGTCCTGGGCTCCCGCCTTCGCGGGAGAACATAGTATGCTCACGCCCCCTTTGGACTCGATCGAAGTATCACTTCGATCGACCAAAAAAATGGCCCGGTGTGTTGCCACACCGAGCCAAGGTTGTCCGCAGGAGGAACGTCGTGGGTGCGAGCTCGGTCGGCCCGCTACCGAACTAGTCGTAGGCGCGTTCACCGTGCTCGCCGAGATCGAGGCCTTCGCGCTCGACTTCCTCGGAGACCCGCAAGCCGGTCAGTGCCTTGGCGATGAAGATCGCGATGACGGTGCCGACAGCCGCCCAGACGATGGTCGTGGCGACCGCCGCGACCTGGACGAACAACTGGTGGCCCATGTCGAAATCGGGCTTGCCGGGGCCGCCGAACGCTGGCGAGTAGACGATGCCGGTGCCGATCGCGCCGATTATGCCGCCGATGCCGTGGATGCCGAACGCGTCGAGTGCATCGTCATAGCCGAGCTTCGGCTTGAGGACCGTCACTGCGTAATAGCAGACCACCGAGGCGACCGCGCCGAGGATGATCGCGCCGAACGGGCCCGAGTTGCCGGCTGCCGGCGTGACCGCGACGAGGCCGGCGATGATGCCCGAGCAGAAGCCGAGTGCCGACCCCTTGTGACCGTTGACGCGCTCGATCAGCATCCAGGCGAGGCCCGCCGAGGCGGTGGCGACGAAGGTGTTGAGCATCGCGAGCCCAGCCGAACCGTTCGCCTCGAGCGCCGAGCCGGCGTTGAAGCCGAACCAGCCGACCCAGAGCAGCCCGGTACCGATGCCGGTCATCGTCAGCGAATGCGGCGCCATACGATCGGTGGGATAGCCGATCCGCTTGCCGAGGATCAGCGCCGCCACGAGTGCCGAGACACCGGCGTTGATGTGCACCACGGTGCCGCCGGCGAAATCGAGCGCGCCCATCTTGAAGAACTTGCCGCCCGATGCCCACACCATGTGCGCGACCGGGAAGTACACGATCGTCAGCCAGACGATGGCGAACACCATCACCGCCGAGAATTTCATCCGCTCGACCACCGAGCCGAGCACGAGCGCGACGGTGATCGCGGCGAACGTCATCTGGAAGCAGATGAAGACATATTCGGGGATAGCGACGCCTGCGGTGAAGGTGGCCGCGGTCGAGTCGGGCGTGATGCCGCGAAGCAGTGCCTTGCCGAAGCCCGAGATATACTCGCCGCCGCCGTCGCCGAACGCCATCGTGTAGCCGTACATCACCCACAGCAGCATCGCGAGACACGCGACCGCGCCGATCTGGGTCATCGTCGACAGCATGTTCTTGGCGCGGGTGAGACCGCCGTAGAACAGCGCGAGGCCGGGGACGATCATCATCAAAACCAGCAGCGTCGACGTCATCATCCAGGCGGTGTCGCCCTTGTTCACGGTCGCCACCACGGGCGCGACGACCGGGGCCACGGGTGCCGCGACGTCCTGCGCCCAAGCGGGTGCGGCGGCGATCATCGCCGCGCCGAACCCCAGAACCGCCGAGGCGGCTGTCTTCATGTCATGCTTCATCATGTCCCCCCTCAGAGCGCTGAATCGTCAGTTTCGCCGGTGCGGATCCGCACGGCTTGGCCGACGTCGAGCACGAAGATCTTGCCGTCGCCGATCGCGCCGGTGTTGGCCGATGCCTGGATCGCCTCGACCACGCGGTCGGACAGGCTGGCGGCGCAGACCACCTCGATCTTGATCTTCGGCACCATGTTGGTGCTGTATTCGGCCCCCCGGTAGATCTCGGTCTGGCCCTTCTGACGGCCGAACCCCTTGACCTCGGTGACCGTCATGCCCGCCACGCCGATCGTGGTGAGCGCTTCGCGCACCTCGTCGAGCTTGAACGGCTTGATGATGGCAATGACGAGTTTCATCGCGCCCCTTCCCCTTGTTACGGAAGGGGCCTCGCAATGTGCGTGCCAGTTGCGGTGTGGAGGGGTGAGGTGTGCTTGCGGGGGCGCGCAGAGGGGAATTGGCGGTTAAAACTTGTGCAGTGCGGTGCGGGTGCTCGAAAAACGGGCAGCTATCTTTCCGTCATGCCGGGCTTGTTCCGGCATCCACCGCGCCGCGTACTCACGAGCGTTTGGTTTGCGGGACCGTGGATGCCGGAACGAGCCCGGCATGACGGAGTGGGAGGGCGACGGGGTGGGTGGGGCGACGGGGTTTGCTTGCCCCCAGCCCCATGTCGAACTCAGTGGCGGAAGTGGCGCATGCCGGTGAAGACCATCGCGAGGCCGGCTTCGTCCGCTGCCGCGATGACGTCGGCGTCGCGGATCGAGCCGCCGGGCTGGATCACTGCCGTCGCGCCGGCCTCCACCGCCGCCAGCAACCCATCCGCGAACGGGAAGAACGCGTCCGACGCGACCGCCGAGCCGATCGTGCGCGGGGTCGACCAGCCGGCCTTGTCCGCCGCGTCCTTCGCCTTCCACGCGGCGATGCGCGCGGATTCGAGGCGGTTCATCTGGCCCGCACCGATGCCCGCGGTGCTGCCGTCCTTGGCGTAGACGATCGCGTTGGATTTGGTGTGCTTGGCCACCGTCCAGGCGAAGCGGCAGTCGATCAGTTCCTGCTCGGTCGGCTGGCGCGAGGTGACCACCTTCAGCTCACCCGGCGTGCCGTTGTCGCGACCCTGGACGAGCCAGCCGCCAGCAATCGACTTTGCCGTCAGGCCGAGGCGCGCGGGATCGGGGAGGTCGCCGGTGAGCAGCAAGCGAAGGTTCTTCTTGGCGGCGAACAGCGCGATCGCGTCCTCGTCGGCGTCGGGGGCGACGACGACTTCGGTGAAGATGCCGGTTATCTGGCGCGCGGTCTCGGCGTCGAGCGTGCGGTTCACGGCGATGATGCCGCCGAAAGCGGAGACGGTGTCGCAGGCGAACGCCGCGGCATAGGCTTCGGCGAGCGTGGCGCCGGTGGCGACGCCACAGGGGTTGGCGTGCTTGACGATCACGACCGAGGGCTCGGCGTCGCGGAATTCTGCGATGAGTTCGAGCGCGGCGTCGGCGTCGTTGAGGTTGTTGTAGCTGAGCGCCTTGCCCTGGAGCTGGCGGGCTTGGCCGATGCCCTGGACCGAGCCGGTTGCGGTGTAGAAGGCGGCGGACTGGTGCGGGTTCTCGCCGTAGCGAAGCGTGTCACCACGCTTAAGCGTGATCGGCAGGGTGGCGGGGAATTCCTCGGCCTGATCTACCGTGCCGAACCATGTCGCGATCGCGGAGTCATAGGCGGCGGTGGTGGCGAAGGCTTTCGCGGCGAGTTTCTTGCGGTCGTCGAGCGTCGTCGTGCCGCCGGAGACGAGCGCATAGTCGGCGGGGTCGGTCACGATCGCGACATAGGCGTGGTTCTTGGCCGCCGAGCGCACCATGCTGGGGCCGCCGATGTCGATGTTCTCGATCACGGTGTCGCGGTCGGCGCCCTTCGCGACGGTGGCCTCGAACGGGTAGAGGTTGACGATCACGAGGTCGATCGCGCCGATCTTGTGCTCGGCCATCGAGGCGGCGTGGCCGGCGTCGTCGCGGACCGCGAGCAGTCCGCCGTGGACCATCGGGTGGAGCGTCTTGACGCGGCCGTCCATCATTTCGGGGAAGCCGGTGAGTTCGCTGACGTCGCGGACTTCGAGGCCGGCCGCGCGGAGGGCGGTGGCGGTGCCGCCGGTCGAGACGAGTTCTACGCCATGGCTGGCCAGCGCCTTGCCGAGATCGACGATCCCAGTCTTGTCGGAGACGGACAGGAGCGCGCGCTTGATCGGGATGCTGGTCATGAGGGGTCTTTCGTCGGGAGTCGCCGTACGGCGGTGCCTTAGCGTTGGTTGACGTCGGGGAACAGGGGGCGAGCCTTGTCTGATCTCGCTCTCACTCTTCTCTCGCTCTCACTCTCACTCTTCCCGTCATCCTGACGAAAGTCAGGACCCAGAGCCACGAAGGGAGTCGCTTGGTATCCTGGGTCCTGACTTTCGTCAGGATGACTGAGGTGGGTTGGAGAGCGTAAGTCTTCAAACTGCACGCCGGCAGACGTTGGGTCAGGCCTTCTTCAGGGCCCAGCTCACACTCGCGCCGCCGGCCGCAGCCTCCCCCGTGATCATCAGTTGCTGCGTCGCGACCGGGCGGCCGTCGGCGTCGATCCAGACGCTGTCCTCGACCACCAGCGCGCCGCCGCGGCAGCGGAATTGCCACAAGGGGCCACCGGGAAGGCGGAGGATCGCGCCGAGGCCGTCCGCCGTAGGGGAAACCTGCACGCCCTCCCCCAAGTGGAAACGGATCGCGAACAGCGACAACCCCGCCCGGCGCTTGCGCCCCTGCGGCAACAACGCGTCCTCTCCGCGGAGTTCGCGGCCGTCGCCGGTGAGCATCAGCTGGCGGCGGTGGAGGGAGCCCCAGCGGCGGACATAGCCGTCGTGGCTCGCCTCGATCCGGCTGGCGGCATCCGATTCCTGGCGGCTGAGCTCGACTTCGCCCACGCCGCGGCCGAGCGTGCCGTCGGCGAGGATCGCGGTCGAATTGCTGTCGGCGATCGTCAGCGTGGAATGCGCGGCGGTCGAGCGCAAACCCTCGACCATCGCGGGCGGGAGTTGCGCGATACCGGCGCGTGCGCCGCCGCAATTGACGACGATCCGCGCCGGGCCATCGGAGAATTCGAACGCCAGCGTCGAGGCGCAGCCGCCTTCGACGAGGCGCGCGATCGGCGGCGGGGCGGCGTCGACGATCAGCACCGCGGTGCCGGCAGCGAGGCGTTGATAACCCCAGTCGCGCGCCTGGCGGAGCGGGCGGGTGCGGACGCCGCTGGCTTCGATGACTGCGGCGACCTGCGTTTCGCTGGCCGGACCGCCGCCCTGCCAGCTCGACAGGCCGCGGTCGGCGTGCGCGACGCCGAGCAATGCCGCAACCATCCGGGTGAGCGTGACCGCGACCGTCTCGGGGAGTTCGGCGCTGCGGGCGGCGTAGCTTTCCTGGAGCAAGGTGAGCAGCTGGATCGAATCGAGCAGCATCGCCGGGCTGCGCGAGACCGAGCCGCCATCGTCGAACAGACCGGTGCCGAGCGCGCGGAGCAGGCCGGCCTCACCGAACGCCTGCCGCGGCTCGCCGCCGGGGATGAGCAGCCCGGCCGCGACGACTCCGCACCAGGCGGCGATGCGGGGGGCACCGGCGGGGGCCTTGTCGGCATTGCGATCGAGGTGGAGTGCGCCCTTGGCAAGTGCGTTCAACACCTTCGACCGGTAGATCTGGTCGGACGACGACAGGATCAGCGGCGCATGCGCGGTCCAGGCGAGGATGCGGCGTCCCCACATGTCGGGACGCCATGCGATCCCACCCTGCGTGTCGGCGTGCGCGGTCAGCCAGAGACCCATGAGATATTCGGCGATCGGCGCACCCCGCGCACGGGTCGCGACGGTCGAGAGATCGCGCAGCCACGCGAAACTGTGCAAATATTCGGCGAAGGGCTTTGGGAGCGGTTTCGAAAGATCGAGCGTCTCGATATCGCGCGCTTCGCCGCGGAACGAGAGGACGCCCTCCAGCAGCATCGTGCCGCGCGCAATATCGCCGAGAATGGGGTCGTCGGGGACTGCGATCAGCTTCAGCGGATAGCGCCCCTTGAGGCGCAGCGTGTGGAGCGGGGTGCGCCACGTCAGGCGGTGGAAGCGCTCGGCCAGCCGGTCGGCGAGCGACAGCCCCTTGTCGCCGCCGAGACGGATCAGGCGGCGGCCTTCGTCGATCCCGTCGGGGGCGGGATCGGTTACATGATCGGGGGCTTCGTTCACCCCCGCAACGCGGCGATGTTGGCAGCGTATTGCGATGGTCCGCCGCGGAAGACCGAAGTGCCCGCGACCAGTGCGTCGGCACCGGCCTCGATGCAGCGCCTGGCCCACTCCGCATCGACGCCGCCATCGACTTCGAGATCGATCGCGCGGCCGCTCTTTTCGATCATCGTTCGGATCGCGCTGATCTTCTTGAGCTGGCTGGGGATGAAACTCTGGCCGCCGAAGCCGGGGTTGACGCTCATCACGAGGACGAGGTCGACCATGTCGATCAGGTAGTCGAGCATCTTGGCGGGGGTGCCGGGGCAGATCACGATGCCCGCGCGCTTGCCGAGGCTCTTGACGTGCTGGAGCGAGCGATGGATGTGCGGGCCGGCCTCGTAATGCACGGTGATGCAGTCGGCACCGGCCTCCGCGAACGCGTCGAGATAGGCGTCGACGGGCGAGATCATCAAATGGACGTCGAACGGCTTGGTGGTGACGCCGCGGACCGATTTCATGACCGCGGGGCCGAACGAGATGTTGGGGACGAAATGGCCGTCCATCACGTCGATGTGGATCCAGTCGGCGCCGGCCGCGTCGATGGCGCGGACTTCCTCGCCGAGTTTCGAGAAGTCGGCGGAGAGGATCGAGGGGGCGATGCGGACGGGTTGCATGGTTTTGTCCTAGCGCGGGACCGGTACGCTGTACCAGCCCCTCATGTTTTCCTGCGCAGGCAGGAATCCAGGGTTACGAACGGCCCGCTGAGTAATCCTGGGCCCCCGCCTTCGCGGGGGAACGGCCTTGTTGGTTAGCTACGTTTCAGTCTCGCGATGAAGAAACCGTCGCAGCCGCCTTGGTCGGCGAGCATGCCGGGAAGCGTGCGGACGGTACCCGCCTCCGTGGGCGTGATGCCGGCGGGGAGTTCGGACTGGTCGACCTGCGCGATCGTGTAGTCGCTGCGCGCCGCGAGAAACGCGTCCAGTTGCGCCTCGCCTTCCGATGGTTCGAGCGAACAGGTGGCGTACACCAACGTGCCACCCGGCTTCACCCAGTCCGCCGCCCTCGCGAAGATCCGCGCCTGCAACGCCGCGGTTTCGGCGATGATCGAGGGGCGGACGCGGTGGAGGACGTCGGGGTGGCGGCGGAAGATGCCCGTGGCGCTGCACGGCGCGTCGATCAGGATCGCGTCGGCGGGCTCGGTCGGCGCCCATTCGAGGATGTCGGCGTTGACGACCTCGGCCTTCAGGTGCGTGCGGTAGAGATTCTCGCGCAGGCGCTTGATCCGGCTTTGCGAATTGTCGACCGAGGTGACGGTCCAGCCCGCGCTCGCGAGTTGCAGAGACTTGCCGCCGGGGGCTGCGCAGAGATCGAGGACGTGGCCGCCACCTTCTGACGGGGCCTTCCCCAGCAACCGCGCGGGGAGCGAGGCGGCGATGTCCTGCACCCACCACGCGCCGTCGCCGAAGCCCGCCATGTCGGGGACGGAGTCGTGGTCGCCTAACCGCAGATGCCCGGGCATGAAGCTCTCACCGCCGAGTTTCTCGCGCCAGCCTTCGGTTTCGGACGGGTCGGCGATCGTCAGGTCGAGCGGCGGTACCTGCGCGATCGCGCGACCTGCGGCGTCGACCATCTCCTCACCCCACGCGGCTTCCCAGCGCAGTTCGACCGGGGCCGGCAGCGTGGGCACCTCGGGGAGCAGCATGTTGGCGCGGAACAGCGTGCCGAACACGCCGTGGACGAGCTTGCGCGGGCCGCCGTCGACCAGCGGCAACACGGTCGAGATCGCGGCGTGCGACGGCGTGCCGAGGATCAGCACCTGGACGAGCGCGATCCGCAGCGCCATGCGCGCCTTTGCGTCGTCGGGGAGGTTGGTCTTGGTGACCGAATCGATCATCGCGTCGAGATCGGGCAGGCGGCGCAGCGTCTCGGCGGCGATCGCGTGGGCGAGGCCGCGGTCAGGGCCGTGGATTGCTCGGGTGGCTGCCGGCAATGCGGATTCGAGCGACTCGCCGCGACGCAGGACGGCGTCTAGCAGGCGGAGCGCGGCGCGGCGGGTCGGGACGCCGAGCGGCTCGGGGGCGTGGGTATAGTCGGGCATATCAAGGTCCTTCGCGTTCGGTTTGTCGCGCGGCTGTTATGGCAAAGCGGCGCGACAGGGCCCATGTGGCGGTTACGACGCCAACACGCAAATCCGGAGAGCCGCGATGGGCCAGCGCCCCGATCATCTGAAGCCACCCGAATATCTTGCGAAGAATACGCCGGTGCCGAAGCCCGAGGCGATCGTACCGGACAAGGACCCCGAGCCGCGCGATCCTACGCGCTATGGCGATTGGGAGCTGAAGGGCATGGCGATCGATTTCTGAGGGGCTTACCGCACCCAATACCTATCGCCACCCCGGCGAAGGCCGGGGCCCAATTGGCAAGGTGGTCATAACGTAGCGCTGCCCTTCGTTAGCGACGTTCTCCAATTGGGCCCCGGCCTTCGCCGGGGTGGTGTTCGGTTTCAAGATGACGCGCGAAATCTGCGGCAGCGGTCCTGACGCAGGCGGAACGAATGCGCGCCCGGCGCGTCGCCGTTTCGATGAGGGGATTCTTTCGCAAACGCTGGGTGAAAATCACCGGCATCGTCGTCGCGAGTGTGCTCGTGCTGGGGCTGGTGGGGCTTGCCGCGTTTCCGTGGGGGTCGCTGAAAGGCGTGATCGAGCGGCAGCTGACCGCGCGGTTCGGGCGGCCGGTGACGATCGGCGGGATCGAGCGGGTCGACGCGTTCGGGTTCAATCCGACGATCCGGATCACGAACGTGCGCATTCCGCAGGCGGCATGGGCGGGCAAAGGCGACTTCGTTCAGCTGCGCGAGGCCGAAGCGACGTTCTCTGGCATCAGCCTGCTAAAGGGCGCGTTCGGCCCACGCGACGTGAAGGCGCGCGGGCTGCATCTGGTGCTGGTGCGCGACAAGGACGGTCGGACCAACTGGGAGCGGCCGGGCAAACCCAAGGGCGGCGGCAGTTCGACCGATCTCGACGGGCTGACGATCAGCGACAGCGTGATCGAGTATCGCGACGACAAGCAGGACCGCTTCGTCACCGCGCGGTTCGTGTCGGATCCGGTCCACGGTATCCGCGCGAACGGGAGCGGCACGATCCGCGGGGCAGCGGTGCGGATCGCTGTTGCGGGGCCTTCGGTGGCAAAGTTTCAGGGCAAGCCGTGGCCGTTCACCGCGTCGATCGACGGCGATGCTCTTTCGATTGCCGCCAAGGGGCTGATGGACCGGCCGCTCGATACCGACGCGATGAGCCTCGACGTGACGGCGCGCGCGACCGATCTCAAGCTGATCGATGCGGTGATCGAGGCGGGGCTGTTCCGGACGCAGCCGGTATCGTTCCGCGCGCATGTCCGTCATGATCAGCCGAAATGGACGGTGACGCAATTGAAGGGCGTGGTCGGGCGCTCCGACTTCGCGGGGCATGTCACGGTCGACAAGCAGGCGGGGCGCAGCAAGGTCGATGGCGACATCGTCTCGCGGCAGTTCGATTTCGGCGATCTCGCGTCGGACGAGGGCAAGGCGGAGGGTGCCGCACTGGAACGCGCGATCGGGCCGCGGTTGGTGCCGAACACGCGGATCGATATCGGCAAGATCGATACGACGGACGCGCGGATGGTGTTTCGGATCGGGCGGATCGTCAGCGGCAAGGGCAAGTCACCGATCCTGTCCGCGAAGGGCACGCTGGCGATCGATCATCAACTTCTGACGCTGAGCGATCTGGTCGCGCTGCTGCCGCATGGCAACGTGACGGGCAAGGTGACGGTCGACCAGCGCGGCGACCGGAAGGTGCCGACGGTCGATATCGACCTCAGGCTGCGCGGCAGCAGCGTGCAGGATATCGCGGGCGGCGGTGGCGATTTCAGCGGTAACGTCAGCGCGCGGGTGCGGCTGAAGGGACCGGGCGAGACGATCCGCGCGGCGGTCGGGCGGTCGAACGGGACGATCGGGTTCGTCGCGCGGGATGGTCAGTTGCCGCAGGGTATCGCCGCTGCGCTCGGGTTCGATGCGGCGCGGGCGTTGCTGGCGAAGGATGGCGAGCGCGCGGGGCTGCGCTGCGTGGTGCTGAAGCTCGATGTGACGCGCGGGCAAGGGCGGGTCGATCCGATGATCGTCGATACTACCGCCAGCCAGTTGCGGGGACAGGGGAGCGTGGTGTTTCCGGGGGAGACGCTGAACATCCGGCTGACGGGCACGCCGAAACAGCATGCGCTGCTGCGGTTGCCGGGGTCGGCGTACATGACCGGGACGATCGAGCGGCCGACTGTGACGATCCCGCCCGAGGTGAAGTCGGTGGGGAATATCTTCAAGGCGATCGGCCGCGCGATTTCGGGTAATCAGGGGCCGACGGCGAGCGATGCGGATTGTTCGGGGTTGGCGGCGCGGGTGTTGCGGTAGCAGGTCAGACCCGCCCCACGCCGTCACCTCGGACTCGTTCCGGGGTCCACGGTGCCGCGAACCGACGCTGTCTGAGTGTGCGGAACGGTGGATGCCGGAACGAGCCCGGCATGACGAAGGTTGGCGGTCAGCCCGCCTCGCCCTTGAGTGGCCTGGCGAGCAGGTCGCCGATTACGTCGCTGACCGGGGCACCTTCCAGCAGGCGGCAGACGGCTTCGGTGATCGGCATATCGACGTCGGCGTCGCGCGCGGCTTCGCGGAGGACGGGGGCGGTGAAGGCGCCTTCCGCGACGGTGCGGCGGTCGGCGAGTAGCATCGCGGCGGAGTCGCCTCTCCCCAAACCGACGCCGAGCGAGAAGTTGCGCGAGCTGGTCGAGGAGCAGGTTAGGACGAGATCGCCCAAGCCCGATAGCCCGGCGAGCGTTTCCGCGCGCGCACCGCGAGCGAGGCCGAAGCGGGTCATTTCGGCGAATCCGCGCGCGATCAAGGCAGCGCGCGCGTTCTGGCCGAGCCCTGCCCCCTCGACCACGCCGCAGCCGATCGCGAGGACGTTCTTTACCGCGCCGCCGATCTCCGCACCGGCGACGTCGGTCGAGGCGTAGGTGCGGAAATGGCGCGCTGCCAACCGCGTCGCGAGACGTTCGCCGAGGTCGGCATCTTCGCAGGCGAGCGTCACGGCGGTGGGGAGGCCAGCGGCGACCTCATGCGCGAAGGTGGGCCCGGAGAGGACGGCGATCGGCGCGTCGGGATGGACAGCGCGGGCGACCTCGCCGACGAGGCGCTTGGTGCCGGCTTCGATGCCTTTTGCGCACAGGACGAGCGGGATGCGCCCGACCGGAGCGGCGGCAAGGACGCTGCCGACGTGCTGTGCGGGCGCGACGACGAGGATCGCGTCCATGTCGGCGAGTGCGGCGAGATCATCCGTGGCGCGGATCGTCGGGGAGAGCGCGACGCCGGCGAGGAAGAGGCTGTTCTCGTGGTGGGCGTTGATCGACTCGACGACGGCGGTTTCGCGTGCCCAGAGGATGACGTCGCGGCCTTCGTGCGCGGCGACCTGCGCGAGCGCGGTGCCCCAAGCGCCGCCGCCGATGACGCCTATTTTCATAGCAGGGATTTTCATGCCTTCACTCCTGCGCCACGCACGGCTTCGGCGTTCGGATCGAGCGGCCAGCGCGGGCGCGCA
Organism: Sphingomonas sp. PP-F2F-A104-K0414; assembly: GCF_004340945.1. GTDB lineage: Bacteria > Pseudomonadota > Alphaproteobacteria > Sphingomonadales > Sphingomonadaceae > Sphingomonas. The sequence goes on from NZ_SLYD01000001.1 coordinate 586,243, forward strand.
GCGACGTCGAGCGGGTCGGTGAGACCGGCGGCGAAGCGCTCGGCGCCCGCCCAGCCGATCATTGCGGCGTTATCCGTGCAGAGCCACAAGGGCGGCGCGACGAAGCGGAGGCCGTGTGCGCTCGCAAGGGACTGCAATGCCGAGCGGACCGCGGTGTTCGCGGCGACCCCGCCCGCGACGACCAGCGCGGTGGCGCCGTGTGCGGTCCGCAACGCCTTGGTCGTGCGGTCGATCAGGCAGTCGACGACCGCGGCCTGAAACGAGGCGGCGAGGTCCTCAGGCGAATATTGGCCGACGACGCGCGCGACCGCGCTCTTCAGGCCCGCGAACGAAAAATGCGGTTCGGCCGAGCCTTTGAGCGGACGGGGCAGCGGGACCGCCTTGGGGTTACCGAGTGCCGCAGCGCGTTCGACCGCGGGGCCGCCGGGGAAGCCGAGACCGAGCAGCTTGGCGGTCTTGTCGAAGGCTTCGCCCGCCGCATCGTCGATCGTCGTCGCCAACCGCCGATACGCGCCGACGCCCTCGACCAGCAGCAGCTGGCAATGGCCGCCGGACACGAGCAGCAGCAGATAGGGAAATTCGAGATCGGGATCGGACAGCCGCGGCGAGAGCGCGTGCCCTTCGAGATGGTTCACCGCGATCAAGGGTTTACCCGCAGCGTGCGCGAGCGCCTTGCCCGTGACGAGCCCGACCATAACGCCGCCGATCAGCCCCGGCCCTGCGGTCGCGGCGATCGCATCGACGTCGGCGAGCGTCAACTTCGCGTCGGCCAACGCCGCGACGATCAGCGGCTCGAGCGCCTCGACATGCGCGCGCGCGGCGATTTCGGGGACGACGCCGCCGAACGGGGCGTGCGCGGCTTCCTGCCCCAGCAGGCGGTGCGCGAGGACCTGACGGTCGCCGGTGACGAGCGAGGCGGCGGTTTCGTCGCAGGAGGATTCGATGCCGAGAATGATCATCGCGTGTCTGTATAGGGGTGCGAGAAGCTTGTCGAAGGCGGCTCCTTTCTGCATGGCCCATCGGATGACTCGTTTTCGGCTCGGTACGCGCGGTTCGCCGCTGGCGCTCACCCAGGCGGGCATGGTGCGCGATGCACTGTGCGCGGCGCATGGCTGGTCGCCCGAAATGGTCGAGATCGTGGTGATCCGCACGACCGGGGACCGCGTGCAGGATCGCGCGCTCGCCGAGATCGGCGGCAAGGCGCTGTGGACCAAGGAACTCGATCGCGCGCTGCACGACGGCGATATCGATTGCGCGGTGCATTCGATGAAGGATGTCGAGACGATCCGACCCGCGACGCTGAAGATCGCGGCGATGCTCCCGAGGGCCGACGTCAGAGACCGGCTGATCGGCGCGGAGACGCTCGCCGACCTGCGCCCGCATGCAGTGGTTGGCACGAGTTCGCCGAGGCGGCGCGCGCAGATGCTGCGGCTGCGACCCGACCTGGAGATCGTGCTGATCCGCGGGAATGTCGACACGCGGCTCGGCCGGGTCGCGAGCGGCGAGATGGATGCGACGTTGCTCGCCGCCGCCGGGCTCGACCGTCTCGGACGCGACGACGGCCATGCGATCCCGACCGACGTGATGTTGCCGGCCCCTGCCCAAGGCGCGGTCGGGGTCGAAGTGCTCGCCGGGAGCGCGGCGGGCGAGATCGTCGCGGCGATCGACCACCGCGATACGAGCCTGTGCGTGCTGACCGAGCGCGCGCTGCTCGCGCGGCTGGGGGCGGATTGCCATTCGCCGGTCGCAGCGCTGGCGTCGCTCGCGGGCGAGACGCTGACGTTGCGCGCCGAACTGATCGCCGAGGACGGCGCGTGCGACGTCGCGGGATCAATCGAGGGCACGGTCGACGACGATCTCGGGACGGCGCTGGCGGAGGATCTGCTGACCCGCGCGCCCGCCAGCGTCCGGCGACTGTTCGCCGCATGATGCCCCGATGACCCGCATGGTCGTGGTGCTGCGGCCGGAGCCCGGCAATACGCGCACCGCGACGGCGCTGCGTACGCTCGGGCTGGAGGTGCGGCAGGTCCCGCTGTTCGCGGTAGTACCGGTCTATTGGACGCCGCCCAACCCGACCGGGTTCGACGGGCTGTTGCTGACGAGCGCGAACGCGGTGCGGCATGGCGGCACGGGGCTGGACCTGTTCAAGCGGTTGCCGGTCGTCGCGGTCGGTGCCTCGACCGCGGCGGCAGCGAGCGAGGCCGGGTTCGCGGTCGCGGTGACGGGCGGCGAGAATGCGCGCGCAGTAGTGGCCGAGGCGCGGGACCGGGGTTTCGCGCGGTTGCTGCATCTCGCCGGGCGCGAGCGGGCGCCGACCGAGGACGGCGTCGAGGCGGTCACCGTCTATGCGAGCGAGGCCGTCCCGGTGCCGGCTGACGTCGCGCGGTCGTTCGAGGATACGGTAGTCCTGGTGCATTCCGCGCGCGCTGCAACGCGGCTGGCCGAACTCGCCGATGGCGCCGGCGCGGACCGGTCTCGCATCGCGCTGGTCGCGATCAGCCAAGCGGTCGGCGACGCCGCCGGGACAGGCTGGGGCGCCATGTCGATCGCGCCCGAACTGAGCGATTCCGCGGTTGTCGCAACCGCTGCTGCGTCTGCGAACACACGCACGATTGACCATCCGGCGCGCGACGGGGATAAGCACGCCATGAGCGACTACGTGCCTACCGATCGCCCACGGGCACGCGGACCCAAAATGGGCGTCATCCTTGTCCTGGTCGGGCTTGCGTTCGTCGCGGGCCTTGGCCTGATGGCGTATGCGGCCAAGACGGTGCCCTGGTTCGGCTTCACCCATTCGACCGCCGCTTCAACGACTGCGCAGCAAAAGGCTTCGTCGTCCGCGACCGGGTATATCCCGTCGCAGCCGCTCGGCCCCGATGGCCAGCCGCAGGCCGCTGCGCCGGTCGATACCGCAGTGTTGGCGACGCGCGAGGCGACGCTGGCGGCGCAATTGACCGCGCTCGAGGCGCGCACCGCGGCGATCACCACCGATGCCAGTGCCGCCGGCGGGCAGGCGACGCGCGCCGAAGGGCTGATGGTCGCGTTCGCCGCACGACGCGCGCTCGATCGCGGGGTCGGGCTCGGCTATCTCGAGGAGCAGCTTCGCCTGCGCTTCGGCCAGGCCCAGCCGCGCGCGACGATGCTGCTGATCCAGGCCGCGCGTCAGCCGGTGACGCTGGAGGACCTCCGCCAGGGCCTCGACACGATCGCGCCCGACATCACGACCTCGACCGGCGAGGGCTGGCTCGACACGATCCAGCACCAGATCGATTCGCTGGTGGTACTGCGCAAGGCCGGCACGCCCTCGCCGATGCCCGCCGACCGCCTCGCGCGCGTTCGCCGGTTGCTCGAAGCGGGGCAGGTCGAGGCGGCAAGGGCGGAAGTGGCGCGCTTGCCCGGGGCGGCGCAGGCCGGCAACTGGATGGACGCCGCCCGCCGCTACGTCACCGCACGCCAGGCGCTCGACGTGATCGAGAACACCGCGCTGATCGGCCAGGCGGGTCAGCCACAACCCGCCCCGGTAGTGATCCCGACGCCGGTTCCCGAGATCGTCGCGCCGGAGACATCCGCGGCGGACGGAGTCTGAGATCTTCGAACGCCAGGCGCAGGTGCCGGCAACTGATCGCTTGATCGGCCAGCCATGCCCCTGGGCGATAGCGCCGCAACAAGCGTCGCTTACGGCGTAGCGGCGATCTTGATCTCGAACAGCGTTGGCCAATATTTGCCCGTCACGAATAGCCGGTTTGCCTTTGCATCCCACGCAATGCCATTGAGCACCGCCTCGGGGTCGGTAGCAGCCACTTCGGCGACCAACGGGCGCAGGTCGACCACTGCAGTGACCTTGCCGGTCTTCGGGTCGATACGGACCAGGAAGCCGGTATGCCAGACGTTGGCGAGCAGCGCGCCGTCGACGTATTCGAGCTCGTTGATGTCGCGCAACGGGCGATCGTCGATCGTCACCGCGACGCGCTTGCGCTCAGCGAGCGTCACCGGATCGCGGAAGATGATGTCGGGGCTGCCGTCGGACTGGAGCAGCGACACGCCATCGCTCGTCAGGCCCCAACCCTCGCCGGTGTAGCGGTTCTGGCTTTTGGGCTTCAACGTGCGGATGTCCCAGCGGTGGGCGATGCCGTCGTGCCAGGTGAGGCTGACCAGTTCGTCCTTCCACAGCGCTAGGCCTTCGCCGAACTGCGCGGGGTCGATTTGCGCCTTCGCCAAGATCTTGCCGTCCTTGAGCGACACGCGGCGGACGTCGGATTGGCGCTCCTGCCCGGTGCTCTCGTAGAGCGCGCCGTCGTGCCAGAGCAGCCCTTCGGTGAATGCGGTGCGGTCGTGCGGATAGCGCGCGACGATCGTCGCCGACAGCACCGGCACGCGCGTCTGCGCAGGCGCGGCTGACGAAAAAGACGATGAAACGAGAACGGCCGGCCCCGCCATAGCGAGACCGGCCGCAATCATTATCCTACCGAACACGGTACGATCAGCGTTCTGGGGCAGCCAGCTATCAGCCGCCTGCGCTCAGGTTTACCGCTGCGTACTTGCCGCGACGATCGACCTCGAGCTCGAACTCGAGCTTGTCGCCCTCGTTCAGCGTCGCCATGCCGGCGCGCTCAACGGCCGAGATGTGGACGAAGGCGTCAGGCTGTCCGTCGTCGCGCTGGATGAAGCCGAAGCCCTTCATCGCGTTGAAGAACTTGACCGTACCGGTCGCCTTCTCGCCGGTGAGCTGACGCTGTGCGCCACCTGCACCACCGTCACGGTCGCGATCGCCACCACGGGGCGCGCCCGGGCCGGCATCACGGTCACGCGGCGGGCCGCGATCGGTGACGGCCATCGGCTCGCCGTCGATCTTCAGGTCGGTTGCCGAGATACGGCCACCGCGGTCGACGAGCGTGAAGCCGAGCGGCTGACCCTCGGCGAGAGCGACCATACCGGCCTGCTCGACTGCGCTGATGTGGACGAACACGTCCTCGCCGCCGTCATCGCGAACGACGAAGCCGAAGCCCTTCTGTGCGTTGAAGAACTTTACGACGCCGGTGCCTTCGCCGACCACCTGGGGAGGCATGCCGCGACCACCGCCGCCGCCGCCACCGCCTGAGAAGCCGCCGCCACCGCCGCCGCCGCGGTAACCACCGCCGCCACCGCCGCTGCCGCCACCGAAGCTGCTGCCGCCGCCGTAGCTGCTGCCACCGCCGCCGCCGTAGCTCGAGCCACCGCCGCCGCCATAGCTGCTACCGCCGCCGCCGAACCGATCGCCGCCACCGCCAAAGCTGCTGCCGCCGCCGAACTCGTTGTCGCCGCCGCCGAAGCTGTCGCGCTTGTCGCGGCCACGCCCGCCACGGTTCCCGCGGCCACCTTTATCGAAACCCATAAGCTCTGTTCGTCTTCCCGGTTCGCCCGCAAATTTCTCAAAACCCTTGTGCCGGACGACGAACGCGGGTTTTCCAGCGCGAAACCTTTTGCGCCTTGAGGAGACCCTTAGCGCAAATTACAAGCCGTCGCGAATAGATTCTTGTCCTACGCCGCGCGATTTGGATCGATACTGGCGCAAGTGTCGCTTGTAAGCCACGGCTCGTCGCAGGTGCGCTAGGCAGGCCATCTTATCGCCCGATTCGACACCACTGCCTATGACTGGGCCATTGAGCGTTCAGCCGCGGACCGCTACGGCCACCGTCATGACAGTTTATCTCCACGAAGGCGACATACCCGCCGATCTGTTCGCGGCCGGCGCCGCGATCGCCGTCGATACCGAGACGATGGGTCTCATCACCCCGCGCGATCGGCTCTGCCTCGTCCAGCTGTCGGATGGCGGCCCCGACGAGCATCTCGTCCGCTTCGCCGCGGGTGCCGGCTATGACGCGCCCAATCTGAAGGCGTTGCTGGGCGATCCGGCGCGCGTGAAACTCTACCATTTCGGACGGTTCGACATCGCCGCGGTCCAGCATTATCTCGGTGTCGTCGCAGCGCCGGTCTATTGCACCAAGATCGCCTCGCGGCTGGTGCGCACCTATACCGATCGCCACGGTCTCAAGGAACTGGTCCGCGAATTGCTCGGCCAGGACATCTCGAAGCAGCAGCAATCGTCCGACTGGGGCAGCCCCGAGCTGTCCGACGCGCAGAAGGATTACGCGGCGTCCGACGTGCGCTTCCTTCACCGCTTGCGGACCGAGCTCGACAAGCGGCTGATTCGCGAAGGCCGGATGGAGCTCGCGCAGGCGTGCTTCGACTTCCTGCCGACCCGCGCCGCGCTCGACCTCGCCGGCTGGCCCGAAATCGACATTTTCGCGCACGCTTGATGGACGTTCCGCCGCCCTCACCTGTCGCTCGCCGCACGCGTACCGCGCGGCAGGACTGGGCCGCGCCCGGTGGCAGCCACGATCGATTCGTGGCGATCGCGCGCGTCGCGCTGCCGACCGCGATCGGCGTGCTGGCGGCGTTCCTGGTGATGGCGCCGCTGACCGCGGGCGGCGACGTGTCGTTCCTGCTCGACAAGAACAAGGTCGACGTTGCGCAGGAGCGGATGAAGATCCAGTCCGCGCGCTATCGTGGCGAGGATTCGAAGGGCCAGTCGTTCACGCTCGATGCGAAGTCCGCGATCCAGAAGAGCTCGGCCGAACCGATCGTCCAGCTCAATCAGCTCGCCGCGCAGATCCAGCTGACCGACGGCCCCGCCAACATCAAGGCGAACACCGGTCGCTACGACATGGACACCGAGAAGGTGCAGCTGTTCGGCCCGCTCAACGCCACCGCGGCGGGCGGCTACGACCTGAAGACCACCAACGCGACGATCGACATGAAGGCGCGCACGCTCGAAAGCGGGGGGGCTGCGACCGGCACCGTCCAGCAGGGGACGTTCAGCGCGAACAAGCTGCGCGCGAACCTCGAAGAGCGCACCGTGACGCTCGATGGCAATGCGCGCTTGCGGATCATCCCCAGAGGGCCGAAATAGCCGCCATGCGCGCCACCCACATCCTTGCCGGCCTGTCCGCCCTGCTGCTGTCCACGACCGCGGTCGCGCAGCAGGCGCACAATTCCAACGCTCCGATCGATTTCGGCGCGGATCACATCGAGCTGCAGGACAAGGCGAACCGTGCGCTGTTGACCGGTAACGTCGCGGTCAAGCAGGCCGAGATGACGCTGAACTCGGCGCGGATGACGGTTGCGTATACCGGCCAGGTGATCGGCGGGAACCCGCAGGTCTCGCGGCTCGACGCGTCGGGCGGCGTCACGGTCAGGCGCCCCGACCAGACCGCCAAGAGCCAGTACGCGATCTACGACCTCAACAAGCGCGTGATCACGATGCTCGGCGCGGTGACGCTCAACCAGGGCGGCAACGTCGTCAATGGCGGGCGCCTGACGATGAATCTCGACACCGGTCGCGCGGTGATCGACGGCTCGTCGGTCGGTGGCAGCACGGGCGCGACCACCGGTGGCGGCACGGTGACGCAGTCGGGCGGACGCGTGACCGGCACCTTCTCGGTCCCCAAGCGCAACTGATCGCTCGAGCGTGTCCGCGGGGGCTTCCCTCCGGCGGCGCGCTCATGCATGTTTCCTGCCAACCTCTTGCCGCCAACCTCCAGTCGGAGCGCCGGCGACTGACTTTTGCGAGGGCCTGATCCCATGGACGCCACCACGCTGCCCCCGATCGAAGCGGTAGAACCGATTTCCGAGCCGCCGGTGAGCAACGGGCTCCAGGTCGTCTCGATCGCCAAGTCCTACGACAAGCGCGTCGTGCTGACCGACGTGTCGGTGTCGGTCGGGCGCGGCGAAGTGGTCGGCCTGCTCGGGCCCAACGGCGCGGGTAAGACAACGTGCTTCTATTCGGTGATGGGTCTGGTGAAGCCTGATTCAGGGAGGATCATGCTCGACGGCGAGGACATCACGAAGCTGCCGATGTACCGGCGCGCGATCCTCGGGCTCGGCTATCTCCCGCAGGAAACGTCGATCTTCCGCGGGCTGACGATCGAGAAGAACATCCTGACCGTGCTGGAGCTGTCCGAGCCCGACAAGGCGGCGCGCCAGCGGAAACTCGATACGCTGCTGGAGGAGTTCGGGCTGACCCGGCTGCGCGCGGCGCCGGCGATGGCGCTGTCGGGCGGCGAGCGGCGACGTGCGGAGATTGCGCGCGCGCTGGCCGCGGATCCTTCGATCATGCTGCTCGACGAGCCGTTTGCCGGCATCGATCCGATCTCGATCGCCGACATTCGCGACCTGGTGAAGGACCTGAAGCGGCGCGATATCGGCGTGCTGATCACCGACCACAATGTCCGCGAGACGCTCGAAATCGTCGACCGCGCGTACATCATCTATGACGGCCGGGTGCTGTTCTCGGGCTCGCCGGAAGAACTGGTCGCCGACGCCAATGTCCGCCGCCTGTATCTCGGCGAAGGCTTCTCGCTTTAAGCTTATGCCGCCCTCCCTCCCAGCCCCCACCCCCACCCGTCATCCCAGCGAAAGCTGGGATCTCCCGGTGAGGGCGCGCGCTCTGATCGTGGAAGACCCCAGCTTTCGCTGGGGTGACGGAATTGAGTTGTTCGGCTCTCTGCGGGACTCCCCGGCATGAGCCTCGCCCCCCGCCTGGACATCCGCCAGTCGCAATCGCTGGTGATGACCCCGCAGCTCCAGCAGGCGATCAAGCTGCTGGCGCTGTCGAACCTCGAGATCGAGGGTTTCATCGCCGAGGAAGTCGAGCGCAACCCGTTGCTTGAGGCCAGCGCCGCCGAAGACAGTGACGCCCCCGACCGCGAACCCGCCCCCGAAGCCCGCGACGAACGCGTCGCCGCCGACGAACTCGTCGCGGGCACGGGTAGTGGCGACGAACCGACGCTCGACGTCGACTACGCCACCGAAAGCCACCAGCAGGACAGCGTCGCCGACGGCGGCAGCGGGATGGACGGCGCGCTCTCGATGACCGGCGCGAGCGCGGGCGGTGCCGGCGGCGAGGACGGCCCTGATCTCGACGCGTTCGCGGATACCAGCCTGAGCCTCGCGGATCACCTGCTCGCGCAAGCCGGGCCCGCAATTCCGCACGAGGACGCGTTCATCGCTGCGCACCTGATCGACCAGATCGACGAGGCGGGCTACCTGACCGTGTCGCTGCTCGACATCGCCAACCGGCTTGGCGTGCCGCTGGTCCGTGTCGAGGGCGTGCTGGCGACGATCCAGACGTTCGACCCGACCGGCGTCGGCGCACGCGATCTTGCCGAGTGCCTTGCATTGCAGGCGCGCGAGGCGGATCGTTACGACCCCTGCATGGCGCGGTTGATCGACAATCTCGACCTGCTCGCGCGTGGCGAACTGACTCGGCTCAAGCGGATGTGCGACGTCGACGACGAGGACATGGCCGACATGATCCGCGAGCTGCGCGGCTATGATCCGAAGCCCGGCTGTCGCTATGGCGGCGAGCCGTCGCAGTCGGTGACCCCCGACCTGTTCGTGGCGCGGACGAAAGCAGGCTGGGCTATCGAGATCAACGCGTCGACTTTGCCGCGCGTGCTGGTCAACCGGAGTTATTACACCGAGTTGTCGGGCGGGCAGCAGGACAAGGCGTCGAAGGCGTGGCTGTCGGACTGCCTCGCGAGCGCGAACTGGCTGGTGAAGGCGCTCGACCAGCGCCAGCGGACGATCATCAAGGTCGCGACCGAGATCGTGAAGCAGCAGGAGGCGTTCTTCCTGAAGGGCGTCGCACATCTCCGCCCGCTGACGCTGCGCCAGGTGGCGGACGCGATCGAGATGCACGAATCGACCGTCAGCCGCGTGACGAGCAACAAATACGTCTCGTGCGCGCGCGGGCTGTACGAGCTGAAATACTTCTTCACGAGCGCGATCCAGTCGGCGGACGGCGGCGAGGCGGTGTCGGCTCAAGCGGTGAAATCCGCAATCAAGGCGCTGATCGATACCGAGGGCGCGAAGATCCTGTCGGACGATACGCTGGTCGAGTTGCTCAACGCCAAAGGCTTCGACATCGCGCGGCGGACGGTCGCGAAATACCGCGAGGCGCTGGGAATCGGCAGTTCGGTGCAACGCCGCCGGGCGAAGGCGCTGGAAGGGGTTCGGTAGGCTGTCGGCTTGGGTGCGGATGACCGCGTGCGCCAACCACTCCGTCACCCCGGACTTGTTCCGGGGTCCACGGTTCCGCGATCTCACGTCTCTCGATTGTGCGGAACGGTGGATGCCGGAACGAGCCCGGCATGACGGAGCGTGTTGGGTTAGTTCGGCACCTGCCCCGAACCCGCCGCACCCGAAACACTCGCGCCACCTGGCGGCGTCGCACTCCGCGCCTCGCCGACCGCCTGATCGTACCAGCGCGCCAAGTCCGCCTTCATCTGGTGCAGCGCCTCGGGGTTGAGATACGTCATGTGCCCGGCCGGATAGTACCGAAACGCCAGATTCCGCTGCCGCGCGGGATCGAGCATCATGTGTCCCAGATCGTTCTCGGTCCCGAAGAACGGCGTCGCCATGTCGTAATAGCCGTTCATCGACAGCACGTTGAGATACGGATTCTCGCGCATCGCCGCCGCCAGATCGACCGCGGTGTTGGGGTTGTTCTGCGACTGGCCGCCACGACCCGGCGCGTCGTGCTTCCAGTTCCACGTCCAGCCGGGCGCATCGCGCGCGCTGAGGCGGTACGGCATTTCGGTCTTGTAGCCGAGCGTGTGTGTCACGTAATCGTTGAAGGTCGCGATGAACGCGCCGGCGATCGCGGTGTCCGACGCGTCGGTCTCGGGCCGCTCGCCCGCCGCATCGCTGTCGACGCCGGTGTAGCGCGAATCGAACCGCCCGAGCGTCAGCCGCTGGTCGCGCAACAGCTCCTTCTGGAAGCGGGCGAGATCGATGCGGAGGTTGGCGCGCTTGATGAAGTCGGGCGAGATGCCGATCAACTGGCTCATCCGGGTGGCGACCGCATCGCGCTCCGCATCCGAGATCGTCTGCCCCTTCGACAGCGCCGCCGCGTACGGCCCGGTCGCGAACGCGCGCGCCTCGGCGACCGTGGTCGCGACATCGGCGGGACGGTTCTGCAGGCGGTTGTGGTACCAGGCGCTCGCCGCATAGCTCGGCAGGTAGTTGAGATAGATCTCGTCGAGCCCCGGCTGGCGGTAGCCATAGTTCATGATCGACGACAGCAGCACGACGCCGTTCAGCGCCATCCCGCGATCCTGCAACTGGTAGGCGAGCGCGCCCGAGCGCGTGGTGCCATAGCTCTCGCCGAACAGGAATTTCGGACTGTTCCAGCGGCCGTATTTCGTGGCGTAGCGCAGGATACCCTTGGCGAACGCGTCGGCATCCTCGTCGACGCCGTAGAAGGCGGACGGTTTCGTGTCGCCGAGCGGCCGCGAATAGCCGGTACCGACCGCGTCGATGAACACCATGTCGGTCTTGTCGAGCAGCGTGTCGGGGTTGGGCCCGAAGTCGTACGGCGCGGGCTTGATGTATTCGGGGTTGGCGGTGCGTAGCCGGACCGGTGCGAACGAGCCCATGTGCAGCCAGAAACTGGGCGATCCCGGCCCGCCATTGTAGAAGAACGTCACCGGCCGTTTGGTGCCGGGCTTCACCCCGTCGAGCGTGTAGCCGGTGAAGAACAGGCTCGCGGTCGGCTTGCCCTCGGTATCGCGCAGCGTCAGCGTACCGACGGTCGCGGTATAGCCGAGCGACTTGCCGCCGACGGTGACGCGCCCCTTCGACTTGACCTCCTGCTCGGCAACCGGCGCATTGGCGTAATCCGCCTCCGCCTCGGCCTTCATCCGATCGGCGTTGCTCTCGGACTTGTCCTTCTTCGGCGCGTCCTGCGCGATGGCAGTGGTCGAGAGCGCTAATACCAACAGAGCGGCGAACTTGGTCGAACGGGCCACGGAATATCCTTGCGACAGAAGCAATGCCCTATCCTGCCGCAGCCTCCGCAAAGCGCAAGGCCTCAGTCGTCCTCGTCCTCGAACCCGACCAGCGCCAGCGCGCGCGCTTTGATCTGGCGGGTCATGCACCAGTGGACCAGCGCATCCTCGCGCCCGTGCGTGACCCACACCTCCTGCGGGGCGATCTCGGTCAGTGTCGTGGTGAGTTCGTCCCAATCGGCATGATCGCTGAGGATCAGCGGCAGTTCGACGTTCTTCTGGCGCGCCCGCCCGCGCACGCGCATCCAGCCGCTCGCCATCGCGGTGATCGGATCGGGCAGCCGCCGCGACCAGCGATCGTTGAGCGCGCCGGGCGGGCACATCACGACATGCCCCGCCATGTCCGCCTTCTTCGCGTCTGCCACGGGCAGGAGTTCGCCAAGCCGCACGCCGTGCTCGGCGTACAGGTCGCACAGCTTTTGCAGCGCGCCGTGGATGTAGATCGGGGCGGTATGCCCACGCTCACGCAGTTCGGCGATCACGCGCTGCGCCTTGCCGAGCGCATAGGCGCCAACGACGACGCAGCGATCGGGGTTGGCGTGCAGCGCGGCGATCAGCTTGTCGATCTCGTCGCCCGTGTCGGGGTGGCGGAACACGGGGAGGCCGAACGTCGCCTCGGTGATGAAGACGTCGCATTTGACGGGTTCGAACGGCGTGCAGGTCGGGTCCGGGCGGCGCTTATAGTCGCCCGAGACGACGATCCGCTCGCCGCGATAATCGAGCACGATCTGCGCGGAGCCAAGGACGTGGCCGGCGGGAACGAAGCCGATATCGACCTCTCCCATCCGGATCGTCTCGCCATACGCGACCGGGTTGCCGGCCTGCGGACCGTAGCGCGCGTCCATGATCGCCAGCGTTTCCGGCGTGGCCCAGACCGCCTCATGACCGCCACGCGCGTGATCGGCGTGACCGTGCGTGACAAGCGCCTTCGCGGTCGGGATCGAGGGGTCGATCCACGCGTCGATCGGCTTGACGAGGATGCCGTGCGGATGCGGTTCGAGCCAGTCGCCAAGTTTTGCCATGATCAGGTAACGCGTGACGCGGCGGTGCGGTGCCGTCGGCAGCGTATGCACGGCCTTACGTCATCGCCCCCCGCCAAAGGGAGGATCGGTCAGCGCCGTCCGCCGACCTTGATCGTCGCGAGGATCGCATCCATCCGCGCCGCCGCAACCGCCTGGGTCGGCGCATTCCGACCCGCGGGCGCCGCCGCCTTCACCGCATAGGTGACGCGGTCGATCGCGTAGCAGGCGCCGTTGATGACGCTGCGGAAGTTGGTCGCGTTGACCTGCTGGCTCATGCCCGCATCGCCGTTCGTATAGACCGTCCAGCGGTGGCCGCCGAGCATCCGGTTCGGCAAGCGCTTCGCATGGCCCGAGACCATCCCCGCCGTGCCGCAGGTCGCCACCACGGCCGCGCTCCGGCTGAAGCCGACCTGGATCATCTCGGTCACCTGGCCCTGGCCATCGGTCGGCTTGGCGACCTCCCAGAAGCGGACGATGCCGACGCCGCGCCCGACCGGGGCGCCATCCCACATCTGTCGCCAGCCGCTGTTCATCAGCGCGCGACCCGCGAAATTGCGCGTCGGCGTCAGGCTGGAGGCATAGGACAAGCGGACCATCCCGCCCCCGCCGACGAACGACTTGCTGGCGGCAGTGGCATTGGCGAACGGCAGGAGTGCGAGCAACGGTAGGGGCAGGAGATAACGAAAAAGCGACACCGATCGTCTTTCACAACAGAGCTTTAGCCAAAGTGGCGGTCGTTCCGCACGCGGTCCATAGCGGTGCGGCGCGACGCCCCCATATGACGACGATGCGTGAACAGGCCGTGAGCGACCTCCCCCTCCCCTTGGAAAACTGGTTTGTCGCGAGGGGTTGGCGGCCGCGGCGGCATCAGCTCGAGATGCTCGCCGAGGGCCGCGCGGGGCATCATGCCCTGCTGGTCGCGGCGACCGGCGCGGGCAAGACGCTCGCCGGGTTCCTGCCGACGCTTGCCGAGCTGATCGAGGCCCCGACCACCGGTCTCCACACGCTCTACGTATCGCCGTTGAAGGCGCTGGCGGTCGACGTGCAACGCAATCTGCTGACGCCGATCGACGAGATGGGCGTCGATATCCGCGTCGAGACTCGCACCGGCGATACTCCTTCGGATCGCAAAGCCCGCCAACGGATCAAGCCGCCGCAGATCCTGCTGACGACCCCTGAATCTCTGTCGCTGCTGCTGAGCTATCCGGACAGCATCACGATGTTCGAAAACCTCCGCACGATCGTCGTCGACGAGGTCCACGCGTTCGCGACGGGCAAGCGCGGCGACCTGCTCTCGCTCTGCATGGCGCGGCTCCAGAAGATTTCGCCGGGGATGCGCCGCGTCGCGCTGTCGGCGACGGTCGCGGATGCCGACGGCTATCGCGCGTGGCTCGCGCCCGACGGCGATATCGATCAGGTCGCGATGGTCCGCGGCGAGGCGGGTGCGGATCCCAACATCGCGATCCTGCTGCCCGAGGGCCGCGTGCCGTGGTCGGGGCATTCGGGCCGCTATGCCGCCGCGCAGGTGATGGCGGAGATCGAGGCGCACGAGACTTCGATCGTGTTCTGCAACACGCGCAGCCTGGCGGAACTCATCTTCCAGGACCTGTGGAAGGTGAATGCGGGCAATCTGCCGATCGGCGTCCATCACGGCAGCTTGGCGAAGGAAGCACGCCGGAAAGTCGAGAATGCGATGGCGGAGGGGAAGCTGCGCGCGCTGGTCGCGACGTCGAGCCTCGACCTGGGGGTCGACTGGGGCAATGTCGATTGCGTGATCCAGATGGGCGCGCCGAAGGGATCGTCGCGGCTGTTGCAGCGGATCGGTCGTGCCAACCACCGGCTCGACGAATCATCGCAGGCGATCGTCGTGCCGGGCAACCGGTTCGAGTATCTGGAGGCGCGCGCGGCGCTCGACGCGGTCGAGGCGGGCGAGCTCGATGCGGATATCTTCCGCGTCGGTGCGCTCGACGTGCTCGCGCAGCACGTCATGGCATGCGCGTGCGCAGCGCCGTTCCACGAAGCTGCGTTGCTCGACGAGATCCGCTCTGCCCTCCCCTATTCGGCGCTGCCGACCGAGACGTTCGAGCGCGTACTGCACTTCATCAGCGACGGCGGCTATTCGCTCAAGGCCTATGACCGGTTCAAGCGGCTCACGAAGGATGCGGACGGGACGTGGCGCGTCAGCCACCCCAAATTCATCGGCCAGCACCGGCTGAATGCGGGGATCATCGTCGAGGCGACGATGCTCAACGTGCGGTTCGGCAATGGCCGCGTGCTCGGCCGCGTCGAGGAGGCGTTCGCGGCGCAGTTGAGCCACGGCGACACGTTCTTCTTCGCAGGGCTGAGCCTGGAGGTGATGAAGATCGACCTCGAGGATCTGGTCGTCCGCGCGACATCGAAGCCAGCGCGCATCCCGACTTATGGCGGCAGCCGGATGCCGCTGTCGACCAACCTCGCCGACCGCGTCCGCGGGTTCCTTGCGCATCCCGGCGACTGGGCGCGCTTCCCCGACGACGTGCGCGAATGGTTGGAGATGCAGGCGTATCGATCGGTCATGCCCGAGCCCGGCCAGCTGCTGGTCGAGACGTTCCCGCGCGAGGGGCGGCACTACATGGTCGCGTACAGCTTCGAGGGGTGGAACGCGCACCAGTCGCTCGGCATGCTGATCACGCGGCGGATGGAAACGCAGGGGCTGAAGCCGCTCGGCTTCGTCGCCAATGATTATGCGCTGGCGGTGTATGGGTTGGAGAAGATCACCGATCCGGCGTCGCTGTTCTCGGCGGATATCCTCGAGCATGAGTTCGTCGAATGGGTGCAGCAATCGCACCTGCTCAAGCGCGCGTTTCGCGAGGTTGCGGTAATCGGCGGGCTGGTCGAGCGCCAGCATCCGGGCAAACGCAAGACCGGCAAGCAGGTGACGTTCTCGACCGACCTCATCTACGACGTGCTGCGCAAGTACGAGCCGACGCATCTGCTGCTGGAGGCGGCGTGGGCGGATGCGCGGGCGCGGATGACCGATGTCGGGCGGCTGGCCTCGCTGCTCGACCGCGCCGCGGCGACGATGGTGCATGTCGATCTAGAGCGTGTGACGCCGCTGGCGGTGCCGGTGCTGACGCTGATCGGGCGGGAGAAGGTGGCGACGAACAGCTCGGATGACGCGCTGCTGATTGAGGCGGAAGCGATGATCGCCGACGCGATGCGGCCGGATTGAGCGGCTGCGGCTGCCCACGTTCAAACACCACCCCGGCGAAGGCCGGGGCCCAATTGGAAAGGTGATCGTAACGGAACGTTGCCCTCCATTAGCAATCCCCCCCAATTGGGCCCCGGCCTCCGCCGGGGTGGTAGCGTTTGGGAGGGATGTTCGGGCTTAACAACGGTAGTTGCGCATGGACGAATTCAGGCGCAGCATTTGCAGCATGCACAGGTGGCTAGCCCCTCTACTGCTAGCCATCGCCGCCCAGGCCAGCGCCCAGGACGCAGCGTTCCCGCGCACGAATGCTGCACCCTCGCCAAGTGCAGCATCCGCAACAGAGCCCGACCCCGCTACGCTCCTGTTCGGTGACGACCAGACCCGCATGACGGTGCCCGTAACGATCGCCGGTGCCGGCCCCTTCCGCTTCATCGTCGATACCGGCGCGCAGCGTACCGTCATCGCCCGCGAACTCGCCGCCACGCTCGGCCTTGCCCCAGGCCGGACCGTCCGCGTCACCGGCATGACCGGTTCGGACAGCATCGGCACGGTCATCATCCCCTCACTCAAAGTCAGCGTGATCGGCAGCGCCGCGATCGAGGCCCCTGCGATCAGCGCGATTAACCTCGGCGCGCGCGGGTTGCTCGGGATCGACACGTTGCAGGATCATGCGGTGGGGATCGACTTCGACACGAAGACGATGACCGTCACCCCCTCGCGCAAACGCCAGAATCGCGAACGCGCCGCCCCCGACGAGATCGTCATCCGGGCGCGGAGCCTGTTCGGCCAACTCGTCGTCACCGACGCCTATTGCAACGGCATCCGTATTCGCGTGATTCTCGACACCGGCACCTCGGTCAGCATGGCCAATGCCGCGCTCCGCCGGAAGGTGACGCGCAAGGGCCTCGGCAGTGCGGGCGCGTCGCAGCCCGTGTCGCTGACCGGCGTCACCGGCGAAACCGTGGTCGCGGACTACACCACGATCGACCGCGTTTCGATCGGCAGCCTGACCCTCGGCGACCTGCCCGTCGCCTTCACCGCGATCGATGCGCCGCCGTTCCGCCAGTTCGGCTTGTCGGAGCGCCCGGCGATGCTGCTCGGGATGGACGTGCTGCAACTGTTCCGCCGCGTCGACATCGACTTTGCCAACCGCGAGGTGCGGCTCACTTTGCCGCGCGGAACACGCCGACGGTGAGCGCCGCGGCGTCGAGGTTGCGTCGGCGCCTGTTCGCTGCAACTCTCTGTGCCGGAACGAACAAGGGGACGACGATGCGCGCAACTGGCTGGCTACTCACGGCGGCGATTTTGACCACGCCTGTTACTGCACAGGCGCAATCGCGGCCCGACCAGAAGGCGTTTCTTGGGCTCTACAAGGAGCTGGTCGAGACCAACACGACCATATCCTCTGGCAGTTGCACGCAGGCCGCGGCACAGATCGGCGCGCGTCTGAAGACCGCGGGCTATGCGGACGCCGACATCACCTATTTCTCGGTGCCCGAGCATCCCAAGGACGGCGGGCTGGTCGCGGTGCTGAAGGGGTCGGACGCGGCGCTCAAGCCGATGCTGCTGCTCGCGCATCTCGACGTGGTCGAGGCCAAGCGCGAGGATTGGGTGCGCGATCCGTTCAAGCTGATCGAGGAAGGCGGCTATTATTACGCGCGCGGCACCGTCGACGACAAGGCGCAGGCGGCGATCTGGTCCGACGCGATGATCCGCTTCAAGACGAGCGGCTACAAGCCGAAGCGGACGATCAAGCTGGCGCTCACCTGCGGCGAGGAGACGACGTTCGCGTGGAACGGCGCGCAGTATCTGGCGAAGTCGAAACCCGACCTGATCGCGGCCGAGTTCGCGCTGAACGAGGGCGGCGGTGGGCGGCTCGACGACAACGGCAAGCGCCAGCTGCTGGCGATCCAGGTCGGCGAGAAGGCGGCGCAGAACTACACGTTCCTCGCCACCAACCCGGGCGGGCACAGCTCGCAGCCGATTCCCGAGAACGCGATCTACGAACTCGCCGATGCGGTGAAGGCAGTCCAGGGCTACGAGTTCCCGGTGAAGTTCACCGACACCACCAAGGCGTTCTTCGCGGCGAGTGCGAAGGCGATGCCGGGCGAGATGGGGGATGCGATCACGAAGCTGCTCGCGAACCCCGAGGACAAGGCGGCGGATGCGATCGTCAGTCGTGACAAGGCGATGCATTCGACGTTGCGCACGACCTGCGTGGCGACGTTGCTGAACGCGGGTCATGCGGAGAACGCACTGCCGCAGCGCGCGACGGCGAACATCAACTGCCGCATCTTTCCGGGCGAGACGGTCGACGGCACGCTCGCCAAGCTGAAGGAACTGGCGGGGGCGAAGGTGACGGTGACGGCGAACCAGCCGGTCCGCCCGACCGCGATCCCGCCGACGCTCGACCCGAAGATCATGGGGCCCGTGACCAAGGTCGCGGCGAAGCACTTCCCCGGCCTGCCGATTCTCCCACTGATGTCGACCGGGGCGACGGACGGCATTTTCTTCGAGGCGATCGGCATCCCGGTCTACGGCGCACCGGGCGTCTTCATCGACAAGGACATGGGCGGCATCCACGGCCTCAACGAACGAATTCGTGTGAATTCCCTGTATGACGGCCGAGACTACCTCTTCGACCTCGTGAAGGCCTTCGCGGGGTAACGACGTATTCCCTCGCCCCTCCGGGGAGAGGGAGGGAGGAGCTTTAGGCGACTGAAGGGAGAGTGGTAGTTGGGATCCACGTCCCGAGCCTCACTCCCCTCTCCCTTCCCACGGCAAGTGCCGCGGGCCCCTTCCCTCTCCCCGGCGGGGCGAGGGAGGTTAGACGGTGACCTGCTCGCCCAGCTCGAGCACCTTGCCGGGCGGGATCTTCAGGAAGTCGGTCGGGTCGCTCGCGTTGCGTTGCAGGAACAGGAAGATCCGGTCCTGCCATGGCGGCATGCCCTTCTCGGCATCGGGCTTCAGCGTGTTGCGACCGATGAAGAACGACGTCCGCATCGGGTCGAGCCCGAGCTGCTCGGTCTTGTTCCCGACGCCGAGATCGCGCGGGACGTCGGGCGATTCCATGAACCCGTAGGTCAGCACGACGATCGAGAAATTGTCGTCGACGCGTTCGACCTTCGCGCGCGCGGACTCCTCGACGAACGGCCGGTCGGCGGTGCGGATGCTGACGATCAGGTTACGCTCGTGGAGCACCTTGTTGTGCTTGAGGTTATGCAGCAGCGCACCGGGCGTCGCATGCGGGTTCGCGGTCAGGAACACCGCGGTCCCCGACACCCGCTCTGGCGGACGCTTCTCCAGCGCGGCGGCGAGGTCGCTCAGCGGGATGCTCTGGCGCTTCTCGAACGCGCTGACGATCTTCTTGCCGCGCACCCAGGTGAAGATAATCAACCCGATCGCGGCGGCGATGACCAGCGGCACCCAGCCGCCCTCGATCACGCGCAGGATATTCGCGCCGAAGAAAATGAGATCCAGCGTCAGGAACGGCAGGATCGCCGCCAGTGCGAGCGGGCGCGACCAGTTCCAGCGATGGCGGACGACGATGTACGCCAGCAAGGTGGTGACGACCATCGTGCCGGTCACCGCGATGCCGTACGCGGCGGCCATCGCCGACGACGTCTTGAACTGGATCACCAGCACGAGCACGCCGATCAGCAACAGCCAGTTGATCGCGGGCAGATAGATCTGGCCGGCGAACACCGCCGAGGTCTGGCGGATGCGCAGGCGCGGGAGGAGGCCGAGCTGGATCGCCTGCTGCGTCAAACTGAACGCACCGGTGATGACCGCCTGGCTGGCGATCACCGTCGCGAAGCCCGCGAGGATGATCAGCGCCGGGCGCAGCGATTCGGGCGCCATCAGGAAGAACCAGTCCTGATTGACGAACGGAATGCCCTGTCGTGCCGCATCCTCGAGCTTGGCGAGCGCGAACGCCCCCTGTCCCAGATAGTTGAGCGCGAGTGCCGGGAACACCAGGAAGAACCAGCCGATGCGGATCGGCAGCTTGCCGAAATGGCCCATGTCGGCGGTCAACGCTTCCGCGCCGGTGACGGTGAGGAACACCGCGCCAAGCACGAACAGCCCTGTCACGCCGTGCGTCGCGAGGAACGAGATGCCGTAGGTCGGCAGGAAGACGCGGACGATCGAGGGCTCGTCGGCGATGTGCCAGATGCCGAGCGCACCGATCGCGACGAACCATAGGATACAGACCGGGCCGAACAGCTTCGACACCTGCGCCGTCCCGCGCGCCTGGATCATAAACAGCGCGATCAGGATGCCGATCGTCAATGCGCGGACGACGCCTTCGTTGAAGATGTGCGCCGCGCTCGGGATCGTCCTGAGGCCTTCCATCGCCGACAGCACGGACAAAGCCGGCGTGATGATCGCATCGCCGTAGAACAGCGACGCGCCCGCCGCGCCGAGCACGATCGCGATCCGCGACCGCATGCCGAGCGCGCGACGCGCGAGCGCGGCCAGCGCGAGCACGCCGCCCTCGCCCTGGTTGTCGGCGCGCATCAGGAAGATGACGTATTTGACGGTGACGACGAGGAACAGCGACCAGAGCGCGAGGCTCAGCACGCCGAGGATCTCGGTCGGATCGATGCCGCCGGCGGACGTCTGGCCGAGCGCCTCGCGGAACGCGTAGAGCGGGCTGGTGCCGATATCGCCGAACACCACGCCGATCGCGCCGACGGTCAGCGCGGCCAGCGCCGGGTGCGGATGCAGATGCGCTGCGGAAAGATCGGAGGGCGCGCACGCTTGCGCCGCCGCCTGCTCGGCGGTCGGTTCGGTCACGACGGCAGTTTGGGGTGTTCCGGCTACGGACGTCATGGCGCGAAGAGCGCTCCTCCTGAGGGGACGGCGCGCTTTACGCCGATTGGAGGCATGCGCAAGCCCCACCCGGTTCGCGACGATGGCGGGTTGATTCGGTGCGACGGGGGCGGCATGGCGGAAGGATGGTTCCCTTTTCGTTCGGCGGACATGCGCTTCTGGCGTTGCCACAAGGCGCACTGTTCTGGCCGGAGCGGCGCGCGTTGCTGGTCGCCGACCTGCATTTCGAGAAGGCGAGCTGGTTCGCGGGGCGCGGCCAGATGCTGCCGCCCTATGATTCGATCGCGACCTTGGCCGATCTCACCGCGCTGGTTGCGGCAACCGGCGCGCGCGAGGTCTGGTGCCTGGGCGACAGCTTCCACGATAGTGACGGGTGCGAGCGGCTGCCGCAGCGCGCGCAGGATATGCTGCGAACGCTGACCGACGGGACGCGCTGGACGTGGATCACGGGCAATCACGATCCGGCGATCCTCGATCGGTGTGGCGGGGAGGTCGTGGACGAGGTCGTCGTCGACGGACTGATGCTGCGCCACGAGGCCGACCGGGCGGAGACGCGGCCCGAACTGTCGGGGCATTTCCATCCGAAGCTGCGGTTGCGCGTGCGGGGAAAGTCGGTCGCGCGACGCTGTTTCGTGACGACCGCGACGAAGCTGATATTGCCCGCGTTCGGGTCGCTGACGGGGGGGCTGGATGTCAACCATCCGGAGATCGTGCGCGCGGTGGGCGTTGGTGCGGAGGCCATGGTGCCGGTGGCGGACCGGATGCTGCGGTTCCCGGTGGCTGCTTAGTCGCCGGCGTTCTTTCCGCGCATTCCCAAGCTCCCTACGTTCAGACCCAATCCGCTACCGCGCCCGCGCACGTCACCCTAGCGAAAGCTGGGGTCTCCCGCGTGGCTCGGGACATCCGCCAAACCGGGATATTCCAGCTTTCGCTGGAATGACGGACTTGGGGTGGGCGTCTTCTTAAGCCTATCGCCTCAGCTCGAAATCGTCGGAAACGCCGCGCGGAAGGCTGTCACCTTCGGCTTGTCCCACATTACGATGTACGGATGCGTCGGGTTCCGGTCGTAGAAATTCTGGTGATACGCCTCGGCCGGGTAGAACGCGCCCGTCTCCAGCTTCGTCACGATCGGCCCGGAGAACGCATGCGTGGCGCCAAGCTGCGCGATGTACGCGCGGGCGACCTGCGCCTGCGCCGGCGACTGCGGGAAGATCGCCGAGCGATAGCTGGTGCCGCTATCCGGTCCCTGGCGGTTCAAGCTCGTCGGATCATGCGCGATCGAGAAATAGACGCGCAGCAACGTGCCATAGCTCACGACTCGAGGGTCATACGCGACCTTGATCGCTTCGGCATGCCGAGTCGTTTCGGCCGAGACCTGGTCGTAGGTCGCAGTTGCCTTGGTGCCGCCGGCATAGCCCGTCGTTACCGCCTTCACACCCTTCACGTGCTCGAACACCGCCTCCATCGTCCAGAAGCAGCCGCCGGCGAGTACCGCGGTCTGGAGACCGGGGGTCGCGGGAAGGTCGGTCTTGACGGCGGGAATGACGATCGCGCGGGCGCCCTGTGCGGCACCGGTGGACATGAATGCACCGGCGATACCGACGGCGGCGAGCGTGGCGAGGAGCGGCTTTTTCATGTGTGGATACATGGTGTTGCCGCAAGCCTTCGCCAAGTAGCCGTCAGCGCGTGACGCTGTGTTCGAAATGGCTGGCGAAGGTCTGGCGCGCTTCGGCAGGCTGCATCACGAGCAATCCGAGCGCACCCAAGACGAACCCGCCGCTGAACTGCCAGAAGAAACTCGACTTTATGATGCTGCGCATGATGCGATCCCAATGAATTTTGCCGACACCAACCGGATAGGTCGGGATCAGCTACGTACCGGCATGTCGTAGAGATGCCGGCCAACCACAATGTCGTTTTTAGAAACTCTCGATTAACGCGCCGTGGCCGATGCGTTCATCGTGCAGCAGGCATCGCCCGACAGGATTGCTGGGCGATGTCGCCGCGTGTCTCGAATGTTGCTCGAACCTAGAATCCTCCCCCGCAAGGGGGAGGTGGCTGGCTCTTGCCAGACGGAGGGGGAGGACACGAAACAGACGTTGCCGTCTGCCTCCCCCTCCGTCGCTCCGCGCCACCTCCCCCTGGCGGGGGAGGATCGAGCTGTTACTTCAGCGCGGCGCAGGCCGTCTGGATGCGCGTGCAGGCCTCGCGGAGCAGCGCGTCCGAGGTGGCATAGCTGATGCGGAACGCCGGGCTGAGACCAAATGCCGCACCCTGCACCACCGCCACTTTCGCGTCGTCGAGCAGATAGCCGACCATCGCCTCGTCGGTGTCGATCAATCGGCCGTTCGGCGTCGTCTTGCCGATCAGGTCGGCGAACGACGGGTAGACGTAGAACGCACCCTCCGGCGTCGGGCAGTGCATGCCATCGATCTCGTTGAGCATCGACACGACCAGATCCCGGCGGCCCTGAAACGCGGTGTTGCGCTCGGCGAGGAACGACTGGTCGCCGTTCAGGGCGGCGACAGCGGCGGCCTGTGCGATCGAGCAGGGGTTCGAGGTCGACTGCGACTGGAGCTTGGCCATCGCCTTGATCAGCCACGACGCGCCGGCGCCGTAGCCGATCCGCCAGCCGGTCATCGCATACGCCTTCGAGCAGCCATTGACGGTCAGCGTGCGCTCGAACAGCTCGGGGCATGCCTCGGCGATCGTCGCGAACTTGAAGCCGTCATAGACGATGTGCTCGTACATATCGTCCGCGAAGATCCAGACGTGCGGGTGCCGCGCGAGCACCGCGCCGAGCGCCTTCAGCTCGTCGATCGTGTAGCCGGCCCCAGTCGGGTTCGACGGCGAGTTGAGGATCACCCACTTGGTCTTCGGCGTGATCGCCGCATCGAGCGCCGCCGGATCGAGCTTGTAGCCGACCTCGGGGCCCGCCTTGACGATCACCGGCACGCCGCCCGCGAACTGGACGACGTCGGGATAGCTGACCCAGTAGGGCGCGGGGATGACAACCTCGTCGCCGGGATCGATCGTCGCGACCATCGCGTTGAACAGGGTGTGCTTGCCGCCGACGTTCACGCTGATCTGGTCGGTGGTGTAGGTGAGGTTGTTGTCGCGCGCGAACTTGGCGACGATCGCCTGCTTCAGCTCGATCGTGCCGTCGACGTTGGTGTACTTGGTCTTGCCGTCGCGGATCGCCTGGATCGCGGCCTCCTTGACGAAGTCCGGCGTGTCGAAATCGGGTTCACCCGCACCAAGCCCGATCACGTCGACGCCTGCGCGCTTCAGTTCGAGAACGCGCGACGTGATCGCGAGCGTCGGCGAGGGGCTGATGCGGCCGAGCGCGGCGGATGCGTGCATGGTGTAACCTTTGCGGTTGTCCGCGAGCGTCGCCGCGGAATTCGCGGGCGCTATACGCTCCGCTTGGCCGAATTCGCAACCGTAACGATAGCCGGAATCAGCCCGCGAACCGCATTTCCGATGAAGAGGCCGGCGGTCAGGTCGGCCCGGTTGATCGGCGCCTCGGTTGCGCGGCCCGATTCGAGCAGATCGGCCCGGAGGATGCCCGGGAGCAGGCCATGCCGTAGCGGCGGCGTGACGAGGCCGTCGCCTCGTGGCACGAACAGCGACGTGAAACTGCCTTCGGTGAAGAAGCCGTCGGCATCCTCGAACACGACTTCGAACGTCCCCGCTTCCTTGCGAGCATCGTCGTAGAAGTCTCGCGCGGACGTCTTGTGACGCAGGCGGAAGTCGGCGGCGGCGACCGGCAAGGGCACGATCGCGACGGTTGCCTGCGCAGGGGACTGCGGCAGTGGCGCGGATTCGATCGCGATCGCGCCCGATGGGCTCAGTAGCAGGCGGACGCGGCGGGGCCCGCGCAACCGGAAGGTTGCGGCTTGCAGTTCGTTGCGCGCGGTGTGGCGGTCGAAGGTGAAGCCGAGCGCCTCGGCACTAGCCTTCATCCGCGCGAGATGGGCTTCGAGGCGGGTCAGGCCTTCGTCAGGGTCGAACGCCATCGTCTCGATCAGGTCGAAGGGGCGCTGGCCGGCGGTGACGAACGCGCCCTTGGCATGGCATTCCGCCCATTCCGCGTCGGCGTCGCTGTCGGCTACGATGCCCGAGCCGAGACTCATCATCGCCTTGCCGTCTTGAATTGCCAACGTCCGGATCGCGACGTTGAAGATCGCGTCGCCGTTCGGATCGAGGCGGCCGATCGCGCCAGTGTAGATGCTGCGGACGCGCGCGTGCTCGACTTCGGCGATGACCTCCATCGCGCGCTGTTTGGGGGCGCCGGTGATCGATCCGCACGGGAACAATGCGGTCAGGACGTCGACCGCGTCGCAATCGGGTTTCAGGGTCGCGGTGACGGTCGAGGTCATCTGGTGGACGGTCGGATAGGTCTCGACGGTGAACAGGTCCGGGACCGCGACGTGGCGCGCGACCCGCGACAGGTCGTTGCGCATCAGGTCGACGATCATGAGGTTTTCGGCGCGCTGTTTCGGGTCCGCCGCGAGCGCTTCGGCGAGCGCGCGGTCGGCGTCGGGCGTATCGCCTCGCGGTGCCGTTCCCTTCATCGGGCGACAGGTGAGCGTATCGCCGTCGAGTGCGAAGAAAAGTTCGGGGGAGAGCGACAGGAAGCGCGTCTCGCCGGTGTCGATCAGCGCGCCGTACCCCGCCCCCGCCTGGCGCCGCAGCCGGGCATAGAGCGCGAGCGGGTTGCCGACGAACGGCACGCTGGCGGCAAAGGTGAGGTTCGCCTGGTAGATATCACCTGCGGCGATCAGGTCGAGAACGCGCGACAGGCTCGCGTCGTAGGTGTCGCGGTCGATCAGCGGTCGGGGTGTGCCGGTCCATGCGCCCGCGGGATCGGGGAGCAGTGCGGCGACGTCTTGCGCGGCGATCGTTTCATAGCCGGCGAACAGACCGAACCACAGCAGCGGTCCTTCGGTGCGGACGTCGACCGGCTTCGATGCGAGCGCGGCGCCGGCTTCGTAGGTGAGATACCCGGCGGCGTGGAGCCCTTCCCCGCGGGCGTCACGGAGCGCGTCGAGCGCGGGGCCAACCTCGGCGAGCGTATCGGCGCGGACGATCCGGACGGGATCGCGGTACAGTCGTGCCGGAGCGCCCCCCTCGCGGGCGTCATCGAACAAAACGAAGGGCGCGGTCCACATCGCCGCGACTGTTGCACGGGGCACGGGGCAAACCGCAAGCGGCGATTGCTCCAACCGGTGCGCTATCCTATTTCAGCGGCATGACAAATCCTCCCCTCCGCGCTGCGCCCCCGCTCCGTGCTGCCATCGTGCCGGTCACGCCGATCCAGCAGAATTGCACGATCCTCTGGTGCACCGCGACGATGAAGGCGGCGGTGATCGATCCGGGTGGCGACCTGCCGCGGATCATGGCGGCGGTCGAACAGGCCGGGGTCACGGTCGAGAAGATCCTGCTGACGCATGGGCATATCGACCATGCGGGGGGCGCCAAGCGACTGTCGAACGATCTCGGCGTGCCGATCGAGGGACCGCACGAGGCGGATCGCTTCTGGTTGCAGCGGCTCGACCAGGATGGGCCGAAATACGGGATTTCGGGCGTGAATTTCGAGCCGGACCGGTGGCTGGTCGAGGGCGATACGGTGTCGATCGGGGATCTGGTGCTCGATGTGTACGAGACGCCGGGGCATACCGAGGGCCATGTGATCTTCCACCATGCGCCATCGAAATTCGCGCAGGTCGGGGATGTGCTGTTCCAGGGGTCGGTCGGGCGATCGGACATGCCTGGGGGGAATCACCAGACGCTGGTGAAGTCCATCGTCGAGAAGCTTTGGCCGCTGGGGAGCGATACGAGCTTCATTCCGGGGCATGGGCCGGCGAGCACGTTCGCGCATGAGCGGGCGACGAATATGTTCGTGAGCGATCGGGCTTTGGCGGCGTAGCTGCTACCCTCCCCCTAAGCTGTTCCCCCGCGAAGGCGGGGGTCCAGGATACCACGCGATAGCGCCCGTAACCTTGGGCTCGCGCCTTCGCGGGAGAACGAGAAGAAGAAGCGCCACCCTCCCAATCACTCCACCCCGGCGGAGGCCGGGGCCCAATTGGGGGACGTAGATTGGGTAGGTAGCGCTCCGTTACTGAAACCTTTCCAATTGGGCCCCGGCCTTCACCGGGGTGGTTGCCAGAGCAGGGTACGGGCTTACTTCCGCTCCCCCGCCGTCTCACCCCGCACCGACTTGAACTCCGACCCGTCGCGCCATTCCGGCCACAACCGGCTGCTCGCCAGCTTAGTCCCGATCGTCTGGAACAGATCCACGTCCTGCGCCGCACCGCGCAGGTCCCAGTCGGCGCCCCACGCGTCACACGTCTGGTGATAACACTTCATATAGCCGTCGAGCCACGCCTGCCCCGCGGTCCGACCACCCGTAACCAGATCGGGCGCACCACTGATCGCCATCAGCAGCAAGGTCGGCACGCCGCGCCGCGCGACCGAGAAATGGTCGGCGCGGTAGAACAGGCCACGTTCGGGAAGGGCTTCGGGAGTTACGACGCGGTCCTGCGCCTTCGCGGCGTCACCCAGCATGTCCTCGAGGCTGTTCTGGCCGGCGCCGACCAGCATGACGTCCTTTGCCGGCCCTGCCGTCTGGAGGATATCGAGCGTCAGGTTGGCGACCGTCTTGGCGGCCGGATAGACCGGGTTCACCGCATAGGTCTCCGAGCCCAGCAACCCACGCTCCTCGCCACTCCACAGCGCGAAGACGAGGCTGCGGTCGGTCCGCGGGGCCTTGGCGAAATTGCGCGCGAGCTCGAGTACGCCCGCCACGCCGAGGCCGTCGTCGTTCGCGCCAGGCCGGATCGTCCGGCCCTGCGCATCGGGCGCGCCGATGCCGTAGGCGTCCCAGTGCGCGCCGAACATCACGACCTCGTCCGCGTGCTTCGTGCCGGGGAGCTTCGCGAGCACGTTCTGGCTCACGGCGGTGTCGTGCTTCACCGGCAGGTCGGTGGTGAACGCCCGATTCAGCGCGACCGGGCGGAAGTCGCTCCGCCGCGCCGCTTTGCGCAACGCCGCCAAGTCGAGGCCCGAGGCTGCGAACAAACGAGTCGCCGCGCCGCCCTCCAGCCAGCCCTGGAGCAGCACCCGCGACTCGGGATCTTTACGGACGATGTCGTAATTCTCGCCGGCGGGGGCCGTGACGGTGTTCCAGCCGTAGCCCGCGCCCGGCGTGTCGTGGACGATCAGCGCGCCGACCGCGCCACGTCGCGCGGCTTCTTCGTATTTGTACGTCCAGCGGCCGTAGTAGGTCATCCGGCGGTCGCCGAACTTGCCCTTCGCATCATAGCCTGCGACCGCTTCGAAATCGGGATCGTTGACCAGGAAGACCGCCACCTTGCCCTTCAGGTCGAGCCCCTTGAAGTCGTCCCAGCCGCGCTCCGGCGCGGTGACGCCGTAGCCAACGAACACCATCGGCGCGTTGGCGATTGCGACCCGGTCGACGCCGCGGACGGTACTGAGATAGACGTCACGCCCCTGCACCAGCGCGATATCGCCAGCGCGGACAGTGCCAGAACCCATCCGGGTGTGGACGAGCGGAACGGGTTGCGTCCAGCTGCCGTTCGGGCCACCGGGCTGTGCCTTCATCGCCTTGAACTGCGCGATCAGCCAGTCGATCGTCTTCGTCTCGCCGGGCGTGCCAGGCGCGCGCCCCTCGAACGCATCGGAGGCGAGCGTCTTTACGTCGGCCGACAGGCGTCCGGGAGAAACTTGTGCAACCGCAGGCGACGCGGCGAGCAGCGTGGCGGCGGCAATGAGATAGCGCGCGCTCATGCCTGCGACCCCGACGGCACGACCTGGAAGGTCTTGGCGGCCGGCACCGCGTTCGTTTGATACGCGATCGTCAGCGCCCAGCCGGCAAGCAGCGCCATCAGCGCCCACGTCGCCAGCGCGCCGCCTGCCCGCGGCAGGCTCGACGTTGTCCGGTCCATCCCGAACGCATGCGCTACACGTGCAATCACGAACACCGCGCCCGCGATCCACAGCCAGAGCGTCGATCCCCCCGCCAGTTCGATCAGCCCGATCAGGATCAGAATGAACGGCGCATATTCGGTGAAGTTCGCATGCGCGCGCATCCGCCCCTGCAACAGCGCGTCGCCATTGTCGCCGATCAGGACGTTGCCCTTCACGCGCATCGGCACGATTCGGAAGGCGAGCCAGAGATTGACGACGGCGGCAGCCGCGGCGATCGTCAGCGTTACGGGTAATATCACGGCGTTGCCCCTCGTTGGATGTCGGCCGAGGTCCTGCCACTGGTGACCAATGGTTGCAACGCGGGACGAAATCGCTATAGCGCCACGCTTCGCGAGCGTCAGGCCGCATGGGTTGCTTCAGGCGGCCGGCATTCATGTCGGTTGCCGAGTTCCGTGTCCGGGCGTACTCGGAGCCCCGACCTTTAGATTGAACAAGGTGCCGAAATGGCCGTCCCCAAAAGAAAAACCTCGCCCTCCAAGCGCGGCATGCGCCGTGGCCACGACTCGCTCACGATCGCGTCGTTCCAGGAATGCCCCAACTGTGGCGAACTGAAGCGCCCGCACAACCTGTGCGGTTCGTGCGGTCACTATAACGGTCGTGAAATCCTCTCGATCGAGGGCTGAGGCTTCCATCCGGAACCTCTAACTTGAACGAAGGATTGATGATGCCCGACAGCGGCTGGATCGCGGTCGATGCGATGGGTGGCGATGACGGGCTGGCAGTGATGCTCGCCGGTGTCGCGCTCGCGCGTCATCAATTCGAGGGCATGCGCTTTCTGCTGGTCGGCGACGAAACTGCGATTCGCGAGGGGCTGAAGGCTCATCCGAACCTGTCGCAGAATTCGGAGATCGTCCACGCACCAGAGGTCGTCGGGTCGAGCGAAAAGCCGACCCAGGCGATCCGGCGTGCGAAGAAGACGTCGATGGGCATCGCGATTGACCTGGTCAAACAGGGTCGCGCCGCCGCTGCTGTGTCGTCGGGGAATACCGGCGCGCTGATGGCGATGGCGAAGCTGTCGCTGCGGATGCTGCCCGGGATCGACCGGCCGGCACTCGCGGCGCGTCTGCCGACCTTGGGCGATACCGACATGGTGATGCTCGACCTCGGCGCGAATACCGAGTGCGATGCGCGCAACCTCGTCCAGTTCGCGATCATGGGCGCTGCCTATGCGCGCACCGCACTCGACATCCCGCATCCTCGTGTCGCGCTGCTGAACATCGGCAGCGAGGACATGAAGGGCACGGACGAGATCCGCGATGCGGCCGCGCAGCTGCGTGCGACCCCGGCGGTCGACATGCAGTTCAACGGCTTCATCGAGGGCGACCGGCTATCGCGCGGCGAAGTCGACGTCGTCGTGTGCGACGGCTTCTCGGGCAACATCGCGCTGAAGACCGCCGAGGGCACCGCGCGATTCGTCGCCGACCTGCTCAAGCGCGCGTTCCGCAGTTCGGTGCGCTCGAAGCTCGGCTTCCTGATCTCGCGCCCCGCCACCGAATTGTTGCGCGATCATCTCGATCCCAACAACCACAACGGCGCGGTATTCCTCGGGCTCAACGGTATCGTCGTGAAGAGCCACGGCGGCGCGACCGATCGCGGCGTCGCGACCGCGATCGGCAATGCCGCCAAGATGGTCCGCAACGATCTGATCCGGCGGATCGCCGACGATCTCGGCAATGTGGAGAAGGCGGCATGATCCGTTCGGTCGTCATCGGCACCGGCTCCGCCCTGCCCGCGCGCCGCGTCTCCAACGCGGAACTGGCAGAGCAGGTCGACACCAGCGACGAGTGGATCGTCGAGCGCACCGGTATCCGCTTCCGCCACATCGCCGGCGAAGGCGAGACGACCGCGACGCTTGCTGCCGACGCGTGCCGCGCGGCTTTGACTGCGGCCGGGATCGAGGCGCAGAGCATCGACCTGATCGTGCTCGCCACCGCGACCCCCGACCAGACCTTTCCGTCGAGCGCCACCAAGGTGCAGGCGATGCTCGGGATCGACGACTGCGTCGCGTTCGACGTCGCCGCCGTCTGCTCGGGCTTCCTCTACGCGGTGCAGGTCGTCGACAGCATGATCCGCAGCGGTGTCGCCAAGCGCGGGCTGGTGATCGGCGCCGAGACGTTCAGCCGCATTCTCGACTGGGAAGACCGGACGACCTGCGTGCTGTTCGGCGACGGCGCCGGCGCGATCGTGCTGGAGGCGCAGGACACCGCCGACGAAGGCGGTCGCGGCATCCTGACGACCAAGCTGCACGCGGATGGCCGTCACAACGAATTGCTCTACGTCGATGGCGGCGTCTCGACGACCGGGACCGTTGGCAAGCTCCGCATGAAGGGCCGCGAGGTGTTCCGCCATGCGGTGACCAATCTAGCGTCGGTCATGACCGAGTCGCTGGCGATGGCGGGGCTGGCGTCGGACCAGGTCGACTGGGTCGTGCCGCATCAGGCCAATGCGCGTATCCTGGACGCGACCGCGCGGAAGTTGGGCCTTGCCCCGGCGAAAGTCGTGGTCACCGTCGACCAGCATGCCAACACGTCGGCTGCTTCCGTACCGCTCGCATTGGACGTCGCCGTACGCGACGGACGGATCAAGCAGGGGCAGATCATAGTGCTCGAAGCGATGGGCGGCGGCTTCACCTGGGGCGCTGCAGTTATCCGCTTCTAAGCCGTTCGAAACATATCGATTCGCTTGTAGAACAAAAGTTCTTCCGGTCGCCGACGTGCTTGTGTAGGAGGTTCGCCGAGTGTGGGAGCTTGAAGATCATGACGACGGGTACTTTGACGCGGGCCGACTTGGCTGAATCGCTCCACAAGGAGGTCGGGCTGTCACGTTCGGATTCCTCCAAGATCGTCGAACAGATCCTGACCGAGATGTGCGGCGCGCTGTCGCAGGGCGAGAACGTCAAGATTTCGGGATTCGGCACGTTCGTGCTGCGCGACAAGGGCGAGCGCGTCGGCCGCAACCCCAAGACCGGCATCGAAGTACCGATCGCGCCGCGCCGCGTGCTGACGTTCCGCGCAAGCCAGATGATGCGGGAACGCATCGTCGGTGCCGACTGACACCCGATATGCCTGATACCGACGACGCACTGCCCGATGCCGGGGGGCAAAAGGCCAGTGCGGCGTTTCGGACGATCGGCGAACTGTCGCGCGACACTGGCCTTCCGCAGCACATCCTCCGCTATTGGGAAACGCGCTTTCCCCAGCTGAAGCCGCTGCAACGCGCGGGCAACCGGCGCTATTACCGCGCCGAGGACGTCGCGCTGGTGCGACGGATCGACCAGTATTTGAACCGCGAGGGGTATACCGTGCGCGGCGTCCAGCAGTTGCTGGCGGGGGAGAAGGACGCGGGTGCGATACCGGGACCGGGCGAGATCGTCGCGCAGGCCGAGTCGCCGATGACCGCGCTGCGTGCGATCCGGGACATGCTTGCCGAGGCGCTGGCGGCGGACTGACTTTTCCGCGTGACCCTCCCCTGCAAGGGGGGGGTGGCTGGCACTTGCCCGACGGAGGGGTGACAACCCCCTCGATAGCGCGGATACCCCTCCGTCAGTCCTGCGGACTGCCACCTCCCCTTGCAGGGGAGGATTAGCGGGTAACAACCTATCGTTCGCGCGTCGCGGCGAAGCGGATCTTCGCATAACGCTCGGCGATGTAGTTCACTTCCCAGGCGCTTTTGGCGAGGAAGACGGGGTTGCCGTCGCGGTCCTTTGCCATCGCACCGCGGTTGATCTCGGCGAAGGTCTTGAGTTCGAGCGGGTCTTCCGCCGAAATCCAGCGCGCGGTCTCGTACGGTGCAGGCTCGAGCCCCGCCGCGACCTTGTACTCCGCATCGAGGCGTGACAGCAGCACCTCGAGCTGGAGCTGTCCCACCACGCCGATGATCCAGTTCGAGCCGATGTCGGGATAGAACACCTGCGTGACCCCCTCCTCGGCCATGTCGTCGAGAGCTTTGCGCAACTGCTTGGTCTTGGTGAAGTCCTTCAGCACGACGCGGCGCAGGATTTCCGGCGCGAAGTTCGGCAGGCCGGTGAAGCGGATCGCCGCCTTCTCGCTGAGCGTATCGCCGACCCGGAGCGTGCCGTGGTTGGGGATGCCGATGATGTCGCCGGGGAATGCCTCGTCCGCCAGCTCGCGGTTCTGCGCGAAGAACAGGATCGGCGAATGGACCGCGATCGGCTTGCCGTGGCCGGTCGGGGTGAGCTTCATGCCGCGCTTGAACACGCCCGAGCATAGCCGCATGAACGCGATCCGGTCGCGGTGGTTGGGGTCCATGTTGGCCTGCACCTTGAACACGAAGCCGGTGACTTCGGGCTCGTCCGGCGAGACGGGCGCAGGCTCGGCTGGCTGCGCGCGCGGTGGCGGGGCATAGTCGGCGAGCGCGGCGATCAGTTCGGCGACACCGAAGTCCTTCAGCGCCGAGCCGAAATAGACCGGCGTCAAATTGCCCGCGCGATAGGCCTCGGGG
This sequence comes from Sphingomonas sp. PP-F2F-A104-K0414, assembly GCF_004340945.1. Lineage (GTDB taxonomy): Bacteria > Pseudomonadota > Alphaproteobacteria > Sphingomonadales > Sphingomonadaceae > Sphingomonas. The sequence goes on from NZ_SLYD01000001.1 coordinate 619,650, forward strand.
TCGAAGCTCGAATAGCCGCCCTGCGCGAGTTCGGCTTCGTCGTTCAGGCGGACCATCGCTTCGGGGCTGAGGATCTTGGCGAGTTCGGGATCGTCGATGCCGGTGAACGGGATCGCCTTGCCCATGAATTCGCGGCTGTCGCCCTCGGGGCGGCTTAGCGTGTTGGCGTAGAGATCGTAGACGCCCTCGAACTCGCCGCCCATGCCGACCGGCCAGCTCATCGGGCAGACGTCGAGCTGGAGCATCTCGGCCACCTCGTCGAGCAGCGAGAATGGATCACGCCCCTCGCGGTCGACCTTGTTGACGAAGGTGATGATCGGCACGTTGCGCAGGCGGCAGACCTCGAACAGTTTCCGCGTCTGCGGCTCGATGCCCTTCGCGGCGTCGATCACCATGACGGCCGAGTCGACCGCGGTCAGCGTGCGGTAGGTGTCCTCGGAGAAGTCTTCGTGGCCGGGCGTATCGAGCAGGTTGAAGGTGATTCCCTGACGCTCGAACGTCATCACCGACGAGGTGACCGAGATCCCGCGCTGCTGCTCGATCTTCATCCAGTCGGAGCGCGCGCGACGCGTCTGGCCGCGCGCCTTCACCTCGCCGGCGAGATGGATCGCACCGCCGAAATACAGGAGCTTCTCGGTGAGCGTGGTCTTGCCGGCATCGGGATGCGAGATGATCGCGAAGGTGCGGCGGGGAAATTGGGTCATGATAAAGTCCGGTGCGCCGAGTCTGGGCTCGGTGGATAGGGTGAGCCGGAATACCGGCAGTCATGCCGCTGCTCTTGGCAGATGCAGCGCGTCGAGGACAGAGGGACGTCCCTCAAGGCTCCAAGTTGGGATCGCGTTTCACGGTCCGATCCTCCCCCGCCAGGGGGAGGTGGCACCGAAGGTGACGGAGGGGGCGGACACGGAACAGAGGTTCCCCCTTTCCGCCCCCTCCGTCCGGCAAGCGCCAGACACCTCCCCCTGGCGGGGGAGGATCGCGGAGGGTCGGTTCAACCGGTGGTAGTCACCAGCGTCACGCTCATTTCGATGCGCTTCGTACCGCCGGCAGCGATCTCGAACACACCGGGTTTGTCGCGATAATCGCCGGTATAGCCTTCGGAATCGGCGATGCCGTGCCAGGGTTCGACGCAGACATAGGCCGCGCCGGGCTTGGTCCAGATGCCGAGCTTCGGCGTATCGGGGAAGGCGATCTTCAATTGCGGGCCGGTCTCGGCGCCATAGGTGACGGCGTCGGAGTGGATCGGATCCCAGACCAGCGCGTCCTTCGCGAACAGCTCGTCGCGCAGGGCGATGACGCGATCCTCGACTGGCGAAGGTCGTTCATCGACGGCGATCTGGCCATCCGTGCTGATCGCTTTTAGCTTGCCGGGTTCGTCGGTGTCGAACGTGATGCGGTGGTCTGCGCGGGGTTCGCCGTAGGGGAGTGGCCACGCGAAGGCGGGGTGGAAGCCGAAGCTTGCCGGCATCGCGGCGTCGGTGCGGTTGTGGATGTGCGCCTCGAGCGTCAGCGTCGCGCCGTCCAACGTGAAGACGATGTCGAGTGCGAATGCGAACGGGTAGGCCTTCCGGGTTTCCTTGCTGTCGGTGAGGCGGAAGGTGGCGGAGGTTTCCGACTGCGCGACGACGTCGAACGTCGAATGGCGCGCGAAGCCGTGCTTCTGCATCGGGTAGGCCTGGCCGTCGAGGCGGATGACGCCTTCGTTGACGACACCGACGACGGGGAAGAGGATCGGCGCGTGACCGGTCCAGAAGGCCGGGTCGGCGTTGGTCATCAGTTCGCGGCCGTCGGCGTCGTGGAGGTGGGTGAGCTCGGCACCGTGCGGGTTGATCTGCGCAGTGAGGTGGTCGTTGGCGATCGTGATCAGGTCGGTCATGAGGTTCCTTCCGTCATTCTTAACGCGCGAGGCCGCGTAACGCTCACAAAACGACCCGCGACATCAGCACCACCCCGGCGGAGGCCGGGGCCCAATTGGGGGACGTTGCCAACGACGCGCATCGCTCCGTTACACCGGCCTTGCCAGTTGGGCCCCGGCCTTCGCCGGGGTGGTATGAGGAAGCCAGTGCGTGCCCTCACCCTCGCCGCCTTCACCCTTCCCTCTCCCCTCGGGGAGAGGGAAGGGTGAAGGCACGCTTAGACGCGGAGGGTCGCGCCCTGTTTTGCGGCCGCGGCGACCACCTTGTCGGCGATCGCCTTGATCTCTTCGTCGGTGAAGCTCTTGGCGGTCGGCTGCAGGACGATCTCGACCGCGACCGACTTGTGGCCGTCCTCGACCCCTACCCCGGTGAACACGTCGAACACGCGCGCCGAGACGATCGCCACCTTGTCCGCCCCCTTGACCGCGCGGACCAGCGTGTCGGTGGCGAGCGCCGCCGGCACGAGGAAGGCGAAGTCGCGGCGGACGGCTTGCAGCGCTGGCGGCGTGTAGGCAGGGCGGGTGAAGCCAGACGCGCGCTTGGGCGGGATCGCGTCGAGGTAGACTTCTACCGCGGAAACCGCGCCGTCGAGGTCGAACGCCTTCAGCACCGACGGATGGAGCATACCGAAGCTTGCCAGAACCGTCTTCGGTCCGAGGCGGAGCGTACCGGACTGGCCGGGGTGCCAAGCGTTGCCAGTTTCACCCATGACTTGCAGGTTATCGACCGGCGCGCCCGACGCGGCGAGAAGCGCCAGCGCTTCGGCCTTCGCGTCATACGCGTCGAAGGTCGCCGCTTTCCCATCGCGCCAGCCGCGGGGGCGGCGGTCGCCGGCGAGGACTACGCCTAGCGTCGCGCGTTCGGCGTCGGCCAGATAGCGGCGGCCGATCTCGAACAGGCGGACGCTCTGCTGGCCGCGCTTGAGGTTCCGGCCGGTGGCAGCGAGAAGACCGGGGAGCAGCGAGGGGCGCATGACTTTTAGGTCTTCGCTGATCGGGTTGGCGAGCGTCCACGCGCCGCCGCCGAACGGGGCGGCTTCGGCTTCGGAGAGGAAGCTCCACGTTACCGCTTCGTCGAGCCCTCGGGCCGCCGCCGCGCGACGCGCCCTACGTTCGAGCTTCTGCTCGGGCGTGGCGGTCGGCTTGGCGACGCCGGGCATGCGCGGGAGGGGCGTTGAAGGAATTGAGTCGATGCCCTCGATGCGGACGACCTCCTCGACGAGGTCGGCGGGGCCATCGACGTCGCGGCGCCAGGTCGGGACCGTGACCGGCCATTTGCCCTCGATCGTCGAGAACAGCGCGTCGCTGAACGCGTCGGCCGACTTGATCGCGCCGACCGTGAAGCCGAGCGACAACAATGTCCGCGCCTGGCGTTCGGGGGCGACATGGAGACCACCGAGGTCCGCGCTGAGGCGTGGATCGTAGTGGATCACGCGGGGGTCTAGCGGGGGTTCGCCCGAGCGGGTGACGTCGCTGGCCGTGCCGCCGCAGATGTGGAGCACGAGCGCGGTGGCGATCGCGAGGCCGTCTTCGAGGAACGCCGGATCAACGCCGCGTTCGAAGCGGCTGCGCGCGTCGGAGGTGAGCGTCAGCTTCTGGCCGGTGCGCGCGATGTGGTCGGGATCGAAATACGCGCATTCGATCAGCACGTCGGTGGTATCCGCGGAAACGCCCGAATGCTCGCCGCCCATGATGCCGCCGATGTCGTGCACGGCGGTGTCGTCGGCGATGACGGTAATGGTCGCGTCGAGCGTGTAGGTCTTGCCGTTGAGCGCGACGACCTGCTCGCCGTCGTTTGCTTTCCGCGCGACGAGGCCGCCGGAGAGTTTGGCGCGGTCGTATACGTGCAACGGGCGGCCTAGGTCGATCATCAGATAGTTGGTGATGTCGACAAGCGCGGAGATCGGCTTCTGGCCGATCGCGAGCAGGCTGCGGCGCATCCACTCGGGGGAGTCGCCGTTGGTCACGCCCGTGACGGTCTGCGCGAAGAACGCGGGGCAGCCGGTGGTATCGTCGGTGCGGACGTCGGGGCCTGCGCCCTCGCTCGTGAACGCGTCGAACGTCAGCGGCGTAAGCGTGCCGAGGCCGGCGGCGGCGAGGTCGCGCGCAATGCCGCGGACGCCCATGCAGTCCTGGCGGTTGGGCGTGATCGCGACGTCGATGACCGGGTCGGTGAGGCCGGCATAGTCCGGGTACGCCGTGCCGATCGGTGCGTCTTCGGGCAGTTCGATGATGCCGTCGTGATCTTCGCCGAGTTCCAGTTCGCGCGTCGAGCACATCATGCCGTTGGATTCGACGCCGCGGATGCTGGCCAGCTTCAGCGTCACGTCGAGGCCGGGGACGTACGCGCCGGGCGCGCCGAACACGCCGACCAGCCCGGCGCGGGCGTTGGGGGCGCCGCAGACGACCTGGAGCGGACCGTTACCGGCGTCGACTGACAGGATCTGGAGCTTGTCGGCCTGCGGATGGCGTTCGGCGCTGAGCACCTTGGCGATCTTGAACGCGGCCAGCTTCTCGCCGGGGTTCTCGACGCCTTCGACTTCGAGGCCGATGCGGGTCAGCGCCTCGACGATCTGGTCGAGGGTCGCAGTGGTTTCGAGGTGCTGCTTGAGCCAGCTGAGCGTGAACTTCATGACCAGGCTTCCGTCATATCGATTGCTGCCGTCATCCCAGCGCAGGCTGGGATCTTGATGGGGCTGTTGCTGCGGCCGCCAACGGGGAGACCCCAGCTTTCGCTGGGGTGACGGTCGTTGGTTTGGGTGCGGTGACGGGACGGGCCCGCGTGCCGATAGACCAAACTCATGCGCCGACGCCCCCGCTGAGGGTCGGGACGTCGAGGCTCGAAAAGCCGTAATGCTTGAGCCAGCGGATATCGCCGTCGAAGAACGGGCGGAGATCGTCCATGCCGTATTTGAGCATCGCCAGCCGATCGATGCCGCAGCCGAACGCGAAGCCCTGCCATTCGTCGGGGTCGAGCCCGCAGGCTTCGATGACTTTGCGGTGAACCATGCCGGAGCCGAGGATCTCGAGCCAACCATCGGGCTCGGCGCCCCCGACGACGCGCTTGCCCTTCACCAGGGTGTAGCCGACGTCGATCTCGACCGAGGGCTCGGTGAACGGGAAGTAGCTGGGGCGCAGGCGGAGCACGATGTCGTCGCGCTCGAAGAACGCCTTCACGAAGGTTTCGAGCGTCCACTTCAGGTGGCCGAGCGTGATGCCCTTGTCGATCACGAGGCCCTCGACCTGGTGGAACATCGGCGTGTGCGTCGCGTCGGAATCCGATCGGTAGGTGCGGCCGGGGGCGATGATGCGGATCGGCGGCTTCTGGCTCAACATCGTGCGGATCTGGACCGGCGACGTGTGCGTGCGGAGCAGCGAGAAGGTCGTCTTCTCGTCGGCGGTGCCGGCGGTCTTCGCGTCGATCCCCTGCTGGAGATAGAAAGTGTCGTGCATCGCGCGCGCGGGGTGCGTCTCGGGGATGTTGAGCGCGGTGAAATTATGCCAGTCGGTCTCGATCTCGGGACCGGTCGCAACCGCGAAACCGAGGTCGGCGAAGATCTCGGCGAGTTCGTCCATGACCTGGCTGACGGGGTGGATCGTGCCGGCGGGCTTCGCGTCGGCGGGGAGCGTCATGTCGAGCGTTTCGCTGGCGAGGCGCGCGTCGAGCGCGGCGCGTTCGAGCGTGGCCTTGCGCTCGGCGATGCCGTTGGCGACGGCTTCGCGGAGGCCCTGGATCAGCGGGCCTTGGACGAGGCGCTCGTCCGGCGTCATCTTGCCGAGCGTCTTCAGCAGCGCGGTGATCGTGCCCTGCTTGCCGAGCGCCTCGACCCGGCACGCATCGAGCGCATCGAGCCCGGATGCGGCGGCGATCGCCGTCAGCATGTGGTCGCGCATCTGGTTCAGGTCTTCGGTCACGTCATACTCCCAGGGCGGGTTCGGTCGGTAGTTCGGGCAGGCGGGGCAGCCCGAGGCCGATACCCAGATCGTCCCAATTCTCGTTGCGCGCTTCCATCAGGTCGATCTTCCACGCTCTTCGCCAGTCCTTCAGCCGCTTCTCGCGAACGATCGCGGCCTCCATCGTGTCGAACATCTCGTAATAGGCGAGACGCTTGATGCCGTACCGGCGAGTGAAGCCGGGGATCAACCCCTCTCGGTGCTGAACCAGCCTTGCGAGCAAGTTTGAGGTGACGCCGATGTAGAGCGTGCCGTGGCGGCGGGAGTGGAGGATGTAGACGCACGGCTGGAAGGTTTCGCGCATTTCGTGCTCCCCTGATCGCCGCTCGATCGCTCTAAAGCTCGGCGCTCTAGAGCTCCGTCATCAAAAGCCCCGTCATCCCGGCGGACGCCGGGACCCACGGTAGCGGGCGGGTGATGGTAGCACGTTATCGCCGGGTCCGCCGTAACCATGGGTCCCGGCGTTCGCCGGGATGACGGAGGAGGGGCGAGGGGTGATCATAGTTGGGGATCGGTATCGAAGCTTGAGCCTGAGAAACTACGCGTTCCTTCCAGCGCCCCCCGCCCCAAACGCAGAAAGGGCGCCGGTATCTCCACCGACGCCCTCCCGAAACTCACCTCAGTCGCGGATTACGCGGCCTGGGGGAGAGCCGCCTTCACCTGTGCGACGATGGCACTGAATGCAGCGCCCTCGTGCATGGCGATGTCAGCCAGGACCTTCCGGTCGAGTTCGATCCCTGCAAGCTTCACGCCGTGCATGAACTGCGAATACGTCAGACCCTCGGCGCGGACGCCGGCGTTGATGCGCTGGATCCAGAGGCCACGGAACGTGCGCTTCTTAACCTTGCGGTCGCGGTAAGCGTACTGTCCGGCCTTCTCGACGGCCTGACGGGCGATGCGGATGGTGTTCTTGCGACGGCCATAATAGCCCTTCGCCTGAACCAAAATACGCTTGTGCTTGGCGCGGGTGGTAACACCCCGTTTTACGCGTGCCATTGTCTAATTCCTTCTCAGCTCAACGCAGGCCGTAAGGCGCCCAGGCCTTCACTGCTGCGGTATCGGCCTTCGACAGCAGCTTGGTGCCGCGGTTCTGACGGATGTACTTGCCGTTGTGATGCGCCAGACGGTGACGCTTGCCGGCGACGCCGTGCTTGAGCAGGCCGGTGGCGGTGAGCTTGAAGCGTTTCTTGACGCCGCTCTTGGTCTTCAGCTTGGGCATTTTTATCCTTTCGGTTACGAAGGAGGACGCTGAAATCGCCGCGGCAGCCCACACTGGCCGGGCGATTCGTCGAACGCGTTCCCTTCGAGGAAGCGGGCGCACTATCCGCATTGGTCGCAAATATCAACCGTCGCGGACCCCGCATTGTGGAACTCGCGCGATTGCCATGCGATAGGGCCTGCATGGACGCCAGCCCGACGCCGCCGATCGACGCCCCCTCCCCGGCTCCCGCACCCGCGCCGAGTGCAGCGGAGACGCGAAAACGTCGCAAGCGGCGGATCATCCGCAACATCCTGCTTGGGATCGTCGCGGTCCTCGTTGCGATCTGGCTGGTGCTGTACATCACCAAGGGACGCTTCCTGAAGCATCCGTTCGAGCGCGTCGTCGGCTCGCTCACGCACCGGACGCTGACCGTGCGTGGCGATTTCCAGCTCTATTTCGCCCCGTTCCGCATCAAGCTGTACGCGGAGAACTTCACGCTTTCGAACCCGGACTGGGCGAGCCGGCCAAACCTGTTCCGCGCGGACAAGCTCGACACGCGGATCGCGCCCCTGTCGCTGATCTTCGGCAAGCGGCGGCTGTATTGGCTCGACCTCGTCAACGGCGCGGTCGATCTGGAGTGGAACAAGCCGCACACCGCGAACACCTGGACGTTCTCCGAGAAGAAAGGCGGCAAGCCGCTCGAGTTTCCGCGGATCGACGTGGCGACGGTGACCGGCACGTCGGTGCGCTATCTCGACCCGCGGATGCGGATCGTCGCGGACCTCGACATCGCCGACATCCGATCGGTCGACGCGACGATCGGGCGCGCGGTCGGGCTGACGGGCCGAGGCCGTCTGCGCGAAACGCCGTTCACCGTAACCGCGCAGTTGCTGTCGCCGGATGCGACCGCCAATCGCGGGCAGAACAAGCTGGTCGCGCGAGCGCGGGCGGCGGGGAACATCATCGACGTCGCAGGCACACTGCCGAGCATCGCCGATGTCGAGAACGTGCCGCTTGCCGTCACCGCGCGGGGTGCAAACCTGTCGACGCTGCTGGGCGTGATCGACGTCGCGATCCCGAACACGCGGAAATACAAACTGCGCGCGCAGCTGATCAAGCAGGGCGACGAATATGCCTTCACGTATCTGCGCGGCTTTGCAGGCCGAACCGATCTCGCGGGCAAGCTGACGATCACCAATGGCGAGCGCATCCATCTCGACTCGGTGCTCACGACCAAAAGCCTCGACATCATCGATGCGGCGCCGTTCATCGGTTTCAATCCCGACATCGTCGAATCGAAGGGTGCGGTAGCCGCCGCCGCCGCAACGGGCGCCGCACCGCAACGCCTGCTGCCCGACGGGAACCTGCCGGTCGCGACGATGCAGATCTTCGATGCCGACCTGAAATGGACGATCGGCACGGTGAAGTCGCGCAACCTGCCGATCTCCGACATCGACCTGACGCTCGACCTGGAGCGCGGTCGGCTGGCTTTGTCGCCGCTGACCTTCTCGATGGCGCGCGGCAACGTGGCCTCGGACGTCATCTTCGATACGCGCGCGCGGCCGAGCGCGGTCTCCTACGACATCCGCCTCGCGCCGACGCCACTGGGTCGGTTGCTCAAGGGCTATGGGCTGACCGAGGCCGGGACGACCGGCACGGTCAAGGGCCGGATCAAGCTCGACGGGCGCGGCGATTCCATCCATGATTCGCTCGCCTCTTCGCGCGGGCGGATCGCGTTCGTGCTGCCGTCGGGGGCGCTTTCGGTGCGCAACGTGCAGCTTGCCGAGCTCGATATCGGCACGTTTGCGCAGCGCATGTTCCAGGGGAAGCTCGACGAGCCGGTGCAGATGAATTGCGGACTGATCGGTTTCACGGTGCGCGGTGGCGTCGCGGCGGCGGATCCGATCCTGATCGACACGCGCAAGAACGTGATCGTCGGCCGCGGTGGGTTCAGCTTCCGCAACGAAGCGCTCGACCTGGCCTTCCGCGCGGACTCGAAGAAGTTCAGCCTGTTCGCGGGACAGTCGCCGGTCGGCGTCGAGGGCATGTTCGCCGCGCCGAAGCTCAACGTGATCTCGAAGGACCTTCTCGCGAGGGTCGGCAGCGGCTTGGGGCTGGCACTGGTCGCGACGCCGGTGGCGGGCATCCTGGCGTTCGTCGATGTCGGCGATGCGAAGTCGACCGCATGCGGCCCGGTGCTGGCAGGCGCGACGGCGGCGGCGCAGCGGACCACCAAGGGTCAGCCGCGCGATGATGTGGGGCATGGGACGACGGCCAAGGCCGAGGACGGGAAGCCAACCCGCTCCGAGGGCAAGGCACAGCGGAAGAAGTTTCTGGGGATCTTCTGAGGGCGTGGGGACCAACTGTACGGTCCCCCCTTCCCTAGATCGCTCATCCTGGCGTCAAGCGGGTACCGTTGCCGATGGTGGGCACGCGTAGATGGCTAGCGTTCCGCGTCCATGGGTCCCGGCGTCCGCCGGGATGACGGAAGGGGGGATGATGTGGGGGCTTTGCGGTTTGCGATACCGCTTTAGTGCTCCCTCCCGCTTGCGGGGTTGGGGAGGGCTGATCGCATGCCGGACGCCCGTACGTACGTCGTGTCCTCCCCTAGCCCCTCCCGAAGGCGGGAGGGGAATCTCTATCCGTGATCGTGGCCGTCGTGATCGTCGTGATCGTGCGCCTCACCCTGCAACCGGTGCATCGCCTCGAGCACGTCATCCATGCGCGCCGGGTCGCCGATCGCCAACACATGGCCTTCGCTGGCGGCGGTCAGCGGGTCGCCGTTCCAGTCGCACATCATGCCGCCAGCGCCTTCGACCACCGGCACCAGGGCGGCGAAGTCGTACAATTTTAGGCCCGACTCACACACAACATCGAGATGGCCGCTCGCGAGCAGGCCGTAATTGTAGCAGTCGCCGCCATAGACCGGGCCCTGGCGCGGATTGCCGCCCGAGATCGCCGCGACCAGCGCGAGATAGGGCTGCACATCGCCGTCCTCGAACAGATGCGGGCTGGTGGTGGCGATCGTCGAGCCGGCGAGTTCGCGGCACGCGCGAGTGCGAACCGGCACGCCGTTGAGCGTCGTCGGGCGGCCCGCGACACCGACCCAGCGTTCGCGCTGAACCGGCTGGTCGATGATCCCGAGGACCGGCCAGCCATCCTCGACCAGCGCGATCAACGTGCCGAAGATCGCGCGGCCGACGGTGAAGCTGCGCGTGCCGTCGATCGGGTCGAGCACCCATTTGCGGTTGGTGACGCCGGCCTTCTCGCCAAACTCCTCACCGATGATGCCGTCGCCGGAGCGCTCGGCGTCGAGCAGCCGGCGCATCGCGGCCTCGGCCTCGCGGTCGGCGCGCGTGACCGGGGACTGGTCGTCCTTGATCTCGACGCCGTGCTCGTGGCGGAAATAGGGTCGGATGACGTGGCCCGCAGCATCCGCGAGGCGGTGCGCGAGGTCGATATCGGCTTGGGTGACTGGCATGGCCCCTGCCTATCGGCCCCTGGCGCAGGGAGCAATGGACGGAACGCTCACGTCGGCGTAGGTCGTTGCAATCCAACCGGAGTATCGTCCATGCGCCTCGTCTCGACTCTCGCCGCCGCCGCTCTTCTCGCCGCAACGCCCGCCTTCGCCGCGCTCGCACCCGGCGCCCGGGCTCCGGACTTTACGACGCGGGGCGCGATCGCCGGCAAGGTGTTCACGGTGCACCTCGCCGAGCAGCTCAAAAAGGGCCCGGTCGTGCTGTACTTCTTCCCCGCCGCGTACACCGGCGGCTGCAACGCCGAGGCGCATGCCTTTGCGGAGGCGATCCCGGCGTTTACCAAGGCTGGCGCGACGGTGATCGGCATGTCGGCGGACAATGTCGAGACACTGAGCAAGTTCTCGGCCGAGAAGTGCGCGGGCAAGTTCGCGGTCGCGAGCGCAGGGCCGGGCGTGGTCAAGGGCTACGACGTCGCGCTCGGCAAGCAGATGGCCGGTCGCGACATCACCAAGCGGACCAGCTACGTCATTGCCAAAGACGGTCGCATCGCGTTCGTCCATGACGATATGAACCCCGCGGCGCACGTCTCGACGACACTTGCCGCAGTCGAGAAACTCAACGGCAAGTAAGCCATCGAACACGGAGCGTTGTTCTCGCTTGATGGATCGGGCTCGGTCGTCACCGGCCTATAGTCATCGAACCGGCAATTACCTGCCGGTTTGGTGACTTAATCCTAACGCTTTCGGGTTTATCGGAGACTGCGAGAACTCGGGGGACGAGATGCGCGACGTACAGGCGGCCAGAACTACGGCCGGGTCATTTCCGAACGAGACGATATTCGAACGGATCGGCAGGTTCCTCGACGCGCAGAAACTCAGCGCCGATCCCGCCCATTACGCCTTCGCCTTTGCCGTATTATCGTCGCCTGACAGTGAGTTGGCGGAAGCCGTACGGCAGCAGACCGACCTCGGCATCAGATTGACCCGACACGATATCGAGCGACTTGGCGGGCAGGTGGTGAAGGGCCCTCCCGTCGTCCTGTCGCGCACCGACGCCGATGCAGCGGCGCCCGCCAAGCCCAGTCTCGAGATGCGGACCGACACGGCGATCGCGCTGGTGATCGAGACGCAGCAGCAGGTCGACGGGTTCGCGCAGATCGTGCGAACGATGCAGGCCGAGACCGAAGGTTTCGGCCATGAACTCGCGCAAAGTGCGGCGGCGATCACGCATCTGGCCGAACTCGACGAGATCAGCCGCATCACGAGCTCGATGATCGCGCGAATCCACGACAGCGAGGTGCGGCTGGCGCTGGCCACGGCGGAAACCGATGCGCTACGCGCCAAACTGGCCGAAGCCCGGGATACGGCACGACGCGATGTCTTGACCGGCCTGCCCAACCGACGCGCCTTCGAAGAAGCCTATGCCGCGCGCGATCTGGACGCAGGTCCGTACTGCCTGGCGGTCTGCGACATCGATCGGTTCAAGCGCGTCAACGACCTCCATGGCCACGGCGTCGGCGACCGGGTGCTCGTCGCGATCGGCCAAGCCATGGCCGCAGAATGCGCGCCGCACCTGGTCGTCCGCCACGGCGGCGAGGAATTCGCCGTGCTGCTCGGGGGGCTGAGCCTGGCAGAGGCGGCCGAGTTGCTCGATACGGTCCGCGCGGTCGTGGCCGCGAAGCGCTTCCGCAACCGGGAGACCGATACCGCGCTCGGGACCATCACGTTTTCCGCGGGCGTGACGGCGATCCATGCCGACGAGGTCGCCGAGATCGCCTTCTTGCGGGCCGACCGCTTGCTGTACGCCGCCAAGAAACAGGGGCGCGATCGGGTCTGCGCCGGTTGATCCCGTAAGTTGGCGGAATTTACGATGGTTTCGTGGTGCGTTTTACCACTCGAAGCGTCGGCAAATCAGAAATCCACGGCGGTTCAACACGTTACGAAACTGGCACGCACCGTGCAATTCATTCGATATCGGCGGCCGGATGGTCCGGCGCCCGACACTCGAAGGAAAATCCCATGTCGATCCGTTTTGAAACCGTCCAGCGTATTGCTTGCTCGTTCGTCGGTGCGATCGTCTTCGCCGCGATCGCCGTCAGCACCGCCACGCCGATCATCCCGATCGCCTGATCCTCACGTCACGGAGAACCATCATGGGTCGCAGCATTCTCATAGGCCTTGCCGCCTTCTCGACCACCCTTTTGCTGATCGTCACGCATAGCGGGCCGACGCTGGTCTGAGCCGACCTCGGCAGCGTCGGTTCAGCCCCAGGGCCAAACCGCCACCGCCGCCGTGCGTCATGCAGGCGCACCCAAGCCCACCGGCCCGACCGGTGCCTCCGCCTCGCGCGAATAGGTACCGATCAACAATCCCGCTGCCAGCACATGGCCGGTTATGGCGTCGATCACCGCAGAGCGTCCGGGTGTCGCGCCGACGTCTTCCGCGCCCGCACCAACCGCGAACATCTGAAACGCATACCGATGATCGCCATGCCCACTCGGTGGATCGGGTGGCAGCCATCCCTCGCGAAGATAGGAATTACGGCCAACGTCGCGTCCTGCCGCATCGCCCTCCGCATCGGCGGCGATCGCCCCTTCGGCAAGACGCCCGGCATCGGCTTCGAGCCCCCAGACGATCGCATGGACGAGCGGCTGCGGCGTCGGTGCATCGGCATCCTCAACGATCAGCACCATATGCGTGGTGCCGGCCGGCGGTTCGCTCCAGACGAGCGGCGGCGACACGCCTTCGCCATCGGCCGTGAAACGCGGCGGCATCCGGCTCTCATGCGCGAATGCCGGGCTGGTCAGGTCGAGCGTCTCGAACCGGTTGCCAAGCTGGACGATGGCGAGCTTTTCGGCGCCCGCACGCAGACCGCTCATCGCGTGGCCGAGCCACGCCGGGATGTGTTCGAGCATCGCTTATCCTTCCGAAGGGCAGGTTTCGGCACGGCGTACGGGGGCGGCGCCGTCATACCAGTCACTCCGCGTGCCCATCTTCGCAGCATCATGGTAGCAGACCTGGGTCTTGGCGGCCTTGCTATCGACGATCACGGTCCAGTTGTGATCGCCGCAATTATGCTCCTCGCAGCCCCAGGCCGCGACGCGCTCGCCGATCTTGAACACCGGCGTTTCGGGCCCCGAGCGACCGCGGATCGTCTCGCGCAGTTTCGCATCGCCAACCGCCATGACCAGCCCCGACGCGACATCGGTACGGTCGAAGAAATCGACGCCGCCGACCGCGTCATGCGGGTATTTCCCGACATAGGCGGTGATCGGCGTGGTCTGTGCCTGGCCAGGGATCGGTGTCGGCGCGCGCGTCTGCGGCGGCGTGAAGTTGCTCGCGGCGAGCGTATCGGTCGGATCGTCCTTCTTGCCGCAGCCGCTCAGCAGCGGAAGTGCGAGCATCGCGATCAGCACCATCGTCTTCATGCGCATTCCTCTTCTGAGCAATCAACGCATCGGCCTTGTCGGGGGTTGCGTCGAGGAGGATCGCGACCATTTCGAGGACATGCTGCACGATCTGACCCGCTTCGTTACCGCACAGCACGGCGTGTACCCGCGGGCGCTTGCCGAACTGCACGCCGGTGCCAAACGCAGCCACTGGATGTGGTTCATCTTCCCGCAGATCGCGGGCCTGGGGCAGAGCATGACGGCGCGGACCTATGCGATCGCCGATGCGAGCGAGGCACGGGCGTATCTCGCGCATCCGGTCCTCGGGCCGCGTCTGCTCGAAGCGACCGAGGCGGTGACCGCAGCGCACGGTTCGGCCGAGACGATCCTCGGTGATATCGATGCGGTGAAGCTGCGATCGTCGATGACGCTGTTCGCGGCGGTCGCCGATGACCCGACGCCGTTCCGCGCGGCACTCGACCGGTTCTTCGACGGGTCGGCGGACGAGGCGACCTTGCACAGGCTCCAATAAGCGTCGTTCGATAAGAGGCGCGCGCGCTGTCGCAACGGTGTAGGATGGTGTGGGGCCTTCCGCCCCATGAGGTGTCGTCATGGCCAAGAGCCAGAAGAAGTCGAGCAAGGAAGTCCGCAAACCCAAGGCCGAAAAAGCGCCTAAGGCCAATGCGTCCAACCCGACCACCAAGGGCAAGCCCGTCGAGATGACGACGCTCAACTAAGCGCGCGCGCCTTCCCTCTCCCCCCGGGAGAGGGCGAGACGCTGGAGGCGGCGAGGGTGAGGACTACCCGGGCGCGCCGGTCGCGGCTTAATCGAGCGCGGCCCGGATCGCGGCGGCGGCGATGAACGGTGCGCCCGCGACCAGCACGAGGCTGACCGCGGCGAGCAGTTTTATCGCGCCTGCGCCGCCCGCCGGATCGAGCGAACCGGCGCCGAAGATCAGCAGCGGCACCGCGAGCGGGAGCATCACAAGCCCGGTGACCGCACCGCCGCCGCGCACGCCGGCGACCAGCGCGCTGGTGACGACCGCGAGTGCCGCAAGACCCGGCGTGCCGATGAGCAAGCCGATCTCGACGCGGAGCAGCGTGTCGCCCGAGAGGTTGAGCAGCCCCGCGGCGATGACCGCGGCGAGCATCAGCGGCGGGCCGAAGCTCAGCCAGTGCGCGATCGTCTTGGCCGCCGCGACCGCGGTCATCGACATCCCGCGCACCGCGAACTGATCGAATACGCCGGACTCCAGATCTGGACCGACCAGCCGCTCGACCGGAAGTAGTGCGGCCAGCAATGCCGCGGTCCAGATCACGCCGCCGCCGATCTTGGCGAGCAGCGCGGCGTCGGGGCCGATCGCGAACGGGAACAGCGTCGCCACCAGCAGGAAGAACGCCACGACCAGGGTCGCGCTGCCGCTCGATACGCTGCGGCGGAGATCGCGACGGATCAGCGCGATCACAGCGCGATCTCCCGCGCGCCGGGTAGCGACAGCGGCAGATGCGTGGCGACGAGCGCGATGCCGCCGCTTGACCGATGTCGGGCGATCAGCGCTTCGAGCCGCGTGATCGAGGCCAGGTCGAGCCCGTTGGCGGGTTCGTCGAGCAGCCACACCGGCGCGTCGGTCGCGGCGACGCGGGCGATCGAGGCGCGGCGGCGTTGGCCGGTGGACAGGAGCCGGACGGGAATGTCGGCGAGCGCTTCGAGATCGAGCGCCTGCATCGCGCGGGCGGCGCGCGCGTCTGGATCGGGCGCGCGGTCGAGGCTCGCCCAGAAGCGCAACGCGGCGACGAGCGGACGGTCGGTGTCGAGCGCGCTCGCTTCGGTGAGGAGCGCCTTGTCCGCATCGCACGTCACGCCACCCTCGAACGGTGCGAGCAGGCCGGCGGCGATGCGGATCAGACTCGACTTGCCGATACCGTTGGGCCCGGTGACGATCGCGGCATCGCCGGGACCGAGATCGAACGAGACGTTTGAAAAGAGCAACCTTCCGCCCCGCACGCACGCGACGTCGCGAAAGCCGAGGGTCACGTGGCCGAATCTTCCGCAGCATCTTCCGCCGCGTCTTCCAGCGCGTGCATGTCGTCGTCGCTGAGGCCGAAATGATGGCCGATCTCGTGGATCGTGACGTGCGCGACGAGATCGTCGAGCCGGACGCCGGTCTCGATCCACTCCTCCAGGATCGCGCGGCGGTACAGCACGATGCGGTCGGGCATCGTGGCGGTATCCATCGACGATTTCTCGCCGAGCGGACGACCATGATACAGGCCCGACAGATCGAGCGGGTGCTCCAGGCCGAGCGCCGCGAGCGTCTCGTCGTCGGCATATTCCTCGACCGCGAAGACGATGTCGCCGAGATGGATCGCGAACTGCGCCGGCAACCGGGCGATCGTCGCACGCGCGATTGCCTCGATCGCGTCGGCGTCCGGTGCTTCTCCGCGCGCCTCTGCCCGTATTGCTGCTTGCCCGCTCATGCCGCCAGCCATAGTCGTTGCCCGAGGATAGCGGCAAGGGACACGCGAATGATCGAAGCGCTGAACGAGACCGAGCGGGCCGAGGCGCTCGATGGGCTCGACGAGTGGGATTACGACGATGCGCGCGATGCGATCACGCGGACGATCGTGTTCGCCGATTTCGTCGAGGCGTTCGGCTTCATGGCGCAGGTCGCGCTGATCGCCGAGCGGGCGAACCACCATCCGGAGTGGAAGAACGTGTGGAACCGGGTGGAGATTCTGCTGACGACGCACGACGCGGGCGGCCTTTCCCCACGCGATATCGAGATGGCCGAAGCGATCGACGCGATCGTCGGCGACGCCTGACCTTCCGACCCTCCCCTTGCAGGGGAGGTGGCTGGCGCAGCCAGACGGAGGGGTGATCCGCTGTCGATAGCGCGCTCTCCGTCAGCCAAGTGGCTGCCACCTCCCCTCACAGGGGAGGGTGAGAGTCATTTCTCGCGAAGATCCCGGCGCATCCGCTTGCGAAGTGCGCCCGGCATCCAGCGGGCCGCGAACGCCATGCGGTGGGCGGTCTTGCCGACATAGGTGTGGACCTTGTCGCCGTGGACTGCGGCCCAGGCAGCGTCCGCGACCTTGTCGACCCCGGTCAGTTCGAGCCCCGCGCCCGTCACCGTCTCGCGGATCGAGTGGTTGCTTCCCCCCGCGCCCGAATCGAGCAACGGCGTGTCGATGAAGCTCGGCACGATCGAACGCACCTTGATGCCGTCCGCTGCCCATTCGCCGTCGAGCGCCTCGGTGATCGCGCGAACACCGAACTTGGTTGCCGAATAGGGGGCCAACCCCGAAGAGCCGTAAATCGCCGACGCGGAGGCGGTGTTGAGCAGGCACGATCCCGGCGTGCGCTTGAGATACGCATAGCCGATCCGCGCACCGTTCAGCACGCCGACCAGGTTGATCGCGATCACCCGGTCGATCTCGGCGAAGTCGGTCTCCGCGAGCGGCCCGCCCGAGCCGATCCCGGCATTGTTGAACAGCACGTCGAGGCGCCCGCCGGTGGTCGCGACGAACGCGTCGAGGCAGGCCACCCACGCATCACGGTCGCGCACGTCCATCTGGTAGGTGGTCGCCATGCCCGCAGGGAGCAGCGCGGCGGTTTCGGCGAGGCCGGCAACGTTGACGTCCGCCAGCCCGACGCGCCAGCCCTTCCGCGCGAACAGCTGCGCGGTGGCACGACCGATCCCCGATCCCCCGCCGGTGATGAAAATGCTCTGCTCGGTCATGACGCCTCTCTCTATGATTTGATTTTCCGGTATGTTTCCCGCATCCAGCAGGCAGATGCCAGACAATTCCCCCGCGCTCGCTTTCGAACGCGTCACCAAGACCTACGGGTCGACGATCGCGGTCGATGCGGTCTCGCTGGCGATCGCCGGCGGCAGCTTCGTCGCGCTGGTCGGGACGTCGGGATCGGGCAAGTCGACGCTGCTCAAGACGATCAACCGGCTGGTCGAGCCAAGCGAGGGCCGCGTGACGATCGATGGCGCCGACGTCGCCGCCGAGCCCGCGCCGAACCTGCGCCGACGGATCGGCTATGTCTTCCAGAATATCGGCCTGTTCCCGCACATGACGATCGCCGAGAATATCGCGATCGGATTGCGGATTGCGGGGCGCAAGGATGCCGTTCGAGATGGGGCGAAGGTCGGCGAACTGCTCGATCTCGTCGACCTGCCGCGCGATATCGCCGAGCGGATGCCGGAGGCGCTGTCGGGCGGCCAACGACAGCGCGTCGGGATCGCGCGGGCGCTCGCGCCGGGCGCGAAATTGCTGCTGCTCGACGAGGCGTTCGGCGCGCTCGATCCGGTGACGCGCGATGCGCTGGGGACGCGGATCCGCGAGCTGCACGATCGGCTCGGGCTGACGACGATCCTGGTGACGCATGACATGGCGGAGGCGCTGCTGCTGGCGGACCGCGTGCTGGTGATGAAGGCGGGGCGGATCGTCGCCGATGCGACCCCCGCCGAGCTGGTCGCGGGCAAGGGTGGCGACGATGCGCAGGCGCTGGTGCGGGTGCCGCGCGCGCAGGCCGAACGCTTGCAGGCGCTCGTTTCGTGAGGGGGGTCGCATGAGCGCGTTTCTCGACGCTCTGGGTCGCGTGCCGCCGTTGCTCGCCGCGCATGTCCTGTTGTCGGCATCGGCGCTGCTGCTGGGGATCGCGATCAGTCTGCCGCTGGGGATCTGGTCGGCGCGCAACGCCACTGTCGCGCGCGTCTCGCTCGGGTTTGCGAGCCTGGTGCAGACGATCCCGAGCCTCGCGCTGCTGGCCCTGTTCTATCCGCTGTTGCTCAGCCTGTCCGCGCTGGTCGGCGGCGGGATCCCGGCGCTCGGCTTCCTGCCGTCGTTGATTGCGCTGACGCTATATGCATTGCTGCCGATTATCCGGAACGCGGTGGCGGGGTTGCATTGGATCGACCCCGCCGTGATCCAGGCGGCGGATGCGGTCGGCATGACGCCCGCGCAGAAGCTGCGGCTGGTCGAGGCGCCGCTGGTCGCGCCTGTGCTGATCGCCGGTATCCGCACCGCGGCGGTCTGGACGATCGGCGCGGCGACGCTGTCGACGACGGTCGGCCAGCCGAGTCTCGGCGACATGATCTTCGCCGGGCTCCAGACGCAGAACTGGGCGCTGGTCCTTGCCGGCTGCGTGTCGGCGGCGGCGCTGGCGCTGGCGGTCGACGCGCTGATCGGCGGAATCGAATATGGTTTTCGCGCGCGGCAACGGTGGCTGTGGATCGCATGCACCGCGGTACTGGTGGCGGGAACCGCGGTGGCGACGCTGCCGCTCTGGCCGAAAAGTGGTGGCGACCGGACGGTGGTGGTCGGCGCGAAGAACTTTTCCGAGCAATATATCCTTGCGCGGCTGATCGGCGATCGGCTCGAGCGGGCCGGCTATACCGTCGAGTATCGTGACGGGCTGGGCTCCGCGGTGGTGTTCGGCGCGCTCTCGGGCGGTGATATCGATGTGTATGTCGATTACGCCGGGACGATCTGGGCGAACGAGATGAAGCGCAACGATGTGCCCGAGCACGGCGCGATGGTCGCGGCGATCGGTGCATGGGCGAAGCGCGAGCACGGGGTCGGGCTGATCGGGTCGCTCGGGTTCGAGAATGCCTATGCGTTCGCGATGAAGGGCGATGTGGCCAAGGCGAAGGGCATCGCCAGCCTCGACGATCTGGTGAAGGCCGCGCCGGCGATGACGCTGGGCAGCGATCTGGAGTTTCTCGAGCGGCCCGAATGGGCAGCGGTCAAGCGTGCCTATCCGCTGCGGTTCGCCAAGACCACGCCGTACAGCCCGACCTTCATGTACCGCGCGCTGGAGAGCGGGAATGTCGATGTGATCTCGGCCTTCTCGTCGGATGGGCGGATCGCCGCCGATGGTCTGGCGGTGCTGAGCGATCCGCGGCGGGCGATTCCGGGGTATGACGCGATCCTGATGGTCGCACCGAAGCGGGCCGCGGATGCGAAGTTCGTGGGTGCACTGAAGCCGCTGGTCGGGCGGATCCCGGTGGAGGCGATGCGCGCGGCGAACTACCGGGTCGATCGTGATGCGGACAAGCAGACGCCCGAGGCGGCGGCGCGGTGGCTGGCGGCGAAGGTGGGACTGTAACTGCCCTCGCCCCTTTGGGGAGAGGGAGGGAGGAGCCGCTCGGCGACGGAAGGGTGAGGGGTGGTTTGGGTCGACGTCCCGTGCCTCACTCCCCTCACCCTCCCACCGCAAGAGCGGCGGGCCCCTCCCTCTCCCCGCAGGGGAGAGGGCCTCGTTTTAGAAGAAGAGCTTGCGGATGCTGAGGCGGACGGTGCGGCCCAGCGGGTCGAGGTAATCCGGCTGGTAGTTGTTCGGGGTCGCCCCCGTCGCGTCGGTCACGCGCTGGCGGGTGTTGAGCACGTTGTCGACCGACAGGCTGATCCGCATGCCGCGCAACCACGGATGCGCCTTCACCCATTCGAGCCGCTGGCCGAGGTCGGCGAACAGCCGCGCGTTGGCGGTGGCGAGACCGCCGAAGTTGAGCGTCTCGGGCGCCGCCGCGGTGCCGCCGTTGACGCGCGTGCCGGTCGCGTAATTGGCGGATATCCGCGCGCCGAGGCCGTTGTTGGTATAGCCCGCCTGCGCTTCCAGTTCATGGCGCGATTGACCGCCGCTGTTGCCGATCGCGTCGCCGTTCAACAGGTTCAGGCTCGGGCCGCCGTTCGCGACGAGCACACGGTCGGTGAAATGCCAGGTATGGTAGACTGCGAACTGGATACGCCCACCGGCTTGGCCGCCACGGCCACCGAAGCCGCGCCCGCCGCCGCCGCCGCCGCCGCCGCCGCCGCCGCCCGGACCACCCCCGCCAGGTCCGCCCCCGCCTGGACCGCCCCCGCCTGGACCACCGCGCGGGCCATCGCCGCCCGCCCCTTCCGGACGACGAAAACCGCCGGGCGGCTGCATCCCCTCGAACGGATTGGGGCCGGTGCCGGCGCGATACGCCTCCAGCTCCTTCTGGATCTTCGACTTGAGCGGCGCGGAGAAATTGATTCCCCAACGCAGTTCGGAGCGGTCGCTGCGCGCGAAATTGATTGGACGGCTATCGACCTGCAGCAGGTTGCCCGCAGCATCGCGCGTGAACCGATCGGGAAATGCCGCCTCGATCGCCGCGGTCGCCGACGGGAAGGCGGCGATCGGATTGTCAACCCGGCTCTCGACATAGTTCGCGGTGATCGACAGGTCCTTGGCGGACCATGGCTTCAACGTCAGCCCGACCTTCTTGACGTGGTTGTTGTCCGACACGAGCCCGGGATTGCCGCCGCTGATCGTCGTCACGGTCGCGGTGGTGCCGCGGACGTAATCGAAGATGCGGACGTTGGGCGTGGTGATCGACGGGTTGCCGAGCTGCTGCGCGGTCGGTGCCTCGTCGGTATCGGTGACCGAGGCGATCACGCGCACGCCCTCGATCGGCGACCAGTTCGCACCATAGCCAAGCGTCGTCAGCGTGCCGAAGTCCGACAGATGATCCTCAGCGAGGTTGAAGTTCGCCGACAGCGTGCCGAGGAACGGCAGCACGTCCTTCGACCGGCGGGTCAGCGGCAGATCGACATTGACCTGGCCGTTGACGGTATCGCGCGACACCTGGCCACGCTGCGTCAGGCCGGCGCGGTAGGAACGGCTGGCGAAATCCGCCGTCTGTCCGCCGAATTTGATCGTCGTCGAGACCGCGCCCGCGGGCAGGCTGAACAGGTTGCCGTTCGCGACCGCGTCGATCTCGCCGGTGTTTTGCGTCGCATAGGCGCGGTTGCCGGCGGCGGCACCGATATCGCCGACGGTGAGCCGCGCGAACGGATTGGCGGTCGGATCGCCGGCCCTGAGCCGTGCCTGGAACGCGCTGGCGTCCACCCCATTCTCGGTGAAGGTCTGCGTGTCGCTACGGTCGTAATTGCCCGTGACGTTCCAGCGCCACGTGCCGATATCGCCGTTGAGCGTGGTGCCGAGATGCGCCGCGATCGACGCGGTGCGCTGGGTGAGCGGCAGGAAGCCATCGTCGTTGAGCGCCCGGTACACCGGGGTGGTGCCGCCGACATCGAGCGTCGCGACCGGCAGGCCGTTCAGGCTGCGGCTGTCGGTCGATTCGAGGCGACCGTTGATCGTCGCGCCGACCTTGCCGATGTTGCGCGCATACACGCTGTTCACGGTGAAGGTGCTGCTGGCCGACTGAAGCGTGCGGAACGGTCGCTGATCGACGATCGCGTTGTCCGCGCCGACCGCGCTGGTCGCGGTCGCCGTCGGCGCTGCGATGTCACGCTCGGATTCGGTCAGCGCCGAGGTCGAGGTGTATTCGGCATGCAGATTGACCCGGCGATCGCGGGCGATGCTGAGCAGGTCGAGCTTGGCATCGGGCGAATTGCTGCCGCTTTCGGTGGGCATCTTGTCGACCGCCTCGGCGGTCACCGCGCGGAAACGGCGACGCAGCACGAAGTTCACGACCTTCTGGTCGGCGCGATAGCCGTATTTGAGCGCGACCTCCTCGGGCAGGATCTCGACGCGCTGGATCGCCTCGGTCGGGATGTCGCGGATTTCGCTGAAGCTGGAGATGCGGCGGCCGTTGAGCAGCACCACCGGCGCGCCGCCGCTGCCGCGTCCGCTGGTGGTCTGCGGGCTCAGTTCGCTCAGCAAGTCGGAGATCGAACTGACGCCGTAGGAACGGATCTCGGCCTGGCCCAGCGTCTGGTCGGGGGGAATGTCGCCAATCACCGCGCCGGGCAGTTTGCGCGAACCGGTGACGACGATCTCCTCGGATTCGGCGCCCTCGTCCTGCTCCTGCGTCTGCGTCTGCGTCTGCGTCTGCGGGGCGGACGCGGCATCGGCGGCGGGTGTCGACGGCGCCTGTTGCGCCGCCGCCATCGCGGGCATGCTTACCGCCAGAACCAGACCCAGTTTACGCATACCCGTCACCCCGATGATCGACCGTCGATCCGGTGCCCGCCTAGCCGCGAATTGTCGCAGGATTATGCCGGTTCGACGACCGATCAGCGCGCCATGAGCGCGTCCATCTCCTCCAGCGGCACGCCCTTGGTCTCGGGGAAGTAGAGGAACACCGTCACGAACTGCACCGCCATCATCGCGGCGAAGAACAGGAACGGCAGTCCGGCCGACCATGCCGCGGCGATCGGGAAGACCTGCGCGATCACCGCGTTCCAGCCCCAATGGCTCGACGAGCCGATGCTCGATCCACGCGCGCGGACGTTCTGCGGGAAGACCTCCGAGATATACACCCAGATCACCGCGCCCGAGCCCGGCGCGAAGAACATGATGAAGACGATCAGCGACGGCAGCAGCAGCCCGTGCGGCACTACCCCAAGCAAGGCGAGCCCGCCGACGGTGAGCGCGCCGGTCATCCCCGCCGAGCCCCAGAGCAGCAGCGTGCGCCGCCCGATCCGGTCGATCAGCAGCATCCCGAGCAGCGTGAAGACCATGTTGGCGACCCCGATCATCACCGCCTGGAGATCGGGCGACAGGCTGCCACCCGACGCCTTGAAGATGTCGTTGAGGTAATAGAGGAACGCGTTGATGCCGCTGAACTGGTTGAACATCGCGACCAGGAAGGCGAGCGTGATCGGCTTGCGGTGGCGCGTCCAGGAGAGCGCAGCGTCGCCCTTCGGCGCATCGAGATCCTGCCGCGCGATGTCCGGGCTCATGCCAACCAGCGCCAGCACGTCCCTGGCCTCCGCATCGCGTCCCTTGGCGAGCAGCCAGCGCGGCGAATTGGGGATGCGGAACAGCAGCGCGAAGAAGACCAGCGACGGCGCCGCGACGATCCCGAGCTTCCACCGCCACTCGATATCGCCGAGATCGAGCGACCCGAGGATCGCGTTCGAGACATAGGCGAGCAGGATGCCGAGGATGACCGCGAACTGAAATCCGCCAACCATCTTCCCGCGCTGTGCTGGCGGTGCGAGCTCGGCGATATAGGCGGGTGCGAGCACCGACGAGCCGCCGATCGCGATGCCGTTGATAAAGCGAAAGCCGATGAAACTGTGCCAGTTCCACGCCAATGCACAGCCTAGCGCGGTGACGACATACAGGAAGGCGAGCATCCGCAGCACGTTGCGACTGCCATAGCGATCGCCGGGCATACCGACGAACAGCGCACCGATCAGCGTTCCCCAGAGCGCCGACGACACGGTGAAGCCGAGCCACGCCTCGCTCAACGCGAACTTCGCCTTCAGCGCGCCGGTGACGCCCGCGATCACCGCGGTGTCGAAGCCGAACAACAGCCCCGCCAGCGCCGCGGTGGCGACGCTCGCTATGAGGACGGTGCTGGAGCGGGTTTTGGAGGGGGCGATCGTCATGTCGGCTGTTTCGAATGTTTCGGCGGCCCCGGCAAGGCCATCGCAGGCCATTTCGACCTGCGGAAAGACCCGAAACAGGTTCTTCAAAACGCATTAACGAATGCCGGCCAAGGATCTCCGCCTATCTTGTGCCTGGGGGCCGACGCGTTGACGACCGGATTGACGAAACTATTCTTCACCCTCGTGGCCTGCACGCCGTCCTCGGCCTGGGCGGCGTGCGCGGTCACCAATACCGGCCCGACCGCGCTCGGCACCTATTCCCCCCCGGCGCTGGTCGCTGGTGCGCCGCCGTACAGCGCCGTGCCGGGCGGCTTCGATTGCCCCTCCACGGTCATATCGTTGCTGACGGGCAATTTCCTGCGCGCGACGGTGACCAGCGCGGACGGGTTCAAGCTGACCTCGACCAACCTCGCCGATACCGTCACCGCACGCTACGTCGTCGCTGCGGACAGCGCCGGGACCTATCCGTTCACGCCGGGCACGCCGTTCGTCTACATGAATGGCGGCATCATCAACCTGCTCGGACTGCTGGGTGGATCGGCGCGCAACGTCCAGGTCCATGTCCGCCCCTCGTCGCTGACCGCCGTCGCGCCGGGTACGTACAAGGGCAGCTTCACGATCGGCTGGGAATGGCGCTTCTGTTCGCTGCTTGGCGTCGGTTCGCTATGTGCGGGTACGCTCGACCAGAGCAGCGCCGTCACCTCGGCCAAGGTCGACGTGACGATGATCGTCTCGGCCAGGCCGGTGGCGGTCGTGATCACCACGCGCACGACCTATGATCCGATCTCGACCACCAACAATCCGCGCGCGATCCCCGGCAGCAAACAGCGCACGACGATTACGCTGACCAACCCCGACATCGTCGCGGTCGACGCCAACTCGGTTGCCGTGGTGCTCCCGACCCCCACCCGTGCCGCAGTCGCGCTGGACGGCGACGGAACCGCCTCGTCCGCGTTCGTGACCACCGCGGAGGGATCGCCTGCGTCGTCGCTGGCGGTGACCTATGCCACCCCCGCGAGCGCGACCGACGACGTCGATTTCTCGGCGAACGGCGGGACGAGCTGGACCTATGATCCGACCACCACACCCAAGGCGGTCACCACCATCCGCATCCGCCCGCGCGGGACGATGGCGGCAGGGTCGAGCTTCAGCGTGTCGCTACCTTACGCCCTGTTCTGATCGGAGTTCTGATCGGAGCTCTGACCAGTATTCTGATCGGCAACGGGCGAGCCCGGCAGCGCGCCGATCAGCTCCATCTTGGTCGCGGTCGAGCCGACCTCGATCCCGGCCTCGCGGAACTGGCGGAGCAATGTGAACAGCAGTTCGCTGCGGATCGGATAGGCATCGCGCGGGCTCGCGACATAGGCGAAGCAGTTGAACTTCGCGCGGCCGGCGTCGATCGAATCGATGAACACCTTGGATTCGGGATCGTCGAGCACCTCGTGCTTCTCCGCGAACGCCGCGAACAGCATCGTCCGCACCGCGTCGAGATCCTCCTCGAGGGGGACCGAGAATTGCAGCTGGATCCGGCCGATCGGCGCGGCCAGCGTCATGTTCTGGATCGTCTTGGTGATCAGTTCGGAATTCGGCACGATCAGCGTCGAGCGATCCGCGACCTGGATCTCGGTCGAGCGCACGTTGATCCGCTTCACGTCGCCCTCCATGTTGCCGATCCGGACGAGGTCGCCGATCTTCACCGGGCGCTCGGCGAGCAGGATCAGCCCCGAGACGAAGTTCTGCGTGATCGCCTGCAGACCGAAGCCGATCCCGACCGACAACGCGCCGAGCACCACGGCGAGCTTCTCCATGCCGATCCCGAGCGCGCCGAGCGACCACAGCACCGCGGCGATGATGCCGGCATAGCGCGCGACCATCGTCACCGAATTCTGCGCGCCGGCGTCCATCGCGGTGGTCGGCAGATAGCTGTTCACCAGCCAGTGCTGCAGCCCGCGCATGATCGCGAGCGCGACGAACAGCACCGCGATCGAGCGCAGCACCGCCCCCGGCGAGATCGTAACCTGGCCGATCGTGATGCCGCTTGCGACCGTGCCGAACAGCTCGAACACCGAGCCCACCCCTGCCCCGAACGGCGCCATCACCGCGCCGACCGCGAGCATGATCAGCAACAGCCGCAGCACCGCCGAGAGCAGCACGCCGATCTGGTCGACGGTCTTGTTGTCGACGCCGAACCCGCTGTTCGCCGAGCGACCCAGGCGGTTCCCGCTCGACAGCAGCGTCCGGCACGCATCGTCGGTGAAGGTCATCATCAGGTACAGGCTCGCGCCGACGATCGCGCCCCAGACCAGCCACGTCGCAACCTTCAGCGCCAAGTTCACATAGCCGATCAGCCCGGCGCCGAGCGCGACGATCAGGACCAGCCAGACCAGCGTGGCGACGATCGCGAGCAGCGTGTTGCGCGCAGGCTTGGACGGATCGGGCAGCGCGGCGGCGCGCAACCGGCCGAGCGTCACCAGGATCGCACCGAGCAGGACGATGTGGAGCAGCGCGACGACCGCGTTGGCCGCACTCGACGCGGGCGCGCTGACGCCGATCAGCAGATTGGTCGCGATCAGCAACTGCCCGAAGAAGATCAGCGCCGCCGCCATCCAGCTATACGGCCTGAGTGCCTGCGCAGCGGCGTCGCCGATCGGCAACAACCGCCAGGTCGGCTGGGTCCGCAGCAACAGCGCGCCACCGAGCGACGACACGAACGCGCAGAACCACGAGATCCCGACGAAGATCGCGCCGAACCGACTCCAGGCGGGCGAGACGAGCCCACCCCAGCGCAGCGATGCGACGATCGCCCACGCCGCAAACCCCGGCAGCGCGGTCCCGATCACGACCAGCCACAGTGCATAGGCCGAACGTCGCAGACGGCCGCCGGGCGTATGGTTGGCCGCATAGCGTCTACCGACGCCGTGCAGCCAGCGCCGCAGCGGCACGATCAGCACCAGCGCGGCGAGCATCCCGACGAGCAGGCCGGTACCCGCGCGCGTATCGAACCGCGTGCCGAACTGACGCACCTCGACATTGGCGAACCGCGTCAGTCGCGCGGTGTCGCGCGGCAGGTGATCGACGATCGCGGCCCACAGCGTCGGCGACAGCGGCGAACCAGTGTTTTCGGACAATTGCTGGCCGAGTTCCTCCGCCTCGGCCGCCCCGATATCGTCGATCTGCTGCTTGGCCTCGATCCCGATCAGGCGCGCGCGCTTGATCGCCGAGTCGATCGCCGACTGGCTCTGCGCGAGGAGTTTGCGTTGCTGGCGAATCTCGGGCGCTTCGACAACGCCTGGGGTGGCGGCGCCAAGTTCGGTCACGCGCGCCTGAACGAGCGCCATCTCGGGGGTGAGCGTGCGGACCGCGTCGGCCGCGGTGGTCTGCACGACCTGTGCGCGATCCCGCAACGCCTGCCGCGCCTTGTCGTCGCGCGCCGCGGGGGTGGCGTCGTCGATCGCCTGGAGCTCGGCCGAGGCTTGGGTCAGGCTGGCGGCGACGGTCGCGACCTTCGCCTCGTCCTGCGCGATCGCGGGGAGCGCGGTGACGGCGGTGACCGCGAGGAGGAGCGCGGCGAGGTAGCGGAGGAGGGTCATCCGGGGTGCTGTACAGCGGCGAGGAGGGAAACGGGAGGGGGCGGCGTTGGGCTTGGGTCGGGGCACTATCGCCGCCGCTATCTGCTCCGCTTTGGGGTGTGCGTTTGCCTACCACCCGCACCACCCCGGCGGAGGCCGGGGCCCAGTTGGAGAGGTCGCTGTAACGGAGCGCCGGCCTTCATCATCACCGGCGCCCAACTGGGCCCCGGCCTCCGCCGGGGTGGAGCTATTGGAGGGCGATCCCGGACACACGATCGCGCCCCGCGTTTCATTGTTCTCCCGCGAAGGCGGGAGCCCAGTCTGGGTCCCCGCCTTCGCGGGGAAACAGATAGGGTGGTCAGCCTTATCCAGGCCCGCTTGCAGGAGAGCACGCCCCTCGCCCCGACTCCGTCACCCCGGCGGAGGCCGGGGCTCACCTTTCCGCATACCCAGTTCGATCGGATGTGCGGAACGGTGGATGCCGGAACGAGCCCGGCATGACGGGGCGGTAACTACAGACGTTGGCTGAAGCAGAACTGGACGGCGCGTCGCTTAGTCCAGTTCGAGGATCACCTGATCCACCGCGAGACTATCACCCGTCTTCGCGGCAACCGACTTCACCGTGCCCGTCTTCTCGGCGCGGAGGATGTTCTCCATCTTCATCGCCTCGACCACCGCCAGCGGCTGCCCCGCCTCGACCTTGTCACCGGCCGCGACGTCGAGCCGCACCAGCAGCCCTGGCATCGGGCAGATCAGGAACTTCGACAGATCGGGCGCGACCTTCTCGATCAGGTGCGCGGTGTACGGCGCGACGCGGGCGGGCAACACGCGCGCGACGTGGCTTGCGCCGCGGGTCGTGAGCTTGAAGCCGGCGCGGGCCTTGGCGATGCGGATCGTCAGGTGCTCGTCGCCGTCGATCCCATGGCCGTCCGCGACGACCATGCGGTCGCCGGGCGTGTATTCGAGCGCAAGATCGAGGTCTTCGCCATCGACCATGATGCCGTCGGTCGAGACGGTCACCGCGTGGTCGGTCTTGTCGATCGTCACCACCCAATCCGCCGGCGGGCGAAGGCGCTTGCCGAGCTGGCCGTCGATACGGCGCGCACGATCGGCTTCCGCGGTGGCGGCGAAGGCGGCGACTGCGGCGAGCGTCTTGAGGAGTTCGGCGTTGGCGGGGGCGCCGTGGAAGCCCTCGGGATATTCCTCGGCGATGAACCCCGTCGTGAGTGCGCCCGACTGGAAGCGCGGATGCTGCATGATCGCCGAGAGGAAATCGATGTTGTTGCCGGGGCCTTCGAGCTCGAACGCGTCGAGTGCGGCGATCTGCGCGGCGATCGCACCGTCTCGCGTTGGGGCCCAGGTGATGAGCTTGGCGATCATCGGGTCGTAGAACATGCTGACCTCGCCGCCCTCGCGGACGCCGTCGTCGACACGGACGCGAGGTTCCACGGCGGTGCCGTGTCCCCCGGAACCGATCCCATCCGCCCCCATAATGTCCGTCACCCCAGCGGAAGCTGGGGTCTCCCCGTTCGAGCCGCCTTCTCCATTACCGGGATACCCCAGCTTTCGCTGGGGTGACGGGGTTTGGAGGGGCGAAGTCTCGGGCGGGTTGTACCGAACCAGCCGCCCGATGCTCGGCAGGAACCCGCGATACGGGTCCTCGGCATACACCCGGTTCTCGATCGACCAGCCGTTGAGCTTCACGTCATCCTGCGTGAACCCGAGAGGCTCCCCAGCCGCAACACGAATCATCAGTTCGACCAGATCAAGCCCGGTGATCTCCTCCGTCACCGGATGCTCGACCTGGAGCCGGGTGTTCATCTCGAGGAAGTAAAACCCCTCCCCCGTCGTGTCCGCACCCGAGACGATCAGCTCGACCGTCCCCGCCGAATAATACCCCACAGCCTGCGCCAAAGCGACCGCCTGCTCGCCCATCGCTTTCCGCATCGCAGGCGTCACGAACGGCGACGGCGCCTCCTCGACGACCTTCTGGTGGCGGCGCTGGATCGAGCATTCGCGCTCGTTGAGATAGACGATGTTGCCGTGCTGATCGCCGATCAGCTGGATCTCGATGTGACGCGGGCTTTCGATGAACTTCTCGATGAACACGCGGTCGTCGCCGAAGCTGGCGAGCCCCTCGCGCTTGGTCGCCTCGAAGCCCTCGCGGACGTCCTGTTCGCTGTAGGCGAGCCGCATGCCCTTGCCGCCGCCGCCGGCCGACGCCTTCATCATCACCGGGTAGCCGATGCCGCCGGCGATCTCGACCGCGTGGTCCGTGCTGACGATCTCGCCGAGATAGCCCGGCACGACGTTGACGCCCGCGGCCTTGGCGAGCTTCTTCGATTCGATCTTGTCGCCCATCGCGGCGATCGCGTTCGGGGGAGGCCCGACGAAGGCGATCCCGGCCTCGGCGCAGGCCAGCGCGAAACTCTCGCGTTCGGAGAGGAAGCCGTAGCCCGGGTGGATGCAGTCCGCGCCGGTTTCCTTGGCGGCCAGCAGGATCAGTTCGGCCTTGAGATAGCTTTCGGCGGCGGGTGCCGGCCCGAGCCGGACGGACTCGTCGGCCATCAGCACATGCGGCGCGCGTGCGTCGGCGTCCGAATAGACCGCGACGGTCTTGATGCCCATCGCCTTGGCGGTCCGCATGACGCGGCACGCGATCTCGCCCCGATTGGCGACCAGGATTTTCTTGAACATCACTCGCCCTACTCTGTGCCGTCTTGCCGGACGCGGTCCGGGTGCGGACTGGTTATTGGTACCACATCATCGTCTTGAGCTGCTTCGTGCGCGCTTGCGTCAGGTCGGCCCGACACCCGGCAATCGTCATGCCCTGCGCCGAACCGCCGGCATATTGGCCGCCCTCGATCACGCACTGCGTATCGCGGAACTTGAGCCACGCACGCTGGCTCTCCAGCAGCGCGGCCGCATAGCCGAACCCGCCGCCGCGCGACCCGTCCTGCGCGTCGCGACCCTTCATGTAGGCGTAGGTCCGCTTCCACTGCGCGGCCATCGCCGCATCCGCCCGCGCGTAACTCGTACCGGCGGACGCGTTCATCGTCGCCTGCGACTGCATCGGCGCGGCGGCCATCAAAAGTGCGATCAACAGCATGTCTTGGCCTCTCTCATCGGCTCCGCGCCGACCATCGGTTTCATCCCCAGCTTCGCCAGCAGCGTCGCATCGGCGCTGTCGCCGGCGTTGCCGGTGGTCAGCAGCTTGTCGCCGGTGAAGATCGAGTTCGCGCCGGCCATGAAGCAGAGCGCCTGAGTCGTCTCGGACATGCTCTCGCGCCCGGCCGACAGGCGGACCATGCTCAGCGGCATCGTGATCCGCGCGACCGCGACCGTCCGGACGAACTCGATGTCGTCGATCTGCGCCATCGGCGTGCCGGCGAGCATGTCGCCGAGCGGCGTGCCCTTGACCGGGACCAGCGCGTTGACGGGTACGCTTTCCGGGTGACGCGGCAGCGTGGCGAGCGCGTGGACGAAGCCGACGCGATCGCTGCGCGTCTCGCCCATCCCGACGATCCCGCCGCAGCAGACCGAGATCCCCGCGTCACGGACGTTCGCCAGCGTCTCCAGCCGGTCGCCGAAGGTCCGCGTGGTGATAACGTTGCCGTAATTCTCCGGCGAGGTATCGATATTGTGGTTGTAGTAATCGAGGCCGGCGTCGGCGAGCTGCTTCGCCTGGTCCGCGTCGAGCATGCCGAGCGTCATACACGTCTCGAGCCCCATCGCGCGGACGCCCTCGACCATCGCGACGACCTTCGGCATGTCGCGCGGCTTGGGGTTGCGCCAGGCGGCACCCATGCAGAAACGCTGCGATCCGGCGGCCTTGGCCTGCGCGGCGTCGGCGAGGACGGCGTCGACGTCCATCAGCTTTTCCGCCTTCAGGCCGGAGTCGGACGACGCGGACTGCGAGCAATAGCCGCAATCCTCGGGGCAACCGCCGGTCTTGATCGACAACAACGTGCAGAGCTGGACCTCGCCGATCGCGTGATGCGCGCGGTGGACGGTCTGTGCGCGGTACATGAGTTCGTCGAACGGGAGGTCGAACAGCGTGGCGATCTCGGGCCGGGTCCAGTCGGTGCGGGCAACGGGAGCATCGCGCACCAGGCTCGGAGCCACGGCATGTGCGAGAGTACGGAGGAGGGTATCGGTCATTTGGCGGCTTCCTCTTGCGGGGCCATGTTGTGGCCGAGGAGTTTCAACACGTCCTCGGCGGCCTGGATCAGGTTGGTGCCGGGGCCGAAGATCGCCTGGACCCCGGCATCGCGCAGCGCCTGATAGTCCTGTGCGGGGATAACGCCACCCGCGATCACCTTGATATCGGCGCGGCCCGCCTCGCGGAGGTAGCCGATGAGCTCGGGTATCAGCGTCTTGTGGCCGGCGGCGAGGCTCGAGGCGCCGACGATGTCGACGTCCTTTTCCAGCGCGAGCGCGGCGGCTTCGGCGGGGGTCTGGAACAGCGGGCCGGGAACGATCTCGAAGCCGAGGTCGCCGAACATCGAAGAGACGAGGTTCGCGCCGCGGTCATGGCCGTCCTGCCCCATCTTGGCGACTAGCATACGAGGTTTGCGGCCCATCCGGCGTTCGGTCGCTTCGACGCCGTCGGTCAGGCGGGTCCAGCGCGCGTCGTCCTCGTACGCGCCGCCGTAGATGCCGGAGACGGGGGTGGGTTGCGTGCCATAGCGGCCGAACACGTCCTCCATCGCGGCGGAGATTTCGCCGAGCGTGGCGCGCGCGCGGGCGCAGTCTACGGCGAGCGCGAGGAGGTTCTCGGAGCCCTTTGCGCCTTCCCGCAAGGCGTCGAGCGCGGCGCGGCACGCTACTTCATCCCGCGCGGACTTCACCCGCTCGATGCGTTCGATCTGGCCTGCCCTCACCGCGACGTTGTCGACGTCGAGGATCTCGATCGCGTCCTGCTCGGCGAGCTTGTACTTGTTCACGCCGACGATGACGTCCTCGCCGCGATCGACCCGCGCCTGCCGGCCGGCGGCGGCTTCCTCGATCATCGCCTTGGGCCAGCCCGCCGCGACCGCCTTCGCCATGCCGCCTTCGGACTGGATCCGCTCGATCAGGCTCCAGGCGCCGTCGACCAGCGACTGCGTCAGGCTCTCGATATAATAGCTGCCGCCGAGCGGATCGACGACCTTGGTCATCCCCGTCTCTTCCTGGATCACGATCTGCGTGTTGCGCGCGATCCGTGCCGAGAAGTCGGTCGGCAGAGCGATCGCCTCGTCGAGCGCGTTCGTATGCAAGGACTGCGTGCCGCCGAGCATCGCCGCCATCGCCTCGATCGTGGTGCGCATGACGTTGTTGTACGGGTCCTGCTCGGTGAGCGAGACGCCCGAGGTCTGGCAGTGCGTGCGGAGCATCTTCGAGCGCTCGTCCTGTGCGCCCAACTGCGTCATCGCGCGATGCCAGAGCACGCGGGCGGCGCGGAGCTTGGCGATCTCCATGAAGAAGTTCATGCCGATCGCAAAGAAGAAGCTCAGGCGCCCGGCGAACTTGTCGATGTCGAGCCCGCTCGTGACGCCGTACTTCACATATTCCATGCCGTCGGCGATCGTGAAGGCGAGCTCGTGGAGCTGCGTCGCTCCTGCCTCCTGCATGTGATAGCCGCTGATTGAGATGCTGTTGAACTTGGGCATCTCGCGGCTGGTGTAGCCGAAGATGTCCGAGATGATCCGCATGCTCGGCTCGGGCGGGTAGATGTAGGTGTTGCGGACCATGAACTCCTTGAGGATGTCGTTCTGGATGGTCCCGTCGAGCAGTTTCCGGTCGACGCCCTGCTCTTCGCCGGCGACGATGAAGAAGGCGAGGATCGGGATCACCGCGCCGTTCATCGTCATGCTGACCGACATCTTGTCGAGCGGGATGCCGTCGAAGAGGATCTTCATGTCCTCGACCGAGTCGATCGCGACGCCTGCCTTGCCGACGTCGCCGGTGACGCGGGGGTGGTCGGAATCATAGCCGCGGTGTGTCGCGAGATCGAACGCTACGCTCAGGCCCTTCTGACCGGCGGCGAGATTGCGGCGGTAGAACGCGTTGGAGGCTTCGGCGGTGGAGAAGCCCGCGTACTGGCGGATCGTCCAGGGGCGGCCGGCGTACATCGACGCGCGGACGCCGCGGGTGAACGGCGCGAAACCGGGGAGGCCGGGGTCGGCGGTCACGTCGTCCGCGGTGTAGAGCGGCTTGACGTCTATGCCTTCGGGGGTCGGCCAGATGAGGTCGGCGCCTTTGACTTCCTTGGCGGCGAGCGCCTGCCAGTCGGCGAGGGTTGGGTTCGGTTTGTCAGTCATTACCTAGCACCTAGTTCCCCGGCGAAGGCCGGGGCCCAGCCCCTCAAACACACCGCGCGCGGGAGCGCGTTCGATGCTGCGCATCGAGCCTGGGCCCCGGCCTTCGCCGGGGAACGAGTAGCAGAAGCCATCACTTGCCCGTGAACACCGGCTTGCGCTTTTCGAGGAACGCACGACCGCCTTCCATCGAGTCCGCCGAGCCGCGCGCATCGCGCTGGTTCGCCGCCTCGGCCTGCATCGCGGTGGGGTAATCCGTCTCGTACGCCGTGGTTATCGCCCGACGCATCAGCCCGAGCGCGACCGTCGGCATCGCCGCCAACCGCTCAGCCAGCGCGAACGCCTCCGCATCGAGTGCGTCGTCCGCGGCAACCTTGTGCACCATGCCCCAGTCGAGCGCCTTGGTCGCCGGTACCCGCTCGCCGAGCATCATCATCTCGGTGGCGCGCGCCTTGCCGATCAGGCGGGGCAGCATCCACGACGCACCACCATCCGGCACCAGCCCGATATTGACGAACGCCTGGAGGAAATACGCGGTTTCGCTCGCGACGCAGAAATCGGCGGCGAGCGCGAGGCTGCAGCCGATGCCCGCCGCCGGCCCGCGCACCGCGCTCACCACCGGCACCGCCAGGTCGGCGATCGCCGCCATCGTTGGATTGTAGCTGCCGGTCAGCGCCGCGAACGTCGCCTCGCCCGGATTGTCCGAACCAAGCGCCCCGCCGCCGACATCCGCGCCCGAGCAGAACGCGCGGCCTGCGCCCGCAATCAGCACCGCCCGCGCACCATCCAGATCGCCTAGCGCCGCACGCAACTCCTCGAACATCGCCGGCGGTGCGGCGTTCAGCCGGTCGGGGCGGTTGAGCGTCAGTACCAGCACGTCGCCGCGCCGTTCGCTCAGGATATGCTCGTACGCGGCCATCAGATCTCTCCTAGTGCGCGCCGGTATCGCCCGGCGTCTCCATCAACTCGACCAGCATGCCGCCAAAGTCTTTCGGGTGCACGAACACGATCGGCGTGCCATGCGCGCCGATCCGCGGCTCGCCCAACACGGTCGCACCCTTCGCCTTCAGGTCGGCGACCGCCGCATGGATATCGGCCACCTCGAAGCAGACATGATGCTGCCCACCCGCCGGGTTCTTGCGCAGGAAGCCGGCGATCGGCGAGCTCTCGTCATACGGCTCGATCAGCTCGATCTGGGTGTTCGGCGCATCGATGAAGCAAACTTTCACCCCCTGCGCTGGCAAGTCGAACGGCTCGCCGATCGCGGTCGCGCCGAGCAGCAGGCGATACGTCTCGACCGACTTCGCGATCGACGGAGTCGCTACCCCGACATGGTTGAGCCGGCCCAGCATGGCGGTCATCCTTCGATCCTCGGGCTGTCGGGCGTCCGGCGCGCCATCGCGGCGCCCTCGATCAACCCTTCGATACGGCTGACACGCTCGCGCAAGGCGACGTGACTGTCGGCCAGACGCGCCAAGCCGGCACTCAGCCCCGTGAGTTTCGCGTCGAGCCCATCGAGCCGCTCCTGATAGGTCAGCAACGCCTTGATGACGCCGAACGCCTTTTCGGTCGCGCTCATGCGGCGTGGCTCATCGGCACCGGGTCGCCCGCCAGCGCACGATCGATCGCTTCCAGCGCGCGGTCGATCGACTGTTCCATCGAATCGATCTTCGCATGCCATTGCGGCAGCATCGCCTCGATCTCCGGCAGGATCAGCGCGAACGCCTTCTCATCCTCCCCGTCGGCGCGATCCTCCGCCGCGAGATATCGCGTCGAAGCTTCCCGGAGGACATGGCCGACGGATTTACCATTGCTGGCAGCAAAGGCATCGAGCGCTGCCTTATGATCGGGGGAGGTCAAAAACGTCACGCGTTCGGTCTGCATGTCACGACTCCTTATCATGACATGATAATGTGCGGACGATCGCGATACAACGCGTCATTCCGCTGGCTCCGCGGCAGGCTTGGCCGGCACCGGCGGGACGACGCCGAGTGTATAGCCACAGACGCCGAGCACCTGCCGGATCATCGCATCACCGGTCGGCGCGACGAAGTTTGCCTGTACCGCAAAGCTGGCGCCGTTGGTCGTCTCGACCCGTACCGTCTTCGATTTCACCAGGAAACTGGTCAACTTGGTGATCGCCGCGGGATCGGCGATGTACGTACCGGTCCCCGGAAACTGCCAGTTATAGGTGAATGCCGGCCCACCATCGAAGCGCACCGCAACCAGCTTGTCGGCGCCCGACCCGAGCGGTTGCGGCTGGATGAACTGGATCGACACGATCGGCTCGGAGGCGACGTCGCACTTCACGACGAAGCGCGAGAGGCCGTCGTTACCGGTGACCGAAGCCGAGATGCTGCGCACGCCCGCCGAATTTGTGCGGTCGGCAAGCTTCCAGATTGGCGTGGGCGTGGGCGTGGGCGAAGTGGCTTGCAGGAGCAGGAGAAACGCGAGCATCAAACCTCCGTCCCCGTAGACGTCATTACCCCAGCAGAGGCTGGGACCTCAATCCGCAAGCCCGTCCCCTGCGACCCGAGTCCCCGGCTTTCGCCGAGTCGACGCGTCAAGGACTGGTCCACGTGACGTACCGGGTCACAGCGGGATGTTATCATGCTTCTTCCACGGATTCTCCAGCGCCTTGCCGCGGAGCTTCCGTAGGCCCAGCGCGATGCGGCGGCGCGTCGAGTGCGGCTGGATCACTTCGTCGATGAAGCCCTTCGACGCGGCAACGAACGGGTTCGCGAACCGCGCCTCGTATTCTGCCGTCCGCTCGGTGATCTCTTGCGGCGTCTTGCCGCGGAAGATGATCTCCACCGCGCCCTTCGCGCCCATCACCGCGATTTCGGCGGTCGGCCAAGCGTAGTTCAAGTCGCCGCGCAGGTGCTTGGACGCCATCACGTCGTACGCGCCGCCGTAAGCTTTGCGCGTGATGACGGTGATCTTGGGCACGGTCGCCTCGGCATAGGCGAACAGCAGTTTCGCGCCGTGCTTGATGATGCCGTTATGCTCTTGGGCGGTGCCGGGCAGGAAGCCGGGGACGTCGACGAAGGTCACGATCGGGATCTCGAACGCGTCGCAGAAGCGCACGAACCGCGCCGCTTTCTTCGACGAATTGATGTCGAGCACGCCCGCGAGCACCATCGGCTGGTTTGCGACGAAGCCGACCGTGCGGCCCTCGATGCGGCCGAAGCCGGTGATGATGTTGGCGGCATGCGCCGGCTGGGTCTCGAAGAAATCGCCTTCGTCGACGGTCTTCCGGATCAGCTCGTGCATGTCGTAGGGCTGGTTCGCGGACGCCGGGATCAGCGTGTCGAGGCTCTCCTCGATCCGGTCCCATTCGTCCGCGGTCGGACGTTCCGGCACCCCTTCGCGGTTCGACGCGGGCAGGAAATCGAAGAAATCGCGCGCCGCGAGCAGCGCCTCGATGTCGTTCTCGAACGCGTTGTCGGCGACCGACGTCTTGGTCGTATGCGTGACGGCGCCGCCGAGCGCCTCCTGCGTGACGACCTCGTTCGTCACGGTCTTGACCACGTCGGGGCCGGTGACGAACATGTAGCTCGAATCCTTCACCATGAAGATGAAGTCGGTCATCGCGGGGGAATAGACCGCGCCGCCCGCGCACGGCCCCATGATCAACGAGAGCTGCGGGACGACGCCGGACGCGAGCGCGTTGCGCTGGAACACCTCGGCATAGCCGCCAAGCGAGGCAACGCCTTCCTGGATGCGTGCGCCACCGCTGTCGTTGAGGCCAATGATCGGCGCGCCGACCTTCATCGCGCTGTCCATCACCTTGCAGATTTTTTGCGCGTGACGTTCGCTCAAGGAACCGCCGAACACGGTGAAATCCTGGCTGAAGACGAAGACGAGGCGGCCGTTGATCGTGCCCGAGCCGGTGACCACGCCGTCGCCGGGGATCACCTGGTCCTGCATGCCGAAATCGACACAGTTATGCTCGACATACATGTCGAGCTCCTCGAACGAACCCTCGTCCAGCAGCACGTCAAGGCGCTCCCTCGCGGTGAGCTTTCCCTTGGCGTGCTGCGCTCCGATCCGCTTGAGGCCTCCGCCGACTCTGGCGGCTTCGCGGCGGCGTTCAAGCTCTTCGATCGTCGATGACATCGTCTCTCCGTCCTGCTGATTGCCTTCACAGAGCGGGATGCGATGCGCAAATGCAATGTTGCAAACTTGCCGACGTGATGTTTGCAAACTAGGCGGAGGGATGACCCTGCCCGCACGTCGCCTCTTCGTCGGACACCGCTTGCGCGACCTGCGCCGCGTGCTCGGAATCAGCCAGGCGGCGATGGCGGCGCGGATCGGGTTGTCGGTGAGCTACCTCTCGCAGATCGAGAATGGCGACCGCCCAGTGACCGAGGGTGTGCTGATCACGCTCGCGCGCGAGTTTCCGGCGGATTGGGGGAGCATCGACGCGGCGGACGATACGGCGTTGCTGATCGCGACGCTGGAGGCGGTGTCGGATACGAGCGTCGAGGCGCCTGCGCTCGACGAGATCGCGGTGCGGCGGGCGGTGAAGCACCAGCCGTTGTTGGCGCAACGGCTCGTCGCAATGCACGACGCGTATCGGCGCGCGCAGGAGCAGTTGCGCGCGCTCGACGACCGGTTGGTGGCGGGGTCCGGGGCGCCTGGGTTGCTGCCATGGGAGGACGTGCGCGACTGGTTTCACGCGGCGGGCAATTATGTCGATGCGCTCGATCGGCGGGCGGAGGAGATCGGCGAGACGCTGGGGGCGGATCGCGTGGCAGCGCTTGAGGCAAGGCTCGCGGTCCGCGGAGTTTCGGTGGCGATCTCGGGCGCGCTCGCCGCACCGTTGCGCGATTATGACGGTGCGACCTTGCGGCTCGACGGGTCGCAGCCAGGGGAGACCACCTTGTTCTCGCTGGCGCATCAGGTCGCGCGGCACGAGTTCGGCGACGTCATCGGCGGGATCGTCGCGGCATCGGAGATGGCGTCGGAGACGGCGCGCGCACTGCTGACGGCGGGGCTGACCAACTACGCGGCCGGGGCGATCGTCATGCCCTATACGCGCTTTCGGACGGAGGCGCGGAGTGTCCGCCACGATATCGACCGGCTGCGGCGGATCTTCGGGACGAGCTTCGAGCAGACGTGCCATCGGCTGTCGACCTTGCAGCGACCGGGCGCGCTCGGCATTCCGTTCTTCTTCTGCCGGGTCGACATGGCGGGGAACATCACCAAGCGGCACTCGGCCACGCGGTTGCAGTTCGCGCGGTTCGGGGGGGCGTGTCCGTTGTGGATCGTCCACGAGGCGGTTGCGATCCCGGACCGGATCCTGACGCAGCTGATCGAGACGACCGACGGCATCCGCTACGTCTCGATGGCGAAGGGTCTGGTGAAGCCGTCCGAGACGTATACGCGGCCGGCGCGGCGCTATGCGGTGGCGCTCGGGTGCGAGGAGGCGAATGCGTCGGAGTTCATCTATGCGGACGCGCTGGGGACGGGCGGGATCGCGACACCGATCGGATCTTCGTGTCGTGTTTGTTTGCGGACGGATTGCGACCAGCGGGCGTTTCCACCAGCGGCGAGTGATATCCGGGTCGATCCGGACCGGCGCGGCGCGGTGCCGTACGAGGTGGTGTGACGGACGCTTATGTCAGAGCCGCCTCCCCGGCGAAGGCCGGGGCCCAGTCGGGGGACGGCAATAACAAGGGGCAGCCCAGCGTTCCTACGACCTGTCCACCTGGGCCCCGGCCTTCGCCGGGGTGGTAATTTCGCCGGGGTGGTAAGTCCGCCGGGGGTGGTGGTCGCAATCAGGCCGCCGCCGGATCCTTCGGGAAGAAATGCTCCACGACGCTATTCGCCAGCCGCGATGGCCGCAGCGTCTCCGCATCGAGGCAGCACCAGCTCGACTTCACCTCGGCGAGCACGTCCTCGCCGCGCTTGATGATCGTCTCGTAGAACGCGCGCGCGCCCTGGACCTTCTCGAGCAAAACCGTCGCGATGACGTCGTCGTCCAGGAACGCCGGCTTGCGGTAGGTAATCTCGTGTTTCAGCGCGACCCACAGGTGCCCGGCCACCGCCTCGGCCGGCGCGAGGCGCTGCCAATGGTCGATCACCGCGGCCTGGACCCACTTCAGATAGTTCGCGTTGTTGACGTGACCCATGAAGTCGATGTCGTCCGGCTCTATGCCGATGGCGTAGGTATGGGGAATCGCTGTTGTCACGCGTAATATATAGCACGCGAACCTGAACATAGCGATGATGGCCCGGCCGCTCCGCCGATAAAAGACATCGACGGAACGGTGATCAGGCGGGGATGTCGACGTCGTGCCCCGGTAGCGTCTCGCCCGGCCCTTAGGCGAAGCGAACCGCGACGGGTTGCGTGCCGGGTTTGGCGAACAGACCCTGAGCGAGTTCGGCGGGAAGACCCGGGTGGATCGTCAGGTCGCCGACGACACAAGCGGAACTCTTGGCATGGCTGGCCCGCACTACATGATGCTCGCGCGTCTCGACCGTGCGGGTCTGATCGGCCATGCCCCTGATGATACCGTCGATCGACGCCTGCTCGTTCGGCTGGATCGTATCGATGGCGTCGCTGTAGCGCAGACAGGTCATGTAACCCTTATTTGCCCTTGGCGCCGGGGACGAACGAGAACAGCTCGGTGCGAAGCGATGCTGGTGCCCCTGGCTTGAACCAGCTCGTGTCCTGGATGTGGCTCGCGGTCACATAGATGCGGCCATCCGCGCCTTCGGAGAAGGTGTCGGGCCAGCGCAGGCGAGGATCGGTCAGCACCGGCTCGACATGATCGCCGACCAGCCGGGTGATGCCATTGTCGGTGGGCGACGAGATATAGAGGACCCCCGCCTTACTCATCCACAGACCGTCCGCGACGTGCGTCTGTGCCACCGTCTTCACGCCCGCCGCGCGGTCCGTCTCGCTGACGCCGTCGCGCAGCAACGCGGTGTCGATCGCATACAGCGTCTTGCCGGTGAGCGCTTGGTAGTAGAGCGTCTTGCCATCATTGGAGATCGCGATGCCGTCGGCGGCAAAGGCCGGCTGGCGATTGTCGGGGCGGACGAGCGGTTTGCCGTCGGTCATCACCGTCACGCTCTTGTCGATCTGCGTCGACCCGTGCCCATCGAGCGCGCGGAAACCCTTGCCGGTTTCGAGATCGATGACGATTATCGCACCGCGCGTGCCCGAGTCCGTGATGTACCCGGTCCGGCCGTCGGGCGAAAAGCGGATGTCGTTGAGGTAGGTGCCCTGCAATGCGACGTCGAGCGGCACCTTGATGACCTTCGTCACGCGGTTGGTCGCCAGATCGATCTTGACCAGCTTGGGCGCGCCTTCGAGGATCTTCTCGTTGCCGGGCGCGCCGGGATCGAGCACCCAGAGATTGCCGTGGCCATCGGGCACGATCGACTGCACGCAGACGAAATAATCGCCGACCGGCATCTCGTTCGACTTGGCGTTGCGCCAGCTGTTCCACTTGGCATCCGGATAGGGCTTTAGTGACCCGTCCTTCATCACTTCGGCGACCGAGATCGGCGCGTCGTCGGTCCAGCGCGGGAAATTGACGAAGCGGCGGCCATCGGCGGTGACTGCGACGCCGGTCGCCTGGTGATCGAACTGCGCGACTTGCGTCAACGCGCTGGCACCGCGCGGCCGGGCCTGCGCGACGCCGATCGCGGCGGCGGCGATCACCGCGATTGCAGCAGCGCCGGCGAGGAAGGGCTTGGTCTTGGACATCAAAAGGCTCCGGTCAACGGTATCGGAAAGATCGGCAGGGGTGCCGGTGAAAAGCTGGATCAGGTGGCGGGCGACGGCGCGCGGATTCTCACGCTGGGGAAAATGCCCGACGCCGGACAGTTCGACAAAGGCGAACGGACCGGCGAATTTGCTCGGCACCGCCTTGCTGGCGGAGGGTGGATTCACGCCATCGAGCGCGCCCTGGATATAGATCGCCGGCAACGACAGCGTCTCGGTCGCCTTCACCTTGTCCTCGAGCCACTGGCTGCGGGGATCGGGCTCGGCTTCGTCCCACCGCGCACGGTAGCTGTGCAGCGTGACGTCGACCCAATCGGGCGTATCGAAGGATCGCGCGACCCGCTGAAACGTCGCCTCGTCGAACCAGCCCTGCGGCGACCAGTTCTCCCAGTGAATATGCGCGAACCCGTTGCGGTCGTCGCGGACCGCCTGCGCACCACGCGCGGTCGCCATGAACCAGTGATACCATTGCCGTTGCGCCTGCGCGAACGGCGGCGTCGGCATGCCGCCGAGACGCGGTGGCGTGGCGAGCATCGCCAGTCGCGCGACCCGGTCGGGCCAGCCGACCGCGAGCGCTTCGGCGGTATTCGAGCCCCAGTCATGTCCCGCGATCATGAACCGTTCGATGCCGAGCGCATCCATCAGCGCGATCATGTCCATCGCCAGCACCGCGCTGTTGCCGGTCCGCGGCGTCTCCGCGGCCAGGAACCGGGTCTCGCCGAAACCGCGCAGCGTCGGCACGATGGTACGCAAGCCGGCAGCATGGAGCATCGGCAGGACCGCGTCCCAGGTCGAGCCATCGTCCGGCCAGCCATGGATCAGCAGCACCGGCGGCCCTGCGCGCGGGCCCGTATCGGTATAGGCGATCGCCAGCGTGTCGGTGGTGATGATCGGCATGTCAGTGCGCCTCAACGTGCGTGCAGGACTCGGGTTTCGGCATCATGCGCCATGCTCCGTACGTGCGCAGGGTTGGCCATCGCGGCGTCATGCGCGCGTCGCCAGCTTGGCCCCGGCCGCGGTTGCCAGGCCAAAACCGACATGGTTCAGCGTGTGCAGGCCGATCGTGCTCGAATCCGCGTCCCATTCGGGAGGTTTGACGCCGAGCAAAGGCCCCACCAGCCAGTGCATCGCCCCGTAAAACGCCAGGCCGAAACCGATCCCGGACACCAGCACGTCGCTGTCCTCGTCGGTCGCCGCGGCATAAACGATCGCCGCGCCCGCCGAGAGCAGCAGATGCCCGCCCTGCACGATCGCCTGCTCGCCCGGCGTCGCCAACCGATCCGCCGGGGGAGTCGCCAGCCCGAGCTTATGCGCGGTCGTCCGTTCGAGGTCGACGAGTTCCGACGGTGTCCCGGTCGTCTTCTCGCCGCGCATCAGCAAGGCCGTGATCGCCAGCCCGGCAACGAGCCCACCCGCTACCGCGCCCATGGTCCGTCCGGTGCTCATGCGTCGTCCCCCCGGTCGTCGGGCAGGCTTTCCTCGCGGCCGGGCACCGACATGTCATAGGCATTGAGCAGCAGCGAGACGAGGCAATAGCCGCCGACCAGATAGATCAGTTCGGCGGTGCGATCCTCGCCGAATGCGGCAACCGCACGCCGGTAGGTGGTTGCCGGGAGCTGGCGGCCGCCGGCCAGCGTGGCCGCGACGTCGTAGGCGGCTGCTTCTTCCTCGGTCAGGTCGGCAGGACGCTGGCCCGCCGCGATCGTCGCGACCTTTGCATCACTCAAGCCAACGGCCGCCCCCACCCGCTCATGC
Source organism: Sphingomonas sp. PP-F2F-A104-K0414 (assembly GCF_004340945.1). Taxonomy (GTDB): domain Bacteria; phylum Pseudomonadota; class Alphaproteobacteria; order Sphingomonadales; family Sphingomonadaceae; genus Sphingomonas. The sequence continues at coordinate 663,286 of NZ_SLYD01000001.1, forward strand.
GCGTACAGTTCGTACCGCGAATTGAACGCCGCGCCTGTGACGAGGATCGCAACCTCATGCGCGGCCTTGGGTAGCGTCGCGTTGTCGATCAGCGCCTTGGTATAGGTCCACGCCGCGCGACCAAAGGCGGGGAAGCGCAGCATCGGGGCGAACGGCCCGATCAGGGCGCCATCGTCCCTACGCGACACGAAGCCCTTGAGATGCTCGGCAATGTAGGCGCCCATCTCGTCGTGCAACGGACGCAGCTCGGCGGGCATGTCCGCGGGCGGAAACGGCGCGGCGCGCATCAGCCCTGCCCCGCCCCGGCGTCGCGCGCGACCGGCTCGTGATAGGGGCATCCGTTGGTGCGCGCACGGAAGTCGGCCGAATGGCGATACGTGTCCTTGCGGACGCGGTTGATGTTGCCCAGCGGGCGATGCGCGGCGATGCCGGTCCACACGCTGAAGCGGCTTTCCTCGTTGATGCGACGGACATGATCGTCGCTCCAGCTGTCCTGTGCCGCCGCGCGCACCATGCCGACGCGGAGGAACGGCGCATCCTGCTCGTCCCATCGTACGGTCGCGTCCTCGACCGGCTGCGCGTCGAGATCGCGGCATAGCTGGACCCGGAATTCCCATTCGAGATCCATGCCACGCACCTCGGCACGGACCTCCTCGCGGATCGCGTTCTCGCGCCCGTCGACGTCGATCTCCTTGCCGGTGAGCGCGGTCATCTCCGGTGCGACCGGCGCCAGGCTGAACTTGGCGATATAGTCACCATACCGGAACGCGGTGGCGCTGTAATAGGTATCGCCAAGCGGCTCCGAATTGGGCGCACCGCCAAGCGAGTTCAGTCCGCTCGGCAATTCGCCGCCGACCGCTTCGAGAGCATGCCGGACCCCGCGCAACACCGCGGAGGCAACCGTCTTGGTGCCCTCCATACGGTCCGTCGTTCTGGCAAGAAGCTTCAAATTGCCGAGAAACTTTTCCGCGGTCTTGGCCTGGAACACCGGGCCGTTGACCATGACGAAATCCTGCGCGCTGCCCTCGGCGCCCGGCAGTCGCTCACCCTCGACATCGAAGACCTTCATCGCCAGGCCGCGAGGCAGGCTGATGACGTCGGGCAGGATATCGCCCGCATTGGTCGAGAGACGGATCAGCACCTTGTGCACACCCGGCGTGGCGAACAGTCCCTGCGCCAGCTCCGCGGGCAGGTTCGCATCGACCGTCAGCTCGCCCTCGAGCAGTCCGTGCGACTTGGCATGGACCGACCGAACCGCATGGCCGTAATCCTCCGCGGTGCGCTCGAGGATGATATCGAACGCGTCGTTGAGCTTGGCGACGGTCGCCTGCTCGTCGTCCTGCTCCTGCTCGACGTCGGCGCTATAGCGGATCGGTCCGTTGACCATGTCTTTGCCTTTCAGTGATCGTAAAGAGATAGGACGCGCCAGCATCGACGCGTCCTATCGGCCGGTCTTATCGGTTGGCCTCAGCGCTTGCGCGGGGCGCCGGCAAACGCCGCCTTCAGCCGTGCAACCGCCAGGTCGTTGGCGTCCTTTGCGCCGCGCACCACCTTCGCCATCCCGAAAAATTCATGCGTCACACCGGGGAAGGTGCGCTGCTCGACCCGGTCCCCCGCCGAACGCATCGCCTGCGCCAGCGTCTCGCCGTCGGAGCGCAGGGGATCGATCTGCGCGTTGATGATCGTAGTCGGCGGCAGGCCACGCAGATCGGCGGCAACGAGATTCAGCCGGGGGTCCTGCGCATCGGCCTTGCTCGACTGATAATAATAGCCAAACCATTGCAGCATCGCGGCGTTGAGCGGCTTGGCATTCGCGGAATCGCGGCGCGACGGCAACGACGCATCGTTGTTCGCGATCGGATAGACCGAAACGATATGCAACGGCATCGTCAGGCGGTTGTTGCGCGCGTAGATCGCGGTCGCGACCGCCAGATTGCCGCCCGCGCTTTCACCCGCGATCGCGATTTTCGCGGGGTTGCCACCCCATGACGCGGCATTCGCCAACGTCCAGCGATACGCGGCGGCGGCATCGTCATGCTGCGCCGGGAATTTGAACTCTGGCGCGTGCCGGTATTCGACCGATACCACGATCGCGTTGAGCGCCTTGGCCATCGCCCGCGGGGCCGCGTCATAGGTATCGACGTCGGCGATCACCCAGCCACCGCCATGATAATAGACCAATACCGGCAGGCGCGCTGCACGCGCGCCATTTGCGGAAGGGGCGGTCGCGGGCTTGTAGATCCGGGCGAACTGCTTGGGATCGGCACCATAGGGGATGTCCTGCGTCGTCACGCTCTGGTCGGGCGTGGTCGGCATGCCCTTGCTCGCCATCACCGCCTTGGCGCCGTCCGCTGCCGACGGCTGTTGGCGCGCCTCTGCCGGCGTGAGCGTCTCGATCGGCTTGCCGCCGAGTGCCGCAAGTGCATCGAGCACCTGTTGCATGTCGGGCGCGGCCTTTGCGGGCTGCGTCGCGGTTGCGGCGGGCGGTGTTGGTGGCGGTGCGGAAATCGACCGCGGCGACTGCGCGATGGCGCCACCAGCGGTCAACACCAGCGACGATGCGAAGACGCTACGGGCGAGCGACTGCTTGAGGGAAAGGGTCATTGGGCCTCCTGTTATCTAGAGGCAGCAACCCCGGTCTTGACACAATGGTTGCGGTACGGAACCGGACACAGCCCCGATCCCTTTGAGGAGCGGGCCTTTTTCCAGGAAGCAACGATGACGTGGAATGTATTGGGAACCGCCGAACCCGATGTGTTGATCGAGCACATCCAACAGGGCGATACCAAGAACCTGTTGCTGCGCAGTCTAAGCACCGACGACTTCGCGCTGCTTGCACCGCATTTGACCCGCGTGCCGTTTTCGATCGGCGATACCCTGTCGCATGCAGGGGATGCGATCGACAGCCTGTGCTTCCCGGAAGAGGGGATCGCCGGGGTGCTCGACGCGCTCGAAGGCGAGCATCGCTATGCCGTCGGGCTGATCGGTGCCGAAGGGTGCATCGGCTGGCCGTTGCTGCTCGGCACGAGACGATCGCCCTACGACGTGGTGATGCGGGCGGAACGCGGCGAGGCTTTGCGGATTTCGGCCGAGCGCTTCGTCATGCTCGCCGAGCAGAGCACCACGCTGCGCCTGTCGCTGTTGCGGTTCGTCAACGTCTTCATGATCCAGATGGGACGGACGATCGTCTCGTCGCTCGCGCATTCGATCGAGCGGCGCATGGCACGCTGGATCCTGCTGTATCACGATCGCGTCCGCGACGACGACATCTGCATGACCCATGAGGAGTTTCGACTGATGCTTGGCGTCCGTCGGAGCAGCATCACCGATGCGCTCCACCGACTCGAGGAGGAACAGGCGATCCGGGCGGTCCGTGGCCGCGTGATCGTTCGCGATCGCGCCAAGTTGATGCTGCTCGCCGCGGACACCTATGGCCATGCGGAGGCCGAATATCGGCGCCTGCTGGGGGAATGACCCGGGCCTTCCCTCCAGCCCCCCGCGCCATCGATGGGAGACGCCAACCGAGGGGGCTTCGGGTCGACGAGAACCACCCGACTCCGCCCCCTCCCCGGGCTCAGTAGGTCGGCGCGCTCGTGTCGGCCAACGCCTGTCGCAAGGGCCATCCCTGCGACGCGTCGTTCGCGATCAAGCGACGCACGGCGGTCTGCGAACCGACCTGATTATAGTGACCGGCATCGAAATATAGCAGCCCGCCGTCGGCGCTCTCGACGATACAGCGCCGTTGGGGGCACATCGCCTTGAGCGGAGAGAGATAGGTATATCCGATCGCCTTCGCCTGCGCCGCGAGTTCCCGATCGTTTTTCCACAGGCGCGGTTCGATGGTTCGTGCCAGCAGTCCCGGATCACGTCGCCTGACGCTCTCCGCCATGATCCGCGGCACCGGCATGGAATATTCCGGGGTCGGCCCCATGACGATCAGCGCGATGCCCTTGCCCGCAAGCCGATCATGCAGCCGTTTCAGCGCGGGGATATCCAACCGGATCCAGCGCCAGATCACGAGCACCGCATCGGGCCGCGCAATATCCAGGTCGCGGACCAGCACCTGGTGCATCAAGTCGTCGCACACGCGACCGGTCGGCTGCGGATCGAGCGGCATCTCACAGCCGAACACGACCGCAGTCTGGAAATGCACATGTGGCAGCACCACCGATAAGCCACGCCACATCATCGATGCATGGCTGTCTCCCACCAGCAGCCAATTGGGCTTGCCCTGTTCCCGCGCGAGACATGGGATCTTGTCGAAGTCGCCAACGCTGCTTTGATTGGTGAGGAAGCAGTTCGCCTTGGGCTTTGGCATCGATCCGGACTGCCCCCCGGCGCTTGCTATCGCCAGAACCGTGGGGGAAAATCGTTCCGGCAGGCCGCTGGTCGCCAGGATACCGACCTGCAACAGCGCTGCGATGGCGATCAGCCCGCCGCACCATGCGCCCAGTCGGCGTGGTGCCATCTTGCCGCGAAAGGGGCCTTCGATGAATTTCCAGGACGCAAATCCGAGGATCGCCGTCACGATCAGAACGATGACCGCGTCCCGTATCAGCAGTTTGCCGATCAGTCGGTGCTGGCGGTAGAGAACGATGACCGGCCAGTGCCAGAGATACAGCGAATAGGACGCCAGGCCGATATAGCGCGCCGGGGAAACGCTCAACGCGCGATGCACCATCGTCGATGTGCCCTGACCGGTGATCAGAACCAGCGCCGCCCCCAGGCAGGCCGGCACGACGACCAGCCCCGGAAATCCGTGCTCGGGCCGTACCAGCAGGAGGGAGGCGGCGATCAGACCCAGCCCTGCCGCGGCGGAGGCCATGCGCGTCAGCGGCCGGGATGTCAGCCAGTCCCCCCGCATCTGCGATGCGAGGACGCCGACCATCAATTCCCACCACCGGCTAGGCAGAAGATAGAATGCCGCTGCGGCGTTCGTTCGTACATAGGCGATGCTCACCGCCAGCGAGAGCAGTGCCGTCGCCGTCATGATCGGCACCAGCCATCGTTTCCACCGGGAATGCGCGATCAGCAACGGCAGGAACGGAAATACCAGGTAGAATTGTTCTTCGACACCCAGCGACCAGGTATGCAGCAACGGCAAGGTCGCGCTGTCGGCCGCGAAATAGTCCGATGTGAAATAGAAGAATATGTTGCCGACACACGCCAGCGCCGCCAGCGCACTGGTGGCGAAACTCGCCAGCTCCTGGGGATAGAGCGGGATCGTCGAGACCAACGTGGTGGCGATGATCATCACCACGAACGCCGGCGCGATCCTGCGCAGCCGCCGCAGATAGAAATCGCCAAAGGTGAACCGCCGCGCCGCAACGCTGGCAAGGACGATCCCGCCGATCAGATATCCCGATATGACGAAGAAGATATCGACACCCAACCCGCCCGCCGGGAAGCGGGTCGGGAACAGATGATAAATGATGACCGCAATAACCGAGATCGCGCGCAGACCATCGATATCGCCACGATATGGCGTGCCATGCACCGGCGCAGTCGTCGCCTGGTCCGATCCTAGATCCGAACCGTCACGCTGTCCCGATCGTCCATGTACGACAAACGCCGCCCCCGCCTGCATATTTCTCTCCCCCGGCGGCGGGTTAGCAAACCATTTTCATATGGCAATACTATCGGGGTTGGCCATTCGCCCGGATCACGCGTGAACCGTCTCTTTTTCGTACAAATGCAAACCGACCGAACAGAAACCTCCATTTCGATGCAATTTGCTACAGCTTCTCGGGTTCAATCTGCCAAAAACTTAGCCCAATTTTACGCTGTATTTGCCAACGGCGAATCCATTGCATCGAGCGCTTCGGATATAAGCGCCGCGACGACCGTCCAGCCGAGCTGCTCCGCCTCGACCAGCGCATCTTCGAGATGTTCGCGAAGGCGTTGGTCGGGCTTGAGCGCGCGTTGCGGCATGCACTTTTCCAGTCGAGCAGGGTTCGGCTTTCAAAGCCTGGCATGGTCGCCACGGTAAGAGCCGACGACAGATCACGTCAATCGCTGCGCGCTGGTGTGACGAAAAGCCGTGCCGCATGGCACCGCCAGCGATCTGGATGGTTGTTCCAGAAAGCCATACCGGCTGGAGAGACGACCATGAAACTGACCGGAAAATTCGATACGCGCCGTGAAGCCGAGATGACCGTCGAGCGGCTCGTCCAGCAATTCAACATAGATCGTGCCAAGGTCCTGGTTGCCCCGGATGGCGAGGCGAACTCCGCGGGTACCGAAGATGCCGGCGCCGACGCCGCTGCTGGCACATCAAGCCAAGAGGCGCGAGATGATGCCGCATTGAACGGCAGGGTCGTGGTCACGGTCGACGTCGCTGATGACGCCACCGCCGACGAGGTGCGCTCCGCGTTTAACGAGTTCGACGCATCGGCGTAGTTTCGACCGATAGGTGATCAGAAGCGCGCGTAAAAGGCGTGTGAATCGCGCGATAATGGTCCCGCGTGTTCCGCGCATTGCTCGAGCAATGCGCGAGCATCGCCAAGGCCGTGACTAACGTAGCATCGCGTCGCATAGCCATCGATCAGCATGTCCAACCCCATCTCGAAATCGTCCGAGAACCAGTCTTCGTTCATCGGCCCATAGTCCAATTCCGAAACACCGAATTTCTCGACGATCGCAGCCAAGACATTTCCGCTCGCCGGTTCGATATCGGAATTCTCGATGCGGGCGGGAATGGCATTGGCGGCACACACTATCAGCAACCCGAATACCAGCGTCGTATGATAGGAATGAATGAAGCGATAGAGATCGTCGTCCTGCTCCGGCAAAGAGTTGGCCGTCTTACTGTCGAATGTAATCGACGGTATAAAACCGAACTTCTTATATATCGATCTCAAGGCAGCGTCTGCCTGTTGGAAAGTCGGTCCGCGACACTCCAGAAACACCTGCGTCAGGCAGATTTCCCCGACGAGATCCCAGTCCGCATCGCAGAACGTATAGGCCAGATCGTGATCCAGCGCGATCGCCACGTCGGGGAATATCGCACAATGCTCCGATCGGCGACGGCCAAAATCGGTCTCGAACATCGCCGAATGCGTCTTTGCGTAAAGATCCGTCCTCGCCATCATCGAAGGGTGCGTAAATCGCGATAAAAGTGATGACCGGCATACAAGATGTTCGGCGACGGCAACGTTCGTCACCCGCTCGTACAGCCACGTCGCTTCGTGATGCCGGAACGGGAGCCGCTCGACGGCGAAATATCCGGGCGACCGGATCAGTGCCTCGACCCGCGCCAGCATAGGCGAGCACACACCATAGCGTCGCGCGCACAATAGAATGATACCGAACCTGCTTGCCTCGGCTGGCCGCCGTTCCGCGTTGGCAATAAACGCCTCTGTACACACCTCATGCACCGCCCATGAAACGAACACCACGACGCGGTCGCGAAGCTGCCCAGCGCGCGTGACGACCGATTCCGCCAGTTCGAAGAACAGCAGGATTTCGGAAATGACCTTCGATGCGCGCAACCCTTGGGATTGAAACGTGTCGGCGTCTATCGCGTCCAATTTGGCGATAAGCGGCCTGACCGACAAGAAGTACTTTACCAGTTCGATCGTAATGCGTTCGTCTTCGACGGTCTTATCAGCCATGACATTGCTCATATGTATAATGGCGCTTCGTCATGGCCATGATGCGACGACGAAACGCCATTATGTCCGTGACGCTCAATGCTGAGCGATCGTCTTTCCGATGGTCGACGGGTTTGCGACCTTTTCCAGACCACCCTGAATTCCCGTGACCAGGAAATAGTGGGACCCACCGACGACATTCCAGTCGGCGACGACGTTCGGATCGTTCAGAACCGTCGACGATACACTGAGGGCGTCGCGCATCGATGTATCGAGATTGATGATCTTCCGATCGTGGAGCGAGTGGGCAAGTTCCGCGATCTGTTTCTGCGTTGGCATCATACTCTCCTTTTTGGGCGATTCGCCCTGGGAGGAAAATACTCGTCTCAATGATATTATGAATCTCAGTATGCACTGAAACGGAGGCAAACTTTGTTATACGATAAATTCTGTTGACTGTTCCACTTTGCCCGCGACTGGGCGCGGAGCAAGATCCCGCAGAGCATAGTGGCAATCATATCGATCCTGCCGCGTGAGTATAGTTGGTCTCCCACGAACAGCCTGGTTTGACGGTTTACGGCGCGCGCTGTCGGTGAATAGTCATGGTGCGACAAAATGCCGGGTGTAAAACATGGCCATGACGATACGCCTTATCTGCCTCGATGCCGACGACACGCTCTGGCACAACATGCGGCACTTCAATGCGGCCGAGGATGCGCTGCTGGAGATGCTGCGGCCGTTCGCCGACGCGCAGGTCGCCCGCCCGGCGCTGGAAGCGTGCGAGGCGCGCAACCTGCCGCTCTACGGGTACGGTGCGAAAGGCTTCACGCTGTCGATGATCGAGACCGCGGTCGAGCTTTGCGGTGCCGATCTGAAACCGACGATGGTCGCGGACATCCTCGCGGCAGGCCGGTCGCTGCTTGCGCACCCGGTCGAGTTGTTCGACGGGATCGCGCAGACGCTGGAGGATCTGGCGGACCGCGGTCGGCCCGTGCTCGTCACCAAGGGCGACTTGCTGCATCAGGAAGCCAAACTTGCCGCGTCGGGTCTTGGCGATCGCTTTGCCGGTGTCGAGATCGTCAGCGACAAGACCGCCGATACCTTCACGCGGCTGTTCGAACGATATGCGGTGCAACCTGCCGAGGCGGTGATGGCAGGGGATTCGATACGCTCCGACGTGCGTCCGGCGCTGGAGGCTGGGGCGTGGGCGGCCTATGTTCCGCAGGACGGTGCGTGGGCTCATGAACATGCGACGCCCCCTGAGGATTCGGATCGTTTCGCGACGCTGGAGAGCCTGGCCGAACTGCCAGCGCTGATCGATCGCATCAATCGCGGTTGACCTTTCGGTCCGAGCAGGCGCCCTGGTCAGAGCGCCTTCGGGTCGATCGTCATCTGTTTGCCCTTCATCGTACCGCTGCGTTTGCCGCTTCCGACCAGATCCCACACCTGCTTGGGCGAAGGCAGCGCGGTGAACGACGGAAAGACCGACGTCGTACCTTCGACATCCTCCAGCGACACCGCATACGTCCCGCTCTTGTCGACCTGGCCCATCAGCGAGGGATAGACGCTGACGACACGGCCGGCATCGTAAAGCGCCATGACGTAGCCGCCGGTGCTCGCGTTCGACCGATAGACGCCGTATTCGGTGCTCGCGCTGCCGTCGCGACACCAGCTCGGATGCGCCACGGGCGGCGCCGACTTCTCTTCCGCTTTCGCCTTGGTGGCCATGGTGCTGGCCATCAGGGACATCAGCAGGTCGGCACCGTTCGGCTTGGCCTGTTTGGCCTTGGTGAAGGTCAGCGGCGTGGTGCACGGCGTGACCGGGGCCGCCGCGATGGTTGCGATGGTAGCGGAGGGCGGCCAACGGACGGCCTTGATCACCTGTTGCAGGCTGGCGTCGAGCTGGTCCGCGGTCAGTGTCTTCGCACTCATGCGGATGCTGACGATCCATTCGCCGACCGGCATGACCGCGAGCGCGGTGCTCCGATAGGCGCCGCCGGGTGTGGCATAGACCTGGCGTAGGGACGTCGCCGTCCCACTGTTCGTCGCGGCGAAGGCGATCGGATCGGCGCTGGCTGGAGCAGCATGGCGGAAGATGTCGCGCGTTTCGAGCGCGGTCTGCGACCGGTCGAACCACAACGCCACATCGGGGATCGCGGGGTGGAAGAGATAGATCGTTGCGAACACGCTCTTGTCCGCTACGTCATATTGCGCCGCCACGTCATGCTCGGTCTCGGTCGCATCGGTCAGCGTCGTGCGCGAAAGACCGGCCAGTTGCGGCATGAGAATCAGGCCGGTTTCGGCATGTTTCCAGCCCTTGTCGGCCGGCACGCCCAGATCCCGCGCCGTGACCGGCGTTGCCATGACTAGCGCCACTATCAGCACCCACTTGTTCACGCGCGTCCCCCTTTTGCACGATCATGTGCGAGCTTGGCTTCGTCGGCAAGCGTGTGTGGAGACGCTCCATTCAGACGATCCGGGGACCGAAGACGGACCAGCGGTGCGGGCGTTGAGCATCGAATTGCCGTGCTGGTCCAGATTGGGCGACCACATTGCGATCGAGGCAATGCCGGGCGCGATCGCCATGATACCGCCAGATCGCCGTCGTTCATTCCGGCACCCGCCATCGCTCGGTTCCTCCATATCGCCGTGCGCAGGCGACGGGAAATTAGCCGACGTGCGACACGGGAAGAACGGAACTTCGCGAGACGCCACTCGAACGGTATTTGGTGGAGCCGCAAGCTACTCATGAGCCGATCCCTCTCCGGTTAGCTCTGCAGAGCGCAAGAACAGAAAGTGAACAATGAACCTTGTGATAGCCCAGTCCAAGGTTTAGGAACCCGCCAAACGCGAGCGATCGCGCAAACAAGGAAGGGCGCGGCTCGAACCGCGCAGGAGGCGGATTGTGGTGACGGATGAGGATCGACGCTATTACGAGCGTCGCGCCGAAATGGAGCTTGAGATGGCTGCCGCGACGGAGGACCCGAACGCGTGTTCGAGCCACTATGCGCTCGCAAATCTTTACCTCGCACTCGTTATCGAGAAGGACGTGCAGGACGCTTCGTAAAGGTAGATCGTCTTGAGGCGGAGAGACCGTCGTAACGCTGCCAATCAAGGTCGCACCCTGCTCCGGCGCCGGAAAATAGGCTGGCGATACGACCGCGGTACCAAAACCCGGATTACCGGATTTACGGGCAAGAAGCCGCCTGGAAGATCGTTGTACTTCAACAATATGTCGATGGTGCCGCTTACAGGACTCGAACCTGTGACCCCCGCATTACGAATGCGATGCTCTACCAGCTGAGCTAAAGCGGCCCGACGACGGACGTATCCGGTCGAGGTGGCGGCAACTACCAGCGGTTTGGCGGGCTGACAAGCCGTTTGCGGGTTTACTCGGTGTTTACCAAGCGCGGTGCACAAGCGCGGCGACGATACGGGGATCTTTGGGCATGACGACGGCACGCAGCGTAGAGGACGGACGCGGAGCGGGCGCGGATATTTTGGCGCCCGGGAATACCGCGACGCGCCCGATGGCGGACGCCGGCCCGCGCGATTCGACCGACGCCGGCGTCAACGACGTGATGTTCGATCTCGGCGGCGACGAGCGGCGGATGCATGTGCGCGCGTACAACCATTGGGTGTCGCTGCTGAAAGACCGCCCCTACCCGTCGATCGCGGATCTCGAGCCCGAGACGATCACCGATTTCGGCCCGCACAGCGTGCTGCTCGATTTTAGCCACGGCATGGGCGACCCCAGGATCGCGTATCTCGGCCGTGCGCTGCGCGAGGAATGCGGGCTGGAGGGGCCGATCGCGACGATCGCCGACGTGCCGAGCCGCTCGCTGCTGTCGCGGCTGACCGATCATTATCTGCAGATCATCGCCAATCGCGCGCCGATCGGCTTCGAGGCGGAATTCGTCAGCAGCCGGGGGCGGACGACGTTGTACCGCGGCATCCTGATGCCGTTCGCATCGGGCGGCGTGACGATCGACTTCATCTACGGCGTGATCAATTGGAAGGAACTCGCGGACGCCGATCTGCAGGCGGCGCTGTCGGCGGAGCTGGATGCTGCGGTTCACGCGACACCGCAGGGCTCGGGAACGGCCGCGCAGGTTTGGGCCGATGGTCCGAGTGGTGGGTTCGATGTCATGCCTGCCGAGCCGGCGCCCGTGGAGACGCTGGTACTCGATGATCCGTTGCCGGCCGAGTATGTGGTGGCTGGTCCGCTCGGCGAGCGGCTGGCGATGGCGCGCGAGAGTGCGGCGCAGGTCCGGGCTGCCGAAGCGCGCAGTCGGGCGGCGCTCCACCGTACGTTGGGGCGGGCGCATGATCTTGCAGTGTCGGCCGAGCACGACGACGGCGATCTCGCCACATTGTTCAAGGCCGCCTGCCTGCCAGGCCAGGCCGACGTGATGATGCAGATCGTTACGCTGGTCTTCGGCGCGACTTTCGAGGCGACGCGGCTGGAGACGTTCGCGACAGTGTTGCGGCATGCCCAGAGGCATCAGGTGCCGGCGGGCGGGTTCGCAAGCTTTGTGGGCGGGTTCGACGGCGATCTCGCGTCGATCGCGACCGCCGAACGGTCCGTATCTTAGGTGCGATGCGGCATTATTCTTCGCACCTGCCACAAGGGTTGAGATAGGCGAACGGGGGGCGCATAGGCCCTGACCTATGGCGAACCAATCGTTGAACACGCTCACCGAGACCCTTGCAGGCCGGTTGACCGAACGGGCCCTTCCGGGCGAACTCAAGGACTTCGGGGCGAGCGAGGTCGCGCAGGCCGCGGCGTTCGTCGCCGCCACCGCCGCGCACCGCGACGACGGTGCGCCGGCGATCGCGATCGAGCCGATCAGCGCGGACGACACGCGGCGGCGGATGCGGCTCGCGATCGTCAACGACGACATGCCGTTCTTGGTCGATTCGATCGCAGCTGCGATCGGCGCGCAGGACATCGCGGTCGATCGCATCATCCACCCCGTCGTCCGCACGACGCGGACGCCCGACGGTACGCTGCATGCGATCGACGCGGATGGTCAAGGCGCAGGCCGACCCGAATCGATGATCTATCTCGAGATGGAGCGTGCCGATGCTCGTGACCGTCGCGGGCTGATCGAGGACCTCACGGCCGTATTGGCCGACGTCCGTGCGGCGGTGACCGACTGGCGCGCTATGCAGGCGGCGCTCGATGACGATATCGCCAAGCTGCCCGAGGGCGAGGGCGCGGCGCTGTTGCAGTGGTTCCTGGGCGGGCACCTGACGCTGCTCGGGCACCAGATCTGGCACCGTGACGGCAGCGGTCATGCCGCGCTGGGGATCGCGCGCAACGAACATCGCGTACCGATCCTCGCCCAGGCGTCGCGCGCACTCGCGATCAAGTGGTTCGAGGCGGGCAACGATGCACCGCTGCTACTCAAGTCGAATTTGATTTCGACCGTCCACCGCGCCGTGCCGCTCGACCTCGTCGTCGTGCCGGTAATGGAAGGCGCGACGGTCGCCGGACTGTCGATCTACAGCGGCTTGTGGACCAGCGCCGCGCTGGCTGCGATGCCGCGCGACGTGCCGGTGTTGCGCACGCGCCTTGCGGCGATGAAGGCGAAGTTCGGCTTCGATCCGCGCGGGCATGCCGGCAAGGCGCTGACGCACGCGTTCACCGCGCTCCCGCACGATCTCGTGATCGCGTTCGCGCCCGATGCGCTGGAGGATCTGGCGCTGACCGCGATGAGCCTCGCGGATCGGCCGCGCCCCGCGCTGGTGCTCGTCGAATCGGCGCTTGGCCGTCACCTCTTCGGGTTCGTCTGGCTGCCGCGCGACGACGTCACCACCAGCCGCCGCGTCGCGATCGGCGACATGCTGGCGGAGGCGGCGAATGCGAGCGTGCTCAACTGGTCGATCGCGCTGGAGGACGGCGAGGTTGCGATGATCCGCTACACGCTCGATCTGCGCGGCGATGGCCGGATGCCCGACGTCGCGCCGCTTGCGCTCCGGTTGCAGCGGATGGTGCGCGGCTGGGTGTCGGACGTCGAGGCCGCGCTGGTCGAGACGTTGCCGCCACCGCGTGCCGCGCGTCTGGCGCTGAAATGGGCCGCCGCGTTCCCGCAGAATTACCGCAACCTCAGCACGCCCGCCGAGGCCGCCGAGGATATCCAGCGCATCGCCGCGCTCGCCGATACGGACGCGCGCGGTGTGAGGCTCGTCCCGGGTGAGGCCGGCGCCGATCCGCAGCTCAAGATCTACAAGCTCGGCGGCGCGTTGCCCCTGTCGGACGCGGTCCCGGTGCTGGAGAATTTCGGCTTCCGCGTGATCGGCGAGCTGCCGACGCGGTTGCGCGACGACAGCGTGCCGTTCGTGCATGACTTCGTGCTGGAGGCGAACGACGCCGCGCAGCAAAGCGACGCCCCCGTACTCGAAGGTGCGATCGCGGCAGTGCTCGAAGGCGCGGCCGAGAACGATGCGTTCAATCGGCTGATCGTCGAACTGGGGATGCGTCCCGAGGCGATCGTGCTGTTCCGTGCGTGGTTCCGGTATCTGCGCCAGGCGGGGCTTCCGTATGGCCTGACCACCGTCGTCGATGCGTTGCGGCGTGCGCCGAAAGTTGCGGCCGCTCTGATCGCGCGGTTCACGGCAGTCCACCACCCCGATCATCCCGGCAACGCGATCGAGGCGGACCAGGCGATCGAAGCCGGGCTCGACGCGGTCACCGCGATCGACGACGACCGTATTCTGCGCGCGTATCGCAACCTGATCGCGGCGACGTTGCGGACCAACGCGTTCACGCCGGCCGCATCGGAAGCGCTCGCGTTCAAGCTCGACAGCCACCTGATTCCGGGCCTCCCCGCCCCCGTGCCGTGGCGCGAAGTCTGGGTGTATTCGCCTCGCGTCGAAGGCATCCACCTCCGCGCCGGCCCGGTCGCACGCGGCGGCCTGCGCTGGTCCGATCGTCGCGACGATTTCCGCACCGAGATCCTTGGGTTGATGAAGGCGCAGCGCGTGAAGAACGCGGTGATCGTGCCGACCGGCGCGAAGGGCGGCTTCTATCCGAAACAGCTCCCTGCCCCGTCGAACCGCGATGCGTGGCTGGCCGAAGGTACCGAGAGCTACCGGATCTTCATCCGGACCTTGTTGTCGATCACCGACAACATCGTCGAGGGCAAGGTCGTCCATCCCGACGGGGTGACGATCCTCGACGGCGAGGACCCGTATTTCGTCGTCGCCGCCGACAAGGGTACCGCGACGTTCAGCGACGTGGCGAACGCGCTCGCGCTCGAACGCGGCTACTGGCTGGGCGACGCGTTCGCCTCCGGTGGCTCGGTCGGCTACGATCACAAGGCGATGGGGATCACCGCCAAGGGCGCGTGGCTGAGCGTCCAGCGGCACTTCGCCGAACGCGGCCTCGACGTGCAGAGCGAGAGCATCACCGTCGTCGGCTGCGGCGACATGTCGGGCGACGTGTTCGGCAACGGCATGCTGCTGTCGAAGACGCTGAAGGTCATCGCGGCGTTCGATCACCGCCACATCTTCCTCGATCCCGATCCCGATCCGGCGACCAGCTGGGACGAGCGCAACCGGATGTTCGCGCTGCCGCGGTCGAGCTGGGCGGACTACGACGCCAGCCTGATCTCGAAGGGCGGCGGCGTGTTCGCGCGCACCGCCAAGGTCATCAAGCTGTCGCCGCAGGTGCAGGCTGCGCTCGGCGTGACGGTGAGCGAGATGGAGCCGGGCGCGCTGATCTCGGCGATCCTCAAGGCGCCGGCGGACCTACTCTGGTTCGGCGGCATCGGCACCTATGTGAAGTCGGCGGCAGAAGCGAACGTCGCGGTCGGCGATCCGGCCAACGACCGGTTGCGCGTCAACGCCGAGGACCTGCGCGTGATCGCGATCGGCGAAGGCGCGAACTTGGGCGTCACGCAGGCGGCGCGGATCGCGTTTTCCGCACGCGGGGGGCGGATCAACACCGACTTCATCGACAATTCGGCGGGCGTCGACTGCTCGGATAACGAGGTCAACATCAAGATCGCGCTCAACCGCGAGATGATCGAGGGGCGGCTCGACTATGAGGACCGCAACACGCTGCTCGCCAGCATGACCGACGACGTCGCGCACCTGGTGCTGGAGGACAACCGCCTCCAGACGCTCGCGCTGTCGATCGCCGAGGCGGACGGCGCGGTGGCGATGCCGAGCTATGTCCGCGTCATCGAGATATTCGAGGGCAGCGGGCGGCTTGATCGTGCGGTCGAGGGGCTCGCGTCGAACGATATCCTGCTCCGTCGTGGTCAGGATGGGCTGGGGCTCACGCGTCCCGAGCTCGCCGTGCTGCTCGCGACCGCCAAGCTCGGGTTGCAGGATGCGATCGAGCATGGCGACATCGCCAAGGACGATGCGCTGAAGCCCGACCTCCACGCCGCCTTCCCCGCAGCGATGCGCGAGCGCTTTGCGACCGCGATCGACGAGCACCGGCTGCGGCCCGAGATCGTCGCGACCAAGCTCGCCAACCGGATCGTCAACCGATTGGGCATTCTCTATCCGTTCGAGCTGGCAGAAGAGGAAGGCGCAGCGATGGGCGATATCGCAGCGATGTTCGTCGTCGCCGAGCGCCTGTTCGACCTGCCGGCGCTATGGGCGGAGATCGAGACCGCGGTGATGCCCGAGGCGGCGAGGATCGCGCTGTTCGACGAGGTAGCGGTCGCAACGCGCTCGCAGATCGCCGACCTGTTGCGCGTATCGGCGCCGGGGACGGCACCGGGCGACGTGCTCGCACGGCTGGCGAAGGGCATCACGCAGCTCGACAGCCAGACCGCGGCGCTGCTCCTCGAAGAGGCGAGTGCGCAGAGCAGCCGCATCGCCAGCCAGCTCGAGGCGGTCGGTGCGCCGGGCGATCTGGTGCGCAAGGTGGTCCGCCTGTTCGAGATGGACGGCGCGGTCGGGCTGGCCGATCTCGGCGAGCGGATGACGCTCGACGAGGCGGTCCTCACGCGCGCGTTCACGCACCTCGGGCAGGCGCTCGGGCTGGATTGGGCGCAGGCGAATGCGGCGCGGATCAGCCCGACCGATCCGTGGGAGCGCCTGCTGATCGCCGGTCTGGCGCGCGATTTCCAGCAGTTGCGGCTGGAGTTCCTGGCGCGGCGTGGTGCGCAAGATCCGCAGGGTGCGGTGGAGGCTTGGCTCACGGCGAACGCCACGCGCGTGGCGCAGTTCAAGGCCGTCATCGACCGCGCGCGTCATGCGGCCGTCCCAAATGCGGCGATGCTGGCACAGATCGCCGGCCAAGCCCGCGTGCTGTTGGGGCGGTAGCTAAAACCCCTCTCCCTTCAGGGGAGAGGGAGGGGCCCGCGCGCACTTTCGCGTGGGAGGGTGAGGGGCATGAGGCTCAGGCGTTAATCCCAACAGCCCCTCACCCTCCCGTCGCCAAGAGGCTCCTCCTTCCCTCTCCCCCCAGGGGAGAGGGAAAGCTTACGCCGCGCGTCGTGCCGCCAGCTCAGCCTTCCATCCTCTCGCGCGCCACCACATGATCACCCCGGTCACCGCCAGCACCGCGGGCAGGATTCCGCCGATGAAGATGATCACCTGCCACAGCGCGCCCATGTCGGTGCCGTCGTGGATCCGCCGCATCCACCGCCCCACGCCGCCCCGAGGCCGCGCCGGCGCCGCGGTCGCGCCACCGGTATCGTCGGCGATCTTCACCCCGACCGGCGTCCCTCCGCGCGCGAACGTCACGGTCCAGTCCGCGCTGAGATCGGTCGGCCACGCAACACTCCGCAACGGTGCGCCACCCGCCAGCGCCCGCGCCTTGCCGATCGCCACGTCGAGCGGCTGGGCGGGTTTCGCGAGCGGTTTCGCGCGCATCATCGCCCCGCGATCGGGACCGCCTTTAGGCCGCGAAGCCTCGCCGGTGAGCGTGCCGAAGAATTGCGGGAACGAGATCCACGCGCCGGTCAGCGACAGCACGAACAGCGGCAGCGCGATCCAGAACCCAAACAGGTGGTGCAGGTTGGTATCGACGTTACGATGGCGCCGATACCGCAGCCCGCGCGTCCACTTGCCGATCGTCGGCCACCACAGCCACAGCCCGGTAAAGCACGACACCATCATCGCTACGCCGATCCAGCCTACGATCGAGCGTCCGACGCCGGGGAGCTGCAGGCTCCCATGCAGAACGTGCAAGAACCGCACGAGCCCACCATTCGAGGGCGAAACCTCCAGCACGCGCGCGGTCGGCGGATCGAGATACACCATCGTCCGCTGCGGTGGCCCCGGCCGCTTGGGCGCACTCCCCGCCGCCGCTGCCGCAATCACTACCGGGCCGCCGTCCTCGGGCATCGTCAGCATCGCGATCCGCTCGCCGTGTGTGAGCCGGGCCGCCGCCGCGGCGACATAGGCGTCCGGGCTGAGCACTGTCGTCCCTGATACCGCATAGCGGCTCGGATCGACGATCCGGTCGAGCGCATCATGCCACACCAGCGCCGCGCCGCTCAGCGACAGCGGGATGATCAGGATCGCGAGGATCAGCCCGATCCACTTATGGACCTGAAACCAGGCCCGTCGCATCGCCAGTTTACTCATCGAATATTCCCCCGTTCGTGGAGCGTGGCATGGCGGGCGTAGCCAAGTCCATCCATCCCCTTTCCGTCATGTGCGCTCAAACATCCGCCCAGCGGCGCAGCAGATTATGGTACACCCCCGTCAGCCGCACCGTTGCCGGATCGCCCTGCCCCTGCGCGGCCGCGACCGCCTGCACGCCCTGGTCGAGATCGAACAGAATCCGCCGCGCGCCGTCGTCGCGGACCATCGACTGCAGCCAGAAGAACGATGCGACGCGCACGCCGCGCGTCACCGGCGCGACGCGGTGCAGGCTGGAGGCGGGGTAGACCACTAGGTGGCCAGCGGGCAGCTTGACCGATTGCGGGCCGAACTGATCCTCGATCATCAGTTCGCCGCCGTCATAGGTTTCGGGATCGGCGAGGAACAGCGTTGCCGACAGGTCGCTGCGGATGCGGAAGTCGGAGCCGCGCTTGATACGGATGGCATTATCGACGTGCAGTCCGAAATCCTGGCCACCGGCGTAGCGGTTGAACAGCGGCGGGAAGACTTTCAGCGGCAGCGCGGCGGCGACGAACAACGCGGAGCGACCGAGCGCGTCGAGGATGATCCCGCCAGCCTCGCGCGCGGCGGCCGAGTCCTCTGGCAGTTGCTCGTTGCGCTTGGCCAATGCCGATTGCGGGCCAGAGGTGGCGTTGCCGTCGATCCACTCGGCCGCGTCGATCAGCGCTCGGACGCGCGTCACGTCAGCCGGCTCGAGCACGTCGGGAATGGCGATCAGCATGCCGCCGCCTCCCGCAATGCCGCCACGCCGGACGTCCGGAACGCCGGGATATCGCTCGCTTCCAGCCACGCTTCGGCCTTGGCGAGGAACGCCGCGTTGCCCCGTGCGCCCGCCTGTCTCAGCCAACCAAGTGCCATTTCGATCTCCCCCGCCGCGCCAAGCATGCGCGCGTGATTGAAGCAGCCGCGGAAATCGCCGCCTTCCGCCGCAGTCGCATAGCATGCCGCGGCACGCGTCATGTCGCGCTCGCAAGCCCAACCGTCTTCCGCGAAACTGCCGACGAAGTTGATCGCCTTCGCACTGGCGAGCCCCGAGTGCATTGCCGCGACCTTCTCCAGCAACGCCAGCGCAGCCGGCTTGTCCTCGGCAACGCCCTCGCCCAGCGCAAGCAACGTCGCGTAATTGTACATCGCCCAGTCGAGCCCACGCGCCGCCGCGACGCGGTAGCATTCCGCCGCGCGCGTCTTGTCGATCCGCGTGCCCCAGCCGAGATCGTAGCAACGCCCGACCATGTTGAGCGCCATCACGTGATGCTGCGCTGCCGCCTTGGTAAACCAGCCCAGCGCAGCGACCGGGTCCACCGCAACGCCAACTCCGTCGAGCAACATCTGCCCATACACCGCCTGCGCCTCGGCAACGCCCGCGTCCGCTGCCTCGCGCACGAACGCCGCGCGCTCCTGCGGACTTCCAGAGAGGCGCGCGGCGATGGCGTCGGGGGTGAGGGTGTCGATCGCCGTCATATCGTCCTCAGAAACGCAGGTTCACCGTGCCGAAGATCGTGCGACCGGCGGCGAGCGTGGCGTAGTGGCTGGCATAGGTCTGCGAGAAGTAGGTCTTGTTCGTCAAATTCTGCGCGTTGACGCTGAGGTCGACATTGTCGGTCAGCTTGTAGCTCGCGCGCGCATCGAAGCGCCAGTAATCGGGCGTGCTGCGTGTCAGGACCTTGGTCGCCGGGTTGACCGATACGACGCCGGCGACAGTCTGCGTCGCGGTGCGGTTGTCGGCATAGCCACCGATCTGGTCGTCCATGTACAAGGCCGTGCCGCCGATCTGTAGCCGCTTGGTCACGGTGACGTTGGTCGTCGCGGTGAAGCTGTTCTTCGCGGTCTGCGGGACCTGCTTGCCGGTGTTGACCGACACGACGCCGATCGTCCGGGCCGGCTGCACGCCGGGGAGCGCGGCGGCGGTCAGCGTCGTGAAACCGCCATCGATGATCTTCGGGTCGAGATGCGTGAAGCCCCCGAACACCGTCCAGCCGGGCAGGATCGTGCCGCTGACGTTGAACTCGACGCCGCGGATCCGCGTCTCGCCGATGAACGATGCGGTGTTGGTGTCGTCGAGCACGCGCGCGTTCGAGATTTCGGTCTGGAATACCGCCGCACCGAGTTGGAGCTTCTCGCCGAACAGGCTGGCCTTGGCGCCGACCTCGTACGACTTGGTTTTTTGCGGCTTCAGCAGGCTGAGCGTCGCGACGGTGATCGAATTATCCTCGCGGCCTTCGCCGAGCAGACTGTTGGGCGGCGTCGCGGCAGTCGCATAGCTTGCATACAGGCTGGTCTCGGGCGTCGGCTTGAACACGAGGCCGGCCTGCCAGTTGAACAGGTTGTCGACGCGCTTGATCCGGGTCTGCTGGGCACCCGGCAGGATGACGGTCGACTGAAACCGATCGTAGCGTGCGCCGAGGTTGAGGATCAGCGCCGGCATCAGCGTAATCGAATCAAACGCATAGACTGCCTTGGTGTTCGCGTCGTTCTGCGTCTCAGCGGACGTTGCGCCCTTCACGATCGGCGTCGGAGTGGTCGACGTGTCGCTCGTGTAATTGACCCACGGCGCATAGGGGTTTGGATTGAACAAGCTGACGCAATAGGAGCGCGCGATCGTCGCGGTGTTGCAACGTGGCGAGATCGTCGATCCGTTCGCCGACACGAACGCACCGCGCCTCGTCTTTTCCCACGAGATTTCGGTGCCGAGCGAGAAGCTGTGCTCGATACCGCCGGTATTGAACTTCCCGTACAGGTCGGTCTGGTCGACGATACTCTCGCTATAGCCGTAGCGCGTGTTGCCGCGAGTCCAGACATAGCCGCCATTGGTCACGTTCGCGCCGGTGTTGGTCGCGGTCGTGCCATAGACATTGCCCTGGCTGTCGTCGGGCAGCGTGAAGATATAGCTCTGGTCGCTGTGCGTGTAGCGCGCGGTGTTGCGCAGCGTGATGCCGCCGAAATCATGCTCGACGCGGAGCGTCGCTTGATTGGTGGTCGCATCGCGGAAATCGCGCGCGGCCAGCCCGTAGAAGTTCTTCCGCGAGACGTAGCCGGTCTGGCCGCTGGCGGTCGTCACGGTGCCGAGCGCAGGCTGGGTCGTGACGTTGCCGGTGCCGGGATGATTATTGATCGTGTAGAGATACGGGATGCCGCTGTCGGGCAGTTCGCTGCTCTCCATGTGATAGAAGCTGGCGGTCAGCCGGGTCGGCGTGCCGAGCCCGACCGCGAACGATGGCGCGATGCCCCAGCGCTTCTGCCAGATCGCATCGCGCCCGGCGACGTCCTGATCGTGCCACATCCCCTCGATGCGGAACGCGGCGGTGTCCGAGACCTTGAGGTTCACGTCGCCGGTAATCCGCTTGTAGTCCGCCTCGCCGTAGCTGGCGCTGAGCGATCCGAAATTATCGAGCTGCGGCAGGCGCGACAGGATGTTGATCGTGCCGCCCGCCGAGCCGCGCCCGCCGAGCGTCGAATCCGAGCCGCGGACGATCTGGACCGAATCGACCGCGAACACTTCACGCGTCTGCGCGGCGAGATCGCGGACGCCGTCGACATAGATGCTGCCTTGGCTATCGAAACCGCGAATGAACGGGCGGTCGCCGATCGGATTGCCACCCTCCGCTGCGCCGAAGGTGATCCCGGGCACGGTACGCAGCGCGTCGGCGAGACTGTTCGACCCGGTCTGCTCGATCACTTCCTTCGGCAGGACGATCACCGAACGCGGCGTGTTGACCAGCGGCGCGACATGTTTGGGACCTTCGTCGTGCAGGCGCTGGCCGTTGACGAGGACCTCCTCGCGCTGCTGCGCATCGGTCACCGGCGCGGCCGACTTGTCCGCATCCGCGGCATAGGCCGGCGCAGTCGCGAAGGCGCCGACGCACGACAAAGCGAGAAAGGCCGGCACGGTGGACGAACGCGGCAACGATGCACGCGGCGAAGGTAGCGACATAGACAAACCCCTTTGTTCTGAGGGGCTCGCTATTGAGAGTCGTTCGCACTGTCAACGCTAATGCGAGTAGTTCTCAACCTGGGTTATCGAACAGCCATGTTCTCAACGCGCTAGCGAGGTTCGGCGAATTATCCGCAACGATGCGAATTGCGTCGATTTCGGCGACGAGCGCGGACAACGGCAGGGCGAGACGCGCGGCCGCGGCTTCGAGCGCCTGCCAGAAGACGGGTTCGAGGCTGATCGAAGTCTGGTGGCCGGCGATCGTGATCGAGCGCTTGACGGGCCCGTGGAACCCGCCCGCGGGCGCTTCGATCACCGCTAGATCACTCGGTGTCGAACAGCGAAGCCAGCTGTTCGATGATGGTGCCGCCGAGCTGTTCGACATCCATGATCGTCACGGCGCGCGCGTAATAGCGGGTGACGTCGTGGCCGATGCCGATCGCGACCAGCTCGACGGGCGACTTGCTCTCGATCCAGCCGATCACCTGCCGGAGGTGCCGTTCGAGATACGAGCCCGAGTTCACGCTGAGCGTCGAATCGTCGACCGGCGCGCCGTCGCTGATCACCATCAGGATGCGGCGCTCCTCGGGCCGCGCGACCAGACGCGCATGCGCCCACATCAGCGCCTCGCCGTCGATATTCTCCTTGAGCAACCCCTCGCGCATCATCAGGCCGAGCGAGTTGCGCGCGCGGCGCCACGGTTCGTCGGCACGCTTGTAGACGATGTGGCGGATGTCGTTGAGCCGACCCGGCTGCGGCGGACGTCCTGCGGCCAGCCACGTCTCACGGCTCTGCCCGCCCTTCCACGCACGCGTCGTGAAGCCGAGGATCTCGGTCTTCACACCGCACCGCTCGAGCGTGCGTGCGAGAATATCCGCGCTGATCGCCGCGATCGAGATCGGGCGGCCGCGCATCGAGCCGGAATTGTCGATCAGCAGCGTCACGACGGTGTCGCGGAAGTCGGTCTCCCGCTCGGCCTTGTAGCTCAGGGACAAGGTCGGGTTGACGATCACGCGCGCGAGCCGCGCCGCGTCGAGAATGCCCTCCTCCTGATCGAAATCCCACGACCGCGACTGCTGCGCCATCAGCCGCCGCTGGAGCCGGTTGGCGAGCTTCGACACGGTCGATTGCAGATGCACGAGCTGCTGGTCGAGATAGCCGCGTAGGCGTGCGAGTTCGTCGGCGTCGCACAGCTCGGTGGCCGCGATCACCTCGTCGAACTGCGTCGTCCACGGCTTGTAATCGAACGCGCCGCCCATGTCCGCGAACGGACGGTTCGGGCGGACCGGCTGCATGCCTTCCTCGCCGTCGTCGCCGGGCTCGCCGTCGATGTCGTCCATCGACTCGTCGCTCTGCTCCTGGCCGTCGCTTTCCTCGTTCTGCTGCTCGGACTGTTCGCCGCGCGCCTCGACTTCGCCCTGGCCGTCCTCGCCCTGGTCGTCGCCTTCGTCGCCCTCGTCCTGCTGCTGCTCGTCGGTGCCCTCGTCCTCGGAGCCGCCTTCGTCACTCTCCTCGGGGACCTGATCACCCTCGACCAGTTCGAGTTCCTGCAGCATTTTCCGGGCAAGGCCCTGGAACGCCTTCTGGTCGTCGAGCGCATAGGCCAGCGCGTCGAGATCGGTCTTGCTCTCGATCCACTCGCGCACCAGCGCGAGGCCGGGCGCGGCAATCGCCGGCGATTCCTGCCCGGTCAGCCGTTCGCGCACCATCAGACCCAGCGCGGTCGACAACGGCACTTCGTCACGATTGCGAGCGCGCGTAATCGGGTCGGCGCGGAGGCGAACGTCGAGCGCACGTTCGAGGTTCTCGGTAATCCCCGCATAGCCACGCGACCCGAGTGCCTCGACCCGCGCAGTCTCAACCGAATCGAACACCGCGCGCGCGACCGCCTCGACCGGCGCGGCGCGGTTATGCAGAGCAATGTCGTGCAGCTTCAACCGCAGCGCAAAGCCATCCGCAAACCCACGCGCCTCGGCCACCTGCTCCGCTGGCAAAGCCCGCGCGGGCATCGGCACCTTGATATGCTTGCCCGACTGCGCCGGCGCATCCGCGGTGAAGGCGAGCTCGACCTCCGGCTCCTCCGCGATCGCACGCGCGGTACCGGCGAGGACCGCCTTGAAGCGATCGAGAGGGGTTTCATTGGCCAAAGGTTTAGGCCTTGCCCACCACGCTCTCGGGGAGATCCTTGCCGAACACGCGCTGGTAATATTCGGCGACCAGCGGCCGTTCCGCCTCGTCGCACTTGTTGAGGAACGACAGGCGGAACGCGAAGCCGACGTCGCCGAAGATCAGCGCGTTCTGCGCCCAGGTGATCACCGTACGCGGGCTCATCACGGTCGAGATGTCGCCGTTGACGAACCCCTTGCGAGTCATGTCCGCCACCCGCACCATGTTCTCTACGACCTTCTTGCCGTCTGGCTTGTCGTACTCGCCCGACTTGGCGAGCACGATCTGCGCCTCGACCTTGGCCGGCAGATAGTTGAGCGTGACGACGATGTTCCAGCGGTCCATCTGGCCCTGATTGATCTGCTGCGTGCCGTGATACAGCCCGCTCGTATCGCCGAGCCCGACCGTGTTGGCGGTCGCGAACAGGCGGAACCACGGGTTCGGGCGGATCACGCGGTTCTGGTCGAGCAACGTCAGCTTGCCCTCGGTCTCCAGCACGCGCTGGATCACGAACATCACGTCGGGGCGGCCCGCGTCATACTCGTCGAACACAAGCGCGGTTGGGGTCTGCAACGCCCAGGGGAGCAGGCCTTCGCGGAACTCGGTGATCTGCTGGCCGTCCTTGAGGACAATCGCATCGCGCCCGATCAGGTCGATGCGGCTGATGTGCGCGTCGAGGTTGATGCGGATGCACGGCCATTTCAGGCGCGCCGCGACCTGCTCGATATGCGTCGACTTGCCGGTGCCGTGATAGCCCTGGACCATCACGCGACGGTTATGCGCGAAGCCCGCCAGCACGGCGAGCGTCGTGTCGGCATCGAAGACGTACGCCGGATCGAGATCGGGCACGCGCTCATCGGCTTCGGAGAAGGCCGGCACTTCCATATCGGAATCGATCCCGAACATCTCGCGCACCTTCACCATGCGGTCGGGTGCGTCGAGGATCGTGGTCTCGCGGCTATCGGGCTGGGTATTCGGGATATCGGTCATGTTGGCCTCGTGTTCCCGACCGCTCTAGGACAAGCGAGGGGCGTTACTCAACCGCGACCTTATCCGGTAGCGGAAAGAGTGTGACGAACCGCTCGGCGAGCGCACGGTTCCCGGTGATCTGCAATGTGCCCGCGGCTTCCGCATCGCGAAAGGGCCTTGCGCCATAGACGAGCGATGCGATCGTCATCGGATCGCCGTCGAACGTGACGCCCGCTTCCGACGGGTCGGCGCGCACGACATGGATCCAGTCGCCATCGACCCGGCCGACGAACCCCTCGCCGCCCAGCCGAAAACCGACGACCGCGGTCCAGCCATCGGCGCGCTGCCGCGAGAACGTCGTCCGGAACGACAGCATCAGCGAGGCCGCGCTGAGCGGCAGGGTGGGATCATGCGCCGGCGATCGCGCCGCCCATCGACCAAGTTCGCGGATCGCGGTCTCGCTCTCATACCCCCAGGGCGTCAGTTCGTAGACCTGCACGCTGGCCGGCGACGGCAGCATGCGCCGGGTCAGGATACCGGCGCGCGCCAGTCCCCCCAGCCGCTGCGTCAGGACGTTCGCGCTGATCCCGCCGAGGTCAGCCTTCAGTTCGCCGAACCGGCGCGGACCGAACATCAGTTCGCGCACGACCAGCAGCGACCAGCGCTCTCCAATCAGTTCGAGCGCCATCGCGGTGCCGCATGCATCGTCATACCACCGCTTCGATGAGACTTCGGTTACATTTTCTAACTTCATAGTTGTTTTAAATAACGGTTGCGCGCATGCATTGCAAATACCGGTGTGAAACCGAGTCGAACCAGGAGAGCCGCCATGAGCAAGGCCATATTCTTGAACCTGCCGGTTGCCGACGTCGCGGCCGCGACCGCATTCTATGCAGCGATCGGGTTCGAGCGGAACGCGATGTTTTCCAACGATCAGGGATCGGCGATGGCATGGTCCGACACGATTTCCGTGATGCTGCTCGATCGCGCGTTTTATTCGACCTTCACGTCCAAGCAGATCATCGACGCGAAGACGACCAGCGGCGTGCTGCTGGCCCTGTCGTTCGACAGCCAAGCCGAGGTCGATGCGATTACGGAAGCGGCCCTGGCGGCGGGTGGACGCGAATTGCACGACCCGGAGGACATGGGCTTCATGTACAGCCGCGCCTTCGAAGACCTCGACGGGCATGGCTGGGGACCGTTCTTCATGGACATGGCCGCCGCGGCGGCGACGATGGGCGGGGCCCAGCCAACCTGATCCGGCGGGGCAGCGGCGCGAACCAAACGCCGACGCATCATGCGAACGCCGCTGCGCCCTTCAGGTGCTGGTAGGCCGCGATCACCTTTTGCAAGTCGGCCTCGTGCGCGCGGTCGCCGCCGTTGCGGTCGGGATGGAAGCGCCGCACGAGTTCGCTGTAGCGTTTGCGCAGTTGCGTGCGGTCGGTATCGGTCCCCAATCCGAGCACGCGCAACGAGCGCCGTTCGCCGTCGGACAGCACGCGGCCGTCTTTCCGCGCCGCCGCCAAGCGTTCGCCGAACCGCGCGCCGATCGCATCGATCGGGTCGGCGAAGTCCGCCCATTTCGGCGGGGTATCACCACCGCCATGCGCGAACGCCCGTGTCTCGCGTTCCCAGCCCGCCATCGGTCGCTGGGCGTGGTGGATCTCGTCTGCGGTCATGCCGTCGAAGAAATTATAGCCCGAGTTGAACGCGCGGACATGCTCGAGGCAGAACCAGCGGAACTGCGGCGGGCCACCTTCGCTCGGCCCTTCGAGCGGTGGCGCGCGAAATTCGCCGGCCTCCTCGCAGTCGCGCCACATGCAGACGCGCCCGTTCCCTTCCACGCGGCCGTGAAACCGTGGGCTGGGGCGCTCCTTCCGCTCTTTTCGATCCTCGTCCGCCACCGGCTCCCCGCGCTTCCAAAACGGGCTATATAGGGTCGATGACAGACCTCGCCACCGGCTCCGTACAGGACCAGATCACCGCCCGCCTCACCGCGACCCTCGCCCCGACGCAGCTGATCGTCGTCAACGAGAGCGGGCTTCATGCCGGCCATATGGGCGACGACGGCACCGGCGAGACGCATTTTCGCGTCGAGGTAGAAACGCCGCAGTTCGAAGGGCTTAATCGCGTCGCCCGCCAGCGGCTTGTGAACCAGGCGCTCGCCGAACTGTTGAGCACGAAGATTCACGCGCTCGCCATCAAGGCCCGCGCGCCTGGGGAAATCTGATGGCGTACAAGCTCTGGTACTGGCCCTCGATCCAGGGGCGCGGCGAGTTCGTCCGGCTCGCACTTGAAGGCGCCGAGATCGCGTATGAGGATTGCGCGCGCGGCGTTGGCGAGGAAGGCCTGATGGCCGATCTCAACGACCGCACGGGTCGAACGCCGTTCGCGCCGCCCTATCTCGAACTCGACGGTCTGGTCATCGCGCAGGTCGCCAACATCCTGATGTATCTCGGCGAGCGTCACGGTCTCGCGCCGTCGACCATGGCGGACCGGCTGTGGCTCAACCAACTCCAACTGACGATCGCCGACCTCGTCGCGGAGGTCCACAACGTCCACCATCCGGTCGCGATGATGGACTATTACGACGACCAGAAACCCGAAGCCGTGCGGGCGGCGAAACAGTTCCGCGAGGAACGGCTGCCGAAGTATCTCGGTCATTTGGAGGATGCGGTGCAGGCCAATCCGGGCGACTGGCTGATCGATCACAAGTGGAGCTATGCCGACACCTCGCTGTTCCAGGTGATCGAAGGGCTGCGGTACATGTTCCCGAAGCGGATGAAGACGCTCGAACCCGACCACCCGAACCTCGTCCGCATCCACGATCAGGTCGCGGGACTGCCGGGCATCAAGGCGTATCTGAAAAGCGACCGGCGCTTGGCGTTCAACACCGACGGCATCTTCCGCGCCTATCCGGAACTCGACGCGGTATGAGGCTTGGCAGCGTTCTAACACTCAGCACCTCGCCAACCAACACCTCCCCGGCGAAGGCCGGGGTCCAGTTGAGGGTCAGGGGTAACGATGGGCAGCCCGTCGCCATATCGACCTTTCCAACTGGACCCCGGCCTTCGCCGGGGTGGTGCACCGGGTTATGAGGACCCCACGCCCAGCAGCGCGCATCCTCCTTGTCGACGGCCAGGATCGCGTATTGATGTTCCGTTTCACACCCACCGACCGTCCGCCGCTCTGGTGCACGCCGGGCGGCGCAGTCGATCCGGGCGAGAGCTACGCCGCCGCCGCCCGCCGCGAACTGTGGGAAGAAGTCGGCCTCGACATCGACTGCGGCCCCGAGGTCGCGCAACGCACCATCGACTTCCTGACCTTCGAAGGCGTCGAGGTCACCGCCGACGAACGCTATTTCCGGATCGATGTCGACACCTGCGACGTGAAGGCGGGCAATCTCACCGAACAGGAGAAGCAACTGCTCGTCGGTCACCGCTGGTTTTCCCGAAACGACATCGTCGCGCATGACGAAACGCTCTATCCAGCAGACCTGGTCGAACTGCTCGACGCCACGGAACCTGCCAAGGGATAACGCCATGCTCGATGATTTCGTCCTCCAGACCATCCTGCCGTCGACGCACGATCTTGGCGGCTTCAAGGTCCACCGCACGCTGCCGAACAAGGAGCGGACGATGGTCGGCCCGTTCCTGTTCTTCGACCAGATGGGCCCGGCGCATCTCGACGTGGGCCAGGGTATCGACGTCCGTCCGCATCCGCATATCAACCTGTCGACAGTGACGTATCTGTTCGACGGCGCGATCGACCACCGCGATTCGCTCGGCACGCAGGCACGGATCGAGCCGGGCGCGGTCAACCTGATGACCGCGGGCCACGGCATCGTCCATTCCGAGCGCTCGCCCGGCGACGAACGCGCCGAGGGGCCGAACCTGTCGGGGATCCAGACCTGGCTGGCGATGCCCGAGGCGGTCGAGGAGATCGACCCGGCGTTCGAGCACGTCACCAAGGCGCAGCTGCCGACGATCGAGGCGCACGGCGCACGCTCGCGGATCATCATGGGGAGCCTGTGGGGCCAGACCGCGCCGACCACGACCTATTCGGGGACGATCTACGCCGACATCGCGCTCGATCCGGGCGCGAGCGTGCCGATCGACGCAGCTGCCGAGGAGCGCGCGATCTACCTCGCAATGGGCGAGGCGACGCTGGAAGGCGTGAAGCTGGAGCCGCAAGTGCTGTACGTCCTGCGCCCCGGCATTTCCGCGACGCTGCGGTCCGCGCATGGCGGCCGCGCGATGCTGTGCGGCGGCGACGCGTTCACGACGCCGCGCCACGTCTGGTGGAACTTCGTCAGCTCGAACCGGGATCGCATCGAACAGGCGAAACGCGACTGGAATGCGGGCAACTTCCCGAAAGTGCCCGGCGACGAGAAAGAACGGATCGAGATCCCCGCGATTCCAAAGACGGTCAGCTATCCCTGACTCCTCCCCTCCCGCTCGCGGGAGGGGGTAGGGGGGTGGGCACGCGCTATCGCCGCCCGCTCCGCTTTTGACTGACCGCGAGCCCACCCCCAGCCCCTCCCGTAAACGGGAGGGGAGATAGAGATCTTCTGCTCCCCTCCCGCTTGTGGGAGGGGTCGGGGGAGGGCATGATCCAGCCGCAGCGCGACGGGTAGGCCCTCCCCTAACCCCTCCCGCCAGCGGGAGGGGAATGATGTCAGATCTGCAACGCATCGCGTTATCCACGGGCGTCGACCTAGACGTCGCGATCACCGGCGACCCGGCGAACCCGCCCGTCATCCTCCTCCACGGCTTCCCCGAATCGCACCGCACCTGGCGCGCCATCGCTTCGGACCTCGCCCGCGACCACTACGTCGTCGCCCCCGATCAACGCGGCTTCGCGCGCTCCTCCAAACCCGACGGCATCGACAACTACACCCCCGACAAGATCGTCGCAGACCTGATCGCGCTCGCCGATCACCTCGACATCGACCGTTTCACGCTGGTCGGCCACGACTGGGGCGGCGCGGTCGCCTGGATGGCCGCGCTGCGCCACCCCGAGCGCATCGCGAAGCTCGTCATCATCAACGCCCCCCACCCGCTCGTCTTCCAGCGGACCATGTTCGACGACCTCGATCAGCGCGCCGCCAGTCAGTATATCCGCGCCTTCCGCAATTCCGATCTCGAAAAGCACATCAAGTCGATCGGCCTCGAAACCTTCTTCGACACGAGTTTCTCGAAGCACGCCGATCTCGCCGCGATGGCGGAGGACAAGGCCGCCTATCTCGACGAATGGGGCCAGCCCGGCGCGATCACCGCGATGCTCAACTGGTACCGCGCGAGCGCGATCGTCGTCCCCGCGATGGACGAAACGCCGCCCCGCCCCGCGTTTCTCGACGCACCGTTCCCGCCGACCGCGATGCCGGTACTGGTGATCTGGGGTATGCAGGACAGCGCGCTGCTCCCAAGCCAGCTCGACCTCGCCGCGTATGTCCCCGACCTCACGATCGAGAAGATCGATGCAGGTCATTTCGTGCCGTGGCAGAGACCCGACGCGCTGATCGCCGCCATGCGCCGCTGGGGAATCTAACCGCCCTCCCCCAGTCCCCCACCCGTCATCCCAGCGAAAGCTGGGATCTCATGGTGGCGGGTGCTGCGACCCGAATGGGGAGATCCCAGCTTTCGCTGGGATGACGGGTGGGGCGTACGGGACTGGCGGGTCGAGAGGCGCGGGCTGCGAGCTGCAAGCGGCGGACGGCATGTAGCGACTGCCGAACCGCCACCGAACCTTCGCCACCTGTCTAAATCCTGACGACCACATTTCGCGATCGTTCAGCGGCGCGGGAGCAAAACCCCGTTCATGCCGTTGATTCGGCACCGAACACAGGAGAGCAGCCATGCGTAAGATGATCCTCGCGGCCATTGCCGCCGCCACCCTCGTCCCCAGCTTCGCCACCGCACAGAGCTACGGCGAAGTCCGCCGCGACCAGCGCGAAATCCGCGAGAGCCAGCGCGACCTGCAGCGCGCACGCCGCTACGGCGACCGCGGCGACATCCGCGAAGCTCGTCAGGAACTGCGCGAAGATCGCCGCGAAGCGCGCGAGGACTGGCGCGACTATCGCCGCACGCACGGTAACGTCTACCGCCGCCCCGCCTATGTCGGGCCGCGCGGCTATCGCTATCGTCCGGTGAGCGTCGGCTACCGGTTCGCACCGAACTATTACGGTCGCCAATACTGGATCAACGACTATCAGACGTACCGCCTGTCGCGCCCGGCCTATGGGTATCAGCGCTGGGTCCGCTACGGTCGTGACGTCGTCCTGGTCGATACGCGCAACGGCCGCGTCGCCCAGGTCAATAACGGCTTCTTCTACTAAGACCTTCTACCAAGTTTGGGCGGCCCGGGAGCGATCCCGGGCCGCCCTCGTATCTGGTGCCTCAGTCCTTCTCATAGGCGCCACGTCGCATGACATAGTCTCGTGTCTCGTGCGGCGCCGAGAGCCCCTCGACCCAGGCGCCATGCGCATGCGCCAGCGCAACCAGTTCCATCCCCCGTTCCCCCGGCCAGCCGCGTACGCGGACCTCGTGGCGGTGCAGATCGCGATTCGGCTCCATCATCACCCAGCCGAGCGGTCGCTCCACCGTCGCGCGCGCGCCCGCTGCGTCCATCGCGACCCGGATCCGCTCGCGGGAGGTCGCTGGCAGATACTGCCACACCACCGAATGCATCAGCACGCGCGTAACGCCTTTGGGCTGCGGTTCGGCCAACCGAGCCTCGACCCAGTCCGCCGCATCGCCTTCGACCAGATCGATGCCACCCTCGCGCACCATCGCGATCGCCGTGGCGAGCCGCGTCTGCCGCTCGACCGCATCGACCCAGACATACGCCTCGAGCCGCGCCGCTGCGGCCGGATCGGCGACGTCCACCGGGTGGATATCGACGCCGCGTGTCGACCCGATCTCGACCGGAGCGCTTGGCGGCCGCGCGCCCCGCCATTCGGGGTTGATAGTCACAGGCGATGCCGATGGCCCGAAATTCACACCGCCAAGATCGAACCGATAGCGATCGATCAGCAGATTGAGCCCCGCGCTTGATCCGATCTCCAGCACCTCGAACCGCGGCCCGTACCGCTCGGCCAGATGCAATATTCCGGTCAACATTCCGGCGGACCGCGCCGCCTCGTTGGTCTGCGGCGGTCCGTCGAGCCACGGCAGCAACGCCGCATCCTGTGTCACGAGCGTTGCCTTTAGTATCGCGACGGTTCGCGCCGAGTCGGTTTCTACGCCGGCGAATACGGCAGAAAGCTCCGGATCGACGCCCGCGCGATGCAGTGCGTGCAGTCCACCCACCAGCCGTAACGCCAAGGCATCCGCGACCGGCTCGCCCGCCCAGTCGAGCACCCGCCGCCCCGTCTCGCTGTCCCGATCGAGCGACTCCGCCAGCGCGCTGCAAACCCGCGCCGTGATCGGCGCATCCATCGCGGCGCAATAGCCCGCCTGAATTCCGAACGCGGAGCAACTTGCCATTACATTTGCCATACGCACGTTGTTGCACCCGCCATGCCCCCCCCGTAAAGCCCGGCACGTGCCAGATTCTTACCCACCCTCCCAGATCATCATCGCGGTCCCCAAGGGACGCATCCTCGCCGAGGCCCTGCCGTTGCTCGCGCGCGCCGGGGTGCATCCTGAGGCGTCGTTCTCCGACGAGAACTCACGCGCGTTGCGGTTCGCGACCAACGATCCGGCGATCTCGCTGATCCGGGTGCGCGCGTTCGACGTCGCCACCTTCGTCGCGCACGGTGCAGCGCAACTGGGGATCGTCGGGTCGGACGTGATCGCGGAGTTCGGCTATTCCGAGCTCTACGCGCCGGTCGATCTGGGTATCGGGCATTGCCGGCTGTCGGTCGCAGAACCTGCCGAGATGGCCGCACAGGACGACCCGCGCGGCTGGAGCCATGTCCGTGTCGCGACCAAATATCCGCATGTGACGGCCGCGCATTTCGCCAGCCGTGGCGTGCAGGCGGAGTGCGTGAAGCTCAACGGCGCGATGGAACTGGCGCCGACCTTGGGATTGGCGCCGCGGATCGTCGATCTCGTGTCTTCGGGGCGGACGTTGCTGGAGAACGGACTGGTGGAGGTCGAGACGATCATGGAGGTAACGAGCCGCCTGGTGGTTAACCGTGCCGCGATGAAGACGCGCAGCCGGGTGGTGCCGCTGGTCGAGGCATTCCGCCGTGCGGTCGAAGCGCAGGAGATCGCGGCATGAGCGCTAACCTTCTGCTCCCCTCCCGCTTGCGGGAGGGGTCGGGGGAGGGCACGCCCGCCCCGATCGCACCGTGCGAGGCTATGTCATTCCTTCCCCTGACCCCTCCCGCAAGCGGGAGGGGAATGTGATCCGCCTCTCCACATCCGACTCGGACTTCGCGACGCGCTTCACCGCGCTGGTCGAGGACCGCCGTGAATCCGACGCTGGCGTCACGCAGGACGTCGCCGCGATCATCGCGTCGGTCCGCCGCGATGGCGAAACCGCGGTCCGCGATCTTACGCAGAAGCACGACCGCCACGATCTGGAAGCCACTGGCTGGCAGATCGACCCCGCCCACTGCAAGGCCGCGTTCGACGCACTCGATCCGGACCTCCGCGCCGCGCTCGAACTCGCCGCAACTCGCATCCGCGCGTATCACGAGAAACAGCGCCCGCTCGACAGCGACTCGGTTGACTCCGCCGGCGTCCGGCTCGGCGCGCGCTGGTTACCGGTAGATGCAGCCGGCATCTACGTCCCCGGCGGCCGTGCCGCCTATCCCTCGTCGCTGCTGATGAACGCGATCCCCGCTAAGGTCGCGGGGGTAGGGCGCCTGACGATGGTCACGCCGACCCCAGATGGCCAGATCAACCCACTCGTTCTCGCTGCCGCGCATCTCGCCGGCGTCGATGAAGTGTGGCGCGTCGGTGGCGCTCAGGCGGTTGCGGCGCTTGCATACGGCGCGGGCCGGATCGAGCCGGTCGACGTGATCACCGGCCCCGGCAATGCCTGGGTCGCCGAAGCCAAGCGCCAGGTCTACGGCGTCGTCGGCATCGACATGGTCGCGGGCCCGAGCGAGATCGTCGTCGTCGCGGATGCGCTCAACGACCCCGAATGGACCGCCGCCGACCTGCTCAGCCAGGCCGAGCACGACGTGACCACCCAGTCGATCCTGTTCACCGACGACGCTGTCTTTGCCGACAAGGTGGCAGAGGCCGTGGATCGCCAGTTGAGCGAGCTCGCCACCGAAGCCGTCGCGCGCGTTGCTTGGGAGACCAATGGAGCGATCGTTGTCGTCGATACGCTCGATGCCGCGATCCCGCTGGTTGACCGCCTTGCCGCCGAGCACCTCCAGTTGGCGATCCCCGACCCGCAGGGATTCTTCGACCGTATCCGCCACGCGGGTTCGGTATTTCTCGGCCGCTACACGCCCGAGGCGATCGGCGATTACGTTGCCGGGCCCAATCACGTCCTCCCCACCGGCCGCCGTGCGCGGTTTGCCAGCGGGCTGTCGGTCCTCGACTTCATGAAGCGCACCAGTTTCCTGGCGTTGGATGAGGCGGCGTTGCGCGAACTCGGCCCTGCCACAGTCGCGCTGGCGAACGCCGAAGGCCTGCCTGCCCATGCAAAATCGGTGGCTTTGCGGCTGCGGCTTAACAGTTAGATTGTTCGCGCAGAGGCGCAGAGAGCGCGGAGGCGTTGCGCGCGGCGTAGCCGCTACGATCTCCTCACTGAACGGTGATGGGAGGGCCGCTCCGCGGCGAGCGATACACCTCCGCGCTCTCTGCGCCTCTGCGCGAACCATTCTTCCTCGCCAACGCGTGCGAAACGCAAAGGGCTGACACACAGCCCCCCCGCGCCTACAGGCAACCGCTTATGACTCGAACCGCCCCCCGCACCAAGGCGCGTGCCGCCGCTCGCCTCGCCGCCGTCCAGGCGACCTACCAGCACGAGATGGAGGGCACCGCGATGCCCGTCCTGCTCAACGAATTCCACCAGCACCGGCTCGGCGCGACGATCGAAGACGTCGAATATGCCGAGGCCGATGTCGACTTCTTCGACGACCTGGTCACCGGCGCCAACGCGCGGGCGGGCGAGATCGACGTGCTGATCGAGGGCAAACTCGCCAAGGGCTGGACGCTCGCGCGGCTCGACAAGCCGATGAAGGCGATCATCCGCGTCGGCACGTACGAACTGCTCGCGCGCAAGGATGTACCGGTGGCCGCGGTGATCAGCGAATATGTCGATGTCGCGCATGCGTTCTACGACAAGCGGGAGTCGGGGTTCGTGAACGGGTTGCTTGATGGCATCGCGAAAGAGGTGCGTGCCTAAATCCTCCCCGGCACGGGGAGGGGGACCATGCGCAGCATGGTGGAGGGGGGCATCCGCAAGCGTACCGGTGGCTGAACGTTACGGACCTTCTTTCGCGGCCGGAAGACACCCCGCTGGCGTAACGCTCGCGGCACGCCCCCTCCACCCTCCGCTTTGCGGACGGTCCCCCTCCCCGTTCCGGGGAGGATTTGTGTGACCGAAGCTGAATTCATTGCTGCCTTACGCCGGCTCCCACTGCATCCTGCCGCGCGAGGCCTCAACGACGACACCGCGCTGCTCGATGCGGGCCCGCTCGTCGTTACTACCGACACGCTGGTCGAAGGCGTCCACTTCCTCCCAACCGACCCCGTGCAGGACGTCGCGTGGAAGCTGGTCGCGACCAACCTCTCCGACCTCGCCGCGAAGGGGGCCAAGCCCGAAGGTATCCTCCTCAACTACTCGCTCGGTGACGACGCGTGGGACCGCGCTTTCCTCGGGGGGCTCGCCGACGTCCTGACGACCTTCGACACGCGGATCATCGGTGGCGACACCGTCACGCTCCCCACGAACGCCCCGCGCGTCCTGACAGTCACCGCATTCGGCAGCGACGCCGCCGCCCCTGCCCGCAACGGCGCGCTAGGAGGCGACGCACTTTACGTCACCGGCACGATTGGCGACGCGGGTGCGGGGCTCGCGATCGCGCTCGGCGCGGATGGACCTGCCGAGCTTCTCGCCGCGTACCGCCGCCCGCAGCCGCGACTCACCGACGGCCGCATCGTCGCGCCGCACGTCCACGCGATGATGGACGTGTCCGACGGTCTGCTCATCGACGCATCCCGCATGGCGCTCGCCAGCAACCTCGCCGTCAGTATCGACCTCGCGCGCATCCCGCTTTCCGACGCCTATCGCGCGTTCTCCGGCGACCGCCTCGCCGCAGTCACAGCGGGAGACGACTACCAACTCCTTTTTGCTGCACCGCAAGATTTCGTTACCGACGCCGCTCGGATCGGCACGTTCTCGACCGGCGCGGGGCTTACCCTCCACGACTCGGGCCGCCCCGTCCCGCTACCGCCAAGTCTAGGCTACGAGCACAGCCCACGCGGATAACTTGCGCAATACCCCCGCACTGATAGGCTCTCCCCTCGGGACTCGGCAAAGTCGGGACCGGAGAGGACCTGACAAGAGGGATAGCGCCGTATGTCGACCGTCTATTTGGCCATGATCTGCGGCGTCATCGCCGTCCTATATGGTTTCGTCACCAGTCGACAGGTGCTCGCAGCCTCCCCCGGCAACGCAAAGATGCAGGACATCGCCGCCGCCATCCAGGAGGGCGCGAAGGCCTATCTTGGGCGGCAATACACCACGATCGCGATCGTCGGAGTCATCGTCGCGGCGATCCTGTTGTTCACGCTCGGCATGATCTCGACGATCGGTTTCGTCATCGGCGCGGTGCTGTCGGGTGTCGCCGGCTATGTCGGCATGAACATCTCGGTCCGCGCCAACGTCCGCACTGCGGAGGCCGCGCGCACGTCGCTGCAGGCCGGGCTGACGCTGGCGTTCCGATCGGGCGCGGTAACCGGCATGCTCGTGGCGGGCCTCGGCCTGCTCGCGATCAGCGCGTTCTTCTGGTACCTCACCGGACCCGCAGGCCATGCGCCCAACGACCGGATCATCGTCGAGGCGCTCACCGCGCTCGCGTTCGGCGCCTCGCTGATCTCGATCTTCGCGCGATTGGGCGGCGGCATCTTCACCAAGGCGGCGGACGTTGGCGCGGATCTGGTCGGCAAGGTCGAGGCCGGCATCCCGGAGGACGACCCCCGCAACCCCGCCGTGATCGCGGACAACGTCGGCGACAACGTCGGCGACTGCGCGGGCATGGCCGCCGATCTGTTCGAGACCTACGTCGTCACGCTGGGCGTGACGATGATCTCGATCGCGCTGCTCATCCAGGCGAGCGGCGCCGAGCTGATGCGGCTGATGACTCTCCCGTTGCTCGTCGGCGGGGTGTGCATCGTCACCTCGATCATCGGCACCTACATGGTGCGGCTTGGCGGCGGCAGCATCATGGGCGCGCTCTACAAGGGCTTCTTCACCTCGACGATCCTGTCGATCCCGGCGATATACCTCGCCACGCAGTACGTGCTCGGCGACCTCCACCGCGTGATCGGCGGCGCGGGGTTCCTTGACCCCGCGACTGACGATCTCACCACGCAGGCGGCACCGTCGCTGACGCAGAGCTTCACCGGCATGGACCTGTTCTGGTCGATGATGATCGGCCTCGTCGTGACCGGGCTGATCGTTTGGATCACCGAATATTACACCGGCACCAACCACCGCCCGGTGCAGTCGATCGCCAAGGCGTCGGAGACCGGCCACGGCACCAACGTCATTCAAGGCCTGGCGATCAGCCTCGAATCCACCGCGCTGCCGACGCTGGTCATCGTCGTCGCGGTGATTGTCGCGTACCAGCTGGCCGGGATCATCGGCATCGCGTTTGCTGCGACCGCGATGCTTGCACAGGCCGGCATGGTCGTCGCGCTGGACGCCTATGGCCCCGTCACCGACAATGCCGGCGGTATCGCCGAGATGGCCGGCCTGCCCGACGACGTCCGCCAACGGACCGACGCGCTCGACGCGGTCGGCAACACTACCAAGGCGGTCACCAAGGGCTATGCGATCGGCTCGGCCGGACTTGCCGCGCTCGTCCTATTTGGTGCGTACACCACCGATCTCGCGACGTATTTTCCCGACGTCACGGTCGATTTCAGCCTTTCCAACCCGTACGTCATCGTCGGTCTGCTACTGGGTGCGCTGCTCCCCTATCTGTTCGGCGCGTTCGGCATGACTGCGGTCGGTCGCGCAGCAGGCGCCGTCGTCGAGGAAGTCCGCGAGCAGTTCCGCAACAACCCCGGCATCATGCTCGGCACCAGCCGCCCCGATTACGCGCGGACGGTCGACCTCGTGACCAAGGCCGCGATCCGCGAGATGATCGTCCCCTCGCTGCTGCCGGTGCTGTCGCCACTCGCCGTGTATTTCATCATCACCGCGGTCGCGGGCCAGGCCGCCGGTTTTGCATCGCTTGGCGCGATGCTGCTGGGCGTGATCGTCTCGGGGCTGTTCGTCGCGATCTCGATGACGAGCGGTGGCGGCGCATGGGACAACGCCAAGAAATACATCGAAGACGGCCATCACGGCGGCAAGGGCTCCGAGGCGCACAAGGCGGCGATCACCGGTGATACGGTCGGCGACCCCTACAAGGACACGGCCGGCCCCGCGGTGAACCCGATGATCAAGATCACGAATATCGTCGCGTTGCTCCTGCTGGCAGCCCTGGCTGGCGGCGGAGGCTGAAGCGCGTATCGCAGCAAGCGCGGCCGGACGGCGGGGACACCGACGCCGCCGTCCGGCGCGCCTTTGCCGCTACACTCTTCACGCTACTGCCGACCACGCTATCGGTGGCGGAGCCAGCTGATCCGTTTCGGAGCAGTCGGCGGCAGAACATTCCCGGATTTGCTCGGGATCGCACCTACCTCCGGATGACGGCGCACTGACGGCATCTACGCTGCGACCGGATGAACACCCAGGTCGCAGCCTCGCCCGATACCGCCCTGTCGGCGATCGACGCTTTCATCGCCCGCTGGCGCGCCAACGAAGGCGGTGCCGAACGCGCGAACTTCCCGCTGTTCCTCACCGAGCTCTGTCGGCTGATCGACGTGCCCGTTCCCGACCCCGCCGACGCGACGCACGATCGCAACGACTATGTGTTCGAGCGCGCCGTGCGACTGGAGGATCTGGGCGGTCTCCAGCGCAACGGCCGAATCGACCTGTATCGCCGCGGCTGCTTCGTCCTCGAAGCCAAGCAGAGCCGCGAACGCGGCGGCCCCAAGGAAGTCGCCAGCCCCGAACAGGCCTCGCTGCCTGGCCTGCCGCCTCCCGACGATTCCGACCGTCGCGGCCGGCGCAGTGCGCATCGCAGTTGGGACGTGCTGATGCGCAACGCCCGCGAGCAGGCCGAACAATATGCTCGCGCCCTCCCGACCGATCACGGCTGGCCGCCATTCATCCTGGTCTGCGACGTCGGCCACGCGATCGAATTGTTCGCGGACTTCTCGGGCCAGGGCAAGGCGTACCGGCAATTCCCCGACCGCGCCGGCTTTCGCCTGTATCTCGACGATTTGCGCGATCCGGCGATCCGCGATCGCCTGCGGAAAATTTGGCTCGATCCGCACGCGCTCGACCCTGCCCGCCACGCCGCGATCGTCACCCGCGACATCGCCCGGCGCCTGGCCGAAGTGAGCAAACGGCTGGAGGATCGTGGCCATGCGCCCGAGCCGGTCGCGCATTTCCTGATGCGCTGCCTGTTCACGATGTTCGCGCAGCGCGCCGACCTGCTAGATCGCGGCAGTTTCACGCAGATGCTGATCGACGCGCGCGACGATCCGTCGAGCTTCGCGCCGATGCTGGAGGATCTGTGGAGCGCGATGAATACCGGCGGGTATTCGCTGGCAATGCGGCGCACGGTGCGGCGCTTCAACGGCGGGCTGTTTGCCGAACGCAGCGCGATCCCGCTGCAACGCGAGGAGATCGGCGAACTGCTCGAAGCGTCGCGTCACGACTGGACCGAGGTCGAGCCCGCGATCTTCGGCACGCTGCTCGAACAGGCGCTTGATCCGGTCGAACGGCGGCGGCTCGGTGCGCACTACACACCGCGCGCCTATGTCGAGCGGCTGGTGATCGCGACGATCATCGAGCCGCTGCAGCGCGAATGGGAGACGCAGGTGCTCGGCACGGTCGAGCGCGAGCGGTTGTCGCGTCCCGCGGTGGCGATCCGGGCAGTGCATGATTTCCACGAACGTCTCGCCGCGACGACGGTGCTCGACCCCGCCTGTGGTACCGGCAACTTCCTCTACGTCGCGCTCGAACTGATGAAGCGGCTGGAGGGCGACGTGCTCGAAGTGCTCGCCGATCTCGGTGGCCAGGAAGCGCTCGCGCTGGAGACCGCCACCGTTCATCCGCGCCATTTCCTCGGGATCGAGCTGAACCCGCGCGCGGCGGCGATCGCCGAGCTCGTGCTGTGGCTAGGCTATCTCCAGTGGCAATTGCGCAATCGCCGGACGATCGCCGACCCGGTGCTGGAGAAGCTCGACAATATCGCGACGATGGACGCCGTCCTCGCGCATGACCGTGTCGCCGAAGACGGCACGCTGACCAATCCGCGCCCCCCCGATTGGCCGGATGCGGAGTATATCGTCGGCAATCCGCCCTTTATCGGCAAGGGTGCGGCGATGCGCAGCGCGTTTGGCGAACGCTATCTGACGGCGCTGTGGACGGCGCATCCGCAGATCAACCGATCGGCCGATTTCGTGATGTATTGGTGGGATCGCGCCGCCGAACGCCTGACCGAGACCGGTACGCGGCTAAAGCGGTTCGGCTTCGTCACGACGAACTCGATCACGCAGGAATTCAGCCGGCGCGTCATCACGAAACGGCTCGCAGCCCAAGTGCCGATCGGTATCGTGCTCGCGATCCCCGACCACCCTTGGACCAAGGCGACCACCGACGCCGCGGCAGTGCGGATCGCGATGACCGTGGTCGAACGCGGCGTGCCGGTCGGTCAGCGTCTCCAGATCGTCGCGGAACACGGGCTCGATACCGACGCCCCGATACTCGGCTTCGCGGCCACGAGCGGCAGGATCAACGCGGACCTCTCGATCGGTGCAAACGCGGCAGCGGCGTTCGCGCTCGTCGCCAATGACGGGTTGTCCTGCAATGGCATGATGCTGGCAGCCCGCGGGTTCGTCCTGTCGGCAACAGAAGCGCGCCATCTGCTCGCGATCTCACCGCCGGCGGCAACCGGCATAATCAAGCCCTATGTCGGCGGCGCGGATCTCGTTCGTCATTCCTCTAACCGATGGATCATCGATGCCTATGGTCATGACGAGACCGCTCTGCGCACGATGTTCCCAGCCATTTACCAGCATTTGTTGATGACCGTGAAGCCGGTGCGCGATACCAATCGGCGCACCGGCTTCAAGGATCGGTGGTGGATATTCGGCGAGCCCCGCCGCACGTTCCGCCCCGCGCTGCTCGGCCTCTCGCGTTACATCGTCACGACCGAGACGGCCAAGCACCGCATCCTGCAATTTCTGCCTGCAACGACGACGCCCGACCATATGGTCGTCTGCTTTGCGCTGGGCGACGGGTTCTCGCTGGGCGTGCTCTCGTCGCGCGCGCACCTGCAATGGACCTATGCCAATTGCGGACTGATCGGCATCGCGCGGTTCGAACAGGGGCATCGCTACACCAAGTCGCGGATTGCCGATCCGTTTCCGTTTCCCGATGCCCCGCCCGATCAGCGCACTGTGATCGGCGACCTCGCGGAGGAACTCGATGTCGCGCGCAAGGACGTGCTCGACACGCAGACCGACCTGACGATGACCGGACTCTACAATCTGCTCGCACGACTTCGCTCGGGATCTGCGTTCGATCCCGTTGCACAGGACCAGCGCCAACGCGATCGCGTTGATATCCTCGCGCAACTCCACGACCGCATCGATACGGCCGTCGCCACCGCGTACGGCTGGCCTGCAGATCTTAGCGACACCGACATCGTCGCGCGCCTGGTCGCGCTCAACGCCGCGCGTCACGCCGAAGAAAAGGCGGGCCGCGTCCGCTGGCTACGCCCCAACTACCAGATCGCGCGCGCCGGGCTCACCGCGCTGCCGCTGCCCGCGCGCGCCGAGCAGATCGAGGCGGACCTACCCGCCGCGCTACTTCGCAAACCGCAGTTCCCGCGCGATGCGATCGGCCAGACTGCGGCCGTCCTCGTCGATCTGCGCGGTGGCGTCGGGCTGACCAGCGACGAGATCGCACGCCGGTATGCGCAAGGCCAGAAGGTTCGCCCGCGGATCGCCGCGACGCTCGCTGCGCTTGCCCGGCTTGGCCATGTCGCTGTCGATGGCGATCGCCACACGCTTCGCCGTGCCGCTTGAGAACTCGGGGTTATCGTCCTGCCCATTGCCGAATCGTCATTTTTCCCCATATTGACGTGGCAGGCATGAGGCGGCGTCCGCGAGTAATATCGCGAGCGTCGTGCGTTGCGCGTCCAGCTTTCCTTTTTCGCGAACCTGCGGTAAGGGCGCTCGTCCCGAAATTCCCCCAATTCAGAGATTATATTTGGCCAAGGAAGAACTGCTCGAGATGCGCGGCCGCGTGGTGGAACTCCTCCCCAACGCGATGTTCCGGGTTCAGCTCGAAAACGACCACGAGATTCTCGGTCACACCGCTGGCAAGATGCGCAAGAACCGCATCCGCGTGCTGGTCGGCGATGAGGTGCTGTGCGAACTCACGCCGTACGATCTGACCAAAGGTCGCATCACCTACCGCTTCAAATAAGCGCCGCGCGCCGTTCGCGCGGTCGCGTAGCCCAAGCATCGAGGCACCTGTGCTGGTTCTAGCCTCCTCCTCGCCCCGCCGCCGCGATCTGCTCGCGCGGCTCGGCGTCGTACCGTCGCGCGTGGCCTCTCCCGATATCGACGAAATGCCGCGCAAGGCCGAGCTGCCCCGCGCCTATGCGCTCCGCCTTGCGGTGGAAAAGGCCAGTGCGGTCGCGCGCGCCGAGGGCGAGATCGTGCTCGCCGGCGACACGACGATCGCGCTCGGCAGCCGCATCCTGCCGCCTGCCGACACGCTGGAGATCCAGCGCGACCTGCTCGGCAAGCTGTCGGGCCGGCGTCATCACTGCCTGTCCGCGGTCTGCGTGATCGACGCGACCGGCAAGGTGCGCACGCGCATCGCCGACACGATCGTCGCGTTCAAGCCGCTGTCGCCTGCCGAAATCGACGACTATCTCGCGTGCGGCGAAGGGCTGGGCAAGGCCGGCGGCTACGCGATCCAGGGCCGTGCCGAGGCATTCGTGCGCTTCCTGTCGGGTAGCCATTCGGGTGTCGTCGGTCTGCCGCTGTTCGAAACGCGTGCGTTGCTGAAAACGGCTGGCGTCGCGCTTGCCTGAAACCGGGCCTGAATGGCTCTACGAAGCCGGCATCGGCGAAGCGCGCGCTGCGCTGGTGGACGATGATCAGATTCTCGAAGCCGCGATCGAGTTGGACGACAGCACCGCGCTGAAGGTCGGCCTCGTCGCCCGCGCGCGTCTGGTCGAACTGCTTCCGGGTCGTCGTGGTCGCGTCACGCTTGATGGCGGCGAGGCGCTGATCAACTATCTCCCCCCCGGCATTACACAAGGCGCGAGCCTGACTGTCGAGATCGTCCGCGAGGCGCTGCCCGAGGCCGGCCGCGCGAAGCTCGCTAAGGCGGTTCCGAGCGACCTGCCCCCCTGCCCCGCCCCGACGCTGTACGAGCGCCTCATGGCGACCGGTCTGCCCGTTCACAGCCCCCGCGCGCATGAATTCGACGCGCTAGAGGCAGCGGGTTGGTCCGAACTGCTCGACGAAGCTGTGAGTGGCGAG
This sequence comes from Sphingomonas sp. PP-F2F-A104-K0414, assembly GCF_004340945.1. GTDB lineage: Bacteria > Pseudomonadota > Alphaproteobacteria > Sphingomonadales > Sphingomonadaceae > Sphingomonas. Next base: position 707,298 of record NZ_SLYD01000001.1, read on the forward strand.
ATCGTCTTCCCGCTTGGCGCGCTCCGCCTCTCGCCGACGCCAGCGATGACGTTGTTCGATGTCGACGGTGCACCGCCGCTGTATACGCTCGCCATCGCCGCCGCGCATGCCGTGGCGCGCGCGATTCGCCGACACGGCATCGGCGGCTCGATCGGCATCGATTTCCCGACCCTCGCCGGCAAGGCGCAACGCAGCGCCGTTGCCGCCGCGATCGACGAATCACTGCCGCAACCGTTCGAGCGCACCGCGATGAACGGCTTCGGCTTCCTGCAGATCGTCCGCGCACGCCCGCGGGCGTCGATCCCCGAAATCCTCCGCGCCGATCCGGTCGGCGCAGCGGCCCGAGCGGCGATCCGCACGCTCGAACGCACCCCGCCGACCGCCTCGCGCCGCCACACCTTGCCCGCAGCAGTCCACACGCGTCTGATGACGCGCCCCGACTGGCTCGCGGAACTCGCGCGCCGCACCGGCGTCGTCCACGAACTGGAGAGCGCCCGATGACAACCGTCAAATGCCCTATCTGCGACCAGCCCGCAGTCTCTGACTACAAGCCGTTCTGTTCGAGCCGCCACCGCGACCGCGACCTGTTGCAGTGGCTCGGCGAAGGGTATCGCATTCCCGGCCGCCCAATCTCGCAAACGGGGCTGGACAGCGCCGAAGACCCCGACTAAACGCGCCCTTCCGATCGCAAGGTCGGACGCTTCTCCGGTCCCAGACCGGACGTGCCCGGATAGCTCAGTTGGTAGAGCATGCGACTGAAAATCGCAGTGTCGGCGGTTCGACCCCGTCTCCGGGCACCATTTTCCCTTATCGTTTACCGAACTCGAGACTGGCGAGGCTGTGCAACGCTCACGATGTCGTTATCCAAGCGGCAATGCGCCAGGTTCGGGCTTGCAAGCCAATAACCCTCGATTACCAAAAGCTATATGAGGATACCCTCGGCCCCGGCGGCCAGCCTCTAAGTGTGTATCACTGTAGAAAACTGGAGCGGGCGAAGGGATTCGAACCCTCGACCCCAACCTTGGCAAGGTTGTGCTCTACCCCTGAGCTACGCCCGCTCTGGCGCCTATGTCTCCGGTCTGAAGCGACACGGTGACTGGGTGAGGCGCGCTGTTAGCCCGAGGTTTCGAGATCGGCAAGCGCCTTTTCGAAATTATAGCGAAATTCGCCAAATTTATTGTGCGCCGCACCAACCGATCAGTCGATGCGAGATTCCGCTTGGCGACTCCCCCTTTAGAACATTACAAGAACAATTGTGAACGAGTCGTCCGCCCTGATTGAGCGCCTGAAGCGGATCGCCACGACCGGTATACCGGCTCAGGGGGATGATCGTGCAGACGATGCGTGGCTGACGGGCGGTTTGGCGAAGGCGCAGTTGCACGAGATTTTCGCCACCGTAGACGACTCGGCCAGCGGCGCAGGGTTCGCGGTTGCGTCAGTTCTGGCGGCTCGGGCGGCGCCGGTGATGTGGTTGCGGACCGAGGCGAGCGAACGCCAGGGCGGGCGGCTACATGCGACCGGGCTGGTCGAGATGGGTCTCGACGTGTCGTCGCTGGTGCTTGGGCTGGTCGAGGACGAAACGGATTTACTGCGCGCCGCCGCCGACGCCGCGCGGTGCCACGGGGTTGGTACGCTGCTGATCGAGTCCTGGGGACGTGCACCGAAGATCGACCTGACCGCGACGCGGCGGCTGATGCTGGCCGCCGAAGCCTCGGGCGTGACGATCCTCAGCCTGCGCATCGGTGCAGACCCGGTGCCGAGCGCGGCGGCGTCACGCTGGCAGGTTGCGGCGTGTCGATCTCGACCGCTGGAGGCCGACGCACCGGGCAAACCTACCTTCGACATCGAATTGCTGCGTCGACGCGGAGGCCAAGCCGGGCTTCGCTGGCGTGTGGAGTGGGACCGTGACGCGTATATCTTCGACAATACCGCCTTCGCCTTTGGTGGTTCCAAGACGATACCTGGCGCTGGTATTCCCGTGGCTGCCGATCGAGCGGCTGCGGACGATGCGGCCGCATCTGTTCGTCGGACGGGCTGAGACGCCGGTCGCGTTCGTCGAGACGGTGTCGGGCAGCGTCAGGCTGAAGGCGCTCGACCGAGAAGCTATGAGGGCAGGACTCGTTCCGGGGCTGACGTTAGCAGATGCCCGCGCGCGCGTCCCTGAGCTGGAGGTGTACGATCATGACGCGCATGCTGATCACGAATGGCTCGAGCGACTCGCCGACGGGTGCCAGCGCTATACGCCGTCGGTCGCGCTCGACGAACCCGATGGGCTGATCCTCGACATCGCCGGGTGCGTGCACGAGTTCGAGGGCGAGCGTCGCCTCGCCGCCGATCTCGAGGAGCGCCTCGCGCGGCGGGGGCTGCTGGTGCGCCATGCGTTCGGCGACACGCCCGACACCGCGCGCGCGCTGGCCCGGTATGCGGGGGCACCTGCCCCCGATGAAAAGCGCGCGGTGAAGCGGTTGCCAGTGGCTGCACTGGGGCTCGACGAGGATGCGACCACCGCCTTGTCGCGCGCGGGGCTGAAGACGGTCGGCGATGTGATGGCGCGGCCGCTGGCGACGATCGCGGCGCGGTTCGGCGAAGAGGCGGCGATGATGATTCGCCGGCTCGACGGGTCGGTGAAGGGGCCGATCGTCGCGCGCCGCACCGTGCCGAAAATCGGTGTCGAACGGCGTTTCGCCGAACCGATCGCGCGGACCGAATATGCGCTGGAGATGCTGGCAGACCTGGCGGGCGAAGCGGCGGGTCAACTCGCCGAGCGCCACGAAGGCGGTCGCCGCTGGGAGGCGCGCCTGTTTCGCGCCGACGGTCTGGTCCAACGGTTGCGGATCGAGACTGGCCAGCCGACACGTGACGTCGCGCTGCTGATGCGGCTGTTCCGCGAACGGATCGACAGCCTCGCCGATCCGCTCGATCCAGGATTCGGCTACGATTTGGTCCGGCTTGACGTCGCCCTGGCCGAGAAACTCGACGCCTCGCAATTGAAGCTCGAAGGCGGTGAGGCGCAAAAAGGAGAAGTCGCGCAACTCGTCGACCAGCTCGGCACGCGGCTGGGCCGGACGCGCGTGCGCCGGTTCTCGGCGCGCGACAGTCATATTCCCGAACAGGCCGAGCTGATGCTGCCTGCCGCCGAGGCCCCTGCCCCGACACCGTGGATCGCGCCCGAAACCGGCGAACCGCCGCTCCGCCCGATCTATCTGTTCGACCCGCCGCAGCCGATCGAGTCGATGATGGCCGAGGTCCCCGACGGCCCGCCGCACCGCTTTCGCTGGCGGCGCACCGTCCACGACGTGGCACATAGCGAAGGGCCGGAGCGGATCGCCGGCGAATGGTGGCGCCGCCAGGACATCCCGACGCGCGATTACTACCGTATCGAGGACCGCCGCGGCCGCCGCTTCTGGATCTTCCGCCACGGCCTGTATTCCGAGATGGAGACGCCGCGCTGGTACCTCCACGGCGTCTTCGCGTGAGCGGCGCGGCGCCATGACCGGGTTCGCCGAACTCGTCGCGGCGACCAATTTCTCGTTCCTTGATGGGGCGAGCGATGCGGGCGCGATGGTCGGGCGCGCGGTACAGCTGGAGCTTGGCGGGATCGGGATCGCCGATCGCAACACTGTCGCCGGCGTGGTCCGCGCGCATCAGGCGCTGAAAAAGGCACGCGACGGTCTGCTCGGCATGGCGATGCCACCGATCGACTTCCGGCTGGTGGTCGGCGCGCGGCTCGTGTTCGAGGACGGCACCCCCGACATCGTTGCGTATCCTGCGACCCGTCGTGGCTGGGGGCGGCTGACGCGGCTGCTGACGGTCGGTAACCGGCGTGCCGAAAAGGGTGGCTGCATCCTCGGGCTCGGCGACCTGATCGCGCATCATGCCGACATGATGCTGGTGGTGATGCCTAACAGCAGCGCGCGGGGCGCGACGCCGGTGTCGCCGCTGCCGGACGGCGATGCCCTGCCCGAACGGAGAGAGCGCGATCTGGCGACGGTCCTTAGCGCGGTCAGGCGACTGGGCGCGGATGCGGTCTGGCTCGGCGTGACGATGCCGCGCGGCGGTCGCGATCGGCGGCGACTGGCGCGGCTTGGTCGGATTGCCGATGCGGCAGGCGTTCCCGTGCTCGCGACGACCGACGCGCTCTATGCCTATCCCGACGACCGCGATCTGCACGACGTCGTCACCTGCATCCGCGAGCGCACGACGATTCACAAGGCCGGGCGGTTGCTCGCCGCGAACGGCGAACGGCATTTGAAACCCGAGACCGAGATCGCCCGGCTGTTCCGCGATCGCCCCGATGCGGTGGCGCAGAGCGCACGCCTGTTGTCGCGGATCGCCTTCACGCTCGACGATCTCAAATACGAATATCCGCACGAACCGATTCCGGCCGGCTGGGAGGCACAGGATTGGCTCGAACATCATGTCTGGCAGCTCGCGCTGGAACGCTACGATTACCGCGTGCCGGAGAAGATGCGGGCGCTGCTCCACGAAGAATTCGCTCTGATTCGCGAGCGAAAATACGCCTATTACTTCCTGACCGTGCACGACATCGTCCGGTTTGCGCGCGCGCAGGATCCCCCGATCCTGTGCCAGGGACGCGGCTCGGCCGCCAACTCGGTCGTCTGCTTCCTGCTCGGCGTCACCTCGGTCGATCCGATGAAATACGACCTGCTGTTCTCGCGGTTCGTGTCGAGCGAGCGCGACGAGCCGCCGGATATTGACGTCGATTTCGAACATGAGCGGCGCGAGGAGGTGATGCAGTATATCTATCGCCGCTATGGTCGCGACCGCGCCGCGATCGCCGCGACCGTCATCCATTATCGGCCGAAGAGCACAGTACGCGAGGTCGGCAAGGCGCTGGGACTGACCGAGGACGTGACGCAGCGGCTGACGAGCACGGTGTGGGGCAGTTTCTCGAACCGCTTCCAGGAACAGCGGTTTGCCGAAACCGGCTTCGACATCGACAATCCGGAGATCGCGCGGCTGCGCGAAATGGTCGACCGGCTGCTCGAATTCCCGCGCCACCTGTCGCAACATGTCGGCGGGTTCGTGCTCACCCAAGGGCGGCTCGATGAGATGGTGCCGATCCATAACGGCGCGATGGAGGACCGCACCTTCATCGAATGGGACAAGGACGATATCGACGCGCTCGGGCTGATGAAGGTCGATATCCTCGCGCTCGGGATGCTGACGTGCATCCGAAAGGCGTTCGACCTGATGCGCGAGCATGGTCACGGCGATCACAAGCTCGATACGATCGCAGTCGCTGAGGACGACCGGGTCTATAACATGCTGTGCAAGGGCGACAGCATCGGCGTGTTTCAGGTCGAGAGCCGCGCGCAGATCAACATGCTGCCGCGGTTGCGCCCGCGCGTGCTGTACGATCTGGTCGTGCAGGTCGCGATCGTCCGGCCGGGGCCGATCGAAGGCGACATGGTGCACCCATATCTCCGGCGGCGCAGCGGCAAGGAGGTGGCCGAATATCCTTCGCCCGATCCGAAGTTCGGGCCGCCCGACGAACTCAAGCAACTGCTCCGCTTCACCTACGGCGTGCCGCTGTTCCAGGAACAGGCGATGAAACTGGCGATCGTCGCGGCCGGGTTCACGCCGAACGAGGCGAACCAGTTGCGGAAAGCGATGGCGACGTTCCGCAAGGTCGGCGGCATGGATAATTTCCAGGCCAAGCTGATCGGCGGGATGGTCGGCCGGGGGTATGAGCGCGAGTTCGCTGAGCGGTGTTTCAAGCAGATCGAGGGGTTTGGGTCGTACGGCTTTCCCGAGAGCCATGCGCTGTCGTTCGCGCGACTGGTGTACGTGTCGTCGTGGATCAAATGCTTTCACCCGGCGGTGTTCTGCTGCGCGTTGCTCAATTCGCAGCCGATGGGGTTTTATGCGCCGGCGCAGTTGGTGCGCGATGCGGTCGAGCATGGGGTGACCGTGCTGCCGGTCGATGTGAATGCGAGTGGTTGGGATAATTCGCTTGAATCCTCCCCGGCACGGGGAGGGGAACCGCGCGAAGCGGGGTGGAGGGGGGCGTCCACAGACGAGTCGCTTGCGGCTGCCACTTTTCCAAGCGCGACGTCTGCGGCGCGCCCCCCCCACCATCCTGCGGATGGTCCCCCTCCCCGTGCCGGGGGGGATTTGCGTCTCGGCTTTCGGCAGGTGGATGGGTTTCGACAGGACTGGGCCGACGAGATCGTCCGCGTCCGGACCACGCCGTTCGCCAGCATCGAGGACCTCGCGCGGCGGGCGAACCTGCCACAGCGCGCGATGAACCTGCTCGCCGACGCCGACGCGTTCCGATCGATCGCTAAGGAGCGCCGCGAGGCGTTGTGGGACGTCCGCCGGACACCGCCAAAGCAGCTTGCGCTGTTCGCTGCCGCGGACGTGCCTGAACTCGGCCAGGAACCCGATGCGCATCTGCCGGCGATGCCGCTCTCCGAACAGGTGGCCGCGGATTACCAGACGACGCGGTTGTCGCTGAAGGCGCATCCGATGAGCTTTCTGCGCGCGCGGTTCGCAGCGGAAGGCATCCTGTCGAGTGCGCAGGCCAACGCCACCAAGGACGGGCGGCGCGCGAAGGTCGCGGGGGTGGTGCTGGTTCGTCAGCGGCCCGGCAAGGGCAATGCGATCTTCGTGACGATCGAGGACGAGACCGGGATCACCAACGGGCTGATGTGGGCGCGAGATTTCGAGGCGAACCGCCGCGCGGTGATGGCGTCACGGCTGATGGTGCTGGAGGGCGTGATCCAGCGCAGCGAGGAAGGCGTCACGCACCTGATGACCGCGCGGGTGCAGGATCGCACCGAGATGCTGCGGCTGTTGTCGGAGGATCACGCGCTGGAACCGCCGCTCGCACGTGTCGACGAGGTGATCCGCCCGGTCCTCACGCGCAGCCCGGATGCCCGCGCACACCACCCGCGCGCGACGCATCCCCGCGACGTACGAGTCCTGCCGAAGTCGCGCGACTTTCATTGATTCCAATCCGATCACGGCTGCCGGTCACATCACGGATGCGGATCCCGTTTCGAATCTTACGCCCGTCACCCCAGCGAAAGCTGGGGTATTTCACGTGGCACGCGACCGGCGCCTCACGGGGATACCCCAGCTTTCGCTGGGGTGACGGGTTTGGGGTGACGGGTTTGGGGTGACGGGTTTGGGGTGACGGGTTTGAGGGGGACGGGCCGATGGGGATGTACCGACGGTAACCGACCAAGGATCGACGGGCCGTTTCAACGGCGGCGGCGGCGCGTGGAATTTCGACCGCGATGCTCTACAGGTTGGCTCCAGAGGTGGCATTCGCCGCCGCCGCCCCCCAAATAGCGCGCTAGAACCACACGGGAGTTGAACTTGGCCACGCTTGGAATGTCCCCCGCGGAGAAGGACGCCGTCGAGGCGTTCCGTCGCGACGTCGTCGAACCGTCGATGACGAAGCTCGTGATCATCGATTTCTGGGCGGAATGGTGCGGGCCGTGCAAGGCGCTGACGCCGACGCTGGAGAAGGTCGCCGCCGATTATACCGACAAGGGCGTCGTGCTGGCGAAGGTCGATACCGACAAGAACCAGTTCATCGCCGCGCAATTCCAGATCAAGTCGATCCCGACCGTCTATGCGATGTTCCAGGGCCAGCTGGTCGCCGACATGACCAGCGCGCGGACTGAATCGCAGCTGCGCGTGCTGCTCGACCAGCTGCTCAAGCAGCTGCCGATCGAGGCCGGGCCGGCGGATGCCGCGCCCGACGTCGAGCCCTTGATCGCCGTGGGCGAAGAGGCGCTCGCTGCGGGTGACGGCGAGCGTGCGCTCGGGATTTTCCGCGAGATCGCCGAGATCGCGCCCGAGCATCCGCAGGTCCATGCCGGCTTCGTCCGCGCGCTGGTCGCGACCGGGCAGCTCGACGAGGCGAGCGACTGGCTGGCGAACCTCGATCCGGCGATCGCCAAGGATCCCGCGATTACCCGCGCGCAAGCCGCCCTCGCGCTCGCGCAGTCGGCCCCGCCGGTCGCGGACCTGTCGCCGCTGCTGGCCGCGGTCGAGGCGAACCCCGACGACCTGCACGCCCGGTTCGCGCTCGCCAACGGCCAGATGGCGGCGAACGACCGTGATGCCGCCGCGGACACGTTCCTCGGCATCATTGCCACCGAGCGTGACTGGAACGAGGGCGCGGCGCGGACGCAACTGCTGAAATTGTTCGAAGTCGTCGGGCTCGAAGACCCGTGGGTGTCTGGACAGCGGCGGCGTCTGTCTGCGATCCTGTTCGGATGACCACCGAGTCGCCCCCTCGCGCCACCACCCGGCTGTCGATCTTCCCGTTGCCGGGAGCGCTGCTGTTTCCCGGCATGCACCTGCCGCTGCACATGTTCGAGCCGCGCTATCGGGCGATGATCAGTGACGCGATGGCGCGTGATCGGCGGATCGGCATGATCCAGCCGCGCGGCGGACCGCACGACGACGCGGACGCGCTGTACGACATCGGCTGTGTCGGCAAGATCGCCGAGGTCGAGGCGCTCGACGACGGGCGGTACAACGTCGTGCTCGAGGGCATCGCGCTGTTCCGGATCGTCCGCGAGTTGGACGTGACGACCGCGTTCCGACAGGTCGAAGCGGAATTGCTGCCGTTGATCGAGGACGACGCGCTGTCGCTCGGACGGCGCTCGTCACTGGAAATGGAGTCGCGCCGGTTCGCCGACATGCAGGGCTATGCGGTCGATTGGGATGCGGTCGGACGGCTCGACGACGAGAGTCTTGTCAACGGCATCGCCCAAATCGCGCCGTTCGATGCGGCCGCGAAACAGGCGTTGCTGGAAGCGCCGAATATAGAGCAGCGCGCGGAATTGATCATCCAGCTGATGCAGTTTTTCGGCCGGCACGACGGCGACGAATCGGTGACGCTGCAGTGAGCACGCTCGATCCCTGGCTGCTCGAACGCCTGGTCTGCCCGATGACGCGGACGCCGTTGCGCTATGACGAAGCGGCGCACGAGTTGATTTCGGACACCGCGGGCTTGGCCTATCCGATCAAAGACGGCGTCCCTGTGATGCTTGTCGAGGAAGCGCGGCAACTTGGCGGACGCGTAGCGCATTGATGCCATCGACCGACCGCCGCCTTTGGACTCTCGGCGCGGTTTGGGGACTTGGGCTTGTCGGATCGGGCTGGGCGCCGTTCGACCGCGCGACGTGGTGGATGGAGATCGCACCCGTCCTGGTCGCCTTTCCGATACTGATCGCACTGCGCCGCCGTTTCATCTTCACGGACCTGGCACTGCTGCTGATCGCGCTGCACGGCCTCGTCCTGATGCTGGGCGGTGCCTATACCTACGCCCGCGTCCCGATTGGTTTCACGGTCCAGGACGTGCTGCATCTCGCGCGCAATCCCTATGATCGGTTCGGGCATCTGATGCAGGGATTCGTCCCCGCCATCGCCTTACGCGAAGTGCTCGTGCGAACCGGCAGCATCGCGTCGCGCCGCCTGCTCACCATCAAAGTGCTCGCCTACTGCCTATCCGTCAGCGCGCTATACGAACTGATCGAGTTCGGGGCGGCCGTTGCGCTTGGTCAGGGCGCCGACGCGTTTCTCGGGACGCAGGGCGATCCCTGGGATACGCAATGGGACATGCTGATGTGCCTGATCGGTGCAGGTCTCGCGTTGATCCTGCTGTCCCGCATTCACGATCGGCAGATCGCGGACCTCACTCGGTAAGGCCCTGCAACAGCTTAGGCAGGTCGCCGCTTTCGCCGCGTGCTTCCGCCATGAAGCGGTCCTTCAGCGGCGGGATCGCGTTGACCGCGCTGATGCCGAAACGGCGGACAGCGCTGGCGGTCTTACCGGGGAGGCCGAACAGGCGGGTGAGCGTGTCGGTGGCGGCGGCGGTCATGAACGTATCGAGCCCGCGCCAGCGCTGGTAGCGTGCGAGTAGCGCGGCGTCGCCGAGGTCGAGGCCGAGGCGTTTGCCTTCGACGAGGACTTCGACGAGCGTTGCCACGTCGCGGAAGCCTAGGTTGAGGCCCTGCCCGGCGATCGGATGGATACCGTGGCCGGCGTCGCCGACCAGCGCGAGCCGCGTGTCGGTGATGCGGGCGGCGTGGTGGAAGCCGAGCGGATAGGAGGAGCGCGGCGTGGCCATCGACAGCGCGCCGAGGAAGCCCCCCATGCTCTTTTCCGCTTCGGCGAGGAACGCGCGGTCGCCGAGCTTCAGCATGCCGGGGGCGTTCTTCGCATCGACCGTCCAGACGATCGCGGAGCGGTGGCCGTCGGCATCGTCGGGGAGTGGGAGTAGCGCGAACGGGCCGCTCGAATAGAAGATCTCGTATGCAACATCGCCGTGCGGCAATTCATGGTGGAACGCGCCGATGATCGCGGTGTGCTCGTAGGACCAGCGCGCGATGGTGATCCCGGCAGCCTCGCGCGTCGGTGAGTTGCGACCCTCGGCGGCGATCATCAGCGGCGCGCGGATCGTGTCACCCGAGTCCAGCGTGACGGTAACGCCCGATTCGGCGCGATCGACCGACGTCGCGCGGGTCTGCATGCGCAGATCGACATGCGGCGCGGCAGTCGCGGCGTCGAACAGCGTGCGACGGAGCAACTTGTTCTCGTACATCGTGCCGAGCGCGCCATCGTCGGCGTCGGGGACGAAATCGAGCTTGCCCGGCTCCAGTCCGTCGCTGACGCGGATCTGGCGAATCGCACAGCCCTGCCCCGCCAGTGTTGCACCGATGCCGATCGCATCGAGCATCCGGTGGCTCGCGCTCGCCACCGCGGAGGCGCGGCCGTCGAAGCCCGGTGCCAGCGTCACCGCGGGGTCGGCCGGGTCGACCACGATCGTCGAGATACCGTGCACGCCGAGCGCCACGGCGAGAGTCGCGCCCACCAGCCCGCCACCGAGGATGATTACATCTGTGTCCATGACGCCGCTTTATCCCGCCAGCCGGTCGCTGCCAACGACGATCCGGGCGCAGCTTAACGCGTGTTGTCGCGTGGTTACCTTGACGTTGAGCCTGCCGAGGGCGATGCATTTCTGCGTTATACTGCAACTGGAGAATACGGGTCATGGCCAGCCGCGCGCAGCCAGCCTTGTGGCGTGAGACGGTGAAGGCGGGTGCCGTCCGCAGCGGCGCGTTGATCGCGGCGATCGCGTTGTTCGTCGGCACGCTGCTGATGGCGCTGGCGCTGGCGAGCTATCACCCGAGCGATGCTGCGCTCAACACCGCGTCGGGCGCCTATCCCGACAATCTGGTGGGACCGCCGGGCGCATGGTTCGCCGATATCGCGCTGACGCTGTTCGGGCCGGCGGTCGCGCTGCTGCTACCGATCGGGCCGATCCTCGGGATGCGGCTGTGGCGCGATCTGCCGCTGGGGCATTGGCTGCGGATGGTGCGCGGCGCGGCGATCGGCGTCGCGCTGATGGCGAGCGCGCTCGCGTTCGTGTCGGGATCGTCGGTACTGGCGCTGCCCGCCGGCTGGGGTGGCGTGATCGGCTTGTCCGTCGCGAGCGTCGTGCATTGGGGCTTGAGCTTCATCGGCCAGCCGGTCGCCGAACTCTGGTCTGCCCGCGCGGTCGGTCTGGTCGCGGCGATCGCGGGCGCGATCGTCTGGGGCAAGAGCATCGAGATCGATCTTGGCGAGCGCAAATGGCGTTTTCCACGCCGCAATCGCACCGAGGCGCTGGGCTATGACGGCTTTGCGGAAATCGACGAGGACGACGACGAGCCGCTGACGCTGACGCGCAAGCCGGTCGAGCCACGCGCGATCGCCGAACCCGACCCGCGCCCTGCCCCGGTGATCGCGGATCGCCAGAACGCACCGTCGCAGGCGAAACCCAAGGAGCGGCAGTCGTCGCTCGACCTGCGCGACAATTTCACGCTCCCGAGCCTCGACCTGCTGACGCCATCGCCGCCGAGCCAGGGCAATGTGATCGACAAGGCCGGGCTGGAACGCAATGCGCGGCTGCTCGAAAACGTGCTCGACGACTTCAAGGTCACGGGATCGATCATCGAGGTACGGCCGGGACCGGTCGTAACGATGTACGAGCTCGAGCCCGCCCCCGGCGTCAAGGCGAGCCGGGTGATCGCACTGGCCGACGATATCGCGCGCAACATGTCCGCGATCTCCGCCCGCGTCGCGGTGATCCCGGGGCGCAACGTGATCGGTATCGAGCTGCCGAATGCGCGGCGCGAGGCGGTGTCTTTGCACGAGCTGGTCGGCAGCCAGACGTTCGAGGACCAGTCGGCGCAGTTGCCGATCATCCTCGGCAAGAACATCGCGGGCGATTCGGTGATCGCGGATCTCGCGCCGATGCCGCATCTGCTGGTCGCGGGCACGACCGGCTCGGGCAAATCGGTCGGGCTGAACAGCATGATCCTGTCGCTGCTGTACAAGCTGACGCCGAACCAGTGCCGGATGATCATGATCGATCCGAAGATGCTCGAACTGAGCATGTACGACGACATTCCGCATCTGTTGTCGCCGGTCGTGACCGATCCGGCCAAGGCGGTGCGCGCGCTGAAATGGGCGGTCGAGACGATGGAGGATCGCTATCGCCAGATGTCCTCCGTGGGCGTGCGCAGTCTCGCCGGCTTTAACGACAAGGTGCGCGGTGCGAAGGCCAAGGGGCAGCCGCTGGGGCGGAAGGTGCAGACGGGCTATCATCCGGACACCGGCGCGCCGATGTACGAGGAGGAGAAGCTCGAATACGACGTGCTGCCGCAGATCGTGGTGATCGTCGACGAGCTCGCCGACCTGATGATGACCGCGGGCAAGGAGGTCGAATTCCTCATCCAGCGGCTCGCGCAGAAGGCGCGCGCGGCGGGCATCCACCTGATCATGGCGACGCAGCGGCCGTCGGTCGACGTCATCACCGGCGTCATCAAGGCCAATCTGCCGACGCGGATCAGCTTCCACGTCACGTCGAAGATCGATTCGCGCACCATCCTCGGCGAGCAGGGCGCCGAGCAGCTGCTCGGCAAGGGCGACATGCTCTACATGCCTGGCGGCAAGGGCATCGTCCGCGTGCACGGACCGTTCGTTACCGATGACGAAGTGCGGCTGGTGGCGGATCACTGGCGCTCGCAGGGGCTGCCGGATTACATCTCCTCCGTGACCGAGGAGCCCGAGGAGAGCTTCGCGCTGGAGGGCTCACCGACCGGGGAGGATTCGGCGGAGGACCAGCAATATCGCAAGGCGATCCAGCTGGTGTGCGAATCGCAGAAGGCCTCGACCTCGTGGCTCCAGCGCCAGTTGCGGATCGGCTACAACTCCGCCGCGCGGTTGATCGAGCGGATGGAGAAGGACGGTATCGTAGGTCGCCCGGATCATGTCGGGCGGCGCGAAGTGCTCCGCGATACCGAAGGGCATGCGATCTAGCGTTGGGAAACCGATACCAGCCGTCCTTCGAGAAACCTTCTGTTCCCTCGCGAACGCGGGGGTCCAGGAGCCACGAACGATGTCGTTTGGAACCCTGGGCTCCCGCCTTCGCGGGAGAACTAGTAGGGGGCCGCCCGCCACCAACTTTCCCGCGCGGACAAGGGTTTCGAACCACCGACGGCCGGTATACGGAGCTGATATAAGTTACGAAAAACAGGTGAGCGTGATGGGGTATCGGCGGTTGTGTGCGGGGGCATTGGCGCTTGCCGTGTCCGGGCAGGTTTCGGCGCAGGATATCCCCAAGCAGACTCCGGGCAGTACCAGCACAGATACGCAGCACCGCCCCCGCTCGGGTGTCCGCCGTGACAGCGATCTGTCGCCGTCCGCGCTGACTGCCGATACGCAGCGTACGCCGCCCCCCGGCCTGTTCGCCGACTGGTTCGACATCCGCAAGCGGCTGGCTGATCGCGGAATCGGCGTCAGCGCACGCTATGCATCGGAAAGCGGGTATAATTTCGCGGGCGGCGATCGGAAACTGTTGCGCGAGACGGGGCAGTTCGACGTTGGCGTATTGCTCGATCTCGACAAGATCGTCGGGCTCAAGGGCGGCGCGTTCCAGGCCACCCTCACCTATCGCCGCGGTCGCGATCTCGGCGCGGACGCCAATCTGGGCGTGCTGCAACAGGTGCAGGAGGTTTACGGCCGCGGCCAGACGCTGCGCCTGACGCAATTCTGGTACGAGCAGACGCTTGGCGAAAAGCTCGAACTGAAGATTGGCCGGACCAACCCCGGCGAGGATTTCGCGGTCTTCTCGTGCTATTTCCAGAACCTCAGCTTTTGCGGTGCGCAGCCGGGCAACCTGGTCGGCGATTACTGGCAGAACTGGCCGGTCGGGCAATGGGGTGCGCGGCTGCGCTACGACGTCAACGACCATCTCACGCTTAAGACCGCCGCCTACGAGGTGAACCCGCGTAATCTCGAAAAGGACTTCGTGATCGGCCGGTTCCACGGCGCGACCGGCGCGCTGATTCCGGTCGAGGCCGAATGGCGGCGCGGCGATGATGACGGCCGGGTCGGCGCGTACAAGGTCGGCGGCTGGGTCAACACGTCGAACGGCGACGACGTGTTCTACGATCTGAACCGCCGGCCGATCGCGATCACCGGGCTCGAACCGCTCCGCCGCAGCGCGCGCTACGGGGTGTATTTCAACATCCAGCAACAGGTCACCGGTACCTCGAAGGACGGCAAGTCCGTCACCGGGCTTAGCGTGTTCCTCAACGCGACGCAGGCCGATCGTGCCACCTCGACCACCGACAACCAGATCGCCGCCGGGCTGTTCTACAAGGGGCTGGTGCCGTGGCGGCCGGGCGATATCCTTGGCTTCGGCGTGGCGCGGACCAACGTCAACGGACGCGTGGCGAAGGGCCAGGAACTCGATCCGACGCGGCCCGCCGTGCAGGATGCGGAGTATGCGTCGGAAATCTACTACAGCGTCCACCCGACGCGGTGGCTCGAATTGCGGCCGAACGTGCAGTTCATCCACAATCCTGGCGGGGTGCATGACGCGAACGACGTCGGCGTGCTCGGAATGAAGGCTGCGATCACGCTGTAACGGACGATCGACTTTACATGCCGCGGGCCCTCCGCCCCCGTCATCCTGACGAAAGTCAGGATCCCGAGTAACACCCGCTGCCCTGCTTGATCCTGGGTCCTGACTTTCGTCAGGATGACGGATGCGGTTGTGTGGTGGCCGCAGATCGAATTCAGTGGCGGTTCAAGCGCGGGCGGGCAATCGTCCGCGTTCCAAGGAGATTATGATGTTCAATTCCCGCCCCGCGGTGATCGCGACGATCGCCGCTCTCTCGGTTGCCGCCATACCCGCGCCAATCGCCGCGCAGGCTACCGGCGATCTGGCCGCGGTGCAGAAGCATCTGCAGTCCGTCGAGACGATGACCGCCAGTTTCTCGCAGGCGGATCGCAACGGCAAGGTCCTGACCGGCGTGCTGACGCTGAAAAAGCCCGGCAAGCTGCGCTTCCAGTACGAGAAGGGCGTGCCCATCCTGATCGTCGCGGAGGGCGGCGCGCTGACCTTCATCGATTATTCGGTGAAGCAGGTGCAGCGTTGGCCGATCAAGAATTCGCCGTTGGGCGTGCTGCTCGATCCGACCCGTGACATCACCCGCTATGCCAAGCTCGTCCCCGGCTATGACCAGCGGATTGTGTCGGTCGAGGCGAACGATCCGAAGCACCCCGAATATGGCCGGATCACGCTGGTGTTCGTGCGCAACGCGGGCGCGCCGGGCGGACTGATGCTGCAGGGTTGGGCCGCGCTCGACAGCCAGAACAACCGGACAACGATCCGCCTGACCAACCAGAAATTCGGCGTGGCCGTCAGCGACAACACCTTCCGCTGGAACGACCCACGCACCGTGGGTGGAAGAAAGTAACAAAACTTTCTGGTCATTCATGCCAGCGACAGGTTTCGCGCCCTAATGAGTGGCTCGCGGATGTGAGGCATTCGGGATTTTTCCCCCTGTTGCCCGGATGGTTTCCCCACAGTCTGCCTGCGTGACGAACGCTGAGTTGGCCCTCGCTCCATGCCCCCGGAGCGAGGGTCTTTCGCGTAGAGCGGCAGGCAAAAAGATTTGCCTGACTCGCCCAAGCGCAGCCGACGGGCCCCACTCTTCTCAGGGCCCGGTCGACGACAGCGGCTTTGCCGATGGCGCCTTCTCCCTTCTTCTAAAGCCCCAGACGCTTCCTTGTCCCCACCCCCCTGCAACGCTACATCGCGGCCGTGAAGATCGTCTCCTGGAACATCAACTCGGTCCGTTTCCGGATCGCCATCGTCGAACAGTTTCTGCGCGACGAGCAGCCCGACATCCTGTGCCTGCAGGAGACCAAGGTCATCGACGGCGACTTCCCGTTGGCGGCGTTCCGCGCGCTTGGTTACGAGCATATCGTCCTGCACGGCCAGCGCATGCACCACGGTGTCGCGATCCTGAGCCGGGTCCCGATCGTCGAGGACGACCGCTTCGACTGGCAGGCGAACAGCGAGGCGCGCCATATCGGCGTCCGGCTGGAAAACGGCGTGCGGCTCGAAAACGTTTACGTCCCCGCCGGCGGCGACGTGCCTGATCGCGACGTGAACCCGAAATTCGGCCAGAAGCTCGATTTCATCGAGCGCATGACGACCTGGTCCGAAACGCTGCCAGGCCCGACCATCCTGGTCGGCGACTTCAACATCGCCCCGCTCGAATCGGACGTCTGGAGCCACAAGCAGTTGCTCGACGTCGTCAGCCACACACCCGTGGAGGTCGAAGCGCTCGGCAAGTTGCAGGCGGCGGGCGACTGGGTCGATCTCGGCCGCCGCTTTCATCCCGCCCCCGCGCGGTTGTTCACATGGTGGAGCTACCGCGCGAAGGATTGGGAAGCATCGGATCGCGGTCGGCGACTCGATCACATGTGGGCGACGGGTACCGCTGCCGAGGCGGCGGTGTCGCACCACGTCTACGAACGCTGCCGGAGCTGGCTGAAACCGTCCGATCACGTCCCGATCATGACCGAGTTCGCGTTTTGAGTGATCCGCGCGCCGCCGCCCGCGCGGTCGATGCGCTCCGGCGCGGTTGGCCGATCGCGATCGACAGGCTGGTGCTGCTGGCGGTTGAAACGGCGGATGCGGACCGGTTGGCCGCGTTCGATCCGGAAGGAAATGGCGGCGTGCTGATCTCGTCGGGGCGAGCTGCGACGCTGAAGCTCGCAAACCAACTGGCCGCCGCCGATCCGACCGAGCCGGTGCTGGTCGATCGGGCGCCGTGGATCGATTTCGCCGCCGCGACCGCGTTGGCGGATCCGCAATTCGATCTGGCGACTCCCATGAAGGGGCCGTTCCAGACGGTCGCGCTGACCGATCCAGACGCGGCGGCGGCGGCGTTGCGGCTCGCGCGGATTGCCGGGTTGTTACCCGCTTTCTTCCTCGGCACCGGCGAGCCCGAGGTTCGGATCACGCGCGCGGACATAGAAGCGCACGAGGACGCGACACGACTGACGCTCGCGGCCCGCGCGCGCCTCCCGGTCGCGGGCGCGGAGGATGCGGAGATCGTCGCGTTCCGCTCGCCGGAGAGTGCGGACGAGCATATCGCGCTGCTGATCGGCCAGCCCAACGGCCAGCCGCCGCTGGTCCGGCTGCATAGCGAATGCCTGACGGGCGATGTGCTGGGCAGCCTCAAATGCGATTGCGGGCCACAACTGCACGCCGCGATCCACGCGATCCGGGATAGTGGCTGGGGTATCCTGCTGTATCTGCGGCAGGAAGGGCGCGGGATCGGGCTGGTCAACAAGCTTCGCGCTTACGCGTTGCAGGACCAGGGATATGACACGGTCGACGCGAACACGCGGCTTGGGTTCGCGGTCGATGCGCGCGATTTCGGGGTGGCGGCGCGAATGCTGACTCTGCTCGGGCAGCGCGACATTCGGTTGCTGACGAACAACCCGGCGAAGGTGGCTGGGCTTGAAGCGGCGGGCGTAACGGTGATCGAGCGCGTGCCGCATTTCCTGCCGGCAAACCCGCACAACGCGCGGTATCTCGCGACCAAGCGCGATCGTACGGGGCATCAGTTCTGACCGAGATTCCTCCCTCACGCCGTTTGATCGTGGTGTTCGGTGCAGCCGTTCGTCCCGATGGCAGTCCGAGCCCGACGCTTGCGCGGCGGATCGCGTTCGCGGCAGCGGCGGCGGCGCGGTATGTAGATGCAGACCTGTTCTGCTCGGGCGCGAAGGGCACGCATGGGCCGTCCGAGGCTTCGGTAATGGCGGAAATGCTGGCGGAGACGGTCGACCGGTCGCGGATCTATCTCGACGAGGCGAGCGTGGATACGCTGCAGAGCGTGGTCGCGGCGACGGCTTTCGCCCGCGCCGGCGCGTATGCGCAGTGCATGATCTGCACCGACGGCTATCACCAGCCGCGCATCCGCATGCTGTTCGCGATGCTCGGCATGTCCGCGAGCGTGATCCACGTGCCGCATGGCGGGAGTCGGCGGTACCAGCTCAAGATGCGGACGCGAGAGGCGGCGGCGATCCCGTATGACTTGGTCGCGGGGATCGGCGCGATCTGGCGTCGGGGGCGGGGCTAGCGGTCGCTGCGGACGCGTTGAGTTTGCGTATCCCTCGAGCGAGCACCTCCCCGGCGAAGGCCGGGGTCCAGTTGGGAAGGCCGATGTAACGAAGGTCCGTTCGCCGTTATTCCCGTTCCGCCACTGGACCCCGGCCTTCGCCGGGGAGGTGTAATCATCGGAACGGGATACCGGCTGGCTTGTCCTTGACTTTAAGAACCGGGATCTAGTTTATCCTAGCAACCGCGCAACGTCGTCGAAGCTCTCCGCCAGGGCATCGACGCCGATAGCCTTCAGCCGCGCGCCGTGCTCCGCATTACAGTGCGATCCCGCCGACAGACCGATGACATAGCCCCCCGACGCCACCGCGCCGGTCGCACCCACCGGCGAGTCTTCGAGGATCGCCGTCCGCGTGATATCCACGTCGAGTTGCCGTGCGCCGAACAGGTAGAGGTCGGGCGCAGGCTTGCCGTTCGTCACGTGCTCGCGGCCGCTGTAGAGGTGGTCTCCGAACGCATCGCGCAGGCCGATATGCTCAAGGTGCCTCGCGATCCAGCTAACTGGGCTCGACGAGACGATCGCCTTGGGTAGATCGGCGGGGAGCGACCGGACGAACGACACCGCGCCCTCGATCGCGTCGACACCTGTCGCCATCACGCGCGCATCTTCGGCTTTGCGCGCGGCGTAGAAATCGTCGGGGAGCGGCCGGTCGATCCAGCGCTCGATCGCATCGATGAACTGCGGGCCGGCAAGCCCCATAAAGTTCGCCATCGACTCGTCGGGAGTCGTTGGGTGCCCAGCGGCGGTCAGCCACTCCGCAATGTGGCGGTTTCCGACCGCTTCGCTGTCGATCAGCACGCCGTCGAAGTCGAACAGCAGTGCGTCGAACCGGACCGCAATGCTCATGCGCCCGTCCCCCGAGCGCCGAACAGCGCGCTGCCGATCCGGACGTGAGTCGCGCCGATCGTCACCGCGGTCTCGAAGTCGTCGGACATGCCCATGCTAAGGCCGGTCAGCCCGTGATCGCGCGCGAGTTTGGCAAGCAACGCGAAATACGGCGCCGGCTCGATATCGGCGGGCGGCAGACACATTAGCCCCGCGATCGGCAAGCCGGCAGCGCGCGCCTGCTCCACCAGCGCCGGCAGGTCAGCAATCGCGCAGCCACCCTTTTGCGGCTCGTCGCCGATGTTGACCTGGAGGAAACAGTCCGGCCGACGATCGCTTGCCTCCATCGCCTTCCCCAGCGCGCTGACCAGCGACGGACGATCGACCGCATGGATGCAATCGAACAGCGCCACGGCTTCGGCGGCCTTGTTCGACTGAAGCTGGCCGATCAGGTGCAGTTCGACGTCGGGATACTTCTCGCGCAACGCTGGCCATTTCTCAGAGGCTTCCTGCACACGGTTCTCGCCGAACACGCGCTGGCCTTCGACGAGCAGCGGTTCGATTGCCTCGACCGGATGCGTCTTGGAGACCGCGATCAATGTCACGTCTGTGATCCGGCAATCGGCAATCTCGGCGGCCTTGGCGATCCGGGTGCGGATGGATGCGAGCGGCGTGGTGTCGTCAGCTATCATGCCGCGCGCTATAGGCAGCGGCGTGGCCCGCCGTAACCCCATTCCCTCACGCTGGCTGATGACCGACGAGCGGATGGGCGACGCTTTATGGCCGGCACTGAGACGATTGCCGCCGGGCGCGGGCGTGGTGTTTCGGCATTATGCCACGCCTGCGGCCGAGCGACGTGCGTTGCTGTTGCGAGTCCGGCGACTCGCGCAGGCGCGGCGGTTGATCGTCGTGGTCGCGGGGGTGTCTTCGATGCAGGCGGACGGCGTGCATGGTCGGGCTAGGACGCGCGGCATCAGGACCTGGCCGGCGCATACGCGTGCCGAAGCGCTCGCCGGGCAGCGCGCCAAGGCGGACGCGCTGTTCGTGTCGCCGGTCTATGCCACGCGGTCGCACGCAGAGGCGGCTGGGCTGGGTCCGGCGCGGGCGATGCGGATCGCCCGTGGGGTTGGAGTACCGGTGATCGCGTTGGGTGGAATGGACGCGCTGCGGTGCCGGCGGATCCAGCGATTCGGGTTTCACGGCTGGGCTGCAATCGATGCGTGGCTCCGCTAGTCCTGCGCGCTCCCGCTATTGGGGCAAGACACCCCCCCACCCCGTCATCCCAGCGAAAGCTGGGATCTCGTCCCTGAGGCTAGCGTCATCTGTTTCGAGAGAGACCCTAGCGTTCGCTAGGGTGACGAATTGTGGAAGGTGCTTCGAATCGTCTGGGTTCAGATCAGCCTCATCATTCCTACGACCAAGCGGCCGCGGCCCCGTTCCCTCTCCCAACGGGAGAGGCAGAGATGCCAGAGGCGACGATGGTTGAGAACGAGTAAGCAGGTTTACGCCGCAACCACGGCAAAGCCTGCCAAACCTTAGAAGCGGAAGGCAGTGCCCAGATACACGGCTTGGCTATCGCGGCGATCGTCGTCGACCTTTACGAAGCGCTCGCGGTCCGAACGGTAACGCACGCCGGCGGTGACCGCGAGGCTCCGGGTCAGCGCGTACGACCCGCCTAGATCGACCGAGTAACTCGGCGCTTCCTCGACGAGTCGCGGTGCATTCGCCAACGGACGATCCGCCGCCGCCTTTACCGTGCCGCTGAACCGCTTGGCGCTGTAGCTTACCGCCAGATCGGCGGCTTCGCGACTACCCGGCAGACCGCCGAGATCGAGCTTGTTCACGTCACCCGAGATCGCGAACCGTTTCCAGCCGACCGACATGCCGAGGTTATACGCAATCGGCGCGATACCGACGGTCGGCGTGGTCGACGCGAGGCTGGCCGTGTTGGCAATACCGCGGTTGGTCTGCGCACGGACAGCGACGGTCACCGCGCGATTATCCTGGCGCGTCTCGGCAGGCGTAAACCGGAAGCTGCCCGCATCGAAACCACCACGCGCGAACATCGCGGCAAGGCGGGGGTCGGCGGCGGCTGGCGTGAACGATCCGATGCCGCGAACCGCGGCGACGTTATGCTTGGCGATCCGGGCGGGCTGTTCGCTGGCGCCGAAGGCGGGCGCGACGATTGAGGCGGTGGCGACAAGCGCCCCGGCAACCACCCCGAAAATTCCCCCACGCGTCATCACAACGAATCTGTCCTTCGAATCCCGTAATCGGATCCTGTTAAACAGCATCTAACATGAATTGATCCACAGCAAAGGCCGCAGAACCGCGCATTCCCACCCTTCGTCGCCGAATTGTCGGACAGTGTTGCAATCAGCACACATGTCGCCGCGTTAGCGCTACCGAAACGGGCATATCGAGAGGGGGATCGGCCGATCGACGCCCCGCCTCTCACGCATGCGGGCGTCTGCTTGCGGGCGCGCGGGCACGCCTGTAGAGCAAGGGCTGATTTTCTTGCCAGGATGATGCCCATGTTCCGCCGCTCGCGTATCGCAGTCGTGCTGTTTGCCCTGCCTCTCGTCGCGTGCGGCGGCGGTTCGGCGCGTCCCAAGGCGGATCTCGCCGCATCGAAGATCACGACGATCGGCGTCAACAGCTACCTGTGGCGCGCGAGCCTCGACACGCTTGGCTTCATGCCGTTGCTCCAGACCGACTCCAATGGCGGCGTGATCGTCACCGACTGGTACATCAACCCGCAGACCCCGACCGAGCGCATGAAGGTGACCGTCTCGATCCTCGACCAGGATCTGCGCGCCGATGCGCTGCGCGTTGCCGCCCTCCGCGAAGTCAACCGCAACGGCCAGTGGGTCTCGTCGCCGGTCCAGGCCGCGACCACGCAGAAGCTCGAGGACATCATCCTGACCAAGGCCCGCGACCTGCGCCGCGCCTCGATCGCGGGCTGAGGACTGATATAATGGCGTCGCGTTTCAATGCGTTGAAGGCGGACGCGGCGTGGCAGAAGGTCTGGGACGAGCGCAAGACGTTCGCCGCGGACGACCTGTCGACCAAGCCGCGCTCGTACGTGCTCGAGATGTTCCCCTATCCGTCGGGGCGCATCCACATGGGACATGTCCGGAACTACACGATGGGCGACGTGCTCGCGCGGTTCCGTCGGATGAAGGGCATGGAAGTGCTCCATCCGATGGGCTGGGACGCGTTCGGCATGCCCGCGGAGAACGCGGCGATGGAAAAGGGCGTCCATCCGGGCAACTGGACGCGCGCCAACATCGCGACGATGAAAGCGCAGCTGAAGCGCCTGGGCTTCGCGCTCGACTGGACGCGCGAACTGGCGACGTGCGAGCCTGCATATTACGGCCACGAACAGGCGCTGTTCCTCGACCTGTTCGCGGCGGGCTTAGTCTACCGCAAGGAATCCGCGGTAAACTGGGATCCGGTCGACATGACCGTGCTCGCCAACGAGCAGGTGATCGACGGTCGCGGCTGGCGCTCGGGCGCGCTGGTCGAGCGGCGGAAGCTGTCGCAGTGGTTCCTGAAGATCACCGACTTCGCCGACGAACTGGTCGACGGGTTGGGCGCGCTCGAGCACTGGCCCGACAAGGTCAAGCTGATGCAGGAAAACTGGATCGGCCGCAGCCAAGGCCTGCAGTTCAAGTTCGCAATCCTCCCCGGCACGGGGAGGGGGACCGCCGGCGAAGCCGGGGGTGGAGGGGGCGCGCCACATACGGCAGCGCCCGTTGACAGCCCCCTCCCCCATCCTGCGGATGGTCCCCCTCCCCGTTCCGGGGAGGAATTCGTCGAGGTCTTCACCACCCGCCCCGACACGATGTTCGGATCGAGCTTCGTCGCGGTCGCCGCCGATCATCCGATCGCGCGCGCCATTGCCGAGACGAATCCCGAAGCCGCATCCTTCATCGAACTCTGCAAGCGTGGCGGCACCACCGCGGCCGAACTCGACACGCAGGAAAAGCTCGGCTTCGATACCGGCATCCGCGCGGTGCATCCCCTCGACAAGACGTTGCATCTCCCGGTCTACATCGCGAACTTCGTGCTGATGGAATACGGCACCGGCGCGGTGTTCGGCGTGCCCGCGCACGACCAGCGCGATCTCGATTTCGCGCGCAAATACGACCTGCCCGTCAAGCGCGTCGTCAGCGAAGGCGATGACGAGGCCCCCGTGTTCGTCGGCGACACCGCCTGGACCGGCGCCGGCAATCTGGTCAATTCGCACTTCCTCGACGGCATGGACATCGAGGACGCCAAGCGCACCGTGATCGAACGCGCCGAGGGCGAAGGCTGGGGCAAGGGCACGACCGTGTTCCGCCTGCGCGACTGGGGCGTCAGCCGTCAGCGCTATTGGGGCACGCCGATCCCGATCATCCACTGCGACGCGTGCGGCGCGGTGCCGGTGCCCAAGGACCAGCTGCCGATCGTCCTGCCCGAGGACGTCAGCTTCGACATCCCCGGCAACCCGCTCGATCGCCATCCGACCTGGAAGCACGTCCCCTGCCCGTCCTGCGGCAGCAAGGCGCGACGCGAGACCGATACGCTCGACACCTTCGTCGATTCGTCGTGGTATTTCATCCGCTTCGCCAGCCAGCCGGACGCGAAACCGTTCGACCGGACGGGCGCGGAGAAGTGGCTGCCGGTCAACCAGTATATCGGCGGCGTCGAGCACGCGATCCTTCACTTGCTCTATGCCCGCTTCTGGACGCGCGCGCTGAAGCATATCGGCATGCTCGACATCGCCGAGCCGTTCGCCGGGCTGTTCACGCAAGGCATGGTCACGCACGAGACGTATAGCCGAGGCGACGCCGGCGACGCGCAGGCGGAGGCCGATACGGACGACGACGATTCGAGCGACGCGCCGGTGAAGACGAAGTGGCTGTCTCCCGACGAGGTCCGCAAGACCGATGCGGGGTATATCGAGATCGCGACCGGCGGCCCCGTGACGGTCGGTCGCGTGACGAAGATGTCGAAATCGAAAAAGAACACCGTCGATCCCGAACCGATCGTCGACCAGTACGGCGCCGACGCGGTGCGCTGGTTCGTGCTCTCCGACTCGCCCCCCGAGCGCGATCTCCCCTGGAGCGAATCCGGCATCGAAGGCGCGTGGCGGTTCGTCCAGCGTCTCTGGCGCCTGATCGAGTCCGACGACGCCGCCAAAGCCGAGGGCGACGACATCGCCCTGCGTAAACTCTGCCACCGCACGACCGTCGGTATCGAGAACGATATCAACGCCTTGCAGTTCAACAAGGCGGTCGCGCGACTCTATTCCCTGTGCAGCGCGATCGAGAAGGCAGCGCCTTCCGCAGACCGCGAACAGGCGATCCGCACGCTGCTGCTGCTCGTCAGCCCGATGGTCCCGCACGTCGCCGAGGAAGCCTGGGCGACCGCCGGAAACGACGGCCTGATAGCCGACGCCGCCTGGCCGATCGTCGATCCGGCCATGCTGGTCGACGACGAGGTCACGATCGCGGTGCAGGTCAACGGCAAGCTGCGCGACACGCTCGTCTTCCCCAAGGGCGCACCAAAGGACGAGGTCGAGGCCGCCGCGCTCGCCTCCGAGAAGATCGTCCGCCTGCTCGAGGGCAAGCCGCCCCGGAAAGTGATCGTCGTGCCCGACCGTCTCGTGAACATCGTCGCATGAAGCGCCTAGCGATCCTCGGCGCGCTCGCGCTGGCCCCCGCACTGTCCGGCTGCGGCCTGCATCCGCTCTATGCTGGCGGCAGCAGTGGTCCGGTCGCGGGCGCGCTCGGCCAGGTCGAGATCGCGCCGATCGCGGGCAAGAACGGCTGGCTGATGGCCACCGCGCTGCGCGATCGCCTGCCGTCGAACGGCGCACCCGCACTCTACCGGATCGACATCCGCCTCGACGATTCGATCAGCGGTCTCGGCGTCCGCACCGACGACAGCGTCTCGCGCGAACGCCGCACGTTGCGCGCGCGTTATCAGCTCGTGCGGATCGGCGACAATTCGGTGCTGCTCGACGCGACCGCCGGCTCCGATGCCGGCATCGACGTCGTCCGCTCCGAATATGCGACGATTGCGGCGGAGAACACCGCGCTCGAACGCCTGTCGCAGATCGTCGCCGACCAGATCGTCGCCCGCGTTGCGCTGTATGCGCGCAATACGCCTGCGGTCGCCGCGGCGCAGGCCACTACGCCCGCCAAGTGAAGGCCAGCGCCGGCCAGATCCGTGGTGCGCTGGCCAAACCGGGCGGCGACATTCGCCTATACCTGCTCCACGGCCCCGACGAGGCCGGCGCGAGCGACCTCGCCCGCGTGCTCGCCAAGGCGATGGGCGCGGATGCCGAGCGCGTCGATCTCGACGGCTCGACGCTGAAAAGCGACCCCGGCCGGCTGACCGACGAAGCCGCCTCGCTATCGTTGTTCGCCGGCGCAAGGTTCGTCCGCGTCGCGTCGGCCGGCGAGGAAAGCCTCGAAGCCTTCACCAACCTCCTCGCAGCCGAACGCGTCGGCAACCCGGTCGTCGCGATCGCCCCGACCGTCAAATCCACCGCCAAGATCGTCAAGCTCGCGATCGACTCGCCGCGCGCGATGGCGTTCGCCTGCTACGCCCCAACCGCGCAGGACGCCGAACGCCTCGCGACGACGATCGCCAACGAGAACGGCCTCCGCCCCGCCCCCGGAGTCGCCCGCCGCCTCGTCGATACGACCGGCGGCGACCGCGCCGTCATTTCGCGAGAAATCGAGAAGCTCGCACTATACCTCGACGCCGCCCCCGATCGCCCGACGGACCTCGATCACCACGCACTCGATGCCGTCGGCGCAGACCTCGGCGATGCGGAAATGAGCCGCGCGATCGATGCGGTGATCGAAGGCCGGGTCGACGATCTCGGCGCCGAACTCGCCGTGCTCGAAGAAGCCGGCACGTCGCCGATCCCGTGGCTCCGCCAACTCGTCCGCCGCCTGATCGCGCTCGCCGACATGCGCGGCGAAATCGACCGCGGCGAAGCGGTCGACGCGGTCATGAAACGCCACAGGGTGTTCTTCAAGGAAGAGGCCAGCACGGCTAGGTCCTTGCGCCGCTGGTCACCGGTAATGCTCGCCACCGCGATCCAGCGCGTCCGGACCGCCGAGCGCGCGATCATGGCGTCGGGGAATGCTGGCGGTGTGGTGGCGGAGGCAGCCGTGGTGGCGCTATCGCAAGCGATCGCCCGACGAAACTAACGCGCATCCGCAACCGCATTCGCGTCTGCGTCTGCCTCCGCTTCCCGCCCCCCACCTTCCGTCATCCCGGCGCACGCCGGGACCCATGGATAGGGTGCGATCACTAACGAAGCGAACCGCAACCGTGGGTCCCGGCTTCCGCCGGAATTACAGAGATTGTGGTCCACCCTCCATCCTTCACACCTTCCTATCCCCGTTCGTCCTGAGCGAAGTCGAAGGATGGTCCGGTACGCAGGTGCTTCGACTTCGCTCAGCACGAACGGAGCGCGTGATTAGATCGCCCCGCCCGTAAGCCGCTGACAAACCATATCCAGCTGGTCCAACGTCGAGTAACTCAACGTCAACGTCCCCCCAGTCTCGGAATGCGCCACCTTCACCTGCAACCCGAGCAAATCAGCCAACTGCCGCTCCAACGCCGCAATATCCGCATCCGGCACCCGAGGCTCGGACGAACCACCACCGCCGCCACGGTTCCGCCCAGGCTTCGCATCCCGCGCCAGCTTCTCGGTCTCGCGTACCGACAGCCCCCGCGACACGACCTGGTCCGCGAGCGACTCCACATCCGGCGACCCCAGCAATGCCCGAGCATGCCCCATCGACAACGATCCATCGACCACCTGCGACTGCACCTGCGCCGGCAGTTCCAGCAGCCGCAGCAGGTTTGCGACATGACTACGCGACTTGTGGACGATCTTGGCGAGCACCTCCTGCGTGTGGCCATACTCGCCCGCCAGCCGCTGATAGGCCTGCGCCTCTTCAATCGCGTTGAGGTCTTCCCGCTGGATGTTCTCGATTAGCGCGATCTCGAGCGTCTCGGCATCGTCGAAGTCGCGAACGACAACCGGCACCTCGTGCAGCCGCGCACGCTGCGCTGCCCGCCAGCGCCGCTCACCCGCGACGATCTGGTAGTCATGACCGTGCGGCCGCACCACGATCGGCTGGATCAGCCCGCGCGACGCGATCGACGCGGCCAACTCGTCGAGCATCGCCTCATCGAAATGCCGCCGCGGCTGATCGGGATGCGGCGACAGCGAACTGACCGGCAGCATCCGCACACCCGACGATTGCTGCGCCGCACCATCGGCCGACACTGGCGTCTCGCGCGCCATCTCGCCGAGTAACGCGTTGAGGCCCCTGCCCAACCCCGGCCGGCCGCGTTTGTTACCGTCGCTCATGCCGCAACCTGCGCAGTTGCCGGAAGCCGCCCGATCAGCTCACGCGCCAGCGCAATATACGCCTGCGACCCCGAGCAGCGATGATCGTAGATCAAGGCTGGCAACCCGTGGCTCGGCGCCTCCGAGAGCCGCACGTTGCGCGGGATCACCGTCTCGAACACGACCTTGCCCAGCACAGCGCGAACGTCCGCCGAGACCTGGTCGGTCAACCGGTTCCGGCGATCGAACATTGTCAGCGCTACGCCGAGGATCGACAGACCCGGATTGAACCGCTGGCGGATGCGCTCGACCGTGCTCAACAACTGCGACAACCCCTCAAGCGCGAAAAACTCACATTGCAGCGGCACCAGCAGCGAGTCCGCCGCGACCATCGCATTGATCGTCAGCAGCCCCAGCGACGGCGGGCAATCGATCAGCGCGATATCCCACGGCCCCTGCGCCGCCTTTACCGCGCGATCGAGCCTGTGCGTACGTGCATCGAAGTCGACCAGCTCGATCTCCGCGCCCGACAGGTCGACCGTCGCCGGGACTATATCAAGCCGCGGGACGCGCGTATGCACCACCGCTTCCTCGATCGATGTCTCGCCGACCAGCACGTCGTAGCTCGACCGCTCGCGCTGCGAATGGCCGATGCCCAGCCCGGTCGACGCGTTGCCCTGCGGATCGAGATCGACCAGCAGCACGCGCATCCCCGTCGCCGCGAGCGCGGTCGCGAGGTTGATGGCGCTGGTGGTCTTGCCCACCCCGCCCTTTTGATTGGCGACCGCGATGGTGATCATCGCGCGCTTACCCGATCCAGAACCACGATCGACGACTCCGGGTTCGTGACGCTTTGTTCCACGTGGAACATAAACCGCCAATGCTGCTTGAGCGCGGCCAGCTCCTCCTCGTCGAAACGCCCCCGAGGAAGCAACCACCGCGTCTCCGTTGTGGCGCAGTGCGCCGCGCCACGCAAAAGGTTTTGCAACGACGCAACCGCACGAGCGGAAATGATCGATGCGTCCGCGGTCGCATTCTCGACTTTCGACGCATGGACGCGGACCTGCTCGCCGAGCCCAAGCCGAGCGACACACAACTGGAGGAAGTCCGCGCGACGCCGACGGGGCTCGACCAGATCGACCGGCCCCTCGCGTACGAGCGCGACGACCATGCCGGGAAACCCCCCGCCAGTGCCGATATCAAGCCAGCGCTTCGCCGACGTATCCGCCCCTGCAAGCGCAACCAACTGAAGCGAGTCTACCACATGTCGGTCCCAGATCGTTGGGATCGTCGACGGTGCGATCAGATTCTGGTGCGGCGCTTCCTCGACGACCATCGCCACGAACGCGTTCAAGCGCTCGGTCGCCTCTGCCCCGAACCGCTCGGTGGTCCAGCTCTGTGCGTCGTCTTCGGTCATGCTGACACTCGTTTCGTATGCAATAGAACAGCCGACAGAGCCGCCGGGGTAATTCCCCGCACCCGCGCCGCCGCCGCCAGCGACGTCGGCCGCGCCGCGCTCAGGCGATCGATCATCTCGTTCGACAGACCCGGCACGCGATCATAGGCAAGGTCCTCCGGCAACCGGATCGCCTCGTCGGCCCGCAACCGCGCGACCTCCTGCGCCTGCCGCTCGATATACGGAGCGTAGCGCGCGTCCTCTAACACTTCGTCAACGACTGCCGCCGGGATGCCGACCGCCGCATTCGGTGCGACATGCGAGAGCGTCACGCCCTCAAACCGCAGCCAGTCGAACGCAGTCCGCCGCGCACCATCCCGGCCGATCGCAACGCCCTGATCGGCAACCTCGGTCGCCGTCCGCTCACAATCGAGTGCCGAGCGGAAGCGAGCACGATCCTCGGCTAGTGCATGCTGATGCGCCAGCCGCTCGGGTCCAAGACACCCCGCGGCCGCCGCAATCCCTCCCAGCCGCGTCTCGGCATTATCCGCGCGCAACGACAACCTGAACTCCGCCCGCGCGGTGAGCATCCGATACGGCTCGGTCACCCCTTGCAGCGTCAGGTCGTCGATCATCACCCCAAGATAGCTCGACGCACGATCGAGGATTACCGGCGCCAGATCGCACGCATACGCCGCCGCGTTGAGTCCTGCGACCAGACCCTGCCCCGCCGCTTCCTCGTACCCCGTCGTGCCGTTGATCTGCCCCGCGCAAAACACGCCCTCGATCGCACCCAGCGCCAACCGCGTATCGAGCGCACGCGGATCGATATAATCATACTCGACCGCATAACCCGGCATCGTCATCTTGACGCGCTCGAGCCCCGGAATACTGGCCAGCATAGCCGCCTGAACCTCGACCGGCAGCGAGGTCGACAGCCCATTCGGATAGACGGTCGCATCGTCGAGCCCCTCGGGTTCGAGGAAAACCTGGTGCCCGTCGCGGTCGCCGAACCGATGTACCTTGTCCTCGATCGACGGACAGTAACGCGGCCCCGCCGCCTCGATCGCGCCGGTAAACAGCGGCGACCGATGGAACGCCTCGCGAATAATCGCATGCGTCCTATCGGTTGTGCGCGTGATGGCGCACGCGATCTGCGGCAGCGGACGGCCCCGAGTCATCGGCGACATCGCCCAGTGATCAAGGTCCGACGGCTGCTCGGCAAGCGCGCCCCAGTCGATCGTGCGCCCATCGAGCCGAGGTGGTGTACCTGTCTTCAGTCGCGCCATCGGCAGGTCCCGCGCGCGCAATTGGTCGGCGAGTGGCTTGGCGGCACGCTCGCCGATCCGGCCCCCTTCCTCGCGATCGTCACCCCGGAAGATACGGCCCCCCAGGAACGTACCGGTCGCCAGTACGACCGCTCGTGCCGCCACGATCGCGCCATCCGCCAGCACGACACCAGCCACGCGATCACCGTCGAAATGAAACGCTGTCGCCTCGCCCTCGACGACCGAGAGCCCCTCGGTGGCCGCAAGCATCGCCTGGATGGCACCCGAGTAGAGGCGCCGATCGGCCTGGATCCGAGGCCCCTGCACCGCCGAACCCTTGCTGCGATTGAGCATCCGATAATGGATCGCGGCAGCATCGGCCGCCCGTCCGATCAGCCCGTCGAACGCGTCGACCTCGCGAACCATGTGCCCTTTGCCCAAGCCGCCGATCGCCGGATTACACGACATCGCGCCAATATGCGCAGCGTCGAACGACACGAGCGCGGAACGCGCGCCCCTCCGCGCCGCCGCGGCTGCGGCTTCGGTTCCGGCATGGCCACCGCCAACCACCACTACATCGAACATGTCACGGCCGTAGAACGCCGCGACCGATGCGTCAAAGATGTTCCACGTGGAACATCACTTCCCGATGCAAAAACGTCCGAACAGCGCGTCCAGCATCTCCCCCGTCGCGTCGAGCCCAAGTACACCAGCCAGAATCGCGCGAGCCTGTCGAAGGTGTTCCGCGACGATAAGCGCGTCCGAACTTCGATACCGAAGAGCCTCAACCGCCGCAGCACACTGCCGGCGCTGGTGCTGTTTCAATGCGACCTCATCGCCGCGGGGCAGCATCGCAATCGCGCGCCGATGCAGTTCATCCCAAAGGGCATCGAGCGATTCTCGGTCGTTTTGCGAGACCGCCACTGTCCGACCAGACGGCAACTCTCCCCGCCCCGGCAGATCGGCGCGCGCATGAATCCAGATCGCATCCCCGCGGGGCGGCGCGGTATCGGCCAGCCACATAACGATGTCCGCCGCGGCGAGCGCACCCTCAGCACGCGTGACGCCGATCGCTTCGATCGGGTCCAGCGTATCGATCAAACCCGCGGTGTCGGTCAGCACATAGGCGACACCGTTCCGCGTCACCGGCACGTCGATCCGGTCGCGTGTCGTTCCCGAGATTGGCGAGACGATCGCCGCATCGCGCTCGCCGAGCAGGTTGAGCAACGTCGACTTGCCGCTGTTGGGAGGACCGCCGATGACAACGCGCAGGCCGTCCTTGAGCCGCTCGACCGGAGGGGCGTCGACCACCGCCTCGATCTGCGCGGCGAGCGTATCGATCTCCGAGACGATCGCGTCGAACGCGGCAGTATCGCTCGCGACGTCGTCCTCGTCGGCAAAGTCCAGCATAGCCTCGACCCGCGCGGACAGCATCGCGACCGAGTCCATCCAGCCGCGGACGGCCTGGCTCACGCGACCCTCCGCCGCGGTCATCGCCGCTACCCGCTGGCTTTCCGTCTCCGCTTCGAGAAGATCGGCGAGGCCCTCCGCCTCGGTCAGGTCGATGCGGCCATTGGTCAACGCACGGCGGGTGAACTCACCGGGTTCGGCATGACGTAGGCCGGGCATTACCGACAATACACGCTCGACCGCGGCGATCACCGCGCGACCACCGTGGCAATGAAACTCGACCAGGTCTTCGCCAGTCGCCGTCGCCGGCCCCGGAAACACGATCACCAGCGCGCGATCGAGCAACGCCCCATCGTTGTCCCGCAGTCCCCGAAGGCTGGCATGGCGCGGCGCCGGCAACGGTCCCGCGAGCGCCTCGGCCGCGGCAAACGCCTCAGGCCCGCTCACCCGAACAACGGCGATCGCCGCTGGCGGCCGTCCGCTCGATACCGCGAAAATCGTCTTCACGTGAAACTCAGCCGCTTTTCGTCGCGCTGTCGAACAGTCGCTTCCACATCGCCATCCCCGCCTCGCCCATCGGCTGCCAGCCACGCATCATCGATTCGAGCATCTCCGGCTTCATCTGGCCGTCCGGGATCGCCTCCATCATCATCGCGATATAGCGGTCGTGAATCGGCGTCAGGTCGGGCAGCCCGACCGCGCGACGCGCCTCTTCGGGCGTGCATTCGATCTCGATGTTCATCTTCATGTACCGCGTCCCAGATGGCGCTTGAGCCGCCCATCCGCGCGCTGCATAGCGTGGCAATGTATGCGCGCGATGCAGCCTCGATCGCAACGCCTATCGGGCTGGTCCGCGTGACCGGCTCCGCGGACCGGATCGACGCGATCGAGATTCTGGCAACCGGCGGTGCCACGTCGAGCGATGCGCCGGCGATCCTGGAAGCGCTCAAGCAACTCGAATCGTATTTCGCAGGACGACTGACGGTCTTCGATCTACCGCTTGCCCCCGCCCCTACCGAACGCGGCGCGGTGCTACGTCAGGGCATCGTCAACATCGCCTACGGCTCGACCGCGAGCTACGGCGCACTCGCCAAGGCGATCCAGTCTAGCCCGCGCGCGATTGGCCAAGCATGCGCGCGCAATCCGTTTCCGATCGTCGTCCCCTGCCACCGAATCCTTGGAGCCGGCGGGGCGCTTGGTGCGTATTCCGCGGGCAACGGGCCCATCACCAAATCCAAGCTGCTCGATCACGAGCGGCCGCAAGGAGGATTGCTATGACGAACACCACTACAATTTCCACGCTCGAGGGCGATGCAGACTTCCACGCCTATCGCGCCGTCCCCGCAGGCACGCCCAAAGCCGCGATCATCGTGATCCAGGAGATCTTTGGCGTGAACGCGGGGATACGCCGCAAGTGCGATACGCTCGCCGAGGCCGGCTATCTGGCGATTGCGCCCGACCTGTTCTGGCGGCTCGAGCGTGGCATCGAGCTCGATCCCGACATCAAGCCCGAGTTCGATCGCGCGCTCGAACTCATGGGCCAGTTCGACCAGGACAAGGGCATCGCGGATATCGAGGCGAGCATCCGCGCGGTCAGGAGCGAACTGGGCGACGGGGCGAAGGTCGGCGTGGTCGGTTACTGCCTCGGCGGGCGGCTGGCGTTCATGACCGCGGCACGCACCGACGTCGATGCGAGCGTCGGCTATTACGGCGTCGGGATCGACGGCCTGCTCGGCGAAAAGCACGCGATCGCACACCCGGTGCTGTTGCATGTGCCGGAGGAGGATCACTTCGTCGACAAGGCCGCACAGGCGGCAATGCACGCGGGGCTCGACGATCACCCTAAGGTGATGATCTACGATTACGCAGGCGAGGACCACGGCTTCGCGACCGAGTTCGGCGAGCGCCGCTCGGATGCGTCGGCCAAGCTGGCGGACGAGCGGACGGCGAAGTTCTTCGCGGAGAATCTGGGCTAACCACGCCCTCCCCGTCACCCGTGTTCCGGGGTGACGGGCGCCGACGACAGACATGAAAAAGGCCTCGCCGGACGGTTCCGGCGAGGCCTCCTTCTTATCCCAACTGCCCCCGCGATCAGCGCAGCAGCGAAATGATCCCGAGCGTCTCGCCGGTGCCGACCCAGCCCTCGTAGATCATCTTCAGCGCGACCACGAGGATCACTGCGAGGCCGATATACGCGATCCAGCGATACTTGTTGATCACGCGCGCGATGTAGTTCGCGGCGAGGCCCATCATCGCGACCGACAGCAGCAGGCCGATGACCAGGATGCCGGGATGCTCGCGCGCCGCGCCCGCGACCGCCAGGACGTTGTCGAGGCTCATCGAGACGTCGGCGACAGCGACGGCCCAGGCCGCGCTCGCAAAGCCCTTCGATGACCGAATGCCCGAGCGCTCATCGCCCTCGATTTCCTCGGAGCCCGCGTTCTGCGCGCCCTCGCGAATTTCACGCCAGAACTTCCAGCTTACCCAGAGCAGCAACAGGCCGCCCGCAAAGATCAGCCCGACGATCCCCATCAGCCACGTCACGATCAACGCGAAGAAGATGCGCAGCACCAGCGCCGCACCGATGCCGATCAGGATAACCTTCTTGCGCTGGTCGGTGGGCAACCCGGCGGCGAGTGCGCCGACGACGATCGCGTTGTCGCCCGCGAGGACGAGATCGATCATCAGGACCGATCCGAACGCGGCGAGCGCCTTCGGGTCGCCCAGGTTGGAGAAGTCGGCGACGATGTGCTGCCAGATCTCCAGCGGCGAGCCGGGTCCGGCTACTCCCGATGCGGCGGTGGCCAGCATGGCGATGATACTCAAGATGTCAGCTCCCGGTGACGGGCCACGCCGCGGGCGGAGTGGCGGTTTTCATAGTGATTAATAGCAAAGCGGCACGCGAAAGCCATGCTCTCGCGTGCCGCTTTGGTCTGCTTGGCCGGACATGGGCAAAGCCCATGTCGTCGGTCGGAGCTTACGCCCCGCCGGCCGAACCGGTGCGAGTCCTGCGCCAGCTTGGCGCAGGCCGCACTCGGTTATTGATTCATACTGTCGAAGAAATTCTCGTTGGTCTTCGAATCCTTCATCTTGTCGAGCAGGAACTCCATCGCGTCGATCGTGCCCATCTGCATCAGGATGCGGCGCAGGACCCACATCTTGCTGAGCTTGGCCTTGTCGACCAGCAGCTCTTCCTTGCGGGTACCCGACTTGCCGACGTCCAGCGCCGGGAAGATGCGCTTGTCCGCAACCTTGCGATCGAGCACGATTTCCGAGTTGCCGGTGCCCTTGAACTCCTCGAAGATCACCTCGTCCATGCGGCTGCCGGTATCGATCAGCGCGGTCGCGATGATCGAGAGCGAACCGCCCTCCTCGATGTTGCGCGCGGCACCGAAGAAGCGCTTCGGACGCTGCAGCGCGTTCGCGTCGACACCACCGGTCAGGACCTTGCCCGACGACGGCACGACGGTGTTGTAGGCACGACCCAGACGCGTGATCGAGTCGAGCAGGATCACCACGTCCTTCTTGTGCTCGACCAGGCGCTTGGCCTTTTCGATCACCATTTCAGCGACTTGCACGTGGCGCTGCGCGGGTTCGTCGAAGGTCGAGCTGACCACCTCGCCCTTCACGCTGCGCTGCATGTCGGTGACTTCCTCGGGGCGCTCGTCGATCAGCAGGACGATCAGGAACACCTCGGGGTGGTTGTCGGTGATCGCCTTGGCCATGTTCTGCAGCATGACCGTCTTGCCGACGCGCGGCGGCGCGACGATCAGCGTGCGCTGGCCCTTGCCCTGCGGGCTGACGATGTCGATCACGCGCGCCGACTTGTCCTTGACGGTCGGGTCGGCAGGATCGAGCGTCAGCTTGCTCTCGGGGTAGAGCGGCGTGAGGTTGTCGAAATTGACGCGGTGGCGGACGACGTCGGGGTCGTCGAAATTGACCGCGGTGAGCTTCACCAGCGAGAAATAGCGTTCGCCATCCTTCGGCCCGCGGATCTCGCCCTCGACCGTATCACCGGTGCGCAGGCCGAACTTCCGCACCTGGTTCGGCGAAATGTAGATGTCGTCGGGACCGGCGAGATAGTTCGATTCCGGCGAGCGCAGGAAACCGAAGCCGTCTGGCAGCACTTCGATCGTGCCGAGCCCCATGATCTGGTCGCCATTGTCCGCCTGGACCTTCAGGATCGCGAACAGCAGGTCCTGCTTGCGCAGCGTCGAGGCGCTCTCGACTCCCAGTTCCTCGGCCAGCTGGACCAGCTCGGCAGGCTTCTTCTTTTTCAGGTCTTTGAGATGCATGGGGATTTCCGGATAGCAATCAACGGGAGAACGCTCGATCGGCGGTGCGCTTGGGAAGCGGAACTGGGCGAGACGAGTCTACTGGAACCCACGACCGGGCAGGACGCCAGGAGGCCGTGTTGGGAGAAGGAGTTAGAATTGGGGGGCGGGTTAGTCAAGCGGGAGTGCGTGGCGCTCTTACCGTTCTCCTGCGAACGCAGGAGCCCAGGGTTACAAGCGGTGGCATTCGTGATCCTGGGCTCCTGCGTTCGCAGGAGAACACGCGGTCAGAACGGCTTAACGATCACCAGCACCACAATCAGCGTCACCGCCAGCGCAGGCACCTCGTTGAGCATCCGCAAGTGCTTCCCCGCCAGCGTCGGCTTCCCCGCGGCGAGCTTCTTCGCATAGCCGACCGCCCAGCCGTGATAGCCCGTCAGCAGGAACACCAGCGCAAGCTTCAAATGCAGCCACCCCAGCCCCGGCGCGCCGTCCGCCAGCCCCAGGTTCAGCGCCAGCGCGATCCCCAGCACCCAGACGACGATCATCGCCGGCGTCAGGATGATGTGGCGGATCTTGCTCTCGCGCTCGACCCAGTTCGCCGCCTCGGTCGTGTTGCCCGCCGCCAGCGCCTCCTGATGATACACGAGGTAGCGCGGCAGCATGAACAGCCCCGCCATCCAGAAAATCACGAAGATCAGATGCGCCGCCTTCACCCAGTCGTATGCAGCGCCGAGAAAACCGCTCATGTCGTGCTCCTTACGCGGGCGATCAACTGCTCGACATGCGCGATCGGCGTGTCGGGCAGGATGCCATGGCCGAGGTTGAAGACGTGCGGACGCTCGACGAACGCCGCGAGGATCCGGTCGATCGCCGCATCGAGATCCGCCCCGCCCGCGATCAACGCCAGCGGATCTAGATTGCCCTGCACCGGCATGTCCGCAGGCAGCGACGCATGTGCCCAGACCGGATCGACCGTCTCGTCCAGCCCGATCGCATCGACGCCCGTCTCGCGCGCATAGGCCGGCAACTTGCCCCCTGCCCCCTTCGGAAAGCCGATGATCGGCACACCTGGGCAACGCGCGTGGAGCCGATGGACGATCGACGCGGTCGGCGCGATCACCCAGCGCTCGAACTGCGCAGGCGATAGCGATCCCGACCAGCTGTCGAACAGCTGCACCACGTCGACGCCCGCCTCAATCTGTCGCGCGAGATACTCGACGGTGTTGTCCGCGATCGCATCGATGATCGCACCGAACGCCTTGGGATCACGATACGCGAAACGCCGGGTCTCCGACTGATCCTTGCTCCCCTTCCCCGCCACCATATACGTCGCGACCGTCCAGGGAGACCCTGCGAAGCCCAGGAACGTCGTCTCGGGTGGCAAGGCAGCCGCGACCTTCGCGACGGTGCCATAGACCGGCTCCAGCCGCCCCATCACCGGCTGCAACCGATCGAGCGCATGGTCGACCAGCGCCGGCTCGAGCCGAGGCCCCTCGCCGACCCCGAAGCTCAGATCCTGCCCGAGCGCCCACGGGATCATCAGGATGTCCGAGAACAGGATCGATCCGTCGAACCCGAACCGTCGGATCGGCTGGAGCGTGACTTCGGCTGCGGCGTCGGGATCCGTCGCGAGCGCGAGGAACCCGCCCTTCTCCGCGCGGAGTTCGCGGTATTCGGGGAGATACCGCCCCGCCTGCCGCATGAGCCACAGCGGCGGCACGGCCTGACGCTCTCCGCGAAGGGTCGCCAGGAGAGGCTTGATGGGAGGCGAGTTGGGGGTCGGATCGGTCAGCGGAGCACCCTTCTTCTACTATAAGAAGATTCAAGAAACAGGTTGTTGCAGTGGTTGGGCGGTTGAACCCGGGACTTATGCGGTGCTCCCGGAATTGCCAACAGCTTGACCCTCGCGCACCGCCACAAACGCGCTGATTCGATTCAAGGCTCCCCGTTACCCACAGCCTGTGGATAAAATCTGGCCCTGTGCGCGGCGATGTGGATAGAATCGGTGTTATCCACGGCGAACCCGTCGCTTGGCGAGGCGGACGAGTTACGCTAGCCGTTCTCCCCATGTTATCCACAGATTCACGCCCACAGGTCCGCCCGCTGGGGATAAAACGCCGATGATGCGGCTCCACCTTCATTTGTTGTCGGACTCGACCGGCGAGACGCTGGAGAACATCGCGAAGGCGGCGCTGGCGCAATATGACGACGTCGAGACGGTCCGCCATTTCTGGCCGATGGTGCGAACCGAGGCGCATCTCGAGCGGATCCTCCAGGAGATCGCGCAGAACCCGGGGCTGGTCGTGTTCACGCTGGTGAACCCCGCAACGCGGCGGATTCTCGAGCAGAGGTGCCTGGCGCTAGGGCTGCCCGCCGTGGCCCCGCTCGACCCCGTGAACGACGCGCTATCGGGGTTGCTCGGGCAGCAGGCAAAGGCGCGACCTGGCCGGCAGCACGTCCTAGATGCGGCCTATTTCGCGCGCGTCGACGCGATCCAGTGGACGATCGCACACGACGATGGGATCGCCTCGGAAGAATGGGAAGAGGCCGATATCGTCCTGGCGGGCGTATCGCGGTCGTCGAAGACGCCGACCTCGATCTACCTCGCCAACCGCGGCTACAAGACCGCGAACATCCCGATCGTCGTGGAAAGCCCACCACCGCTGAACCTCTACAAGCTCGCCAACCCGCTGATCGTCGGCCTCACGACCAGCGCGGATCGGCTGATCCAGGTCCGCCGCAACCGCCTGCTGTCGCTCAACCAGCAGCCCGACACGTCGTATGTCGAGGAAGAAGCGGTGATGCGCGAACTCGCCTTCGCGCGCCGGATGTTCGCCGACAATGGCTGGCCGGTGATCGACGTCACGCGCCGCTCGATCGAGGAAACCGCGGCGGCGATCATCGCCTTGTGCAATCAGCGCCGCGCCGACGCCGCTCCGAAGGTCGAATCATGAGCCTGATCCTCGCGTCTCAAAGCGCCTCGCGCCGCGCGATGCTGACCGCCGCCGGCGTGCCGTTCGAGGCGACTTTCGCCGGCGTCGATGAGGATGCGGCGAAGGCGGCGCTGAGCGACCTGTCGCCGCGCGATCTGGCTGATGCGCTAGCCGAACTGAAGGCGCTGAAGGTTTCCGCGAGAATGCCCGGCTATCTCGTCCTCGGAAGCGACTCGCTGGTCGCACTGGAAGACGGCACCATCCTCGACAAGCCGGTCGACCGCGCCGATGCGGCGGTGCATCTGCAACTGATGTCCGGCAAGCGCCACGATCTCTGGAGCGCCGCGGTCATCGCCGAGAACGGCCAGGCGATCTGGCGCCACGTCGAGCGCGCCAAGATGCACGTCCGCCCGCTGTCCGACGCGTTCATCGAAACGTACCTCGATGCGGAATGGCCCGCGATCGCGGGCTGCGTCGGCTGCTACCGCATCGAAGGCCCCGGCGCGCAACTGTTCTCCAGGATCGAAGGAAGCCAGTTCACGGTACTTGGCATGCCGCTGCTCAACGTCCTCGACTTCCTCCGCGTGCGAGGCGAGCTGCCGGCGTAACCCGACGCTTTCAATCCTCCCCCGCCAGGGGGAGGTGTCTGGCTCTTGCCAGACGGAGGGGGAGGTAAGGAACAACCGATGTTCCGTATCCTCCCCCTCCGTCACCTTCGGCGACACCTCCCCCTTGCGGGGGAGGATTGAATGCACCGTCGCGCATGGCAATCCGCCCGCGCTAGACTAAACCTTGTTCACCCGCGAAGGCGGGTGCCCAGACTGGATCCCCGCCTCCGCGGGGAAACACGGAGCTTCGAATGACCCGTCCCTATGCAGAAGTGATCGGCGATCCGATCGCACAGTCGAAATCACCGCTGATCCACGGCTTCTGGCTAGACGCGCTCGGGATCGATGCGGAGTACCGCCACAAGCTCGTCACCCCGGACGCCCTCCCCGCCTATTTCGCCGAACGCAAAGCCGACCCCGCCTGGCGTGGGTGCAACATCACGATGCCGCACAAGCTCGCCGCACTCGACCACGTCTCCGACCCCGGCAACGTCCGCGGGACGATCGGCGCGATCAACACCGTGTTCCGCAACCAGGCTGGCGACTGCATCGGCACCAATACCGACGCCGCCGGATTCTGGGCACCGATCGACGACCTCGACATCGCCGGCCAGCCCGTCACGGTGATCGGCGCAGGTGGTGCCGCCCGCGCGATCCTGTTCGCGCTGTCGCGGATGGGTGTTGGCCCGGTGACGATCCTCAACCGCAATCCTCTGAAGGGTGCGGCGTTGCTGTCGGCTTTCGGGCTCAAGGGGCAGGCACTGCCGATCGGTCCTGCCGCCCCGCCCTCGCGGTTGCTGGTGAATGCCAGCGTGCTCGGCATGGCGGGTCAGCCGCCGCTCGACATCGATCTCGGCGCACTCGATCCGGACTCGCTGGTCTACGACATCGTCTACTCCCCGCTCGCAACAGGTCTGCTCAAGGCGGCGCGTGCGCGCGATCTGGAAACGGTCGACGGGTTGGAGATGCTGATCGGCCAAGCGGCGGTCGCGTTCGAGATATTGTTCCACGTGGAACCACCGCGGGATCGAGACGAGGATCTTCGGGCTCTGTTGATCAAATGATCATCGGACTGACCGGCTCGATCGGCATGGGCAAGTCCACCGTCGCCGCGATGTTCGCGGACGAAGGCATGCCCGTGTTCGACGCGGATGCAACCGTGCATCGGTTGCAGGGCGTCGGTGGCCGGCTGGTCCCCGCAATCGAGGCCGCCTTCCCCGGCTCGACCGTGAACGGCGCGATCAATCGCGCGAAACTCGGCGCAGCGGTGTTCGGCGACGACGCCGCGATCAAGCGACTTGAGGCGATCGTCCACCCTGCCGTCGGCGAGGAGCGCGGCGCTTTCCTGGCTAAGCACGCGGGCAAACACGTCGTCTTCGACTTCCCTCTCCTCTTCGAGACCGGTGGCGACCGCAACGTCGATATGATCGTCGTCGTCTCCGCCGCCCCCGACGTCCAGCGCGCCCGCGTCCTCGCCCGCCCCGGCATGACCGCGGACAAGTTCGCCGCGATCCTCGCCCGCCAGACCCCCGACGCCGAAAAACGTGCCCGCGCCGATCACGTCATCAACACCGACACCAGCTTCGACGCGACACGCGCGCAAGTCCGGGCGGTGCTTGCATCCTTGGAAATCTGAGCCGATACCATCGGGATGCGTGAGATCGTCTTCGATACCGAAACCACCGGCCTCAGTTTTTCCGGCGGCGACCGCATGGTCGAAATCGGCTGCGTCGAGATGCTCAACCGGGTCGAGACCGGCCGCACCTTCCACGCCTATTACCAGCCCGAACGCGACATGCCGGTCGAGGCGTTCAACGTCCACGGGCTGAGCGCGCAGTTCCTCTCCGACAAGCCCAAGTTCGCCGACGCGGTCGAGGACCTGCTCGAATTCGTCGGCGATGCGCCTATGATCGCGCACAATGCCGGCTTCGACTTCTCGTTCCTCAACGGCGAATTGACCAAGTGCGGGCGCCAGATCATCCATATGAAGCGGATGGTCGACACGCTGCAGATCGCGCGCAGCCGTCATCCCGGCGCCAAGCATTCGCTCGACGCACTCTGCTCGCGGTTCGGAATCGATCGCAGCCACCGCGTCCTGCACGGCGCGCTGCTCGACGCTCAGTTGCTCGCGCAGGTGTATGTCGAGTTGATGGGAGGTCGCCAGATCGGGCTCGGCCTGCTCGGCGATACCGGCAGCACGGCGTCGACTCCGATCGTCGCACAGGCGCC
Organism: Sphingomonas sp. PP-F2F-A104-K0414; assembly: GCF_004340945.1. GTDB lineage: Bacteria > Pseudomonadota > Alphaproteobacteria > Sphingomonadales > Sphingomonadaceae > Sphingomonas. Next base: position 749,133 of record NZ_SLYD01000001.1, read on the forward strand.
TCGGGTCGTTCGTCCGCCGCGTGTTTTCGCGGTGAGCGAGGGAGACCTTGCGGCCCATGCGGCGTTTATGAAGGGGATCAAGGATCCGATTTGGGGGGCCGTGGCGTCCGGATGACGCTGGCAGGGTGGAGCCAACAGGACCGCTCGAGACTGTAACGCCGACAAGGAGACGATAATGGATATCCGGATTTCTGGTCACCAGGTTGACACGGGCGAAGCACTCAACAGCCACGTGGAAGACCGACTCCAGGGTATCGCCGACAAGTATTTTTCACGCGCCATCTCGGCCGAAGTCACGTTCGGCAAGGGACCGCACGATGCCGGCTTTAAATGCGATATCGTCGCGCACGTGATGAAGGGCCTCGTGCTCAAAGGGCATGGCGACGCATATGACGCCCGCGCCGCCTTCGATGGTGCCGCGGCCAAGATCGAAACCCAGCTCCGCCGCTACATGCGCCGCCTGAAGGATCGCCATGCCGGCGAGGCCGTCGCGATGGCCGAGAGCAACGGCTATGATAACGCCGGCTACACGCTGTTCCAGGAGAGCGTCGAGGAGGACGATGTCGCGGATGCACCGCTGATCATCGCCGAAACGCGCGTCGACATTCCCGAGGCCAGCGTGTCCGACGCGGTGATGATGCTCGATCTGCGCAACACCGCCGCATTGCTGTTCAAGAATGCGGGTACCGGCGCGCACAACATGGTCTACAAGCGCGGCGACGGCACAATCGGTTGGGTCGAGCCACAGCGGGCCGCGTCGACCGGCGCGGCCTCCCCTCCCCAGTAAAGAAGGGTCCATAAAGGCGCGGGTCTCTCAGCCACGCCTTTACGCCCCCGCGCAACCCGCTAAGGCGGACGCGCGCGGGGGCGTCTCGAGACACATGAAGACCATGACCGATTTCAGCGATATGCTGCGTCCCGACGCAGTGCAGACGGGCGTGATCGCCACCAACAAGAAAGCGGTATTCCAACATATCGCAGCCATCGCCGCCGAAATGATCGATGCCGACCCAAAGATGATCGCCGAGCGACTGACCGCGCGCGAGAAACTCGGCTCGACCGGGTTCGGTGGTGGCGTAGCGATCCCGCATGCCAAACTCGACGGGCTGGCGCAGGTTACCGGCGTGTTCGTGCGGTTGGCGCAGGCGGTCGATTTCCAGGCGGTCGACGACCTGCCGGTTGACCTCGTTTTCATGCTGCTGTCCCCCACCGATGCGGGCGCGGTGCATCTGAAGGCGCTCGCGCGTGTTTCGCGGCGGCTGCGCGACAAGGCGTTCTTGGAGAAGCTGCGCGGTGCAGGCTCACCAGACGCGCTCTATGCGCTGTTTACCGCCGACGAGGTCCGCGATGCCGCATGAGCCCTGCCCCCTCATCCTGACGAAAGTCAGGACCCAGAGTAACCGATCGATGCGCTTCGTGGCTCTCGGTCCTGACTTTCGTCAGGATGACGGTAGTTTGCTGTTCGCGAGCGACGCAGATGTCTGACACTCCCAACACTGCAGGCGCGGACGCGCATTTCCGCGCGTTGGAATCGCTGTATGCGCAGGCGCCGATCAACCGGTTCTTTGAATCGTCGCTGGAGATTCCCGAAGCTGGCGTCGCGCGGATCCACTTCACGATCGACAAACGCCATTATCACGCGGGCGGCGCGGCGCATGGAACGAGCTATTTCAAAATGCTCGACGACGCCGCATTCTACGCCTCGAACAGCCTCGTTACCGATCGTTTCCTGCTGACGACCGCGTTCAACCTGCTGCTCACCCGCCCGCTGAAGGTCGGGCCGGTGATTGCCGAGGGACGCTGGATCAGCGGCAAGCGACGTGTGTTCGTCGCCGACGCCCGGCTGATCGATGCGGAAGGCGAAGAGGCGGCGCGCGGTACGGGTACGTTCATGCGCTCGCGGATCGCACTCGCCGGCCTCCCTGGGTATCGCGCGCCGGCATGAGCGGTCGGCTGCCCAGCGGTGTGCTCGTCAGCGCGCTTCTTCGCCGGGTCAACGACGCCGGCGGCTTCGGCGCGGTGATGGCAAAAGGCGATGCGCAGGGCGGCGCGATCCTCGTCATTGCGGTCGACAAAGGGGCCCCTCCCCGCCTGCTGGAGCGCGGAATCGGGCCCGATGGACGGACTGCGCTGATCGATTCGACCCCGCCCGAAGACCTCGACGGCTATTGGCGGCGCAGGCGTGCTTGCGACCCCGATTTGTGGGTTGTGGAGGTGGACATCGCAGCGGCGGAACGGTTCGCCGCTGAAACGATCCTCGACGATTGACTCGAAAGCCCCCCCAATAGAGGGGAATTGCAACATTGATTGGCGTTGTGCTGGGACGGGTGCGATCCGGATCGGTTACGCAGTCGGGGGGATGCCTGGACGATCGGCTCGTACGATTGCTTCCACGGTCCAACCGCACCTGAATAAGTTTGAATGACGATTTTGCAGCGGGCCGCGACCATCGCAGCCATGACATTCTCTCTCGCCGGCCTGCTCGGCAACAGCGCACCCGGTCAGGCGACTGGTCTCGATCGTTCCACGGTCAATCTTACCGCTCTCGCAAATCTAAACGCCCTCTCCCCGCAGAATGTTCCGCAGATCGCTCCCGCCGCAGCCACCGTTGCAGCAGTCGAGCCGGTCGCTGCTTCCGAGGAAGAAGAATTCGACACGCTCGCCCAGGCCGTTGCCGCGCAGGATAGCGCCGCCGCCGACGAAGCGCTCCAGTGCCTTGCCGGCGCAATCTATTTCGAGTCGAAGGGCGAGCCGCTGACTGGTCAGCTCGCGGTCGCCGAAGTCATCATCAACCGCGCCAAGTCGGGTCGTTTCCCGACCAACGTCTGCGGCGTCGTCAAGCAGCGCGGCCAGTTCAGCTTCGTTCGCGGCGGCCAGATCCCCAATATCAACGCCGGCGCCGCCTATCGCACCGCGATCGCGGTCGCCAAGGTCGCGCTTGCCAGCGCGTGGAACAGCCCTGCCGACAAGGCGCTGTACTTCAACACGCCCGATCGCCGCCCATCGGTTCGCGCGATCAAGGTCGCCTCGATCGGCAACCACGTCTTCTATCGCTGAGACCTAACGGTCTCTCAAGTCAGTCTGCCCCCTCACTCTAATCCCGTTCGCCCTGAGCGAAGTCGAAGGGTGTGCCCCACGCGAAGGTGCTTCGACTTCGCTCAGCACGAACGGGTAAGGGGGAGGGCCGACAATCGCCAGAACACGACCACAATCCGTGAATGAGCTTGCCTCGTTCGCGGATTGTTCTATTTCCGGGGCATGCTCGATATGCCGCCGGACTCCTGCATCGACGAACCGGGATCGCCGCTTTGCGCTGCCGACGTGGCGCGCGGCGTGATCCGGATGTTACTGCGTCACGACCTGACCGCGATGACCGAAGTCCCGCTCGACGGCGGCCGTCGTGCCGACCTGATGGCAGTCGATGCACGCGGGCAGATCGTCATCGTCGAGATCAAGGTGTCGCGCGCCGACCTGCTCGGCGACGGCAAGTGGCCCGATTATCTCGGCCATTGTGACCGGTATTTCTGGGCTGTCCCGGCGGGGTTCGATGTCGGGCCGCTGCATGGATCCGCCTTTCTGCCCGAGCGGACCGGGATCATCGTTGCGGATCGCTATGACGCGGCGATCGTCCGCGAGGCGCATACCGCCCCCCTCCCCGCGCATATTCGTAAGCGCGGAACGCTGGCGTTTGCCCGACGTGCGGCGCGACGATTGATCGCGCAGATGGACCCGGACGCGGACGGGTTGGCGTTCTAGGCCCAATCCTCCCCTATGAGGGGGCAGCTCGCAGGGCTGACGAAGGGGTAGCGCGCCATCGAGAGCGTAACACCCCTCCGTCTGGCAAGAGCCAGCCACCTCCCCTGCCAGGGGAGGATCAGAAGTTAGAACTTCGGCCCCGACACCGCCTTCTTCACCTTCTTCGGCGCATCCGCGAGGATCTTAGTAACGATCGGGTTACGCCCATCCTGCTTGGCATAGTCCCGCGCCGACATGCCGGCCATGATATCCGCCTGATCGGGATCCGCTCCCTCGGTCAGCAACGTCCGGATCATCCCGACATCGCGGCGCTGCACCGCGCGGATCAGCGGTGTCTCGCCCGCCGAGTTGGCGAGGTTCGGGTTCGCCCCTGCCGCGGTCAGGATCGGGATCATACCCGTCTGCCCAAGCGTTACTGCAAGCAGCAGCGGGGTGTTGCCCTTGCCGTCGCGCAGGTTCGCGTCTGCGCCCTTTTGCAGCAGGAAACGCAGATACACCTCGTCGCCGCGCTTGATGACGATGTGGAGCGCACCCTCGCCGCTCGTCACGTCGCGCGTGTTGATGATGTTGCTACCGGGCTTGCCGAGCATCTCCAGCACCTCGTTGTTCTTCGCGTCGCGCACGGCGGACAGGAACTTGTACCCCTCCGACTGACCCTGCGCGGACGCGGGCACCGCAACGCAGGTGAGCGCAGGCGTCAGAAGGGTAGCAGCGAGGATCAGGCGAATGCGCATCGAGAAACTTCCTTGGTTCGTCCTGGATATGGGGCAACGCTTGCGCCGCAGTAGCGAACAGATCAAGGCTGGAGGCATCATGAACACCCGTTTCATCCTCTCCGCGCTCGCCCTGCCGATCTTGGCGCTATCTGCGTGCAACGCGTCCGCTCCCCCTGCCAAACCGCCGCTCGAGGGCGCGCGGATCGGTGGCGCTTTCACGCTGACGGACCAGAACGGGCAGACCGTCACCGAGCGTAGCTTTGCCGGCAAATACCGGATCATGTATTTCGGCTACACCTTCTGCCCCGATGTGTGTCCGACGGATGTCCAGGCGATCGGCGCCGCGGTGAAAAAGCTTGAAACCAGCGACCCCGCGCTCGCCGCGAAGATCGTGCCGGTGTTCGTGACGGTCGATCCGGCGCGCGATACGCCTGCGGTGCTCAAGCAGTTCGTCTCGGCGTTTCACCCGCGGATGGTCGGTTTGACCGGTACCGACGACCAGATCGCCAAGATCAAGACCGAGTATGCTGTGTATTCGAGCAAGGGCGATCCATCGCCGGGTGGCGGCTACCTCGTAAACCATTCGCGCCAGGCCTATTTGATGAGCCCGGACGGCAAGCCCCTCGCTTTGCTGCCGCAGGAACAAGGGCCCGACGCAGTGGTGACGGAAATCAAGCGCTGGGCCCGATGAGCGCGCGCTTTTGGGAAGATACGCCGATCGACCAGCTCGATCGCGGCCAGTGGGAAGCGTTGTGCGACGGTTGCGGCAAATGCTGCATCCACAAGCTCGAGGACGAGGATACCGGCGAGCTTGTCGCGACCAACGTCTCGTGCCGCCTGCTCGACCGGCGCAGCGGACAATGCTCGGATTACCGTCACCGCCACGCCTATGTTCCCGAGTGTGTGCGGCTGACGACCGGCAACGTCCGCGGGATCGACTGGCTTCCCTCGACCTGCGCCTACCGCCTGCGCGCGGCCGGCGAGCAATTGCCCGAATGGCATTACCTCGTCTGTGGCGACCGCGAGGCCGTCCACCGCGCCATGCAATCGGTCCGCGGCTGGACGATCAGCGAGGACGAGGCCGGTGAGCTCGAATATCACGTGATCGATCGCGAGCTTTAAGACGGTGATCGAAGGCCTGGAGATCGTCCGCCACCCGCGAGCCCGCCGCGCGCGACTGTCGATCGATCCCGCGAGCGGCCGGGCAAAGCTCGTCCTGCCCAAACGCGCGGCGCTGAAGCAGGCACTGGCCTGGGCGGAGGATAAGGCGGGCTGGATCGCCGAACAGCGCGCCTTGCTCCCCTCACCGCGTCCGTTCGTGCCCGGTGCGGTCCTCACCGTCGCTGACGAACCGCTGACGATCGAATGGACTCCCGGAAGCCGCCGCACCGTCGTTCGCGAGGGGGCGGTCCTGTCGCTGTCGGGTCCGCCCGAAACAATCGCGCGCCGCGTCGAAGCCTGGATCAAGCGCACCGCACTCGCCGTGCTGGAAACCGAAACCGCCGAATATGCCGCCAAGGCGAAGGTCAGCGTCGCGCAGGTCGCGGTCGGCGATGCCAAGGGCCGCTGGGGCAGTTGCGCGTCGAGCGGCGTCATCCGCTACAGCTGGCGGCTGATCCTCGCGCCAAGTTGGGTCCGCCGCGCTACCGTCGCGCACGAGGTCGCACACCGCGTCCACATGAACCACGCCCCGGTCTTCCACGCGCTGGTCGAGCAGCTCTACGGCGAAGACCCGACGCCCGCGCGCGTCTGGCTACGCACGCATGGCGCGGAGCTTCACTGGTTTGGACGGTCTTCCTGAGGGCGCTCGCTCTGGAAACGCTGCGTCTGGACCTGATCGCGCGGTACGTCGCGGATTAGCGGCTGGCGTCCTGCCGGTTGCTCCTGACGCGGCCGATCGCGTCCTGTCACTCGATCGATCCAGTCCTGGTTCAACTGCTGCGGCGGCGCCGCCGGCGTTTCGGGCTGGTCCGCATCGGGGCGCGGGATCGTATCGCCGGTCTGCGCATCGGTTGGGACGGGCGCCGCGTCCTGCTCGATCGGATTGCCGTCTGCGTCGACTGCCATCTGGCCATTGTCGGGCTGGCCGAAATAGCTCTGCTCGTCTGGTTCGAGCTGCCATTCGGGCAACGTCACCTGCGTATCGAACTGTTCGATCGGACGGCTTGCGGTCGCAGGTTTCATGAACGCCGCCCAGGCCTTGGCGGGTGCGGTGCCGCCGTGCAGGCCGGCAATCGGCTTGGCATCGTCACGCCCCATCCACACGCCCGTCGTGATGCCGCTCGAGAAGCCCAGGAACCAGCCATCCTTCGACGCGGTGGTCGTGCCGGTCTTGCCCGCGACCGGCCGACCGATCTGCGCGGCGCGGCCGGTGCCGGTGTTGACCGCGGTCTGCAACAGGTCGGTCATCTCGGCGGCGACATAGGGCGCGACCAGCACATGGCTGCGGTCGACCTCGTGCGTGTAGATCGTCTGGCCGTTCGCCGTTACGCGTGTGATCCCGTACGGCGTCACCGCGACGCCCTTGTTGGCGACGGACGCGAACGCGCGCGTCATGTCGATCACGCGGACCTCCGAGGTGCCGAGCACCATCGACGGATGCACGTTGACCGGCGTGGTGATCCCGAAGCGCCGTGCCATGTCGGCGACCGTGTTGAATCCGACCTCCTGGCCGAGTTTCGCCGCCACCGTGTTGAGCGAATAGGCGAACGCGGTGCGCAAGCTGACCGCGCCGGAATTGCGGCGGGAATCGTTGCGCGGGCTCCAGCCCTGTATCGTGACGGGTTCGTCGACGATCGAGTCCTCCGGCTTGTGGCCCGCCTCGAGTGCGGCGAGGTAGACGAACAGCTTGAACGACGAGCCCGGCTGGCGGACCGCCTGCGTCGCGCGGTTGTAGATCGACGAAACGTAATCCTTGCCGCCGACCATCGCGCGCACTTCGCCGCCACGATCGAGCGCGACCAGAGCGCCTTGAGCTCCGGGTGGTGCATTCGCGCGGATCGCATCGTCGGCCTGGCGCTGCATCGTCAGGTCGAGCGTGGTCCAGACTTCGAGCGGTTCGGTCGTCTCGTCGATCAGCGTATCGAGCTGTGGCAGCGCCCAGTCGGTAAAGTAGCGGACGCTGTTCTGCTTGGGCTCCGGCGCAAGCTTAAGCCCGCTGACATCGGCATCGGCGGCCTGCTCGGCGGTGATCGCGCCCGTCTCGCGCATCGTCTCCAGCACCACGCCCGCGCGGCCCACCGCAGCTTCGGCATCGGCGGTCGGCGAGTAATTCGACGGCGCCTTCACGAGGCCTGCTATCACCGCGGCCTCGGCAAGGCTCAGATGATCCGCACCGTGGCCGAAGAACTTCCGCGATGCCGCGTCGATCCCGTAGGCACCACCGCCATAATAGACCTTGTTCAGATACAGTTCGAGGATCTGGTCCTTGCTAAACTTCCATTCGAGCGCGAATGCTAGGATCGCCTCGCGGAATTTTCGTCCGAATTTCTTCTGATTGTTGAGGAAAACGGTGCGCGCAAGCTGCTGCGTGATCGTCGACCCGCCTTGCGTCCAGTGGCCGCGATCGTACCGCACCTTCACCGACCGCGCGACGCCGACCGGATCGATGCCGATATGCGAGCGAAAGCGGCGATCCTCGACCGACACGGTCGCATCACGCATCACCTGCGGAATCTGCGAATAGGGCAGCCATTCGCCGAAACTCGGCCCCATCGAGACGATCACGGTGCCGTCGGCGGCATGGACGCGGATCATCTGGCCGTTGGGCGACGATTTCAGGCTGTCGAAGCTCGGCAGCTGCGACATCGCGACATACACCGCGATCGCCAGCGCGCCGAGCGCGAGCAGGCCTACCCCTATGCAAACCTGAAGAAAGACGACCAACCGCCGACGCCAGCGTGACGCCGGGGGAGACGGGGGCCGACGGGACGGTGAAGCAGAACGCGTACGGGCCATGTGGCCGCAGAATTACGCGTTCCGTTGCTGCCCTACAAGCGCGATCAGGCCGCAGCGTTCGCTTTGCGCGGTCGGAATTCGAGCGACAGCGAATTCATGCAATAGCGCTGGCCGGTCGGTGGCGGGCCATCGGGGAAAACATGCCCCATATGGCTGTCGCAACGTGCACACCGCGTTTCGATGCGCGTCATGCCGTGGCTGCGATCGGCGTGATCGGTGACGGCGTCGGGGCCGATCGGCTGCGTAAAGCTCGGCCAGCCCGAACCGGAATCATATTTGTCTGCACTGTCGAACAGCTCGTTGCTGCACGCCGCGCACCGGTAGATGCCGTCGGCCTTGTTGTCGTTGAGCGCCCCTGCGAACGCACGCTCGGTGCCCGCCTCGCGCAGCACGTGATATTGTTCTGGCGTGAGCCGCTTGCGCCACTCGGCCTCGGAAAGATTTAGCTGGTCCATGACTATGCATCTCGTGCTGGCGGGACGGATTTCAAGACTGGCTCATTCTGGTTGCGTTGGCGATGACCTGGATCAGTGAGGGGCGCAGCAACGGTAGCAGCCACGTCGCGCGTTCGCTCTCGGCGATATGGCGGACGATGCTGGCGATACCTATAGGGCGGGCCAGGCGGCGGGCGAAGTCGGCCTGCCAGATGACCCCTGCTTCGGAGCCGCCTTTTGCGTAGGCGGCGGATGCCGCGACTCCGCTGGCGAGCGCGATCCCCATGCCTTCGCCGGCGAGCGAGGGGATGACGCCGGCCTGATCACCGAGCCGGAACACCGCGTCGACGCCGGTACGTTGGCGCCAGCCATAGGGGACATTGGCGATCGCATCGATCGAGGCATTGGGGGGGATCAGCGCGACCCATTCACCAAGTGCGGGCATCTCGCGGCCGAGAGCTTCGAGCAGTTGTGTGGGGGATCCGGCGGCCTGAAGCCGCGAGCGGTGTACCGCCATACACAGGTTCGCGGTGCCGTCCTCCTGCATTGCCAGTCCCGCATAGCCGCGGTCGAACAGATGCAACTCGATGCTGCCCGCGAGCGATTGGGCCAGAGCCGGTGAGGGGGTGACGCGTACCCGTATTCCCAGGGTCGGATCGTCGCCGCGCGCCTCCTCGGGGCGGGCCATGCCGCGAACGTCGTGTTTGCCGCTCGCGAGGAACAGCGCGTCGGTCGCGATCGTCGCACCATCGGCGAGGCGCACGGTCGTGCCATCGATCTCGCGGACGGTGACACCGCGCTCGATCGGCGTTCCAAGCCGCTTGGCTTCGGCCAGTAGGACGGTATCGAGGCGGTGGCGTGATACCGAGACTGCCGGGTGGGGCAGGGCAGCTTCCGCGCGGCGGTTGCCTGCAAAGATACGTGCGCGCGTCACGCGCTGCGGATTGAGCGTATCGGGATCGATCCCGAGCCCGGCCAGCGTCTCGAGCGTCCGCCAGCTCAGGAACCCGCCGCAGATCGCATCGCCCGTCTCACGCGATCGCTCGACGATCAGATGCGGCAAACCAGCCCGTGCGAGACCGATTGCGGTCGCGGCTCCGGCGAGCCCGCCGCCGACGATCAGCGCAGGTGTTCGACGCATAACCGGAACGGAAAGATGCGGCGGACCTTCGCCCGGGTGACGCCGGCTTCCGCGAGCAACGGTGGCCATTCGTCGGGACGATAGCTGCGCGCGATCGACAGTGTGCCGTCGTGCCGGACGATCGGGTGCCAGCGCGCGAGCGTGGCCAGGATCGGGAACCCCCAGTGTGCGAACCCATGGCGGTGGAGGTCGTTGACGAACCACCCCGCGGTCGCGTGGCGCTCCATGAACCGTAGAAACGCGACGAGCTGCTCGTGCGTCATGTGATGCGCGACGAGACTGCTGACAATCACGTCCCAAGGTTCGTCGGCGAGATCGGCATAGTCGCCTGTGACGTAGCGGATATCGCCGCCATGCACGCGCGCCGCCTGCTCGCTGCGCGGGTTGAGATCAACGCCGACAAGATCAGCCTCGATGCCTTTCGCCTTTGCCCAGCGCGCGATCCGCCGCAGCATATCGCCGTCACCGAAACCCACATCGAGCAACCGGAATCGTGTCCGCCCTTTGATCGCCCGATCGAGGAAATCGAGCGTCGGTCGGCGCGCCATCGTCACGGTGTTCACGGTCGCTAAATCGCCGACCACATCGGCATAAGTCGCTGCGTCGAGATCGTCGGCGTCCATCAGCTCTTCGGCCTGGCTGCGAACGGCTAGGCTGGATGATGCGAGGCTCATACCGCGCTCCGGAACCCGAAGCCCTCCGCCGCGAGGCCCGGCCCGAACGCCAGCGCGACGCCGCGCCCGATCGGCGGCCTGGCCAGGAGGCGTTCGAACACGAACATCAACGTCGCCGACGACATATTGCCATTGTCCGCCAACACCTGACGCGACGCCGCCAGCGCCTCAGGGTTCAGATGCATCGCATGCTCGACCGCGTCTAGGATCGATCGCCCGCCGGCATGGACCGCCCAGCCGTCGATCGTCTCGGGCGGCTGGCCGTCGCTGACGATCGTGCGGAATGCGGCATCCGCGAGCGCGGTCGCGATCCGCGCAGGCACCTCGCCCGACAGATGCATTGCGAACCCCGCATCGGTGACGTCCCAGCGGATCAGCGTTTCGGTATCTGGCAGCGCGGCGGCGAACGGCGTGCCGAGTTCGATCCCGGTCGCGTCCGCAGTGACCAGCGCGGCCGCGGCGCCGTCGCCGAACTGGAGCATCGCCAGCAACGGCTCGATGTCGTTGGCAGGCTGGAGATGCAGCGTCGAGAGTTCGACCGTCACGACGAGCACGCGCGCCTTGGGCTCGGAGCGGACGATGTGACGCGCGTTACGCAGCGCAACGACCGCCGCGTAGCATCCCATGAAGCCGATCAGCAGCCGTTCGACGCTGGGCGACAGCCCAAGTCGGCGCGCGATGATCTGGTCGATGCCGGGCGCGACGAAACCGGTGCAGCTTGCCACGACCAGATGCGTAATGCCTTCGACGGCGATCTGCTTGCGCAACGCCTCGATCGCGCGGATCGCCAGAGCGGGCGCATGCTCGGCGTACAGCGTCATTCTTGCAGCCGTCCCGGGATGCGGTTCGGTTGCGTAAAACCCAGCATCGTCGACTGGCGAGCCGCCATCCGCGGTCGGCGGCAAGACCGACCAGCGATGCGCGATACCCGACCGTGAGGCCATCCGGTCGAACACCTTGGTCGATCGCGCACCGGTCCGCTCGCGCGCCCAGGCGATGAACGCCGCGTGGATGTCATGATCGGGAACAGCGGTCCCGACAGCGTTTAAATACGCAGGCAGTTGCTGAGAGGTATCGGTGGTTGGTGGAGCGGGCATGGAAACGGGTACGACGTCCTTTCATCCACGTGCGAGGACACGCGGGTCGAACACTCAACGCACGGTCGACGAACATAGACGTCGCGGCGGCCGACAATCCGCATGCTTCCCCGAAAACAAGTCGCGTCGCAATCCGTCATGCTCACCTGAAAAGTCGTAAAACGGCGAATTGCCGCAGCCACCCCCGTCACGCGAGATCGCATGGTCAGTCGCAGCCGACGCTTTCAAGATGGTCGTGTCCGACCCCGTATTTTTCCTCGACCAGCGCCATCGCGAAACCAACATAGGCCGCGATTGCATGGTCCTCAGACGCTTCCAGCGCAGCGCACGCCTCTTGCAGTAGCGCATATATTCGAGTCGCGGCCATCGTTGGATCCCCTTGCAAGCTGATGTCCTCAAACACAGGTGGTTTCAGGCGTCCTATCGCGGTGGATCGAAAGTATACCATAGTATTGATGGCGGATAAGTGTGTGAATTGCGCCAAATCAATACAGATAAAACCACAATGGTTAGTTAGATTCAATCTATTGCACCCACAATGGCGCGCATGTCCCGGTCAAATATGAAAATATCCCTTCAATGTGTAGGGTTGTACCGGAAACAGTCCATTTTTGCATGGAAACTGCCGATAATCCTGTCATGTTGACGTGGAGTTTGCGCTGACAATGATCCCGCGGTGCTACCCGCTGAAAAGGACGGCAAAGGCGGTGCGACCCGTCCGATGTACCGGATCAATGGGTCGATTACCTCGTTGAAGACGGACAAGGGAGTGTTTGGTGAAGAACGAGTCGGTAGTTGATTTGATCAAGGATCTGACCGCCAAGCTTTCGGCGGTCGCTGAAGAATTCAACGGCCGCGTTGCCCATGCTGCGGATCCGGAACCGGTCGGTGCCGAGCCCAGTGAGACGGAACTCGTAGCGCACGCCGAGGCGGTGCTTGCCGATCGACGGCTGCGACGTCGTTTCCTACCCCCCGAGCTATTTCACGAGCCAGCCTGGGATATGTTGCTCGCCCTGTTCGTATCGCGGGATGAACGCCAGCCGATGAACATCAAGGCGCTGGTCAGCATGTCCGATGCGCCGGTTACCACGTCCCAGCGCTGGATCGAACATCTGCACAAGCTGAAGCTCATCGATCGGGTAATCGACCCTACAGATCGGCGACGTGTCGAAATTTCGCTGAGCCATAGTGGCGACCAGGCGATGCGCGGTTATCTTCGCGCGCTGCGTCGCCGTTGATCCGGGCATTTTGATAGGCCTATTTCGACTTTATATCGGAATAGGGACAAAAACGTAGCAGATCGGGTCGATTGATCCTGACTGATTTATCATAACCGATTTAGTCGCAAATATGTCAAGTTTGCTCATAAAACATACCGTTACGATTTCGTAGCATTTGATTAAGGCCAAGTGCTCGATCTGTTCCCCATCAAAGGGTGGGGAACACATTGCGCGCAGGCGTCATCTTAAAGATACGGGCTGATACAAGTCGGACCCGTGCGAGCGTTGCTGCGCTCTTCGCGATCGTCACGATCGCGGCCGGCCTCGCTATGGCTGCCGCCCCGTCCGCCGCACGTGCGGAAAGCTTAGCGGGCACCGTGATCTTCAACACCGCTAATCTTCGGTACGACATGGACGGTGGCACCCGGTCCGTCACCTCGAACACGGTCACGCTGATCGTCGCCGAACGGCTCGACACCCGCCTGGTGCGCGAAGGGCAGGGCGTGATCACGGTTGCGCCGCCGCCCGCACTGCCCACGATCATCCCGTTCGTCCTGACCAATGCCGACAATGGGACCGAATCGTTCGTGCTGGCGACCAGCATCTCGTCCCCAGCGATGACGTTGCGCACGCTGGCGATCGATGCCGATGGCAACGGACGCTATGATCCTGCCATCGACCTCCCACCGGTCGACGCGACGGTACCGGCGCTTGCGCCGGGCCAGTCGATCACGGTGTTCGCGGTCCTGGTCGGGACCGCGGAACAGTCCGTCGCCGATGCCACACTGACCATGACCGCGCGGGCGCTGACCGGGTCGGGTGTGCCAGGAAGTGGCTATGCCGGTCGCGGCGACGGTGGCGGCGACGCGGTCGTCGGGCCGACCGGTGCCACTGCCAGCGTGGTCGTCCCACTGGCCAGCGCACGTGCCGGTCCTGCGTTGATCAAGAGCCAGTCGGTGCGCGCCGCCGATGGATCGCAGAACGCGGTTCGCGATTCGGTCATCACCTATACGCTCGAGGCGCGCTTCACCGATGCCGTCACCGGCGCGCGGATCGCCGATCCAATCCCGGCGGGCACGGTTTTCGTCCCCGGCAGCCTGACGCTCGATGGCGCGCTGCTGAGCGACGCCGCGGACGGCGACGCAGGCCGCTTCGATGCGACCGGCGGCGCACCGGCTGGTGGCGCACAAGGTCCGGGCATCGCCGTCGCGCTCGGGCAGGTCGCCGCGGCGTCCGTCCACACCGTCCAGTTCAAAGCCAAGATTCAATGAGGAGCATAGTCATGATCACGCGTCCGATGATTGCCGCCGTCCTGGCGGCCACTGCTGCCGTCGCCTCCGCGGCCGCAGGGCCGTTGCAGGTCACCAGCAGTATCCTGGTCGAAAGCCGCGCCGCAGCCGCCGACGGCACCACGCGGATCGCGCTGGTGAAACCGTCGAAGGTGACGCCGGGCGACAAGGTCATCTTCGTACTCGCCTATCGCAACACCGGTACGCAGCCACTGAGCAACGTGGTGCTCGACAATCCGTTGCCGCGGCAGATCGCCTATCGCTCGGCCAATCCCGGCTCGCCGGCACCCGACGTGTCGGTCGACGGCAAGACTTTCGGTTCGCTCGCCACGCTGCGCGTCCGCAGCCTCGACGGCAGCACGCGCCCGGCGAGCCCCAACGATGTCACCAGCGTCCGGTGGCGCCTCGCAAGCCCGTTAGCGGCCGGTTCGCAAGGTCAGTTCGCGTTCCAGGCCGTCCTGAAATGAGTGCGCCTCCGTCGACCCAGCTCTCGCAATCTACACAGAAGGAATAATTCGGAATGTACGCAAAAGGGGTAATTCGCACGCTGATGGCCGGAACGGCTGCGGTCGTGTCGCTTGGTATCGCGACCAATACAGCCAGTGCGCAGGCACCGGGGCCCGCCGGCACTGCCGCCGGCACGTCGGTCACCAACACTGCGCAGGCCAGCTACTCGGTCAACGGCGTCCAGCAGTCGGCGACGTCGAACACGACGAGCTTCGTGGTCGATCGCAAGGTCAACCTGACCGTGATCGCGAACCAGCCGAACAACACACAGGTGGCGATCGGCCAGACCGCGGCGGTTACGACGTTCAAGGTCACCAACAACACCAACGGCACGCAGGATTTCCTGTTGTCGTCGAGCCAGACGCCGATCACGAACCTGTTCACCGGCGACAATTTCGACGTGACCAATATCCACATCTACGTCGATTCGAACGGCAACGGCACCTATGACGCCGGGACCGATACCGTGACCTACATCAACGAGCTCGGTGCCGATCAGTCGGCGGTCGTCTTCATCGTCGCCGACATTCCCAACAACCAGGCTAACGCGCTTGCCGGCATCACGCTGATCGCACAGGTCGCGGCGGGTGGTGATGCAGCCGCGCAGGGCTTGCCGCTGGCGGCCAGCGTCGCCCCGAACGACGATGCTGTCGTCGATGTGGTCTTTGCCGACAACGACTCCGATGGCCTCGGCGGCGACGTTGCGCTGAACGGGCAGGGCCGCGCGTCGCTCGGCTACGAGATCACCACGCGCAATGTCGCTTTGAGCGTCGCCAAGTCGCAACTGGTGCTGAACGATCCGGTCAACCTTGCCCTTTCGCCAAAAGCTATCCCGGGCGCGGTCGTGCAATATTGCCTGATCGTCAACAACGGCACGGTCGGCACGCCGGCGTCCAACGTCGTGCTCACCGACGTCATCCCGGCCAACACCACCTATGTCACCAACTCGCTCGCGATCGGCGCGATCGCGCTCGGGAATACATGCCTGCTGACGGGGATCGTCGGCGGCGTCCCGTTGGCGGACGACGGATCGGTGACCGTGCCGGTGCTCAACTATACCGGCTCGTTCAACACGAACACGAAGACGGTGAATGCGACGATCCCGGTCCTGCTCGGCGGGACATCGGTCGCAGCGACGTTCCGCGTGACGATCAACTAAACCCATACCCTCGCACCCGAAAGGACCGACCGATCCCGGCGCGCGTGAAGGACGCGTGCCGGGAGCGGACCCTTGATGCCCAGCTTCCGCCGCCTCTTGCGCCTGTGCGCCCTATTCCTGACGCTGATCGGGCTTGTCATCGGTATCCTGCCGGCGAGCGCCCAGACGCGTATCCAGAATACCGCGACGCTGTCGTTCGACGATGCGGCCAGCGACTCCGGCGTGCGTGCGATCCCGTCCAATACGGTCGCGCTCGACGTGAACCGCGCCAAGCGTCCGACGACGCTTACCTTTCACCTGCCGCCGCCGAATTACGAGCTGACCGGCGCCAAGTGCCAGACCGCGCCATCGCTCCTGTTCACGCCGTCGCCGATCGACGCTGCGACCTACGCCGCATCACCCTGGGTCGCCGCGGTCGACATCTACGCGGACATGATCCTCGTGCTCGACAACCAGGCCGGCAACCACGATCCCGATCTGCGCGAGACGTCGGTCATCGATGTCGACGTCGGCACGATCCACACGACGCTGACCTTGACCGAAACCGCCGTCGACAGCGGGATCTTCGCCGGCGGCATCCCCGCCAGCGCGACCGGCAAGCATCCCGAACTCGCCGCATGCGACATTCGCAACCAGCGCGGCGCGACGATCAAGCTCAGCTTTTCCGAAGACGGCTACAGCCTCGCTTCAATGGCGTCGCTGCTGATCGACCCGGCCGGCTACACCTTCGATTCGCGGACCGGCGCGCTGATCGACGGCACGACCGTGTCGCTGGTCGACGAGACAGGCCAGCCCGCGACCGTGTTCGGGGACGACGGCGTCAGCCGCTATCCTTCCACCGTCGTCACCGGCGAAGCGGTCACCGACGCCGGCGGCCGCGTCTATCCTGGCGAGACCGGGCGCTATCGTTTCCCGCTGACGGCGCCGGGGCGCTATTTCATCAAGGTCGCGCCACCCGGTACCTATACCGCGCCCTCCACCGTCGACCGCGCCACGCTGGCCGCGCTCAAGGACCCGCAGGGCAGGCCGTTCATTCTCAACGACACGAGTTTCGGCGGCTCGCTGACGCTGTCGACACCCGAGCCGTTCTCCGCTGACATTCCGCTCGACAGCCCCGGCGCGGGCACGCTGCTGCTGACCAAAGTCGCCTCGGTGCGTGAGGCGTCGCCGGGCGATTTCGTCCAGTATCTGCTGCGGATCACCAACCGCGACTCTGTCCCGGCCCGCGGGCTCCATGTCGCCGACACGCTGCCCCGCGGTCTGCGCTACGAACGTAATTCCGCGCGCGGCGGGGACGAGCCGACCGTGTCGAGCGATGGCCGCAACCTCGATTTCGTCATCCCGGTGCTCGCCGCCGGTGCCTCGACCGAGCTGAAATACGTCGTCAGCATCGCACCGGGCGCCCCGACCGGCGAAGCGCTCAATCGTGCGCGCGTCGCCGGGCAGGGTACCATTACCAGCAACGAAGCCGCGGCGTCCGTGCGTCTACGCCCGCTGCTGTTCACCGACGCGATGACGATCATCGGCCGCGTCACCGAGGGGAATTGCGGCGATCCCGTCGACAAGCGCAAGGGCGTGCCCGGAATCCGCCTGCTGATGGAGGACGGCACGTTCGTCGCCACCGACCGCGACGGGCTGTACCATTTCGAGGGCGTCCGCGCTGGGCGTCACGTCGTCCAGATCGACACGTCGAGCATCCCCGCGACGCACGTGCCGGTCGCCTGCGATATCGACACACGCCAAGCGAACAGCCCGATCTCGCGCTTCGTCGAGGGCGATGGCGGGTTGCTGAAGCGCGTCGACTTCCAGCTGAAGCCGACCGGCAAGGCCAAGGCGGCGGATGCCGGGCTTCCCGTCGCGGTCCCGGATGCCGCCATCGCCGCGGGGAGCCGCGATTGGCTGACGGGTGAACAGGCGGCCGGCATCGACTGGCTGTTCCCGACCGCCGACCACAACCCACGCGCGCCGATCATCCGTGCGGTCATCAAGCACATGCCCGGCCAGCGCGTCGCGCTCACGATCAACGGCAAGCAGGTCGAGCCCCTCGCGTTCGACGGTACCGACACACGCGATGGCACCGATATCGCGGTGTCGCGCTGGACGGGTATCCCGTTGATCGACGGCGACAATCGCCTCGATGCCCGCATTCTTGCCGCCGACGGCAGCGTCGTGAAGACCCTCCAGCGCGTCGTGTATTATTCCGGCCCCGGCGTCCGCGCGGTATTCGACGCGGCCAGCAGCCGGCTCGTCGCCGATGGCCTGACCCGCCCGCTGATCGCGATCCGCGTCACCGACAAGACCGGTCGCCCGGTTCGCGCCGGCACGCTCGTCCCGTTCACCGTCGACCAGCCCTATACCGCCGCAGTCGAGGCCGAGCTCGAACAGGGGCGTCAGCTTGCCGGCCGCGAACGCTCGTCCACCACTGCGCAGGTGGTCGGTGACGACGGGTTAGCCTTCATCGCCCTCCAGCCGACCACGCAGGCCGGCGCGGTTCACGTCGTCGTCTCGCTGACCGAGGATAAGGTCGTCCACGCCAACGAGGTTCGCGCCTGGCTCGCAGCGTCCGCCAAGGACTGGGTCGTGGTCGGGTTCGGCGCGGGCTCGCTTGGCTACGACATGCTCAGCAAGCGCCAATCGGGCCTGCCGCGGTCGCAGCGTAACAGCGTCGTCACCGACGGCCAGCTCGCTTTCTACGCCAAGGGTCGCGTCAAGGGCTCATGGCTGGCGACGATCGCCTATGACAGCGATCGCAAATACGATCCCGACCGCGGTTTGCTCGGCACGATCGATCCCGACCGCTATTACACCGTCTATGGCGACGGTTCGCGTCAGGGCTATGATGCGGCAACCCGGCGGAAGCTGTACCTGCGGCTCGAGCGTCGCGAATTCTATGCGCTGTTCGGCGATTTCGAGACCGGCTTCACCGACGCGCAGCTGACCCGCTACAGCCGTACGCTCAACGGCGTGAAGGCGGCGTACGAGGGCAAGCGGGTGCGCGCGACCGGGTTCGCGGCGAACACCGACACGCTGTATTCGCGCGATGAGATCCAGGGCAACGGCCTGAGCGGACCATACCGGCTGTCGGGGCGCAACATCGTCCCGAATAGCGACAAATTGCGGCTCGAGACGCGCGACCGCTTCCGCTCCGAGCTGATCGTCTCGAGCACCGAACTGACCCGCCACATCGACTACGACATCGACACGTCGATGGGCACGGTCCGCTTCCGCCAGCCGATCCTCAGCCGCGACGGCAATTTGAATCCGATCTTCATCGTCGCGGATTATGAGGTCGAGGGAGGCAAGTCGTCGAAGCTCGCCGCTGCCGGGCGCGTCGCGACCAAGCTGGCCGATGGCCGGGTCGAGGTCGGCGTCGCGGTCATCCGCGACGAGACCGTTGGCAAGGCCACCGTGCTCGGCGCCGATATCAAGGCGCGCGTGACCGCCACCACCGAACTGCGCGGCGAGATCGCCAAGGGTGGGCGGCAGGGGCTGGGGCAGGGGCTCGCCTATCTCGCCGAGGTCGATCATCATGGGACGAAGCTCGACCTGCTCGCTTATGCACGTCAGCAGGATACCGCGTTCGGCGTTGGCCAGCAGAACCTTGTCGAAGCGGGTACGCGCAAATTCGGGCTCGATGGTCGTCTGCGGCTGACCGACCGCATCAGCCTGACGGGGGTCGCCTGGCACCAGCAGCAGCTCGACAGCGCGGGGACGCGGACCGCCGCGGACGTCCGCCTCGAATATCGCCGCAACACGGGCACGATCTTCGTCGGCGGCCAGTATGCGGCGGATCGCGGCGTCGACGGCAAAGACCGCGACAGCCGGTTGCTCACGCTCGGCGGCAGCCAGGCGCTGTTCGGCGACAAGCTGACGGTGACCGGGCAGACGCAGTTTGCACCCGGCGGCGACAGCGACAGCATCGACTTCCCGGTGCGCCACCAGATTCAGCTCGCCTACCGGATCAAGCCCGGCATCCGCCTGATCGGCGGGTATGAGATCGCCAATGGCGACGGCTATGTCGCGCATACCAAGCAGTTCGGCGTCGACGTCGCGCCCTGGACCGGCGCCAAGCTGATGAGCACGCTCAACCAGCAGGCGATCGGCGAAAACGGTGCGCGGACCTATGCGCAATATGGGCTCAGCCAATCGGTGCCGCTCGGCAAGCACTGGACGGTCGACGGCACGCTCGATGCCAGCAACACGCTGAACGGCAAGATTCCCGACGGTGCGGTGGTCAACGCGTTCCAGCCGGTCACCTCGGGCGGCTATGTCGGGCAGGACCAGACCAACGGCGATTACGCCGCGATGACGCTGGGGGCGACCTATCGCCACGCACGCTGGTCGGTGAACGGGCGGCTCGAATACCGCAATGCCGACAGCGGCGATCGCTGGGGGATCACCACCAACTTCCTGCGCACGCTGGGGCAGGGCAAGACGCTCGCGTCGAGCATCAAGGCGTACACGATCACCGACAAGAGCGGCGCGGTCGCGACCTATGCCACCGCCGATCTGGCGCTTGCGTTCCGCCCGCTCGACAGCCGCTGGTCGGTGCTCGAACGGCTCGAGCTGCGGCATGAGAGCGCGGATGCGGGGTTCACCGACTCCAATGCCCTCGGCGTACCCGCCTATGGCGGCGGCGATCAGGTCACGTCGCGGATCATCAACAACCTCGCGGTGAACTATCGCACCGGTCCGGAAGGGCTCGGCCACGGGACCGAGGCGACGCTGTATTACGGCGCGAAATACGTCGCGGGGCGGTTCGCCGACGACACCTATGACGGGTATATCGACGTCACCGGGTTCGAGCTGCGCCAGGATGTCGGCACGCGGTTCGATATCGGCGTGAGCGGATCGGCGCAGCATGCCTGGTCGCGCGGCGCCTGGTCGTGGAGCGGCGGGCCGTCGGTCGGCGTGTCGCCTGCGCAGAACACGTGGATCACCGCAGGCTATAACGTGTCGGGCTACCGCGACCGCGATTTCGAGGACGACCGCTACACGCGGCAGGGGCCGTACGTGACGATGCGGCTGAAATTCGACCAAGCGACGATCGGTGGCGCAACGCGCGCGCTGTTCGGCGGGCGGGGATAATACAGGGAGAAAGACCTATGCCGATGCCGATTCAGCCCACCCCCATGCCGCTGCCGCGCGACTTTACCGATCATGGTCCGTGCGTCGAGGATCTCGCACGAGCATTCGCGATGCAGGACGCAGCGACGAGTGAGGCGTTGATCGAGACGCTGGCGACGCAGGCGATTCGCCAATGGCGGCTAGACGATGCGACGTTCTGGCAGCGGGTGAAATTTCAGGCGCGGATGATCCGCGCGAAGCAGGGGTCGTGGAGTTCGGACGAGCGGCACTAACCGTCTCCTCTCCCGCTTGCGGGGAGGGGAATGTTGCCCGCCTATTTCTCGTCGGTGGTCAACTTCACCTTGTTGGGCAGCTTCTTTCCCTTGGTCCGGCGCGAGGGCAGCTGGACCGGGTTCTTCTTTTTCCACTGCGCGAATGTCATCGGGCCTTCGGGCGTGTCGATGATCGTGTCGTCGATCGAACTCATGCAAATTGCTCCACGCGGGCCCAAATCTCTTCAACCAAAGCCAACGCACAAGCGCAGCAAGGGGGACCCTCGAAGGGGGTATTTACTCTCGTCAGAAAAAATGGTGCGGCCAAGAAGACTCGAACTTCCACGGGCTTTCGCCCACAACGACCTCAACGTTGCGCGTCTACCAGTTCCGCCATGGCCGCCCATGAAACATCACCGGGCGGACCCGGCATCTGGTAGGCGAGCGCCACTAGCAAGGGTTTGAACGCTACGCAACGGCCTTTGCGAAAAACCGTTCGTTCGGTACCGCAAACGATGCCCCGCTTCCTTTTTTCAACCGATACCAGAGCCGAAACGCGGCGCGTGCTCGCGCTCGCGTGGCCGGTGATGCTGACCAGCCTCAATTGGACGATCCTGCACGTCACAGACGTGATCGTCGTCGGGCTGGTCGGCGCGCACGAGGTGGCGGCGCTCGGCGCGAGCCGCTCGCTGACGTTCATCGCGATCGTCACCGGGCTTGCGTGGTTGTCGGGCGTCCTCGTCCATACCGCACGTGCCGATGGGGCGGGGGATCTGCCGCGTACCGGGCAGGTGCTCCGCGAAGGGCTGGTGTTGGGGTTACTGCTCGGGCTCGTCGTAGGAGTCGTCATGTTCGTCTTCGCGGACGCGATGCTCGCCGGGATCGGTGTCGCGCCTGCGCTGGTCGAGCCGGCCGGGCGGGTCGTGCGGGTGATGGCGTTCACCTATCCGCCGCAATTGATGATCGTCGCCGCCAGCTTCTTCCTGGAGGGCGTCAGCCGGCCGCGCCGTGTCGCGGTCGTGAATTTATCGATCCTGCCGCTCAACGCTGTGCTCGCCTGGGCGATGTCGGGCGGCCATCTCGGGCTGCCGGCGACGGGCGCAGTCGGGGCGGCGACGGCCACCGCGATCGCGTCGGGTCTTGGCGCGGTCGGCATGATTACTGCGGCACTGACCCTGCCGCGCGCCAAGGAGCGTGGAGTCCGGCGAATCGACCTCGCGGCATGGCGCGGAGTGCCGGCCGGAATCGCCGCACTCGCGGTGTTCGGAATCGTCCCCGCCGTCGCGTCCGGGCTCGAACTTGCCGGCTTCTCGATCCTGATCGCGCTGTCGACGCAGTTCGGCGACGATGTCGCGCATGCGTTCCAGATCGTGTTCTCGGTCCACAACGTCACGTTCGGGTTGGCGCTCGGCCTCGGCTCCGCCTGCGGTGTCCGCGTCGGCAATGCAGTCGGTGAGGGCGATCCCAAAGCGGGCATCTCCCGCGCGCTGATCGCGACCGGGCTGTCGATGCTCGCGCTCGGTCTGTGCGGCATCGTCCTGATCGTTGCGCGCGGGCCGATCGTCGCGGCGTTTCCGGCCGACCTCGCCACGCATACTGTCGCGCTGGCGATGCTACCGGTCTGGGCGCCGTTCATCCTGTTCGACGGTGCGCAAGTGGTGCTGGTCTACGCGCTCCGCTCGCTCGGCGATCAGGTCGTCGCGGGCGTGAACAGCATCGTCGCGTATTTCGTCGTCACCGGCGGCGCGGGCTGGTGGATGGTGTACGCTGGTGTCGGCCCGATGGCGCTGGTCTACGCCTCTGGCCTTGGCATGCTGACTGCCGCGATCCTGCACGGCGGCCGCTTCTGGATCGTCAGCCGACGATTGCGGCGCTGACTCGATCTTCCCCTGACGGGGAGGGCTGACGTGACCCTCCCCTGACGGGGGAGGATCGCAAAGCTAGCGCGTCGCCTCACCCGCAAAGCTCAGTTCGAGCCGCTTCGAGTTGGGCGGCACGTTCAGCGTCGCCGAGTTGAAATCGACGGCACCGCCCGGTGCCAGCGTCCGCTGCTGCGGCGTGATCGTCCAGCTATACACCAGCCGTCCCTGCGCATCGCGGAGTTCGGCGCGGATGTCGGGGACGCGCTGGCGCTGGTCCGATGGATTGGTCACCTGGCCGCTGACCGCGAACAGCTCAGAGCCGTTCTCCAGTTCGCGCCGCTCGATCGGATTGTCGCGCAGTCGCAGCGGCGTCTCCGCACTGCCGAGCCCGAACCCTAGTTTGGCCACCACGCCTGGCGCGCCGAGATAAACGATCGATCCGACCGCGATCAGCATCAACAGCCCGGCCAGGACCGCGGCAACGGTCCACCACCGTGCCGTATTGCGCCGAGGTTTCAGCGGCGGCGTATACGGGGGCTGCTCAACGACCGACGTGTAATCCGGGACTATGAATTCGGGAGGCGCAAAGGCTGGTTCCGGCGCGATCTGGGTCTGGGTCGGGGCCGGGGGCGCAGCGGCAAACGGTGTGAACCCCTCGACCGGGTCCGGCGTCCGCATCAGCGGCGCGAGCGGCGGCGGCACGGGCGCGAGCGGCGTCGCGGCCGGGATTTCCAGCGCATCCTCGATCACCTGTGCGGGCGCCTGGAACCAGCTATGTCGACAATTGGCGCAGCGCACGGTGCGTCCCTCGCCGCCGATCGCGCTGTCGGGGACCAGATAGCGCGTGCTGCACTCGGGACATTGGAGGATCATGGAGACGCTTCACCAGCGGCCGCCGGAGCGCGACCGTATCTTGTGCCGAATAAGCACGCTGCCCGTATCGGTGGCAAGCTTGAAGCGGCGCGCGCTTTCATGCGAAAGCGCCGATACGGGCATTTGCACGGACATCAAGCGGGCGAGAGCGGGCGCAACCACGTCATGGCGAATATCGTCCAATTCGAAAATGTCGGGCTGCGATACGGCTTGGGTCCGGACGCAGGTCCCGAGACGTTGTCCGACCTCAGCTTCACGCTGCGCAGTGGTGCATTTTATTTCCTCACCGGCGCGAGTGGTGCCGGCAAGACTTCGTTGCTGAAGCTGCTGTATCTCGCGCAACGTCCGACGCGCGGCGTGATCCGGCTGTTCGGCGAGGATGCGGTGGTGTTGTCGCGCGATCGGCTGCCTGGGTTCCGGCGGCGGATCGGCGTGGTGTTCCAGGATTTCCGGCTGGTTCCGCACCTGTCGACCTGGGACAATATCGCGTTGCCTTTGCGCGTGGCGGGGATGCCCGAGGCGGATATCGAGCAACCGGTGCGCGAGATGCTCACCTGGGTAGGACTCGGCGACCGCGCAGATGCACGACCGGCGACATTGTCGGGCGGCGAGCAACAGCGTGTCGCGATCGCGCGCGCGGTGATTGCGCGCCCCGAGATCCTGGTTGCGGACGAACCGACGGGCAACGTCGATCCCGACATGGCCGAGCGACTGCTGCATTTGTTCGAATCGCTCAACAAGCTGGGGACGACGGTCGTCGTCGCGACGCATGACTTCCATCTGCTGGGGCGGATACCGGGCGCGCAGATGATGCGGCTCGATCGTGGGCGGTTGCTCGATCCGACGGGCGCGCTCCGCTATCCGCCGACGCGGCCCGATTCATGAGTCGCGCGACCAAAGCGCGGTCCTCGGCAGAGCGCCGCGTGCTCGACGAAGCGGGCGGCCTGCGTGCGATGACGTGGGTGATGGCGATCATGCTGTTCCTGACGATGCTCGCCGCCGCACTTGGCCTCGCGACTGCGGGTGCGGCGCGGTTGCTCGATCGGCAGTTGGCGGGGCGGTTGACGGTGCAGATCGTCGATGGCGATCCGGTGCGGCGTGACGTTGCCGCTGCCCGTGTCCTTGCTGCCTTGCGGGCGATGCCGGCGGTGGCGACGGCGACGCCGGTCGATCGCGCGGAGCTGACACGGTTGCTGCAGCCCTGGCTTGGCTCCGACGGCGCCGATCCGCAATTGCCCGTGCCGGCGATGATCGACGTCGACGTCGCCGATCATGACGAGGCAGCCGCGTTGCGCGTTGCGGCTAACGTTCGGCGTCTGAATTCAAGTGTCCGCGTCGACCGGCACGAAAGCTGGATGTCGCCGGTCAACGACGTGATGCGCACGTTGACGTTCCTCGCGCTGGCGCTGGTTCTGCTGATGGCGAGCGCGACCGCCGCGGTGGTGGTGCTCGCCGCCCGTGCGGGGCTCCAGACGCATCGCGCCACGATCGCGGTGATGCACATGCTCGGCTCGACCGATCTTCAGGTCGCGCGGCTGTTCCAGCGGCGGATCGCACTCGATGCGACGATCGGCGGCGTGGGTGGTGGTGTCGCGGCGTTGCTGATCGTCACGTTCATCGGCATCCGGTTCCACGGGCTCGGTTCGGACCTGCTCGGCGGGGTGACGCTTGGCGGGGTCGACTGGGTGGTGCTCGCGCTGTTGCCCGTCGCGTTCGTCGTTCTCGCCACGCTCGCCGCGCGTGTCACGATCGTCCGCGCGCTGAGGCATATCCTGTGATCGTCCGGCTGTTCGGCATCATGGCGCTCGCCTGGGCGTTCGGCTTTGCGCTGTTCATGCTGATGCTGCCCAAGCCGCTGAACGGGTTCACCTCGGATGCGATCGTCGTGCCAACCGGCGGAGCAGGGCGGATCGACCGCGGCATCGCGTTGCTCCGCGATCACCAGGCGAAGCGGATGCTGGTGACGGGCGTCGCGCCGGGGGTGCGACCGATCGATCTCGCGCTCGAATACCGGACGTCGCCCGCGCTGTTCGCGTGCTGCATCGATCTCGGGGCCGACGCGGTCGATACGCGGTCGAATGCCGAGGAGACCGCGCAGTGGGTGCGCGTGCACAAATACCGGTCGGTGCGGCTGGTGACGTCGGACTGGCATGTGGCGCGGGCGCGGATGGAGCTGTCGGCGGCGCTCGACAAGAATGTCGTGATTCTCGGCGATGGCGTGCCGGGGACGCCGCGGCTCGGGACCTTGGTCAACGAATACAACAAGTTGATCCTTCGCCGGATCGCGTTGTGGATTGGATTTGGCGGATGATTTGGTTGCGCAACTGGGCGTTCATGCTCGTTTTCTATACGATCTCGGTGCCGATCGTGGTGACCGTGCCGATCTCGGCGCTGTTCGGATCGCGCGCGGTGATCGTGCATTCGACGATCTGGACGCGCTTCCATCGCTGGTGCGCGCGAGTGATTCTCGGCGTGCATATCCGGATCGAGGGCACGCGGCCGACCGAACCGGCATTCTATGCGTGCAAGCATCAGGCGATGTTCGAGACGCTCGAATTGCAGGCGCTGCTCGACGGCCCTGCGATCGTGCTGAAGCGCGAACTGGCGGATATCCCGGCCTGGGGTTGGGCGGCGCGGCGCTACGGCGCGATCGTGGTCGACCGCGAGGCGTCGGCGACGGCGTTGCGCAGCATGATGCGCGAGGCGACCGCGGCGAAGGCGACCGGGCGCTCGATCCTGATCTTTCCGGAGGGGACGCGGGTATTGCCGGGCGAGCATCCGCCATTGAAGCCGGGGTTTGCCGGGCTGTACCGTGCGTTGAAGATGCCGACGGTGCCGATCGCGTGCGACAGTGGGCTGGTGTGGCCGAAAAAGGGGCCGAAGCTGCCGGGGGTGATCACGTTCCGGTTTGGCAAGGTGGTGCCGCCGGGTCTGCCGCGCGAGGAGGCGGAGGAGCGGGTTCACGCGGCGATGAACGCGCTGGATTAGGTCGGGGAGGCGACCCCCACCAGTTCACCACCCCGGCGGAGGCCGGGGCCCAATTGGGGGACCTCTTTGACGTGCGTTGTGCGTCGTTACTCCGGCCTCACCAATTGGGCCCCGGCCTCCGCCGGGGTGGTAAAGTTCGGGGAAGCAAGCGCCTCTTCAGCCGTGCGTGCGGCCGAAATCCTGCACGTCGTCGTCCTGACCCTGTTCGACGATGCTCCGCCGGATCGCCCGGGTCCGCGTGAACAGGTCGAACAGCGCGTCGCCGTCACCCCAGCGGATCGCGCGCTGGAGATGGCTCAGATCCTCCGAGAAGCGTTGCAACATCTCCAGCACCGCCTCGCGGTTGTTGAGGAAGATGTCGCGCCACATCGTCGGGTCCGACGCCGCGATCCGCGTGAAGTCGCGGAAGCCGCCAGCGGAATATTTGATGACCTCGGACTGTGTCACTTCCTCGAGATCGCCAGCAGTGCCGACGATCGTATAGGCGATCAGATGCGGCAGATGGCTGGTGACGGCGAGGACGCGGTCGTGATGCTCGGGCGCCATCGTCTCGACCTGCGCGCCAAGCCGCCGCCAGAACTCCGACACGCGCTCGACCGCGACCGGGTCGGCGCCTTCGGGGGGCGTGACGATGCACCAACGGTGGCGGAACAGCGTCGCGAAACCGGCTTCGGGGCCTGAGCGCTCGGTGCCGGCCACCGGGTGCGCGGGGACGATGGTCGCGTTTGGCAGCGCCTCGGTAAGCGCGCGAACGATCTCGGCCTTGCAGCTGCCGACGTCGCTGACGACCGCGTCGGCGGGAAGTTCGGCCGCGAACTCGTGGGCGACATCGCCCATGATTCCGACGGGGACGCACAGGATCACGAGGTCGGCGTCGATCACTGCCGCCCCCGCCGAGTCCGCAACGTCGTCGCAGAACTGCAACCGGTCGGCCGCCTCGCGCACGTTCGCGTCGGCGTCGTAGCCGGTGACGCGCACCGTCGGCATCGTCGCCTGGATTGCGCGCGCCACCGACGAGCCGATCAGTCCCAGCCCGATGATCGTGACGCGCGCGAACGGGAGCATCAGGCGTTTTCGACCAGGTTGCGCAGCGCCGCGGTGACGCCGCGCGTTTCCTCCTCGGTACCGATCGTAATGCGCAGTGCGTTGGGCAGGCCCTGGCCCGGCAGCCAGCGGACGATGTAGCCCGCGTCCATCAGGCCATGATAGGCGGCGTCGGCGGTCAGCTTGCCCTCGAACAGTACCAGCACGAAGTTCGCCTTCGACGGCACCGTACGCAAACCGGCGTTGCCCATCTGCCCGATCTGCTCGACGAACCAGCTCCGCCACGTGTCGTTATGCGCGCGCGTCGCGTCGACGAACGCGGTGTCGCCGATCGCGGCGACCGCGGCCGCTTGCCCCGCGGTGGTGACGTTGAACGGTGCGCGGATGCGGTGCATCGCGTCGATGATCGGCGCGCAGGCATAGCCCCAGCCGATCCGCTCGGCGGCCAGCCCGTGGATCTTCGAGAAGGTCCGCGTGACCAGCACGTTCGCCTCGGTCATCGCGAGTGCCAAACCCGCATCGTCCTCCTCGGGCGACAGATATTCGGCATAGGCCTGGTCGAGTACGAGCAGCACCGACTTCGGGAGCCCTGCATGCAGCCGCGCGATTTCCGCCCGCGGCGTGAACGTGCCGGTCGGGTTGTTCGGGTTCGCGACGAACACCACGCGGGTGCGCTCGGTGACCGCGGCAAGGATCGCGTCGACGTCGGTCGCATAGTCGCGGTCGTCGACGATGACGGGTTCCGCCCCCACCCGGCGCGTCGCGATCTCGTACACCGCGAAGCCGTAGCGGACGTGGATGATCTCGTCGCCGGGGCCCGCATAGGCGCCCGCGACCAGATGCAGGATCTCGTCGGAACCGGTACCGTAGATCACACGTGCTGGATCTAGATCGTAATGCGCCGCCAGTGCCTCGCGCAGCGCGGTCGCGCCGGCGTCGGGATAGCGCTCCAGCGTCCGGTCGGCGGCATCGAACGCGGCCTTCGCGGCGGGGCTGGTGCCGAGCGGGTTTTCGTTCGACGACAGCTTGATCACCGTGCGGCCATCGTCGGTCGTCGAGCGACCGGGCGTGTACGGCGCGATCCCCATGATCCAGGGCTTCGGCGCGGGTGCGGGCATGATGTTTGTCATGGTCGCGGGACATAGCGGGCACGGTGCCGCGGTGGCAATGTTTGTGCGTGGGCGGGCGTGTCGATCACGGCACTTCACGATCCTCCCCCGCCAGGGGGAGGTGGCGCGAAGCGACGGAGGGGGAGGGCGACGCAACAGCTGTGTTCCTGTCCTCCCCCTCCGTCTGGCAAGGGCCAGCCACCTCCCCCTTACGGGGGAGGATTGAGGACGCAGCGCTGGCATGTTCGCGGCCGCTTATGGTAGCGCGCGGCATGCTCGACACGCCTGCCATCGACCCCAGCATCGGCCACGACACCGACCAGCGCTTCGGCCTTGCGCGGCGCGTCACGTTGCCGGGGCCGCTGCGGCTCGACGGCGGCGTGCTGCTGTCGCCGGTCGATATCGCCTACGAGACCTACGGCACGCTCAACGCCGATGCGTCGAACGCGGTCCTGATCTGTCACGCTTTGACCGGCGACCAGCACGTTGCGTCGAACCACCCGCGCACCGGCAAACCCGGCTGGTGGACGCGGATGGTCGGCGAGGGGAAGCCGATCGACCCTGCGCGGCACTTCGTCGTCTGCGCCAACGTGCTGGGCAGCTGCATGGGCTCGTCAGGTCCGGCGACGATCAACCCGGCGACCGGGCGGCCCTGGGCGATGAGTTTTCCGGTCATCACGATTCGCGACATGGTACGCGCGCAGGCGATGCTGCTCGACCATCTCGGCATCGGCGTGCTCCACGCGGTGGTCGGCGGATCGATGGGTGGGATGCAGGCGCTGAGCTGGCCCGCGACCTTCCCCAACCGCGTGAAGGCGTGCGTCGTGATCGCCTCGACCGCACGGCATACCGCGCAGAACATCGCGTTTCACGAGGTCGGCCGGCAGGCGGTGATGGCCGATCCGAACTGGCGCGGGGGCGAGTATCACGACGACGACGCGCCGACCGCCGGGCTCGCGGTGGCGCGGATGGCAGCGCACATCACCTATCTGTCCGAAGCCGGGCTGACCGAGAAATTCGGGCGTCGGCTGCAAGCACGCGATGCGAAATCATTCGGGTTCGACGCGGATTTTCAGGTCGAGAGCTATCTGCGGCACCAGGGCCTCGCCTTCACTGACCGGTTCGACGCGAACTCGTATCTCTACATCACGCGGGCGATGGATTATTTCGATCTCGCTGAGGAGCATGGCGGGATGCTCGCCAACGCGTTCCGCGCGACCA
Source organism: Sphingomonas sp. PP-F2F-A104-K0414 (assembly GCF_004340945.1). Lineage (GTDB taxonomy): Bacteria > Pseudomonadota > Alphaproteobacteria > Sphingomonadales > Sphingomonadaceae > Sphingomonas. The sequence goes on from NZ_SLYD01000001.1 coordinate 779,519, forward strand.
AGGCGCGGTTCTGCCTCGTCAGTTTTGACACCGACTGGCTCTACCCGACCGCCGAATCCCGCGCGATCGTCCAAGCCTTGAACGCTGCGGGCGCGCCGGTGAGCTTCGTCGAGCTGTCGAGTCCCTACGGCCATGATGCGTTCCTGCTGGAGGCCCCCGATCTCAACCGGGTCGTCGACGGCTTCTTGAGGGCGGGGCGATGACGATCCTCCTTTCGGACGACGTGGACAAGCTGCAGATCGACCGCATCCATGGCTGGCTGGCGAGCAGCTATTGGTCGCCGGGGATCGAGCGGTCGCTGGTCGAACGCGCGATCGCGGGGTCGCATTGCCTCGGTGCGTATCAGGGCGAAACGCAAGTCGGGTTCGCTCGGATGATCACCGATCACGCGACATTCGCGTGGCTCGCCGACGTTTGGGTCGAGGAGTCCGTGCGCGGGCAGGGGTTGGGGCGGCGGATGGTCAGCTGGTTCCTTGATCACCCCTCGTTCGCAGGACTGCGGAGGATTGGCCTCGTCACTGCCGACGCGCACGGCGTCTATGCGGGGCTCGGCTTCCACCCGCTGGTCCGCGCCGATCGCTACATGGAACGGCTCGCCCCTGGCCTCGCCGAGCAGCTACGGACCGCACCATGACGCCCCCCGAGACATTGCGGACCGATCTTGCCGTCATCGCCGAGAACGTCGCACAGGGCAGCCGGGTGCTCGACATCGGTTGCGGCGATGGCGCGTTAATGGCCGCATTGCGCGACACGCGGGATGTCGATGCACGTGGGCTGGAGATCGATGCGCACAACGTAGCGTCGGCGGTCGCCCGCGGGCTGTCGGTGATCCAGGGCGACGCGGATATCGACCTTGCCGGCTATCCCGACGCCAGCTTCGATTACGCGATCCTCAGCCAGACGTTGCAGACTGCACGCGCGCCCGATCTCGTGCTCGATCACCTGCTGCGGATCGGCCGGCGCGCGTTCGTGAGCTTCCCCAATTTCGCGCATTGGCGTGTGCGGCTGTCGCTGCTGTGGGGCGGACGGATGCCGGTGACGCGGCAATTGCCCGAGAGCTGGTACGACACGCCGAACATCCACCACGTCACGATCGACGACTTCCGCGCCTTCGTGAAAGCACGCGGGATCATCGTCGAGGATGCGTGGTTTCTGTCTGGCGACAAGCGCACCGGCGCGGGGGGTGCCAACCTGCTCGCCGAGCACGCGGTGTTCCTGCTGCGACGGTAATCGATTGCAGGAATTTGCGGGAATCAGGCCATATCGGGACAAGCGGTTGATCTAAATCACCGATTTGGCGGAACCGATCAGCGGGCGACTGGTTACTTCGCCGATGACCAAGACCGCCCTCATTGTCGAAGACGAAATCTTCGTCGCGCTCGACCTCGAGAGAATCCTCATGGATGCCGGCTACGGCGTCGCGGGGATCGCGGCCGACCGCGACAGCGCGATCGCGGCGGCACCGGGATGCAACTTCGCGTTCGTAGACATCAACCTGCGCGACGGACCGACCGGGCCGGAAATTGCCAGGCGGATGGCGCAGGACTACGGCGTCAAGGTCGTGTTCGTGACCGCCAATCCTGCGCAGATCGGCGATGCGGAGTGCCTTGGGTATATCCGCAAGCCGTTCAGTGATGCCGCGATCCTGGCGGCTGCGGCGCTGGCCTGCAACGACGATCCGATCGGCCATGACGACGTCATTCGCGTGGTCAGCGGCTGAACGCAGCCTTCGGGATCGTCAGGTCGACGATCAGGCCATCGTCGTTCCAAGTCCGGTTCACGCTGCCGCCTAACTGACGCACGGCGCTCATCTCGATCAACTGCGTACCGAAACCCGCTGGCGTCGTAGGCTTGGCGACTGACGGGCCACCCTGTTCGCACCAGTTCAAGCTCACCGTGTCGTCGTTCGCCGTGACGGCGATCCGAACCGTGCCGAGTTCGGTCGCAAGCGCGCCGTACTTCGTCGCGTTGGTGGCAAGCTCGTGGAAGAGCAAGGCGAGCGGCGTGGCCGAGCGATCGTCGATCTGAACGTCGTCGCCGGTGACGCTGAGACGTGCGCCGTCGATCCGCTGATACGGCTCGAACAGTTCCCGCAACAGGCCGTGCAGGCTGTTCTGCGCAGCAGCCGGACGCGAGTTGGCGCTGTGCGGGCGGACGAAGTCGTGCGCGCGGCCAAGCGCGTTGATCCGGTGGCGCAAGTCCGTCGCGATGCCCGCGAACTCCGGCTTGCCCCGCGCGGAAAACGCGATCAGCCCGGCGATCACCGCGAAGATGTTCTTGATCCGGTGGCTCAGCTCCTGGCTGATGATCTCGCGCTCTTCAAAAGCGAGCTTCTGTTCGTGGATATCGGTGCACGTCCCGAACCAGCGCTGGATCGCGCCGTTTTCGTCGCGCACCGGCAGCGCACGGCCGAGCACCCAGCGATACGTGCCGTCGAAATGCCGGAGCCGGTATTCGATATTGTACGGCTCGCCGGTGTCGAGCGACTGGCGCCAGACGGCCCAGGCGCGGTCCTGATCGTCGGGGTGGAACATGTCGTTCCAGCCTTCGCCGTCGGTCGTCCCGACGGGCGTGCCGGTAAATTCGTACCAGCGCGCGTTGAAATAATCGTGGAAGCCGTCGGGGAGCGTCGACCACACCATCTGCGGCATGGTGTCGGCGAGTGTCCGGAACCGCAGGTCGCTCGCCTCGAGCGTCCGCCGCGCCTCGGCTTCGGCAAACGCCTGTTCGCGCGCGGTACGGCGGTCATCGAGCCGCCCCATCGCCGCCTTGGCGAGCAGGGTCAGGCCGTCGCGCTGGAACCGGGTTAGCCCCTCGCGCGGATCGGGCGCCAGCACGCACAGCGCACCGAGTGGTACGCCTTCGCTCGAGACCAGCGGCGCACCGGCATAGAAACGCACATAGGGTTCGCCCGTCACCAGCGCATTGTCGGTAAAGCACGGGTCCGTGCGCGCGTCGGCCACCTCCATGACTTCGTGATGGTGCATCGCGTGCGCACAAAACGACATGCTGCGCGGCGTCTGTTCGAGATCGGTGCCGGTGCGCGAGAGGAACCGCTGATATTCCTCCTCGACCAGGCTCAGCAACGCGACCGGTGCGTCGCACAATTCGGCCGCGAACGACACGATGTCGTCCAGCTGGCCTTTCGCGCGCGCACCGGCAACGTCGTAGGCCGAGATCACGCGGGAGCGCTCGGCCTCGTCGAACGTGGCGGTCGTAGGAACGGAATACAGCGTCGTCATTGAACTTAGAACGGCACGTCGTCGTCGAGATCGTCGGAGAAGCCGCCGGTCTGGCCGAAGCTGCCGCCGCGGGCGCCGCCACCGCTTCCGCTACCCGACGGTGCGCTGCCGCCGCGGCTGCCACCGCCACCACCGCCGTAACCGCCGCCGCCCGACGAGCCACCGCCGAAGTCGTTGCCGCCGCCACCGCCGGCCCAGTCGTCGCCACCGCCGCGGCTACCACCACCGCCGCCTGCACCACCGCCCGCGCCGCCGTTCGGACCGTCGAGCATCGTCAGCACGCTGTTGAAGCCCTGCAGCACGATCTCGGTCGAATACTTGTCCTGGCCCTGCGCGTCCTGCCACTTCCGCGTCTGGAGCGCGCCCTCGATATAGACCTTGGAGCCCTTGCGGAGATACTTCTCGGCGACGTTCGCGAGACCTTCGTTGAAGATCGCGACCGAATGCCATTCGGTCTTTTCCTTGCGCTCGCCCGACATCTTGTCCTTCCAGGACTCCGATGTCGCGATGCGCAGATTGACGACCTTGCCGCCGTTCTGGAACGCCTTGCTCTCTGGGTCGCGACCCAGATTGCCGACGATGATGACCTTGTTGACGCTGCCTGCCATGATGCCCCTCAGAGGCCGGCGAACACCGCCAGCCAGTATGTAATGCCAGCCATGATGTAGGCGGCGGCGAACAAATAGCCAACCATGAAGGCGGGCCATTTCCACCCATTGGTCTCGCGACGGGTGACGGCGATCGTCGAAATGCACTGCGGCGCGAACACGAACCACATCAGGAAGGCGAGCGCGGTCGGCAGGCTCCAGCGGCCGCGCAGGTTCTCGACCATCGCCTTGCCGCCCTGGTTGCTCTCGGGATCGTCGATCGCATAGACGGTGCCGATCGCCGCGACCGCGACTTCGCGTGCGGCCATCGCCGGGATCAGCGCGAGGACGATGTCGCGGTTGAAGCCGATCGGCGCGAAGATCGGCGCGATGCCGTTCGCAATGCGCCCGGCGACCGAATAATCGACCGCCGAGATCTTCGGCGCACCGGCGGGCTGTTCGGGTGGCTTGGGGAAGCTCAGCAGCACCCACAGGATGATCGTCGAGGTCAGGATGATCCCGCCGGCGCGCTTCAGGAAGATCTGCGCGCGGCTCCACAGGCCGATGCCGACGTCGCGCCACTGCGGCCACTGGTATTTCGGCATCTCCATCATGAAGCCCGACGACACGCCCTTGGTCACCGTCCGGCGCAGCACCAGCGCGGCGACGAACGCGCCGACGATGCCCATCACGTACAGCCCGAGCATGACAATGCCCTGGAGCCCCACGAACGGCAGGATCTTCGTGTTGGGAATGAACGCGCCGATAATCAGCGTGTAGACGGGCAGACGCGCGGAACACGTCATCAGCGGCGCGATCAGGATCGTGGTCAGCCGGTCCTTCTCGTCGTCGATCGTCCGCGTCGCCATGATCCCGGGGATCGCGCAGGCGAAGCTCGACAGCAGCGGGATGAACGCGCGGCCCGAGAGCCCGACGCTCGCCATCACCCGGTCCATCAGGAACGCCGCGCGGACCATATAACCGCTGGCCTCGAGCACGAGGATGAAGAGGAACAGGATCAGGATCTGCGGCAGGAACACGATCACCGCACCGACGCCTTTGATCACGCCATCGACCAGCAGCGAGCGGAGCAGCGAATCGGGCATTTCGGCGGTCAGGAACCCCTGCAACGCGGTGAAGCCCGCATCGATCGCGTCCATGAACGGCTGTGCCCAGCTGAACACCGCCTGGAACATCAGGAACATGATCGCGAGCAGCAGGATCGGCCCGGCGACGGGGTGCAGCGCGACCGCGTCGAGCATGTGCGTCCAGCGGCGGACCTGCGTCTCGGAGACGGTCGCGGAGGTGGCGATCTGGCGCGCGCGGCGCTGGAGCGTGACGATATCGTCCTGCACGCTGCCGTCCGACTTCCGCAGCCGCATCGGGCCGTTGACGACGATGCTGGAGAGAGCCGCCTTCAACTCGTCGAGCCCCCGCTTGCGCACCGCGACGGTCGGGATCACCGGCACGCCGAGTTCGCGTTCGAGAACCTTGGGATCGAGCTTCAGCCCGTCTCGCTCGGCGAGATCGACCATGTTGAGCGCGACGACGACCGGCAGGCCGAGCGCGATCAGCTGGAGCGTGAATCGCAGGTGATTGTCGAGATTGGCGGCGTCGACGACCACCACCAGCGCATCGGGAAGGCGCTCGCCGTCCTGCGTCCCGGTGACGACGTCGCGCGTGACGCGCTCGTCGGGGGAGGAGGGTTCGAGGCTATACGCGCCGGGCAGGTCGACCAGCTCTACGGGACGACCGTCGTCGAGCATCAGCCGCCCGACCTTCCGCTCGACCGTCACTCCCGGATAATTGCCGACCTTCTGCCGCGCACCGGTGAGCGCGTTGAACAGCGCGCTCTTGCCGGCATTGGGATTGCCGACCAGCGCAACCAGCGGTGCTGCGTTCATTCTAAAGGATTATTCGGCCGCGGCAGGCATGGGAGAAACCTGGATCGCGCCGGCGACGGCACGGCGCAGCGCGACCGTCATGCGACCGATCCGGCAGGCGATCGGGCCCTGGCCCAGCGTCGCGCGGTGCAGGACTTCGACATCGACGCCCTCGTCGAAGCCGAGTTCGCGCAGTCGCCGCGCTTCGGGCCCGGCAAGTCGCGCCCACTCGATTGCCGCAACAATCGCGTGCTGCTTGCGCGGCAGGGTTTCGAGGCTGACGGAACGATCGGGGCGAGTGTCCATGATGCGAGTGATTATCAGTAACGCTCGGGAAAGGGAAGCACTAACCGTCGTCGGTTACTACCGCCCCAACGTCTCGCCATCTGGGCGAAATTCAGGAGACAGAGTTACTTAGCGTATCATTGGCAGCTTCAGGCCGTCGGATAGCGAAGCCGGCCAACGAATCTCGACAGGCTGAAACCATGTTCGGTGCGCTTGAGGAATCCGGCCTTAGCCTTTTCGAACTGCATGATCCCGCCGATCCGGCGACCGAGAAACGCGCGCGTGTCGGCGAGGCCTTCGCTCTCGTCGTCGAGGAATACCGTGATCGTCGACGCGTACACGCCGAGAAGGATGGTCCGCTTGGTATAGTAATTATAATCCGTCGAGACGTCGCCGGCCGCACGCCAGATCGTATCGACCGTCCGCCAGCCAAGCCGCGTCGCCTTCGCCAGATTCTGCGGCAGCGCGAGGATCGCCAGCGCGCGCCGCAGCGACTCGCGATCGATCGAGGTGGCGTCGAGTCGCGCCTCGACCAATGCGGTGATCTTCTCGCGGATTTTCATCAGCGCCAACCGCTCGGGCGGCACTGCGGCGAGCATCACGCCGTCGATATGCGCGAACCACGCGTCGATCATGTCGACCGGGCCGTCCTTGAACGCCAGCGCGGCGATGTCGGTGTCGATCCCCTCGGCCTGTGCGGCCATGTCGCGCGCGGCGTCGCTCCAGCCGTCGAACGCCGCGTTGGCGGCGATGCCGGGCGCCAGCAGGGCGCGGATTTCGTCGAGCGTAAGGTCCTGGGTCATACCGTCTCCTGCCGTCCAAAATCAGGCGTATCAAGCGCGTCTTCAAGAGGTAATTCGGGGGGAGGGCCCTGACGCACGAGCACCAGCGCGACCGCGACCATCACGACGCCGACCAGATCCGCCGTCCCAAGCCGCTCGCCATACACCAGCCAGCCGACCAGCCCCGCCACCACCGGCTGGATCAGCAGCGCGATCCCGATCACCAGCGGCGTGAAACGGCCGAGCGCATAGATCATCAGCCCCTGGCCGAGCACCTGGCTGCACAAAGCGAGCCCGATCAGCGGCCCCCAGTGCGTCGGCAGCACGCGTTCGCCCATCGCCAGCGCGAACACCAGCAGCGGCACGATCCCCGCCAGCGTCGACAAGGTCAGCGCGGAAACCGGGGCGAGCGTCGCCCGGGCGCGCGCCATCAGGATGAAATAGACGGTGTAGAGCAGCCCCGCGAGCAGGCAGAACAGATCGCCCGCGAGGTTCTTCGCATCGAGCTGGTACGACCGCCCGAGCAGCAATGCGCCGCCTGCCGCCGCCAGCGCCAGCGCGAACCCTTGCGTCCGCGTCGGCCAGCTTCGTACGATCAGGAAGCCGTAGATCGGAAAGATCAGCGTCGCGACGTTGCCGAACAGCGTCGCGTTGGCGAGCGTCGTCCGCAGGATCCCGAGGTGCCAGGTACCGAGATCGGCCGCGAAGCAAACCCCGCCCGCGAGCAGCCCGGCCCATAATTTCCACCCGAGCCGCCTGGGTCGCGCGCCCTGCTGGACCGCGAGGACGACCAGGAACGGCACCGCGAGCGTCAGCCGCCAGAACCCCGCCGCCACCGGTCCGACCTCGGTCGCGCGGACGAACCACGGCCCGAATGCGAGTGCGACGTTCGCCACCACCAGCGCCGCGAACGCGATCAGGCCCGGCGCAGCGACACTGTTCGCCTCCGTCGTCAAACCGCGCGGCGTATCGGGCGCGCTAGATAATCTTTGCGGGTCGGGGCGATGCATGCCGCGCTGTAGCCTCCTATCTTCCCCCCGTCAGGCCAATAAGGAGCTTCCATGCCTAGCCTATTCGATCCGATTACCCTTGGCGCCGTCGACGCGCCGAACCGCATCATCATGGCGCCGCTCACGCGTGGGCGTGCCGACAAGGATGCCGTTCCGACCGACATGATGGTCGAGTATTATACGCAGCGGGCGAGCGCCGGCCTGATCATCTCGGAAGCCACCGGCATCAGCCGCGAAGGCCTCGGCTGGCCGTTCGCGCCGGGTCTGTGGACCGATGCGCAGGTTGCCGCCTGGAAGCCCGTCACCGACTCGGTCCACGCCGCCGGCGGCCGGATCGTCGCGCAGCTATGGCACATGGGTCGCCAGGGCCATTCGTCGGTGTACGAGACGCAGCCCGTGTCGTCGTCGGCAACCGCGACCGAAGGCCAGGCGCACACGTTCGAGGGCAAGAAGGATTTCGAGGTCGCGCGTCCGCTCGAGACCAACGAGATCCCGCGCCTGCTGGCCGACTACGAGCTGGCGACCAGGAACGCGCTCGCGGCAGGCTTTGACGGCGTGCAGATCCACGCGGCGAACGGTTATCTGATCGACCAGTTCCTGCGCGACAACGCGAACTTCCGCACCGACGAATATGGTGGCTCGATCGAGAACCGCGTCCGTCTGCTGCGCGAGGTCGCCGAGCGCGTCATCTCGGTCGCCGGCGCTGATCGCGTCAGCGTCCGCCTGTCGCCGAACGGCGATTCGCAGGGCGTTGACGACAGCAACCCCGAGGCGCTGTTCACCGCGGCCGCAAAGGCGTTGTCCGATCTCGGCATCGCGTTCCTCGAACTGCGCGAGCCTGGCCCCGACGGCACGTTCGGCAAGACCGATGTGCCAAAGCTCAGCCCGGCGATCCGGAAAGTGTTCAAGGGCGTGCTGATCGTGAACTCGGACTACGATACGCTGGAAAAGGCGCAGGCTGAGCTCGACACGGGTGATGCCGATGCGATCAGCTTCGGTCGTCCGTTCATCGCGAACCCCGACTTGCCCGAGCGTTTGCGCACCGGCGCGCCGCTCGCAAAGGACGATGCGAAGACGTGGTACAGCCAGGGTCCCGAGGGCTATATCGACTACCCCGCGCTCGAGACTGCGAACGCCTGACGACGGGCGACGCTCGATCCTCCCCCGCAAGGGGGAGGTGGCAGGCGCCAGCCTGACGGAGGGGGAGGCCCGCGCAAACCGTCGTTCCGTGTCCTCCCCCTCCGTCACCTTCGGCGACACATCCCCCTGGCGGGGGAGGATCGTGAGGGACGACCCCCTAGTCACCCGCGCCACCATCGCCTAGCAGCGCGCCTCCGCGTCGTACGGCGCACCGGTGACGACAGGATGCGTAATGAGCGACGGCTGGCCGAGCGGCGGCAGGGGAACGGGGCCGCTCATGCCCGGCACCGCCGACCGTGCCGCAAAGCGCGCGGAGGAGCGTGCCGACGGCCGCGAGCAGCGCGCGAAGGAGCGGCTTGCCGCGTCCGAACAGCGATCCGAATCGCGTGCTGCACAACGTGACCTCCAGTCCCAGGAGCGCGAACGCGCCCGCGAAAGCCGGCGGATCGAGGAGGATCAGCGGATCAAAGCGCGGCTCGATGCGCCGCCGACCAACGACGTCGAGGCGCTGAAGATCTCCAAACGCCGCCGTTCGGGCGCGCTCGCGCGTAGTGGCGCGGAGTCAAAGACCGACCGCGACACGCGCAGCTACAAGACGATCGTAGATACTGCCAGAATCCGCACGCTCGCCGATCGTGGCGCGTCCTTGTCGGGGCTTGCCGGCGCATTCGGCATCACGATCGAAGAGGTCGAGGCGGCGTTGCTCGAGACCGCACCGCAGGACTGAAGCCCGTCAGGCGGCGTGGCTATCACCCGCAAGCCAGGCCTTTGCCTCGTCGATGTCGAGGAAGGTCCGGCAGTTCTCGGCTTTCAGATAGCGTTCGGTCTGGAGCTTGGCCAAATGCGACGCCACCACTGCCGCGATCGGCGCGGACGTCACCTTGAGCGCCTTGGGCATCATCGCTTCGAGCGCATCGACCACCTTCAACGGCTGGATCGCCGCCTTGCGCAGGTCGGCGAGCACGACGAACCGGCCGTGATACAGGCGGGCAGCCGTACCCCGCGCCAGTAGTTCGGCGGAGAACGCCGCGGTCGTCGCGAGCGACCAGAACCCCTCGGTGACGATGGTGAGCGTCTTGGTCGGAACGTCGAAGGCGATCGTGTACATACTGATCTTCGTTAAGCGCCGCATCTTAACGATATGCTGTCGTTCGGTTTAGTCGGTGCCCGGCAGGTCGACGTGAAGCCGGCGAAAGCGCGCCTCGACCAAGCTGTATGCGCCGAACAGCGCCAGCCCGATCCCGGTCAGCATGAGCAGCCATTTGCCGCCCGGTTGTGATTGCAGCCGTTCCAGTGCTTCAGCCACCCCGCCTGCGTCGCTGGCGTGCGCGGTCCACGCCGCAAGGGCGAACAGCCCGGCAACGATCAGGAACACGAGCGCGCGCGCGCCGTAGCCGATCCGGCCCATCGTGCAGACATAGCCGGGGGCAGGGGCATCGCCGCGCAGGTCGTGGATGAAGTCGCCGCGCCACGCCTTCTGCGCCTGCTGGAATGCGGCGACGAGGATCCCGATCGCGACCGCGCCGACCAGGAGGCGTCCGGCGGGCTGGTCGAGCAACAACGCGGTCCAGTCGCGCGCACTCTCGTCGCCGGGCGAGACGGCGATCTTGCCCTTGCCCAGATCGAGTGCGAGCCGGGTCGCAGTCCAGGCGAGTATCAAGTGCGCGATGCCGCTGACAACATGGCCGATCCGCCTGAGACTTCCCTTGGCATCGCGGGTGATCTGCTCCGGGTTCGCTGCGGCTTCGGTCAGCCGCCAGATCGCGTAGCCGAGCAGCCCCGCCGCGACGATCGCCAGCAGTACGGGGCCGAGCGGCCCGCCTGCCATCGACCCGATCGCGCCTTGGTTGTCGGCAATCTCGCCGCCGTGCAGCGCTGCATCAACCGCGAACCAGCCGACAAGGATGTACACCACCCCGCGCGCGGCAAAGCCGAGCTTGGCGAGCAGCGTCGCATTCGCATCCGAAATCATGATGGCCCCTTTGTTACGGGGGCATAACGGCGCGGCGGTCGCGACGTTCCTGTGGAGGGGCGGCGAAGAGTGTGGCTGTTGGCTGCTATCCTAAGATTTGTCTCTCCGCGAAAGCGGAGATCCAGACTGGGCTCCCGCCTTCGCGGGAGAACAAGGAAGGGCATCGTGCCGCACGACGCCACTCAAACGATCCTCCCCCTGGCGGGGGAGGATCGCAGACGCGGCGTTCGCGAAGAGAATTACGAGGGACAACGCTGAGTACCACGCTCATCGTTCGTAAGGGGAAGGGTGACGTTGAGGTTATTCCGGAGGTTTGTCGGGTGCGGGGCTTTCTAGCTTTGCACCATCCAGCGTCCTGTCCATCCGAGCCTTCACAGCCGCTTCCGCTGCCTTCTCCGCGGTCGTCCGTCCAAACACCCGCCGGTTCTGGTTCGCGCGCACCGCAGCCGCGGCCCGTGCCCGCTGCTTCCGCGCAAGCCGCAGGTTGATCACCTCACCCACGCGCGCATCTCACGCGATGAACCGGTCCTTCAACGCCAGCATCGCCAGCGCCGCATTGGCCGCACCACCACCCTTGTCGCCCTCGGTCGGACGCGCACGCGTGAGCGCCTGCGCCTCGTTCTCGGTCGTCAGGATGCCGTTGCCGACGGCCAAGCCGTCCATCGTCAGCTGCATGATCCCGCGTGCGCTCTCGCCCGCGACAATCTCGAAATGATAGGTCTCGCCGCGGATCACGACGCCCAGCGCGACATAGGCGTCGAACGTCTCGCTCTCAGCCGCCAGCGCGATCGCGCCGGGGACTTCGAGCGCACCGGGGACGGTGATCGTCTCGTGCGTGTGGCCGGCGACTTCGATCGCTGCCTTCGCACCCTCGACCAGCAGGTCGTTGAGGTGATCGTAGAACCGGGCTTCGACGATGAGGAGATGCGCCATCAGTTGTTCTTTTCCGTGTTCAGGGACGCGATCGGGCGCTCGCCGACGATCGACAGCCCATAGCCGTCGAGCCCGACCAGCGTGTGATGCGTGTTGGTGATCAGCACCATGTCGTGGACGCCGAGCTCGGTCAGGATCATCGCGCCGACGCCGTAGTCGCGCAGTTCCTCCATGTCCGGGGTGATCTCCGCACCCGCCTTCTTCATCACCGCGGAGGTGAAGGTATTGCTGCGCGGACGGTTGATCACGACGATCACGCCGGTGCCTTCGTCGGCAATCATCTGCATCGAGCGCGCGAGGATACGGCCACGATCGCCCGATTCGCCGAAGATGTCCGCGAACGGCGACAGCGCATGCATGCGGACGAGCGTCGGCTTGGCGGGGTCGATCTTGCCCTTCACCAGCGCGACCTGCTCGGTGCCGGTGGCCTTGTTCCAGAATGTCAGCGCGCTCCAGTCGCCGCCCCATTCGGAGGTGAACTTCGCTTCGGCGCGCTTCTCGACGAGGTGATCGTGGCGGCGGCGATAGGCGATCAGGTCGCGGATCGTGCCGATCTTGACGTTGTGGAACTGCGCGAAGGTGACGAGGTCGTCCATCCGCGCCATCGTGCCGTCCTCGTTCATGATCTCGCAGATCACACCCGAGGGGTTGAGCCCGGCGAGCCGTGCGACGTCGACCGCCGCCTCGGTATGGCCGGCGCGGATCAGCACGCCGCCATCGCGCGCGACCAGCGGGAAGACATGGCCGGGGGTGACGATATCCGGCTTGCCCTTGGTCGCATCGACCGCGACCGCGATCGTGCGCGCACGGTCGGCGGCCGAGATGCCCGTCGTGACGCCTTCGAGCGCTTCGATCGAGACGGTGAACGCGGTCTCGTGCCGCGTCCCGTTGTTGCGGCTCATCAGCTCGAGCCCAAGCTCCTCGGTCCGCTCCCTCGTCAGCGCGAGGCAGATCAGCCCGCGACCGAACTTCGCCATGAAGTTGATCTTCTCAGGGGTCGCCATCTGCGCTGGGATGACGAGGTCGCCCTCGTTCTCGCGATCCTCGTCGTCGACCAGGATGAACATCCGGCCGTTGCGCGCCTCGTCGATGATCTCTTCGGGGCTGGAGAGATACCCATGCTTCAGACGGGCGAGTTCAGCGGGCAGCGGCACGGTAATGCTCCATTCTTTGGAGGTAGCGGGCGAGGACGTCGATCTCGATGTTGACCGACTGTTCCACGTGGATCGTCCCGAGCGTAGTGACGCTCCAGGTATGCGGGATGATGTTGAGGCCGAACTCGACCTCTCCATCGATGTCCTGAACGGTGTTCACGGTGAGCGAGACGCCGTCGACGGTGACCGAACCCTTGGGCGCGATGAATGGCGCGATGTCTGCGCCGGCGCGGATCGTGACGCGGTGCGAGCCGCCTTCCTCCGCGAGCGCGACGACGGTGCCGAGGCCGTCGACATGGCCCGTGACGATATGGCCGCCGAGCTCGTCGCCGAGCTTCATCGCGCGTTCTAGGTTGAACTTGCGGCCCTCGGTCCATTGGTCCTTGGCGGTACGGCTGATCGTCTCTCCGGAGACGTCGACGGCGAACCAATTGGGGCCTTTATCGACGACGGTCAGGCAGACGCCCGAGCAGGAGATCGACGCGCCGAGATCGACGGTGGCGGTATCATAGGCGGTCGCGACGACGACGCGCGTATCGCCTGGTGACTCCACGCGCGTAACGGTGCCTATATCGGTGACGATTCCGGTGAACATTATGCCTCGTTTCGTTCGCGCTCGTAGACCTCGAGCCTGTCCATGCCAAGTTGCCGCGCATCGACGACCGCCCAGCGACCATGCGCTTCGGTCAGGTCGGTGAGGCCGATGTCGCGGAGTGCGTGCTTGCTGCCGCCGATCAGGATCGGTGCACGGTAGAGCAGGATACGGTCGACCAAGTCCGCGGACAGGAACGCCGACGCTACGGCCGCGCCGCCTTCGACGAGGATGTGGTCGATGTTGGGCAGGGTGGCGATGTCCGAAGGGGAGGGGATGACGGTCCAATTTGCGTGGCCATCTGCTCCAACTCCTCGCTCCACGATCATTCCGTCTGCAATCGTTATTTTGTCACCCGCCCCAATTCCGTCACCCCAGCTAAAGCTGGGGTCTCCCCGTGAGGCTCCGTCGTGGCCGGCAACGGGGATATTCCAGCTTTCGCTGGAATGACGGGGGGAGGGGAAAACGGTAAGCGTGGTCGACAGTAGTATGCGCTTCGGCGCGCGCTCTTCCAAGCCCGGCAACCGCACGTCGAGTCGCGGTGCGTCTGTCTCATACGTCCCACGTCCAACGAGGATCGCTTCGTGCCGACTCCGCTCGAGATGGGCGTGTGCCCGCGCCTGCGGACCGGTGATCCAGCGACTCGATCCGTCCGCCATCGCGATACAGCCGTCGAGCGAGGTGGCCAGCTTCAAGGTGACATGGGGGCGGCCGAGTGCCTGCCGCGTCAGGAACCCCGCCATCGAACGACGGGCCTCGTCCGAGCGAATGCCGCGCGTGACGATGATGCCTGCCGCGTGAAGCCGCGCGAACCCCTGGCCGGCCGTTCGAGCGTCGAGATCCTCAAGCGCTGCGACCACGCGCGCCACACCCGACTCGATCAGAAGCTCGCTGCAGGCCGGCCCGCGTGACGATTGATGCGCGCAGGGCTCGAGCGTGACGTAAGCCGTGGCCCCCTGTGCTTTCGCACCGGCCTCGGCCAGCGCCATTGCCTCGGCATGCGGACGACCACCCGGCTGCGTCCAGCCGCGTCCAACGACGCGCCCGTCGCGCGCGATCACGCAGCCGACATTGGGGTTGGGCGCCGTCCTGCCGCGACCGCGCTCGGCGAGCGCCAGTGCAGCCCCCATCCAGCGCGAGTCGGTCAGATTCCCATCGCCTTGAGCTTGTCGTCGAGTCGCTTGAACGAGGCGCGCTGCGCATCCTCGCGGGCCTTCTGCTCGGCGAGCGCCTTGGCCTTGATCGGCGCGTCGATCTTTTGCTGCGCAACGATCTGCGCGTCTGTGCGATCCGCGGGCCATTGCTCGACATAGATGATCTTCGGGCGATATTCCTTCTCGACGTACGAATCCTTCATGAACGCGTAGATCAGGAAGCTGGTGACGCCGAGCGCGGCCACGAGAAAGATGAGTTCGTACGGCCGGCGCTGGCTGAGGAAAAGCCGCAGGTCGCGATAGGCGACGATCGGCGTGAAGCGACTGAAAAAGCCCATGCGCGCCAAGATAGGGGGACGGAGCCGGCTAGGCCAGCCCCGCGCCCCTTAAGCTTTAGTTCTGGAGGACAAACGTCAGCGCCATCGATCGCCATGCCTCGACCGGAACGCCGTCGCGAGTCGCGGGCTTGAACCGCCACTTGGCCAGCGCCCGGTCCAGCGTCGCGCGGTAGAACGCGTCGGTGGTCGCGCTGACCCGCTCGACCTGCTTCACGCGGCCGTCGGTGCCGACGAGCACGCGCACGACGACACGACCCTCGCGTTCGGCGCGGCGCTCCTCCGACGGATAGCTCGGCTGGAAGTCGGCGGCATAGCGTGGATCGATGCCGGACTGGACGAACACCGGTGCGAGCTTTGGCGGATCGACCGTGACGGTGCCTGTTCCGGTGCCTTCGATGCCGATCGGCGGCGTGTAGGGGAGCGGATCGGGGGCGACCGTGAAGCCGTCGGGTTGCGGTATCTGCACTATTGTGATCGGCGCATCAGGACGTGGGGCGGGACGCGGTTGCTGGCGGATCGGCGGGTCGGCGGGCGGCACCGGTTCGGGTGGCGGCGGCGGAGTGTACGGCACATAGGTTATGAGCGGTTTGTCGGGCACGAACGGCAGCACGTTAGGCGCCGCGAAGAACAAGGCTCCGATCACCGCGCAGTTGATAGTCAGCGCGACGCCGAGGCTCCCGGGATTGAATCCGCCCGTCCGGTTTGGTCGATCCGCGTACATGGTCCGTCTCCCCTGATTCTCCTTGAGGATGGCGGCGAGATAGGTACCGCCGTTTGGGATGGTACATCATTACATTTCAGAGGCAAGGGGGTTGGGGGGGGCGAGGCGGGTGCTTTCGAATCGGCGTCTGATCGGCGCCAGTGACGTCCGCGACACGACGGACACGACGGACACGACGGACAGGTCTGACGTGCGGGCTCGGCCAGTTGGGCAGCACCTATCGTCGATACATCCACCACCCCGGCGGAGGCCGGGGCCCAGTTGGGGGACGTTGCTAACTGAAGCCGGCGCTTCGTTACTGCGACCTTTCCAACTGGGCCCCGGCCTTCGCCGGGGTGGTGCTTGGGAAGGGGTGGGGCTTCCCTATCGCGACGAGGGATGATCCGATTCGCTCGGATCGACCGCCGGCCCGCCCCTTCTTGTTCTCCCGCGAAGGCGGGAGCCCAGACTGGACTCCCGCCTTCGCGGGAGAACATGCTTTTTACGGGTCGAACTTTGTCGGTGACCGCGAGATCACCGCGCTGCGAGTCGCTCCAAAGCCCGCTCGCGCCCGATCAACGGCAGCAAGGCCGCCATGTCCGGCCCATGATCGCGCCCGGTCAGCGCACGGCGCAACGGCAGGAACAGCGCCTTGCCCTTCCGCTCGGTCTCCGCCTTCAGCCGCGCAGTCAGCGCGTGCCAAGGGTCGCTCGACCAATCGATCTCCCCCGCCGCTGTCAGCGCCTGATCGAGATACTCGGCCTCCACGTCGCCCTCGACCACGATCGGTCCCTCGATCACCCTCCACCAATCCGCCGCATCCGCCAGCGTCACGAGGTTCGGCCGCACCGCCTCCCAGGCCGCCACATCCATCCCCTCGGGCAACCGCTCAGCCACCGCTTCGAACGGCAGCGCGTGTAAAATCCGCGCGTTCAGCGCCGACAACTCCGCTTCGTCGAACCGCGCCGGCGCGCGCCCAAACCGTGCGAAGTCGAACCCCGCGATCAGCGGCGCGGCGTCGGCGATCGGTTCGACCGGATCGCTCGTCCCGATCCGGGCCAGCAGCGCGCGCACCGCCTGGGGCTCGATCCCGACCTCGCGGAAATGATCGACGCCGAGCGACCCGAGCCGCTTCGACAGCTTGCCCTCCGCACCTGTCAGCAACGCCTCATGCGCAAACCGTGGGGGCCTGACACCGAGCGCGGCGAACATCTGCAATTGGAGCGCGGTGTTCGACACGTGATCCTCGCCGCGCACGACGTGCGTCACGCCCATCTCGGCATCGTCGATCGCCGAGGGCAGCATATACAGCCAGGACCCATCCGCGCGCCGGATGACCGGATCGCTCATCGTCTTCGCCTCGAAATGCGCCACGCCGCGGATCAAATCGTCCCACGCGATCGCCGAGTCGTAATCGAGCTTGAACCGCCAGTGCGGTTTCACGCCGTCCGCCTCCAGCTTAGCGCGGGCCTCCTCGGTCAACGCCAACGCTGCGCGATCGTAGATCGGCGGCAACCCGCGCCCGGCCTGGATTTTCCGCTTCAGGTCGAGCTCCTGCGTCGTCTCGTACGCCGGATACACATGCCCGCTCGCGACCAGGTCCGCGAACCGCGCCTCGTACAACGCGAACCGTGCAGACTGCCGCTCCTCCGCATGGGGCGTCATCCCGAGCCAGTCGAGATCGGCGCGGATCGCATCGACGAAACGCTCTTCGCTGCGTTCCGGATCGGTATCGTCGATCCTGAGCACGAACTTGCCGCCATTGGCCCGCGCGAACATCCAGTTGTGGAGCGCGGTGCGGATGTTGCCGACGTGCAGCCGGCCGGTGGGCGAGGGAGCGAAACGGGTGATTACGGTCATGTGGCTGCTGTACGGAGCGGCGCGGCGACGGGCAAACCCTTCCACCAACGGGAAGCTGCGCCTAAGGGGTGCGGAATATCGAGCGGGAAATAGCTTCATGAAACTGATGACCGGCAATTCGAACCTGCCGCTGGCGCAGGAAATCTCCGCCTATCTCGAGATTCCGCTGACCGACGTCAGCGTGCGGCGGTTCGCGGACGAGGAGGTCTTCGTCGAAATCAACGAGAATGTCCGCGGCGAGGACGTGTTCGTGATCCAGTCCACCGGATATCCCGCCAACGACAATCTCATGGAATTGCTGATCATGATCGACGCGCTGAAGCGTGCGTCGGCGCGCCGCATCACCGCGGTGATCCCGTACATGGGCTATGCGCGGCAGGACCGGAAGCCGGGCCCGCGCACGCCGATCTCGGCCAAGCTGGTCGCGAACCTGATCACCGTCGCCGGCGCGAACCGCGTGCTATCGGTCGATTTGCATGCCGGCCAGATCCAGGGCTTCTTCGATATCCCGACCGACAATCTCTATGCCGCACCGGTGATGTCGGCGGATATTCTTGCGCGGTTCAAGGGCAAGAATTTGATGGTCGTGTCGCCCGACGTCGGCGGCGTGGTCCGTGCGCGCGTGCTCGCCAAGCGACTCGATAACGCGCCGCTCGCGATCGTCGACAAGCGCCGCGAGCGTGCGGGTGAGTCGGAGGTGATGAACATCATCGGCGAGGTCGAGGGGCGGTTCTGCATCCTGATCGACGATATCGTCGATTCGGCGGGCACGCTCTGCAATGCGGCGGCGGCGTTGAAGGAAGCGGGCGCGGAGGACGTCGTAGCCTACGTGACGCACGGCGTGCTGTCGGGCGGGGCGGTGGCACGAGTCGAGGGCTCGGAGCTGCGCGAATTGGTGATCACCGACTCGATCGGCAACCACGACGTCATCAAGGGCGCACACGGCAAGATCCGCCACTTGCAGATCGCGCCTCTGCTGGGCGAGGCGATCAAGCGGATCGCGGATGAGACGAGCGTGTCGAGTTTGTTCGACTGAAGACGGACGCAGGCGCGGCAACGTCCGCGCCGGTGCTCGATAGCGAGCAGCGTCCGGATCGGCCGGCGGTTCGGGAACACCGAACCGACCGACGTCGGTTTTGTTGACGTCCCTCGCGGTTTTCCTGCGAACGCAGGAATCCAGGTTAACCAAAGGCGGGGCTACGTAATCCTGGGCTCCTGCGTCAGCAGGAGAACAAGCTGGCGTTCTATCGCTGGCTCAGCGCCACGATGTGATCGAACACCGCAGGATGCAGCGGCTTGGCGAATGCGCAGCCGTATTTGAACTTATCACGCCATGCGACCACCGCTTCGAGTGCCGCCAGACCCGGCAGCGTTAGCCACACCACGGTCCCCGGCCACAGCGTAAAGCTCGTTTCCGCACGAAAGCCCGAGAGCGACAGGTCGGTGACCTCGATTTCGAATCGCGTCTGGCCCCGATCGCGCAGGTGCGCGCGCATCTTGACGGCCTTGCGTAGCGCCTGGCGGAGTTCCTCGCCCTTCGGTTCGGCGGGAGGGATGGGGACGGGCTGTGTCATGTCCGGGACACTGCTCCCCAAGTGGTTACCAATCTCCAAACGCCCTACGATTCGGCAGCTTGATGTAGCAGCACGCGCTTTACCGGGGCGCGGATGCCCGCGCGTGACCGACGCTTGAGTTCGGCCTTCAAATCTTCTGGCTTGGGTGCAACCAAGAAGCCGAAGCTGACATTGCCCTCTTTCGTCTCGACGACGTGGTGCAGCCGGTGCGCCTGAACGATCCGCTTCATGTATTTCGACTTGGGCAGATATCGGGTCGGGATGCGCTGGTGCACGATGATGTCGTGGAACCCGAAATAGATCGCGCCATACGCCGCGATTCCCGCGCCGATCCACGCGAACCCCGGCCACCAGCCGAGCTGCACGCCGCCGAGCAGCAGCACGAACGACGGCACCGCGAAGATCGCCGCGTAGAGGTCGTTCAATTCCCAATTGCCATGGCGCGCACGGTGGTGGCTTTCATGCAGGAACCAGCCGAAGCCATGCATCACCCAGCGGTGCGCGGCATAGGCGAACGCCTCCATGCCGATCACGGTCCGAGGAACAGCAGGATGCCGAGCCAGATCGCCATGCCCTGCATATAGGGGCGGTAAGGCGCGACGGCGAAAGGCGAATTGTCCCAAGAAAACCAGATCAACTCAGCCCGATACGCGTCTATTGAGAACGAGACGCAAGTGCATATGCCTTAAGGGTGGATTTGCTGGCCGCCCTGTGCTTTACGCCCAACCAATTCCCGAGTTTCCTAAAAATTGCGTGGAGCCTTCCCGATGAACATCCATGAATACCAGGCCAAGGAACTGCTGGCCAAGTTCGGCGTCCCCGTGCCTGCCGGTTTCGCGGCACTGACCGTCGAGGAGGCTGTCGAGGCCTCGAAGAAGCTTCCCGGACCGCTCTATGTCGTCAAGGCGCAGATCCACGCCGGCGGCCGCGGCAAGGGCAAGTTCGTCGAACTGGGTCCCGATGCCAAGGGCGGCGTCCGCCTCGCTAAGACCGAGGACGAGGTTCGCGCGGCGGCGACCGACATGCTCGGCAATACGCTCGTCACCATCCAGACGGGTGATGCGGGCAAGCAGGTCAACCGCCTGTACGTCACCGACGGCGTTGACATCGACAAGGAATTCTACCTCGCGCTGACGCTCAACCGCACCACCGGCCGGGTGATGATGGTAGTCTCGACCGAAGGCGGCATGGACATCGAGGCAGTCGCGCACGACACGCCCGAGAAGATCCAGTCGATCGACATCGACCAGGCGACAGGCTTCATGCCGCACCACGGCCGCGCCGTCGCTGCCGCGCTGAAGCTGACCGGCGATCTCGCCAAGCAGGCCGCGAACACCGCGTCGAAGCTGTATGACGCGTTCATGGGCACCGATGCCGAGCAGATCGAGATCAACCCGCTCGCGGTCACCAAGGATACCGGTTCGGGGGCAAAGCTGATGGTGCTCGACGCGAAGGTTGCGTTCGACGGCAACGCGCTGTTCCGCCACAAGGATCTGCTCGAACTGCGCGACGAGACCGAGGAAGATCCCGCCGAGCTCGAAGCGTCGAAGTACGACCTCGCCTACATCAAGCTCGATGGCGACATCGGCTGCATGGTCAACGGCGCCGGTCTGGCGATGGCGACGATGGACATCATCAAGCTCAACGGCATGTTCCCGGCCAACTTCCTCGACGTCGGCGGCGGCGCCAATAAGGAGAAGGTGACGGCGGCGTTCAAGATCATCCTCGCGGATCCGAACGTGAAGGGCATCCTGGTCAACATCTTCGGCGGCATCATGAAGTGCGACATCATCGCCGACGGCATCGTCGCCGCAGCGAAGGAAGTGAACCTCTCGGTGCCGCTCGTCGTCCGCCTCGAGGGCACGAATGTCGAGAAGGGCAAGGAGATCCTCGCGAACTCCGGCCTCGCGATCGTTCCGGCGAACGACCTTGGCGATGCAGCCAAGAAGATCGTCGCAGAGGTGCAGAAGGTCGCGGCCTAACCGCTACCAACTGCATACTGATTGTGCGAAATTGGGGCCTGGACGGAAACGTCCGGGCCCTTTTTCGTTGGTATCACGACTGGTCGGACAGGTGGATCGGCGTGACGCTACGGCATGGTGATGTTCCATACCGCACTTGCGAAAACGACGTAAAACAGCCATCTGTCGCGCCAACGCCGCCGGGTAACGCCGTCAGCGAACGAACTATATCCACCTTGGAAGGAATCCCGATGAAGGTGCTGGTGCCGGTCAAGCGCGTGCTTGACTACAACGTGAAGCCCCGCGTGAAGGCGGACGGAACGGGCGTCGATCTGGCGAACGTCAAGATGAGCATGAACCCGTTCGACGAGATCGCGGTCGAAGAGGCCATCCGCCTCAAGGACAAGGGCGTGACCGAGATCGTCGTCGTCTCGATCGGCGAGCAGAAGAGCCAGGAAACGTTGCGGACCGCGCTCGCAATGGGTGCCGATCGTGCGATCCTCGTCGTCAGCGAGACCAAGGTCGAGCCGCTCGGCGTCGCGAAGATCCTCGCCAAGATCGTCGAGGAAGAGAAGCCCGACCTCGTCATCCTCGGCAAGCAGGCGATCGACGACGACAACAACCAGACCGGACAGATGCTCGCCGGCCTCCTGAACTGGGGCCAGGGCACGTTCGCGTCGAAGGTCGAGATCGCCGACGGTTCGGTCAACGTGACTCGCGAAGTCGATGGCGGCGCGGAGACGGACACGCTCAAGCTGCCCGCGATCATCACCACCGATCTTCGCCTCAACGAGCCGCGCTATGCCTCGCTGCCGAACATCATGAAGGCGAAGTCGAAGCCGATGGCGCAGAAGACGCCGGCCGATTTCGGCGTCGACGTGACGCCGCGCCTGACCACGCTGAAGGTGGTCGAGCCCGCCAAGCGCTCGGCCGGGATCAAGGTCGCCGATGTCGACGCGCTGGTCGGCAAGCTCAAGGAAATGGGAGTCGCCAAGTGAAGACGCTCGTCTGGGTCGAACATGACGGTCAGGCCGTCAAGGATGCCACGCTGTCGGCGGTGACTGCCGCATCGCAGCTCGGCGAAGTCCATCTGCTGGTTGTCGGCCAAGGCGTCGACGGCGTCGCTGCCGAAGCCGCCAAGATCGCCGGCGTCGGCAAGGTGCACGTCGCCGACGATGCGGCGTTCGCGCATGCGCTTGCCGAGAACGTCGCGCCGCTGATCGTCGAGCTGATGGGCACCCACGATGCTTTCGTCGCGCCGTCGACCACGCACGGCAAGAACATCGCGCCCCGCGTGGCTGCATTGCTCGACGTCATGCAGATCAGCGACATTCTGTCGGTCGAGAGCGAAGACACGTTCACGCGGCCGATCTATGCGGGCAACGCCATTGCAACCGTCCAGTCGACCGACGCGAAGAAGGTCATCACGGTCCGCGGCACGGCGTTCGCCAAGGCCGCGACCGAGGGTGGCTCGGCCGAGATCGAGGCAGTCGCATCGACCGGCGACAAGGGTCTGTCGACCTTCGCCGGCTCGGAGATCGCCAAGAACGAGCGTCCCGAGCTGACCAGCGCGAAGATCATCGTCTCGGGCGGCCGTGCGCTCGCCTCGAGCGACCAGTTCCACGCGATCATCGATCCGCTGGCCGACAAGCTCGGTGCCGGCGTGGGTGCCTCACGCGCTGCGGTCGACGCAGGCTATGCGCCGAACGATTATCAGGTCGGCCAGACCGGCAAGATCGTCGCGCCGGAAGTGTATGTCGCGGTCGGTATCTCCGGCGCGATCCAGCATCTCGCGGGGATGAAGGACTCGAAGGTCATCATCGCGATCAACAAGGACGAGGACGCTCCGATCTTCCAGGTCGCGGACATCGGCTTGGTCGGCGATCTGTTCAAGATCGTGCCGGAGTTGACGGCGAAGCTGTAGGCAACGCCGCTGCGCAAGGCGAAGCCAAGCGCAACAGCAAACCCGGCCGGCGGCGCTCAAGCGCCGACCGACGACGCGGGATTTACTCCCGCGGCGCGTGCCAGAAACGGGCGGTGTGACTTGGTCGCGCTGCCCGTTCTAGTGTCTGCCGAACGTACAGGTCTGCGGATCTCGAACCGATACGCGACAAACTGAGGTCTATTCGCACGCAAGCGAGCATCACCCCGGCGGAGGCCGGGGCCCAGTTGGGCGACGTCGCTCATGGAGCGTAGTGCTTCGTTACAGCAACCTTTCCATCTGGACCCCGGCCTGCGCCGGGGAGGTGCATCTGTCGAAGCGGGATCAGTACCGAATACGTCCGGAACACCGAGATCGTTCTCGCGCCGTCACGCCCAGTTGCCGCCCCCCACACGCCTCCCCAATTACCCAGCATGTACGGCGTCCACTCGAACTCGCGCGACCGCCTGATATCCGCCGCCAGCGCCGCGATGCTCTGCGCCGTCATCGGCTATGCGCTGATCCTCGGTCTCGGCGTCAGCATCCCCACTGCTATCCCAGACGCGCTAAAGACCTTTTCGGTCGGCCCGAAACCCCCTCCACCGCCGCCGCCTGAAAAGATCATCCCCCGCCCCGCGAAAAGCCATCGCCCCGAAGGCGCAGCGTCCCCTGCGAACCTGCGCTCGAAGGCGACCGAACTCGTCATCCCCAAACCGATCATCCCCCCGATCGTCCCGCCACCGCCGGTCATCGCTGCTCTAAAACCCGGCCCCGGCAGCGACCCCACGACCGGCGCCGCGCCAGTCCCCGGACCGGGCACAGGCGCGGGTGGTGAGGGGAACGGCACCGGCAGCAGTCGCTCCGGGAATGGCGACGGCGACGGTGGCGACGAAACCCCGCCCCGTCTCCTGAAAGGCCGCTTCAAGAACAAGGACTTTCCCAATGCCGAGGCGGTGATCGGTGCGGGCGGGATCGTCGGCGTGCGCTACACGGTCGAAACCGACGGACAAGTCACGCACTGCATGGTCACGCGCTCCAGCGGAAACGACGTGCTCGACGCCACCACCTGCCGCCTGATCGAGCTCCGCTTCCGCTACCGCCCCTGGCTCGACGCCACCGGCCGCCCGGTCCGCTCGACCGTCGTCCACAACCAGGAATGGGTGAACCAGCTCGGTCCGCCGTCACGCAGTAACTGAAGCCTACCGCCCCAGCCGCCCCCCACTGAGCACCCGCGCGACCGCCGGCGAGAGCGTCATCAGGCCCCGCCCAAGGGCAACCGTCGCCCCGAGCACCAGCAACGGCTGGACCAGCAGATACGCCGGATACAGCGCCGCCCCCAGCGGACCGGTCGCCAGCCCGATCACTGGCCCGAACAGCCACAACAGCACCAGGTGATCGCAGAATGCGAGAAATCCATAGCGCTCGATCTCACGCAGTCGCTCCGCGACGCCACTTCCCGCCAGCGCCCAGGCGACCCGCCAGAACAGCACCGCCGACGCCAATCGAAACAGTATGTCGAACGCCGCCATCACATGCGGATGCGCGTCGAAGAAGACGTTCCCCAGCCACGCCGTCCACAGCCGCGGCGCGATCAGCGCCACGAACGGCAGCGCGCAGAGGACGACAGGCCACCCCGCCACCTTCTCTGCCACGCCAAGCCGCCGCGCGGCGATCCCCGCGGTAAAGAACAGCAGGATCTGCGGCCGCAACAGCAGCGGGACATGCACCCCGGACACACTCCATACGACCACGATCAGGGCTACCATCGCCAGCCACGCGCTCGACGCGCGCACCAGCAGCGGGGCGAGCATCATGCACACGAAAAGATCGCGTAAGAACGGCATCTGCACGTTGATGTCGTTGGCGTGGACGAGCGGCACGAGTTCGTTCAGCGTCCAGCCGATGCTTGACGGCGTCGGTGCCTTCAGCTCGCCGAACGTTGCCGCGGCCCCGACCAGCACAATCGCGATCGCATTCCACAGGACCATCGGGAGCAGGATCGTCCGCGCCTTGCCGAGCAGGAACGGGCCGTAACTTCGGCGCGTCGCGGTCGAGACCACCAGCCAGCCCGAGATCATGCCGAGCAGCGGCACCGCGCTGCGCCCGAACATCTCGCTCAGCACGGTACGGAGAACCGCCTGCCAACTGAACGCGACCGCCGCCAGCTCTTCCGCGGTCCGCCCGGTCCAGGCGTGGACATAGACGATCCCCATGATCCCGGTCAGCCGCGCGATCGCGATCGCGGTGGAGAGGCGGCTGTCCGCCCCGCGCGCCGTTCCGGCCGTTCCCGTGTCCAATTACGCCCCTCCGTCTGCGTCCGGCGAGCGCCTTACCCGGCTTGTCGCACGCGAACAGCTCCTTCAGGATGAAGCGGACGCTATTGGGGACCAAGACATGATCGCCGCATTCCTGTTGCTGGCCGTGCAGGCTAGCCCGGACGCTGCCGTATCACGGCGAGTCGAACGCCTGCTGGAGCGGAGTCCGGTGATCGACGGGCATAACGACCTCGCCTGGGAGATCCGCGATCTGCACGACGCGAAGGTCGAGGCGGTCGATCTTTCGGTCGACACCGCACGGCTGCCGAACCCGTTGCAGACCGACATTCCCCGTCTGCGCAAAGGTCATGTCGGCGGTCAGTTCTGGTCGGTCTACATTCCCGCCGACGCGCCGCGCGCGGTCGAGATGACGCTGGAGGAAATCGATATCGTCCGCCGCTTCGTCGCAGCGAACCCGGCGACGTTCGAACTCGCCACCACTGCCGCGGATATCCGACGGATCGAGAAGGCGGGGCGCATCGCGTCGCTGATCGGCGTCGAGGGCGGGCACCAGATCGACGGGCGGCTGTCGGTGCTGCGTCAGTATCGCGCGCTTGGCGTCGCGTACATGACGCTGACGCACGGCAAGAGCCTGAACTGGGCGGACAGCTCGACCGACGCACCGCGCGCCAACGGGCTCAGCGATTTCGGGCGGCAGGTGGTCGCGGAGATGAACCGGATCGGGATGATCGTCGACGTCAGCCACGTCTCGGACGCGACGATGGCCGCGGCCTTGGCCGCGACCAAGGCGCCGGTGATCGCCTCGCACTCCAGCGCGCGCGCGATCGCCGACGCGCCGCGCAACATTCCCGACGTTCTATTGCGTGCGATCGGCGCGAACGGCGGCATGGTGATGGTGAACTTCTACCCGTCGTTCCTGTCGGCCGAATGGCGCGCCTGGGATGTCGCGCGCTCGGCCTATGCGAAGTCGGTCGGCGTGCCGGCAGGGGTCTATGGCGCCAAATCGCCAGCGCCGCTGGTGGCGTGGGACGCCGCGCATCCCGAGCCTCAGGTCACCGCCGCGACGGTCGCCGATCATGTCGAGCATATCGCGAAGATCGCGGGTCACGATCATGTCGGGATCGGCGGCGACTTCGACGGGATCCAAGGGACCGGGCCGATCGCGATGAAGGGCGTCGACGGCTACCCGCTGCTGTTCGCGGAACTGGCGCGGCGGGGCTGGAGCGACGGCGATCTGGCGAAACTGTCCGGCGGCAACGTCCTCCGCGTCATGGAGCGGGTCGAAGCGGTCGCGAAGGGGATGGTGGGTATGCCGCCGGTCGATGCGACGGACGTGGCGTCGCGGTAGAAGGGCGAGTGCTCGTTGCTCGAGTTTCGACCAAACCCGCCAGATCCCGTCACCCCAGCGAAAGCTGGGGTATTCCTCCGTATCAGATGACGTGGCTCAAACGATGATATCCCAGCTTTCGCTGGGATGACGGAATGGTCGGGATGACGGATGGAGGAATGACGGATGGAGAGATGTCACGGATCCGGCATCCGCTGCGCCGCAGGAGGCTCCACCACGAGCGGCGGCACCGTGCGCAGCACCAGCCCGATCACCAACGCTGCCACGCCGAGCAACAGGCAGAACGCCGTCACCCCCGGCCATCCGGCATGCGTCCAGGCGAAGCCGCCGGCCGATCCCAGTACGCTCGACCCCATATAATAGAAGAAAAGATAGAACGCCGCCGCCTGCCCGCGCGAACCCTGCGCGCGCCTGCCGACCCAGGCGCTTGCGATCGAATGCGCGCCGAAGAAGCCGACCGTCACGACCGCGATCCCCGCGATCACCAGCACGAGCGGCGTCATCGCGGTCAGTGCGACGCCGGCGATCAGCAGGACGACGGGGATCCAGAAAACCTTCCGCCGCCCGAGTCGTCCGGCGAGCGTCCCGAACTTCGCCGAACTCACCGATCCCAGCACGTACAGCAGGAACACGCCGCCGACCGCCGCCTGGCTGAGGCTGTAAGGCGGGCTCATCAGCCGGAAGCCCGCATAGTTATAGATCGTGACGAACACGCCCATCAGCAGGAACGCCTCGAGATACAGCAAAGGCATCGCGCGATCGGTGAACAGCGACCCGGCACTGCGCAATAACGCGCCCGGTCGTCCCACGCTCGGCGTGAAATTGCGCGAGAGCGGCGCGAGCCGGCGAAACGCCTCCGCCATCGCGAGGCCTGCGACGCCGACCGCGGCGAGCGCCCAGCGCCAGCCTTCGAGATCGGCGACGATGCTGACGACCAGCCGCCCGGCCATCCCGCCGAGCGCGCTGCCCGCGATATACAGCCCCATCGCCGCACCGACCGAGCCCGCATCAACCTCCTCTGCGACATAGGCCATCGCCACCGCCGGCACGCCTGCGAGCGCAACACCAGTCAGGAAGCGCAACACGAGCAACCCGCTCCACCCCGGCACAACCGCCGCCGCCAGCGTCAGCGCCCCCGCCGCGAACATCGCCGCGATCATCAGCGGACGCCGGCCGACGCGGTCGGACACGAACCCGGCAAACAGGATGCCGATCGCCAAGGGCCCGGTCGCCAATGACACCGCGAGCGACGCGCCCTCGGCGGTCAGCCTGAACTGCGCGGCGAAAAGCGGCAGCAATGGCTGCACCGAATACAGCAGCGAGAAGGTCGAGAACCCCGCGAACAACATCGCCAGCGTCAGCCGACGGTAGGCGGGCGTGCCCAGCGCAATCGGCGCTTCAGAAGCCACGCAGGAAACTCGCGACGTTGTGGCCGAGCGCGTCGACTGCGTATCCGCCTTCCATGACGATGACGGTCGGCCACCCGCGGGCCGCGATGTCAGCGGCTAACACCGCATAGTCGGGCGTGGTCAGCTTGAAATGCGAGATCGGATCGCCCTCCCACGTGTCCGCGCCGAAGCTGACGACGAGCAGGCCGGGATCGAACGCGGCGATCGCGTCGAGCGCTGTGGTCTGCGCGGCCCGGAACGCGTCGATTTGCGTGCCGTGCGGGAGGGGCACGTTCAGCGTCGTACCAAGTCCGTTGGCTTCGCCGGTTTCCTCTGCGTGGCCCCAGTAAAAGGGATAGTCGGTCTTCGGATCGGCATGGACCGAGGCGTAGAACACGTCGCCTCTCGTGTAGAAGATATCCTGCGTGCCGTTGCCGTGGTGATAGTCGATATCGAGGATCGCGACGCGGTCGACACCGGCGTCGCGTGCGGCCTGCGCGGCGATCGCGGCGGTGTTGAGGTGGCAGTATCCACCGCAATAGTCTGCGCCCGCGTGATGGCCGGGCGGGCGGCAGAGTGCGAACGCGGTGCGGTCGCCGTCGAGGACCGCGTGCGTCGCGGCGAGCGCGGACTGGGCGCTGCCATAGGAGGCGGCCCAGGTCTGCGGCGTGATCGGCGTGGTCGCGTCGAAGCTATGCGCGCCGATGAGCGCGTCGATGCGGGTGAGGTCGAGCGGCCGGCGACCACGGATCGGGAAGGTGTAGGGGATCGCGTCGCCCTCGCGTCCGGCTTCGCGCCACAGTCGCGCCGCGTCCTTTAGGAACGCGACGTATGGCGCGGGGTGGACGGCTAGGATCGGCGCCTCGCCGCGATCTTCCGGCGCCTCGACCGGACCGAGCGCGCGCAGGATCGCATCGACGCGCGCGGGAGCCTCCGCATAGGCCGTGAATGCGCCGTTGTGCAGTTCCCAGACTGGTGCGTGGGTCCGCTGGGACTCGTCGAAGAACAGTCGCATCGTTGCTCCTTGGTGAGCGGTCACGGGGGAAGAACCGACCGATCGCCCTATGGGTCCTACCGGGTCGCGCGCGTTCGGCAAATTCGAGCGCTTAGAACAGCGTCAGTTGCCGATCGTCGTCGCCGTTCAGCAACCAGCGGCCGATCACGTCGTGGCGCGTCCGGCCGACATGGCTTTGGACCAGCACGAATGCGTCCGCGGTCCAGCAGATCGGCGCGATGGCTTGCGTGAACGGCGCGCCGTCGCGGTAGCCGAGCGTCATATGCGGGCTGAACCGATAGCCTTTGCGCTGGGACAGCCCCGCCGACTCGCGTGCTACTGCGATCCGCTGATGCAGCGCGGCGAGCGAGGCGTTCTTGTGGCGCGGACGTAGCGCGATGGATCGTTCGCTGCCGACCGCGGTGTCGAACTGGAGCGCGAACGGCGCTGCTTCGACCGCATCGCCGATCGCCTTCAGGTCGCGTTCCAGCGCGGTCGAGACGCGATCATGATCGTCGAGGATGTCGATTGTGACGTGGAGATGCTCGGGGCGCAGCTTCTGCGCGGGACCGTCGAACCACGCCGCCGCCTCGGTGATCTGGCGCGCTAGCGGAAATGGTAAGCGGATCGCGAAGAACAGGCGATGACGGGCGATCGGTCGATGAAACATGCCGGATTCCGAATCGGGGGCGGCGGGCTTGTTGCTAATATGTTCCAATACCTTCGTCTAGGTGGCGCGCGAGATCAGAGGGCTAATCACCACCCCGGCGGAGGCCGGGGCCCAATTGGAAAGGTCAGAGTAACGACACGTTGCGCTCCGTTAAGCGCGTGTCCCAATTGGGCCCCGGCCTGCGCCGGGGTGGATAATTCTTCTAGGGTACGGCCTTACCGCGCCAACGCCTCGACAATCAGTTTCCGGGAGTTCGCCACGCCATACAGCGCGATGAAGCTGCCCATCCGCGGCCCCTGCTCCGAGCCCAGCAACGTCTCGTACAGCGCCTTGAACCAGTCGCGAAGGTTTTCGAACCCGCCGGTCTTGCCGATTTCGTAGACGATGTTCTGGATGTCTTCCGCGCTCGCCTCCGCCGGCAACGCGGCGAGTTCCGCATCGAGCCGCTCCAGCGCCGCGACCTCCACACCCTCGGGCGCGCGGCGCTTCAGCGTCGGCGCGACGAAATCGCGGCTATACGCCAGCGCATAGCCGATCAGTCGGTCGAGCTCGGGGTATTTCGCCGCCGACGCATCGGGCACGTAATTGGCCAGATAGCCCCAGACCTGCTCCTTGCTCGCATCGCCCATCACGCCGACGAGGTTGAGCAGCAGCCCGAACGTCACCGGCAGCTCGCCCGTCGGCAGCTTGCCGTCGTGAATATGGTGCACCGGGTTGCCGAGCTTCTGCTTCAGGTCCTGGCCCGCATAATTGCCGCGGAATTGCCAATATTCGTCCACCGCGCGAGGAATCACGCCCATGTGGAGCGACTTCGCCTTCTTCGGCTCGCGATACGCGTAGAACGCCAGCGATTCCTCGGGGCCATAGGTCAGCCACTGCTCGAGGCTGAGACCATTGCCTTTCGACTTCGAAATCTTCTCGCCATTCTCGTCGAGGAACATCTCGTAGTTGAAGCCTTCGGGCGGGCGTCCGCCGAGCACGCGTGCGATCTTCGACGACTGGGTGACCGAATCGATCAGGTCCTTGCCCGCCATCTCGTAATCGACGCCGAGCGCGACCCAGCGCATCGCCCAGTCGACCTTCCACTGCAGCTTGGCCTTGCCGCCGAGCACCGACTGCTCGATCCGCTGGCCGTCATCCTCGAACGCGATCAGTCCAGCCTCTGCGTCGATCACTTCGATCGGCACCTGCAGCACGATGCCGCTGGTCGGCGAGATCGGCAGCACCGGCGAATAGGTCGCGCGACGCTCGGCCCGCAGCGTCGGGAGCATCACGTCCTGGATGCCCTGGAAGTGGCGAAGCACACCCTTCAGCGCCTCGTCGAAACGCCCGCCGGTGTAATATTCGGTCGACGACGCGAACTCGTAGTCGAAGCCATAGCGGTCGAGAAATTCGCGCAGGATCGCGTTGTTGTGTGCGGCAAAGCTGGAATGCGTGCCGAACGGATCGGGGATCTGCGTCAGCGGCTTGCCGAGATGCTCGCGCAGCATGTCGCCGTTGGGGACGTTGTCCGGGACTTTCCGGAGACCGTCCATATCGTCCGAGAACGCGATCAGCCGAGTCGGCGTATTGCTCAGCGCGTGGAACGCGTTGCGCACCATCGTCGTGCGCAGCACCTCGTTGAACGTACCGATATGCGGCAGGCCCGACGGTCCGTAGCCTGTCTCGAACAGCATCGGATTGCCCGACTTGCCGTTCGGATACCGCTTGAGGAGTTTGCGCGCCTCCTCGTATGGCCAGGCTTTGGACTCGAGGGCGGCGGTGCGGATTTCATCGGTCATAGCGTTCGGCGATTAGCGCCTGCGCCCGTGTCCGTCACCCCACCGCCGCATGCGTCTTAGCGGCAACGATCCTTCGCGGTGATCGTCCGGTCGACCGCACGGCCACCGAGCGCACCCGCTGCGCCGCCGGCGAGCGTGCCGAGCAAGCCGCCGCCGACCGCATTGCCGAGCACCGCACCGCCGACGCCGCCTGCGACAAGACCGGTCGTGCCGCTCGAATGGCGGCAACGCTTTGCGCGGTAACGACGGTCATGGCCGCGATACTCACGCTTCGAGCGTGCTTCGGCCTTGCCCGTAGGGATCACGGCGGCGGCTGGGATTGCGAGCGAGAGCGCGCTCAGCGCCATGAGAAACTTCCGCATGATGATCGTCCCTGTTGATGTAGGTAAAGTTCGGTATCGATAGGGGCGCAACGCATGTGAACCGTACCGGTTGCGTAACGGCGGGCGAGGGGGATGCGATTGGCGAAAAGTCTCTCGGACCGCTTCGTCGGTGGAGCTTGGTTGAGCAATGAAGGGGATGATGGGGCGATCCTTACCCCTCCCGTCATCCCGTCATCCCAGCGAAAGCTGGGATATCCCCGTGGCGATCGCAGCACCCGCCCCATTAAGATCCCAGCTTTCGCTGGGATGACGGGAGGGGGGGGAAGGGGCCTCACCGATCAGGCGCATCTGCACACCGCTGACCATATCCCCTTCTACAAAAGGTTGCCCTTTCGTTCTCGTTGCAGCAAGGTCGCGGAGTGCTTCGCTATCCCGCCCTCCACGCCAGCCACGCCGGCATCTGGATCGCGAACGCCGAGGGTGCGCGTCCGATCGGGCGGGGCGAGGCGATTCGGATCGCCGCCGACACGCCGGTCATCATGCTCAACGCGCCGCTGGTCGGGCAGCGACTCGGGTATCCCGATCTGTCGGGGCTCGATCTGCTCGAACTCTACGCGTTCCTTCGCCCGGCGCAGTTCGCGGTGCCGACGCCGAAGGGGATCGCGCGGGTTACCGGGCTCGATGTGCCGAGCGAGGATGCGGCGGTCGCGCCGTTCCTGCTGCGCGCTGCCGAAGCGATGCTGGCGCTCACCGATGGCGACTGGCCCGAGCGGGAAGGGGCGTGGACTGCGGCGCAATCGCTGTTCCGGTTGCGCTGGCCGTGGGCGCCGGTCGTCGCCGAGCGGCTGAAGAAGCCCGCGGTCAACGAACGCTGGCTGTTCTCGTCGCTTCCCGAATGGGAGGAGCATGCGCCACGACCCGCGCCGCGCACCGTGACGATCGAGCCGGGCGATGCGGAGGCGCGGCTCGTCGACCTTACCGGCCACGGTGCCGAGGAACGCCCCGGCCAGCGCGCCTATGCCGGCGCAGCCACCGCCGCGTTCGCGCCGCGCGCGATGCGCGATACGCCCAATCTCGTCCTTGCCGAGGCGGGGACCGGGATCGGCAAGACGCTCGGTTATCTTGCTCCCGCGTCGCTCTGGGCGGAGAAGGCCGGCGGCGCGGTATGGATCTCGACCTACACCAAAACGCTGCAACGCCAGTTGGGGCAGGAAACCGCGCGGCTTTATCCCGACGCTGCGATCCGCAAGGCCAAGGTCGTTACGCGAAAAGGCCGCGAGAATTATCTCTGCCTGCTGAACCTGGAGGACGCGCTGCAAGGCGGGTTCGCAGGCCGCGCGGCGATCCTCGCGCATCTCGTCGCACGCTGGGCCGCGTATAGCGCGGACGGCGATATGGTCGGCGGCGACCTGCCCGGCTGGCTGCCGACGCTGTTTCGCCGCAATGGTTCAACTGCACTGACCGACCGGCGCGGCGAGTGCGTCTATGCCGGCTGCCCGCACTACCGGAAATGCTTCATCGAGCGCGCCGCTCGCGCCTCGTCCGACGCCGACATCGTCATCGCCAACCACGCACTGGTGATGGTCAACGCCGCCAGAGGACGCGAACTCGCCACCCGACCGACGCGATACGTGTTCGACGAAGGCCATCATATCTTCGACGCCGCCGATTCGATGTTCGCGACCGCGCTGACCGGTGCGGAGACGATCGAACTGCGCCGCTGGATCCTCGGCCCCGAATCGAGCGGTCGCGGCCGCCGGCGAGGGCTTGCCGCGCGCCTGTCCGATCTCGCCAGCTATGACGAACAGGGCGCGCGGGCGATCAGCGATGCGGTCACCGCGGCGGGCGCGCTCGCGTCCGACGGCTGGCTGCAAAGGCTCGGCGAAGGTGCGCCGTTCGGGCCGATCGAGACGCTTCTCGCCGCCGTCCGCGGGCTCACCTACGCGCGGGCCGAACAGCCGGGCGACGCGGGCTATGGGCTGGAGACCGAACTCGCCGAACCCGATGCGACGCTGATCGAGGCCGCCGCGCCCGCTGCCGCCGCGCTCGACGCGCTCGTCCGCCCACTTGTCACGCTCGGTCGCCGGCTTGAAGCCGTGCTCGCCGAAGCGCCCGACTGGATGGACGCGCCCGCCCGCGCACGAGTCGAGGGCGCGATCGCCTCGATCGGTTGGCGCGCGGAGACGGTGGCGTCGTGGCTGTCGCTGCTCGCGCGCGTTGGCGGACCTGTCGATGGCGATTTCGTCGACTGGCTCGCGGTCGACCGCATCGAAGGCCGCGAATTCGATATCGGGCTGCATCGCCACTGGCTCGACCCGACGCGACCCTTCGCCGAGATCGTGTTGAAACCGGCGCATGGTGCACTGGTTACCTCTGCAACGCTGACCGGCGGCGGCGATTGGGAGGTGGCCGAAGCCCGCACCGGCGCCCCGCATCTGCTCCGCCCCGCCGCCCGGTTCGAGGCGAAGAGCCCGTTCGATTACACGCGTCAGGCCGAAGTCCTAATCGTCACCGACGTGAAGCGCGGCGACATCGGCGCGCTGGCCAACGCCTATGCGCAACTGATCGTCGCCAGCCGCGGCGGGACGCTCGGGCTGTTCACCGCTATCCGACGGTTGCGCGGCGTGCATGGCCGCATCGCCGATCGACTCGCGCGCGAAGGCCTGCCGCTCCACGCGCAACATGTCGATCCTATCGATACCGGTACCTTGGTCGATATTTTTCGCGATGATCCGGGCGCGAGCCTGCTCGGCACCGATGCACTCCGAGACGGCGTCGACGTGCCCGGTGAGTCGCTGCGACTCGTGGTGATGGAGGGCGTCCCGTGGGCGAAACCCTCGGTGCTGCACGCGGCGCGGCGCCTGGCCGGTGGAGGCTCGGCGTATGACGACCGGCTCGTCCGCGCGCGGCTCGCGCAAGCATTCGGCCGGTTGATCCGCCGCGCCGACGATTCGGGCGTGTTCGTGATGCTGTCCGCGGCAATGCCGTCGCGGCTGCTCAGTGCGTTCCCGCCGGGCGTGCCGATCGCCCGCGTCACGCTCGAAGAAGCGGTGGCCCGAGTCGCGAGCCGGCTTTCCTCACGGGCCCCGGTAGGGCATGAAAGCCGCCAACCCGCTTGAGGATTGCCATGAAGACGTTGACGCTGTTGCGCCACGCCAAGTCCGGCTGGGACGATCCGGTTGCGCGCGATTTCGACCGCCCGCTCAACGCCAAGGGTAAGCGCGCCGCGGCGATGGTCGGTCGGCATATGCGATCACTGGGATTGGCGTTCGATCATGCGATTGCCTCGCCCGCGGTGCGCGTGTCGGAGACGCTGGAGCAGATCGAATCGGGCTATGGCCGGATGATCGCGCCGACGCTGGACCGTCGCGTGTATCTCGCGTCGGCAGCGACGTTGCTCGACGTGGTGCACGGCTTTCCGGCCGACGCCGAGAGCGCGCTGCTGGTCGGGCATAATCCGGGGTTGGAAGATCTCGTCCTGATGCTGGTGGCGGACGGGGCTGACCCGCTGCGCGATGCGGTCGAGGACAAATATCCGACCGCCACCATCGCCGAGCTCCAGTTTGAAGGGGATTGGGCGGATATCACGTCGGCCACCGCCCGCCTGACCCGATTCATCCGCCCCCGCGATCTCGATCCGACCTTAGGCCCCGACGCGGACTGACCACGCGGGGCTAAACCGGCGGCCTATTTGCCCTGTGCCCGCCAGCGCTGGATCGTCCTGCCGATGATCTGGTCTTCACCACCGACGTCGCGCCAGAGTTCGGAAAAGAGTGGGTCGCCCGACGCCGGACGTTTCGACTCCTCGAGCCCGTCGAAGCTCACGCGGATCGGGATCGTCACGCCTTCGCCACAGATGATGCATTCGCGATTGCGCAACGCCGGAATCGAATCGAGGAAGCCCCGTGCACCCTCGGGCATCGCCGCGCGGACGAACGCCTGATCGCGGTCGTTGTTGAGGCGCATCGCGATGATCGTGCCGCACTGCGACAGCACGCCTTCCGCCAGATCCGACGGACGCTGCGTGATGAGGCCGAGCGACACGCCGTACTTACGGCCTTCCTTCGCGATCCGGCCGAGGATGCGACCGACCGCACTGCTCGTCTCCTGGCCGGCGGGGATGTAGCGATGCGCCTCTTCGCAGACGAGCAGGATCGGGCGCTGCGGTTCGTTGCGCGACCAAATCGCAAAGTCGAACGTCATCCGCGCAAGGACCGCGACCACCACGGACGTAATGTCCGACGGCACACCCGAGACGTCGATGATCGAGATCGGCTTGCCGTCGCCGGGCAGACGGAAGATCCGGCTTAGGAAGCTCGCCATCGTGTCCGCGACGAGCATCCCCGAGAACATAAAGCCATAGCGCGGGTCCGCCTTGATCTCGTCGATCTTGGTTTTCAGGCGTAGATACGGCGCGGTGTCGCCGGCGCGGTCCATCTTGCCCATTTCGGCGCTGATGATCGTCGTCAGGTCGCTGAGCAGATAGGGAATGGGCGCATCGACCGTCAGCTTGGCGATCTCCTGACCGAGACGGCTCTTGGCTTTGGCGGCGAGCAGGCATTTGGCGAGGATGTCCGCATCGAACTGCCGCGCGGATCCGCTGCTGGTGAGGAAAACCTCGCAATGCTCCTCGAAGTTCATCAGCCAATAAGGCATCTGCAAATTCGAGACGTCGTACAACGCACCGTTCGATTTGAACGCAGCCGCATATTCGCCATGCGGATCGATCATCACGATATGGCCCTGCGGCGCGAGTTCGCAGATTCGGTGGAGGATCAAGGCGGCACTGGTCGACTTGCCGGTACCGGTCGATCCGACAAGCGCGAAATGCTTGCCGAGCATCGCGTCGACATAGAGCGCGGCGGGGATGTCGCTGGTCGGATACACCGTGCCGACGGTGATGTTGGCGCGATCCTCGGCGGCATAGACCTGTTGCAGGTCCGACGTGGTGATCGGGTACACCTCGGCGCCGGGCATCGGATACCGCGTCACACCGCGGCGGAACCGATAGAGCTTGCCGGTCAGGCGTTCCTCGTCGCCCTCACCGAGAAAGTCGATGTCGGCGGCGATGCAGGTGCCGGCATTGTCTTCGAGCTTGAGCGACCGGATGTTGGCGACCAGCCACGTCGTGCCAACGCGCATCTTCACCTGACCGCCGACCTGACCTGCGGCCGCGACAACGGGGTCGCGATCGTCGCACAGCGCACCGATCGACGCGCGGTCGAGCAACACACGGCTGCTCGATCCAGCGATCGCGAAGACGACGCCGATCGGGGCAGGCGGTACCATGCCGACGGAACCACTGGTCGGCGATGGCGCGCGCAGGAAGGCATCGGGTCCCGGCATTTCACTCATTCTGGCAAGATCCCCAGTCATTTACCCAATGTCTTGCACGCAAGACCGTAAACATCCGGTGAGGATGGTGAAGGAACGCTAAACCCTTCGTGCGATCCAGCCCGCCGCCCAACCAAGAAAGACCGAGAGGGCAACCGCGACCAGACCATAGACGACCGACGAGCGATCCGCGGCGCGAGCGACGAAGCGTTCGAAGCCGGATTTGCGGATGTCGATGTCGCGCACGGCGGCTGCCAGCACGCGTCCGTCGCGGATCAGGAACGTCTCCGCGGTGAAGCGGCCGACCGGTACGCGCGCCGGGATCGAGACGCGCGCCCGGTATAGCACGCCGTCGGTGATCTCGACCGCCCGTGGCGCCTCGTAATAGAGGCCGGCACGTCGTTTCAGATCGACGAGGCCCTTCTGGAAGCGGTCCTGCGTGTCGGCGGGGGCGCTGGAGGCGGGCGACAATTGCAGGCTGTCGAGCCCGAGTTCGTAGATCGCGCGCGTCCGGTCATCGACGAGGCGGTCGATCGGCTTGGATGAGGCGATCGCGTAGAAGCTCGGTGCGGACCGGTAGCGCAGCCTTGACGCGTTGACCCAGATTCCGGCGACCTTCTCCTTCTCGCGCATCAGGATCGACTGGGTCGGCCCCTTCACGACGACGACGACGTCGGTTGGTTGCTCGCCGGTTGGCAGGCGGCCACCGGGATAGAGAATCGCCCCGAACAGGAGGAGTTCTGCGCCGGTGAAGCTGTAGGCGATCTCGATATTGCGCTGCGATACGTCCGGGACGAGCACGGGCTTCGCCTGCGCCATCAGCAGCGGCGCGAACGCCAGAATTGGCCACTTTCTCAAGACAGCGTGACCGAGAAGATCTCCTCGGGCCGCCAGACCAGCCCGAGCAGGATGCGCGCGCCGACCAGCAGCACCATCACCGCAAGCGCGAGGCGGAGATATTCGGGGCGGAACTTGCTCGCAAACCGCGCGCCGATCTGTGCGCCGACCACCGAGCCGAGCAGCAACAGCCCGGCAAGGACGATGTCGACCGCTTTGGTGGTCGTCGCATGGACCATCGTCGCGACCGCGGTCACGAACAGCGTCTGAAACAAGGAGGTGCCGACCACGACGGAGGTCGCCATGCCGAGCAGGTAGATCATCGCGGGGACCAGGATAAAGCCGCCGCCGATGCCGAGCAGGATGGTCAGGATGCCGGTAAAGAAGCCGAGCAGGAGCGGCGCGAGCGGCGAGATGTACAGCCCCGAGGCGTAGAACCGCGTGCGCAGAGGCAGTGCAGCGACGAGCGGGTGATGGCGGCGTTTGCGCGCCTTCGGCGGACGCCCGGTGCGCGCGCGACCGATCGTGCCGATCGACTCCTTCGCCATCAGGCCGCCGATCGAGCCGAGCATGAGAACGTAGACGATCGCGATCACCGTATCGATCTGCCCGCTTTGCTGGAGCAGCCGGAACAGCCACGCACCGAAGAATGAACCGAGGATACCGCCTGCGACCAGCACCCCGCCCATCTTGGTATCGACGCCCTTGCGCCGAAAATGCGCGAACACGCCGGACACGCTCGCGCCGGTCACCTGGCTTGCGGACGAGGCGGCGGCGACGGTCGGCGGGATGCCGTAGACGATCAGCAGCGGCGTCGTCAGGAACCCGCCACCCACCCCGAACATGCCCGACAACAGCCCGACGCCCCCGCCGAGCAGGATGATGACTAGCGCGTTGACCGACAGGTTGGCGACGGGGAGATACAGATCCACGTTAGCAGCGTTACACCGGATTGCGCGCGCGGGGCTAGGCTGGACTGGGCACCGATCCCGGTGTTTGGACACGGGATCAGAAGTCGCTGCCGATCGACAGCGCCGGTCCCGAGCCGGGACGCGCGCCACCCGCGATCCGCTCGCGCCAGTCGAGCGTCAGGCGGAGCGATTTATGCGCGATCGGCAGCGTGGCGACGACCGATGGTCCGATGTCGAAACGTTCGGCAGCCCGTTGCGCGCTCGCCCATGTGCCGATGCCGATATCGAGACGGGCCGTCGCGACAGTGCCGAGCGGATGGGTCAGCCGAGCCGAGGCATCGACGAACGTCTGGAGACCGTCGCGGGCGATCGCACCGGCCTGCGCGTAAGTCTCAAGGCGGACACCGGGGACTATGTCGGCAGGACCATAGCCGCCGAGCACGCCGATCGTCGGTCCGTTGCGACCACCATCGAGAACGAAACGGTGCTCGACGATCAGGCGGATAGGCATTCTCGTCGGTTGCCACTCGATTCCGACCGCGGCTTCGCGTCCGCGGCCCTCGAGCGGGGCGGCGACCCGGGCCGACAGTGCGAACCGGCGGGCAGCATCGATCGCGTAGGTTATCCGCAGCCCCGCCTGCGAAGCGCCGAGCTGGCCGCCGGAGACGGTACCGGCCGGGCCCCCGCGTACCAGCAGCCATGCACTACCGTTCAGCCGACTCGCGCCGCGAACCACGAACGGCGCTAACAGGAAAGGCGGTGCGTCGGTTCGGCCGGGAGGTTGCTGCCCGAAAGACTGGGCGGCGATGTGGTCCAGCGACCAGGTTTCCGGCAAGCCGGATACCCTAGGGGGTAGCGCGACATCCGTACGCGGTTTCGCCCGGAAAACGATGGCGGGCGGGGCGGGCGTCACGACGGTATCGCTCAACGGCGGGATGACGAATGCGATCTGGCGCGGACCGGGGAATACGGCGGCGGCGGGAAATACCGTCGCGACGGCGGGCGGTACCAGTATCTTCGTTAAGGTTGGGCGGATGGGCAAGGGTTGACGGGGCTCGATCTCAGACAACAGTACCGCAATCCTGACCAACACCCAGCCACCCAGCGTCAGCGCGAGGAATCGCAACGGCCGCCCGCCGGTCATCCCGGTGCTGGAACGCTCGGTCCGAACCCGTGGCATGCGCTGATCGACGCTGCGGGGGCGTCGGGAAATTCATGACGGGTCTTGTCCCATACCGGCGCTGCGCCCCGCAGCATGGCGATGTAGCGCGCCACCGCGCAGGGCGCGACGAGCAACGAGACGCAGTTGCCGACGATGAAGCGCGGAAGCGCCCAAAAGGCTTCGCCAACGCCGTAGCTACGACCGGTAAACACCATCCGTGATCCCAGCCGCCACGCCAGCAGGACGGCGTTGGCGATGAACAGCCAGAGCGCGATCGGATGGGACCGGTCGAGCGCTGGCATTGCCTGACCCGCAAAGTGATGCGCCGCCATCGACAATGCCCAGGCGAGCATTCCGACATAGGCGACCGCGAGAATGACGACGGCGAGCGGTGCCCGCCGATCACGCATTCGCATCCAGTGGTCGGCAAAGGCGCGGGGCCTCGCCCAGCCGGTCCGATCCCAACCGGCTAGCGCGATGCCGTTCATCCACCGTGTTTTCTGGCGGACCGACTCGCGGATCGTACCGGGGAAATAGGCGCGCACCGCGACGACTGCACCGACATCGTCCGCTGCTACCCGCGCAAAGATACAGCGCGCGCCTAGCTCCGCCAGCCGCAAGCCGAGTTCATAATCCTCGGTTAGACTGGTCGCGTCGAACGGATTGCCGCCGCGCGCGAACGCGATCCTGGCAAGCATGTCGGGTGCGATCGCGCAGCCGGTGCCGGCTAGCGGCATTCCCGCCCCCAAAGCGGTCCTGACGACGATCTGCTTGGCGTGCGACTCGGCAAACTCGTCGGCATAGTGTCCCGACACCAGCCGAGCACCGTGATGGACGAGCGGGAGGACCGGCAATTGCACCACATCGTACCGATCGATCAGGCAATCGAAGACACGCAATTCCTGCGGATGCACGACATCCTCGGCGTCGTGCAGCACGATCGCCTTGGTATGCCGGTGCTCACGGGCATCGTCGCGGCCGAGCGCATGCCACACCGTATTGAGGCAATCTGCCTTGGTCGTGGGACCGTCGCGCGGCCCGATCACGATCCTGACGCGGGCATCATGCTCGGCGATCGCGGCAACGGCATCGATCGTGCCCCGATCATTCGGATAGACACCGACATAGATCCGGTAATCGTCATGGCGATAGCGATCCAGCGCGGTCGACAACATGCCGCCGATTACCGACACCTCGTCCCATGCCGCTACGAACACTGCGATCGCGCCGATGCATCGTGGCGGCGG
This sequence comes from Sphingomonas sp. PP-F2F-A104-K0414, assembly GCF_004340945.1. Lineage (GTDB taxonomy): Bacteria > Pseudomonadota > Alphaproteobacteria > Sphingomonadales > Sphingomonadaceae > Sphingomonas. The sequence continues at coordinate 820,878 of NZ_SLYD01000001.1, forward strand.
CAGAGTCGCGAGCGTCAGCCGGGGACGCGCGCCATGCCGGATCCGGCGGACGATGAAAACGAGGTCGACCAGCAGGTCGTCGATGCCGCCAAGAAAAAGCCCAACTCCGGCAAACAGCAAACTTTCCCGCGCCAAGCCGTCGATGATCCAGAACGACTCGAGCATGGCGTACCCCCGACGACGAGGTACAGCAGCATATGTCCGTTTCGGATTCAGTCCGATCCGAAACGGATGTTTGGCGGCCTCCGCGGCGCAAGTGATGACGCTGAGTCACTCAAAATATGCAGGTTTGGGCGGGGCCTGCGAACCATCGTCATCGCGAGGCGTTACGTCCGCGATCCCACCCCCCTTTCGGGATCGGCGCCGATCCACTCCCGGCCCGGCCGTACCGATGCGTAGCAGGCGGTACGGCCAAACCGGTGCGACTCAGCCTTGATTACGGACGATCGCGCCCACCACCGCCGGTGTTGCCGCCATTGCCACCGCCGCCGCCGGCACCCGCAGCGCCGACCGTACCGATGTTTCCGAACAGATCCTGGAAGAAGCCGCGTTCGCGACCCAGCGTCGGCGTGGTCTTGCCGTACGGCTTGACCGAGGCAACCTGATCGAGCCCGCCGCGACGGATCGCGGTGACGGTCCCCTTCTGGTCGAAGCTGATCTGCAGCGTGATCTGCGCGTTGGGCCGCGGATTGCGGAACGCCAGGTTGCGGCTGTCGCGTGCGAGATAATACCAATCTCCCTGGTCGAACTGACCCGCGAGCGTCGGCTTGCCGAGCGTCTGGAGCACCGACTGACGGTTATCCACGCCGGGCTGGACCGAGTTGACCAGGTCGGTGTCGACGACATACCCCTGATGCGAGCGCAACTGGGTGCAGCCTGCGCTGGCAAGCGTAACGACCGCAAGCGCGGCGGCGAGACCCGTACGGGCGGAAAACACGCTCATATAAACTCCCAACCGGGGCACGCGAAAACACGTGACGGTTGCGATGCGATTGCATCGGCCGCCGATCGCCTCGATATGCGAGGATGCGCGGGCAAACAAGTCGGTGCGCGGTCGATGGGCGAAGGACGACGGATTGAGCTGGTTGGGAAGACTGCTCGGCGAGAAGCCGGACGAAGCGCTGCCGCTGTATACCGCGGTCGTGACGCGGGCGCGTGCCGAGCATTGGTATCGGGACGGTGCGGTGCCGGACACCGTCGACGGCCGGTTCGACATGATCGCGACTCTGCTTGCGGTCGTCATGCTACGGCTCGAGGCGGAACCCGCCGGTGGCGAGCCCGCGGCGCGCCTTGCCGAACGCTTTGTCGACGACATGGACGGCCAATTGCGTGAAATCGGGATCGGCGACATCATCGTCGGCAAGCATATCGGCAAGATGATGAGCATGCTCGGCGGTCGACTCGGCGCATACCGTGATGGACTGGCGGCTGGAGATATTACGCCAGCGCTGCTGCGAAACCTGTATCGAGGGGTGGCGCCGGCCGATGCCGCGCTGGCGCATGTGCGGACGTCGCTGATGGCGTTTCATGCCGCGCTAGAAAATACGCCAATGATGAAACTGCTCGCAGGAGAGCTACCGTGACGCCTGGTATGAACAAGGCTGAATTCAGCCGCCCCGAACGCCTCGACACGATCGGCGAGCGTGAGCGGATCGTCGAGATCGTCGCCAACGAGGACGAGCGTGCCGCGCTGGCGAAGCGCTTCGCGATGGTATCGATCGCGCGACTCGAGGCACGGTTCGGGATCAAGCGGACCGACAGCGGCATCGTCGTGAAGGGGCGCGTCACCGGGGCTGCGGTGCAGGCGTGCTCGGTTACCGACGAGCCGCTTGATACCAGGATCGACGAACCGGTCGCGCTGCTGTTCGTGGAACAGCTGGTGGCGGAAGGCGACGAAGTCGAACTGTCCGACGATGCGCTCGACACGGTGGCGATCGAGGGGGGCGCGATCGATCTGGGCGAAGCGGCGGCCGACACGCTGGCACTGGCGATCGATCCGTTCCCGCGCGGACCCAATGCGGCGGCGGCGCTGGCGGCAGCGGGGGTGATCAGCGAGGACGAGTTTCGCCCCGCCAACGCGTTCGCGGATCTCAAGGCGAAGATGGCGGGCAAAGCTTAGGCGCGATTTGCGGATACTCCCCCGCCAGGGGGAGATGGCTGGCGCATGGCAGACGGAGGGGGTGGCAAGCACGACCCCGTGTTTCGTATCCGCCCCTCCGCCACTGTCGGCGGCATCTCCTCTGGCGGGGTAGGATTGACGGGTTGCCGTCAGGTCCCCGTCCGCACCGCTAGCAGCGCCGCCACCTTCGCCCGGAACGCGCGCAGGCTTGCGCCCGACAGTTGCGCGACGCTGGCGAACGACACGCTGCGCGGATTGATCGCGGCGCCGTTTTTCCACACCTCCCAATGGAGATGCGGGCCGGTCGACATGCCCGTCGATCCGACATAGCCGATGACTTGTCCCTGCCGCACGCGCGTGCCCGACGACACTGCGATCCGGCTCATATGACCGTAGCCGCTCGCCATGCCGCCGCCATGCATCAGCTTTACGAAGTTACCATAGCCGCCGGTCCGTCCCGCGAACGCGACGATGCCGTCGGTCATGGCATGGATCGGCGCACCATAGGGCGCGCCGATGTCGAGGCCCTTGTGCATGCGGGTGAAGCCCAGCAGCGGATGCATTCGCAAGCCGAAGTTCGAGGTAATGCGCCCCGATACGGGCAAGCCGGACACGGCGCGCCGCTCGGTCTGGCCGTTCGCGTCGAACCAGCCATCGGTCCGCGGCGGGGCGCCGGCATCACTGTCGCCACCGCCATCGGCATCCGCGCCGCCCGGCCCGAAGCGGACGAGTTGCACCTTGTGTCGCCCCTGATCGATCCCGGCGAACAGCAGGTCGCCGATCCGCGTCTCCCCGGTCGCAGCGCGCTGGCGCTGGATTATCAGGTCGAAACTGTCCGCCGGGTCGACGTCGCGACCGATCGACACGCGCGTAGCAATAGCCTTGATGTACGATTCGACCGCCTTGGCCGGCACCCCGGCGGCGCGCATCGATCGGTACAGGCTCGATCCGACGAGCCCCTGGATCCGCAGTGGCGTCGCGTCGATCGCAATCGGCTTGCGGTGCATCGCCAACCCGGTCGCGGTGCGCGCCAGAGCCAGCCCCAGATCGAACCGGGCGCGGAAGTCGAGCGCTTCGAGCGGTCGGGTAACGGTGCGATCAGGGCGTCGACCAAGCGTCAGCGCGATTCGTGTTCCCGCGGCGATGTCGTCGAGGGGTACCGCCTGCGCGACCAGGGCGGCGGCGGCATCGGCATCGGGACGACCGACCCCCGCGCGCATCAGGACGCGATCGAGCCGGTCGCCCTGGCCGAGTGTCGCAGAGAGCTCGACCGTCGGCCGTTCGGGGACCTCGGCAAGCGGTGCGACAAGGTCGTTGGCGGCCATTCGCCGGCCGGTCGCTGCCCCCTGACCGATCGCGGTAATGCCCTGTGCGCGGGCCTCGTCCCATTCCGCGCCGGCAAGCGGTGGCGGCACCGCACCGACCAGCGGTTTGATCCCCGGCGACAACGCCCAGCTTGCTGCGCACAATGCCGTGCACGTCGCCAACCCGCGCCACCAGTCGAGGCTGCCGATCCGCGCGCCCAGGTCCGGAACCCAGTCGATCCGTGTTGCCGCACCGCGCAAAATGTCGACGGGCGACTCGCGCGGCGTCAGTGTTGCCGATGACGGCATGCGCAAGACAGGGCCCCGCGTCACCGCGACGCCGGCCAGTTCATACCGCTGATCGTCCCGTAGAAACACGCGCGCTGCCTTGATGGTTGAAGGGGTAGTCGAGGAGGTCGTCGAACCGGGGCGCCGACAAGGAATCGCCGACCAGGATCGCCGCACAGTGCACGGATGACAGTCCTCTGCCGTAAAATATGCTAAAGTCGACTTAAACGGCGCTATTCCGGTGGCACGTCGCGATGAAGCGGTGGCGCGTCGCGTCGAACACGCAGGTGATCCGCCCGGCGCCGAGTGGCGTCCGGCGACCCCGCTTTAGTCGAGCAACAGGAACGCAGTGATCGTCAGGCGTCCTTGCAGCGGATCCTCGCTCAGCACGGTGTCCGGTGCGATCACGCCACTGTGCAGCGATGCGCTGCGATAGATCACGGCCCGGTTATAGCGAGCCTCGACCTGCGCGATCTGCTCGAACAAGGGGGTCGAGCCGGCGATATAGGATGGCTTGGGCAGGCCGTCGCGCGCCAGCTCGGCGTTGAGGCGCGCATAATAGTCCGGTGCGTGCGCGGCATCGACCGTTTCGGTACCCGTCGCACGGTGTCGATAGAATGCGGTTCCGTCGCGCCGTTCGGGACTGAGATAGTGCACCAGCGCGATGCGACCAGGATCGACCGCATCGACATGCGGCAGCTGCTGCGCCAGCGTGAGTCGATCGGCCGGTATGGTCACCATCGCATAGCTCGCGTCGATCGTCGCGAACCCGGCATTGTGATAGAATATTCCTGACAACACCGCCGTCAGCGCGGGTCGGATCGCAGCCAGATAACCCGCCGGCAGCGGCGCGCGCAGCCCGGGATAATGGTTGCGACCCTGCTCGAACGCATGCGTGGCGGCATGGGTACGCAGCGCATCGGGATCAGGATGAAAACCATCGATGATCGCGAGCGGCTGATCCTGCATGCCGATCTGACGCGCCGAAATCTCGGGGCGGATCATCTGTCGCGCCTGTGTGGTACGATCGCGACAGTCGAAACAGGGTAGTGCGACACGATAGTGGTGGCTGTTCCCACCGCGAGGCCGCTACGCCGGGTGAGGACGCGCTTCAGGCGCTGTGTTCTGCTCGATGGCGCTCGGCTCATGCCGCTGGATAGCGGACCGGTTGCTGCGGAGCTACCCGATCGGCCCGTTACCGATTGATTTCGCGATCCTTGTTGCCGTCGGGATCGGCGTGCGTATGTTGCCTGCAACAGACAAACCGGGGTGATGATTGCACATGATGTCGAAATTTACCGTTCTGGCCGGCGTATCGCTCGCGGCCTTCCTGGTTCCCGCCGCACAGGCGCAGCAGCAGACGCCCGCAGCGCGCCCTGCTCCGGTCGCCGATTTGGTCAAGTCGGTCGATATTCCGTACCAGCAGTTCACGCTGAAGAACGGCCTGCGCGTTGTCGTCCATACCGATCGCAAGGCGCCCGTCGTGGCGGTCAGCGTCTGGTATAACGTCGGGTCGAAGTTCGAGCCGAAGGGCAAGACCGGCTTCGCGCATTTGTTCGAGCATCTGATGTTCAACGGCTCCGAGAACGCACCCGGCGATTTCTTCGAGCCGTTGAAACAGGTCGGCGCCACCGACTTCAACGGCACGACCTATTTTGACCGCACCAATTATTTCGAGACGGTGCCGACCGCGGCGCTCGACCGTGCGCTGTTCCTCGAATCCGACCGGATGGGCTATCTTACCGGCGCGATCACGCAGGGCGTGCTCGACGAGCAGCGCGGCGTCGTCCAGAACGAAAAGCGCCAGGGCGACAACCAGCCCTATGGCCTGACACAGTACAAGATCACCGAAGGGCTGTTCTCGGCGGATCACCCTTACGGCCACACCACGATCGGCTCGATGGCGGATCTCGACGCGGCCTCGCTGCAGACCGTGAAGGACTGGTTCAAGGATCATTACGGCCCGAACAACGCGGTGCTGGTGCTCGCCGGCGACGTCGATGCGGCGACCGCAAAAACGCTCGCGGAGAAGTATTTCGGCGGCATCCCCAAGGGCCCCGAGAGCATCGTCCCGCCCGCGCCGATCCCGACCCTGCCCGCGCCGGTCAGCGAGACGATCAAGGACCGCGTCGCCGCGGTGATGATCAGCCGCAACTGGGTGGTACCCGGCCTGAACGACAAGGACGGCACCGCGCTGGACGTCGCGGCGGGCGTACTCGGTGGGCTTGCCAGCAGCCGGTTCGATACCGCGCTGGTCAAGAAGGAGAAGCTGGTTACGCGGATTTCCGCCGAGAACAGCAGCTTCAGCCAGCTCGGCATGTTCGAGATCCAGGCGATCGTCCGCGAGGGCGTCGACCCCGCGCTGGTAACCAAGCGGATCGACGAGATCCTCGCCGACTTCCTCAAAAACGGCCCGACCGCCGACGAGGTCAGCCGCGTCGCGACAACGACGGCGGCGCGCAAGATGGAGGGGCTTGAATCCGTCGGCGGGTTCGGCGGCAAGGCGGTGACTCTCGCCGAAGGCGCGCTGTATTCGAACGATCCCGGCTTCTACAAGAAACAGCTGCTCCAGCTCGCGGCCGAGACGCCCGCTAGCGTGCGCACGGCGGCGGCGAAGTGGCTGTCGCGTCCCGCCTATTCGCTGACCGTCGTGCCCGGCGCGCGCGATGCCTATGCCAATGCGGTCGTGCCGCCCAAGGCCGATGTGGTGCCCGCGCCCGAAGCGCCGCCAAAGGGCACGCGTGGCGCCTTGCCGGCGGTCGGCACAGTAGCGGGGCTCAGCTTCCCGAAGGTCGAGCGCACCCGCCTGAGCAACGGTATCGAGCTGGTCTACGCGCAGCGCGACGCGGTGCCGGTGACGCAGGCGGTGCTGAGCTTCGATGCCGGCGTCGCTGCCGACGTGCCCACCAAGCTCGGCACGCAGAAGCTGACGCTGTCGATGATGGACGAGGGCACCGCGACACGTGATTCACTCGCGCTGGCCGAAGCCAAGGAGCGGCTCGGTGCGGATATCGGTTCGGGGGCGTCGAACGACCGGACCTTCCTGTCGCTCCAGGTGCCGAGTGCGAACCTCGCACCCGCGGTCGACCTGTTCGCCGACATCGCGCAGAATCCGGCGTTCGCCGATGCCGAGGTCGCGCGCGTCAAGAACCAGCAACTCGCGCAGATCGCGCAGGAGCTGACCAGCCCGCAGGGGCTGGCGACGCGCGTGCTGCCGAAGCTGCTTGGGCCGACTTCGCCCTATGCCAAGGCGCAGGGCAGTGGCGATCCGAAGGCGGTGGCGGCGCTGACGCGTGCCGATCTGGTCGCGTTCCAGCAGGCGTGGCTGCGGCCGGACAAGGCGAAGATCTTCGTCGTTAGCGATCGTCCGCTCGCTGAGGTGGAGGCGGCGCTCGATGCGCGGTTCGGGTCGTGGCGTCCCACCGGCGCGCCCGGCGTGAAGGCTTTTCCTGCGACCGTAACGCCGTCCGCGCCGAAGATCGTGTTGATCGACCGGCCGGACAGCCCGCAGTCGCTGATCGTCGCCGGCGTGCCGACCGGGCTCAAGGGCACGCAGGACCTGCTGCCGATCGCGACCGCAAACGATGCGCTCGGCGGCAGCTTCCTCGGTCGCGTCAACATGGACCTGCGTGAGACGAGGCATTGGTCGTACGGCGTGTCGGGGCGCTTCCAGCAGAACGAGCAGGCCGCGCCCTATGTCCTGTCGGCGCCGGTGCAGGCGGACCAGACCGGCCCGTCGATCGCGGCACTGCGCGGCGACATCGGCGCGTTCCTCGGCAAGGAGCCGATGACGCAGGTCGAGTTCGACCGTGCGATCAACGGCGCGATCCGTTCGCTGTCGGGCAATTTCGAGACGTCCGACGCGGTGCTCAGCGCAATGCAGCAGAACGACCTGCTGAAGCGGCCCGACGATTACTACGCGACGATCACGCAGCGATACCAGGGACTTAACCTGCCGCAACTCAACACTGCGATCCAGCAGGCGCTCGATCCGAAGAAGACGATCTGGGTCGTGGTCGGCGATGCGAAGACGGTGCGACCGCAGCTTGACAGCATCGGTTTGCCGGTCGAGGTCATCCCCGCGGCGTCGGTTGCCGGCGCCAAATAATTGCAGAGCCCGGGCGTTCCGGGCGGTGCTTCAGGAGAGAAAATAATGGCAAACGTCGATGGCAGCTGGGATTGCGTGGTCAAATCGCCGTTGGGCGACCAGAAGATGACGCTGACCGTCAACAGCGCCGGCAGCACCTTCACCGGTGCGGTGTCGGGCGCGATGGGCGGCATGGATGTCACCGGCGAGGTCGATGGCGACACGATTACCTGGAAGCAGAGCATGACCGTGCCGATGCCAATGACGCTCGACTGCAAGGCGACCGTTGAGGATGACGTCCTCAAGGGCAGCGTCGCAGCCGGCGCGTTCGGCAGCTTCCCGCTGACCGGCACGCGGACCGCGTAACGGAGTAGTCGAAAGAGCGTGGCACCAGACCCTCCCGAGGCCCCGTCATCCCAGCGAAAGCTAGAATCTCACCGAGCGGCCACCGGCACCCGCCAAGCGGGAGACCCCAGCGTCCGCTGGGGTGACCGTCTTGGGCGGAGGGTGATCACGCGATCGATTCGCTAGCTACCATGGGAGGGGCTCGTATTTCCGCACGGAAAGGCGAGCCTTTTTCTTTTTCGGTCCGGGAGGGAAGGAAGAAGAACATGAAATCGATGACCCGTCTGCTCACAGCCTGCGCGCTTGCTACGCTTGCCGTCGCTACGACCACCCCCGCGACCGCACAGAATTACGACGAGCGCCCCGCCAAGATGGCACCGCGCGACGTCGGCTACGATTACGTTCGCAAAGTCGTCGAGATCCCGATGCGCGACGGGGTGAAGCTGCACACCGTCATCATCGTGCCCAAGGGCGCGAAGGACGCGGGCATCCTGATGACGCGCACACCCTATGATGCCGACGGCCAAACCAAGGTCGACAGCGGCACCTATGCGGGAATTCTGCAGAACGGCGACGGCGCGGCCGACGTGATCGCCGCGGCGGGCTATATCCGCGTGATCCAGGACGTCCGCGGGATGCACGGATCACAGGGCATCTACATGATGAACCCGGCGCGCGCCGGCACGGCGCAGAACCCGACCAAGACCGACGATTCGACCGACACCTACGACACGATCGACTGGCTGGTGAAGCACGTCCCCGAATCGAACGGGCGCGTCGGTATCAGCGGGATAAGCTATGACGGCTTCCTGCCGCTGATGGCGCTAATCAATCCGCATCCGGCGCTGAAGGTTTCGGTGCCGATGAACCCGATGGTCGATGGCTGGCGCGGCGACGACTGGTTCCACAACGGCGCCTTCCGCGAGGGCATGATGCCGTACGTGCTCGGCCAGGAGGCGACCAAGGACGCCGGCACGCCGTGGATCACCGACACCGCCGACGACTACGACTATTACCTCAAGGGCGGCTCGGCCGGCGCGATCGGCAAGGCGCAGGGGCTCGAACAGCTCGGCTTCTGGCGCAAGATCACGCAGCATCCTGCCTATGACTCGTTCTGGTCCACGCAGGCGATGGACACCGTGCTCGCCGGCCAGCCGCTGAAGGTGCCGACGCTGGTCGTAGGTGGGCTATGGGATCAGGAGGACATCTACGGCGCGCCCGCGGTCTACCGCGCGCTGGAGCCCAAGGACACCGCCAACGACATGGTCTATCTGTCGATGGGGCCTTGGTATCACGGCCAGGAGGTGCGCGACGGCAGTGCGCTGGGCGCGATCAAATGGGATGCCGACACCGCCAAATGGTGGCGCTGGCACGTGCTCGCGCCGTTCCTCGCGCATTATCTGAAGACCGACCAGCCGGCGATGGACGTCGCGCCGGTGACGATGTTCCAGTCTGGCCGCAACGAGTGGCAGAAGCTCCAGAGCTGGCCAACCGCCGCGACCGCGGGCACGCCGCTCTATCTCAAGCCCGGCGGCACGCTCGGCTTCCAGGCGACGGGCGGCGCTGCGGAGACTGCGGACTATATTTCCGACCCGGCGGCCCCCGTCAGCTACCGCGTGCGCCCGACGCTGCCGACCTATGCGAGCGGATCGACCTGGAAACAGTGGCTCGTCGACGATCAGCGCGCCGTGTCCGGCCGTCCCGACGTGCTGACCTTCACCACCGACGCGCTGACCACACCGACGACGATCGCCGGTGTTCCGGAAGTGAACCTGACCGCGGCGACCAGCGGCACCGACAGCGACTGGGTGGTGAAGCTGATCGACGTGTATCCAGACGTCTATCCCGGTGACAAGGCGATGGCGGGGTATCAATTGTCGGTCGCGATGGACATCTTCCGCGGACGGTATCGCGAGGATCTGGCCGTCGCCAAGCCGATCGCGGCGAACGTACCGCTCAAGTACAAGTTCGCGTTGCCGACCACCAACCATGTGTTCCTGCCGGGGCACAAGATCATGGTGCAGGTGCAGTCGAGCTGGTTCCCGCTCTACGATCGTAACCCGCAGACCTTCGTCCCGAACATCTTCTTCGCGCAACCCAAGGATTACGTGAAGGCGACGCAGAAGATCACCGTCGCGGGCCCCGACGAAAGCTATATCAGCTTGCCACTGGTACGCTGAAAGTCCTGCATCACCCCGGACGCGATCCGGGGTGATGTAAGGAAATGACTATCTTGCATATATTGGCGTTTGCTCGCGTAACTGGTTCTTAGGAGGCGGTGGGTCATAGACCTGTCGCACAACAGACCGGATCGCCGATGAAACGCCTCCCCCTGATCGCGCCGAACCCGCCGCGGCTGAGCGAGCATCTCGATGCGCTGCGTCGGGTCGAGGCATCGGGGGTGTTCAGCAACAACGGTCCGGAGGTTCGCGCGTTCGAGGCCGGGGTGACCGAAAAGCTGTTCGGCGGCCACGGTGCATGCCTCGCGGTTGGCAACGCCACGCTCGGGCTGATGCTCGCAATCCGCCACGCGTCGGGGATGCGGACGGGCGGTCTGAACCCGAAACAGGGCACGCTGGCACTGATGCCCGCGCTTACCTTCGCCGCGACCGCGCAGGCGGCGGCATGGGCCGGGCTGACGCCACTGGTGTGCGATATCGATCCCGACGATTGGGGTGCCTGCGCGCTGGAAGAGGAGCGGCTGCTCCAGCGGCACGGCGAGCGGATCGGTGTGGTCGTGCCCTATGCGACCTTCGGCAACGCGATCGACCTCGACCGCTACGTGCATTTCCAGCGGCGCTACGGCGTCGGTGTGGTGGTCGATGCGGCCTCGTCGCTGGGGACGCTCGACGATGCGGGAGTTGGCTTTGGCGCGCGCGCGCCGTTCGCGGTGGTCCATTCGATGCACGCGACCAAGACGTTCGCGGTCGGCGAGGGGGGGCTGATCCACAGCGGCGACGTCGATCTGATCGCGACATTGCGGTCGATGGGAAATTTTGGGTTCGAGGGCAGCCGTAATGCGACGCTGCCCGGGATCAACGCCAAGCTGCCCGAGGTCACCGCGATCATCGCGCAGGCCAAGCTCGCCGAGATCGATGCGATTGCCGGGCATCGTGCGGAACTGGACGATACCTACCGCGCGACGCTGCCCGATTTTCAGTTCCAGACGGTGTCGGGCCGCCGCCGTGCGATGCAATTCATGCCTGTCCTGCTCCCCGAGCATATCGCGCATCACCGCGACGCGATCGTCGAGAGCATCGAGGCGGACGGGATCGGCTGTGGCCGCTATTTCAGCCCGCATCTCGGCGAACAGCCGTGGTTTCAGGCGACCGCGATGATCGAGCCGACGCCGGTTGCGGACAGGATCTCGGGGCGGATGCTGTCGTTGCCGATCACCGACGCGATGTCGGTCGAGGATGCGCGACGGGCGGCGACCGCGCTGGCCTCGGCGTGCGCGGCGATCGTCCAGCCGCTTGACCGACGGGCGTCGGTACGCGGCCCCGGCGGTGCGATCGCGTCGGTCATCGTCGTCGGCGGTGGCCCTGCGGGGACGGCGATGCTGACCTCGGCGACGAAGCGTGGCCTGCTACCCGATCTGGCCGCGTCGGGGCTGATGGTGATCGAGCGCAGCAATGCGATCGGTGGTGGGCGGCTCGGGCGCTACGCGATCACCTCCGATTCGACCGCGCAGACTTTCCTGACCGCGGTCCGCGACAATGTGCATCCCGAACTCGCGCGGCTGGTCGATCACCCCGCCGGGCGTGCGGTCGCGGCGCATGAGGGTGCGCTCGGCGTACCGCTGACCGAGGTCGGGCCGCTGTTGCGTGCGACCGGCGATCGCTTGACGGACATCGTCCGCGAGAATGGCGGCACCGTGCTGACCGGGCATGAGGCACTGGGCGCGAAACGGGTCGGCGACGGCTTGTGGAGCGTACAGGTCCTCCGGCTGGCCGACGGGCATGTCTTCGACCAGCTCGCGCGCAACGTCGTCATCGCGACCGGCGGTCACCAGCCGCTCGACCGGCTCGCGACGCAGCGCGTTGCGGGCGGCAGCCTGGTCGATCTTGCGAGCGGACGGCTGCTCCAGTCGGACGACGTTCTGACCGTCGGCGGGTTCGAGAAGGTCGCCGATATCCTGACCGGCAAGCGCAACCCGAAGATCGCGGTGATCGGCGGGTCGACCAGCGCGCTGACGACGATCGCGCTGCTGCTTAAGAGTCAGCCGGCGCTGCCGCTGGGGGCGGGGGCCATCACGCTGTTGCATCGCCGTCCGCTGCGCCCCTTCTATCATTCGGTCGAAGCGGCGCACGCCGAAGGGTTTACCGATTTCGGCCCCGACGACGTCTGCCCGGTCTCGGGGTTCGTCTACCGTCTTGCAGGTTTTCGCCTCGAGGCGCGCGACCTGGTGCTGAGGATGCTCCGCATCGACGGTCGTGCGCCCGATCCCCGCGTGACGTTGCACCGCATAGCCGGCGATGTCGACGGCGACGAAGACGCGCGCGCAGTCGTCGAACAGGCGGATCTGGTGATCGCGGCGCTCGGTTATCGACCGATCGCACTGCCGATCGTCGACCGCGACGGCCTGCCGATATCGTTGGCGGCGCATGACGGCAAACCAATGGTCGATCGCCATTGCCGGATCGTCGATGCCGACGAAGCGCCGATTTCAGGACTGTACGGGCTTGGGCTCGCTGCCGGGTTCGTGCCGTGGGGGCCGCTCGGTGGGGAACGTAGTTTTTCGGGGCAGGCGAATGGCTTGTGGTTATGGCAGAACGATGTGGGCCTCATGATCGTCGATCAGGTGATGACATCGAAGGTAATGGCAGCAGCGTGAGTTCGACTGGAATGCAGAGCGACATTCGGCAGGATCCGACCGTCGATGCGCGCGCGAGCGTACCGGTGATCAGCGTCGTCATGGCGGCGTACAACGGTGCAGGGTTGATCGAGGAGACGCTCGCCAGTCTCACGGCGCAAACGTTCGGGGATTTCGAAGTGATCGTGGTCGACGACTGCTCGACCGACGACACGCGCGAGGTGATACGCGCCTGGCCCGATCCGCGCGTGCGGCTGGTCGTGATGGCGAAGAACGGCGGCCCGGTGAAGGCGCGAAATCGTGGGTTTGCGGAGGCGCGGGGGCGCTACATCGCCGCGCTCGACCATGATGATATCTGCCGCCCCGATCGCTTCGCGCGCCAGGTGGCGTATCTCGACTCGCATCCGGACACGGTATTGCTGGGCGCCGCCGCCGAGTTGTTGACCGAAGGCGTGGTCGGTCCGTCCAGCTATGCGCCGACCACCACGCCCGCGCTGGTCGCGTGGCTGACCTGCATCGAGAACCCGCTGGTCTGGTCGTCGACGATGATGCGGACCGAGGTTGCGCGGCGGCTCGATCCTGTGACGCGACCCGAACTCCTCTATGCCGAGGATTTCGACTTGTATCAGCGGATCCAGCATTTCGGCGCGATCGCGCGGCTGGACGAGGCCCTGGTGCTGTACCGCGTCCATCCGGGCGGCGTGTCGAAGCGGTTCGTCGACATCATGGAGGCGGCGTCCGTGCGTGTGCTGACCGAACGCTATGCGCGGTTGTTCGACGAACGCGCCGCGCGGGTCGCAGGTCTGATCGTCCAGCACAGCATGGCCAAGCGCCCCGTTCCCGATCGCGCCGCGCTGGCGACGTTGGGGAGCGCGCTGGGCGTGATCCAGGCGGATTTTCTCGCGACGCACGCCTGCTCGGCCCACGATATCCGCCTGATCCGCTGGGAGACGGCGCGACGCTGGGGCGACATTGGCCGCGCCGGGCTGCGCGCGGGGACGGTGCGGCTGGGCGACGTGTTGGCGGTGCGGCCCGATCATCTCGGGCTTGGCTATGCCGGGCTCGAGGCGCTGCTGTGGTCGGGGTTTATCGGTGGCGTACGCCGCGCGCGCCGGCGAATGGAGCAGAGCCGGATGGCACAGACCGCTGGGTAGGTGGCGGGGCAGGGCCGCGCCGCGCGATGGGGTAACGACGAACATATCCGCCGGAGAAATTGCCACTTCACCCATCACCGTCACCCCAGCGAAGGCGGGAGTATTTCACGAGGCGGATGACGCCCGTCAAATCGGAATATCCCAGCGTCCGCTGGGATGACGGGTCTGGGGTACGCGATGTCGCTTCAAAATCCCGTCACCTCAGCGAAAGCTGGGGTATTTCACGAGGTGGGTGACGCCCACAAAACGGGGATATCTTAGCTTTCGCTTGGATGACGGGTCTGGAGTACGCGATGTGCTTCAAAATCCCGTCACCCCAGCGGAAGCTGGGGTATCTCGCGAGGTGGATGACGCCCGCAAAACGGGATATCCCAGCTTTCGCTGGGATGACGGCTCAAACCTTCGCCGCGTAGATCATCCGGCCGGCACCGAGCCGTGCGAACACTTGGTCGAGATCGCGCTCGCCGACCGCGAAGCAGCCTTGGCTGCGACCGAGCATGCCGTGGCTCTCGATCATGTCCTTGTTCGCGTACCACGCCGAATGCACGACGATGGCGCGATCGAGCGCGTTGTCGTTGGTCGGGTCGAGCCCGATCAGACGCTGCGAGCGGCCATGCTTGCCGACGTAATAGTCGTCGGTGACGAACGCGCCCTCGGACGAGGCGTTCGAGCCGAAGCGGTTCGAGAAGCGCTCCAGATACCCGGTATGCGCCGGATCCGAACCGCTGCCATGCGCGACCAGCAACGAGGTGCTGCGCCCACTGGCGAGGTCGATGAAGTGGAACCGCGGCTTGCCCGACGGTGCCGCGAAATCGGCGATCGCGATGCGGTCGTGATGCTGAATGCGGCTACCGTGACGGCTCAGCGACGCCATCGCCTGGCGCAGCAGATCGGGCCGGACCACCCGCGGCGAGGTGACCGCGACCGTGGTCCGCGGCAGCGGTGGCTGCGTCATAGGCTTCAGATCGCGCGCGGTCAGCGCCCGCGAAAGATGTGGCGTAGCGGATACCGCCCCCGGTACCGCAAGTGCTCCCGCCAAAACCAAACCGTTCTTCAGAAGCGCGCGTCGTTCGCGCACAAGACCTTCGTCGTGCATCGATTTTCCCGTAATTGCCCCAGTTCCCGTGACCGAACGTATAGCCGATTTTCGGTGAATATTCTGCAACCATTTCCACTGGTTGTGGGTCCGTTCCCTCGAACTACCCCGGCTTGGGGTCGCTTCGTCGACTCAGCGGCGCGACGGCACGTTCTGGAGAATCGTGCGTTGGACGCAATATCGAGACTCGGAGAGCTACGAAGAGATGAGCAGGATCGTGCAGTCTGCTACGGCATTGGGGTTGATGTTCGCACTGTTCGCGGGTCAACCCGCGTGGGCCGCATCGGCCGCCGTAATTGCGGCGATGCCGATCGAACAGGCTGCGACCGAGCTCTCGCCGAACCAATTCGTCTGGAAGGACAACGGCTCTAGCGAGCCGGTCAGCATCGTCATCAGTCTGCTGGAGCAGCGTGCGTTCGTCTATCGTGGCGCGACGATGATCGCGGCGACGACGATCTCGAGCGGCAAGGATGGCAAGGATACCCCGCTCGGCACGTATCCGATCCTGCAGAAGAACGCGGTTCATAAGTCGAGCCTGTACGATGACGCATCGATGCCGTTCATGCAGCGCCTGACCTGGGACGGGATTGCAATCCACGCGGGCCGGAATCCGGGCTTCCCCGCATCGCACGGGTGCATCCGCGTACCGCTTGGCTTTGCGAAGCAATTGTTCGGGGTGACGATGCTGGGGACGACAGTGACGGTAACGGATGATTTCGAGGGTGGCGTGGCCCCGGAGCCGCCGGTTGCGGATCAGGAGACCGCGATCGCCAATTTGCGCCAGTCGGTTTCGCTCGATCGGTGATTGCAAAGAGGCGAGGGCAGTAATCCCCTCCTTGTTCTCCCGCGAAGGCGGGAGCCCAGGCTGGGTCCCCGCCTTCGCGGGGAAACAAGCTTCGGGTAGGCGATAGTGCTACGCTGAGATCGGGAGCCCCAACTCGACCAATCGCGCACGGAAATCCGCTGCGTTCGTAAACAGCACCGATTCGATCCCCAGCGTTCGCGCCGCCGCCACATTCGCCGCGTTGTCGTCGACAAACACCGCGTCTGCCGCCGCCAACCCGAACCGCGCCAACGCCAGCCGATAGATCGCCGCATCCGGCTTCACCATCTTCTCTTCGCCCGACACGACCACGTCACGGAATCTGTCGAACAGATGGGCTTCACGCGTGCGGAAGGGTGGCCAGAACTCGTGGCTGAAGTTCGTGATCGCGAACAGCGGTACGCCGGCCGCGTCCAGCTCCTCGACGATCTCATGCATTCCGGCGATTCGCGCACCGATGCTCTCGTTGAATCGCGGCCCCCAGGCGGCGATCAGCGCGGCATGCTGCGGATACAACGCAGCCAGCTCCGCCGAGGTGTCGGCGAAGTCGCGGCCAGCATCGTGCTGGAAATGCCAGTCGACCGTCACGACATCGCGCAGGAACGCGTCGAGCGCCCGATCGTCATCGATCAGGCGCTCGTACAGGATCCGCGGATCCCAGTCGTAAAGAACACGACCGACGTCAAAAATGACGGCGGCAACCAGGGGTTTAGCCCTGGCGTGCCTTGAAGCGACGGTTGGTCTTGTTGATGACGTAGGTACGGCCACGACGACGGATCACACGGTTATCGCGGTGACGATCCTTGAGCGACTTCAGGGAATTGCGGATCTTCATGATCGATTCGCTTCTTTTCAAATCTAGGTGTGCGGAAAGACGGGATCGCCTAATGGCGGGGTGTGTCCAAGTCAAGCAACGGACACGCTCCGACCATCCGGGAACCCACTCGGCTGGTCAGAGCGTTACTATAGCGCAACATTCTAAGGAAGTCCCGATGGCGGTACGTTCGATCCTGGTCCTAGCGCTGGCAGGCGCATCCCTCACCGCGTGCGCGACTGGCCCGTCGCTGCCCCCGACCGAGGTGCTGCGCTATCATCTCGGCGAGCCGATCGACCGCGGGACGATCGCGGTCCAGCCGCTCACCGGCGGCGGCCCCGCCAGCCTCGAGTTCAAGACCTACGCCGCCGCCGTGCAGGGCGAGTTGCTCAAGGCGGGTTACAGCGTGCCGACGCCGGGCGCTAAGCCGCTACTGGTCGCGACCGTCGGCTTCACGCGCACCACCCAGGCTGGCCCACCAAAGCGGTCGCCGATCAGCATCGGCCTCGGCGGCGGCGGCTTTAGCGGCGGTCGTGGCGGTGGCGGCGTCGGTCTCGGCGGTGGGGTCGGCTTCCCGATCGGCGGCGGCGGGAGCACCGCGATCCTCGTCTCAGAGCTATCGGTGACTATCAAGCGCACCGCGGACCAGTCGCCCGTCTGGGAAGGTCGCGCACAGTCGTTCGCCGACGCCCGCAAGGAGGACGCACGGACCGATATCCAGGCCACCAAGCTGGCGCAGGCCTTGTTCATGGGGTTCCCCGGCGAGTCCGGCCGCACTATTCAGGTGAAATGAACGACAAGCCCATGAGTCCCGCCGCTACTCCCGTTACCATCAACGCAGCCTTCGATGGCGGCAACATCCGTGTTGTCGCCATCGACGGGGATCGAATCGACCTGGAGATCGTCACCGATTTCCAGTCCGACTTTTTCCAATGGTTCTATTTCCGGGTGGCGGGCACGGCCGGGCGGAAACTGACCTACCGCATTCTCAATGCGGGCAAGTCGGCCTATCCGTTCGGCTGGCCGGGCTACAAGACGCGCGCCAGCACCGATCGCCAAGCGTGGCGGATGATCGAGACGCGCTATGAAAATGGCGTACTGGAGTTCGACTTTACCGCGGACACCGATCTCGCCTGGTTCGCCTATTTCGCGCCGTACACGATGGAGATGCACGAGGCGCTGGTGGCCCGCACCGCGTTGTTGCCGGGCGTCACGCACCGTGAACTCGGCCAGTCGCTCGACGGTCAGGCGATCGATTGCTTCACGATCGGGTCGGGGCCCAAGCAGGTCTGGATCTACGGACGCCAGCATCCCGGCGAATCGATGACCGAATGGTGGATGGAAGGCGCGCTCGAGCGGCTGACCGATCCGGCCGATCCGATCACTGCCGCGCTACTGGCTAAGGCGACCTTCAACGTCGTCCCCAACATGAACCCCGACGGGACGCGCCGGGGCCATCTGCGCACCAATGCCGTGGGCGTGAACCTCAACCGCGAATGGCACACGCCGACGCCTGAGAAGAGCCCCGAGGTCCTGTGCGTCCGCAACGCGATGGACCTGACCGGCGTCGACGTCGCGATGGACATCCACGGCGACGAGGCGATCCCCGCGAACTTCATCGCCGGTTTCGAAGGCATCCCCTCTTGGACCGACGCGCACGGCGACAAGTTCTACGAATACGGCCGGCGGCTCGCGGCGCACACGCCCGATTTCCAGACCGAGAAGGGCTATCCCAAGTCCGCACCGGGCTCGGCGAACCTGTCGATGTCGACCAACCAGCTCGCCGAGCGCTTCGGCGCGGTGTCGATGACGCTGGAGATGCCGTTCAAGGATCACGACGCCAACGCCGATCCCGAATTCGGCTGGTCGCCCGAGCGCTCGAAACAGCTCGCGCATGCGATACTCGAGACGCTCGCCGGCATGATCGACGAAATCTGATCGCCCACGGCATACCGTATCTGCCGTCATCCTGACGAAAGTCAGGACCCAGAGCCAAGATGGGCGACGTCCCGTTACCCTGGGTCCTGACTTTCGTCAGGATGACGGATAGTTGTTGATACCAACCCGCGCCATCCCAGGAGCCCGAATGCCGACCCTAGTCCTGATCCGCCACGGCCAGTCCACCTGGAACCTCGAGAACCGCTTCACCGGCTGGTGGGACGTCGACATGACCGCCAAGGGTGAGGCCGAGGCCAAGGCCGCCGGCGAGCTGATGGCCTCCAAGGGCCTCGACTTCGACCAGACCTTCGTCAGCCTCCAGACCCGGGCGATCAAGACGCTCAACATCGCGCTGGAAGCGATGGGCCGGCTCTGGCTCCCGGTCGAGAAGGACTGGCGCCTGAACGAGCGTCACTATGGCGGCCTAACCGGCCTCGACAAGGCCGAGACCGCGGCCAAGCACGGCGACGCACAGGTCCATATCTGGCGCCGCAGCTTCGACGTCCCGCCGCCCGTACTCGACGACGGTAGCGAGTTCGACCTGTCCAAGGACCGGCGTTACGACGGCATCGCGATCCCCAGGACCGAGAGCCTTAAGGACACCATCGCCCGCGTGCTCCCCTATTGGGACGAGCGGATCGCCCCCGCGCTCAAGGACGGTCAGCGCATTCTGATCTCCGCCCACGGCAACTCGCTCCGCGCGCTGGTGAAACACCTCTCCAACATCCCCGACGACGAGATCACCAGCCTCGAGATCCCGACCGGCCAGCCGATCGTCTACGAACTCGACGCCGACCTGACCGCCACCGACCGCTACTACCTAAGCGAGCGCTGACGCCTTTCTCGGCAAGCAACACCACCCCGGCGAAGGCCGGGGCCCAGTTGGAAAGGTGGCAATAACGGAACGCCGTCCGCGGTTAGCGACGTTCCCCAACTGGACCCCGGCCTCCGCCGGGGAGGTGCGGCAGGGGCGATGTCGATGGCGCTCGCTGGCTGGTCGCTGCCCGACGCCACCAAAACATTGCCCAATCCCCCCCACGTCGCTAGGCACGGCGCTCCTTTGATCCGGGGACGGAAATGGCTCTAGTCGGCATCATCATGGGCAGCACCTCCGATTGGGAGACGATGCGCCACGCCGCCGAGACGCTCGACGCGCTCGACGTCGCCTACGAGACCAAGGTCGTCTCCGCGCACCGCACGCCCCAACGCCTCTACGACTATGCGACCACCGCCGCCGACCGCGGCCTCAAGGTGGTGATCGCCGGTGCCGGCGGCGCGGCGCACCTCCCCGGCATGGCCGCCTCGATGACGCATCTCCCGGTGCTCGGCGTACCCGTCGAATCGAAGGCGCTCAAGGGCATGGATAGCCTGCTCTCGATCGTCCAGATGCCCGGCGGCATCCCGGTCGGCACGCTCGCGATCGGCAAGCCCGGCGCGATCAACGCCGGTCTTCTGGCGGCCGCTATCCTAGCGACGTCCGACGACGCGCTGGCCGAGCGCCTTAAAGCGTGGCGCGCGGCACAGACCGACGGCGTCGCCACCGACCCCGCCTGAAGCCCGCCTCAAGGACTCCAAGACATGACGCCGCTTCCCCCCGGATCGACCATCGGCATCCTCGGCGGAGGCCAGCTCGGCCGCATGCTCGCGACCGCCGCAGCCCAGCTCGGTTATCACACGCATGTCCTCGCGCCCGACCAGGAGAGCGTCGCCGCGCAGTCCGCCTCGACCATGACGCGCGCCGACTACCACAACCGCATCGTGCTGGCCGACTTCGCCGACGCCTGCGACGTCATCACCTACGAGTTCGAGAACATCGCAGTCGAGCCGGTAGAGTGGCTCGCAGACCGCGTCCCCGTCCACCCGAGCCCGCGCGCGCTCCGCGTGGCGCAGGAGCGGATCGGCGAGAAACGCTTCGTGGAGAGCGTCGGCGGCCGCCCGGCACCTTGGGCTGCGGTCGACAGCCTCGAAAGCCTGCAGGCCGGCCTGAAGGCGATCGGTACCCCCGCCATCCTCAAGACCGCGCGCTTCGGTTATGACGGCAAGGGTCAGGTCAAGATCGACACGCCCGCCGCGGCGCAAGCCGCGTGGGACGCGATCGGCGGGCCGGCAGTGCTGGAAGCTTTCGTGCCGTTCGAACACGAGTTCTCGATCCTGATCGCCCGCGGCCTCGACGGCAGCATCGCGCGCTACGATTCGCCACTCAACGTCCACCGCGACGCGATACTCCGCCACTCGTCCGTCCCCGCGCCCGCCGCCGTGCTGGCCCAAGCCGACGAAGCTGCAGCGCTGGCACAGCGGATCGCGGCCGAACTCGACTATGTTGGCATATTAGCGTGCGAGTTCTTCGTCGGTGCGGACGGCCCGGTGTTCAACGAGATGGCGCCCCGCGTACACAATTCCGGCCACTGGACGATCGAAGGCGCCGAATGCTCGCAATTCGAAAACCACATCCGTGCGATCTGCGGCTTGCCGCTGGGTGCGACGACCTTGACGGGGCGTGAGGCGATGATGGAAAACCTGATCGGCGACGATGCCGACCGCTGGGCAGCGTTGCTGGCTGAGTCCGGCGCCCACCTGCATCTGTATGGCAAGGGCACCGCGCGGCCAGGGCGTAAGATGGGCCACGTCACGCGGATCACTCGCTGACGGTTGATGCTGCCCGCGGAGCAATAGGCACCTTGGCGCGCCGCGCGACTTATCGAAGGAAAAGCAGAATTTATTACAGAAGTGGCGGAGACGGAGGGATTCGAACCCTCGGTACCAGTAAACCCGGTACGGCGGTTTAGCAAACCGCTGGTTTCAGCCACTCACCCACGTCTCCGGCTGCAGCAGATGCGGGGCTATAGCGAGGGTCGGCGTACTGAGCAACGGCTGTAATGGCGGTTTGCGCGAATTCCGCCGGTTTGGTGGGTGCGGGCGACAAACGCGTCGCTCATCCCGTATTGGCCCGACTTCGCCCGATTTCGACACGTACTTGGCGCTCGTTCATTGCACGGCAAGGCACGCGTCGGTTAACCTACCGTCGGCAGGGTGCCTTGATAGTGTGGGGATCGATCGACATGCGTAGCTTATGGCTTGGCCTTGGCGCCTTAGCGGCGGCCCTCTGTGGGGGCACCGTGTCGGCGCAGGTCCGCACGATCGATCCAAACCAGGCGATCGATGGCGACCTTTCCGCGCAGGTATATTCCACGCCATCACGCGGCCAGGCGACGACGCAGCCGTCGCGCCCTACCTATGTGGAGCCTCCTGTTCAGGCGGGTCCTACTCCTACACCTGCTCCGCCTGTTAGCCAGCAGGCCCCGGAAACGCGCGCCGAAGCGACGATGCAGGCCGCCGATACCTACGAGCGCGATGATCTGCTGGCGGCAGGTGAAGGCGTGTTCGGCAAGGGGGCGGCCGGACTTGGGGGGCTGCTTGAAAAGATACTCAAGGACCAAGGTCAGCCCAACGCTTATATCGCCGGGCGCGAGGCCTCTGGAGCGTTCATTCTCGGCGTGCGGTACGGCTCGGGTATCATGAGCCACAAGGTCGAGGGCCAGCAGCCGGTCTATTGGACCGGGCCTTCGGTGGGCTTCGATGTCGGTGGCGACGCCAATAAGGTCTTCGTGCTCGTCTACAATCTTTATGACACGGAAGAACTCTACAAGCGGTTTCCCGCGGTCGAAGGGCGCCTTTATCTCGTGGGGGGATTCGCTGCGACCTACCTTCGCCGCGGCAACGTCGTCTTGATTCCGATCCGACTAGGCGTTGGCTGGCGCGCAGGCGTGAACGTCGGGTATATGAATCTCACGCATAAGAGCCGTTGGTTGCCGTTCTGATGCGGTCGGCATCGCCGGCAACGTAAACCCGCAACGTAAAGAGCATGGTTGGCGCCGGCGGAAGCGAGCATATGCAGATTATCGGTGGCGCCTTTTTCGGGAGTTACCGAATAGGCATATCCGTATTGAACAGGTCCCGGCGCGCCGTGTCAGTAGTTCGCGAGGTGCAGATCGGACAGATCAGGGCTGGTGCGCGGCGATCTCATGCGGCCGCGTCGACCTGATAGCGCCAAGAGTTCAGTCAGTGTCACGTGAACCGCTCGGATTCCATCTGGTCGCAGACTTAAGCCAATCAAAAACGGTGCGCTAAGCGCGACATCTGGATTTTCCAAACGCATTTGGAAAATGGTGCCCGGAAGAGGACTCGAACCTCCACGACCTTGCGATCGCCAGCACCTGAAGCTGGTGCGTCTACCAATTCCGCCATCCGGGCACGGGGTAGGAGGGCGCCTCTAGGGGAGGGTCGCGATGCTTGTCAACACGCCTCTTGCTGGGGCAAGGGGTTATTCGTGATTGGTAGGCAAAACAAAGTGGACGGACGCGCGATGAACGACAAACTGGTGACGCTGATCGGGGGTGGCGGTTTCGTCGGCCGCTATGTCGCACAGGCGCTGCTGGCGACGGGCGCACGCGTCCGCATCGCGCAGCGCGATCCGCGGCAGGCGTTCTTCCTGAAACCGCTCGGCGGGCTCGGCCAGACGCAGTTCGTCGGCGCCGACGTCACCAAGCCCGAGACGATCGCGCATGCGATCCACGGCTCGGACGTGGTGGTGAACCTGGTCGGCGTGCTCGCCGGCGATTTCCAGCGCGTACAGGCGCTCGGTGCGCAGACGGTTGCGGAAGCCGCGGCCAAGGCGGGCGTCGGTGCGCTCGTCCATGTTTCGGCGATCGGCGCAAATCCGGAGTCCGCATCCGCATACGGCAAGTCGAAGGGGCAGGGCGAGGCGGCGGTGCTCGCGGCGTTCCCGACCGCGACGATCCTGCGACCGTCGATCGTGTTCGGCCAGGAAGACCAGTTTGTGAACCGCTTTGCCGGGATGATCGCCAAGGCGCCGGTGGTGCCGGTGCTGCGCGCGGGCGCCAAGTTCCAGCCGGTGTTTGTCGGCAACGTCGCGGATGCGGTGGTTGCAGCGGCGTCCGATCCCGAGACGTACGGCGGCCAGACGCTGGAACTCGGCGGGCCCGACATCATCACGATGGGTAACCTCATCCGCTGGATCGCCACGACGATCGGCCGCAATCCCTCGATCGTCGAGCTGCCGGACTTTGCCGGCGCGATGATCGCCAAGGCCGGCTTCCTGCCCGGCATGCCGATCACCAAGGATCAGTGGACGATGCTGCAGAGCGACAATGTCGTTACCGGTACCGATGGTCTCGCGGCCTTCGGGATCGAGGCGACGCCGCTGTCGACGGTCGCGCCGGGCTGGCTGGTGCGCTTTCGCAAGGCCGGGCGGTTCGGCCGTCGTGCGGCGACCCGCGCTGCGACGCCGACCGAATTGCTCGACGGCCGCGGCGCAGTCTGACGTTTAGGCTGTCCCTGCCTGCCTGATACCCAAGACGCTGGAGCGCTTGCTTGACCGACCTTCTTACCGTCATCCTCCTTGGCATCGTCGAGGGGATCACCGAATTCCTGCCCGTCTCGTCGACCGGCCACCTGATCCTGGCCACACGTCTGCTTGGCTATGATGCAGGCCGCTGGGAGGTATTCAACGTCGTCATCCAGCTCGGCGCGATCCTCGCGATCGTCGTATTGTACTGGCGGACGTTCTGGGCGGTCGGCATGGGGCTGATCAAGCGCGAGCCGAAATCGTGGCTGTTCCTGCGCAATCTGGTGGTCGCGTTCATTCCGGCGGCGGTGATCGGCCTCGCGCTCCACAAATATATCGAGTCGTTGCTCGGCAATGCCGAGGTCGTCGCGATCGCGCTGGTCGTCGGCGGTTTCGCGATCCTAGCGGTCGAGCGGTTCGCGCCGCGTAGCGATATCAGCGGCGTCGCGGACATTCCGCTGAAGACGGTGATCGGCATCGGTTTCTTGCAGTGTTTGGCGATGGTCCCGGGCGTCAGCCGGTCGGGCGCGACCATTCTCGGCGCACTGGCGCTTGGCGTCGAGCGGCGGACCGCGGCGGAGTTCAGCTTCTTCCTTGCGATCCCGACGATGCTGGGCGCGAGTGCGCTTGAGTTGCTGAAGAACCGCGATGCGATCGCGAGCGGCGGTGGCGTCGGGCTGGGTGCGATCGCGATTGGCGCGGCGGTCTCATTCGTCGTGGCGCTGCTGGTGGTGAAGTGGTTTGTTGGCATCGTCACCAAGCACGGCTTTGTCCCGTTCGCGCTATACCGTGTCGTAGCCGGTTCGGCGGCGTTGATCTGGCTGTTGAGCAAGTAAGTCCGGATCGGTACAAATAATTGCAGTTCAGAATGTCCGCGAAAGAAGAGGACGTAAAAAATAGGTATATAGGACATTGCAGCTGTCATATATGTTGATTTAGTCGTGACAAGGCGCTGATCGCGCAATAACGCGGCTGTCGGAGGCTATCATGGCGAACGATTCGATGCTCAAATTTGTCGACCGGGAACAATCCTATCCCGACAAACGCACCGCCGACGAGCGGGCCGACGATTTCCGTGAGATCGCGCAACGCTATGCGGTCGAGCCCGCCGAGGAGCAGGCCGGACGCTGTTCGCAGTGCGGCGTGCCCTATTGCTCGGTCCATTGCCCGCTGCACAATCACATCCCCGATTGGCTGCGGCTGACCGCGGAGGGGCGGTTGCGCGAGGCGTATGAATTGAGCAACGCGACCTCCACCATGCCCGAGATCTGCGGCCGGATCTGCCCGCAGGACCGGCTGTGCGAGGGCAATTGCGTCATCGAATTCACCGGGCACGGTGCGGTCACGATCGGCTCGGTCGAGAAGTTCATCACTGATACCGCCTGGGAGAATGGCTGGGTCGAGCCATTGGTGCCCGGCAAGTCGCGCGGCCAGTCAGTCGGCGTGATCGGTGCGGGGCCGGCAGGCCTAACCGCGGCGGAATATCTGCGCGGTCATGGCTACGACGTTCATGTCTACGACCGCTACGATCGCGCTGGCGGCTTGCTCACCTACGGCATCCCCGGCTTCAAGCTCGAAAAGCCCATCGTCATGCGCCGCGTCGAGCGGCTCAAGGTGGCGGGCATCGTCTTCCACGAAGGCTTCGCGGTCGGCGACGATGCGAGCCTCGACGATCTCCGCCAGCGCCACGATGCGATCCTGATCGCGACCGGCGTCTACAAGGCGCGCGCGATGGACCTGCCCGGCGGCGGTTCGAACGGCGTGGTCGCGGCGCTCGACTTCCTCGTCGCGTCGAACCGCAAGGGCTTCGGCGACGCCGTTCCCGCATTCGACGACGGCAGCCTCAATGCAGAGGGCAAGGACGTCGTCGTGATCGGTGGTGGCGACACCGCGATGGACTGCGTTCGTACCGCGATTCGCCAAGGCGCCAAGTCGGTGAAATGCCTCTACCGCCGCGACCGCGCCAACATGCCTGGTTCGCAGCGCGAAGTCGCGAATGCCGAAGAGGAGGGCGTCGAGTTCGTCTGGCTCTCCGGCCCGCAGAGCTTCGATGGCGGTGACACGGTGTCGAGCGTGAAGGTCCGGAAGATGCGTCTCGGCGCGCCTGATGCGAGCGGCCGCCGTGCACCCGAACCCGATCCCGCGGGCGATTATTCGGTGAACGCCGATCTCGTCATCAAGGCGCTCGGCTTCGATGCCGAGGACCTGCCGACGCTGTTCGCAACGCCGGAACTGGGCGTGAGCCGCTGGGGCACGGTGCTGGTCGACGGCAAGACGCTGATGACCTCGCTCGACGGCGTGTTCGCGGCGGGCGACATCGTCCGCGGTGCGAGCCTCGTCGTCTGGGCGATCCGCGACGGCCGCGACGTCGCCGCGACGATGCACAAATGGCTGAAGACCAAGGCGGCCAACGCGAGAATCGCGGCATGAGGCTGAAACCCGAAGAGGTCGCGGCGATCAAGGAGGCCGCTGCGGAGACGTTCGGCGAAACTGCGGTCGTGCGCCTGTTCGGCAGCCGGGTCGACGACAGCGAGCGCGGCGGCGACATCGATCTCCACATCGAGGTCGATGACGTTGCAGACGAAGGGCGTGCCCGCGGGAAATTCGAGGACAGGCTGTTTCAACAGATCGATCCGCAAAAGGTCGATGTGGTGCTCACCATCCGTGGCGGTACGCCGCGTGGGTTCGAGCGCATCGCCTATCGCGATGGGATCGTGCTGTGACGGAACCCGAAGAGGACATCCTCGAAATCATCTGCGAGCGGGTGCGGTCGCTTACCGTCGCTCTCGACGAGGACATGCGGTTGCTCGGTACCGTGCCGACCGATCTGCCGGCGTTCGAGGCGATGACGGAACACGGCCGCGTCGGATCGCGCGCGCTGCTGAAAACGGTCGAGCAATTGGAAGACCAGTTGATGCGGCTGTTCCGCACCATCCTCCAGGTACGCGCGGTGGATACGAAGGATATGTACGCTCGCGATGTCGCCAACCGGATGGAGGCGCTGCGGATCATCGATAGCGCCGACGGCTGGATGGCAGTCGTCAAACTGCGCAATCGCCTGGTCCACGACTATCCGCTGACCAGCGAGGCACGGTTCTCCAAGCTGATCGAGGCGGTCCAGGCCACCGACATTCTCCGCGCCGCTACCCAGCGCGCGCTCACCTACGTCGACAAGAAGGAATGGTTGGCATGACCAACGAAACCGAACGCGCCCGCCTCGCCTCCGAAGGCATGTACCGCCCCGAGTTCGAGGGCGATGCGTGCGGCGTCGGCCTCGTCGCCGCCACCGATGGCCGCGCGTCGCGGCGCGTCGTGCAGTCTGCCGTCGATGCGTTGAAGGCCGTCTGGCACCGCGGCGCGGTCGATGCGGATGGCAAGACCGGCGACGGTGCCGGCCTGCATATCGATCTGCCGCTGCGCTTCTTCGACGACGCGGTCGCCGCGTCGGGCCACAAGGTGCGCCCGAACCGTCTCGCGGTCGGCATGATCTTCCTTCCCCGCACCGATCTCGGCGCGCAGGAGGATTGCCGGACGATCGTCGAGAGCGCGATCATCGAAGCGGGCTACACGATCTATGGCTGGCGGCAGGTGCCCGTCGACGTGTCGGTGATCGGCCAGAAGGCGCAAGCCACGCGGCCCGAGATCGAGCAGATCATGATTGCCGGCCCGCTGCCCGAGGAACAGGACGCCGCTGAGTTCGAGAAGACGCTGTACCTCGTCCGCCGCCGGATCGAGAAGCGCGTGATCGCGGCGCAGATCCAGGGCTTCTACATCTGCTCGCTGTCGTGCCGCTCGATCATCTACAAGGGGCTGTTCCTCGCCGAATCGCTGTCGGTCTTCTATCCGGACCTGTGCGACCAGCGCTTCGAGAGCCGCGTCGCGATCTTCCATCAGCGCTATTCGACCAACACCTTCCCGCAATGGTGGTTGGCGCAACCGTTCCGCTGCCTAGCGCACAACGGCGAGATCAACACGATCCGCGGCAACAAGAACTGGATGCTCAGCCACGAGATCCGCATGGCGAGCCTCGCGTTCGGCGACAATTCGGAGGACATCAAGCCGGTGATCCCCGCCGGCGCGTCCGACACCGCCGCATTGGATGCCGTGTTCGAGGCGATCTGCCGCTCGGGCCGCGATGCGCCGACCGCCAAGCTGATGCTAGTCCCCGAAGCCGCCAGCCCGGACATGCCGCCCGAACATACCGCGATGTACCAGTATCTCGCGTCGGTGATGGAACCATGGGACGGCCCCGCCGCGCTGGCGATGACCGATGGCCGCTGGGCGGTCGCCGGCATGGACCGCAACGCGCTGCGCCCTCTCCGCTATACGCTGACGTCGGACGGCCTGCTGATCGTCGGCTCCGAGAGCGGCATGGTCGTCGTTCCCGAATCGACGATCGTCGCCAAGGGCCGGCTCGGACCGGGCGAGATGATTGCGGTCGACCTCGACGAAGGCCGCCTGCTCCAGGATCGCGAAGTGAAGGATCGCATCTCGGGCGAGGCGGATTACGCCGCGATGATCGGCGAATTCCACACGCTCGCCGACCTGCCCTCGGTCGAGGACGCGATCGTGCGCTATGATCGTGCCGAACTCGCGCGCCGTCAGGTCGCGGCGGGCCAGACGATGGAGGACATGGAACTGATCCTGTCGCCGATGGTCGAATCCGCGAAGGAAGCGATCGGCTCGATGGGCGACGACACGCCGCTCGCGGTCATCTCCGACAAGCCGCGGCTGATCAGCCAGTTCTTCCGGCAGAACTTCTCGCAGGTCACCAACCCGCCGATCGACCCGCTGCGCGAGCGCCACGTGATGTCGCTCAAGACGCGGTTCGGCAATCTCGCCAACATCCTCGACGTCCGCGACCAGCGCGAGCGCGTGTTGGTGCTCGATTCGCCGGTGCTGACCGGCGAACATTGGTCGCGGTTGAAGGCGCATTTCGGTAACGCAGTCGCCGAGATCGACTGCACCTTCGACGTCGGTGGCGGCCCGGAAAAGCTCCGCGCGGCGATCCAGCGGATCCGCAACGAGGCGGAGCAGGCCGTTCGCCAGGGCAAGAGCGAGATCTTCCTTACCGACGAGGCGATCAGCGAGGACCGCGTCGGTATTGCCGGCGTGCTCGCGGTCGCCGCGGTCCACACCCACCTCGTCCGCCGGGGCCTGCGCTCCTATGCGTCGATCAACGTCCGCTCGGCCGAGTGCCTCGACACGCATTATTACGCGGTGCTGATCGGCGTCGGCGCGACCACCGTGAACGCCTATCTCGCCGAGGCCGCGATCGTCGATCGCCAGTCGCGCGGGCTGTTCGGCGATTTCGACCTTGCCGAATGCCTCCGCCGCCACCGCGTCGCGGTCGAGGAGGGGCTACTCAAGATCATGTCGAAGATGGGCATCGCGGTCATCTCGTCCTACCGCGGCGGCTATAATTTCGAAGCGGTCGGCCTCTCGCGCAGCCTGGTCAACGACCTGTTCCCCGGCATGCCCGCGAAGATCAGCGGCGAGGGCTATGCCTCGCTCCACGTCAACGCGACCGATCGCCACGAGGCGGCGTTCGATCCGGCGGTTGCGACGCTGCCGATCGGTGGCTTCTATCGCCAACGGCACACCGGCGAGACGCACGCCTATTCCGCGCAGCTGATGCACCTGCTCCAGACCGCGGTCGCGACCGACAGCTATACGAGCTATCTGCAATTCTCGCGCGGCGTGTCCGATCTGCCGCCGGTGTATCTGCGTGATCTGCTCCAGTTCAACTTCCCCGCGGAGGGCGTTCCGGTCGACCAGGTCGAGGCGATCACCGAGATCCGCAAGCGCTTCGTCACCCCCGGTATGTCGCTCGGCGCGCTGTCACCCGAGGCGCACGAGACGCTGGCGATCGCGATGAACCGGATTGGCGCGAAGGCCGTCTCGGGTGAGGGCGGCGAGGACAAGTCGCGCTTCGTGCCGTACGCGAACGGCGACAACGCCAACTCGTCGATCAAGCAGGTCGCGAGCGGCCGGTTCGGTGTCACCGCGGAATATTTGAACGCGTGCGAGGAGATCGAGGTCAAGGTCGCGCAGGGCGCAAAGCCCGGTGAGGGCGGCCAGTTGCCCGGCTTCAAGGTCACCGAGTTCATCGCCAAGCTGCGCCATGCGACGCCCGGCGTGACGCTGATCTCGCCGCCCCCGCACCACGACATCTACTCGATCGAGGATCTCGCCCAGCTGATCTACGACCTGAAGCAGATCAACCCGCGCGCACGCGTGTGTGTGAAGCTGGTCTCGTCGGCGGGCATCGGCACCGTGGCGGCGGGCGTTGCGAAGGCGCATGCCGACGTGATCCTGATCGCCGGCCATGTCGGCGGCACGGGCGCGTCGCCGCAGACGTCGATCAAGTACGCGGGCACGCCGTGGGAGATGGGGCTGTCGGAGGTCAACCAGGTGCTGACGCTCAACGGACTGCGCGGTCGCGTGCGGCTGCGCACCGATGGCGGGCTCAAGACCGGGCGTGACATCGTCATCGCCGCGATCCTCGGCGCGGAGGAGTTCGGGATCGGCACGCTGTCGCTGGTCGCGATGGGCTGCATCATGGTGCGGCAATGCCACTCGAACACGTGCCCAGTCGGCATCTGCACGCAGAACGACGCGCTTCGCCAGAAGTTCGTCGGCACGCCCGAGAAGGTGATCAACCTGATGACCTTTATCGCCGAGGAAGTCCGCGACATCCTCGCGCGGCTCGGCGTGAAAAGCCTCGACGACGTGATCGGCCGCACCGAGTTCCTGCGTCAGGTCAGCCGCGGCGCGGAGCATCTCGACGATCTCGACCTGAACCCGATCCTGGCGAAGGTCGATGCGGATGATTCGCAGCGCCGGTTCAGCCTGTCGACCTTCCGCAACGAAGTCCCCGACAGCCTCGACGCGCAGATCATCAAGGACGCATCCGCGGTGTTCTCGCGCGGCGAGAAGATGCAGTTGACCTATTCGGTGCGCAACACGCACCGCGCGGTGGGGACCCGGCTGTCGAGCGAGATCACGCGGAAGTTCGGCATGTCGACGCTCGCGGACAACCACGTGACGATCCGTCTGCGGGGGTCGGCGGGCCAGTCGCTCGGCGCGTTCCTGTGCAAGGGTATCACGCTCGAAGTGTTCGGCGATTCGAACGATTACGTCGGCAAGGGGCTCTCGGGCGGCACGATCATCGTTCGGCCGGCGGTGAGCTCGCCGCTGGCGAGCCAAGACAACACGATCATCGGCAACACCGTGCTGTATGGCGCAACGTCGGGCCGGCTGTTCGCGGCAGGGCAGGCGGGTGAGCGCTTTGCGGTCCGCAACTCGGGCGCGATCGTCGTCGTCGAGGGCTGCGGTGCGAACGGGTGCGAGTACATGACCAACGGCATCGCCGTGGTGCTCGGCGCGGTCGGCGCGAACTTCGGCGCGGGGATGACCGGCGGCATGGCGTTCGTCTACGATCCCGACGGCGTCTTCGCGAAGCGCGCCAACCCCGAGAACATCACCTGGGACCGCGTGAAGTCGCTCCACTGGGCCGACGTGCTGCTCGACCTGGTCCGCGATCACGCGGACCATACCGACAGCAAATGGTCGAAGGGGTTGCTGGAGGACTGGGACCGGGTTGCCGGCCATTTCTGGCAGATCGTGCCGAAGGAAATGCTGACGCGCTTGTCGCACCCACTGGACGACAGCGCAGAACTGGTCGCGGCGGAATAAGCCCAAGCCCTCACACCACCCTGGCGCCCGCCGGGGTGGTGCAAGTTAGAGGGTTTCACGCGGAGACGCGGAGCTAAAGTCCCTCTGCATCTCTCCTAATACGATCCGTGATGAAGGAGCTTCGCTCGCGGCGAGCGCAACACCTCCGCGTCTCCGCGCCTCCGCGTGAACCAAATCTTCTTA
This sequence comes from Sphingomonas sp. PP-F2F-A104-K0414, assembly GCF_004340945.1. GTDB lineage: Bacteria > Pseudomonadota > Alphaproteobacteria > Sphingomonadales > Sphingomonadaceae > Sphingomonas. Next base: position 852,905 of record NZ_SLYD01000001.1, read on the forward strand.
CGCGACGCCAACCCGCGCTAGTGACACACACGCCCCCCACCGCCTAAACGGATGGCATGTGGCAGCTTTATCAATTCCCCCTGTGTCCCTTCTCGCGAAAGGTGCGCCTGCTGCTGGGCGAGAAGGGGGTCGGCTACGAGCTGGTGCGCGAATCGCCCTGGGATCGCCGCGACGAGTTCATGGACATGAACCCCGCCGGCCAGACCCCGGTGATGGTCGACGCGTCGCGCGGCGTCGCGCCGCTGATCGATTCGATGGCGATCTGCGAATTCTTCGAGGAAACCGTCGAGAAGGCGGCGATGATCAACGGCACCGCGACCAACCGCGCCGAGATCCGCCGGCTGGTCACGTGGTTCGACACGCATTTCTACCGCGACGTCACCGGGCCGCTGCTCCACGAACGCATGGTCAAGCGTCTCGCGCATCGTACTGCGCCTGACGCCAAGGGCCTGCGCGAGGCGATGAAGGCTGCGGTCGGGCATCTCGATTACATGGATTACCTGCTCGATCACCGGAATTGGCTCGGCGGCGCAACGATGAGCCTCGCCGATCTGGCGGCGGCCGCGCAAATCTCGGTCACCGATTATCTCGGCGGGATCGACTGGAAGGGCCACGACCAGACCGCGCGCTGGTATCGCGGCTTCAAGAGCCGCCCGAGCTTCCGCCCGCTGCTGTCCGAACGGATGGAACTGATCTCACCGCCGGCGCACTACGACAATGTCGATTTCTGAGGTAACCACGTTCGCAGACTTCGAGAAGGTCGACATCCGTGTCGGCACGATCGTCGAAGCCGAACCCTTCCCCGAAGCGCGCAAGCCCGCGTTCAAGCTGCGGATCGATTTCGGCGCGGAGATCGGCGTGAAGCGCTCATCTGCGCAGATCACCGAACACTATACGCCTGAGACTTTGATCGGCCGGCAGGTAGCCGCGGTCGTGAACTTCCCGCCGCGCCAGATCGGGCCGATGATGTCCGAGGTGCTGACGCTCGGCTTCCCCGATGCGGACGGCAAGGTGGTCTTGATCTCGCCGACCGGGCAAGTCACGAACGGCGGGCGGCTGTTCTAAACAATAATCCTCCCCGCCAGGGGGAGGTGGCCGGCCTTGCCAGACGGGGGGAGGAAAGGGAAAACCTTTGTTCCGTGTCCTCCCCCTCCGTCACCTTCGGCGACACCTCCCCCTGGCGGGGGAGGATCAGAAGACACCCTTACTGCCGCATGTCGTTCTGCGAGATCGGCACGATCTTCACCTCGACGCGACGGTTCGCCGCCCGGCCCGCATCGGTGTCGTTCGACGCGATCGGCTGCGTTTCGCCGTACCCGCGCGTCCCGATGCGCGCAGTCTGCACGCCGTGACCCGCCAGATAATCCGCGACCGACCGCGCACGACGCTCCGACAGCGTCTGGTTGTACGCGTCGCTGCCAGTCGAATCGGTATGCCCGTACACGTCGATATACGTCTGGTTATACTGCGACAGCGTGTCGGCGACCTGGTCGAGCGTCCGCTGGAACTGCGGCTGCACGTTCGCGCTGTCATAGGCGAAGGTGATGCCCGACGGGATGTTGAGCACCAGGTCGTCGCCCTGGCGGATCACCTGCACGTCGGTGCCGGCAGTGCGCGCGCGCAGGTCGCGTTCCTGCTTGTCCATGTACGCGCCGATCCCCGCCCCGGCGAGACCACCGATGCCCGCGCCGAGCAGCTTCTCGGTCCGGTCATGCCGTCCACCGACCACGTCGCCGAGCAGATAGCCGCCCAGCGCGCCACCGATACCGCCCAGTGCGGTCTTCGAGATCGTCTGGCGACCGGTCTCGGGATCGGTGGTGCAGCCGCTTGTAGCGATTAGTGCGGCGATCGCAGCACCTGCGAACATCTTGGTTTTCATAGATAATCTCCCTGGGACATGATGGATGACGGCATTTCGCCCGATACCGCCGATAACCCGGTGTCACGACGATTGTTCCGCCTGCGCACTGAACCGAGCCTGACCATCTTCGCGGTCCGATGTCGAGTATGCGCAAGCCAGTACGTAAGGACGGTTGTGCGACGGACCGTTGTCCTGCAAAGAGCGCCTGAGCCAATGGCACCGCTTCCCCCCTTCCCCTGGATCGACGTCGCGATCATCCTCGCGCTCGTCGCGTTGAACGGCGTGTTCGCGATGAGCGAACTCGCGATCGTCTCCGCACGCAAAGCGCGGCTCGAGGCGATGGCGCGCCAGGGCAAGAAGGGCGCGCGCGCCGCGCTGGTTCTTGCGGCAGACCCGGGCAAGTTCCTTTCGACCGTCCAGATCGGCATCACGCTGATCGGTATCCTGGCGGGCGCCTATTCGGGCTCCAGCTTGGGCATGCCGACCGCTGCAAGGTTGCAGGCGTGGGGGCTGTCCGCCTCGACCGCCGAGACCGTCGGGTTCGCGATCGTCATCGGTTTGACCACGTACGCGTCGCTGATCATCGGCGAGCTCGTCCCCAAGCAGTTCGCGCTGCGGGCGCCCGAGGCAATCGCGTCGTTCATGGCGCCGGTGATGCGCTGGCTCGCGATCGGCACCGCGCCGATCGTGCTGGTGCTCGATTCGACCAGCGCGCTGATATTCCGTGCGCTCCGCCTCAACCGTGAATCGGAAGAGCACGTCACCGCCGAAGAACTCCACATGATCGTCGCCGAGGCGTCGAAATCGGGGATCATCGAGGAGCATGAACGCTCGATCATCTCGGGCGTCGTTCGCCTCGCGGATCGCCCGGTCCGCGAAGTGATGACGCCGCGTACCGAAATCGACTGGCTCGACTGCGACTGGGGTCCCGACGAAATCCGCGAGACGTTGCTTGCGTCGCAGCATACGCGGCTGCCGGTAGGCGAAGGTTCGATCGATGCGGTCAAGGGCGTCGTCCAGGCGCGCGACATCGCCGCCGCACTTTTCCGCAGCGAGCCGATCGACCTGCGCGCCTTGATGCGGAAAGCACCCGTCGTGATCGACCAGATCGACGCGATGGACGCGCTGCTCGCACTGCGCGAAGCCGAAGTGCCAATGGCGCTGATCCACGACGAATACGGACATTTCGAAGGCATCGTCACGCCGGCGGATCTGCTCGCGGCGATCGCAGGCGAGTTCAAGTCGGACTCGGATCCGGACGATGCGCCGTCCGTCGTGGTGCGCGACGACGGCTCTTTGCTGGTGGCAGGCACGATGGCGGCGGATTCGCTCGCCGATCGCCTCGGCATCGACCTGCCTGAAGACCGCGACTACGCGACCGTGGCGGGACTGGCGCTGTCGGTGTTTCGCCATCTGCCGGGTGAGGGCGAGAGCTTTGTCGAGCAGGGCTGGAAGTTCGAGATCGTCGATCTGGATGGGCGGCGCATCGACAAGTTGTTGGTGAGCGAAGTCTGAGGACTCCGCCGGGCGTGGGTGCTTGGGCGAAGTTCAGATGCAAAACCGGCGTACAGATACTTCTGATCCGCTCCGCTCCGGCTGGCGAGACTTCCTAACAACCGTCATCCCAGCGAAAGCTGGGATCTCCCCGTTTTGCGCGCGACGGATCCCAATTGGGAGACCCCAGCGTACGCTGGGGTGACGGGCTTTTGTACGGTACCGGAGGGGCGGATTGATGGTTTTCTCGCCGCCTGCTCGGTTCGCAGACCGTCCTGATTCCCTTCCGTTCGTCCTGAGTAGCTGCTGAGCTTGTCGAAGCCGCGTATCGAAGGATGGGTGGGCGCTCGGAACCCATGCTTCGATACGAGCCCTCGATACGCTCCTGACGGAGCTACTCGGTCTCTACCCAGCACGAACGGAGAAGGGCGGCCGATATCGTGGTCTTGGTCCGCGCGCAGATATCTGCTCAGCACGAACGGAAAGGGGATGGTAAGCCTCTGCTCTCGTTTACGGGCGAATCTCGGCCTCGGTCTTTGCGTTGACGGCTGGAGCCGCAACCGCGGGGTCAACTCCGGGTTCACCAACGGCAGGCGCGCTGGAACTCTCCGCCGGTACTTCCGAAACCGGCTTAGCCCCCGGCTCCAGGTCGCTCGGTACGAACGGCACGACACTTGGCGGTGGCCCGGACATGCCCGCAGGATCACCCTCGACGCGGCCGTGGAGATGGTCGATCTCCGCCTGCCGCCGGTTGAGATAGAAGGCCCGCGTCGCTGCGTACGGATCGGGCGAGTTGTCGTGCAGGTCCTTCAGCGTCTGGTCGAACTCCGACCGATGATCTAGCGCGCCGAGGATACCCGCCGGCACCGTGTACGACGTGCTGGTGAACGGATGACCGACGCCGACCGGCAGGATCAGGCGATCGACCGCGCCGCCCAACAGGTCGCGGATCGTCGTCGGCCCGACGATCGGCAGGAACAGGAACGGGCCATTCTTTACCCCGTAATAGCCGAGCGTGTTGGCAAACCCGTTCGAGCGCCTCGGCAAATGGAACGGCTTGCGCTTTGCCATGTCGAGCACACCCGCCACGCCGATGGTCGTGTTGATCGCGAACCGCCCGACCGTCTCCGCCGCCTTGCCCGGCTTGAACTGCAACAGGAAGTTCAGGAAGACGATCGGCTCGCGCAGATTGTATAGGAAATTGTGGATGCCGCGGCGGATCGGGCTCGGCACGTTGTTCTTGTAGGTCCGCGCGACCGGCCCGATCACGGCGTCGTCGACCTTCTGCGTCACCGCGAACGACTCGGCGTTGACCGCGCGCAACGGATCTCCCGCGGTCTCCTTGCGGCCTGTGACGACGATATCCTTGGGGATGTCGTTGGGAGTCCGCTGGGCAGGCGGGGTCCCCAACGGCGCGGGGCCGACCGGCGGAATGTCCTGCGTCGGCAGCCCCTGGGGAAAAATCTCGATCGCCGGCAGCGACACGGCCAGAGCAAGTGGCGAAACCGCTATCGACGCGGCGGCCGGGAAGTCACCCGCGAAGGGCGACAGCACCGCGCCGGCCAGCGCCGCACTTGCGGCATCGCCGGGCAACGATATCGGCGCGGCCGTCACGTGAACGGGGGCAGCCGTCAACAGCATTGCGCTCATCGTTACCAGCATGTGCACTCATCGCCCTGTTATCCGCCGCTCTCCTACATCGAGATGCGGCGCGCCCGACATGCCCGTCGGCGCGCGTGGAGCATAGAGCCAATCGTCATTTCCGCCGAGGGTCGCGGTTAACTGATCAGGCCAGCGGCACACCTTCGATGCGTTGTCATGCGTCCGAGTGCGTGGCTCACAGCTTGCCGAACACCGCCTCGAACCCGGCCTTGTCGCCCGCCGCGAGTAACCGCGCCTGCTCGATCCAGCGATCTCGGCCCATCCGTCCGGTGAAGTTGCCGAGTTGCGCGTCGATCCGCTGCGCCTCGCTCTCCGACAGCGCCGCCATTTGGCCGATCGTTGCAACGCCGAGCGCGCCGAGCTGCGCGGCGACCTTCGGGCCGAGTCCCTTCAACTGCGTGACGGGATCGTCTGCATAGGATGGTGTTGGCTGTGGCGACCCGATGGGTGCGGGCGCTGGCGCGATCGGGGCGGGTTCGAACGATGTCGGCGGCGCCATTTCGGTTGCCGGGCTGGCGTCCAGCGGCGCGGCGGCGGCGATCGGTTCGTCCGCCAGACGATCGGGTATTGGCGCTACGTCAGAGTCGGGCGTGTCGGCGATCGGCGCAGGCGCAGGCGCAGTACGAACCGCGGGCGTGTGCTCGGGTTGGGGCTGGATCGAGGTCTGGGCCTGGACCGGGGGCTGGGGCGGCGTAACCGGGGCCACCGTCTGCGCCTGTACCTGGGACTGCGAGGCCGTGCGCGTTTCGGGTTCAGCGTCGATCGGCGCGGGGGGAACGCCGGCCTCCTTGGCGTTGGCGATCACGTCGTGCGTGGCCTTGGTGCGGCTGCGCTTGGCCCGGATGCCCCAGATCAGGCCGATCACGACGAGGATCGCCACCACGGCGATGATCGTGAAGTGGATCGCGGTCAGCGTGGCGATGCCGTCGGGCAGCAGGCTGAGACCTGAGGCGGAAGTCGCGGAAGTTTCGTTCATTCCTATACCGTAGCGCCGCGCGCTGCGGGCGGCGAGATCAAATCGGCTGGCTCGTACCTGACGATCCTCCCCCGCAAGGGGGAGGTGTCGCTGAAGGTGGCGGAGGGGGAGGTCACGGAACAGGGGTTTTCGCTTTCCTCCCCCACCGTCTGGCAAGCGCCAGCCACCTCCCTCTGGCGGGGGAGGATAAGGACTGGATTACGCGCCGCGCGCGATCTCGCGCCAGCCAATGTCGCGGCGGTAGAAGCCTTCCGCGAAATCGATCGCCTCGACCGCGCGGTAGGCGTTCGCCTGCGCCGTTGCGACATCGTCGCCGGTCGCGGTCACCGCGAGCACGCGACCGCCCGCCGCGACCAGCCCGCCGTCCTCAAGACGCGTGCCCGCATGGAACACCGTGCCGCCCGCCGCCCGTGCCGAATCCAGTCCGACGATCGACCCGCCCGCCTTGGGCGTACCCGGATAGCCGTCCGCCGCCATCACCACGGTCAGCGCGGTCTCGTCGCTGAACTTCGCCGCCGGCATCTCGCTGAGCCGCCCTTCCGCGGTCGCCAGCATGGTCGCGAGCAGATCACCTTGGAAGCGCATCATCAGCACCTGCGTCTCGGGATCGCCGAACCGCGCGTTGTATTCGATCAGCTTCGGCCCCTGCGGCGTCAACATCAGCCCGGCATATAGCACGCCTGAGAACGGCATGTTCTCCGCCGCCATCGCCGCCACCGTCGGCGCGACGATCTCGTCGATCGCGCGCTTCTCCAGCGTAGGCGTCAGCACGAGCGCAGGGCTGTACGCGCCCATCCCGCCAGTGTTCGGCCCGGTATCGCCCTCGCCCACGCGCTTGTGATCCTGCGCCGAGCCGAACGGCATCAGCGACACGCCATCGGTCAGCACGAAGAGGCTCGCCTCCTCGCCTTCGAGGAACTCCTCGATCACCGCCTCGGCTTCCCCGTCGGCGAACAGCGCGTCAAGCGCGGCATCGGCTTCGGCCGCGCTGAAGGCGATGACGACGCCCTTGCCCGCGGCGAGACCGTCCGCCTTGATGACCACCGGCAGCGAGAAGGTGCGGGCGAGCGCGGCATCTGCCTCTTCGCGCGTTTTCACACGGACATAGCCCGCGGTCGGGATCCCGGCGCGCAGGCACAGATCCTTGGTGAAGCCTTTCGAACCCTCCAACTGCGCCGCCGCCTTCGACGGCCCGAACACAGGGATATCCGCGGCGCGCAAACTATCGGCCAACCCATCGACCAGCGGTGCCTCCGGTCCGATTACGACCAACCCGACCGCATGCTCTCGCACGAACGCCGTGACGGCGGCGTGGTCCGTCGCATCCAGCGGCACGAGCGTCGCAAGCCGTGCGATCCCGGGGTTGCCCGGCGCGGCATACAGCGTATCGAGGCCGCGAGATTGCACCAGCTTCCACGCGAGCGCATGTTCGCGACCCCCCGAGCCCAGCAGCAGGACGTTCATGCCCGATCCCTTTTCCGATGAATTGTCCAGCGACATGGTGGCAAACATGGGGCGGCTGGTAGCCGAGCCGGTCGCCGGCGACAACGCACTCGCCATGTCGGTCGGCGAACTCGCGTTCAAGCTGAAGCGGATGGTCGAGGGCGAGTTCGGCCATGTCCGCCTGCGTGGCGAGATCTCCGGGTGGAAGCGCGTCGCCTCCGGGCATTGCTACATGTCGTTGAAAGACGACCAGGCGGTGATCGACGGCGTCATCTGGAAGGGCAATGCGTTGAGCCTCGCGTTCGTGCCGCAGGACGGCATCGAGGTGATCGCGACCGGCAAGCTCACCACCTATCCCGGCCGCTCGAAATACCAGATCGTCATCGAGCGGATGGAGCTGGCCGGCGCCGGCGCGCTGATGGCGCTGCTCGAGAAACTGAAGGCGAAGCTCGCGGGCGAGGGGCTGTTCGACGGCACGCGGAAAAAGCGGCTGCCGTTCATGCCGAAGGTGATCGGCGTCGTCACCTCGGGCACCGGTGCGGTGATCCGCGACATCCTCCACCGGCTCGAGGATCGCTGCCCGACGCACGTCATCGTCTGGCCGGTCAAGGTGCAGGGCGAAGGCTCCGCCGCCGAGATCGCCGCCGCGGTCCGCGGGTTCGACGCGATCGTGCCCGGCGGCCCGGTGCCGCGCCCCGACCTCGTCATCGTCGCACGCGGCGGCGGCTCGGTCGAGGATCTGTGGTCGTTCAACGAGGAGGTCGTCGTCCGCGCGGTCGCCGCCTGCACGATCCCGATCATCTCCGCCGTAGGCCACGAGACCGACACGACCTTGTGCGATTTTGCCGCCGACCTCCGCGCGCCGACGCCGACCGCCGCCGCCGAGATCGCGGTGCCCGTGCTCGCCGACCTGCGCCTCACGATCGACAGCCACCGCAACCGCACTGAGCGCTGCGCGCGCCGCCACGTCGAGCGTGGTCGCGAGCGGCTAGATGCGCTCGCGCGCCTGCTGCCGAAGCGCGACCAGTTGCTCGGGCCGCAGCGCCAGCGCGCAGACGATTTCGGCCAGCGCCTCGATCGCGGGCTGGAGCGTCGCCTGACGCTCGCGCGCGGCAGTCTCGATCGCTCGGGCGCCGCGCTCCGCCCGGCCACGCTGGAACGCAAACTCGAAGCGAAGCGCGCGCAACTCGATGCAACCTGGCGCCTCGTCCAGTCGCTCAACCCCGACGCGATCCTCGACCGCGGCTATGCTCGCGTCACCGCCCGCCCCGGCGGCGAGACGCTTGCCTCCGCCAAATCGGCGCGCGACGCGGGGACGCTGACGCTTCACTTCCGCGACGGCGTGCTGGACGCGGTCACGGACACCGGTCTTGAGCGCCCCGCCGCCAAAACCTATGCTGCTCCCAAGGCGAAGGCCGCGCCCGACCCGGCGCCACGCCAGCCCACCCTGCTGTAAAGAAGAGTTTTAGCAATGCTGATGTCCAACTCCGACCGCGCCGCGCGGCTGCACTATATGGCCAACGGTTTCCGCGTCCTCAGCCCCGGCGACCACGTGGCGTGCGCCGCGACCGGCCACCGTATCGCGCTCGAAGACCTGCGCTACTGGAGCGTCGCGCGGCAGGAAGCCTATTCCACCGCCGCCGCCGCCAGCGAAGCGATGGCCCCGCGATGATCCGGGCGGCGGCGCTCATCCTGCTGGCCGCGACCAGCGCCACCGCCCAGCAAGCGCCGCCGCCAACTACCGCAACTGCGAGCCCCTTTCGCTGGACCGGCACGCTCAGCCAGGGCGGGCTGATCCTCGGGACCGCCCCCGCCGGAACGCGCACCGTCATGCTGAACGGCAAGCCGATCGCGCTGGCCCCCGACGGCCGCTTTCTCGCCGGCTTCGACCGCGACGCCGGCCCGCAGGCCATGCTCAGTGCGACACTTGCCGACGGACGCATGATCCAGCAGCCGCTGACGATCGCACCCCGAAGCTGGGACATCTCGCGGCTGTCCACCCTGCCCAAATATCCCGTTCCGGAAGCGGAATTCACGCGCATCCGCCCTGGCGAACTTGCCGAGATCAAGGCCGCACGACAAGGATCCGCAGTGTCCGACGGATGGCGGCAGACGTTCGCGTGGCCGGTGACGGGTCGGATCTCGACGCTGTTCGGGTCGCAACGCATCTACCGCAATGGCGAGGCGGGGTCCTATCATTCGGGGATCGACATCGCGCGCGAGACGGGCACGGTCGTGCGCGCGCCAGCCAATGGCGTCGTGATCCTGGCCGCAGATCACCCGTTCACGCTGGAGGGCAATCTGCTGATGATCGACCACGGCATGGGCCTCAACAGCGCGTTCCTGCACCTGTCACGCATCGACGTGAAACCCGGCAATCACGTGACAAAAGGGCAACCGATCGGCGCGGTCGGGATGACCGGCCGCGCCACCGGTCCGCATCTCCACTGGAGCCTGCGCTGGAACGACGCGAAACTCGATCCGCTGCTGGTGGCCGGCGAAATAGGGTAAGACGGCGGGCTTACATTATTACAACTCCGATCGCGCGAAATTGCTATTATTACCGAGCGGAAAAAAAGAGGCAGCTTTCGTGTCATTTTTGACACTGGTTGCAACCAAAAATGAACGATGCGTCATGCCTGTCTTTACACGCTGGGCGCCCACCTGCATTCTTAACCCATGTCCTCGGCACGCTTGCAAAGCAGCAGTTGAGGTGTTTTCGCAGCCGATCGTCAGGGCGGTCGGTGCGCAATGCAAGGGGTTCAGTCTTGATTACCACGACACGATTTACGTCAAAGACACTGCTGCTTGCTGCAGTGACGCCATTAGCGCTGGTCCTGTCTACTGCGACTGGCTTTGCCCAGGACCCGACGACCGCCGGAGACGCGCAAGCGGCCGCTCCAGCACCGCAGACGCCGCCAGCCGACGAAGCGTCGAATGGTCAGGACATCGTCGTTACCGGATCCCTGTTTCGCCAAACCGACAATGCTACGCCATCGCCGGTCACGACGCTGACGACTGCCAACCTCGACGCGCGTGGCATCAACACCGTGCAGGGCGCCATTCAGTCGCTCGCATCGAACAACGGTCCGGCGCTGACCAACTCGTTCACCGCGAACGGCGCATTTGCCGGTGGTGCGTCCGCGGTATCGTTGCGTGGCCTGTCGACCAACTCGACGCTCGTCCTGTTCGACGGCCTGCGCGCCGCCTATTATCCGCTCGCCGATGACGCGACGCGCAACTTCGTCGATCTGAACACGATCCCCGACGACATCGTCGAGCGGGTCGAGGTTCTCCGTGACGGTGCATCGTCCAGCTATGGTGCAGACGCCATCGCAGGCGTCGTCAACGTCATCACCAAGCGCTCGTTCAATGGCATCAGCGGCCGCGCCGAAGCGGGCATCAGCCAGCGTGGCGTCGCTGCCAACCAGCGTCTGACGCTGACCGCGGGCACCGGTGATCTCGATGCGAAAGGCTATAACGCGTATATCAGCGGCTTCTATTTCCGCAGCGAAGCCGTCTACAACCGCGATCTGGCATCTCCGTTTAATTCGGCGGATCAGCGCGGCGTTGGTACGGGTGGACCGAACAACATCGTCAACGGCATCGGCGCCGATGGTTTGCTTCCGAACAACGGCTCGGTCGCCGGTGCGAACTTCTTCGTCCGTCCGGCCAACGGCGCAACCGCGGTCGGCGGCTCGCAATTCCAGCTGCTGACCCCAGGCTGCCTTAACGGTACGCCGTATTCGACGACTGCAGCCGACCGCGCGCAGGCCAATAACGCTGCCGTCGCAAACGTCGTTTGCCAGCAGGACCTGGTCAACCAATATGGCGTAGTGGCACCGAACATCGAGCGCTTCGGTGGTTCGGCGCGGTTCACCGCCAAGGTCGGCGATGCCGCCGAAGCGTATATGGAAGTCAATTTCCAGCAATCCTCGTCGAGCTATAGCGGTGACCCGTCGGTCATTCGCGGCAATGCCCCGGCAGGTATCCTTTTCCCGCAATATTCGACGTCCTCGGCAGCGGCGCAATATGCTGCGGGTTCCGCGCCCCTGTCACTGCCAGTCTATGTCTGCCCACGCGGCACTGTGACCTGCACGGCGGCAAACGGGAGTCTCAACCCGAACAACCCCTTTGCTGCGCAGGGCCAGAACGCGCTGCTGATCGGCGCGCTGCCCGATACCGTCACCTTCAACGGGACGCGTAACCGGGTGTACCGTGCGGCTGCAGGCATCAAGGGTACGATTGCCGGCGACTGGAACTACCGGGTCGATGCGACCGCGATGCATAGCGATCTGCGTCGCACGCAGAAGGGCTATGTCTTCGTCCAGCACCTGCTCGATGTGATCAACGACGGCAGCTACAATTTCGTCAACCCTGCGCTCAACTCGCAGGCAACGCGCAGCTATCTGACGCCAGACAACATCAACGACTCTAGCTCGGACCTGTATCAGTTGCAGGCATCGGTCACCAAGGAGCTGTTCACGCTTCCGGGTGGTGCTGCACAGCTCGCCGTCGGCGGGTCGATTTTCTACGAGGCAATCGACGCACCATCGGCGAACGCCGATACGAATGGGCCAACGCAGCGATATTTCTCGATCAACGCGTTCGGCACCAGCGGCAATCGTACGGTTTCCTCGGCATTCACCGAATTGCAGCTGCCGATCGTCGATCAGTTCCTGGTCAACGCATCGGGCCGCTACGATCATTATTCGTCGGGCCAGAGCAACTTCTCGCCAAAGGTCGGCGCCAAGTTCACGCCGATCCGCCAGCTTGCGATCCGCGGTACATGGTCGCGCGGTTTCCGCATCCCGAGCTTTGGCGAGGCCAATGCATTGCCGACGACTGGCTATGTCACCAACAACGCGACGTTGTTCAGCGATGGGTATCTCGCGCAATATGGTTGCACTGTGGCGACGTTCGCTTCGTGCCCGACCTATATTCGTCAGGGCAGCTATGGTCAGACGACTCTGGCCAGCCAAAACCTGAAGCCCGAGAAGTCGCGGAGCTTTACGGCTGGCGTCGTGTTCGAGCCGATCCGTAACGTGTCGTTCACGGTCGACTTCTTCGACATCAAGAAGACGGGTGCGATTACCTCGCTGACCGCAGGCGACGCACTGGCCGCTTATTATTCGGGTCAGCCGATCCCCGAAGGGTTCACGGTGACTCCGGATGCCGTTGGCGTCGGTTTCGAGGGCGCTACGCCGCGGGTCGGGCTGGTGCAGTCGCAGTTGGTCAATGCCAACACGATCCATTCGCAGGGCATCGACATGGGCGGTAGCGCGCGGTTCGATATCAACGACAACATCCGCTACACGATCTCGGGTGAGGGCAGTATCCTGCTCGATCTCAGCACCACGTTCCCCGGCGGTCGCAAGGAAAAGTATGTCGGCACGCTCGGCAACTACAATCTGACCGCGGGCTCGGGGACGCCGCGCTGGCGTGCCAACGTTACCAACACGATCGATATCCGCGACGAGTTCAGCCTCAGCGGCACGGTGAACTATGTTGCAGGATATAACCTGTCGGCAGAAGACCAGGGCGGCGTACGTGGCGATGGCGGCTTGGCGGTCGATTATCTGCCCGCAAACGTCGACGGTTACATCACGGTCGATATGGTCGGCACGGTCAAGGTAACCGACAAGTTCAGCTTCTACGTCAACGTACTGAATATCCTGAACGATCTGCCGCCGATCGATCCGGCGACGTATGGCGCGTATCTCTACAACCCAGTGCAAGCGGGCGAGGGCATCTATGGCCGTCAGTTCCGCGCTGGCGTGAAGTTCGGCTTCTAAACCCGGGCGTTGCGGCAATCGAAAGGGGGCGGCGTCGCAGGACGCCGCCCCCTCTTCGTATCAGGCGACCTGGAGCACCAGCTTGCCGTCGCCTTCGTCGACCTTGACGGTCGAGCCGTCCTTCACCTCGCCGCGCAGGATCATGTCGGCGAGCGGATCCTGCAGATAGCGCTGGACCGCGCGCTTCAACGGCCGCGCGCCGTACACCGGGTCGTAGCCCACGCGCCCGAGCCACGCTCGCGCGGCGTCCGTCAGGTCCAGGACGATCTTGCGATCCGCCAGCAGCTTGTCGACACGGCTCACCTGGATGTCGACGATCGGCGCCATGTGCGACTGGCCGAGGCGGTGGAACAGGATCACCTCGTCGAGACGGTTGAGGAACTCGGGCCGGAAGTGCGACCGGACGATCTCCATGACCTGCGGCTCGACCGAGGACACGTCGTCGCCCTCCGCCATGTTCGCGAGGTACTGGCTGCCGAGGTTCGACGTCAGGATGATCAACGTGTTGCTGAAATCCACCGTGCGCCCCTGGCCGTCGGTCAGCCGCCCGTCGTCGAGCACCTGCAACAGCACGTTGAACACGTCGCCGTGCGCCTTCTCGACCTCGTCGAACAGGATCACCTGATACGGTCGCCTTCGCACCGCCTCGGTCAGCACGCCGCCTTCCTCGTACCCGACATAGCCCGGAGGCGCGCCGATCAGCCGCGCGACCGCGTGCTTCTCCATGAACTCGCTCATGTCGATGCGGACCATCGCGCTGGGGTCGTCGAACAGGAACTCGGCTAGGGCCTTGGTCAGCTCGGTCTTGCCGACGCCGGTCGGCCCGAGGAACAGGAACGAGCCGAGCGGCCGGTTCGGGTCCTGCAACCCCGCCCGCGCACGGCGAACTGCGGTCGACACCGCCTTCACCGCGTGCGCCTGGCCGATCACGCGCTTGCCGATCGTCGCTTCCATGGCCAGCAGCTTGTCGCGCTCGCCCTGCAACATCCGTTCTACCGGGATGCCGGTCCAGCGGCTGACCACGCCGGCGATGTCGTCGGCGGTCACTTCCTCGCGGAGCATCGCGCCCTTGGTCGCCCCCGCCGCCTCGTCGAGCTGGCGCTGCAACCCCGGGATCGTCCCGTAGGAAAGCTCGCCTGCCTTCGCCAAGTCACCTGAGCGTTGCGCCTGCTCCAGCTCCAGCCGAGCGGCATCGAGTTGTTCCTTCAACCGCGCCTCGGCGTTGATCTTGTCCTTCTCGCCCTTCCAGCGCGTCGTCAGCTCGGCGGATTGCTCCTCCAGGTTGACGAGTTCGCCCTCCAGCGTGTCGAGCCGGTCGACCGAGGCGTCGTCTGTTTCGCGCTTCAACGCCTCGCGTTCGATCTTGAGCTGGATGATCCGCCGGTCGAGATTTTCGATCGCCTCGGGCTTCGATTCGACTTCCATGCGGATCCGCGACGCGGCCTCGTCCATCAGGTCGATCGCCTTGTCGGGGAGGAAGCGGTCGGTGATGTAGCGGTTCGACAGCGTCGAGGCGGCGACGATCGCGCCGTCGGTGATCCGCACGCCGTGATGGAGCTCGTACTTCTCCTTCAGCCCGCGCAGGATCGAGATCGTGTCCTCGACGGTCGGTTCGCCGACCATCACCGGCTGGAACCGCCGCTGCAACGCCGGGTCCTTCTCGACGTACTTCCGATATTCGTCGAGCGTGGTCGCGCCGACGCAGTGCAGCTCGCCGCGCGCAAGGGCGGGCTTGAGCAGGTTGCCCGCGTCCATCGCGCCCTCGGATTTACCCGCGCCGATCAGCTGGTGCATTTCGTCGATGAACAGGATGATGTCGCCCTCGGCGGCCTTCACCTCGTCGAGCACGCCCTTCAGGCGCTCCTCGAACTCGCCGCGATATTTGGCACCCGCGATCAGCGAGCCGAGATCGAGCGACATCAGCCGGCGATCCTTCAGGGTATCGGGCACGTCGCCATTGGCGATCCGCAAGGCTAGCCCCTCGGCGATCGCGGTCTTGCCGACGCCGGGTTCGCCGATCAGCGCAGGATTGTTCTTGGTCCGGCGCGCGAGGATCTGGATGGTGCGGCGGATCTCCTCGTCGCGGCCGATGACCGGGTCGAGCTTGCCGTCGCGTGCCGCCTGGGTGAGGTCGCGCGCGAACTTCTTCAGCGCATCATAGCGATCCTCGGCGCCAGCGGTGTCCGCGGTGCGGCCCTGACGCAGGCCGTTGATCGCGGTGTTCAGCCCCTCCGGCGTCACGCCGCCGGCCTTCAACGCCTTGCCCGCGGCGGTGTTGAGCGAGAGCGCGAGCGCGACCAGCAGCCGCTCGACGGTAACGAAACTGTCGCCCGCCTTGTTCGCGATCTGCTCGGCCTGGTCGAGCACGCGCACCGCGTCGTTGTCGATCCCCGGCGTGGTCTGCGCGCCCGAGCCGGACACGACGGGGAATTTGGCCAGCGCGAGATCGGTTTCCGAGGTCGCGCGCTTGGCGTCGCCGCCCGCGGCCGCGATCAGCCCTGCGGCCATGCCCTGCTCGTCCTCCAGCAGTGCCTTCAACAGATGTTCGGGCGCGATCCGCTGGTGGTTCATGCGGATCGCGACGGTCTGCGCGGATTGCAGGAAGCCCTTCGCGCGGTCGGTGAATTTGTCGATGTTCATGACGAATTCCTGTGGGATGGTTCGGTATCTGGCCAAAGATGGTGTTGTATTTGAGCAACACAAGAGCTTTCGGGACATGCTAGCACGTGCCATCGAACCGATACATAAAACCGGAGCGGCCTACCCTGGAGGCGTGCCGTGCTTACGTGGCGACAAGGTCGGGGTTAGCCAGGAACGCTAAAAACGCTCGCGCGAGCGGCATTTCTGCCGGTGGCGGGCTCCAAATGCCGAGCTTACGAGCATGAGGTGGCAAGGTGACGGTTCTCTCCGCAGGGTGCTCGTCGAGCGCCCGCTGCGGGAGAGAAGTCAAAAAACTGGTGCTGCCGGTGAGGATTGAACTCACGACCTCAGCCTTACCAAGGATGCGCTCTACCACTGAGCTACGGCAGCACTCGCTGGCATCGCTGCCGGCGGAGTGGGGCTAAGAGACGAGGGCGGCGCGGTTGTCAAGGCATCGCGGCCCGATATAGGACGTATTTATGGACGATCGGGATCGGAAGGCGGCGGAGAAGGCTGAGCGCATGGCGGCTGCGCTGCGCGAGAACCTGCGGCGGCGGAAGGCGCAGGCGCGAGCCGTCGGGGCTGCGCCTGCGTCGAAGGACGAGCCTTCTAGCTGAGAGGTGCGCATTTGGCGGTGAGCCAGGCGCGATCCTCCGCGTCGGTCATCTCCGGTGCCAGCACAGCCAGCACCTGCGCGTGATAGTCGTCGACCCATTGGCGTTCTGCCGCGGTCAGCAGCGTCGGCTCGATCAGCGAGCGTTCGATCGGGCAGAAGGTGAGCGTCTCGAAGCCGAGCATTGCGCGGTCGGCGCCGGGGATTGCGCGGGGTTCGATCAGGATCAGGTTCTCGATGCGGATGCCGTATTCGCCGGCCTTGTAGTAACCGGGCTCGTTCGAGAGCATCATGCCGGCGCGCAGCGGCTCCATCGCCGCGCCGCCGGGGTAGTTTGGCGCGGCGATCCGCTGCGGGCCTTCGTGGACCGCGAGATACGCACCGACGCCGTGGCCGGTGCCGTGGCCGAAATCGAGGCCGGCTTCCCAGAGCGGGCGGCGGGCGAACGCGTCGATCTGGCCGCCCATCGTGCTGTCGGGGAAGACCGCGGTGGCGATGCCGATATGGCCCTTGAGGACGCGGGTGAAGCGGTCGCGCATCTCTTCGGTCGGTTCGCCGATCGGCATCACGCGGGTGACGTCGGTGGTGCCGTCCGCATATTGGCCGCCGGAGTCGATCAGGTAGAGCTGGCCGGGTTCGATCGGCGCGCTCGATTCCTCGGTGACGTGATAGTGCGGGATCGCGCCGTGCGGGCCGGTGGCGGAGATCGTATCGAACGAGGTGTCCTTCAGGACGCCGGTCTGTTCGCGGAAGGCGAGCAGCTTGGCGGCGGCGCTGAGTTCGGTTTGCCCGCCCTTCACGCATTCGGTTTCGACCCAGCGCAGGAAGCGCGCGAGTGCGGCGCCGTCGCGGGCAGAGGCGGTGCGGTGGCCAGCGATCTCGACCGGGTTCTTGATGGCCTTGGCGAGGACGACTGGGTCGCGGAGGGGGAGGATCTTGGCGCCGCCGGCCTGGAGCGCCTGCGTGATCGCCGCGACGGCGCGTTCGGGGTCGGCGGCGACGCGCTTGCCGGCATAGGTGGCGAGGGTTGCGGCGAAGGCGGTGCGGTCGTGGAGGCGGACGGCGTTGCCGAGATGCTGGCAGACCGCGTTGTCGAGCTTGTCCGGGGCGACGAACAGGTCGGTGGTGCCGTCCGCGCCGACGATCGCGTACGAGAGCGCGACGGGGGTGTGGTCGACGTCGCCGCCGCGGATGTTGAGCGTCCAGGCGATCGAATCGAGCGCGGTGAGGATGACGGCGTCGGCGTCGTGCTCGGAAAGCCAGTCCGCGATCTTCGCGCGCTTTTCGGCGGAGGAGGCGCCGGTGAATTGGTCGGGCTGGACGGTCAACTTGGCGGGGGAGGGGGCGGGGCGGTCGGTCCAGATCGCGTCGATCGGGTTGGTGTGGACCGCTACCAGCGTCGCGCCGCGGTCGGCGAGGGCTTTGGTAGCTTCCGCAACCCAGGTGCCGGTGTGAAGCCACGGGTCGTAGCCGATGCGGCCGCCTTCGGGGGCGTGCTTGGCGAGCCAGGCGGTGGGGCTGGTCTGGGGGACGTCGGCGTAGTCCCACTGCGCGCCGTCGACCTGTTCGCGGACCTGGATCGTGTAGCGACCGTCGGTGAAGATCGCGGCGCGATCGGCGAGGACGACGGCAGTGCCGGCCGAGCCGCCGAAGCCGGTGAGCCAGGCGAGGCGCTGCGCGTAGCCGCCGACATATTCGCTCATGTGTTCATCGGTGAGCGGGATGACGAAACCGTCGAGATTATCGGTGGTTAGCTGGGCGCGGAGGGCCGCGAGGCGGTCGGCTAAGCGGGCGGTCGGGTTCATCGGTTCGGTCTCTCGTCAAAAGTGAAGTATAGAAAGTGCAGACGCTGGCGAGGTTTCAATACTTGCCCCTGGTGGGCGTGGGGGACGGGCGCGACGGTATGGGTATGGGCGCGGATTGGCGGTCATGGTTCATGCCGGGCGTTGTGACAGAATGCAGATGTGTAGGACAGCGGGTGCGGGCGGGGCTCAACACCGTTGCTGTGTCTACGGCGAACTTTTGTCACCTCCCCGGCGGAAGCCGGGGCCCAGTTGGGGGATGTCGCTAACTAAGCGCAGCGCGTCGTTACTTCGACCTTTCCAACTGGGCCCCGGCCTCCGCCGGGGTGGTGTTTTTAGCGGCTATCGCGCGGTCCTGCTCCTTGTTCTCCCGCGAAGGCGGGAGCCCAGTCTGGGGCCCCGCCTTCGCGGGGGTGCATGATGGGCGTGCGGTCGCTCACACCAATCGTCACCACCCCGGCGGAGGCCGGGGCCCAATTGGGGGACGATGGTGAGGAGGGATTGCGTGCAGTTACTGCGACCTTTCCAATTGGGCCCCGGCCTTCGCCGGGGTGGTGGCGTGGGGGTGGTGGTTGTGGCGGGGATCGGTTCTCCACGATGCCGCAGCGTTTGGCTTCCTCCCTCCGCCCCGCTAACACCGCTGCATGACCACGCCCCCCATCGCCGAACAGCGCCCGCACAGCTTCACCACGCATGGCGTGACGATCGAGGATCCCTATGCGTGGTTGAAGGATCCGAACTATCCGGAGGTCGATGACGCCGATGTGCTCGCGTATCTCGCCGCCGAGAACGCGTATTTCGAAGAGCAGATGGCGCCGCACACGGCGCTGGTCGATACGATCTACGAAGAGATGAAGGCGCGCATCAAGGAGGACGAATCCTCGGTGCCGCAGAAGGATGGCGATTGGCTCTACTGGACCGCGTACGAGACCGGCGGGCAGTACAAGAAATGGTGGCGGAAACCTGTCGCAGGGGGTGACGACGAGCTGTTGCTCGACGAGCCGGCGCTGGCCGAGGGGCACGAGTATTTCCGGCTCGGCGCGTTCTCGATCAGCAATGACGGGCGCTATCTTGCCTATGCGATCGACGACAATGGGAGCGAGCGGTTCGAGGTTCGGGTCAAGGACCTGGATACCGGCGAGCATCTGCCCGACGTGATCCCGGGGATGCTCAGCGAGATCGTCTGGACCGCGGACGATGCGGGCTTCCTGTACGGTCTGGCGAACGAGCAGTGGCGCACGGACAATGCGCGGTTCCACCGGTTGGGGACGCCGATTTCCGAGGACGTCGTGCTGTTCCACGAGGAAGACGAGGGCTTTCGCGTCGGCGTCGGCGAGACGAGTTCGCGCAAGTGGATCGTGATCGCGACGAGCGATCATGTGACGAGCGAGCTCTATCTGCTGCCCGCGCACGAGCCTCTGGCGGTGCCGATCCTCGTTTCCGCGCGGAAGGTTGGGCGCGAATATGATGTCGACGAGCATGATGGGACGCTGTTCATCCACACCAACGACGTCGATCCGAATTTCCGGCTTTGCACCGCGCTGGTCGAGGAGCCGGATGCGTGGAGCGAGCTGATTCCGGCCTCGCCACATTTCTACATGACCGGCGTGGAGTGCTATCAGGACTTCTTCGTCGTCGATGGGCGCGAGGACGGTCTCGATCAGATCGCGATCCACCGGTACGAGACGCCGACCGAGGGTAAGCGGATCGACTTCCCAGAGGCGAGCTATGTCGCGGGGCTGGGGGACAATCCCGAGTACGACATGACGGTGTTGCGGCTTGGGTATGAGTCGATGGTCACGCCGGGGACGGTGTATGACTATGACGTCGATACCGGCGAGCGGACGATGCTCAAGGTGCAGGAAATCCCGAGCGGCTATGACGCGGCGAAATACGCGACCGAGCGGCTGAAGATCGTCGCGCGGGACGGGACCGAGATACCGGTCTCGATCGTGTATCCGGCGGGGTTCGTGCGCGATGGGTCGGCGCCTTTGTTCCTCTATGCCTATGGCGCGTACGGCTATGCGATCCCGCCGGGCTTCTCGACCGGGCGGATGAGCCTGCTCGATCGCGGGTTCGCCTATGCTATTGCGCATATTCGCGGTGGCGATGACCTGGGCCAGCAATGGTATCTTGACGGCAAGCTCGAGAAGCGCGCGAACACGTTCAACGATTTCGTCGATGTGGCGAAGGCGCTGGTCGACGCCAAGTGGACGTCGGCGGGCAAGATCGCGATCGCCGGGCGGTCTGCCGGTGGCGAGCTGATGGGCGCGGTGGTCAATTCTGATCCCGAGCTGTGGGGCGCGGTGATCGCGGACGTGCCGTTCGTTGACGTGCTGAACACGATGCTCGACGAGAGCCTGCCGCTGACGCCGGGCGAGTGGCCGGAGTGGGGCAATCCGATCGAGGACGAGGCTGCGTTCAAGCTGATCCGGTCGTATTCGCCGTACGACAACGTCAAGGCGCAGGCTTATCCGCCGATGTTCATCAGCGGCGGGCTGAACGATCCGCGCGTGACCTATTGGGAGCCGGCGAAATGGGCGGCCAAGCTGCGGCTGATGAAGACCGACGACAACGTGCTGTTGCTCAAGACCAACATGGGCGCGGGGCATGGCGGCAAGTCGGGGCGGTTCGAATCGCTGCGGGAGGGTGCGGAGGAGCATGCGTTCGTGCTTTGGCAGCTGGGCGTCGCGGGGTGAGCCGGTTCACGCTCTCGATCACGGCGCAGGACGCGGATATCGACGAGCTTGGGCATGTGAACAATGCGGTCTGGGTGCAGTGGATCCAGGCGATCGCTACCGCGCATTGGGAGGCTGTGGCGCCGGCCGAGCATAAGCTGGCGTATGTGTGGGTCGTGACGCGGCATGAGATCGATTACCGCGGGAGTGTTGTCGCGGGGGAGACGGTTGTCGGCGAGACGTGGGTCGAGGGGGCGCCTAAGGGGGCTCGGTTCGATCGGCATGTTCGGTTTGTCGGGGATGATGGGCGGGTGAAGCTGGAGGCGGTGACGACCTGGGCTTTGCTGGATCGGGCGACCGGGCGGTTGATGCGCGTGCGCGAGGATGTGGCTGCGCCGTTTTATCCTCCCCGGAACGGGGAGGGGGACCGCGACGCGTAGCGGCGGGGTGGAGGGGGAGTGCCGCAAGCGTTACGGCTGTGTCGGAGCGGTACTGGGCGCTGCGATCGCGTAAGGCGAGTCTCACGGCTGGTACGTTTGCCGCCCGCCCCCTCCACCAGCTTCGCTGGTCCCCCTCCCCGTTCCGGGGAGGATTAGCCGCTGTTTCTCAGGGCGGTGGCGATGGCGTTGATGGATAGGAGGATGCCTTCGCCTATCCGCGGGTCGTCCTCGCCGGCGCGGCGGCGTTTGATCAGTTCGATTTGGAGGAGGTTGAGCGGCTCGATATAGGGGAGGCGGAGGCGGATCGAGGCGTCTAGGGCGGGGTGCTTTTCGAGGAGGCGGGACTGGCCTGTTACCGTGAGGAGCCCGTCGTGGGTCTGGTGCCAGCCGTCGCGGATCGTGGTGAAGATCTCGCGGAGCTTGTCGTCCTCGACGAGCCCGGCATAGCGTTCGGCGATTCCGATGTCGGACTTGGCTAGCACCATCTCCAGGTTCGCCAGCGCGGACGCGAAGAGCGGCCAGCCTTGCGCCATGTCCTTCAGCAGCGCCTTGTCCTCGAAATCGGCGATCGCGCGGCCGACCCCGTACCAGCCGGGGAGCATGACGCGCGCCTGCGCCCAGCTGAACACCCAGGGGATCGCGCGGAGGTCTTCGATGCGGTCGGACTTGGTGCGGCTGGCGGGGCGGCTGCCGATCTTGAGGCCGGCGATCTCGGCAATCGGCGTCATCTGGCGGAAGAAGGTGCGGAAGCCCTCCGTACCGTAGACGAGGTCGCGGTAGCTGTGGAATGCGGTGTCGCTGAGCGTGTCCATTGCGGCCGAGAAGCTCGCGTTGTCGGCGTTCGACAGGCGTTCAGGTTCGAGGCTTGCCAGCAGCGTGGCGGAGGCGATGGCTTCGAGGTTGGTCATCGCCGCGTCGCGCGTGCCGTATTTCGCGGCGATGACTTCGCCTTGCTCGGTGATGCGGATGCGGCCCTGGACGGTGCCCGAGGGCTGCGCGCGGATCGCGCGGAACGCCGAGCCGCCGCCGCGCCCGACCGCGCCGCCGCGGCCGTGGAAGAGCTGCATGCCGACGCCGGCGGCGGCGAAGACGGGTTTTAGTGCGGTCGAGGCTTTCGAGAGCTGCCAGGTGGAGGTGAGGTAGCCGCCGTCCTTGTTGCTGTCCGAATAGCCGATCATCACTTCCTGATGGCCGCGCGCCTTCGAGATCGTCGCGATTTCAGGGAGCGCGAACCACGCGGTCATGACGGCGGGGGCGGCTTCGAGATCGCCGATCGTCTCGAATAGCGGGACGGCCATGATCGCTGCCGTCGGCGTGTCGCCGGGGCGGTAGAGGCCGACCTCCTTCAGGAGCAGGTTCACTTCGAGCAGGTCGCTGACCGACTGCGCCATCGAGACGATGTAGTTGGTGATGCACTGAGGACCGTAGGCGGCGTGCGCGTCGGCGGCGGCCTGGACGATCGCGAGTTCGCCAGCGGTTTCCTCGGAATATTCGGCGAAGCGCGAGGTGAGCGGGCGGGCGTTGGCGAGTTCGCGGCGGAGCAGCGCGACGCGGGCGTCCTCGTCGAGCGCGAGGTAATCGCCCTCGACCCCGGCCACCTTGAGCAGTTCGGCGACGACGCGTTCGTGGACGGCGCTGTTCTGGCGGAGGTCCAACGTGGCGAGGTGGAAGCCGAACGTCTCGACCGCGCGGATCAGCCGGCCGAGCGCGCCGCCGGTCTTGAGCGCGATGCCGAGGCCGTGCGCGAGCGTGACGAGGTCGGCGCGGAAGTCGGCGGGGTTGGCATAGGGTTCGCCGACGAGGCGGCCGGGGCGGGGGGCGTGCTTCCCCGTGAGTGCGTCGTGCGTCGCGGACAGGCGGGCGTAGATGCCGGAGAGCGCGCGGCGATAGGGCTCGTCGCTGCGGCTGGCGGCATCGTCGCCGCTGGCGTCGGCGAGCGCCTGCACCGCGGCCTCGGCCGGCGCATGTTCGGTCGATATCGAGAGTTCCGCGCCGAGCGCGTGCACCGCGTCGCAATAATAACCGAGCACCGCCTCGCTCGCCTTCGACAGCGCGGTCTTGAGCGAGTCGGCGGTGACGTACGGGTTGCCGTCGCGATCGCCGCCGATCCAGCTGCCGGGACGCAGGAAGCTCGGCGTGCGTTCGCCGAGCGCGCGGTCCCAGCGCTGGTAGAGCGCGGGCAATGCGGGGAGGAACACGTCGCGCAGGTAGCTGAGCGCGGTGTCGACCTCGTCGGTGACGTAGAGGCGGTCGCGGCGCAGGACGCGGGTTTGCCAGAGCAGCGCGATCTGGCGGAGGATCGCGTCGTCGACGCTGTCGCCATCCGGAGTGGTGTCGCGGCCGAGATCGCGCAGGCCCATCAGCTCGGCGATGCGGTTGCGGTGGTCGATCATGCTTTTGCGCCGCACTTCGGTCGGGTGCGCGGTGAGCACGGGGGCGATCAGCGCGTGGTCGAGCAGCGTGCGGATCTGGGCTCGGTCGATGCCTTCGGATTCGAGTTGTGCGATCGCGGAGGCGAGGTCGGCGCCGTCTTCCGCGGCGATGCCCTGGCGGTCCTCGGCGAGGTTGGCGAGCATCGAGAATAGCATGAAGCCGCGGACGAAATCGAGCGTCTCGTCTAGGCTGAGCTTTTCGAGGCTGAGGTCGACCGCGCGATCGTCGCCGGGTTTGCCTTCGGAAGCGTCGCGGTGGCGCTCGACCGACGCTTTTCGGATCGTCTCGGTGGCCGCGAACAGACGCTCGCCGCCATAGGCGCGGATGACGTCGCCGAGCAGTTTGCCGAGGAAGCGGATGTCGGAATTGTTCGCGATTGCGGGGAGGCTTGCCATGGCGCCTTGCTGCGCTGCGGCAGGGTTCAGGTCAACCGGGAATGGCGGGTGGGAGGCGTGAAATCGAATGCATTGCGCTGGTGTGGCGTAATATTATTGTCTTTGGGTGCCCCTGGGCGTCATCCCAGCCCCACTCCGTCATCCCAGCGAAAGCTGGGATCTCCGCGTGTGGCGGGTGTCGTAACCCCCGAGAGATACCCCAGCGTTCGCTGGGGTGACGGATGAGGATGGGCGTACGTCGCGAACCCGGAGGGATACCCCAGCTTTCGCTGGGGTGACGGCTGTTTGGGCTCAGCGCTTCCGTGACTCCGCGCGTTCTTCAGACGTGACGGTGCCGTCGTGGTTGAGGTCCATCCTGTCGAACCAGGCGAGCGTGCCTTCGCTCCACTCGATTGCGGTGATGACGCCGTCCTTGTTGCGGTCGAACGCCTTGATGCGCGCGTTCGGTGCGGGGAGTTCGTCCTTGGTGATGCGGTCGTCGGCGTTGCGGTCGAGCGTGCGGAAACGGCGTTCCATGCTGGCGCCGAAATCTAGGCGCGACGTTACCGAGGGGGGCACGAAGCCTACCGCGTTGGCATCGGCCTGCGCGCGCTGCTCGTCCTTGTTGCCGCACGCGGACACAAAAAGTCCCGTCGCGGCAAGCGCCGTCACCAGTTTCACCTGCATAGTATCTCCCGTCGTCTTGAAAGCCGTTACGCTTCCAGTTCAACGTCCCAATAGAGCCAGTCGTGCCATGTGTCGTGCAGGTAGTTGGGGGGGAAGCTGCGGCCATGTTCCTGCAAGTGCCAGTTGGTCGGCCGGATCGCCTCGATGTGCAGCGGCATCGCCGCCTGTTTGGGCGTGCGCCCGCCCTTTTTGAGGTTGCAGGGCGAGCAGGCGGTGACGACGTTCTCCCAGGTGGTGCGACCGCCTTGCGCGCGGGGGACGACATGGTCGAAGGTGAGGTCGCGCAGCTTGCCGCAATATTGGCAGGTGAACTTGTCGCGCAGGAACAGGTTGAAGCGGGTGAAGGCGGGAAATTGCGACGGTCGGACGAACTGCTTGAGCGCGATCACCGAGGGCAGCTTCAGCGCGAAATTGGCGCTGCGGACTTCGCGTTCATAGGTGGCGACGATGTCGACACGATCGAGGAAGACAGCCTTGACCGCGGTTTGCCACGGCCAGACGCTGAGCGGATAGTAGGAAAGCGGCGTGTAATCGGCATTGAGCACAAGCGCCGGACAACCATCCGGGTGACGCATCAGATCGGGGTGAAACACGGCTCCTCCCACTCAGGCTTCGCATGGCGCCCTATGGACGATAGCGATGACGGCACCATGACAGCACGGCGCGTAGCGGTCGGTCAAGCGCGGTGAGTGTCGTGACGCGGTTCGCGCCGAGCCCGACCGGGCGGCTGCATCTGGGCCACGCGGCGTCGGCGATCCGCGCGCACGACTTTGCGCGCGAGCGGGGCGGGCGGTTCGTGCTGCGGATCGAGGATATCGATGGGACGCGGAGTCGGCCGGAGTTCGTCGATGGGATTCTCGAGGATCTGGCGTGGCTTGGGTTGCGGTGGGACGAGCTCGTGTTTCAGTCGGAGCGGCTGGCGACGTACGACGCGGCGATGGAAGGGTTGAAGGCGCGCGCGCTCGTGTATCCGTGTTTCTGTACGCGGGCGGAGATCGCGGCGAGTGCCTCTGCGCCGCAGGGGGAGGTCGGGCCGGTCTATCCGGGGATTTGTCGGGGGCTGTCGGCGGCGGAGATCGCGGCGCGGACGGGGGCGTGTTGCTGGCGACTGGATATGGCGAAGGCGGTGGGCGAGACGGGGGCGCTGTCTTGGCATGATGCTGCGGCGGGGTGGGTCGTGGCGGATCCTCTGGCGCAGGGGGATGTGGTGTTGGCGCGGAAGGATGCGCCGGCGAGCTATCACCTGGCGGTGACGCTCGACGATGCCGCGCAGGGGGTGACGGACGTGGTGCGGGGGGTGGATCTGTTTGCTGCGACGGACGTGCATCGGGTGTTGCAGGCGCTGCTGGGGTTGCCGGTGCCGCGCTATCATCATCACCCGCTGGTGGTGGATGCGGCGGGGCGGCGGTTGGCTAAGCGCGATGGGGCGTTGTCGTTGGCGGAAATGCGGGCGGCGGGGGAGGATGGGGCGGTGTTGGCGGCTCGGGTGCGGAGTGGGGGGTGATCGCGGCCTGCTAAGCGAAAGCCAAGTGAGCGCCTGAACTGAGTGGTGCCGATACCCCCCGAACACGGTGCGGCCGCAACGCCGCGCACCCTGCACTTCCTTGTTCTCCCGCGAAGGCGGGAGCCCAGTCTGGGTCCCCGCCTTCGCGGGGAAACATGGTGGCAGCGCGGCGGCTCCAATGTTGTACCACCCCGGCGGAGGCCGGGGCCCAATTGGGGGACGGTGCTGGCGTAACGCATCGCTCCGTTACCTCTGCTTTCCCAATTGGGCCCCGGCCTCCGCCGGGGTGGTGCTTTTTACAGCTCGATCCCCAGTCTCGGCGCTGCCCAGGTCATCGCCGCGTACAGCGCGATCGTCAGTACGCAGCCCGCCACCAGCGACATCCAGAAGGGTATACCATGTCGCAACAGCGCGGGGATCAGCAGGAACATCGGTAGCGAGGGCAGCACGTACCAGAAGGTCGCGCCGGCGTGCGCGGCCATGGTTCGCGGATCGGGTTTGTCGTGCCAGAGCCAGATCATGCCGAGCACCGAGACGAGCGGCAGCGATGCCACGAGCGCACCGAAGCCGGGATAGCGCTTGGCCAGTTCCGATGCGGCGGCGATCAGGATACCGGAAATCAGGGCTTTGAGCGCGAGATAGAGCATGCGCCATGTGCGCCCGCTGCGCGGCGTTCCGCAACTCGCTTCCCGGCAACATGGGTCATTTCCCGGCATCGGGTACGCCATTGCTACCCCGCCGGTGCGCGCTTACACTCGGGTCATGAACACATTCCTCGTCATCCTCCTGATCGCGGCGATGATCGCGACCGTCGTGGCTCTGGTGCGGGGCGTCGTGTCGTTCCTGCAGGAGGGCACGGCGCAGGTCCGCGACGGCAGCGGTCCGAGTGCCGCGTCGCTGAAATCGAATCGGATGATGCAGCAGCGAATCTTCTTCCAGGCGCTCGCGATCCTGATCGTGGTGGTGATCCTGTTCGCGGCGGGGCGGAACTAAGGCGACTGCAATTGGGGCTACGTCGCTCGCACTCTGCCGTCATTCCAGCGGAAGCTGGAATCTCGTTGTTGGGTGGGCGTCGCGAACCACGAGGGATACCCCAGCTTTCGCTGGGGTGACGGGGGCTGTGGGGTACGGGATTTCGTCGTTGGGTCCCGACTTCGTCGTTGGGTGGCGTTAGCGTTGGGTGATGGGGCCTCACTGCGTTTCTATCTGGAAGATTCATGGTCAAGCTGAACAAGATCTACACGCGGACGGGGGATGACGGAACGACGGGGCTCGTCGATGGATCGCGCGTATCTAAATCGAGCGCGCTGATGCAGGCGATCGGCGATGTCGACGAGGCGAACTCGGCGATCGGCTTGGCGGTGATCGCGCTCGGCGACCAGCCGATGGCGGTGGCGCTGACCCGGATCCAGAACGACCTGTTCGATCTCGGCGCGGATCTGGCGACGCCGGCCGGCACGGACGAGGGTGGCGATGATCCGTTCGCGCCGTCCGAGATGGTGTTGCGGATCGTGCCGTCGCAGGTCGAGCGGCTCGAGCGCGAGATCGACGCGCTGAACGCGCATCTTGCCCCGTTGCGCAGCTTCATCCTGCCGGGAGGATCGGCCGAAGCCGCCGCGCTGCACCTAGCGCGCGCGATCAGCCGGCGCGCGGAGCGATCCGCCGTCGGTGCGAGCGAGACGCAGCCGCTCAATCCGGCCGCATTAGCGTATGTTAACCGGCTTTCGGATTTCCTGTTCGTGGCATCGCGGGCGGTGAACCAAAACGGCGCCGGAGACGTTCTTTGGCGACCGGGGGCCACGCGCGACTAGGCGCGTATCGTCGCTCGCGTTCCAACGTCGCTTCGCTCGACGTAGAACTGAGGAGAGATCGATGCCCAATCCCGTTCGTCCCGACCGTGAAAGCCTGCCGGAAACGTCTCCGTTGGCCGAGCGGTTTGCCGCAGTCCGCGATCTGACGCTCGCGCTCGCGACGCCGCTGTCGGATGCGGATGCGACGGTGCAGTCGATGCCCGATGCGTCGCCGACCAAGTGGCACATGGCGCATACGACGTGGTTCTTCGAGACGTTCGTGTTGCGCGATCATGTCGCCGGCTATGTGCTGCACGACGAGCGCTTCCCGTTCCTGTTCAACAGCTATTACGAGGCCGAGGGGCGGCGTCACGCGCGCGATCGGCGTGGGATGGTGACGCGGCCGTCGATCGACGAGGTTCGGGCGTATCGCGCGCATGTCGATGCGGCGTTGCTCGACGCGCTGCCGGATTTGCCGGAGGAGGCGCGAGACTTGGTGGCGCTCGGGTGCCATCATGAAGAGCAGCACCAGGAATTGTTGGTGACCGACATCCTCCACATGTTTTCGGAGAACCCGCTCGAGCCGGCGATGTGGCCGGCGGCACGGAAAGTCCCGGTCGCGATGCCGGGGCCGATCGGCTGGATCGCGCACGAGGGCGGGATCGTCGAAGTCGGGCACGACGGCGAGGGCTTCGCGTTCGACTGTGAGGGGCCGCGACATCGCGCGCTGCTGGTGCCGCACGCGATCGCGGACCGGACCGTGACGAACGGCGAATGGGCGGCGTTCATTGCCGATGGCGGCTATACCGAGGCGCGGCACTGGCTGGCGGATGGCTGGGCGTGGGTGAAGGCCGAGGGGATCGTCGCGCCGCTCTATTGGGAACAGGGTGAGGCGGGCTGGACGCGGTTCGGGCTCGATGGTCGGCGCGCGATCGATCCGGCAGCGCCGGTGACGCATGTCAGCTTTTTCGAGGCGGATGCCTATGCGAGCTGGGCCGGCGCGCGGTTGCCGACCGAGTTCGAATGGGAGGCGGCGGCGGCCTCGCACGACGAAAACGGGGGCAACCAGATGGATGTCGCCGGACCGGTTGAGCCTCGGCCCTCCGCGGGCGGACCGGCGTTCTTCGGCGACGTCTGGGAATGGACCGGCAGCGCGTATCGGCCTTATCCGGGGTTCGTGACGGCGGCGGGCGCGGTCGGCGAATACAATGGAAAGTTCATGAGTTCGCAGTTCATCCTGCGCGGCGGGAGCTGTGCGACGCCGCGCGGCCATGCGCGGGCGAGCTACCGCAATTTCTTCTATCCGCATCAACGGTGGCAGTTCACCGGCGTGCGCCTCGCGAAAGATATCTGATGTTGAAGCCTGAGATCGAGGACGGCCAGCAGACGTTGGCCGATCCGCAGTTCCGTGCGGACGTGCTGGACGGGCTCGCTCGGCGGCCGCGGGCAATCCCGGCGCGGTGGTTCTACGATCGGCGCGGCTCGGAGCTGTTCGAGAAGATCACCGACCTGCCCGAATATTACCCGACGCGGACCGAGCGGGCGATCCTGGAGACCGCGTGTCCGGAGGTGGCGACGCTGGCCGGCGAAGGTCGTGCGGTCGTTGAGTTCGGGTCGGGATCTTCGACCAAGACGCCGATCCTGCTCGATGCGGTCGCGCCGTCGGTCTACGTGCCGATCGATATCTCGGGCGACTTCCTGCGCGAATCGTCGAAGGTGCTGGGCGAGCAGTTCCCGGACCTGCTGGTGCTGCCGTTCGAGGCCGATTTCATGCGGCCGCTGAGCCTGCCGAAGACGATTGCCGACACGCCGAAGCTCGGGTTCTTTCCGGGGTCGACGATCGGTAACATGATCCCGCTGATGGCGGTCGACCTACTGCGCGCGATGCGGACCTCGCTTGGCGTGGGCGCGATGCTGTTGATCGGGATGGACCGGATCAAAAGCGAGGACGTGCTGGTGCCGGCGTATGACGACGCGCAGGGCGTGACCGCGGCGTTCAACCTCAACCTGCTCGAGCGGATCAACCGTGAGCTGGACGGCGACATTCCGGTCGACGCGTTCCGCCACAAGGCGGTGTGGAACGACGATCGCGCGCGGATCGAGATGCATCTGGAGGCGGTGCGCGACGTCACGCTTACCGTCGATGGGCGGTCATTCGAGATGGCTGCGGGCGAGACGATCCACACCGAGAACAGCCACAAATATGGCGCGCGGGATGCGCGGATTTTGTTGCGGTCGGGCGGCTGGACGCCGGTGGCGGCGTGGACCGACCCCGAGGGGCTGTTCGGGGTGTATCTGGCCGAGGCTCAGGTGGAGCGGCCGGCGCCCTGAGCGAAGAAGGAGGGTTAGCGCGCCACCTTCGCGCGCCAGGTCGTGATGTAGTCGATGTTGCCGCGGCATTCGCCCATTTCGGATTGCTCGGACAGGCGCAGGCGGGTGCCGTCCCAGACGAAGCTCTGGTGCACGCCGCAGTCGCCCAGGCCGCGGCCCTTGGCGTAGCTGGTTAGGATGCCGTTCTCGAAACTGCCGTTGACGACGCTCTTGACCGGCGTGGCGGAGTCGGCGCCGGTTTCCTCGAAGCCGGAGGGGGCGTCGGTCTGGGCCGGCGTGATCGTCGCGCCGTCGATGATGAAAAGCGCGCCGATCAGATTGTACGCGCCGGTTGAGCAGGGGAGGATCGCGAGCGACTTGCCGCCGCCGAGCACGTGGACTTCGGGGGCGAACTGAGTCGGGTCGGCGCCATCGGGGAAGTTGCCGATATCGCACGACCCGCGTTTGCGCATCGTCGCGATCTGCGCGGGGGTGAGCTTGGCGGCGGCGCCCGAGGGCGCGATCGCGGCGATGACGGGGAGGGCGGGCGTCGGCGCGCGCGAGGCTGCGGGGCCTGTGGCGACGATGGCGTCGACGGTGCCCGCCCGGCCTTGTTGCGCGTCGATGTAGCGGAGCGCGGCGGCGGCGCCTTTCAGCGAGACGGTGGCGAGCGTGGCGCCGTTTGCGTCGAGGATTTTCAGCGACTGGGCGTTGGCGATCGCGGCGGCGAGCGCGGCGGCGTCGCGCAGGGCTATGGGCTTGCCGTCGACCACGAAGCTGGCGGGCGGGCGCTTGGTGGCGGCCTGATCGTTGCGGGTTTCGATCGCCAGCGACATCTTGCCGCCGCCGTTCGCGACCGGGCCGGGCTCTCGCACGAGGTTAAGTGTGAGATTGTCCTGGCCGATGCTCGCGTCGGGGAGGAGCGAGCCGAGCGTGCAGCGCAGGGCGTTGTCGCAGCCTACGGTCCAGTCGGTGAAGGTCCTCAGCGTGCCGGGCTTGGGTGGCGCGTGCGTGTCGGTCGTGGGGGTCGGCTGTGGTGCCGTCGGGGCTGCGGGAGCGGGCTTGGTCTTGGCCTCGGGCGCGGAGTCGGCCTTGGGGTGCGGCGTGGGCTGGCTCGGCGAACAGGCCGTCATCAGCGGCAGCATGACGAGGGGGGCCAGGAGGGGCGTGAGGGCGGAAAAGATCGGTTTGCACAGCATAGTTGCAGCCTAGCGCGCTGGCAGCGCGGGGAAAAGCGGCTAGGGAGGGGGCAACAAATCAGGAGAGTGATGTGCAGACGATCGGTGTGATTGGTGCAGGCCAGATGGGCGCGGGGATCGCGCAGGTTTCGGCACAGGCGGGGTACCGCGTGCTGCTGGCCGACGTGTCGCTGGAGGCGGCGACCCAGGGCAAGGCGGGGATCGCGAAGGCGCTCGGCCGGCTGGTCGAGAAGGAGAAGATCGCGGGTGAGGCTCGCGATGCGGCGCTGGCGTTGATCGAGCCGGTCGCGAGCGTGGCGGACATGGGCGATTGCGCGATCGTGGTCGAGGCGGCGACCGAGCGCGAGGCCGTTAAGCGCGCGATCTTTGCGGAGGTCGGCAAGGTGCTCGGGCCGGACGCGATCCTGGCGTCGAACACGTCGTCGATCCCGATCACGCGCCTCGCCCAGGCGGCGCCCGATGCGGCGCGGTTCATGGGCGTGCATTTCTTCAATCCGGTGCCGGTGATGCGGCCGATCGAGCTGATCCGCGGCCTCGCGACGTCGGACGCGACGGTGGCGGCGGTCGAGGCGTTTGCGGAAAAGCTCGGCAAGCAGGTGGTGCATGCGAACGACGCGCCGGGCTTCATCGTTAACCGCGTGCTGATGCCGATGATCAACGAGGCGTGCTTCGCGCTGGGCGAGGGCGTGGCGAGCGTGCGCGACATCGATCTCGCGTGCCAGCTCGGGCTGAACCATCCGATGGGGCCGCTGACGCTGGCGGATTTCATCGGGCTGGATACGTGCCTGGAGATCACGCGCGTGCTGTTCGAGGGGACGGGCGATCCGAAGTTCCGACCGGCGCCGGTGCTGGTGAAGTATGTCGAGGCTGGGTGGTTCGGGCGCAAGACCAAGCGCGGGTTTTATGATTATTCGGGCGCGGAGCCTGTGCCTACTCGGTGAGGGGCGTAGCAGTCGTTTCGGTGGGAGCGTTTCGCTTAGGTCGGGAGGGACCGAGCTAGATTTGATACCTTCATCAGTCGGTCGCCGTACCCTCTACGATTACCCGGTACCCGTTAGCGTCTAGATACGCGACAGGAGGCGTCTCCGCAAAATCGAACTCCGGTGGCTGGGCATTCGTCACGGCGAACTCGATCACCGAGCCTGGATAGAGGCCCTTTTTGTACGACTCGGTTTTAACTCGCACGAGCGAGCCCGCGGTAGGCACGCAGTCTACCTGAGCCGTGAAGAGCGCTGAGCCGCTCAGTTGTACGATCATAAGCATGGGTGACATCTCCAATGCGCAAAGGCCGCAGGCTAAATGCCAGCGGCCTTTCTGAGTTGTTCGTTCATGCGGGTTTGCCACCCATCACCTGTACTCTTGAACCAATCGACCAAGTCTCGGTCAAGTCGTAGTGTAACGGGCTGTTTCGGGTTGTCGGATTTCGGCCGGCCGCGTCGTACGAGCTTGGCTCCCTGATAGGCATCAGCCTCTTCGAACCAGTCATCGTTCAATACGGGACGCACGTCATCCGCTTCGGTCACGTCGTTCGTGATATTTACGTCTCTCTTTCTCATTGGCTTTCCACATCGTAATGATACGGCACTCGCCATCGCGGGGTGTCCAGATTACAAGCACCAGCTCGCCATCCAGCATTCCTAGTGTGTTCACACGTTTCTCAACGGCGCTGTGTTTTTCATCAGCACGTGAGAGATAGAACCCCTCGAAGACCTTCGATGCATCTGCTAGGTCTAGGCCACGCTCCTTGAGTACTTTGCTGCGCTTATCTTGGTCGTAACTGTACCGCATGGTGTATTGATCCCCATCGCTCCATGGCCCGCAGGCTCTTCGTTTCGCTATTCATGGTGGTGCTCCGTGGTAGGGATTGGTCCGTCGGCCCTTCCGGCGTCCCTCATGTGGGTTATCAATCCACATTTATCGTACATACGATAATAGATCATGGTGTCAATAGCGTATGTACACTAACTCTCCCTTCTTTCATGAAAGGCATCTTCGTTCTCTCGTTAGAGAAGCCGTCCCGGGGTGTGTCGATCGCGAGGTTGTCGTCGTCACGGGTATTCAGCGGGGACTCAATGACGTCGAGGCTGGTCGGGTGATCGGGCATGATGATGCCATGCGCGCGCTTTATGCGGTGATCTCTGCACATTGAGTGCAATAGCTTAATCGGATCGTGCAGTGCGCCGCGGTGCGCAAGGATGGGTGGACCAAGGCGCGGCGCGAGGGATTCTTCGCGATGCTGAGCGCGACGTGCAACGTGCGGGCTTCGGCAGCGGCGATGGGGATGACCGATTGCGGCGCCTATTATCTGCGGCGGCGCGATCCGGTGTTTGCGGCGCAGTGGCAGGAGGCGCTGGCGGAGGGCTATGGGCGGCTCGAACAGGCGCTGATGGCGCTGGCGCTGGAGGGGATCGATCCTGCGCCTGCGATCGAGGCGGGGATCGAACAGGTGCGGGCGGCGACGTGCGGCGAGGCGAAGACTGAGGGCTTCGGAGCGGAGCGGCGGCGGGCGGACGCGGCGGCTCGGGCGGCTGACGGGGACGGGGATGCGGTGGTTCCTGGTGCCGGGCGCCGGGCCGGGGGTGCAGCGCATGTGGGCGTTGGCGATGGGGTGATCGTGGGATCGCTGGGTGGTACGTCGGGGATCAAGCCGGTGATTACCAGCGTCGATCTGGCGCTGCGGTTGCTGGCGCGGAACACGGACCGGGTTGCGGGGGTCGCCGGCGGGCGGGGGCGCAAGGCGCGAGCCTCGGCCGAGGAGACCGATGCGGCGCTGATCAAGCAGCTCGATGCGCTGGCGCGACGGATCGCGGCGAAGGAGGTCAAGCGGGTCGGGGACAGGTTAGTCGAACATGGTGTCGTCGAGCAGGGCGCTATCGAGCAGGGTGGCGCCGGGCAGGGCACCGTGGGCGAGCCCGGCGTTCGATGTGCTGCAGCTCGAGGATTACGACTGGGTGACGGCGGGGGATTCCGCGTCGTCGGCGGAGGGCGTCGCGGTGGCGTTCGCGCGGCTGGGGTATCCGGTCGATCGTCAGCATTATCTGTCGGGGTTCGTGTTGCGGCCGGATCAGGCGGCGGAGTGGGGGCTGATCGAGGCGGCCGCGGACGTGGCTCGGGCGCGGGGGGTGGCGGAGACGTTTCTCTGGGCGCTGCCGCAGGTGATGCGGGATGGGTTCGTGCATTTCGATACCGAACAGGAGGATGCCGTGGACGCGTTCGATGACGTGCTGTTCCCGTTGGCGCTGGGGCGCGAGGCGGAAGTGGCGCCGGGGTTTTCCACCGCGATCCTGACGAGTTCGGGCGGGCGGGAGGCGCGCAATGCGGCGTGGGCGGAGGCGCGGACGTCGTATGATGTCGGGCCGGGGCTTCGGAGCGAGGCGGATATCGGGGTGCTGCTCGCGTTCTTCCGGGCGCGGATGGGGGCGGCGCGGGGGTTTCGGTTGCGGGATCCTTTCGACTTCGACGCTGTCGGGGAGGTGGTTGGGGTTGGCGATGGGGTAGCTCGGCGGTTTGCTCTCGTGAAATCTTACGGCGCGGCGGCGCGGCGGATTACTCGGCCGGTTGCTGGGAGCGTTTCGGTGGCTGTGGGGGGCGTTGGGACTTCGGCGTTTTCCGTGGAGGCTGGGGGGTGGGTGGTGCTGGATGGGGCGCCTGCTCTTGGGGCGCCGGTGACCGCCGGGTTTGCGTTCGATGTGCCGGTGCGGTTTGCCGAGGATCGGTTGAGCGTGGCGCGGGCGACGTTTCTGGCTGGGGTGGCGGCGCGTGTGCCTTTGGTCGAGGTGCGCGAGGCTTAGAGAGCTGTCTGATCCTCCTCTGTGAGGGGAGGTGTCGCGCAGCGACGGAGGGGTGTCGCCCCTATCGAGAGCGGCTCACCCCTCCGTCAGCGCTGCGCGATGCCACCTCCCCTTGCAGGGGAGGAATTCAATTCGGAGGAGACGCCCATGTTTTTGGATGCCGAGCTGGCGACGATCGCGCTGTGTTGGCTGATCGAGCGGCGGGATGGGGTGGCGGTGGGGCTGACCGCGCATGATCGGGATCTGGTGGTGGGCGGGCTGGTGCACCGGGCGGCGCCGGGGATGACGCCTTCGGCGATCCAGCGGGCGGATGGGCTGGAGGCGGATACGATGGATGTGGCGGGGGCTTTGACCTCGGCCGCTATCGGGGAACGTGATTTGCTGGCGGGGCGCTGGGATGGGGCTCGGGTGGTGCTGTTTGCGGTCGACTGGACCGATCCGGTCTCGCGGGTGGAGCTGGGCGAGGGTGTGATCGGCGCGGTCGAGCTGGGGGATGACGGGTTCACCGCCGAGCTGCGCGGGGCGAGTGCTGCGCTCGATCGGCGGTGGTCGAAGAGACTTCGCCGGAGTGTCGGGCGGAGCTGGGGGATCGGCGGTGTCGGGTGGCGATGGCGGGGCGGCGGCGGTTTGCTCGGGTCGTGGCGTGCGAGGGGGCGGTGGTGACTATGGACTCGAGTGCGGAGGGGCTCGGGGGTGGGCTGTTGCGGTGGTTCGGGGGCACGAATTGCGGACTGGAGAGCGCTGTCGCGCGGGGTGCGGGGGTGGCGGTGACGTTGCGCGCGGTGCCGGCTTTCGTGGTCGAGGCGGGGGTGCTGGTCGAGGTCGTCGAGGGGTGTGACAAGAGTCTGGCCACCTGTGCCGGGCGGTTCGGGAATGCGGTGAATTTTCGCGGGGAGCCGTTTTTGCCGGGGATCGATCTCCTCACGCGGTATCCGGGGGCTTGAGCCGGGTTGCGGAGGCTGCGCTTGCCGCGGTGGGGACTCGGTTTCGGTTGCATGGGCGGGGGTTGGACGGGCTCGATTGTGTCGGGCTGGTGGCATTGGCGTTGCGGGCCGGCGGGTATGCTGGCGAGGTTCCGACCGGGTATTCTTTGCGGGGCGGTGATCCTAGCGTGCTCGACCGGGTGCTGGTGCGGGTTGCCAGCGCGGCGCCGGGCGACGTGCTGTTGATGGCGGCGGGGCCGGGGCAGATTCATCTGGGGATCCGGACCGCGACAGGCTTCGTGCATGCGGATGCGGGACTGCGGCGCGTGGTGGAGCGGCCGGGGATGCCGCCCTGGCCGATCCTTGGCGTGTGGCGGATGGGGGTGTGACATGGCGACCTTGGTATTGACCGCGGTGGGCACGGCGGTGGGCGGGCCGGTCGGCGGCGCGATCGGTGCGCTGATCGGGCAGTCGGTCGATCATGCGCTGTTCGGCACGCGCAAGGAGGGGCCGCGGCTGACCGAGCTGGCGGTGCAGACTTCGTCCTATGGCAGCCAGATCCCGAAGCTGTTCGGGACGATGCGCGTGGCGGGGACGGTGATCTGGGCGACCGACCTGATCGAGAGTCGGTCCCCGTCGCGCAGTGGCAAGGGGCAGCCTAGCGTCTCGACCTATTCCTATGCGGCATCGTTTGCGGTGCTGTTGTCGGCGCGCGCGGTGCAGGGGGTGGGGCGGATCTGGGCGGAGGGCAAGCTGCTGCGCGGGGCGGCGGGGGACTTCAAGACGCGGACCGGGTTCCGGCTGCATTTGGGGAGCGAGGATCAGCTGGCGGATCCGTTGATCGCGTCGGCGGAGGGGGCGGGGACGCCGGCGTATCGAGGCGCGGCGTACGCGGTGTTCGAGATGCTGGAACTGGCGGATTTCGGGAATCGGATTCCCTCGCTGACGTTCGAGGTGATTGCCGACGAGGGGGTGGTGCTGGTGTCGACGATCGCGACGGCGCTTGCTGGCGAGGTGTCGGGGACGGCGGCGCTGGCGGTGGGCGGGTTCGCGGCGTCGGGCGGGAGCGTTCGCGCGGTGCTGGAGATGCTGGGGCAGGCTGGCGGGGCCTGGTTTGCGCCTTCGGGGGCGGGGTTGGTCATGCGGGACTCGGCGGGGGCGACCGTCGCTGTGGCCGATGAGGGGTTTGCCGTGTCGGGGAAGGGCGTGCGGCGTGCGCGCGCGGTGGCGGCGATCGAGACCGTGCCGCGGACGGTGACGGTCGGCTATTATGACGCGGCGCGGGATTACCAGGCGGGTCTGCAGCGCGCGCGGCGACCGGGGGCGGGGGTTCGCGATGAGCGGACCGATGTGCCGGCGGTGCTCGAGGCGGGCGCAGCGAAGACGGTGGCGGAGGCGATGCTCGCGCGGGCCGAGGCCGGGCGGGTGCGGCGGACGGTAGCGGCCGGGTTCGGGGCGATGGCGATCGCGCCGGGCGCTTGCGTGACGATTGCGGGCGAGGGCGGCGTCTGGCGGGTGGCCGATG
Source organism: Sphingomonas sp. PP-F2F-A104-K0414 (assembly GCF_004340945.1). Lineage (GTDB taxonomy): Bacteria > Pseudomonadota > Alphaproteobacteria > Sphingomonadales > Sphingomonadaceae > Sphingomonas. Next base: position 890,845 of record NZ_SLYD01000001.1, read on the forward strand.
TTAGCATCGAGGGAATGGTCACGACGCTGGGGCTGGTGCCGCTGGTCGCGGCTTCGGTTTCGGCGACGGCGACGAGCGGGCGGGTTTCGGGGGCGGTGGATGCGGTCGTCGGCGCGACGATCCTGCGCGCGTTCGAGGTTCCCGGGTTGGAGGACACGCCGTTGACCGCGCCGCGGATGACCGTGGTGGCGGCAGGGGCGGGCGCGGCGTGGCGGCAGGCGGCTCTGCTCTACAGCGTCGATGATGGGGTGAGTTGGGTGGCGGCCGGAGCGACGGCTGCGCCTGCGGTGCTGGGGACTATCGCGGTGGTGGCGTCGGGGGCGCCAGCGACTTTGGTGGATCGTCGGGGGGCGTTCGAGGTCGTGCTGGCGAATGCGGACATGGAACTCGGGGATGCGGATGCGGCGGCGCTCGATCGTGGGGTCAATCTGGCGCTGATTGGCGACGAACTCGTCCAGTTCGGGCGGGCGGAACCGCTGGGCGGCGCGCGGTGGCGGCTGAATAACTTGCTGCGCGGGCGGCGGGGGAGCGAGGCGGCGGCCGGCGCGCAAATGATCGGCGACCGGTTCGTGCTGCTTCAGGCGGAGGCGGCGCGGACGTTCGACCTGCCGCTGTCGGTGCTCGGGCGCGAGGTGCGCGTGATGGCGTCTGGGGTGGGCGATGCCACGCCGGTCGAGACGCGGTGCGTGATGCGGGGGGCGTCGGTGGTGCCGCCTTCGCCGGTGCATCTGCGCTGCTTTGCCGAAGCGGACGGGAGCGCGACGGTGAAGTGGACTCGACGCAGCAGAGCGGGGTGGCGCTGGATCGACGGGGTCGACGCGCCGCTGTCCGAGGAGGTCGAGGCGTACCGGGTGACGGTCACCGCCGGGGGAACCGCACGCGAGGTCGAGATGGCCGTCCCGTTCGTGGCGGTGACCGCGGCCGAGCGTGCTGCCTCTGCCAGCGTGTCTGTCCGGCAGCGGGGCGTCTTCGGCGAGTCGCTGGCGGCGGACCTGATCGTACCGGCCTGAAAATCGAACGAGCCTGAAATCGAACAAGCCTAAAAAAACCGAACGGGCCTGAAAATCGAACGGGGGAACGAATGATGAGCGACGACATCACAGCGCGGCTGGCATTGCCTTTGCTGCAGCCGGGACAGGCGCAGAAGGAAACGACGCATAACGAGGCGCTCGCGCTGCTCGACCTGGCGGTGCAGGCGAGCGTGCTGGCGGTGGGAACAAATGCGCCGCCGGTCGCGCCGGTGGCGGGCAGCGCGTGGATCGTGGGTGCCGCGCCGACCGGTGGCTGGGCCGGGCAGGCGCGGGCGATCGCGGGCTGGACGAGCGGTGGGTGGCGGTTCGTCGTACCGCGCGAGGGGATGACGGTGTGGAGCATCGCCGACGGCCAATATGCGCGGTTCGGCGGCGGGGCCTGGACGATCGGGGTGCTGGCCGGGTCGCGCGTCTCGATCGGTGGAGTCGACGTGGTCGGCGCGCGTCGGGCGGCGATTCCCGATCCGGCTGGCGGCACCGTCGTCGACAGTCAGGCGCGGGCGGCAATTATCGCCATATTGGGCCGTTTACGCGGCCACGGGTTGATTGGGGCCTCAAACACCCCAAAAACTGTGTCGTTCCGGCAACACCTCTAACTTTTGTGAACTTGCGTGGAAACAAGCCCGAGGATAGGGAGTTTGCGATGTCCGTGTGACACTCATGAAAGGGGATTAGTATGCGGAAGCTTGCCGTCGTTCTGGCACTCGCCTCCACCGCACTCGCCACTCCCGCCCTCGCCCGCGATAAGTCGTGGTACGTAGGCGTCGAAGGCGGTGCGATGATCGTTGAAGACATCGACTATGATATCGGCGCATTGAACAATGCCGGTTCGGTCGATCATGACTATGGTTACGATGTCGACGCCGTAATGGGCTACGACTTTGGCGGTTTCCGCCTCGAAACCGAAGTCGGCTACCGTAAGGCAACCGTGGACGGCTACTCGTCGACCACGACCACGCCAGTGTTCGGTCCGACCGGCGTCCGCGGCAACGCAGGCGCAAACAGCTATGATTACGCTGGTGGTTCGTCGTCGGCTCTCAGCTTCATGCTGAACGGCCTTCTGGACTTCGGTCCGGACGATGGCATCCAGGGCTTCATCGGCGGTGGTGTTGGTGTTGCTCGCGTCAAGGCGCAGTATGCACTCAACAACAACGGCGACTTCCTGAACGACTCGGACACCGTGTTCGCGTATCAGGGCCTGGCCGGTATCCGCGCACCGCTGACCGACCACATCGACGCGACGCTGAAGTATCGTTTCTTCAACGCCGAGAACGTCAAGCTGGTCGACGTTTCGAACCGCGTGTTCGACGGTCGCTATCGTTCGCACAGCATCCTTGGTGGTGTGACATACAACTTCGGCGAGCCTGCTGCTCCGCCGCCGCCGCCGCCGCCGCCGCCGCCGCCTCCCCCGCCTCCTCCGCCGCCGCCGGCGCCGGTCGAAGTGGTCTGCTCGCCTGGTCCGTTCATCGTGTTCTTCGAATGGGACAAGTCGGACATCACGCCAGAGGCAGCGTCGATCCTCGACAACGCGATCACGCAGTACCAGTCGTGCGGCAACGCACAGGTCATGCTCGCAGGTCACGCGGACAAGTCGGGTTCGGCTTCGTACAACGTCGGTCTGTCGCAGCGCCGCGCAGATGGCGTGAAGGCATATCTGTCTTCGCATGCCATCCCGGACAGCGTCATCTCGACGGAAGCATTCGGCGAGAGCCGTCCGCGCGTCGAGACCGCCGATGGCGTTCGCGAAGTGCAGAACCGTCGCGTGGAAGTCACCTACGGTCCGGGTTCGGGCCAGTAAGACTTTCGCCAACCGGCTCTTGGGTCGATTACGGAATGAAGATCGGGGAGGTCAGCGCAAGCTGGCCTCCCTTTTCTTTTGTGCGTCGCGTTTTGAGTCTGGACCGATCGCGGGGACGGCGGCTTGGGTCGGCGTCGATTTTGTTCGCGCGGAGGCGCGGAGGCGCGGAGAGTAAGAGTGGAGATGGCTCTTTCCGGGTGAGCGCACCCGCGAATGCGGCTTTGGATGATCGGCTTCTCAAAGCGTGGTGATGGCGGAAAGCGCCGCCCAAACCTTCTTTTTACTCTCCGCGGCTCCGCGCCTCCGCGCGAACAAAATCAACGCTTGGGCCTTTCGCACCGGCGGCGTTTGGCGGAACGCCGATGTGTTCACGCGAAGGCGCAAGGGCGCGAAGAGGGTTCGCGTGTAGCGGCGTTGATTGCTCTCTCACGTAATTTTCAGTGCTGCCGCGGGTGCGGGAGGCGGAGCGCTTGGCTGGGGCCGACATCTTCGCGCCTTCGCGTCTTCGCGTGAACACATCTATCGACGCTTCACCACGACGGATCGCGGTTGTAGTGCAACGGGCTTGGCGAGGAGATGCAGATGAAGCCGCTGATTGGCCGGGATACGCGGCTGTGCATGTCGCTGTCGGCGCGGCCGGGGAACTTTGGGACGCGGTTTCATAATCGGCTGTACGAACTGACCGGGCTGGATTTCGTCTACAAGTCGTTCTCAACCACCGATCTGGACGCGGCGATCGGCGGGATCCGGGCGCTGGGGATCCGTGGGTGTGCGATCTCTATGCCGTTCAAGGAGGCGGTGATCCCGCTGCTCGACGGGCTGGCGCAGACCGCGAGCGCGATCGATAGCGTCAATACGATCGTCAACGATGACGGGGTGCTGACCGGGCACAATACGGATTACGGCGCGGTGGTCGATCTGGTCGCGAATCTCGATCGGGCGATGCCGTTCGTGGTGCAGGGTTCGGGCGGGATGGCGAAGGCGGTCGCGGCGGCGCTGAGCGACAGCGGGTTCCGCGATGGAACGATCGTCGCGCGGAACGAGCGGGCGGGGCGCGCGCTGGCGGATCTCTATGGGTATCGCTGGGCGGCGGTTGCCGAGGGGGAGGTGGCGTTGCTGATCAACGTCACGCCGCTGGGGATGACCGGAGCGGATGCCGAGGCGCTGGCGTTTCCGGCGGCAATGATTGCGGCCTGCGAGGTGGCGTTCGACGTTGTGCAGTATCCGATCGAGACGCCGTTTCTGCGCGCGGCGGCGGCGGCGGGGAAGCGGTGCATTACCGGCGCGGATGTCGCGACGTTGCAGGCGGTGCAGCAGTTCGTGCTGTATACCGGGGTGACGCCCGATGCGGCGCAGGTGGCGGATGCGGGCGCCTGGGCGCGCGCTAACTCTTGAGTGCCGGAGCCAGTAATCCTCCCCCGCAAGGGGGAGGTGGCTGGCCCTTGCCAGACGGAGGGGAGGCTGGCGCCACGCATGTTTCGTGTCCTCCCCCTCCGTCACCTTCGGTGCCACCTCCCCCTGGCGGGGGAGGATCGTGGGGGGCTTGTTAGGGCGTTTCTACCAGTGCTGCGGCTAGCCAGGGTGGCGTCAGCGCGTCGCCGAGCGACTCGACGCGGCGGTGTTCGACCATCAGGGCGAGGTCGGGGTAGATGACCCGTGTGCGGGCGCTCGGTTCGGTGAAGGGCGCGACGACGAGGCGGCGGTTGACCTTGGAGCGGTGGTGCATCCGCGCGGTGTTCTCCTGGCCTACGTAACACCCCTTGGTGAAGCTGACGCCGTTCAGCTCGCGTGCGTTGCATTCTAGCCAGAGCGTCTCGCCATTGCCGAGTTCGGCGATGCCTTCGGTGACGCCGAGCGACAGGCGGTGTTCGTGCCAGCCGGTTGCCGGGTCGCCGGCGGGGGCGAGCCAGCGGCGGCCGAGTTCCGCGAGGCGTGGGTCGGGGACGCCCTGAATGCCGGTCGGGGACCAGTGGACCCTGGCGTCGTCGGGCTGGAGCGTCATCTTGCGACGCAGCCGGTAGAGCGTCAGGCGCTTGGTCAGCGCCTCGGCTTGCGCGGCCTCCGCGTCGATCAGCACGTCGTCGCCGTCGGCCCAGAGAATGAAGTCGAACAGCACCTTGCCCTGCGGCGACAGGAGTGCGGCCCAGGCGGGTGTGTCGGGGGTCAGCAACGCGGTGTCCGCGGTGACCAGCCCCTGGAGGAAGCCCCGCACGTCTTCGCCGGCGACGCGGATCAAGCTGCGATCTGGCAACATCGTTGCGGGCATCGTTACGGGTGCGGGTTGGTCCATGCCTACCACCTAGTGTGCGGGGCGCGATTTCCAAGCGGGCGGCGTCTGGCATCTCGCTGCGCAGGCCGATAGGAGGGCCTCATGACCGAGCGCCTCACGATCCGCCGCCCCGACGACTGGCACGTCCACCTGCGCGACGGCGCGATGCTGGAGGCGGTCGCGGGGTATACCGCGCGGCAGTTCGCGCGCGCGATCATCATGCCCAACCTGACGCCGCCGGTGACCTCGATCGAGGCCGCAAAGGCCTATCGCGAGCGGATCATGGCGGCGTTGGGGGATGCCGCCTTCACGCCGCTGATGACGTGCTATCTCACCGATGGCACCGATCCGGCCGAGCTCGAGCGCGGCTATGCGGAAGGCGTTTTCACCGCGTGCAAGTTGTACCCCGCGCATGCGACCACCAATTCGGCGCACGGCGTGACCGATATCCGCGCGCTGACGGGCGTGCTCGAGACGTTGCAGCGGATCGGCATGCCGCTGCTGATCCACGGCGAGGTGACCGACAAGTCGATCGACATCTTCGATCGCGAGGCGGTGTTCGTCGAGCGCACGCTGGCGCCGCTGGTGCGCGACTATCCGGGGCTGAAGATCGTGCTGGAGCATATCACGACCGCGGAGGCCGCCGCCTTCGTGGCCGAGGCGGATCATCCGATCGCCGCGACGATCACGCCGCAGCATCTGCTGATCAACCGCAATGCGCTGTTCGACGGCGGGCTCAGGCCGCACGCTTACTGCCTGCCGGTGCTGAAGCGCGAGACGCATCGGCTCGCGGTGCGCGCGGCGGCGGTGTCGGGGTCGCCTCGGTTCTTCCTCGGGACCGACAGCGCGCCGCATGTCGTCGGGGCGAAGGAGTCCGGGTGCGGGTGCGCTGGGATATTCAATGCGCCGTTCGCGCTGGAGGCGTATGCGCGCGTGTTCGACGAGGAGGGGGCGCTCGACAAGTTCGAGGGGTTCGCGTCCGAGCATGGCGCACGGTTCTATGGGTTGCCGCTCAACGAGGGGACGGTGACGCTGGTGCGCGGCGATGCCGAGGTGCCGGCGTCGATCGGGGCCGGCGAAACGGCGGTGGTGCCGTTCCTGGCGGGGACCAATGTCGGGTGGCGGTTCGAAGGGTAGGGCGACCCCGAAAACTACGCGTTGGCGGCGGGCGGATCCTGCGCCTTAAGCCGGTCGAGCCACAACCGCGCTTCTTTCTGTTCGCCGACCGCGCTGGCGCTGACCGGGCCGCGCGCGGCGAAGAAGTCGGCGTGGAGCGCGAAGGGTTCGAGCATCAGCCGCTCGCGCATCGCGGCGATGTCGTCGCCCATCTCGGTGAGCGCGTCGATCGTCGGTGCGATCGCGGCGCGGACGCGGCGGTCCGGCGTGCGATTGAACAACCCGAGCGCGCCGGCGGCGGTCTTTTCCAGCGCCGCAATCAAGGTTGCGCGATAGTCGGTTTCGAGATCCTCGCGCTGGGCGTCGAGGCGGGCGAGGCGGTCGGGTTTTGCCATGGTCCCGGCGTAGCGTGTCGGCCGGGATGGTCAACGCGCGCCAGCCTCGACCCGACCGACTCTGCGGGGCGTCCGGCGACGCAATTGCGCGCAGGTCATTGCGCACGCCCGCTTTACCCCCGATGTTGTCGGCCATGAGCGACGATGTCTCCGCTGGCGTGACCGCGGTCCTCGGCCCGACCAACACGGGCAAGACGCACCTCGCGATCGAGCGGATGTGCGCGCATTCCAGCGGCATGATCGGCTTTCCGCTGCGCTTGCTCGCGCGCGAGGTCTATGACCGCGTCGTCGCGATCAAGGGCGCGAACCGCGTGGCGCTGGTCACCGGCGAAGAGAAGATCGTGCCGCCCGATGCGCGCTGGTTCCTGTGTACCGCCGAGTCGATGCCCGATCGCGACGTCGCATTCGTCGGGATCGACGAAGCGCAACTGGGCGCCGATCCGGAGCGCGGGCATGTCTTTACCGATCGCCTGATGCGCGCGCGCGGGCGCGAGGAGACGATGATCCTCGGCTCCGAGGCGCTGCGGCCGATGATCAAGAAGCTCGTGCCCGGTGCAGAAATCGTCAACCGGCCGCGCTTCTCGACGCTGACCTATGCGGGCGCGAAGAAGATCAGCCGACTGCCCAAGCGCTCGGCGATCGTCGCTTTCTCGGCGGAGGAGGTCTATGCGGTCGCCGAGATGTTGCGGCGTCTGCGTGGCGGTGCGGCCGTCGTCATGGGCGCACTCAGCCCTCGGACCCGCAATGCGCAGGTGGCGATGTTCCAGGCGGGCGAGGTCGACTATCTGGTCGCGACCGACGCGATCGGGATGGGGCTCAACATGGACGTTGCGCATGTCGCGTTCGCGAGCCTCAACAAGTTCGACGGCAAGCGCCAGCGTCGCCTGACGGTCGCGGAAATGGCGCAGATCGCAGGTCGTGCGGGGCGGCATCAGCGCGACGGCACGTTCGGCGCGCTGTCCGACGATGGGCCGGGTGCGTTCCTGCCCGAGGAAGTGCTGGCGATCGAGGAGCACCGGTTTCCGCGGCTCGAGAACCTGTATTGGCGGCAGGGTGAGCCTGATTTCTCCAGCATCGACGCGCTGGTGGCGAGCCTGGAGGCGAGGCCTCCCGCGGGTGTTTTGCGCGCCGCGCCTCAGGCGCTCGACCTGGGGGTGTTGAAGCGGTTGGCGGAGGAGGGTTGGGTGCGCGAGCGGGCGCGGCATCCGGCGATGGTTGCGCGGTTGTGGGCGGCGTGTGGCTTGCCCGATTTTCGGAAAGTCGGGCTCGATCCGCATGCGCGGTTCGTGTCGCGGGTGTTCGGGCATCTGAGCGAGGGGCGCGGGCATATCCCGCACCAGTGGTTCGCGGACGAGATCGCGCGGCTAGATACGGTGGCGGGCGACGTGCCGGTGATCGCGGGGCGGATCGCGGCGACGCGGATATGGGCGTATATCGCACAGCGGGCGGACTGGCTGGCCGAGCCGACGCTTTGGGCCGCGCGGACGGCGGCGCTGGAGGAGCGGTTGTCGGATGCGCTGCACGCCAGCCTGACGCAGCGGTTCGTCGACAAGCGTACGACTGCGTTGATGCGCCAGATCGGCGCGGATGCGGGCGCGTTGCCGGTGGTGATCGGTCCCGAAGGCGAGGTGATGGTCGAGGATCATCCGATCGGTCGCCTCGACGGGTTCCGGTTCACGGTGGCGGCGGATGCGCGGGCGAGCGACAAAAGGTTGCTGCTGGCGGCTGCGGAAAAACGGCTGACCGGTGAGCGGTCTCGGCGCGGGCAATCGCTGGTCGACGCGCCGGACGTCGATATCGCGCTCGACGATGCGGCGCAGGTTATCTGGGCGGGGCACGCGGTGGCTCGGCTGGCGGCGGGGCCGTCGTTCGCGCGGCCGAAGCTGATCCTCGATCGCTCGCTCGATTGCCTCGACAAGGCAGCGCGGGAGCGGATTGAAGCGCGGCTGTCGCTGTGGCTCGGGGCGATGCTCAAGCGGCGGATCGCGGTGCTGGTCCATCTCGCTGAGGTGAGCCGCGATCCCAACGCGACGCCGGCATTGCGCGCGGTCGCCAGTGCGATCGAGGCGGCCGGCGGGATCCTGCCGCGGCTGCCGATGCGGCTGGCGCTCGACGCGATCGATCCCGACGAGCGCAAGCGCTTGCGCAAGGTTGGCATCACGGTCGGTGCGCTTGATCTGTTCGATGCACGATTGCTCAAGCCCGAGTCGGCGCGCTGGCGGCGCATCCTCGCAGCAGCCCGCGGTGTGACAATCACCGCCCCGCGCGAGGGCGCTACGGTGCTGGCGCGTGGCAGCGAAGGGGCGGTTCTCGAGGCAGGGTTCCGTCCGCTCGGGCTTCAGGCGGTGCGCGTCGACCTGATCGAGCGCATTGCCCGCGCCGCGCACGACTCGCGGCAGGGGCGGACGCCGTTCGCGCCCGATCCGGCGCTGGCGACCTCGATCGGCGTCGATCCGGCGTCGCTGGAGCGGTTGATGGCCGAACTCGGGTTCAAGGCACTCGCGGGGGACACGCCCCGTTGGGTGTGGCGCGGTCGACCGCCGGCTCGCGCCGTGGCGCCGACGCCGATCGATCCTTCGCGGCAGAACGCGTTTGCCGGGCTCGCCGCACTGGTCCGCCATGGTTGAAGGCGCGATGCGGATCGATCGGTTCCTGTGGTTCGTGCGGCTCGCGAAAACGCGGAGTGCCGCGCAGACGATTGCTGAGAAAGGGCATCTTCGCATCGATGGAAGGCCGATCGATCGTGCGCATTGCCCGGTGCGGGTTGGGAATGTGCTGACGTTTGCGGTGGAGGAGCGGGTTCGGGTGATCCGGGTCGAGGCTTTGCCGGCGCGGCGGGGGCCGGCGCTTGAGGCGCAAGGGTGCTATCAGGATTTGATTGCTGGGAAGACGCCTGCCGGTGCGGTGCGCGATCCGGCTTCCGAGTGAACTAGCCGTATCGACAGCCGCGATCGTTAAATCGAACGACGCCGTCACAGCGACCTCCGTCATCCTGACGAAAGTCAGGACCCAGAGCCACGAGACGCTGCCCTTGGTATCCTGGGTCCTGACTTTCGTCAGGATGACGGAGGGGTGTTGGGCAGGGCGTGATCGGAACGACAAAGCCTGATAACGTCTCGCAGAAGGCTTGCTATGATTGACGCGACGGGCGTGCGCGCATAGTCGCTGGCGCGTTCGTCGCCGGGAAGGAATCCGGCCCAGGAGTTCTGCAATGACCTACGTCGTCACCGATGCCTGCATCCGCTGCAAGTACATGGACTGCGTGGAAGTGTGCCCGGTCGACTGCTTCTACGAAGGCGAGAACATGCTGGTGATCAATCCCAGCGAGTGCATCGACTGCGGCGTGTGCGAGCCCGAATGCCCCGCCGAAGCGATCCTGCCCGATACGGAAAGTGGCCTCGAGCAGTGGCTTGAGCTGAACACGACGTTCTCGGCGCAATGGCCCAACGTCACGCGTAACGACAATCAGACGCCGCCGGATGCCGACGCGATGAAGGGTGTCGAGGGCAAGTTCGACAAGTATTTCTCGCCCGAGCCCGGCGCAGGCGACTGATAAGAGGCGGCGAATCCCGAAAAGGGCAAGCCGCCTGCCACGTTCGGCTGGTAATTTTGTTGCAAAGCTGCTAGATGGGTCCGCGACGGGCGCGATGATCTACGTCATCCGCTTGACGTACAGACCTATCCCTCCCCCGATGCAGCAGCGACGAGTCCTTCGTCGAGGCGTCGCGTGGAGGCCTGATCCGGAAAGGCCCCAAATGGCTGCCAAGGCACTGTCCTTCGATGTCGGTGATTTCGTCGTTTACCCAAAGCACGGAGTCGGCCGTGTGATCGAGCTCCAGCGCTCGGAAATCGCCGGCATGACACTGGAACTCTACGTCCTCCGGTTCGAGAAGGAGCGCATGACGCTCCGCGTGCCGACCAACAAGGCCGAAAGCGTCGGCATGCGCAAGCTGTCGTCGGACAAGACGATGCGCGAGGCGATGGACACGCTCAAGGGCAAGCCCAAGGTCAAGCGCACCATGTGGTCGCGCCGCGCGCAGGAATATGAAGCGAAGATCAATTCGGGCGACCTGGTGTCGATCGCCGAAGTGGTCCGCGATCTGTTCCGCGCCGACGATCAGCCCGAGCAGAGCTATTCCGAGCGCCAGATCTTCGAAGGCGCGACCAGCCGCCTCGCGCGCGAACTGGCCGCGATGGAAGAGCTCGACGAGCCCAAGGCGCAGGAGAATATCCTCGACATCCTCCGCGCTGCGGCGGCAATCTATAACAAGGACAAGGTGCCGGCTTAACTACCGGGTACCTTGCCGAGACGAAAGGGCGGTCCAGCGGGGCCGCCCTTTTTCGTTTGCAGGGAACTCAACGATCCTCCCCCGCAAGGGGGAGGTGGCACCGCAGGTGACGGAGGGGGAGGACACGGAACCTACGTTGCCCTTACCTCCCCCTCCGTCTGGCAAGAGCCAGCCACCTCCCCCTGGCGGGGGAGGATCTCAGCGCACCTCTCCCACCACCCCGGCGAAGGCCGGGGCCCAATTGGAAAGGTTGGAGTGACGGAGCGCGGCCTTAAGTTGGCGACGTCTCGCAATTGGGCCGCGGCCTTCGCCGGGGTGGTGCAAGTGGGGGTGGGCAAGTATTGCAAGTATCCATTGCGATATGCGCCGCTCGTTCCGCTAATCTGAACGTAACCTTGCTACAGATCAAGAAAGCGACCGGCAGTCTCGTTACGCCTCAAATCCAGTCGCAGGCTCCATCGCCGGACAACTCTCGCCGCACGGAGCGAACGTCTCGCCGGATATCGATTGTTATTCCATCGACTCTCCGCTGACTGACGCCATCCATGTTTGGAAAGGTTAAGTCTATGCGTACGAATCTCCCGAAATACCCGACGGTCGCCCTGATCCTCATCGCCGGTATCGGCCTTAGCGGTTGCGCCACGAAGGGCTTCGTCCGCGAGCAGATCGCCGTGGTCAACACGCGCATCGACGGCCTGGATGGGCAGTTGCGCACGGTCGAGGGCACCTCCGGCCAGGCACTTGCCCAGGCTCAGGCGGCTGCCGGCCAGTCGCAGCAGAACGGCCAGCGCATCGACCAGCTGACCGGTCGTGTCGACGGCATCGACCAGCAGGTCCAGATGCAGGCCAAGCAGCGCCAGCGCAAGCCGCGCGGCTAAGTCTATCTTCGCACGCGCTTGCATCAACGGACGGCCCTGTTGGACACGCCCATTTTGATCCCGGGCTTCAGGTCCACGGGGCTGTTTCGTCGCGTTCGCCATATGGCGGCGATCGCAGGGTTGTCGCTGGCGCTGGTTGCACCAGCGTCGGCGGCGTCGACGAAGGCTGCCCCGGGTGCGACCAAGGCACGCAAGGCCAAGGTTCCGGCGCGTTCGCGGACCAAGAGCAAGGCAAAGGCCGTGGCCGTGGTCGCGCCGCCATTGCTGCTCCCCCCGCAGTCCGAACCGGCGAGTCGCATGCTCGCTTGGATCGCGGCCGAGCACGACAATAAGGGCCTGCCCTATGTCGTGATCGACAAGCCGGCCGCGTCGCTGCTCCTGTTCAGCGCGAGGGGTGAGTTTCTCGGCCAGACGCCGGTATTGCTCGGCGTCGGGATCGGGGACGATTCGTCTCCCGGGGTGGGTGCGAAGAATCTTGCCGACATCGGTCCTGCCGAGCGGACCACGCCGGCCGGCCGCTTCGTCAGCAAGTTCGGCCGAGCCTTCGGGCATCAGCGCGTGATCTGGGTCGATTATGCCAATTCGGTCGCGCTGCATGCGGTGATCACCACGCACAAGAGCGAGCACCGCGTCGAGCGGCTGCAATCGCCGACACCCGACGACAACCGGATCAGCTTCGGCTGCATCAACGTCGGCACCAAATTCTATACCGGCAAGCTCACGCCGCTGTTCCAGAAGAAGGGCGGGGTCGTCTATATCCTGCCCGACACAAAATCGCTCGACGACGTCTTCCCCCGCGTGCGCCTGCTGCCCTATGTCAGCGCTGCCGCCGCCAGCTAGAACGCCCGGCGCCAAGGGACCGCCATGATTTTGCTGATGCTTGCACTCGCCGCCGCCGATCGTCCTGCCAGTCGACCTGCCAGCCGGCCGGTGGTGGTGAGTTCGCTCACGACCCAGCAGCTACTGGAATATTGCCAGGGCAAGGACGGCGATCCGACCGCCAATTTCTGTACCGGCTATATCCTCGGCGAATTCGACGCGCTGTCGGCGTCGGGCGACATCTGCCCGCTGCCGGCCCGCGCCTCGAACATCGAGGTCGCGGCGACGGTGCGGAAGTATCTGCGCGCACGAGCCAAGAAGACGGGCACCGGGGCGCCGTCCTTCGTCGTCCGCGATGCGCTGCGCGACGCCTATCCGTGCAAGCGCCGCTGAGGGCTGGGGTTCCTCCCCCGCCAGGGGGACGTGGCTGGCCCTTGCCAGACGGAGGGGGCGGAAAGGGAAACGACTGTTCCGCATCCTCCCCCTCCGTCACCTTCGGCGACACCTCCCCCTGGCGGGGGAGGATTCTAGGGGGCCCACATCCGCCGCCCGTGTAATTTCGCTTTGCAGCCTCTGCGATCAGGTGTATTGCTTGAACAATACACAGGAGGATGCGATGAATTTTCTTGCGCTCGGGCTGATCATACCTCTCGCCGCCTGCTCGTTCAGCTGGAACGGCGACAGCGAGGGATCCGGGGTCGCCGCGTCGGGGGCGGGCACGACCCGCACGTTCCAGGTCACCGGTTTCGACCAGATCGACCTGCGCGGTTCGGACGATGTCGACGTCCGCGTCGGCACCGGCTTCTCGGTCCGCGCCGAGGGGCCGAGCGAGCAGCTCGACCGGCTCCGGATCGAACGCGACGGCGCGACGCTCGACATCGGCCGTAAGAACGGGACGGGCTTCGGCTGGAGCAAGGGGCCGAACGTCAAGGTGTACGTCACGCTGCCACGGCTGACCGAGGCGAACGTCTCGGGCTCCGGCAACATGGCGGTGGACCGCGTCGAGGGTAGCGGCTTCGAGGGCGGCATCGCAGGGTCGGGCAATCTGACGATCGCTGCGGTGCAGGTGGAATCGGCGAAATTCTCGATCGCGGGCTCCGGCACCGCACGCGCCAGCGGGTCCGCACGCGATCTGAGCGTCGAGATCGCGGGTTCTGGCAATGTCGAGGCGTCGAGGCTCCAGGCGAAGTCCGCCAAGGTCGAGATCGCCGGATCGGGCAGCGTCCGCGCGGTCGTCGACGGTCCGGCCAAGGTCGACATGATGGGCTCGGGCGACGTCGATCTCGGGCCGAAATCGCGCTGCACGATTTCGAAGATGGGCTCGGGGACCGTGCGCTGCGGGCGCTGAGTCGCGTCGTTCGACTTGCGCGGGGGCGGTGAAGCGGCGACGGTAGGCCCATGAGATACCTGCTCGCGCCGTTGCTGCTCCTGTCCTCGCCGGCGTTCGCGCAAGGATCCGCCCAAGAATCCGGGGCGAGCCGGACGGTGTCGGTCGGCAGCTTCGATCGGGTCCGCGTCGAGGGGCCGTTCGAGGTGCGAATCACGATCGGCTCGCCGCGCGCGACGATCACGGGCGATTCCCGCACGACCGAAAGCGTGGCGGTCCGCGTCGATGGCACCACGTTGTCGGTACGCAAAGGCACCGGCGGCTGGGGCGAACAGCCGCGCAAGGGGGGCTCGGGTCCGATCGTGATCACGCTCTCGACGCCCGGGCTGACATCGGCCAGCGTCGAGGCCGGCGGGCGGCTGACGATCGCGAAGATGCGGGGGATGCGCGTCGACGTAACGGTCAGCGGGAACGGGAGCCTGGCGCTGGCGGCGGCGGATACCGACCAGTTGAACGCGACGGTGATCGGCACCGGCCAAATGACGCTCGCGGGCAGGGCCGCCCGGGCGAGACTGGTGACGAGCGGACCGGGCGCGATCGACGCGTCGGCGCTGGTGGTCAACGATCTGACCGTCCACCTCGACGGCGTCGGCGAGACGAAGGCGGCGGCGCGCTATACGGCGCAGGTGACGAACAGCGGGCTGGGAAGCGTGACGGTCGCCGGTAATGCAAAATGCCGGGTGGATGCAGCGGCTGGCGGGCCGGTGGTGTGTGGGAAGGCTGGGATGTCTGCTCCGTAAAGGAGGCTATGCTCTCCAAATCGGATAAGAGGATGAACCCGTACTCTGCCTGACGTCCGTCACCCCAGCGAAAGCTGGGGTATTTCACGGGGCGCGCAACGCTCGCCGAACGGGGAGATCCCAGCTTTCGCTGGGATGACAGGGGGCGACCGCTCACCCTCAGATCAGCGCCAATTCCGCCAGCTTCGTCATCAACGCCGGCGGCATCACGTCGAGTCCGGTCGCGTCGCCGCCGAGATCGAGCGGCGCATCCGCGTCCTCCAGATACCGCCACCCCTGGTGCGCGCGCTTGGGACGGGCCTGGACCAGCACCAGTTTGGGATCGATGTGGATCGCGGCGCGACCGCCTTCCGCCTCACCAAAGCCGAGGATCGGCGAGCGGGCGATCAGCTGGTGCTTGAGGATCCAGAACATAGATCCCTGGCCGGCGACCTCCTCATGCCGCTTGGGTAGATACCGGGTCGTGAGGAACACCGGCCCTTCCTCACCGCGCAGGCGGAGTCGCTCGGCGAGATGGTCGACGCTTTCCGCGCCGAACGCGACTTTGGTGAGGTGGAGCGGCATGGCGTTGGAAATGGGCCTTAAAACCGGCCGATCAACCGTGCAGGCCCCATAATGACGCGAGCCCGAGGAACGAGAAGAACCCCATCGTGTCGGTCATCGTCGTCACGAACACCGCCGACGACACCGCGGGATCGATCCGGAACTTGTCGAGCGTCACCGGTACGAGCACGCCGCTTAAGCCCGCGGTCAGATTGTTGGTGAGCATCGCCGCGGCGATCACAATCGACAGATTGACGTTGTGGAAGATCACATAGGTCCCGCAGCCGATCAGCGCCCCCAGCATCACGCCATTGGCGGCGGCGATGCGAAACTCGCGCCCGATCATCCGCGCGGTGTTCGAGCTCGTCAGCTGATTGGTTGCGAGGGCGCGTACCACCACCGCCAGGGTCTGCGTGCCGGCGTTGCCGCCCATCCCAGAGACGATCGGCATCAGCACCGCGAGCAGTGCAAAGCTCGCGATGGTCCCCTGGAACAGCCCGACGACCGACGACGCGACCATAGCGGTGCCGAGATTGACCACCAGCCACGTGAACCGCGTGCGCACGGTCAGCCGGATCGGCTCGTTGATGTCGCCATCGCCTGCACCGGCGAGCCGCAGGGTATCCTCGCCCGCCTCCTCGGAGATGATGTGGACGATGTCGTCGACCGTGATCATCCCTACCAGCCGGCCGCCGTGATCCACGACTGCCGCCGAGATCAGCGCGTATTTCTGGAAGCGCAGCGCGACTTCCTCCTGGTCCATGTCGACCGGGATCAGCGTCTGCTCGCGCTTCATCACGTCGGCGATCGCGATCCCGCGCGGCGTGCGCAGCATCCACGACAGCTGGCACGTGCCGATCGGCTTGTGCGCGGGGTCGACGACGAAGATCTCCCAGAAATCGGTCGTCAGTTCCTCATGCCCGCGCAGGTAATCGATCGCGTCGCCGACGGTCCAATGCTCAGGGACAGCGATCAGCTCGCGCTGCATCAGGCGACCGGCGGATTCCTCGGCGTAGCTCAGCGCCTCCTCGATCGCCGCGCGATCGTCCGGATCGAGCGCGCGCAGCACCGCGCGCTGCTCGTCCTCGTCCATGTCCTCGATGATCGCGACCGCATCGTCGGTATCGAGTTCGGACGCGAGATCGGCAACCTGGTGCGGCTCGAGCGCATCGATCAGATCCTCGCGGACATAATCGTTCATCTCGGCGAACACGTCGCCGCCGAGCAGATCGGTGACCGCACGTGCGAGGGCCGCGCGATCCTCCTGCGGGGTCAGCTCGAAAAGATCGGCGATGTCGGCCGGGTGCAGCGGCTCGACCAGGGCGCGCGCCGCCTCGTCGTTGCCGTTCTCTACCGCATCGAGCACCGCCCGGACGAATTCGGGCCGCAAATGGTCGTCGCGATCGAGTTGAGTCTCGGGCGCGGTATCGGTTTCGGGCTCGGGAAGCTCGAGTTCGCTCATGGCTGCCTCCCTTAAAAGATGGTCGGTTGGGCCCTAACGCGACGCGTGCGCATTTGCCAGCCGGAGTGCGGCTCCCTATCTGCCGCGCATCAATTCAGGAGAACATGAATGGCCGACACCCCAGAAACGCTCACGCTGACCCTCGAGGGCGGCGACGTCACGATCAAGTTCCGCCCCGATCTCGCACCCAAGCATGTCGAGCGGATCGCCGAGCTGGCGAACGAAGGCTTTTACGACGGCGTGCCGTTCCACCGCGTGATCCCGGGCTTCATGGCGCAGGGCGGTGACGGTGGTCGCGGCGACGGCACCGGCGGGTCGAGCAAGCCCAACCTCAAGGCGGAATTCTCGGCCGAGCCGCACGTCCGCGGCGTGTGCTCGATGGCGCGCACCAACCAGCCCGACACGGCGAACTCGCAATTCTTCATCGTGTTCGACGACGCACGCTTCCTCGACAAGCAGTACACCGTCTGGGGTGAAGTCACCGACGGCATGGACCTGATCGACGCGCTGCCGAAGGGCGAGCCGCCGAAGACGCCTGGCAAGATCGTGAAGGCACGCGCAAACTGAAGGCTGCACCGGCGCGGCGGAGCTGCGCCGGAGACAGCCGAAGCCCACCCCACCCGTCATCCCAGCGGAAGCTGGGATCTCCCGGTTCGAGGCTCGCCGCTTCCCAACGGGAATACCCCAGCTTTCGCTGGGGTGACGGACAGGGGGCAGCGGACAGCAGCGAACAAGCGCGCGCTACTTGAGCTAAATCCCCCTCCCGATTGCGGGAGGGGCTAGGGAAGGGCGTGACGTACGTACTGGCGTCCGGTCAGTGAGGCACGCCCCTCCCCCGACCCCTCCCGCAAGCGGGAGGGGAGTAGCGGTCACACTTCCGCTACCGTCCTGATCAGCCAGTCATGGAACAGCTTTACCGGCTTGCTCTGCAAGGCCCGCGGGCGGCAGACGAACCAGTAGCTGTACGGGCTCTCGACCTCGATATCGAACAGCCGCACCAGCCGCGGATCGTTCGCATCCTGGAAATGGCTTGCGTGCATGAACGCCACGCCCAAGCCCTGCGCGGCGGCCTCCAGCATCAGCGCGCCCGAATCGAAATGATCGATCGCCAACGGCTCAATATCGTCGAGCCCCGCCGAATGCCGCCATGCGGTGAACGTATCCGGCATGTCGCGGTGGACCAGAGCGGTCAGTGTCGCGAGCTGTTCGGGGCGCGTAATCGGATCGGCGCGGTCGAGCAGGCTGCGTGCACCGATCACATACACCGAATTGCGATCGAGCCGCCGTGCGTAGAACGCTGGATCGATCTCGCGCGACAGGGCGATCACAGCGTCGAGCCCGTCGCCGAGCCGCGACACCAGATGCGCCGCGGTATCGATGTCGAGATGCAGTTCGGGATGCGCGTTGCGCAACTCACCCAGCCGTGGAAACAGCTTCTGCGACGCGTAGAGCGGAAGGATGCCGAGCCGCAGCCGCAGCACCTCGGTCGTACTGGTCAGCGATTCGACCGCGTCCGACAGCGAATCGAGCACCGGCGCGATCTGTGCCAGCAACCGCTCGCCATCCGCATTCAGCACCATCGCCTGATGCCTGCGCGCGAACAAAGGCTTGGCGATGAAGCGCTCCAGGCTCTGCACGCGCCGGCTGAGCGCAGGCGCCGACAGCGCCAGATCCTCGGCGGCGGCCTTGATCGACCCCAGCCGCGCGACCTGCACGAACGCCTCGATAGCCCCCAGTGGCGGCAGCCTGCGCATGATTCCTCTTTCGACTCGACGCGTGTGACAAAGACCGCAGGACGCATTCAGCCATACGATTGCAGTTAGCGCAATCGTAGCTGATCCCTTCGCACTTGCAACATGAACCGTCTCGCCGCAAAAAGACCTCGCCTTTCAGGCATCCTCTCCTAAAAACTTTCATGGGCTGGCCTTTATTGGCCGGCCCTTTTTTTGTGCGTTTTCCATCCGGGAAGGCGATTTCAAGGCCTCGAACCATCGGAACCGGCGCCCTATCTCAGGCGCTACGAGTTCGAATGGAGTCGACATGCCCGACAGCGAAATCCCCACGCGGAAAATCCAGGTCGCCAATGCGCGTCCCGAGGATAGTGGCCGCGGCCTCGCGCACCTTCCGCGCGCGCTGATGGCGACGCTCGGCATCGGCGAAGGCGACGTCATCGAGATCCTCGGCAAGCAGAACACGCCCGCGCGCGCCGTTGGCCCGTACCCCGAGGACGAGGGTCTCGACATCCTCCGCATCGACGGCCTCCAGCGTGCGAACGCCGGCGTCGGCTCGGGCGATTTCGTCGAAGTGCGCAAGGCCGAGTCGAAGCCAGCGACGCGTGTCGTGTTCGCCCCCGCGCAGCAGAACCTCCGCCTCCAGGGCTCGACCAATGCGCTAAAGCGCACCTTCCTCGGCCGGCCGATCTGCCAAGGCGATATCGTCGCGACCGCAGGGCATCAGCGCGTCGGCAACATGCCACCCAACGTCCAGCAGTTCATGAACGCCCCCGCCTACGCGCTCCAGGAGATCCGTCTTGCGGTGATCGCGGCCAGCCCCAAGGGCGTGGTGCATATCGACGAGAATACCGAGATCGAACTGCGCTCCGAATACGAAGAGCCGCAGGCCGCACGCCGTGCCGACGTCACGTATGACGACATCGGCGGCATGGCGCAGACGATCGACCAGTTGCGCGAGATGGTCGAGCTGCCACTGCGTTATCCCGAACTGTTCCAGCGCTTGGGCGTCGATCCACCCAAGGGCGTGTTGCTGCATGGCCCTCCCGGTACCGGCAAGACGCGGCTCGCCCGCGCCGTCGCCAACGAATCCGATGCACAGTTCTTCCTGATTAACGGCCCGGAGATCATGGGCTCGGCGTACGGCGAATCCGAATCGCGCCTCCGCGAAGTGTTCGAGGAAGCGGCGAAGGCAGCGCCTTCGATCGTGTTCATCGACGAGATCGATTCGATCGCGCCGAAGCGTGGCCAGGTGTCGGGCGAGGCGGAAAAGCGTCTCGTCGCGCAGTTGCTGACGCTGATGGATGGCCTCGAATCGCGCGCGAACCTCGTCGTGATCGCGGCCACCAACCGTCCCGAGGCGATCGACGAAGCGCTGCGACGTCCGGGCCGGTTCGATCGCGAGATCGTCGTCGGCGTGCCGGACGAACGTGGCCGTCGCGAGATCCTCGGTATCCACACGCGTGGCATGCCGCTCGGCGATCGTGTCGATCTCGATGAATTGTCACGCACCACCTACGGCTTCGTCGGCGCCGATCTCGCCGCGCTGACCCGCGAGGCGGCGATCGAGGCGGTGCGCCGGATCATGCCCAAGCTCAACTTGGAAGAGCGGACGATCCCGCCCGAAGTGCTCGACGAGCTGTCGGTCACGCGCGAGGATTTCCTGGGAGCACTTAAGCGCGTCCAGCCGTCGGCGATGCGCGAAGTGATGGTGCAGGCGCCGACCGTGCGCTGGGCGGATGTGGGCGGTCTCGACGACGCGCAGATGCGGTTGAAGGAGGGCGTCGAACTCCCGCTCAAGAACCCCGACGCGTTCCGCCGTCTCGGCATCCGCCCGGCCAAGGGCTTCCTGCTCTACGGTCCCCCGGGCACCGGCAAGACGTTGCTGGCGAAGGCGGTCGCGCGGGAAGCGGAGGCGAACTTCATCGCCACCAAATCGTCGGACCTGCTCAGCAAATGGTACGGCGAAAGCGAGCAGCAGATCGCCCGTCTGTTCCAGCGCGCACGCCAGGTCGCACCGTGCGTGATCTTCATCGACGAACTCGATTCGCTGGTGCCGGCACGTGGTAGCGGCGCGGGCGAGCCGCAGGTGACCGAGCGCGTCGTCAACACGATCCTCGCCGAGATGGACGGGCTGGAGGAGTTGCAGTCGGTCGTGGTGATCGGCGCGACCAACCGGCCGAACCTGATCGACCCGGCGTTGTTGCGGCCAGGCCGGTTCGACGAGCTCGTCTATGTTGGTGTTCCTGACAAGGCCGGGCGTCGGCGTATCCTCGGTATCCAGACGCAGAAGATGCCGCTGGCGTCCGACGTCGATCTCGATCGTCTCGCGGACCGTACCGACCGTTTCAGCGGTGCGGATCTGGAGGACGTCGTCCGCCGCGCCGGCCTGGTGGCATTGCGTAGGTCGATCGACTCGACAGACGTGACGATGGCTGACTTCGAGGGCGCGCTGAAGGAGTCGCGCGCCAGCGTCACGCCGGAGACCGAACGCGAATACGAACAGATGGCTGCCCGCCTGAAGCAGGACGCGACGGCGATCCAGCCAATCGGTTTCGCCTTTCCCGCGAAACGTGCGGAATGACTAGCGCCCCCCTCCCGGCGGAGGGGGGTTACCCATCGGCGATCCGTGTCTGCGCCGCTATACGTTGACATTACGTCATACGGCTCCGATGTAACTTCCATGTACGCTCCTGCGACACATAAGCGTTTCCGCGATCATTCCGGGCAACTCGCCGCACGTGGTTAGCCCGAGCTCGCGGCTATAGGCCGTTCGAGTTCGGGCTTTATTCGATCTGACCTTTGGGCCGTGCTCTGCATGCCCATGATCTCGAGTAAAACGGAAACCACATAATGTCAGACTCGGCCTCGAAATCCGGCGACTATCCGTCGGTGCGCCAGGATGTAGACGATCACGCTCCTTCGCCGCGCCCCTTCTTGCGAATGCGGCCAAGGCATTTCTTTTCCAACAAGTTCGACATGGATATCGTCGAAGACTATTCGGAAGCAGATGCGGACGAGCATTCCGTGCAGCGGCCGAAATGGCTGAACCGACTTATCCAAATGAACTTGTTGTTGATGATCCTGCTGATCGGCGTGCCGGTGCTTTTGTACTGCATCATGGTTTTCGCGAAATAGCGGCCTGTTGCGAGGCGGCAGACCGGGACACGAGCGCTGCCTGAGCGAGTGGAGGGCGCACGCATAACGATGACGCGTGCGCCCAAATACGTTTCGGGCCGATCCGTTCTAACTGTCCCTGGCATCCTTCAGCGACACCCAGGCATAGGCGATCATCACGACGCATGCCGCGCCCGCGACCAGATAGGGCAGCGAATGTTGCGCCTCGTATAATCCGACGCCGATCGACGGGCCCAGCACGAAGCTGGCGCCGTTAATCGACGTTACCTTGCCCGCGACCGAGCCTTGCGCGTTGGCGCCCACCGCGAGCGAAGAGCCCGCCGTGAACCCCGGTCGCGTGAAGCCGAAGCCGAGGCTGGCCAGCGCATAGGCGGTGGCGATCGTGTAGAGTGATGTCGCGATACCGGTCAGCGCGGTGCCCGCCGCCGCCAGCACGAGCCCGGTCAGCACGAGTTGACGCGGGGTCATGTTGAGACGCGGGATGATGCCCCATTGCGCTAGCAATGCAGCCCCGGCGCCCATCATCAGGACGATGCCCGTCGGCTCCAGCGCGAGGGCAGGGGCGAGGTGGAGGCGGTCGATCACGAGGAAACCGATCGCCTGCCCGGTCATCGCCTGCGCGTGGCCCATTACCAGTCCGGCGATCATCCACGCGCGGATGCGGGGATCGGTGTAGCCGACGTGCTCGACATGCGATCCCGTCGCCGCCGCAACCGACGCGCCGGTCGGTGCGCCGCCGATCGAGGGATAGGCCGAACTCGCGCCGTGCGTCTCGTGCGGGGCGACGATATTGTCGTCGGGCAGCATCTGTCGCACCGTGATCCACACCGCGACGCCGAACACCGCGAAAAGGAACGCCGGGCCCGCGAGCCCGATCTCGACTCCGCCGATCGAACCGAGGATCAGATATGGTGCGATCGCCGGCCCCAATATCGTGCCGAGCCCGAACGCCGAGGCGAGCAAGGTCAGCGCCTTGGTCCGTTCCTCGCGCGTCGTCTCGCCGGCGACGAGCGCCTGTACCGCGGGCGGGGCAGCGGCACCGAACGTCCCGTAGATCAGCCGGCCACCGATGAAGCACAGGAACGCGGTCGTGCCGCCGATCCAGGCGTTGATTCCGGCCAGCAGGAACACGCCGCACAAGGTCAGCGAGACGCTGAACCCGCCGACGCCGAGCAGGATCATCGCGCGCCGGCCGTGCTTGTCCGACCGATTCGCCCAGAACGGCGCGGCGATCACCCACAGCAGCGCCGAGACCGAGAACGCCGCCGCCACGGCGCTGTCGGCGACCCCGAGCGATCGCCCCAGCGCTGGCAGTACCGATTGCAGCGCGGTGTTGCCCGCCGCGATCGTCAGCATCACGAGAAACATCAGCGCGAAGCGGCGGTCGATCTTCGGGCCTTCGGGCGCCCCGCTGATCACTGGGCTATTCATCGGGCCCATCCTGGTCGCGCCCACTGATACGCGCGCTCTACCCGCGCAACCGTCACCGAATAGCGGTCGTACCAGAGCGCTCGGCCAAGATCGCGAATCGCCGCATGTTCGGGATGATCGCGCCACGCGATCGCGGCGGCGTCGTCCGCCCAGTAGCTGACGGTGATTCCCATGCCGTCCGTCTCGCGCGCGCTGTCGACCCCGCGATAGCCGGGTTGTGCGACGGCAAGCGCATCCATCGCCGCGGCGGCCGTGGCATAACCGTTCATGTCCGCGCCGTTACGAAACGACACGAAAATGACCGCCACCTCTCCTGTTCTATCATCGTGCATGGCCCGTGCTTAAGCGATGGCGCGGGCTTGGCAACGGCGTTGGCCGATCGCCGGAACCACTTGTCGCCGCACGACTTCCACTTCGGTTCGTCGCCGCATGCAACCCGCGGCCCTTGAAACGCGTTCGGAATTCGTGCGACGGGAGGGGCAAAGCTCCGCCACCGTGCGGGACCCCTGATCGTAAGGAACACGATGCCCAGTTCGACCACCGCCACCCGGCGTGCACGCAGCCGCCCTGCCGGCGTGCCGTCCCCGTGGCAGATGTTCTTTTCCGGTTTCCTGAAACATCCGGTCATGGTCGGATCGATCGTGCCGTCGTCGGACAAGCTGATTCGGAAAATGCTCGGTCCAGTCGATTGGGCGAACTGCAAGCTGTTCGTCGAATATGGCCCCGGCGTCGGTACCTTCTGCCGCCCGATCCTCGACCGGATGGCGGCGGATGCCAAGCTAGTGGTGATCGATACGAACCCCGAGTTCATCCAGTATCTGCGCCACACGATCACCGACCCGCGCTTCTTCGCAGTGCTGGGGTCGGCGGACGAGGTCGAGACGATCGTCGCGGATCACGGCTTCGAGAAGGCGGATTACGTGCTGTCCGGGCTGCCGTTCTCGACGCTGCCCCCCGGTGTCGGCCCGGCGATCGCGACCGCGACTCACTCGGTTCTGCGCACCGGCGGCGCATTTCTGGTCTATCAGTTCTCGCCCAAGGTGAAGGACTTCCTGACCCCGCATTTCACATCGATCGACCACGATATGGAGTGGTGGAATGTGCCCCCGGCGCAGCTGTATTGGGCATGGAAGGACTGACGCAGGCGCGGCGACGTCCGCGCCGGTGCGCAAAGCGATAGCGGAGCGCAGCGTCAGGCCCGGCCAGCGGGTCGGCTAAGCCGAACCCGTCCGACGGCGGCTTTGCCGTCGGCGCTGAGGGCGTCGCGAACGCATCCAGAATCCATTGCTCGCCCCGACCCCGACACCTCACCCCCCAAGCTTCGTCACCCCAGCGAAAGCTGGGGTCTCTCGGTTCGAGCGCATGCCCGCTTCAACGGGGATACCCCAGCTTTCGCTGGGGTGACGGGTTGTGGGCGGGCGTGACGATGGATCAGGCGGTCGGCGGTTGTGCAGGTCGATCAGACGCCCGCTATTCGTCGATTCCGAAGTTCAGCCCGCGCGACAGGCTCGGGTCGACCACCGCGACCACGAAATACGCGCCGAGCTGCTTGATCCGTTGCAGCCAGCCGGTGTTCGCCTGGTACAGCGCCTTGGTCACCTCGGTCGACTTTGCGACCTCGCCGTCGATATAGCCGCGAACATGGCCTGCGAACGCCGCATCCTCGATCCGCAGCATCAGCTCGAGATTGATGAACAGGCTGCGCATGTCGAAGTTCGCCGAGCCGATATGGACCGCGTCGTCGATCACGTAGAGCTTCGTGTGCAGCTTAGTCGGCTGATACTCGAACAACCGCACGCCCTTCCGCAACAGCCCCGCATAGGTGAACCGCGCGGCGGCGATCGTCGCGTTGTTGTCCGATTTACTCGCGGTGACGATCCGCACGTCCGCCTGCCGCCGTCCCGCCTTGTCGAGCCGACGAAGGAGCGCGGGGCTAGGCGTGAAATAGCCGGCGATGATGTCGATACGGCGCCCGGCGCGCATGTCGTCGCGGACCGCACGTGCCCAAGGCGACAGCTTGCGCGTTGGGCCGCCGATCAGCCACCGGGTCGCGCCTTTGGTTTCGCTCCAGTGCGACAGCGCGGCGTTCAGGCGCCGCAGCTTGTTCTTGGGCTCGTGGATCCAGTCCTTCAGCGCATCGAAATAGCCGGCGAGCCGCCCCGCTGCCGGTCCTTCGACCAGCAGACCGAGATCGCGCCAGGCCTGCTCGGCGGCGGTGCCGAAATAATCGTCCTCGATATTGAAGCCGCCGATGATGATCCGCGCTTCGTCGGCGAGCGCGAGCTTCTGATGGTTGCGAAGGAGATAGCGGCGACCGAACCTGGCGGAGAACCGGCACACGGAGATGTTGGCGGCTTCGAGCGGTTCGAAGAAGGCATGCGGCGCATCGTCGCTGCCGAACCCGTCGACGATCAGCGCGACGTCTACACCGCGCTTGGCGGCGGCAATGAGCGCAGCGTTGACGCGTTTGCCGGACTCGTCGTCGGCGTAGATGTAATACAGCACGCGAAGAGTCCGTTCGGCGCCGTCGATCAGCGCAAGCACCGCGTCGAGACGGCGAGGACCCGTATCGAGCAGCGTCATCTGGTTGCCGTCGACGGCGAATGTCGGCTGTTCGGTGGGATCGTCCATGGCGTGCGTGATGGACAAGCGGGGTACGGGTGGCAACCCGCGGCGGGCTCCACGATGCGGGGGCGGCGCAATTCTTGACTTTGCGGGCCACCCCCCGTAGGCGACGCATTCTCATTCTATCGTTGTTACGAAGGAAGCCGCATGGCGCGCGTTACCGTCGAGGATTGTGTCGACAAGATCCCCAACCGGTTCGACCTGGTGTTGTTCGCGGCCCAGCGTGCGCGCCAGATCTCGGGCGGCGCCGAACTGACGCTCGACCGCGACCGCGACAAGAACCCGGTCGTCGCGCTGCGCGAGATCGCCGACGAGAACGTCAAGCCGGCGCATCTCAAGGAACAGGTCATCCAGGGCCTGCAGAAGGTTCGCGTCGACGATGACGACGAAGTCGATGCCGTCGGCAGCTTGGCCGCTTCGGCCGAGGCTTTGCGGCTTACCGCCGCTGCGCCGCCGCGGAACCAGAATCTTGGGGCGGATTACGAGGGTTGAGCATGAGCCAGCCGTCTAACGCTCTAGTGTTAGACGGCGATCAGGCGAATGCCGGCCGGCGGGCTTAGCCCGACCGACGACGCGGCTTTGCCGCGGCGCGCGAAACAGAGAGAGCCCGTGGACCCAAGAGGTTCGCGGGCTTTTTCTATACCCTCTCCCTGGAGGGGAGAGGGAAGGGGCCCGCGGCGCTTGCCGTGGGAAGGGTGAGGAGCACGCGCTTCGAAGCCGTTGGCCTGACCCACTCGCTTGTTCTCCCGCGAAGGCGGGAGCCCAGTCTGGATCCCCGCCTTCGCGGGGAAACATGCTTATGCTTCATCACAGCCGCATCGTTTGCGACTACCCTCAGGCAGGGCGCCACGGCAAAGCCGCGTCGTCAGTCGTTGCTGCGCAACGCTGGCCGGGGTCGGTCCGCGACGCGTATTAGCCACGCTAATCCGCTGACCGACCCTTAAACCCCTGCGCTACCACGAACCACTCGACCGACCCCTTGCGGCTCGCCGGCGGCTTGGCATGCTTCACCGTCTTGAAGTTGCGCTTCATCTCCGCGACCAGCTCCGAATCGGCGCCGCCCGCGAACACCTTCGACACGAACGTGCCACCCGGCTCGAGCACTTCGCAGGCAAAGTGGAGCGCGGTTTCCACCAATGCCATCGTCCGCAACGCATCGGTCTGCGGATGCCCGACCGTGTTCGCCGCCATATCCGACAGCACCAGGTCCGGTGCCCCGCCCAGTGCCTCGATCAGCTTGCCCGGCGCGGCGTCGTCGAGGAAATCCATCTCGAAGATCGTCACGCCTTCGATCGGATCGACCGGGAGCAAATCGATGCCCACGACCGTCGCCTTGGGGATCCGCCGTCGGATCACCTGCGCCCAGCCGCCCGGCGCGAGGCCGAGATCGACCACGCGCTTCGATCCGCGGATCAGCTCGAACCGCTCGTCCAGCTCGATCAGCTTGTACGCGGCACGGCTGCGATACCCGTCGGCCTTGGCGCGCTTCACATACGGATCGTTCAGCTGCCGCTCGAGCCAGCGCGTCGACTGCGCGGTCCGTTTCCGCGCAGTGAGGACGCGGACGTGCCCGCCGGAACCGCCCCGGCTCATGCCGCCACTCCGGTGGCTTTGCCAGGCTTGGGCGAACCCATCAGGCCGCGCAAAATACCCTCGCGGATGCCGCGGTCGGCGATGCCGAGCCGTTCGGCGGGCCACAAATCCATGATCGTCTCCAGAATGGCACAGCCCGCGACCACCAGGTCGGCGCGCTCGTTGCCGATGCACGGCAGCTTGGCGCGCTCCGTGATCGACATATGGGAAAGGTCGGCGCTGATTTTCCGCATCGCGGAGGCCGGCACGATCAGCCCATCGACCACCGAGCGGTCGTAATGGCTGAGCCCGAGATGCACGCTGCCAAGCGTCGTCACCGTGCCGCTGGTGCCGAGCAGCCGCGGCCGCTCGATATGCCGGGGCAGGCGGCTCGCAAACCCCGCGAAACTGTCTGCGACCACCTGTCGCATCCGCGCATAGGCAGCGCGGCGACCGTCCTCGCCCTCGCCACCGCCGGCATGTTCGGTCAGCGACACCACGCCCCACGGCGCCGAATGCCAGTCGAGCACGGTCGGGATCGGCGTCGATGTGTCCACCAGCACGAGCTCGGTCGACCCGCCGCCGATGTCGAACACGAGCGCGGGGTCTTCTCCCGGCTCGATCAGCGCGTGGCAGCCGAGCACCGCCAGCCGCGCCTCTTCCTCGGCGGAAATGATGTCGAGATGGATCCCCGTCTCGGCCAGTGCGCGTGCGATAAACGCGGGGCCGTTCGATGCCTGCCGACACGCCTCCGTCGCCACCGACCGCGCGAGCGTGACGTTGCGGCGCTGAAGCTTCTCCGAACACACGCGCAAGGCGGCGATAGTCCGCTCGATCGCCGCATCGCTCAGCTTGCCGGTCGACGCCAGGCCCTCGCCGAGCCGGACGATTCGCGAGAACGCATCGATTACCGCGAAGCCGCCAGCCTGCGGTCGCGCGATCAATAGCCTGCAATTGTTGGTGCCGAGATCCAGCGCGGCAAACGCCTGCGCATCGGCCCACCGCCCTCGACCGGGCCGGGTCGCCGCCGGACGGGCAGGAGAGCCCTGCCGGAACGGCATTCGGGTGGAAACATCCCCCATCGCCGCAAAACTCGCTATCTATATCTGCCGCTGCGGGAAAATACCCGCCCGGTGCTTGACGACGAATGTAGCGCGGCGGCGCGATTACGCAAGCGAACTGGCGGATCGGCATCATCTTGGCGTTGACAGCGCGAAACCGGCCGCCTAGATCGCGCCCTCGCTGATGCCCCGTCGTCTAATGGTAAGACTGCGGTTTCTGATACCGCCTATTGAGGTTCGAATCCTCACGGGGCATCCAGCGCTTTCTCCTTTGACACCGAAACCTGACCTTCGTGACAGGAGCACGCTTCCGGCGAGCTTTTCCTCGGTGCCGACCCAGCGCGGTCGTGACGTTAGAATTTTGTTCCGAACTGCCTGGGTAACACTCAAGGCTGCTGGAGGGCGCGTCGTCCGCAGAGAGGTCGGGAAAAAGTTCTGTTTATCCTAACGGTGAGATAGAACGCGTTCGGCCCGTATGCCGTCAAGAATGGTAGTGACGATCGACCATCTGGGGATGTCGACCAAGAAGCAGACATTTGAGGTCAAGACGGACAGACCGTTCCCGGACATTCGTTGACAGTGATCACGAAGGCATAAGTGCCTCCCGCAACCCGACGGACAATCTCGTCCTTGGACCCCACGTTGGATTGCAAGTGCCGCGCGCAGGCTAGACTGTTGCACGCTCCTTCCGTGATCGCGCGATCGCAATCTGCCTTCAGGCTGTGCGACTTCTGCGTTAAAGCATTGAAGCGCATCTCGTTGAGGAGGCCCTATTGTCCGACGCACCAGACCCGCTGAATGACGGCGATGGCACCTCGCTGCTCCTAGACGACGAGGCGCTCTGTCTGTCGGGCGGGGGATACCGGGCCATGGTGTTCCACCTCGGCACCCTGTGGCGGCTGAACGAGGCGGGAATCCTGCCGCGGCTTTCCCGGATCTCGAGCGTGTCTGGCGGATCGATCACCGCAGGGGCGCTCGCGCTCGCCTGGGACCGGCTGGCGGCGGCGCGTGCGCGAGGCGAGGACTGTTTCGAGGAGCTGGTGGTCCGCCCCGTCAGAGCTCTCGCGGGCCGGACGCTCGACGACCGCGCGATCATCGGTGGCATCGCGCTTCCCGGAAGTATAGGCGATCATGTCGCCGCGGAGTATCGGCGCCATCTCTTCGGGGACGCGACGCTGCAGGACCTTCCCGACGGCGTCCGGTTCGTTATCAACGCGACGAACGTGCAGTCGGGGGTGCTCTGGCGGTTTTCAAAGCCGTACATGGGAGACTATCGCGTCGGGCGGGTCTTCGATCCAGACGTGCCCCTCGCCAAGGCGGTCGCGGCCTCATCGGCGTTCCCGCCGGTCCTGTCGCCCGTCGATCTCACACTGGAGGAGGGGGCGATCAGACCCGGCAGCGGCACGGATCTCGAGCGACCGCCGTTCACGACCGAGGTGGTCCTCGCCGATGGCGGCATCTACGACAACATGGGGCTGGAGACCGTCTGGAAGCAGTTCCGCACCGTGTACGTCAGCGACGCGGGCGCGGCGATGCAGGCCGAGGAGGAGCCTAAGCGGGACTGGGCGAGGCATGCCTATCGTGTGCTGGATCTGGTCGACAGTCAGGTCCGCTCCCTGCGCAAGAGACAGGTGGTCGCGGCGTTCGAGGCAGGCACCGACGGTCGCCGAGGCGCCTACTGGGGCATCGGGACCCCACAGGAGCGCTACGCGAACCGGTCGCCTGGGCTGTTCTGTTCGGCGGAGGCGACCGCCGAGCTCGCGTCGGTGCCGACGCGCCTCAAGCGCATGGATGCCAGGACGCAGGAGCGCCTGATCAACTGGGGTTATGCCGTGTGTGATGCGGCGATCCGGACCTACGTCGATCCAGGCCTGCCGCAGCCTGCGGCCTTCCCGTACCCGGAAAGTCGGCCATGACCGGCGAGACCTCGCCGGGCAATGAGGCTCGAGCGGAGACGACGGCCGCAAGATCGCGCCGAAGGGTGGCGCAGCGACCGCCGCATCGCCGCCTGCGCGTCTTCGCGTCGGATCCGACCCTGCGTGACAGCCTCGAGACGCTGCACCTCAGCGAAGCGACCGTCGCCATCCCTTGGGAAGGCACAGAGGCCGAGCCGCTCAGGCCCGGGCCGGTCGGCGAGTACGTGGAGGTCGTCGACGTCGATCCGGCCAGCGGCTGCGCCTACGAGCCGATCGATCTCAACGATCCGTTCCTGCTCGCCTCGGACGGGCTTTCGCCCTCCGAGAGCGAGCCGCAGTTCCATCAGCAGATGGTCTACGCGGTGGCCATGACGACGATCGGGCACTTCGAACGTGCGCTGGGCCGGGTCGCTCTATGGGGTCCCCATCGGCAGCGATGGACCGACGCCGAGGGAAAGACGCGTTACCGCGACGACTTCGTACGACGCCTGAGGATCTACCCGCACGCGCTAAGGGAGGCGAACGCCTACTACAGTCCGGCGCACAAGGCGCTGCTGTTCGGCTACTTCCCGACAGACGCGAAGAGCGGAAGCCTGGTGCCGGGCACCATGGTCTTCACCTGCCTCAGCCACGACGTCATCGCGCACGAGACGACTCATGCGCTGCTTGACGGTCTGCATCGGCGCTTCCAGGAATCGACCAACCCCGACGTCGCGGCCTTTCACGAGGCGTTCGCGGACATCGTCGCGATCTTCCAGCACTTCAGTCTGCCCGGGCTGCTGGAGCAGGAGATCCGCGGCACCCGCGGCGATCTCGGTGTCGCCGAGTACCTCGCGTCGCTGGCCCGCCAGTTCGGTCAGGGCGTCGGGCGGTCGAAGGCTCTGCGGTCCGCGATCGGCGAGGCCGGCGGCGACTACCGGTCGAGGACCGATCCACATGACCGGGGGGCCATCCTGGTCTCGGCGGTGTTCGCGGCATACCTCGGGATCTACCGTCGGCGATCCGACGACCTGTTCCGGATCGCGACCGGCGGCACGGGCGTGCTCGAGGCGGGCGCCATCCATCCGGATCTCGTCGGACGTCTCGCCGCCGAAGCCCGCAAGGCGGCCTCGCACGTCCTGCGGATGTGCATCCGCGCTCTCGACTACTGCCCGCCCGTGGACATCACCTTCGGCGAGTACCTGCGCGCGATCATCACCGCTGACTCCGACCTCGTGCCCGACGACGACATCGGTTATCGCACCGCCTTCCTGGAGGCTTTTCGCGCCCGCGGGATCTACCCCGACGACCTGCGCACGATCTCCACCGAGTCGCTTCGCTGGCAGGAGCCCACCTTCGAGATCGACGGACTCCCCGAACTCATCGCGTCGCTTGACCTCGGCTGGGACCTCGCGTCCGATCGCCGGCAGGCCCATGAGCACTCGCTCGGCAACAATATGAAGGTCCACGAGTTCCTGAGCTCGCGGATGACCGAGACCCTGTCGAGGCAGCTTGGCCTCGACAGTACCCTCGGCCCAGGAGGTACCGATCGCGGACACGCGCTGTGCGAGGTCTTCGCTCCCGAAGTTCCCGATCCCCGCTTCCGCTTCGAAGTGCATTCCGTAAGACCCGCCCGGCGCGTGGCGCCGGACGGCTCGTTCGTGACGGATCTCGTGGTCGTCGTGGCGCAGCGGCGCTGCACCCGCTTCTCAGAAGCATCGCGGGACGGCTTCTTCATGCGTGGAGGCAGCACTCTCCTCATTGACACGCGGAAAGGCCGCGAGCGGGTGCGCTACTGCATATCGAAATCCGTCACGAGCTCGCGACGACGCGAGCGGCAGTCCGCCTTCATGGGTGGCGAGAACAGCCAATCCCTCGCCAGTCTCTACTTCGGCGATGGTGGCGGTGAGCCGTTCGCCCTGCTGCACCGGGGGTTCTGATGGGTGGTCACGAGGATGTCGTCGTCCGGATCCGCATGTATCGGCAGGGGCTTGGCGACTGTCACCTCGTCACCGTCATCGACGGCGGCGCCCCCGTCTTCCGGATGCTGATCGACTGCGGCGTCTACCAGACGGCCGGCGGCGGCGCGGACACGATGCGGCGCATCGTACAGAACGTCATCGACGAGACGGGCGGGCATGTCGACGTCCTTGCCGTCACGCACGAGCATTGGGATCACGTCTCCGGCTTCAACCAGGCGAAGGCCCTCTTCGCGGCCCATGACGAAG
This sequence comes from Sphingomonas sp. PP-F2F-A104-K0414, assembly GCF_004340945.1. Taxonomy (GTDB): domain Bacteria; phylum Pseudomonadota; class Alphaproteobacteria; order Sphingomonadales; family Sphingomonadaceae; genus Sphingomonas. Next base: position 923,252 of record NZ_SLYD01000001.1, read on the forward strand.
CGGACAAGACCGGCAAACTGTCGGTCGGCGCCGTCTGGATGGGATGGACCGAGGATCCTGCGGATACCACTGCCCGCCGGATCGTCGCCAATCGCGGCGCGATGGTGAAGCGGGTCGCCCTTGCCCTCAATGCCGCATCAGGCTTCGCCGCCGCCGGTTCGGAGGCCGCCGGCCAACTCGCCAGCGGGCTCGAAAGTGTGCTCGGCTTCTTCGGCGGCGCACGGCGGACGACGGCCGACGCGATCGACTTCGCAAGGTCGCTCGTGGCTACCCCCCGCTACTGCCGTCCCTCGGACGAGCCGATCGCCCTGACGCCGGGGATCCGGGCATATGTTCTCGGTCCGCCGCTCGATCCCGCGAGGCTCTACCAGCTGGCGGACGACGATCAGACGTACGGAATGGGGGCCTCGAGTGCGCAGCTCGCCCTCCTCGACGCGCTTGGCGGGACCGATCCAACCCAGTGCGACAGGAGCCAGCCGTTCGAGGAAGGGTTCCGCATTGGCGCTCCCTATTTTCGGTTACCTTCTTCCGGCGAGGCGACGCCGCCTGCCACGGGCGACTTCTTCAAGGACGCCTACTGGGGTCCGGCCGCAGATGGAGGCGACCAGTCCTGGCGGCGGATCGACGGCGACTGGCTCACCGGCTCCCGCGAGTTCGCCCTCAAGCTCGACAACGCCACGAACAACACAAGCCTCGTCCTGGCGCTAGAGTTCGAACGGAGTGGAAGAACGCTGCTGTTCGCCGCCGACGCGCAGGTGGGCAGCTGGCTGTCCTGGCAAGAACTCGCCTGGACCGTGGATGGCGAGGAAGTCACGGCCAGGCACCTCCTCGCAAGTACCGCGTTCCTGAAGGTGGGGCATCACGGCAGCCACAATGCGACCCTGCGCGAGAAGGGCCTGGAGACCATGTCTGACGACCTGGTGGCCTTCATCCCGACGGACGAGGTGCTCGCACAGAAGGTCGGCTGGGGACGCATGCCTCTTCCGTCGCTCGTCAAGGCTCTTGATCGCCATACCGGCGGGCGAGTCCTGCGTGCGGATAGGCCTTTCGATCCGGTCATGAACGGCGGCGCGGCGGTAGCGAGGTTCGCGCGCGAGCTTACGCAGACGGAACTGTACTACGAGATCGATATCCGACCCTGACAGGAGATCGCCAGGGATGAGCCGGTCGTATACTGTGGCGTGGCTTTCGGCGTCGATCGTCAAACCTGGACAGCATGCCGTGCGAGAGTCCATCGACCGTCGGTCAGCTCCAGCCGCACGTCACCGACCTCGCCTACCGTCCCCTGCGGAGGCATGACACTGCACCTAAAGGCGGCGACCTTCGTCGGCTGGGGCGTGGACGTGAACACAACGAAGGGATCGCCTTCTGGCATCGCGACGTGCTCCACGAAGTCGGCGAACTGATCATTAGGACGGTGCCGATCCCGTTTCGCATGTGATACGAGCATGACTGGAGGCGGCGCGGCGCGGCTACGCCATGCCTCTATCAGGACACCGTAGAACCACTGGTTGTTGCCCGCGTGATGCGCGACCTGGACGACGTCGAGCCCCGTCAACTCGGCGAGCAGCAGCGGCTCCGCCACAGTGCGCGAGGCCATGAAGTCGCTGAAGCCGGTATCTCCGCAGATCAGGATCCGCTGCTCGGCATGATCGACCCTCACCACGTAGCTCAGCTGGTTGCTGGGCGAGATCGACTTCACCGGGATGCGCGAGATCAGTCCGAGAACGAGGCGGTCGTCGATCGGCAGCCGATGTGCATGTTTGCGGATCAGATGATCGGAAGGGCCGAGCAGCATCAGGCCGGTCGCACCCGCGTGCGACGCCCGGCCGCGAAGAAACCTCCTTCTCGAGGGATGCCAGCGGAAGGGCGCGGGGCGTCCCTTCGGGATGTGATGGTAGCGGATCTCGATCCCGCGACGGACGGCGGCCTGGACCAGCTCGTCGAGCGCGGTCGCGTTGATGGCGTCCTTCGCTGCGGCTCTCCTGATCCGTGCGACGGAATAGGCTGCCGGCGAACTCTCTCCCGCCGACCTGAGCATCTCCGCATAGTCAAGAAGCCCGAACGACGGGTCAACGAACCCCATTCCCGAGAAGTACGACCAGCGCCCGTAGAAGAGATAGTCGTGGTCGATACCTACGTTCGGCTCGGTCACCGCGTCCGCAACGTCGACGTGCTCGCACCCGTCCTCATGACAGGCATCCGTTCCCTCGACGCCGAGTTCGAGGCGCAGTGCGGCGACGGGATCATCTTGCGCATCGGCGAACCCGACGTCTCGAACGGGGGAATGGCTCGACCATCCGACCCGACGCTCGGCTCCAAGAGCATGCTCCAGTTCACGGCATCTCTCGATCACCGCGCGCTTCGCGGCGACGTACTTACCTACATACTCTGGATCAGCAGCGAATTTCGCTCCGAGCATATCGTAGCGACGTGGCCGCACGTCACCGATCCCGTCCGCCACGTCGTCCGCGACCGGCGGAAGCCAGAGTTCGCCGACCTCGATGCCGCTGGCGACGATCGGCACGAGGCCGCGCAGGTGATCTTCGTCATAGTGGGTGCCGACGATCAGATCGATCCGTTCCGCGCCTTCCTCGCGCAACAGCGAATCCAGCTTTATCTGCACGTGATCGTGAGCATATCCGCGATCGACCCCGCCATCGGCGAGGATGCGCACGTCGCCGTCGGAGCGTTTCAGACGAACATAGATCGAGCTGCCGAGACCAACCTCGAACATCTCGAGCTCGATGGATGTCGCGGTCATCGTATTTCCCCTTGCTTCGGCGTCCCGCCGCTGGTGCCGTGCGAGGCACCTTCGCCCTCGTCGTCGCCGCCGCCCGGCACCTCGAGAAGCGCATGGCAGCCGACCGTCTCCAGCATCAGCCGAACGCCGTCCTCGCCGCCGATCATCATCACCGGCGGCACGTCGGAATAGGCGACCGCATCGCCAATCCAGCGCATCAGCAGCCGGTCGTCCTCGCTCGGGCTGCTGCTGTGGCCCCTCGGATGAGTGTGCCACTCGCCTACGTACGTCAGGTTCACCGCGGTCGTCGTCTCGATGTGTTCCAGCGTCCGATGGACGCCGACGAGGCCACGCACGAAGCCGGTCGGCGAATGCTCGCTGTCGGGCGGCGGATCGAGGAGAGCCACTACCCAGGCCTTGCGCTGCTGCCGATCCCAGCCGCCGACGAGGATTCCGCCCGTTTCCAGGCCGCCCGCCGATGCCCGTGCGCTACGTATGCCGGCGACGACCGATGCACGTACCGCCACCGTCCAGCCGCCGATGACGACTTCCACGAAGCGCTCGCCGGGCACCTCGACCCGCAGATCGCCAGCCTTGGTCTCGTGCCATATCACCATGCTGCCGGCCGGGGCGGCGGGAGCGTCGAACAGTTCGCGGACGGCATGAGCGGCATGCGCGCCGACGACCGACTGCGCCAGCTGCACGCTCGGATTCCGACATCCGCCTGAGGGCATGATTGTACCGCCGCCGCGCAGGTGTCCATGGAGAGCCGGCTCCGTGACCAGCAGCCAGTAGAAGAGCATCTCGAGGTGATCGAGTCTGACCGCACGGCCTTCCGCCTCGCGCAGGACGACGAGATCGCCGCCCGATGGGCTGAGGAAAACGGACGAGGTCGGGCTGCCATGCGTGGACGTGCAGGCGAGCCAGCGCGCGCAGGGGACCGACGCCGACGCGTCGATCACCATGTCCGCTTCGCCGACTCCGGTGCCGGCGGCGCCGTCCCGCACGTCGGCCACCGACGACGTGGCTGCGGCCGTGCCGAGCAGATCGACCAGCACCTCGGCGAGAGCCTCGGCCTTGGGCCTTCCGACGTGCTCTGCGGTGAGAGCGTGCCGCGCGAGGTTATGAGGAAGAAGATGGTCCGGATCGATGATCGTCCATTGGCCGATGCCGCCACGCGCAGCGTTCAGAGCGACCTGCGAGCCAAGCGCGCCGGCGCCGACTAGGGCGATCTTCGTCACGTTGCCGAGTTCGGCATAGCCCGAAGCGGCCCGCGCCAGCGCCCGGTCGAAGCCGTGCCGGATATCGACGGCGTTCACCGGCATCGTGCGCAGCGCGCCTTCGTCATGCTGCCGGCCGACCAGCACCATGCCGAACTTGCCCTCCGGGCTACGGGCTACGGCACCCAGGCTCTCTCCGAGCTGGCCGGCCTTCGCCTCCAGGAAGAAGCCTTTCGTGGCCAGCGCCTCGACCTGACCGGACGTCCGCTCGATCGGCGTCGTCACCAGCAGCAGGCACTGCCGTTCGAGCAGCGGAGCGAGCGCAGAATCCTTGACCCAGGCCGTGAGCCCTTCGCGCAGAAGGTCGCGCAGATCGACGCCCAGTGCCTCGTACACCCCCATCAAGTCGGCGACGGTCCGCGGAAGGGCGCGGATCCGTCCGTGCGCAAGCGGCGGCGTGACGATGCTGAGGCAGGCGAACGTCGCCGTACCGACACGGCTGCTTGCGGAGCCCGAACGTGCCCGCTCGAGCAGGATCGGAAAGCCGTCGTCGTCGCTGCGGCGGAAGCCGACGAGGATCCCGCCCTCCCGTACTCCGTCCGGCGGCAGGACGACGGTGTGGCTGCTGCCGGCGAACAGCGGATCGAGCGGCTGATCCTCGCCGTGCAGACGTCCGTGCGCCGTCTCCCGCAGCCAGTGGCGCACACGCTCGAGCAGCACGTACGGTGTCGCGATGCGCAGCGCCTCGTCGGCCGGCATCTCGAACAGGCAGAGGGACCTCGGCTCGCCTTCGTGGGCGATGTTGAGGTGCGGCACGTCGGGAAAGTCGTCGCGCAGCACGTAGGCCATCGGCAGCCTGCCGTCGCCCGGGTAGAGGACGGCAATGCGTTCGGTGGTGCGGATGTCGTTGACCGGTCTGCGCTGCCCAAGCGGAACGTCGACGTCGAGGAACAGCAGCTCCGCGCCATCCTGTCGCCGCGCGCAGCGGACGAGGCGGGCACCGTCGTACCGCGCGGACGCCAAGAGAGACGCAAGCGCGGCAGCGCCGCGCCGGACGAGCGCGCTCGCTCTTACCGTCTCGGGAAACAGCTCGTCGAGGAACCGCTCGAACATGCTTACCGGCCGGCGCGAGGTGCGATCACGCTGACCGCCGCACGGGTGCCGCCGCCGCCCGACGTGTCCTTAACCGCACCGTCGCGCGTGATCATCACGACGATGGGCTTCGGACCGGTCGACGAGGGTTCCGACATCGTGACCAGCAGGTTCCTGCCGTCCTCGAGCACGTCCTCCTTGTAGTATGCCGCGGCCTGACGATGCGGCGGCTGGACGTCGAGGTCCTCGGCCGACCCCTTGAAGGGGATCGGCTTGCTTGGCGAGACGATGTAGCCGCGCGCCTCACCCTGCGTCTCGCAGAGCCACTTCACCTGGTCGATCGGCTTGGTCTTGTCGACGCCCTTGTCCGGGCCGATCGACTTGTACGAACAGTGGTGCGGCAGATGGTAGACGTTCCAGTGCAGCCGATCGCCGTTGCCGTGCTTACGCGTGATGTCGATGATCTCGGCGATCACAGCATGATCGATGTCGCCGGTGAAAATCACGTCGGTATCCGCGCCCTCCACGCGAAAGCGCGCCTGGAAGACGATGGAGTCGCCGTTGCGGTCCTCCAGACCCCGATCGTTCGTCCGGACGGCGTGCGGCGAGTGGGCGAAGAACTCGACGCCGTCGCCTTCGAGATTGTATCCGTCGACGAGCTTGCCTGCATCGACGAAGCAGCCCCTGCGGGACTCGACGGTCAGTCCTTCGGACTTCAGCCAGTCGGTGAGCCGTTCGGGCCGCGAGAAGACCTTGATCCCGCTGCCCTGCTTCAACCGATGGCGCGCTTCCTGCCGGATGACGCGGGCGCTGTCCTCGAGCCCTTCCTCGGTGATGGCGCAGGCCGGCACCCAGATCTCGTCGACCTTGTGCCGACCTGCGCCCTGATACTTGGAGGCATGCCGAAGCCAGAAGAAGTCGCCCGCTCCGCAGCAGTGGTCGTTGTCCAGGTGCGTAAACGCCACGATCGCATAGCTGTCGAGGCCCGCGGCCTTGAGGTCAGACTTGAGTTCCGCCGGCAGATCGCAGCGCTTGTCGTCCGCATTCTTTGAGGCGACGTTCGCGTAATCGACGAGCATCCGTCGGCCGTCTTTGAACTCCACGAGGGTCGTGTCGGCGCAGCCAAGGGGATAGAAGGTGAGCTGGGTCACAGTGGTCTCCATAGGGGCGCCGCCTGTCAGGCCCCGGCTATTCCATCGAACTTCATCACATGGCCTGGAACGATGGCTTCGACAGACCTGCTTCCAAAATGGCGCGAGCCGAGACTATTCGAAGTACCGGATGTCGTACCGGATGTTCGCTCGACCACCCGCAAGATCGATCACCACGTTCCAGTGCCCCGTCGAGGGAACCTCGACGGAAGCGGGAAGCCGCTCGTAGAAGCCGCCGTGATAGCGGTACGAGGCGTTGTGGCGGTACAGGCTGTAGTTGTGGTCGTCCATGACAAGGACGTTGCACTGATGATCGCAGTCGATGCGTACGGCTGCGCCGCCGCGAAGATATTGGCGGGCATGGATGTGTTGCATTTCGGCCTCCCTGGCTTTGTCCCCCCTGAACGATCTGGAGAGTGGGAAGCCATCCACAAAACGTCAAGCAAAATATCTAAAAAATTTCGCGTGTGACTGTGGTGCACAAATCCTGTGACCGAGGTTGACATTGGTGATTGACTGCAACCCACGAGTCGGATCCAAGGGAAGAATGGAAATGCAGGATCTCTACGCGGCGCTCGGCCGCCGTGTCGCTGAGCGGCGAAAGGCGATCGGCATAACCCAGGGGACCCTGGCAGCCCGGAGCGACTTCACGCGCGCGACGGTCGCCAGCATCGAGGCAGGTCGGCAGAGGGTGACGCTCGAACAGCTCTACGCGCTAGGGTCCGCGCTCGACCTCGGGGATCTCTCCGAACTGATCCCACTGGAGTTCCCGCAGAGGAAGGCGTCCAGCGTCCCACTTGGATCCGATCTCAATTCCATCCAGGCCGCCCAGGTCCGCGACGCGGTCCGGATAGCGCTTGAGAGCGCACGTGGCGCCCGGCGGCGGGCCTGATGGCGAACACCCGGGCCGCGAGGGCGGACGCTCTCGGCCTCATCGCGCAGTTCAAGATCGTCGCGGCACCCGTGCCGGTGGAGAAAATAGCCCGCCGCCTCGGCATACAGGTGACCTATACGCCTTTCGATGGCGACCTTTCGGGAATGGCGTTCATCTCGGAAGGCGTGAGGATGATCGGCGTGAACTCGCTCCACTCGACCGTGCGGCAGCGCTTCACCCTGGCCCACGAGCTCGCGCATCATCGCCTTCACCACGAGGAACTAGAGCACGCCGTGCATCTTGATCGTGGCTCGCTCCGACGGGACTGGATGTCCTCGCAGGGCGTAGACGAACGCGAGGTCGAGGCGAACGCCTTCGCATCCGAGCTGCTCATACCGACGGACCTCCTGCGTCAGGCTCTAGCGGGACGAACCATAGACTTCGAGGACGAGGACGAGATCGGCATCCTTGCCAGGCGCTTCAGGGTGAGCGCGGCGGCCATGCGCTATCGGCTTTTAAGAGCCGCCACGGGATACCCAGCCGATTAGATAATGTTTTCTGCCGCGGAAGTGGAGGCTGGCCCACCTAAGCCTCCCGCGAAACGCTTGGCTACGTTTCCGCAAGTCTGACAGATGATTGATGCTGCGCCGCTCTGTGGCAAGTGCATTGCATCTATTAAACCGTTGGCAGAGGCGGTTCGCCTTCCGAGCGCTTGAACGAGAGGCGAATTAGCTCATCCCAACACTGAAAAGGGGCCATTCCATTTTCCACGCATCCGCGGACGTTTGAGGCTCCCTCCTTGCCGACTGAACGAGCGTCGGCGTTTTCCGGTCGGCACCCGAAAGCGGACGGGCCGCTTCCCACCATTATTACGCAATCGAACCTCCCGCCTTCGCCTTGAATGGACGCCGTCCTGCAATAGTAATAATAATGGTAGTAACAACTACCTTATAGCCGTGTTGGAACTGCATTTAAGCGTGTGGGTGATCGGGATTATCTTACGAATGTTTCACGTCTCCATGCTTCTGATACCAAGATGGGAAAGTACTGACCAAACGTGTGCATGTCCGAAACTCCAAAAAGTTTTTTGAATCTCGGACAAATCAAAATTCTCGCGCTTACGAGGTCGCGGTGTCTGTCAATAGCCGTCAATAGATTGAGAGAGCTTGACGGAACTCTTCAATTATGATTCGAATCGCATACAAGTCGTGAGGGCAAAAACGGCTTTGCGACTTAGCGCAAATGACTTCCCGGTGAGGCAGGCAATGGGCGGCGAAAATTGGCACGGACACATCAAATGGGTGCTGGAACGCCGTGGCACGTCGCTCTCACAGATCGCTCGTGATCTAAGCGTCAGTCCCAGCACCGTCACCAGAGTTTCCAAAGGCCTCGTGCGCTCGCGCCGAGTCGAAGAGGCCATAGCGGCGGCGGCAGCCTTTACGCCTGCCCAGCTCTGGCCCACGCATTATCCGCAACCAGCGGGAGGAGAACAATGATGTCGTAGCAAATGGTCGCGCTGACGCGCGGAAACATTCCCAAGCTACGGAAGTGAAAAGGCCCCGCCGGTTGCACCCAGCGAGGCCCATAAAAGATCAGAGACCTTACGACCCCTGATCTCCTTCATTCCGTGAAATCTGTCAAGGTTCGGGGCCGTCCCGGATCATGCCCCCTCACGTCCATCGCATCCGATTGCGAGATGGAAGGAACGATCGATGAAATTCGATGCCGCAGATGACGATCAGGTGCCCGAGCCAGTGCTCAGCCAAAATGGCAGCCCACCTCCCAGGTTCACTCGCGACAGACACAGCGATGCGCATTACGTGCAGATGATCCGAGCCGAAGACGGCGGCGCACTGCGCACCTTCAACGGCGGGCTTGCCCACGAGAATGGCTGGTACACTAGCCGTAAGGCACGGCGCGTCCTCCACTGGCAAGGCGCGGCACAGTACGATTTCCTAACACGCGCCGAGGTCGAGTTCCCCGTGGTACGGGTGGCATCGGAGTCGGTACGCTTCGAATTCACGCGGCACGGTAAAAAGCAGATCTACACCGTCGATGTCGAACTGCTTGCATCCGATGGCACGGTCACACTCATCGAAATCAAACGCGACGAGCGAGACTTTACCGACCCGGAATACCGCGCGAAATTAGCGGCTGTCCGCGAAGTCTGCGAAGAGCATGGCATCCGGTTCAGGATCGTCTTCCGTCATCAAATCTGGAACAGCCTCGTCCACCGTCGCAACGTCACGCTGTTTTGCTCGCGTAGGTTCGTGACGGTCCTCCCGGAGCATGTTGAGCACCTGGAGGCTCACGCAAGGCAGGTAGGCATGGATGCGACGTTCGGCAGCACAGCCAACGCGATTGCCCCCCAGTGCCTTCGCACCGGCGAAGCAGTGCTTCAGGCGCTAACAGTGGCCCGTCGGATTGAACTCGACCTCACCCGTCCGCTGATGGATTCGACGCCGGTGACCATTCACTGAGCTGTAGCAGTTGCCCAGGACCTGATGTCCACAGCAGGCCCGGCAACAATCCATTTTTGATCCCACCCGCGCTTGTTGCCGGCATCATCTCGATGCCGGCCACCCTCCGGCGCGGCCAGAACGGATAGAATCTCATGGCGTATATCCGCTTTTCACCCGGCGCGGTCGTCGATGTCCGCGGAGCTGAATATTATCCTGCCTATGCTCACGGCCGGATCCAGCTCACCCACCTGATCACGGGCGAGATCTTCAAGTACGAGCAACGAGACGGATCGCTCGAATTACCGACCGTCGAACAATTCCAGCTTATGCAGCACTGTGGCGACGCTGTGACGTGACCCCCGTTTTTTCCTCCAGTTGAAGCTAGAGTCCGACCCCGGAAAGGGACGGACAGATGAAGCGGAAGCAGTTTTCGGAAGAGCAGATCATCGGCATCCTGAAGGAGGCCGAAGCGGGCGCGGTTGTGACGGATCTGTGCCGACGGCACGGGATGTCGAGCGCGACCTACTACGCCTGGAAGGCCAAGTTCGGCGGTCTGGAGGTGTCCGATGCGAAGCGGCTGCGGGCGCTCGAGGAGGAGAACGCCCGGCT
>NZ_SLYD01000002.1 GCF_004340945.1 Sphingomonas sp. PP-F2F-A104-K0414
ACGGCACAAGGGCAGAGCGCAGCCCCATCGGCGTTCTACGTCTCGAAGAACAGCAGCACCGGGCGGTCGATCAACGCGGCCGGCACGATCAACGCCAGCGGCGCTGACTATGCCGAGTATATGCAGAAGGCGGAGGGTTGCGGCCCGATCGCGGCGGGCGACGCCTGCGGCGTTGACGCGAACGGCGAATTGGTGACGAGCTGGTCGCAGGCGCTAAGCTTCGTCGTAAAGTCGGACCAGCCGGGGTTCGTCGGCAACGATAACTATGGCGCGCACCTCGGCGAACGCCCTACCGAGCCGACCGACGAAACCGCACACGACTTCGCGGTCGCGTATGACGCCTATGTCGCGGATCTGGCGGCGTTTGAGGACGCCCTCGAGGCGGCACGCGCGAACGTCGATCGGATCGCGTTTTGCGGGCAGGTGCCGGTGACGGTCAGCAGCCCGTTCGCCGTCGGCGATTACGTCGTCGCGACCGAGGAAAGCGGCGCGATCACCGCCGTCGCCATCCCGTCCGCCAAGATCACCTTCGCCCAGTATCGCAAGCGCCTCGGCAAAGTCTGGGCGGTGCGTGACGGGCGCGCGTGGATCGACGTCCAGCACGGCTGAGCCATTCCCGTACCCTATAGAAAGGATCACCCATGAAGATCACGATCGGCGAGTATGATGCCGCTTCCCGCACCGTCACCGCCACCTTCGCCAGCGGCGACGTCGTCCACGACCGCAGCGTGAACGCCTGCCACGACAAGTCCGGCGCGTATGATCCGGTCGCGACTGCTGCTCGCGTCGATGAGGTCGGCCGGGGCGTGGCGGTAAAGATCGGCCTGGGGGTTATCGCCAATGTCCCCGAGGCCGATCCGGAGCCGACCGCGGCGGAATGACCCTTCGGGTGTGGGATCGCATTCCACACCCGCACGACCGCGCGCAGGCCGGATCGCCGCGCCAATGTCCCGCGTCATGACCGCGCTCACCGATCCCCGCCGTATCATCGGCAACATCGTCCGCATCGGCACGATCGAGTCCGTCGATCTTGCCGATGCAACGTGCCGCGTGCGCGTGGGCGAGATCGTGACCGGCGATGTTTGCTGGATCGTCCAGCGCGCCGGTAACACCCGCATCTGGTCGCCGCCAACGGTCGGCGAACAATGCCTGCTGATCTGCCCCGAGGGCGACACCGATGGCGGCGTCGCGATCCTCGGCCTGTTTTCCGACGCCATGCCTGCCCCGTCGAGCGACGACATCGATCTGATCCGGTTCGGCGACGGCGCGATTCTGTCCTATGACGCGACGGCGCACCTGCTCGTTGCGCAGCTCCCCCCAGGCGGAAAGATGCAGGTCGACGCGCCGGGCGGCGTGACGATCACCGGGCCTGTCCAGATCACCGGTCCCGTCTCGATCACCGGCAACGTCGACATCACCGGCAAGGCCACCGCGAGCGATGACGTGGTCGGCGGTGGCAAGAGCCTCAAGAGCCACAAGCACATCGGCGTCCAGACGGGCGGCGGTGTTTCGGGAACGCCGCAGTGAACGGCATGAGCGCTGCAACCGGCAAGCTGCTCGATGGCGTCGCGCACATCCGCCAGTCGATCGGCGACATCCTTTCGACGCCGATCGGCACGCGCGTCGCCCGGCGCGATTACGGGTCGCTGCTTCCCGAGCTGGTCGACCAGCCGATGAACGCGCTCGGCCGCATGCGTCTGATGGCGGCAACCGCATTGGCGATCCAGCGCTGGGAACCGCGCGTCAAACTGTCAGCCGTCGCGATTCAGCAGACCGGCCCCGCCGCCTTCGCCGCGGTGCTCGACTGCCAGCGCACCGACGTCACCGGTCCGAACGCCCACGCCCGTCTCACCGTCCCGCTGCCGAGCAGCAGCATCACCGTTTACGCCTGAAGGAGCCACCATGCACGGCATCACCATCACCGAACAGACCGAGGGCGCGCGTTCGCTCGTCCTGACCGCAACCGCGGTTATCGGTCTGGTTGCGACCGCGACCGCGCCCGCCGGTGCGGCAACGGAAGCGCTCGACGCGGCCTTCCCGCTCAACCGTCCCGTCCTCGTCGTTGACCTCGAGGCGGCGATCGGCGTCGCCGGCACGACCGGCACGCTGGCATCGACGCTCCGCGCCATTGCCGATCAGGCGAAGGCGCCGGTCGTCGTCGTCCGCGTCTCGGCTGGCGCGGACGCAGCGACGACCAGCGCGAACGTCATCGGCACCACCGTCAACGGTGTGAAGACCGGCATGCAGGCGCTTCTGTCGGCTGAATCGCAGCTCGGCATGAAACCGCGGATCCTTGGCGCGCCAGGTCTCGACACGCAGGCGGTCACCACGGCGCTGGTCGTCATCGCGCAGAAGCTGCGCGGGTTCGTTTACGCCGCGGCGATCGGCGCGGACATCACCGCGGTGGTCGCATACCGGGCCAACTTCGGCGCACGCGAGCTGATGCTCATCCATCCCGACTTCATTGCTTTCGACACGCGGGTCGCCGCCAACGCGACCAGCTATGCCGTCGCCCGCGCGCTCGGCCTTCGTGCCCGCATCGATCAGGAGCAGGGCTTCCACAAGTCGCTGTCCAACGTGACGGTCGAGGGCGTCGTCGGTCTCACCAAGGACATCCAGTTCGACGTTCAGGATGCGAACAGCGACGCCGCGCGCCTGAATGACAAGCAGGTCACCGCGCTGGTCCGTGCCGGCGGTGGCTTCCGCTTCTGGGGCAACCGCAGCTGTATCGATCCGACGTCGCCCTTCAGCTTCGAGACCGCCACGCGCACCGCGCAGGTCCTGCTCGACACGATCGGCGCGGGCATGATGTGGGCGATCGACAAGCCGCTGCGACCGAGCCTCGCCAAAGACATCGTCGAGACCATCAACATCTCGATCGCCGGCATGGTCACCGCCGGGCAGCTCATTGGCGGCAAGGCGTGGTTCGTCGCGGACAAGAACCCGGCGTCCAGCCTCGCCCAGGGCAGGCTGTCGATCGACTATAATTTCACGCCGGTCCCGCCGCTCGAAAACCTGCTTCTCACCCAGCGGATCACCGACACGTATCTCGCCGACTTCACCGTCGCCTGATCGCCCCCGCTTCCCAGATCCGAACTTAGGAGCCGACCATGGCACTACCCCGCAAACTGAAGAACATGAACCTGTTCAACGAAGGCCGTAGCTATCTGGCCGAGGTCCCCTTGGTCACGCTGCCCAAGCTGACCCGCAAGCTCGAGGAGTATCGCGGCGGGGGCATGGACGGCACCGTCAAGCTCGACATGGGCGCAGACGCAATGGAGCTGGAATTCACCGCCGGCGGGCCGCTGCGCGACGTACTGCTGCAGACCACCGCCGCAGCGATCGGCGGGATCTTCCTGCGCTTTGCCGGTCAGTACCAGAACGATTCGGCGGGCACGTCCGACGCCGTCGAGGTGACCGTGCGCGGTCGTCACGAAGAGATCGACATGGGCGAGCAGAAGGTCGGCGAGGGCGGCGAGTTCAAGGTCAAGATGGCGCTCGTCTACTACCGCCTCGAGTGGAACGGCGAGGTGCTGATCGAGATCGACGTCCTCAACATGATCCACATCGTCGGTGGCGTCGATCGTCTCGCGGACATGCGCGACATCATCCTGTGAGGAAGCCCCGGCGCCAGCGCCGGGCTTCATGATCCTCCCCGCTTAATCCACGGAATTTCCCATGACCGACACCCGCCCCGAACTCGCCACCGTCAATCTCGACTTCCCCTTCACCCGCGGCGATCAGACGATCGACAAGGTGCAAGTCCGCCGGCCTCGCTCGGGCGAGCTGCGCGGCCTCAACATCGCCGATCTGGTGCAGATGAATGTGGCTGCGACCGCCAAGCTGCTGCCGCGCATCACCATGCCGCCCCTGACCGACACCGAGATCAACAATCTCGATCCCGCCGACCTGACGCAGTTCGGCATGGAAATTCAGGATTTTTTGTTGCCGAAAGCAGCGAAGGAACAGGGCTCCCAGGACTGATCGACGACGCGATGGCGGATCTCGCGATCGTTTTCCATTGGCCCCCCGCCGCCATGGACGAAATGATGATCGCCGACCTGATGCGCTGGCGCGCGCGCGCGGCCGAGCGGCACAACCCGGAAAGCTGACGCCATGGACCGCAACCTCCGGATCCGCATGCTGCTCGAGGCGAGCGACAAGGTCACCAAGCCCTTGCGCGATATCGTCGGCGGATCCGCGAAGGCGGCAGCGGCCCTGAAGATCACGCGACAGGGGCTGAAGGATCTGAGCGCGCAGGCGCGTGCCATTGGCGAGTTCAAGCTCGGGCAGGTCAAAGGCGGCGAGATGTTCGCGCAGATCGACGATGCCCGCCGCCATATCCGGGGCTTGCGCGACGAGATCGCGCGGACCGAGACGCCGACCAAGCGCATGACGAACGCGCTCGCCGCGGCCGAGGCAAAGGAGCGCAAGCTCGTTGGCGCGAGCGAGGAACACAGCGCCCAGCTCGTAAAGATGCGGGGGGCGCTGACGTCGGCCGGTGTCGATGTGCAGAACCTCGGCGCGCACGAGCAGCGCCTGCGCGACAACATCGCCGCAACGACCGCGACGATGGGCCGGCAGCGCGCTGAGTTCGACCGCCTTGACGAGCGCCAGACTCGCTTTGCGAGGGCGCGCGCGGGGTTCGCGCGGACGCAGAACATGGCGACCGGGATCGCCGCGGGCGGCGCGGCGGGCATTGCCACAGGTCGAACGCTGGCACGACCGATCCTCGGTGCGGTCGAGGACGCGCAGGCATATCAGTCGGTCATGACCGACATCGCCCAGAAGGCGGATCTCGGCCGCGACCGTGCCGACCGCATGGGGCGCAACCTGCTGGCGGCTGCGCGCGCCGCGAACCAGATGCCGGACGAACTTCAAAAGGGCGTCGACACACTGGCGGGGTTCGGCCTCGATCCGACCAAGGCGGTCGCGATGATGAAGCCGATCGGGCGCGCGGCGACCGCGTACAAGGCCGAGATCGCCGATCTGTCCGCCGCGGCGTTTGCCGCCAACGACAATCTGAAGGTGCCGATCGAGCAGACCGGCCGCGTGATCGACATCATGGCGCAGGCGGGCAAAAGCGGTGCGTTCGAGATCAAGGATATGGCGGGTGCGTTCCCGGCGCTGACCGCCGGCTATCAGGCGCTCGGCCAGACCGGTACCGGCGCGGTCGCCGATCTTGCTGCGGCGCTGCAGATCGCGCGCAAGGGTGCGGGCGATTCGTCGACCGCGGCCTCGAACGTCGCCAACATCATCCAGAAAATCGCGTCGCCGGCCACGATCAAAGCCTTTTCCAAGTTCGGTATCGATCTGCCAAATGCGCTGAAGAAGGCGTATGCCGAGGGCAAGACACCGCTCGAGGCGATTGCCGAGTTGACGAAGAAGGCGACGGGCGGCGACGTTGGCAAGATCGGCTTCCTCTTCGAGGACGCCCAGGTGCAGCAGGGTCTCCGTCCGCTGATCCAGAACTTGGAGGAATATCGCCGGATCCGCGCGACCGCGGCCGGCGCGAAGGGCACGACCGACACCGACTTCGCCGAGCGCATGAAGGACTCGGCCGAGCAGACCAAGCAGCTCAAGATCAACGCGCAGGTGCTTTCGGTGTCGCTGGGCTCCATGCTGCTGCCGGCGGTCAATGCGATCACGCAGCGCGCCTCCGTTCTTGCTAGCGGCCTAGCGCGATGGACCGAACGTCATCCTGCGCTGGCCAAGGCTATCGCGATCAGCGCGGCGGTACTCGCCTTGCTTTTCATCGTCCTCGGCGGTGCGGCGATCGTCATCGCGGCAATCATGGGACCGATCGCCATTCTGAACGCTGGGCTAATCGCCATGGGCGTGGCGGGCGGAACCGCATCGATCGGGCTGCTGCCGATCCTTGGCACCGTCCTCGCGATCGTCGCGGTGATCGCGCTGCTCGCAGCGGCGGTATACCTGATCTACGCGAACTGGGGTCCGATCACCGCGTGGTTCAGCTCGTTATGGCAGGGGATCGTCGGCGTCGTCACCGGCGTCCTCGGCTGGTTTAGCGCTCTGCCCGCGCGTTTCGGCGAGTTCGGGCGGAATATGATCGCCGGATTGATCGGCGGGATCGTCGGTATGCTGGGGGCGCTGAAAGCGACGGTCGTCGGAGCCGCGTCGTCGGCCGCGAACTGGTTCAAACGAAAACTCGATATCAATTCGCCATCGCGCGTGTTCACCGGCTTCGGTGGGTTCATGATGCAGGGGCTGAGCAACGGAATTGAGCGAGGATCTGGGGACCCCATTCGTCGAATCGACCGTCTGTCGCGCAACCTTACCGGTGCCATGTCCGCCGCCTCGCTACGCCCGCCCGGTATGATGACTGACGAAGATGCACCGGTACGCCGGGTCGATCGTCTGTCGCGACGTCTCACCGCCGCGCTTGCGATCGGCTCCGCGCTGCCCGCGCTGACCCCCGCGACTGCTACCACGCCCGCCGGATCCGCAGCCTATGGTCGCGCGGCCCCCCCGCCAGCGCCGATCACGATCAACGTCTACGGCGCGCCGGGGCAAAGCGAGCAGGCGCTCGCCGCAGCGGTCGAGCGCGCCCTCGAGCGCTATCAAAGCCGCCAGCGTGCCATGTCGCGATCGTCCTTCTCCGAC
Source organism: Sphingomonas sp. PP-F2F-A104-K0414 (assembly GCF_004340945.1). GTDB lineage: Bacteria > Pseudomonadota > Alphaproteobacteria > Sphingomonadales > Sphingomonadaceae > Sphingomonas. The sequence goes on from NZ_SLYD01000002.1 coordinate 6,625, forward strand.
ACACCTGATGGAGCCGACCAGTGAACATGATGGCCCTTGGCATGTTCGTCTTCTCGCTGCCGACGCTGGCCTATCAGGAGATGCAGCGCAAAAGTGCTTGGCGCCACGCGCGCAGCGGCCGGATCGGCGCGATCGACGCGACACAGTTCGTCGGCCGCGAGAACGATACGATCAGCCTGTCGGGCACCGCCTTTGCCGAGCTGATGGCAGGACGCGCATCGCTCGACGATCTGCGGGATATGGCGGCGAAGGGCGAAGCGTGGTCGCTGATCGATGGCACCGGGCGGGTGTACGGTGCCTTCGTCATCACCGGCATCAACGAGGGCATGAAGGAGATTTTCGCGGACGGCACGCCGCGCAAGATCGACTTCACCGTCGACCTGCTCGAGATCGCCGATAGCGCGACTGGTGCGGCGTGACCGCGGTCAACAACGTCCCCGACTTCAAGGTCACACTCGACGGCACCGACCTCACCGATCGTATCCGTCCGCGCCTGATCTCGCTGCGCCTAAGCGAGAAACGGGGTGGCGATGCCGACCAGCTCGAGATCACCGTCGACGATTCCGACGGCAAGCTCGCGGTGCCACGTGCCGGCGCAACGCTGACGGTACAGCTTGGCTGGTCTGCCGGTGCCGACGTGACGGTCGGTCTGGTCGACAAGGGCAAATTCACCGTCGACGAGATCGAGCATAGCGGCCCGCCCGACCAGATCACGATTCGCGCTCGAGCGGCTGACTTCACCAGCGCCATTGCCACCCGGCGCGAGAAGAGCTGGCACGACACGACGCTCGGTGCGATCGTCAAGGAGATCGCCGGTCGTAACAAGCTGACGCCCCGCTGCGCGCCCGCACTGGCGTCGATTGCAGTCAAGGCGATGGCGCAGACCCGGGAAAGCGATATTGCGCTCCTGCGCCGGCTCGGGCGAGAGAATGACGCCGTCGCGACGGTAAAGGGAGGCGCGCTGATACTCGCGCCCACTGGCGCGGCCACGACCGCGACCGGCGCGGCGATCCCGGGTATCACGATCCGCCGCGGCGACGGCGACCGGCACAGCTTCAGGATCAAGAAACGCGACGAGGCTGGCAGCGTCTCGGCCGACTGGCACGACCGTAAGGGCGCGAAGAAGAGGACCGTCACGGTCGGCACCGGCACCGGCGAGACCAAGCAGCTCGCGCGCACCTACTCGTCCGAGGATGCCGCCCGCCGCGCCGCGACTGCCGAGCAGGGCCGCGCCGCGCGCGAGCCGCGCACACTGGACCTCGGGCTCGCCCTCGGCCGTTTGGAGATCTACCCCGACCGACCGGTGACGGTTGCCGGTTTCAAGGCCGAGGTCGATGCAGTGAAATGGCTCGTGTCAGATGTATCGCACGAGCTATTCGCAGACCGCGGGTTCACAACCGCGATCACGCTCGAAAGCGCAGCTTAATTTAGCCAATATCAGAGCATTACCAGCCCGACGATTACGATCACGGATAGTATGCCAACGACAAACAAACAGCCCAAGTAGTTCGCGCATGACCGCCTGACCACTTTCCAATCGGTGGGCGCGTCGTAATCTACCATAAACCCCTTAACCCCCTGCAATGGTCGGCAAATTTACATCCTACGCCCGATGAAGATTACTCGCCCAACTATTCTAATCTCGTCTGGGGCGACTTCGTCAGGCGGCACCATGGGGTTGTCCGAAAGGAGCGCGATGCGGCCAGATGGGCGCATTCTGAGGCGTTTTATCATCGCAGCGTCACCCATGAGAACTGCCCAAAGGACGTCCTGCTCACGAAACCGATTCTGCGTTTTATCGATCAGGACGATGTCGCCATCCAGCATCGTGGGCATCATCGAGTCGCCGCGCCCGCGCGCGAAAAATAGATGAGCCGGCGGTGCATCGGTAAGGGTGGCAAGCCATGCCCGAGGAAACCGTCGCTGTGTGGTCTCAACCGATACCTGGTCTGTGTAGGTCTCGCCAAGCCCGAACGCCAAATCGATCTCGTCGATCGTAACAAGGTCTAAAATATCGGCGATCACGTCTTCGGTCGGAAGTAGCATTGCGCCCTCGTCCGGATCCTCAACCTGTCCTGCCAAGTAGGCTGGTGTCGTACCAAGCTCTTCAGCGATCCGGCCTATATTTGGTGAGCTTCGCGAGCTTCCGTTTACCAGCTTCCCGATAGCCTGCTGCGAGATACCTACCCGACGTGCCAGCTCCGCTTGGCTGATACCCTTTTCGCGCATGCGCAATGCGAGGCGTTCCATCGAAATCATTGCGTAGACCTACAACCAAAGTTTATTTTTAAAACTGAAGGCTAGATGTTGACCTACAAACATCTGTGGTTGTAGGTGGTTGTATGCACACGCAAGCAACCCCGTTCGAAGCGCTTCAAGCTGCCGTGACCCGCGCAGGGTCACAATCCGCACTAGCTCGCGTATGTGGCGTATCGCAGACCGCCGTGTGGAAGTGGATCCAGAGCGGCAAGCGCCTTCCCGCAGAGCTTTGCCTCGTTGTCGAGCGTGAGACGGGGGTGTCCAAGCATCTTCTGCGTCCTGATATCTATCCGGCTGAGCCGACCACCTATGCAGTACCGGAACAGGCGGTTGAGATCGCGTGCGATCGGCCGGCGGTTTCGCACCGGATTGCGCGCGCATGACCAATATCCGCACACCCCACACGTTCGCTGACGCCATGACGCGCGTCGCTGGGGTGCTAACCTTCGCGACATGCCGGAAGATCGTGAAACGGTCGGATCGGTGCGTACGCAACTGGTCGGAAGAAACCACGACCAAGCGGCCGACGATTGAACAGGCCCTCAAGTTCGATGTCGCATATCGGCTCGCAGGCGGGGACGGCTCCCCGTTCCTGGATGCATTCGCGCATCAACTTGACGTTATCATCACCGAAGCAACCGCGTGCCAACGGGAACTGGCAAACGATATCGCCACCTTCGCTCGTGAATCGGGTGAAGCCATCGCGGCCGGGCTGGCCGTTACCAATTCCAATGCCTCGGTGCGCGACATCTACCGCGCTGTCGCAGAGGTCGAGCACGCTGAGAGCGCGATAGCCGCGATCCGGCGTAGGCTCGCGAGTTTCGTAACGTTCGGCGCGGGGTCGAAAGCAGCGAAAATCGGGGGGACCCAATGACTATCTCGAAGCCTACCAAGCACAGAATTCCCGGCCTTTCCTGCCCGCATTGCGACGGTCCGGCTGGCATCCGTAACAGCGCGGCATTGACCACGACGGTTCGTCACATTCGCTATCGCTGCGAGAATGACGAGTGCGGTCACGTCTTCGTCGCCGAGCTGCAGGTCATTCGCACGATCGTGCCGAGCGCTCGCCCGAACCCGGAGATCCGCCTCCCTTTCTCGAACCCGAACGTCTGCCGGACGCGACCACTGCCGGCGAATGACGACACCCGTACACCCGCCAACGACGACGTCGTGACGTTGCCGGCAGCGACCACCCCCGTCCCTAGCTGATCCCCCGCGGCACCCGCCGCGACCGACCCCGCACTGCCTCGATCCACCCGGCGCGACCCTGTCGCCGGGAACGCCCTCCGCTTGTCCGAAAGAATTGCCCCCTCCCATGCGTTCAGATCTGCACAAAGACCTGCTGCTCCGACTGAAGGCCGACTTCGGTCTGCAGGTGAAGGGCACCTACCTGCGCGGCGGTCGATGCCCGTCCGAGCATGGCGGTTGCGGCAAGAAGGACGTACTGTGGTCCAACGCCGAAAAGCCGTGGATCCTGCGCTGCGGACGCGCCGATAAATGCGGCGAGACGTTCGCTGTAAAGTCGCTCTACCCCGAGATTTTCGACGACTGGTCGAAGCGCCACGTCAAGACGCCTGAGGCCCCGAACGCCGCGGCTGACGCCTACCTATCCCACGCCCGCGGTTTCGATCTGCTCGGCCTGCGCGGCCTCTACACGCAGGACGCGTATCATGATCGCAAGCTCGGCATCGGATCGGCGACCGTCCGGTTCCCGCTGCCCGGTGGCACCTACTGGGAGCGCCTGATCGACCAGCCGGGACGGTTCGGTGACAAGAAGGCGAACTTCGCGTTCGGCGGATCCTACAAGGGCGAATGGTGGTCGATGCTGCCGATCGAGCAGCTCGCCGCGGCCGACACGATCTGGTGCGTCGAGGGCATCTTCGACTCGATCGCGATGATTCAAACCGGCGGTCAGCCGGCGGTCAGCCTCATGAGCTGCAACAACTACCCGGAGAACGCGCTCGACGCCCTGCGCCGCGCCGCGGCCGACCTCGGCAAGGCACCGCCCAAGATCATATTCGCCTTCGATGTCGGCAAAGCTGGCGTCGGCTTCACTCGCAAATTCGTCAAGCGGGCGCGCGAGGATGGCTGGGAAGCCGGGGCCGCGCAGGTCCGCCCCGATGGCGAAGGCGAAAAGCGCGACTGGAACGATCTCGCGCTCGCCGACGAGCTGACCGAGGAACATCTCGCCGAGTACCTCTACAACGGTGCCGTCACGATCGCGACGGACGCGTCTGAAAAGGCGCTGCTGATCTACAAGCGCAATCGCTACGCGTCCTTCCCGCTCGTTTTTGGTGGGCGTCAGCTTTGGGCCGTCTTCTCGGTCGAGCGCATCAATCAGGTGCAGCAGCAATGGATGGAGAGTGACGACCCCGAGTTCGCCGCCTTCAAGGATATGCCCCCCCAGGACCGGTGGGATCAGGCAGCAGCCGAAGCCATCGACATCACCGAACTCGCCAACTGCGTGTTCCGTACCCTGTATTTCCAGAAGGACCCCGCGCTCGAGGAAGGCGCATACTTCCTCCGCGTCGATTTCCCCTCCGACCGCGCGACCGTGAAGGCGACGTTCTCGGGTTCGGCCGTCACGACCAGCGGCGAGTTCACCAAGCGGCTCGCATCCGTCGCGCCGGGCGCACTGTGGACCGGCACGCAGCCCCAGATCGCGCGCCTCATGCAAATGCAGTGGGGCAATATCCGGACCGTCGAGGCGATCCAGCACACCGGATACTCGGTCGACCATAGCGCGTGGATCTTCGGCGACATCGCCGTTCACAATGGTCGCGTCTTCAATCCCAACGAGGACGACTATTTCGTTCTCGGCAAGCGGTCGGTGAAGCTGCGCACGACGGATCGGCTGCTGCGGATCTCCTACGACGCCGACAAGCTCGATCTGGCATGGGTGCGCGATCTGGTCATGGCGTACCGCGGCAAGGGCATCGTGGTCCTCGCCTTCTGGGTCCTGTCGCTGTTCGCCGAGCAGATCCGCAACATGCAGGACTCGCTGGCGTTCCTCGAGGCGACCGGCTTGCCGGGCACCGGCAAGTCCACCCTGCTCGAATTCCTGTGGAAGCTGTACGGGCGCGCCAATTACGAGGGGTTCGACCCGACGAAGGCCACCGGCGCGGGCATCGCGCGCAGCATGGGGCAGGTCGGCAACCTCCCGGTCGTCCTGATCGAGGCCGATCGCGGAAAGGACAACCCGCACGCCAAGCGGTTCGAATGGGACGAGCTGAAGACGGCTTACAACGGTCGCGCCGTCCGCACTCGCGCCATCGCCAACGCCGGCATGGAAACCTTCGAACCGCCGTTCCGCGGTGCGATTGTCATCGCCCAGAACGACGTCGTCGAGGGCTCGCCAGCCATCACCGAGCGTATCCTCGGCATCCATTTCGACAAGTCGCACTTCAGCGCAGCCGGCAAGGTCGCGGCCGAGCGCCTGTCAGCGATGCCGATGGACGATATCAGCGGCTTTCCCGTCCATATCGCTCGCCGCGAGAAGGATATCCTTGAGCGGTATCGCGCCGCCTTTGCCCACCACGAAGCGGCGATGCTCGCGCACCCTGGCATTCGCAACGGGCGTCTGGCGAAGAACCACGCGCAGCTCGCCGCCATGCTCGACGCCATGCTGCTGGTCGTGAACATCGAACCGGCCGACGTCGGCGAAGCGCACCGCATGATCGTGAACATGCTCGAGCAGCGGCAGAAGGCCGTCGAGACCGACCATCCGCACGTCGAGTGGTTCTGGGAACGGTTCGATCACTTTCGCAGCCTCGAAGGCCCCTCGCCCGACAAGCCGATCAACCACAGCCGCACGCCGGACAAGATCGCCGTCAGCTTGGTCCATTTCGAGCAGCGCTGCGGCGAACTCAACCAGCGCATGCCGTGTGACGCCAACGAGCTGAAGCGCCTGCTGAAGTCGTCGAAAGCCCGCAAATTCGAGGCCGTGAAGACGGTCAACTCGGTCGCCGACAAGTCGGTGAACTGCTGGGTCTTCCGCAACCCCGACCACGCCCAATCCCCCGCGAACTGAAGGATCGCATGATGTTGCACGTCTCCATACCCGCGCGCCGCACAGGGAAGTCCCTTGCCGCCCGCATCATGACACCGGCCAACTACCTCCGTCTACGCCGCAAGGCGTCCGGCCTGACGCTCGAGCAGGTCGCCGAGCGCCTGATGCCCCGCGCCGGCTTCCGCCCCATGGTGGTCGCGTTCCTGCGGATCCTCGAAACCGATGGCTGCACTGCCAGGCATCGTGATCACATCGAGCGGCTGACGTCCGTCTTTCCGCTCGATCCCGACGTCTACTTCCAGCTCGTCACTGATCCCGCCAACAGCCTGCCGTCTATCTGCTCGGGCTGCGGGTGCTCGGCATACGACCCCTGCACAGCCGCTGGCGGCACCTGCCGCTTCGTCGCACCCGATGCGTGCGATCGGTGCCTGACCAACGCCAATCGGCGGGCAGCATAATGGCGAGCCTCCCGATCCACCCCATGACGTGCGGCTGCGACCGCTGCCCGCGCCCGGCCGACGACGAGGGTTTCCAGACCTTCGTCATGATCGTCAGCGGCCTCGGCACCGGTGCCATCCTGATCGGCCCGATCGAGGCCGTCCGCATCCTTTCCCCCCTCGTAGCGGAGTTGATCCGATGAACATGATGACGATGCGCACCGTGCGCGATGCCGGCGGGATGGTCCGCCACATGCCGACCGCGTTCGTGCCCAACGCGCCCGCCAAGGGCGGCAAGAAGGCGCGGGTCGTCCCCGATCCGATCAAGACGAACGGCGAGGGCACGGCAGAAGAGCTGCGCCTGCTGGTCGAGCGCTCCGAACGGATCGTTGAGGAGATCAAGGGTGCGCAGGACGATCTGAAAGACGTCATGGCCGAGGCAAAGGGTCGCGGGTTCGATCCCAAAGCGCTCCGAAAGATCATGGCGATCCGGCTGAAGAAAAAGGAGGAGTTTCAGGAAGAGGAAGCGATCCTCGAGGTCTACCTCCAAGCGCTGGGGATGATCTGATGATCGCGCAGAAAAACGAGCGCTTGTCTCACCTCGCGCGCGTCAGGGTGATCGTTCTCGCAACGGCAACTCCTTGGATCGCCGCCTTCGCGTGGTACCTTTCGTGACCGCCCCTCGCTGGCAGCACGATTACGAGCTGCTCGCCTGCGTCGCCACGCGACTGCATGTGCAGCGGATCGTCGGATATCCCGAGGTGGTCCATGCCGGGCGCATGACCGCCCGCGCCGCGGCCGATGGCATCCGCGTTATGGGTACGATCGCTTGCACATGGTGGGCGATCGCCGAGGGGCACCCTGAGGCTCACTGGACGCAGGACCCCGATCTAGGCGGCGCATGGCTATATGAGCGCATCGCTGCGCTGACGATCGCCGCACGCCACCCCCGCGCCGAGGCGATCGAGCTGCCGAACGATTACGATTTCGTCGGGTTCGCGGACGCGATCGACACGCTGATCTGGTGGGAAACCGCGCAGCCGAGCGCACGCCTAATCGCCGACTGTAACCGCGAGCTTCGTATGCCGGCGCGTCCCGCCGCGATCAGCCCGATCCCGCCCGTCGCGCCGGCCCCCCGCCCTTCCCCAATCGCGCGGGCCGCGTCGCGCGCCGGTCAACCTTTTCTGTTCGGAGTAGCAGCATGACCATCCAGACCACCCCGCCACGCTGGCGGAAATGCAAAGCGACGCTCGCGATCATAGTCGCAATCATCGGTGCCCCGATCGTCATGATCGCGCTGTTCGCCAGCCTTTCCGGGGGGCGGCGGTGAACCAAGACCCGATCCGGTGCGGGATCGCCGACGCGCGATCCATCACCGGGCTTTCCTACAGGACCATTCAGGATCTAGCGTCACGCGGAGCGATTCCCGGCGCATCTAAGCCGTCCGGCCGCTGGATGTTCGTTGTCGCGGATCTCCGGCGCTGGTCGACCCGCGTTAACCGAGCAACAGCATGTCCAACCTCTACACTCGCAGCGAAATCTACTGGGCGCGTTTCAAGGTCCGGGGGATCGAATACCGGCACAGCCTACGAACGCGTTCTAAATCGGTCGCAGAAAAACGGCTGAAGGCGCTCCGCCAGTCGATCGAAGATCAGGCGCTGTTCGGCGCCACTGGCCCCGTGAGCTGGCAGGATGCGGTCGTTTCATGGAACGAGCACATTGCGCGATCGATATCCGCGTCGACCTGCACCCGCTATATCTCCAGCCTCGGGCAGATCCGCACATGGTTAGATAACAAATCCGTCCAGGAGATAGACGGTGCCGTACTGCGCGATCTGGTAAAGGGTCGCCAGCGCCACGGCGTTACCAACGCGACGATCCGGCGCGATCTGACCGCGATAGCCAGCGTCCTTGCCCATTGCGTCGATGAAGGCTGGGTAGAAGAGAACGCCGCGCAAGCGTTCAATCGCAAGCGCGTGCCCGAGCGTCGGGATCCCATCCTGCTGCCGACCGACGACGATGTTGCCTATACGATCGGCCGCGAAGCGACGCGCTTCGGTGACATGATGCTGCTCGCACGCGAAACCGGCATGCGCCAAGAAGAAATTGCCGGCCTCGAGCACAGCTCGGTCGACATCAAGGCGCAGACGATTACGTTCATTGGCAAGCGCCGCAAGCTCCGCTCGATCCCGCTCTCGCCGGTCGCCGTTGAGCTTATCAGTCGCCAGCCGCGGTTCCTAAAATGCCAGTTCGTGTTCTGGCATATGGACGAGGACGCGGAGGGCAAGCCGATCGCATCGCGCTACCGCAACGTATCATCGAACTTCGGCGACTACACCGAGCGTGCAGCAGCTCGGGCGGCAAAGACGGATGTGCCCTACCGCCGTTTTCGTTTCCACGATCTGCGCCATCTCTTCGCCGTCGACTACCTCCGGACTGGCAAAGGCGGGATCTATGATCTCCAGCGGATCCTCGGGCATACAACGATCACCACGACGGAGGTCTACCTCGACTATCTTACGCCCGAACAGGCACAGGCGGCGCGAACGGGGGTGGCACAAAAAGGGGCACAGAAGCGACGGTCGGGGACCGACGACTAGGCTGTAACCCGCCGAAGTCCTCGCATTTTGGGCCATTTTCACGAAGCACTTGCGGGGTTTCCTAAACCGTAGGCCGCGTGTTCAAATCTCGCCGGGGGCACCAGCCGTAGATCGTCGACGACCCGCTGCATTCGACAGGCCTTTCCCAGCGCTCAAGGCCGGGCGGTGGCCTCATAGGCGAGACCCGCTTCCAGTCCGCGCAACTCCGCCAGGCCGCGCAGTCGTCCGATCAGGGAATAGCCCGGATTGGTGCGCCGGTTGAGATCGTCTGCCATCTGGTGACCGTGATCCGGTCGCATTGGCAGCGATCGCCCCGTGCGCGCCTCCAACGCGATCAGTTCGGTGATGATGGCCGGCATGTTCGCATCACCCTCGAGATGTGCCGCCTCGTGGAAGGCACCATCGGGTTCGCGCTGCACCGATCGCAGATGGACGAAGCCGATGCTGTCACCGAGCCGCCGCACCATGCCCGGCAAATCATTGTCTGCGCGCACGCCGAACGAGCCGCTGCAAAAACACAGGCCGTTCGCGACGGAGGGCACCGCCGCCAACAATGCGCTCACGTCAGCCTCGGTGCTGACCACCCGGGGCAGGCCGAAGATCGGGAATGGCGGGTCGTCGGGATGCACCACGAGCCGGATCCCCTCCGCCTCGGCGACCGGGCAAACGGCCTCCAGGAACGCGACGTGATTGGCACGCAGCCGCGCTGCATCGACCTCGGCATAGGTTTCGATCTGTTCGAGCAACTGCGCCGAGCTGAAGCTCTCTTCGCTCCCCGGCAGGCCAGCGATGATCGTCCGTTCGAGCGTTGCGCGTGCCGCGTCGTCCATCGCCGCGAAACGCTCGCCGGCGATCGCGACGACATCGGGGGCATAATCCGCCTCGGCGCCGGGACGACGCAGGATGTGGATGTCGTAGGTGGCCAGCGCATGGAGTTCGAACCGCAGGGCACGCGCGCCGTCCGGCAGTTCCCAGCTCAGGTCGGTCCGTGTCCAATCGAGCAACGGCATGAAATTATAGGTCACGACCTCGATGCCCTGCCCGGCAAGGTTTCGCAGACTGGCGATATAGGCTTCGATCAAACGGTCCCAGTCACAGGAACGAGTCTTCAACGCTTCCGCAACGGGCAGGCTCTCGACCACTTTCCACGCCAGCCCGGCATCCTCGATGATGCGGCGGCGCGTGGCGATGGCATCCATGGTCCACATCTCGCCATTCGCGACCTGATGCAGCGCCGTGACGATCCCGGTCGCGCCGGCTTGGCGGATGGCATGAAGAGGCACAGGATCACTCGGGCCAAACCAGCGCATGGTCTGGGTCATCGTCATTTGGCAGCTATCCCCGTGCTAAGATCATGGCGAGCGCGACGCATCCCCGTGGTAGTTGATAGCAGCTACGGAATTGGTCTGACAACTTCTTACGGCCAGCTTGCGGGGGCATTACGATGGCGCAATGCCGCCATAGCGTTGGCGGGTCTCGGCAAGTGCGAGCCGTGCCTGCTCCATCGCCATTTCCTCGGTCTGGAACAGCAGATGGTCCATCACCGACGTCAGGTGCGCGCGCATCGCCGCCCTTGCGCCGACTGCGTCGCGGGCGCGCAAGGCATCGACGATCGCAGCATGTTCGGCCACCACCGGCCGGACCTTCGCATTGCGCGCCTTGGCGTGGAGCAGCGCGCATTCGGGAGACGTCGATCGAAGATGCCACAGATCCTCGATCGTCCGGACGACACCGGCGTTCCGGGTCGCCTTTGCGATCGCCATGTGGAAGTCGCGGTCGGCAATTTCTGTCACTTCGGCAAGCAGGTTTTCGGTTGTCATCGCATCGACCAGACCGTCGAGCACGCGCACCTCCGCGTCACTGATCTGGACGGCCGCCAGTGCCGCCGCCTCGCCCTCGAACATGATCCGCGCCTCGGTCAGTTCGAAGGCGGTGATCGCGAAACCGGGCTCTTCCCCCTGCCCCGGCAACCGGCAGACATACGCCCCGGAGCCGACGCGCACTTCTATCAGGCCCTGTACTTCCAATGCGATCAGGGCTTCACGTACCGCCGGGCGGCTTGCGCCGTAATCGATCGCCAGCTCTCGCTCCGCGGGCAGCCTGTCGCCAATGGCATAGGTTCCCATCGTCAACTGCTCGACCAGCTGCCGTGCAATACGCTGATAAAGCCGGTCATTGGCCGGAGGATCATAGGCTCCCACCGTGGACAGTGTCTTGCGTGCTGCAGCTTTCGCCATCGGACTTACCAATCGATCGTATTCAGCCAAACGCTACATCGTAGGCAGCGGCGTGGAAAGGCATCATCGCGCGCGAGCCGCCGTCGTTCCAGGCTGCTCCGCTTCGCGCCCCGCCATCGTCAGGATGTTGGGGCCTCGACCTCGACATGGCCGGCCCTGCGACTTTTGACCGCCACGATTGGGCAGCGTGTGCGAGACTAGACTGTTCATGACGAGGTGTCCCTCGGCGCGCCATCAAGGCGGACGACGCCACTAATCGTACATTTCGTCCCAGACGCGCCAGCAGACTGATGGTGCGGTACGTGCGTTGGGGAATAGGGAAGGCGTCAATCGGGCGGTCACTACGGTTGCCACTTTGCACTTTGGTCGTCTAGCCCCGCCATCGAAGCATTACCCTGTCAGCCTGAACCTAGCTGGATTTCGCTCTACCGAACTGCCACCAGCGACGCGGTGCGCGTAGATCGAGTCCGCGCGATGTCGACGCACGCCCCAGATCGCGTGTCAGCGACCGTAATTGACGATCGTTCAGCGCGACCGAGACTCGCGTGAGGCGCCCCGCTGCATAATCTGCGGCCGTCCCGGCAACCTGAATCGTCAGCATGATGCCGTTGCTCGAGGGAACCCTCTTCCAGCCAACCAGCGCACCCGTCACTTCGACAGACATAACTCTCTCCACGTCCCCCAACCCGACCGGCGATGCCAAGGCCTGCGTTCGGAACGCGGCGATGGCGGATCGAGTAAAGGATTGTCAATGCAGCGCATTCTGGGGTGCATGCAATGGCGAAGTCTCACCGCGGGGCAGATACGCTACACGCCCCGCGGCGCGGTTTGCATACCGCCGCGAAGGTTAACGCATTATAAAATACCCTATGTCGCCGCTCATTGTCGCGTGGCCTGTCAGCGTCAGGCGCGTTCGGCTCCATCCCAGCATGGCGTTCGCGGCGACCGTCGTCACGGCCGCTGGCAAAATCGCCATGCTGGATCGGCCAAGGTTTGCAATCGTTCGTTCGTAAGCCTTTGCGCAATCGCCTTAATCAGGCAAACGGCTCCGATGATACTGGTCTCGCTCATGCTGGCGCTCGCTCTCGCGCCTCCACCGTCAAATGGTACCCCATCGGCCAAGGCTGCCTGGGAAAGCTGCCTTCAGACATTTGCGCAAGTCGAGAGCCTCGGTTCGAAGAGCGACGTCACGATAGCAGTCGGCGCGTTGGCGGCGTGCTCATCCGATCGCGATCGGTACACGAAATCGCTGATCCGTGAGGCTGGCGCATCGCCGCAGACCGGTCAGACGGCCATCGAACGCGCGCAAAAACAGATCGCAGCCGATCAACGCGATCTGACTATCCGGCTTCTGAGCTTTATCCGGCGCGCTCGACGCGTCTAACATTCGCACACCGGAACGATCGCAATCATCCCCGTCATCCGCCTTACCCGCAAAGATCCGCGGCCGACGCTTAGTTGAGCTTTTCGGGCGGCGCGATCGGTAGCGGCAGCGGCGTGATCGCTATCCCATCGTCGACCAGCGCCTTGGCATCTGCGAGACTGGCCTGACCGTGAATGGTCGCCTGTTTCTCCTCGCCCAGATGCATCGCACGGGCGCGTTCGGCAAATGCCGGGCCGACCCATTGCGAGGATTTGAGCGCTTCGGCCTGTCGGGCGGCGATCAGTTTCATCACCGCCTTGGCCGCATCCGGCGTCGGCGAGTCGGGCGTCCTGTTGCCCTTGGCTGCAATCGCGGGTGCCATCAGCGCCTTGGTGATGTCGGCGCTGTCGCAGAGTGGGCACCGGACCTGGCTTGCGGTGCGCTGATCTTCATACGCGCTACTCGACCCGAACCACGCCTCGAAGACGTGGCCGCCGCCGCATTTGAGGTCGAACACGATCATCGGACGATCGTGACGGGGGGTATCGGCCGGCGGTGTTGCAGCACAGGAATACGCGATCGGACCGCGTCAACTTGCGCGGGATCGAGGTCGACGACGGCGAGACCCGTAGCCTCTGCCATGTCCAGGATCACCTCACCCCAGGGGTCGATCACCAGCGAATGTCCATAGGTTGTGCGCCCATCGGCATGGGTCCCGGTCTGCGCGGCGGCGACGACATAGGCTCCGGCCTCGATCGCGCGGGCGCGTAACAGGACGTGCCAATGCGCAGCCCCGGTCGGTTGCGTGAATGCAGCAGGGACCGAGAGGATCGTCGCGCCCACATCGCTGAGCGCGCGATACAGATCGGCAAAGCGAAGGTCGTAGCAGATCGACGCACCGACCCTTCCCGCAGGCGTATCGACCACCACCGCGGTGTCGCCGCCAACATAGGCGGCGGATTCGCGCCAGCTTTCGCCCGACGGCAGGTCGACGTCGAACAGATGCAGCTTGTCATAGCGCGCCCGGATCACCCCCGCCGCATCGATCAGAAAGCCGCGATTGGCGAACTTGCCGTCTGGGCGCCGGACCGCGAGTGACCCGAGATGCACCCAGATGCCCATCTCTGCCGCCGCCCTGCGCACTGCGGCCAGGACGATGTCGGTATCTTCGGCAACGATAGCGGCTCCGGCTCGCGCACGGTCACGATCGATCAGCCCGGACATTTCGGGCGTGAACAGCATGGTGGCGCCCTGTCCCCCCGCGGCGCGGATCGCATCGACCAGCGTAGCGGCGTTGACCGCGGGATCGATCCCGCTGGTCATCTGGAGGACGCCGATCCGTGGCATCAGGCGAGCAGCGGGTCGAGGCCACCCTTTGCGTCGAGCGCGGCCAGGTCGTCCGACCCGCCGATGTGCTTACCATCGATAAAGACCTGCGGCATCGTCATGCGCCCGCCCGATCGCTCGACCATTTCCGCCTTTTTCGGGCCGCCCATCGTGACGTCGAACGTCTCGGGCTCGACACCCTTCGATGCGAGAAGTTTCATCGCCCGCGAGCAATAGGGGCAGAACTGCTTTATGTAGATTTCAACTTTAGCCATTCGTCGGAAATGTGGTTCGATGCCGCTCTTGTCAATCGTCACGGTCCGCCGACAGCACACGCGCCCAGCATAATATCGTGACGGAGCGGGCACCTGCGCGCAGCAGAACGCGGGTGCACGCGTCTGCGGTCGCGCCGCTGGTGTAGACGTCATCGACCAGAACGACGGTCTTGCCGCGTACGCGTTCGGCCGCCTCGATCGCGAACGCACCCGCGACGACCCGAGCGCGTTGTCGCCCTCCCAAGCCGCGTAAGACGACGGTGCGACGCGGCCGGACGAGCACGTCGCGGTCCTCTGGGACGGCACTCAGTTTGGCCAGGGCTTGCGCGATCAATGCCGCCTGGTTGAAGCCGCGCGACCAGATCCGCCGACGATGCAGCGGGACTGGAACGAGCAGGTCGGTCTCGGCCGGGATCAGCCATCGCATCCGCAACGCCATCGTTTCGGCAAAGGCCGTCCGCCCGCCATATTTCAGGCGAAGCGCAAGACTGCGGGCGACCGGCCCATAGGCTACAGCCGCGCGCACGCCCGCATGGCGCGGCGGATCGCGCAGGCAGGCGCCACAGCGCGCATCGGCGCCGCGATCAAACGCGAACGGACGATTGCATCCGGCGCACCAGGGCGGTGCGATGAAGCGCAGGCTGGACCAGCATACCGCGCAGAACCTATGATCCTGCGCGACCGGGTCGCCGCACCCGGCGCAGCGCGGCGGCAACGCGGCGTCGACGATATGGCGTAGCGCGCTCGGCAGTTTGAAAAGCTGGTTCAAGCGCGGTTGCAAAGGCAGGCCTCCTTTTCCGGGGCCGCTGTTTGCGCCGTACCCCTTGTCGGCGATGCCGGTGCGCGGCACAAGCGCCCCGTGTCCGATCAAGCCCCCGAAATCTTCGACCGCGCCGCGCGGCGCCACCGCCGCGATCGCGCTACGCCCGACTATGCCGAGCACGACTTTCTCCGCGCGACGATGCTCGACGGGATCGCGGAGCGGCTGGAGGCCGTGACGCGGTCGTTCGCCGATATCCTCGATCTCGGCTGTTTCGATGCCGCGTTTCCGGCGCCGATCGGTGCGCGGATCGCGCGGTGCGATCCAGGCTATGCCTTTGCCGCCAATGCAAACGGCGTGCAGGCCGATGAAGACCGGCTGCCGTTCGCCGATGCCAGCTTCGACCTTGTCGTGAGCGCGGGCGTCCTCGACCAGGTCGACGACCTGCCCGGCGCGTTGTCGCTGATCCGGCGCGTACTGCGCCCCGACGGTCTCTTCCTTGGCGCGTTCGTCGGCGCCGGCAGCCTGCCTGCCTTGCGCGCCGCACTCCGCGTCGCCGAGGCCGACCGGCCGGCGGCACGCTTACATCCTCAGATCGACGTCCGCTCCGCCGGCGACCTGCTGATGCGCGCGGGCTTTGCGCTGCCGGTCGCGGACGTCGAGACGCTCGATGTCGGCTACCGCGATCTCGGACGATTACTGGGTGATCTGCGCGGGATGGCAGCAAGCAACATGCTCAAACAGCGCCAACCGATGTCGCGTGAAATCTTCGGGCGGACGCTGGCCGCATTCGGCGATGCCGCCGACGACCGCGGCCGGACGCACGAGACGTTCCAGATCGTGTTCCTGACGGGCTGGTCCCCCGACCCGTCGCAGCCAAAGCCGGCACGACGGGGCAGCGCGACCACCTCGATGACGGACGCGCTGAAGCCTCGAGGCTAGCTAGCCGATCATCCCTTCGCCTTCGGCATCGCGCGCCAAGATCCGGCCCATCGCGTCGAACAGCGAATCCATCGCCACCGGTTTGAAGATCACGTCATCCGCGCCGGCGACGAGGCAGCGCTGGCGAAGATCGGGGGCGATATCTGCCGTCACGACGATGATCGGCACGCGGCCCTTGGCATCGTCCCGCGCGCGAATGTGTTTGATCGCGGTCACGCCGTCCATGCCGGGCATCCGCAGATCGACCAAGATCATCGCGAAGTCCTGCTCGTCGATGATTTCCAGGCCCCGTTCGGCGCTTTCCGCCTCTACCATCGTCACGCCGGCGACATCGAGCATGTCCTTCACGACACGTCGGTTCATCCGGTCGTCCTCGATGAAGAGAACGTTCACCATCGCCTCGTCGATAGCAGCACTTGCGAGGGAATTACGGCGGACATAATCGTGCATCTACGCTTTATGCGGCGTTCGACACAAGGACGGGATGTTCGAGGTCCTGCGGGGGCGACTCGCCATAGATCGCGCGCACCAAGGCGGCACCGCTCACCGGCTTTGCGATGACCCTGGTCACCCCGGTCGCAAGCAATTCGTCCTGCTCCCGCGCGGCCGATACAGGCCATAGCAGACTCGTTTCCGCGCCGGCCGACCGTGCCGCCTGGGCGATGATACGCAGATCGGCCAGCGGGTCTTCGCCGAGGCGGACCGTCGCATCGTCGATCAGGACGTGCGCGACCGGACCTTCCGCCAACCGCTCCACGGCGGCGTCGGCCGATCCCGCAAACACGATCGTTCCGGCACGCGGGGCCAGCAGGGTCTTGAACATGCTGCGCGTGATCGGATTGCGATCGACGACCAAGGTAACCGCGGTACCGATCGCGACCGGAACGACGACCGGGGCGACCGTGGCGGCACGGACGAACGGCAGGACCAGCGTGAAGGTCGTGCCCTGCCCCTCGACGCTGGCGACCAGGACATCGCCGCCCATCGCCCGTGCGAGGTTGCGACAGATCGCCAATCCCAGCCCGGTCCCACCAAACTGGCGGGTGGTGCCGGCATCGGCCTGCGCAAAGGACTCGAAAATCTGTTCGAGCTTGTCGGCAGGGATGCCGATCCCGGAGTCGGTGACCGCGATCCTCAACCGACCGTCCTCGGCAACCTCGACGGCGAGCACGACGCGGCCCCGCTTGGTGAATTTCAGCGCATTGGACAGCAGGTTGAAGACGATCTGCCGGATCCGCACCGCGTCGCCGATGATCATCGCGGGGCAGCCGTTGAGCGCGATCTCGAACGTCAGGCCCTTGCTGTGCGCCTGCTCCTCCCACATCCGCGTCGCGTCCATCACCGTCGCACACAGATCGAACGGCGCCGCCTCGATCGTCAGGTTGCCGGCCTCCATCTTCGCGACGTCGAGAATATCGTCGACCAATGCGCGCATGGTCAGGCCGGCATCGTGCACGACACCCAGCCGATCGCGCAGCAACGGCGACAATTTGGCGTCGGCCAGCATGACCTGGGTCATGCCGAGAATACCGTTGAGCGGCGTGCGGATCTCATGGCTGGTGGTTGCGAGGAACTCAGTCTTGGCCGCGAGCGCCTTGCCGAGCGCACCGTTGGTGATCGCCAGGTCCGCATTTGCCGCACGGACCAGATTGCGACTGCGGCGGATCGTGAACAGGCCGATCGCCAGCAGCGCGATCACGATCGCGACCGCCGCCGAGATACCCATGAAGACATAGCGCTGGGTCTGCACCCGTGCGCGTTCGAACGCGATGCCGCGCCGCAGCTCGTCAGCGCGCAACTGGCTGATCTTCAATTCCTGGTTCGCGAAATCGAACCGCGCCGCCATCAGCGCCGACTTGGTACTGGTCGCGACTTTCGTCGCATCGTCGTCGATCCGCTTGAGCGCCTGCAGATGGACAAGCGCCGACTTCGGATCGTTCGCCGCCAGAAATACGTCATACGCAGTCTGATGGATGTCCTTGAGCGAAATGCTCGTGCCCTTGGGGCCCAACTCCGCCAACGCTCTCGTGATCAGCTCGACCGCACGAGGAATCTGCCCGCGCTGCAACGCCAATTTTGCTGCGATCGCGATCATGCCGGCTTTTGATCCCGATGTCTCACGATCGGCAGTCAGCCGCATGCCGTCTCGTATTGCCTGCTCGCCTCCCGAGTAGTTACCCATGGACAACTGAAGCAAGGCGATATTCGCGTATATCTGCGCCATCAACGGCGCACTTTTTAGATTTTTAGCCAGTGATAGCGCAGTGTTAAACTCGACCAGTGCCTGCTTGTAATTTTTGAGATCACCTAAGGCAGTTGCCCTATTGTTATATATCGAGATGGAAAGGCTCGGATCTGTTCTATATGTCTCAATTGCTTGGTCGTAATATTTCAGCGCAGTGGCTTGATCCATTGCTTCTGTATACAGCCAGGCAATAAAGATCAGTGCCATAGCCTGTCCGCGATCATCGCCGAGATGCCGGTACCGCGTAAACGCCGACTGATAATCGGCCAAAGCCGCACCGACACGCCCCTGCCCACTTTCAGCCCCACCACGCGACAACAATATGTCGGCATACAGCTTCGATTGTGGCGCGCTGACAATCACTTTGGCCAATGCATTGCCGATAAGCGCGCTCGCCTTTTCCGGATTGCCGGTTCTCAGATAGGCTTCGCCCTGCAACCATTGCGCCGTTGCAACCGCGATATCACGCGCCTTCGGCTCATTGATCGCCAGCGCCACTTGCTCCGCTGCAGCGGCCTTGGACCGCGCGGATTCCGGATCGATCAACATCGCGGCCTTGGCATCGCCGATCGACTGATCGAACCGCGCTGCCTGTGACACTGCAGCACCTTGGGCCGAGCACAACTGCACACACCCAGGACCGACGAGTAGAACGTTAAAGGCCATTCCGATCCAGAAGGCCGCGCGCCTGCTCAACCGCGCTTCCACACGGTTGCAAGACGGTTGAACGGCGCACGCACATCCGCCGCGATGGCGAGGTGCTTTTCGTCCGCCAGGAAGTGGATCAGCGCGTCGAGATTGATCGGGCGGCTGATCAGGAAACCCTGGATCATGTCACACCCCATGACCGACAGCAGCGCCATCGCCGCCTGCGTCTCGACGCCTTCGGCAACCACTTCCATCTCGAGTGCATGCGCGAGGTCGATCGTCGACCGCACGATCAGCGGGTCGCGGTTCGAACTCGTGAGTTGCGTGACGAACAGCTTGTCGATCTTCAGTTCGCGCGCCGGCAGCTGCTTCAGATAGGCCAACGACGATAGGCCGGCGCCATAATCGTCGATCGCGATCACGATCCCGATGTCGGCAAAGATCTTGAGGTTTGCGATCGCGCTTTCGGGATCGCGAATGACCGACGTTTCGGTGATCTCGAACCCAAGTCGCGCGCCGCTGGCTTCGACCAGCGCGCAGACGGTTCGGACGAACCGCGCGTCGGCCAGCAGGACACCGGCGATATTGATGAATATCCGCAGGTCATGACCATGTGCGACCAGCGTCTTCTGGTCGCGAATGGAACGGCGGATGGTCCACAAGGTCAGCGCGATGATGTCCCGCGATTCCTCCGCGATCGGGATGAAATCGCCCGGTAGGACCAGCCCCCTGGTCGCATGCTTCCAGCGAACTAGCGCCTCGACGCTGGTGATCTCCTGCCGCCGGAGATGAACCTTGGGCTGATACTGGAGAAACAGTTCTTCGGTATCGATCGCGATCGTCAGGTCGCTTGCCAGTTGCGCCCGGTCGATCGACGCCGCGCCGGCGTTCACGTCGCGTGCGACCGCCACCCGCTCGCTGCGCGCATCGGCCAAGGCGCGCTCGGCTTCCTCGATCAGGTGAACCTCGTCGCGATCGCCGATCGTCGCCCCGGCCGCCGCCCCGAACTGGACGTGGATCCTGTGCGACTCGCCATCGATATCGAAGGGCTGATCCAGCGCCGTTTCGAGAGCGGCAATCGCCACGTCGAGCGCCAGGCGCGCCTCGCTCTCGAACGCGATTTCAATCATGTCGCGACCGGCGATGACGATCCGTGCATCCGACAGCACCGTACCGATCCGTGCCGCGACATCGACGATCATCGTATCGGCACGGGGTCGCCCAAGATGTCGACGCAGAACGCCGAAATTCTCGATCTCTGCCAAAATCAGGAACTGCCAGGCGACAGGGCGCGGCAGAATCGTCGAGACGCCGCCCACCCCCGTCATCGTCACCGTCCCGGACAAGGCGGGCGATTCGCTTTGGGATGCGTCGTTTACGAAGTGCGACTGCGGAAACTGCCTCATGCCTAACGGATATCCGACACGCATAAACATAGTCTTAAGTAGAACGCTCCCCACTCGCCGCAAATCATGGTTAACAATTTACAAAAATGATTGTTTAACGTTTTGTTATCCATTATGCAGAAATTGCACCCGGTTGGGTGTCAATAAGGGAGCATAAAACATGCTGAATCTCATCATCTCGCTGATCTATACCGGCATTCGCCCCTGGTGAATGCCGACGTCGGCTCGACCAACGCTGTTCGCCCATATGCGGCGAGCACGTTGATCGGGCCGACACTTCACGGGTGACGACTAGTGCAGAATGTGAAATGACACGTTGCTTGCAGAGGGCATGCGGGATGCTGATCCGGCAGTAACACTGCTGTAACATTGGCATAGCGCCTCGACCGCGGGGCGCGCCGCTCAGGTCTAGCGCTCGACCAAGATCGACGGAGTCAATCCAGCCTGCATAAGACGGACGGAGTGTCTGCTAGAGGCAAAGCGCCGTCGCTAATCGGTCATAGAAAAATGAAACGCGGGCATGATCCGCGCAAATGCGGCGGGAATTACGCCAGCTCCTCGCGACGGCGGGGAAGAGCACCCGGACGGACGCCCTCCCCTTCGCGACTTAGCGCATCAACTCCACCGCCATCGCAGTCGCTTCTCCGCCGCCGATGCAGAGCGACGCCAGCCCACGCTTCTGACCCGTGGTCTCAAGCGCCGACAGCAACGTCGCAAGGATCCGCGCTCCGCTCGCGCCGATCGGATGACCGAGCGCACAGGCGCCGCCGTGGATGTTCACCTTGTCATGCGGCAGGCCGAGGTCGCGCATCGCGATCATCGCGACGACGGCAAACGCCTCGTTGACCTCGAACAGATCGATGTCCGACGCGGACCAGCCAGCCTTCTCCATCGCTTTCCGCATCGCGAACACCGGCGCGGTCGTGAACAACGCCGGTGCGTGGGCATGCGCGGCATGCGCCACGACGCGCGCGATCGGCGTGATGCCGAGCCGTTCCGCGACGCTCGCGCGCGTCATCACTAAAGCGGCGGCACCGTCGGAGATCGACGAGGCATTGGCGGCGGTGATCGTGCCGTCCTTCGAGAAGGCGGGCTTCAACGTCGGGATCTTGGCGACGTCGCCCTTTGTCGGCTGCTCGTCGAGCGAGACCGTTGTCGTGCCCTTGCGACCGGCAATATCGACGGAGACGATCTCGCGGTCGAACGCACCGGACTTCTGCGCGCGCTGCGCCCGGTGCAGCGACTCGATTGCGTAATCGTCCATCTGCTGACGCGTGAACTGGTATTCGTGCGCAGTGTCCTCGGCGAAGTTGCCCATCAGCTTGCCGGGTTCGTACGCATCCTCGAGCCCGTCAAGATACATGTGGTCGTACATCCGGTCATGCCCGATCCGCGCGCCGCCGCGATGGCTCTTCGATAGGTACGGCGCGTTGGTCATGCTCTCCATGCCACCCGCGACGAGCAGGTCGACCGACCCGGCCGCCAGCGCATCCGCCGCCAGGATCGCCGCCTGCATCCCCGACCCGCACATCTTGTTGACCGTCGTCGCCTCGACATGGTCGCCGAGCCCGGCGTTGATCGCAGCCTGTCGCGCCGGCGCCTGGCCGAGCCCTGCGGGGAGCACGCAACCCATGTAGATCCGCTCGATCTCGGCCGCCGACACACCCGACCGCGCGACCGCACCGCGCACGGCGTCTGCGCCAAGCTGCGTCGCGGTCGCGCCGGCGAGCGCGCCCTGAAACGAGCCCATCGGCGTACGTGCGTAGGACAGGATGACGATGGGATCTCGATCGGCGGCCACTTCACTCTCCATGTATTCTTCTGCCCCCGTATCTGGGGTTGATGTGCGGCAATACAAAGCACCGCGGGATGCGCCTAGACCTGACATCATGGAAACACTCATCGCGACGCTCAAATGGTGTGCAGCAGGGTCGGGGGTGATCGCCGCCTTCATGGTGTCGCTGGATTTCGGGCGGCGCGTGACGGGATGGGGGTTCGTGCTGTTCGTCGGCTCGTCGATCGCCTGGCTGAGCGGTGCGGCCTTGACCGGGGACTGGGCGCTGGGCACGCAGAACATCGTGTTGTTCGGGATCAATCTCCTCGGCGTGTATCGCTATCTGGTGCGGAAAACGGGTGTCTGAGGCGGCGTTCTGGGCGGTGTCGCTAGGCGTACTCGGCGCGATCATCGGCAGCTTCGTCGCGGCGCTGGTGACGCGCTGGCCCGACGGGCGATCGGTGATGCAGGGGCGCTCGGCGTGCGATGGCTGTGGGCGAACGTTACGCGCGATCGACCTCGTGCCGCTGCTCAGCGCGCTCGTCCTGCGAGGACGCTGTCGTTCGTGCCGCACACCGATCAGCCCCGTCCACTGGCGGATCGAACTGGCTGGCCTCGCGATCGGTGTCGCGGCGGGGCTCGTCGTACCGGGACCAGTCGGGCTTGCGGGCGCGACCTTCGGATGGCTGCTGCTCGCGCTCGCCAGCCTCGACTTCGTCGCCTTTTGGCTACCCGATCGTCTGACTCTGCTGCTTGCAGCTACCGGACTGGCGAGCGCGGCGCTCGGCAACGATCCGCCAATTTCGGAGCGCCTGATCGGCGGACTAGCCGGGTTCGCCACGCTGTGGCTGGTCGCGTTCGGCTATCGACGCATCCGCGGCCGCGACGGAATGGGCGGCGGCGATCCCAAGCTCTTCGGCGCGATCGGACTGTGGTTGGGGTGGCAGATGTTGCCCGCCGTCCTGCTGATCGCCAGCATGATCGGCCTCGGCGTCGTCCTCGCCGCGCATCTCAAGGGACGCACCATGGCGGCGGACACCGCGCTTCCATTCGGCGCGTTGCTGGCGATCGCGGGTTATCCCGCCTGGCTGTTCATGATAGGCCTGACGCCATGATATCGCTCGCTCTTATGCTCGCGCTGCAAGCCGCGGCCCCGTCAGTAGCGGCAAATCCGGGTCCGGGACCGCTCGGCGCGATCGGCAAGCAGAAGCTCCCCGCCAAAGGATGCGGCGCGTATCTGTGGAGCATGGACGCCGCCCGGCAGCTCGTCGCGATGGCGACCGCCGACCCCGCGCAGATCCGGCTGACGATCGACGGCAAGACGACAGATTACGCGATGGCGACCCAGTCGCCCGCGATCGGCTTCGGCTTCAGCGGCGTCACCCAGTATCGCGGTGGCGACGTCACCGCGACGCTCGACATGGCGGTCGCCGTCCGCGCCGACATCTCGGCTGGCGCGACCGTGACGTCCGCGACGCTACGGATCGACCGCCCCGGCCGCGATACCGTCGTCATGCCGGTCGGTGGCCTTATCGGCTGTGTCTGATCTGAATTCTGGTGAAACCAAGCCGTCCTCCGTGCGTTACGTGGACGAAGATGGGGGTGAATCGTACACGATTGCCGTCCGTAAAGGGAATCGTGTGACAGCTTCGAACAGCCGGCATCATTGGCTCGCTCTCGCGTTGGTAGCGTCGACAACGGGGTTTGCGGGCATCGGTTCCGCCCAATTGGTGAAGCCGGGCACCGCCCCGGCCAAGAGCCCCGATGCGCCCAAACCCAGCGACCAGCCGCGGTCAAACGACCCGCGCTCCGACGCGCCGATCGTCCCCGATGCCGAGTTCGACAGCGCCCTCCCACCGCTAAGTGGCGACCTTAACGCGCCGCTGGAAGCGATGGTGCCGCTGGCCGCTCCGTCGACCCAGACACCCGCGACGCCCGCAACCGCGACGTCTCCAGCAACCACAGTCGCAGGCGACGTGCTGCCGCCGACTGGGCCGAGCGATCCGCAACTCGCGCAACCGCTGACGCCGCTGTCGAGCTTCGACACGACCCCGCTTCAGACCGCGGCGGACATCAAGGACAAGGACGCGCCCGAGATCCGCTACGAGACCGCCACCAAGGGGCTGGACAAGGCGGGCGACGGGCTCGAAGGCGAATACAAGGCGCTGTCCGCGCTCGCCGAGGGCAAGGGCAAGGCGGCGAACGCCACGCAGGTCGCGGCGCGCGCGCGTGAGGACGAGGCGTTGGCGGTCCGGCTGCTGAAGTCGCTCGGCTATTACGATGCGACCGCGATCTCGACGATCGAGACGATCCCCGATGCCGACACGACCAAGCCCGCGCGCCTTAAGGCGACGGTCAGCGCGCAACCCGGCCGGCTGTATTCGCTGTCGTCGATCACCGTGAAGGCGGACGCGACGACCCCGCCCGATCTTGTCCGCAAACAGTTGCCGTTGAAGGTCGGCGACCCGATCGAGGCCGCGCGCATCCAGGGCGCGGAAGCGAACGTCAGCCTGACGCTGCCGCAGCAGGGCTATCCGTTCGTCAAGGTCGGCGAGCGCGACATCCTGCTCGACGATCAGACCCCGACCGGCGCGTACACGCTGCCCGTCGATACCGGCCCGCGCTCGTCGTTCGGCCAGCTTCGCACCGAGGGCGATCCGGTGTTCAATCTCGAGCATCTGAGCCTCTTCCCGCGGTTCAAGGCGGGCGAACTCTACGACAACCGGATGACCGACGATCTGCGCGATGCGCTGGTCGCGACGTCGCTATTCTCGACGGTGTCGGTCGAGCCGGTCCGCACCGGGACGATCAACCCCGACGGCACCGAGCAGGTCGACCTGCTGGTCCGCCAGAGCGAGGGCAAGCCGCGCTCGCTCGGCGGCAATGTCGGGTTCTCGACCGGGCAGGGCTTCCGCGCGGAGGGTACGTGGCAGCACCGCAACCTGTTCCCGTACGAGGGCGCGCTGATCGCTTCGGTGATCGCCGGTACGCAGGAGCAGGGTCTGGCGGGCACGTTCCGCCGCGCCAACGCGGGCAAGCGCGACAAGACGTTTAGCCTGACCGCCGGCGCCAACCATTCGAACTACGACGCCTATGACGCGTTCACGACTAGCGTCGGCGTCCGCTGGAGCTATGACTCCACACCGATCTGGCAGAAGCCGCTGACCTATTATTACGGTGGCGAACTCGTCGGCACGAACGAAAGCGTCTACGACTTCGCACAAGGCAAGGACGTCCGCCGCACCTACGGCATCGTCGCGCTGCCGGGCCAGGTGAAGTTCGATCGCTCGGACAGCCTGCTCAACCCGACCAAGGGCTATCGCCTCACGCTCAACCTCAGCCCCGAGACCTCGGTGCAGGGGTCGGTCAAGCCGTACGTCCGCACGATGATCGAGGGGACGTTCTACTATCCCGTCTCCAGCAGCATCGTCATCGCGGGCCGTGCCAAGGCGGGCTCGATCCAGGGCGTCGACCGCGACGATCTCGCCCCGTCACGACGCTATTACGGCGGCGGCGGCGGCTCGGTGCGCGGCTATGGCTATCAGCGGCTCGGGCCGTTCGATCCCAACGGCAACCCGGTCGGCGGGCGCTCGCTCAACGAATTCGCACTCGAGGCGCGCTACCGGTTCGGCGATTTCGGCATCGTGCCGTTCATCGACGCCGGCAACAGCTATGAGAGCAGCACGCCGAACCTGTCGTCCCTGCGCTACGGCGCGGGTATCGGCGGGCGCTTCTATACCAGCTTCGGCCCGATGCGGTTCGACGTCGCGACTCCGCTGAACCCCCGCAAGGGCGACGGCAAGATCGCCCTCTATATCTCGATCGGGCAGGCATTCTGATGGCCGAAAACGGCATTCCGCACGTCGAGACGACGCCTGAAACGATCGTGGTCGAGCGGCGTCCGCTGTGGCAGCGCATCCTGAAATGGCTCGCGATCCTGGTCGTGAGCCTGATCGCACTCGTGCTGGTCGTGCTGTTCGGGATCAACACCGATCCGGGCCGCCGCCTCGTCGCGGACCAGATCGGCGGCTACACGACCGCATCCGGGCTCAACATTAAGGTCGGCCGGATCGACGGCTCGATCTACGGCGCGATGACGCTCAGCGACGTGCGGGTGTCCGACCCCAAGGGCGTCTTCCTGACCAGCCCGAAGCTCGCCGTCGACTGGCGCCCGTTCGCGTTCGCCAAGAACCATGTCGATGTGCGTTCGCTGACCACGCCGCTGGTCACGCTGCAGCGCCGCCCGGTGCTCAACGCGACGCCGACCGATCCCAACGCGCCGCTGCTCCCCGATCTCGATATCGACGTGAACCGCCTGGTGATCGATCGCTTCCTGATCGCCAAGCCGGTCACCGGCCAGACGCACATCGTCAAGATCGACGGCGCGGTCCACATCGCCGACAAGCGCGCGCAGCTGACCACCAACGCAACCGCGCTGACCGGCCCTGGCATCGCTGGCGGCGACCGCCTCGTGCTCAAGCTCGACGCGGTGCCCGAACAGAACAAGCTCGACGTCAATTTGAAGCTGACCGCACCGGTCGGCGGCGTCGTCTCGACGATGGGCGCGTTCAAGGCGCCGCTGACCGCAAGCGTCGATGGTCGCGGCAGTTGGGCCTCGTGGCAGGGGCGCGCGGTCGCGACGCTCGGCGGCGGACAGCTCGCCAATCTCGGCCTGACCGCGAAGAACGGTCATATCGAAGTGCGCGGTTCGACGCGGCCCGGCCTGTATCTCGAAGGGCCGGTCGAGCGCCTGACGTCGCCACAGCTCGACGTCGCAATCGATACCACGCTCAACGACCGCAAGGCCGACACGCGGATGACGCTGAAGTCGGACGCGCTCGCGGTCGATGCCGGTGGTCTGATCGATCTCGCCAACAGCCGGTTCGGCAATTTCGCGGTCAACGCGAAGCTGCTGACCCCCGGAGCGATTCTGCCGAACCTGCGTGGTCGCGACGTTACCGCGCGCGTCGTGCTCGATGGTGCGTTCGCGACGCCGACGGTCGACTACAAGGTCCGCGCCGCGACGATCGCGTTCGGCGACATGGGCGTCGAGAACCTCTACGCCGAGGGGCTCGCACGCGTGAACTCCGACCGCATCCTGGTGCCGGTCAAGGCGCGCGCACGTCGCGTGACGGGGCTCAATGCCGCGGTCGGCGGGCTCGCCACCAACGTCGCGATCGACGGCGACTTCGCGATCTCGGGCGTCAACGTCCTCTCCGACAACCTCAAGATCCGTTCGGACAAGATCGATGCGACAGCGGTGGTCGTCGCGAACATGGCGACCGGCCGCTACACCGGCGCGCTCAAGGGGCGGGTCAACAATTACCGCGTTGACGGCATCGGCATCGTCAACCTGACGACCGACGCCAAGCTGGTGCCGGGACCCAAGGGCGGATTCGGGATCACCGGCCGCGTTGTCGCGCAGACCTCGCAGATCTTTAACGAAGGCGCGCGCAGCTTCCTCGGCGGCAACGCGATCGTCCGCTCGGACATCGGCTACAGCCCCGAAGGCATCGTCACCTTCCGCAATCTCCGCATGAACGCGCCACAGTTCCGCGTCACGCGCGGCGAAGGCCGGTTCGATCCGGCCACCGGCGCGGTGCTGGTGAATGCCGACGCCTATTCGACCGCCTACGGCCCCTTGTCTGCTCGCGTCACGGGCAGCGCGACCGCACCGGTCGTCGTCCTGCGCGCACCGCGTCCGGGCGTCGGCGTCGGCCTCGTGAACCTCAATGCGCGGATCGTCGGCCGCGGCGGCGCGTATGCCGTCACCGCGAGCGGCGGTACCAACTACGGCCCATTCACCGCCGACGTGCTGGTGAAGCCGGGCGCACAACTCGCAGTCGACGTGCGCCGCGTGGTGTTCGCCGGGATCGTCGGCAGCGGCCGGATCGTCCAGACCGCCGCAGGTCCGTTCGCGGGCGCGCTCCAGTTCGCCGGGCAAGGCCTGTCGGGCAACGTCCGCCTCGCCAACCAGGGCGGCTATCAGCGCGCCGATGTCGCAGCGCGTGCCAACGGCGCGAAGATCCCCGGCATGGTCGACTTCACCATCGGCCGCGCGATCGTCAGCGCGACCGCAGTCCTGACGCCGACACCGCAGATCGTCGCCGACGCGCAGATCGCGGACATGCGCTACGGCGCGATCGTCCTCTCGGCGGCGCGCGCGAAGGTCAATTACGTCGGCGGCAACGGCACTGCGCAGGCGCTGCTGACGGGCTCGAACGGTGTGCCCTTCCGCCTCGCCGTCAACGCCAAGCTCAGCCCGAACAACTACCTCGTCGCAGCACAGGGTCAGGCGAACGGCATCGACTTCCGCACCGTCAACCCGGCACGTATCCAGGCGGTGAAGGGCGAATATCGTCTGTCGCCGACCCGGATCGACTTCGGTGGCGCAGGCGGCGGCTCGGCGCGCCTGGCCGGCAACTATGGCCGCGGCACGAACGCACAAGTCCGGCTCGATCGTCTCGACCTGTCGACGCTCTCCGCTCTGGTCCCGAACCTGGGTATTGGCGGCAAGGCGACCGGCAGCCTCGACTTCTCGCAGGCGAACTCGGCGGCCCTGCCGACCGCGGACGCCCGCGTGACCGTCGCCAACTTCACGCGCTCGGGCCTCGCTGCCGTCTCCGATCCCGTCGACATCGTGTTCGCCGGGACGCTCGGCGGCGACGGTGCGACCGGTCGTGCGCTGGTCCGTCGGGGTACGTCAGTCATCGGCCGCATGGTTGCGAACCTGCGGCCACTCCCGGCCGGTAACGGTTCGTGGAGCACGCGCCTGATGGCCGCGCCGCTGTCGGGCGGGATCCGCTACAACGGTCCGTCCGCGGTGCTCTTCAGCTTTGCCGCGATCCCCAACCAGCAGCTGTCGGGGCCGATTGCGGTCGCCGCCGACTTCTCGGGACGCCTGTCTGCGCCGCAGCTGAACGGCGTCGTCCGCGCCGACAACCTGACCTACGACAACGAGACCTATGGCACGCGTCTGTCGCAGATGCGGATCGCCGGGCGGTTCTCGAACACCGACCTGCAACTGACGCAGCTGACCGCGAAGGCCGGCGACGGCACCGTGCAGGCGCAGGGCACGATCGGGTTCGCTGCGGATAGCGGTTTCCCGATCGACATCCGCGCGACGCTGAACAATGCGCAGCTGGCCAAGAGCGATGCGATCAGCGCTACGACTACGGGTACGGTTCACCTCACCAACGGACGCGATGGCGGCCTGATCCAGGGCGATCTCCAGATCCCCGAGGCGCGCTACCAGATCATCCGCCAGGGTCAGGCCGAGGTGCCCGAACTGACCGGTGTGCGTCGCAAGAGCGACATCCGTACGGCGGTCTCGACCGATCGCTCGGACGTGCCCGCGATCGGCAAGTTCAAGCTCGACCTCCGCGTTCGTGCGCCGAACCAGCTGTTCGTCTCGGGCATGGGCCTCGAATCCGAGTGGGAGATGGACATGCACATCGGCGGCACGTCCGCCGCGCCGATCGTGACGGGCGGGCTGGACATCGTTCGCGGCACCTATTCGTTCTCGGGCAAGCGGTTCGAAGTGAACAAGGGGCAGATCCGCTTCCGTGGCGGCGCGCTGACCGATCCCGACATCAACATTCAGGCGACCACCACCACCAGCGACATCACCGTCGTCATCAACGTGACGGGTACCGGCCAGCGTCCGCAGATCGCGTTCACCTCGACGCCGGCGCTGCCGCAGGACGAGGTGCTCAGCCGCCTGCTGTTCGGGTCGAGCCCAGCCAATCTGTCGGCGACCGAGGCGATCCAGCTAGCCTCCGCGCTGAACTCGTTGCGTGGGTCGGGCGGCGGTGGTCTGAACCCGCTCGGCAAGCTGCGCTCGGCGACCGGGTTCGACCGGTTGCGCGTCCTCGGCGCCGATCAGGCGACCGGGCGTGGCACCAGCCTCGCGGCCGGCAAGTACATTACAAAGAACATTTATGTGGAGATCGTGACCGACGCGAAGGGCTTCACCTCGACGCAGCTCGAGATCGCGCTGACCAAGGCGCTCAGCCTGTTGTCGGCCGCGGGATCGAGCGGCGGGCAGAGCGCGAGCGTCAAATATACGAAGGACTATTGAGTAAAGATCACAACAGGATAGGTTCGGTTATGAAACCTACGGCGTAACGCCGGGGCGCGAGGATGCAGCATGACCGAACATGTCGACGTGATCGTGGTGGGTGCCGGCATTTCCGGGATCGGCACCGGCTACCACCTGCAGACGCGCTGCCCCGACCGGACCTACATGATCCTCGAGGGGCGGCAGTCGATGGGCGGGACGTGGGACCTGTTCCGCTATCCCGGCATCCGCTCCGATTCGGACATGCACACGCTAGGATTCGTCTTCCACCCCTGGACGGCGGCCAAGTCGATCGCCGACGGCCCCTCGATCCGCGCCTATGTCGAGGAAACGGCGCAAGCGTACGGAATCGACCGGAAAATCCGCTACGGCCATCACGTGAAGTCCGCCGCGTGGTCGACCGAGGACGCGCGCTGGACGGTCGAGGCGACCGGACCCGACGGCCCGGTGAAGCTGACCTGCAACTTCCTCTCGATGTGCGCGGGCTATTATAATTACGCCAAGGCCTATTCGCCCGAGTTCGAGGGCGCGGACAGCTTTGCCGGGCAGATCGTCCACCCGCAATTCTGGCCCGAGGACCTCGACTATAGCGGCAAGCGAGTCGTCGTGATCGGCAGCGGCGCGACTGCCGTGACGCTGGTGCCGACGATGGCGAAGACCGCCGAGCATGTGACGATGCTCCAGCGCTCGCCGACGTACATCGTCGCACGCCCCGGCGAGGACGGCGTTGCCAACTGGCTGCGCGGCAAGCTGCCAGCCAAGGCCGCGTACGGCATCACGCGGTGGAAGAACGTGCTGATGGGAATGTTCTTCTACCGGATGGCGCGGAAGAAGCCCGCGGTCGTGAAGGAGCGGATGATCGGCATGGTCCGCGATCAACTCGGCCCCGATTATGACGTCGCCACCCACTTCACGCCGCGCTACAACCCGTGGGACCAACGTGTCTGCCTGGTGCCCGACGGCGACCTGTTCACCGCGATCAATGCCGGCACCGCCTCGATCGTCACCGACACGATCGCGCAGATCACGCCCGACGGCATCCACCTCGATTCGGGAAAGGACCTGCCCGCCGACGTGATCGTCACCGCCACCGGCCTCGAGCTGCAATTGATGAGCGGAGTCGCGTTCAGCCTCGACGGCAAGCCGATCGAGCTCGCCGGGCGGCTCCAGTACAAGGGCATGATGTTCGACGGCGTGCCGAACCTGTCCTCGACCTTCGGCTATACCAACGCGTCGTGGACGCTGAAGGCCGACCTGACCGCGGTGTATGTCTGCCGCCTGCTCAACACGATGACCAAGCGCGGCCTGCGCCAGGCGACCCCGCACAACGACGACCCGACGATGAAGAACGAAGCGTTTCTCGACTTCACCTCAGGCTATGTCCAGCGCGCCGCCGCGGCACTGCCGACGCAGGGCGAACGCAAACCGTGGAAGCTCAACCAGAATTACGCGCTGGATCTGATGGCGTTGAAGTTCGGCTCGGTCGACGACGCGATGGTCTTCTCGAACCCGGCGACGGCAAGAACCAGAGTGCCCGCGTAGCCGGCCGAAGCGGCGTCAGGGCAGCGTTTCGCCCGCCTCGACGCCCCACAGCCCGCCGATCGCGACGAACCCCGCCTGCCCCTTCACGTCGAACCGGCACCAGCCATTGCCGCACTGGCTCAACCGCCCGACCACGCCGGGTGCGGCGCGCCACAGCAATTTGCCGGACGCGGCGGGCTTCTCGCGCAGCTCCACCGGCCCCGCGCCGTGGACGATCGCGGTGCGCGTGCCGCTGAGCAGATTGGCCTGCATCCAGCCTTCGGTACCGTCGGGATCGGCGACCTTGCGCCATTCCTTGAAGATCGCGACCACCTTGATCGGCAGATCCTGGCGCTGATACAGCCAGCTCGCCGGATACGTTCGCGCCGGCCCGGTCCGCATCCGCGCGCGCGACGCCGAGATCGACGCGTAATACGGCACGCTCTTCTTCGCATCGGCGGCGACCGCGGGGTCCGGGATCAGCGCGACGGCAGCGAGAACGGAAAGCGCGGCGGCGAGAATGCGCATGATCGAGTCCTAAATGGCGAGCCCCGTCCTATCCCGACGCCGCCCGTTCCTCAACCGCATTGACGTGCCCAGCGACGGCGGCATGAACGGCGCAAGTTGACGCGCGCGCGCGCCTTCGCCAAGCCGTCGCGATGACCGACACACGCCGCTGTCCAAACCCCAAGGTCGTCGTCACGCGCGAGCTGGCCGATACGCTGATGGACCGGATGGAGGCGCTGTTCGACACGCGCAACAACCGCGCCGACGCCAAGCTCGACCGCGAGCAGCTCGCGGCGGCGATGGCCGACTGCGACGTGCTCGTCCCGACCGTGACCGACGACATCGACGCCGACCTGATCGCGGGCGCAGGCGACCGCCTAAAGCTGATCGCGAACTACGGCGCGGGCGTGAACCATATCGACCTGAAGGCGGCGCGCGCGCGCGGAATCATCGTCACCAACACGCCGGGGGTGCTCACCGAAGACACCGCGGACATGACGATGGCGCTGATCCTGTCGGTACCGCGCCGCTTGGCCGA
Source organism: Sphingomonas sp. PP-F2F-A104-K0414 (assembly GCF_004340945.1). GTDB lineage: Bacteria > Pseudomonadota > Alphaproteobacteria > Sphingomonadales > Sphingomonadaceae > Sphingomonas. Next base: position 39,552 of record NZ_SLYD01000002.1, read on the forward strand.
GGGCGAGAAGCTGGTGCGCTCGGGCCAGTGGAACGGCTGGAGCCCGGGCGGGATGCTCGGCCACCGGATCGGCGGCAAGGCGCTCGGCATCGTCGGGATGGGGCGGATCGGCCAGGCGGTCGCGCTCCGGGCGCGCGCGTTCGGGCTGACGATCCATTATCACAATCGCACCCGCCTGCCCGCGGTCCGCGAGGCGCAACTCGCGGCGACCTTCCACGCCTCGCTCGACGATATGCTCAGCAGCGTCGACATCGTGACGATCCACACCCCGCTCAACCCCGACAGCCGCGACCTGATCGATGCGCGCCGGATCGCGCTGATGCGGCCACACGTGTATCTGATCAACGCGGCACGCGGCGGGATCGTCGACGAGGGCGCGCTGGTCGATGCGCTCGAAGCGGGGCGACTGGCGGGCGCGGGGCTCGACGTCTGGGCGCATGAGCCGGCGATCGATCCGCGGCTGCTCGCGCTGCCCAACGTCGTGATGCTGCCGCATATGGGCTCGGCGACGCTCGAAGGCCGGATGGCATCGGGCGAGCGCGTCATCCAGAATATCCGGATGTGGGCCGACGGCCACCGCCCGCCCGATCAGGTGCTCGACGGCTGGCTGTAACGCCCCAATACAATCTGGATCAGTTTCGGAACTGATCCCGCGGTGCAGCATTTGTTGGATACCCCCGGAGAGACAGGAGTATCCCCATGAAGAAGTTCGCCATTTCCGCCCTGCTGATCGCATCCGCCGTGTCGGTGAGCGCGTGCTCGACGCTCAAGGGCGCGGGCATCGGTGCAGCCGGTGGCGCAGGCGTTGCCGCAGCGACCGGTGGTAGCGTCGAGAAGGGTGCCGCCGTTGGTGGTGCCGGTGGCGCAGTGGTCGGCACCGTCGCCGACTAATCTATCGCCGCCTAAACGCTCGATCCTCCCCCGCCGGGGGGAGGTGTCGCCGAAGGTGACGAAGGGGGAGGACACGGAACAGAGGTTTCGCTTGCCTCCCCCTCCGACTGGCAAATGCCAGCCACCTCCCCCTGGCGGGGGAGGATTGCAATCTTGATCTCAGACTGCACGCATCCAATGCGTTCGCGCGACCGTCCCAGTCAGCACCTTCGACCCGAACGCCTTGATGATCTTGGCGGCGTCGACACTGTTCATCAGCACTACGCGTGTGCCGCCCGACGGCAGCGTCTCGATCGCGCTGATGATCGCGTCGTGCTTCTTGCACATCGCCACGACCTGCGGCTGCTCGACGCTGACATTCACCGCGCGCGAGATCGGCACGACGGTATCCGCACCGGTCGTCATGACCGGATCGCCCGTGGTGCGCTGGTAGAAAAGATCGTCATGCGGCATTCCCGGCTCGGAGCGGGAGCGCAAAGCATCTCTCAGTCGCAGCCTGCCCGTACGAAGCGCCGCGATGCGTGCAGTATGCGCGCAATGACGCCAAACGGCAATGGCATCGCCGTCAATGTTACCCCGTTGCTACGTTCGCACCCGCAGCAACGCGAGCCCGAAGCCGATGAAGATCGCGCCCGTCACGCGGTCGAACGCGCGCCGCAACGCCGGCTGCGTCAGCGACCTCGCAAGCGTCCGTCCGCCCGCTGCATACACGCCGTACCAGAAGCTCTCGACCACCGCGAAGGTCACCACCAGGATCGCGAACTGCGGCGCTTGCGGCGACGCGCGATCGACGAACTGCGGCAGGAACGCCGCCGCGAACAGCAGCAGCTTCGGGTTGCTGATGCCGATCGCGAACCCGCCGCGGAACAGCCGCCGGGCCGACCAGCTTTGGGGCAGCGCATCGCCACCGAGATCGATCGGCGACCCCGCCCCGCGCCATGCCTTGATCCCGAGACATATGAGATACGCGACACCCGCATAGCGCAACGCATCGAACACCCGCGGCCACGCCGCCAGCAACGCCGACACGCCCGCCGCCGACGCCGCCAACACGATCACCAGCGCAGTCAGGCACCCCGCCATCGCCGCGACGCTGCGCCGCGCGCCAAAGGCGATGCTGCGCGTCATGACGTGCAGCATGTTCGGCCCCGGCGTCCCGCACAGGAGGAACACCGCGACCACGAACAGCCACCAAGCGTATAGCGTCATATCTGCCCCCTGCCCTTTCGATAGAGCGTCATGGAACGACTAGCGTCACGCGATACGACACCGTGCGATACACGGCACCTGGCATGTTCCGCCACCCTGAGCCAAACCCGTCACCCCAGCGAAAGCTGGGGTCTCGTCATGACTCCGTTCGCTGTCACGAGGGATACCCCAGCTTTCGCTGGGGTGACGGAGTTTTGAACGGATTGGCGACGCATCCCTGGCACGACGCAGCCCGACACCTCAAGCAAGTGCACGGGAGATGGCCCCGCGAAGCCCGCGCACCTCAATCCCCCGTCAAAATCCGATCGACCAGCTGCCCGACACTCGGCACGAAGCCGTTCGAATAGAACGGATCCTTCTTGAAATTATACGCCGCGTGCCCCGCGAACATCAGATTCTGGTCGATGTCGCCGCCATGCGCGATGTCCTGCAGCGTCTTCTGGATACAGAAGCTACGCGGATCGGCCAGCCGTCCGGTCGAGTTCGTCTCGGTATCCGCCCAGCTCGAGAACGAGCATTGCGACAGGCACCCCATGCAGTCCGCCTGGTCCTTGCGGATCATGCCCTTCTCGGTCGGGCTGACGAACACCAGCGTGTTGTCCGGCGTCTTGAGCGCATCGGTATAGCCCTCGCCGAACCACTGCCGTGCGCGGAGCAAGTCGTTGCGCGTCACCCAGAAGTTCTTGCCCTTCACGCCGACGTCGAGCTGGAACACGTGGTCGCCCGCCTCCTGCGTCGAGAAGGCGATCTGGCGCTCGGACCGTGCCTCGAGCGAGCGCAGGAACGGATTGCGCACCGCCGACGAATAGAACCCTGTCGGCGAGAATTTGTGCAGCAGCACGTCGCCGGGCTCGATCTGAGTCAGCGCGTTCTTCCAGCCCTCGGGGATCGGGCTCTCGCGCGTGAGAAGCGGCCGCGTGCCGAACTGGAACGCGATCGTGCCGAGTTCCGGATTGTCGATCCAGTCGTTCCAGTCGCGCAGATACCAGACGCCGCCCGCCATCACGATCGGCACGTCGTCGCTGATGCCGCCCTCGCGCATCACGTCGCGCAGTTCCTTGACGCGCGGATACGGGTCCTGCGGCTTCAACGGGTCCTCGGCGTTCGACAGGCCGTTGTGGCCGCCGGCAAGCCAGGGATCCTCGTACACCACCGCGGCCAGCCACTCGGCCGCCTTCGAATAGGCCCGCTTCCACAGCGCGCGGAACGCACGCCCGGAGCTGACGATCGGCAGATAGCTGACGCCGTAGGACGCGGTGATCTCGGACAGCTTGTACGGCATGCCCGCACCACAGGTGACGCCGGCGACCTTGCCACGCGTGCGCTCCAGGACGCCGTGAAGGATCCGCTGCGCGCCGCCCATTTCCCACAACACGTTGATATTGATCGCGCCCTTGCCGTCGGCGATCTCGTACGCGCGCTCGACCTGCTGGACGGCGCCTTCGATCGCGTATTCGACGAGTTCTTCGTGGCGCGCACGTCGCGTCAAGGCTTCGTAGACCTGCGGGATGATTTTGCCGTCGGGATCGTAGCTGTCGGCATTCACGGCAGAGACCGTGCCGATGCCCCCGGCCGCAGCCCAGGCGCCGGCCGACGCGTGGTTGGTCGCGGCGACGCCCTTGCCGCCCTCAACCAGAGGCCAGACTTCCCGACCGTTATAGACGATAGGCTTCAGGCCCTTGAACACGACGTCACCTCTCCCGGAAAATACGGCCCCCTATATCGCAAGGACGCAGCGCGCGAGCAATATTAAGACCTAGGTTAGCATATCGCCCAGCGCACCCGGCCGCCCGAGCGCGTCCTCGTACAGCGCGCGATAGCGAGCGATCATAACCGCTTCGTCGAATTCCGCCCGCGCCTTGGCCTGGTTCGCAGCACCCACCGAGGCCCGCAGCGCAGGATCGGCCACCAGCGCCTGCAACGCGTCGCGCAACCGAACCTCGTTGGCGATGTCGGTCACAAACGGCAGGTTCTCAGGCGCGACCATCCGCTTCAGGTCGCCGACCGGATAGCTCGCGATCGGCAGGCCCGCGGCCATCGCCTCGACCACCGAGATCGGAAACTGCTCACTCCGCGACGACACCGCGAGCATGTCGAAATGGCCGATATACCGATACGGCCGATCAAGAAATCCGGGCAGCACCAGCTTGTCCGCCATCCCCATCGCCGCCGCGGCCTGCAGGATGTTCGCGCGCTCCGGCCCCTCGCCGACGATCACCAGCCGCACCCGCCCCGACACGCCGCCGACCGCCCGCACCAGCGCGGTCAGGTCCTTCACCTCGCGCAGGCCCGCGAGCGCACCGATCACGATCTCCTTGGCGTTGGGCACGAACCCCGGGATCGCCTTCGGCTCGGGCTTCTGCGCGTAATAGGCGGTGCCGATCCCGTTGACGATCCGGTGCACGCGCGCGCGCGGCTGCTTCCAGGTATTCAGCGCGATGCCTTCGAGCACCTCGGAGGGCACCGCCAACGCATGCGCCGCGCTCAGCGCCAGCCGCCGGTAGATGTTGCGCTCGATCTTGAGCCCGGACGCCTCGTCGGCGTTGAACCCATCCTCGTGATGGACGAGCGGCGGCGCCCCCTTGCTGAATGCGCGCCGCGCCATCGCCCCGTCGATCGCGCCCCAATTATACGTCAGCACGAGGTCGAACCGCCGCATATACTGCGCGATCGCCTCGTACCGCTTGACCGAAGGCTTGCCGGTCAGCGGCGGCGGATTCTGCGCGATCTCGTAGCGAATGCCCTTCGCTATCGAGTCCCGCGCGCTAAGGGCATCGGGCACCCCCGACACGATGGTATGCCTGGCACGATCCCCAAACGCATTCATCAACCGAACCGCCCGCGCCTCCTTGCCGCCAAGGTCGAACGAGGAGTGAAGGTGGAGGATGTTCACGGAAGCGGCCATGCCCGAGCGATGCCGATTTCTGGACGGGGTTTCAAGGTAGGCAGCAACCATGGAGCCTTAGGAAAGTAGCAGATGAACCCGCGCTATCGCGACCGATGCGCCCTATGGCGGACACTTTCTAGCCCTCTCCCGCCTTCGCGGGAGAGGGTTGGGTGAGGGTCTTCTTCTACTTCGCGGCTCGCGCCAGGAGAGCAACGAGGATCGTTTCCAGAACGCCTTCGCGATTTTCAATGATGTCGCTGTTCCAGAAGCGGAGCACCTGATACCCCTTCGCCTCCAGAAAGGCGGTGCGGGGTGCGTCGATCTTCGGGTCATGCTGACTGCCGTCGAGTTCGACGATCAGCATGGCTTCGAGACAGGTGAAATCGGCCACATAATGGTCACCAATCGTATGCTGCTCGCGGAACTTGAAGCCGCCCAGCCGACGATTGCGCACGGCGAGCCAGATGATCTGCTCAACATCGGTACGTTCGCGCCGCAGGCGGGCGGCATGGCGACTGATCTGGCGGCGTACCGGATACATCCGACGAGCCTAGAAGAAGAAAGACCCTCACCCAACCCTCTCCCGCGAAGGCGGGAGAGGGCTAGAAATTGAATGTCCGCTTTCCTCCCATCTCCGCCATTCACGCCAAGAGCGTTTTACGTCGCAAATACCCCCTTGCGAATATGCGTGATCCGGCAAGCCAGGTCCGCCTCCCCACTCGCCACCACGTAGAAGTCGCCTGCGTCCGCGATCCCCGTCGTGAAGACGACGTTGTCGAGGTACATGCTGTCCTTCAGCGGCTCGGTCAGCACGGGGTTGGGTTCCAGCAACGGCGTGTGCTGCGTCGCGATGGTGATCGACGGGTCGTCCTTGTCGAGGATCGACCAGTACGTCCGATAGATCCCGACCACGCCAGACGGTTCCACCCCGTGCCACAGCGTCAGCCACCCGCGGTCGGTCAGGATCGGCGGGGCACCGCCGCCCATCCGCGCGGTCGCGACGGTGGCGGCATGCGGGCGGATACCGGGCTTGTCGTGCGGCTTCCAATGCAGCGCATCGGGCGAGCGCGACAGGTTGATCGAGGGGCCGCTGCGCCATTCGCTGCCCGGCGGGTAGGCGAAATACAGGTCGCCGAGCGGGCGGGTCTGCGCCCAATACTGCCCGGCGATCAGGCCCTCGAAGATCAGCATGTCCTTGTTCTGGTGATCGAGCACGATCCCCTCGAGCTGCCAGTCGAGCGCATCGGCGGACGAATACAACGTCGTCGAATGCCGCTCCGGGCTGACCGAGCAGGTGGTCATCAGATAGCGGTCGCCGACCTTCGAGATCCGCGCATCCTCGACGCCGTAGCATTGGTACGAGGTGCGCGGCGCGATCGCCTTATCGTAATGCACCGCGACCACCGAGCGGCCCTCGGCATCGAGTTCGACCGGCAGCAGCCACGACAACGACGTCAACGCCATCACCTTCCACCCGCCACCGGGGATCAGGAATTTCCGCGGATCCTTCGTATCGACCATCTGCAACGGCCACGCATCGAGCAGGTATGCGCCGTCCTGCCAGCGGATCGCATGCACGTTGCCGTTCTTGATTGGCTGGCGCAGTGCTTCGGCGACGCGCACCATCAGCAACAGATTGCCGTTCGCCAGCCGCGTCATCCCCGGATTGAACGCGCCGAGCACATAGGTCTCGGCGCCGACCTTGCCCGCCAGTGGCGAGCGCGACAGGTCGATGTCGGCGGGGGTGAAGACGAGCTGGTCGAACATGCTGTACTCCTTTAATTTACGTCCGGCGACGTCGCCCCACCTACTCCGTCATTCTGACGAAAGTCAGGACCCAGGGTCATCAAGGGTAGTTCGCCGTTACTTTGGGTCCTGACTTTCGTCAGGATGACGGAAAGGGCGCCGCGCTTGCTCCCTCAATGCCCTTCAGTCGGCGCGCCTATTCCCCCTCCAGCGCCCGCGGGACTATCACGATCTGCTGGATCACCGTCCGCGTCGGCTGCGTCAGCACGAACTCCACCCCGACCGCGATGTCCTCTGCGCGCAGCATCTGCTCCGCCTCGATCATCTGGCGCTGCTTGTCGTCGGGGACGTCCGGATACTGCATGTTGGACCCGACCTTGCCCGGCTCGACCAGCGAGACCTTGATCCCCTTCGGGCCGACCTCGCGCCGCAGCGCCTCGGCGAACCCGGCGATGCCCGATTTGATGCCGGCATACACGGTCGAGCTGGGCCCGAGGATATGCGCGCTCAGCGAGCCGATGATGACGATGTCGCTGATCGGCGTCATCCGGTGCGCGGCATGATGCGCGCTGAGCAAATACGCGGTGAAGTCGACCGCGATCGCATAGCGGAGCTCGTCCTCGCTCATCTGCATCAGACCGCCCGCCGCAACCGCCGCGTTGACGACAGTGATGTCGAAGCCGCCGAGATACGCCTCGCCCGCATCGAAGAACGCACGAACCTTGTCGGGATCGGCGAGTTCGGTGATCATCCCGTCGCCCTCGCCGACTTCGCGAATGCGCGCGAGCGCGTCCTGCAGATAGCGCTCGTCGCGGCCGCAGATGAACACCTTGGCCCCTTCCGCCGCGAGCAGCACCGCGATCGCCCGGCCGATCCCGGTGGTCCCCCCGGTAATGATCGCACGGCGGCCCTTCAGCGGGCGGACGGTCGTGTGGGCGTCGGAGAGTTCGGTCATCAAGTATCCCGGCTTGTCAGCAGATTGCGGGCAGAACACGCCGCGCCGCCCTCCCCTAAGCGCGGATCGCCGCCCCCTCAAGCGCACGCGCCAGCAACCGGTCGATCGGCTCCTGCAGCATCGTCTCGCTCAATGTCGGCGCATGCCCCACGCCCGGCACCGTCACCAGCTCCGCCCGGTCGAGCGATGCCGCCATCCGCTCCGCCGTCGCCGCCGACAACAGGTCCGATCGCCCGCCGCGGACGATCAGCGTCGGCACGTCGCGGAGCGAGGCGAGCGCCTGCCACATGTCCGGCCCCGCCTCGTTCCCCGGCACGCGAAACGGCTCGGCGATCTTGAGGTCGTAATCGAGCACGATCCGCCCCGAACTGTTGAGCCGGTACAGCCGCTTCGCCATCGCCAGCCAATCCTCGATCTGCCAATCGGGATAGACGTCGGCGTTGTTCTCGGAGACGCAGCGCGCGGCGTGCATCCAGGTCGGGAAGACGCTCGCCTTGCCGACATAGCCACGGATCCGCGACAGCCCCTGCGCATCGATCTCCGGCCCTACATCGTTGAGCAGCGCCGCCATCATCCGCCCTCTGGAAGGTCCAGCCATGAGCATCGTGACGATCCCACCGAGCGACGTGCCGAACGCTATGTACCGATCGATGCCGAGTTCGGTCAGCAACGCCTCGACGTCCTGCACGTAGGTCAGCGGCACGTACGACATCGGATCCTTCGCGTACGCACTTTCGCCGCGTCCGCGGAAATCGATCGCAATCAGGCGCCAGCGCCCCGCCAGCCTGGCCGCCAGCGCGTCGAAATCGCGCGCATTTCGCGTGAGGCCCGGCATGCAGAGGATCGGCGGCTGACCTTCCTTGCCCCCTGGATAGTCTCTCGCGTGCAGTCTCAGCCCGTCGTTGGACCACCAATAGAGGTTTTCGTGAGCGGCCATGGTTGCGTCCTTCGGGTAGCGGCCACCATATCGCCGCATGCCTACCCGCCCGCAAGTGTATCGCCCCGAAGCAAAGCTCCTCGACCTTGGTGACGGCTTCTTCGATCCCGTCGCACCCGCCGACTTCCCCGAGACCCGGCTGCGCTTCCGCAACGACCGCGCCGCCGCGCAGATCGGCGTCGACACGCTGACCGATGACGAATGGACCCGCCATTTCGGCCGGTTCGAGCCTTTGCCCGGCACGCTCGCCCAGCCCTTCGCGCTGCGCTATCACGGCCATCAGTTCCGCAACTACAATCCCGATCTCGGCGACGGCCGGGGCTTCACCTTCGCACAGATGCGCGACGATCGCGGTCGCCTGATGGACCTCGGCACCAAGGGCTCGGGCCAGACCCCATGGAGCCGCGCCGGCGACGGCCGCCTCACGCTCAAGGGCGGTGTCCGCGAGATCCTCGCGACCGAAATGCTGGAGGCACTCAACGTCCCCACCTCGCGCACGCTGTCGCTGATCGAGACCGGCGAGCACCTCCACCGCGGCGACGAACCCAGCCCGACACGCTCCGCCGTCCTCGTCCGTCTCAACCACAGCCACGTCCGCATCGGCAGTTTCCAGCGCCTCGCCTACGAACGCGACGAAGCCGGCCTTCGCAAACTCGTCGGCTACACGCTCCGCAACCTGTACGACGAGGACGGCGACGACCCGGTCCGCCTGCTCGACCTCGTCGTCGGCCGCACCGCGCGCCTCGCCGCACGCTACATGGCGGCCGGCTTCGTCCACGGCGTGCTCAATTCGGACAACATCAACGTCACCGGCGAGAGCTTCGACTACGGCCCGTGGCGCTTCGCCCCGACCTGGGATCCCGCCTTCACCGCCGCCTATTTCGACCACCAAGGGCTCTACGCGTTCGGCCGCCAGCCCGAGGCGATCCACTGGGACGTGATGCAACTGGCCGTCGCACTCCGCCAGATCGCGGAGAGCGAGCCGCTTGTCGCTGCGCTCGACCAGTTCGGCCCGCGCTATCAACCCGAAGTCACGCAGGCGATCCTCTGGCGCCTCGGCGTCCGCTCGCGTGATCCCGACACCGACCGCGACCTCGTCCAGGCCACCGAGCGCGCACTCCGCACCTCGGGTGTCGGCATCGACCGGTTCTTCTTCGACGCGTTCGGTAGGGAATTGCCCGACACCTACGCCGAACCCTGGACCGAAGTCCGCGCCGCACTCGCGTCGTACGAACCCCGCAAAGATCGCTCGCACCCCTATTGGTCGGGCGAACCGTGCAGCATGCTCATCGACGAAGTGGAGGCGATCTGGGCGCCGATCGCCGAGAACGACGACTGGACGCTGTTGAACGCAAAGGTCGCCGCGATCCGCAACATGGGAGACGCGCTCGCCGAATAATTGGAATCATCCCTGATTTGAGGCAAGAGCAGCGCCATGTCCGACGAGATCATCTCCCACGAACCGGCCACCGGCGCGGTCCTCTGGCGCCATCCGGTCGGCGACGTCGATGCCGAAGTCGCCTGCGCCCGCGCCGGCTGGTCGAGTTGGGCATCGAAACCGCTCGCCTTCCGGATCGAGACGATGCGGCGTTTCGCCAACATCGTCCGCCAGCGCAACGACGCGTTCACCGACCTGATCGCGCGCGAAACCGGCAAGCCGATCTGGGAAGCGCGCGGCGAAGTCGAGACGGTCATCGCCAAGGTCGACATCTCGGTCAGCGCCTATGCAGATCGCACCGCGCAGCGCCGGCTGGAGGCGACGATGGGGACACGCATCGCAGTCCGTCACAAGCCGCACGGCGTGCTCGCGGTGCTCGGGCCGTATAACTTCCCGGCGCACCTGCCCAACGGGCACATCGTCCCCGCGCTGATCGCCGGCAATGCGGTGGTCTTCAAGCCGTCGGAAAAGACACCCGCGGTTGGCGCCTTCCTCGTCGAGTGCTTCCGCGCCGCTGGCGTGCCCGCGGAGTGCATCCGCCTCGTCATCGGTGGCCCGAACGAAGGCAAGGCACTTGCCGCGCATCCCGATATCGACGGGCTGCTGTTCACCGGCTCGGCGCGCACCGGTCTCGCACTCAACCGCGCCTTCGCCGACAAGCCCGAGAAGATCCTCGCGCTCGAGATGGGCGGCAACAACCCGATCGTCGTCTGGGACACGCCCGACCTGCACACCGCGGCGGTGCTGATCATCCAGTCCGCCTTCACCACCGCGGGCCAGCGCTGTACCGCCGCGCGCCGGCTGATCGTCGACACCAGGCTCTACGACCCGCTGATCGCCACGCTCGACAAGATGGTCGGCCGGATCATCGTCGGCGAACCGCACGCGACCCCCTCCCCATTCATGGGCCCGGTGATCGACAACGAAGCTGCCGACCAGCTCAGCGAGAGCTTCCTCGAACTGCTTACCCGGGGCGGCCGCGCGATCCGCCATCTCGAACGTCCTGTCGCGGACCTGCCGTTCCTGAAACCTGCGCTGATCGACGTCACCGACATCGCCGACCGCCCCGACATCGAGCTGTTCGGCCCGATCCTGCAAATCGTCCGCGTCGACGATTTCGACGCCGCGATCGCCGAAGCGAACAACACGCGCTACGGCCTGTCCGCCTCGCTCATCAGCCAGACACCCGCGCTCTACGACCGCTTCTGGGCGAACATCCGCGCCGGCATCGTCAACTGGAACAAGCCGACCAATGGCGCTTCCAGCGGGGCTCCGTTCGGCGGGATCGGCTGGTCGGGCAACCACCGCCCAAGTGCTTATTACGCGGCGGATTACTGCGCCTACCCGGTCGTCAGCAGCGAATCCGAAAGCGCGCGTGCGTCGATCGGCATTGGCCTCAGCGACGGCTGACCGACCACGGAAAGCAATCCTACCCCCCGCCAAAGCATCATTCGGTTGCGGGGCAGCGTGTTGCCGCCCATCTCCGGTGACATGGCAAGTCTCCTAGACCCAACCGCGCGCGGGCGCGTCATCCTCGTCGGGGCGGGCCCGGGCGATCCCGGTCTCCTCACCGTCCGCGCGGTCGAGGCGCTCAAGACCGCCGACGTCGTCGTGCATGATGGTCTGATCGATCCGCGCGTGCTCGACATCGCGCCGCCGGGGGCGCAGCGCATCTCGGTCGCCAAGCAGCGCGCGCGCCACACGCTGCCGCAGGAGGCGATCAACGCGCTGATCATCGCGCATGTAAAAACCGGCGCGATCGTGATCCGTCTGAAGGGCGGCGACCCGTTCGTGTTCGGCCGCGGTGGCGAGGAAGTCGAAGCCGTCCGCGCCGCTGGGCTCCCTGTCGAGGTGATCCCCGGCGTCTCGGCCGCACTCGGTTGCGCCGCCGAAGCCATGCTGCCGCTCACCCACCGCGATCACTCGAGCGCGGTCAGCTTCGTCGCGGGCCAGTGCAAGGGCCTCAGCGAGCAGAACTGGGCAGGACTCGCAGGCCAGGGGCGCACGCTGGTCATCTACATGGGCATCGCCACCGCGACCGACATCGCCGACAAGCTGATGGCCGACGGCGTCGCACCCGACATGCCTGTCGCCGTTCTCGAACGCGGCACGCTCAAGGGCTCACGCGCGATCCGCACGCTTCTAGCCGATCTCGGCGCTATGGTGGCGCGTGAAGCGGTGCAGAGCCCCGCGATCATCGTCGTCGGCGAAGTCGTCGAACTATCGGACGCCGAAGACAAACTCGCCCGCTGGGCCCGCGTAGCAGAGGCAGCCGCCGCATGAAGATCCTGACTGGAAACGATCTCCCCACCGGTGACGTGGTATGGTGGACCGGCAACGGCTGGTCGCGTCATATCGAGGACGCGGTCGACGTCGGCGTGTCAGGTGAATCGATCCTCCAGGCCGAGGAAGGCGCCCGCCGCGTTAACGTCCCTTATCTGATCGAGGCGACCCAAACCGACGAAGGCCCCCGCCCCGCCCACATCAAGGACCGCATCCGCGCTTTGGGCCCAACGATGCGGCCCGACCTGACCCTCAAACCCGCCGATCCTAATGCGGGAAGCTGGGTCATATGATTCACGCAAAGCCTGTCCTGAGCGAAGTCGAAGGGGCGCTAAGGCGCGAAGAGGTTAGCAAGAAGGTGTTTCGCGCAGAGGCGCAGAGGCGCGGAGATGTTGCGCCTGCCGCGCAGCGGCCTTCACACTCGCTAGCCGCGACAGATTTGCTGGCCGCTTACGCGGAAGCTCCCTTAGAACACTTCTCCTCCGCGCCTCTGCGCCTCTGCGCGCAAACTCTTCTTTTAAATCTCTTCGCGCCATCGCGCCCCCTCGGCTTCGCTCAGGACAGGCTTCGCGTGAACCAAAACTTCTCCGGAACCCCGCATGTATAAATACGACGAATACGACCAGGCGATCGTCGACCAGCGCGTCGACGAGTTTCGCGATCAGGTCCGCCGCCGCCTCTCGGGCGAGCTCACCGAGGACCAGTTCAAGCCGCTCCGGCTGATGAACGGCCTGTACCTCCAGCTGCACGCGTATATGCTGCGCGTGGCGGTGCCGTACGGAACGCTCGACGGCCGCCAGATGCGGATGCTCGGCCATATCGCGCGGAAATACGATCGCGGCTACGGGCACTTCACCACGCGGCAGAACATCCAGTTCAACTGGATCCAGCTCGATCAGACGCCGGACATCCTCCAGGAGCTGGCGACGGTCGAGATGCACGCCATCCAGACCAGCGGTAACTGCATCCGCAACATCAGCTCCGACCAGTTCGCCGGCGCCGCCGCGGACGAGGTCGCCGACCCGCGCCCCTGGGCCGAGCTGATCCGCCAATGGTCGACGTTCCACCCGGAATTCACCTACCTCCCGCGGAAGTTCAAGATCTGCGTGATCGCGGCGGACGAGGATCGCGCGGCGATGCGCCTCCACGATATCGGCATCGGGCTGCACGTCCGCGACGGGGAACTCGGCGCGAAAATCTATGTCGGCGGCGGCATGGGCCGCACGCCGATGATCAGCCACGAGATTCGCGACTTCGTCCCCGCCGACGACCTGATGAGCTATCTCGAGGCGTGCCTGCGCGTTTACAATCGCTACGGCCGGCGCGACAACATCTACAAGGCGCGGATCAAGATCCTGCTCCACGAGATCGGTCCCGACGAATATCGCCGTCAGGTAGAGGAGGAATTCGCCGCGGTGAAGGGCCTCGGCCTCGATCCGCCACGGGCCGAGCTAGAGCGTATCACGAGCCACTTCGGCGCGCCGGAGTTCGACGCCAATGCCTCGACCGACATCGACCGCAGCGATCCCGACTTCGCGGTCTGGCTCGATCAGAACGTTAAAGCCCACAAGCAGCCCGGCTATGCGATCGTCAACATCAGCCTGAAGCCAATCGGCGGCATCCCCGGCGACGCTTCGGCGGATCAGATCGACGTGATGGCCGATCTCGGCACGCGCTACAGCTTCGACGAACTGCGCGTCACGCATGCGCAGAACATCGTCCTGCCGCACGTCCGGATCGCCGACCTGCATGCGGTGTGGTCAGCGCTGAACGACGCCGGGCTCGCCGAGGCTAATCTCGACCTGATCAGCGACATCATCGCCTGCCCCGGTCTAGATTATTGCAGCCTCGCCAATGCGCGCTCGATCCCGCTCGCGCAGAAGATCGCGACGCGCTTCGGCAGTCTCGATCGCCAGCGTGACCTTGGCGAACTGAAGCTCAAGATCAGCGGCTGCATCAATGCGTGCGGGCATCACCACGCGGGCCACATCGGCATCCTCGGCGTCGACAAGAAAGGCACCGAGAATTACCAGCTCTCGTTAGGCGGCTCGGGCGCTGAGGACGTGAGCCTCGCGAAGATCACCGGCCCCGGTTTCTCCGAGGACGGCGTGGTCGACGCGATCGAACGCGTCACCGACCGGTACCTGCAGGTCCGCGATCCCGGCGAGCGTTTCCTCGACACCTACCGCCGCGTCGGCTTTGAGACGTTCAAGGAGGCGATCTATGGATGACCCGATCGTCACCCCAGCGTCTCTGTCCGTCACCCCAGCCCCCCCATCCGTCACCCCAGCGAAAGCTGGGGTATCCCGGTGGAGCACGCCCGACCCGAACCACGAGATCCCAGCTTTCGCTGGGATGACGAGGATGGTCGCTGGCATGACGGGCGCATTGCGTGGATCGGGAGAGAAAGCATGAGCGACACCCTACTCCGCTTCCGCGACGACGAGCCGCATGACGAGCCCGCGGTGACGCTCGATTCGTTCATCGGCCAGAGCAACGCCGCCGCCGTGCGCCTGGAGGCAGGCGACGACGCGCGCGCGCTGTTGCCGCAGATCGACCAGCTTGCGCTGATCGAGGTGAGCTTCCCCGGCTACCGTGATGGGCGTGGCTATTCGTCCGCGCGAATCCTGCGCGAGGCGGGCTATACCGGCGAACTGCGTGCGCAAGGTGATGTCCTGGTCGACCAGATTCCGCTGATGCGACGCTGCGGGTTCGACAGCTTCGCGCCCCAAGCACCGATCGATATCGACGTGCTGCGTGTGAGCCTGGAACGCTACGATACGCCGTACCAGAAGGCGGCGGACGGCGCGGTGCCGGTGTGGAAGTTGCGCCATGGGTGAGCCCGCGCGCCAACTCGACATGATCGACGTCACGCCGGCGTTCACGCGTGCCGATGCGATGGCGATGCAGGAGCGGTTCGAAGGCGTCTCCGCGCAGGAGATGCTGTTCGAACTGCTGGTCGGCGAGTTGCGCGGGCGGATCGCGGCGGTGTCGTCGTTCGGCGCCGAGTCGGCGGTGCTGCTGCACATGGTCGCGCAGGTCGATGTCGACGTGCCGGTGATCTTCACCAATACGCAGAAGATGTTTGGCGAGACGCTGGCGTACCGCGACGAGCTGGCGGAAAAACTGGGCTTTACCGATCTCCGCGTGTTCCGCCCCGATCCGCGGTTGCTTGCGATCAAGGACAAGACGGGCCTGCGCTGGTCCTACGATCCCGACGGCTGCTGCGATCTGCGCAAAGTCGAACCGTTGCGGCGGGCTCTCGCCCCGTTCGATGCGTGGATATCAGGGCGGAAGGGGTTTCAGTCGGGGACCCGTACTGCCTTGCCGAGGTTCGAGGAGGATGAGGGCCGCCTGAAAATCAACCCGCTGGCGGATTGGGACAAGGCCAAGCTCGACGCCTATTTCGCCGAGCATGAATTACCGCGGCACCCGCTGGAGGCGCAAGGCTATCTCTCGATCGGCTGCGCGCCGTGCACGACCAAGGTAGCCCCCGGCGAAGACCCCCGCGCGGGCCGGTGGCGGAGTTTCGACAAGGTCGAATGCGGCATCCACGCCCCCACCGATTACGACCCGATGATCTGACCGCTTTCCCTCGCCCCTACGGGGAGAGGGAGGGAGGAGCGTAGCGACGGAAGGGAGAGGGGCGTTGGGATAGACCGTCCCGAGCCACACTCCCCTCTCCCTTCCCACGGCAAGAGCCGCGGGCCCCTTCCCTCTCCCCGAAGGGGCGAGGGAGAAGCGGATCAATACTCGGCGAGATCCGAGAACTTGGTGATCGTCGGGTCGAACTTCATCCGGACCTTGCCCGTCGCACCGTGGCGCTGCTTGGCGATGATCAGTTCCGCCAGGCCGTAGACCCGCTCCATCTCCGCCGCCCACGACGCGTGGTCCTCGAAGATCTTCGAGCTGTCCCCTTCCGCCGGGCGCTTGGGCTCCTTCGACGCGACGTAATAATCCTCGCGGTACACGAACCAGACCATGTCCGCGTCCTGCTCGATCGAGCCGGACTCGCGAAGATCCGACAACATCGGCGTCTTGTCCTCGCGTGATTCCACCGCACGCGACAGCTGCGACAGCGCCAATACGGGGACGTTGAGATCCTTCGCCAACGTCTTCAACCCGCGCGAAATCTCGGAGATTTCCTGGACGCGGTTGCCGTCCTTGCTCTTGCCCGAGCCCGACAGCAGCTGGAGGTAATCGACCACCACCAGCCCGATCTCGTTGTTATGCCGACGCTGCAACCGGCGGACACGCGTATGCAGCGCGCCGATCGAGAGGCCGCCGGTGTCGTCGATGAACAGCGGCAGATTCTCCAGCTCGGCGGCGGCGGCGGCGAGCTGGGCGAATTCGGTTCGGCTGATCTTGCCCATGCGGAGCGATTCGGAACTGATCTGCGATTGCTCGGCGAGAATACGCGTCGCGAGCTGATCCGCGGACATCTCCAGCGAGAAGAACGCGACCTTCGCGCCGACCGAATCCTTCGGCGCGATCCCGTCGGCCATGTCGCGCATCCAGCGCCGCGCGGCGTTGAACGCGATGTTGGTGGCGAGCGAGGTCTTGCCCATGCCCGGACGACCGGCGAGGATCATCAGATCGCTGTGATGCATGCCGCCGATCTTGGCGTTGATCGAATCGATGCCGGTCGTGACGCCCGACAGATTGCCGCCGGAGTTCAGCGCGCGCTCGGCCATCTTGACCGCCGCGGTCGTCGCCTGCGCGAACGACTTTACGGTGTTCTCGGAACCACCATCCGCCGCGACCTTGAACAGCTCTTCTTCGGCGAGTTCGATCTGTGCGCGCGGATTGACCTCCTCGGACGTGTCCATCGCGCGATCGACGAGCGTACGGCCGACCGACACGAGCGCGCGCAACATCGCCAGGTCATAGATCTGCTGCGCGAACTGGCGCGCGCCGATCAGTCCCGCGCCGCTACCCGTCAGCCCGGCCAGATACGCCGGTCCGCCAAGCTCGCGCATACCCTCGTCCGCATCGAACATCGGCCGCAGCGTCACTGGCGTCACGAGCATGTCGTTGCCGCGCAGCGTCTTGATCGCCGCGAAGATCCGCCCGTGGACGGGTTCGAAGAAATGCCCCGGTTCGAGCTTGTCCACGAGATCGTCCGCGAGCCGGTTGTCGATCATCATCGCGCCGAGCATCGCGGCCTCGGCCTCGACATTGCGGGGAAGCTGCTGCGGCTCGGCCACGGCGGGAACGGGGAATGCGAGAGTTGCCATCCCCTTCACCTACGCGAAGCATCGGCCCTCGTCCAAGCTGCTCGCGCCGGAATGCTGGGGATAAGTGACAGGCCGAACGCGCCCCGCTATCGAACCGGTATGGCCGACCCGCGGATCATCGACGTGCAACTCGACGAGACTAGTCTCGGCTGGCGCTCGCCCGACGTCGAGCAGGAACGCCGGATCGCGATCTTCGACCTGATCGAGGGCAATCACTTCGCACCCCAGCGCGCCTACCCGGACGGCTATGCCGGCCCTTACAAGATCAAGCTCCAGTCGGAGGAAGGGCGCCTCGGCATCCATATCCACCGCGAGGACGACACGCATCTCGAGACGCTGGTGCTCGCGCTCGGTCGCTTCCGCCGGCCGATCCGCGATTACTTTGCAATCTGCGACAGTTACTATCAGGCGATCCGGCAATCCTCCCCGGCGCAGATCGAGACGGTCGACATGGCCCGCCGGGGCGTCCACAACGAAGCTGCCGAGCTGCTCAAGGAGCGTCTCGACGGCAAGATCGAGGTCGATTTCGACACCGCGCGACGGCTGTTCACGCTGATCTGCGTCCTCCACATTCGCAACTAGAAGACCCATGGCTCACGCACTTCTGAAATTCGCGGCCGCGCTCGCCGCAACAGGCTTCGTCGGCATTTGCGGCTGGACCGCCGCGACCGGCTGGCACCCCGACGTCAAGCACTACCCGCTGCAGGGCATCGACCTCGCCGAAAACCCCGGGCCAGTCGAATGGGGCACGGTGCGCGCGAGCGGTGCCGACTTCGCCTACATCGTCGCGACCTCGGGCACCGACCGCCGCGAGCCGACGTTCGAGGCGAACTGGGCGGCGTTGCCCGACGCCGGCCTGCGCCGCGGTGCGGTCCATGTCTATTCGCTGTGTCAGCGCGCGGACGAGCAGGCGAACGCGTTCAACACCTTCGTGCCGCGGACCTCGGACGCGTTGCCGACCGCGGTCGACATCGCGTTCCACGACGACTGCACCGCGAGGCCGGACCGCGCGACGCTGATCGCCGACATCGCGCAGTTCGTGACGATGGTCGAGACGCACACCAGGCAGCCGGTCATGCTACGGATCAGCAAGGCGGTGGACTCGCAATACACGCTGTCCGACGCCGTCCCGCGGCCGCTATGGGCGGTGGAGAATATCTTCAAGCCCGACTACACCGCGCGACCGTGGCGGATGTGGCGCGCGAGCGATTTTCGTCGCATCGACGGGATCGAGGGACCGGTAAACTGGGACGTGGTAGCATCATGACCGAACACGCAATACAACTCGTCGCCGCAGCACGTGACGCCGCCCGCAACGCCCACGCACCCTATTCGCGGTTCGCGGTCGGTGCGGCGGTATTGCTGAACGATGGCACCGTCATCACCGGCGCGAATTTCGAGAACGCCAGCTACGGCCTGTCGCTGTGTGCGGAAACGGTCGCGATCGCCACCGCCAGCGCTGCAGGTCGGCTCCGCGATATCGTCGCGATCGGCGTGATCGGCGGCGCGATGGACGCCGAGGGTCGCGCCACCGGCACCTCGCCGGTCAGCCCGTGCGGTCGCTGTCGCCAGGTCATCAACGAAGCCGCACAGATGGGCGGGCGCGACCTGCCCGTCCATTGCGGCGCCGCGGCAGGCGAAGCGATTCGCACCTACACCGTGTCGGAATTGCTGCCGGATGCATTCGGGCCGGCGGACCTAGGTATCAGCTGAAGCCTTGTCACCCGGACAGGTTCGGTACCCCTTCAAACACATACAAGTCGGCGATCGTACGGCGCCCTTGTTCTCCTGCGAAGGCGGGAGCCCAGTCTGAATCCCCGCCTTCGCGAGGAAACAAAGCTTCCTTGTTCGAAAGGGATAGCCACCGACTGGTTCCGAGCTCAGCCGCGCCAGCTCGAACCTCGCCTCAATAATTCCACTGCAACTGCGTGCGGATCAAATTGCCGTCCGCCCTCCCTGTGCGCCGCTCGTCCGCCTCGCGTCGCTCCATCCGTGCATAGGCGATCGTCAGCTCGATCGGCGGGGTCGGCTGAAATTCGATCCCGAGCTCGAACTCGTCGGTCTCGAGTCGCGGCGCATTGGCCAGCGCCTTCCACCCGCCGCGGTAATATTGCCAGCGCGCATACGGCATGAACGGGCCGAGCGGCGACGTCTTCACTCGCCCCATCGTCTGGATGTAACCGCCGTTCAGCCGCTTGGTCGCGATCGACTGCGACGTCGCATCATATTCGGGGCCCCGTCCCCAGTTCCATTCCGCCTGGAACCCGATCGGCTGCGGATACAGGATCGCGTGGACGCCGAACCGCTCGTCGGCGAACGCCGTATCGCTGACTCCGCCGCTCCGCAGTTCGGGCTGCACGCGGTTGCGGATCGCCGCTACGCCCGTTTCCAGCACCTGCCCCGCGAACGCGCTGCCGAAGCCGTCGAGCGCGAACGGCCATGTCGCCATCGCCACAGTCATCACGCCGTCGTTGGTTTCCGCGCGGCTGATGCCCTGTCCGTTATAGGCGCCCACCCCGAACGCCCCGTAATTGCCGAACAGCTTCTGGCCGTCGTCCTCGAGCCGGTCCCAGATCCGCTGCACCTGCGGTGGCGTGTAGAAGGCGACGATGCCGAGGTCGCGCTCGCCGGGCACCGCACTGTTGATCCCATCGCTGCGATCGAGCGTCAGGCGGTTCGACGAGGACTGCATGTTTTCCC
Source organism: Sphingomonas sp. PP-F2F-A104-K0414 (assembly GCF_004340945.1). Classification (GTDB taxonomy): domain Bacteria; phylum Pseudomonadota; class Alphaproteobacteria; order Sphingomonadales; family Sphingomonadaceae; genus Sphingomonas. The sequence goes on from NZ_SLYD01000002.1 coordinate 59,835, forward strand.
AGCCGAACGGCACCTTCGACTGGCCGAAGCGAAGCCGCACCGTGCGCCCCGCATCGAGGAAGGTATCGACATACGCATCGCGAAGCTGGGCAAAGCCCTCACGACGCTCGCTCCCCGACTGGTTGCTGACGTTGACCGCGAAATCGGGCTGAAAATAGAACGACACCCGGTCGGTCAGATCGCCTTGCAGGACGAGGCGGACGCGACGCACCGAGAAATTGCTGTTGTCGCCGATCGCGCCGTCATGGACCGATCGCAGCCGCGACTGGCCATCGGGCGCGGTACGATCGCCCGACACTATCTCGTTGAACCGCATCTGCGTGTAGCCGCGCAGCGTGATGCGATCATACCAGGCTTGCTTGCCCGCCGTCGGTGCAGCGGCAAGCTGCGGTGCCGGGCGAGGCTGTGCTTGTGGTACGGCTACAGGTGGCGGCGCGGCGTTAGCCAGGTCGGTCTCGGGCGCGGTGGTCGGCCGCGTCGAACTGGTCGAGCTTGCCGTCGGCACCTGTGCGGCCTTGAGTTCGGCGATCGTCGCCTTCAATTCGTCGATCTGGCGTTGCAGGTCCTGCACCGTCTGCGCGGACGCCGCGACCGGTAGCGTAAGCGTTCCGGCGATCGCGATCAGCAACCGGGACGAAAGCCACAAGGAGCGCCGCGCAGTACCGTTTGCCGCGCCACCGGGCGCGTGCACGACGCTCGCCGATACGCCGGAGGATGGCACACGACGCGCTGCGGTTCGCGATGCCTGATTCATGACATTTCCATGACGCCCCCATGACGATCCGGAAGATCGCGAGCAACGTCATTTTCGCGGCAAAATCGCGCAGGGGTGGCGCACGTGCCCTTGCCGCGGCCCGCTATCCAAGCGAAAGCGCACGGCGAAGAGGAGCTACCATGTCCGTGATGTCCGACCGCTGGATCCGCGAGCGCGCGCTGGGCGACGCGATGATCGAGCCATTCCATGAGGCACAGCGTCGCGATGGCTGCATCTCGTACGGGCTGTCGTCCTATGGCTATGACGCGCGCGTTGCCGACGAATTCAAGATCTTCACCAATGTCGACAGCGCGATCGTCGACCCGAAGGACTTTGCCGCGAACAGCTTCGTCGACCGCAAGACCGATGTCTGCATCATCCCGCCGAACAGCTTCGCGCTTGCCCGCACCGTCGAATATTTTCGCGTGCCGCGCGACGTGCTGGTGATCTGCCTTGGCAAGTCGACCTATGCGCGCTGCGGGATCATCGTCAACGTGACCCCGCTCGAGCCCGAATGGGAGGGTCATGTGACGCTGGAGTTCTCCAACACCACGCCGCTGCCCGCCAAGATCTACGCGAACGAAGGCGCGTGCCAGTTCCTGTTCCTCAAGGGGAACGAGCCGTGCGAGGTGAGCTATGCCGACCGTGCGGGGAAATATATGGGGCAACGCGGGGTAACCCTGCCACGGCTTTAGGGCTTGGTTGAAGATGAGCGAGGCCCCGACGGGTTGAAACGTTGCCGTCGCTCGGGAGCGCGGATTGCTTGAGTCCCCCGACACGCGTCCGCGTTACCTGGCGCGCTGCCTCAAGCACCTTGAGTCGCTGTCGTGAACGCATCCGCCTCACACACGCCCACCCCGGCGAAGACCGGGGCCCAGGTGGAAAGGCCTCAATAACGAAGCGTGCCGATCTTTGGCAACGTTCCCCAACTGGGCCCCGGCCTTCGCCGGGGTGGTGCCGGTAGGATAGTACCCGGCATGACCAGATCGGGCCTCCCCGTCGCCCAGCCGGAACTGACCGCAGACCGCACAGACGTCTTTGCCTCAACGACCTGTCCTGACCAACGACGCGAAAACGTCCTCGAGTCGCCCCATGCATAACAGCGCGTAGTTGCAGGCCGCATCGATGCACGACCCGATGCCGACTCCGCGCCCCTGACGCACCAGCCAACCCTGTGTCCCCGAGAAGGAGGACCAGACTGGGCCTTCACGGAAGAACAAGGAGGGGCCCCCCTCCCCGATCACTACCGAAACCAAAGCGTTAGCGAGTCGCGATCTGCTGCGTCTGATGGCCAAGCGCGCGGCTCGCAATGTCGTGCGACGACAGCACCGCACCCGATGGCAAATCCATCGCGACCGCGGGCCGCGCCAGCACCGCGGCATACAGCGCGCGTGCTTCCGACTCGCGGCCGGTCCGATGATAGACCGAGGCCAGATTCAACATCAGCTCGGGACGCTGCGGGAAAATCTTCCGCTCGGCGACGATGCGCTGTTCCGCCGTCGAGAGATCACCCGCCGCGATCGCCGTGTAGCCGGTGCGATCGACGGTCGCGGACGGCGCCGCCAGCGCCGGCGTCACTGCGCCGAGGGTTGCGAGAACGAACAGGACGGTCTTGCGCATCGCTCATCTCCATGGACCTTCGCCGATCCGAAGGTTTCATTTTTATGACAACGGTGTGTCACTTCGATGACTGTCATACAAGTACATTGATCAAGTCCTGCAAGAGCCCCGCAGATGCCCCCTGCACATCCTCCCGCGCACAACGAAAAAGGGCGGCCCCGGAGGACCGCCCTTTGAAGTTCGATAGGTACGCGAGTCGACTTAGAAGTCGTTGCGATACTGCTCGTTGCCGATGAAGCCGAGCTTGGTGATCGAGGACCGCTTGATAACGGCCAGCGTGCGATCGACCACTTCATACTTCGACTGCGGATCGGGCTGGAAGTGGAGTTCGGGCTCAGGCGTCATGCCAGCGGACTGATCCAGATACTGGCGCAGCGTGACTTCGTCGACCGGCGAACCGTTCCACGCGACGACACCGGCGGGATCGATCGTGATCTTGTTCTTCTGCGGATCGACCGGGTTCTGCGGCTGGTTCTTGCTGTTGACCGGAAGGTCGACCTTCACCGCGTGCGTCTGAATGGGGATCGTGATGATGAACATGATGAGGAGAACGAGCAGGACGTCGATCAACGGCGTCATGTTCATTTCCATCATCGGCGCGCCATCTTCTTTGCCGCCGCTCATTGCCATCTTATACTACTCCTAAATACGTCCGAGCAACCTTCAGCGTTCGGCATCAACGTTCGGTGGTGCCGCCTGGAGGCGGTTCGGAGATGAAGCCGACGCGGGCGAACCCGGCCTGCTGCATCGTGTAGATCGTCGCGCCGATGCAGCGATACGGTGCGTTCACGTCGCCGCGGATGTGCGCCTCGGGCAATTCGAGACCGGCCGCGTTGACACCGCCCTGACGTGCGATCTCCGCTTTCAGCTTGTCGACCGCGCGCTGCAACAGCTCTTCGTGCGTGACCGGCGAAAGACCCCAGTACACCTGGCACTGGTTATTGGCCGACGTCACCGACAGCGAGACGTTCTCGGGCTTGGTCATCGTCGGATCGAACCGAACATCCGGCAGCTTCAGCTGCACTGCCTGGACCGCGACGGTCGTCGTCACCAGGAAGATGATCAGGAGCACGAGCATGACGTCGACCAGCGGCGTCGTATTGATGTCCGATATCGAACTCTCGGTGGAATCGCCACCAACACTCATCGCCATGTGCGAACTATCCTATCCATATAATCGCCACCGGAACCGCCGGCGGCAATGAAGCGGGGCCGCTGCGGACAGCAGGCCCCGCCTTTTGCACGTCTTAGTTGGCGCGCGGTACGCCACCGGTCTGGCCGGCGGTCGTGGTCGTCGTGACAGGCTTCGTGACGGGCTTTGCAGCACCGGCGATCGACGGGCGGACGGCACCGTTCGAAGCAAGGAAGCCCAGCACGTCGTTCGAGAAGGCCGACAGGTCCTCTGCGATCGACTTGTTGCGACGCTGCAGCCAGTTGTACGACAGAACGGCAGGAACCGCGACGACCAGACCGAGGGCGGTCATGATCAGGGCTTCACCGACCGGCCCTGCGACCTTGTCGATCGATGCCTGACCCGATGCGCCGATCTTCACGAGTGCGCGGTAGATGCCGATAACCGTACCAAACAGACCGATGAACGGCGAAACCGAACCGACCGTCGCGAGGAAGGCGAGACCGCCACCCAGCTTCGAGTTGATCGCGGCTTCCGAACGCGCCAGCGAACCGTGCAGCCAGTCATGCGCCTCGACCGGATCGGTCAGCTTCGAATGCTGCTCCTGAGCGGCCAGACCGTCGTCGACGATCTGCTTGTAGGCCGAGTTCTTCTCGAGCTTGGCCGAACCTTCGCGCAAGGAGTTCGACGACCAGAACGCCTGACGGACGCGCTTGCCCTGGCCGATGATCTTCTGCTGCTCAAACAGCTTCGAGAAAAGGATGTAGAACGAGACGACCGACATCAGCACGAGGATGCCGAACACGGTCTGCGAGATCAGACCGCCTTCGCGGAGTGCGGCTTGCAGGCCGTACGGGTTGGCGTCGGCTGCGGCGGGCGCTGCCGCTGCAAGAATGGTGGTGATCATGATCGGTTTAGTCCTCTGACTGAATTTTATCTGGTGCGGTTAGGGTAGGTGGGATCAATCCTCTGGAAGGACCCACCGGACGTTCAACTGGTACGACGAGGCGATCGGATTGCCGTTCTCGTCCTTGGCCGGGGTGAAGCGCACCCTTGCCTTGGAGATGCGGCACGTCGCGTCGTCGAGCGTCGTGTTGCCGCTGCCCGACGACACCGTACAGCCGGTCACGCGACCATCCGTACCGATCGTCAGCTTCGCGGACACGCGACCCTGCGCACCCTCACGCTGTGCCGATGGCGGATAGTTATCCGCACCGAAATACTGCGCCGGATTACCCTTCAGACCGGCAGCCTGCGACACCCTGGGCGCTGGCGGCGCTGCTGGCGGTGCCGGCGGCGCTGGAGGCGCTGGCGGAGCCGTCGGCTGGCTGAGCGGGATGATGTTCGACGTCTGCATGGCAGGCGCGGGCTGAGGCGTGACAACCACCGGCGGCGGCGTGACGACCGTAGTCGGCGGCGGCGGCAGGTTTGGCTGGTCAGGCGGCGGCGGCGGGGGCTCGTCGGGCGGAGGCGGCGGCGGCGGCGGCTCCACGTCGAACGTCGTCATCTTTTCTTGGGCCTTTTTCACGTACTGGTACGCGAGGCCCGTGACGAAAGCGTAGCCCAAGGCCGCATGAATCAGCGCGACGATCACGATCGCGACGATTTTGCCTCCGGACATCTTCTGGTCAGTATAGGCCATTCAGAAACGACACTCCCTTAATCTGCCTGCTCCGTACGCATGGTTCGTACTGAATACGCGACGCATACGTCTGCCGTTGGCCGGAATAACCACGGGGCAGTCGCCAAGTCCTATCGCCACGTCATGCGACACGCAAACGCTTTGTCAGACGCAACAAACGTACAATCGCAAGATGGCAGAATTATTTCTGTATCGTTCAGGCACGGTCGCGTAGCTTGCGGGCATGAATCCACTGTTTCCCGTTACGGCTTCGGCCCTCTCGCTGGCGCTCGTCGCGCTCCCCGTCCGTGCCGCGCAAGCGCCCGTCGCGCCGCAGGTTTCCGCCAGTAACGACGCCGGTTCGGGTGCTGCGATGCAACAGGATCCTGCTGGCCGCATCGGGTATGCCGACATCGCTGACCTCGTTCTGTCCGCGCCGATCATCGCCGATGCAACGGTGCGATCGACAAGTAAGATAAAAGCGGCCGAAGCGCCCAATCTCGCCCCGGGGCTTGTCCGACTATATGTCGAGGTGGACGTTACCGCGCTGGTTCGGGGGGCGGACGGGTTGCCGCCACGAATCGGATATCTGCTTGACGTCATGCCCGATTCGGCGGGCCACGTGCCCAAGTTCAAGAAGGCACGCGTGCTGATCTTCGCCCGACCGGTGGCGGGGGCGGTCAACCAGGTCCAGCTGGTCGCGCCCGACGCGCAACTCGATTGGACGCCCGCATCGGATGCGCGCGCACGACGGATCGCAAAAGACGCGTTGGCGAGCGATGCACCGCCGGTCATCACCGGGGTCGGCAATGCCTTCCACGTCGCCGGCGCGCTGCCCGGCGAGGGCGAGACGCAGATTTTCCTGACAACCGCGGATCAGCGTCCGGTGTCACTCTCGATCCTGCGGCGCCCCGGCGAGCAGCCACGCTGGGCCGTTGCGCTGAGCGAGATCGTCGACGAGTCGGCTGCCCCCCCCGCGCCCGAGACTCTGCTGTGGTACCGGATGGCGTGCGCGTTGCCGCCGACCCTGCCCGAGCGGAGCACCACGTCGCTCGAAGCCGCCGATGCGACGATCGCGCGCGAGGACTATGCGTTCGTGCTGGCCGCGCTCGGCCCATGCGGTCGCACGCGGAAGATCTAGACGCCCCCATGATCTTCCCCGCACCGGGGAGGATCGTTCTGGATCAGCGCTGGCGGATCTCGATCACTTGCCCGGTGGTGGACCGTGCCGCTTCGAGAAAAGCGACCGCGGCATCCACATCGGCGGGCTTGGCCCCCGCGGTCTGCACCACCGCATTGACCCGAGTCGCAGGCGCCAGTTCGATCGCCAGCGGCCCGATCGCCGCCCGCGCCTGCGCCATCGCCAGCACGTCCAGCGTCGCGGCAATCGCCACGACTCGCGAGTCGCCAATCGCCCCCCGCACCAACGCGGCGACATCGTCGCCCGGCTCCAGCGTCAGCCGCATGGCGTCAGCGGCGATGGCGGACGAGCGTCACGCCGATCGCCTCGTCCGCCTCGGCGATCGCCAGCTTGACGATCTTCACCTGGACGCGCAGCACCCGCGCATCCTGCAGGAACAGCGTCTCGCAAATGTGATCCGCAACGCCCTCGATCAGCGTGAAGTGCACGCCGACCGGCAGCGCGGTAGTCGCCGCGTTCTTGAGATCGAGATAATTCTTCGAGGCGGACAACGGCGTGTCCGGGTCGAACCGCTTGGGGCACACCATATCCACGGTGAGCGAAATCCGCAGCGGCTGCGGCAGGTGGGTCTCCTCCGAATAGATGCCGGTCAGGACCTGCACTTCGAGATCGTGGACTTCGAGTTGAAGACTGTCTTCCATCGCCGCGCCTCTAGCAGACGCACGCCGAGATGAAAGTCGGCTCTTCGAAGCGTCGTGCGAAGGCCGATCCACCAATCCTCCCCGCCAGGGGAAGGTGGCGCCGGAGGCGTCGGAGGGCGAGGCGGCGATAACCGGTGGTACCTGCCCTCCCCCTCCGTCCGGCCAGGCGTGTTCGCCGACGGCCGGTTATCCTTGCGTTCAGCCTCGCCAAGGCTAAAGCGCGCTGCCCCACCGACCAGGTGCTGTCCAGGCTCGGACGCACTAGGGGCAGGAGATGCCGGTGATCACTCTCGTCCCCCTCGACAGCATCGACTCGACCGCAGTCGAGTTCCTGCTCGACCGCGCGTTCGGGCCCGATCGGTTCGCGCGCACCGCCTACACGATCCGCGGTGCCGGCAAGGCGATCGCCGCGCTCAGCTTCGCCGCGGTCGAGGACGGCGCGCTCGTCGGCTCGATCCAATGCTGGCCGATCGCGCTGGTCGACGATACCCGCCAGATCCCGCTCGTCATGGTCGGCCCGGTCGCGGTCGAGCCGACGCATCAGGGCGACGGAATCGGCCGGCAGTTGATGGCGCGCGCGCTCGACGCCGCCGCGGCGACCGGCCTCGACGATGCGCTGATGCTGATCGGCGATCCCGACTATTATGGCCGCTTCTTCGGCTTCACCGCCGCGCGTACCGCACGCTGGAACGCACCCGGTCCAGTCGAACGTCACCGCCTGCTCGCGCGCGGCGATGCGGTGCCGGACGGCAGCGGGATGCTTGGTCCCCGCGTGCCGGTCACCGCATCTGCATAAGGCGCCGCTTTACCTCGGCCCCCTGCCCGCCTAGTCCGCCGCCATGCCCATGGATCCCATTCCCGATATCGCCTCGCTCAGCCTCGCCGAGATCGCCAAGCTCGTCGAAGAGGCCAAATTGCCGCCGGTCGAGAAATGGAACCCGACGCACTGCGGCGACAGCGAGATGCGGATCGCGCGTGACGGCACCTGGTATCATCAGGGCTCGCCGATCGGGCGTCCGGCGATGGTCCGGCTGTTCTCGACGATCCTGCGTCGTGAGGCCGATGGCAGCCACGTCCTCGTCACCCCGGTCGAAAAGCTCGATATCGAGGTCGAGGACGCGCCGTTCATCGCGGTCGAAATGAAGGCGGAGGGCAGCGGTCGGGACTCGAAGCTCGCCTTCCGGCTCAACACCGGCGACCTCGTCACCGCAGGTCCCGAGCATCCGTTGCGCTTCGTCGAGGATACAGATGGCCCGCGACCCTACCTCGCCGTCCGCGGTGGGATGGAGGCGCTGGTGGTCCGCTCGGTCTATTACGACCTCGCCGAGCGCGCGATCGCCGATGGGGAGACGCCCGCCGGCCTGTGGAGCGATGGTGCGTTCTTTCCGCTGGAGCCCGCCGCATGAGCCTGACGGAACGGTTGGCGGCAGCACTGGCCAAGGGCGCCGGCTCGCACATGATCCTGCTCACCGGAGACCAGCATGACGGCGACCTCACCGCCGCCGACACGCTGCTCCCCGCGGCGGTGCTGATCGCGGTCACCGATCGCGCCGATCCCGGCGTGATCCTGACGCAGCGGACCGACACGATGAGCCGCCACCCCGGCCAGATCGCATTCCCCGGCGGCCGGATCGATCCCGGCGAGGACGTCGTCACCGCCGCGCTGCGCGAGGCGGAGGAGGAAATAGCGCTCCCCCGCGACCGGGTGCAGGTGATCGGCGAGGCCGACAGCTACCGCACCGTCACCGGCTTCCAGGTAACGCCCGTCATCGGCATCATCCCGCCGGACCTGATCTTCACGCCGAGCGAGGCGGAGGTCGCCAGCGTCTTCGAAGTCCCGCTCGCGTTCCTTCTCGACGAGGCGAACCATGTCGAGGCGACGCTCGAATGGCAGGGCCATGACCGGCATTATTACGAGATCATGTGGAACGAACGCCGCATATGGGGTGCGACCGCGGCGATGATCGTCAACCTCGCCCGCCGCCTGAGGTGGTCTTGATCCTCCCGTCCGCGCCGTGGCGCGACCGTGACGGCCTTGCAGCATTGACCAAGGTTCTGGGTGCGGCAGAGGGCGAGTCGCGCTTCGTCGGCGGCGCGGTGCGCGATACGCTGCTCGGGATCGACGTCGCCGATGTCGACATCGCCACCCGCCTGCCTCCGCAGGAGGTGATCGAGCGTCTCCAGGACGCGCGGATCAAGGCGGTCCCGACCGGACTCGCGCACGGTACGATCACCGCGGTCACCGCCGCCGGGCCGGTCGAGGTGACGACGCTGCGCCGCGACGTCTCGACCGACGGTCGCCACGCGATCATAGCCTATACCGACGACTGGCGCGAAGACGCGGCGCGGCGCGACTTCACGATGAACGCGCTCTACGCCGATCCCGCGACCGGCGAGATCTTCGATTATTTCGGCGGGCTCGACGATCTCGCGGCACGACGCGTGCGCTTCATCGGCGACCCGTTGCAGCGGATCGCCGAGGATCACCTCCGCATCCTCCGCTTCTTCCGGTTCCACGCGCGCTTCGGCACCATCATCGACAAAGCCGGGCTCGACGCCTGCACCGCGCGCGCCAACGACCTGATGGCGCTCTCCCGCGAACGGATTGCGAGCGAAGTGCTCAAACTGCTGGTCGCCGCCAATGCGGTGCCGGTCGTCGCGCTGATGGTAGAGCGCGGCATTTTCCGCGCCGTCCTCCCCGAGATCGACGCCGCCGGAGCCGAACGTCTCGCCCTCCTAGCCGACCGCGAAGCCGCGGCAGGCATCGCGCCCGACCCGATCCGCCGCCTCGCCATGACGATCGCACCCGCCGCGGCCGAAGCCGTCGGCGCGCGGCTGAAGCTATCGAACACCGACCGCAAACGCCTGATCGCCGCCACCGCCGGCCCCGGCGAGGAGGGCCCCCAGGCGCTCGCCTATCGCGCAGGCACGGCCGGCGCGATCGATCGGCTACTGATCGCGGGCGACGACGTGGCCGCGATCAAGGACTGGACACCACCCGCATTCCCGTTCTCGGGCGGTGCCCTGGTCGAACGCGGCCTGCGCAAGGGTCCGGATGTCGCGGCGATGCTGCGCAGGGTCGAGACACAGTGGATCGTCGAAGGCTTCCCCGACGCGGCACGGGTCGCCGTGATCGCCGACGAAATGGTCGCCGAAACGCTGAACTAGCGCGGCAGACCTGCCCGATCTGCAATCCTCCCCCTGCCGGGGGAGGATCGTCGGAATGTGGACCAAGTATTCCGCCCGCTTCACCGCAGCGCCCCGCCCGTCCCCTCAGTTCTGCCCATCCCGCCAGACCCCCGCGCCGCCGGACTCGCCCGCCTCGTCGGACTCGCCCGACCCGTGGGACTCGCCTGCCCCTTCGGACTCGCCCGCCCCTCGACCGTCACCCCAGCGAAAGCTGGGGTATCCCGGTTGGCGCGTGCTGGACGCTCCACGAGGAGATCCCAGCTTTCGCTGGGATGACGGGCGCGGTTGGGATGTCCGGCTGTCGGGACGGTGGACTGTCGGGACGGCAGGTGCTGCTCGGACGGTGAGCTGTCGGGACGACGGTAGCCGTTGAAACGACGGTAGCGGTTGGACTAGAGCGCGCCACGGGCATGACAGTGGCAGCTGCCTTGGCGGCGCTCAGAACAAAGCCGATCGATGCGCACCCCCAACTCTACCGCGCAATCATCGCAAACGCCGCATCCGCCTCGAGCGGCTTCGCATAGAAATATCCCTGCCCAAACGTGCACCCCAGCGCCGCCAGGGTCTGCGCGAGTTCGTTGGTCTCGATCCCCTCGGCGGTCGTCTTCATCCCGAGCGCCTGCGCAAGACTCAGGATCGCGCGGACGATCGATACCTTGTCGCGGTCCGCGAGCATCCCCGTCACGAAGCTCCGGTCGATCTTCAACACGTCGATCGGCAATTTCTGGAGATACGCCAGGTTCGAATAGCCGGTCCCGAAATCGTCCATCGCCAGCGTCGTACCGAGCGCCTTCAGCGCATGCATCGTCCCCGCGATCCGGTCGGGATCGGACACGATCGCGCTTTCCGTCAGTTCCAGCGTGAACCGGTCACCGGTCAGGCCGGTCGAGTCCAACGCAGCGCTCAGGACCGGAGCAATGTCGTCGCGCTGCAGCTGGATTGCGGACAGGTTGACCGCGACCTTGACGCCGCAATGACCCCCGAAGCGTTCGTCCCAGCGCGCCAAGGTCTGCGCCGCCTCGTCGATCGCCCAGCGTCCGAGCGGAACGATCAACCCCGATTCCTCGGCCACCGGGATGAAATCCGTCGGACAATGCACGTGGCCGTCTCGATCGGTCCAGCGCGCCAGCGCCTCGAACGATACGATCCGCCCGGTCGCGAGATCGCAGATCGGTTGATACGCCAGCCGCAACTCGCGGTTCGCGATGGCACGCCGCAGCGCGGTCTCCATGCTGAACTGCGCGCGCGCGATCGCAAGGTCCTGCGGCAGGTAACTTTCGGCGCGACCGCTGGCCTTGGCGCGCTTCACGGCGAACTGCGCGTGACGGATCAGTTCCGCGACGTCCTCGGCTTCGTCGGCGCCATAGGCGATCCCGACCGAGCATTCGACGCTGATCTCGTAATCGGTCAGGCGGAACGGTGCCGTCAGCGTGCGCTGGATCCGCTCGGCCAGCGCATGGGCCTCGCCACGATTGCCGTCGAGCGCCATCAGGATGCCGAACTGGTCGCCGCCGATCCGTGCCAGCGTATCGCCTGCGCGGAGCGCGCCCTTGATCCGACGCGCCACGGTGATCAGCAATTCGTCGCCCGCCAGCGAACCGAGGCACGAGTTCAACCGCCCGAACCGGTCGATATCGATCGCGAGGACGGCGTTGGCGCTACGATCCTCGCCCCCCTCGATCAGGTCCTCGAATCCTTCGCGGTTGGGCAGCCCGGTCAGGCTGTCGGTGGTCATTTCGCGCCGGAGGCTGCGCTCGGTCTGAACCTGCGACGTCTGGTCGACGAAGCTGATCGTGCAGCGGTCGCGGAATGCGGCGAACGAACGGGCGATCGTCACGCGGTAATAGCGACAGTCGATCGCGTCGCCGAGCACCCATTCGAAGTCCGTCCGGATCAGCTGGGATTCGAGAAAGGCGACGATACGCGGCGCAAGGTCGACGATCATCGGCGACCGTTCCGCCACGACACCAAGGCCCGCGAGCCGGTACGCGCGGTTCATCGCGAACAGCTCGAACTGGCCTCCGGTCAGCACGAGATGCGCCGCGGGAATGGGGATGAGTTCAAGCGCCCGTGCGACCAGGTCGGTCGCAACAATGTTCTGCGCTATCGCTTCCGGGGCCATCGATGCCATGCCCCTGCCTAGCCGACCTTCGTTAAGACGTCCTGAAGGAACCGAATAGACCGGTTATCTGTCAGTTTTAGCCAATCGCACGATTTTACAGCGTGCTATCCGCTGGATCAGCCAAAACGATTGTCGCGAGGGAAGCCCGTCGGCGGCATTCTCCCCGCCGCACCGCGCGCCGCACGCCACGGCCCCAAGTCCGATTCGGTTCTTTGCCGCCCGCTACCGCCGCCCATCGCCCAGCTCAAACCCTCGGCGAAGGTGAAGGTGATCGCATCCGCCAGCCCGCCATCGCGGTAGCGCTGCAACTGGAGCCCCTGCCCGCGCGTCATCTCGACCAGTTCGGCGAGCGGGAACACCAGCATCTTGCGATTATCGCCGATCGCCGCGACGTAATCGTCATTGGGACCAATCGGCCGGACGATCTTCAACTGCGCGCCCGGCCGCGGCGTCATCACCGTCTTGCCCTTGCGAGTCTCGGCGATCACGTCAGCGCTGCTCACCGAGAAGCCACGCCCATCGGTCGCGACGATCAGCAGTTTCGGATGCCGGCTCGCGGGCAGCAGCGCGACGATCCCGACGCTGCCGTCGAGGTCGATCATCGCCCGCACCGGCTCGCCAAAGCCACGCCCGCCCGGCAGCTTGTCCGCCGCCAGCGTGTAGAACCGCCCATTCTCCGCCGCGAGCAGCAGCTTGTCCGTCGTCTGCGCGTGGAACGCGAACGCCGGGCCATCGCCCTCCTTGAACTTCAGCGCTTCCGGGCTGGCGAGATCGTTGTGGCCACGCATCGCCCGGATCCAGCCGCGCTGCGACAGGATGACGGTGATCGGCTCGCGCTCGATCATCGCCTCGAGCGGAATGTCGCGCGTCGGTGCGGCCTCCTCGATCGTCGTACGGCGTTTGCCGAGCACCGTCTCCAGCCCATAGCGATCGCGGATCTTCGCCATGTCGCGCTTCATCCGCGCGCGCTGTTTCTTCGGATCCGCGAGCAGCGCTGCCAGCGTCGCCTGCTCCTTGTCGAGCTTATCGCGCTCGGTCTTGATCTCGAACTCTTCGAGCCGCCGCAAGCTGCGCAGCCGCATGTTGAGGATCGCCTCGGCCTGGCGATCGGTCAGCGCGAACTCGGCGATCATCACCTTTTTCGGCTCGTCCTCGGTGCGGATGATCTCGATCACGCGGTCGAGGTTGAGGTACGCGATCAGATACCCGTCGAGCAGTTCGACCCGGTCGGCGATCTTGCTCAGCCGGTGCTCGGTCCGCCGGCGCAATACCACGAACTGGTGATCGACCCACGCCGCCAGCGCCTCGCGCAAGCTCATCACCCGCGGCGTGCGATCCTTGTCGAGCACGTTGAGATTGAGGCTGATTCGCGTCTCGAGGTCGGTCAGCCGGAACAGCCCGTCCATCAGGATCTGCGGATCTACCGTGCGACTACGCGGCTCCAGCACGATGCGGATCTCGGTATCCGATTCGTCACGCACGTCGGCGAGGATCGGCAGACGCTTGGCGTTGATCAGCTCGGCGATCTGCTCGATCAGCTTGCCCTTCTGCACGCCGTACGGGATCTCGGTGACGATCAACTGCCAGCCGCCACCCTTCTCGCGCTCGGTCTCCCAGCGCGCACGGACGCGGAACCCGCCCCGCCCGGTCGCATAGGATTCGCGGATGACGGCGGGCGGATCGACCACCAGCCCGCCGGTCGGGAAATCCGGCCCCTTCACATGCTCGAGGATCGCCGCGTCGTCCGCGTCCGGCGTATCGATCAGCACGATCGCCGCCTCGAGCAGTTCGGCGGCGTTGTGCGGCGGGATGCTCGTCGCCATCCCGACCGCGATCCCGCTCGCGCCGTTCGCCAGCAGGTTCGGGAACAGCCCCGGGAACAGCTCTGGCTCGTGATCCTCGCCATTATAGGTCGGACGATACGCAACCGCGTCCTCGTCCAGCCCATCCATCAGGTCGATCGCGACCTGAGTCAGCCGCGCCTCGGTGTACCGGTAAGCAGCCGCGTTATCGCCGTCGATGTTGCCGAAATTGCCCTGCCCGTCGACCAACGGATAGCGCATCGCGAACGACTGCGCCAAGCGCACCATCGCGTCGTAGACCGACTGGTCGCCATGCGGATGGTATTTGCCGATCACGTCGCCGACGACCCGCGCGCACTTCTTGTAGCCCTGCGCGGGATCGAGTTTCAGCAGCCGCATCGCCCAGAGCAGGCGCCGATGCACCGGCTTCATCCCATCGCGGACGTCGGGTAGCGACCGCGCCGTGATCGTCGACAACGCATAGACCAGATACCGCTCGCTGAGCGCGCTATCGAAGGGGGCGTCGACGATGCTGTCGAAGGGGTCTTTGAAATCACTGCTGGCCATTGCACGCATCGATAGCAGCCGCGCGCGTAACGATCAAAGCATCCCGCGCGTCATCGTCACCTTTTGTTCTCGTGGCGCCTTGGGGACATGCCCGGCGATCGCCGCGGCAAGCAGCGCGCGGTGCTGCCGCCCGGTCTCGCGCCAGTCGTAGCGCTCGCCGTAAGTCCGCGTCGCGCCCCGATCGGGCAGGTCGGCGAGCAACCGCGCGATCCCCTCGGCGATCGCCGCATCCGATCGATCCGCGGTCAGCACGCCAGCCTCTGGCACGCGCACCACCTCGGGTGAACCCCATACCGGCGTCGCCACCAAAGGCGTTCCGCAGGCAAGCGACTCGAGCAGGACGTTGGCGATCCCCTCGCGATCGGAGCAGCTCGCGGTCAGATCCGCCGCGCCGTACAGGTCGGGCAATCGATGCTGGTCGACATGGCCGAGGAAATCCACGCGTCCCGCAACGCCGAGCTTGGCCGCCAGCGCGCGCAACGCCCCCCCGCGCGGCCCGTCGCCGGCGATCATCAACCGCACGTCGGGCAAAGTCGCGATCGCTCTGATCGCGAAGTCATGCCCCTTGCGATCGATCAGATGCCCGACCGACAACACCGTCGGCGCCGTGATCCCCATCCGCCGTCGCAAGGCCATGCGGTCGGCAGGCGGCGAGAACAGCACGAGATCGACCCCGTGCTCGACCACACAGACTTTTCCGGGCGCCGCACCGATCGCGATCAGTTCGTCGCGCAGCGCCGCCGCCACCGCGGTCGTCGCGCTTGCCCGGTCGATCGCCGCCAGGATCATCGCGCGTTCGGCGCGGTAGTGCGGGATCAGGCTGACATCCGTGCCGAGCGCGCTCATCACGAACGGCCGATCGAACTTCCGCGCAAGCAGGCTCGCGGCGACGCCGTCCGGATACAGATAATAGGAATCGATCACGTCGAAATTGAACTCACGCCGGATCCGCGCGATGTGCCGGTACAGCGCCGCCGCCATCAGCCACGGCGCCGCGATCATGCCGATCTTCGGCACCACCGGATAGCGCGGGTAGGTCACGGTTACGCCGCGGCGCACCGCGGCATGCGGCGCGTTCGCGAACTCGGCATAGCGCCCGAACCGGGGATCGGCGCTCGGGAACCACGGCACGGGCGCGACCACGCGAACCTCGTCGCCGGGCCGGGCGACATGACCGACACGGTGCTCGATGAAGATCCCGTGACGCCGCTGCACGGCATTCGGGTACAGGCTCGACAACACCAGGATCTTCAAGGCGCACCCCCGTGCTCGATCCGCGTGGCCGCAGATCACTTCTACATCTTCTCTACGCCGACTTTCGCCGGGTTCGGGGCAAAATTTACGACGCGGCGTCTACGGACGGGACAGGTCGATGACGGTCGGCTAGCGTCGCCGGATGCGCCTATTCCTCGCCACCGCCTTGCTGCTACCATTGGCCACGATGCCGATGCCCGCCGCCGCCGACCTGCTTACCTGGTCCGTGCTCACCGCCCGCCCCAAGCCGACGCCAGACGCGACGATCGCCTATGGAACCGACCAGATGCAGAAGGTCGACGTCTGGCTCCCCAAGGGCAAGACCGGCGGCAAAGGCCGCTTGCCGGTGGTGGTGATGGTCCATGGCGGCTGCTGGACGACCAGCATCGCCGATCGCAGCATGATGAACTGGGTCGCCGACGACCTGCGCAACGCCGGCGTTGCGGTGTGGAACATCGACTATCGCGGCGTCGACCGGAGTGGTGGCGGCTATCCCGGCACGTTCCAGGACGCTGCGAAAGCCGCCGACCAACTCACCGTAAACGCGAAGACGTTCAACCTCGACACACGCCGCGTCGTCGCGATCGGCCATTCCGCCGGCCGTCACCTCGCACTCTGGCTCGCCGCCCGCCCGCGGATTGCGAAGACCAGCGCACTCTACAGCGCGCATCCGCTCCGCATCCATCATGTCATCAGCCTCGGCGGTCTCCCCGATCTCGAAGCCACCGCGGCGAACCCCAAAAACGGCTGCGGTACCGAGGTCGTGACCCAGCTCGTCGGCACGCCGACGTCGCAGCACCCCGACATCTATGCCGACACCTCGGTACCGCGCCTGCTCCCGCTCGGCGTAAAGCAGGACCTGATCAACGGCCGCGAGGACCGGATCATCCCCTTCGTCATGGCCACCGACTATATCGCCAAGGCGACCGCGGCCGGCGACACCGCCACGCTCCACACGATTCCCGCGACCGGCCATGTCGAACTGATCGCCCCCGAAACCGCCGCCTGGGCAGAAGCAAAGCGGCTCATTCTTACCGACCTGGGGATGACCAAGTGACTCTCGAAGACGCCCGCGCGCTCGACGCG
This sequence comes from Sphingomonas sp. PP-F2F-A104-K0414, assembly GCF_004340945.1. GTDB lineage: Bacteria > Pseudomonadota > Alphaproteobacteria > Sphingomonadales > Sphingomonadaceae > Sphingomonas. The sequence continues at coordinate 76,824 of NZ_SLYD01000002.1, forward strand.
ACCGACCCGCTCGCCGCCTGCCGCGACAAGTTCGCGCTTCCCGACGGCGTGATCTATCTTGACGGCAATTCGCTCGGCGCGCTGCCCAAGGCGACCCCCGCCGCGCTCGCCGACGTCGCCACCCGCCAATGGGGCGACCGCCTCATCCGCAGCTGGAACGAAGGCTGGATCGACGCCCCGCAACGGATCGGCGCCAAGATCGCCCCGCTGATCGGCGCCGCCACCGACGAGGTGATCATCGGCGACACCACCTCGACGCATCTCTTCAAGGCGTTGGTCGCCGCATTGCGCAGCAACCCGGGGCGCCACACCGTCGTCAGCGAAGCCGGCAACTTCCCGACCGACCTCCACATCGCCGAGGGCGCGGTCGCCTGCGTCCCCGGCGCGCGCCTCAAGGTGGTCGCCCGCGAGGACCTCGCCGCCGCGCTCGACGACGACACCGCGGTGCTGCTGCTCACGCACGTCCACTACAAGACCAGCGACCGCTTCGACATGCGCGAGTGGACCGCCCGCGCGCACGATGCCGGCGCGCTCATGCTCTGGGACCTGAGCCACAGCGTCGGCGCCGTCCCGATCGACCTCAATGGCGCGAACGCCGATCTCGCGGTCGGCTGCACCTACAAATACCTCAACGGCGGCCCCGGTGCGCCGGCGTTCCTCTTCGTCGCCAAGCGCTGGCAGGATTCGCTCGCCAGCCCGCTCTCCGGCTGGATGGGCCATGCCGCACCGTTCGCGTTCGAGGATGCCTACCGCCCCGCGCCCGGCATGAAGCGCTGGCTCGCCGGCACCCCTGCGATGCTCTCGACCGCCGCGCTGGAAACCGCACTCGACCTCTGGGCCGACATCGACCAGCACGCCGTCGCCGCCAAGAGCGCACAGCTCTTCGCCATCCTCGCCGCCGCCGGCGACGCGCTCGGCCTCGACTGCGTCAGCCCCCGAGACCCCGCCAGACGCGGCAGCCACATCAGCTTCCGCCACCCGGAAGCCTATGCACTGACGCAGGCGCTCATCGCGCGCGGGGTGATCGGCGACTTCCGCGATCCCGACATCCTCCGCCTCGGCCTGACGCCCTTGTATCTCAGCCACGAAGACGTCTGGCGCGCGGGCGACATCCTGCGGGACATTCTCGAAACCGAAGCCTGGCGCGATCCGGCCTTTGCCGAACGCCTCGCAGTGACGTGAGCGCCTTGGCAAGCCGGTAGCGCGTGCGGCCGTGCACTTGTATCGGTGTGACATGACGCACCCATTCTACGCGATCCACAGCCATGGCCTGATCCGGGTCGCCGCCGCCACGCCGCGCGCGTCGGTAGGGGATACCGCCGCGAATGCCGAGGCCACGATCGCCTTGGCACGTGAGGCGGACGCGAAGGGCGTCGACCTCGTCGTGTTCCCCGAACTGAACCTCACCTCCTATGCGATCGACGACCTGCATCTCCAGACCGCCCAGCAGCGCGCGACGCTGGCGGCGATCGCGACCGTGGTCGAGGCGAGCGCGACCTTGCGGCCGGTGTTGCTGGTCGGCGCGGCGTTGGTGCGCAACGGGCGGTTGTATAACTGCGCGCTGGCGATCGCGCGCGGGCGCGTGCTGGGCGTGGTGCCGAAGACGTTCCTACCCAACTACCGCGAATTCTATGAGAAGCGCTGGTTCGCGAGCGGCGCCGGCCTGACCGGGCTGACGATCGACCTCGACGGTGAAGAGGTACCGTTCGGCACCGACCTGATCTTCGCCGCGCGCGACCTGCCCGGCTTCGTGGTCCATGCCGAGATCTGCGAGGATTACTGGGCCCCCACCCCGCCCTCGACCGCGGGCGCGCTCGCGGGTGCGCTGATCTGCTGCAACCTGTCGGCGTCGAACATCGTCATCGGCAAGGCACGCGAGCGGGCGATGCTGGCGGCGTCGCAATCCGCGCGCGCGGCGTGTGCCTATATCTATTCCGCCGCGGGACCGGGCGAGAGCACGACCGAAGTCGCATGGGACGGCCAAGGCCTGATCCACGAACTCGGGGAGCAGATCGCCGAGTCTGAGCGGTTTTCGACTGAACCCGAACTGGTGATCGCCGACATCGACTGCGAACGCATCACGCAGGAGCGTCTGCGCAACGGCACGTTCAACGATGCGGCGATATTCGCCGGCAACCCCGAAACGCGCTTCCGACGGATCGCGTTCGATCACGCGCCGGTGCTGACCGACGGCGGTCTCGAGCGCGCAATCCGCCGTTTCCCATTCGTCCCGAACGACCCCGCGCGGCGCGACGACGATTGCTACGAGGCGTTCAACATCCAGGTGGAGGCGCTGTCGAAGCGGCTGGTCTCCGCGCATGCCGAGACGATCGTCATCGGCGTCTCCGGCGGGCTCGACTCGACGCACGCGCTGATCGTCGCGGCCAAGGCGATGGACCGGCTCGGCCGCCCGCGGGCCAACATCCTCGGTTTCACGATGCCCGGTTTTGCGACCGGCGAAGGGACCAAGGCGAACGCCTGGGCTCTGATGCGCGCACTCGGCATCACCGCCGAAGAGATCGACATCAAGCCCGCCGCCCGCCGCATGCTGGAGGATATCGGCCACCCGTTCAGCGAAGGCGAACCCGTCTACGACATCACCTTCGAGAACGTGCAGGCCGGGCTGCGCACCGATTACCTGTTCCGTCTCGCCAACCAGCGCCGCGGGATCGTGCTCGGCACCGGCGACCTCAGCGAGATGGCGCTCGGCTGGTGCACCTACGGCGTCGGCGACCAGATGAGCCATTATGTGGTCAACAGCGGCGTGCCGAAGACGCTGATCCAGTTCCTGATCCGCTGGTGTATCCGCACCGACCAGTATGACGCGGCGACCGATGCGATCCTGTCGACGATCCTCGCTCAGGAGATTTCGCCCGAGCTCGTGCCGGCCGGCGCGGACGGCGCATTGCAGAGCACCGAGTCGATGATTGGGCCGTATGCGCTCAACGACTTCTTCGCGCATTACGTGATCCGTCACGGACTCGCCCCCTCGAAGATCGCGTTTCTCGCCTGGCATGCATGGCGCGATGCGAGCGTCGGCGCGTGGCCGGAGGACCTGCCGGAGGATGCCCGCGTGGCCTACGACCTCCCGACGATCCGGAAATGGCTCGAGAAATTCCTGTTCCGGTTCTTCACGACCAGCCAGTTCAAGCGGTCGGCGATGCCCAATGGACCGAAGGTCTCGGCGGGCGGTGCCTTGTCGCCACGCGGTGATTGGCGGGCGCCGTCGGACGGGATCGCGACGACGTGGATCGAAGAATTGCGGTCAAGCGTTCCATAGGCTTAGCTACGCTACCTTGCATAAACCGCCCGCGCGGCGCATTATGAAAATCCTATGACAGTGGCTCCACCGGATGGATCGCGCGATCGCCGGATCGAGATCCCATCTAACCTTTGGCTGATACACCCGGCAGGCCGTGCGCTTTTGCCGCTCGCGTTGGCGCGTGGAATTTCCGCGAATGCGGTGTCGGTCATGGGGCTCTGTCTCGGCGGAGCTGCCGCGCTCGCCTATACCCAATGGGGCAATTGGGCGCTGGCGCTGGTCGGTCTCGTGCTGTCGATCGGCTGGCTGATCGCCGACGGACTCGACGGCATGGTCGCTCGCGCGACCAAGACCGCCAGCCCGCTCGGCCGGATGCTCGACGGTCTATGCGATCACGGCGTGTTCGCGTTGATCTACGTTTCGCTCGCGCTGACGATCGACACACCCGAAGCTTGGATCCTCGCCTTCGCCGCCGGTGGCGCGCACGCGGTGCAGTCGAACATGTACGAAGGCGAGCGCTCGCGCTTCCATCGCCGGATCAAGGGCGTGGCGCTCGAAGCGCCTCCCGTCCCGACTGGCAACGCTCTCGTCCGCTTCTACGACGGCGTCGCGAGCAGCATCGACCGGATCGCCATGCCGTTCGAGCGGACGCTCGGCCAGGCCAGCGATCCGGTCGCGCTCGGCGCCGTGTACGGGGCCCGCGCCGTCGCCCCGTTGCGCTTCATGGCCTTGCTTACCGCGAATGTCCGGGTATGGGCGATCTTCGTCGCCTGCTTCGCGGGCAACCCACGCATCTTCTGGTGGTTCGAGATCGTCCCTTTGACGCTCGTGGCCATCGTCGGGCTCGTCTGGCACCGTCGTGTCGAGCGGGCTTTCGTTCGTAATACTTCTGCAACGCGACCAAAGACCGCGTCGCGCATGCATCTTTCGTAAGGAACAGGGTCAGTAATGAATAGCATTCGGATCGCCGTGGTCGGCATCGGCAACTGCGCGAGCTCGCTCGTGCAAGGCCTCGAGCATTACCGTGAGGGCGCCAACGACCAGGTCGGCCTGATGCATTTCGACATGGGTGGCTACAAGCCGAGCGACATCAAGGTCGTCGCGGCCTGGGACGTCGATCGCCGCAAGGTGGGCAAGGACGTCGCCGAGGCGATCTTCGCCAAGCCCAACTGCACCGCGGTGTTCGCACCGAACGTGAGCAACACCGGCACGATCGTGAAGATGGGCAAGAAGCTGGACGGCGTTGCCGACCACATGGCCGACTTCAAGGACGACCGCACGTTCCTTGTTTCGGACGCCGCCGAGCCGACCCGTGAAGAGGTCATCGCCGAGCTGAAGGCATCGGGCGCCGACGTGCTCATGAACTACCTGCCGGTCGGTTCGCAGGAAGCCACCGAATTCTACGCCGAGTGCGCGATCGAAGCGGGCGTGGCGTTCGTCAACAACATCCCCGTCTTCATCGCCTCGAACCCCGTCTGGGCGAAGAAGTTCGAGGACGCCGGCGTCGCGATCATCGGCGACGACATCAAGGCGCAGCTCGGCGCGACGATCGTCCACCGCGTGCTGACCGACCTGTTCGCCAAGCGCGGCGTGAAGCTGGATCGCACGTATCAGCTCAACACCGGCGGCAACACCGACTTCCTCAACATGTCGAACCATCGCCGTCTCGAGTCGAAGAAGATCTCGAAGACCGAAGCGGTTCAGTCGGTCGCGGCAGAGCGGATGGACGACGACAACGTCCATATCGGCCCGTCGGACTATGTGCCCTGGCAGAACGACAACAAGGTCTGCTTCCTGCGCATGGAAGGCCAGCTGTTCGGCGGCGTGCCGATGAACATCGAGCTGCGTCTCTCGGTCGAGGACAGCCCCAACTCGGCGGGTGTCGCGATCGACATGATCCGTTGCGCCAAGATCGCCAAGGATCGCGGCATCGCCGGCGTAATCGACCCTGCATCGGCCTATTTCTGCAAGCACCCGCGCACGCAGATGACCGACGATCTCGCGCAGATCGAAGTCGAGCGGTTCATCAAGGCCGCCTGACATGATCGAGACGCCCCGGATTGAAACGGCGATCATCCTCGCCGCCGGGGAAGGCAGCCGCCTTCGCACCTCCGCCCCGTATAAACCGCTCTGCGCGGTGGCGGGGCGGCCGTTGATCGCCCACGCGCTCGAAGGGCTGGCCGAGGCTGGCTTTGCGCGCGCGATCGTGACGGTGAGCTACGGGCGTGAGGCGATCGAAGCGTACCTGGCGAGCCGGCGCTGGCCGCTGGCGGTCGAGACGGTGCTCGCCGATCACCGCGAGCCCAACGGCGTCTCGGTCCTCGCGGCACGCGATGCGCTGGCCGGCAGCGAAGCGATTCTTGCGATGTGCGACCACCTCGTCAGCCCCGAACTCTATGCCCGCATGGCGCGTGGCGGTGCCGGCGGCGGTCTCCGCCTCGGCATCGACCGACGTCTCGGCCACGACTGGGTCGACCCCGAGGACGTCACCTGCGTCGCCACCGAAGGCGACCGCATCGTCGCGATCGGCAAGGGCCTCGAACCCCACGACTGCTACGACACCGGCGTCTTCGCGATCGGCCCTGCGCTGTCGGATGCGCTGGCAACGCTCGCCAGCCCTTCCCTCACCGAAGGCGTCCGCCTGCTGGCCGCGCAAGGACTAGCCCGGATCGTCGATTGCAGCGACATCGACTGGATCGACGTCGACGACGCCCCCGCGCTCGCCAAAGCCGAAGCGTGGATGGCGACCAAGGCGGACGCCGTCGCCGCCTGAGGCTTAGCCGTCTTCTGCTCCCTCACGAATGCGGGGAACAGCAAGCGCTGAAATTTAAACTGCCCCTCCCCAACACCACCCCGGCGGAGGCCGGGGCCCAGTTGGGGGACGGCTATAACGACGCACAGTCCGCCGTTACTGCAAACTTTCCAACTGGGCCCCGGCCTTCGCCGGGGTGGTGGAGTTGATGAGGTGACGTAAAGTCCTGCGCTACTTCGCCCGCCGAACCGTCAGAATCTTAACCGGCGCGGCAATCATCTGCCCCTTCATCACCCCAACCCCAGCGGTCGCCGAAATCGGCGCAGCAAGGATGCGCTTCACGACATCCATCCCCTCGACCACATGCCCGAACGCCGCATACCCAGCGGTATCCCCACTTCCCGTCGGGTTCGCATCCAACGACAACACCGGCCCGACGGTAATGAAGAAATCCGCCGTCGCCGTCCCCGGCGCCAACCGCGCCAGCGAGATCGTCCCATCGACATGCGACAACCCGGTCTTGCTGGTCGGCTCATGCGCGACGGGCTTCAAGATGCGCTTCGGATCGTTCTGCGGCCCGCCCTGGATCAGCCCGGTCCCCTGCCCCAGGTTCATCGCGCGATAGAACGTCACCCCATCAAGCCGCTTCTGGTCGACATAACGTAGGAAGTTCGCGGTCGTCAGCGGCGCGCGCTCCTTTTCCAGTGCCAGCGTGATCGGCCCCTCGCTGGTCGTCATCACGATCGAGACGGTCGCCGCCGGCACCGCCTCGGCCGGAACAGGCGTAGCCGGTGTCGCCGGAGCGACGGTTTGCGCCGAGCCGGAAACGGCACAGAGAAGGACGAGCGAAGCGCCAAGCGTTTTCAAGATCATGACCAAGGCTACCCGGGCAAACGCGCCCTGTCAGCCGAGAACGTCAGCCGGGAACGATGCGAAATTGCGCGTGCCAAACTATTGCTTGGGTTTGCACGCCCGCGCGCAATGCGTATCCGGAGAGCGATGACCGATCTCGCCATTCTCTACGAGCACCCGCTCTGGTTCGAACCGCTGTTCGCCGCCCTCGACCGCCGCGGCGTCGCGTTCACCCGCGCGACGCCCGACGGGTTCTGGAACCCCGCCGACCAGAGCGCCCCCGCCCCCGTCGTCTTCAACCGCATCGCGATGTCGAGCTTCCTGCGCAACGACGAGCATCCGATCTTCGACACGATGGCGATGCTCGATCACTGGCGCCGCACCGGCGCACGCGTGATCAACGGCACCGACGTGCTCGCGATCGACGCCTCCAAGGCCCGCCAACTGTCGCTGATCGCCTCGCTCGGCCTCGCGATCCCCGAGACACGCGTGGTCCACCGCGCCGCCGACGTCGTCCCCGCCGCGCAGACGCTCCGCTTCCCGCTGGTCGTGAAGGCGAACATAGGCGGATCGGGCGCGGGCATCATCCGCTTCGACAGCCTCGACGAACTGCGCACCGCCGTCGCCGACGCAGGCCTCCCAAGCAGCGTCGACGGCGTCCTGCTGGTCCAGGAATACGTCCCCGTCCGCGACGGCGCGATCACCCGGATCGAGACGCTCGCCCGCAAATTCCTCTACGCGATCGAGGTCGCGGGCGGCGGCGCGTTCGATCTCTGCCCCGCGGATGCGTGCGTCGTCCCCGGCTCGGGAATCAAGATGGCCGCGGTCGACCCTTCGCAGACCTTGAAGGACGCCGCCGAAGCGATCGCCAACGCGGTCGATCTCGACGTCGGCGGAGTCGAGGTGATGATCGACGACCGCGACGGCGTCGCGCGCTTCTACGACATCAACGCGCTGTCGAACTTCGTCGCCAAGCCCCTCGATGTGCTCGGCTGGGATCCGCACGACCGCCTCGTCGATTACCTGATCGAACAGATCGAAAAGGCCCGCTGATGCGCTATGGTTACTGGACTCCCGTCTTCGGCGGCTGGCTCCGCAATGTCCCCGACGAGGGGATGGAGGCGAGTTGGGCGTACACCAAGGCGCTGACTCAGAATGCCGAGCGTTGGGGCTATGACCTGACGCTGATCGCTGAGCTCAATCTCAACGATATCAAGGGCATCGAACAGCCCGCGCTCGACGCGTGGTCGACCGCGGCGGCGCTCGCGGCGGTGACCGACAGCATAGAGCTGATGGTCGCGGTCCGCCCGAACTTCCACCACCCCGCACTGTTCGCCAAGGCCGCGGCGAACATCGACCGGATCTCGGGCGGGCGGCTCGCGCTCAACGTCGTCTCGTCCTGGTGGGCGGACGAGGCCAAGCAATACGGCCTCCAGTTCGACCAGCACGACGATCGCTACGCGCGGACGGCGGAGTGGCTGACCGTCGTCGACGGGCTCTGGACTGAAGAGCGGTTCGACTTCGCGGGCCAGTTCTACACCACGCAGCAAGCGATCTGCTCCCCCAAGCCCGCCAAGCGCCCGACCGTCTATGCCGGCGGCGAGAGCGAGAAGGCCAAGGCGATGATCGCTGCGCAGTGCGACGCGTACGTCATGCACGGCGATCCCGCCGACGCGATCGCCCCCAAGATCGCCGACATGGCTGCGCGACGCGAAGCAGCTGGCGGCGCGCCGATGCAATACGGCATGGCCGCCTACGCGATCGTCCGCGACAGCGAGGCGGAGGCGAAGCGCGAGCTCGAACGCATCACCAGCGTCACCGAACTCCCCGCCGGCTATGCCAATTTCGACCAGTGGCTATCGGGCACGCAGCTCGAACGCGAGTTGAAGATCCAGGAATACTCCGTCTCCAACCGCGGCCTGCGCCCCAATCTGGTCGGCACACCCGAACAGTTGAAGGAGCGCGTGGCGGAGTACGAAGCCGCCGGTCTCAACCTGCTGCTGCTCCAGATGAGTCCGCAGGCCGAAGAGATGGAGCGGTTCGCGGCGCAGGTGATGGGCTCCGCATGATCCGCCTAATCGACGTCGTTAAAACCTACCCGGCAAGCGAGGCGGCCGCTCTGGACGGCGTATCGCTCGAAATCCCCGCACGCGGCGTGTTCGGGGTCATCGGCCAGTCCGGCGCGGGCAAGTCGACGCTGATCCGCCTGATCAACGCACTCGAACGCCCGACTTCGGGCCGGGTCGAAGTCGATGGCGTCGACGTGGCGGCGTTGTCCGCAGCGGACCTGCGCGCGCTACGCCGCCGCATCGGTATGATCTTCCAGAACTTTGGCCTGCTGTCGTCGCGCACGGTCGCAGCAAACGTGGCGTTCCCGCTCGTGCTCGCGGGCGTATCCAAAGCCGAACGCGAGACGAAAGTCGCCGCACTGCTCGACCGCGTAGGCCTCGCCGATCATGCCGCCAAATATCCTGCCCAACTCTCCGGCGGGCAGAAACAACGCGTCGGCATCGCCCGCGCGCTCGCCACCGACCCCGACATCCTGCTCTGCGACGAAGCCACCAGCGCGCTCGACCCCGAAACCACCCGCTCGGTCCTCACCCTCCTCCGCGACCTCAACCGAGACCTCGGCCTGACGATCGTTCTCATCACCCACGAAATGGACGTCGTCCGCTACGTCTGCGACCGCGTCGCCGTCCTAGAACGCGGCCGCATCGTCGAGACCGGCGACGTCGCCGACATCTTCGCCAACGCCGCCCACCCGGCAACGCAGCGCATGCTGGCGGCGCTGGCGGCATGAGCTTCTTCGCCAACATCGACTGGTCGGACATCGGCCAGGCGTGCCTCGACACGCTGATCATGCTCGGCGGATCGCTGATCCTGACGATCGCGTTCGGCCTCCCGCTCGGCGTGCTGCTCTACCTCACCGACCGGGGCCGCCTGTCGCAGAACCGCGTCGCCAACGCCGTCCTCGGGATCATCATCAACATCCTCCGCTCGGTGCCGTTCATCATCCTGCTGATCGTGATGATCCCGCTCACCGTGATGCTCGTCGGCACCTCGCTAGGCGTCGCCGGCGCGATCCCGCCGCTCGTCGTCGGCGCGGCGCCCTTCTATGCGCGCCTCGTCGAAGGATCGCTCAAGGAAGTCGACCGCACCACGATCGAGGCGGTGCAGGCGATGGGCGCCACCACGCGCCAGATCGTCACCGGCGCGCTGATCCCCGAGGCGCTGCCCGGACTGATCGCCGGCGCCACCGTGACCGCGGTCGCGCTCGTCTCGTTTACCGCGATGGCGGGCGTGGTCGGCGCAGGGGGCCTCGGCGATCTCGCGATACGCTTCGGCTATCAGCGCTTCCAGACCGACGTCATGGTCGTCACCGTCGTGCTGCTGGTCGTGCTCGTCCAGATCATCCAATATGCCGGCGACGCGCTCGCTCGCCACTTCACCCGCCGCTAGGAACTGCCATGAACCGCCGCACCCTGCTCGCCTCGTTCTCGCTGCTCGCGCTCGCCGCCTGCGGTGGTGCCAAGACCAACGACGGCAAGACGCTGACGATCGCCGCAACCGCGGTGCCGCACGCCGAAATCCTGGAATCGATCAAGCCAACGCTCGCCAAGGAAGGCGTCGACCTCCAGATCCGCGTCTTCAACGACTACGTCCAGCCCAACCTCCAGGTCGAGCAGAAGCAGATCGACGTGAGTTATTTCGAGACCAAGCCGTATCTCGACCAGTTCAACGCCTCGCGCGGCACGCATCTGGTGACCTACGCCGGCGTCCATGTCGAACCGCTCGGTGCCTATTCGCGCAAGTGGAAGTCGATCGCGCAGATCCCCAACGGCGCCACCGTCGCGATCCCGAACGAGCCGAGCAACGGTGGCCGCGCGCTGCTGTTGCTCCAGAAGGCCGGGCTGATCACGCTCCGGAACCCGACCAATCCGCTGTCGAGCCTCAACGACATCGCCACCAACCCGAAGAACCTGAACTTCAAGGAACTGGAGGGCGCCACCCTGCCCCGCACGCTCGGCGAGGTCGATCTCGCGCTGATCAACACCAATTACGCGCTCGACGCGAAGCTCAATCCGGTCCGCGACGCGCTCGTGATCGAGGACAAGAACAGCCCCTATGTCAATTTCGTCGTCGGCCTGCCCGGCGGCGAGAAGGACCCGCGGGTGGTCAAGTTGATCGCGGCGCTGCGCAGCCCGGCGACCAAGACCTTCATCGAGCAGCATTATCGGGGTGCGGTGCAGCCGGCGTTCTGATACCGGCGCGAGCCTCGTTAGCGTAATTCCGAGGTTCCATGACGGTCGTCGCCGCGTATCTCTATCGTCATGGCAAGCGTGTCCGCGCGGTCTCGATCGACGAAAAGGTTGATTGCCCCGCGGATCGCTCCGAGTTCGTCTGGATCGGCATCTGCGACCCGACCGATGCCGAGATGCGGACGCTGAAGGAGCAGTATAACCTCCACCCGCTGGCAGTGGAGGACGCGATCAAGGCGGACCAACTACCCAAGGTCGACGTCTATGGCGACCAGCTGTTCGTCGTCGCCCGCACCGCGCAACTCGAGGACGACAAGATCGCATACGGCGAAACCGCAATCTTCGTCGGCCACAGTCACATCATCAGCGTCCGCCACGGCTCGGCGCGGTCTCATAAAGCTCTACGCGAACAGCTCGAAGCCGCGCCCACCTTGCTCATCAACGGCGTCGACTACGTCCTCCACGCAATTCTGGACTACGTCGTAGACGGCTACCTCCCAATCGTCGAGAGCATCGAGGACGAGGTGCTGGCGATGGAACAGCGCACGATCGACGCCTTCCTCGGCCGCGACGAGATCGTCCGCATCTTCGGGCTTCGACGAGAGATGATCCGCTTCCAGAGAATCCTAGGACCGATGGGCGAGGTCGCAGGCAAGATCGTCCGCCTCGACCTCCCCTGCATCGATACCGAGGCGAAACCGTATTTCAGCGACGTGCTCGACCACGTCCGCCGGGTGCAGACGATGGTCGAGGGGTTGCGCGAAGTGCTGACGTCGGTGTTCGAATTCAGCAACCTGCTCGAACAACAACGTACCGGCGCGATCACCCGCCAGCTCGCCGCCTGGGCCGCGATCCTCGCCGTACCGACCGCGATCGCGGGGATCTACGGCATGAACTTCGAGAACATGCCCGAGTTGAAGACAGAGTACGGATATTTCGTCGTACTGGGTGTGATCGGGGTCGTCTGCGCCGCGCTGTACGTGAAGTTCAAGCAGGCGAAGTGGCTCTAACTAGGACCTAGCTTAGCTTGTTTCCCCGCGAAGGCGGGGACCCAGACTGGGCTCCCGCCTTCGCGGGAGAACAAGAAAGCGGCCGGGACACATGCCAAAGTTCATCCCCCGGCCGGCTCTCGCTCAAACCTTGACGAGCATCTTCCCCGTGTTCCCACCCGAGAACAGCCCCAGAAACGCATCCGGCATCGTCTCGAGACCCTCGTGCACGGTCTCCTGCCGCTTCAGCGTCCCCGCCGCCAGCATCCTGCCCATGTCCTTGTAGAACTCCTCGGCACGATCCATGTAGTCGCTGACGATGAACCCTCGGATCTGCACGCGGTTACCGATCAGCCGCGCAAGATACTTCAGCTGCGTCGCAGCCCCGCTGTTATACACGTCGATCATCCCGCACACCGCGAACCGCGCATGCATGTTCGCATGCGCCAGCGCCGCGTCGAGATGCTCGCCGCCGACGTTGTCGAAATACACGTCGATTCCTTTCGGAGCAGCCTCGCCAAGCGCCTTCACCACCGGCACGTCGCTCTTATAGTCGATCACCGCATCCGCGCCGAGCGACTTCACCCACGCGCACTTCTCCGCGCCGCCGGCCGACCCGATCACCGTCATGCCCTTGGCCTTCGCGACTTGCACCACGGTCGATCCGACCGCACCCGCCGCCGCCGATACGAACACCGTGTCGCCCGCCTTCGCCTCGGCAACCTGAAGCAGCCCGAAATACCCGGTCATCCCCGGCATGCCGAGCTGACCCAGGAACGCCTGCGGAGGCACGTTGAGCGCGGGCAGCTTCTGCACCTGAGAGGCCGGCACCACCGCCTCGTCGCGCCAGCCTGCCATGTGCAGCACCATGTCGCCGACCTTGATGCCGTCGTCGTTGCTCTCGACCACTTCGCCGACCGCGCCGCCCTGCATCGCCTCGCCCAGTGCGAACGGCGGGACATAGCTCTTCACGTCGTTCATCCGCCCGCGCATGTACGGGTCGACCGACAGCCAGCGATTGGCGATGCGCACCTCGCCCGCGCCGAGCGTCGACTGGTCGAGATCGATCATGGCGAAATCGGTATGCTTCGGCATGCCTTGCGGACGTGCCTTGAGGCTCCATGCACGGGCCATAAACTTGCTCCTGTCTTGATTATTCGTGTTGCGGGTATGGCGAAACGCATACTCAACGCAACCTGCAAAAAGGCCCGGACGTTTCCGCCCGGGCCCCTATACGGCTGACATCATGCGACGCCAGCCAACGCTTTCAACCAGTTAGTACGTGGTCGAACCCGACTTGCCGAGCGTGTCCGACGTCGTCCCGGTGGTGGTGCCGCCGGTCGTCGTGCCCGTGGTCGATGCCGTGCCGGTCCCGGTGCTGCCGGACTGTGTGCTGCCCGTCTGCGAGCTCGAAGCATAACCGCTGGTACCGGCATCCTTCTTGTCACCGCCCGTGCGATCGCCGTACTCGAACATCGCCGAGTTGCGCTCTTCTTCCTTCCACGCCGCCTTGGCCTCATCGGCCGACTTCGACAGCGTGACTTTGCCGTCGACGGTCTTGATCCAGCGCGACGGGATCGAGTGGTGCACGCCGCCGGCATCGCGGTCGTTCTTGGTCAACAGGATCCGGTCGCCCTTCACCTTGTCGACCGTGCCGACATGGCTGCCGTCAGACCCGACGACTTCCATATGCTCGGTAACCTGCGACAGCGAACTGCGCTGGCCCTGGCGCTCATTGCGCCACGACGAGAACTCGTTCTCGAACTTCGAGCGGTTCTCGTTGCGATATTCGTCATAGTCGCGGTCGAGCGCCGCGATCTGCGTGCTGCGCCAGCTATGGTAATGGTCGTCGTGAGTGTTCGAGGAGCGATTGCCGAACGCACGGTTGTCCGAATTGCCATAGGACCGCTCGTCGTAGCGTGCATCGGCTTCGCGACGGCGCTCGGCCTCGTCGTCACCGAACCAGGAGCGAACTTCGTCGCCTGCGCGTGCGATGAACCCACGATCGTCATAGTCATAGCCCTGTGGCTGGCGACCATAATCACGCCCCTCGTTTCGGCTGTCGCCGCGCGAAGAGTTGCGGTTGTCGTCATCGGCATCGCGGTTGCGGCCTACGTCCTCGAAGCGACGACCGTCCGATGCATAGCTGCCGTGATATTCGGTATCGCCCGAACCCTGGCTGCGCTGGCCGGTGGACTGCTGGCCATAGCCTTGTCCAGACCGCTGCTGACCGTAACCCTGCTGGCCGTAACCCTGCTGGCCGTAACCCTGACCCGATCCCTGGCCGTAGCGCGACTGGCCGTAGCGATCGCTGCCCGATGGCTGCGAGCGATCATTGTGGCCGCCATAATAGTCACGACCGCCCTGCTCGCGACCATATTGATCGCCGCGTCCCTGGTCGTCACGCCCCTGATATCCCTGGCCGCGGCCGCTGCGGTTATCATCGCGATCATATTCGCCGGCGGCTTCATATTCACGCGCGCTGGAACGACCGTAGCCGCCACCGTCTGCGCGGAAATCGCGACCATAATCGTTCGAGTTCGGCCGACCGTAATAGTCGCCCGACTGGCGATCTCGGGTGTTGCGTTCGTAGACCATAGGAACCTCCTAATTGCTGTCCTGCGGCTGCCGGCCCCGTCGATCGCGGGGTCGTACATTCCGAGGATTACAAGCGCCAAGCTGGCGGAATGTTCCTGTGATTGCGGCAACTTGACGGCGACCCGACGCTCCGTTGCGACGACGCGCCGAAGGTCAGTTGGCGCAGTCGCGCCAACCCGGTTGCAACGCCCAAATCGAGCCGCTAGATCATCGATCCTGGCCTATGGCCAACCGCGCGGGGCCGTAGCTCAGATGGGAGAGCGCTGCAATCGCACTGCAGAGGTCAGGGGTTCGATTCCCCTCGGCTCCACCACGCGCGCTGGAACTCATATCGGTGGCGTAGCGGGATAAACACGCACCCTTCTGCTGGCCGCACATCGGCGTTAGGCGTGGGCATCCTCTGCGAGGTTTTCGATGCCGACCGACCCATTCTTGCTCAACCCCAACCTCGATGTCTCGGACCTGCGCGCGCGGTACGCGCGCGCAGGTCGCGTCAGGATTAAGGACCTGTTGTCGGACGATGGGCCGCAACGCCTGCACGCATATCTTCAGGACCATGCGGATTGGCGGCAGGTGCTGAACAGCAACGACACTTTTTACGAACTCGATCGCTCGGTCCGGGACGCGATGAGCGATGCGCAGCGAAAGGCGCTGTATGCCGCGGTTCACAAGGGCGCCGAGAGCGGTTTCCAATATCGCTACGAGACGATCCGCGTGGCGGACGGCGTGGGTGCACGCGTAGCGAACCCCGATCTGCTCACGCTATTCGCTTCGTGGTTGTCGAGTCCCGCCCCGCTGGCGGTGCTGAAGGCGATCACCGGCGCCGACGATACGCGGTTCGTCGATGCGCAGGCGACCGCCTACGCAGCCTGCGACTTCCTCACCGCGCACGACGACGAGGTTGCCGGCAAGGATCGACGTGCGGCCTATGTGTTCGGCCTCACCCCGCAGTGGCGCGCCGAATGGGGCGGCCTGCTGCTGTTCCATGATCGCGACGGCATGGTCGAGGGACTTGTCCCGGACTTCAACACACTCGACATCCTAGCTGTCCCGCAACTCCACAGCGTGTCCTATGTAACGCCCTCCGCGCCAACGAAGCGGTATTCGATTACGGGATGGTTGCGGGCGCAGCGGCAGCCCGTCTGACATTGTCAGTCGGAGCCGCAACCGCGGGGCGGACCGACGGGTTGCTATCTCATCAAATGAGCGAAGGCTTATCTTAGCGCCTATGCTTTTAGCAGATGCATCCTAAGATCTACCGCAAATTTCATTGAACCACTGCGGATTTGGCCCCGGGCTTGAGCGCTAGCGCCTGACGAAGCGCCGCCACTTCAGCGTTGAGATACGCCAGCCTGTCCGGCGTCATTCCCGATCGTTCCACGATCAACGGCCCCAGACATCCCGTCTCAGCCCAGCGGGCGCGACCCGCGTCGGTCAAACGGACGCGGACCTCACGCTCGTCGGCGGGATTGCGAATCCGCGTAACGAGCCCCGCTGCCTCCAAACGCTTGGCCAGTGGCGTGATCGTGCTCGGTTCCAGCGCGAGCCTCTCGGCGATGGCGCCGATCGAACGGCCATCCTGAACCTCGTTCAAGGTCTGAAGAACGAGAAACTGCGGGTAGGTTATGCCAAGCCGGTCGAGCGCAGGCTTATAGGCACGATTTATCGCGATCGTCGCAGCGTAGAGCGAAAAGCACAGTTGCTCGTCGAGTGGCAGAGGGTCGGACACACATAGCTCTTTCATAACGATCAGTATCACGGAAATGATTATCGCACAAAATAATGCTGGACAACCGCAGCAAGGCTACCTAGATATTTATCGCGATAAGCAATTGGAGACTCAAAATGTCGATCGACGTGAAATACACCACTGAAGCCACAGCAACCGGTGGTCGTGACGGACATGCTCGTTCGCAGGACGGTCGCTTCGACGTCGCGCTCTCGACGCCAAAGGAACTGGGCGGCGCAGGCGGCGACGGCAGCAACCCGGAGCAGCTGTTCGCGGCCGGTTATTCCGCCTGCTTCATCGGCGCGCTGAAGGTCGCCGGCCAGCAGTTGAAGATGAAACTGCCCGAAAACGTCGCGGTCACGGCCAAGGTCGGCATTGGTCCCCGGTCCGCGGGTGGTTTCGGCATCACGACCGACCTGACGGTATCGTTGCCGGGTCTGGAGCGTGACGAAGCGCAGAAACTGGTCGATGCAGCACATCAGATTTGCCCGTATTCCAACGCAACGCGGGGGAATGTGGATGTTGGGTTGACGCTCGCCTGAGGAATTCGCTTAAATACCGGCGTGGCGGTGGGGGGCCTTTCGTGCCGCTGCGCCGGGTGTGGGCTGTTGGCAACTGTTGTCCTTGATGGAGAATTAGCGCGGTTGCCGAGTTTTGGCGGTCGGCTCATGCGTCCTTCAGCTACTGCCCGCCCGTCGACTTCGGCCTTGGCCGCGTCGCCAAAAGATAACCCAGGATACGGTCCGTACGGTTTTCGCCACCCAATTGATCGAGAGCAATACGGTAACCCGATCCGCCCGGACATTTCCTCCGCGACACCGCGTTGACGATCGCCACCACAGGCTTTGCGGAGAGAATGACATGGCCGTTAAATTCGCCGGAACGATGAACGCGATCAACCGCGGACTTGATGCTACCAAGTCCACCAAGGGTGCCGACATGGTCGAGGATTGGGAAGCCGCGCTGGCCGACGTCGATACCGCGGGTGCCAAGGGCATCCTGCGCGACCTCGCCTCGCTGCGCAAGCAACTGGAAAAGGACACGCCCGACGCGGATCGCGTCCATGCGCTGTTGCACCGCCTGGGTACGGCGACCACCAAGATCGCCGACAAGTCCGACAAGTCGCAGGAGAAACTCAAGGCGCTTGGCGAGGCGTTGACCGAAGCCGGTGAGGATTCGCCGGACGAGGAGGAAGACACCAAGGCCGCCGCAAGCCCGAAGCGCGCGCGCAAGAAGGCGTAAGTATAGTGGGCCGGTCCGACGACCGGCCCATCTATCTCGTTTCCCGGTCGTCCACGTCGCGCGATCCCCGGGCTTTTGACCCGCGCGACCTCTTAGCCGGCATCCCCGACCGGCCTGCTCGCGTCACCCTTTGAGCTTGGATACGTGCACCGCGATCAGTTTTATATACGCGGCCGAAGCAACGCCGAGCGAGAAGGCGGGAACGTAGACCATTCCGACGCCAAATAGCGGTGCAGCCGCGTACGCCTTATAGGCTGTCCAGCTGGCGATCACCAGATACAGAAATACTGCACAAAATCCCAAGCTGGCGAGAACAAGGGCGATCTTGGCTGCCCGATCCAAGTCAATAGACTTGCGTTCGTCCACGATATTCGACCTGATCATCACATTGTAATGGACGAATATCGCGATACCCGAAACTATCCCGATTGCGGCTACTGCACTGGTATAGTGGAAAACATACCATCCACTGACAGCCCAGCCCGCCAATAAATATACGGGCGGAAGCCATCCCAAGATGGCCTTGCAGATTGCATTTAGCGTCACTGGCGCATCTTCCCGTTCCAAAAACGTCCGTCCTGCAACGCCTGCAGGATTGCGGGCAAATCAGAGCGCTTAGAGTACAGCCAGACCCGCGGGTGATCCGGCGGGATGGTTTCGCAGCGACTAATTGAGAGTTTGCTAACGGGCTGTGTTCGCAGACGCGGCCAGGCTCATCGCCTTGGCGGAACTTGAGAATTCTATCCGTGCCCCCGATCGCGGGTCGCTGTTATGTACTCAGTGGGTCGGCGCGGTGTCTGGGACGGCTGGTGTCACGATTTCCAGCTTACCCATCTTGACCACGGAGTCCGTGATCCAAACAACGGGAATGCCGACCCACGCATCGTTCAGCGGCTTGCCGTTGCGCCGCGGGGGATGAACCCGGAAGATCCGTGAGGCGGTCAGCGCCGCCTTGCCAAAGCCAAATCCCCCGGCGCTCTCGGCGATGACGCGGCAATCATGGACGCGGGTCGAGAGCAGAACCCGGCAGGCGAGGACCGCCTTTCCGGAAATGCGTTTCTCGACGGCCTGCCGGGGTGCAAACGGCTGCAACGCACTGTCGCCAGGTTTCCATACCCAATCGGCCTTTCGAAGAACGTCGAGCGGGCCTGGGCCGTCGAGTTCACCGCCGGCGACGCCGTTACCAGATCCGGTGCCAGCCCCGATGCGTCGCCACCACCGTTCACCGATCTGTTCCAAAACCGGGGTCGGTGAGTAGCAGGATACCAAGGCTTTACCCTTCAAGTGTCTGGCGGACGCCATGATTATCTAAACCGACCGCCAAGTCTACTCTGTCGGGGGCAAATCGGTTGCGATCGTCCGGCGGCACCGTCCAAGCACATCGGTGTCGGCGGCACGAAGCCTGCGACCAGAAGATTAGACGCCAGTGGACGCTGTCGGAGGCGTGTTCACGCGAGCATCTGGTGGCGGCTTTCCCGTGGTGAGGTTTCGAAAGCGTTCGGATCGCCTTCCCCCCAGTCATCATGGCTGCGTCGATACTATACGCTACGTTCAGCCAGCCGTTGTCTATGCGATTAACTGTGCGCTACCATTGCCAGGCCAATGTGGCGGAATTGTCAGACGTTGCGTTACAGCGATGCAGGAGATGGGTCCGGGTTCGATTTCCCGCCGCGGGCCCCATCACTGATTTCTGTCGCGCGCTTCGGCCGTTATCGCTTCGATCAGAGACGAGGATAGTGCCATGCGTTTGACCTTCACCCTTGCGGCGGCCTTGCTGGCCAGTTCGACATTGGCGCAAGCCGAAGCTGGCGAGACGCGTGCGCGGATCGATACCGGTCGATTGCAGGGTCGCGAGTCCGGTGGAGTCGTGGCGTTCAAGGGTATTCCGTTCGCTGCGCCGCCGGTCGGTCCGCTCCGCTGGCGAGCCCCCCAGCCCGCGGCCGCCTGGCGCGGCGAGCGCGACGCGAGCCGCTATGCCAATGACTGCATGCAGCAACCTTTCCCAAGCGATGCCGCGCCGCTTGGCACGCCGCCGGCCGAGGATTGCCTCTATGCCAATGTGTGGAAGCCCGCCGGTGCGAAGGCGAAATTGCCGGTGATGGTGTGGATCTACGGTGGCGGCTTCGTGAACGGCGGATCGTCGCCACCGACCTATGCCGGCAGCGAATTGGCCAAGTCCGGCATCATGGTCGTCAGCTTCAATTACCGCCTCGGACGGTTCGGCACGTTCGCGCATCCGCAGTTGACGAAGCAGGATCCCGATCACGGGCTGCTTGGCAATTATGGCTATATGGACCAGCTCGCCGCGCTGAAATGGGTCAAGCGCAACATCGCGGCGTTCGGCGGCGACCCCGCCAACGTGACGATCATCGGCGAAAGCGCAGGCGGCATGTCGGTCCACACTTTGCTGACGTCGCCGATGGCGCGCGGGACATTCCAGAAGGCGGTGGTGCAATCGGGCGGCCCCAGCACCGGGCCTGCCGGGACGATCGCCACGGCGGAGACGATCGGCATCGCGTTCGCGCAGTCGAAGGGGATTGCGGCCGGTGATCCGCAGGCCTTGGCCAAGCTGCGTCGACTGTCGGCGGACCAGGTGACCGATGGCTTGAGCTTGGCGGCGATGTTCACGCCGGGATCGGGGCCGCGGACGTTTAGCGGGCCGGTGGTCGATGGCAGGCTCGCGGTCGATCCCGTCGCCGCCTATGCCGCGGGACGGTTCGCCCGGGTGCCGGTGATGATCGGCGCGACCAGTGACGATATCGGCGGGCCGCAAGGGTATATGATCGTCGGCGCGCGCGACACCGCGGCGGTGCTCGCGGCGAAGGGCGTGCCGACCTATCATTACCGGTTCTCGTATGTGGCGACGTCGGTTCGGAACGCTAAAACCGCGGGCGCATCGCATGCGACGGACATCCCGTTCTTCTTCGATACCGCAGCGATAAAATATGGTGCGCAGACCAGCGCGACCGACCGGGCGGCGGCGCACACCGCGAGCGCGTATCTGGTGAACTTCGTGAAGACCGGTAACCCGAACGGTACAGGGCTGCCGAAATGGCCGGCGACGAAGGCGGACGCGCCGGCGATGCTCGATCTGGATGCGCAGGGCGGCGCGGCGCTGATCGAAGGGGACTGAACCGAAAACCCTCCCCCGGTGGGGGGAGGGTTTCGGAGGTCAGTCGTTCATCCGAGCGGTCAGAACCGGACGGTGGCGCCTACCGCCAGGTTACGGCCGAGTGAGTCGTAACGCGCGGGGATGGTGTTGCTGCGCGCGAGGCTGATGTCGTACGAATTCGCCAGGATCGGCGGCGTCTTGTCGAGCAGGTTGTTGGCGACGAACCGGAGCGAGAAGTCCCTCGAGATCGCGAACGTCATCGCCAGATCGAAATAGCTGACCGGCGCGATATGGTAGAAGGTCGTCCGCGCGCGGGCCGCAGTGCCGCCGATCGCCTCGTCACCCGAATTGTCGGCATGCGTCAGCGAACCGACATAGCGCCAGTTGAACGACGTGCTGAAGATCCCGTCGCCCGTCGTGTAGGTCGTCCGCAGACCGTGCGACCATTTCGGCAGCAGCTGGCTGCAACCATTGCCGTAATAGCCCGCGCAGTTGCGCTTGGGCTGAAGCGGTGAATCCTGGCCGCCCGCGAACGTCGTCAGCGATCCGTTGAAGTTCAGATCGAGCTTGCCCGCACCGCCAAGGCCGACCGTGTACTGGCTCTGAAAGTCCCAGCCGCGGGCGATCGAGAAATAGTAATTGGTCGTGCCTGCGCGGATGAAGCCGCTGGTCGGGTTGCTCGCGGCGGCGGCGTAGAGGATGCCGGTGCCGGGCTGGCGGACGATCCCCGAGCAGAAGAACTGGTCGCCGCCCGAGCGCAGGCAGCCATCGGTGTAATAGCTGTCGTCGTTATAGCCGAGCGAGTTGTTGATCTTGATCCGATAGCGATCGACCGAGAAGACCAGCCCCTTGAGGAAGCTCGGCTTCACGACCAAGCCATAGGTCTGCGTGTAGGCGGTCTCGGGATCCGCGGTGAAGCCACCCGAGCGCACCGTGCACTGGTCGTTCGGGCACAGCAGCGTGGCGCTGCCGTACAGTGCGTCCGACAGTCCGGTCGCGGCGCACACCTCGCGCGAGGCGAGCGGCGTGGTGCTGGTGATCGTCCGGCCCGGATTGTTCGGATCCGCCACCTGCCGCGCGACCGGCGCGCAGAAGTCGTTCTGCGATCCACCCTGGCGGCTGTAATCGATGTTCGTCGCCTGGCGGATCTCGAACACCGTCGGTGCGCGCTGCGCCTTGTTGAACGAGGCGCGGAAGGTCAGGTCGCTGATCGGCGCATAGACGCCCTCCAGCTTCCAGGTGTTGAAGACGCTCGGGTTGCTGCTGTATTTCGAGACGCGGAAACCGCCGGTCGCCTGCAACAGATGCGCGAAGCGACGCTCCTGGACCAGCGGCGCCTGAACCTCGATGTTCGATTCCCAGACGTCCTGGCTGAGATTGAAGTCGGTGCCGCCATTCTGCTCGCGGTAGATCGCATCGGCGGACGAAGCATAGCTGTCCTTGCGGTATTCGGCGCCGAGCGCGATCGCTACGCCGTCGTTCGCGAAGGGCGAGGTGACGCCGTATTTGCCGAGATCGCCGGTGACCGACGAGACGACGTCCCATAGCTTGGCGACACCCTTCGACGTGCCGCTGCGGCCGGTGAACAGATACTCGGCAAGTGGTGCGCCGAGCGTTCCGGCGCTGAACGCGTCGAACGGAACGCAGGCGGGATCGACGCCCGATACCTTCGAGGCGCAGGTCGGCGTACCGTTGACGTTGACGACGTTGAGCGAGCGATTGACCCGGTCGTAATCGGCGAAATTGCCGAACGTGATATCCTGCTGATTGCGCGAGAAGACGCCGCCGACATCATAGGTCCACGCCTTGCCGACGGTGCCGCGTACGCCCGCGGTCGCGCGGATCGCAGTGTTCAGATACGTGTCGGGTGCAAACGGCAGGTCGTTGAAGCGATAGCGCACATCGAGCGGCGCCGTCGCGGACGTGCCCGCCTGCGCACCGCAAATCGTATTGGCCTGCGATGCCGACAGATACGGGTTGTCGCAGTTCACCGGATACGGCGCATCGCCATAGGCGGTGTAGCTGTAGATGCGCGTCGGGTAGGGATTGATCGACTTGTCGCGGAACCAGATCCCCGAGCCATACAGCTCGATTTCAGGCGTGATCCGCGCGCTGACGAAGCCGCCGGCGGTATACCGCTCGAACTGGCGCTGATAGGAATAGCCGTCATACGGATTGGCGGCGTTCCCCGCGCCGGCGCCGTAGGGCACGAACGTCTGCGTGCCGGCGGGATCGTTGACATAGCCGACGCCGCTGTTCGCGCCACTGCGCGGCGAGACATAGCCGCTCGGCGAATAGGTCGACAGCGAGCACGACAGTGGGCCGTCCTTGCCGGTCTGGACGAGCTGGCAGGCGGATGTCGATCGCGCGTCATAGGGAACGTCGTTGGCCTGGCGGTAATTGACGAAGCCCGAGAATCGCAGCGCACCGTCGAACAGCTTCGAGCCCGCGGTCAGCGTGACGTCCGAACGGCCGCCGTCGTTGGCGAGTCCGCGCGGGCTGCCGAATGCGTTCGCGCGCGCCAGCGGAGAGACGATCGTGTCCTTGTTGTCGTGATTGTAGAAGCTGTAATTGCCGTCGAGCTGGATGCCCTCGAAATCCTTCTTGAGAATGAAGTTGACGACGCCGGCGACTGCATCCGAGCCATAGACCGACGATGCGCCGCCGGTCAGCACGTCGACGCGTTCGAGCAGCGAGGGCGGGATGATGCCGACGTCCTGACCGTTCTGCGTACCGAGCCGCTTGCCGTCGACCAGCACGAGCGTGCGTTCAAAGCCGAGGCTGCGCAGCTTGATCCGCTGGCGGCCGTCCGAGTCCTGATAGGTCTGCTGGCTGTCGGGCGACACCTGCGGCAGTCGATTGAGCACGTCCTCGACGGTGATCGCGGCCTGCGCGCGGATATCCTGCGCGGTGACCGTGGTGATCGGCGCCGCCGACGTCATGTTGGGACGGCGGATCCGCGACCCGGTGACGACGACGGTGTCGTCCGCCACCGCGGCGGTACGGGCGGTCTCTTGCGTGGCGAGCGCGGTATCGGCGTCGGCCTGGACCTTCGCGTCCGCCGGCGTCGTTGCCGCAGCCTGCGCCGGGCTTACCGCATCGGCGGGACTGACCTGCGCCGCTGCCGGCATCGCCGCGAGAAAGATCGACGCTGCGAGAGCGATCCGCGACACGGACTGATCCAATATCATCATGTTCCCCTTTTAACTCCGGCTGCGTCACGACGCGTTCACCGGCCCCGATGACAGGTTTGGTCAAAAGAGAGTTTTCGTCAATGCCTAAACAATACCGATCTAGGACATCGAAGAAATAATGTTGCAAAGCAGCATGGCGACTGGTCAGCCGATATGGTCTGCGATAGCATCCCGCGATTGGTGCCCGGGGGACGAACGATGAATACGAGACGGTCATTGCTGGCGGCGCTGGGCGGCCTTGGCGCGATCAATCTTGCCGCACCGTTCGCGCGCGCCGCGTCGCGACCGGACACGCGCGCGCAAGGCGGTTCGGCCGGCATCGGCAGCATATCGGGCGCGGTGATACTCTCGACCTGGGACTTCGGCGCCGCCGCCAACGACGCGGCATTCGCCAAGATGCACGCCGGCGGATCGTTGCTTGATGCGGTCGAGGCGGGAGCGATGGTGCCCGAGGCGGACCCGAACAACCACAGCGTCGGCTATTCGGGCTATCCCGACCGCGACGGCCACGTCACGCTCGATGCGGTCATCATGGACGATGCCGGCGGCGTCGGCGCGGTCGCCGCGCTCGAGGACACGGTGCACGCGATCTCGGTCGCGCGTCGCGTCATGGAGCGGACGCCGCACACGTTGCTGGTCGGCGAAGGCGCGACGCGGTTCGCGCGCGATCAGGGCTTTCCGCAACAGTCGCTGCTCACGCCCGAGTCCGAAAAGGCGTGGCGCGAGTGGCTCAAGACCTCGAAATACCAACCTGAGGCCAATAGCGAGAACCGCAGTACCCGTACGCCCGGCGGCGCGCTCGACCATGACACGATCGGTCTGCTTGCACGCAGCGCCGACGGACGGATCGCCGGCGCGTGCACCACGTCGGGCATGGCGTTCAAGATGCGCGGCCGGGTTGGCGATTCTCCGCAGGTCGGCTCGGGATTGTATGTCGAGGCGGGCGTCGGCGGCGCGACCTCGACGGGTCTCGGCGAGGAAGTCACGCGCGTGGCGGGATCGGCGCGGGTCGTGGCCTCGATGCGCGCGGGCGCAACGCCGCAGCAAGCGTGCGAAGAGGTCGTTCGGCATATCGCAACGCTGCGCGGCGCGGCGATCCGCGGCGTCCAGGTCGGCTTCCTGGCACTCGATACGAACGGGAATGTCGGGGCTTACTGTCTGCTGCCGGGCTTCACCTACGCGGTGACCGACGCGAGCGGCGCAACATCGGTGCTGAAGGCCCGCTCGCTGTTCAAGGCGTGACGCCTGTCGCTACGCCAGCGCGGACCCGCCCCTCGCCGCATGGATGAGGTCGACAAGCTGCTTGTTGATCGACGAGCCATGAAGATGGAGATGCACCGCGTCATACCCCTCGCGGCGCAAGCGTTGCCGTAGCGCGTTGACCGACTCGCACTCGCCCGAGCGTGCCAGTTCGAATGCGCGTTCCACCGTGGTCATCTGTCCCGTCATCGCTTTGCCCTACGCCGGATCGCGACCGGCCGCGAGTATTGATTCGCCTGCCGCCGCACTTGGTGAAAAGCGATCAAATTCAGGTAGATGCAAATTAACTCAACCGTTCGAGCATTTTTTAGAACGGAATATTATGTTCTTTGTATGTTCCGTATTCAGGCGTATCATCGCGCGATGAAACAGGTCCGTCCGGTTCGCGGTGCGACGCGCAATGACGAGAGCCGCCGGTTCAACATGCCGCAGACCGAGGCGGACGGCGACTGGCTCGACATGCGCGAGGGGATCGACGGGATCGCGCCGAAACTGCGCACGACGGTGACAGTGGAGACACCGCGGACGATCATCAGCCGCAATGCCTCGCCCGACGTACCGTTCGACCGCTCGATCAATCCGTATCGCGGGTGTGAGCATGGCTGTATCTATTGTTTCGCGCGGCCGAGCCATGCGTTCCATGATCTCTCGCCGGGGCTGGATTTCGAGAGCAAGCTGTTCGCCAAGCCTTCGGCGGCGACGCTGTTGCGCGCCGAACTGTCGAAGCCGGGCTATGTCTGTGCGCCGATGGCATTGGGGACGAACACCGATCCGTACCAGCCGATCGAGACCGACTGGCGGATCACACGGGGAATCATCGAGGTGCTGGCGGAAACCGACCATCCCCTCACGATCACGACCAAGTCCGACCGCGTGCTGCGCGATCTCGACCTGCTCGCGCCGATGGCGGCGAAGGGGTTGGCGGCGGTGGCAATGTCGATCACCTCGCTCGATCCGAAAATCGCGTCGACCGTCGAACCGCGCGCGCCGCATCCCGAGCGACGGCTGGCGGCGGTGCGCAAGCTCGCCGATGCGGGCGTGCCGGTCTACGTGTCGATCGCGCCGGTCATCCCGGCAATCACCGACCATGAGATCGAACACCTCGTCGCGCGGGCGGCGGAAGCAGGAGCAAGCCGAGCGTTCTTCATTCCCGTGCGATTGCCGCATGAAGTCGCACCGCTGTTCCGCGCGTGGCTCGACGAACATTTTCCGGAGCGTGCAGGGAAGGTGATGGCGACGATCGCGTCGCTACGTGGCGGCAAGGACAACGACCCGAATTTCTTTACGCGGATGAAGGGGCAAGGGCCGTGGGCGGACCTGCTGGGAACGCGGTTCCGGATCGCGTGCGCGAAGCACGGGCTGAACCAGGAGCGGATCGCGCTCCGCAACGACCTGTTCCGGGCGCCGCGGGGGCCGCAGGGGGAATTGTTTTGACCACTCGGAGATCGGTGCGCGGGGGCGCGGATAGCTAGGTTTCAGCGTGTGCTGTCTGATCTGTTCTCGTCATGGCGGGCCCTTAGGCTACGCTCGGGCCGGCATCCAGGAGACATAAAGTCGAGACAATCTGGTTTTGCGGAACGGTGGCACTCGGAATTTGTCGGCCATATCGCGATCGGACCTACACGCGCGGCCCCACGCGTTCGTTACGCGCCTCCTCCTTGTTCTCCCGCGAAAGCGGGAGCCCAGTCTGGATCCCCGCCTTCGCGGGGAAACAAGGAGCACCGGTCGGAGCGATGATCGCTAGCACGCTCGCAATGGTAAATGGTCAAATGTTGATCCGTCCCGGCCGCCACAATAACGCAGCGCGTGCAGCAACCATCGTGCAGACCAGACAGCAGATCAACGGCGCACAGGGAGTGGCCCATTCTCGAGCGGGTCGAACTCCGCACAAATGGAGTCGGCACCTTCTCGACCGATCGGCTGGTGGCACTGCCGCTCATCCGACCGAAGCTGGACGCGTTATCCTTATGAAGGATCGTCGGGTTGCCAGAGTTCGATCGGGTTGCCTTCCGGATCATGGATACGGGCGAAGCGGCCGAAGCCGGGCATGTCCCATTCGGGATCGGTGATCACCACGATCCCGGCCGCACGGAGGGTCGCCAACATGCCGTCGAGGTCGTCGACGCGCAGGTTGAGCATCCAGGGGCGATCCGCGGGGAAATAGTCGGCGTCGACCGCGAACGGCGCAAACACGCTGGGTCCGGCCTGCGTCTCCCATGATCCATAGGGTATCGAACCCACGCCGAGATGCTCGACATACCAAGCCCGTATCGCCTCCGGGTCCTTCGCCCGGAAGAAGAAGCCGCCGATCCCCGTCACGCCCATGCCTGCCCCCCAAGGTCGCACCGTCCAAAGACGATGCGACGATACCAGACAGGGAACCGCGACGCAGCCGACAGACCGGTCCGTTTCGGTTGGTCCGCCGCACTGGGTATCCGGGCCGTTTGGCACCCCGCCCCCGACTCCGAGCAAGCCCTCGACGTGACGCCGACCGCAGCCGATCGGCGCGCTTAGTAAGCGCGGCCGATCAGGATGCGCTCCACCGCGGGTTCGCCGGTGAAGATGCACGCGCCGTCGTCGCAGCCGGTCTGCCCCATCGGCGCGTTGCGGATGGTGAGCTTGAGCGCCTTCAACCGCTCGACCACCTTGTCGAGCGAAGGCCCGGTCGGCTTCGACCAGCGAACATCGACCCAGCCGGGGTTCTTCACGCCGTCGGCGAAATGCGCCTCGACCGCGGCGAAGTCCTCGGCGGGGACGATGTTGCCCTTCACGCGGTTCATCGATTCGACGTGGAGCGTCGCCTGGACGTCGTGCAGCATCCCCGAGACCTCGCCGACGAACGTGTCGCGCGCGACCGCATTGCTGTCGAGCTTGCCGTCCTCGCGGTAGAGGCGGTCGCGACGGATCACCGTGACGTTGCCACCGGCGACATCGCGGCCGCCGACCTCGATCACGATCGGTGCGCCCTTCTTGACCCAGCCCCAGCGCTTGGTCGCGGCCTTGGCAGGCTTGAGGTCGAGCAGCGCACGGACCGGTTCGCCGAGCGCGGACTGCTTGGCGATCTCGGCCTGGAGCGACTTGCAATAGTCAACGATCGCCGCGTCCTCAGGGACGTCGCGCAGCATCGGCACGATCACGACCTGCCACGGTGCGATCATCGGCGGCACGCGCAGGCCATCGTCATCGCCATGGACCATGATGACCGCGCCGATCATCCGCGTCGACACGCCCCAACTGGTGGTGTTGCACAGCTCGAACTCGCCGCCCGCATTCTGGAAGCGGATGTTCTGCGCCGACGCGAAGTTGGTGCCGAGGAAGTGCGAGGTGCCGGCTTGCAGCGCCTTGCCGTCCTGCATCATCGCCTCGATCGAATAGGTCGCGACTGCGCCGGGGAAGCGCTCGTTCTCGGGCTTCTCGCCGGCGATGACGTGGACGCCGAGGCATTCCTCCGCGAAATCGCGATAGACTTCGAGCATCTTGAGCGTCTCGTCGCGGGCTTCTTCGGCGGTGGCGTGGGCGGTGTGGCCCTCCTGCCAGAGGAACTCGCTGGTGCGCAGGAACATGCGCGTGCGCATTTCCCAGCGGACGACGTTCGCCCATTGGTTGATCAGCACGGGCAGGTCGCGCCACGATTGGACCCAGCGCGCGAACGCGGCGCCGATGACCATTTCAGAGGTCGGGCGGACGACGAGCGGTTCTTCCAGCTTGGCCTCGGGATCAGGGATCAGGCGACCGTAGCCGTCGGCCTTGAGACGGTGGTGCGTGACGACGGCCATTTCCTTGGCGAAGCCATCGACGTGTTCCGCCTCCTTCTCGAAATACGAGAGCGGGATGAAGAGCGGGAAATAGCAGTTCTCGTGGCCGGTCGCCTTGATCCGGTCGTCGAGCAGGCGCTGGATACGTTCCCAGATGCCATAGCCCCAGGGGCGGATGACCATGCAGCCGCGGACGCCGGATTCCTCGGCGAGATCGGCCTCGGAGATGACGGCCTGGTACCAGGCGGAGAAATCCGCCTCACGGGTGACGGGGAGTGCGCGCTTTATCATGGGGTGCGGATAGCGGGTGCGCGGGGGTTCGTCACGTGTGAGTTGCGACGCTCGATTCCGTCGTCGGTCCGGTTGCGTGACCTTCACTCCCTCCCCACCGTCATCCCAGCGAAAGCTGGGATGACGGTGGGGAATGTCGCTCCCACGCCGCGAAAGATCCCAGCTTTCGCTGGGATGACGGGTGGGGCTCGTGGATGGGTGGGGCTAGCGAACCCGGGCGGTTTCCAGCATCCGCTTGACGCGCAGGTAGATCTCGACGCGCTGGGTCGTGAACAGGCCGAGCGCGAGTGCGACCAGCATGTCGGTGATCGCGAAGGCGTTGAGGTGCAGCGCGTGGCCGTCACCGATAATGGCGCGCGCGCCGGTGCGGACGGCGACGATCGCGATCAGGAAGAAGACCGCGGCGGGCGAGGAGGTCGTGTTGAGCGCGTGGCTTTCGGGGTCGATCGTGATCCGCATGAGCTTGCCGCGCTGCCAGCCGAGTGCGGCGCCCATGATCAAGGCTAGCGCGCAGAACAGCCAGGCGAGGCCCTGCGGCGGGTACATCACGAACATGTAGAGCGCGACGGCGGCGTAGACCGCGGGGAAGACCCAGAGGCGCTCGAGCTTGAGCGGCTTGACCACGCTCATGCGGCGCCAGCGGACCGCGAAGACGATGCCGATGATGACCGCGGTGATCGCGTAGCTGATCCAGCCCTGTGCTTCGTGCGCCTGCATTGATAGCCCCCCGCCCTGCCCGGTGATCCCGGGCCAGACGGGGAGCGTATCGTTACTCGGCGGCTTGCGCCAGCGGGGCCGGGTCCTTCCAGACCAGCACCGGCTTGCGTGCCGCGAGCGTCTCGTCGAGGCGCGCGCGGGGGGCGAAGTGCGGCGCGGTCTTGAGGCTGGGGTCGCCGGCCTTAGCGCGTTCGGCGACCGAGCGGAGCGCGGCGATGAACTGGTCTAGCGCCGCCTTCGATTCGGTCTCGGTCGGTTCGACCAGCATCGCACCGTGGACGACGAGCGGGAAATACATCGTCATCGGGTGGAAGCCCTCGTCGATCAGGCCCTTGGCGATGTCGATCGTCGAGAAGCCGGCGGCGAGACCCGAGTCCGAGAACAACGCCTCGTGCATGCACGGACCCGACGGGCCGAACGGTGCGTCGAGCGTGTCGTCGAGGCTGCGCAGGATGTAGTTCGCGTTGAGCACCGCGTCCTCGGATACCTGGCGCAGGCCGTCCGCGCCGTGGCTGAGGATGTAGGTCAGCGCGCGCGTGAACATGCCCATCTGGCCGTGGAACGCGACCATGCGGCCGAAGCTGCCGGCGTGATGTTCGCCTGCGGTTTCCTCCTCGACGAGGACGAACTGGCCGTCCTGGTTCTCGACGAACGGGAGCGGTGCGTAGGGCGTGAGTGCTTCGGAGAACACCACCGGACCGGAACCCGGACCGCCGCCGCCGTGGGGCGTGGAGAAGGTCTTGTGCAGGTTGATATGCATCGCATCGATGCCGAGATCGCCCGGCCGGACGCGCCCGACGATCGCGTTGAAGTTCGCGCCGTCGCAATAGACGAAGCCGCCCGCCGCATGCACCGCGTCGGAGATCTCGCGCATGTCGCGCTCGAACAGGCCGCACGTGTTGGGGTTGGTGATCATCACGCCAGCGACGTCGGGACCGAGCCGGGCCTTCAACGCGGCGGTGTCGACGCGGCCTTCGGCGGTGGCGGGGATGTCCTCGACGCTATAGCCGGCGAAGGCTGCGGTGGCGGGGTTGGTGCCGTGTGCGCTCTCGGGGACGAGGATGATTTTCCGCGCGCCTTCGCCCTTGGCTTCGAGTGCCGCGCGGATCGCGAGGATGCCGCAGAGTTCGCCGTGCGCGCCCGCCTTGGGGCTCATCGCGACCGAGGTCATGCCGGTGAGCGTGACGAGCCAGTGCGCGAGTTGGTGGATGACTTCGAGCGCGCCCTGCACCGTGTCGACCGGCTGGAGCGGGTGGACGTCGGAGAAGCCGGGCAGCCGCGCCATCTTCTCGTTGAGGCGCGGGTTGTGTTTCATCGTGCACGAGCCGAGCGGGAAGAAGCCAAGGTCGATGCCGTAGTTCTGGCGCGAGAGGCGGGTGTAGTGGCGGACGGTTTCGGGTTCGGAGAGACCTGGGAGGCCGATCGGCGCCTTGCGTGTCAGATCGCCGAGCATGTCGTGCGCGACGTCGCCTTCGGCGAAGTCGACGCCCGTCGTCTTCGCGTCGCCGATCTCGAAGATCAGCGCTTCCTCCAGCATCAGCGCCTTGTTGCCGGTGACCGATGCCGGGACGCTGGTCGTGTTCGCCTCAGGGGAGGTCGGGCGCCAGCCGCTCTGGTTGATGCTCATGCCAGTATCTCCTCGAGTGCGGACGCGAGCGTTTCAACGTCCTCCGCCGTGGTTGTCTCGGTCACCGCAACGACCAGTCCGTTAGCGAGGTCGTCATTGCCGGGATACAATCGGCCCAGCGAGACGCCCGCTAGGATGCCGCGGTCGGCCAGCGTGCGGACGACCGGGCGGGCTTCGACGGGGAGCTTCAGCGTGAATTCGTTGAAGAAGTGCGTGTTAAGCAATTCGACGCCGGGCACCTTCGCCAGTCGACGTGCGGCATGAACCGCACCCGCGTGGTTCAGCCCTGCCAGGCGACGCAGGCCGGCTTCACCGAGCAGCGTCATGTGGATCGAGAAGGCCAGCGCGCAGAGGCCGGAGTTGGTGCAGATGTTCGACGTCGCCTTCTCGCGACGGATATGCTGCTCGCGGGTCGACAGCGTGAGGACGAAACCGCGGCGGCCGTCGGCGTCGACGGTCTCGCCGCAGAGGCGACCGGGCATCTGGCGGACGTATTTGTCCTTGCAGCCGAAGAGCCCGACATAAGGCCCGCCGAACTGCAGGCCGACGCCGAGCGACTGGCCTTCGCCGACGACGATGTCCGCATCCATCTCGCCGGGTGAGGTGATCGCGCCCAAGGCGACCGGCTCGGTGACGACCGCGATCAGCAGCGCCTTCTTCGCGTGGCACGCGTCCGCGAGCGGGCGCAGGTCGGCGATGCGGCCGAGGATGTCGGGATACTGGACGACCACACACGACGTATCGTCGTCGATCTTGGCGATCAGCTGGTCGAGGTCCATGTCGGCGACCAGTTCGGGGGCGGTCGTGTCGAGCACGTCGCCGGTGAACTTCGCCATCGTGTTCGCGACCGAGACGTAATGCGGGTGGAGGCCCGACGACAGGATCGCCTTGCCCCGCTTCGTGATGCGACGCGCCATCACGATCGCTTCCCAGCACGCGGTCGAGCCGTCGTACATCGAGGCGTTGGCGACGTCGGTACCGAGCAGCCGTGCGACCTGAGTCTGGAACTCGAACAGCATCTGCAGCGTGCCCTGCGCGATTTCCGGCTGGTACGGCGTGTAGGCGGTGAGGAACTCGCCGCGCTGGATCAGGTGATCGACCGACGCGGGGACGTGATGCTTGTACGCGCCGCAGCCGAGGAAGAACGGCGCTTCGCCGGCGGTGAGGTTCTTCTTGGCGAGCGCGGACATGTGGCGTTCGACCGCCATTTCGGAGGCGTGCATCGGCAGGTCGCGGACCGGGCCGTCGAGGCGCGCGGCTTCGGGCACGTCGACGAAGAGGTCGTCGATGGTCGAGGCGCCGATGACGGCGAGCATTTCCGCACGGTCGGCCTGGGTCAGGGGAAGGTAGCGCATGACGTTCCTTTAGAACGTCACCCCAGCGAAAGCTGGGGTCTCAATCCGCGGGAGAAACGCTGGTGTCGACCCCGTGGAGGGAGATCCCAGCTTTCGCTGGGATGACGGTTTATTTTGGGATCAGAGCCCTTCGACGAAGGCTGCGTAGGCGGCTTCGTCCATCAGGCTGTCGAGTTCGCTCGGGTCGCTGAGCGTCAGCTTGAAGAACCAGCCCGCCGCTTCGGCGTCCGAGTTCACCAGGCTGGAATCGTCGGTCAGCGCAGCGTTGCCCTCGGTGACGGTGCCCGAGACCGGCGAATAGACGTCCGACGCGGCCTTGACCGACTCTACGACCGCGGCTTCGTCGCCCTTGCTCAACGTCTTGCCGGCTTCGGGGACATCGACGAACACAACGTCGCCGAGCTGGCTCTGCGCGTATTCGGAGATGCCGACGGTGCCGACGTCACCATCGACATCGACCCATTCGTGATCCTGCGTGAAGTAACGGCTCATATCACTTGGCTCCTGCGCGGACGTAGCGGTGGGGAATGAAGGGCATCGCGGTGACGGTGGCGGTGTGGACCTTGCCGCGTTGCGCGATCTCGATGCGGGTGCCGGGCGTCGACAGCGCGAGCGGCACATAGGCCATCGCGATCGGCTTCCCGAGGGTGGGCGCGAAACCACCGCTGGTGAGGCGGCCGATCGTCGCGCCGGTGTCGTCGATCACCTCGGCGCCTTCGCGCGCGGGCTGGCGACCTTCGACGATCAGGCCGACGCGCTTGGTGGCGGGGCCGTGTTCGCGCTGAGTGAGGATACGCTCGGCACCGGGGAAGTCGGCGGCTTCGCGGCGACGCTTCGACAACGCGAACCCGAGGTCGGCCATGACCGGCGTGATCTCGGGATCGAGGTCGTGGCCGTAGAGCGGCAGGCCGGCTTCGAGACGTAGCGAATCGCGCGCGCCGAGGCCGATCGGCTTGATCTCCGGGAGCGCGAGCAAGGCGTCGGCGAAGGCTACGGCGTGGTCTGCGGGAAGCGAAATCTCGACGCCATCCTCGCCAGTGTAGCCCGAACGGCTGATCCAGAGCGGGACGTCGTTCCAGTGGAACGCGCCGGCAGTCATGAACACAAGGCCGTCGATACCGGGGACGATCCGCGCGACTGCTTCGACCGCCTTGGGGCCCTGCACCGCGAGCAGCGCCTGGTCTTCGAGGATGTTGATCGTGACGTCGTCGGGCAGATGCTCGATCAGGTAGCTGATGTCGTCATACTTGGTCGCGCCATTGACGACGACGTAGAAGCTGCCGCTTGCGGTGGGCGACGGGTGGAGCGGGTCGTACGCCTCGGGCTCGACCTCGGCTGCGGAGAAGGGCGACGGCTGGTCGTCGGGGAGGCGCGTGGCCATCAGGTCGTCAAGGATGCCGCCGTCCTGCGCGAGCAGCAGCGAGTAGCGCATCTTGCCCTCGCCGAGCCCGGCGATATCGCCCGGCAGGACGGTTTCGAGCGCGTGCGCGACGCCTTCGCCGGAGAAGACGAGCTGGCCCATGTGGCTGACGTCGAACAGCCCCGCCGAGTCGCGCGTCCAGGTGTGTTCGGCCATGATGCCTTCATACTGGATCGGCATCTCGTAGCCGGCGAACTCGACCATCCGCGCGCCGTGCGCCCGGTGCCACGCGTCGAGCGGCAAAGGCAGAATCTCCGGCTCGACGTAATCGTCGGCCTGGTCGATGATGCTGGCGTAATCGCGCAGTTCTGGGTCGCTCATGGTCGTCTCCGTCGAAGGGGCGCGCGGCACCAATGGGTGCAACGATCCGAACCCCCTCTGTCACGGGACCTGAGAGCTTTCGCGCCGGACTTGTCCAGCGCTTACCCCTTCGGTGGCCCTCGACTCACGTCAGGACGCTTTCCAGAGTGTCGATCAGCCCCGCGCGGTCTCTGGTGCCTGAGAGATTCCGGGGTGGTTGCTCCTTCGGCGGTTCCATCAGCCCTCAAAGGACCGGAAACGCTCTCCCGCGCAGTGCCATGCCGGTTGCCCGACATCGACGCCGCGAGTTGTGACGCGGCGCACAATCTTAGTCAATCGAGGGTTTGGGGGCGGGGGAAGATTTAGCGCGCATCGGCCATCGTTTCGTTGCCTCGGAACTAGCTCGGCATGACGGCGGGGCGGGCGTTTTGAGCCTCACTCCCCTCTCCCTTCCCACCGCAAGGGCGGCGGGCCCCTTCCCTCTCCCCGGCGGGGAGAGGGACAATGGCTTAGCGGGTGGCGTTGTACTTGAGCTGGTCGTCGGTGAGCTGGAAGCCCACCAGCGCCTCGAAGCTGGCGCGGAGGACGGCCTGACGGACTTCCGGCGTGCTCAGCGGATCGACGGCGGCGTCCTGATCGCCGGCCTTGCGCTTGCGGGTCAGCTTTTCGCGGACGTCGTCGGGTAGCGTTGCCGCCGAGCGCGCGACCGTTGCGGAAGCGGTCGCCGAGGCCGAGGCGAGTGCCTGACCGGCGTCGAAATGCAGCGCGACGCGGCCGATGCGCTTGGCGACGACGGCGGTGCCACCGCGGACTACCGTGATGAAGTATGGCAACGTCACGTCCCGCGCGCCTTCGGTGCGGTTGCGACGGGCGCGGATGTCGAAGGTGACGCTGGTGACGACCTGGTCGGTCGCATCGGCGCAGGTGGAGCGGACATTGGTCATCAGCGCGGCGACGTCGATCGCCGACTGGTCACGGCTGGTGGCGGGATTGAACAGCGTAATGTCGCCGGTCGCAGCAGGGATCGCGACAGGCGGGCAGACCGAGCGGACCGCGGAAATGCCGCCGGTCGCATCGACTTCGCCCTTGCCGGCGCACCCGGTCAGGAGGATCGCACACGCCGAAACGGCTAGGATAGGGGCTTTCACGGCGACGCTTACCTTCTCGAACGAGCGAAAGGGCCACCGCATGTCGCAAGCGGCCCCTGTCGTGGCGCACCATAGGAACCGGCTATCGTCCAGGCAAGCAATCGCGTAGAGGCTGACGCATCATGAGCCCAATCGACAAGCCGCCGCTCGAACTGTTGATCGCAGCGCCCCGAGGTTTTTGCGCCGGCGTCGACCGCGCCATCCGGATCGTCGAACTGGCGATCGAGAAGCATGGCGCGCCGGTCTATGTCCGCCACGAGATCGTCCACAACAAGTTCGTCGTCGACACCCTGAAGGCGCAGGGCGCGATCTTCGTCGAAGAGCTCGACGAGGTGCCCGATGGCGCGCCGGTGGTGTTCTCGGCGCATGGCGTGCCGAAATCGGTGCCGCTCGACGCGCAGAATCGCGGGCTCGAATATCTCGATGCGACGTGCCCGCTGGTGTCGAAGGTGCATCGCCAGGCCGAGCGTCTGGTAGCGCAGGGCCGGCATATCGTGTTCATCGGCCATGCCGGGCATCCCGAGGTGATCGGCACATTCGGACAGGTGCCCGCGGGCGCGATGTCGCTGATCGAGACGGTCGAGGACGCCGAGGTATTCGCGCCCGCCGACCCGTCGAACCTCGCCTTCCTGACGCAGACGACGTTGTCGGTGGACGATACTGCTGCGGTGGTGGCGACGTTGCAGCGCCGCTTCCCGCAGATGTTGCCGCCCCGCGGCGAGGACATCTGCTACGCGACGTCGAACCGCCAGACCGCGGTGAAGGCGATCGCGCACAGCGTCGATGCGGTGCTGGTGATCGGCGCGCCGAACTCGTCCAACTCGGTGCGGCTGGTCGAGGTTGCCGAGCGCGAGGGTACGCCGGCGATGCTGATCCAGCGTGCGAGCGAGCTCGATTGGGACTTCCTCGCCGGCGTCGGCACGCTGGGGATCACCGCGGGCGCGTCCGCACCTGAATTGCTGGTGCGCGAACTCGTCGACCGGTTGTCGGAGCGCTACACGGTGTCCGAGCGCGAGGTCGAGACCAACCGCGAGACGATCGCGTTCAAGCTGCCCCGCGGGCTGGAGGCGGCCGCCTAGCATGGCGGTCTACACGCAGGTTTCGGCGGAGGCGCTGGGCGCGTTCCTCGCCAAATTCGATCACGGCGAACTGGTCTCGGCCAAGGGCATCGCCGAGGGGGTCGAGAACAGCAACTACCTGGTCGATACGACAACCGGGCGGTTCATCCTGACGCTGTACGAAAAGCGCGTGTCGGCGGACGATCTGCCGTTCTTCATGGCGATGCTCGACCATCTCGCGGTCGACGGAAATCCGGTGCCGCGTGCGCTGCCCGATCGCAGCGGTGCGCTGATCCACGAGCTTTGCGGGCGGCCGGCGTGCCTGATCGAG
This sequence comes from Sphingomonas sp. PP-F2F-A104-K0414, assembly GCF_004340945.1. Taxonomy (GTDB): domain Bacteria; phylum Pseudomonadota; class Alphaproteobacteria; order Sphingomonadales; family Sphingomonadaceae; genus Sphingomonas. Next base: position 114,075 of record NZ_SLYD01000002.1, read on the forward strand.
TTCCTGACCGGGGTGTCGGTGTCGCATCCGAGCGAAGCACAGGCATATGCAGCGGGCGCCGCGATGGGCGCGATGCACGTCAGCCTCGCCGGGTTCGATGGCGTGCGGCCGAACACGCTGGGGCCCGACGGGTGGCGTGCCTTGCTGGCGAAATGCGGCCGCGATCTGGATGCGATCGAGCCCGGGCTGTTCGATACAATTAGCACGGCAGCGGATGCGGTCGTCGCGGCCTGGCCCGCCGACTTGCCGCGCAGCGTCATCCATGCCGATCTGTTTCCCGACAATGTGCTGATGCTCGGCGACCGGGTGACGGGGCTGATCGACTTTTATTTCGCCTGCACCGATATCCGGGCCTACGATCTCGCGATCCTGCACAGCGCCTGGGCGTTCGATGCGCAGGGCGAAGGCTATGATGCGGGGGTCGGCAAGGCGCTGGTCGCGGGGTATGTCAGTCGGCATCCGCTAACCGATGCCGAACGTGCCGCGCTGCCGGTGCTGGCGCAGGGAGCGTGCCTTCGCTTCCTGGCGACGCGCGCATGGGATTGGCTCAATACGCCGGCGGATGCGCTGGTGACGCGCAAGGATCCGTTGGCGTATTGGCGGCGGTTCGAGGCGTATCGCAAGGACGATCTGTTTGCATGACTGACGACACCGACGTTTCCATCACCAAGGTCGAGATCTTCACCGACGGCGCCTGCAAGGGCAATCCGGGGCCCGGCGGCTGGGGCGCGGTGATCCGGATGGGCGCGCACGAGAAGGAATTGTCGGGCGGCGAGACGCCGACGACCAACAACCGGATGGAAATGACCGCGGCGATCGAGGCGCTCAACGCGCTGACTCGCCCGTGCGCGGTGACGCTGTACACCGACAGCAAATACGTGATGGATGGCCTGACCAAGTGGGTGAAGGGCTGGCAGCGCAATGGCTGGAAGACCGCCGACAAGAAGCCGGTGAAGAACGCCGAGCTGTGGCACGCGCTGCTCGCCGCGGTGGCGCGGCACAAGATCGAATGGCAATGGGTCAAGGGTCACGCGGGCCACCCGGAGAACGAGCGCGCGGACAAGCTGGCCAGCGACGCGGCGGTGGCGGCCGGGCGGCGCTAGGCCGGGCGACGCTAAGACCGGGCGTCTGTTACCCCACCCCGGCGAAGGCCGGGGCCCAAATGGGAAACGGCTCTGATTAAGGACGGCGTGTCGTTACGCCGACCTTTCCAATTGGGCCCCGGCCTTCGCCGGGGTGGTAATTGCACACCTGTCGGCGGCGTTGCGCCAGGGTGACCGGACCATCAAAGCCGCCGCCATCCAGATGCCACCGCATCACGCGCCGATCATGTCGCCGAACTGCGTGTCCGCGCGGACCGCGTCCTGCCAGGACGGGTCTCGGTTCATCGTCAGGTTGATGATGACGATGCCGGCATGCGGCGGCCGGGCCGGGCGCGGCAGGCGGATCACGCGGCGGCCCGAGCGATAGGCGGCCAACGTCGTATCCTTCGCGCGGCGCGCCGCGTCGCTGGCGTGCCAGCCAACCACCGCAAGCGCGACCTGCGCCGCGTCGCTGACGGCGGTGGCGGATTGCTGGCCGCGCTCGCGCATCCGGCGCAAGGACTGGCGTACCCATGACGGCTGATCGAAGGCCGACACATCCGCCGAGCGCCACGCCACGCGCAACCCCTCGGGCACGCCGGTCCAGCTATCGCCCGCCGAACCGACCACCGACGGCGCGGAGCGGATCAGATCGTGCCGGCAGCGCTGGCAGCGACTGAACAGAAACCCCTGATTTTCCAGCACCAGCGGCGCGGCGACGTGCCCCGAGGCGTGACAGAGCAGGTTCATGATGGTCCTCCTTGATGATCGACGTGTTGAGATGCAGCGCGGCGAGGACGATCAGATCCCCCGGCCCCTGTTCGAGTACCTGATCGAGATTCCAGACTTCGAAATGACGGCCCATGCCGACCAGCAACGCGCGCTGTTGCACCCCGCGGCGGGCCCGCATCCACGATGCGATGCGGAGCCGGCCCTTGCCGTCCATCTGCGCGGGCGCGACGAAGCCCAGCCGCCGCCGAAGCACCGTATCGCGCGCACCCCCCTCCCAGTTTCGCGCAACGTCGCCACGATGATCGTCGACGCTCGCGCGATCATAGACCAGCAGGCAAGGATCTTCGGCATGAAGACCGACGAACAAATCGTCCCGTACGCCCCTGGATTGGATCGTGACGCAGAATTGATCGGGAAGAACCAGATCGCCCCGTGCGCTTATCGTAGATACCGCGCTTCCAACGAAGATATTGTCCATCCGCAACTACACCACTGCCAAGTGACCGGACCGGCGAAGCACATCTGTTTAATATCACATCGTGACATCATCGGATGCTTGTTCGTCCCGCCACTCATGGCGCGTTAACCATAGCAGGGAATTAACATTTTTTTAGTTTTACTCAAGAAACCGATTCTGTTGATTTTCGTCCGAAAATTTCGGAATTTTATTCAATAGATCCCCGGATTTGCTTATCACAATGGTAAGCGAATTTTTTCGCGACGGATCGTTTTCACGGCGGTGAAATCAGTTTGCGCCGTCGCGACTCGCGATTTCGAGGCTTAAACTTCGCGACGCGTCGCCTATCAGGCAAACCGATGCGGCGAGTAGCGCTGCGTATCGAGGGTCGCGATCGCGGCGTCGGGGGCAACACCCAGCAACAGGCTGGCAGCGAGCAAAGCCGCAGCAGGTGCCGTCTGGATTCCGAAGCCCCCCTGCCCCGCGCACCAGAAAAAGCCGGGAACATCGCGGTCGAAGCCGTAGACCGGCACGCGATCGGGCGCGAACGTCCGCAGCCCGGCCCAGCGTCGCTCGACCGCAGCGACCCGCCAGTCGACGACGCGCTCGAACCGATCGATCGCAATCGCGACATCGATCTCTTCCGGCGCAGCATCACAAGGATCGGTCGGGGTTTCGTCGTGCGGGCTGAGCCACAACCGCCCGCCGGATTCGGGCTTGAAGTAGAACCGCCCGGCGATGTCCGCGACATGCGGCATGGTATCCGGCGCACCGGGATCGGTCCGCAACTGCGCCATCGTCCGGCGATACGCCTGCAGGCCCAATGGCCTCGCCCCCGCGCCGATCGCGACGCGATCGGCCCACGCCCCGGCGGCGTTCACCAAAATCCGTGCACGCGCGGTTCCCGCGGTTGTGACGATCGTCCAGATACCGTCGGCACGGCGTGCCTCGACGAAGGCAGCATCGGTGACGAACTGCGCGCCGGCACGCCGGCCGGTCGCGATGCTGTCCGCATGCAACGCCGCAACATCGATATAGGCGCAACTCGCTTCCTGCACGCCGAACACCCAATCGGCTCGCAGGCCAGGGACGAACGCAGCGGGGTCGACCGGATCCAAGACCACCGCGCTATCCGCGAACGCCGCAAGGAACGCATCGATCGCCGCCTGATCCCCGGCGCGACCAATATGCACCGATCCGAGCGGTGCGAGATGACCGCCGGCGTGGAGAAGCGGCCCCGAGGCGGTGGTCAGCGGCTGGATATTCGGACCGCCATAGGTCTCCGACCAGAACGCCGCGGATCGTCCGGTGGCATGATAGCCGGGCACCGCCTCCGCCTCGAGAACGAGGACGCGCGCGTCCGATCCGAGGGCGGCGGCGAGGCTGGCGCCGGCCATCCCCGCACCGACGATCGCCACGTCGTAAACCGGTCCGAACACGGGCGTCGCGAACGCGGCCATTACGGACGCGGCGGCACGACGGCATCGAGGAACGAATCGATGGCGCCCAAGGCCCGGTCACGCACGCCGTCCGCCTCGCGGAGGATCTCATGCGCCGATTCGCGGCCGAACCGGACGATCTGCGCATCGGGCAACCGCGCGCCGAGCCGCAAGGCCGCATGGGGATCGACCAGCTTGTCGGCTTCCGCGACAAGCATCAGCACCGGCGTCTCCATCGCCTCGATCCGCGGATCGACCGCGAGCGCCGCGGCGGCGGCAAAGCCTTGCGCCAACCACGACCAGCTCGGCGGCCCAAGGCACAGCGCGGGCCCTTCCGCCTGCCACCAGCGCTCGTCATCATAGCGTGAGGCGTCATGCGTCAGCAGCGATTGCCGCGATGCGATCGAACCGGGCCGCTCGTTGCTGCGCCAAGCACCCCGCGCGGGATTGCCGCGCGACGCCATCCACCGCGCGACACGACCGGCAATCCCGGCGCCGACCGGTGACTTCAGCCCAATCATCGGCGCCACCAGGATTGCGGCATCAGCCTGGATCGACCGTGCCGCGAGCGCGCGCACGACCATCATGCCGCCCATCGAATGTCCCACGATCACGCGAGGTATCACGGGGGGTTGGCTAGCTACCCCCCGCTCCGCCACCCAGTCCGACCAGAACGCCGCCAGGTCGCGGTCATAGATCGCGTAATCGCCGACGTGGCCGACATGGGGGTCCTCGGAAAGCCGCCCCGAGCCCCCCTGCCCGCGCCAGTCGAACGCGGTCACCGACCACCCGTGTGCATGGAGATGCGCAAACGTCTCCAGGTATTTTTCGAAGATATCACCGCGCCCGGTCTGGAACAGCACCGCGCCCCGCGACCGCCGCGATACTGTGTCGGCAGGCCAGTCGAAGCGACGCAGTGCCCAGCCGTCGGGGGCAGTCCAATACCCGATTCGCGCATCGGCCGGGATCGCACGCCGAACCGCCTCGGCGGCATCACGCTCCGCTACGTGCGTGTAACCGAACGAAGAATCGGTCGGGACGGTTACTTTTTCGAAAGCCATCTTCGTTAGGGTCTAGCCGATGGGGTGGAACATTGCTCTTCCAATTTTGATTTTCGCGCTTGGCGGCCTGCTGGTGTCCGCCGGCATCGAAGACGCGCGAACGCGGGAAATCGCCAACTGGAAAAATGCCGCGGTCGCGTTGCTCGCGCCGGTCTGGTGGTACGCCAACGGGCTCGAAATCTGGCCCGACGTCGTATTGCAGCTGGGCGTCGCTCTCGCGGTGTTCGCCGCGTTCCTGGTCGCGTTCCATTTCGGCCTGATGGGCGGCGGCGACGTCAAGCTTATCGTCGCGCTGGCCCTGTGGTTGCCGTTTCCGGCGTTCCTCTCGATGCTGATGGTCATGTCGATCGCAGGCGGCGTCGTCACCCTCGTCATGATAGCCGAGCGGCTTATCAAGAAGACATCGGCGGCGATCGAAGTCCCGTACGGCGTGGCTATAGCATTCGCAGGGCTGCTCGCGCTGCGCGAACCACTCCTTAATCAGTTTCAGTCATGATTAACGCCGAAGCAGAATTCCGGCGCCTGAAAGGCACGAACTAGTCATGGACAGTCGTAAAATCATATTGCTGGCTGGCGCGCTGATTGTCGCGGCCATCACAGCATTCTTTGCCAGAACGCTGATCGCCGGAAGCTCGGCGCCGCAAGCCGGGGCGGTCGCCATGACCGCCCCGGTGGTCGACGGCCCCGAGGTGCTCGTCGCGACCCGCTCGCTGCCGGTCGGCACGATCCTCGACGCGACCGCGCTGAAATTCCAGCCCTGGCCGAAGGAGCTGGTCGACAACGCCTATTATCTCCGGGACAAGACCAATCTCCAGTCGCTGCAGGGCACGGTGGTGCGCAGCATCATCACCGCCGGGCAACCGGTGACTCAAGGGTCGCTGGTAAAGCCCGGTGACCGCGGTTTCCTGGCAGCGGCGCTCGGACCTGGCATGCGCGCGGTCACGGTGCCCGTCTCGGCGCAGGCCGCGGTCGCAGGCTTCGTGTTTCCAGGCGATCGGATCGATCTGGTCCTGACGCAGACGGTCGCGGGCGGCGGCGAAGGCCAGCCGCTCAAGGTGTCCGAGACGATCATGCGCAACATTCGCGTCCTCGCGACCGACCAGCGCACCGATAATCTGGTCGGTGAAGACGGCAAGACGCAGGTCCGCACGTTTTCGAACGTGACGATCGAGGCGACGCCCAAGATGGCCGAACAGGTGGCGGTGGCGCAGACGCTCGGCTCGCTCTCGCTGTCGCTCCGCTCGATCGCCGACAATTCGGCCGAACTCGAGGAGGCGATCGCCTCCGGGGCCGTGAAGGTACCGCAAGGCAATGATCCGAAGGCGGAAAAGGCGATGATGGTACGGCTCGCGAGCCAGCCGTCGGCCGGCGCATCGAGCTATCAGACCGGTGCTGACGTCTCGCGCTATCAGCGCAGCACGGTGCCCGGCAAAGTGATCGAAGGCGGCGGTGCGCCGATGCAGGGCATGCCGATGGCGCAGTCCGGTGGTGGTGGCGGTGGTACGCCGATCGTCCAGGGGCCGGTGGTCCGGATCGCACGCGGCAACGCAATGACCATCGTTCCGGTCGGGGGGAAGAACTGACATGCGTATCCGGATGACCCCGCTGGGCTGGCCGCTGGCCGTCGCCCTGGCCGCTGCGAGTGCCGCACCGTCGGCGCCCGCCCTCGCCCAGCGCCGTGGCGCTGCGATCGCCCCGGCCGGTTCGCCGGTCGTCCAGGTCAACACCGGTCGCGGCCGGCTGGTGACGCTCGCCCGGCCGATGACCGACCTGTTCGTCGCCGACGACTCGATCGCCGATGTCCAGGTCCGCTCGCCGACCCAATTGTATCTGTTCGGCAAGAAGACCGGCGAGACGACGATCTCGGCCACCACCAAGGGTGGCGCGGTCGTCTATGCGGCGACGGTTCGGGTCGGCAACAACCTCGATTCGGTCCAGCAGATGCTCGGCCTGGCGATGCCCGAAGCGCAGGTCGTCGCGACGCCGATGAACGGCCTGATCCTGCTGACCGGCACCGTCCTTGCCCCCGAGGATGCCGCCGAAGCCGAACGCCTGGTGCAGGCGTTCGTGGGTGATACAACCAAAGTCCTCTCGCGGCTGAAGACCGCGACGCCGTTACAGGTCAACCTTCAGGTGCGCGTCGCCGAAGTCAGCCGCAGCTTCGTCAAGAATATCGGCGTCAACCTGTTGACGCAGGACCGCAGCGGATCGGGTATCCTGTTCGGCAGCACGTCGGGCACGCCCGGCACGATCACCTATGATCCCACGACCGGTTTAAAGACATCGACCTATACCAAGGGCGCACAGCGCACGACGCTCGGTATCGCCGGCAAGCTGTTGGGGATGGATTTCCTGACCGCGATCGATCTCGGTGAAGCCACCGGGCAGGTGACAACGCTGGCCAATCCTAATCTCACCGCACTGTCGGGCGAGACCGGGACTTTCCTTGCTGGCGGCGAAGTCCCGATCCCGCTGGCGCAGGCGCTGGGCACGGTCTCGGTCGAGTATAAGCAATATGGCATCAGCCTGGCGTATACGCCGACGGTGCTGTCGGACGGACGGATCTCGCTCCGTGTTCGTCCAGAAGTCTCGCAGCTCGATTATTCGAACGCGGTGACGCTCAGCGGCACGCGCGTACCAGGCCTGACGACCAGGCGCACCGAGACGACCGTCGAGCTCGGCTCGGGCCAAAGCATGATGATCAGCGGCCTGTTGTCGAACAGCCACAACAACTCGTACGACAAGACCCCGGGCCTCTCGAACCTGCCGATCATCGGCGCGTTGTTCCGCTCGAACGCGTTCCAGCGCAACGAGACCGAACTGGTCATCGTCATCACGCCGTACCTGGTGAAACCGGTCAACAATGCCAGCGACATCGCGCTGCCGACCGACGGCGCGCGCGCACCGACCGATCTCGACCGGGTATTGCTCGGGACGCTCAGTGCGAGCGGCGGCGGCAAACGCCCCGTTCCGACGGTTGCCCCTGCCTCCTATGCGCAACCCTCGGTCGGCGCAGCGGCGGTGGTGCGTCCGACACCGCTCGGCGGCGATGTGCGACGCCCCGAAGACGACGTCGTACCACCAACCACGCGCAACACCGGCGGCAAAGCCAAGAACGGCAGCGTGCCGGCGCCCGGCTTCTCGAACTGAGATGACGAACCCGAGCCGACCACGCGCCTCCCGCACCAAGGATTTCCGATGATCAACAAATCGATCCTAGCGTTCCTGATCCCCCCGCTGCTGCTCGGCGGCTGCATGGGAACGGAGAATCGCGGCCTCGAATCGGTTCATCAACCCGTCGTCAGTCGATCGGACTATGCGCTCGATCTGGGCGTCGCCGGCGGCGCGCTGGGCCGCGGGGAACAGCAGCGGCTGGCCAGCTGGCTAGACGCGATGCGACTTAGCTATGGCGACCGGGTCGGGATCGACGATCCGGCGGCGGAGGGGTATGCGGCGCGTACCGATGTCGCTGCCGTGGTTGCCCGATATGGCCTGTTGCTCGGTGCCGATGCGCCGGTAACGCCCGCACCGGTAGCGCCCGGCACGATCCGGATCGTCGTCAGCCGGATGCATGCAGATGTACCGCGCTGCCCCGACTGGTCGCGCGATTCGACCAACGACATCACCTCCAACACGTCGTCCAATTATGGCTGCGCGATCAACCGCAACCTTGCGGCGATGGTCGCCAACCCGGCGGATCTGGTCCGCGGCGCGCCCGGCAACGAGACGACGGATACGGCGGTGTCGTACAAGGCGATCGACACCTATCGCAAAAAGGCGCCGACCGGGGCCGGCGGCCTCGCCGCGTCCAGCACGGGAGGGAAGTGATGAACGCACCCTGGAAGCCGGGCGGCATCGCGCATCGCGAACCGTTTACCGCCTATGTCTGCGACGAGATCACCGCCGAGGCCCTGCGGCCGATCGCGAGCGAACTCGGTTGGGCGATCGAGAAGATCCACAAGGGCGGCCTGCGCAACGCGATCCAGTCGCTGTCGGTGTCCGCATCGCCGCAGATCCTGTTCGTCGATCTCGCCGAATCGGGCGACCCGCTGAACGATATCAATGCACTGGCCGAAGTCTGCGAGCCCGGTACGGTGGTGATCGCCGCCGGGCAGGTCAATGACGTCCGCCTCTACCGCGACCTGGTGTCGAGCGGGATCCAGGACTATCTCCTGAAGCCGCTGCACGCCGATATGTTGCGCGAGGCCTTCGGTCATGCGCAGACGCTGCTGAATACGCCGAAGCATGTCGAGATCTCGACCGATCGACCGCATTGCTCGGTCGCGGTGATCGGCACGCGTGGCGGCGTCGGCGCCTCGACGGTCGCGACGTCGCTTGCCTGGTTGCTCGCGGACAAGGAAAAGCGCGCAACCGCGTTGCTCGATCTCGACGTGCATTTCGGCACGGGTGCACTCAGCCTCGATCTCGAGCCGGGCCGCGGCCTGACCGACGCGATCGACAATCCGAGCCGGATCGACGGGCTGTTCATCGAACGCGCGATGGTCAAGGCGTCGGAGAAACTGTCGGTGCTGTCCGCCGAAGCGCCGATCAATGCGCCGCTCGTCACCGATGGCTCGGCGTTCTACCAGTTGCAGGAAGAAATGCGCGCGGCGTTCGAATGCACCGTCGTCGACCTGCCGCGGGGGATGCTGATCCAGCATCCGCAACTCGTCAGCGATGTTCAGCTCGGCGTGATCGTCACCGAACTGACGCTTGCATCCGCCCGCGACACGATCCGCATCCTGTCGTGGATGAAGACGAACGCGCCGCAGACGCAGTTGTTCGTGCTTGCGAACCGGATGCATGCCGGCGGCCAGCTCGAGATCAGTCGCAAGGATTTCGAGGGCTCGATCGAACGCAAGATCGATTATGTCGTCCCCTTTGACCAGAAGCTCGCGGCGCAGGCGGCCAAGCTCGGCAAGCCGTTCGCCGAGGTCGGGAAGGCATCGAAGACGATCGCACCGATCATGGCACTCGTGACCGCGATCGCGTCCGCCGTCCCGGACAGTGCAGCCGATGGCGCAAAGCCGAAGGGCAAATCGCTGATCGGCAAGTTCGGCGACCTGAAGGGATTGATCCCGAAGCGCACGGTCAAGGCGAAAACCAAATGAGCCGCAGCCGGATCTTCCGGACCGCGACGAGCGGAAGGCGATAGCTGCGATGGAGATGATGCCGCTCCTGTTGGTCATCCTCGGCGCAGCGATCGTGGTGGGGATGATCGCGTTCGCGTTTGCGGGACCGTCCGCCGGACGCGCGCAGTCGCGCCGGATCGCCTCGCTGCGCGAACGTCACGGCGACGCGCTGGTGGTTGCCGAAGCGCAGCTGCGCCGAATCTCGATGAACCGCGATACCAAGATGGATCTCGCCTTCGGGCGCATCCTTCCCAATCCGGTCCAGCTCGCCAAGCGCCTCGCGATGACCGGCAAGACCTGGACGGTCGGCCAATATGGCATGGCGACCGCGGGGATACTGGTGGTCGTCGCGGCACTGATGCTGCTCAAAGGGCTGCCGATCCTGCTCGCTTTGCTGTTCGGTGTGTTCGTCGGCGTCGGCCTGCCGCATTTCATCGTCGGCAAGACGATCCAGCGGCGGATCGGCAAGTTCACCGCGAAGTTTCCCGACGCGATCGACCTGCTGGTCCGCGGCCTGCGCTCGGGCCTGCCGATCAGCGAGACGATCGGCGTCGTCGGCCATGAGGTCGAGGGGCCGGTCGGAGAGGAATTCCGCGCGGTCAGCGACAAGATGAAGATCGGCCGGACGATGGATGCGGCGCTGCAGGAGACTGCAGACCGGCTCGGCACGCCCGAATTCCAGTTCTTCGTGATCACGATCGCGATCCAGCGCGAGACCGGCGGCAATCTGGCGGAGACGCTCGCCAACCTTTCGCACGTGCTGCGCATGCGCGGCCAGATGAAGCTCAAGATCAAGGCGATGTCGTCGGAATCCAAGGCATCGGCGTATATCATCGGCGCCTTGCCGTTCATCGTCTTCGGGCTGATCTGGTTCATCAACGGGACCTACATGCAGAATTTCTTCATCGACGAGCGGCTGATGGCGATCGGCATGGGCGGCATGGTGTGGATGGCGATCGGCGCCTTCATCATGTCCAAGATGATCAGCTTCGAGATTTAGGGGCGCAATGATGGGCACGACGGCCGGACCAACCCTGCTCGGATTCGACGTATTATGGGTCGCGACGATCCTGTCGGGCGTTGCCGCGTTCGCGGTGATGGTCGCGATCTATGCCGCGACCACGGTCAGCGATCCGATGACCAAGCGCGTAAAGGCGCTCAACGATCGCCGCGAACAGTTGAAGGCGGGTATCACCGCCTCGACCAAGCGGCGCGCTAAGCTCGTCCAGCGCAACGACACCGCCGACAAGATGCGCGGCATGCTGTCGTCGATGAAGATGTTGCAGGACAGCCAGGTCAAGGCGGTCCAGCTCAAGCTGATGCAGGCAGGGATCCGGTCGAAGGAATGGGCCCCGGCGGTGATCTTCGGCCGGCTCGTGCTGCCGATCGTGCTGGGCAGCGCCATGTTGTACTGGGTGTACGGCACCGATGGCTTCGCGACCTGGTCGCCGCTGAAGAAATACGGCCTCGTCGCGCTGACCTTTATCCTGAGCTACAAGGCGCCGGATCTGTATCTCGACAACAAGATCAAGAAGCGCTCCGACGCGATCCGTAAGGGGCTTCCCGACGCGCTCGATCTGCTGGTGATCTGCGCGGAGGCCGGGTTGACTGTCGATGCGGCTTTCCACCGGGTCGCGCGCGAACTGGGGCGGGCCTATCCCGAGCTTGGCGAGGAATTTACGCTGACTGCGATCGAGCTCGGATTCCTGACAGATCGACGGTCGGCGTTCGAGAATCTGGCACAGCGGGTGAAGCTGGATGCGGTGAAGGGCGTGGTCACGACGATGATCCAGACCGAGAAATACGGTACGCCACTGGCGTCGGCGTTGCGCGTTCTGTCGGGCGAGTTCCGCAACGAGCGGATGATGCGGGCGGAGGAGAAGGCGGCGCGGTTGCCGGCGATCATGACGATCCCGCTGATCCTGTTCATCCTGCCGGTGCTGTTCGTCGTCATCCTCGGGCCGGCAGCATGTTCGATCTCCGACGCGCTCATCAAGACCTGAAGCAACCGGCGGCGCGGCCGATCGTTGGGCTCCCGTAACAGGAGGGTTTTTACGATGCCGTTGTTTTCCACACCTACGCAGTTCGCGGCGCTTGCGCTGGTCTTCGTTGCCGGCTGGCTGTTCGGATTGGCGAGCCACCCGGGCGGGAAGAAGTGGAAGGCGCGCTATCTGGCGGAGCGCGATGCTCATGCTTCGGTGAAGAAGGATGGCGATGTTCGGGCTGCGGCCGCGGAGAAGCGGGCGGTTGAGGCTGAGCGGGAGAATGCCCGGTTGGTGAAGGACGTCGAGGCGGCGCGGGTTGCGGCTCCGGTTGTCGAACGGGCGCCAGTGGTGGATACGTCGCGGTCTGGGGCGCTGTCTTCGGCGCGGCCGGCTTATGCTCGGCCGGCGTATAATGCCGATGGGACCAAGCGGGGCTGGTTTGATTTCGATCAGCGTCGGTGAGGTTTCGGGGGTGGGTTAGCCCCTGCCCCCTTGTTCCTTTGGGGTTAGGGTACTCCTCCCCCATTTCACCACCCCGGCGGAGGCCGGGGCCCAGTTGGGAAGGCTGAGTAACGGGGGACGGTCCTTCGTTACTTTGGACGTTCCAATTGGGCCCCGGCCTTCGCCGGGGTGGTGCTGTTTCTGAGCGAGCGCTTACTTCTTCGACAGCGCCGCCTGTGCCGCTGCCAGGCGCGCGATTGGGACGCGGTACGGGCTGGCGGAGACGTAATCGAGGCCGACCTTTTCGCAGAACGCGATGCTTGCCGGATCGCCGCCGTGTTCACCGCAGATGCCGAGCTTGATGCCGGCGCGCGTCTTACGCCCACGTTCGGCGGCGATTTCGATCAGTTCACCCACACCTTCGACGTCGATGCTGACGAACGGGTCCTTGGCGTAGATGCCCTGCTCGACATACGCGCCGAGGAAGCGCGAAGCGTCGTCGCGGCTGACGCCCAAGGTGGTCTGCGTCAGGTCGTTGGTGCCGAACGAGAAGAACTCGCCGACTTCCGCGATTTCGCCGGCGCGGAGGGCTGCGCGGGGGAGTTCGATCATCGTGCCGACAAGATACTCGATCGTGCGGCCCTTTTCGGCGAACACCGCCTGCGCGGCCTTGTCGACGACGGCCTTCATCAGTTCCAGCTCGCGGCGGGTTGCCACCAACGGGATCATGACTTCGGGGATCGGGGCCGCGCCGGACTTCTCGGCGACGTCGACCGCGGCCTCGAAGATCGCACGCGCCTGCATCTCGTAGATCTCGGGATAGGTCACGCCGAGACGGCAGCCGCGATGGCCGAGCATCGGGTTGAACTCATGCAACTCGGCTGCGCGGCGCTTGAGGGTGTCGACGTCGACACCCGCCGCGGTCGCGACTTCGGCGAATTCGGATTCTTCGTGGGGGAGGAATTCGTGGAGCGGCGGATCGAGCAGGCGGATCGTCACCGGCAGGCCGGCCATGACCTCGAGGATCTCGGTGAAATCCTTGCGCTGTTCGGGGAGCAGCTTCTCGAGCGCGACGCGGCGGCCCTTCTCGTCCGACGCCAGGATCATCTGGCGGACGTTGGTGATGCGGCCGCTCTCGAAGAACATGTGCTCGGTGCGGCAGAGACCCACGCCCTCGGCGCCGAACTCGCGCGCGACGCGGCAATCCTCGGGGGTCTCGGCGTTGGCGCGGACCTTCAGGCGGCGAACCTCGTCTGCCCACACCATCAACGTCGCGAAATCGCCCGACAGCTCGGGCTGCACGGTCGCGACCGCGCCGATCATCACTTCGCCGGTGGTGCCGTCGATGGTGAGCAGGTCGCCCTCCTTCACTTCACGGCCGCCGCAGCGCATGATCTTCGCCTTGGCGTCGATGGAGAGCGTGCCGGCGCCGGAAACGCAGGGGCGTCCCATGCCACGGGCGACGACGGCCGCGTGACTCGTCATCCCGCCGCGTGCGGTGAGGATGCCCTTGGCCGCATGCATGCCGTGGATGTCGTCGGGCGATGTCTCGGTCCGGACGAGGATCACGGCGACACCGTCGGCGGCCTTCTTCTCCGCTGCATCGGCGTCGAACACGACTGCGCCGGAGGCTGCACCCGGCGATGCGGGGAGGCCCTTGGTCAGCACGTCGCGCGTCGCCTTGGGATCGAGCGTCGGGTGGAGCAGCTGATCAAGCGCCATCGGCTCGATGCGCAGGATCGCTTCCTCGCGCGTGATCAGCCCCTCGTTCGCCATGTCGACGGCGATCTTGAGCGCGGCCTTGGCAGTGCGCTTGCCGGCGCGGGTCTGGAGCATCCAGAGCTTGGTCTTCTCGACCGTGAACTCGATGTCCTGCATGTCGCGGTAGTGGTTTTCGAGCGTGTCGAACACGTCGGCGAGTTGGGTGTAGACCTCGGGCATCGCCTCTTCCATCGAGGCGGGCTTGGCGCCGGCGTCTTCGCGCGCGGTCTTGGTGAGGTATTGCGGGGTGCGGATGCCGGCGACGACGTCTTCGCCCTGCGCATTGATCAGGAATTCGCCGTAATAGGCGCGGTCGCCCTTCGACGGGTCGCGCGTGAACGCGACGCCGGTCGCCGAGGTGTCGCCCATGTTGCCGAACACCATCGCCTGGATGTTGACCGCGGTGCCCCAGCCGCCGGGGATGTCGTTGAGGCGGCGATAGACTTTCGCACGCTCGGACTGCCACGAACCGAACACCGCGCCGACCGCGCCCCAGAGCTGGTCGTGGACGTCCTGCGGGAAGGGCTTGCCCCAGAGCTTCTCGACGAGCCCCTTATATTCGGCGACGAGTTTCCGGAGATCGTCGGCCGAGAGTTCGGTGTCGAGCGTGAAGCCCTGGTCTTCCTTGGCGATCTCCAGCGCTTCCTCGAACGCGCCGTGATCGAGTTCGAGCACCACGTCCGCGTACATCTGGATGAAGCGGCGATAGCTGTCCCAGGCGAACCGCGCGTCCTCGGACTTGGCGGCGAGGCCCTCGACGGTCTGGTCGTTGAGGCCGAGGTTGAGGACGGTGTCCATCATCCCCGGCATCGACGCGCGGGCGCCCGAGCGGACCGAGACGAGCAATGGGTCGGCGGGGTCGCCGAATGTCTTGCCGGTGACGCCTTCGATGTGGGCGAGGCCGGTGGCGACCTCGTCGCGCAGGCCTTGCGGGAACTGGCCGCCCTCGTCGTAATAGACCGCGCAGAAATCGGTCGAGATCGTGAAGCCCGGCGGGACCGGCAGGCCGATCGACGCCATCTCGGCGAGGTTCGCGCCCTTCCCGCCGAGCAGGTTCTTGTCGCCCTTGCCGCCATCCGAAACACCGCCGCCGAAGCGGTACACATATTGGGTCATGGTCGGTCCTCTAAGTGCCTGTTTTTATGGGTGGGGCAAAAGTGAAGTATAGGAAGTACAGACGCTGGGAGCCGTCTGCACTTCCGGTTTCAATCAGCCCTCGATCTTCGAAAAATCTGCGACATTGTGCACTGCGGCGCGGACTCGCTCAAGTAGCGCGAGACGGGCGGAGCGCTTGGCGGGGTCGGAATCGTTGACGATAACGCTATCAAAGAATGCGTCGATCGGCGCACGCAGCGACGCGAGCGCGGCCATCGCGGCGGCGAAATCCTCGCGTTCGATCGCGGCGGTGGCGCGGGGTTCGGCGGAGTCGAGCGCGGTCATCAACGCGGTCTCTGCCGGTTCGGGGGTGTAGGACAGCGTTTGTTGCGCGGGCCCTCCGACCACAACGTCATCCCCCGCCCCATCCGTCACCCCAGCGAAAGCTGGGGTTTCCTGCGGCTCCTGTCCCTCGCTCCCCGCGGATACCCCAGCGTTCGCTGGGGTGACGGGCTTTGGTTGAGCGCCGCCTTCCTTCTTCAGGATATTGGCGGCGCGCTTGTAGCCGGCGAGCAGGTTCGCACCGTCCTCGGTGGTGACGAACGCCTGGAGCGCGTGGACGCGCGCGAGCAGCCGGACGAGATCGTCCTCGCCACCGAGCGCGAACACCGCGTCGATCAGGTCGTGCCGGACGCCGGCTTCGCGTTGCTGAACTTTGAGGCGGTCGGCGAAGAAGTGGAGAAGACGTGGAAGACCACCGAAGAACCGCTCGGTTGCTTCATCTACTGGGGCCTGTGTAAATTGCGCAACATAAGCATCGATATCAAAATCTCGTGGCGAAAGGTTCGTACGCTTCAAACCTTCGAAATCTCGCTTAATTACTATATCCGCATTTTCTACCATCGACTTATATAAAAAGCCGCCAGCTTGCTGCGCATAGGTTTTTATGATCGGCAACCTTATCGAGTTTTTCTCGAGTAAAGTGATGCATCCCAACGCCGCTCTTCGGAGAGCAAATGGATCTTTTGATCCTGTTGGGATCATATCCTGCGAAAAGAATCCGACAAGCGTATCTAGCTTGTCCGCCAAGCTTACAGCAACCGTTACCGGGTCGGTGGGGACGTCGTCGCCTTGGCCGACCGGCTTGTAGTGGTCTCGGATGGCGGTGGCGACGGACGGGTGCTCGCCCTGCGCGGCGGCGTAGTAGCCGCCCATCAGGCCTTGTAGCTCGGGGAACTCGCCGACCATGCCGGTGACGAGGTCTGCCTTTGCGAGGCGGGCTGCGCGTTCTGCGAGTTCTGCCAATTCCTCCCCTGCAAGGGGAGGGGGACCGTCAGCCGCAGGCTGAGGGTGGAGGGGGTTCTCCGCGGACGTGGCGCTTCGTGGCGAGCCCCCTCCACCAGCTTCGCTGGTCCCCCTCCCCGTTCCGGGGAGGATTATGCCCTCTTCTACCAGCCAGCGGGCGAGCTTCGCGACGCGGTCGACCTTGTCGGCTACCGTGCCGAGCTTTTCGTGGAAGACGATCTTCGACAGCTTGGCCGCCTGCTCTGCGAGCGGGACCTTCAGGTCGGTGTCGTAGAAGAACTTTGCGTCCGACAGCCGTGCCGCCAACACCTTGCGATTGCCCTCGACGATCTTCGCGCCGCCGTCGTGCGCCGCGATGTTAGCGGTACAGACGAACGCGTTCGCCAGTTTTCCATCGGCCCCGCGGCAGACGAAATATTTCTGGTTCACGCGCGCCGTGAGCTGGATCACCTCGGGCGGGACGTCGAGAAACGCGGGATCGAACTGGCCGAGCAGGGGAATCGGCCATTCGGTGAGGCCGGCATTCTCCGCGACGAGGCCTTCGTCTTCGATCAGTTCGAGCCCGGCCTGCGCGGCGGCTTCGCGGGCGTGGTCGCGGATCAGCGTGGCGCGTTCGTCGTGATCGACGATGACGTGGCAGGCACGCAGCTTCTCGACATAGTCGTGCGCGCCGCCAATCGTGATCTGGTACGGGTGGTGGAAACGGTGGCCGAGCGTGGCGGCGCCGCTGGCAATGCCGGCGATCTCGAACGGCACGATCTCTTCGCCGAGCAATGCGACGATGCCTTGCAGCGGGCGGACCCAACGGAGCGATTCGGTGCTGGCCGACGCATCCCCCCAGCGCATCGACTTCGGCCACGGGAATGCGCGGACGATCGCGGGGATCGCTTCGGCGAGCACTGCGGCGGAGGCGCGGCCGGGCTTCTCGGTGACTGCGAACAGCGTACCGTTGCGGTCTACGAGTTGCTCGCGGGTGAGGCCGGTTTTGCGGAGGAAGCCTTCGAGCGCCTGCGGGGGTGCGGAGGTCTTGGGGCCTTTCGTCTCCTCGGAGACGGCGGCGGTCTCCAGCGGCAGGTCGCGCGCGATCAGCGTCAGGCGGCGCGGGGTCGCGTAGGTGACGATGGCACTGGTGGCGATGCCGGCCTTGGCGAGCTCGGCGGTAAACAGCCTGGCGAGGTCTTCACGCGCTTTCGCCTGCATCCGGGCGGGAATTTCTTCGGAGCGGAGTTCTAGGAGGAAGTCGGTCATGGGACTCTCAAATCCTCCCCGGCACGGGGAGGGGGACCGTCCAAAGGACGGTGGAGGGGGCGGGCCGCGAACGGAGCGTGTGTGGCACGCCCCCTCCACCATGCTGCGCATGGTCCCCCTCCCCGTTCCGGGGAGGAATGGCGCTGGCGGGCATCATGCTGCCCATCCGTGCTTGTCCATCCAGGCTGCGCAGGCGCCCTTCGCGAGGTCTCGGACGCGGCCCATATAGGCTTGGCGTTCGGCTACGGAGATTACGCCGCGGGCTTGGAGCAGATTGAAGATGTGGCTGGCTTTGATCGCCTGCTCGTAGGCTGGGATCGGGAGCTTGGCGGAGAGGCTGTTCTCGCATTCGGCGACGTGCTTGCGGAACTGGTCGAACAATGAATCCGTGTCGGCGATCTCGAAGTTCCACTTCGACATCTCCTGTTCGTTCTCCAGGAACACGTCGCCGTAGGTCACGCCGGCGTCGTTGAACGCCAGGTCGTAGACCGAGTCCTTGTCCTGGATGTACATCGCGAGGCGCTCGAGCCCGTAGGTGAGTTCGCCGGCGACGGGCTTCATGTCGAAGCCGCCCATCTGCTGGAAATAGGTGAACTGCGTCACCTCCATGCCGTCGCACCAGACTTCCCAGCCGAGACCCCAGGCGCCGAGCGTCGGGCTTTCCCAATCGTCCTCGACGAAGCGGATGTCGTGCTTCAGCATGTCGATGCCGATCGCCGCGAGGCTGCCGAGGTAGAGTTCCTGGAGGTTGGCGGGGCTCGGTTTCAGGATGACCTGGTACTGGTAGTAATGCTGGAGCCGGTTGGGGTTCTCGCCGTAGCGGCCGTCGGTCGGGCGGCGGCAGGGCTGCACGAACGCGGCGTTCCACGGTTTCGGGCCGAGCGCGCGGAGCGTCGTGGCGGTGTGGAAGGTGCCGGCGCCCATTTCCATGTCGTAGGGCTGCAGGATCAGGCACCCGTGTTCGCTCCAGTAATCGTGGAGCGTGAGGAGCATGCGCTGGAAGCTAAGAGGCTTTATCACGGGCTGGGTCACGCGCGGGCTTTGGCGGATGGGGGTGCGGGAGGCAAGTGGTGCGTTGCGGCCGGGCGTCCTACATGGGCTGCATCAACGATAAGGATTCCCTCCCCTTGAAGCTGTTTTCGAAGATCGTTTCGTTCCGATCCGCGCTGTCCGCCATCGCGATGGCGTTCGCCCTGCCCGCCTGTGCGCAGGTCGCGCCGAAGCCTGTGCAAGCCGCGAACGATGCCGATCCGGCGCTTTGGGTGGTGAAGGACAAGGACACGACGATCTACCTGTTCGGGACGATCCACGTGTTGAAGCCCGGCATGACGTGGTTCGACGAGGCGGTGAAGACCGCGTTCGATCGCTCGAACCAGGTGGTGCTGGAGCTGGTGATGCCCGATCCGGCGAAGATGCAGTCGCTGGTGATGGCGACCGGCGTGTCGAAGGATGGCCCGACGCTGACCGAGCAGCTGCCGGCGGACAAGCGTGCGGCGTATGCGAAGGCAGTGACCGACCTGGGCTTGCCGGCGAATGCGTTCGATCGGTTCAAGCCGTGGCTGGCGGCGACCAACCTGTCGATCGCGCCGCTGTCGAAGCTTGGCTATGATGCGGCGAACGGGCCTGAGCAGGTGATTACCGCGGCGGCGAAGGCTGCGGGGAAGCCGGTTATCGGGCTGGAGACGGCGGAGCAGCAGCTCGGGTATTTCGGCGGATTGTCGCAGACCGCGCAGTTGCAGTTCCTCGGCAGCACGATCGACGAGTTGCCGAAGCTGGAGACCACGATGGCGACGATGGTCGACGAATGGGCGAAGGGGGATCCCGAGGCGCTTGCCAAGGAGATGAACGATAGTTTGAAGGACTCGCCAGAGGTGGCGAAGGTGTTGCTGGTGGATCGTAACGCGCGTTGGGCGGAGTGGGTGAAGACTCGGCTCGGGACGCCGGGGACTGTGTTTGTCGCGGTCGGTGCTGGGCACCTCGCGGGCAAGGATAGCGTTCAGGCGCAGTTGGCTAAGCTTGGCGTGAAGGCCGAGCGGGTGAAGTATTAAGCCACTACCGGGTTTAATCTGCCGGGTTTAATCGCGACGCCCCGCCCACCCATTGCGTCACCCCAGCGAAAGCTGGGGTCTCGTGCGGCTGGAGCGCTTCGTTACGGGGACACCCCAGCTTTCGCTGGGGTGACGGCATTTGGCGGGGACGCACTCCCAAGGCGCAGAATTGCTTTTGCCCCCCACTTCCGCTATGCGCCCGCGCTTCCGGTCCATGGTCATCCCTGGAGGCGTGGGCGGGAAGGACAACAAACGAGTTTCGGAGAATACAGATGAGCGACCAGTTGACGCTCGCAGCCGAGACGCGTGACCGGGTTGGCAAGGGAGCCTCCCGGGCGCTGCGTCGTGATGGCCGCGTGCCTGCCGTGATCTACGGCCTGAACCAGGAACCAACCTCGGTTCACCTCGAGGAAAAGGCGCTGATGAAGGCGCTGATGACCGGCCACTTCATGAATTCCGTCGTGATGGTCAATGGCGTGCGCACGCTGCCGAAGGACGTCTCGTTCCACCCGGTTTCGGATCGCCCGATCCACGTCGATTTCCTGCGCATCGGCGAGCATTCGACCGTCACCGTCGCGGTGCCGATCGCGTTCACCGACGAGGACGACGCTCCGGGCATCAAGAAGGGCAAGGGCGTCCTCAACATCACGCGCCACGAGATCGAGCTGGTCGTCGACGCTTCGGACATCCCGAGCGAGATCACAATTTCGCTCGCCGGTCTGGAGATCGGTGATTCGATCCACATCAGCGACGTGAAGCTGCCCAAGGGCGCGACGCCCGCGATCGACGACCGCGACTTCGCGATCGCCACGATCGTGCCGCCGACCGTGCCGACCGTCGAGGACGAAGAGCTCGAGGCTGAAGTCGCCGAAGCTCAGGCTGCCGAGGCTGCTGCCGAGGAAGAGACCCCGGTCGAGCCTAACGACGATAACAACGACGACGACAAGATCACGCCGCAGAAGAAGGACTGAGGGCTCAGCCCTTCGTCTTAGGATGATCTGGCGGGCGGGAAAGCTAGGGCTTTCCCGCCCGTTTCGTTTTATGGGGCTGCTGGCTCGGAACGCACCTCACCGTTCCCCCGCGAACGCGGGGGTCCAGGATCAAGCAGCGGTATCGCCTGTAATCCTGGGCCCCTGCTTTCGCAGGGGAACAACAATGGTTAACGGGCCGGCGAGCCGTTTCGTTTTGGAGAATCACACGTGCAGATCTGGGCGGGACTTGGCAATCCGGGGGCGCAATATGCGATGCACCGGCACAATGTCGGGTTCATGGTCGCCGACGCGATCGCCGAGGTGCACGGCTTCGGCGCGGTCAAGAAGCAGTTCCAGGGCTGGACGCAGGAGGGGCGGATCGGCTCGACCAAGATCCTGCTGCTGAAGCCGGCCACCTTCATGAACGAGAGCGGGCGCGCGATCGGCGAGGCGCTGCGGTTCTACAAGCTCGGCGTCGAGGCGCTGACGGTGTTCCACGACGAACTCGACATCGCGCCGTTCCGCGTGAAGGTGAAGACCGGCGGCGGGACCGCGGGGCATAACGGGCTGCGCTCGACCGACCAGCATCTGGGGCCGGAGTTTCGCCGCGTGCGGCTGGGCATCGGGCATCCGGGGCACAAGGATCGCGTGACCGGCTATGTGCTCGGCAATTATGCGAAGGCCGAGATCGAGCCGTTGAGCGATATGCTCGGCGCGGTGGCGGCGGAGGCCAAGTGGCTGGCGGAAGGCGACGACGTCCGCTTCATGAACGATGTCGCGTTGAGGATGCAGCCATGACCACCCGCTCTTTGTTTGCCACGCGGTTCTACGAGGCCGATCTCGGCGACGATGATCTGGTCGAGGAACTCGAGGATGCCGCGCTCGAACTGGCGAAGGCGGATCGCGCCGGGGTCGCATGGTCGAAGGCGCATGGGTATCGCGGGTACACGTCGTACGCGTCGCTGAACGACCTGCCGTTGCGCGATCCGCGGTTCGGGGATCTGGTGCGGCTGCTGAACAAGCATGTCGCGCAGTTCGCGAAGGACTGCGCGTTCGATCTTGGCGGGCGGAAGTTGAAGCTCGACAGTCTTTGGGTGAACGTCCTGAAGCCTGGGGGCGCGCATTCGGGGCATATTCATCCGCATAGCGTCGTGTCGGGGACGATGTACGTGGCGATCCCCGAGGGGGCTGGGGCGTTGAAGCTGGAGGATCCTCGGTTGCCGATGATGATGGCGGCGCCGACCCGGCTGGAGGATGCGGCGGAGGATTTGCGGACGTTCGTCTACGCGGAGCCCAAGCCGGGGAGTGTGTTTCTTTGGGAGAGCTGGTTGCGGCATGAGGTGGTGCCGAATGCTGCCAAGGGCGAGCGGATTAGTATTAGTTTTAATTATCGGTGGTGATTGGGGCCATCCCTGAACGGTTCTTCATCAAACAAACCACCCCGGCGTAGGCCGGGGCCCAATTGGGAAACGTAGCTAACGAAGGACCGCCCTTCATCAGATCAGCCTTCCCAGTTGGGCCCCGGCCTTCGCCGGGGTGGTGGAGTTAGTTCTTCTTACCCCCTCCCCTTCAGGGGGGGGTTGGGGTGGGGCTTGGCCGCATACGTCGGCCTTCGCGGCACTGCCCCACCCCGACCCTCCCCTGAAGGGGAGGGAGCAGCGGGGGCGGCACCCGACGCGCGCGCCGCCCCTCCCCCAATCAGGCCGTCTTCATCGTCGCCATGTCGATGACGAAGCGGTACTTCACGTCGCTCTTCACCATGCGCTGATACGAGGGTTCGATCTCGTCCATGCGGATCATCTCGATGTCCGACACAAGCCCGTGCTCGTTGCAGAAATCGAGCATCTCCTGCGTCTCGGCGATGCCGCCGATCAGCGAGCCCGCGATCGCGCGGCGCTTGAAGATGAGGTTGCCGACCGAGGGCGACGGATGCGCGTGCTCGGGGACGCCGACCAGAGTCATCGTGCCGTCGCGCTTGAGCAATGCCGTGAACGTGTCGAGGTTGTGGCTCGCCGCGACGGTGTTCAGGATGAAGTCGAAGCTGTTGGCGTGCTCGGCCATCGCGGCCTCGTCCTTCGACACGATCAGGTCCTTCGCGCCGAGACGCTTGGCGTCGTCGCGCTTGTTCGGCGAGGTCGAGAAGACATAGACCTCGGCGCCCATCGCGTTGGCGATCTTGACGCCCATGTGCCCGAGACCGCCGAGACCGACGATGCCGACCTTCTGGCCGGGGCCGACCTTCCAGTGCTTCAGCGGCGAATACGTGGTGATGCCGGCGCACAGCAGCGGCGCGACCGCGGCGAGGTCGGCTTCGGGATGCGAGACCTTCAGCACGAAGCCTTCGTCGACGACGATCTTGTCCGAATAGCCGCCGAAGGTGTGGCCACCGAGCACGGGATCGGGGCCGTTATACGTGCCGACAAAACCGGTGGTCTCGCAATATTGCTCCTCGCCGTCCTTGCACGACGGGCATTCGCCGCAGCTGTCGACCATACAGCCTACGCCGACGACGTCGCCGACCTTGAACTTGGTGACGTCGCTGCCGACGGCGGTGACGTGGCCGACGATCTCGTGGCCGGGGACGCAGGGGTAGAGCGTGCCTTCCCACTCGCCCTTGGCGGTGTGGAGGTCGGAATGGCAAACGCCGCAGAACGCGATGTCGATCGCGACGTCGGTCTTGCCGGGCTCGCGGCGCTCGAAGCTGAACGGGGCGAGTGGCGTTTCGGGGGATTGCGCGGCGTAGCCGTGGGCGGTCGTGGTCATGAGGTTCCTGGAATATCTCAAGCTGGGCTCGGGATATAAGCTTCGACCATATGATAACTACCGACCGGTATGATTATTTTGCTGCACTGCGGCAATCGAGTGGGTCGATCAGGGCAGTCGTCCAACTCAGCAACCACCCCGGCGGAGGCCGGGGCCCAGTTGGAAAGGTGGCAATAACGGCGTGCCGACCTCCCGTTAGCAACGTTGCCCAACTGGGCCCCGGCCTTCGCCGGGGTGGTGGAGATAATTGAGGTGGCGCCGATGATGCGCGCAGGCGTCCTCCGCTGGCCTTCCTCCGCGCCCTGCCCTAAAGCGCCACCACATTCTTATACCAAGGGCATATCATGGGTTTTCGCTGCGGCATCGTGGGGCTGCCGAACGTCGGCAAGTCCACTCTCTTCAACGCGCTGACCGAGACGGCCGCGGCGCAGGCGGCGAACTATCCGTTCTGCACGATCGAGCCGAACGTCGGCAACGTCGGCGTGCCAGACAAGCGGCTCGACGCGCTCGCGAAGATCGCCGGATCGCAGAAGATCATCGAGACTCAGCTCGGCTTCGTCGACATCGCCGGCCTCGTGCGCGGCGCGTCGAAGGGCGAAGGGCTCGGCAATCAGTTCCTCGGCAACATCCGCGAGGTCGACGCGATCGTCCACGTGCTGCGCTGCTTCGAGGACGGCGACGTGACGCATGTCGACAACAAGGTCGATCCGATCGCCGACGCCGAGACGGTCGACACCGAGCTGATGCTGAGCGATCTCGAAAGCCTCGAGAAGCGCGTGCCGAACCTCGCCAAGAAGGGCATGCAGGGCGACAAGGAAGCCAAGATCGGCGCCGCCGTGCTCGGCCAGGCGCTCGAACTGCTCCGCGAAGGCAAGCCCGCGCGGCTGACCGTGCCGAAGGACGAGGACGAGGCGCGCGTGTTCGCGCAGGCGCAGTTGCTGACCGCGAAACCCGTGCTCTACGTGTGCAACGTCGACGAGGGCGATGCGGCGGACGGCAATGCACTGTCGGCACGGGTGTTCGAGAAGGCGAAGGCCGAGGGCGCCGAGGCGGTCGTGGTGTCGGCGGCGATCGAGGCGGAGATCGCGACGATGCCCGCCGAGGATCGCGGCGAGTTTCTTGGTGAACTGGGGCTGGAAGAGACCGGCCTCGCGCGCGTCATCACCGCCGGGTACAAGCTCCTGCATCTGCTGACGTTCTTCACGGTCGGGCCGAAGGAAGCGCGTGCCTGGACCGTCCACGAGGGCGCGACCGCACCGCAGGCGGCGGGCGAGATCCACGGCGATTTCGAAAAGGGCTTCATCCGCGCCGAGACGATCGCGTTCGACGACTTCATCGCGCTGGGTGGGGAATCGAAGGCGCGCGAGGCGGGCAAGCTGCGTGCGGAAGGCAAGGCGTACGTCGTCCATGACGGCGACGTGATGCACTTCCTGCATAGCTGAAACCGGACGGCCGCTGAGATGCGGAACCGGGCAATCGCGCATTTTCAATCTAAGATTTGATGGCTAGCGTAGCCTTCGACATATCGGGGGAATTGCGTTGGCTGTCATGCATCTGTTGGGAATGCTCGTTGCCCTGTCGACGACGGCGTCTGCGGTGACGCCCTTTCAACAGCCCGCGGTGCCGAGCTTTTGCCAGCGCCTGGCACCGCAACTCGGCATGAAGCCGAACGCTAAAAGTGGTGGGAAGACGCGGGCTGGCGGCTGGAAGGTCAACCTTGCGAGCGGTCTGGGTCCGGCCTTGTTTGGTGGGACGTTCGCCGCGTCGTTCTCGTTGCATCCGATCGACGAAGACTCGGTGTCCGAGAGCAAGCGTCTGGAGAATGCCTGCGGCATCACCGCAAAGGGCATGACGTGCAAGATCGAAGGGCCGGCGCGGTTGAACGTCGGTACCAAGAAGGGCAAGATTTCAACCGAGGTGCTGCCGGGTGAACGCGCGGAAGTCGACATGCGCAGCACCGTGATCAGCTGTTACGACACCTGATCGCCTGCAGGCCAGACATGCTCGGCGCGCGTACCGCCTGACGGCGCTTTCGTTCGTCGAGCTTGCCGGGTAGAGGCCGCGACGCCGGGACTTGCTCAGGACGAACACCAATGAAAATTATGTTGAGTGGTTGTGCGCTTGCACTCGCAGGGTGTGCTTATCCGTATACGCCCCCTGCCCTCGCGCCCATCACTGCGCCGGCGCCCGTATCGACGGCGGTGGCTGCGATGCCGGGCGAGGCGCGGGCGCCGGTTACCATCCTGGTGTCGATCGACGGGTTTCGACCGGATTATCTCGATCGTGGCGTGACACCCAACCTCAACCGCCTGCGCGCGGGCGGGGTGTTCGCGAGCATGCGGCCGTCGTTTCCGAGCGTCACCTTTCCCAATCACTGGACGCTCGTGACGGGGCTGCGGCCCGATCGCAGCGGGATCGTCGGCAACAAGATGGAGGATCCGGCGCGGCCGGGCGAGACGTTCACGATGGCGACGGACGATCCGTTCTGGTGGAGCGAGAGTTCGCCGATCTGGGTCGATGCGGAGAAGGCGGGGATCCGCACCGCGACGATGTTCTGGCCGGGCGCGAACGTCGCGGTCGGGGGCACGGTGAAGGCCGACAGCCATGCTGCGATCGAGGGCGGTACGCGACCGGAGGACTGGCAGCAGTTCAACCAGCAGGTTTCGGGGACGCAGCGCGTCAACGCGGTGCTCGACTGGATGCGGCGGCCAGCGGCGATCCGGCCGAAGCTGGTGACGTTGTATTTCGATACAGTCGACAGTGCGGGCCATGCTGGGGGGCCGGACAGCGCTGGCGTAACCCAGGCGGTGGCGGATGTCGATGCGAGCGTTGGCGCGCTGGTCGATGGGCTCGCCGCGCTGGGACAGCGGGCGAACCTGGTTATCGTCGCGGATCACGGCATGGCGGCGACGAGCAGCACGCGGGTCGTGGCGCTGGATACGATCGCGGACAAGGCGGACTATCGCACCGTCGAGATGGGACCGTACGCGACCCTGTTCGCGGTGCCGGGGCATGAGGCGGCGCTGGAGGCGCGGTTGCTGACCCGCCACGATCATCTGCAATGCTGGCGGAAGGGGGAGATTCCGGCGCGGTTCCATTATGGACGCAACCCGCGGGTGCCGAGCTATCTGTGCCTCGCCGATGTCGGCTGGCGGGTCGATCCGAGCGCGCCGACCAAGGCTTCGGTCGGCGGGATGCACGGGTATGACAACATGGCGCCGGAGATGCGTGCGCTGTTCATCGCCAACGGGCCGGCGTTCGCGCGCGGCAAGACGATTGGGAGCTTCGACAACGTCGCGATCGAGCCCTTGCTGCGCGACCTGATCGGGTTGCCTGCCGAGGCGGGGCTGGACGGCACCGACGCACCCTTCCAGAAGGTGCTGCAACGATAAGAGGAGAGGTTGTGCAGTATTTCGAGGATATCGAGGTCGGTCGGACCGCGTCGTTCGGTTCCTACGCGGTCACGCGCGAGGAGGTGATGGACTTCGCCGCCAAATACGATCCGCAGCCGTTTCACCTGTCCGACGAGGCCGCCGCGCAGACGCATTTTGGGCGGTTGTCGGCGAGCGGTTGGCATACGTGTGCGATGGTGATGGCGATGGTGGTCGCCAATTTGAAGGAGAACCGGCAGGCTGGGTTGGGGTCGCCAGGGATCGACGAACTGAAGTGGGTGAAGCCCGTGTATCCGGGGGACACTCTGCGGTGCGAGACCGAGATCCTGGAGAAACGCGTGTCGGCAAGCCGGCCGGAGATGGGAATCTTCAAGAGCCGGATGCGCGTGTTCAATCAGGACGACGTGATGGTGATGACGTTCGTGTCTAACGGCCTCGTCGCGACGCGCCCGACGGATGCCAACGACGGCTGATTACCGAGCTGTTGCCCGGATGGGCGGCTGACGGAATTGCCGATGCAGTAATGATTTACGCGAAAGCGCTACGCCGGTCCTGAGCTTCACCGAACGGCCGCGAAGATAGTGTTTGTTCGCGCAGAGGCGCGGAGGCGCAGAGAGATATTAGATGGCATAGCTTCAGGTGAGCTTCGCTGCCAGGCGAAGGCTCGCCCACTCGTACTTAATTAGTGTCTGCGCCTCTGCGCCTCCGCGCCTCTGCGCGAACAAACCTTCTCTTCGCGCCTTCGCGTGAACCAACCTGCTCTAGTTACTGCGCCGGACGACCGCCGCCGCGGTTGCCGCCGCCCTGACGACCGCCGCCGGGCCGTCCACCGCCGAAGCGCTGGCCGCCGCCGCCGCGATTGCCTCGGAACGCGCCGTCGCCGCGATTACCGCGGAAGCCGCCTTGGACTTGGGGCTGCTGCGGGTTGGCGACTTGGCCGGGCTGCGCGGGCTGGCCTGGTTGACCGAACTGCGCGCGACCGGGACCACGGCCGCGATTGTCGCCGCGGCCGGGACGGCCGTTGCCGAACTGGCCCTGAGCGGGCGTGCCGGGATTATTCTGATAGCCCGGACGGTTGCCGCGCCAGCCGCCGTCCCGGCCGCCATTGCCTCGGTTGCCGAAACCGCCCCAGTTGCCGCGGCCGCCATCGTTGCGGCTACCGCGATACTGCTGGCGGCCCTGCCAATAGCGCTGCTGGTTGCCGTTCCAGCGGTGCGGGCGGCGGTAGCGATCGTAGACGTAGACGCCCGAGCCGGGATAATAATAATCGCCGGCCCAACCGTAATAGGAGTTCAGGCCGCCATAGCCGGCGAACCCGTCATAGCCGCCGCCGTAACCGCCGCCATAACCGCCATAGCCTGCGCCATAATAACCATCGCCGTAGCCGCCGCCGTAATAGGGATCGCTGGCATAGCCGACGCCGGCGCCGCCATAGCCGTAACCGTCGGTACAGCCTGCGACGCCTAATCCGAGGCCCAAGGCTAGGCCGATGATGCCGAAGCGCTTCATAAACATGGGGAGTCTCCCGTACGTGGAGAGCGGACACAACGCGCCGCTATTCGTCGTACAACGGAGTCGGTATGTCGCAGGTTCCATGAATGGGGTCTGACGGGGTTTGTTGGCTGGTGGGGGTGAGCCTGTGCGGACCAGGACGTTGTCCCCTTACCGTTCCCTCACGCACGCGGCGATCAAGTCATGAAGCAAACCGCTACCTCACTACCCCCCCGGCGAAGGGCGGGGTCCAATTGCGATGAAAGAGGTAACGGCGCGCGGTCATTCGTCAGCAATGTTTCCCAATTGGGCCCCGGCCTACGCCGGGGTGGTGCCGTATTAGGGAACGAGTGACCACTATCAGGTGACCTGCATCAGGTAGCGTGCGCAGGCAAGCGCGCGTCAGTGGCCGGGGAAGTGAATCAGGGCGGTTGCTTCGATGCCGTCGGTGCGGAGCGCGTCTGCGCCGCCAAGGTCCGGCAAGTCGACCAGGAACTGCGCTTGCGTAACCACCGCGCCGGCCTTGTGGAGCAGGCGGACCGCGGCGCGGGCGGTGCCGCCGGTGGCGATCAGGTCGTCGACCAGTAGGACGCGCGCGCCGGGCGCGAAGGCGTCGGCGTGGATCGCGATGCGGTCGGTGCCGTATTCGAGTGCGTAGTCCTCGGCGATGGTCGCACCGGGGAGCTGCCGTCCTTGCGGATCAGCAGGACGCCGGCCTTGAGCGGTGCGGCGAGCGCGGCGGCGAAGAGGAAGCCCCGGGCTTCGATACCAGCGACCAGGTCGACCGGGCCGGAGACTGCTTCGACCATCCGCTCGATCGCGGTCGCCCAGCCGTTCGGGTCGAGCAGCAACGTCGTGATGTCGCGGAACTGGATGCCGGGCTTGGGGAAGTCCGGGATGGTGCGGATCAGCGCCTTCAGATCGGCGTTGCGCTCGTTGGTCTCGGACATGGACGTTCCCTTCTCCGCAAGAAGCGGCGGCCGTGTTGCGGCGCTGCGCTACGGCCAAAACGAAAGCGGCGGACAAGGCACCCTGCCCGTCCGCCGCTCCCTTTATCCGTGCGCCCTTACCGCGGGAGCCGGGCCGTCATCAATGCTTAACGTCGCGCCAGACGTTTTGGTACGCGCCCCAGGCTAGGCCGCAGAAGATCAGGATGAAGATGATCGACGCGAACCCGGCGGCATGGCGTGCCTCGAGGTTGGGCTCTGCGGTCCAGGTCAGGAACGCGGAGACGTCGGTCGACATCTGCTCCATCGTCGGCTTGGTGCCGTCGGCGTAGGTCACCTGGCCATCCGACGTCAGCGGCGGCGGCATCGCGATGTTGAGGTTCGCGAAATACGGGTTGTAGTGCAGACCCGCCGGCGTTTTAATGTCCGGGAATTCCTTCAGCAGCGCGGCCGGCTGCGTCGTGTAGCCGGTCAGCAGGGAGTGGACATACGCGGTGCCGTCCTCGCGCGCCTTGGTGATCAGCGAAAGATCAGGCGGCAGCGCGTTGTTGTTCGCGGCGCGCGCGGCGATCTCGTTGGCGAACGGCGACGGGAAACGATCCGACGGGATGTTCTTGCGCGTCGCCGGCTCACCCGTCTCCGGGTTGATCGACGGCTGCTCGATCACCCACTGGTTGGCGATCGCCTTAACCTCGGGGTCGGTATAGCCGATCTTGGTCAGGTCGCGGAACGACACCAGCCGCAGCGAATGGCAGGCCGAGCAGACTTCCTTGTAGACCTGGAACCCGCGCTGGAGCTGGCGACGGTCGAACTTGCCGAACACGCCGTTGGAAGCGAGCTCGAGCTCCTTCGGGTGCTTGTGCGCGACGCTCTCCGCGGTCGGCGCGACGGGGTCGGTGATGACCCCCGCCACGCTGCCGAAGAGCGCGATGCCGAGCACCAGCACGAAGGCCGCGCCGACGATGGAGGCGATGAGACGAACCATGTGTGTGTCCTCTAGTTCGTATCAGTGCGCGAGCGCGGTTTTGGCCGGGCTGGTGCCGCCGTGCTTGCTCAGCACGGCCTCGGTGATCGAGTTGGGCAGCGGCCGTGGACGCTCGGAGCGCGAGATGATCGGCAGGATGATCAGGAAATGCGCGAAATAATACGCCGCGCAGATCTGGCTGAGGATCACGTAGAACGCGTTGGCCGGAGCGCCACCGCAATAGCCGAGCACGAAGATGTCCGCGACCAGCACCCAGAACGCGATCCGCGCCTTGGGACGATAGTTCATCGAGCGGACCGGCGAGCTGTCGAGCCAGGGCAGGAAGAACAGCAGCAGGATCGAGCCGAACATCGCCAGCACGCCCCAGAGCTTGGCCGGCAGGATGAAGTCCGCAGTGAAGGCGCGCAGGATCGCGTAGAACGGCCAGAAATACCATTCGGGCACGATGTGCGCGGGCGTCGAAAGCGGGTTCGCCGGGATGTAGTTGTCCGGGTGGCCAAGATAGTTCGGGAAGAAGAACAGCAGGCTGGCGAAGATCAGCATGAAGATGCCGAGCCCGAAGCCGTCCTTGGCGGTGTAGTACGGATGGAACGGGACGGTGTCCTGCTCGCCCTTCACGTCGACGCCGGTCGGGTTGTTCGACCCCGGGATGTGCAGCGCCCAGATGTGCAGGATGATGACACCCGCGATCACGAACGGCAGTAGGTAATGCAGCGAGAAGAAGCGGTTGAGCGCGGCGTTGTCCGGCGCGAATCCGCCGAGCAGCCATATGCGGATGGTGTCGCCGACGAGCGGGATCGCCGAGAAGAACCCGGTGATGACCTGCGCGCCCCAGAAGCTCATCTGGCCCCAGGGCAGCACGTAGCCCATGAAGGCGGTCGCCATCATCAGCAGGAAGATGACGACGCCGAGCAGCCACACCATCTCGCGCGGCGCCTTGTACGAGCCGTAATAGAGCCCGCGGAAGATGTGCGTGTAGACGACGATGAAGAACATCGAGGCGCCGTTGGCGTGCGCATAGCGCAGGAACCAGCCCGCATTGACGTCGCGCATGATGCTCTCGACCGAGTCGAATGCGACCGCGCCGTTGGCGGCGTAGTGCATCGCCAGCACGATGCCGGTGATGATCTGGATTGCCAGCGCGGCGCCGGCGAGGACGCCGAAGTTCCAGAAGTAATTGAGGTTGCGCGGGACGGGATAGCCGCCGCCGAGTGAATTGTAGACGAGCCGGGGAACGGGAAGCCGCTCATCCAGCCACCGCGTCAGCGGCAGCTTCGGTTCGTATTGCTTGGCCCAGGGAAAGCTCATGGTCGTTCCTCAGCCTACCGTGACGACGGTGTCGGAGTTGAAGGCATAGTCCGGAACGTGGAGGTTCGACGGAGCGGGGCCTTTGCGGATGCGCGCGGCGGTGTCGTAGGCCGAGCCGTGGCACGGGCAGAAATAGCCGCCGAACGGCCCTTTGTTTTCACCCTCGCCGGCGCCGAGCGGGACGCAGCCGAGATGCGTGCAGACGCCCAGCGTGATCAGCCAGTTCTTCTTACCCGCCTTGGTGCGCTGTTCGAGCGTCTGCGGATCGCGCAGCGTCGAGATATCGACCGCGTCGGCTTCCGAAATTTCCTTTGGCGTCAGGTTGCGGACGAACAAAGGCTGTTTGCGGAACGACGTCTTGATCGCCTGGCCGGGCAGAATCTTCGAGAGGTCGATCTCGGTGGTCGACTGCGCGAGCACGTCGGCGCTCGGGTTCATCTGGTTGATCAGCGGCAGGACGATCGCGACCGCGCCGACCCCGGCGAAGGAAACGGCTGCGATATTGATGAAATCACGGCGGCGAGGGTCATGGGCCTCTTCGTGAAACGGCTCTGGCGATTCGCCGGGAGGAACCATGTCGTCGACTGTCGCCATTCATCTCGCCCTTGCACGTTATTTTTTTCGTGACGGACTAGGCTTTCGGTTTCGCGAAACCATATCCCCAATCCATCCGACCGTCCCCACGGAGGCTGCGCTTTGATAGACGGCGGGGCGACGGTTTGCCAACTGCATTTTGCTTTGGGTTACCGTGCGGCGCTCGGCGCGCTAGGGGATCCGGTATGCGTATTGCCCTCTATCAGCCCGACATCGCCGGAAATGTCGGCGCCATTCTCCGCACTGCCGCGTGCATGGGGATCGGCGTCGACCTGATCGAACCGATGGGATTCACTTGGAGCGACAAGGCCGTCGCGCGCTCGGGGATGGATTAT
This sequence comes from Sphingomonas sp. PP-F2F-A104-K0414, assembly GCF_004340945.1. Classification (GTDB taxonomy): domain Bacteria; phylum Pseudomonadota; class Alphaproteobacteria; order Sphingomonadales; family Sphingomonadaceae; genus Sphingomonas. The sequence continues at coordinate 146,647 of NZ_SLYD01000002.1, forward strand.
GTCGGCGTGGTCGACGTGGTGCGGCATGTCGATTGGGACACGTTCCTGGCGCAGGTACGCGGGCGGATCGTGCTGCTGACCACCAAGGGCGCGGTGCGGCTGGATGTTGCCGAGTTTCGCGAGGATGACGTGTTGTTGATGGGGAGCGAGGGGGCCGGCGTGCCGGAGGAGGTGCATGCGCGGGCCGATGTGCGCGTGCTGATTCCGATGCGGCCTGGGTTGCGGTCGATGAATATTTCCGTGGCGACGGGGATCGTCGCGGCGGAGGCTTTGCGGCAGACGGGCGGCTGGCCGAGCTAATCCTCCCCGGCACGGGGACGGGGACCGTGCGAAGCATGGTGGAGGGGGCTCACCGCAAACGCCCCGCTTCCGTCCGACAACTGTAACGCTCGTGGAAGTCCCCCTCCACCCTTCGGCCAAGTAGCCGAACGGTCCCCCTCCCCGTTCCGGGGAGGATTTGGTAGAGACGCCCGCATGATCGAACTCGACCCCCAGCAAGCCGCCGCCCGAACCTGGTTCGAATCCCTGCGCGATCGCATCTGCGCGGAGTTCGAGACGATCGAGCGCGAGGCAGGCTCCGACGCATCGTTTGAGTACACCCCGTGGAACCGCGTCGATCCCTCGGGCGAGCCGGGCGGCGGTGGCGTGATGGGCGTCATGAAGGGCCGCGTGTTCGAGAAGGTCGGCGTCAACGTCTCGACCGTCGGCGGCACGTTCGAAGGCGAGTTCGCCAAGTCGATCCATGGTGCGGGCGAGGACCCGCGGTTCTTCGCGACCGGGATCAGCCTGGTCGCGCACATGACCAACCCGCACGTCCCCGCGGTGCACATGAACTGTCGCTTCCTCAACACCACCAAGCGCTGGTTCGGCGGCGGCGGCGATCTCAACCCGCCCTTGCCTATCGAGGAGGACACGGCGGACTTCCACGCGACGATGAAGGCGGCGTGCGACGCGCATGATCCGGCGCACTACCCCCGGTTCAAGGAATGGGCGGAGACCTATTTCTACATCCCGCACCGGAAGGTCGGACGTGGTGTCGGTGGGATTTTCTTCGATCATCTCGATGGCGATTTCGAGACCAACTTCGCGTTCACGCGCGATGTCGGCGAGGCGTTTCTGGATGCGTATCCGCGGATCGTGCGGCGGCGGATGGATACGCCGTTCACTGCGGCCGACGAGGCACGGATGCTGGAATGGCGCGGGCGCTATGCCGAGTTCAACCTCGTCTACGACCGTGGGACTTTGTTCGGGCTGAAGACCGGTGGCAACATCGACGCGATCCTGATGAGCCTGCCACCACGCGCGGTGTGGTCTTGAGATGGCGCTGATCCCGGTTGCCGACGACGTCCTCGCGACGATCGTCACGACGCTGGAGATGCGCAAGCGGCCGCCGCTGCGGCCGAGCCCGGGGTCGCGGTTGCGGTTGGTGCGGTGGGAGGGACCGGCGCTGGAGAAATACCGTGCGTTGTTTCGGCGGGTGGGAAGTCCGTGGCTGTGGTTCTCGCGGCTGGTGATGGCGGACGACGTGCTGACCTCTATCGTCCACGACCCCGGCATCGCGGTGTACGCGGTGCTCGATCCAGCGGGCATCGAGGTCGGGATGCTCGAACTCGATTTTCGCGCGACGGGTGCGTGCGAGATTTCGTATTTCGGGTTGATCCCGGAGCTCGCCGGGCAAGGTCACGGGCGGTGGCTGATGGCGGAGGCTTGCGCGCGGGCCTGGGCCAAAGGGGTGGAGCGGGTCTGGCTGCATACCTGCACGCTCGATCACCCGAGTGCGCTGGGCTTTTATCGGGCGCAGGGGTTCGTTGCAGTGAAGCGGACGATCGAGACGTTTCCCGATCCTCGGGCTTCGGGATTGTTGCCGCCGGAGACTGCGCCGCAGATCCCTTATCTGGAGAAGCGCGACTAGACCTCAGCCACCTCCCCGGCAGAGGCCGGGGTCCAGTTGGGGGACGTTGCTAACTGAGCGGTGCGCCCGATCACTGCGACCTTTCCAACTGGGCCCCGGCCTCCGCCGGGGTGGTGCTTTTCTTCCGTTGGTGCGCCCTACCGCGCCAAGCGGCGGTAGGCGGAGATTGCGATCAGAGCCATGGCTATACCCGCCGCCATTGCGGCCACCGCAGCACCCGCATCGACGATCGCGAGCGCGACCGGGTTGGGTTCGCCCGCTTCACGCAGCGCCTTGTCGAGCATCATGAACGGCGCGCCGACGAGCCAGCCGCTGATGTAGCTGAACGCGGCCAGTCCCATCAGCGGCAATCCCGAGCCTCGGCTGAGCGTAAAGCTGCGGCGGATCGCTCCCAATGCGCCGAGCGGGGCTTCGGCGAACAGCGCCGGGCCGGTCAGCATCGTCCGGCCGAGGATGTAGAGACCGGGGACCGCGTACAGCAACAGCCCCGCCCCCGCCGGCAGCGACACGATCACCATCGCCAGCAGGAAGCGCGGGAATATCCGTAGGCAGCGCGTCAGCGCCTGCCGCAGGTCGAGCTGATCGCGGTCGAGATACAGCGCGTAGAACAGCGACGTACCGAAGAAGCTCATGACGTAAGCGAGCAGGTACCAGCCGCCATGTGCCGCCGCCCAGGTCTGCACCGCATCGGCCCAGACCATCGCCTGCGCCTCGTTATCGCCCGCCGCCGCGTTGGGCATCGGCGGATCGGGCACGACCAGCGCCAGCGCGAACGCGGGCAGGAACAGGAACGGCGCGGCGATCCGTAGCAACAGGTCGCGGTCGCGCTTGAACAGGCTCCAGGCATCAGTGAGGACGGTCGCGAAATCGAGCTTCATGGGGTGACGGATTTCTCTCTGACGGCGACATAGAGCTGCGCGGTGAAGACCGCGGCAAGCGCGGTAAAGGCGGTGGTGACGATCGTCGCGGCGATCCCCGACAGGAAGGTCGCGGTGGCGATCCCGTCGGCGCCGAGCGCGAGCCGGAAGATGATCCCGGTCACGGACTGTGCGGCCCAGGTCGAGACGAGCATGACGATCGCGAAAAGGATCAACACGCCGATGATCCGCCACGTCAGCCCCTTGGTCAGCTGGACCGAGCGACGGATCGCACCGATCCCGCGGCGCTCGTTCAGGATCACCGGGTTGAGCAGCACCAGTCGCGCGCCGATCCAGATCGCCAGCAGGAGATAGGCGATGCCGTACAGCGCGGTGAACCCAGCGGCGCCGGCGGTCGGCGGGGTCATCTGTACGCTCGATCCATTGGCAGCGGCGGAGAAATCGAAGCCCGACTGAACCAGAACGATTACCGGCGGCACGGCGAGGAGCGCGGCGATTAGCGTGATCAGCGCGGTGATGCCGAGCGCCGGCAGTACGCGCGCACCGGCCTGGCGGCGCGCGGCCGCAGCATCGGTGCCGGGATCGCTGGCAATCGCGACGATCGCGAGCTGCGCCCATAGCATCGCGACCAGCGTACCGATCGCCAGAACGCTGCCGATCAAGGCGAAGCTCATCGTCCCCGGTGTCGAAAACGCGACATAGCCGTCGCGGATCACGCTGGGCACCAGAATGCTCAGCACCGCGATCGGCGCGATCATGCCGGTACGCCCGTTGAGCACCTCGATCGTGCGATCCCAGACCGTTCCCATCTTCACCATGCGTCACGCTCCCCCGGTTCCTGTATCGCGCGGGTTAGCCCAAGCCCCTGCGCTTGACCACATGGTTGAAACGCACGTCGGAGTTGCAAGTGCGAGCGTCGGTGCGCAATTGGGATCGGTGACGAACCCCCTCCCCTCCGATATCGAATGGCGGACCAGCGCCGGCCTCACCCCTTATGCCGATGCGCTGGCGGAGATGGAGGCGCGCGCGCTTGCGGTCGGCGCGGGCGGGGCGCGCGAGTTGCTGTGGATGCTCGAACATCCGCCGGTCTACACCGCGGGCACCAGCGCGGATCCGGGCGACCTGATCGACGCGCGCTTCCCGGTGATCCCGACGGGACGCGGCGGCAAATACACCTATCATGGGCCGGGCCAGCGGATCGGCTATGTCGTGCTCGACCTGACCAAGCGCGGACGGGATGTCCGCTGTTACGTCCACGCGCTCGAATCCTGGGTGATCGCGGCGCTTGGCGAGCTCGGCGTCGAGGCGTTCGCGGTCGATGGCCGGGTCGGCATCTGGACGCTCGATCGGGGCCGGGAAGCCAAGATCGGTGCAATCGGGGTGCGGGTAAAACGCTGGGTGACGCTCCACGGCTTCTCGGTAAACGTCGATCCGGACTTGTCGCACTTTGGTGGCATCGTGCCCTGCGGCCTGTCCGAGTACGGCGTTACCAGCCTGCAATCGCTGGGCATTTCCGCCGACCTTGCAACCTTCGACGCCGCCCTGGCGTTGACGGCCGATGCTTTCCTTGAAACAGTTTCTTGTCCTCAAGAAAACGAGGCTTGAGGACAGAGCGTTATCGGATTAATGTCCACTACGATTTGGGTATTAAGGGCGAGCAGCCAGCCAAATCCTCTATCTAGGGAGCTTCCACATGCGTGCACTCATTTCCAAGGTCCTGACCGGTTCGCTGATCGCCAGCGCAGCACTCGCCGTTTCGGCTTGCGGTCCGAAGACCGAGACGACCACCGACAACACGATGGTCACCGACATGAACGCCACTGAAGGCATGGACACCATGACCGACAACATGACCGCAGTCGACGGCGCGTCGAACGGTGGCATGATGGCCAACGACACCATGATGGCGAACGACACGATGATGTCGAACGACACCATGATGACCAACAACGCAATGTAATGGTCGCGAAGGTTGACCGTTACGGCGGATGACCTTCAACGGCATTATGCGATGTGAAGGGCCGCCCGGGCAACCGGGCGGCCCTTTATCGTTACGGGATGGGGAACGCCGACCCTGGATGCCGGTCAGCGCGTTTGCGCACGTCGAATGGCGGCAAACCGCGGTCGTTTCGGATGCGACAGTTTGCATACCGGATCGGGGTATTCGGGCCGCAAAATCGATCCCGGCAAAAGGTTAAAATCGCTTGGGGGTTTGGCGGAAACGCTTTAGATTCGTCGACTTGGAATGCCCCTGGGGAGGTTTGAATGAAAGTGTTGCGTACCGCGCTCGCGCTCTGCGTGGCGTCGAGCGGTCTCGCTGTGGCGCAGTCGGCGTCGGCGCAGTTCTTTTTGCAGTCGCGTGACTTTTCCGGCGCCGCGGTGACCGGCGACGAAGCCGATCTCGGCCAGCCCCTGCCGGGTGCGACGCCCGCGGAAACGCGTGCCGCCCTGGTGTGGCATATGCGCGCCGCGCTCAACGTGGCGGCCCTGCAGTGCCAGTTCGAGCCGACGCTGTTGACCGTGCCGAACTATAATTCGATTCTCGCCGATCATGGCGACGAGTTGAAGGGTGCGTTCGATACGCTGACCAAATACTTCATCCGCGTGAACAAGGCGTCGGGCCTCCGCGCCGGGCAGGCCGCGCTCGACCAGTTCGGTACGCGGACCTATTCCAGCTTCGCCACGGTCGCCGCGCAATACGGGTTCTGCCAGACCGCAGCCTCGATCGGACGCGACGCGGTGTTCGCACCGCGCGGGCATTTTGCCGACGTCGCGCTGGCGCGGTCGCGCGAACTGCGCAACAGCCTGATTCCCTGGGGCGAACAGCGCTTCCCGCGCTACATCGGCCGCGATCGCAATGCGGCAATGCCGCGGCTCGATACGATCTGCTGGAACAAGAAGGGCGAGTGGGTCGAAAAGAAGTGCGGCGCCCAGAACTGGCCGCCGGTTGGCGTCGGAATCGCTGGGCGGTAACGTCTCCGCCTTACCCGAATTACCGGATGATCTTATCCTCGCGTTCTGCCGTCACCCCAGCGAAAGCTGGGGTATCTCACGGAGCGCGCGACGAGAGTCTCATGGGGTCATCCCAGCTTCCGCTGGGATGACGGTAGGGAAAGAATGAATTCCCCTACATAGCGCGCTTCAAATTATCAGCGAAGGCCCAGCAGCTTGTGCGTCTGCAGCGACAGCCGCCACTGCGGCCGTTGCATGACCAGATCCACACACGCCTCGCGGTTCGCGTCGGCTTGCGGATCGTCGAGCGGCTGGAGCAGCAGGTTTGCGAACGCCCAGGTCTCGACATCGTCGATATCGGTGCCCGGCTGCGGCCAGACCAGCTTCAGTTCGTCGCCGGTCCGCTGAACGACGATGCTGCCGGCCTTGGGGCTGATGCAGACCCAGTCGATACCCGGATGCGCCCGAATCGTCCCGTTGCTCTCCATCGCGATCCGGAAGCCCTGGCCGTGCAACGCATCGACGATCGCGTCGTCGATCTGTAGCATCGGCTCGCCCCCGGTCAGGACGACGAATCGATCGTTCGTGCCGTCACCCCAGAAGCCGGCGACCGCCGCCGCGAGCGCCTGCGCATCGGCGAACTTGCCACCGCCCAGCCCATCGGTGCCGACGAACTCGGTATCGCAGAACTTGCAGACCGCGGTTGCGCGGTCCTGTTCGCGACCCGACCACAGGTTGCAGCCGGCGAATCGCACGAACACCGCACGACGGCCGGCGTTCACACCCTCACCCTGCAACGTGAGGAACATCTCCTTGACCGCGTAGCTCATCGCTCAGGCCAGCCCGGATCCGGGCCGCACGGCGTAAACGGTGGGATCGGCAATGCCTGCGTCCTCGAACCCCTTGGAGCGCAGACGGCAGCTGTCACACAGGCCGCAATGCTCGCCGGCGGGCGTCGGATCATAGCATGACCAGCTCAGCCCGAGATCCAGGCCAAGACGCGTGCCTTCGCGGACGATATCCGCCTTGGTCATCATCTGAAGCGGCGCCTGGATACGGAACGGCTCGCCCTCGACGCCAGCCTTGGTGGCGAGTTCGGCCAAGCCTTCGAACGCGGCGATGAACTCGGGGCGGCAATCGGGATAGCCCGAATAATCGAGCGCGTTGACGCCGATATAGATGTCGCGCGCGCCCGCCGCCTCGGCCCAGCCCAGCGCAAGGCTGAGGAAGATGGTGTTGCGTGCGGGCACGTAGGTGACGGGAATGCCACCGCCATCCTCAGTGCCCGCGCCATCCTTCGGCACGTCGATATCGGCGGTGAGTGCCGACCCGCCAAACGCGGAGAGATCCATCGGCAACACGATGTGGCGTTCGGCGCCGATCGCGGCGGCGACGCGGCGGGCGGCGTCGAGTTCGATCCGATGGCGCTGATTATAATCGAACGACAGCGCGAGCACGCGCTGGCCGGCTTCGCGCGCCAAAGCGGCGGATACCATCGAGTCGAGCCCGCCCGAAACGAGCGCGACCGCAAAGGGAGCAGGAGATGTCATGATGCGCAATGCGCTAGGCCAGCGGCGCGCAAAAAGAAAGGGGCCGCCCGGTAAGGCAGCCCCCTGAGGTTGGCGCGAACCGCGCCACAAGGGAGAAAAAACGTGCCGAATAAAAAGCACAGTCCCTTCTATACCCAACATAAGTGAATAGGGAGTTAATTTCTTAAGTTATCGTTGCTGGGAAAAATCCGCCAAGTCAGGCGCCGACTGGAACAGGAAATTTCTTCGCGCAGAACGCGCAATCGACGATGATGAAACCGCTCTCGTCGGCCATCGACCGCCGCTCCTCGATGGGAAATTTGGAGATCACCCCCTGAATATAATCAGGGTCGCAGCGGCATCCGCGCGAGATCGGAATATCCGCGAGAATGCGGACGTCGTCTTCTTCATTGAACAAGCGCCAGACCAGCGTCTCCAGCGGCAGGAACGCATTCGTGAGTTCGTCCGCGCCGATCGTGTTGCCGAGCGTAGCGACATGCTCCCATTCCGGGTGGTCGAGCTTGGTGTGGAGCCGCTCGCGACCATCCTCGCCCTCGGGAAGATGCTGGAGGAACAGCCCACCTGCGACGCAGCGCCCGTCCGGGCCCTTCGCCATACCGGTCCGAATCATCGTCGGGATCTGTTCGGACTGCGTGAAATAGCTCTGCGCGGCCTGTGACAGCGTATCCCCATCGAGCGGGACGATGCCCTGATAGCGCTCGTTGCTGGTCGCCATGTCGAACGTGATCGCGAGATAGCCGGCGCCGAACAGCGCGAACAGCGATGGCTCGGCTGGGGCTTCGGCAAGCTTGTCGGCGTCGTATTCGATGTAACCGCGCACTTCGCCGCCGCGGTAGTCGCAGACGAGCAGCTGGACGACGCCGTTGTCGGTGCGGGTCTGCATCGTCAGCTGGCCGCTGGCGTCCTTGAGCGTCGAGCCGATCAGCGCGGCGAGCGTCAGCGCCTCGGCGAGCAGTTTTTCGATCGCAGGCGGATAGGCGTGGGCGGCAAGCACTTCGTCGAGCGCGGTGCCGAGCCGGACGATCCGGCCGCGGGCACTGCGCGCCGGGATCGCGAAGGCCAGCGCGCGGTCGAGATCGGTCATGTTGGGGTCGTTCATCGGAGGGAAGATGGGGAGCGAAGGCGGCGGGTCAACCCGATCCCCCATCCGTCACCCACCCATCTCCGTCACCCCAGCGGAAGCTGGGGTATCTCCGTTGGTGGACGTCGCGACTTGCACCGGGAGATCCCAGCTTTCGCGGGGATGACGGACGAGGGGCGGGGTTGGGGTTTCTTCGCAGTCGAGGTGGCAGCTTTCAACCGCCCCCCCCATATCCGTCACCCTAGCGAAAGCTGGGGTATCCCCGTTGGCGGGTGCCGCGGCTCGAACCGGGAGATCCCAGCTTTCGCTGGGATGACGGATGGGGCGTGGGATAGCGTGAACGGCGTGTTACCGCCGGTTCGTCAACCGATCTGCCCGAAGCACCAGCGCAAGACCGACTTCTGCGCGTGGAGGCGGTTCTCCGCTTCCTGCCAGATCAGCGACTGCGGGCCGTCGATCACCTCCGGCGTCACTTCCTCGCCGCGGTGCGCGGGGAGGCAGTGGAGGAACTTGGCGTCGGGCTTGGCCAGCGCCATCAGCGCGGCGTCGACCTGATACGGAGTCAGCGCCGCCAGCTTGGTCTCGGCATGCGCCTGCCCCATCGAGATCCAGGTGTCGGTGACGACGATGTCCGCCCCCTCGACCGCCTCGCGCGGCGTCGACACGATACGCGCCCGGCCCTTGCCCAGCGCCACGTCGGCTTCGGTCGGCATATACCCTTGCGGGCACGCCGCGACGACGTCGAACTGCATCAGCCCGGCGGCCTCGACGATCGACGCAAGAACGTTGTTGCCATCCCCCAGCCACGCAACCTTGAGACCGGGCAGCGCCTTGCCGCTCTCGATGATCGTCAGCAGGTCGGCCATGATCTGGCACGGGTGCGACGCGTCGGTCAGGCCGTTGATGACCGGGACGGAGGCGTAATGCGCCATCTCCTCGATCTTGGCGTGATCGTCGGTGCGGATCATGATCGCGTCGACATAGCCCGACAGGATGCGCGCGGTGTCGGCAATAGACTCGCCGCGGCCGAGCTGCATCGACCCTGCGTCGGAAACGATCGAGGTGCCGCCGAGCTGGCGGATCGCCATGTCGAACGAGAAGCGCGTGCGCGTGGAATTCTTCTCAAACACCATCGCGAGTGTGTGGCCGGCCAGCGGCGCATCCGAGTCCGCGCGGCCCTTGGGGAAACCGGCGCGCGCCGCCTTGCGATCGAGCGCATCGGCCAGCATCGCGGCGATGCCGTCGGCGCCCGCGTCGGTGAGATTCAGGAAATGGCGGGTCATAATATCCTCCCCGGCACGGGGAGGGGGACCGCGCTCGCAGAGCGGGGTGGAGGGGGACCTCCACGGGCGCTACGCTGCGGGGAAAGCCCCCTCCACCATGCTTCGCATGGTCCCCCTCCCCGTACCGGGGAGGATTTAAGTCAATCGTCGGCAGCCGGAACGTAGACGCGTGCGGCGGTCGACAGTTTGTCGATGCACTCGGCGATGTGGCTTTCGTCGATCACCAGCGGCGGCAAGATGCGGATGACGTTCTCGCCCGCCGATACCAGCAGCAAATTGTGGTGATCGCGCGCGAACGCGACGAACGCGCGGCTGTCGCTCTTGAGCTTCAGCCCGAGCATCAACCCGGTACCGCGGACGCTGTCGAACAGGTGATCGTGGTTGGGGATCATCTGTTCGAGCCCCTGCCGCAACCGGTCGCCCATCGCCGTGACGTTGTCGAGAAAGCCCTCGTCGAGGATCACGTCGAGCACCGCCTCGCCCGCCGCCATGGCCAGCGGGTTGCCGCCATAGGTCGAGCCATGCGTTCCCGCGACCATCCCCTTGGCCGCCTCCTCGGTCGCGAGGCACGCGCCCAGCGGGAACCCGCCGCCGATGCCCTTGGCGACCGACATGATGTCGGGCGTGATCCCGTACAGCTCGTGCGCGAAGAGCTTGCCGGTGCGGCCATAGCCGCACTGGACCTCGTCGAGCACCAGCAGCAGGCCGTGTTCGTCGCAGGCCTTCCGCAGGCCGGTCAGGAATTCAGGCGTCGCCTGGCGGATACCGCCCTCACCCTGGATCGGCTCGACCAGAAAGCCCGCGGTGTTGTCGTCGATCAGCGCCAGCGCGCCTTCGAGATCGTTGAACTTCGCATAAGCGAACCCCGGCAGCAGCGGCTCGAACCCGTCGCGCATCTTCGCCTGGTTGGTCGCCGAGATCGTGCCGAGCGTCCGCCCATGGAACGCCGTGTCGAACGTAATCAGCGTGTGACGCTGCGGATTGCCGTTGGCGAAATGATAGCGCCGCGCGGTCTTGATCGCGCACTCGACCGCTTCCGCACCCGAATTGGTGAAGAACACGGTGTCGGCAAACGTGTTGTCGACGAGCCGCTGTGCGAGATGCTCGCCCTGCGGCGATCCGTACAGGTTCGACACGTGCATCAGCGTCGCAGCCTGTTCGGCGATCGCCTTAGTCAGATGCGGGTGGCCGTGGCCGAGCGCGTTGACCGCGATGCCGCTGGCGAAATCGAGATATTGCTGGCCGTCCTCGCCGAAGAGGTACGCGCCCTCGCCTCGGACCGGACGCACGCCACACCGCGGGTAGACGGGCATGAGCGGGGTGATGGTCACGACGGCAAGCTCCTTCAAACAGCGAGGGCGACCCACACGGCCGCCCGAACCGCCTGATACGAGCGCGCGACGCCGGGGGCAACACCGCGTGGCATCGCGCGGCGAACGCCGACATGGCCGATCCCGATGATTCGCCGCTGCGCTTGCGGCATTCACTGGAATAGGCACGCGAATAGGCGCATGATCGGCAAGACGTGGTGCCAGGATCCTGTGCGCTTTGGTTCGATTCGGATCGCCCCGCCGCACTATAGGGGAGAGAACCATGTCCAGGTTACTACCATGCATCGCACTTATGCTTGCCACGACATCACCGGCCTATGCCAAGGACGTCTTCACCGGAACTTGGAAAGGCGACATCAAGGAGAGCGAACTTTCGACTAAACCTTCGGTCGCATTGATCGAGAACGGGTTTTATACCTGTTCGACCTGCATTCCGGTGGTCAAGATCGCCGCCGATGGTGCGCTTCATCCGGTCACCGGCCACGCCTATTATGACGCGATGTCGGTCACCGTCGTCGATCCGGCGATCGTCAAATATGCGACGAGCAAAGGCGGCAAGCCGATGAGCGACGCCACCGCGACGCTGTCCGCCGACAACAGCTCGATCTCGACGGTGTTCAACGACACCAGCGCACCGAACGGGATCCCGATCACCGGCACGACCATCAGCGAGCGCGTCGCAGCGGGCCCGTCCGGGTCGCACGCGGCATCGGGGTCATGGCTGCAGACGAACCAGACCCAAGTGTCCGACAGCGGCCTCGTCTTCACCTTCGCGAAGACCGGCAAGGTCGTGACCTATTCGACGCCGACCGGGACATCGTACGTGGCGACGACGGGCGGCCCGTCGGTCGCGGTCGTCGGCGATGCCGGCTGGACGACGGTGTCGCTACGGCAATCCGATCTCAACACGCTGCATGAGACCGACTATCTCGACGGCAAGGTGATCGGCAAATACGTCATGACGATCTCGCCCGACGGCAAGAAAATGACGATGGACGTCAACGACATCAAATACGGCAAGACCTCGACGCTGATCGCCTACAGACAGTGACTTTTGCCGTCTGCGGGCTATCGCTGGCTCGCAGACCTCGATTGCGCTTGGGCCGTGACGTTAGGTGCGCGCGAGCCCAACGCACCACGAGCCTTGCCTCAGGCGTCGATTGCTTCCTCGTCCATGCGGCCGGCGTTCTCCTGGATGAAGGCGAAGCGGTGGGCGGGGTTGTTGCCCATCAGGCGGTCGACCAGGTCCTTCACCTGCGCGCGCTCTTCATATTCCTGTGGGAGCGTGATGCGGAGCATGCCGCGGGTGGCGGGATCCATCGTGGTTTCGCGGAGTTGGCTCGGGTTCATCTCGCCGAGGCCCTTGAAGCGGCCGACATCGACCTTCTTGCCCTTGAACACCGTGCGTTCGAGTTCGGCGCGGTGCGCGTCGTCTCTCGCGTAGATGCTCTTGGTGCCGACGGTCAGGCGGTAGAGCGGCGGTTGCGCGAGGTAGAGGTGCCCGCGGCGGACGAGTTCGGGCATCTCCTGGAAGAAGAACGTCATCAGCAGCGTCGCGATGTGGGCCCCATCCACGTCTGCGTCGGTCATGATGACGATGCGTTCGTAGCGGAGCGTATCCGGCGTGCAGTCCTTCCGGGTGCCACAGCCCAGTGCCAACGTCAGGTCGGCGATTTCCTGGTTGGCGAAGATCTTCGCGCTGGTGGCGGATGCGACGTTGAGGATTTTCCCGCGGATCGGGAGGATCGCCTGCGTTTTTCGGTCGCGCGCCTGCTTGGCCGAGCCACCTGCCGAATCGCCCTCGACGATGAAGAGTTCTGTGCCTTCGGGCGAGTTGGCGGAGCAGTCGGTGAGCTTACCCGGCAGGCGCAGCTTCCGCGCGGAAGTGGCGGTCTTACGCTTGACGTCGCGTTCCTGCTTGCGGCGCAGGCGTTCGTCCATCCGCTCCAGCACATAGTTCAGCAGCGCCTTGCCGCGCTCCATGTTGTGGCTGAGGAAATGGTCGAAATGATCGCGCACCGCCTTCTCGACGAGGCCGGCGGCCTCAGGGCTGGTCAGGCGATCCTTGGTCTGACTCTGGAATTGCGGTTCGCGGATGAACACCGACAGCATCAGCTCGCTGCCGACCATGACGTCGTCCGCGCTGATATCCTTGGTCTTCTTGTTGCCGACGAGATCGCCGAACGCGCGCAGGCCGCGGACCAGCGCCTGGCGAAGGCCCTGTTCGTGCGTGCCGCCATCGGGGGTCGGGATGGTGTTGCAATACCAGCTGTACGAACCATCGCTCCATAACGGCCACGCGACCGCCCATTCGACGCGGCCCTGCGTCTCGCCGTTCGCGCTCGGGAAATCCTGCGAGCCCGAGAAGAAGTCCGACGTCGCGCATTCGCGGCCGGCGATCTGGTCGCGGAGATGGTCGGCGAGGCCGCCGGGGAACTGGAACACGGCCTGTGCTGGCGTATCGTCGCCGATCAGGTCGGGCGCGCAGTGCCAGCGGATTTCGACGCCAGCGAAGAGATACGCCTTCGACCGGACGAGCTTGTAGAGGCGCTGTGGCTTGAAGTTCAGTTCGCTGCCGAAGATCTCGGTGTCGGGCGTGAACGCGACGCTGGTACCGCGGCGGTTCGGCGTCGGGCCGAGATGCTCGATCGGGCCTAGCGTCTGGCCCTTGGCGAAGCGCTGGCGGTAGAGCTGCCGATCACGCGCGACCTCGACGACGGTGTCGGACGAGAGCGCGTTGACGACGCTAATGCCGACGCCGTGGAGCCCGCCCGAGGTCGCGTACGCCTTGCCCGCGAACTTTCCGCCCGAGTGGAGCGTCGAGAGGATCACCTCCAGCGCCGACTTGTCGGGGAATTTCGGATGCGGATCGACCGGAATGCCGCGGCCGTTGTCGACGATCGTCAGGCGGTTGTTCGCCTCCAGCGTGACTTCGATCCGGGTCGCGTGGCCGGCGACCGCCTCGTCCATCGCGTTGTCGAGCACTTCGGCGGCGAGGTGGTGCAGTGCGCGCTCGTCGGTGCCGCCGACATACATGCCGGGGCGGCGGCGGACGGGTTCGAGCCCTTCGAGGACCTCGATCGAGGAGGCGTCATAGGTATTGGCGGCGGGTTTGCCGACGCCGGGTGCGCCCGGGGACGCGAACAGATCTTCAGCCATGGCGAGAGCGTAGCCGGACGCGTTGGACAAAGCCACAGGCTCTGTTTGTTCTCCCTGTTACTGGAAAGCCACATTGCCGCAGATTGTTATGCTTGCTGCATAATTTTCCCCGATCAGCCGTTTATGAAAAACCTGTCATGAAGTTTCCGGGAGTGAATATGACTAAGACGATGATGGTGGCGCTTGCAGGCGTTGCCGCTTTGGGTTTCGCAGCACCTGCCGCTGCACAGGACATGACCGACGATGCGCCGTTCAGCGGAGTCTATGTCGGCGGCTCGTTCGGCTATGACGTGCAGCCCAACGACAATGGCGAGACGATCGCATTCGATCGCAATCTGGATGGCGTCTTCGGCGACACCATCTCGACTGCGACCGCCGCCAACGCGTTCTCGCCGGGCTTCTGCAACGGTCGCGCGACCAGCAACACCGCGCCCGCCGCTGGTGGTCGTGGTTGCCGTAGCGACAAAGACGGCATCGGCTATTCGGCACGGGTCGGCGCGGATTACCAGCGCGGCAACATCGTCGTCGGCGTGGTCGGCGAGTTCGGCAAGAACGAGATCAGCGACAGCGTCACCGCCTTCAGCACCACGCCCGCCTTCTACACGATGACGCGCGACCTGAAATGGGAAGCATCGGCACGCGGCCGCCTGGGCTATGCGGCGAACACGACGCTGTTCTACGGCACGTTCGGCGTCGGCTATGCCAACATCGACAACAGCTTCACGACCGGCAACACCGCCAACACCTTCATCACCAACGGTGGCAGCAAGGAATGGGGCATCGTCGGTGGCGGCGGCATCGAGCAGAAGCTGGGTCGCAACTTCTCGGTCGGTCTGGAATATCAGTATCACCAGTATCAGGACAACGACTACCGCGTCCGCGCCTCGGGCGGCCCGACCGGCGGTCCGTTCACGCGTGGCAACGCAGCGGGCACCGACTTCCGTCGCGACTCGCAGGACTTCCGTTGGCACAGCCTGCGCGCCACGGCTGCGTTTAGGTTCTGAGGCGAAGGGCGGCCTGCACCAAGCTGGTGCAGGACACGCCCAAGCCCGGCCGGCGCGGCTCGCCGCGTCCGACGACATGGGCTTTGCCCATGGCTAGCGTGACATGAAAAAGGCCGCTTCCTCACACGGGGAAGCGGCCCATATTGTTTCCCCGCGAAGGCGGGGACCCAGTCTGGGCTCCCGCCATCGCGGGAGAACAAGGAAGGGGCGGAAGACGCGTTGAGCTGCAAGAAGCGCCACCCCGGCGGAGGCCGGGGCCCAGTTGGGCAATGCTGCTAAAAGCGAGCGGCGCTCAGTTACCGAGAGCTTTCCAACTGGGCCCCGGCCTTCGCCGGGGTGGGGTGGCAATTTGGAAAAAGGCCGCTTCCTCGCGCGAGGAAACGGCCTTTTCTGTATCACGCTAGCCATGGGCAAAGCCCATGTCGTCGGACGCGGACAAGCCGCGCCGGCCGGGCTTGGGCGAGTCCTGCGCCAAATTGGCGCAGGCCGCCCTGCGCCTCACCTCGGCCGCGGACCGCCGAATGGCAGCGGCGGAGTCGGACGGCGATCGCGACGCGGCAGCTGCGCCTGGTACGCATGGCCGCAGTGATCGACGCAATACGGGAAGCCCGGGTTCACCGCCTTGCCGCAGAAGTGGAAGTCGGGCTCGCCCGGATGACCAAGCGGCCATTTGCAGATCCGGTCGTTCAGTTCGAGCAGGCTCGTCTTGTTCGCCATTTCGGGCGACGGCTTGGCGGGCACCAGACGACGCGGCGGCGCCGGCGTGCTCGGTGGCTGCTGCTCACCGGGAGCCTGACGAAGGAAGCCACCGGGGCCGACCGAACGCAGGATCGGCTGCGGCGCACGGACGGGGGCGACGACGGCCGGAGCAACCTCCTCCTCGTCTTCGTCCTCATCATCCTCGGGCTCGTCCGCGACGGGCTCGGCCGCTACCGGTGCGGCCGGCTTTGGCGCAGCGACGACCGGCGGCGCGACCGGTGCGGGCTTGGGCGCCTCGACCTCTGGCTCTGCCACCGGTTCGGCCACGTCCGCCACGACCGCTGCCGACGCCTCTGCAGCCGCAGCTGCCGCCTTCGCCTCGGGATCGTTAGGCTTCACCGGCGACGGGCGCGCCTGCAGCTCGAGGCGGTGGGCCTTGCCGATGACGGCGTTGCGGCTGACGCCACCCAGTGCTTCGGCGATCTGGCTGGCGGTCTGCCCCGCCTCCCACATCGTCTTGAGCGTCTCGATGCGCTCGTCGGTCCAGGACATGTTCGTTCCTTAGTCTTGCTCAGCCGGGTTGCGGGCGGCAGCGGCAGCGATTACCCGCAACGCCTATGAGCAGCCAGCCCCCAATCGGTGAAATCCATTCGGCGGTGCATTCCGCCCCCGGCGTTCCCGTCATAAAGAGCGTGAACTGGGAGGGATTGCGAACCCTCTATATCAAGGAGGTGCGCCGGTTCTTCAAGGTGCAGCTTCAGACGGTGTGGGCGCCGGCGATCACCACCCTCCTGTTTCTGATCGTCTTCACCATCGCGACCGGCGCTAAAAGCCCGGTGCCGGTCGACGGCCAGATCGTCGCGTTCGCCGATTTCATCGCGCCGGGGCTGATCATCGCGCAGGGCATGATGGGGCCGGCGTTCGCCAATGCGAGCTTCTCGCTGCTGGTCGGCAAGATGCAGGGCACGATCGTCGACTATCTCCAGCCACCCTTGTCGACGGGTGAACTGCTGGCCGCGCTGGTCGGCGGTGCCGTGACACGCGCAGTGATCGTCGGGATCGTCGTGTGGGCGGCGATGGCGCTGTATCCGGGCGTGCACGTAACGCCGCACGCGCCGCTGGCGATCATTTGGTTCGGGCTGCTGGGCGCGGTGTTCCTCGCGTTGCTCGGCGTGCTGACATCGATTTGGGCGGACAAGTTCGATCATGCCGCCGCGGTCACCAACTTCGTGATCGCGCCGCTGTCGCTGTTGTCGGGGACGTTCTATTCGGTCGACAAGCTCGCGCCCGCGTTCCGCGCATTCAGCCATGCCAACCCGTTCTTCTACATAATCTCGGGGTTCCGATACGGGTTCCTGGGAATTGCCGACTCGCCGGTGATGATCGGCGGGATCGTGATCCTGGTGATCGACGTGGTGCTGGCGACGCTCTGCTACCGGTTGCTGAAGAGCGGTTGGAAGCTGAAGAACTGATGCACAGGCTCGCGCTCTGGCTGATGGCGTTGGCGGTGGCGTTGTTGCCGGTTGGTGCGGTGGCGCAGGGTGCGGTGGCGGATCCGGTGCTGCGGGCGAAGGCGGATGCGCTGGTCGCGATCCTCGACGGGCGTGGCGCGTATGACGCGTATTTCGCCGCGAGCTTCCGCGAGAAGGTGCCGAAGGCGCAGTTCGCGACGATCGTCGAAAAGCTGAAGGTGACACTCGGCGCGCCGGAAAGGATCGAGTCGTTGACGGCGACGTCGGCGTGGAGCGCCAATCTGATCGTCGGCTATGCGCGCGGAACGGCGAGCGTCCGCTTGGCGCTCGATCCGGCAGCGCCGCATGCCGCCACTGGGTTGCTGATCACCGGCACAGGCGCGCGCGACGACAGCCTCGCGAAGGTCGAAGCGGAATTTCGCGCACTACCTGGGGCCATCGGGTTCGGGCTGTATGCGCTTGGCGCGGGCAAGCCTGCGCCGATCCTCGAATACCGAGCTGATATCGCCGCACCGCTCGGGTCGGCGTTCAAGCTGTGGGTACTGGCGGAGCTCGCGCGGCAGGTGGCTGCGGACGAGCGTCACTGGACGGATGTCGTGAAGGTCGGCGCGCCATCGTTGCCGTCGGGCGTGTTGCAGACCTGGCCGGCGGAGTCGCCGGTGACGGTGCAGACGCTGGCGACTCTGATGATCTCGATCAGCGACAACACCGCGACGGATACGCTGCTGACGACGCTCGGGCGCGCGAAGGTCGATGCGATTGCCGCGTCGGCAGGTGGTAGCGTGCCGGTGATGACGACGCGGGAAATGTTCGCGCTCAAGGGCGATCCGGCACTGACCAAGGCGTGGATCGCGGGCTCGGTGGACGAGCGGCGGGCGCTGCTGGTCGACAATGCGGTGAAGATTTCCACCGCCAAGCTGAATCCGACGGTGTTCGCGGGGAAGCCGGTGGCGATCGACAGCGTAGAGTGGTTTGCGAGTCCGGCTGCAATGGCGGGCTTGATGGATCGGCTACGCGGGGCGGATGCTACGACTCGGGCAGTGCTGGCGGTGAATGCGGGGGTCGATCCGGCGATCGCCAAGCGGTTTGGGTATGTCGGGTTCAAGGGTGGCGGCGAGCCTGGGGTCCTGACGCTGAACTATCTGGTGCAGGCGAAGGACGGACGCTGGTATGCGGCGACCGGGAACTGGCATCGGGCGGATGACAGCGTGAACGAGGTGCGGTTCGCGGGGCTGATGGGGCGAGCGCTGGCGTTGCTGGCTGCGCGGTAGGCTTAGCTGCCGTTTCCGAGAGAGCGCCCAACTTTTCTGCTACCACCCCGGCGAAGGCCGGGGCCAAGTTGGTGAACGTTGCTAATTGAGGGCAGCGCGCCGTTACGACCACCTTTCCAACTGGGCCCCGGCCTCCGCCGGGGTGGTGTAATCTGGGGGAAGGGCGGCGGTATTTAAGCCCGCCCGGCCGCCTGCCAGCTATCGGCGCATAGCCCGTAGATCAGGCTGTCACGCAGACCCAAATGCGTCTCCCATTCGTCGCGCAACAGCCGTTCACGGCGAAAGCCCAGCCGCTCCAACAACAAGATCGACGCAGTATTCTCGGTATCCGCGTCGGCGAATACGCGGCTCCGCCCCTCTGCGAACAAACGATCGATCACGGCCGATACGGCCTCCCGCGCGATCCCACGCCCCCACGCTTCGCGTGCCAGGATGAAGCCGATCTCGGTAACCCCCGCGCCATCGGCCTCGCTCCCCGAGACCCAGCCGATCGCGCGGTCGTCGCCGGTGCGGGTGATCGCCCAGGTGCGCTGGTTGCCCGGCGCGGCTTCCTCGGCGAGGTAGGTGCGAACGTCGTCGACCGAACCCAGGGGACCGTCGGCGGAATAGGCCATCAGCTCCGCATCCGCGAGCATCGGGTGCAACGCGGTCGCGTCGCCCTCGACGAGCGGCCGCAGTCGCAGCCGGCGCGTCTTCAGCACCGGCGATACGCCGGCGCGCCGTGGCCTGCGTCCGGGTTGCCTCACGCGGTCAGAGCATCCACGAGCGCGCGGACTTTCTTCTGGCGCCACTGCGGGAGCGGGGCGACGAGCCAGTACCCCCCCTTCGACGGCTGCGACTCGCCGATCAGCTGGACGCGGGCCTGCGCGAGATCGCGGCGAGCGAGCAGTTCGGGCACGGTCGCCCGACCGAGCCCCGCCGCCGCCGCGTCGATCGCGAGTCCGGCATCCGTTACGCGGACCAGCGCTACGCCGTCTTCTCCGGACCAAGCGATCGCCGACTCACTGTCGGTGCCGGGCTTGGCGATCGTAACCATGCCTTCGGATTCGAGCGCTTCGCCCTCATGCTCGCCGGGACCATCGCCCCAGCGGATCGCGAGGTCGAGATTGGCTTCGGTGAAGTCGACATTCTCGTCGGCGGTGATCAGCACGAACCGCAGTTCGGGATCCGCCTCGGCGATCTGCGCGAGCCGCGGCATCAGCCATTTCTCGGTCAGGTCGCGCGGCGCTGCGATCGTCAGCGATTTCGACGACTGCCCCGCCTGCATCGCGCGCACGGCCTCCTCGAACTGGAGGAAGCCGCCACGGAGTGCGCCGAGACCGGCCTCAGCCTCAGGCGTCAGTTCAAGCCCGCGCGTGGTACGGCGGAACAGGACGACGCCAAGCGTATCTTCCAGCGCGCGAATCTGCTGACCCACCGCCGCCGGCGTCACCGCCAGCTCGTCCGCAGCACGCGTAAACGACAGATGTCGCGCCGCCGCGTCGAGTACGCGCAGGCCGTTGAGCGGGAGATGCGTGCGCTTCATTGAACCGGCCCCTTTGCCAGCAGCTTCACCCCAACCGTCATCCCAGCGAAAGCTGGGATATTCATGGGGCGGGCGTGACGACCGCCAACCGGGATACCCCAGCTTTCGCTGGGGTGACGGAATGAGGTCAGGCGACGGAGGTCTTCGAGGCGCGCGCTTCTCATGAGTGCACGGCGCATCAGTTGAGCACCGCAGGCGCGAACAGGGAGAAGCGGGGGATCTCGACGTCGAAGAGCGCGCCGTCCTCGCGGACCATGCGGTAGCTTCCCTGCATCGCGCCCGACGGCGTCGCCAGTGGGCAGCCCGAGACATAGTCGAAGCTCGCGCCGGGCTCGATCACCGGCTGTTCGCCGACCACGCCTTCACCCTCGACCGAATGGCGCGCGCCGCGGCCGTCGGTGATCACCCAGTGGCGGGTCAGCAACTGGACCGTCTCGTCGCCCTCGTTCTCAAGCCGGATGTGATACGCCCAGAACCAGCGGCCGCGCTCTGGCTCGGACTGTTCGGGCAGATAGCTGACCGACACGCGCACCGTCACCCCATCGGTCGTCGCCGCGTTGGGGAACAGCGCCTTCACAATCCTGCCTGCCTCAAGGCCTGATCAAGGTCATCGATCACGTCCTGCGCATCCTCCAGCCCGACGTTGATCCGCAACAACCCCTCCGTCACGCCCATCTCGATCTGCTTGTCGGGCGAGACGCTGGCGTGCGTGGTCGAGGCCGGATGCGTCATCAGCGAGCGCGAGTCGCCGATGTTGTTCGAGATATCGACCAGTTCGAGACCATCGAGCAGTGCGTGTGCCTGCTCGCGTCCCTCGACCTCGAACGCGAAGATCGGTCCGCACGCGTCCATCTGGCGCATCGCGAGCTCATGCTGCGGATGGCTCGGCAAGAAGGGATGCAGCACGCGAGGGACGCGGCCTTCGAGGAATTGCCCGACCTTCATCGCGTTCTCGGACTGGCGGTGGATGCGCAGGTCGAGCGTCTCGAGGCCCTTCAGCACCACCCATGCGTTGAACGGCGACAGCGTCGGGCCGGTGTTGCGCGTGAATGGCAGCAGCGTGTTGGTAATGAAATCCTCGGTGCCACAAACGGCGCCGGCGAGCACGCGGCCCTGCCCGTCCATCATCTTAGTCGCGCTGTAGGCCGTGACGTCGGCGCCGAACTCCATCGGCCGCTGCAAGGCGGGCGTCGCGAACGCGTTGTCGACGACCGTCGTGATGCCGCGCTCGCGCGCGATGTCGCAGATCGCCTTCAAACCGGCGATATCCATCGTCGGGTTGGCGGGCGTCTCGAAGAAGAACACCTTCGTTTCGGGGCGGACCGCGTCGAGAAACGCCTGCGGATCGCGCGCATCGACGATCGTCGTGGCGATCCCGAACTTCGGCAGCAGCGTGTCGGTGAGCCAGCGGCACGAGCCGAACGCCGCACGGCCACCAACGAGGTGATCGCCAGTCTGAAGCTGGCAGAGCAGCGCGGCAGTCATCGCCGCCATGCCCGTCGCCATCGTCCGGCACGCCTCGGCGCCTTCGAGCAGCGCGATCCGCTCCTCGAGCATCTGCACGGTCGGGTTCTGGAGGCGGGAATAGGTCATCCCCTCCTGCTCGCCGGCAAAGCGCGCCGCGGCGTCGCCCGCCTTGTCGTAGCAATAGCCCGAGGTGAGGAACAACGCCTCCGACGTCTCGCCATATTCGCTGCGGGCGGTGCCGCCGCGGATGGCGCGCGTCGCGGGACGCCAATTCTGGGTGATCGAACGATCCTGGCCGGTCTTGCGCTTCATGCGCGCCGCTTTGCCGGGGGGGAGCGGGGATGACAAGCCTTGCGGGTGCGAGAAGAGCGGGCCGGGTGCCTCGCTCAGTACCGCCCCCAGGTAAATTTCGAGGACAGCGCGTAGTTCCACACCGCGCCGACCAGCACGCCGATCAGCGCCGACGCCGCCCACGCGCCATCGCGCATCTCGTACAGGAACGCGGCGATACCAACATTGGCGACCGCACCGACCGAGCAGATCACTGCGAACGACACCCAGCCGTCGACCAATTGCCGCCACCCCTTCAAGCGCCGGTCACGATACGTCAGCGCGTTGTTGAGGAAGAAGTTTAACGTGAGCGCGGCGAGCGTCGCGACGATCTCGCCGACCAGGAAGTGCGTGCCGAACCCTACGAACAACGCGGTCAGCACCGCCATGTGGATGCCGACGCCGAGCACGCCGATCGCCGAGAACATCGCGAACCGCACCGGCACGACCCGCCCGAACATCCGGTCGTAGATCGCGATCAGATATTCCATCGCGACGACGTGATCGAGCTTGCTTTCGCCTTCGGTGCGGCAGCGGAAGGTGTAGGGCACTTCGACGAAGCGCAGCGGCGTGGGCGAGGCGGTGAGCAGGTCGAGCAGGATCTTGAAGCCGATCGCGGACAGCGACGGCGCGAGGCGGCGGACGATGTCGGTGCGGATCATGAAGAAGCCGCTCATCGGATCGTTGAGATCGCATTTCAGCACGCGGCGCGACATCCGGGTGGCGAGCGCCGACTTGGCGACGCGGTCGCTGTCCCACTCGCCCGTGCAGCCGCCGCTGACGAAGCGCGAGCCGATCGCTACGTCGGTCTCGCTGTCCTTCAACAGGTCGAGCATCGCCGGCAGCAACGTCTCGTCGTGCTGGAGGTCTCCGTCGATCACCGCGACGACCGGCGCCGCCGTCGCGCACATCCCCTCGATGCACGCCGACGACAGCCCGCGTCGACCGATCCGCTGGATCACGCGCACCCGCTTGTCGAGGCGGGCGATCTCGCGCGCGGCGTCGGCGGTGCCGTCGGGACTGTCGTCGTCGACGAAGATCGCCTCCCAGTTACGCCCGGCCAGCGCCTGATCGAGCTTGGCGATCAACGTCGGGACGTTGGCCTTCTCGTTGAACGTCGGGATGACGATCGCAAGTTCGAGAAGGTCGGCGATCACAGGCTCAGCCGAGTTCGGCGAGAACGGCGTCGCCCATCGCCGAGGTCGACAGCGTGCCGCCGAGGTCAGGCGTGCGCGCGCCCTTCAGGATCGCCGCGGCGACCGCTGCCTCGATCCGGTCGGCCGCTTCGGGCAGATCGAGCGAGTGGCGCAGCATCATCGCCGCGGACAGGATCGCCGCGCACGGATTGGCCTTGCCCTGCCCGGCGATATCGGGTGCGCTCCCATGAATCGGCTCGTACATGCCCTTGTTAGAGTCGTTCAGCGCGGCGGACGGCAGCATGCCGATCGAGCCTGCGCACATCGACGCCTCGTCGGACAGGATGTCGCCGAACAGATTGCCTGTGACGATCACGTCGAACTGGCCGGGGTTGCGCACCATCTGCATCGCCGCGTTGTCGACGTACATGTGGCTGAGTTCGATATCGGGATAGTCAGCCGAGACCTCGATCACGACGTCGCGCCACAGCTGCGAGGTCTCCAGCACGTTGGCCTTGTCGACCGATAGCAGCTTGCCCTTCCGGGTCCGTGCAGTCTCGAAACCGACGCGGGCGATGCGCGCGATCTCGGCCTCGTCGTAGCGCATCTCGTCATGGCCTTCGCGCAGGCCATCGGCGGTGGTGCGGATGCCCTTGGCGCCGAAATACACGTCGCCGGTCAGTTCGCGGACGATGACCATGTCGATCGACCGGGCGATCTCGGGGCGAAGCGCGGAGGCGTCCTCAAGGCCGGCGAACAGCTTGGCCGGGCGCAAATTGGCGAACAGCCCGAGCTCCTTGCGCAGGCCGAGAATGGCTTGCTCGGGGCGGAACTGGCGTTCGAGCGCATCGCAGTCGGGATCGCCGACCGCCCCGAACAGGATCGCATCGGCACGGCGGGCGAGGTCGAGCGTCTCGGCGGGAAGCGGATGGCCTACGGCCTTGTACGCGGCGCCGCCGACGAGACCCTCTTCGTAGGTGAGGTCGAGGCCGAGCGTATCGAGCACCCGCCGCGCTTCCGCGGTGACTTCGGGTCCGATGCCGTCGCCGGCCAGTATCGCGATCAAGGGCATGTGCGTTCCTCCTGCGCGGCCCTTGCCGGGCGAGGCACGCTCACGCAACCGCCCTTTTGAGACGGTCGACCAGCCGGTCGCGCGCCGCCAACGGATCGGCGCGACGGTCGACGAGGATGTCGCGCGCCAGGAAATGGCCGGTCAACCGCAGGCCGTCGAAGATATCCGGCCAAACCGCTTCGCCACCGGTGAGAAGGAAGGGCGGCAATCTGAGCAGCTTGGCCTCATAGCCGAACGCCGCCCCACGCGAGACGGCCGCGCCGCTCTTTGGACTGACGAAGCCGAGATCCTCTTCGATTCCGCTCGCGACGCAGCGGTCGAGATCAAGGCCGAAGCCGAGTTCGGCGAGCACCAATAATTCGTACCGGACCAGCGCCGCCGCCCAGCCGCGCGCCGATGGTGCTGCCTCGATCGCGCCGAGTACGCCCTCCAGCGCATCGTGGATCTGCGGATAGGGCTGCGCTTCGGGCAGCGCCGCCGCCGTCAGCGCGGTGGTCCATTCGAGCGCGCCGGCGCCGAGCGGTTCGCCATGCATCTGCGCGCGGCTGTGGATCAGTTCAGCCGTTAGCGACGCGAGCTGCTCGCCGGTGCGCGCCCGCCATTCACCCTGGATGACGTTCGCCTGCAACAGCACCGGGCGCATCGCGCGCGATCGCCCGCCGCGGACGTAGCCGGGCTGGATGCCATCGTTCCGGGTGAGCGCGCGCACGATCGCGCCGTGCTCGCCGTGTTGGCGGACGGCGACGACGATGGCGGCTGCGCGGAGGTGCATGCTGGTCCTATACCCCGCTCCGCATGGGAGAGTGTAAAAAGGTCTCCACCCCTCTTTCCCTCAGGATGGGGAGACGATCAGCGGCGGATCTTCTTTGCGAGCGTGGCCAACGCCGGATGCGTTGCGGCGCGTTTGGCCATCGCAATCGCACTATCGAACCCGCGCAACGCCATCACCGTCACGCGGTTCGCCAGCGTTGGCCGCAACAGCAGCACATCGACGCACGCCGTCCCCCCGTTCGAGAATTGCCGCTTGTGCTGCCCTTCCCCCTCGGTGAAGTCGAACCGTGCGAACCGCTTCTCCGCGAACAGCGCGCGCATCGCCTCGACCTGCAAAACCACGCCCGGCGACAGGTCGTTATGCGCCGGATCATGCCCGACATAGGTGTAACACAGCGAGTCGCCGTCGGCGGTGCAGCACAGATACGCGACCGGCACGCCTGCAATGAACGCCAGCCAGGCACGCACCCTGTCCTGCGCCGCGAGCGATTCGAGATGGCGCACCGAAGCCGTATCGTCGGGCAGTCCCGATCCCAGCAGCTTCTCCTGATACGTCGTCGCCGACACCGCGCGGGCGAGCGGGAGGAAGTCGGCGAACGCCGCTACATCGTGATAGCGCCGGATATCGAGCACGCCGCCATTCGCTGCGGCGAGCTTCTTTGCCTTGCGCTTGATCCCCGACCTTGCGCTGCCGGACAATCCCGCGAGCCACGCCGCCTCCCCCGCCGCAAGATCGATATGATACCGCACATAGTGCTGCCGAACGAACGCGAGCAGGCCGTGGCGATCGAGACCGGCGAGCATCAGTTCGGGCAACGACGTCACCAGATATCCATCGGCATCGTCGGGCAGCGGCGGCAGGATCGGTGCTATCGGCGCGAGCACGGCATCGAGCGAAAACGACACGCGCACAAGGCGCCGGGGAATGGTCGCGAGGGTCCGCGCGCCGATCTGGAACTTCAGCGGCAGGCGTCGAACCGCATCGTCCGCCACTACAGCCCGCGCGATCGCGGCCGTTCCTCGACCCAGTTCGACCAGAGCTGTTCGGCCTGCCGCCAGCGGGTCCGCAACTGATCGGGCGCGAGCGGCGTATCCGCGCGGTCGAGCGCGAGCGGCGGGCGATCCGCGAAATGATGCGTCGGCAACACTTCGCGCATCTCCGACAGCATTCCGCACAACGCCGTGAAACGCCGCACATGGACCGCGTTGGGCCGCGTGCCGCTCCGGTTCGCCAGTTCGAAGCCGTGGCTGACGATCGTCACCACCGCATGCCCCGACACCGCGGCATGCTCCAGCGCGTCATAGGTCTCGCCAGCCGACAGCGCGCAGAGCTGGAAGGTGCGGATCTTGTCGCGCCGATCCTCGATCACGGTGACGGGTACTTCGATCACGCCCTTGTCCTGCGAACGGCGGACCGGGGAGATCTGCTGCGCAGGCAGCGAGATGCGGCTCATTCCCGGGGCTTCCGAGCCGTTATGGCTGCTGTCGTAGCTGAACCCGAGTGCCGCGAGCGCGGTCAACGTGTCGTCATTGGCGGCATAGCTGCCGGCGCGGAAGGCGATCGGATGCGGCGCTCCTGCCTCGACCAGCAGTTCGGTGGCGCGCATGAGCAGATCGGTCTGCTCGGCCAGGCTATAGTCGAACAGCGAGAACCGGTCGTGCGCGACACCCCGGTCACCGGCTTTCGCGGTCGTCCAGTTGGGGTGAAGGTGAAGCTGGACCTCCTGCCCCGCGTCTAGGATCGTCTCGATCATGCGACGAATGGGAGCCAGGCCGAAGGTGATGCCGGGCATCGGATCGACAAAGAAACACGCTTTCAGATCGTGCCGCGCGAGTTCGCCCAGTTGATAGGCAAGCCCGACGCCGGCCGGCTCAAGCGACCGCGCGTAAATCGCGTCGCAATCGAGCCCGGCGACGTGATGCCGCCACGCGAACTCCGTATCAATAGTCAGGAAGACGGGCGTGGTCACTGCGCCCTCTCTATCCGAGGATAATGAAGATCGGGTTTCGTTTCCTTACGATCGCAGGCCGCGAGCGTCGCCGATGGCCACCGATCAGCGCGAATGGTAGAAATCATACACCTGTTGCGCGACGCCAGCGGACACGCCGGGCGCCTGTTGCAGATCCTGCAAGCTGGCATTGCGGACCGCGCGGCCGGTGCCGAAGTGCATCAGCAACGCCTTCTTCCGCGCCGGACCGATACCGGGGACCTCGTCGAGCGGGCTGGCGCCGATCGCCTTGCTCCGCTTGTCGCGGTGGACACCGATCGCGAAGCGGTGGACCTCGTCGCGGAGGCGCTGGAGGTAGAACAGGACCGGCGCGTTGACGGGGAGCTGGAACTCGCGGCCGTCGAGCATGTGGAACACCTCGCGGCCGTCGCGGCCGTGCTCGGGCCCCTTGGCGATGCCGACCAGGCACACGTCCTCGACGCCGATCTCCTCGAGCGCGGCCTTGACCGTATTGAGCTGGCCCTTGCCGCCGTCGATGAGCACCAGATCCGGCCAGTCGCCTGAGTCACGATCGGGGTCTTCGGCCTGCGCGCGCGAGAAGCGGCGGGTGAAGACCTCGCGCATCATCGCGAAATCGTCGCCCGGCGCGGTATCCTTGTTCTTGATGTTGAACTTTCGATACTGGCCTTTCCGAAAGCCCTCAGGCCCGGCAACGACCATTGCGCCGGTCGCCGCGGTGCCCTGGATATGGCTGTTGTCGTAGATCTCGATCCGCTGCGGCGGCTCCGGGAGATCGAACAGGTCGGCGACTTCGCGCAAGAGTTTCGCCTGCGTCGTCGATTCGGCCTGGCGGCGCTCGATCGCCTCGACCGCGTTGCGCGTGGCCTGGTCCATCAGGCGGCGGCGATCGCCGCGCTGCGGGACCTGGATCGCGACCTTGTAGCCGGCGCGTTCGCCCAACGCCTCGACCAGCAGCGCGCCCTCCGGCAATTCGCGGTCGAGCAGGATCTGCTTGGGCGGCGGCACGTCCTCGTAGAACTGGCCAAGGAAGCTGGTCAGCACCTCATCCTCGGGGACATCGTTGGTGTGCTGCGGAAAGAAGCTGCGATGCCCCCAGTTCTGGCCGCCGCGGATGAAGAACGCCTGGATGCCGATCAGCCCGTCCTTGCACGCCATCGCGAAGATGTCGGCGTCGCCCACGCCCTCCGCGTTGATCGCCTGCGTGCCCTGGATGAAGGTGAGCGCGCGGAGACGATCGCGGAGCAAAGCCGCGAGTTCGAAGTCCATGTTCTCCGCGGCGGCCTGCATCTGCGCGCCGAGCTTGGCCTGCACGCCGGTCGACTTGCCGCCGAGGAACGCCTTCGCATCCTCGGTCAGTTCCCGGTACGCGGCCTCGTCAATTCGGCCGACGCACGGCGCGGAGCAGCGCTTGATCTGATACAACAGGCACGGCCGGTCGCGGGTCTTGAAGAAGCTGTCGGTGCAACTGCGCAGGAGGAACAGCTTCTGGAGCGCGTTGAGCGTGTTGTTGACCGACCCGGCGCTGGCGAACGGGCCGTAGTAATTGCCCTTCGCGCGCCGCGCGCCGCGGTGTTTCTGGACGCGCGGGAAGGCATGGTCGTCGCGCAGGAGGATGAACGGGAAGCTCTTATCGTCGCGCAGCAACACGTTGTACGCGGGGCGATACCGCTTGATAAGCTGCGATTCGAGCAGCAGCGCTTCGGCCTCGTTGTTGGTCGTGACGATCGTCATCGACCGGGTCTGCGACACCATCCGCTGAAGGCGCTTGGTCAGCCGCTCGACCTGGACGTAGTTGGCGACGCGGTTCCGCAGCGCGCGCGCCTTGCCGACGTACAGCACGTCGCCGCGTGCATCCTGCATGCGGTAGACGCCGGGGCGGATCGGCAGCGTGTCGAGCACGTTGCGGATCGCGGCCACGCCCGCCGCGAGATCGGGCGCCTCCCCGCCGCCGCGGACGGCGAAGGTGGATTTGTCTTCGTTGAAACGGTCGGGGGAATTGGGAGCGGACATCGACTGGAATCTAGGGGCTGAGTGGCGCTTCCGCTACCGCCCGGATGTCCGGGAGCGATGCAGACACGAAAAAGGCCGGTCCGACCCCTGTCGAACCGGCCTCATAGCCTGCGCACCCTGATCGGTGGCGTTGCAGCCTTACTTCGGTGCGAGCACCATCAGCATCTGGCGACCTTCCATGCGCGGGTACGCCTCGATCTTGGCGATCTCCGCGACGTCGTCCTGAACGCGCTTCAACAGGTTCATGCCGAGCTGGCCATGGCTGAGCTCGCGACCGCGGAACCGCAGCGTAATCTTGACCTTGTCGCCCTCGCCTATGAAGTCGTTCACCTTCTTCATCTTCGTGTCGTAGTCGTGGTCGTCGATATTCGGACGCATCTTGATCTCCTTGATCTCCTGCGTCTTCTGCGACTTGCGTGCAAGGTTCGCCTTCTTCTGCGCCTCGTACTTGAACTTGCCGACATCGAGGAACTTGGCGACGGGCGGATCAGCGTTAGGCGACACTTCGACCAGGTCGAGGCCATGCTCGGCTGCCTGCTCGATCGCTTCGCGCGTGTACATCACGCCCAGATTCTCGCCCTCGTGATCGATCACGCGGACCTTCTGGCTCTGGATGAATTCGTTGAATCGCGGGCCGTTCATTGCGGGCGTCTGCATCGGCCGGCGCATCGTGGGAGGACGTATGGGGTTTGCTCCTGAAGTTTCTGACAATATTTGGGCCGGCGTATAGCGCAGAAACCCGCGCTCGGAAAGCCGGCCCCGTTGGATCACATATCGGGTGCGCGGGCCTCGTCCGCAAGACGCGCGATCGCCTCGTCGAGCGTCAGTATGGTCTGAGCCTGGCTGCCGAGCGTGCGCAGCGCGACCTTGCCCTCCTCGGCCTCGCGCTTGCCGACGACCAGCAGGTTCGGCACCTTCGCCAGACTGTGCTCGCGCACCTTGTAGTTGATCTTCTCGTTGCGGAGATCGGTTTCGACGCGGATGCCCGCCGCCTTCAGCTTGGCCGCGACCTCGACCGCATAGTCGTCGGCATCCGACACGATCGTCGCGACGACCGCCTGCACCGGTGCGAGCCAGAGCGGGAAGCGGCCGGCGTGATGCTCGATCAGGATGCCGAGGAAGCGCTCGAACGTGCCGAGGATCGCGCGGTGGAGCATCACCGGACGATGCCGCTCGCCGTCCGCGCCAACGTACGAGGCGTCGAGTCGCTCGGGCAGCACGTAATCGAGCTGCAACGTCCCGCACTGCCACGTCCGGCCGATCGCGTCGGTCAGGTGGAATTCGAGCTTCGGACCGTAGAACGCGCCCTCACCCGGCAGCTCCTCGAACTGGAAGCGGTCTTCCATCAAGCCGGCGAGCCTCAGCGCCTCGCGGAGATCGCCCTCGGCACGGTCCCACAGCGCGTCATCGCCGGCGCGATTGTCGGGGCGCAACGCGAGCTTCACCATGTAATCGGCAAAGCCCAGGTCGCGGTACACCGCGTCAAGCAGTTCACAGAACGCGCGCGTCTCGGCGACGATCTGCTCGGGTGTGCAGAAGATGTGCGCGTCGTCCTGCGTGAACTGGCGAACGCGCATGATGCCGTGCAGCGCGCCGTGCGGCTCGTTGCGGTGGCAGCAGCCGAACTCGGCGAGCCGCAGCGGCAGGTCGCGGTACGACTTGATCCCCTGGCGGAAGACTTGGACGTGCGCCGGGCAATTCATCGGCTTGAGCGCCATCAGGTCGCCCTTGCCGGTCAGCACGGGGGCGTTCGGATCGATCCCGGGCACCTCGTCGGGGACCACGAACATGTTCTCGCGGAACTTGCCCCAATGGCCCGACGCCTCCCACAGCTTGGCATCCATCAGCTGCGGCGTCTTGATCTCGGCATAGCCCGCGGCGTCGAGCTTGCGGCGCATATACGCCTCGAGCTGACGCCACATCACCCAGCCCTTGGGATGCCAGAACACCGAGCCCTGCGCTTCGGACTGGAGATGGAACAGGTCCATTTCCTGCGCGATGCGGCGGTGGTCGCGCTTGGCCGCTTCCTCGATCCGCAGCAGATGCGCGTCGAGCTGCTTCTTGTTGAGCCAGCCGGTACCGTAGATGCGTGACATCATCGCGTTCTTCTGGTCGCCGCGCCAATACGCACCCGACACACGAGTCAGCTTGAACGCGGCGGGGTCGAGCTTGCCGGTCGAGGCCATGTGCGGGCCGCGGCACATGTCGAGCCACTCGCCCTGGCGGTAGATCGTCAGTTCCTCGCCCTCAGGCAGTTCGGCGGCCCATTCGGCCTTGAAGCTCTCACCCTGCTGCGTCCAGCGATCGATCAACTGCTGGCGCGACCAGACCTCGCGCAGGAACGGCTCGTTCCGGGCGATGATCGCGCGCATCTCGGCTTCGATCGCGGGAAGGTCCTCGTCGGTGAAGGGACGATCCTTGGGGGCGAAGTCGTAATAGAAGCCGTCATCGGTTGCGGGACCGAAGGTGATCTGCGTGCCGGGGAACAGGTGCTGGACCGCCTCTGCCATGACGTGCGCGAGATCGTGGCGGACGAGTTCGAGCGCATCCGCCTCGTCGCGCGCGGTCACCAGCGCGAGCGCGGTATCGCCCTCGAACGGCCGGTTGAGATCGCGCACCTGCCCGTCGATGCGTGCGGCGAGCGCGGCCTTGGCGAGGCCAGGGCCGATCGCGGCGGCGACATCCGCGGGGGTAGTCCCGGGCGCAACCTCGCGGACGGAACCGTCGGGGAGCGTGATTCGGAACATTGCGGACATGGGAGACTTTCTCTCGGGATGACGTGCGCGGACCGATCCGCGCACGTCGTGTATATAAGGTGATACGCGCACAGGGCTACTCCAGACGGACATGCGCCGGATTGGGGAGTGCCTGGGCGTTTTGGGAGAGTGCCGATGCTGGGTCTGCTGATGATGCTGTCCGCCGCTGCCGCGCCTGCTGCGGGCCCTGCTGCGACCTGCGCGCCAACGCGGTTGGCGGCGTGCCGCGATACGAACCAGCTGATCACGGCGCCAGCGTTCACGGCGTCAGTCCGGCGGTTCATCGGCAAGCGCAAGGCGTCGTATCTTTATGCGAACGGCGATGTCGCGGATCAGCAGATCGAGGTCCTGCATGGGCCGCCCGACGAACCGACCCGGATCGGGGCGCTGTACCGCTTCACCGCGTGCCGGGCGCATAGTTGTCCTGAGAAGGGCGCAGCGGTGCTCGATCCGGCCGGAAAGATCGTGGCGCTGGCGATCCTGTATTCGCCGTGCGCGACCGCCGACCCGCGCCACTGCAACCGGCGCGAGGATCTGGTGGTGTTCATGGGCGAGCGGGATCGCTTGCAGCGAGTGGAGGTGGCGGCGAATTTGCGCGCCTGGGCTGTGGAGCAGGCGGCGGGGAGCTATACGCTGCCGGGCCAGCCGAAGATGCGGTTCGGGGGGATGCAGGTGATCGATCCGACGGCGAGGTGAAACGCCAGCGCTCGGCGTTCTCGCTCAGCCCCTCCGTCATCCCAGCGAAAGCTGGGATCTCCCGGTTCGAGCCGCGACATACGCCAACGGGGATACCCCAGCTTTCGCTGGGGTGACGGTAGAGGGGGTGGGACGGTCGGGCGGGGTTGACGGTCGGGCGGGGTTGACGGTCGGGGGGATGACGGTCGAAGCCGGGCACGGACGGGACTTCCTCGCTGCCCTCGCAGCCCCCGCTAGCCAGACCCTCTCAAACCACCCCGAACGGCACCACGCGGTTCGCCTGCGTGTGGCCGATCTCCGCCCGCCCGAGATACGGCACGCCCATGTCACGCGACCAGCGGACCATCATGTAATCCAGCGTTTCGCCCCATGGCGGATCGTTCTCCTGCACCGCGGTCACCGCGCCGAGCCGCAACCCCGCGATACCCTTCAACTGCGTGGCGTTTGCGACTTTGAAGAGCATGCGGTCGATCGCGTACATCGGCTCCGACACCTCCTCGACGATCAGGACGTGATCGGTGAGATCGGGCAGCCACGGTGTGCCGATCAGCGAGGTCAGGATGCTGAGGTTGAACGCCGCTGAAGGACGCCCATCCAGCCCAGGCTCAAGTCCCTCGCGATCGCCGCGCACCATCCAGCCGAGCGACCGCGCGACCGTCGCCTCGCCGTCGTGGCGGTTGATGTCGCTGACCATCGGCCCGTGCACCGGTCGGCCAATCCTGCGGGCATAGAGTGCGCCGAGGAGGAAGCCGACATCGGAATAGCCGAGATACGTCTTGTGGCGCGCGGCGCGGCCGAGTTCGGGCATGACCATCGCGAGGATGCGGTTGGCGCCGTAGCCGCCGCGCAGGAACCAGAGCGCGTCGAATGCCGGATCGTTGGCGTATTCGAGAAACGCCGCCGCGCGGCGAAAGTCGGAGCCAGCGAAATGGCCGTCGGTCTCCAGGCATTGCGGGTGGAAGACGAGTTCGACCTCAGGAAACGCAGTCGCCGCGTAAGCGGTCATCTTGGCAATTGCCGCGGGATTGGTCCGGCTCGACGCGGCGAGGACACCGATGCGCATTGTTCGTGTTCCCGACCTTGCCCCGTTACCAAACCGCCCATATCGCGACGTCATGGATATCAGCAAACCCTGTTTCTTCGTCGGCATCGGTGGCTCGGGCATGATGCCGCTCGCGATGATCCTCGCGGGGCGCGGCGCGACCGTCGCCGGTTCGGACCGCAGCCTCGACCAGGGCCGCGTGCCCGCCAAGTTCGACGACCTCGCGGCGAAGGGCGTCGCGCTGTTCCCGCAGGACGGCAGCGGGATCGTCTCGGCAGACCAGCTCGTCATTGCCTCCGCGGCGATCGAGGCGAGCGTGCCTGACATGATCGCGGCGGATGCGCTTGGCTGCACACGCTCGACCCGTGCGGCGATGCTGGCGTCGCTGTTCAACGACAGCCGGTTGCCGATCGGGGTCGCCGGGACGAGCGGGAAGTCGACTGTCACGGGCATGATCGGCTGGATCCTGCACGCCGTAGGACGCGATCCGACCGTAATGAACGGCGCGGTGATGAAGAACTTTGCCACGCCGGACGCGCCGTTCGCCAGCGCGTTGGTCGGAGAGGGCGAGGCGTTCGTCAGCGAGGTCGACGAGAGCGATGGCTCGATTGCAGGCTATGCGCCGAAGATCGCGGTGCTCAACAATGTCAGCCTCGACCACAAGTCGCTGGAGGAACTGCGCGTGCTGTTCGGGGACTTCATCGCGAAGGCCGAGACGGCGGTGGTGAACGCCAACGATCCCGACGCCGCCGCGCTCGCCGCACGGCTGCCGCGCGGTCAGGTCACGACGTTCGCGATCGACGCGTCGGCCGATCTGCGGGCCGAGAACCTCAAGCCCCAACCGTTCGCGATCCGCTTCGATCTCGTCTCGCGCGGGGTGCGGACGCCGGTGAAGCTCGCGGTGCCGGGACGGCATAACGTGTCGAACGCGCTCGCCGCGATCGGCGCGGCGATGGCGGCGGATGTGTCGCTCGCCGATGCGGTGAAGGCGATCGCAGGGTTCACGGGCCTGCGCAGGCGCTTCGATCTGGTCGGCGAGGCGGGCGGGGTCTCGGTGATCGACGATTTCGGGCACAACCCGGACAAGATCGCCGCGACGCTCGACACGCTCCACGCGTTTCCCGGTCGGCTGCTGCTATTCTTCCAGCCGCATGGCTATGGCCCGCTGAAGGTGATGGGCCGCGAACTCGTCGCCACATTCGTCGAGCGGATGGCGGAGGACGACGTGCTCGTGCTTCCCGACCCCGCCTATTATGGTGGCACGGTCGCGCGGGAAGTCACTAGCGCCGACATCGTCGCGCAGATCGTCGAGGGCAGTCGTGACGCGCGGCACGTCGCCGACCGCGCGGAGGCGGCCGCCGCGCTGGTGGCCGAGGCGCGGCCGGGCGACCGGATCGTCGTGATGGGCGCACGCGACGACACGCTGAGCGTGCTGGCGGCGGGCATAGTCGACGCCTTGGCTGCCGCCTGATATAGAGCAAGCAGGAGACTGCCGATGTTCCGCCGCCTGTTCCTCGACCACCCCGCCACCGTCGGCGAGAGCTATGCCGAGCATTTCGGCGTCGCCGGACGCTTCGGGCTAACGATGATCAAGGGCGGGCTCGGCGCGCTGGTCCATGCGGTCGTGCCGGCGCTGTGCAAGACGCGCGGCAGCGACACGGTCGCCGACCTGCACCGCCAGATGGTCGAGAAGCGCGGCGCGGTCGCGGCGGATCAGACGCAGATGAAGACGGTCGAATTCATCATCTGACACGCGGCGCGAGGTCGCCCCAATGATCCACCCCCGCAAGGGGGAGGTGGCTGGCGTTTGACAGACGGATGGGGAGGCCAGCGCCAACCTCGATTCCGTGTCCTCCCCCTCCGTCATCTTCGATGCCACCTCCCCCTGGCGGGGGAGGATCGAGATGGCCTGTAAAGCGTCATTGACTCCTGAAACTACCAGTGACAAGCCTCCTTTACTGATTCGAAAGGACGCTTTCCATGCTCACGAATCCCGCCATCCGCCGTTACAACCGCCGCGTCATGCTGCTCAGTCTCGTCTACGCAGCCTTGTTGTTCGCGACGATCTATCTGTTCGTACATGGCTCGGTGCACGGACCGATCGCCTATGTCGCGGCGCTGCTGCCGGCCCTGCCGCTGATCGGCATCTTCCTCGTGCTCGGCCGCTATATCGTCGAGGAGACCGACGAATATCTGCGTATGCTGATGATCCGCCAGTCGCTGGTCGCGAGCGGGTTCATGCTGAGCGTCATGACCGCATGGGGATTTCTCGAAGGCTTCGGGCTGGTGCCGCACATCCCCGCTTATTACGCGGCGGTGCTGTGGTTCGCCGGGCTGTGGATCGGCTGGGGCTATAATATCGTGACGATGCGCCGCGAAGCATGAAGAACCGCTTGAAAGTTTTGCGTGCCGAGCGCGACTGGAGCCAGGGCGACTTGGCCGAGCGCCTCGAAGTCTCGCGGCAGAGCGTCAATGCGATCGAGACGGGGCGCTATGACCCGTCGCTGCCGCTCGCATTCAAGATCGCCGAACTGTTCGACCTCGCCATCGAGGATATCTTCACCAGCCCGTCGAAGGAGCCTGTGACATGATTTCGCATCTCAAAGCTCGGCTTGCCGCCACCGCCGTCACGCTGATGATCGTTTTGCATCCAGGCGCGAGCCATGCGCAGGCTGCCCCCGGCAAAGCGCAGGCGTCAGTCGAAACGACGATGCCGCACATCTCGGTTCAGACGGTCGGCTCGGTTCAGACGGTCGGCAAGGGCACGCCGGTGATCCTCATTCCCGGCCTCTCCTCGCCGCGCGCGGTGTGGGACGGCGTCGTGCCAACGCTCGCCAAGACGCATCGAGTGTATGTCGTGCAGGTCAACGGCTTCGGCGGCGACGATCCGCGCGCGAACCTGTCGCCCGGTATTCTCGACGGGATCGTCGCCGATCTCCACACCCTGATCACCCAGTCGAAGCTCGACAAGCCCGCCATCGTCGGCCACTCGATGGGCGGCCTGGTCGCGCTGATGCTCGCCAAGACTCACCCGGACGCGGTCGGTAAGCTGATGATCGTCGATTCGCTCCCGTATATCGGCGAAATCT
Organism: Sphingomonas sp. PP-F2F-A104-K0414; assembly: GCF_004340945.1. Lineage (GTDB taxonomy): Bacteria > Pseudomonadota > Alphaproteobacteria > Sphingomonadales > Sphingomonadaceae > Sphingomonas. The sequence goes on from NZ_SLYD01000002.1 coordinate 183,103, forward strand.
TTGCGCCCGGTGCCACCGTGGCGGCGCTCGAACCGCAGGCCAAGGCGATGCGCGCGGGCATGGCCGCCGCGTACGGCAAGCCGGCAAACGTGGCGGCGAACGAAGCGCTTGCCGCGCGCATGGCGCTGAAGCCCGCGTCGCGGACGACCGTTGCCGAGTGGGCGGCCAAGGCGGATGCGCGCGTCTCGGCGCAGGCGATGTACGAGGATCTGACCACCGACCTTCGCCCGGAAATGGCGTCGATCGCGGCGCCGATCACGCTGGTCTATCCGTGGAACGCGGTGGGGCCGACAAAGCCGGTTGCCGACGCACTCTATCGGAAGGCCTATGCCAGCGCGCCGCACGTCACCTTCGTCGATATCGGCGATGCGGCGCATTTCGTGATGCTCGATCAGCCTGTCGCGTTCCAGGCTGCATTGGACGACTTTCTCCGTCCGTGACGCGCGGCTAAGGATGGCGGCATGACCGATATCGCCCCCGCCGCCGCCACCCCCGCCGAGACGCCTCCCGCCAAGGAGCGCCCTCGCCTCGCCTATCACCACAGCCCCGGTACCGGGCCGACGATCGTGTTCCTGTCGGGCTATGCGTCGGACATGATGGGGACCAAGGCGGTGACGCTGGAGGCCTGGGCGAAGTCCGAGGGCCGCGCCTTCCTGCGGTTCGACTATGGCGGCTGCGGGCACAGCGAGGGCGCGTTCGAGGACCAGACCCTGGTCGACTGGCGCGACGACGTGCTGGCGATGATCGATGCTCTTGTGGAGGAGTCCGCGATCCTCGTCGGATCGTCGATGGGCGGTTGGCTGATGCTGCTCGCGGCGAAGATGCGCCCTGACCTGGTCAAGGGACTGGTCGGCGTTGCGCCCGCGCCCGACTTCACCGACTGGGGCTTCACCACCGACGAGAAGATGGCGTTGCTGAGCAACGGGCGGATCGAGCGGAAGAACCCCTATGGCCCGGCGCCGACTGTCTACACCCGCGCCTTCTGGTCGTCGGGCGAGGCGAACCGGCTGATGTTCGGCGAGATCGCGTTCGATGGTCCGGTCCGACTGGTCCAGGGCCAGCGCGATCCGGACGTGCCGTGGCAGCGGACCGCGCGGCTGGCCGAGCTGTTGCGTTCAGCCGATGTGCAGACATGGCTGGTCAAGGACGGCGACCACCGCCTGTCGCGCGATAGCGACATTACTCTCATCATCCGGGCGGTCGAGGATGTGATCGCCGCGCTATGATCCTTACCCTGCTTCTCGCCGTCGCCCCGATCCAGGGGCCTTCCGCCAAGGCAAGTGTGTCGCAGGCCGGTCCGGCAGACGTCCAGGAGGGTCGCTTCCGTCGGTGCGTCGCGCTGGCGGGCACCGATCCGGCCGCGGCACACGCGGAAGCGGGGCGCTGGCGAATTTCGGGGGGCCGATATTTCGCGCGGGAATGTGCGGGGATCGCGTTTGCGGCCGAGAAGAACTGGCCGTCGGCGGCCGGCGAGTTCGAGGACGCGGCGCGCGAGGCGCAGATCGCCAAGGACGCACGGTCGGGAAATTATTGGGCGCAGGCCGGGAATGCGTGGCTTGCCGCCGCGCAGCCAGCCAAGGCGCGCACAGCGCTGGATTCGGCGCTGACGGCGGGAACGTTGACCGGATTGCCGCTGGGTGAGGCGCAGCTCGATCATGCGCGCGCGCTGGTGGCGACCGGCGATCTGGAATCGGCGCGGACCGATATCGATCTGGCGCTGACCAATGCAGCGGACGATCCGCTGGCGTGGCTGTTGTCCGCGACCTTGGCGCGGCGCGAGGGGAACCCAGTGCGGGCGAAGAAGGACATCGGCGAGGCGCTGAAGCGGTCGGCGGACGATGCTTCGGTGCAGCTGGAGGCGGGGAACATCGCGGCGATGGCCGGCGACGAGACCGCGGCGCGGGAGGCCTGGGGACAGGCGGCGCGGCTGGCGCCGGATACGCCGGTGGGCCGGAGCGCGGTCACGGCGTTGCGGCAGTTCGACGCGCCAGGCAGCGCTCCTCGGCCCAGCGCTCCGAACAGCGGCGCTCCGATCGGCCGCTAGCGCCACCACCCCGGCGGAGGCCGGGGCCCAGTTGGAAAGGTGGTTGTAACGAAGCGCCGTCCTCAATTAGCAACGTCCCCCACCTAGGCCCCGGCCTTCGCCGGGGTGGTGGCTTTATGCCCTCCATCACTTGCGGCCCTTTCCCCCCACGGCCCCCATCCCTATCTGCTGCTCCGAACAACCCTCGGAGCAAGCATGAAATACCTCCACACGATGATCCGCGTGAGCGACCCGGCGAAGACGATCGCGTTCTTCGAACTGCTCGGGCTGAAGGAGGTCCGGCGCATGGAGAACGAGAAAGGTCGGTTCACGCTGATCTTCCTGTCGGTGCCGGGCGACGAGGGCGCCGAGGTCGAGCTGACGCACAATTGGGATCCGGAAGACTATGGCGAGGGGCGTAATTTCGGCCATCTCGCCTACCGCGTCGACAATATCTACGACACGTGTCAGCGGCTCCACGATGCTGGCGTGACGATCAATCGTCCGCCGCGCGATGGCCACATGGCGTTCGTTCGGACCCCCGACAACATCTCGATCGAGCTGTTGCAGGCGGACGGCGCGCTCGATCCCGCCGAGCCTTGGGCGTCGATGCCGAACACCGGCAAGTGGTGACACGCTGATGCTCGATATCGTCCGTGTGCCGGTGCTTTCCGACAATTACGCCTGGTTGATCCACGACACCGTCTCGGGCGAGACGGTAGTGGTCGATCCGGGCGAGGCGGGGCCGGTGATCGCCGCCGCCAAGAAGCGCGATTGGCGGATCGACCGGGTGTGGACGACGCACTGGCATCCCGATCATACCGGCGGCAATGCCGAGATGAAGGCGTATGGCGCGACGATCTTCGGCCCGGCGGCGGAGGCGGACAAGATACCGACGCTCGACGAGCAGGTTGGCGAAGGCGATGTCGTCCGGCTGGGCGCGCATGAGGCGACCGTGATGACGGTGCCCGGGCATACGCAGGGGCATATCGCGTTCCACTTTGCCGACGACGCGGCGATCTTCACCGGGGATACGCTGTTCGCAATGGGGTGTGGGCGGCTGTTCGAGGGGACGCCGGCCGACATGTTCGCGAACATGCAGCGCTACGCGGTGCTGCCGGACGAGACCGAGGTGTTCTGCGGGCATGAATATACGCAGAGCAACGGGCGGTATGCGCTGGTTGCCGAGCCGGACAATGCCGACATCGTCGCGCGTATGGTCGAGGTGGATGCGGCGCGCGCCGAGGGTGAGCCCACGGTACCGACGACGATCGGGCTCGAGCGCGCGACCAATCCGTTCTTGCGGGCGACATCTGTCGAGCAGCTTGCCGCGTATCGTGCGGCGAAGGATGATTTTCGCGGGTAAAAGGCGTATGAGGGCGGCGGGGATTTTGAGGAGCGTTGCGATGCGGATGCGGACCCTGCCACTGTTGATGCTGCCGGCTTTACTGCTTGGCGCGTGTACGCAGACCCAGGCGGATGTCGAGCGCGCGCAGGTGCGCGAGGCGGGTGTGCAGGAGAAGCTGGCGAAGGAACTCGCCGGGCTGGTGCCGGGCAAACCCGAGACGTGCATCAACCAGTTTCCGCAAAAGCAGAGTTCGGGCTACGGCGCGACGATCCTGTACCGGGTCAACCGCGGGCTGGTGTATCGCAGCGATACCGTCGGCGGGTGCGAGGGGATTGCGCGGGGTGATATTCTGGTGACGCGGACGCCGAGCGGGCAGCTATGCCGCGGCGATATCGCGCAGACGTTCGACCAGACGTCGCGCTTTCCGACCGGGAGCTGCAGCTTCGGCGACTTCGTGCCGTATCGGAAGCCATGATGCGCGCGCTGCTTCTCGCGGCCTTGGCGCTGCCTCTTCTTCTTGCCGGCCGATCGGACCCGCTGGAGGGGCGGATCGCGGGTGCGCCGGTGCGGTGCATCGATCTTCAGCAGCTTAACGGGCCGGAGATCGTCGATTCGCAGACGATCCTGTACCGTCAATCGGGGAAGCGGGTCTGGAAGACCGGGCCGGTTGGGGAATGCCCTTCGCTGCGGCCGTTCGATACGCTGATTGTGGACGTTTATGGCGGGCAGTTGTGTCGGAACGATCGGTTTCGGACGGTGTCGGCGGGCATGTCGATTCCGTCGGGCTATTGCCGGTTTCGGGAATTCACGCCGTATGACAAGGTGGCGAAGTAGGGGCGGGATAGCAAAGTTCATCGCCCCGATACCCCCGCACCGCACCTAACCGCACCTAACTGCACCACCCCGGCGAAGGCCGGGGCCCAGTTGGAAAGGTCGTTGTAACGAAGCACCGTCTTACACCATCATCGTCCCCCAACTGGGCCCCGGCCTTCGCCGGGGTGGTTGGAAGATAGGGTGAGTAGCGCGCACTCTCCTCTTCATCCTGCTCCCCTTACATCCGAGCGGAAGGGTTCAGTCGGCAAACACCGCTGCCCGCTTTTCCATGATGGCGCGGACCTGTTCAATCTGGTTGGGCGTGCGGATGACCTTTAGCTGTTCTTCGGTTTCGGCGTGGAGGATCGCGGTCGCGTCGGCGTCGGCGGCGAGGTTGTAGAGGCGCTTCGAGCCCTGGATCGCGTGGGGGTTCCTCGCTGCAATCTCGCGGGCGAGCATCATCGCTTCGCCGAGCGGGTCTTCGGACAGGCGCGTGACGAAGCCATGCCGCAACGCTTCCGCACCGTCGAACTCGCGTGCGGTGTAGGTCAGTTCGCGCAGCACGTCGTCGCGGGCCAGCGTGCGCCAGAGGGCGATTCCGGCCATGTCCGGCACCAGACCCCAATAGGTCTCGCGGATTGCGAAGCGAGCGCCCGGATGCGCGATGCGGATGTCGGCGCCGGACATGATCTGGAACCCGCCGCCGAACGCGACGCCGTGGACTGCAGCGATCACCGGCATCGGTAGCGTGCGCCAGCCCCACGCGACCTGCTGGGGAAGGTTCGCACCCTCCTCGGTGCGGTCGCCCAACGCCAGCCCCGAGCCGCCGCTCGCCATCGAGGCCATGTCGAGTCCGGCGCAGAACGCCTTGCCTTCGCCCGAGAGGACGACGCAGCGGACTTCGGCCATGCCCTTGAGGCGATCGATCGCGGCGGCGATGCCTTCGAACATCGCGGGGTCGATCGCGTTCATCTTGTCGGAGCGGTTGAGGCGGACGTCGGCGATGCCGTCGGCGACGCTTATTGTGACCCGGTCATTCATTCTGGCGATCCTCTCGATCTTTGCGGGAACGCTAACCGGCCCCGCGCGCGCCCGCAATGTTGCGCGCGTTCACACGGCGTGTAGAGGCTCCGCGCATGGCTGGTTTTGATCCACAATGGTTTGCGACGCGCGGGTTCGGCGGGCACGGCGCCGCGCTGGGGATGCGCTATCATGCGCATGGCGACGACTGGGCGGAACTGGCGCTGCCCTATGACGAACGGCTGATCGGCGATCCGGCGAGCGGCGTGATCGCGTCGGGGCCGATCATCACGATGATGGACATGGCGACGAGCCTCGCGATCTGGATCAAGCGCAATGCGTTCGTGCCGCATGCGACGCTCGACCTGCGGGTCGATTATCTGCGGCCGGCGACGCCGGGGAAGACGGTGATCGGGCGCGGCGAATGCTACCGGATCACGCGATCGATCGCGTTCGTGCGGGGCCAAGCGCATGACGGCGATCCGAGCGATCCGCTGGCGCATGTCGCGGGGACGTTCATGGTGGTGGGCGATGTTGCCGGCATGGGTCTCAACAGAAGGATCGAGGCATGACGATCGGCTTGCCGCCTTATGCGGAGATCCTTCGCGTTTCGGTCGAAGCTGAGGATGGGGCGCCACCGGTATTGCTGATGCCGTTTGCGGATGATGTGCTGGGACGGCCAGGGTTTTTGCATGGGGGGGCGATCTCGGGGTTGCTAGAGATGGCGGCGATTGCGGCTTTGCAGCATGCGTTGGAGGCTGAGGGTGGTGCCGACGCGCGGATCAAGCCGGTGAACGTTACGGTCGATTTCATGCGGGGTGGTCGGGATAAGCCTACGCGGGCGGCTGGGGTTGTGACGCGGTTGGGGAACCGGGTGGCTAATGTCGAGGCGACGGCTTGGCAGGACGAGCGGGAGAAGCCGATTGCCGCCGCGCGGATGAATTATCTGATTGTGCGCGACTAGCCGCTTCTGCTCCCCTTCCGCTTGCGGGAGGGGACCGAGGGGTGGGCTCGCGGTTTCGGCGTTGGCTGACGGTGCGATGATGGCGCGGCATACTGAACCGTCAGCAATCGAAGTGAGCGCGTGCCCACCCCTAGCCCCTCCCGCTTGCGGGAGGGGGATGGCGTTGTGGCTTACTTCACAGTCAGTTTGATCAGGCGGCCTTGCGATTCGCCGCCGTCTTCCAGCAGCCAGATCGCGCCGTCGGGGCCTTGTTCTACTTCGCGGATTCTTGCCCCCATGTCCCATTGGTCGCCTTTTGCCGCGTTGGTGCCGTTCAGGTCGACGCGGACCAGCGACTTCGAGGACAGGCCGCCGATGAACGCGTCGCCCTTCCACTGCGGGAACATCGCGCCCGAATAGATCATCAGGCCGCCGGGCGAGATCACCGGGTTCCAGAACACCTTGGGCGGCTCATATCCGTCGCCGGGCTTGTGATCGGGAATATCGGTGCCGTCGTAGTTGCTGCCGTTCGATGCGTTCGGCCAGCCGTAGTTGAGGCCGGGCTTGATGAGGTTAACCTCGTCGCCGCCCTTGGGCCCCATCTCCTGCTCCCAGAGATTGCCCTGCGCGTCGAACGCGATGCCGAGCAGGTTGCGGTGGCCGTAGCTCCAGATTTCGGGTACGAAGCCCTTGGCCGCGAGCGGATTGCCGGGGGCGGGCTTGCCGTCGATGGTCAGGCGGACGACCTTGCCGAGCGTGACCTTGGGGTCCTGCGCCGGGGTGAATTTCTGGCGTTCGCCGTTAGTGAAAAACAGATATTTGCCGTCGGGGGAGAAGGCGATGCGGCCGGAGTAATGGCCGTTGCCCTCCACGAATGGTCGGGCGCTGAACAGCGTTTCGATTTCGCCGAGGCGCTCGCCGCCCCCGCCGTTCGGACGCAGGCGACCGCGGGCGAGGACGACGCCCTTGCCGCCCTCTCCTGCTGCCGAATAGCTGAAATAGACCCGCTGGCTGGCCGCGAAGTCGGGGGCGAGGACGACGTCCATCAGCCCGCCCTGCCCTGCCGAATCGACCGTTATCGTGGCGACCGTCTGGCGTTGCTTTCCGTCGGCGGAGACGAGCAGCATCTGGCCCTTCTTCTCAGTCACCAGCATGCGCTTGTCTGGGAGGACCGTCATCGCCCAGGGCGAGTCGAAGTCGGCGATCACCGTCTCTTTGAACGGCTTGGCCCCGGTGGCGGTCTGCGCGGAGCAGGCGGTCGAGGCGAGCAGCGTGGTGGCCATGAGACCGGTGGCGAACAGCGAACGACGAATCATGATTTTCTCCCGGAAATCACCGTACCAACGAAGCGCCCTCGACGAAGGTTGCTCCGACAGCATGCGCGTCTTGCGGAGCAGCGCCACCCCGCGTATAGAGGCATCACTTCTCTACATCGCCAGATGAAGAGGCTGCGGGGCTTGCTCCGCGGCGGCAATCACCTGTGCTTTGGCCCTGTTTGGAATTTCGATGGCGAATATCGCCCTGCTGACCGACCTGATCGAACCCGAGGCGACGGCGCTCGGCCTCAGCCTCGTGCGCGTGCGCATGCAGGGCGGCAAGTCCGATCCGACCTTGCAGGTGATGGCCGAGCGCCCCGACACCCGCCAGCTGGTGATCGAGGATTGCGCCGAGCTGTCGCGCCGGATCTCGGACAAGTTCGATGCGCTCGAAGCCGAGGGCAAGGACCCGGTCGGCGAGGACGCGTATCGTCTCGAAGTATCGAGCCCCGGTATCGATCGTCCGCTGACCCGGCTCCAGGATTTCGCAGACTGGGAAGGCCAGGAGGCACGCATCCGCCTCGTCGAGCCGTTCGAGGATCGCAAGCAGATCTCGGGTAACCTGATGGGCGTCGAGGGGACCAAGATCACCGTCGACGTCAACAAGCACAAGCTCATGACGATCGACTTTTCGCAGGTCGCCGACGCCAAGCTCGTCATGACCGACCGTCTCATCGCCGCGACCGCGCCGCTTTCGACCGAAGGCGCGGACGAGGTTTTCTATCAAGATACGCCCACCGATGAGCCCGATGCTCACGAGGCCGACACCGAAGAAGGACAGCATTGATGGCCACGGCAGTCACCGCAAACCGCGCGGAACTGATCGCGATCGCGAATTCGGTCGCGTCGGAGAAGATGATCGACAAGGCGATCGTGATCGAGGCGATGGAGGACGCGATCCAGCGCGCCGCCCGCTCGCGCTACGGCGCCGAGAACGACATCCGCGCCAAGCTCGATCCGAACACCGGCGATCTGCGCTTGTGGCGCGTCGTCGAAGTGGTCGAGGCGGTCGACGATTATTTCAAGCAGGTCGACGTCAAGGGCGCGCAGAAGCTCCAGAAGGACGCCGCACTCGGCGACTTCATCGTCGATCCGCTGCCCCCGATCGAGTTCGGCCGTATCGCTGCGCAGGCCGCCAAGCAGGTTATCTTCCAGAAGGTGCGCGACGCCGAGCGCGAGCGCCAGTTCGAAGAGTATAAGGACCGCGCGGGCGAGATCATCACCGGCGTCGTCAAGCGCGTCGAGTTCGGCCATGTCGTCGTCGACCTGGGTCGCGCCGAGGGCGTGATCCGCCGCGACGCGCAGATCCCGCGCGAAGTGGTGCGCGTCAACGACCGTATCCGTTCGCTGATCCTCAACGTCCGCCGCGAGAACCGTGGGCCGCAGATCTTCCTCAGCCGCGCGCATCCCGACTTCATGAAGAAGCTGTTCGCGCAGGAAGTGCCCGAGATCTACGACGGCATCATCGAGATCAAGGCCGCGGCCCGCGATCCCGGTTCGCGCGCGAAGATCGGCGTCATCTCGCATGATTCGAGCATCGATCCGGTCGGCGCATGCGTCGGCATGAAGGGCTCGCGCGTCCAGGCCGTCGTCCAGGAAATGCAGGGCGAGAAGATCGACATCATCCCCTGGTCACCCGACATCGCGACCTTCGTCGTCAACGCGTTGCAGCCGGCCTCGGTCAGCCGCGTCGTGATCGACGAGGAAGAAGAGCGTATCGAAGTGGTCGTTCCCGACGACCAGCTCAGCCTCGCGATCGGCCGTCGTGGCCAGAACGTGCGGCTTGCATCGCAGCTGACCGGCAAGGCGATCGACATTCTCACCGAGGCCGATGCGTCGGAGAAGCGCCAGAAGGACTTCGTCGAGCGCTCGGCGATGTTCGAGAAGGAGCTCGACGTCGACGAGACGCTCGCACAGCTGCTGGTGGCCGAAGGGTTCACCAACCTCGAAGAGGTCGCCTATGTCGAGGTCGAGGAAATCGCCGGCATCGAGGGCTTCGACGAGGACCTCGCGGGCGAGTTGCAGAACCGCGCGACCGAGGCTTTGGAGCGTCGCGACGCCGCGAGCCGCGAAGAGCGTACCGCGCTCGGCGTCGAGGACGCGCTGGCCGGCATGCCGTATCTGAACGAGGCGATGCTGGTCACGCTTGGCAAGGCGGGCATCAAGACGCTCGACGATCTCGCCGATCTCGCGACCGACGAACTGGTCGAGAAGAAGCGCGTCGAGCCGCGTCGTCGCAACGAGGACGCGCCGAAGCGGCCCGAGCCGAAGGGCGGAATTCTCGCGGAGTACGGCCTGAGCGACGAGCAGGGCAACGAGATCATCATGGCCGCTCGCGCGCACTGGTTCGAGGACGAGGCTCCCGAGGCTTCGGCTGACGAAGTCGAGGCGGACGAAACTCCGGTGGAAGAGGCTTCGGCTGATGACGCCGTGGTCGAGGATGCTGCGACTGAAGAGACGACGGCCGACGAAGCCGTTGCTGAGGACGTTTCGGCGGACGACGCTTCGGTTGAAGACGCGGCGGACAAGACCGACACGAAGAGCGAGGGCGACAAGGCCTGATGCCCTTCGTCAGCATCCGCATCTCGGGGTCCGCCACCAAGGACCAGAAGTCCGGCATCGTCGCCGACGTCACCCAGTCGCTCGTGCAGCGGCTGGGAAAGAACCCGGCTGCGGTGCAGATCGTGATCGAAGAGGTCTCGACCGAGAATTACGGCGCGGGCGGGCAGTTACTGGTCGACCGCGACGCAGCGAAGACTCCGGCGCAGGAGGACGCACATGCGGAACCCTCCCGATGAGGCGCTAGGCGCTACCGAAACCCTGCCTCCCTCCCCTCCCGCAAGCGGGAGGGGACCGAGGGGTGGGCGCCCGGCTTCGGCCAAGGGCGACGCTTCGGCCAAGTCTCACGCTTCCAAGGCGAAAGCTAAGGGCAGCCATAATGGTGAGCGCGAGCCCACCCCTAGCCCCTCCCGCTTGCGGGAGGGGGATGACGAATTGCCCGTTCGCAAGTGCATTCTTTCGGGCGAGCGCGACGTCAGGCCGCACCTCGTGCGACTCGCGCTGTCGCCCGATGGCCAGATCCTTCCCGACGTGCGCGCCAAGGCTCCCGGCCGCGGCGCGTGGATCGGGGTGACTCGGGTCGAGCTCGAAGCTGCGATCAAGAAGGGCAAGCTCAAGGGCGCTCTTTCCCGCGCGTTCAAGACCGGCGAGTTCACCATCGATCCTGAGCTTCCCGCCAAGATCGAATCCGCACTGGAGCGTAACGCGCTCGACCGGCTCGGGCTCGAATCGCGCTCGGGCACGGTGCTGATCGGCTCCGACCGGATCGAGCAGAACGCGCGCCAGGGCAAGCTGAAGGCGCTGTATCACGCGTCCGACGCGGCCGAGGATGGCAATCGGAAACTCGATCAGGCGTGGCGCATCGGTAACGATGAAGAAGGCTCGGGTTTGCGGGGGTTGGCACTCCCGGTGTCGCGCACCATATTGGCGTTGGCGCTGGGACGGGAAAATGTGGTACACATTGGCCTGACCGACCGCGCTGCAGCAAAGCGGGTGAGCGAAGCGCTCGACCGTTGGCTGCATTTTATCGGCCCCGAACCTTCTTCCGTGTCTTGCGAAACGGCCTCGCAGGGCGCATCGGCGTCACCACAAAATGGGGCGCCACCGATACAACAGGCGTCCGGATCGACCGGAACACGCCCGGCCGTGGACATGACTGAGGAATTTGAGTGAGCGACACGGACAACGAGAAGCCGAAACTTGGCATGCGCGCACCTTTGGGTGTGAAGCGCACGGTCGAGACCGGCCAGGTGAAGCAGAGCTTCAGCCACGGCCGATCGAATACGGTGATCGTGGAAACCAAGCGCGCGCGCGTCCTGCGCCGTCCGGGCGAGCCCGACGTGCAGGTCGCGGATGCCGCACCGGTTGCCGCGCCCGCCCCGGCGGCTGCCCCCGCAGCCCCGGCACCGCAGGCGCGCGCACCGCAGCCTGCGCCCGCCCCTGTGCGTCAGCAGCAGAGCAATCTGTCGCCGCAGGAGCGCCAGGCCAAGCTGCTCCGCGAGGCTGAAGAGCAGCGCATGAATACGCTGGAAGAAGGGCGTCGTCGTCAGGAGGCCGAGCGGGCCAAGGCGATCGAAGACGAGCGTAACCGCGTCGCCGATCGTGCGCGGGCCGAGGCTGAAGCCAAGGCGCCGAAGCCGGTCGAGGCCCCTGCGCCCGCACCGGCCCCTGTGGTCGAAGCGGCTCCCGCTCCGGTCGCGGCTCCGACGCCAGCGCCTGCACCGGCGCCGGTCGAAGCTCCCGTTGCTACGGCTCCTGCCCCGACTCCGGTTGCCGCCGCACCTGCGCCTGCACCGAAGCCCGCTCCGGTAGCGGCTGCTCTTGCGCCGGCCCCCAAGCCTGCGCCGGCTCCTGTTGCTCCGCCAGCACCGCCGCCCGTCATCGAACTGACCCGCGATCCGGCGTTCCCGGCACCGCGCCGGTTCTCGCCGGTGGCGCGTCCCGAGCGTCCTCCGCCGCCGCCAAAGCCTGTCGCAGCTCCCGCTGCCGCAGCGCCGACCACGGCTGCGAATGCTGGCACGACCGCGGCGCGCCCCGGCGCGACTGGCGTCAATGCTCCGGCCGGTGGCGTCCGTCGCGATGCAGTCCCAGCGCGTCCGCAGCAGCGTGACCGCAAGGGTGACGATCGTCGCACCTCGGGCAAGCTCACCGTCAACCGCGCGCTCGGCGATGGTGATGGTGCACGGGCTCGCTCGCTCGCCGCGCTGAAGCGTGCGCGCGAGAAGGAGCGTCGTGGCACCGGTGGTCCGCGCGAGGCGCAGGCCAAGCAGATCCGCGACGTCGTCGTTCCAGAGGCGATCACGGTGCAGGAACTCGCCAACCGCATGGCCGAGAAGGGCGCCGACCTCGTCAAGGCGCTGTTCAAGATGGGCATGCCCGTCACGATGACGCAGACGATCGATCAGGATACCGCCGAGTTGCTCGTCACCGAGTTCGGCCACAACCTGACGCGCGTCAGCGATGTCGACCAGGATCTGGCCAATGACACGATCGACGATGCCGAGGAGACGCTGAAGCCGCGTGCCCCCGTGGTCACGATCATGGGTCACGTCGATCACGGCAAGACGTCGCTGCTCGATGCCCTGCGCGGCACCGACGTGGTGCGCGGCGAAGCGGGTGGCATCACCCAGCATATCGGCGCCTACCAGGTCACGCTGAAGGACAAGTCGAAGATCACCTTCCTCGACACCCCGGGCCACGAGGCGTTCACGCAGATGCGTGCGCGTGGTGCGGACGTCACCGACATCGTCATCCTGGTGGTGGCGGCGGACGACGGCCTGATGCCGCAGACGGTGGAGGCGATCGCCCACACCAAGGCGGCGGGCGTGCCGATGATCGTCGCGATCAACAAGATCGACAAGGAAGGCGCCAATGCCCAGAAGGTGCGCGAGCGCCTGCTGAGCGAGGAGATCGTGGTCGAGGACATGGGCGGCGACGTCCAGGACGTCGAAGTCTCCGCGACCAAGAAGATCGGTCTCGATGCGTTGATCGAGAAGATTCAGCTCCAGGCCGAACTGCTCGAACTGCGCGCCAATCCGGATCGCGCCGCCGAGGGTACGGTGATCGAGGCCAAGCTCGACAAGGGCCGCGGTCCGGTCGCGACGATCCTCGTCAACCGCGGTACGCTGCGGGTCGGCGACATCTTCGTGGTCGGCGGCGAGAGCGGCAAGGTCCGTGCGCTGGTCGACGACAAGGGCAAGCAGATCAAGGAAGCGGGTCCGGCGATGCCGGTCGAGGTCCTCGGTCTGTCGGGTGTTCCGCAGGCGGGTGATCCGTTCCAGGTGGTCGAGAACGAGGCACGGGCCCGCGAAGTCGCGGAATATCGTCGCAGCGTGAAGACCGACAAGCGGACCGCATCGGTTCCTGCCAGCCTTGAGAGCATGTTCTCGGCGCTGAAGGAAAAGCAGGCGATCGAATATCCGCTGGTCGTGAAGGCGGATACGCAAGGCACGGTCGAGGCGATCGTCGGGGCGATCAACAAGATCTCCACCGATCTGATCAAGGCACGCGTGCTGAGCTCGGGCGTCGGCGGCATCACCGAGTCGGACGTCACCTTGGCGGCGGCTTCGGGTGCTCCGATCATCGGCTTCAACGTCCGCCCGAACGCCAAGGCACGCGAGATCGCCGAGCGCCAGAAGGTCGCGTTCAAGTATTACGACGTGATCTACGACCTGATTGACGAGATCCGGGCGGGGATGGCAGGCGAGCTTGGGCCGGAAGCGTTCGAGACGGTCGTCGGTCGTGCCGATATCCGCGAGGTCTTCTCGGCGGGCAAGCACGGCAAGGCGGCGGGTCTGCTCGTCACCGAGGGCAACATCCGCAAGGCGCTCAAGGCGCGTATCACGCGCAACGACGTCATCATCTACCAGGGCGAAATCGCATCGCTGCGTCGCTTCAAGGATGATGTCGCCGAGGTCCGTGCGGGGCTGGAGTGCGGCGTGACGTTCACGTCGAACTTCGTCGACATCAAGGCCGGCGACGTCCTCGAGACGTTCGAAGTCGAGATGCGCGAACGTACGCTTTGATGAACTGAAGTCCTCTCCCCTGCGGGGAGAGGGTTGGGTGAGGGGCAGTACCGCGCGACAGCGTTCGTGGCAGCCCCTCACCCCCACCCTCTCCCCGGAGGGGAGAGGGAGTTAGAAGAATGAAGACCGATACCCCAGAAGCAAAAGCCGTCCGATCGCTACGAGTCGGCGAGCAAGCGCGTCACGCGCTGTCCGACATCCTCGCGCGCGGCGACGTCCACGATCCGGTGCTCGAAAAGCACCTCGTGACGATCACCGAAGTCCGCATGTCCCCCGACCTCCGCCACGCCACCGTCTTCGTGAAGCCGTTGCTCGGCAAGGACGAGGAAAAGGTACTGAAGGCGCTGCGGACCAACACCGCCTACCTCCAGCGCGAAGTCGCGAATCGGGTGCAGATGCGGTATGCAGCCAAGCTCAAGTTCCTGGCGGACGAGAGCTTCGACGAGGGTACGCATATCGACCAGTTGTTGCGTGATCCCCATGTTGCGCGGGATTTGAGCGAAGATTGACGGTAAGCCGGGTAAGGCGCAAGCGTGAGCCATGGGTAACGAAGTCACCATTTCATCGAAGGGTCAGGTCGTCATTCCCAAGGACGTGCGGGATGCGTTGAACCTGAAGGCTGGTACAAAGCTGATGCTGCGCCAAGTCGGACATCACATCGTCCTCGAAGTACCCGAGCCGCCACGCAAAACGATCAGCTACGAGGAATTCCGACGGCGCGTTCCTCGTTATGACGGTCCAACGATCGCCATCGAGGACATGACAATGGACATCGGCACGCTGTTTCGCGATTGGAAAGTCTGAGCGACGTGATTGCCGTCGACACGAATATCGTCGTCCGCCTGATCGTGGCGGACGATGATGCACAAGTTGCGCTCGCCCTGGACCTGGCAAGTCGCGAGCTCCTCTACGTAGGGATGACGGTTTTGCTCGAGACCGAATGGGTCCTGCGCTCTAAATATCATTTCGATCGTACCAGCCTTTGCTCAGCGCTGCTCGACTTTGGCGATTTGCCGTTCGTCCAGTTCGAAGCCGACCAGGATATCCGCTGGGCTCTGGCCCGCTATGCGGAGGCGGGCGAACTGGCCGACTACATCCATATCGCAGCGGCGCGGGAGGTCGGACGGTTTGCCACGTTCGAACGCCGCCTGGACCGCCGAGCCGGTGACGCCCCGCCTGCCCGCATCGAGACGCTGATCTGATGGCCAAGCTGTATTTCTACTACGCTTCGATGAACGCGGGGAAGTCGACGAACCTGTTGCAGGCGGACTTCAATTACCGTGAGCGGGGGATGCGGACGATGTTGTTCACGGCGGCGATCGACGATCGGTTCGCGGCGGGGACGATCACATCGCGGATCGGGCTGGAGGCGCCGGCGATCGCGTTCGATGCGGGGACGGATATCGGGGCGTGCGTGGTTCGGCAGCACGGTGAGGATGCGATTTCGTGCGTACTGGTGGACGAGGCGCAGTTTTTGACGTCTGCGCAGGTCGACCAACTCGCGCATATCTGTGACGTGGTTGGGATACCGGTGCTGGCATACGGGTTGCGGACCGATTTCCAGGGGGCGCTGTTTCCGGGGTCGGCGCGGTTGCTGGCGCTGGCGGACTCGTTGGTGGAGATCAAGTCGGTTTGCGGGTGTGGGCGCAAGGCTACGATGAACCTGCGGGTCGATGGGAACGGGCGGGCGATTGCCGAGGGGCAGCAGACCGAGATCGGCGGGAACGACCGGTATGTCGCGCTGTGTCGGCGGCATTTTTGCGAGGCTTTGGGGTAGGCTTCACCCCTCCGTCATCCTGACGAAAGTCAGGACCCAGGGTACCGAACACCGTCGCTTGTGGCTCTGGGTCCTGACTTTCGTCAGGATGACGGAGGGGATGGGGCTCGCTTCCGCCTCAATTAGAAACAATGGAACTCTCGCATGCATGGATGGATCATTCTCGACAAGCCGCTGGGACTTGGCTCGACGCAGGGGGTGTCGGCGGTGAAGCGTGCCTTGCGCAGCGGCGGGTATGGGAAGTTCAAGGTGGGGCATGGGGGGACGCTCGATCCGCTGGCCACCGGGGTTCTGCCGATTGCGGTTGGCGAGGCGACGAAGCTGGCTGGGCGGATGCTCGATAGCGACAAGATCTATGATTTTACGGTGATGTTCGGGGTTCAGACGGATACGCTCGATGCTGAAGGCGTGAGTATCGCGACGTCCGATGTGCGGCCGACTTTGGCGGCGGTCGAGGCGGTTCTCGCGCAGTTCACCGGGCCGATTTCTCAGGTCCCGCCCGCCTATTCAGCGCTGAAGGTGGATGGGGAGCGGGCTTATGATCTGGCGCGGGCTGGGCACGAGGTGGTGCTCGCGAGCCGGGATGTGACGATTTATTCGCTATCCTCCCCGGTACGGGGAGGGGGACCAGCGCAGCTGGTGGAGGGGGGCTTCCGCGAGCGGGACGGTCTTGGTGAGCCCCCCTCCACCACCGTCCAAGTGGACGGCGGTCCCCCTCCCCGTGCCGGGGAGGAATTGCAGGATGCGCCCCTACCCCACACTCCCCTTGAGGAGGTCACGCTTACCGCGCATGTGTCGAAGGGCACCTACATCCGCTCGCTCGCGCGCGACATCGCGATCGCCCTCGGCACCGTCGGCCACGTCACCATGCTGCGCCGGACCAAGGCCGGTCCGTTCGACCTCACCGCCGCGATATCGCTGGACAAACTGGACGAACTCGCTAAGGCCTCCGCGCTTGAAGATGTACTTCTGCCCTTGAGGGTGGCGCTGGACGACATCCCGGCTCTCTCCCTCACCCCCGACCAGGCAGGGGCGCTCCGACAGGGGCGTATCTTGGCCGGGATCGCCGCAGACGATGGCCAATACTTCGCCGAACTGGACGCTGTCCCGGTCGCGCTGGTCGAGGTCGAGGACGGAGACGTCCGGGTCGTTCGCGGTTTCAATCTGTGATGTCGAGGACATGAATTCATGACGATTACCGCTGAACGCAAGACCGAGCTCGTCAAGGAGCATTCGCGCGCCGAGGGTGACACCGGTTCGCCGGAAGTCCAGGTTGCGATCCTGACCGAGCGCATCAAGAACCTGACCGAGCATTTCAAGGGCCATAAGAAGGACAACCACTCGCGTCGTGGTCTTCTCATGATGGTCAACAAGCGCCGGACGCTGCTGGATTATCTCCGTCACAAGGACGGCCAGCGCTATCTGGATCTGATCGCGAAGCTCGGTCTCCGCAAGTAACTTAGACGGCTCCCCTCGGGGGGCCGTTTTCGTATATAGGGTTGTTCTCCCGCGAAGGCGGGAGTCCAGACTGGGCCCCCGCCTTCGCGGGGGAACAAGGAACTGGAGCGGCGGCAATTCGGCCACCCCTCCTGGGATGACAATTCATCCCACACCGCCGCGGGCCGGCTAAGCCCGCACATAGGCCCCAAACGCATCTGGCGTTTGGAGTGAAGGAAAAAGAATGTTCGATACCAAGACCGTAAGCGCCCAGTGGGGCGGCAAGACGCTGACGCTCGAGACCGGCCGCGTTGCGCGCCAGGCTAACGGCGCAGTCCTCGCCACCCTCGGCGAGACCGTCGTTCTGTGCGCCGTGACGGCTGCACGGACCGTCAAGGAAGGGCAGGATTTCTTCCCGCTCACCGTCCATTACCAGGAGAAGTTCTCCGCGAGCGGCCGCATCCCCGGCGGCTTCTTCAAGCGTGAGCGCGGCGCGACCGAAAAGGAGACGCTGACCAGCCGTCTCATCGATCGCCCGATCCGTCCCCTCTTCCCCGAGGGTTTCTACAACGAGATCAACGTGATCTGCCAGGTTCTGTCGTATGACGGCGAGAACGAGCCGGACGTCCTCGCGATGGTCGCGGCCTCCGCAGCCCTGACGATCTCGGGCGTACCGTTCATGGGCCCGATCGGCGCGGCACGCGTCGGCTATGTCGATGGCGCGTACATCCTCAACCCGACGCTCGAGGAAGCCAAGGCTGGCGATCTCGACCTCGTCGTCGCCGCCACCGGCCAGGCCGTGATGATGGTCGAATCGGAAGCCAAGGAGCTCTCGGAAGAGATCATGCTCGGCGCCGTGCAGTTCGCCCACAAGGCCTGCCGCGAAGCCGCGAACCTGATCATCGATCTGGCCGAGATGGCTGCCAAGGATCCTTGGGAAATGGCCGAGCAGGCCGACCTCTCGACCGCCAAGGACAAGCTGAAGAAGCTGATCGGCAAGGACATCGCGGCCGCCTACAAGGTGACCGACAAGTCCAAGCGTTCGGACCTGCTGAACGCCGCTCGTGCGAAGGGCAAGACGGCATTCGCCGATGCCTCGCCGCAGGACCAGATGGCAGCCGGCAAGCTGATGAAGAAGCTGGAGGCGGAGATCGTCCGCGGCGCCATCCTCAAGGACGGCACCCGCATCGACGGCCGCACCACCACGCAGATCCGTCCGATCGAGGCGATGGTCCACTTCCTGCCGCGGACGCATGGCTCGGCGCTGTTCACGCGCGGCGAGACGCAGTCGATCTGCACCACCACGCTCGGTACGCGTGACGCGGAGCAGATGATCGACGGCCTCAATGGCCTGTCGTACGAAAACTTCATGCTGCACTACAACTTCCCACCCTATTCGGTTGGTGAAGTCGGTCGCTTCGGTGCGCCGGGTCGTCGCGAAGTCGGTCACGGCAAGCTCGCATGGCGCGCGCTGCACCCGGTGCTGCCGACCAAGGAAGAGTTCCCGTACACGATCCGCGTCCTGTCGGACATCACCGAGAGCAACGGTTCGTCGTCGATGGCGACGGTCTGCGGTGGTTCGCTGAGCATGATGGATGCGGGCGTTCCGTTGAAGCGTCCGGTGTCGGGCATCGCGATGGGCCTGATCCTCGAGGGGAAGAACTTCGCGGTTCTCAGCGACATCCTCGGCGACGAGGATCATCTCGGCGACATGGACTTCAAGGTCGCGGGCACGTCCGAGGGCATCACCACGATGCAGATGGACATCAAGATCGCCGGCATCACCGAAGAGATCATGGGCAAGGCGCTGGCGCAGGCCAAGGAAGGCCGCGCGCACATCCTGGGCGAGATGGCCAAGGCGCTCGACCACACCCGTGAGGAACTGTCGGCCCATGCACCGCGCATCGAGAGCTTCCAGATCGACAAGTCGAAGATCCGTGAAGTCATCGGCACCGGCGGCAAGGTGATCCGCGAGATCGTCGCGCAGACCGGCGCCAAGGTCGACATCGACGACGAGGGCGTGATCAAGGTGTCGTCGTCCGACCCCGCGCAGATCGAAGCCGCGATCAAGTGGATCAAGGGCCTCGTCGAGGAAGCCGAAGTCGGCAAGGTCTATGACGGCAAGGTCGTCAACCTGGTCGATTTCGGGGCGTTCGTGAACTTCATGGGCGGCAAGGACGGTCTCGTCCACGTGTCCGAAATCAAGAATGAGCGCGTCGAGAAGGTGTCTGACGCTCTTACCGAAGGCCAGGAGGTCAAGGTCAAGGTTCTCGAGATCGACCCGCGCGGTAAGGTTCGCCTGTCGATGCGCGTCGTCGACCAGACGACCGGCGAAGAGCTGGAGGACACGCGTCCTGCACGTGAGCCCCGCGAGGGTGGTGACCGTGGTCCGCGCGGTCCGCGTCGTGACGGCGATGGTGGCCGTGACGCTGGCGGCAACGGCGGCGGTCGTGATGGTGGTGGTCGTGGTCCACGCGGCGAAGGCGGCGGCGGTGACCGTGGGTCGCGTGGCCCACGTCGCGACGGCGATGGCGGCCGCGACGCAGGCGGCAACGGCGGTGGCCGTGGTCCGCGTCGCGATGGCGGCGGTGGCGGCGCCCAGACTGAAGGCCGCGCTCCCCGCGCCGAGCGTACCGAGGGCGACAAGGCTCCCGAGTTCGCACCGGCATTCCTGACGGGCGATCGCGACTAAAGCATTGCCGCACTGTGGTAATGTTGAAGGGGCTCGGGAAACCGGGCCCCTTTTTGTATGCGACGAGCGGTCCGTCGCATTGTTTCACAAAGAAGTCGGCCAAGCTCGGAACGGAGCGATCGGCCAGCGGTTCGAACCGATATGAAGAGTATGTCGAAGTCCGTGGTCCTCGTTGTCGATGATGATCCGCTTGTGCGCGTTCACTCCAACCTTGCGCTGGAGGATGCCGGGTTCGAGGTGGTCGAGGCTTGCAACGCCAGCGACGCCTTGGCGCGTCTGGAGGAACGGCCCGACATCGGCGCCTTGTTCACCGATATAAAGATGCCGGGCCAGCTCGATGGCGTCGGCTTGGCCAATGCCGTCTATGATCGTCGTCCGGACATCGCCATCCTCGTCACGTCGGGCGCCGGCGAGATCTGCGAGACCATGTTGCCGGGCGACGCTCGTTTCATTCCCAAACCCTATACCGGCGCACAGTTGAGCCGACTGTTGCACCAGCAACTCGATTGACCATGCCCGCGCCGATCGCTGCGGATTAACGTTTGGCTTACACCGTCCGGCTATGTCGTCTGGCTAGGGCAATTAGGTGAGGCGCAGTGGCGCGAGGCGACGACGATATTCCTGCGGCTCGGCTTCACAGCGATAGCCGCCGTTACACTCGACCGGCTTCGCGGTGGGCCGAGCTGGGCAAGCTGAGCGTCGCCGCATCGGTCTTTGCGGTCGTATTCGGCGGCGGCGTGCTCGTAATGCAATCGCGCGCGGCGATGCGTGCGGCATCCGCCACGCTTCCCGGCGGCGGTCCGGCGAGCGGATGCGCGCTGTGGTTCATCGGCAGTTCGACGATCCACAAATGGAGCACGCTGGCGACCGACATGGCACCGTTGGACGCACGCAACCGCGGCGTCGACGGCGCGACGATGCCCGAATTGCTGCAGATGATCCGCAACGAGCCGCGCGGCACGCCGCCGCGCGCGATCGTCTTCTACGCAGGCGAGAACGATATCGCCAAAGGGGCTAGCGCCGCCGACGATATCGCCAACCTGCGGACGTTCCTGAAGCTGAAGTCAGCTAGATGGGGCAATCTTCCGGTCGTGATCGTGTCGCTGAAGCCGACGCCGACGCGGTGGGGCAACCTTCCCGAACAGACCGCCTTCAACACCGCAGCGCGCGCGATCGCGCTACGCACACCGGGTGCGACGTTCGTCAACATCGTCCCGCTGTTCCTGGTGAACCACCGTCCCGGCGCGTTTTATGTCGATGACGGCATCCATCTCAATGCTGCCGGCTATGGCAGGCTGACCTCTGCGATCCAGCCGACCCTGAAAACCATCATACGGCATGCGCCCGCCCGGGCATGTCCCCAGCCGTCAGAAGCGCAATCTTGACCGGTCGGGCGATCGTCGGGCGATGAGCATCGGCGCGCCCGGCACCAGGATCGAAGGCCTGTCGATGTGGCGGGCGATCCTGATGCTTGGCGGCGTCATATTGCACGGCGCGATCGGCCTCGAGCATATCCCCGTATTTGCCGCGATCCCGCTGATATCGCACGCCTTCCGGATGGGCAGCTTCATGCTGATCTCCGGCCTGTTGTGCGGTTACACCATGGCGCGACGCCGGTCGCCGCTGGCGTGGCTGGGTCGGCGCAGTATCCAGATCGGCGTGCCGCTGCTGGTCGGGCTGCTCGTGATCTGTCCACTGATCGGCTGGATGCTCGACGACCTCCCCGATCGCACGCGCTGGCCCTTCGTGTTGGCGCACGACTGGTATCACCTCTGGTTTCTCGTCGCGCTGCTCGCCTATGCGCCGCTCAGCTACGCGTTTCACCAATGGGATCGTCGCTATGGCGTGATCGTCCGGATCGAGCAGGCGCTCGCCGACCGTTCGATTGGCTCGGGCCGATCGGCACAGACCGTCGTCCTGCTCGCCACCGCACTCGCATGCTGCGCGCTGATGATGCTCACCCGTCAGATCCTGGCGGGCCATATTCCGCCGGGTTATGCCGCGCCCTTGTCGCATATCCAGCTGATGCTCGGCTATGCGCCCTTCTATCTGCTTGGTTTCCTGCTCGCACGGTCGCCGATGCTGTTCCGCGCGGCGACGCACTCGATCCGCATGCCGGTCATCATCCTGGTCTGCGTCGGTATCGTCTATGCAGGCTGGTTCGGCGGCGTGAGACTGGCGCTCGATCCGCTCCGTCGGGCGATCGTCGGCGACCTCGTCGAGCTGATCGGGATGGCGATATGCCCCCCCGCCGCATCGGTCCTGATCCTGCGATCGGCGATCACGATACGGACCATCCCGACGATCGTCCGGCGGTTCGCGGATGCATCGTTCACGATCTACATCCTGCATTTTCCGGTCATCATCGCAGCAAAGCTCGTGCTCATGCACATAGCGTGGAACCCCTATGTCGAATTCTCGATCACGATCGTGGCAGCATCGGCGATCACCTATGCCGCACATTTCCTGGCCGTCGAAAGATTTCCCCTGATGTCGTTCCTGCTCAATGGCCGCTATCCCGACTCTACAAAGCAGACCGAAGCAGTCCTTGTCTGAATCCCCAGGACTTGATCTATCGCAAGAGGCCGCCACCATCCTGTAAACTTGCTTGCCGGATCATCCGATTGCGATCATCGTCTGGTATCTGGATCCGGTATCTGGGCATCGACTCGCGGGGGCGACAGGATGGCAACGGCGATTAGGACAGGGGCGCCACAGCGCGGCGTCCTCGCGAGCGAACGGCGGTTTTTCCTGCTCATGGCACTTGCGATCGCCGCCACGGTTGTCATCGGCTTCACCATGAACGCAGCGCGGATGCACTGGAGTTTTCTGGCGCTGCCGCCGCAGGTGCATCTGCACGCGGCCGCGTTTTCGGCGTGGATCCTGCTGTACGTCGTGCAGAACTGGCTGATCGTACGCGGTTCCCTCAAATGGCATCGTCAGTTGGGCGCACTCGGTGCGGGTATCGCGGTCGTGATGGTCGTGCTGGGCATCGTCACCACCGTCATGGCGATCGAGCAGCACCGCGTGCCGCCGTTCTTTCCGCCCGGCATCTTCCTCGTCCTCGATGTGCTGGGTGTGATCGGCTTCGGTATTCTGACCGCCTGGGCGATCGTGCTGCGCAGGCAGGCGGCGTGGCACAAGAGGCTGATGCTGTGCGGGACGATCCTCGTCATGTCGCCAGCGATCGGGCGCATCCTGCCGATGCCGTTGCTCGGCAAGTTCGCAGGGCTCGCGGTGTTTGCGGTCATGGCGCTTTATGTGATCGCAGGCATGGTGTTCGACGTGCGATCGCGCGGCCGCGTCCATTCCGCCTATTGGTGGGGCGGTGGCGTGCTGGTCGTGACGCAAGTGCTGATCGGGCTGCTTGGAATGAGTCCGCCGGTGCTCCACCTAGTGGAGCGTCTCGCCGCGTGATGTGGGAATAGTGGGGAGCTTCTGTTGCTCGGTGCCCCCCGTACCGCCGGTGTCCACTTCTGTTGCCCGGTGTGGCCCGAACCGCGCTTTCGTCCGTATAACCTAGGTCGTTAGACCGTCAGTTATGCGGCAATTGCGAGTGCTTCGTTATCGTTGGCACTTGTGTATGGGCCGTTGCGGTGGTCCCATTCCGAGCGAAACATAGCGTCGTTGAACACACGTCGATCCTAGTTCGACCCCGTCATCGTCCCCCTCTTGCGAAGAGGGCGGTGGTGGAGTCGCCGGGTACTGCCCCCGGGTCCGCTGTGTCTATGACACGCCACGGTTTATCGCCATAGCCGCCAAGAGAAGATTCCCTCGACGGCATGCCCGATATAGGCGCGCCGCAACGCGATGAAAAGCCCGGTCCGGACTGCTTTTTTATCGAGAAACGCCAATGTCCTAGCACGCGGCGTGCCAAACCGCCTTCCGCTCGCCACAAAGCGCGTGCATAGCAACCTGCATTATGTTGACGCAGCGCTCCCGCTACGCGCTCCGCGCGATGATCTTCCTTGGCGGTGCTCCCGCCGGTGGCCCTCCCATCCCGATGACGCGGATCGCCGCCGAGGCGAACGTGCCGCGGAAATTCCTCGAACTGATCCTCGCCGATCTGCGCGAATCCGGGCTGTTGATCAGCCATCGCGGCAAGATGGGGGGATATTGCCTGTCGCGGCCGAGCCATCTGATTTCGCTCGGCGAGATCATCCGGATCATCGAGGGGCCGCTCGCGCTGGTGCCGTGCGTGAGCCGGACCGCGTACCGGCCGTGCCTCGACTGCAAGAGCGAGGCGGATTGCGCGATCCGCTATGCGATGATGCGCGTTCGGGACGAGACCGCGCGGATCCTCGATGGGACGAGCCTGGCTGACGCCAACGCCGAGGATCTAGTCGCGGCGTAATTCTACCCTTCTCCCCTGCGGGGAGAAGGTGGCGCGGTAGCGTCGGATGAGGGGCGTTGGGATCCCGACCTGAGCCTCAAGCCCCTCACCCTTCCGTCGCCTGACGGCTCCTCCCTCCCTCCCCCCGCGGGGGAGAGGGACAAGCAGGTCACCCCCTAGCCTTCAACTCGTCGCGGATCTCACGCAGCAACGCGATCTCGACCGGCTCGGGCGCAGGCGCAACCGGCGTGGCCTCTTCCTCGCGCTTCAACCGCGCCGTCTCGCGCTCGATCAGCGCCGCGGTCCGGTTCACCACGCGCAGGATCATGAAGATGATACCCGCGACGATCACGAAATTGACCAGCTGCGTCGCGAACGCGCCATAGCCGAGCAGCGGCACGCCGGCCTTCTTCAACGCCGCGTAATCGCTGAGCGAGCCCGCATAGTTTGCCGGCACCGGCCCCATCCGCCAGAAATAGCTCGAGAAATCGAGCCCGCCGAAGATCTTGCCAATCACCGGCATCAGCACGTCGTCGGTCAGCGATGTGACGATCTTCCCGAACGCCGCGCCGATGATCACGGCAATGGCGAGGTCGAGCACGTTGCCGCGCATAATGAACGCCTTGAATTCCTTGAGCAATGCCGCCCCCTTCTGTTGCCGGCCCAAGGCTAACCGCCGATTTCGGTTTCGCCAACCCTGCGGACTGTCCTATGAGGGTGACACAGGTATTCAGGAGAGCCCCGATGTCACGTGCCCCAATCGCCCGCGGTACCGCCGCAATCCTCCTCGCATCGGCCCTCGCCGGGTGCGGGATCAACAGCGTGCCGACCGCCGAGGAAACCGCGAAGGCACGCTGGGCGGACGTCCAGAACAACTATCAGCGTCGCGCCGACCTGATCCCCAATCTCGTCGCGACCGTGAAGGCGGCCGGCGCGCAGGAGAAGGATATCCTGGTCCAGGTGACGCAGGCGCGCTCCGCCGCGAACTCGGTCCAGGTTTCGGCCGCTGATCTGTCCGACCCCGCGAAGATGGAGCAGTATCAGCGCGTCCAGGGTGCAGTCGGCGTATCGCTTCAGCGTTTGCAGGAGGCGTATCCCGAGCTGAAGAGCCAGGCCAATTACACCACGCTGATGAGCCAGCTCGAAGGCACCGAGAACCGCATCACGATCGCGCGGCGCGACTATAACGGCGCAGTGCAGGCGTATAACACCAAGATCCGTACCTTCCCCGACGCGGTCGGCGCGAAGATCTTCTACGGTGCCAAGCCGATGGTGCCGTTCGCAGCGACCACGCCGGGCGCCGAAACCGCGCCGACGGTGAACTTCGGCAACGCGAGCTGATCGGGGCCCGATGCTCCGCCATCTCCTGATGCTGGCGTTCGCGGTGCTGCTGGGAAGCAGCGCCGCGACCGCGCAGACCTTGCCCAAGTTCACCGGCTTCGTCGTCGATGCGGCGAACGTGATCCCGCCCGACCAGGAAGCGGCGCTGACCAAGCGGCTCGACGACCTGCAAAAGTCGACCGGCAACCAGCTGGTCGTCGCGACCGTGCCCGACCTCGAAGGCTATCCGATCGAGGATTACGGCAATGCGCTGATCCGGAGCTGGGGCGTCGGGCTGAAGGATGCGAATAACGGCGCGATCCTGCTGGTCGCGCCGAACGACCGGAAGGTGCGGATCGAGGTCGGCTATGGCCTCGAGCCGGTGCTAACCGATGCGTTCTCCAGCGTCGTGATCAACCAGCAGATCCTGCCGCGCTTCAAGGCGGGCGACATTCCCGGCGGCATCGTCGCGGGGACGAACGCGGTGGCGGACCAGCTTGCGCTCCCCGATGCGGAGGCGCGCGCGAAGGTGACGGCGGCGGCGGCGGAGTATGACAAAACGCATCGCCGGTCGAATTCAGGCGGCGGCGGCGTGCCGATCGGGCTGATCTTCTTTGGGATCGTGCTCGCGGCGATCGTCATTCCGATGATCTCGCGGCGTGCAGGCGGCAAGCATTACGTCGATGGCGGCAGCCGCGGCGGTGGCAGCGGCGCCTTGCCGATCGTGCTGTGGAGCATCGCCGATGCGATGACCCGTGGCGGCGGCGGTGGTGGTGGTGGCTTCGGTGGCGGCGGCGGCGATAGCGGCGGCGGCTGGGGCGGCGGTGGTTTCGGCGGCGGCGGCGGTGGATCCGGCGGCGGCGGCGGCGCTTCGGGGAGTTGGTGAGATGCGGTTGAGCGACACCGATCACGACCGCGTCACTGCGGCGGTAACCGAGGCGGAGACCGCGACGACCGGCGAGATCGTCACGATCGTCGCGCGGCAGTCCGATGCATATCACGACGTATCGATGCACTGGGCGGTGCTGGCGATGCTACTGACGCTGGCGCTGCTAGCGTACCATCCGGTCGCGGCGGATCATATCTATGCGCTGGTCGATCCCTGGCAGGCGGCACCGCAGGGTGCGCTGTACGTGGTGGCGCTGGTGTTGGTGACCTTGGTATTTCTAGCAGTGCGGCTGGTGCTGGCGTGGACGCCGGCGCGGCTCGCGCTGACGCCGGGCGCGACCAAGGCGCGGCGCGTGCGGCGGCGGGCCTTGCTCCTGTTCCGCGCGGGGGCCGAGAAGCGCACCAAGGGTTCGACCGGCGTGCTGTTGTACCTGTCACTGGCCGAGCACCGCGCGGAGATCATCGCCGACGACGCGATCCACTCGCGCGTGCCGAACGAGACTTGGGGCACAGCGATGGCGGCGGTGCTGGCCGGTGTGCGCGACGATCGTCCCGCCGACGGCATGGCAGATGCGGTCGCGCAGATCGGCGCAGTGCTCGCCGAGCATTTCCCGCGCACCGGTGCGCCGGTGAACGAGCTTCCAGATAGGCTGATCGAACTATGAGCAAGACCGTGTGGGCGGGCAAATTCCTGACCGTGCAGACCGAAGGCACGTGGGAATTCGCCGCGCGCCAGGGCGAGATCGCAGCGGCGGTAATCGTCGCGATCGACGACGGCGACGTAATCCTGGTGGAGCAGTTCCGCGTGCCGCTAGGGCGGGCATGCCTGGAGCTACCGGCAGGCTTGGTCGGTGACGAAACCGCGGGCGAGAGCGTCGCAGTCGCGGCCGGCCGCGAGCTGGAGGAAGAGACCGGCTACCGCGCGGACGCGATCGAGAATTTAGGGGTATTCTATTCATCACCAGGAATGACGTCGGAATGCTTCACGCTGGTCCGCGCGTCCGGGCTGACGAAGGTGAGCGACGGCGGCGGCGATGGCGACGAGAACATCACCGTGCACCGGGTTCCGCTGGCGGACGTGCCGGCATTCGTGGCCGAGAAGCGGGCTGCTGGCGTGGCGATCGATACCAAGATGCTGCTGATCCTGGCTGGGTCGATACTTTAGCGGCGACCGACGCGTTCGCTAAACGGAGCACGATTTGTTTCCCCGCGAAGGCGGGGACCCAGACTGGGCTCCCGCCTTCGCGGGAGAACAAGTTAGTGGACGCCCGCGGGCTTACTTGAAATTGTCGGCGTAGCTCTGCAGCTTCAGCGTCTTCTGCGGCGCCGGAACTACCGTGTAACCAAAGCCTTCCCGCTCGCAGTGCGCGATCGCCGCTTCCGCGGTCGGGAACAGCAGCCGCAGCTGGTCGCGGGTGTCGCCGCTGCCGGCCCAGCCGGTGAGCGGGTCGGGGCGCTTGGGCTCCGACGGTTCGAATTCGAGCTGCCAGGCGTCGGTCCGGTGCTTGCCGGACTGCATGGCGTTCTTGGGGCGCTGGAAGATACGGGCGGTTGGCATGAGCCTCCCTTATCGCGAACCGGCGGCCCTTGCATCCGCCTTTTTCGTGCGCAGCGTGGCGGACGCCGCGGCGGGGTCGTCGGGCCACGGATGCTTGGGGTAGCGCCCGCGCATTTCCTTCGCCACCGCGGTCCAGCTGCCGGCCCAGAAACCGGGCAGGTCGCGCGTTGTCTGGATCGGCCGGCCGGCGGGGGACGTGAGGCTCAGCACCAGCGGTACGCGCGCCTCGCCAATCGTCGGATGCACCGCGAGGCCGAACAGGGCTTGCACGCGGAGTTCCACGCGAGGGCCGCCTTCCGCGGCGTAGTCGATCGCATGGGTGCTGCCGGCGGGGCTCGTGAAGTCGGGTGGCGCGAAGCGGTTGATCGTCTGCACCCCGTCCCAGCCGAGGAGGTTGCGCAGCGCTTCGGCAAGCGCGCCGGGGGCGATCGCGTCGAGTCGGCGCTTGCCGGTCAGGAGCGGGGCGAGCCATTCGTCAACGCGGTCAAGCAGGGTCGCTTCGTCGAGCGGCACGCCCGCATAGGCGGCACGGTCGCGCAGGGCTCGGGCGCTATCGCTCCACGGTAGCAGCGCGAGGCCGTGCCCGCGGACGCCGTCGATGAGCGCGGCTAGGATCGCGTCGGGGTCGGCGCCGCTGTCGGGGCCGCTCGACAGGCGGATCGCGCCGAGGCGGCGTTCGCGGAGGGCCTGGATGCCGCCGGTTGCTGCGTCGAACGTGACGGTGCGGCGGGATTCGATGCGGTCGGTGAAGAGGGTTTCGATGGCGGCCTGCTCGATCGCCACCGCGGAGAGAATGCGCGCGCCGGCGGCCGAGCCTTGCGTGTCGGCGACGGCGAGCCATTCGGAGCGGGCGAGTGGCGAGGTCGGGTCGAGCTTGAACCCGCGGCCGCCGACCGAGGCCCAGGTTTCGCCGGACGCATCGCGGCGGCGTGCCACGCGATCGGGAAAGCCGAGCGCAACGCAAACTTCTGCCCCCCCTCCCGCAAGCGGGAGGGGGTTGGGGGGTGGGCGCCCGGCCTCGAAGTCGCGCGACGCGGATGGCGCGAGCCCACCCCCCAGCCCCCTCCCGCTTGCGGGAGGGGGGGCAAGCTTCGCCCAGCGATCGGCCATCGCTCTTGCCGCCTGCGCCTTCGTACCACGTTCGGTTTTCCAGCGGCGGAGGCGGGTTTCAAGATCGACATCCTGTCCGCCGATGCCGCGTTCGCCTAGCAGCACCGCGATTTGCGCCGCTACATTTGCCAACCCCCGCTCCCCCGTTCGAAGGAGCATGTGCGCTAGTCTCGGCGGCACCGGCAGCTTCGCGATCGCTCGGCCATGCAAGGTCGGGCGGCCGTCTTCGATCGCCTCCAGCGTCGTCAGTCGCGCCACCGCCTCGTCGATAGCCGCGGCGGGGGGCGGGTCGATCCATCTGAGGTCTCGCGGATCGCCGACACCCCATAATGCGCACGCCAGCACCAGCGCGGACAGGTCCGCCTCCAGAATTTCTGGCGGGTCGTAGCGCGGAAGGCCGGCGGTGGCCGCTTCCTCCCACAAGCGATACGCTATCCCCGGCCCGAGGCGAGCGGCGCGGCCGGCGCGTTGCGTGACCGCCGCCTGGCTCGCGCGCTCGGTGACCAAGCGCGTCATGCCGGCGGCGCGGTCGTAGCGGGGGCGTCTCGCGAGGCCGGAGTCGACGACGATGCGGATGCCGTCGAGAGTCAGGCTGGTCTCGGCGATGCTGGTGGCGAGCACGACTTTGCGCCGACCATCCGGCTCGGGGAGGATCGCGGCGCGCTGGGCTGCGGGATCGAGGCTGCCGTGGAGTTCGTGCAGGACGATGTCGTCGGGCAAATTGGCAAGGCGGTCGGCGGTCCGTTCGATCTCCGCGACGCCGGGGAGGAAGGCGAGCACGCCGCCCTCCGCTTCGCCGAGCGCGCGGCGGATCGCGGACGCGACCGAGTCCTCGATGCGCAACTCTGCCTGGCGACCGATGTGGCGGAGGGTCAGGGGATAGCTTCGGCCTTCGCTCTCGATCACGGGCGCGTCGTCCATCAAGGCCGCGAACCGTGCGCCGTCGAGCGTTGCGGACATCGCGACGATGCGGAGGTCGGGGCGGAAGCCGGCCTGGACGTCGAGCGCCAGTGCCAGGCCGAAATCACCATCGAGGCTGCGTTCGTGGACTTCGTCGAACAGGACGGCGGACACGCCGGCGAGTTCGGGATCGGCCTGGATCCGCGCGACGAAGATGCCTTCCGTGATCACCGTGACGCGGGTGGCGGCGGAGCGCTTGCTGTCCATGCGGGTGGCGTAGCCGAAGGTCTGGCCCACGGGCTCGCCGGCGGTCGACGCCATGCGTTCGGCGGCGGCGCGGGCGGCTAGGCGACGGGGGGAGAGGAGGAGGATCTCGCCAGTGCACCAGGGTTCGGTAAGGAGCGCGGGGGCGACGGCGGTGGTCTTGCCGGCGCCTGGGGGGGCGACGAGCACCGCGGAGGTTCGGTCGCGTAGGGTGGCGAGGAGGTCGGGGAGTACGGCTAGGATAGGGAGCGGCGGCGGGGTCATGCACAGCCTGCTGCCACAGTGACGGGGTTGGCGACAGGTTTTGTCGATGCGCGGGCATGTCGTTCGGGGGTGAGCGCCAGAACTTTGCGATCCTCCCCCGCCAGGGGAGGTGGCTGGCGCTTGCCAGACGGAGGGGGCGGTAAGCGACGACCTCGGCCCCCTGTCCTCCCCTCCGTCACCTTCGGTGCCACCTCCCCCTGGCGGGGGAGGATCGTTGCATCGGCGGCAGTCGACAGTTCCCCAGTCATCAACCTATTCCAAAGCTGCACCACCTCGCCAAAATCACCGCCCCGGCGAAGGCCGGGGTCCAATTGGGAGACGGCGGTGACGACTGCTGCGCTCCATTACGACCACCTTTCCAATTGGGCCCCGGCCTTCGCCGGGGTGGTGCCCATAGGCGGACGGACGCGTTGCGAAGGCGGGCGCCCGCCCCTTATCGCACCGAAGGCTGGCAAGCGCGCGCTAACCTGCTAGACGCTCCGCCAGTAATCATGGCGTCCGATCCCTCCCCCACCTTGACGACGGCGACAGGCCGCACCTCCGACCGGCTGCGTGGTCGGGTCTCGCGCGCGTGGGCGAGTCGGTTGACAAAGGCCGCACTGGTGCTGGTCGTGCTGGGTCTCGTCGCGATCTTCGCGTTCTGGTTTGCGGTCATGCGCGACCTGCCGTCGGTCGATACGCTGCGCACCTACGAGCCGCCGCTACCTACCAATGTCCGCGGGATCGATGGCGCGCCGATCCATTCCTACGCTCGCGAACGCCGCGTCGAGCTCAGCTACGCCGAATATCCGCCGCTGCTGGTCAAGGCGTTCCTCGCCGCCGAGGACAAGTCGTTCTTCGAGCATCACGGCGTCGATTACCCCGGCCTCGCCGGCGCGGTGTACGACTATGCGACCAAGCTCGGCACCGGCAAGCGCGCCAAGGGCGGCTCGACGATCACGCAGCAGGTCGCGAAGAACCTTTTGATCGGCAACGCCTATTCGCCGTCGCGCAAATTGCGCGAGGCGGTGCTGGCGTACAAGATCGAGGATACGCTGACCAAGGAGCAGATCCTCGAGCTGTACCTCAACCAGATCGCGCTCGGGCGTAACGCGTTCGGGGTCGAGGCGGCGAGCCATGCCTATTTCGACAAGGAGCTTGATCAGCTCGATCTCGCGCAGATGGCGTATCTCGCGATCCTGCCCAAGGGTCCGTCGAACTACGATCCGGTGCGCAACACCGAGAAGGCCATGACGCGGCGCAACTATGTGCTCAACCGGATGCTCGACAACGGCTTCATCACGCGCGCGCAGCATGACAAGGCGAATGCCGAGCCGCTCGGCGCGGTGATGCGCCGCACGCCGAAGTTCGAGAGCGTCGGCGGCTATTTCGTCGAGGAAGTCCGCCGCCAGCTGATGGCGAAGTTCGGCGAGAATGCGAAGGACGGCCCGTACAGCGTGTATTCGGGCGGGCTGTGGGTGCGGACGTCGTTCGATGCGAAGCTGCAGGATCTCGCGCAACAGGCGTTGCGCGACGGGCTGGTCCGGTTCGACAGCGGGCGCGGCTGGAACGGCCCCATTCGCCATGTCGAGATCGAGGACGACAACTGGCTCCAGCCGTTGCTCAACAGCAATATCGCGCTCGATTATCGGGACTGGGTCGCGGCGATCGTGACGGGCAAGGACGGCAATGCCTGGAGCCTGGGCTTCCGCACCGGCAAGACCGGCACGTTGCCGCGCTATGCGGCGCAGATGCCGGTGCGCGGCAAGGGCGGCAACGCGTTCGGTGCGATCGAGGTGGGCGACATTATCGCAGTGGCGCCGGACGGTGGCACGTTCTCGTTGCGGGCGATCCCCAAGGTCTCGGGCGCGTTCGTCGTCGAGGAGCCGGCTAGCGGCCGCGTGCTCGCCATGCAGGGCGGCTTCGACGACCGGTTGCAGGCGTTCAACCGCGCGACTCAGGCGATGCGCCAGCCCGGCTCAACCATCAAGCCGATCGTCTATTCCGCCGCGCTCGACAACGGCATGACGCCCGCGTCGATCATCGTCGACGGGCCGTTCTGCGTCTATCAGGGTGCACGGCTCGGGCAGAAATGCTTCCGCAACTTCGGCAATTCGCGCGGCGCCGGGCCGCATACGATGCGCTGGGGGATCGAGCAGTCGCGCAACCTGATGACCGTGCGGACCGCCGCGCAGACCGGGATGCCGAAGGTCGTCGCGACCATCAAGAAGATGGGCGTCGGCGATTACGCGCCCTATCTTTCCTACGCGCTTGGCGCCGGCGAGACGACCGTCGGACGGATGGTCAACGCGTATTCGATCCTTGCCAACAACGGCAAGGGCGGCCCGCCGTCGCTGATCGATTTCGTCCAGGATCGCCACGGCAAGGTGATCTGGCCCGAGAACTGGCGGCCGTGCGATCGCTGCAACGCGCCCGACTGGGACGGCAAGCCGATGCCGCGGCCGGTCACGCGTCAGCGCCAGGTGCTCGATGCGATGACCGCGTACCAGATGGTCCACATCACCGAAGGCGTCGTCCAGCGCGGTACCGCGGTCACGTTGCGCGATCTCGACCGGCCGATGTTCGGCAAGACCGGCACGAACAATGGCCCGACCGACGTGTGGTTTGTCGGGGGCACGCCGCAGTTCGTCGGCGGACTGTATATCGGATTCGACACGCCACGGAATCTCGGTGGTGCGGCGCAGGGCGGCACGCTCGCCGCGCCGATCTTCAAGCAGTTTGCGGTCAAGGCGTATGAGGACCTGCCCAAGCTGCCGTTCCGCGCGCCTGCCGGGATCCGCATGGTCCGGATCGATCGCGCGAGCGGCCGGCCGGTCTACGGCGCATGGCCCGACACCAACGATCCGAAGCCCGCGGTGATCTGGGAAGCGTTCAAGCCCGAGAGCGAACCGCGGCGTGCGGCGCGACGCTCGGATGTCGCCCCCAGTGCTGCTACGACGACGACCGCGGTGAAGAAGGCCGAAGCGCCGCGCGACAGCGATTTCTTGCAAAGACAAGGCGGAATCTACTAGCGCGCTTATATAGACGTCATCGCACATCAATCCG
Organism: Sphingomonas sp. PP-F2F-A104-K0414; assembly: GCF_004340945.1. Taxonomy (GTDB): domain Bacteria; phylum Pseudomonadota; class Alphaproteobacteria; order Sphingomonadales; family Sphingomonadaceae; genus Sphingomonas. The sequence continues at coordinate 216,738 of NZ_SLYD01000002.1, forward strand.
TCATCCCAGCGAAAGCTGGGATCTCGTGGTAAGGGAGGACACTCCTCGCCGCAGGAGATGCCAGCTTTCGCTGGCATGACGAAGACCGGAGAATACCCATGCGCGCCGAAGCGCAGGCTCACGTAGACACCATCAACGACGCGCTGGCGCTGCTGCGCCGCTTCCTCGACTGGGACCGCGCGCTGCGTCGTCTCGACGAGCTGAACGCGCGCGTCGAGGATCAGGCGCTCTGGTCCGATCCCAAGGCTGCGCAGGAGGTGATGCGCGAGCGTCGTCGTCTCGACGAGGCGATCAGCGCGACGCGCGCGATCCAGAGTGAACTGTCGGACACCGCCGAACTGATCGAGATGGCCGAGGCCGAGGGCGATACCGAGATGGAGGCGGACGGCGTTGCGTCGCTTGCCGAACTCGCCGCGCGTGCCGACAAGGACAAGATCAAGGCGCTGCTGGCCGGCGAGGCCGACGCCAACGACACCTATATCGAGGTCAACGCGGGCGCCGGCGGGACCGAGAGCCAGGACTGGGCGGGCATGCTCAGCCGAATGTATTCGCGCTGGGGCGAGCGCCACGGCCTGAAGGTCGAACTGGTCGACCAGCATTCGGGCGAGCAGGCGGGGATCAAGTCCGCGACGCTGCTGCTGAAAGGCGAGAACGCGTACGGCTATGCCAAGACCGAGAGCGGTGTGCACCGCCTCGTGCGGATCAGCCCGTACGACTCGGCGGCGCGACGGCATACGTCGTTCGCCAGTGTCTGGGTGTATCCGGTCGTCGACGACAATATCGAGGTCGAGTATAACGAGAGCGATCTGCGCATCGACACGTACCGCGCGTCGGGCGCGGGTGGTCAGCACATCAACACGACCGATTCGGCGGTGCGTATCACGCACATTCCGACGGGGATCGTCGTGCAGTGCCAGAACCAGCGCTCGCAGCACAAGAACAAGGCCGAGGCGTATAACCAGCTCCGCGCGCGTCTGTACGAGCGTGAACTGGCGATCCGCGAGACTGCGGCGAACGCCGAGAACGCCGGCAAGACCGACATCGGCTGGGGCCACCAGATCCGTTCGTACGTGCTCCAGCCATACCAGATGGTGAAGGACCTGCGCACCGGCGTCGTCTCGACCAGTCCGTCGGACGTGCTCGACGGCGACCTCGAAATGTTCATGGCGGCGGCGCTGTCGCAGCGCGTGACCGGCGAGGCCGTCGAGGTGGAGGACGTCGATTGAAGCTGAAGGGTGCCCTTGCCCTGATGGTCCTGCCGATGATCGTGCTTGCCGCCTGCGACGGCAGCAAACCGCTGATCAAGCGCGAGCCGAAGGAGCCGGTGTTCCCCGCGGCCGATCGTCCAGTCGCGTCGATCGTGTCGTCGCGCTGGTCGAACGAAGAGGCGCGCGATCGACTGAACGAAGCTGGCGAGGTGATGAACAAGGCCGAGATCCGCAAGGGCATGACGGTCGCGGATATCGGCGCGGGTGAGGGCTATTACACGATCCGCATGGCTGCGCGGGTCGGCAAGGACGGGCGTGTGCTGGCCGAGGACATCGTCGCGAGCGTGCGCGACACGCTGGCGGAGCGTGTCGCGCGCGAGGATCTGGCGAACGTCAGCGTGAAGCTGGGCGAAGCGAACGACCCGAAGCTGCCCGAGGCGAGCTTCGACCGGGTGCTGATGGTGCACATGTATCACGAGATCGAGCAGCCGTACGAGTTCCTGTGGCGGCTGCGGCCTTCGCTGAAGCCCGACGGGCTGGTGGTGGTGGTGGATGCGAACCGCCCGACGCAGAACCACGGCACGCCACCGGCGTTGCTGAAGTGCGAGTTCGCTGCGGTTGGGTATACGCAGGTCGATATGGACGAGATGCCGTCGGCGGGCGGGTATCTCGCGACGTTCCGCGCGACCGGGCCGCGGCCGAAGCCGGAGGCGATTCGGGCTTGCAGGTTGGGGTGAGGAGCCCCGGTCAATCCTCCCCTGCAAGGGGAGGTGTCAGCCCATCGGGCTGATGGAGGGGTATCGCGCTATCGAGAGGGTGTCACCCCTCCGTCTGGCAAGCGCCAGCCACCTCCCCTTGCAGGGGAAGATTGATGTCGAAACGGTCAAATCACCCCCATCGTCCTGAGATTCGTCACCTCGTCGCCCGCGATCACCAGATGATCGAGCAACAACACCTCCAGCGTCCGCAACCCCGCAGCCAGCGCCCGCGTGAACGCCACGTCCTGCGCACTCGGCGTCGCATCGCCGCTCGGATGGTTATGCGCCATCACGATCCCGACCGCGCCGAACGCCAACGCATCCGCTGCAACCGTGCGGATCGAGATCGCCACCTGATCCCGCCCCCCGACGACATGCCGCATCCCGAGAAGCCTCCGATTCGGATCAAGATACGCGACCGCCACCGTCTCGACCGTGGCATGCCCCAACCCTGCGAACAGCGCGCGAGCCGCGGCGAGGTCCGCGATACGAGGAGAAGGCACGGGCGACGGCGGCACATACCCGCCTGCCCCGCGACACCGGCGACCGCACGCGCAACTACATCCGCTTGAGCCCCCGCCCCCGCGCCGCTACGCCCCCAGCATGCGCCAATATCTAGACCTCATGGACCGCGTGCTCTCGACCGGCGTCGAGACGATGGACCGCACCGGCACCGGCACGCTCAGCGTGTTCGGCGCGCAGATGCGCTTCGATCTCGCGCAGGGCTTCCCCGTGCTCACCACCAAGAAGCTTCACCTCCGCTCGATCATCGTCGAACTCCTGTGGTTCCTGCGCGGCGACACCAACGTGCGATGGTTGCAGGACCGGAAAGTCGCGATCTGGGACGAATGGGCGGACGAGAGCGGAGATCTCGGCCCGGTCTACGGCAAGCAATGGCGCGATTGGGCCACTGCAGACGGCCGCCACATCGACCAGATCGCCGAGCTGATCGACCAGATCAAGACGAACCCCGCCTCACGCCGCCAGATCGTCAGCGCATGGAACCCGGGCGACCTCCACGCGATGGCACTCGCGCCGTGCCACTGCCTGTTCCAGACGCATGTCGCGGGCGGCAAGCTGTCGCTCCAGCTCTACCAGCGCTCGGGCGACATCTTCCTCGGCGTGCCCTTCAACATCGCCAGCTACGCGCTGCTGACGCACATCCTCGCGCAGCAATGCGAGCTCGAGGTCGGCGAGTTCATCTGGACCGGCGGCGATTGCCACCTCTATTCGAACCATCTGGAGCAGGCGCAACTGCAACTGACGCGCTCGACGGGGCCTCTCCCCCGCCTCGAAATCGTGCGGAAGCCGGACACGATCGACGCGTACGAGTATGAGGATTTCGTCCTCCACGATTACGTCGCGCAGGCTCACATCAAGGCCCCCGTCGCGGTCTGAACAGAGAGCGACCCAGCGGCCGCGCCGCGCGACCGAATCGCAATAGGAACCCCGGGCAGCGCGCGCGGTTCAGATGCGCATGGATATCACACAGCTCATTCTCGACGAACACGCGCAGCAGCGCGCACTGTTCGCGCAGATCGATTCGATCGACGCCAAGGACACCGAGGCGCTGTCGGCACTCTGGACCCGCCTCAAGAACCTGCTCGATGCGCATGCCGAGGCGGAGGAGCGCTTCTTCTACCCGCGGCTGATGAAGATCGGCACCGGCGGCAACGACGCCGACTCGGCCGCCGAGGAAACCGAAGACGCGATCGAGGACCACAACGACATCCGCGACACCGGCGAGGCGGTCGACAAGCACCCAGTCGGTTCGGACGCGTGGTTCGCAGCGGTCGGCGAGTGCAACAAGGCGAACAGCGATCATCTGGCGGAGGAAGAACGCCAGGGCCTGACCGACTTTCGCAAGCATGCGACGCTGGAAGAGCGGCATGAGCTTGGCGTGCGGTTCGCGGCGTTCGAGGCGAATCATCTCAACGGGGTGAAGGTCGTCGACAAGGATCCCGAGGCGTATGTGAAGGAGCACGCGCCAAGCTGAACCCCAAACTCCACCTCCCCGGCGAAGGCCGGGGCCCAGTTGGAAAGGTGGGAGTGACGGGACGCAGCGCTCCGTTAGCAACGTTTCCCAACTGGACCCCGGCTTCGGCCGGGGAGGTGCTAGGGTAAGGTTCGGGCGTAACCCCGGACTGGAACCCCGCCCTCTGATCCGGCATGACCGCCGCATGATCACCTTCTACCTCGCCCGCGCTAGCAACGGCGTCATCGGCCGCGACGGGCAACTCCCCTGGCGCCTCCCCGCCGACCTGAAGCGCTTCAAGGCGCTCACGATGGGCAAGCCGATGGTGATGGGCCGGAAAACGTTCGAGAGCTTCCCGAGCCCCCTCCCTGGTCGCCGCCACATCGTCCTGACGCGGGGCGACTGGAGTGCTGAGAGCGCGGACGTCGCACACTCGGTCGAGGAAGCGCTCGCAATGGCGGGCGACAACGTGGCGGTGATCGGTGGTGCGCAGATTTACGCGCAGTTCCTTCCCCACGCGGACCGTATCGAACTGACCGAAGTCCACGCCGCCCCCGAAGGCGACGCGACCGTCCCCGCCTTCGACGGCTGGCAAGAGATCGCCCGCGAATACCAACCCGCGGAAAACGACCGCCCGGCCTACAGCTTCGTAACGCTAACTCGCCCCTGAGCTGTTCTCCCGCGAAGGCGGGAGCCCAGACTGGACTCCCGCCTTTGCGGGAGAACAACGAGGCGCAGCAGCCAACCGCACGGAAGGACTATCGCCTTTCGCGACGGCTGGTTACTGACCCGCGCATGCAACGTCTCGACGGCGGTGCGGTGCTCCCGTCGTATCTGGCGAACGGGATCGTCGCGCTGGGGAATTTCGATGGATTTCACCTCGGTCACCAGGCGGTGGTCGCGAGCGCGGTCGCCTGGGCGCGTGCCGAGGGGCGCCCGGCGCTGGTGGCGACGTTCGATCCGCATCCGGTCCGCCATTTCCGCCCCGATACCGCGCCGTTCCGCCTGACCACACTCGATCAGCGCCAGCAGCTTTTCAAGAAGGCCGGCGCCGATGCGATGGTCGTGTTCAATTTCGACGGCGATCTTGCCGCGCTGACCGCCGAGCGCTTCATCACCGAGCGGCTCGAACGCAATCTGCGCGTCGCCGGCGTCGTCACCGGCGAGGACTTCACCTTTGGCAAGGGCAAGGCCGGCACGGTCCGCACGCTTGCCTCGCGTGGGCCCGCGCACGGATTTCGCGCGGAAACGGTGAGCGCGATCGAACTGGAAGGCGAGACCGTCTCCTCTACCCGCATCCGCGAGGCACTGCGCGCTGGCGACATGGCCACCGCCACCCGCCTGTTGACGCGTCCGTTCGCGATCCAGGGTTTCGTCCAGCACGGCGACAAGGTCGGTCGCACGATCGGCTATCCGACCGCCAATCTCGACATGGGCAATTACCTGCGCCCCGCCTACGGGATCTACGCGGTGACCGGGCGGCTGGAGGACGGTCGCGTGCTCAAGGGCGCCGCCAACCTCGGCATCCGCCCGAGCTTCGATCCGCCCAAAGAACTGCTCGAGCCGCATTTCTTCGATTTCGGCGAAGACCTGTACGGCCAGCGGATCGAGGTTTCGCTGATCGAGTATCTCCGCCCCGAGGCCAAGTTCGCCAACCTCAATGCGCTCATCACGCAGATGGACGCCGACTGCGCGCGCGCGCGGACGATCCTGGCATAACCGCGCCCCTCGCCGCGAGGGAGAGGGATGGCAACGTGAGCCGCTACCGGCTACAGCCCGGCCCACTTATGACCGATACTCCTGCGCCCGCCCGCGATTACCGCGATACCGTCTTCCTGCCGAAGACCGACTTCCCGATGAAGGCGGGTCTCGCCGCGAAGGAACCGGCGATCCTCAAGCGCTGGGCCAAGCTCGGCATCTACGACCGGTTGCGTGAACAGCGGCTCGGGCGCGAGCGGTTCATCCTGCACGATGGTCCGCCGTATGCGAACGGCGACATCCACATGGGCCACGCGATGAACAAGGTCCTGAAGGACATCATCGTCCGCTCGCAGTCGCTGATGGGGAAGGACGCGCCGTACGTCCCCGGCTGGGACTGCCACGGCCTGCCGATCGAGTGGAAGGTCGAGGAAGCGTATCGCGCGAAGAAGCTCAACAAGGACGACGTCCCCGTCGACCAGTTCCGCGCCGAATGCCGCGCCTATGCCGAGAAATGGGTCGCCGTGCAGAAGGCCGAGTTCGAGCGGCTCGGCGTGATGGGCGACTGGGCCGACCCGTATCTGACGATGAAGTACGACGCCGAAGCCGCCATCGTCGGCGAGCTGCTCAAGTTCGCCGAGAGCGGCCAGCTGTACCGCGGCGCCAAGCCGGTGATGTGGTCGCCGGTCGAAAAGACCGCGCTCGCCGAGGCCGAGGTCGAGTATGAGGACATCGTCTCCACGCAGATCGACGTCGCGTTCGAGATCGTGGACGCGCCTAATGCGCCCGAATTGGTCGGCGCTTTTGCGGTGATCTGGACGACCACGCCGTGGACGATCCCGGTGAACCAGGCGCTGAGCCATGGGCCTGAGATCGAGTATGCCGTGTGCAAAGTCACCATCAGTGGCTCGTTAGTTGGCAACGTGGACGAGAACCTCGAACCACGGGTGATAGAAGCACAGCGATCACATCCTTGGCGGAACGTTGATCGCGTTATCGTCGCACAACCTCTCGTTCAGATGCTCCAAGAGCGCGCCAGAACAAACGATTTTTCAGTTTCGTTGGACGTTGAATCGATCATCCAGGGTTCGCAACTCGAAGGCGCAACCGCACGCCACCCAATGCACGCACTCGGCGGGTTCTTCGCGAAGCCACGCCCCTTCCTCCCCGGCGAGTTCGTCACGACCGACGCGGGCACCGGGCTCGTCCACATGGCGCCGGACCACGGCGAGGACGATTTCGAACTCTGCAAGCAATACGGCATCGACCCGGTCTTCGCGATCGACGGCGCCGGGATGTACCGCGCCGACTGGGCATGGCTCGGCGGCCAGGGCAGCGTCATCAACAAGAAGTTCGTGAGCGCCGACGGCCCGATCTGCACCGACCTGCGCGAGGCCGGCGCGTTGCTCGCGGCGAGCGACGACTTCAAGCACAGCTACCCGCATTCGTGGCGCTCAAAGGCGAAAGTGATCTTCCGCGCGACTCCGCAATGGTTCATCCCGATGGACTCGTCTTCCGCTCCCTCTCCCCGCAGGGGAGAGGGAGCCAGAAGCTGGCAACGGCGCCACTCTCCGCGAGATCGCCCTCGACGCGATCGCCGCGACCACCTGGATCCCCGCGCGCGCCGAAAACCGGATCACGTCGATGGTCCAGGGCCGCCCCGACTGGGTCATCTCGCGCCAGCGCGCCTGGGGCGTGCCGATCGCGCTGTTCGTGAACCGCGCCACCGGCCAGTACCTCAACGACCCCGCGGTCAACGCGCGCATCGTCCAAGCCTTCCGCGAGAACGGCGCCGACGCGTGGTACGCCGACGGCCACCAAGCGCTGCTCGGCCCCGACTACGACCTCGCCGATTACGAGGTCGTGAAGGATATCCTCGACGTCTGGTTCGATTCCGGCTGCACACACGTCTTCACCGTCGAAGCGCGCTACGGCGAAGGTACGCGGGCCAATCTCTATCTCGAAGGTTCGGACCAGCATCGCGGCTGGTTCCAGTCGTCGCTGCTCGAAAGCTGCGGCACGCGCGGTCGCGCACCCTATGACGCGGTCCTGACGCACGGCTTCGCGCTCGACGGCCAGGGGCGGAAGATGTCGAAGTCGCTCGGCAACGTCGTCGATCCGCTCAAGATCATCGGCGAGTCCGGCGCGGACATTCTCCGCATGTGGGTCGCCTCGACCGACTATTTCGACGACGTGAAGATCGGCAAGGAAGTGCTCGCCACCGCCTCCGACGCGTATCGGAAGCTGCGCAACACGTTCCGCTACATGCTCGGCGCGCTCGAAGACTTCGACGAGTCGGAGCGCGTCGCGGTGTCCGACATGCCCGAGCTGGAGCGCTACGTGCTTCACCGCCTCGGCATGATCGACACCGAACTGCGCCAGGCCGCCGAAGCATACGAGTTCAACCGCTACACGCGCCTGCTGACCGACTTCGCGAACGAGGATCTGTCCGCGTTCTTCTTCGATATCCGCAAGGATTCGCTCTATTGCGACGCGGGCGACGACATCAAGCGCCGGTCGTACCGCACTGTTCTCGACGTGCTGTTCCACGCGCTGGTCCGGTATGCCGCGCCGGTGCTGTGCTTCACCGCCGAGGAAGTGTGGCAATCGCGCTTCCCCAACGACGATAGCTCGGTACACTACCTCGAATGGCCGTCGCTGCCTGAGGTGGAGGATGGCGTTGTTATCGGGAAAAAGTGGACGCAGATCCGTGCGCTGCGCGAAACCGTTACCGAAGCAATCGAACCGATGCGTCGCGAAAAGACTGTTCGCTCAAGCTTAGAGGCAGAAGTGACAATTCGATCGGTCTCGCCTCTTGCGCCGAATGAAGCAGCGGAGTTAGCCGAGGCGTTCATCGTCGCGAAGGTTACGCCGGGCGACGATGTCACCGTGACGCGCACCGACTTCCACAAGTGCGGCCGCTGCTGGCGTCACCTCCCCGAGGTTAAGGTCGATGGCAACCTGTGCGATCGTTGCGAAGAGGTGGTGGCCGATGCGTAACCTCCCCAAGGCTGGGTTCGGGGCGGCGATCGCGCTGTTCCTTGCAGACCAGCTCAGCAAATGGGCGGTGACCAAGCCGCTCGGGATCGACTCGCTCGGCGACTCGCAGACGATCACCTCGTTCTTCGACCTCCGCTTCGTCCCCAATATCGGCATCTCGCTCGGGCTGCTCCCCGCCGACGGCCACCTGACCCGCTGGGCGCTGGTGCTGCTGACCGGTGCGATCGCGGTCGGCGTCGCGGTGTGGATGACGCGCGAGAAGAACCCCGCCGATCAGGTCGCGCTCGGCTTCGTGCTGGGCGGGGCGATCGGCAATATCCTCGACCGGATCCGGCTCGGCTACGTCGTGGATTTCTGCGACTTGCATATCGGCGAGTGGCGTCCGTTTTTGGTCTTCAATGTCGCCGATGCAGCGATTACTGTCGGCGTGCTCGTCCTGCTTGTTCGGGCGCTGCTCGTGCGCGAGAAGCCCCCTGTGGAGAATTCCCATGCGTAAGTTTGTGCCCCTGGCTGCCGGTATGGCGAGCGTCGTTGTCCTCCTGTCCGGCTGTGCGACGAGCAAGAGCCTCGATCGCGCGCGTCCCGACGAGTTCGCGGTGGCCCGCCAGGCGCCGCTCGTGATCCCGCCCGACTTCGCACTCGTCCCGCCGCAGCCCGGCGCCGCCCGCCCGCAGGATACCGCGGCCAACGCACAAACGCTCGACGCGCTGTTCGGCGGGACTGCTGCACGCAGCGCGGCCGAGACTGGCGTGCTGAACGACGCGGGTGCGGACAGCGATGACCCCGGCATCCGTTCCAGCGCTGGCGATCCCGGCACGACGGTGGTCGACAAGGGCTCGACCACGCGCGACATCGTCGCGGCGCCAGAGGGCGATGGCCAGGACGCGCGTACGACCGCGAACTGATCGCGTTTCAGCGGCTGACGAAAAAGGGCGGCCCCTCGCGGGGCCGCCCTTTTTCGTGTCTGGTTGGTGCCGTGGCAAAGTCCGAAGCGGACCATGATTTCATGATCTCACGATCCGTGCCCGCACCCGCCCCTAAATCCGTCATCCCAGCGAAAGCTGGGATCTCACCGTAGGGCGAACGTCGCCCGCCTCGAGGGATACCCCAGCTTTCGCTGGGGTGACGGCTTGGGAATTGGGGAACGAAGTAGCCCCGGCAAGAATAACCTCGGCACGCCCCTCACCCATCACCACCTCCCCTTTCCAGATAGGAAAGGGAAAGCAGGAAGGGCGAGGACGGCGCTAGATCAGAACGCCGCGGTCAGCGAGACCAGGACCTTGCCGTTTGCGATCGAGCCGTTGCCGTCCTGACCCCGACTGAAGCTTGGCTGGAGATACGCCGACTCGCCCTTGCCGATGTCGGTGTCGACATACGCAACACCCAGCGTCAGCGGGGTCGTCGGGATCACATAGTCCGCGCCGAGCAGCCAGTCGAAATACTCGCCGGTCGGCGACACGCTGGTCGCGAACGGCCCGAGGCCCTTGTTGCCGCGCGAATAGCCGATATGGCCCTTCACGGTCAGCCCGGTGTTCGGGATCCCGCTGCTGACGTCGCCCCAGAGATAGAGATTGTCGTCCTTCGCATTGACGCGGTCGTAGACGCCGTTCGCGGCCGATGTGCCGTTGGTATACCAGGGCCCCAGCGCCTGCTGCTTGGGCGCGTAGGCGACGCCGGCGGTGAGGGCGACGGGGCCGGCGGTGCCCGACAGCTTGGCATAGGGCTCGATGAAGTCGGTGTTGTCGAAGCCGCTCGGGTACATGTACCAGGTCGCGCCGACGTCGAGCGTACCGCCGCCACCGACCGGGACCTTGTAGCCCGCGATCAGATCGAGCTCCATGTTGGCGCCGCCGAACGTGCCCCAGCCCGCGAGGTTCGAGCCCCAGGTGCCGATATACAGGCCGCTCTTGTGCGCGATGGTGATGCCACCCTGGACGGCGAGGTTCTCGTCCGACTGCGACACGCCGCGAAAGCGGTAATCGCTGACGAGCCCGACCGAGCCGGAGACCGTGACCTCCTTGGGTGGTGCGGTAGCCTCGTCCTGAGCGAACGCTGGCGTAGCGGCAGCCAATGCGATGCCGCCGAGAAGAATAGTGGTGAAGCGCATCGTTTCCCTTTCGATACTGGAAAGTCGATGTCCCCGCCTGCAACCGCGGACGCCGCATCTATCAAGGCATTAGCCTCCGAGTGCGGTCTTTCCTGCGGTGACGAATGTGTGACAGTCCATGGTGCGACGCACAAGCGAATCTTGCGTACAATCCGGGTTTGACGCCACACATGTTGCGCAACAGACACACCAAATCTATCCGAGGGGCAGCGACAAGACTGAGTTTCAACCGCCGGGAGGGCGCCGGAGACGTCGGGGCGACGCGATCAGGTCAGAATGACGATGGCGACGCCCGCGACCGACAGGATGACGCTCAGTATCACCAGCCACCGGACCTCCGGCGCGTCTCGCGATGAACTGGCGCGGTGCACCGCGGTGAGCAGCAGCCCCGTACTCACCAGAACAATGAGGCTGCCCAACAGATCGCCTTGAGTCTCCGTCATCACTCGTCCCGTCGGCTGGCCTGCGAATAGGGTAGTGACGCGGCCCTATCGGGGTGATGACGCGGCGATGAAAACTGCGGACGGACCGTTAGCCGCGCACTCGCCGAAAGGCGTCTAACCCCGCTTCGAGATCGGCGATCAGGTCGGCGGGGTCCTCCAGGCCAATCTGGAGGCGCACCATCGGGCCGGCGGCGTCGCGCTTGGTGACGCTGCGATGGCGGTGCGGGTCGGCGGGGATGGCGAGGCTTTCGAAACCGCCCCAGCTATAGCCTATGCCGAACAACTGGAGTGTATCGATCAGGGCGGCGCGCGATGCCTCGTCGCCGCCGTTGAGGACGAACGAGAACAGGCCGCTAGAGCCCTTGAAGTCGCGGACGAACAGGTCGTGGCCGGGGCAATCGGGAAGTGCTGGATGGAGGACCTGTGCGACTTCGGGCCGCGATTGCAGCCACTTGGCGATGGTGAGCGCGCTCGACTGGTGCTGCGCGAGGCGGACCGCCATCGTGCGCAAGCCGCGGCTGCCGAGCCAGCAATCGTCGGGGCTAGCGACCTGGCCGAGTTGGAAACTCGTCTCGCGCAGTTTCTTGAAATGGCCAGGCGCCGCGGTGACCGAGCCGAGCATGACGTCCGAATGGCCGACGACGTACTTCGTGCCGGCGAGGATCGTCAGGTCGACGCCGCGCTCGATCGCGGGGAAGAACAGCGGGGTTGCCCAGGTGTTGTCGAGCAGCGTCGTCACCCCCCTCGCCTTCGCGGCGGCGACGATCGCGGGCACGTCCTGCACTTCGAAGCTCAGCGAGCCGGGGCTTTCCATGAAGATCGCCCGCGTGTTCTCGCCGATCAGGTCGGCGATGCCCGCGCCGATCATCGGGTCGTAATAGCGCGTGGTGATCCCGAACCGCTTGAGCAACCCGCCCGCCATGCCGCGCGTCGGGTCGTAGGCGCTGTCGACGAGCAGCAGTTCGTCGCCGGGGGACAGCACCGACAGCAACGCCGCCGCGATCGCCGCGACGCCCGAGCAATAAAGGAACGTCCCCTCAGCGCCGGGCTCGAGCGAGGTCAGTGCATCGGCGAGGCTCCACTGCGTTGGCGTGCCTTTTCGCCCGTAGAACAGACGGTGATGCGTGTCTTTGGTGGCGCTTTCGCGGAGGTGGCCGACGGAATCGTAGAGGATCGTCGAGGCGCGCCAGACCGGCGGGCTTACGATGCCCTGCGTCCATTCCTTGCGACGGCCGGCGAGAACGACCTTGGTCGCGTCGCCGACCGGCTTATTCGTGTCGCTCATGCCGTTCCCGTCGCCTTGGGTGTGTCGGGATCGCCACCCCATTCGGACCAGCTGCCATCGTACAGCGCCGCGTCGTTGCCGAGCAGATGTGCGCCGAACGCGAGCACCGACGCGGTGATGCCCGAGCCGCAGGTCATCACGATCGGCTTCGCCAAGTCGATGCCCGCCTTGTCGAACTCTGCCTTCAGCGCGTCACCGGTCTTCCACGTGCCGTCCGCGTTGAACACCGCCCCCTGCGGCAGGTTCTTCGAGCCCGGAATATGCCCCGGCGCGGTCCCCGGCCGCGGGTCTTCCTCCGCACCGGTGAAGCGCGTCGCGGACCGGGCGTCGAGCACCTGCTCCGCCCCGCTTGCGACGTTCGCCTTCATCTGGTCCAGGTCACGCACGCCCTTCAGATCCGCCCAAGTCGTGAAGTGGCGATCCCGCGGCGCCTCCTTGCCCGATGCGGTTTCGCGCCCCTCGGCCTGCCACTTGGCCAGCCCGCCATCGAGGATCGCCACGTTGTGCGCGCCGAACAGCCTTAGCATCCACCACGCCCGCGCGGCCGTGTGCCAAGGCGAACTGTCGTACAGCACGATCCGGCTGCCATCGCCGAGACCCAGCGTCTGCATCCGGCTCGCGAATTTCTCCGCCGAGGGCAACATGTTGGGCAGGTCGCTGTCGGTATCGCGCAGTTCGGCGAGGTTCATGAACACCGCGCCGGGGATGTGCGCCGCCTCATACTCCGCCGCCGCGTCGCGCCCTTCTGCATAGGTCGCGTCGACGATCCGCAGATCGCTCGCGCCCAGTTCGTTCGCCAGCCATTCGGTGCTTACCAACGCGTCCATATGCGGCTCCTTGTGCTCGTGAGGTCAGTAGCCAGCGGGGCCGCTCGCGTCGAGGGAGGCAAGGAACGTCGCCGCCTGCGCACGCGTCGCCTCGCGGTCCGCCTCGGACTGTTTCGACCAGTTGCGATACGGCATCGCCAGCCGGTTGTTGCGCCCGAGCTTGTCCTCATGCCGCGCGAGAAAATCCCAATACAGCGCATTGAAAGGGCACGCATCGGGTCCGATCCGCTGCTTCACCTTGTAGCGGCACGTCCCGCAATAATCGGACATCCGATCAATATACGCGCCCGACGAGATATATGGCTTAGACCCCAACAAGCCGCCATCGCCGAACTGGCTCATCCCCAGCGTGTTGGGCAGCTCGACCCACTCGTAGGCGTCGACATACACCTCGAGATACCATTGGTGGACCTTGGCCGGGTCCGCGCCGATCAGCAGCGCGAAATTGCCCGTCACCATCAGCCGCTGGATGTGGTGCGCGTGTGCGGTCTCGAGCGTCTGGCCGATCGCCTCGCGCAGGCAGTGCATGTCGGTCTCGCCGGTCCAGTACCAGCCTGGCAGTTCGCGGTGGTGGTCGAGGAAGTTGCGCTCGACATACTGCGGCCCCTCGCGCCAGTAGATCCCGCGCATATATTCGCGCCAGCCGATGATCTGTCGGATATACCCCTCGACCGCGTTCAGCGGGGCACACCCGGCGCGGTATTCCGCCTCCGCGCGCCGGCACAGATCGAGCGGATCGAGCAGGCCTGAATTGATGTAGGGCGACAGGATCGAGTGCCAGAGATGCCGCTCGCCGGTGAGCATCGCGTCCTCGTAGTCGCCGAACTGCGGCAGCGCGTGCTTGAAAAAGTTCGCCGCCTGCCGCTCCGCATCCTTCGCGGTCACGGCGTATTCGAACCCGTCGAGGCTCCCCGGATGATCCGCGAACCGCTCGGCCACCAGCGCCAGTACGTCCTTGGTAATCGCGTCCGGCTTGAACACGATCGGACGCGGCATCAGCAGGTCGTTCTTGGCGGGCTTGCGGTTTTCCTTGTCGAAGTTCCAGCGATCGCCCTCGGGTTTGCCGTCGGCCATCAACAGCCCGGTGCGCGTCCGCATCTGGCGATAGAACCACTCCATCGTCAGCGTTTTCCGCTCGGCGGCCCACGTCTCGAAGTCGGCATGGCTGGCGAGGAAGCGGTCGTCGCTGCGGATCTCGACCGGGATGCCGAACAGCGTCTCCCAGCTTTCGAGCATCGCCATCACGCGCCACTCGCCGCCCTCGGTGACGACGATCCGCTCCGGGTCATGCCGCTCGACCGCGCGCACGATCTCGCCGGTGAAGCTGCCCGCGTTGTCGGGGTCGTCGAGCGCGGTGTATTCGACCGTCCACCCGGCCGCGCGCAGCGCCTCGGCATGATGCCGCATCGCCGCCAGGATATAGGCGATCTTGCGCTTGTGGTGACGGACATAGGTCGTCTCCTCGGCGACCTCCATCATCAGCACGATGGTTGTCGTCGGGTCGCAGTCCCGCAGCGAAGCGAGGTCGATCGTCAGCTGGTCGCCGAGGATCGGCACGAGTGTGGTTTTCTTGCGCGTCATCGCGTCCTACATGGCGCACTATGACCGCACCCGCCAACCCATTGCATCTGGGCCAGAACAGCGCCCTCCCCGCCTCTCCCGAAGAGGCCGTACTCGATTATGTCCCGAACCCGCGACCGGGGCGGACGTATCTGGTGCGGTTCGCGGCGCCCGAGTTCACGTCGCTCTGCCCGGTGACCGGCCAGCCCGACTTCGCGCACCTCGTCATCGACTATGTCCCCGGCGAGACGATCGTCGAGTCGAAGTCGCTGAAGCTGTTCCTGAGCAGCTTCCGCAACCATGCCGGGTTCCACGAGGATTGCACCGTGGGCATTGGCGAGCGCTTGTTCGACGAGATGAAGCCGGTATGGCTGCGGATCGGCGGCTACTGGTATCCGCGCGGCGGAATCCCGATCGACGTGTTCTGGCAATCGAGTGCACCGCCGCACGATCTCTGGCTGCCCGACCAGGGAGTCGCCCCGTATCGTGGCCGCGGTTGAGGGCCCGGGATGAGGACGCGAAATATCGATTTGATTTAAATTGATATTTTTCCCGTGCTGCACTGCAGTATGCGATGAAACTTTATGCTACCTGAACCGTTCAAATGGATGCGCGACCGGGTTTTCCCAGAAGTGCGCGCTCAAACGAGGGACAGGGTATGGTGAAACCGGCGGACGGTGGGAATATCGCGCGACTGGCGCTGATCGGTAATTTCCTGCCGAGACAGTGTGGCATCGCCACCTTCACGACCGACGTTTTCACGGCCATGCGCGCGCGCTTTCCCGAGATCGCCGTCGACGTCTACGCGATGGACGATCACCCCGGCAAATACGACTATCCGCCGGAGGTGACCGGCACGATCCCGCAGCCCGACCTGTCGGCGTATATCGACACCGCGCGGAAGATCGAGGCCGGCGGCGCGCAGGCGATCTGGGTGCAGCATGAATATGGCATCTATGGCGGTCCCGCGGGCGAGCATATCCTCGCATTGCTCGACCGGACGACGTTGCCCGTCATCGTCACGCTCCACACGATCCTCGAAAAGCCCAACGCCGACGAGCGTCGTGTGCTCGAGGGTCTGCTTCGCCGCGCCGCGCGCGTGATCGTGATGGCCGAGCGTGGCCGGGACATCCTCCAGCGCGTCTACGGCGCCAATGCACGCCAGATCGTCATGATCCCGCACGGCGTGCCCGATCGCGCCTTGCTCGACACGGCTGCCGTGAAGGGCAAGTTCGGCTGGGATGGCCACAAGGTCATGCTGACGTTCGGCTTGCTCGCGCCCAACAAGGGCATTGAAACGGTCATCAACGCATTGCCGGCCGTGATCGAGAAGCATCCCGACCTGCTCTACGTCGTGCTCGGCGCGACGCATCCGAACCTCGTCGCGCACGAGGGTGAGAAGTATCGCGACAAGCTGAAGGCGCTCGCCGCCGACAAGGGCGTCGCGGACAACGTCGCCTTCGTCGACGCATTCCTGGAGCATGGCGAACTCATCGATTATCTGCAGGCAGCGGACGTCTATGTGACGCCCTACACCAACCCGGCGCAGATCACGTCGGGCACGCTCAGCTACGCGATCGGCGTCGGCAAGCCCGTCATCTCGACGCCCTACGTCCACGCGACCGAGATCCTCGCGGATGGCCACGGCGTGCTCGTACCGTTCGGCGACGTCGATGCGTTCGCGCGCGAGATCGATACGCTGCTGTCGAGCGATCGCGATCGCCTGCGTCTCGCCGAGCGCGCCTATGCGCGGGGCCGCACGATGATCTGGCCGAAGCTTGCCGAGGCAACGATGGCAGAGATCAACGCAATCGTCGCCGCACGCCCGTTCAGGCTCCCCAAGGTGCAGACGCACCTGAAGCAATTATCGCCTGACTTCGCGGCGGTCGAGCGGATGAGCGATTCGACCGGCATGCTCCAGCATTCGATCTTCTCGATCCCCGATCGCCGCCACGGCTATTGCATCGACGATAATTGCCGCGCGCTGATGCTGATGAGCGCATTGCCCGATCTCGACGATGTCACCCGCGACAAGTGGATGACGATCTATGCGTCGTTCGTGCAATATGCCTGGAACCCGGACACGCGCCGCTTCCGCAACTTCATGAACTTTGATCGCACGTGGTGCGAGGATTCGGGGTCGGAGGATTCGAACGGCCGCACGCTCTGGTCGCTGGGCGTCACCGCGCGCGATGCGCAGGCCGGCAAGCACCGCGACTGGGCGACCGCGATGTTCGATTCGACCGCGACGATGGCGCTCGAACTCGGCAGCCTTCGTGCGCAGTCGTTCGCGATGCTCGGCGCGGCGGCGATGCTCGAGGCCAAGCCCGGCCACCAGCTCTCGCTGTCGATCCTCGAGGCGTTCCCGAAGATCCACCTCGACCTGCTCGCGGCAGCGCGTCGCCCCGAGTGGCAGTGGTTCGAGATCGTGCTGGCGTACGACAATGCGCGGCTTCCCCAGGCGCTGATCCGCGCCGGGCAGGCGCTCGACCGTCAGGACCTGATCGACTGCGGCATCGCCACGCTCGATTGGATCGTCGCCAAGCAGACCTCGCCCGAGGGCCGCTTCCGGGCTGTTGGGTCGGAGAGCTTCA
Source organism: Sphingomonas sp. PP-F2F-A104-K0414 (assembly GCF_004340945.1). Classification (GTDB taxonomy): domain Bacteria; phylum Pseudomonadota; class Alphaproteobacteria; order Sphingomonadales; family Sphingomonadaceae; genus Sphingomonas. The sequence continues at coordinate 234,193 of NZ_SLYD01000002.1, forward strand.
ACCGGCCCTATGCCGAGCCGTTGCAGTTCGATCAGCAGCCGCTCGAGGCGCAGGCCACCGTCGATGCGTGCGCTGCGGCGTTCGAAGCGACCGGCGACATGCGCTGGCATGACGAGGCGCAGCGCGCTTATGGCTGGTTCCTCGGCGCGAACGACCTCGATCTGCCGCTCGCGAGTGTGCTCGACGGTGGCTGTTTCGACGGGCTGATGCCGAGCGGGCTCAACCGAAACCAGGGTGCCGAGTCGATTTTGGCGCTGCAACTCGCGAATTGTGCCATTTCTGGGGTATCAAAGGCAGCGCAAAGCGTGGCAGGAGCGACCCGCGTCGTCGCCTAGTTCGCTAGCGACAGCCTTGCAGGCGACGGTGCGCTGAGTGGAACGACGCGGGGCACTGCTACGATGGATCTGTTCAACCACCAGCTGCGGCTGCACGCGGACCCTTCGCGTGTCGTCGTGCGGCCGTTCCATATCGCCTGGGGCGGTCATGGCGGCGCACCGAGCCGCACCGAGCGGCTCGTCGGCGAAGTGTTGGAAATGTCGCCCGCACAGGCGCGCGCGCAGCTTGAGGTCGTGCTGAAGGATTTCGAGGCACGCCACTGGCAGACGCGACGCGTGTTCATGACGCGCTACGACCAGATCGAGGACATGCTCGGGCTGAACGGCGCGGAGATCGGCGACGAGAAGCGCCAGCTGATCGGTGCGTATTTCTGCCACGAATACAGCTATGCCGCCGCCGCGCTGATGAACCCGAGCGCGGTGCCGCATTTCGACCAGTCGGGCATGCCGCCGGGCTCGATGCGCATTCTCATGTCGTTGCGCGCGGTCGGCGAGGGTCACATCTCGTCGGTCGCCTTCCGCGAGGGCATCATCACCTGCGAAAACCAGATGAAGCTCGCGCCCGAGCCGCCGTTCGCGACTGCGACCGACGCGGTCGGCAGCGGCGAGGACGAGATGCCCGAGGGCCCTGTCACCGTCTATCGCCACCGCGACAGCACGCTAAGCGGCACGGTGATCTTCCCGATCACCCAGGCGCAGTCGAAGGGCCTGGAGGATCTGCGGATCGTCCGGTTCCAGCACGAGAACGGCGAGTTCGAGTGGATCGGCACCTACACCGCGTATAACGGCTCGGTGATCCAGTCCGAACTGATGCGCACGCGCGATTTCCGCGCGTTCGACCTGGTGCCGATGACCGGCCCCGCTGCGCGGAACAAGGGCATGGCGCTGTTCCCGCGGAAGGTGAACGGTCAGTACATGATGATCGGCCGGCAGGACGGCGAGAATTTGTTCCTGCTCAAGTCGGACACGCTGACCGACTGGGACGATGGCGAGAAGATCCTGACGCCCGAATATCCGTGGGAGCTGGTGCAGATCGGCAATTGCGGCCCGCCGATCGAGCTCGACGAGGGCTGGCTGCTGCTGACCCACGGCGTCGGCGCGATGCGCAAATACTCGATCGGCGCGGTGCTGCTCGACAAGGACGATCCGTCGAAGGTGATCGGCCGGACGAGCCAGCCGATCCTGGCCGCGAAGGACCAGGACCGCGAGGGGTATGTGCCCAACGTGGTCTATAGCTGCGGCGCGTTGAAGCACGGCGATACGATCTTCATGCCGTACGGGATCGCCGACAGCTCAGTGGGCTTCGCGTTCGTGCCGATCAAGGACATGCTTGCTGCGATGAAGTGAGGGGGTGTCTCCACGGACGCTTTCCTTCTCCCCTGCGTAAACACCACCCACGCGTAAACACCACCCCGGCGAAGGCCGGGGCCCAATTGGGGGGACGCAGATAACGGCGAACTGCGCTCCGTTACTCCCACCTTTCCAATTGGGCCCCGGCCTCCGCCGGGGTGGTGCAGACGACTAAGTCCATCTCTAATTTCTTGTTCTCCCGCGAAGGCGGGAGCCCAGTCTGGATCCCCGCCTTCGCGGGGAAACAAACTTTCTCCCCCTAAACCGCTACCGCGAAGCCGCCATAGTCCGCCGGTACATCACCCAAGTCAGCACCGCGAACAGCAGCGTCCCGCCAACCAGCGCCACGCTAGCAAACCCATCCCCAACCAGCGCCAGCGGCGTTTCCTTGTTGGTCAGATACACGATCCCCGCAAAGCCAACGCCCCACAGCGACTCCCCGACGATCATCCCCGTCGCGGTCAGCACCCCCATCCGCTTCGCCAACTCAGGATCGCGAGCCCGGTCCGCCCAGCGATCATACGCAAACCCCACGACGGCACCGATAGTCACCGGCAACGTCACCGACATCGGCAGATACACGCCGAGCCCAACGCCCAGAGGCGGCAACCGCAGCTTCCCCGCCTTGCCAAGCAACTCATCGACCGCGATCACCAAAACGCCAGTCAGCGCCCCATACCCGATCATAGCCCAGTTGAGGTTCCCCCCCAGCACGCCCTTCGCGAGCGCCGAGATCAACGCCGCCTGAGGCGCAGCCAAAGCATTCGGCCCCGCCCCCGGCGCGCCCGCGAACCCGAGCGTGCTCCCGAGCAAGTTCAACACAGGCGGCACCACGATCGACCCGAACACCACGCCGATCAGCAACGCGACCTGCTGCTTCCACGGCGTCGCACCGACCAGCTGGCCCGTCTTCAGATCCTGCAGATTGTCGTTCGAGATCGTCGCGATCCCGAACACGATCCCTGTCACGATCAGCCCGTACGCGACCAGCGCCTGCGTCGTCCCCGGCTCGACCGCGCGACCGAACCACGACACCAGCAGGATCGACGCCGCGAGAATGGCGAGAATGCCGATCCCCGACACCGGCGAATTTGACGCACCGATCAGCCCCGCCATGTACCCGCAGACCGCCGCGATCACGAGACCGATGACGAGGATGAACACGAGGCTCCCCGCGATCAGTCCGATCGCCGACGCCTCCAGTGGCCCGCCCTGCAACACGGTCCACAGCAGGATGCCGATCGGTGCCAGCATTGCCAGCGAGCCGATCCCGACGATCCCGATCGGAATGTCGCGCTCCTCCAAAGCCAGCACTTCGCCGCCACGCTTGGCCGCCGAGGCCGCCAACGCCGAACGGACGCCACCCACGACCGGCCCCGCGATCTTCAACAACGTCCAGATTGCCGCGACCCCGATCACGCCCGCCCCGAAGAACCGGACGTCCGAGCGGAACACTGTGTTGGCGATTACCTCGGCGGTCCCGGTGACGCTCCCGCCCGAGGTCAGAATCGGCAGCAATATCCACCAGCCGATCACCACGCCCGCGAACATCGCCATGCCGACCGAGATGCCGACCAGATGCCCCGCACCGAGCAACGCGAACGACAGCCCGCCCGAGATGCCGGTCGCGCCCGCACCGACGCGGAACCACGTCGCGGCCTCGGCGGCGACCAGCTTGGTCTGCGTGAGAATCGCGAACCCGGCCGAGACGACCGCATTGGCGACGATGATGCCGAGCCCGCGCGCGCTTTCCTCGCCACCTTCGCGACTGCCCGCGCCGACCTTCAGCACCTCGGCAGCCGCGCGACCTTCCGGATACGGCAGCACCGTGTCGACGACGAGCGCACGACGCAGCGGTACCGAGAACAACACGCCGAGCACGCCGCCGAACATCGTGATTGCCGCAGTCGTGAAGAACGGAAAGCCCTGCCACCAGCCGATCATCACCAGCCCCGGCAGCACGAAGATTATCGCCGCCAGCGTCCCCGCGGCGGACGCGATCGTCTGGACGATGTTGTTCTCGAGGATCGTCGAATCCTTGAACAACCTCAGCACCGCCATCGAGATCACCGCAGCGGGGATCGACGTCGCGAACGTCAGCCCGATCTTGAGCCCGAGATAGACGTTCGCCGCAGTGAACAGCAGCGTGATGATCCCGCCGAGCACGATCCCGCGAAACGTAAGCTCGCGCATGCTGGTCTCGGGGCCCGTGTCGGTTACGCCCCGCGTCGCGTCGGTCATGTCGTCAGCCTCAAAGCAATTTGGGCGACTTGTGGCATGATGTGCGATCAGAGGAAACAGTATCGACCGTAACTAGCCTGTTCTCCCGCGAAGGCGGGAGTCCAGACTGGGCTGCCGCCTGCGCGGGAGAACAAGGAGGAGGGAGCACCCCCTCCCCCAAATCTACCGAGCCGCCATTCGCCGCGCGAAATTCACCTCGACCGCGCGCGTCACGCTCTCCGCGATCCGGTGCCGCCCTTCCTCGCTATCCAAGAACGCAGCGTCCTGCGGGTTCGAGATATACCCCGTCTCGAACAGGATCGACGGCATGTCGGGCGCCTTCAGCACCATCAGCGACGCCATCCGGTGGAAGTTCGCCTTGAGCGGCATCAACGGCCGGGCCTCGCGCCCAAGCAGCCGCGCGAAGGTCGCCGACGCGTTCATCGTCTCGCGCTGCGTCAGGTCGATCAGGATCGACGACACGTCCGCGGGCGCCTCGCCCAGGTTCACCCCCGAGATCACGTCCGCCTTGTTCTCGCGCGCCGCCAATCGAGCGGCCTCCTTGTCGGACGCCACTTCGGACAGCGTGTACGCGGTCGCGCCGGTCGCGGTTTCCGACCCGGTGCTGTCGCAGTGGATCGAGATGAACAGGTCGCCCTTCAGCCGCCGCGCCACGCCGTAGCGTTCGCGCAGCACCAGATACCGGTCGTCACTCCGCGTCAGCGCCACGCGTACGCGGCCAGAGGCGAGCAGCTCGTCGCGGATCGCCTTGGCGACCTTCAACGTCACGTCCTTCTCGCGCAGCCCGTTCGGCCCGATCGCACCCGGATCGACGCCGCCATGGCCCGCATCGATCACCACCAGCGGCCGCGTGTCGTCGCCCTGCACGCGCGGCAGCTTCATCCCCGGCGCCTTGGGCGGCACCGGGACCGACACCTTGTACTTGGGCCGCGAGGCCGCCCCGAAGTTGAACGGGAAGAAGTTCAGCGGCCCGGCGATACCCGCCTGCGCGAACTGGGCGTAATCGACCGTGCGCAACGCCAGCGTCAGTTCGCGGCCGTCGGAGTCGAACCCGCCATCGGTGACGATCGCCGGCTCGGCCAGGTCGAACACCATCCGCATCCCGGACCGCCCGCTGCGCATCTGCGTCACACCGGTCACGAGGCCGCGCGCGGCAACCTCGCGGCCCGGAGACGCGCCCGATACGTCGACCGCGATCTGGCGCGGCCCCGTCAGCACGCGGCTCGCCGCATCGCCGACCGCCTCGTCGAACCGGATGACGATCCGCCCCTCCCTGATCGCGACGCTCTGCACGGTCGCCGCCCAGGCGGGAACGCTCGTCAGCCAGCCGGCCATAAGGGCGATTACCGCGAACACCTCGCGTCCTTGCCGTGCGGATCGACCGCCGGTCCAGCGGAAAGCCATGCTACACCCCTTCGATCGATACATCCGATCACCGCAGCGATAGGTAAGCCCCTACGTCCCAAGAGCGCGTTGCAGGGTGCGGTTAATTTGCCGTTTGCCATGAATTTGCCGGCAAGGCTCTGCCGCCCCGGCAAGTCTGCGCTTTACTGCCCTTAATTCGAGCCGAAACGCGCCGGAAAGCAGCCAATATCGGGCTAGTTGCGGGATCGGGTATGCAGTGCTAGTCCTGTCGTACAGCCGTGTGTCGCCTGGATTTTACCAGCGACGCGCCGGTCTCGACGCCCGCCAGCGGATTCTCGCCGGCGCGGCAATTCAGGTTGACGCTCGAATGACGCATTCCCCCCGCCCCGCACTCCGACCGGCCTTCGCCGACGGACTCGCGGTCGTGCGGTCGCCGCAGGGAGAGTTCCCGCGGCATGCACTTCGCGCAGAGGCAGTTTCGCATACCATCCGCGAGTCCGGGCGTCCGTGCCCGACCGCACCACCATCAAGCGCGCGACGGCTGCCGACAGGCCCGGCGCGCGCGCGGAGAATCTATAATGACAACGCGCATGCTGATCGACGCACGCCACCGGGAAGAGACCCGGATCGCAGTCGTCAAGGGTAACCGGATCGAGGAATTCGATTTCGAGAGTGCCGAACGCAAGCAGCTCAAGGGCAATATCTACCTCGCCAAGGTCACGCGGGTCGAGCCGTCGCTCCAGGCGGCGTTCATCGATTACGGCGGCAATCGCCACGGCTTCCTCGCATTCAGCGAGATCCACCCCGATTACTACCAGATCCCCAAGGAAGATCGCGACGCACTGCTCCGTGAAGAAGCAGAGCATGCCGCCGAGGAAGCCGCCCTGCGCGCCGACTACGACTCGGACGAAGACGAGGGTGACGACGAGGACGACATCGAGCGCTTCGAGGACGATGGCGGGGTAGATCCCGACGTCGCCGAGGAACTCGAAGGCAGCGAGTCTGGCGAAGCCCCGCGACGGAAACGCAAGCCGAGCGCCGACGATGCCGCGGTAGAGGACCTGCGCGAGCGTCGCATGAACCTGCGCCGCCGCTACAAGATTCAGGACGTGATCCATCGCCGCCAGGTGCTGCTCGTCCAGGTCGTCAAGGAGGAGCGCGGCAACAAAGGCGCGGCGCTGACCACGTACCTGTCGCTCGCCGGTCGCTACTGCGTGCTGATGCCGAACACGTCGCACGGCGGCGGCATCTCGCGGAAGATCTCGAACGCGGGCGATCGCAAGCGTCTCAAGACGATCATGGCCGACATGCAGCTGCCGCCGTCGATGGGCTGCATCGTTCGCACCGCGGGCCTCCAACGCTCGAAGGTCGAGATCAAGCGCGACTTCGATTACCTCGCCCGCCTGTGGGACGGCATCCGCGAAGCCACGCTGAAGGCGTCGGCCCCCGCGCTCGTGTACGGCGACAGCGACCTGATCAAGCGCGCGATCCGCGACATCTACAACAAGGAAATCGAAGAGGTCATCGTCGAGGGCGAGGACGGCTATCGCCAGGCGCGCGAGTTCATGCGCCTGCTGATGCCGACGCACGCGCGGCGCATCAAGCACTATGCCGATCCTGTTCCGCTGTTCCAGCGCGCCGGCGTCGAGGATCAGCTGTCGGCGATGTATCACCCCGTCGTCCAGCTGAAGTCGGGCGGCTACCTCGTCATCAACCCGACCGAGGCGCTCGTCTCGATCGACATCAACTCGGGCCGTTCGACGCGCGAGCATTCGATCGAGCAGACCGCGACCGCGACCAACCTCGAGGCCGCCCAGGAAATCGGCCGCCAGCTCCGCCTGCGCGACATGGCCGGGCTCGTCGTCATCGACTTCATCGACATGGATAACAATTCCAACGTCCGTAAGGTCGAGAAGGCGATGAAGGAGGCGCTCAAGAACGATCGCGCGCGTATCCAGATCGGCCGCATCTCGTCGTTCGGCCTCATGGAAATGAGCCGCCAGCGCCTGCGCACCGGCGTGCTCGAAGCGTCGACGCGCGCCTGCCCGCATTGCGAGGGCACCGGGCTGGTCCGTACCGCGTCGTCGTCGGGCATCTCCGCACTCCGCCTGATCGAGGACGAGGCCGCCCGCGGTCGCGGTTCGCTGCTCACCCTGCGGGCGAGCCAGGAAGCCGCGGTCTACATTCTCAACCGCAAGCGCGCCGACATCGCCGAGATCGAGGATCGCTACGGCGTGATCGTCGAGATCATCCCCGGCCAGGACGAGGAAGGCGCGCACATGACGGTCGAGGCCAGCGGCCCGCCGCCCGCGCACGCGCCGAAGTTCGTCCAGATCATCGAGGAAGACGAGGACGACCTCCCCGAGGAGATCGAGGACGAGATCGAGGAGGAAGAGGTCGAGGAGGCCGAGGTCGAGCAGCCGCGCCGTCGTGAAGCTCGCGAAGGCAATGGCGAGCAGCGCGCACCCCGCGAGAACGGTCGCGATGCCGACGGTGAAGCCGGCAAGAAGCGTCGCCGCCGCCGCGGTCGTCGCGGTCGCGCACGTCCCGGTGAGGAAGGTGCAGCAGAGGGCGTCAACGAAGACGGTACGTTCGAGGACGCCGACACCAATGTCGAGGAAATCGAAGAGGTCGAGGGCGACATCGTCGAAGTCGGCGGTGGCGAAATGGTCTCGGCTGGTGCGCCATCCGAGCAGGCCAATGGCGCAGAGGGCGAAGGCCGTCGTCGTCGCGGTCGTCGGGGTCGTCGTGGCGGTCGCCGCAACGAGCAGGGCGCCGAGAACGGCCAGTCGGTCGCCGTCAGCAGCGTCGACGATGCCCAGCTGATCGCCGAGGCTCCCGAGCCGGAAGCGTACGAGCCGGTCGAGTCGACCTACGCCGAGCCGCCTTACGAGCCGGCGTTTGAGCCGGTCGTCGAGGAAGCTCCGGTGGCGGAAGTCGCCGAGGGTCCGAAGATGCGCCGTCGTCCACGTGCCCGTGCAGCCGCCGCTGCGGCGAACATCGCCGAGGCGGTCGCCGATGCAGCACCCAAGGCACGCCGTGGTCGCAAGCCACGCGCGGTCGAAGCGGACGCCGAGACGATTGCACCGGAGCCAATGGTTCCGGCGCCGATCGCTCCGGAGCCCGTCGCGGCCGAGCCGGCTGCTCCGAAGCCCGGCCGTCGCCGTCGCGAGGCGGTTGCGGAGGCGACGATGGACGAGGTGAGCGCAACGCCCGCCGAGACCATCGAAGCGTCGGCGCCAAAGCCCAAGCGTGCGCGTCGCAAGGCGTCGGACGCGGTGGTCGAAGCCCCAGCGGTTGAAGAGGCGGTCGTCGAGGAAGCGCCAGCCAAGGTCGCCAAGCCCCGCGGTCGTCCACGGAAAGCAGCCGTGGTCGATGCCGGCGATGCCGCCCCGACCAGCGACCCCCTCGCCGAGCCGATCGCAACCACCCCGCCCAAGGCCGAAGTCCAACCCCAGGACGTCGCGACGTCGGACACCAACGACGACCCCGACGGCGCCCCCCGCCGCGGCTGGTGGCAGCGCACCTTCGGCTAACCCCGCACGCTGTGACCAAAGAACGGGCGCGACCGAAAGGCCGCGCCCGTTTTCGTTTGTGGAAAAGCGCCGAAGCTACCGGTGAAGCGCTCCATCCGACAAATGTATGTGTCCCCGCGAAGGCGGGGACACAGACTGGGCACCCGCCTTCGCGGGTGAACAAGACAAGAGGACGGCCCTCAGTTTGTGTTCTAGCGCCGTCGTAAGACACGCCGAACTCCCATCACCCACCACCACCCCGGCGAAGGCCGGGGCCCAGTTGGAAAGGTGGCAATAACGGCACGCTACCCTCCGTCAGCAACGTCCCCCAACTGGACCCCGGCCTCCGCCGGGGGGGTGGCTATCCGGCGGCACTGTCTCGAACGCGCGTCGACACCCCAAACCAAAACCCGTCACCCCAGCGAAAGCTGGGGTATCCCACGTGGCACGCGACACCCGCCAAACCATGAGATCCCAGCTTCCGCTGGAATGACGGTCGGAGAGAAACGAGCACCACGCCCCCCAGCGCCCCCCCCCTCAAACCCCTGTCCTACACACCCAAACCCTGCTCCCCTCCCCCAATGCCACCCACACTCCCAACCAACCGCAAAACCGCTCCCAGCGTCTGCACTTCCTATACTTCACTCCACCGCACGCCCGACCGCACGACCATTGCCCCCCCGCCCCCAATCGACGATACCCCGTAATATGAAGCGCCTAGTAGCCGCCGCAGCCACCGCCCTCCTCCTCTGGACGACGCCCCTCCAGGCCCAGTCGATCCTCCGCGACGCCGAGACCGAAACCATGTTCGCGGAGATGTCGAACCCGCTGATCAAAGCGGCCGGGCTCTCGACGCGCGACGTGAAAGTCGTCCTCATCAACGACGAATCGATCAACGCGTTTGTCGCCGGCGGCCAGACCGTCTACGTCCACTCAGGGCTCATCCAGGCCGCCGACAACGCCAACGAAGTCCAGGGCGTCATCGCGCACGAGCTCGGCCACATCGCCGACGGCCATGTCGTCCTCGCCGACCGCGGCACCAAGCCGGCAATGGGCATGTACCTGCTCTCGATGGTCCTCGGCCTCGCGGCTATGGCAGCCGGCAGCGGCGAGGCCGGCGCCGGCATCATGGCGGCAGGTCAGCAGGCGGCGATGGGCAGCTATCTCTCGTTCAGCCGCGTCCAGGAATCGACCGCAGACGCGACCGGCGCGAAATTCCTCCGCGAGGCCAACGTCTCGGGCCGCGGCATGCTCAGCTTCTTCAAGAAATTGCAGCAGCAGGAATACCGCTTCGGCACCGCCAACATCGATCCCTTCATGCAGTCGCATCCGCTCTCCGGCGAGCGTGTCGCCACCCTCACCGCCGACCTCCAAGCCTCGCCCGCCTGGGCCAACAAACCCGACGCCGCGCTGGAGGAACGCTTCCGCCGCGTGAAGGCGAAGCTCGCCGGCTACGTCATGCCCGCCGACCAGACGCTGCAGGCCTACCCGCCCAGCAACCAGTCGATCTACGCACACTACGCCCGCGCCTACGCGTATCACAAAGCGGGCTACCCTGAGAAAGCCGATGCCGAAGCCAACGCACTGGTAAAGGCCGAGCCCACCGATCCGTATTTCCTCGAGATCAAGGGGCAGATCCTGCTCGAAGCGGGCAAACCAACCGAGTCGCTAATTCCCCTGCGCGAAGCCACGGAGGGTTCTCGCAACAACCCGCTGATCGCCACCACCTTCGGCCACGCACTGATCGCGACCGAGAACAAGGCGAACTACCCCGAGGCCACCAGGGTCCTGCGCACCGCGGTCGGTCGCGACGACCAGAACCCGTTCGCCTGGATGCAGCTCGGCACCGTCTACGAACTGACCGGCGATACCGCGCGCGCCGCACTCGCCACCGCCGAGCGCGCCAGCATGGGCGGCGACATGCGGACCGCGTCGGCGAGCGCGCAATATGCGCTGGCGAACATCCCCGCGAACACGACCGACTGGATCCGCGCACAGGATATCGCGATGGCCGCGCAGAACGAGATGGACGACAATCCCAAGCAGTATAAGCGCCGCAAATGAGCAAGTTCACATTTCCGGCAATCGCCGTCGCCAGCGCCGTCATCGGAGGCCTCGCGGTCTGGGGCTATGACCGCCAGGGCGGCGGCGTCGAGCGTGCGCAGGTCGAGTCGATCGTCCACGATTACGTCCTCGCGCACCCCGAAATCCTCCCCGAGGCGATGGAAAAACTCCGCGACCGCGAGTCGGGCAAGACCGTCACCGCCAACCGCGACGCGATCGTCACGCCGTTCGGCAGCGCCTGGGCCGGCAACCCTAAGGGCGACGTCACGCTGGTCGAGTATTTCGACTATAATTGCGGATACTGTCGCGCGAGCCTGCCGATGATCGCCAAGCTGATCGCCGCCGACCCGAAGGTCCGCGTGGTCTTCCGCGAACTCCCGATCCTCAGCGCCGAAAGCCGCATCGCCGCCCGCGCCAGCCTCGCCGCCGCGCAACAGGGCAAGTTCGCCACCTTCCACGACGCACTCTACGCCGGCGGCCCGGTCAGCGACGCCTCGATCGCCGCCGCTGCGAGCAAGGCCGGAGTCGACACGACGCAGGCAAGCTTCACCAAGACCGCCGACGCGGAAATCGCCAAGAACATGGAAACCGCCGCCAAGCTCGGCATGACCGGCACGCCAAGCTGGGTGGTCGGCGACCGAGTCCTGTCCGGCGCCCTGCCGCTGGAAGACCTGCAAAAAGCCGTAGCGGCAGCGCGCGCCGGCTAACCCCACCCACTCCCGTCATCCTGACGAAAGTCAGGACCCAGAGCCACAATCGGAGCGCGCATGGCTCTGGATCCTGGGTCGAGCCCAGGATGACGGGATTTGGGTAGCCCGCCCCCTATCAATAGGCATGTCCCACCCCCATCTTCCCCTCACAAAAAGGGATGCCAATGACCGAACCGATCCTGTCCATCGCGGGCGTCACCAAGACCTACAAGAGCGGCACCACCGCCCTCCACCCCGTCGACCTCGACATCCAGAAGGGCGAGATCTTCGCCCTCCTCGGCCCCAACGGTGCCGGCAAGACGACGCTGATCAGCATCATCTGCGGCATCGTCACGCCGTCCGCCGGCACGATCAAGGTCGCCGGCTACGACGCGATCCGCGACTACAAGCAGGCGCGCAGCCGCATCGGCCTCGTGCCGCAGGAACTTAACGTCGACATGTTCGAGACGGTGCTCGCCACCGTCACCTTCAGCCGTCGCCTGTTCGGCCGCTCGGGCCACAGCGCGTACATCGAACAGGTGCTCCGCGACCTCTCGCTCTGGGATAAGCGCGACGCGAAGATCCGCGAACTCTCCGGCGGGATGAAGCGCCGCGTGCTGATCGCCAAGGCACTCGCGCACGAACCCGAGATTCTGTTCCTCGACGAGCCCACCGCGGGCGTCGACGTGGCGCTCCGCCGCGACATGTGGAAGCTCGTCCACCGCCTGCGCGAAGGCGGCACGACGATCATCCTGACGACGCACTACATCGAGGAAGCCGAGGAAATGGCCGACCGCGTCGGCGTCATCAACAAGGGCAAGCTGCTCCTCGTCGACGACAAGGCGTCGTTGATGAAGAAGCTCGGCAAGCGCGAACTCGACATCGCTCTCCAGGACCCGATGACGGCGCTTCCCGCCGACCTCGCCGACTGGGACCTGTCGCTGGAAGACGACGGCAAGCGCCTCCGCTACGTGTTCGACGCACAGGCGGACCACACCGGCATCCCCTCGCTGCTACGCAAGCTCAGCGAGGTCGGCATCGGCTTCAAGGATCTCGAAACCAGCAAATCGAGCCTCGAAGACATCTTCGTCGATCTCGTCGGAGAACGCGCATGAACACCCACGGCATCTGGGCGATCTACCGCTTCGAAATGGCGCGCGCGCTGCGCACCCTTTGGCAGAGCCTCGTCACCCCCGTCCTGACTACCTCGCTCTATTTCATAGTCTTCGGCGGCGCGATCGGCAGCCGCATGCAGCAGGTCGGCGGCGTCGGTTACGGCAGCTTCATCGTCCCCGGCCTGATCATGCTGTCGCTGCTCACGCAGAGCATCTCGAACGCGTCGATTGGCATCTACTTCCCCAAATTCACCGGCACGATCTACGAGCTGTTGTCGGCCCCCGTCTCGGCGATGGAGATGGTGATCGGCTATGTCGGCGCGGCGACCACCAAGTCGGTGATCCTCGGGCTGATCATCCTCGCCACCGCGTCGTTCTTCGTGCCGCTGCGGATCGAACACCCGTTCGCGATGATCGCGTTCCTGATCCTGACCGCGGTCGCGTTCAGCCTGTTCGGGTTCATCATCGGCGTCTGGGCCAACGGCTTCGAGCAGTTGAACTTCGTCCCCGCGCTGCTGATCACGCCACTGACGTTCCTCGGCGGCGCGTTCTACTCGATCGACATGCTACCCCAGCCCTGGCGGACGTTCAGCCTGTTCAACCCGGTCGTTTATTTGGTGAGCGGCTTCCGCTGGAGCTTCTTCGGCGTCGGCGACGTCGCGGTCGGAGTCAGCCTCGCGGTGACGGCGGGCTTTCTCGCCGTGTGCCTGATCGCGATCGCCTGGATCTTCAAGACCGGCTGGCGGATGAAGAACTGAAGTAAGAACCTTGTTTCCCCGCGAAGGCGGGGACCCAGTCTGGACTCCCGCCTTCGCGGAAGAACAAGTTTCTCAGCGCATCACCGGCAACGTGATTCGCGACCCCGCACAGACCTTCTGCGTTGCCTTCACATAGTCCCCCGGTTTCGCCCGCGGGATGTTCGGCACGAACGACTGCGGGTTGCGGTCGATCATCGGGAACCAGCTCGACTGGATTTGCACCATGATCCGGTGCCCCGCCTTGAACACGTGATCATGGTCGCGCAGCGGCACGTCCCATGCGACGACCTTGCCCGATACCAAGGGCTGCGGCGCGGTATCGCTCGTCAGAAAGCGTCCACGCCGCACCTCCATCGCGATCGGCAACTGATAGCCGTTCAGCGTCTTCGCATAGTCGCCCGGTTGCGCCTGCGACTTGTCGAACGCCTCCGTATCGTCGGGCAGCACGTCGATCAGCTTCACCACAAAATCGCTGTCCGTGCCGCTCGTCGACGCCTGCAACGTTGCCGACAGTGCCCCCGTCACGGTCAGGTCCGCGGCCAGTGGCTCCGACACATACCCCAACACATCCGGCCGGTGATCGACGAAGCGCTGGTCGTCCGCCTCCCACCACGCCCAGTCCGGGCTGGCATACGTCGCCGACATCGGTCGCCGGCGGAACGGCACCGGGTTCGCCGGATCGGACACGTAATCGCGACACGCCTCGCCCGCCGCCGGCGCGGTGAACGACAGGCTGCCGTCCGCATGCAGGTAAAGCTCGGTCGTCTTCGCACCCGTCGGAGGCCAGGCGGCATAGGTCTTCCACACGTTCGACCCCGACTGGAACATCTTCGCCGCAAAGTCCGGCCGCGGCCCCTTGCCGTGCAGCCAGTATGCGAAGAACGGCGCCTGGATCTGCTCCTGGAATTGCGTGCCGCTCGCCGTACCGAGCGGGATCGGCCCAAGATGATCCGCCACGCCCTGCCACCCGCCATGCCGCCACGGCCCCGCCACCATCTGCGCGAGGTGGTTCGGATCGTTGCGCTTTTGGCGCGCGTAGATCTGCCACGAACCCCACGGATCCTCCTGATCCCAGAACCCGGCGACGTTCAGCGTTGGCACCATCGTCTTGCCCAGCGAATCGGTCCAGCGCTGCGCGGTATAGAAGCCGTCGTGATTGGGATGATCGAGCAGCGCCGTGAACATCGGCACCCGCCCCTTGAAGACGTTGCGGTCGATCGCCTCCGCCGAGCCCGCCTTGAGGAAATAATCGTACGTGTCGCTCGGATACGCAAAGTCGGAATTCTTGGTCTTGTCGAGTTGCAGCGACGACACCCAGTCGGTCGCGTAGCTCAGCCGCAGCGCGCCGTTGCGATGCAGGTCGTCCGACTGCCAGTAATCGATCCATGCCGCCTGCGGGGAGACCGCCTTCAACGCCGGATGCGGATTCGCCAGCGCCACCGCAGCGGCGAACCCGGGGTAGGACACGCCCCACATGCCGACCTTGCCGTTATTGGCGGGAACGTTCTTCACCAGCCAGCCGACGGTGTCGTACGCATCCGTCGCCTCATCCACGACTTTCGGATCGCCCAGATGAACCGCGGTCGACAGCGTGAAGACGCCGTCCGACTTGAACCGCCCCCGCATCGATTGGAACACGAACACATAGCCGTCCTTCATCAGCGGACCGAAGCGATCGGCGGTGGGAAACGGCGCATCGGGCACGCCGTAGGGGGTCCGCTGGAGCAGGATCGGCAGCGGCCCCGTCATTCCGCGCGGCCGCATGATCACCGTCTGCAACTTCGCGCCGTCACGCATCGGCACCATCACCTCCTCGAAGGTAAAGGGCGACTGGGTCACGGTTTGCGGCGCTGTCTGCGCGAGCGTGGCGGCCGGGACGGCTGCGGTGACGGCAAGCGCGAGCAGGAGGGCGTGACGCGACATGGAATTTCCCTTCGTGGACCGTGCCACGATTGGACGAACCCACGCGTGCGAAGTCAAGCCGCGCGCCATGCTCCGGTCAGCGCCGGTCGCAATGCCAGCGAATTGAGATCGATCAGCGCGTGCAGGACCATCGCCAGCCACAGCTCCCCGGTCATCAGATAGACCGCCGCCATCAGCGCACCGACCAGCGTGGTCGCGATCACGCCCGCCAGCCCCTGATACAGATGCATCGCGCCGAAAGCCGCCACCGCGACGCCGAACGCGACAAACGCGCTACCGGATACGAGCGCGACCAGCAGCGGCAGGAACAGACGGAAAGCGAGTTCCTCGGAAACGCCCGCCATGATCGACATGGCGGCGGCATGCGCGATCTCCGGCCGGTTGCGCGGGAGCAGCGAACCGACATTGCCGATCGTCTTGAGGATGCGCCAATTGCGCCGCGTCGCGAGCACCGCACCGATGACCAGGCCACCGAGCGCGCTTCCGCCGATCATGGCGAGCAGTTCTACGCGGCTGTCGCCGGCGAGGCTTGGCAAGAGCGTGCGGAGAGCGTCGAACTCGGGCGGCACCGTGACGAGCGCATCGAGGCGGTCGAGGAGCGCGAGGCCAATGATGGCCGGCAGGACGAAGGCGATCGCCGCCTTGGCGATCCACAAGCGGTAGGTCTTCTGGCGCGAAGCGGTGTCGGGGAGGCGTTTGATGCGGCGATAGCCGAGGAGGTCGCCCTTGAGGAACCAGACCAGGCTCATGAGGGTGGCGAGGAGGAGGGCGTTGGGAAGGATCATGTCGACACTTCGCCCTTCATGCGTTCCACCGCTTGGCCTTGTTGTTCTCCCGCGAAGGCGGGAGCCCAGTCTGGGTCCCCGCCTTCGCGGGGAAACAAGGTGGTTAGGTCACCACCCCGACCCAGTACTCCACCCCGGCGGAGGCCGGGGCCCAATTGGAACGTCCAGAGTAACTAAGCGCATCGCTCCGTTAGCGGCGTTCCCCAATTGGGCCCCGGCCTTCGCCGGGGTGGTATTAGTGGCTCAGACTCAGTCCGTACGATGCTCACCCTTGACCCAACGCACCGTCCCCGACGACGCGCGCATCACCACGCTTTCGGTGGTCATCTTGCCCTTCTTCCGCTTCACGCCCGCGAGCAGCGAGCCATCGGTAACCCCGGTCGCGGCGAAGATGCAGTCGCCCTTCGCCAGCTCGGACAGGTCGTACTGCTTGTCGAGATCGGTGATCCCCCACTTCGCCGCACGCCCGCGTTCGTCGTCGTTCCGGAACAGCAACCGCCCCTTGAACTGCCCGCCAACGCAGCGCAGCGCCGCGCAGGCCAGCACGCCCTCGGGCGCACCGCCGGAGCCCATATACACGTCGACCGTGGTCTCCGGATCGGACGTCGCGATCACGCCGGCAACGTCGCCGTCACCGATCAGCATGATGCCGCAACCGACCTTGCGCAGTTCGGCGATCAGCGCCTCGTGCCTCGGACGATCGAGCACGCACACGATCAGGTCGCGCGCCGGCACGCCCTTTGCGGCGGCCACGGCGTTGATGTTCTCGGTCGGCGTCTTGTCGAGATCGATGATGCCCTCGGGATAGCCCGGCCCGACCGCGATCTTGTCCATGTAGACGTCGGGCGCGTTGAGCAGCCCGCCCTCTTCGGCGATCGCCAGCACGGCGAGGCTGTTCGGCCCCGCAGTCGCGCAGATGGTCGTGCCTTCCAAGGGATCGAGCGCGATGTCGATCTTCGGGCCCTTGCCGATCGCGGAACCGACCTTTTCGCCGATGAACAGCATCGGGGCCTCGTCGCGCTCGCCCTCGCCGATCACGACGGTGCCATCCATGTACAGCGAGTTGAGCGCCTCGCGCATCGCCTCGACCGCGGCCGCATCCGCTGCCTTCTCGTCGCCGCGCCCGACGAGCGTGGAGGCGGCAATCGCCGCCGCTTCGGTCACGCGGACCATTTCGAGGACGAGAACGCGGTCGAGAACCTGGCTTGCGGCAGCGGTCAAAATATTTCTCCTCGGAATGTTTCGGCGGGGATAGGCAGCAGTCGCAGCATTGTCGACCCGATCAGTCCCTCAGCAGGTCGTTGATGCTGGTCTTCGAGCGGGTTTGTGCGTCGACCCGTTTGACGATCACGGCGCAATACAAGGACGGCTTGCCATCCCCGCCGCCGATCGAGCCCGGCACGACCACCGCATACGGCGGCACTTCGCCCTTGAACACTTCGCCGGTCGCGCGGTCGATGATCTTGGTCGAAGCGCCCAGATACACGCCCATCGACAGCACCGCGCCGTCGCCGACGCGCACGCCCTCGGCCACTTCCGCGCGCGCACCGATGAACGCGCCATCGCCGATGATGACGGGATCGGCCTGCAACGGCTCGAGCACGCCGCCGATGCCGGCGCCGCCCGATAGATGGACGTTCTTGCCGATCTGTGCGCACGACCCGACCGTCGCCCACGCGTCGACCATCGTGCCCTCACCGACATACGCGCCGATATTGACGAAGCTCGGCATCAGGATCGCGCCCTTGGCGATGAAGCTCCCGCGCCGCGCGACTGCACCGGGAACGGCGCGGATACCGGCAGCGCGGAACTCCGCCTCGCCCCAGCCAGCGAACTTCGACGGCACCTTATCGAACCCCGGAGCACCCGCCGACCCGCCGTCGATCACGACGTTGTCGTTGAGCCGGAACGACAGCAGCACCGCCTTCTTCAACCACTGGTTGACCTGCCAGCCGTCAGCAGTCGGCTCGGCGACACGCGCGGTACCCGCGTCCAGCATCGCCAGCGCGGACTCGACGGCGTCGCGAACCTTGCCCTGCGTATCGAGCCCTAGGTTCGCGCGGTCATCCCAGGCGGCGTCGATGATGGTCTGCAAGGTCATGATGTCTCCAGGATGGTTTCGAGCCACGGCGCAAGCACCGGCACGGTAAAGTCGATGTGGTCGCGCGCCGCGTCGGACGACTGCTCGGAGCCGTTGTCGATCCACACGGTGGTCATCCCGATCGCCTTGGCCGGCGTCAGGTTGCGCGCCATGTCGTCGGCGAACAGCGACGCCCGCGGATCGATGTCGAACGCCGCGCAGAACCCCGCATAGGCCGACGCATGCGGCTTCGGCATCAGGTTCATCGCGTGGATGTCGTGGATCGCCTCGAAGCTCTCGCTCAACCCGAGCCGCTCCAGGATCCGCGTCGCATACGGCGTGTCGCCGTTGGTGAAGACGAGCTTGCGCCCCGGCAGCTTGGCGATCGCGGCCACCAATGGCGCGTCATGCTCGATCACGTCCATCTCAATGTCGTGGACATGCGCCAGGAACGCATGCGGATCGACATGATGCTCGGTCATCAACCCCGACAGCGTCGTGCCGTGGTTGTGGAAATACCCCTTCTGCACGCGCCGCGCCTCGTCATGATCGAGCCCGAGCAGGTCCTGGATGAACCCGGTCATCCGCGCATCGACCTGCGCGAACAGGTCCGCGCTCGCCGGGTACAGCGTGTTGTCGAGATCGAAGATCCAGTTGCGGACATGGGCAAGGCGGGGGTCTAGGCGGGCAAGCATCGCGCGAACCTCTAGGCACCGCGAACCAACCGGGCAAGCCGGCTCCGGGCAGCCCCTTGTTTATCATCGCGTAACACTTTGTATTCCATTAGCTTGTCGGGGCAACAGGGGCGGAATTCATGCGAAGGATTAAGGCCGACCTGCTGCGGTCGGCGACAATGGGGACAGGTCTTCTCCTTGCCGCCTGTGGCGGTGGCGGTGGGGGCGGTATTAACAGCACGCCGACGCCGCCCTCGACATCGTTGCCAACGCCCGCCCCAACGCCAACTCCCGCCCCAACCCCCACGCCGACGCCTGCTCCCACGCCAACCCCGTCCAGCAACGACACCGGCGAATACCGCGCGACCGTTGGTGCGGTTTCGATGAATGCGCTTGCCGCCTATAATGTCGGCGCGACCGGCAAAGGCATCGGCGTCGGCGTAATCGACAGCGGTATCGACCTGCAAAGCCAGGAATTCGGAACCCGCATCTCGTCCGGGTCTCAAGACGTCGCCGGCAATGCTTCGATCGACGACGAAGGGGGCCACGGCACCGCGGTCGCCTTTACGCTCGCAGGCCGTCGAAACGGTGCGGGTTCGCAGGGCGTTGCGTTCGATGCGACGCTGATCGTCCTGCGCGCCGATCGCCCCGGCACCTGCGCGACTGCGAGCAAGGACGATGAGAGCACCGGCTGTAAATTCCCGACCGATGCGATCACCCGCGGGGTCGATGCAGCGCGTGTAGCGGGGGCGAAAGTCGTCAACATCTCGCTCGGCGGGTCGGAGATGCCACAAAGCCTGAAGGACGCGATCGGCCGCGCCACCGCGGCGGGTCTCGTCGTCGTGATCGCGGCGGGCAATGACGGCTCGGTCAACCCCGATCCCTTCACCAACGTCGCCGGTGACGCACAGGCGCGCAATCAGGTGATCATAGCCGGCTCGGTCGGGTCCAGCGACGGCATCTCGAGCTTCAGCGACAGGGCCGGCACCGGCGCCGCGCATTTCCTCACCGCCGTCGGTGAAAACGTCCGCGCGCCGGACCAGAACGACACCGCGTATCTATGGTCGGGCACGTCGTTCGCCGCGCCGCAGATTTCCGGCGCGGTCGCGCTGCTGGCGCAGGCATTCCCCAACCTGACAGGGGCGCAGATCGTCGACATCCTGTTCAAGAGCGCGCGCGATGTCGGCGCGCCCGGAATTGACTCCGTCTACGGCAACGGCGTGCTCGACCTGACCCGGGCTTTCCAACCGCTCGGCGCAACGTCAATGGCTGGCTCCAAGGCCCTCGTATCGACGAGCGGCAATGCGACGCTCTCCGCCGCCATGGGCGACGCGGTGCAGGGTGAACTCGGTGCGGTCATACTCGACGGCTACAGCCGAGCGTTCGCGATCGATCTGGCCAAGACGATCGCGAAACGCAGCCCCGACCGCGCGCTGGGTGGCGCGTTGCAGTCGCACCTCCGCACTGTCGCTCTGGCGCAAGGCAACATGACGGTGTCGATGACGCTGGCCCCCCGTTCGAACGGCGACGTGGCGCTCGACCGAACCTCGTTGTCGCGTGCCGACGCGACCGGCGCGCGCGCGATCGCGGGGATGGTGACGCAGAAGCTCGGCAGCACGCTGTCGTTCGGCTTCGGCTTCGCGCAAGGATCGGGCGCGCTGAGCGCACAGCTCTCCGGCCAGTCCGAACCCGCCTTCCTGATCGCCAATGCCGGCAGCATGGGCTTCGACAGCACCACGCGCGCCTCGAGCGCGATGCGGCAGAGCTTCGGCGGGTTCGGCTTTACCGCGGGAATCGAGAATGGCGACGTCCTGACGCAACGGGGCGACGACCTGCGGCTACGCGACCGCTGGCAACGCTCCGGCTACAACCGCGCATCGTTGGCGATCGATCGACGCTTCGGCGGGCTCGCGACGATGGTCGCCGCGACTCGGATGGACGAGCGCGATACCGTCCTCGGCGCGCGCTTCGATGCGGCGCTCGGCGCAACACGGGCGGCGACGTGGTTCTTGGACACCATGGCGCGCTTCGATGCCGGCGCCGGCTGGAGCATCGGCGGATCGATGCGCCAGGGCTGGACCCGCGCGGCCGTCCGCGGCGGTCTCAGCGGCGATGGCCTCGTCCGCACCAACGCGTTTGCCGCCGATATCGGCAAGGACGGCGTGTTCGGCCACGACAGCATCGGCCTGCGCATCGCGCAACCTCTGCGGGTGGCACGCGGCGGGATCGATCTCGGACTGCCGACCTATTTCGACTATACCAGCGGCAGTGTGACCGACTGGACCACGCAGCGCCTCAACCTCGCCCCGCAAGGTCGCGAAGTGGATGTCGAGGCGCGGTACGGCATGCCGGTGTTCGGCGGAGGCCTCGACACCAACCTCTTCTGGCGCCGCGACCCCGGCAATTTCGCTGCGCTGCCCAATGATTACGGCATGGCGATGCGGTACAGTTTGGGGTTTTGAATACCCACGCCCCCAATTCGTCATCCTGACGAAAGTCAGGATCCAGAGTAACGGGCGCTGCCGTATTTGGCTCTCGATCCCGACTTTCGTCAGGATGACGGACGTGAGAGACGGACGGGGCTGGATAAGCTACCGGTCGGTACCTATCTCTACCGCATGACACGTTATTCCCTGCTCGATCTGGTTCCCGTCATCGAAGGCGGCACCGTCTCTCAATCGCTCGCCAACGCGGCCGACCTCGCGCGGCATGCCGAGAGCGTCGGGTTCCAGCGCTACTGGGTCGCCGAACATCACGGCATGACCGGTATCGCGTCGGCCGCAACCGCGGTCGTGATCGCGCACGTCGCAGCCGCCACGAAGAGCATTCGCGTAGGATCGGGCGGCATCATGCTGCCCAACCATGCGCCGCTGACGATCGCCGAGCAGTTCGGCACGCTCGACGCGCTGTTCCCCGGCCGCATCGATTTGGGCCTCGGCCGCGCACCCGGCTCCGATCAGCGCGTCGCGCGCGCGATGCGCCGCACGTTGGAAACCGACGCAAACGCCTTCCCGCAGGACGTGATTGAGCTTCAGAGCTACTTCTCCAACGACGGCCAGACCGGCATCGTCGCGACCCCGGGCGCAGGCGCGGACGTAGAGATGTGGATCCTCGGTTCCAGCACGTTCGGCGCGCAATTAGCGGCGGCACTCGGGCTCCCCTACGCATTCGCCTCGCACTTCGCACCCGACGCGCTCGATGCCGCGCTCGCGATCTACCGTCGCGACTTCCGCCCCTCGGCGCGGCTTGCCAAGCCGCATGTCATGGCCGGCTTCAACGTGTTTGCGGCCGAGACCGATGCGGAAGCCGAACTGCTCGCCACCTCGCAGCAACAGTCGTTCGTGGCGCTTCGCACCGGCAACCCCGGCCGGATGAAGCCGCCCCTCGCCGGCTATCGCGAGTCGCTCGGCGCACAGGGCAACCAGATCCTCGACCACGTCCTGCAATGCTCGGCGGTCGGCAGCCCTGCCAAGGTCGCGCGCGGCATCACGGCGTTCGTCGAGCGGACCGGCGTCGACGAGGTCATGGTGACCAGCGCGATCTACGATCACGAGGCTCGGAAGCGGAGCCTGTCGATCACGGCGGACGTGATGCAGGAACTGAAGATCGCTGCGTAATTAGGCCGCGAACCGCTCCCGCTTAAGACACCACCCCGGCGAAGGCCGGGGCCCAATTGGGGGACGGTGGTAACGGAGGGCTGCGCATCGTTACTGCGACCTCTCCAATTGGGCCCCGGCCTCCGCCGGGGTGGTGCGTGCAGGGGGCGCGCGACCTACTCCCCCGCCCATTCCTTCAACAAAGTATACGCAATCGCATAAGGCGGCGGCGCCACGAACGGCCCGTCTTCCCCGCGCAGCACCGCGCGCACCATCTCACGCGGCACCCACATCGCATCCTCGAGCTCGTTCACGTCGAGCGTGATCGCATCGTCCTCGGCCTCGGCAACGCACGCCATCATCAACGACGACGGGAATGGCCAAGGCTGGCTCGCGACATACCGCACCTTGCCGACCCGAATGCCCGACTCCTCGAGGATCTCGCGCGCAACCGCCTCCTCGATCGACTCGGCGGGCTCGACGAAACCGGCAAGCGCCGAATACCGCCCCGGCGGCCATCCCTTGCCACGCCCGAGCAATGCACGCCCGTCATGCTCGGCGATCATGATCACCACCGGATCGACCCGCGGGAAATGTTCGGTCCCGCAGTTCGGACACTTCCGCGCCCACCCCGCCCGGAACGGC
Source organism: Sphingomonas sp. PP-F2F-A104-K0414 (assembly GCF_004340945.1). Lineage (GTDB taxonomy): Bacteria > Pseudomonadota > Alphaproteobacteria > Sphingomonadales > Sphingomonadaceae > Sphingomonas. The sequence goes on from NZ_SLYD01000002.1 coordinate 257,328, forward strand.
TCGGTCGGCGAACCGCACTTCGCGCAGAAGCCATGCCGGACATGCCAGTCGATCACACTGCGCGCACCAGCGTACGTCGCTGCCTCACCGGGCGCGAGCGCGGCCAGCACCGTCATCAGCGCGGGCGACCGCATCGCCGGCGCGTTGTCGACACGCATCCCGTTCAGCAGCGCCGCGAAATGCGGCCGCCCGCTCTCGTCGAGCCCAAGCAGGATCGGCTCGGCATCGTCCGGCATATCCGCCATCGAAATCCAAGCGAGATGCCCGTCGTCGGTCGTGCCCGGCAGCAACCCGTCGAGCACCAGCAACCGTGCACGCCAATCGCGCTGCGCCGCCGCCAGCCTTTCCGGATCGTGACGCAATGCATCAGACCGGTCGAGCGTCCCACCGGTAAATCCAGGTGCCTCCGTCACGCTCATCGGCGCAACCTCGCAGCATCCTGCAACAGCGCCGCGACCACCTGTTCCCGCAGCGGAATGCGGTCCGCGGGGAAGTAATTGACCATCACGTTGCCGCGCGACCGCTTGAGCGGATCAACCCAGGCGATCGTCCCCGCCGCGCCGCCCCAGGCATAGGTGCCCTTGCCCGGACCGTTCGGCGTCGTTTCCAACACCACTGATCCGCCCGCGCCAAAGCCCATGTTGCTGCCCTTCGTACCGCCGGTACCACCGCTCACGCCGCCATAGGCCACACCCGCCGGCAACAGGTTCGACGTCGCCAGCGCGATCGTCTCGGGCTTCATCACGCGCACGCCGTCGAGAATGCCGCCGTCCTGGATCATGTGCAGGAACCGGTCGTAATCGCGCGCCGACATCACGAGGCCGGCACCGCCATACGGAAAGCTCGGCTTCTGCAGGAACACCGAGTTCGCCGCGGGATCGAGCGGCGTCCGCGTATCGCCGACGAACGCGTAGTTCGTGGCGAGCCGCCCGACCTCGCTCTGCGGCACCTGCCAGAAGCTCGACTTCATCTTGAGCGGATCGAACAACCGCGTCTGCACGAACCGTTCGAAGCTCATGCCGCTCGCGACCTCGATCACGCGTCCCATCACGTCGAGCCCGATCGAATAGCTCCACTTCGTCCCCGGCTCGGCGATCAGCGGCAGCGTCGCGACGCGGTTGGCGAACTCCTCGAGCGACTTCGGCCGGACGGGCCGCATCTTCTCTTCCATCGCCGCGCTGACCGACAGCGGCAGGATACCGAGCCGCTCATATTCCTTGAGCAGCGGCCCCTTGGTGACGATCGTGTAGCCGAGCCCGGCGGTATGCGTCAGCAGGTTGCGGATCGTGATCGGCCGTACCGCGGGTCGCGTGGCGAGCGACGTGTCGGGGCTGGTCGCCACCTTCATGTCCTTGAACGCCGGGATATATTTGCTGACCGGATCGTCGAGGTTGAGCTTGCCGTCCTCGATCAGCATCATCGCCGACATGGCGGTGATCGGCTTCGACATAGAATAGACGCGCCACAGCGAATCGGGGCCCGCCGCCGGAGCATTCGGATCGTCACTGATCTTGCCCGCCGAAGGGAACAGCGTCGGGCCTTCGCCCACACCGAATGCACCCACAATCCCCGGCATCTTGTTCTGCGCGACATAATTATCGAACAGCGCGGACGTGGCAGGCAGCAGTGCGTTGACCGGGATCGTCATCCGCGGGGTCGGGCGCACCTGCGGCGACGTTCGGGGCGAAGGCTGGGGGCCGACTTGCGGCCGCGGTTGCGCCTGCTGAGCATAGGCCGTGGCGGCGGCCAGCGCGGCGAGTGCGCCCGTCGAAATCCAGTGCACCAGTTTCATGCAGCTCTCCTAAGGCCTAGTTGCGTATGGCCCAGTTTCGAATGGTCTTGCCGGCTTTGGCGAACACGGTCGGCAGCCCGGCGCTATCCAGGTCGTCGATCGGCCACCATTCGCTTGCCGTTGGAACACGCGGTTGATGCGCCTCGACCGTCGCCACCGCAAGCGTCAGTTGCAGATCGAAATGGGTAAATCCGTGCGCGACGGTTGCGTCCAGCATCCGCCAGTCCGCCTGCGCCGGCGCGTCCTCGAAACCGGGTGAAGCCGCGCCCCAAGGCCCGGTCGGAAACGCCCGCATCCCGCCCAGCAACCCCTTGTCCGGCCGCCGCACCAGCAGCACCTGCCCGTCGCGCTCCAGCCAGAAGATCGTCCCGTACCGCTGGGGCTTGGCCGCCTTCTTCGCCTTCACCGGCAACCGCTCGGGCGCCCCCTGAGCAAAGCCCTCGCAAAACTCACGGATCGGACACAACAGGCACTTCGGCGCGCGCGACGTGCAGATCCCCGACCCCAGATCCATCATCGCCTGCGCGAAATCCCCCGCCCGAGCATTCGGCGTGATCGAGTCCGCCGCCACCCGGATCGCCGGTCGCGCAGCCGGCAAGGGCGTCTCGATCGCGAACAGCCTCGCGACCACTCGCTCGACATTCGCATCGACCACCACCGCCCGCTCACCGAACGCGATCGCCGCCACCGCCGCGGCCGTATAAGCGCCGAGCCCCGGCAACGCGCGCAGCTCGACCTCGGTCCGCGGAAACACACCACCGTGATCCGAAACCACAGCTTTCGCGGCCTTCACCAGATTGCGCGCTCGTGCATAATACCCAAGCCCCGCCCAGGCGGCCATCACATCGGCATCGTCCGCCGCAGCCAGACTCGCGAAATCCGGCCACCGCGCGGTCCACGCAAGGAACCGCGGGGTCACCGCCGCCACCGTCGTCTGCTGCAACATCACTTCCGACAGCCACACCCGGTACGGATCGACCGCCTCGCCCGGCTTCGCGCGCCACGGCAGGTCGCGACGATGCGCGTCATACCAATCGAGCAGGGCCCCGGAGACCGAAGAGCGCTTGGCGTTCACGCGTCGCCTATGGCATGGGTTCGCAGATGAGCAAGCCGCCCGTTTCTGTGCCTAAATCTGCGACGCCCAAGCCGGCGACGAAGCGGATGAAAGGCAAGACCGACCCAGACGCCCCGCGCGAGAACCGCTCACGCGCGGTCGCCGAGCTGCTGCCCGCGATCGGCGGCGCAGCATTCCGGCGATTCGGCTTCGTCCAGTCGTCGATCGTCAGCCGCTGGCCCGAGGTCGTCGGCGCGAAACTGGCCGGCGCGAGCATTCCCGAATCGATCCGCTTCCCGGTCGGCAAGAAACAGGACGGCGTCCTGACCCTCACCGTCCGCGGCGCGCACGCACCGATGATGCAGCACATCGCGCCCGAGATCATCGAGCGCGTGAACCGCTTCTTCGGCTATGCCGCGATCGTGAAGGTCGCGATCCGCCAGGGCGAGGTCGCCGCCCCCGTCCCACGCAAGGCGCCGCCTTCGATCCGCCCGGTCCCCGTCGATCTCGGTATGAGCCTGAAGGGCATCGCCGATCCGGAACTGCGCGCCGTCCTCGAATCCCTCGCCGCCGGCGTCGCCTCGACGCACGGCCTTCCCAGGATCAACTGATGCGCGTCTTGCTTGCCGTCTTCGCCCTCTTCCTGCTGACCGGCGCCGCGCCCAAGCGCGACTGGTCGCAGACCGCGCGCATTCTCCCCTCGGGCGCCTACCTGATCGGCAACCCCGCCGCCCGCGTGAAGCTCGTCGAATACGCCAGCTACACCTGCTCGCATTGCGCCGACTTCTCGGTGAAGTCCGAACCCGTGCTCAAGCGCCAGATGATCGCGTCCGGCTCGACCAGCCTCGAAGTCCGCAGCTTCATCCGCGACCGGCTCGACCTTGCAGCAGCGATCCTTGCCCGCTGCACTGGCCCGAAAGGCTTCTCCGCCACCTCGTCCGCGATCTTCGCCGCGCAGCCGCAATGGCTCGAGCGCGGGATCGAATACCAGCAAGGCAACGCCGCGCGCCTGAACATGTACCCGGCCGCCGCCCAGATCCGCGCCAACGCCGACGGCTCCGGCCTGACCGCGTTCGTCAAGGCGCGCGGGCTCTCGGACGCGGCGATCAACGCATGCTTCGCCAACCAGCCCGAGATCGACCGCATCGTCAAACTGACCGCCGACGCGCCCAAGGAGATCGACTCCACGCCGACCTTCTACCTCAACGGCAAGATCGTCCCGCATGTCGGCTGGGAACAGCTCGAACCCGCGCTCCGCAAGGCCGGCGCCCGTTAATTCACGTGATCCACTGGAGTAACCCGATGAAGTTCCTGACCACGCTCGCCGTCCTGCCGCTCGCGCTTGCCGCCTGCTCGAAGAACGATTCGACCGGTAACGTCGACCAGCCCGCCGCCGCGCCAGTAGCAGCCGCCGCAGCCCCCGCCGGCCAGAACTGGACCGAGACGGTCGTGAAGACCCCCGAGGGTTACCTGATGGGCAACCCGAACGCGCCGATCAAGCTCGTCGAATACGGCGCGCGCTCGTGCCCGACCTGCGGCGCGTTCGGCCGCGAGGCGTACAAGCCGCTGACCGAGAAGTACGTCTCGACCGGGAAGGTCAGCTTCGAATTCCGCGACTTCCTCGTCCACGGCGCGCCCGACGTGGCGCTGACGTTGCTCGGCCAGTGCGGCGGCGTCGCGCCGTTCTTCCCGATCCTCGAGCAGATGTACGGCAACCAGATCGCCTTCCTCGACAAGCTCCAGGCGATGACCCCAGACCAGCAGAAGGCGCTCGCCAACCAGCCGCCGACGGTCGTCGCGACCAAGCTCGCCGAACAGATGGGCGCGATCGATTTCGTCAAGCAGCGCGGGATTCCCGAGGCCAAGGCGCGCGCATGCCTCGCGGACCAGAAGCAGCTCGAAGTGATGGCCAAGCCGACCGAGAACGCGATGCAGGCCGGGACGGTCACGGGCACGCCGACGTTCCTGATCAACGACAAGAAGCTCGATCAGGTCGTGAGCTGGGATCAGATGGAGAAGGCGCTGAAGGCGGCTGGGGCATAAGCGCGGCCGCCTCTTAAGAAGGTAGACGGCAACCTAACCCACCGCACCACCCCGGCGGAGGCCGGGGCCCAGTTGGGGGACGTCGCTGATCAGCGCTGCGTTCCGTCACTGCCACCTCTCCAACTGGGCCCCGGCCTTCGCCGGGGGGGGGGGCAGTTTGGGTTGGCGGCAGCTCCTTCTTGTTCTCCCGCGAAGGCGGGAGCCCAGTCTGGGTCCCCGCCTTCGCGGGGACACAAGGTGCAACGGCTCGGTATTAGAACAACATCGCTTACAGCCGGGGGGCGCAAAAATTGCAGATCAAGCGCCTCCGCATCACCGGCTTCAAGAGCTTCGTCGACCCAGCCGACCTCCGCATCGAACCCGGCCTCACCGGCGTCGTCGGCCCCAACGGCTGCGGCAAGTCCAACCTCCTCGAAGCGCTCCGCTGGACGATGGGCGAGGCCAGCGCAAAATCCCTGCGCGGCGCCGGCATGGAAGACGTCATCTTCGCCGGCACCGCAACCCGCCCCCCGCGCGACTTCGCCGAAGTCTCGATCCTCGCAGAAATAGCCGGTGACGAACGCGAGATCGTCCGCCGGATCGAACGCGGCGCAGGCTCCGCCTACCGGATCGACGGCCGCGACGTCCGCGCAAAGGACGTCGGCCTGCTCTTCGCCGACGCCGCCACCGGCGCGCACTCCCCCGCGCTCGTCAGCCAGGGCAAGATCGGCGCGGTCATCGCCGCCAAACCCGCCGACCGCCGCGCGATGCTGGAGGAAGCCGCCGGGATCGCCGGCCTCCACGTCCGCCGCAAGGACGCCGAGGGGAAACTCCGCGCCACCGAAGCCAATCTCGCCAAGCTCGACGAGATCATTGCCGATCAGGACGCGCGCGCCGCCACGCTGAAACGCCAAGCCCGCGCCGCCGAACGCTACCGCCTCATCTCCGCGCAGATCCGCGTCGCCGAAGCGCGCACATTGTTCGCCCGCTGGCGCGAAGCCGCTACCGCCGCTGACGCCGCCAAGGCCGAAGCCACCGCCGCCGAAACCCGCGTCCACGCCACCACCGAAGCCGAACGCGCAGCCGCCGCAGACCAGCACCGCGCGATCGAAGCCGTCGCCACCGCCCGCACCGCAGCACTCGCCGCGCGCGACCTGGTCGGCGATCTCACCCACCGCCTCGCCGCGCTCAAAACCGAGAAGGCCAGCGTCGAGCGCAGGATCGCCGACCTGACCGACGCCCGCGCCCGGATCGCCGACGACCGCACGCGCGAAGGATCGCTCGCCAGCGACGCCGCCGCCGCGCTCGCCCGCCTCGCCGACGAGGCCAAGGCGCTCGACACCGCGATCGCAGACGCCACCGCCGCGATTCCCGATCTCGACGCCGCACTCGCCGAAACCGAACGCAGCGCCCGCGACGCCGAAGTCTCCCTCGCCCAGGCGCTCGCCACGCAAGCCCGAGACGCCGCCGAAGTCCGCGTCGCCAGCGCAGCCCTCGCCGCCGCCCGCACCCGCGCCGACCGCGCCGATCGCGATGCCGCCCAGATCGCCGCCGCTCTCCGCGCGCTCGGCGACCCCGCCCCGCTAGCCACAGAGCGCGAAACCGCCGCCGAAGCCCGACGCACCGCGACTGCAGCAACAGAATCCGCCCGCCACGCCATCACACAAGCAGACACCGACGAAGCCGCCGCGACCAGCGCGCGAGACGCCGCCGAAATCACCCGCGCCACCGCCCGCGCAGACCTCGCCGCGATCGACAGCGAAGTGACGGCGCTCACCAAGGCAACGCAGCGCAGCGGCCGCGACCGGCTGCTCGACCATGTCTCGGCCAGCACCGGCTACGAACGCGCACTCGCCGCAGCACTCGGCGACGATCTGGACACCAGCCTCGACGCATGGGCCGGCGCCGAGCCCCGCGAAGACGACCCCGCCCCGCCCGCCGACGCCGAACCGCTGGCAGAGCATGTCGACGCGCCCCCCGCCCTCACCCGCAGACTCGCGCAGGTCTTCGTCGTCGGCACCGATGGCCAGCAACACCTCGCCGTCGGTCAGCGCATCGTCACCCGAAACGGCCAACTCCGCCGCTGGGACGGCTTGACCGCAACCGGCACCGGCGCAGCCGCCGCCGAACGCCTCGTCCGCCGCAACCGCCTCGCCGCGCTCCAGGCCGCCCGCCCCGTCGCAGCCAAAGCGCTGGACGACGCCGAACGAACCCGCGCCGCGATCGACGAGCGCATCGCCCAGGCTAGAGGCGAGTCGCAAACCGCCCGCGCCGCCCTGCAACGCGCCGAAACCGCCGCGCGCGACGCCCTCCGCCAGGAAGACCGCGCCGCCGCCGCGCTCGAACGCCTCGCCACCCAGCGCGCAGACCTCGACGTCCGCGCGCACCGCATCGCCGACGACGTCGCCGACGCGCACGCCGACCGCACCCGCGCCGAAGCCGCGATGGCCGCCGTCCCCGACGGCACCGCCAACGCGCGCCAGGTCGCCACGCTCCAATACGACGCCGAACGCAGCCGCGCCGCCGTCGCGCAAGCCCGTGCCGATCGCACCACGCTCGACCGCACCATAGCCGCCCACCGCGAACGCCTGTCCGCCGCGCAAGCCGACACCCGAAGCTGGCGCGCACGCGCCGGTGAAGCCGCCAAGCGCATCGCCGCCATGGACTCGCGCGAAACCACGCTCGGCACCGACTTAGCCGCGATCGCCGCTCGCCCCGCCGCCCTCGACGCAGAGATCGCCACGCTGGACGCCGAACACCAAGACGCGCGCACAACCGCCGACGCGCTCCTCGCCACCGAACGCACTGCGGAAACCGCCGCCCGCACCGCCGACGACGCCCACCGCGCCGCTACCGAAGCGCTCGCCGTCGCCCGCGAAGCGCGCGCCGGGGCGATCGCCCGCGTCGAAAACCACGAAGCGCGCCGCCTCGATCTCGGCCGCCTGTCGGGCGAACGCTTCCAATGCCCCGCGCCCGTCCTCCCCGAACGCCTCGGCTTCGCGGTCACCGACGTCCGCATGCCAGCGGAGGAGTCCGCCACCCACGACCGTCTCACTACCGACCGAGAGCGGATCGGCCCGGTCAACCTCGTCGCCGAAACCGAACTTGCCGAACTCGAAGAGTCCGCGCGGGGCAACGCGGTCGAACGCGACGAACTCGGCCAGGCGGTCAACCGATTGCGTGGCTCGATCGGCACGCTCAACCGCGAAGGCCGCCAGCGCCTGCTCGCCGCATTCGAAGCGGTCAACGGCCATTTCCAGCGCCTCTTCACCACCCTCTTCGACGGCGGCGCCGCGCACCTCGAACTGATCGACTCCGACGACCCGCTTGAAGCCGGCCTCGAGATCATGGCGCAACCACCCGGCAAACGCCTCCAGTCGCTCACCCTGCTATCCGGCGGCGAGCAGGCTCTGACCGCAGTCGCGCTGATCTTCGGCCTGTTCCTCACCAACCCCGCGCCGATCTGCGTCCTCGACGAGGTCGATGCGCCGCTCGACGACGCCAATATAGAGCGCTTCTGCGACCTGCTCGACCGCATGTCGCGCGACACCGACACGCGCTACCTCGTCGTCACGCACAACGCCGTCACGATGAGCCGCATGCACCGCCTGTTCGGCGTGACGATGATCGAACGCGGTGTCAGCCGCCTCGTCTCGGTCGACCTGCAAGCGGCAACTGGTCTGCTCGTAGCTGAATGATACAGATCGATTTTTCCGTATTATTTTGCCGGAACGCGGTCACGTTTTGCGGTATGACACCCGCATGTTCCTCGACGAATCCAGCATCTGGCCGCGCAAGGAAGACCTTCCGCCGCGCAAGCCTGTGTTCCGCCACGAGAAGGCGCTGAGCCGCATCCTGCTGTTCTACGCGCTCGTCCTGTTGCTGCTCCCCGTCAGCCTCGGCGGGTTCGTCGATCTGTTCCGCTATATCTTCGACTGACGCCCATCGCGGGAATGGTTGATATCAATCAATCGACACTTGCGATTCCGGAACGTAAGACGAACGGATGGCCCAGCTCGATACCCGTGAAAAGCTCGAGATTCTCGCCGATGCGGCCAAATACGATGCGTCCTGCGCGTCGTCGGGCACCACCAAGCGCAATTCGAAGGATGGCAAGGGGCTCGGCTCGACCGAGGGGATGGGCATCTGCCACGCCTATGCGCCGGACGGTCGGTGTATCTCGCTGTTGAAGATCCTGCTGACCAACAGCTGCATCTTCGACTGCCATTACTGCATCAACCGGAAGAGCTCGAACGTACGGCGGGCGCGGTTCACGGCGAAGGAAGTCGTCGACCTGACGATCGCGTTCTACAAGCGCAATTATATCGAGGGGCTGTTCCTGTCGTCGGGGATCATGGCGTCGTCGAACTACACGATGGAGCAGATGGTCGAGGTCGCGCGGTCGTTGCGCGAGGATCATCATTTCCGGGGATATATCCACCTCAAGACGATCCCCGACGCCGATCCCGAACTCGTCCACCAGGCCGGGCTGTACGCGGACCGCGTCTCGATCAATGTCGAACTCCCGACCGCGAACGGCCTGAAGCGCCTCGCCCCCGAGAAGGACGGCGTCCGTATCGAGACCGCGATGGCGGAGGTGAAAGCCTCGATCATCGACGGCAAGGACGCCAAGGCCAAGTACAAGTCCGCGCCCCGCTACGCTCCCGCCGGCCAGTCGACCCAGATGATCGTCGGCGCAGATGCTGCAACGGACGGCGACATCGTCCGGAAGGCATCGACCTTGTACGACCGCTTCGGCCTTCGCCGCGTGTATTATTCGGCGTTCAGCCCGATCCCGGATGCGAGCGCAGTGTTGCCGCTGCAACGCCCGCCGTTGATGCGCGAGCACCGGTTGTACCAGTCCGACTGGTTGATGCGGTTCTACGAGTTTCAGCCGCATGAGGTGGTGGCGGCTGCCGATGATGCGACGGGGATGTTGCCACTCGACATCGATCCGAAGCTCGCCTGGGCGTTGAAGTTTCGCGGGTCGTTTCCGGTCGATGTGAACCGCGCGCCGCGCGAGATGCTGTTGCGGGTGCCGGGGCTTGGGGTGAAGGCGGTCAACGGAATCCTGACGAGCCGGCGTTGGCGCCGGCTGCATCTGGCGGATGTCGCGCGGCTGACGGTTTCGGTTGCGAAGTTGCGGCCGTTCATCATTGCCGAGGATTGGCGCCCCGTCGTCCTGTCCGACCGCGCCGAACTCCGCCCGATCGTCGCCCCGAAACCCAAGCAAATGGAAATGTTCGCGTGACGCCCCCGCATTCCTCCCCGGAACGGGGAGGGGGACCAGCGCAGCTGGTGGAGGGGGGCTTCCACGAGCGTATCGTTGGTGGTGAGCCCCCTCCACCCCGCCGCTACGCGTCGCGGTCCCCCTCCCCGTGCCGGGGAGGATTATGCGCGTCGTAACCCTATCCGAACCCGACGATTTCGACGGCTGGCGCGACGCCGCGCGTGGCCTGATCGCCGAGGACGTTCCCCCCGACGACGTCGTCTGGCAGGTCGGCGACGAACCCGTCGACCTGTTCGCAACCGTCGCCGAACCCGCCCCTGCCCCGCCCCCCGGCGCGTTCTCCGTCCCCCGCGCTTTCATTGACCTAGCCCGCAGCGCCATCCTCGGCAGCGACCCCGAACGGTTCGCCCTGCTCTACACGCTGCTTTTCCGCCTCCGCCGCGAACCCAAACTGATTGAAGACCGCGCCGATCCACTCGTCCGCAGGCTCGACCGGATCGCCAAGGACGTCCGCCGCGACATCCACAAGATGCGCGCGTTCCTGCGTTTCCGCGAAGTCGAGGAAGACGGCGGAACCCGCTTCGTCGCATGGTTCGAACCCGACCACCACATCGTCCGCGCCAACGCAACCTTCTTCGTCAATCGCTTCGCCAGCATGCGCTGGTCGATCCTGACGCCCGAGGTCTCGATCCACTGGGACGGCAAGGCACTCAGCGAAGGCCCCGGCGCGAGCAAGGCCGACGCGCCCGACGGCGATCCGACCGAGGAAGTCTGGAAGACCTATTACGCCAGCATCTTCAACCCCGCTCGCGTGAAGATCGGCGCGATGCTGAAGGAGATGCCGAAGAAATACTGGAAGAACATGCCCGAAACCGCGCTGGTGCCGGGCCTGCTGGCGGCGGCGCAGGCGCGGGAGAGCGGGATGATTGCGAAGGCGCGCGATACGGTGGGCGGTAACAGTTTGATCGCGTGGGAGGCTTTGCGCGATGAGGCGGCAGGTTGCACGCGGTGTCCGCTGTACAAGCCGGCCACGCAGACCGTGTTCGGCGAGGGGCCGGTCGATGCGCCGCTGATGTTCGTCGGCGAGCAGCCGGGCGACCAGGAGGATCTAGCCGGACGTCCGTTCGTGGGGCCTGCGGGACAGATGTTCGACAAGGCGATGGCGGAGGCGGGTGTCGACCGGTCGCGCGCCTATGTCACCAACGCGGTGAAGCATTTCAAGTTCGAGCAGCGCGGCAAGCGACGGATCCATGCCAAGCCGGGCGCTGGCGAAATAGAGGCGTGCCGCTGGTGGATCGAGCAGGAGCAGATGCTGATCAAGCCGAAGGTGACGGTGGCGCTGGGCGCGACCGCAGCGCGGTCGTTGTTCGGGAAGGTGATGACGATCGGGCGGGAGCGTGGGCGGGCGTTGCAGTTGCCCGATGGTGGCGAGGCCTGGATCACGGTCCATCCGAGCTATCTGCTGCGGCTGCCGGATCCGGCGCAGGCGGCGGAGGAGTACGCGCGGTTCGTCGAGGATTTGAGGGTCGTGGGCGGGCGTATCGGTTGATCCTCCCCGGTACGGGGAGGGGGACCAGCGCAGCTGGTGGAGGGGGTTCACCGCGGGCGTACCGTTCGTGGAGAACCCCCTCCACCCCGCCGCTCCGCGTCGCGGTCCCCCTCCCCGTGCCGGGGAGGATTACATACTGTTCGGTTCCGGTCCCAAGCGGCCCGCCGGATCGTCGAGCGCCTCGATCGCGGCCATGTCTTCGTCATCCAGCGTCAGGTCGAGCGCTGCGAAATTGTCCGCCAGATGCTCGGCGTCCGAGGCTTTCGGGATCACCGAAAAGCCGTTCGCCAGATGCCATGCGAGGATCACCTGCGCGGCGCTGCGGCCGTGCTTGTCGGCGATGCGGACGATCGCTTCGTCCTGCAACAGCGTCTTGCCCTGCCCCAGCGGGCTCCAGCTCTGCGTTACGATGCCGTGCGCCTCGTGATACTTGCGCTGGTCGCGCTGCTGGAAATTGGGGTGGAGTTCGATCTGGTTGACCGCCGGGGTCACACCGGTCGCGGCGACGATCGCATCGATGTGTTCGGGGAGACAGTTCGACACGCCGATCGACTTGGCTTTCCCTGCATCGCGCAGGGCGATCATCGCCTTCCAGGCTTCGACATACTTGTCCTGCTTCGGCACCGGCCAGTGCATCAGGTACAGGTCGACCGACTCGACACCGAGCAGCGCCAGACTCTCGTCCATTGCCGCTTCGGCATCGCCCTGCCGGTCGTTCCAAAGCTTGGTGGTCAGGAACGCATCCGAACCCTTGTAGCCGTCGCCGACACCGCGCTCATTGTCGTAGATCGCGGCGGTGTCGACCAGGCGGAAGCCGACATCGAGCCCGGCGCGGACGATCGCTGCGGCCTGGCTGTCGGGGATCTGCCACGTGCCCATGCCGAGCTGGGGCATCGTGCGGCCGTCGTTGAGTGTGAGATCTGTCATGCGACACCAGCGAACGAACCGCGTACCGGTTCCGATTTTGGGCTTCCCTTCGTCGCCCGGTTCGCGCAATCGACCGAGCCATGTTCGAAAAGATTCTGGCGGTCCTCGCCACCTTCACGATCGGCGTCATCTCGTCGGGTGGCTATGTCGGCATCGCACTGCTCATGGCGATCGAGAGCGCGTGTATCCCGCTGCCGTCCGAGATCATCATGCCGTTCGCCGGCTATCTCGTCTCGACCGGACGATTCGACCTGTACCTCGCTGCGACCGCGGGGGCGATCGGGTGCAATCTGGGCTCGATCGTCGCGTACGAGATCGGCAAGCGCGGCGGGCGGCCGATGGCCGAGCGCTGGGGCCGCTACCTGCTGATCGGGCCGGGCGAGCTCGACGCAGCCGACCGGTTCTTCGCGCGCTGGGGCTCGATGGCGGTATTGATCGGGCGACTGCTGCCGGTGATCCGCTCGTTCATCGCCTTCCCCGCCGGCGTCGCGCGGATGAAGCTGGTGCCGTTCCACGTCTACACCTTCGTCGGATCTTGGCCGTGGTGCTTCGGGCTGGCCTGGGTCGGCATGAAGCTCGGCGACAAATGGGACAGCGATCCGCGCGTGAAGGCGGCGTTCCACAGTGCCGACCTTCTGATCGGCGTAGTCCTGATCGCGCTGGTTGGCTTCTATATCTGGCACCGGGTGCGCGGGCTGAAGCGTCACCCTTAAGTCTCTCGCGGGCAACCCCGGCGCTTCGCCAGAGCGCGCAGATCGTCGTCGCGCGTCGGCACAAGCTGCGCCGTTCTCCGCTTCACCGCTTCGAGGATGTCCGGGTCGGCCTTTTCGGGTGAGCCGCTATCGAACGGTGGTGCCGGATCATATTCGAGGCTGAGCTGGACAGCCTTCGCGTGCGCCTCGCCGCGGATCATCGCGGTCAGCGTCAGCGCGAAATCGATCCCCGCCGTGACGCCGCCGCCGGTGACGCGGTTGCGATCGACCACGGTCCGCGCGTCGACCGGGATCGCACCAAACAGCGGCAACATCTCGCGCTGCGCCCAGTGGCACCCGGCCCGGTAGCCGTCGAGCAAGCCGGCCGCGCCGAGGATCAGCGAGCCGGTGCAGACGCTCGTCACCCAGGTCGCGTCGGCGCCGACCGCCTGCACCCACGCCATCGCTTCGTCGTCGGCAATCACGTCGTTGGTCCCGAAACCGCCGGGGACGCAGAGAATGTCCGCGCGCGGCACGTCGGCGAAGGTCGCGGTCGGCAGGATCGAGAAGCCTGCGTCGGTCGGCACCGGGTCGAGCGTCTTCCACACGAGATCGAGCCGCGAATTGCCGAGCCGCGACAGGACCTGCGCGGGGCCGGTCAGATCGAGCTGCGTCACGTTCGGGAACAGCAGGAAGGCGATGCTCAGCGGTTCGTTCATACTGGCGTTCCTAGCGGGAGGAGCTTTGGTGACGGTCGGCGAGAGTGCGGTTCTCTATTGTTCCAAGTCGTTGCAAAACTGGATTTATCGGACGTCGGCCGGGTTAAGGGTCCGAGTAAAGTATAGGAAGTGTAGACGCTCGCGCGGATTCTTTCCGAAGGGAAACGCGCTTCGGCGGGTGGTTTGGAGGATCGCGCTAGGGAAGGCTGCCAACGTCATCGGCGCATCCTGTCATGTCCTGCCCTTGTAGGACGGCAACGGCTCAAGAGTGTTGTGGGAAGGCGCGAGGCAAAAGGCCGTGTGGCGAGGGGGCGCAAAGGGTCGATGCTTGGGTCTGGGGAATGGCGGCGGGAGTCTACGGGGCGACCGTTCGGGTAATGGGCCGTCGTGCGGGGCTGGTGTCACCCACATCGTGAAATACCCCAGCTTTCGCTGGGGTGACGGGTTGGGTTTGCAGGTCGGGGGTGGGTTGGATTGGATCGGATCGGATCGGATCGGATCGGATCGGATCGGATCGGGCCGGATAGGGTCGGGGCTACGGTGATCAGCCGCGGGAAGCGGATGGGCGTAAAAGGACGAACCGCTCCCCCCCAACCCGTCATCCCAGCGAAAGCTGGGATATCGTCGTATCGGTCCCGACGCGCGCCGAAAGCTCAGGGAAGAACCGGCACCTCCGCCGCCCGCGTCTTGTTTTCCAGGCGGGATTCCCTGACCCGTTGGCCGAAGCATCCCGTCGCGCCACCAGCGCCGACTGCGGAGCAGCTGCCAATCGTGTTGACGCCCGAGCCGGCGTCCATCGTACCCTGGGCCTTGGTTGCCCAGCTGGCGTTTTCGGGGGTGACGACGAACTCGCGGAGCTCCTTCGGAACGCGGTATTGCTCTTGCGCGCTGCGGCGGACACAGACGACGATCTCTTCGCCGTTCTGGTTGGTCGGGCAGCGTTCATTGCCGAACAGCGTCAGGACGCCGTTGATCGGCGCGTTGCGCGAGACCTGTGGGGGCGCGACGACCGGTTTCGGCCTGGCGGTCGCGCCGGGAAGTGCGGGGGCCTTGGCGGGCGGCTGCGCGAGGGTGGGGCCCGTATTGGCACTGCCCGTATTGCCATTGGAGGTCGGCGGCGCGGTCTGTGCGACTGCGGGGCCGGCGACGAGCAAGGCCGCCACAAAAAGCATCTTCATACGCATCACTCCCACGCGTTCGTTCGGCTTGTTATAGTCGCTCGGCCTGAACCGTAGCCGTCCGCCTAGATCCGTTTGGCGGTTGCTATCGCGACCTTGCAGCCGAGCCGGATAGCGGCGCTCAATACCGGATAGCCCGGCGTTTCCTCAGCCCCCGCAGCAATCGCGGTTGCCTTGTGTTCGAGTTCCTCGGCCTGGAAATCCAGGATCGCTGCCGATAGCTCGGGATCGGTGGCGCCAAGCTGAACGAGCTGTTCTTCGTAATGCTTGTCGATCTCGGTCTCGACCGCCGCAGTGCAGGCCATCGCAGCCCGCGGGCTGATTGCGGCAGTCACCGCGCCGAGCGCGAAACCGGCGACCTTCCAGATCGGCTGCAACACGGTTGGCCGCACGCGGCGCTCGACGATCATCTTGTCGAAAAACGCGCGATGGCGTTCCTCCTGCTGCGCCATGTGATGGATCGAGCGCGATGCCGGGTGGCGGTCGCCGAGCACCGCCAACTGCCCTGCATAAATTCGGATCGCGCCGTATTCGCCGGCCTGGTCGACGCGGATCATCGAATCGGTGGCCCGCTTGGCGTCTCCTGGCTTCCAGCCGCTCATCTCGTCTTCCTCATGAGTGCGAATATGGTGAACGCACCGGCGAGGGAAAAGATGGCGTTGAAGCCGGCAAGCGAGATTCCGAACAATTTCCACTGGGGCGAATCACAGCGCACCATCGGCGCGTTCATGATGGCGGCGAGGCGCTCGGCGGCAGTGGTGCCGGCCATCGAGACGGTCGTGGTGCAGGCGGTGAAGCCGTTCCACCAATGATATTCGACGCCGGCATGCGCGACCCCGATCAGCCCACTAAGGCCGATCAACAGCCCGGCGATGATCACCAGCGAGGCGCGCAACGACCGTCCGGGGACGAAGAACGTCGCGCCGGCGATCAGCACCGCGGAATAATGCGGCCAGCGCTGCCAGTGGCACATTTCGCACGGATACAGCCCGCCGAGATATTGCGAGCCGAGCGCGCCGAGCAGCAGGAACGCCGGCAGCAGCAACGCGATGGCGCGTGCGATCTCTTCGTTCTTGGTCATGCCCAACCCGCGACGCACGCTCACTTGGTGGCTGCCTTGGCGGCGTCGGCATCAGGCTTGATCGGGCGCGGCTTGGTCGCGGCGGCAACCTGGGTCGGCCCGCCGAGACGCGCGACGGTCTTCAGCGCGTAATAGAGCTGGAAATCGTCGATGCCCTGCTTCTTCAACTGCTCGGGCGTCTGCGAGAAGCGCGGATCGGTCTTGGTATCCTCCTCGAGCACCGCGTTGTCGGCCTTCACCTCGTTGATCAGGTGTTTCCGGAGGTCGGCCTCGCGGAAGACCGGGCGCGACTTGTAGTCGGGATCGGTAAGCTGCGGCACCTTGATGTCGGGCTCGATCCCGCCTTCCTGCACCGAGCGGCCGGACGGCGTGAAATAGCGTGCGGTGGTCAAACGGAGTGCGGTCTCGGGGCCGAGCTGCAACACCGTCTGGACCGAGCCCTTGCCGAAGCTGCGCTCGCCCATGATCAGCGCGCGGTGGTGATCCTGGAGCGCGCCGGCGACGATCTCGGACGCGGAGGCGGTGCCGGGATCGGTGAGGACGACGACCGGCAGGCCATGCGCGTCGTCGCCGGGCTTGGCGTAATAGCGCTCGATATCGGTCTTCTCGCGGCCGCGCTGCGAGACGATCTCGCCGTGATCGAGGAACGCGTCGCTGACTTCGATCGCCTGGGTCAGGAGACCGCCGCCGTTTTCGCGGAGGTCGACCACGTATCCGAGCGGGCGGTGGCCAAGCGACTTGTCGATCGCCATGATCGCCGCGCGCGTGTCGGCGCCGGTGTTCTCGCTGAAGGTGTTGATGTTGATATAGCCGACGTCGCCGCGGACTTCCCATTTCACCGGCTTCTGGACGATGATCTCGCGCATCATCGTCACGTCGAGCGGCTTGTCGCGGCCGGGGCGCACGAGGCCGAGCGTGATCTTGCTGCCGGGCTTGCCGCGCATCTTGCCGACCGCCTCGTCGAGCGAATCGCCGTAGATCAGCTTGCCGTCGATATGCGTGATGTAGTCGCCGGATTTGACGCCTGCGCGGGCTGCTGGCGAGTCTTCCTGCGGGGCGACGACCTTGATCGCGCCGTCCTCCATCTGCACCGTCAGTCCGAGGCCGCCGTAATTGCCCTCGGTCATGATCCGGAGGTTTTCGTAGTCGAGCGCGTCGACGTACGAGCTGTGCGGATCGAGGCTGGCGAGCATGCCCTGGATCGCGCCTTTGATCAGCGTCTTGTCATCGACCTTGTCGACATATTCCGCCTTCACGCGGTTGAAGACGTCGAGGAACTGGTCGAACTCGCGGTACGTGTCGGTGTCGACCGCCGCCATCGCGGAGGTGGCAAGCGGAATCAGCGTCAGCGCGCCGACGATCGCCGTCGCGGTAAGGATCGGGGTACGCAGTATAGGACGAGGCATCGATAGTCCTGCAACCTGAGAAAAGACGTGTCGTACGGTCGTGACGGCGTAGCGTAGCGGAACGCTGGCGGCAACGCGCGCGCGGAGTGAAGGCGGGTTGGGGTTAATGGGGGCTGACTGGGGGGCTTTTTGACCCTCCCCCGCCAGGGGGAGGTGGCAGGCTCTTGCCTGACGGAGGGGGCGGTAAGAGATTACCGCTGCTCCGTGTCCTCCCCCTCCGTCACCTTCGGCGACACCTCCCCCTTGCGGGGGAGGATCGTCACGCGGCCGCCCGCCCTATCATCCGATCAGCTGGGTCCTATAAACGAAGCGACGTCGACCGGGCGGCCCCGGCGGCGGAGTTCGACGGTGATGCGCGGGTCTTCGCGGGGGGCGGTGCCGAGCGGGGCGCCCATCGTGACACGGTCGCCGTGCTTTGCCGACGTTGCGGCGAGACCGGTAACAAGGCTGGTCCAACCGTCGGCATGGTCGACGATGACGATGACGCCGTAATCGCGGAAGCGGCGGGCGTAGCGGATC
Source organism: Sphingomonas sp. PP-F2F-A104-K0414 (assembly GCF_004340945.1). Classification (GTDB taxonomy): domain Bacteria; phylum Pseudomonadota; class Alphaproteobacteria; order Sphingomonadales; family Sphingomonadaceae; genus Sphingomonas. The sequence goes on from NZ_SLYD01000002.1 coordinate 275,497, forward strand.
GTCCCTGAGGCGGGGGCGACGACGCGCGCGCGGGGCGCGGTGGCGAAGGTCAGGCCGCGCGACCGGACGCCGGAGTCCGAAACCTCGTCGAAGCCGGTGACGAGCCTGCCCGCTACCGGGATGCGGTACACGCCGCGCGGGGGCGGCGGTGGCGTAACGCCGGGCGCGATTGGGCGGGGGATCGGACCGGCAAGCGCGATCAGGCTGGCGGCGGTCGCCTTGGCATTGGTCGTGGCGGCCATCCCGTCGACGAGGTCGCGCGCGCGTTCGCCGAGCGCCAGCGCGCGGTCGGACTCGCTGAGCGCGCCGCGGCCGAGGGCTTGGCTGCGCTGGCGATGACGCGCCTCGAGGGTGGCCAGCGCGACGCGGTCGCTCTCCAGACGCGCGCGGCCGTCGGAAAGCGCCTTGGCAGCGAGTGTCGCGCTCGCCTGCAAACGCCGCGTCTCGGCGAGTTCGGTGCGGACCGCCTCGGTACGCTGGCGGACGACGGGCAGCGCGCTGCCCAGCACCGCACGGACATGGACGAGGTCGTCGACCGATCCCGGCTGCGCGACCGCGACGATGGTCGGGCGACGGGCGAGCGATTCCAGCGCCGCCAGCAGCCGCGCGACGGGGGCCTGCGCGCGGCCTAGCTTGGCACGTTTGTCGGCCAACAGGCGCTCGACCAGTGTCACGCGGGCGCTGGCGGTGGCGAGATTCGCTTCGGCGGCGGTGACGCGGGCGGCGAGCGCCTGCTCTTCGCGGCGCGCCTTGTCTGCAGCGTTGCGTTCCCGGGTGGCAGCGGCGGCGAGCTTGGCGGCGCGCGCGGCGGCGAGCGCGGCGTCACGTTTGGCCGCGACCAGGCGTTGCTGCTCGGTCGCCAGTTCGGGCGCGTCAGTCTGTGCGGTAACGCCCGCCGCCGCGAACAGCGCCGCGATCGCCAAGACGCCCCCTGCCCTCATGCATCACCCTTCGCGGTGATACGGGTGATTGGCAAGGATGCTGGTGGCGCGGAAGAGTTGTTCGGCGAGCATCGCGCGGGCAAGCAGATGCGGCCACGTCGCGCGGCCGAACGAGAAGAGCAGGTCGGCCTCGTCGCGCGCCGCGTCGTCGAAGCCATCCGCGGCGCCGATCATGAACCGCGCCTCCCGCACGCCGTCGTCGCGCCATCGCTCCAATTTATGCGCGAACTGCGTCGACGACAGCGTCTCGCCCTTCTCGTCGAGCAGGATGCGCTTCGTCTGCTCGCCAACGACCGGAATCTTGCCGCCGATGTCGGGCAACTCGCTGACCTTGGTCGGCCAGACGATCCGCTTCAGATAGCGGTCGACGAGGTCGGCCTCGGGCGAACGCCCGATCCGACCACGGGCGACGATGTGGAGCAGCATGATCGGACCTGGGGCCGCCTCTGGGTCGGTTAGTCTTCGTCGGTGAAGGTCGGCACGGGCGGCGGCGTCGGCGCGTCGCCGAACGCCCACATCCGCTCCAGATTGTAGAAGCTGCGGACTTCGGGGCGGAACAGGTGGACGATGACGTCGGTCGCGTCGATCAGCACCCAGTCTGCGGTCGGCAGGCCTTCGATCTTCACCGGACGCTTGAACTCGGCCTTGATCCGCTCGGCCAGCTTCTGCGCCATCGAGGCGACCTGGCGGGTCGAACGACCGCTGGCGATCACCATATAGTCGGCGATGCTGGTCTTGCCCGCGAGCGGGATCGAGATGGTCTCGACCGCCTGGTCGTCGTCGAGCGACGCGAGGATCAGGCGATGCAGCGCCTCAACCTCTTCGGGGTCGGTCGCGCGAGGGGCAGTAGGGGAAGTGGCCAAGTCAGCTCCTGGGTAAGACTACTGAGCCAGCAACGTGCTGAACCCAGTCGGGATTTTTGGCGCGCAGGCCGGTTGCGGAGGTCGGGTCGGGTCGGAAGCGCAACAGCACGAGGGCCGGCAATCTCCACGTCGTCCAGCTCTTCGCATGGTCTGTGCGCCGTTGGAAGCGCCGCAGCCAACCCATCGCGGGGGCCGCGAGGGCGCGCCCGTCATATCCCGGCCGCGCGATTACCGCAATCGGAACCTCGCGCGCGATCTGGCGCCAGTTCTTCCACCGATGGAAGTCGGCGAGATTGTCCGCGCCCATCAGCCAGATGAAGCGGATTTTCGGGTAGCGCCGCTGAAGCTTGCGGATCGTGTCGAGCGTGTAGCGGGTGTGGAGCCTGGCCTCGATATCGGTCGCACGGATCGGCGCGCGGCGGGCCATTCTTCGGGCCGAGGCGAAGCGCGCGGGGAGCGGCGCCATGTCGTTGGCGGCATCCTTGAGCGGATTGCCGGGGGATACCAGCCACCACGCCTCGTCGAGCGCGAGCGCGTCGATCGCGGCCAGCGTGATGCCGCGGTGGCCACGATGCGCAGGATTGAACGACCCGCCGAGGATGCCCACGTGGGTCATGATTCGTGTGGCGTGTCGCGGCGCGAATGCATCACGCGAACGATATCGACGCCGTCCGGCATAGGACGATAGAGGATGAAGTATTCCGTGCCACGAATGGACCATTTCCGGATTTCGCCTACGAACGCCGGCCCAAGATAAGGACTGTCGGCCAACAGCCGGGCAGCGTCGATAGCGCTTGCGCCGACCCTGCGCGCGAAGTCCGGTGAACGGTCCTGAGAATAGCGGTCGATATCACCCAGGTCCGCAAGTGCCGAGGCAGACCAGATACTACGCGTCACTCGGCCGCTATGTCGCGGTGCCGCGCCTCGAACCAGGCTTCGACCTGTTCCTGCGTGTAGACGCGTCCGGCATCGATATCGTCGAGGCCCTCCTGGACGAGGGCCGCGAGTTCGCCGTCCTTCCGCGTTGCAGTCTCTACGACCGACTTCACATAGTCGGTCACCGACATCCCACGCCAAACCGAGGCGGCCTGCAACGATGCAAGTGTCTCCGCATCCAGGTCGATGGTCAGAGGTTCGGACGTCTTCATGCCGGGAGGGTATGCCCCTTGAGCATCACAATCAACCGCGCACCTGGCCGGTGCCGCGGCCGATCCATTTGTAGGTGGTGAGGCCTTCGAGCGCGACCGGGCCGCGGGCGTGGAGGCGGCCGGTGGCGATGCCGATCTCCGCGCCGAGACCGAACTCGCCGCCGTCAGCGAATTGCGTGGAGGCGTTCCAGAGCACGATCGCGCTGTCTACCGCAGTGAGGAAGCGTTCGGCGACGGCGGCGTCTTCGGCGACGATCGCGTCGGTATGGTGCGAGCCGTGGCGAGCAATGTGCGCGACCGCCGCGTCGATGCCGTCGACGATCGCGACCGAGGCGATCGCGTCGAGATATTCGGTGTCCCAGTCGGCTGCGTCGGCGGCGGCGATCTCAGGGACGAGCGCGCGTGCACTTGCGTCGCCGCGGACTTCGCAGCCCGTTGCTATGAGACTTTGGATCAAGGCGGCTGCATCCGTGTAATCACGGTCGATCAGCAGCGTTTCCATCGAGCCGCAGACGCCGGTCCGGCGCATCTTGGCATCGGCCACCACCGCCTCGGCCATGGCCGGGTCCGCGGAGGCATCCACATAGACGTGGTTGATGCCATCGAGATGCGCGAGGACGGGCACGCGCGCCTCGGCCTGGACGCGCGCGACGAGACCCTTGCCGCCGCGGGGGATGATCAGGTCGATCACCCCGTCAGCCTTGAGCATGGCGCCGACCGCCGCGCGATCGGTGGTTGGCACCAGTTGCACCGCGTCGACGGGCACCCCGCCCGCCTTCAGGCCCTCGACAAGCGCCGCATGGATCGCGCGGTTGCTCTTCACCGCCTCGGACCCGCCGCGCAGGATAGCAGCGTTGCCGGCCATTACACATAGCGCCGCGGCGTCCGCGGTGACGTTAGGGCGGCTCTCGTAGATGATGCCGATGACGCCGATCGGCACGCGGACGCGCGAGAGCTTCAAGCCGTTCGGACGCTCGCTTGCGTCGATCACCTGCCCGACGGGATCGGCGAGCGCCGCCACCGCCGCCACGCCGTCCGCCATCGCCGCGACCCGCGCTTCGTCCAGCCGCAGCCGATCCAGCAGCGCGCCCGATAAACCGGCGTCGGCTGAACGCGTCATGTCCTCAGCGTTCGCCGCAACGATCGTCGCCGATGCTGCCCGGATAGACTCCGCCGCCGACGCCAGCGCCGCGGCCTTCCGGGTGGACGGCATCGACGCCAGCACCAGCGCCGCGGAGCGCGCGCGGCGGCCCATTTCGGCGATCAATTCGGTCGGATTTTCTGCGTCGGCCATGGTCTGCGCGGTAGCATGCGAAGCCCCTCGCGCCAACGCCGCGAACTCGTTACGCTACCGATATTACAGGGGGACTCATGACCGGAGATATCGGAGCAGCGGCGGACATCGCCACGGGTGCCCTAGTCGGGCGCGCGTTCGAACCGAAGGCGGGGGACGCCCATGGTGCGCATTCCGGCCACAATCCGGACGACGCACTATGTCTGAATTGCGGGACACGATTGCTGGGCGAGCATTGCCACGCCTGCGGCCAATCGGCACACGTCCACCGCTCGCTCGACGGGATCGGGCATGAGATCGCGCACGGCGTATTCCACTTCGAAGGCAAGATCTGGCGGACCTTGCCGCTGTTAATCCTGCATCCGGGGATGCTGACGCGGCGCTACGTCAATGGCGAGCGGGCGCGGTTCGTGTCGCCGCTCGCGTTATTTCTGTTCACCGTCTTCCTGATGTTCGCGACGATCGGCGCGGTTGGCGGCGAGATGACCAAGGACTTCCTGCAGGACAAACACTCCGAGAAGACGTCTGATTATGCGCACGAGGCGGCGAAGGCTCGCGTCGCGCTCGACAGGATCGAGGCGCAAAAGGCGGCAGGAGTGAAGGCGGGTGCGACCTATTCGGGAGACTCGATTACCGCCCTCGACCAGCAGGCAAGCGCGCTTCATACCACCGTTCGCGCGCTCGGCGTGGCGGCGGATATGCAAAACGGTGTCGCCTACGGCACGGTCGTCGATCTCGGCGACTTCAAGACCGGTTGGGAACGGCTCGATCACGGCATCGCCAAGGCGAACGGCAATCCGGGGCTGATGCTCTACAAACTGCAGACCAGCGCCTACAAATACAGTTGGGGGCTTATTCCGCTCTCCGTGCCGTTCATGGCGTTGCTGTTCCTGTGGCGGCGGCAGCATCACCTGTACGATCACGCGATCTTCGTGACTTATTCGCTCGCGTTCATGATGCTGTTGACGATCGTGCTGATCGTCGCGGGCGTGATCGGGGTGGCGGAGGGCTGGATCGTGATGGCGGCCATGTGGGTGCCACCGGTGCATATGTTCGCGCAGCTTCGGGGCGCATATGCGCTCCGGAAGCGGTCGGCGGCGTGGCGGACGGTGGCGCTGCTGACGTTCGCGTTCACGACGTTGCTGGCGTTTATCGTGCTGTTGTTGCTGCATGGTTTGACAGATTAGGGCGGCCATAACGTTTGCATCTCAGCATCCCCGCCCCTTCCGTCATCCCAGCGAAAGCTGGGATATCACTGTGTCGTCCGCGCACTCTCCAACCGGGAGACCCCAGCTTTCGCTGGGGTGACGACTGTATGTGGGTAGCCAGCAGGCCGCAGGAGCCTCAGCGGCAGGGGTACAGGTTCGCCAGGACGCGCGCGTAGCCATCTTTCAGGGGACGTTTCTGGTAGCTGGCGGGGAGTTCGTTCAAGCCGTCGAGCATGTCCATGATGCCGACCGATTCGCCCTCCGGAACGCAGGCGATCGGCGGTTTGCCCGCCGCGGCGCGGGCCGCGCGGTCTGCTTTGAGCTGATTGGTCGCGGCCTTGGCTTCGGCCTTCAGCGCGGGGAGGTCGGGCGACATCAGCGCCATCGGACCCTGGTCGCGCAGCGCGTTGGCGCGGGCGAGGAAGGTGCCGACGGTCATCGCCGCGCTCGCCGGCATCGCCACGCCGACCATGAACAACGCTGCGACTAAAGCCTTGGAACGCGAATACGACATGGGCGGCCTTTCCGGGAAAAGACCGCCCATAGAGTTACTTAAGTGACTGCGGGGTGAACCGGATCATGCTCCGAGAGGAGTTGGCGTCCCGAACGGCCCCGACGGACGCCGCGTCTTCGGGATCGACGTACCCGCACGCGGGACGGTCGATGCCTTCGCTCCCGGATCCGGACGATCGAGATCCTCACCGGCGATCAGCTTCTTGATCTCGTCACCGGTCAGCGTCTCGAACTCGAGCAGCGCGCCTGCCACGGTGTGGAGTTGGTCGACATGATCGCTCAGCACCTGCTTAGCGCGGTCGAGACCGCCTTCGACGATCCGCTTGATCTCGTCGTCGATCAACTGCGCGGTCTGGTTCGACATGCGCGACGGACGGCTCGACGAATATCCAAGGAACGACTCACCCTCGGGCTCGCCATATTCGAGCGGGCCGACCTTGTCCGACATGCCCCAGCGCGTGACCATATCGCGTGCCAGACCCGTGGCGTACTGGATGTCGCCCGACGCGCCGGACGAGACCTTGTCGTAGCCGAAAATGACTTCCTCGGCGACGCGGCCGCCCATCGAGACCGCGAGGTTCGCGTACATCTTGTCGCGGTGATAGCTGTACGAGTCCCGCTCCGGCAGACGCATGACCATGCCCAGCGCACGACCGCGCGGGATGATCGTCGCCTTGTGGATCGGATCCGAAGCAGCCTCGTGCATCGCGACGACGGCATGGCCAGCTTCGTGATACGCGGTCATCCGCTTCTCGTCGTCGGTCATGACCATGCTGCGACGCTCTGCGCCCATCATGACCTTGTCCTTGGCCTCTTCGAACTCGGCCATCGCCACCAAGCGCTTGCCCTTGCGCGCCGCATGCAGCGCCGCCTCGTTGACGAGGTTGGCGAGATCAGCACCCGAGAAGCCGGGCGTACCGCGTGCGATGACGCGAGCGTCGACGTCGGGTGCAAGCGGCACCTTCTTCATGTGGACTTCGAGGATCTTGATGCGACCTTCGATATCCGGCCGCGGCACGGTGACCTGGCGATCGAAACGGCCCGGACGCAGCAGCGCGGGGTCGAGCACGTCGGGACGGTTGGTCGCGGCGATGATAATGATGCCTTCATTCGCCTCGAAGCCATCCATCTCGACCAGCAGCTGGTTCAGCGTCTGCTCGCGTTCGTCATTGCCGTTGCCAAGACCGGCGCCCCGATGACGACCGACCGCGTCGATCTCGTCGATGAAGACGATGCACGGTGCGGACTTCTTGGCTTGCTCGAACATGTCGCGGACGCGGCTCGCGCCGACGCCGACGAACATCTCGACGAAGTCCGAACCCGAGATCGTGAAGAACGGCACGCCGGCCTCACCCGCGATCGCGCGGGCGAGCAGCGTCTTGCCGGTACCTGGCGAGCCGACCAGCAGCGCACCCTTCGGAATTTTGCCGCCGAGGCGCGCGAACTTGGTCGGGTCCTTGAGGAACTCGACGATCTCCTCCAGCTCTTCGCGAGCCTCGTCGATGCCGGCGACGTCCTGGAAGGTGACCTTACCTTCTTTCTGCGTCAGCATCTTCGCGCGGCTCTTGCCAAAGCCCATCGCGCCCGAGCCCGAGTTCTTCTGCATCTGCTTCAGCACGAAGAACGCGATGCCGAGGAACAGCAGGAACGGCAGCGACTGATACAGTAGCAGCGCCAGCATCGACGGGCCCTCTTCAGGCTTCGCGCTGATCGAGACGCCCTTCTCGCGCAGCTTCGGCACGAGCGTGGAGTCGGGGATCGGGTACGCCTTGAACTTCTCGCCCGACGACAGCGAGCCCGAGATCATGTCGCGCGAGATGTTTACGTCCTTGACGGTGCCCTCGTCGACCTTGTCGAGGAATGCCGAATACGCGATCGTGTTGCCACCCGTCGCAGCCGTGCGGCCGTCGAACATGGTAACGAACAGCGCCAGCGCGAGCAGGATGCCGACCCAGATCAACAGGCTCTTCATCCAAGGATTGCCGCCGCCGTTTTCGGGACCGCCGTTTCCGGGGCCCTGGGGCTTCTGACCGCGGTTGTCGTTGTCGCTCATGAGTGCACGATACCTTTCACCGCACAAGATAAGGGTGCGCAGGTTAATGGCAATGGAACAACGCGTGACTTGCGTTGATCAGTGTGAACGGACGGTCACGTGACCCGGCGCGGCGGTGCCTCGCGGAAGCGCCAGACGTCGCCACGGACGCTGGCGATGATCCCGGCCTGCGTGGTGCGCTTGCCGGCCATCAGCGAGCCGAGCAGGCTTTCGATGTTGGCGGCCTCGGTCCATTCGGGCGCGACGATGCCCGCCTCGGCGCGGACGGTGCCGATCGCGCGACGCGCAAGGCGGCGGAGAATTTCGCGGGGGAGCTTCTCGACCGCGAGCTTCACTTCACCGCCGCCGACCTTGGCGCGTTCGGCCCAGATCCACTCGACCATCGCGCGGACGTCGGTGTCCGTTTCGGCGAGGGCTGCCGCGGCGCGCGCGAGGTTGGGCGTGCCGAGCCATTCGTTCTCGCCGAGCAACCGGCGGAAGCGGGTGCGATCGTGGCGGTCGTCGTGGTTCGAGGGGTCGTCGAAGAACGGCACTTCGGCACGGCGGACGATGGCGCGGAGTTCGGCGCGGCGCCAGTCGAGCAGCGGGCGGACGACCGTGATGCCGTGGACTTCGGTGCGCGCGCGAACTCCGGCGAGGCCGGCGAGGCCTGAGCCGCGCGCGGCGCGCATCAGGAAGGTCTCGGCCTGATCGTCGGCGTGGTGGCCGGTTACCAGCGCCCCTGCGCCGATCGCGCGGGCGTGGTCGGTGAGGAGGGCGTAGCGGGTGGTGCGGGCTTGTGCCTGGATGCTGGCGCCGGTGATCGGTTCGCTTGGGGCGAGCGTGGCGTGGGGAATGCCGAGGGTGGCGCAATGCGCGGCGACCATGGCGGACTCTTCCACCGCTTCAGGGCGGAGGCGGTGATCGATGCTCGTGACCGTGAAGCCGGGGGGGAGCGCTTCGTGTGCGAGCGTGAGCATCGCCATGCTATCGGGGCCGCCGGAGACGGCGAACAGCGGTTTGGTGATGTCGCTTGCGAGCCGCGCGAAGTCGGCGGCGAAGCGACGACCTTCTTCGGTCATGCGGTGGGGGCCGTGACGAGGATGCTGATCCTCCCCTGCAAGGGGAGGTGGCTGGCGTTTGCCAGACGGAGGGGTGATCCGCTGTCGATGGCGCGATACCCCTCCGTCAGTCCTGCGGACTGCCACCTCCCCTTGCAGGAGAGGATTTCAGAGGGACCGGTATTCATCGAGGACCTGCTTACTTGCACTTCGCCGCGCTGCGCCCGGCGGCAACCTGACCCTTCATCGCCGCCGCCATCTTAGCGCCGTAGACGTCGTTCAGCTCGTCATACACCTTGCACGCATCGGCGGGCTTGTTGAGCTTGGTCAACGCCTGGCCGAGATACAGCAGGCTGTCCGGCGCACGCTCGCCCTCGGGCATCTTCTTGTAATTGTCGTAGAATGCCATCGACGCGAGGCTCGGCTTGCCCTCGTCGAGATACGACCGGCCGAGCAAATTCTGCGCATAGCTCGCGCGCTTGCTTTTGGGGTATTCGGCGACGACCTTCTTCAGTTGCGCCTCGGCCTGCGGGTATTGCTTGGCCGCCCAGAGACGGTAGCCATACATATATTCGTCTTCCGCCGGATCGCCGGTCGACGGCTTCTCGACCGAGACCTTCGTCGGCGTGGGAGTGGTCGGCCTGGACGCCGTCTCGGGACGCGTCGTCGGGCGTGAAGGACCGTCGCTCGACTGGTCATCGGATTCGATCGGGCCGCCAGCCCCCGCCCCCGCCGCGATCGGCGCGGGGCCGGTCTCGAGCGTCTTCAGCCGCGCGTCGTTCGAGCGGCGGTAATTGTCGAACGCATCCTGCAACTGGCGGGTGCGGTTCTGGTTCTGCTCGATCTGCTCCGTCAGCGAGGTCATCTGTTGTTCGAGCGACGTGACGCGCTGGTTCACGTCGGCGAGCGCACTGGTCGCGGGCGAACCGGGTCCGGGGCCCTGCTCGCTCTGCGGCGCACGCACTTCGGGCTGGAGCATCTGGCCGGCACCACCGGGGAAGACCTTACGCTGGACTGCGCGCATTTCGCTTTCGAGCTTGCCGACGCGGCCCTCGACGTTTTGCGCCTGGACGGTCGCGGGCATCAGGGCCGCGAGGCAGACGCCGATCAGAATAGACTTACGCATGGGCCACACCCCCCGGTGGATTGGTTAATCGTCCGGGTATAGCTGCACTACCCATCCTGTCGCCAGCCTTAAGGCGCTGGCGATGCCCGCAGGTTTTCACGGATTGGGCGTTGCCGTAGCGGCCGGTGGCGGATTGGCGGCGGCGTCGAGATTGGCGCGCTGCGTCTCGCTGAGTGGACGACGCGGCGTCCGCGGACGGCTGGCGCGCGGCCGCTCGGCGTTCGCAGACGACGGGGACGACGGGGACGACGGGGCAGACGCGGTCGGCGTGCCCTGCGGCTCAGGCGTGCCCGCGATCCGCGCGGCGATCGCCGGTGCACCGATGCGGACGTCCTTGATCGCGCGCTCGCCCGTACCGAGCGCCGGCGCAGCCGCCCCGTTGAGCGTGACCGCCAGCTTGTCCGCACGACCGATGTTGATCATCGGGTCCTTCGCATCCTTGGGCACGTCGAACTTCTCGCCGGGCTTCATCGTGCCGAGGTACAGCGTCTTGTTGTCGGCATCGTAGACGCGCATCCATACCTCGTCGGAGGCGGTCAGCGTGACCTGACCGTTCGCGAGCGTGGCCGGCGCCGGCACCGGTTGCGCGGTCTGGGCGGCGGGGTTCGGTACAACTTCGGCAACCGGCGTCGCGGTCGGCGAAGTGCTCGTTCCGCGGAACATGTCCGTGCCGTACCACAGCCCGACCAGCACCAGCACCGCGATCGCGAGCCCCAGCGCGACGATCGCCAGCCCGCGCGAGGGGACGCGCGACGGATCGGTCATTTCGTACGGTTCGTATTCGGGCTTCTTACTGCCCAGCTTGGCGACCTCGCCGCGGACGACGTTCGCGATATGCACCTCGTCGATGCCCATCGCTCGCGCATAGGCGCGGCTGAAGCCTACCGCGTAGGTCGAGGACGGCAGCGTGGAGTAATCGGACGCCTCGATCGCTTCGAGATGACGCAACGGCACACGGGTACGCGTCGCGATATCCGCGACCGTCAGGCCCTGCGCCTCGCGGGCTTTACGGAGAATGTCGCCAGCACGCTCTGGTTGAGCGGGTGCTGCGTTCTGGCCGGTCTCGACCTCGTCCATTCTTATCTCCGAGCGCGGGCGCGTGGCGTTGCCCGCCATGGCACCCGTCTTTCAGAGGCCCTTAGCCGTGTCAACGCACCGAACGTCTTAACCGCAGCTTTCCGCCGATCAGACGATTTCGACGCCGTTTTCGGTCGCCCAGTTGGTCAGCGCACCGCGCATGTCGCGCGGCGGGTTGGCCAGCAGTCCTGTCATGTATGCGGTCAACGCCCCGCGATCGAGCGAGCGCGTCATCGCCTTGATCGGACCGACCGCGGCGGGGGTGATCGACAGCCGCTCGATCCCGAGCCCAATCAGCGCCATCGCCTCCAGCGGCCGCCCCCCCATCTCGCCGCACACCGCCAGATCGACCTTCGCATCCCGCGTCGGCGGCACCAGTCGCGCGATGAAGCGGAGGATCGACGGGCTGAGCCAGTCGTAGCGCTCGGCGAGCTTGGGATTGGCGCGATCGGCGGCGAACAGGAACTGCGTCAGATCGTTGGTACCGATCGACAGGAACTCGATTCGCGGCAGCAGCACGTCGAGCATCTCGGCCAGCGCCGGCACTTCGAGCATTGCGCCATAGCGGATCGCGAGCGGCAGCTTACGCCCCCTGCCCTCCAGCCAATGACGCTGCGCCTCGAACAGCGCACGCGCCTCGTCGAACTCCCATGGCTCGCTGACCATCGGAAACATCACGTTGAGCGTACGCCCCGCCGCCGCTTCGAGCAGCGCGCGCGCCTGCACCTTCATCAACCCGTCGCGCTCCAGGCCCAGGCGCAGCGCGCGCCAGCCCATCGCCGGGTTCTCCTCGTCGGCGTCTTCCTTGTTGAGATACGGCAGCGCCTTGTCGCCACCGATATCGACGGTGCGGAAGATCACCGGACGATCGCCCGCCGCGTCGAGCACCTCACGGTACAGCCGGTGCTGGCGCTCGCGCTGCGGCAGCGTGGCGGAGACGAGAAACTGGAATTCGGTGCGGAACAGGCCGATGCCGTCCGCGCCGGTGACGTCGAGCGCCGCCACGTCGTCGCGCAGCCCAGCGTTCACCATCAGCGTCAGCCGGTGGCCATCCTTGGTGATCGGCGGCACATCGCGCAGCGCCGCGAACGCCGCCTTGCGCTTCTGCCGCATCGCGAGGCGCGCCTCGAACGCCTCCTCCATCGCCGCGGAGGGGCGTGCGAAGACGTTGCTCTCGGCGCTGTCGAGCAACAGCATATCGCCCTCCGCCACCAGCCGGCGGATGTCGCGGACGCGGCCGAGCACGGGCACGCCCATCGCGCGCGCGACGATCGTGACGTGCGCGGTGAGCGAGCCCTCTTCCAGGATCACGCCCTTCAGCCGCCGCTTATCGTATTCGAGCAACTCCGCCGGGCCGAGGTTGCGCGCGATCAGGATCGTGTCCTGCCGCAAGCCCATCTGCGCGGCGGTGCCCATCTGGCCGGAGACGATCCGGAGCAGCCGGTTCGACAGATCCTCCAGATCGTGCATCCGATCGGCGAGCAGCGGATCATCGATCTGGCGCATGCGCTGGCGGGTGCGTTGCTGGACGCGCTCGATCGCCGCCTCGGCGGTCAGGCCCGAGTCGATCGCCTCGTTGATGCGCCGCGCCCAGCCCTCGTCATAGGCGAACATCTTGTAGGTCTGGAGCACTTCGACATGCTCGCCGCCGACACCGAATTCGGCCTCGCGCGTCATCCGGTCGATGCCTTCACGCATCTTGTCGAACGCCGCGTAGACGCGGTGGCGCTCGGCGTCGGTGTCCTCGGCGACGGTGTGCTCGATATGGATGCGCGGCTGGTGATAGACCGCGAAGCCCGCGCCCATGCCGTCGACGAGCTTCTGGCCGGGGATGCGCATCGCCGCGGTCGACTGCGGCCGATCCGCGCCGCCGCCGGTGGTGTCGATCAGCCCGGCATTGGCGATCAGTTCGGAGAGCACCATCGCGACCGTCTGCAACGCCTCGATCTCGACGTCGGCATATTTGCGACGATCGGTGTGCTGGACGGCCAGGACCCCCACGGAGCGCTCGCGGCGGATGATGGGCACGCCCGCGAAGCTGTGGAAGCGGTCCTCGCCGGTCTCGGGCTTGTAGGCGAAATCGGGGTGGCTCGCGGCTTCGTCGAGGTTCAGCACCTCGACATCCTCGGCGATCGTGCCGACGAGGCCCTCGCCAAGCGCGAGCTTGGTGACGTGGACCGCCGCCTGGTCGAGGCCGCGGGTCGCGAACAGTTCGAGCACGCCTTCGCGCAACAGGTAGATCGAGCAGACTTCGCTGTCGATCGCGGTGGCGATGATACCGACGACGGCGTTGAGCTTGGCCTGCGCGGACGTGCGCGAGGCCATCACGTCGTGAAGGCTGGTGAGGATTTCGCGGGCGGAGGCGGCGGCCGAAAGGGGCATTCGGGTTGGCTATCAGATGAAGCGCTTGGGTGCCACGCAACAAAAGCAGTGTCGCACCCAAGTTCGATCGATCTCCGGGTGTGGTTTCTTACAAGGGAGCCGCGCTGCGGGAATCTGGAGTCCCTACCCCCTACCCCCAATCCGTCATCCCAGCGAAAGCTGGGATATCCCCGTGGGACTCGCCGCCCCCTGGCGCCATCCAATCGGGAGACCCCAGCTTTCGCTGGGGTGACGAGTTTAGGCGGAAGCGATCAAGGGTCCGTCGACGCTCCTACGCGTCGAACAGCCCGTCCTGGCTTCCCGCCGGCGGGTTAAGGCCCAGATGCTTCCACCCCCCCGCATTCAGGAACCGACCGCGCGCGGTCCGCGCGATCAGACCCAACTGAATCAGATATGGCTCGATCACCTCCTCGATCGTATCACGCGGCTCGCTCAGCCCCGCCGCCAGCGTCTCCACCCCGACCGGTCCCCCGCGATAAATATCCGCGATCATCATCAGATAGCGCCGATCCATCGCATCGAGCCCGAGCGAATCGACCTCCAGCCGGTTGAGCGCCGCATCCGCCGCCCGCGCGTCGACCGTCTCGTGCCCGGCGACATTGGCGAAATCGCGCACCCGGCGCAGCAGTCGCCCAGCGATACGCGGCGTCCCGCGGGCTCGGCGCGCGATCTCCATCGCGCCATCCTTTGCGATGCCCAACCCTAGTAAGCCGGCAGCGCGCGTGACGACCCGCTCGAGTTCCTCGACCGTATAGAATTGCAGCCGCACCGGGATGCCGAAGCGGTCCCTCAACGGCGTCGTCAGCAACCCCTGCCGCGTAGTCGCGCCGATCAGCGTGAACCGCGGCAAGTCGATCCGCACCGAACGCGCGGACGGCCCTTCGCCGATCATCAGGTCGAGCGCGCGGTCCTCCATCGCCGGATACAGCACTTCCTCGACCGCAGGCTGCAACCGGTGGATCTCATCGATGAACAGCACGTCGCCGTCCTCGAGATTGGTCAGCAGCGCGGCGAGATCGCCCGACTTGGCGATCACCGGGCCCGACGTGGCGCGGAAGCCCACGCCCATCTCGCGCGCGACGATCTGCGCGAGCGTCGTCTTGCCGAGCCCCGGCGGCCCGAAGAACAGCACGTGATCGAGCGCATCGCCACGCGATTTTGCCGCCTGGATGAAGATGCGCAAATTCTCGCGCGCGGCCTTCTGCCCGACGAATTCGTCGAGGCTCTTCGGGCGTAGCGCGGCGTCGACGTCTTCGGGACGCTTGGCAGCGGTCAGGATGCGGTCTGTATCGGTCACCCACCCGCGATAGCGCGCTCGCGGTGAAGGGGGCAAGGCGGCTATGGGGGGCAATGACCAACCACACCGTACGTCCTGACCTGTATCTGCTGGGTGGAGTCTCGGCCGCGCTGGAGGCGACGCTCGCCGAGCGCTTCACGCTGCACCGCGAGGATCCGCCGGCGACGACGCGCGCGATCGTCGGGGGTGGGAGCAGCGTGGTCGATGCGGCGCTGCTCGATCGCCTGCCCGCGCTGGAGATCATCGCGATCCACGGCGTCGGGTACGACGGGATCGACCTTGCTGCGGCCAAGGCGCGCGGCATCGCGGTGACGACGACGCCGGACGTGCTGACCGACGATGTCGCAGACCTCGCGATCGGACTGATGCTGGCGGTGCAGCGGCGGATCATCGCGAACGACCGCGCGGTGCGCGACGGCGGGTGGCAGGTCGATCTTGCGCGCCGGGCCAGCGAGCGACGGATCGGCACCTTCGGCCTGGGCCGGATCGGCAAGGCGATCGCCGCACGGGCGCGGCCGTTCGCGAGCGAACTCCATTATACAGCACGCTCCGCCAAGCCAGAGTTCGCAGGCGTGTTCCATGCCGACATCGCCTCGCTTGCGGCGGCGTGCGACGTGCTGATCATCGCCGCACCGGGTGGCGATGCGACGTCGCATATCGTGGACGCCGGTGTCCTCGCGGCGCTTGGCGAGGACGGGATCTTCGTCAACATCGCTCGCGGTAGTCTGGTCGACCAACCTGCTTTGGTAGCGGCACTCGAAGACGGAACGATCGCCGGCGCCGGGCTCGACGTGTTCGCCGACGAACCTGCCGTTCCCGATGCGCTCAAGACGATGGATCAGGTCGTCCTGTCACCCCATCAAGGAAGCGCGACCGTCGATGGCAGGGCTGCGATGGCGGCGTTGGTCATCGCGAACCTCGACGCGCATTTTGCCGGACGACCGCTGCCGAGTGCACTCTGAGACTGGGACTTTGGGAAACAAAGCCCCCCTTCCGTTCGCCCTGAGCGAAGTCGAAGGGTGTGCCCCAAGAGAAGGTGCTTCGACTTTGCTCAGCACGAACGGAAGGGGGGGGGGTGAGACCAAGCTTAAGAACCAACCGAACGGGTCCGAAACTACGACTTAGACGCTTTCCGCAGCGCCAGCCGCACGAGCGCATCGAGCGAAGCACCCGGCCCCAGCTCTTCGTCCGCCGCCGCCACCGCGACGCTCGCTTCGTTCGGCCGGAACCCGAGGTTGAGCAGCGCCGACACCGCATCCGCAGACGCCCCCGGCGCGGCATTGACCACCGCCGGTCCAAGCCCGAGCGCGATGCCGCCGACTTTGTCCTTCAATTCCATGACGATCCGCTGCGCGAGCTTGGGCCCTACGCCGTTCGCCCGCGCGACCATCGCCTTGTCGCCACCGGCGATCGCACGTGAGAGATCGACCGGCTCCAGCGCCGACAAGATCGCAAGCGCGACGCGCGCGCCGACCCCCTGCACGCCGGTCAGCAACCGGAACCAGTCGCGCTCGTCCGCGCTCGAAAACCCGACCAGCCGCTGGAAATCCTCGCCGACCAGCAATTCGGTGAACACCGTACACGCCTCGCCGATCGGCCCCAGGGCCGACAGCGTCCGCGCCGAAGCGCCGACCAGATAGCCGACGCCGCCGACGTCGATCACGGCGTGGTCGATGCCGGTCGAGTCCAGCCGTCCTTTGAGATGCACGATCATTGCCGCGATCGGTAGAACATGGCGTGCGTCCCGTCATCCTCTCAAAATTCGCGGTCGCCTACGGGAGCCGCTCGAACCCCGTATAGGCCTTCAGGTCGGCGGCGCTCGCGCCCGTCAGTTCGGCAAGCCCCGGTCCGGCCAGATCGTCGGGCAGATGCCGCCTGCCGTCACCGTCGAGCATGCCGAGGAATCGCTCGATGATCGTGACGATCACCACATCAGGCCGTTCGGAGCGCAGCAGGTCATATTGGAGGCTGTCCGAACTCATCACCACCAGTCGCGAAAAGGTCGGGATCAGATGCGGGATGATGTAGTTCGCGAACGAATCGCGGAACAGCACGCAGCGAGGCAGGCCTTGATCGCTGCTCTCGTAGATCGACACCGCGCCGCGCGCGAAAATCCTGTTCTCGAACACCCGCTGGAATGGTCGCGCGATCCGGTGATCGACGGTGGTGGCGATTTCGTCCTGTTCGGGTTCGAGCCGCACACCGAGATCGCCGATATGCGTCCGGTCGGCGAAGCTCAGATCGGTCACGGCGATCCGGATCGGCAGCGACACCGACTCAACCAGGCTATCCATCAGCAGGTCATACGCCAGGAACCCCGCATAGAAGGTCCAGTGCGTATCGGTCTTCAGATAGGTTGCGCGGACGGCGCGCGCGTCGATCAACGGCTGTAACGGATAGGAGCACAGCGCGCGCGTCTCGGGATCGATACTGTCCAGGATCTGCACTGCAGGGCGGTTGTCGGATAGCGCGAAACCGGGTGGCAGCTTGTCGGCATAGACGACGTGCTTTTCCGGAATGATCATCATCCGGAACGCGATGTCGTTCGCCTTGCACCACGCCGCGCGCGTCTCGATGCTGTCGCGCCACACCGCGATCTCGCGGGGGCCGAGCGGCAGCGCGCCGGTGATCTGGTCGATCGCCTCATGGTCGCGGTGGAACAGATACCCGTCCGCGCCCTGGACGACGTCCACCGCCAGCCGGGCGCGCGTGTCGCCGGCGATGCTCATGAGCCCGACCGGCTTTCGCGCGCTCCGTCATCGCGCCGACGCCGGACCAGGGCGATCAACGCGCCGAGATCCTGCGCGCCGCTGCCGTCCGGTCCGAGATCGATGTTGAAGTGCTTCTCGATCCGGATCAACAGCGTGGCGTGCGCCAGCGAATCCCAGCCATCGACATCGTCGGCGGTGGTCGCCACGTCGACAGCCGCCGCCTCGACGCCGAAGGTCTTGGCGACGATCGCAAATATTCGCGCGCAAACATCGTCCTGATTCATATCTCAGTGTGTCGACCCGCAAGGTATTTTACAATGTTTTCGGTACGACTGATCTTCCCCGACGTCGACTTTATCAGCCAGCCCGGCGCGACTATCGAGATCGTCTTCGGAACCAGGCCCAGCAAATCAAGTAGTTGCCTCTTCACCGCCTGGCGAAGCGCAGAATCTTCGATTGCCCCGCAATCTTCGACGGCGCCGCCGCGCTCGACTACGACATGGCAGGTTTCACTGCCGATCGCGTCCGCGAACAGCCCGAACGCGACCGCGCGCCCCGCCTTTACGCCGACGACGTCGTTCAGCACTTGCTCGATCTCGTGCGCATAGAAATTCTTGCCGAGCAGGATGATCCGATCGGTCTTGCGGCCAAGCACGTACACCTCACCCTCGTGGAGGAATCCGAGATCGCCGGTCCCGAACCAGCCGGCGTTGAAACTCGCCGACGAGTCCTGCCGGTAATAGCCCGTGAAGACAAAATCGCCACGTACCAGGATTTCGCCGATCGCGTCCGCCCCATCGATCCGGACTTCGATGCCGTCGATCGGCGGCCCAGCGCTGCACAGACTGATGCGATCGTCTCCGACGACGTCCAGCCGATGGCGTCGCAAGCCATCGGCCGAGACCGAGCATCGGCGTGCCGGTACGCCCGGTCGCGTCTGCGCGACGGCGAACACCGTTTCCGCCATCGCGTAACACGCTTGCACCTGCACGGCCGATACGCCCCACTGACCGAATGCTGCAATGAATCGGTCAACGCTGGCCGGCTTGCACGGTTCGGAACAATTGATGAAAGCACGGACCCGAGAAAGATCGACCCGCCGGCTGTCGACGGCAGCATTCGCCAGGTGGTCGAACGCAAAATTGGGCAGCCAGACCAGCGTGCCGTCGTGTTTGGCGACCAGATCGAACAGCGAAAGCGGGTTCGACAACCAATCGAACGGATCGACGATCACCGCGCGCACCCCCGTCAGCAGCGGCATCAGCAACGTCGTGACTAAACCCATGTCGTGATACAGCGGCAGCCACGAACAGATCACGTCGTCGCTGGTCAGGCCGATCGCCGCGGCATAGCTCGCGATATGGTGGCTGATGGCGCGAGATGTCAGCGTCACGCCCTTCTTCAGCCCGGTCGTGCCCGAACTATGCTGCAGACAACAGACCGCGTCCGGATGCCAGTCCCACGCGATCGGATCGCCGTCGTCGGGCACTGCGTCCACCGTGGTGACGATCGCCAGCAGGTCTGCTGCTAGCGCGTCGGCGAAGGTCGCGGCGTTGATCGTATCGGCGACCAGAATGCCGCCGCCGATATGCCGGAACAACTGGGTATGGCTGTCCCAGAACCGCGCCGGATCCTGCTTGATCGACGGCAACGGCATCATCGCCGGAACGCAGCCGGCCAGGATCGCACCAATGAACGCATAGAGCAGGTCGGGCGACGATCGAAGTGCGATCAGCACCACGGTGCCGGGCGCCGCGCCGGTGCGGCGATAGAGGTGCGCGTATCGCTGCCCTCCGTCCCACAGCATC
Organism: Sphingomonas sp. PP-F2F-A104-K0414; assembly: GCF_004340945.1. Lineage (GTDB taxonomy): Bacteria > Pseudomonadota > Alphaproteobacteria > Sphingomonadales > Sphingomonadaceae > Sphingomonas. Next base: position 294,958 of record NZ_SLYD01000002.1, read on the forward strand.
GCGTGCGTCACGACCGCGTTGCCGCCGGCGCTCGCGAGGACGAATTGCACCGTCGACGGCGCGGCTTTGCAGCGCGCGATGAAACTCGCGAGCAGCCCGGCGGGTTCGCTGGGCCGCCGCGTCATCCGCACAAGGCCGACAGCCGCGCGCTGACGGCGATGTCATGCGCCTGCAACGCGGTGCGGAACGTCTTCGCGAGCGCGGCGCGGCGCGTGTCGAACGCTGCCCCCGCGTCGGCGGTCCAGGCGGTCGCGACGACCTCGCGCAGGTCGGATACCGGATCGTCATCGAAAGATCGCGACGGTATCGCCATCGTCTCGGCCATTTCGCGCGTGCGACTGTCGACATGCAGGACGACCCCCGGTCGCTCGGCCTGGATGGCGAGCGCCACGCCGTGAAACCGCGGTCCGATCGCATAATCATAGCGCCGCAGAAAGCTCATCCAGGTCTGGCTGTCGGTAAAGACGAAGGCACGCCGACGCCCCCACTCCACAACCTGCGCACCGTCGAGATCGGGCAGCAACCGCTGTGCGAGCAGCGCGAAATCGACGCTTTGGGTATCAGCAAGGTCCGACCGGGCCAGCGCGATCATCGTCTCGGGATGCTGGACGATATAGCAACCATCGTGACGATCCGCCGCGACGATCAGGCGGTGTTCGGGCGCCATGTCGGCATGGTGATGGTGCCCGGCCGCGATCGCCGGTCGCGTCCCGAGCCCGGCGACGACCCGCGCCGCGATCCGCCCGCCCAGGTCTCTCGTCGGCGACAGGAACAGCGACGGACAGCCGATGACCGTCGAGGCATAGCCGTTGCGAGCCAGGATCTCGGCCGTATACGCGCCGCGGACGAGCATGGCGGGTGCCGCGCCGGCGGCGGCCGCGACGACGTCCAGCGCTGCGCGGGTGCCGTCCTTCAACGCGAGAGTCGCGCCAATACCCGGCGCCTGCGCACCGAGACCAACCAACAGGACGGGCAACCCGAACGCCGCGAGACGTGCCGCCCACCCCGACAGGTCGACATGATCGCCAAGCTGATTGGCACACGCCACAACGAGAATATCAGCGTGAGCGCGGACGATTTCGGGGGGCGTACTCCACGTAATCATGTGCGAGGCGGCCAACGACGCGACCAGCCCGTCGACATAGGCGACATTACCCGAATTGCCGCCAAGCGCCTCGGTCAGCGTCGCAGCGTCGGCGGTCGGGATACGGCCCGCGTCGCCCAGTTGCCGGATCGACAGGTTCGGCAAAATCGCGACACGGCGACGGGTCTTCGAGACAGTCATGGTAATCTTTCACAGCGAAGTCGAAGCCTGCGGTCACGCGTACATGCACACGCGCCGGCGCCGGATACGCGACATTGGCGCCAGCGGTCTGCCGCCCTAACTTTATGGGGTCTTCCCGGCGCTCCACAGCAAGGGCGCGGCGGGTGGGTCGCAGGCGACGGGTGCGGTGCTCGAACAGGATCGAGGCTTGTCGCCATGCGCGACCTGGGCAAACCATCTGAGCGTGCCGACCTTCTGGCCATCGACGCCGTTTTCGAGGACGATCACCTGGCGCGTCGAGACGTCCTCCATCCCTTTGGGAAACGCGGGAGAGGCCACGGCGTTCGGCCTCGCACTGCCGGCGTCTCCTGCATCGGGTACCGTCGCGAGCGTCTGCAGGTCGAGCTGCACACGTCGTCGATCCCGACCGGCAAACGCAATGCGGACCCGCGCGGAATTCGGCTGCTGGTCGAGGATCCATACCGCCGGCAGATTGGGCAACGCGCCCTTCCCCGCGACGATCGACGGGGTTCGCGACGTCGCGATCTCGCGGATGCGCCACCCGCCCCGGCCCGGACGTGCCGCCACGATCGCGGGTCCGTTCGCGGCGTCATAGCGGACCTTGCCCTTAGTCGCGGCATAGCGCGGATACAGGATCACGGGCGTACCGTCGGCTGCAAGCGCGAGGTCGAGTCGGTTGACGAGCCCGGCATCCTCACCGACGTTTTCGACCAAATCCATCGTGTCGGGGCTCAGCGGCGCCGCAATCGAACGGCCGTTCGCCGTGAACCATGTTTGGAAATTTTTGGTTCGTGCGTAGGATACCGCAAAATTCGACGCGACGTCGGGCGTTCGCCGCCACACGACCGCGACATGGACATAGCCGTCCGCACCGGTCCTGAAAGTGCTCGGATACGCACTGACCGGACCCTTTCGGTCGCGATCAGCAAAGATCGACCCGATCCGCTGCCATCGCCCGTCCTGCCACCTGTTGAGCAACCAGCTGCCGTTTCCCGAGCCGCCGGTGCGGTACATGAAGACGAGGTTGCCGTTGCCGTCATGCAGGAACCGCGGATAGGTCGCGCGCAGTTCGTCGCGGCCGATCATCGATGCCGGGCGGATGCTGCCGACATCGCCCACGGTGCCGCGCGCGTAGAACAACGGCGACGCATGCATGTTGCCCACGACGTGCACCGTATCGTCGGGAGCGATCGCGACCGCGAGGCTGTTGTGCGCATCCCACCCGGAGAACCGGGGCGGCAGGCGTATCGAACAGGATACGCGCCGCAAGGGATCGAAGCGCGAGACGGTGACCCAGCGGTCGGCGTCGAAATAGGCCGCGAAGATCTGCCCACGCGCAGTGGCTGCCGCGCCGATCGCGGTCCCTACCCCGGTCCATACTCGGTCGAGCTCGATCGCCCCGCCACCGCGCAGCGCGGCGGCACCGAGCTGCGAACAGCGCGGTATGCCCCCTGCGGGTTGCGCAGCGACGTCGGGTGCCTGGCACCCCGCCAGCACGACGATCGCGGACCATAGGCCAAGGCCTATACGGCCACGCCCGATCGCGGATGATCGTGCCGGGCATCCGAGCCACGCCGCTGCGAAGCAGTTCACCCGACGGCTCCGTCGTGGACGCGCACCGGGGCCCGTCTCAAGCAAAGACATAGTCCGCCATCATCTCCCCGTTGAAACTCACATTGGGGAAATCCTTCTGCATGCTGTGCGTGTAGATGCTCGACACCTTGCCGTAGCTGTTGTCGTGCAGTTGCGTCGTCGTTCCCGACAGCGCGGACGCCACGCCGACATGCAGCCGGTTGGTGGTGATCTCGGACGCGAGACGGGTGAATTCGAGCAGCATCCACGCTCCTCGATTGGCTTCGCGCGGTTTCACCCCGATCTGGAACACGATCGAGATATCGAAATTGGGCGCGCGGGGGATAAACGTCTTCTCGACGCCGTGCCGCATGCACGACATCTTCTTGCCGTCGATCGCCTCGGGCGTGAGCTTCGCGCGTTCGAGCAGCATCTCGCGGAACAGGTCATGAATCTCCGCGTCGCTCTCCATGTCGTCGTAAAGCTTGTCGGTATCGAGGAACAGCGCCAGATCATGCGACAATTCCGCCTCGATCGACGGTGCATGCGCAAGGACGTGCTGGTGGGTCGGCAGTTCACGGCAATAGATCGTCGTTGCGGGCGCCAGCGACTGCAACAGATCCTCGTTCCCACGGACCGAGTGCGGCAGCACGATGATGCGGTTATTGCCTGGCTGAAGCGCGCGGATCAGCGCCGACATGCCGTGGTAGAGCGGGACCAGGTTGCCCCCGCCCGCCAACAGGACCGTTTCGTTCCGCAAGGCCTTGGCCTCGGCGACCGACGACAGGATCTCGACGTCGATATTATAATGGTCGAACAGCTGATAGGTCGCCGCAGCGATCAGCGAGTCCCCGGCGTTACCCGGATTCATAAAATACTTGATCGTCTTGTTACGGTGTCGGCGAAATAAATCCGCAAGATGACCGTTTTTTCGTTCGAAATCTCTGGCGCATGAATCGTCCACGGTGAACTCCAATATTCTTGATCAGGATGGGACGGGGCTGTTGGCGACGAGCTGCCATTTCGCGACCATATCCTTGGGCATGTCCGGCCTGGATTTGGTGCCCATCCAGACGTCGGCGACGCTGCCGACATCGATGGCGATCCCGCCGCGACGCTTGATCGCCGTACAATAGGCCTTTGACAGGATGCCTGCCGCGACGATGTATACCGCGCCCTCGAACGGCGGCCGGAGCTGTTCCAGGATGTCCGGATAAGCGTCGGGATAATGCCGGATATCCTTGTGAACCTTGGCGATCGACGCCTGCATCGGCACCAGGATCGTCTCCGTCCGCGCCACTTCGGCCTTCTCGCGAAACACCCGCTCGAGGTCCGGGTAACAAGTGACGAAGCCCAGATACGGCTGTTTATGCAGGATATTGAAATAATGCGGCAGCAACGACCGGCTGAACCAGGTGCTTGCCCAGATCTTCTCCGACAGCTTGGCGAGATCGGTGGCATCCGCCAGATAATTATACACGCCGCGCATGCCGCACATGCCGCGGACGTCGAGATCCGGGAGGTCCGTAGAAAAGCTCTTGTCGATCGTCCCGCGCTCGGGACCACCGATGAGATCGGCTTCCGCGATCCCCTCCATGACCGTGTCGAGGAAGAACTGCTTATGCTCGACCATCAAGGTATTCGAGCCGAAGTAGATCCGCGATATCTTGGTAAGATTATACGTGGTCAAATGCGGGTAGATATCGAGCCCCGAGAACAACACGTTCCCATCGGCGTCGCCGAGCCGGATCAGCGACGCGGGCCTCTTCGCGGCGATCGCCTTGCGTAGGAAAGCGGCGATCGGACCGCCCGCGCTATTGCCGACATAGCTCGCCGCCGCGCTGCCGACGACGTCGTCATACTGGCGCAGACACCGATCGCGATCGAACGCGGTTGCATACTGCATATACTCGTCGGCCGCGTCCTGGCCCGGTGGCCACCACGTATTGCCGGCTAGGTTATAGGAATTCATCGTAGGGGCCGTCCTTTTGTACTGCGCCGAAACATCGTTCAGTCCAGGATTCTTGCATCGATTTCCGCACTGAATGCCCTGCGCATCCAGAACGGACTCTTCGACAACAGGTACAGCCAGTCCGCATCGCCGGTGACCGGGTCCGCTTCCTCGATCCGCAGGACGATCGCGTCCGGAACGAGCTGTGCGAACTCCGCTTCGAAATCGCGCCCCAGGACGCGGTAAGCGCCGCCGCGCGCGGCATCGGCCCTGCCCCAATCCTCGGTCTTTTCGCGCGTCGTCGGGTTCGGATAGGATAACAGCATCAAGCCGTCGGCGGTCATCACGCGGACCAAGTCGGCCAGCGTCTTGCGGTGCGCGGGGACACGGTGGAGCACATTCGCCGCAACGATGAGCCCGAGGCTGTTGCTCTGGCGCGCGGGCAGCCCTGCATCGGCATGCTCGATCCCGAACAGCTCGACGGATTTGAACCAGGGCTTGGGAATGCCGCTCGGCTCGCCCCACAGCAGCAGCGGAAGATGCGTGAACGTCTCGCGCAGCTGCAATTTATCGATGACCGCGCGGGCGATACGGTGCCGTTCGAGCGACCGGCACGTGCCGCATTGCGGCGGTTTGCGCGACCGGCTCAGCCGGTTGTTCTGCGCCGGGACGAACGTCGTCCCGTTGCAGATATTGCAGCTCACGGTCATGATCGATCCCCCGTCACGTCGGCCGCTGTGCCAGGCCCAGGACATCGAGGACGTCGTCGACCCGCGACGTCCAGGACACCGAACTCAATACCTTCTTGCGCTGCACCGTCGTCGGCGCCTTTTGCTTGCCGGCCACCACGCGCGTGATCGCGGCGAGGAACGAGTCGTGATCCGCGGCGATCGTCGCATAGGGGCCGATGTCGCCGATATTGGCGACGTCGGTCGTCACGATCGGGACGTTCAGCGCGAAATAGACGTAGAGCTTCAGCGGGTTCATGCTCTCGCTGAGTTCGTTGCGCAGGTGCGGCACCATCGCGACGTCGAACGCGCGGATATACCGCGTCGCATCCTCATAGGGTTTCACCCCGAGGATATGGATGTTCGGACGCGCGCCGAGTGCGAGCACGTCGGGCCGATCATGCGCCGACCCGATCAGCACCACGCTGCCGCCGGGGAATGCGTCGGCGACCTTGCCGATCAGCTCCAGATCGACCCGGTCGCGCAGATTGCCGACATAGCCGAGGATCGGCCGGGGCAGATGCGCGAGATCCTCCGGCACCGCCCAGCTATGCGACAGATCGAACATTTCCGCGCCGTTCGGGATGACGCGGATATCCTCGCGGATCGCCGCGAACCCTTCGCGTACCGGTTCGCAATTGGCGAGGACGAGATCGGCATCGCGCAGGATCTCGTCATACGCAGCATGGACACGCGTCCGATGCGGTTCGCGGCTGGGGAATCGGCGCTGGTCGTCGATCACGTCGGCGACGATACAGCCCGGCTTCACCACCGATTTGACCATCGTGTAATCGAATACGACCGGGCACACCCACAACACCGGCGAGTCGCCGATATTGGCCGCGCGCAGCTCCGATCGGATGAAATCCTCATACCCATCGCGCGGCGGCAAGTCGGTGCCGAGATAGCGTTGCGGCGCCGTCTCGGCGCGAAACAGGAACGTCCGTCGCAACAGGTTCGTCGTATCCGCCTGACGCAGCACGCGCCGGATGGTGTTGACGTACACCAGGTTTCCCTGGTGCGCGGTCGCCTCCGCGCCGTGCTTGGCCTGTTTGTCGAGATCGGTCGCGCTGATCGGCGAATCGAAATGGAGTACCTGGTTCACCGCGCCCGATTTGAGCAGATACCGCGCCATCATATCCGACCGGCGACCATAGATATCCGAGTCGTTCTGCTTCCACAGGAAGACGACATCGGGTTTGCGATTCTGCCAGATCGCCGGGCCGGCCCACCCCTTGGCAAAGCGCGGCAGCGGCTCGCCCGACACCCGCTCGACCGCCGCGAACAGCGCGTCGAACGCCGGTATCACCGGCCTGGATACCGTCCGTGCAGCCTCGAACGCCAAGTCCAGCCTCGCCGAATTCACACTATAGCTGAGTTCGGTCAGATAATGATCGCGGACGCGCTGCTTGGTCGCCGGCGCAATGCCCTGCGCGCTGATCTTGCGCAGTTCGTCCTTGAGTTGCGCGGCATCGTGGACCGCGATGATCGCCCCCGCCGCAATCAGATCGCGCAGCGGCGGCACCGGCGTCGCGTATACCGGCACGCCGAGCGCCATCGCATCGGTCAGCTTGGCGGGAATCTGGTAGCCCGATATCGCCGATGTCGGATCCTGCAACAGGAACACCGCATCGGCAATCGACACCAGTTCCGCGAGCCGGGCCCAAGGCTGATCGCCGTGCAGCCCGATCCGCGCCTTCTTGTATTTCGCGAACCGGCTCGACGTGCGCTTGTCGGTGACCGTTCCGATCACGCACAGCGCAAGCGTATCGTCGGCGAGCTCTTCGAGTGCGTCGGCGATCTCGAACACGCCCTTGTGCGGTCGCGGCGTCCCGAGGAACAGGATCACCCGATCCGCGTCGGTGTAGCCGAATTCGGCACGGACCTTCTGCCGATCGTACAAGGCGGGATCGAACACGCGTTCGTCGCGGCCATGGCGGACGACGATACCGCCGAACCGCTCCTGCAAGGCGTAGTTGGAGACGGTCACGCCATCGCATTCGGCGATCAGCCCTTCGGCAAATCGCGTGAAGATCTCGCCATAAGGCTTGTCGAGGATCCGCGGGTCTTCGGTGATCGCGGCGATCAGATCGTCGAGGCTGGCGGGGTCGCGATTGGGGAAGAAACCGAGTTCGTGATCGTCGACGTCGACGATCATCGGGCACGCATTGGCCTGCTTGATCATCGCGCCGATGAACAGGCTCGAGAAGCGCGCCTTGCCGACATGGACGACATCGCATTTGACCCGCGCGGCGATCGCGCGCGCACCGGCGACGAACTCGGCGAAGCTGCCCGCGGGATAGGCGTGCATCGTCATCGTCGCGGCGGCGATCGGCGGCCAGATCGTCGCGCCATACATCGGGAACATCGGCCCGACGAGTTCGACGACGCTGTTGCGCGATGCCATGTCCGCCAGCAGGAACGCCCGCCCGACCGGGTTGTGCGCCATATCCCACGACACGACCGCGACGCGGCGCGTGGCGGCGACCGCGGTTGCGATCTTGCCGGGATCACCGCCGACCACCGGTGAGTGCTCCGGCACCGTATCCGACGCGTCGACCACGAGTGCCGATTTCGCCTCGATCGCCGACTTCGCTGCCGTTCCCGTTCCCGTTCCTGTTCCCGTCGCCCGCGCGCCGGCCAGCGTCATGCGCTTGGTCCCCGCACCCAGCCGCTCGCCGGTCGACGCGCGCAGGCTGACTTGGTGATCGGCGCCATCGAGCAGCAACGTCGGCAGGGGTACGGCAAAACCATGCGTGGCGACCTTGGCGACGTCCTCGGCCAGCGCATCGACAGACGCGTCCGGTATCGCCGAACCGACCAATCGGCCATCGACGAACAGCAGGACTTCGGCATCGACCTCGGGCAATTCGGCCCAGCCGACCAGACGGTCGCCGCGCAACCCGACCACCTCTCCGGACGGGCGCTTTGCGCGCGTATGTGCGCCGCTCGCCTTGGCCGGATCGATTGCCGCCGCACCATTGCGCGCCGGACCGGACCGGGGTGCCAAATCGTCCGCGCGGGTCCCGCCCTTACCCGACTGCGCCACAACCGGATGCGCCGGACCAGCCGCGAGCGCGACCTCCGACGGGGCCGCCTGAAGAACGGTGTATCGCTTCGTCGATGCCGCAGAGGCCGAGGCCGAGGCCGTTGCTGCAGAGGCTGAGGCCGTTGCCGCATGACTGGTAAAATCGACCGATTCGAGTTCCACGGTGCCGGGGCCGCTCGAAAACTGCATGGCGAAGAAATACGGGGTGCCGGATACGAGATCGCCCAGCGGCATCTCCAGCTCATAGTCCCGGGCGTCGCCCTCGATCGAACGCTGCTGCGTCGAAAGCTTCTTGGCAAAGATCCGTTTGCCCTGCGCATTGGCCTTGAGCAGCGCGATCCATTCGAGATCGAGCCCGGCTTCGGCGTCACTGGCGGCGCTTGCCCGCAGCCGCACCACGGCGCGGCGCCCCCGTTCGACCCCCGTCAACTCGATCGGCTGCCACAGCCGGACCCAGCTCAGTGCCGAGCGGATGTGCAGCCTCACCCCCTGCGTCCTCGGCGAGGCCTTGGCCGGCCCCGTGTCGCCAGCTGCAGCTGCGCCATATTCGACGAACCAGTTCTGACAGAACTGCCCCATGTTCCGGCGGGCCGATACTGCAGGATCATGATCCGTAAACGTCGGATTCTGCAAAAGATTATACGTCATAGGAAACGGCGCTCTTTCGCGATGAGTATCTACACGACGTAACGTACGTGTTTTGCGAATCAAATGCCCCGCAAATCTTCTCAGATTTATGCCACTTGGTCACGCCTGCCCGGCATTAGCAATACAAACGAATCCGATCTCTTTAATTTTCGGGGAAAGCATTTCTTACAATTGGCTATCTACCGGAACTGGTATTCCGACTTTAGCGATTAAGATCGCTGGATATTGCCAGACAATGCTTGAAGCCATAATTGTATTGGAGATCATCGCGGGAAATAGGATCGAGATCGCTATTTAGCGTGGGGATCGAAGTGACCTCGATACCGCCAGCGATCACCGACGCGCCATGACGCAACGCCGCCCGTCTGGACGGGCGGCGCATCGATGACCTTAACCGGGGAAGCTTGAAGCGGGATTTCTCCCGTCGGGGTCAGGCACCCATGCCTGTTCGTCGCGACAGTGCCGCTGCGCTGGCGACATGATGCGCGTGCGTGATCGCCACGGCGAGCGCATCCGCGGCGTCGGGCCCAGCAAGCTTGGCGCCTGGTAGCAGGACGGCCATCATCGCCTGGATCTGTTTCTTGTCCGCGCCGCCGGTGCCGACGACGCCCTTCTTGACGGTCGAGGGGTGGTATTCGCCGATATGCAGCCCGGCCCCCGCCGCGGCGAGCAATACGACGCCGCGGGCCTGGCCCAGTTTCAGCGTCGACTGCGCGTTGGTGTTGCCGAGCACTTCCTCCACCGCGGCGCCGTCGGGGCGCTCGGTGCGGATGACGTCGATCAGCGCGTTGTACAGCGCGGTCAGGCGGCGGGGGAGCGCCATCGACGGATCGGTCTTGATCTGGCCGTTGGCGATGTGGCTCAGGCGGTTGCCATCGGCGCGGATGACGCCCCAGCCTGTGGTGCCGAGGCCTGGGTCTAGTCCTAGGATGATCATGCGTAGGAAGAAGATTGGTTCGCGCGGAGACGCGGAGACGCGGAGGGGGTGCGTTCCTGTCTAGCGTCTCGCGTTAGCGGGACTTTCACTCCGCTAGGCTGGCCAACAGATTTGAGGCCGCTGGCGCGGAGGACGGATCCACACGGTACAACCCTCCGCGTCTCCGCGTCTCCGCGTGAACCCACTTTCTTCATCTCAACCGCAAGCCGTTCAACCCAGCGACTCCATGATCTCGTCGGAGATTTCGTAATTGCCCCAGACGGTCTGCACGTCGTCGTCGTCATCGAGCGCGTCGATGAGCTTGAACAGCGTTGCCGCATCGTCCGCACCGACCGCAACCATGACCTGCGGGCGCCAGGCGAGCTTTGCGCCTTCGGCCTCGCCGAGCTTGGCTTCCAGCGCCTTGGCCACCTCGTGTAGGTCGCCCTGCGCGGTCCAGACCTCATGGCCGTCCTCGCTCGACGTGACGTCCTCGGCGCCCGCTTCGAGCGCCGCTTCGAACACCGTGTCGGCATCGCCCGCGCTCGCCGGATACGAGATCAGCCCGACGCGGTCGAACGCGTGGCTCACCGAACCGCCTGCGCCGAGGTTGCCGCCGTTCTTGCCGACCGCGACGCGCACGTTGGTCGCGGTGCGGTTGCGGTTGTCGGTCAGCGCCTCGATGATCAGCGACACGCCGCCGGGACCGAAGCCCTCGTAGCGGATTTCCTCGTAATTCTCGGCATCGCCGCGGCTCGCCTTGTCGATCGAGCGCTGGATGTTCTCCTTAGGCAGCGACGCCGCCTTAGCCGCGTTGACCGCCGCGCGCAGGCGCGGGTTCATGTCGACGTCGGGCAGCCCCATCTTGGCCGCGACCGTGATTTCCCGGCTGAGCTTGCTGAACGCCGACGAGCGCTTCTTGTCCTGCGCGCCCTTGCGGTACATGATATTCTTGTATTTGGAATGGCCTGCCATCGGTGCCTCTTTAGCTGATGGCCCCGCTCTTAGGCGTCAGGCGCGGATTTCGCCAGACCGTCGATTTTCCGCTCGATCGCGTCGAGGCGGTCCAGCACCAGATGGTCGATCTTGTGATGCACGCGCAGGATGTCGAGTTCGGCGCGCAGATTGGTCTCGTAGTCGAGGCTCGCGGCCAAGCGATCCTTCGCCGATTGCCGGTTCTGGCTCATCATGATGACGGGCGCCTGGATCGCGGCCACGGTCGACAGCATCAGGTTGAGAAAGATGTAGGGATACGGATCGAACGCCATCCCGAAATGGCCGAGGATGTCCGAATTGAGGATCATCCAGCCGAACAGGATGACGGCAAAAACGATAATGAACCCCCACGACCCGCCAACCGCCGCGACCTTGTCCGCCAGCCGCTCGCCATAGCTCGAGCGTTCGTCGGAGACGTCGCCGGCGTCGCGGCTGACGACCGTGCCCGCCTCGATCCCCGCAAGGACGCGGCGCTCCTCGTCGTCGAGCTCGCCCGGCGCCTTGCCGAGAAGACGTTGCGAGAGATCGGCGAGCGGGGAGTGTGTGGCCATCCTCAAAGGCCTAGCCCGGAATGCGGATTATGCCAGCGCGCAAAGCCCCGCTTGCGAAGCAAGCCGCAAAGACTCCTTGCTCCCATACGCCCGCACCTGCCAAACGCGCGGCATGACGGTTAGCGTGAATATGGGCACCGACGGCAATGGTACTGCCGTCGGCGTCGACCTGGAGGAACTACTCGCCACCCGCCTGTTGGTGCAGGGCAATTCGGGCTCGGGAAAATCGCATCTGCTGCGCCGCCTGCTCGAGCGATCGGCGGGGCATGTCCAGCAGATCGTGATCGATCCAGAGGGTGATTTCGTAACGCTCGCGGGGCCGCACGGTCATGTCGTGATCGAAGCCGGCGACTATAGCGAACGCGAGATCTCACGGATCGCGACGCGGTTGCGCGAACATCGGACGTCCGCGGTGCTCAGCCTGGAGGGGCTGGAAGTCGAGGGCCAGATGCGGTGCGCGGCGTCGTTCCTGTCCGCGCTGTTCGATGCGCCGCGCGAGCATTGGTATCCGGTGCTGGTTGTGGTCGACGAGGCGCAGATGTTCGCGCCGGTGACTGGTGGCGAGGTGTCGGAAGAGGTTCGTCGGGCGTCACTGGCGGCGATGACCAACCTGATGTGTCGCGGCCGGAAGCGCGGGCTCGCTGGCGTAATCGCGACGCAGCGGCTGGCGAAGCTCGCGAAGAACGTCGCGGCGGAAGCGTCGAACTTCCTGATGGGCCGCACCTTCCTCGACATCGACATGGCACGCGCGGCAGATCTGCTCGGGATGGAGCGACGCCAGGCCGAAGCGATTCGCGATCTCCAGCGCGGCACGTTCATGGCGCTCGGACCGGCAGTGTCGCGCCGACCGATCACCGTGAAGATCGGCGACGTCGCGACCTCCGCGCGCAGCGGCAGCCCCAAGCTGACGCCGTTGCCGAGCGCTGCGCCGATGGACTTGCAGGATTTGCTGTCTGAGCCAGTGGTCGACGCCCCCGAACTCGGCCTGATGTTCGATTCGCGCCCGCGTCGCGTGCCGGCGGAGGAACTGCTCGACGGCATCGCCCGCCCGCCCGAGCCGCGCACCGCCGCACCGCCGCCCCCTGAGAAGACCGACGACGAGGTCGAGGCGGTCTACGCCGACGTCTTCCGCGCGATCGTCGAGGATCCGGAGTCGACGTTGCGGCCGCCATCGGTGCTGTTCCAGGATTTCCAGGTGCGGTGTCGGATGGGTGGACTTGCCAAGCCGCCGCTCGATTTGCCGGGTTTCGTGCGGCGTCTGAGTTGCGCGCGTGCGGGGATATTTGACATGACCGATGAAGCGTGGACGGCGGCGCTCGACGTGGCGAGCGGCCTGCCGGACGACATGCTGGGGGCGTTCCTGCTGGTGGCGCGGGCTGCGCGCGAGGGCGAACCCTGCCCGTCGGACGCGCGGATCGCGGCGACGTACGGCACGAGTTCGCTCGGCCGGGTGAAGCGGCTGATCGGGTATATCGAGAGCCGGGAGTTGATCGTGTGCCGGACTGATCTGGCCGGTAAACGCTCGATCACGATACCCGGGCTGGGGTGGACGACGTTGCCGGCGGAAGCGGCATAAGATTTGACTCCTCCGTCATCCCAGCGAAAGCTGGGATCTTCCGCGGCTAGGAGCGCGCCCGTTCCACGAGGTACGGGATATTTGACGGGGCGCGTTCCTCCTCGCCGCAGAAGATCCCAGCTTTCGCTGGGATGACGGTTGGGGGGGCACATGGCGCTGGGCGGCTGGGTCTACATGATGACGAACAAGCCGTACGGCATGCTCTACATCGGCGTAACTGCATATTTGGCTTCGCGCGTGCATCAACATCGGAGCGATCTCGGCTCTGCGTACTGCCGGCGCTATGGGCTGAAGATGCTCGTATTCGCCGAGCAGCATGAGACGATCCAGTATGCGATCGCTCGGGAGAAGATGCTGAAGGCTTGGAAACGGTCGTGGAAGGACGAGCTGATCGCCACAATCAATCCGGGGTGGGTGGATCTATACGACCAGTTGCACTGAGGCCTCCTCGCCAGCCTAAATCGTCATCCCAATTAGCCCATCATCCCAGCGAAAGCTGGGATCTCCTGCGGCGAGGAGGAACGCGGCCGGTCAAACAACCAGCGCTACTTTGTTTGGAAACGCTCCTCGCCGCGGAATATCCCAGCTTTCGCTGGGATGACGGCTCAATCAGACGATCCTCAGATCATCCCCAACGCCTGGAGATACACCTCGAGGATCGCCTCCTCCTCCTGATATTCTTCCTTCTTCTTCTTCCGGATCGACAGGATCTTGCGGATCGCCTTGGGGTCGTAACCGCGGCCCTTGGCTTCGGCCATCACGTCCTTGATGTCGTCCGAGATACCCTTCTTCTCTTCTTCGAGACGCTCGGCGCGCTCGATCAGCAGGCGCAGTTCGTCCGCTGCGACCGCGCCGCCGCCCATGCCGTGTTGCCGTTCGTCAGACATCGAAAATTCCCCACTCGCCGACGCCACGCGCCAGCCTAAAGCCAATCGAGATACAAGCCCGCACCGGTGACCGCCGTCTCACGACGTCGTGAATCATGCCGCTGCTGGTGCGGGACGGCGTCTAGGCGTTTACCGTGCTTGGCTCAATCGCCTGAATCGAACGGCGCGTTCTTCGCAACGCTCGCCTTCATCCGTTCGAGCTGCTCGGGGCTCGCGTCACCCTGATGATGCGCCTTCCACTCCGCATAGGGCATTCCGTACACCGTCTCGCGTGCTTCGTCCTTCGACAGGCCGCCAGCCTCCTCGACCCAGTCCGACAGGCAGTTGCGGCAGAAACCGGCGAGCCCCATCAGGTCGACATTCTGCGCGTCCTCGCGGTGGCGAAGGTGGCGGATCAGGCGGCGAAAGGCTTTCGCCGCTACGGCATCGTCCAAAGTATCGAGGCGATCGGGATTCATTCGTATGCTCCGTGGTTGATCGTACGGAGATAGGGTTTAAGGCCCGTCGCGGCAAAGACCTCCCCCAGGAAACGCCGAGGAAGACGCACCGCATGACCATGGCCATCGCCCCCCGTTCGCGGAAAGTCCGCATTCTCGCGACGCTCGGCCCTGCCAGCAGCACGCCAGAGATGATCGCAACGCTGTTCCGCACCGGCGCCGACGCCTTCCGCATCAACATGAGCCACGGCGACCAGCAGTCGAAGATCGCCGTGATCCAGGCGATTCGCACGCTGGAAAAGGAATATGGTCGCCCTTCGACGATCCTCGCCGATCTCCAGGGGCCAAAGCTGCGCGTCGGCAAGTTCGACGGCGGACGGACCGTGCTCGAAACCGGCGCGACCTTCGTGCTCGATCGCGACCCGACGCCGGGCGATGCGACGCGCGTCGAACTGCCGCACGACGAGATCTTCGCGGCGATCGAGCCGGGCGCGCGCCTGCTGCTCGACGACGGCAAGCTCGTGTTGCGCGTCGTGTCGCACAGCCCGCGTCAGATCACGACCCGCGTCGAAGTCGGCGGTGCACTGTCGAACAGCAAGGGGCTGAACGTCCCCGACGTCGTGCTGCCGATGGCCGCGCTGACCGAAAAGGACCGCAGCGATCTCGACTTCGCGGTCGACCAGGGCGTCGACTGGATTGCGCTGTCGTTCGTCCAGCGCCCGGAGGATCTCTGGGAAGCGCGGAAGTTGATCGGCGGCAAGGCGGCGCTGATGGCAAAGATCGAGAAGCCGGCCGCGATCGAGCGGCTGGAGGAAATCGTCGAAGCGTGCGACGGCGTGATGGTGGCGCGCGGCGATCTCGGCGTCGAACTGCCGCCGCAGCAGGTCCCGCCGCTGCAGAAGCGCATCGTCGAGGTCTCGCGCCGGATGGGCCGCCCCGTCGTGGTCGCGACGCAGATGCTCGAATCGATGATCACCTCGCCGTCGCCGACGCGCGCGGAAGTGTCCGACGTCGCGACCGCGGTGTATGACGGTGCGGACGCGATCATGCTGTCGGCCGAGAGCGCGGCGGGTGCGTGGCCGGTCGAATCGGTGGCGATGATGGATGCGATCGGCGTGTCGGTCGAGGCGGATCCCGAGCACGGCGACCGGATGCACTTCACGGTGATGAAGCCCGATCCGACGACCGCGGATGCGCTGGCCGAAGCGGCGAAGAACATTGCGGCGACGGTGTCGGCGGTGGCGATCATCTGCTTCACGACGTCGGGCTCGACCGCCCGCCGGATCGCGCGCGAGCGGCCTTCGGTGCCGCTGCTGGTGCTGACGCCGAGCCAAGAGACTGCGCGCCGGCTTGGGCTGCTGTGGGGGACGCATGCGGTGCACACGCGCGACGTCGAGTCGTTCGAGGACATGGTGGCCAAGTCCAAGCGGATGGCGTTGCGGCATGGGATGGCCAAGGCTGGTGACCGGGTCATCGTGCTGGCGGGCGTGCCGTTCCGGACGCCTGGGTCGACGAATGTGCTGCATGTGGTGCGGATCGTCGGGGACGAGCTGAAGGGACATCACTCACAGGTTTGAGTTTGGGGGCTTGAACCGGCGGCGGGCGCGGCCTGCCGGTCGCTGCCGTGCAGATGCAGCCCTTTGATCGGGAAAGTGGACCCCGCCCCGATTGGCCCCCCGCGAAGGCGGGGGTCCAGGGTACCGAGCGCTACGGTACTTAGCTGGGCCCCCGCATCCGCGGGGGGACGGCCCTGGTGTCGACCGCATCCCGCCTCGCACCAGCACTACATTCAAGCTGGAGCACCAACGAACGCCACCCCTTCCCGGTCATGCCGGGCTCGCGGTCCGCGGGGTGTGCGGAACGGTGGCCCCGGCCTCCGCCAGGGTCGGGCTGTGAGGCTGGTGTGCGAACTAATCTAGGCTAGCGCTCGCTTCCCGAATACGCGATGTCGCCGGTAAGGACCGCACGGGAGGCGCGCACATGACATTACGCGAGAAGATCGGTTGGGGCGCACTCGCCCTGCTCGGAGCCTGCGCGCTCGCGGTCGTCGCATTCGAGCGCGGCGAGCATGTCAACGCGTTGTGGATCGTCACCGCCGCCGTCTCGGTCCAGTTGATCGCGTACCGGTTCTACGCTCGGTATATCGCGCGGCACGTCATGCAGCTCGATCCGTCGCGGCAAACCCCGGCTCTGCGCCGCGCCGACGGGCTCGACTATGTCGCGACCGATCGCAACGTCCTGTTCGGCCACCATTTCGCCGCGATCGCCGGCGCCGGGCCCCTCGTCGGCCCGGTGCTCGCCGCGCAGATGGGCTATCTTCCCGGCACGCTCTGGATTCTAGCCGGCGTCGTCCTCGCCGGTGCGGTGCAGGATTTCATGATCCTGTTCATCTCGATGCGCCGCGACGGGCGGTCGCTCGGCGAGCTGATCCGCATGGAGATGGGCGCGATCCCCGGCGTGATCGCGCTGATCGGTGCGTTCGCGATCATGGTCATCATCCTCGCGGTGCTCGCGCTGATCGTGGTGCGCGCGCTAGCCGGCAGCCCGTGGGGGCTGTTCACCGTCGCCGCGACGATCCCGCTGGCGTTCCTGATGGGTATCTACACGCGCTGGATCCGC
Organism: Sphingomonas sp. PP-F2F-A104-K0414; assembly: GCF_004340945.1. GTDB lineage: Bacteria > Pseudomonadota > Alphaproteobacteria > Sphingomonadales > Sphingomonadaceae > Sphingomonas. The sequence goes on from NZ_SLYD01000002.1 coordinate 312,173, forward strand.
CCCGGAAAGGTCGGCGAAGTCTCCGTGCTCGGCGTCATCGGGCTGCTCGCCGCGATCGTCTATGGCGGCACCGTCGCCGCGTCGCCGACGCTCGCGCCGCTGTTCACGTTGACCCCAGTCCAGCTCTGCGTGCTGATGGTGGGGTATGGCGCGGTCGCCTCCGTACTGCCGGTATGGCTGCTGCTGGCACCGCGCGATTACCTGTCGACCTTCCTCAAAATCGGCGCGATCGTCGCGCTGGCGATCGGTATCGCCGTCGTTGCGCCGCCGCTGCGGATGCCCGCGCTCACGCCGTTCATCGACGGCAGCGGACCGGTCTGGTCGGGTGGGCTGTTCCCGTTCCTGTTCATCACGATCGCGTGCGGCGCGGTGTCGGGCTTCCACGCGCTGATCGCCAGCGGCACCACGCCCAAGCTAATCGCCAGCGAAGGCGACGCGCAGTTCATCGGGTACGGCGCGATGCTGATGGAGAGCTTCGTCGCGATCATGGCGCTGGTCGGCGCGTCGATCCTCGATCCCGGCGTGTATTTCGCGATGAACAGCCCGGCGGCAGTGGTCGGCACCGACTTCGCGTCGGCCGCGACCGCGGTCACCGCGATGGGCTTCCCGATCACGCCGGAACTGCTCGCGCAGACCGCGAAGGACGTCGGCGAGACCACGATCGTCAGCCGCACCGGCGGTGCGCCGACGCTGGCGGTGGCGATGTCGGAGATCTTCAGCCACCTCGTCGGCGGGCAGGCGATGAAGGCATTCTGGTATCACTTCGCGATCCTGTTCGAGGCTCTGTTCATCCTGACCGCGGTCGATGCGGGGACGCGCGCCGGAAGGTTCATGCTGCAGGATTTGATCGGACTTGCGGTGCCGTCGTTCCGCAACGCATCGGCGATCGTGCCGGGGCTGATCGCGACCGCGTTGTGCGTGATCGCGTGGGGCTTCTTCCTGTATCAGGGCGTTACCGATCCGCTTGGCGGGGTGAATACGTTGTGGCCACTGTTCGGGATCTCGAACCAGATGCTTGCGGCGGTTGCGCTGGTGCTGGCGACGGTGGTGCTGTTCCGGATGAAGCGCCAGCGGTACGCGTGGGTGACGATCCTGCCCGCGGCGTGGCTGTGCCTGTGCACGATCACCGCCGGGCTGATGAAGCTGTTCGCGAGCGATCCGAAGGTCGGCTTCCTTGCGCATGCGTCGAAGTTCGCGGATGCGGCGGCGCGGGGTGAGTTGCTCGCGCCGGCCAAGACGATGGCGGAGATGCAGCGGATCGTGCTCAACGACCGGATCGACGCCGGGCTGTGCGCACTGTTCCTCGCAGTGGTGCTGTCGATCGTGTTCTTCGGCGTTCGCACGTGTCTCGCCGCGCTGAAGATCGACCGGCCAACCGTCACCGAAGTCCCGCCGCAACTGGTGGCCGCGGAATGATCCGCGCGCTCTACGCGAAGGTGCGCGAGACCGCCTTGCTGATGGTCGGCGTGCCGTCCTACGCCGCGTATTGCCAGCACATGGCCGAGCGGCATCCCGACCACGCGCCGATGGATGAGCGCACGTTCTTCCGCGATCGGCAGGAGGCACGATATGGCAGCAAGGGCGGGGGACGCTGCTGTTGACCGGCGTGCTTTCTACTGTCGCGCGACTCCGGGCGGCGACGGCGAGCGATCACGATGCGGTCGATGCGGGGTTCGGGCGCTACGATCTGACCGATGCAGACGATTACCGCGCGTTCCTGATTGCGCACGCCAAAGCATTGCCGGCGGTCGAGGCTTGGCTGGCCGCTATTCCGGGACTCGCGACGGTTCGATCGCGGGGGGCGGCGCTGGCCGAGGATCTTGCCGCGCTAGGTGAGGACATGCCCGCGCCGATGACGTTCGACGTTCCGGCGAGCGCTGCCGCCGGGTGGGGCGCGATGTATGTCGTCGAGGGGTCGCGGCTTGGCGGGATCATGTTGTCGCGGTCGGTGCCCGACGGGATGCCCTCGGCCTATCTCGGCGCCAAACATCTGTCGGGCGAGTGGCGCGCGTTGCTCGCTGCAATCGACGGGGAGACCGCCGACGAAGCCTGGGTCGAGCAGGCCATCGTCGGCGCAAAGGCGGCGTTCGAGCTGTATCGACGCGCGCCGGCCTGATCTCCCGGCCTGATCTCAGCGCAGGAGCTTCGGCGCTTCCTTGCGGATCATCTCCTGCACCTTGGCCGCGAACAGCCCGAGGATGCCGGGCAGGTCGACGACCGCATGGACGTTGGTCTCGAACACGGTGACCGCGCTGGCGATCGTCTGGCCCATCGCCTGGACGGTGAAGTGCAACGTGTCGCCGTCCCAGCGATGATCGGTCACCGACCCGCCCGGAATGCTGGCGCTGATCTTGTCGATCCCGCCATCCAGACGCGCGCGGACCGCCGCCTTGCCGAGCTGGTGGGGGACGTCGACGGTGATGGGGTTGGCCATAATATAGTCCTTAGGTCGCGAAAATCATGTCGTCGTTGGCGAACGCCTTGAACTCAAGTGCGTTGCCCGACGGGTCGTAAAAGAACATCGTCGCCTGCTCGCCGGGCTGGCCCTTGAAGCGGATGTAGGGCGCGATCCCGAACTGGACGCCGGCGGCGGTGACGCGTTCAGACAGCGTGGTCCAGTCTTCCATCGTCAGGACTACGCCGAAATGGGGCACCGGGACGGCGTGGCCGTCGACCGCATTGGCGACCGCGACGGGTTTGGCCGAAGGGTCGAGATGCGCGACGATCTGATGGCCGAACAGGTCGAAATCGATCCAGTGATCGCTGGAGCGGCCTTCGGGGCAGCCGAGCGTTGCGCCGTAGAAGGTGCGGGCGGCGGCTAGGTCGTGGACCGGGAAGGCGAGGTGGAACGGGCGTAGGGTCATGAGCTGAGGATAAGCCGTGGCCTGGGGTTCGTCGACCCGGGGATTTCGGTGGGGGATTTCCTCCACCGTGACGTCGGTGGCCATATCTTGTTCTCCCGCGAAGGCGGGAGCTAGGCTGGACTCCCGCCTTCGCGGGAGAACAAGTTTGGTGCAGGTGACCTTCCCCCATGCACCCTCCATCGCGCTCTTGCCGATCGGACGCTCGCCCATCCCCCTGCACCTCCCCGGCGAAGGCCGGGGTCCAGTTGGGGGACGTTGCTAACGGCGGACAGCGCTTCGTTACTACCACCTTTCCAACTGGGCCCCGGCCTCCGCCGGGGTGGTACCTCATGGGGGAGCCACAATGAATGCAACCGAAGGGCTCGATCATCCCAAACCGAAAACATTGCCCCACCCCCTCCGCCACGCCATAGCGCCAGCGTGACCCGCTACCCCGCCCTCGCCTGCCTCGTCCTTGGCGCGCTCGCCGCGACTGGGTTCGCCCCGCTCGATCTCTGGCCGCTGACGCTCGTCGCGTTCGCGCTGTGGATGAAGCTCGTCCACGACGCCCCCACCCTGCGTCGCGCACTCTGGCGCGGATGGGTGTTCGGGGTCGGGCATTTCACCGTGAACAACAACTGGTTCCAGCATGCGTTCGACTTCCAGGACGCGATGCCGCCGGTGCTCGGCTATTTCGCGGCGGTCGGGCTGGCGCTGTATCTGGCGGTGTTCCCGATGCTGGCAGGCGGGATCGCTTGGCGGGCCGCACGGCGCCCCGGCACCCCCGATGCGACGTTCGTGCTGGTCTTCGGCGCAGCGTGGATCGCGACCGAGTGGCTGCGCGCGACACTGTTCACGGGCTATGCCTGGGATCCGCTGAGCGTCGTCTGGTTGCCAGCAATAGGCGTCGCGCGGCTATCGGCCTGGATCGGCACCTACGCCTTGTCAGGAGTCACGATAGTCGCAGCGGGTGCGCTGCTGATGCTGGCCTCACGCCGTTGGACCCTGCCGGCGGTCGCGATCCCCGCGTTGAGTCTTGCCGGATTATCCGCGCTGTGGACCAATGCCCCGCCGCCAGCGCCTGGCACGCCTCTGGTCCGTGTCGTCCAGCCGGATATCGGCCAGGAAGACCGCAGCGAGACCGATGGCGAGCGCGTCCTTACCGCGCTCGAAAAGCTGTCTGGCCAAGGTGGCGCCACCCCACGCCTTGTCGTCTGGCCCGAGGGCGTCGTCCGCGATTACGTCGAGGATGGCTACCCGTTCTACGCCTATGGCTGGTCGAGCCCGCTCTACCTCCGCCGCCGGATGGCGCGGCTCCTGGGGCCCGAGGACATCCTGCTGATCGGCGGCACCGCGCTTGAGTTCAACGCCAAGGACCAGATCTCCGGCGCGGCCAATTCGGTGTTTGCGCTCGACGCGCAGGCGCGGCTGCGGGGGCGGTACGACAAGGCGCACCTCGTGCCCTATGGCGAGTATCTCCCGATGCCATGGCTGCTGAAGCCGCTAGGCCTTGCGCGGCTCGTGCCCGGCGATATCGACTTCACCTCCGGCAAGGGCCCCGCGAACCTGACGCTGCCCGGCTTCGGCTCGATCGGGATGCAGATCTGCTACGAGATCATCTTCTCGGGCGAGGTCGTCGATCGCGCGCACCGCCCCCGTATCCTGTTCAATCCTTCGAACGATGCGTGGTTCGGCAAATGGGGCCCGCCGCAGCACCTCGCCCAGGCCCGGATGCGCGCGATTGAGGAAGGGTTGCCGATCCTCCGCGCCACCCCGACCGGCATCTCCGCGATCATCGCCGCCGATGGCCGCCTCGTCGCGACCGTTCCGCATGAGACCGCCGGCGCGATCGAGCAGCCGATGCCATCCGCACTCCCCCCGACGCTATTCTCACGCATCGGCAATGCGATGGCGGCGATCGTCGCTGCATTGATGCTCGTTGCCGCGGCGATTAGCCGCTCGCGAGCAAGCGCGGTTGCCCTGCGCCGTCGCCAACGCTAGAAGGACATATAAAGCTTTCCTTATATGTCGCTCCCCGGACTGTCCTGGGCGAGCCTTTGCGAAGAGGTTTCATGCGCAAGTCCTTTCTCTTCACCTCCGAATCGGTCTCCGAAGGCCATCCCGACAAGGTCGCCGACCAGATCAGCGACACGATCGTCGACCTGTTCCTCGCCAAGGACCCGCAGGCGCGCATCGCCTGCGAGACGCTGACCACGACGCAGCTCGTCGTCCTCGCCGGTGAAATCCGCGGCAAGGGCATCTACGAGAACGACCAGTGGGCCGACGGCGTGCTCGAAGAGATCGAGGCTGCGGTGCGCAACACGGTCAAGGAAATCGGCTACGCGCAGTCGGGCTTCCACTGGGAAACGTTCCGCTTCGAGAACAACCTCCACGGCCAGTCCGCGCACATCGCGATGGGCGTCGACGAGAGCGGCAACAAGGACGAGGGCGCCGGCGACCAGGGTATCATGTTCGGCTACGCGACCGACGAGACCCCCGGCCTGATGCCCGCGACGCTGTATTACAGCCACAAGATCCTCGCCAAGATGGCCGAAGACCGCCACTCGGGCGCCGCGCCGTTCCTCGAGCCTGACGCCAAGAGCCAGGTGACGCTGTCGTACGAGAACGAAGTGCCGGTCGGCGCGACCGCCCTCGTCGTCTCGACTCAGCACGCACCGGGCTATTGCGAGAAGGGCGACAACGCCGATCCCGCCAAGTACGCTGTGCTGCGCGATTACGTCATGGGCGTGTTCAAGGACGTGCTCCCCGACGGCTTCATCACCGACGAGACCGCGATCTATATCAACCCGACCGGCCAGTTCGAGATCGGTGGCCCCGATGGCGACGCCGGCGTGACCGGGCGCAAGATCATCGTCGACACGTACGGCGGCGCTGCTCCGCATGGTGGTGGTGCGTTCTCGGGCAAGGATCCGACGAAGGTCGATCGTTCGGCGGCGTATGTGGCGCGGTATCTGGCGAAGAACGTCGTTGCTGCGGGGCTTGCGCGTCGCTGCACGATCCAGTTGAGCTACGCGATCGGTATCGCCGAGCCGCTTTCGGTGTATGTGGACACGCATGGCACGGGTACCGTGGAAGAGGCCAAGCTCGAGGCGGTCCTGCCGAAGCTCGTGCGCCTGACGCCGAAGGGCATCCGCGAGCACCTCAAGCTCAACGCGCCGATCTACAAGAAGACCGCGGCGTATGGTCATTTCGGTCGCGAGCCCGAGGGTGACATGTTCACCTGGGAAAAGACCGATTTGGTCGACGCGCTGAAGGCTGCCGTCGCCTGACCATCACGGTCCTTCCCCGCATAGGGAAGGATTACAGGATCCATAAAGCCTCGCCCGAGCGATCGGGCGGGGCTTTTTGCTGTTCAGCGTCATCGACCGCCGGCGCGGCGCTGTCCTCTTCACCGCGCAACGGACGATATTCCCCTACGTAATCAATGCCTTTTATCAAATTATAGCCGTTTCGCGACTATCTTGGATTAACCATTTCCGGCTAACGGAGGCGCCTCGCTTCTTCGGATACTGCTTATGCCCCGCCGCATACGATCATTAGTTGCTTCGCTGGGCGAGGAGGTGTCGGCGCATGCGCGGCAGTCGGAGGCGATCGCAGGGCGGACCAACCTGCTGGCCCTCAATGCGACGATCGAGGCCGCACGGTCGGGCGATGCCGGGCGCGGCTTTGCGGTCGTCGCGCAGGAAGTGAAGGCGCTGGCCGATCAGGCGCGCACCTCGTCCGCCTCATTCCGCGAACAGATCCTCGGGCGACTACAACAGGGCGCGGCGATCGCCGAGCAACTGGTCCGCGACGTCGAGGGCGGGCGGCTGGTCGAACTGGCGCAGTCGATCGCCGACACGCTGTGCCGCACGCTGTACGATCGCTCGATCGACATCCGCATGCTCGCCTCGGATCATTCGATCGGCGAGGCGATCCTGTTCCGCTCCGATTCGCCCAAGGTCGAGGCCAAGGCGCTCGAACGGCTGCGCGCGCTGCTCCGCTGCTCGCCCTATTTCCTCAACGCGTTCGTGGTCGATGCGACCGGCGCGGTGGCGGTCTGCGCGCATGACAATGCATCGGTCCGCGGCGTCAATTTCAGGGGCTATTCGCAGTTCGAACGCGCGCTGGTCGCCGATCTATCGCAGGAATGGTCGACCGACGATGTCTGGGAAAACCCCTGGTCGGATCGCCGCAAGGTGCTGGTCTATGTCGCGCCGGTCCGCTTCGACGACGCGACGATCGGCGTGTGCTATCTGGAATATGATTTCGAGGGGCAGGCCGCGACGATCATGGACGTGATCCGCAAATCGAGCTCGGGCGCGGTGGTCAGCATCGTCGATCCACAGGGCCGCGTCGTCGCCAGCACCGGAGCGTACGCCTATCACGCGCCGCACCCCTATGTGAAAGCCGGCGGCGCACCACGGATCGAGGCACGCGACGGACTGGTCGTCGCGCAGGCCGCAGTACCGTCCGATCACGGGTTTTCGGGACTCGATCTACGCTGCGTGATCGAGGATCACGTCGCCACCGACGACGAGATCGCCGCGATGATGCGCGCCCGTATGCGGGTCGGCTGAAACGCTCAGGCGGGCTCGGCGATGCCGGCGACCTGCCCCTCGACGACGGGCGCGACGCGGTCGAACACCGCGCTGACGAGCGCCTCCGCGATCCAGCCGACCGCAGCACCGACGACGAGGTCGGACAGATAGTGCTTGCCGTTGATCGGTTGCGCGGCGGCGACCATGCCGGTGATGATCGCAGCGGGCGCCCCTGCCCCGTCGATGTCGCGCGATACCGCGCGCGCGACCGCGACCGCACCGGCGGTGTGGCCCGACGGGAACGAGGTCTGGTCGTGATCGTCGCTGTCGCCCGGTTCGAACTTCGCCTTGCCGTCCTCGATCGCCTTTTCGGGGCGGGTGCGATCGACCGAACTCTTGATCGCGGATTTGACGAAGGTCGCCGCCGCATGTGCCGCGAGCATCCGCACGCCGCCACGGATCATGTCAGGGCGGCGCGCGATCAGGCCGATCACCGCGGTACCGATCGAGGTCGCGACAAGCTGTGGCTGGTCGCCGATCTCGGCCAGGAATCCGACCGCCTTGACCGCCGGCCGGTCGCGCTGTTCGGCGGCCTTCAGCGTCACGCCGCGATCCGCCGCCTCGACCGTCTTCGCGGCACGTTCGATCTCACCCATCAGCTCTCGTCCCGCCCGTTCATCTCACCGCGCACCTGCGCATGTGCCAACAGCGCGAACAACCCCGCACCGCCCAACAGGTTGCCGAGGATCGCCGGCAGCATCAGCTCGAACAGCGTCTGCACGACGCCGGTCTTGCCCGCGAACAGCAGCAGCCACGCCTCCACCGAGCCGACGATCGAATGGCTGAACCCGCCGATCGCGACGACATAGGTAACCGCCAGGATCACCAGGAACGACTGTTCGCGCGCATTGGGCAGCGACCAGGCGAGGATCGCGATCATGAACCCGGCGGGGATCGCGTTGACGAACGTCGCCCCGGCCGACAGCTCGGTGATCGCAACCGACACCTCGATCATCGCGGTCCGCAGTTCGCCGCCGCCGAGCAGCCCCGCCGCGATCATTCCGCCCGCCAGCGCCGTACCGAGCAGATTGGCACCGAGCACGATCGTCCACAGCCGCAGCGTGCGTCGCACCGCCCAGCCCGACGGCCGCGTCACCAGCGGCAACATCGCGGTGATCGTGCTCTCGGTGAACAGCTGCATCCGACCGAGGATGACCATGAGGAACCCGATCGGATAGCCGAGCGACACGACGATCGACCGCGACGGCGTATCGGGCAGCGCTGCGTGGAGCGCACCCTCGGCGATCAGCGAGCTCGCGATCGCCATGCCCGCCGCAAGGCCCGAAAAGAACAGCGACGAGACTGGCCGGTCGAGCTCGTCCTGCCCCTCCTCACGGACCGCGCGATGCAGATCCTGCGCATCGGCGGCCTTGAGGTCGTCGACGTCGTCCGGCGGTGGGGAGGAATCCGGTTTGGCCATTACGCCAGTGTAACGGCCCGCCGCGCGTTTCGGTCCCACCGGTCGCGCGGCATCACACGCCCGCCTTCGTCACGCGCCAAGGATCGGCGCGTGCGGACCGATCGATGAACGCGAGGATCTCGCTCAATCCCGGCTCGCGCAAGCCATCGAACGGCGCGCCACCAAGCGCCCATTGCGGGTTGATCCCCGGATCGAGCGTCAGCGCCTCGCCCCAGACGGCATGGAGATCGCCGAGTTCGGCATCGTCCCACGCCACCTCGTCCTCGGTCCGAGTGCGGCCGCGGGTCTTCGATTCGTGATGGATCAGCTCGATCTGCGGGCAATAGCGCACCCGATACCCCGCCGCGCGCGCGCGCAGGCAAACGTCGATGTCGTTATAGGCGATCGGCAACCGCGCGCAGTCGAACCCGCCGATCTCCGTCAGCACGTCGCGCCGCATCGCAAGAAAAGCGCCGGTCACCGCCGCCGCGTCGTGCTGGGTCACATAGCGCCCGCCGGGTCCTGAATCGTCGAACGCGGCATGACGCCCTTCGTGCAGCGGCAGGCCTTCGCCGGCACCGAGCACGATGCCGGCGTGTTGGACGGTCATGTCGGGATACAGAAGACGCGCGCCGACGATGCCCGTTTCCGGATCGGACAACAGCCGGTCGAGTTCGCTGTCCCACCCTTGCGTCAGCATCACGACGTCGTTGTTCGCGAACAGCAAAAGGTCGCAGTCCGCCGCCCGCGCGGTGGCGATCCCGAGCATGTTGGCGCGCGACCAGTTGAACGGCTCGTCCATGACGACGACCGCATGACCGGATCGCGTGGCGTAGTCGTCGAGCAAAGCGTGCGTCGCGGGCTCCCGGCTCCGGTTGTCGACAATGATCACGCTGATCCGGTCGGGCTGGTCTGCCACCGCGAGGAGACTGTCGACCGCCTCGGTCAGCATCGCCGCTTCATCGCGGGTAGGTATGACGATGGCGATGCGCGATCGCCGCGATGCGATCTGAGGTGCCGTGGCATCGATCGGTGATGCCGCCCCGCGTAGCTCCGTCGCGGCCGGTCTCTCCACCCCGTCGTCGTACAGCGATGCGAGGATCCGCGGAACATGCGCGACCGGCGATGCAGCCGCTCGCGCGGCATCGATCATCGCGGCCCGCAAGTCAGCCCCCGATAGCGTGTCGCCGTCGCGGGGCATTCGGAGGAGATCATTCCGCGCCGCGACGAGACGGGGCGGTACCGCTGCGCGCAAAGCCGAATCGTCGACACCGTAGAGTATCGGATCGGCATGACACTGACCGCGCGCCCAATGGCGTCTGACATGGTCGTGATCGCATGTGACCGCGGCCGCGCTCGACCGTGCCGCAGCATAGCGCAGCCAGGCCAGCGCATGGGGATGCAGAATGACGCCCGCATCGATGCTGACCAACAGCCCTGGTCGCAACGCATAACCACCATCGTCGTCGAACCCGATCCGTGGATCGGTGATCGTCATGCTGGCGACCGGATGGTCGGCGATTCCGGACGCATCCACCAGTCGTGCTACCCAGGACGGATCCGACTGGTCGAGCAACGCGGTCAGTGTCACGCGCACCGACGACGCCGTCGCCGCCCGACAATCGATCGCGAGTGTGATCGGCTCGCTCCCGTCGTCGGCCACCGCCGAGAGCGGCGGTGGTGGCCGTATCGCGACGTCGGATCGGAACCGGTCATACGCGGCCATCGGATAGGCCGATGTTCCGATCCAGGCCCGCAACGCCTCGTTCGCGCCCGCCAGCGCCTCCGCCACCGCATCGAGCCGGCGCCACATCGCCTGACGATCGATGGTCGCCGCGGGGATCAGATCGCGAGCGCCGAGATGGACAAGTTCGCCCAGCGCGGAGTCCAGCGTCGGATCGAGGCGCAGTGCCTGCGCATATGCCGCGACCGCCCCGGCACGGTCATCCTGCATCTTGAGCAGATGACCGAGCTGCAGATGCGTGTCGCCGCTGAACCGGTCGATCGACAACGCACGGCGATACGCGTCGCCCGCGGCCTGGATGCCACCCGATTCCTTCAGTGCATGACCCAATTGGACCCATAGTCCGGCGTTGCGCGGCTGGACGCGCACCACGGCGCGATACGCATCCGCCGCAGCCAGCCAGTCGCGGCGATCGCGCGCGGCATCCGCGCGTGCGACCAGCGCAGCGACCGCGTCATCGGATGCGATCACGAAACCCCGACGGCAACAGGCGCGAGTCGGTCCGATAGCCGTTCGGTGAACGCCTCCATCGTGAACATCGCCTCATAGACCGCGCGCGCCGGCCCCCGCACCGATTCGCGCAATGTGCGATCCTCGATCAGCCGGGTCAGCAGCGCGGACAGGTCGGCCGCGCGCGCGGTCGGATAGACGAAGCCCGACACCTCGTGCTCGATATAATCCGACGTCCCGGTACTGTCGCTGCACACGATCGTCTTGCCCAGCGCCAGTGCGTCGGACGCCACCAGCGGTAGCGGATCGTCCCGCGACGGGACCAGCACGATGTCGATGTCGGCCAGGCAATACCAATAGTCCGGATGCCCCTTTTCACCGTGAAAATGGATACCGTCCTGTCGCTGCCACGTGCGCCGGACCTTCTCCTGAAAATCGGGATCGTGATCGCGGCCAAAGAAATCGAGCGTGGCGTTTGCGCGCGTGCCGGGCGGGAGCATCGCAAAGGCCTGCGCGGCGATATCCTGGCCTTTGCGTGGTTCGAACGATCCGAACACGCCGATCCGGACGACGTCCGACCGCGCCGGTACGGGATACAAATCCTTTGGATCCGCTATCCCAGTCTCGAGCAAGCGCGAGGACACGCCATGCCGGCGCAGCGCCGCCGCGGTCCGCGTACTGACCGCGAGGATGTTACGCGCCGATCCCAGCACGGCGCGGAACCCGTCGGTGTCGCGCACCATCTCGTCGATCAGCCCGGATTCGTGAATGTACCAGCGCACTTCGGTCTCCGAATCGAGCTGTTTCACGGCGCGCCAACCGATGACGGTATTGACGATCACGGTATCGAAATTGCGCGCGAAATCACGGAAGCTCGCATGGTCGGTCAGCGCAAGTGCATCGATGATGACGGGAATATCGGCCTCGGCAAGACGGGCGCGCATCGGTCCGTCGGTCGGGCACGTGACGACGACGAATGCGCCCGACTGTTTCAGCGCGATCGCCATGTCCGCCGCGACGCGCGGGGCGCCGCTGTTCGTCAGGTCGTGCGATACGATGAGGATGTCGGGCCCGTCGCCAGCGTAGCGCAGTGTGGCGGGGTGGATCCGATAGGGTTCCTGCGAGTCGATGTAGCTGATCCCGCTCATCGTTGGCGGGAAATACGGATCGTCGGCGATCAGTGACGGAAAGCGCTTGAGCAGGAAGATATCGGCTTTGCTCTTCTTCCAGCGCGACCCCGTGGGCAGATCGGCATCGACGCCGATCGAGGCGCCGATCGAGGCATGGCCGATATGGATCAGTTCGGCATGCGGCGTATAGATTAGCCGGTATCCCGCCTCGCGAAGCCGCAGGCTGAGATCGACGCCGGAATGGGCGATGCCGACGTTCAGCGCATCCCACCCGCCAAGGTCCCGGAATAGCTCGGTCGGCATCGCCAAGCACGCGCCGCACAACAGGCCGACGTCGCGCGTCGATTGCGCCAGGTTGAAATGCGCTGCCGTATCGCGCGGAAAGGCGTGGAACGTCGTTCCCGTCAGTTGCCGCAATCCGACCGCCATGCCGGCATATTGAATGCGGCCATTCTCGTAGAGCAGCTTGGGGCTGACGCCGCCGACGCCGGGGCGGACGAGCTGCTCCAGCAGCGCCTCGATCCAGTCCGGCGTGATGACCAGAACGTCGTCATTGTGAAATACGACATAATCGCCCTGCGCGACCGCGGCACCGGCGTTGCATTTTGCGGAGAAATTATACGGTGCATCGAAGATCGCGAAGCGGATGCGCGGCCCGTCCATCCACTCGCGACACTGCGCCGCCGTCCGCGAATTGGTGACGATCACGATCTCGTATCGGGGATAGGCGGTCCATGCGACGATCGACATGACCGTCCGGACGATATGCGCGGCGTCGTCCGACGGGATGATGATCGAGACGAGCTGATCGAACGTCGCATAGTCCGCACGCGGGCGATTCGATGCCGGCAACGCGACCGCACGACCGGTCCAGCCGCGGCGATCCATTGCCGCCTGGACCGCAGCGATGTTGGTCAGCCGCGCCTCGGGCTTGCCACCACTGGCAGCAGACCCCTCGATCATCCGCCAGCCATACAGGACGTCGCGGATGTGCTGAACGGTCGGCGCGGTCTCCGAAATGCGGAGCGCAAGATCATAGTCCTGCGAGAAATCATACGCGCTGCGAAAACCGCCGACCGATCGGACGAGCGTCGATCGATAGACCGACAGATGCCCGGTATACATCACCGACAGCAGCAGCGCCGGACTCCAGTCGGGCTTGGTCAGCAGTTCGTCGGGCTGATCGTCGATCCCGATCTTGCACTCGTCGCTGTAGAGCCAGTCGGTGTCGGGTGACGCATCGATCCGCGCCGCGACGATTTCGAGCGCATCGACGGTCAGCATGTCGTCATGATCGAACAACGCGACATATGCACCGGTGGCGAGATCGAGCGCGCGGTTGGTCGCCTCCGCGATCCCGCCATTGCGCCGCGATGTGGCAGATTTTATCCGCGCATCGGCCGCGCAGAAGCGCGTGACGATGTCGGTCAACGCAGGTTCGCGCGAACAATCGTCGACGATGCACAATTCCCAATTGGCATAGGTCTGCGCGAGGACGGACAGGATCGCCCGCTCCAGATACACGACCGGCGAGCGGTAGATCGGCAGCAGGATCGAAATCGTGACCCCCTCGGTCACGGTTCCGACGCGGTCGTGATCGAGCCGGAACCGCCGTGCGAGATCGCGCTGACCGGTCCGGTAGCGGTCGAGCACCCCGCCGGCCGGAAAGCCATCGCTAACGCCGCGCGCGACATCGTGCAGCGGCAACACGCCGAACATCGTCACCACCTCGCTTGCGGTCGCGGCGGTCGCGGCGTGCAGATCGCGGACCACCGCATCGAACTGGTCGGGATCGCGACGCAACAGATCGAGCTTGGTCAGCGCGTACCGGTCGGGGGACGGCCTGCCTTCGCCGGTGGCGGTGTCGCCGAGCAGCCGTTGCACCACCTCGCTCGCGGCGGCGATCCGTTCGTCCGCAGGGCGTATCGACGCCAGGGGCAACGGCGGTGGGCGAACGCCGACGTCCGACGGCGCGAGCAGGTCGAAGGTCGCGCAGGCGAGGGCCTGCTTCCGGCCGAGGAAATGCACGTAGAGTTCGAGCGCGCTTTCGCCGCCGACCGGCGATCCGCCAAAGGTTTCGAGGATTCGACCGGTTTGCAGCCCGGCGATCGGCGCCACACCCGCGGCGTCGCCATAGTCCAGATAATGCGCGAACGTCGCGTCGCCCGCGGCCATGTCGGGCGTTGCCTCGCGGTAGCGCAGCGCATCGAACAACGGCGTTGGTCCGGCGCTCTCGTGCGGGGCATGCGTCAGATAGTGGATGATCGGTATGACGCCGGTCCGGGCCGCGGCGGGATGGTGTTCGCGGTACCAGTCACCAGCGAACAACGGATGCGGATCGAGCCCGTTCGGGCCGCCGATCTTGAGAAAATGATCGAGCGGGTTCGCGCCCGGCGGTAGTTCGCCCGTCACCTGCGAGCGATAGAAGCGGCTGTCGAACAGCCGATGCGGTTCATGGCCTTCGGCGGCGCCGACGGTCGTATAATGCCGTGCCGCATCCAGGTCTGCGCCCACCCCATAGCGCTGTCGGTACCAGTGCGCGTCGAACAGCGGCGAGGTCTCGATCGCATCACCGTGCCCGACGATATGGTCCGTCCTCGATGCGGCATCCGACACCTGGACATCAACCGCGAGGACGACCGGGTCGCGGGTCGGATCGGTGGAAAACGCGTCGCGTGCAGCCTCGATGTCGGCGGCGAGTTGCGGATCGCCGAGCTCGGTCGCCGCATCGGCATTGGCGTCGAGCGCATAGCCCGCGACATAGGCGAAACACGCGGCCGCCTGTTGGCCGCGCATCTTGTGCAGATGACCGATGTTGACGAGCAGGTCCGAATCGCGCGAATCAAGCCTGTAGGCGGCGTGATACGCCTCCATCGACGCGCCAAAATCGCGCACTTCCTTGAGCGCGTGCCCGAGTTGGACCTGGATGGCGAAATCGCCGGGAAAGGTCTCGAGATGACGACGATAGGCATCGATCGCCCCCGCCCAGTCGCGGATGTCGCGCGACGCATCGCCTGCGATCCGCGCCGGCGATCGCGCCGCGGATCCGGCCCCGGCTCTGGACGCAGTGCCCATCAACCGGCCGAAGCCCGTCCGAAATAAGTTGTTCATCGGTCTCTCTTATTTCGGGGCCTTAACCGCCCTACTATAAGATCAAGCCGCACGAAGGCCATAACCGATCAAAGTATAGTCGTACAATTTTGGGTCATATCCCCTTATAACGGGTGACGCATACATTCTTCATCGCTACGACCCCATAATGCAAAGTGCGTCATCCTCGCCGGCTAGTGCCACAGCACTTGAAATCGACATGGGTCCATTCGACTTTTGGCCACCCCGATCGAGCCGAATTCAAGGACTTGGCGGTTCCGAACCCTCCGAAGACCCGGCCTATGTCTTTCATACCCGCTATGTGTCGCTGGAGAGCAGCACGGTCCGCTGCTCGCTCGTCTTTACCGGGCTGACTGCAACGCTTGGCTCGATGATCGTTCGGGTCAACGCGTTGCCGCTCGACGGATCGCGCCCAGCGGAGACGATCAAGACCTGGCCGATCGCGGTGAAGGAGATCGTCGCGGCCGGCGGGACCATGCGGCTGACCTTCGATGCGGTCGACGGCATGCAATATGCGGTGCTCGGGCATCTCTATACCGAGACCGACGCCATCGCAGAGTCGTTCACGATCCTGCTCGACGCCGCCGTCCGCCAACCCCATTTCGAGCAACAGGTCGAGGCGGCGCGCAAGTCGATCTTCGGCCAACGCGTGTTCCGTCGCGCCTCGCGGTTGCTGGCACACGGCAAGGCGACGCTTGCCGATCCGGTATCGCAGACCTGCACCGCATCGCAGTTCAACGAGCCCGCCTATGACCAGTGGCTCGAACGTCTCAAGCTGGCGAAGCACCGCCATCGCAAGCAATGGGAATTCGTCTATATCCTGCAGACGCTCGAGCGTTACGGGATGCTCAAGGCGGGGGCGCGCGGTTTGGGCTTCGGTGTGGGCATCGAACCCCTGCCCGCAGCGATGGCGGCGATCGGATGCTCGATCGTCGCGACCGATCTTGCCGCCGACGACGTCCGCAGCCGCGACTGGAGCCTGACCAACCAGCATAGCGAAGGCCTCGACCAGCTTCGCTATCCCGAGATCTGTCCAAACGACGTCTTCGATCGCAACGTCGCGTTCCGCGTTGCCGACATGAACGCGATTCCCGCCGACCTGCGCGGGTTCGACTTCACCTGGTCGTCGTGCGCGTACGAGCATCTCGGGTCGATCGAGGCCGGTCTCGATTTCGTCCGCAACGCGGTCCAGTGCCTCAATCCGGGCGGGCTCGCGGTACACACCACCGAACTCAACCTCACCTCGAACGATGCGACGATCGATAGCGGCGGTACTGTCCTGTTCCGGCGTCGCGATTTCGAACGGCTCGCGGTCGATCTCGTCTCGCGCGGGCATTTCGTCGCGCAGATCAAATATGATCTCGGCGACACGCAGCAGGACGCCTATGTCGACGTGCCCCCCTATTCGGCGGACAACCATCTGAAGCTCGCGCTCGGTCAGTATGTCACGACCTCGTTCGGGATCATCGTCCGCCGCGGCGATCGTTGACGCGCGATGACGCCGGCGGATCAGGCCCGCGTCATCATGCCATCGCGACGACCGCGTCGATCGTCGCTTCGACCACGTCGATGTGCTGGCCCCAACTCACCGGCTGCCACCGCGCCATCCGGTCGAGTTGCGCGGCACGACGCGGCGATTCCGGTCGCGAATAGGCGATGACCGCCTCCAGCCACCCAAGACCATCGAGCGGATCGAGATAGTCGGGCGCCTCGCCGCCAACCTCCCGCAGTGCGGCGATGTCACTGCAGATCACCGGCAGCCCGGCGGCGAGCGCTTCGCTGACCGGCATGCCGAAGCCCTCGGCAAACGAGGGCAACAGCAAGGCCTGCGCGCCGCCGAGCACCGCCTGCATCTCGCGATCGGACATGTTCGACGCCTCGATCACATGGCCCGACACCGCGGCACAGCGCTCGATCATGTCGATCGCATTTTCATTTTCCCACCCGCGCCGGCCGATCAGCACAAGCTTCGGCGCCGCCGTGCCGAGCTTCTCGGCCAGCCTGCGCCAGACGTTGAGCAGCAACAGGTGGTTCTTGCGGGGCTCGATCGTCGCGACGCACACGAAATACGGACCGTCCGGAACCGATGACAGGATTGCCGGGCGAGCGGACGGGAGCAGCTCGACCGGGTCTGTCCCGAGATGCGCGACGCGGACGACACGCTCGCTACGTGCGTCGGTCAGATGCCGGCCGACCGCATCGATCGTCGCCGCCGAATTGCCGATGATCCCGCTGGCATGACGGTCGATCGTCCGCATGACGTCGCGATGCCGCGCGTGACCGTCGATCCGCGCGAACTCCGGGTGAGTCAGCGGGATCACGTCGTGGATCAGCGAGATCAGCCGTGCGCGTTCGCGTTTCAGGATGGCCGCGACCAAATCGATATCCTCGAGATGATGATGCGATGCCTGGAGATAGATGCGGTGCCGGTCATCGGTCGGCACCGGCCGTGGCCGTAGGGCCAGCAGGTGCCGGTTGGCGGCAGCCCGCACCGCATGCGGATCGAGAACGTCCGGGTTCCGCCATCGCGCGTCGGTAAAGCTGAGGAACTGCCGCACCGCCCCGACCGGCAATCGCCCATAATAGCCGCCCGCGGGATGCACCGCCGCAAACGCCAGTCGGTCCGGAATACGGTTGAGCAATTCGCGCGCATAGACGAACTCGACGCGATCGATCCCGGTCGGTGTCACATGATAGGATCGGCTCAGCAGCCGCGACAGATCGAGCACGACTTCCGCGTCCACGCTGGCGCGCCCACCAAGCCAACGCGGCACCAGAGTCCGGGTAAGCAGCATCGGCGCAAACGCGCGAAACGGCTTCAAACACCGTCCCCGTCATGCATGTCGGGCATATAGGGTCCACCGTCCGCGCCCCGGTCGGCGTGCACCGTGTCTACCGGCTCGCGGGTCAGGCGGCGTTCGGCGTGCCGTACGAGCATCGCGATACCTGCGTCGCTCAGATAGCCGCCGGGGATCAGGCAGCGATCGATCAGCACGCGCTTGAACGCATCATACAGCGCCGTGTCGACCGGCGGCGGATCGGCCCAGAAATTGTCCAGCGGTTCGCGCCGGACGATTCCTTCGATATCGTAGATCGCCTCGCCGAGCACTGCCACCGGCACGCCCGAGTTCAGCGCCAGCGTGCCGACCGTGCTGTTGACGGTGACGACCGCACGGGCCTTGGCAACCAGATCGGAGATATCGCCGTCACCGATATAAAAGACCCGATCGGCGACCTTGTACCGCTGTGCCTCGCGGCGGACGAACCGCCGCCAGCTCGACAATCCGCTGTCGAGCGGGTGTCGCTTGACGATCAGGTTGACCCCCGCCGGGGCCGACCGTGCAAAGCTCTTGATGATGAACCGCAGTGCCGCACGCATGTCGCGAAACGGCGAATGGACGCGGATCTGATAGTCCGAATTCAGTTGCAGCGGCAGCGCGAAATACGGGGTGTCGCGGATCGCCGCCATCAACGCGGCGGACCGCCTGCGCTCGCGGCGCTTGGTGACGAAATGCACTGCCCAGCCGAGCGCCTCGCTCAACATCGCGGCGGAGCGGTGCGATCGATAGAATGGATATAATGGCCGGGTCAGCGCGCTGAAAATCGTATAGCGGCTGGTCTCGCGCAACCGACGTGCGAAGCTCGATGGGACGGGTTCCACCGGAGGAAACCCCGACAGCCGGCCAGCCTGTTCGCGATACCAGTCGCCATCACGCGGCAATTTCGAGTTCCCGTTCACGCCGTCTTCTTGCAACGTCATGAAATCGGGGCGGATATAGCCTTCCTCGAAGACGTGGACGCGAATGCCACGCAGCTTGGCCATGCCGTGCGCAGAGGCGTGATGCGGCCTGCAATCGCCAAAGAGAATGACGTCGGTAACGAGATGATCGACGACAAAATCGTCGAAGAACAGCGGCCAGCCCTTTAGCGAGCTTCGATAATCGGTCGAGAATCCGCTCCAGTCGGCGCGATCGCCGCCATTCAGGTTGATCCGGCGTACCGCATGCCCCTGCATGGCCAGCGCGGACGCCAGCTGTTCGAAAAAGCCACCATGGGGTCCCTGCAGGAAGAGAAACGTCTGCTTGGCGTCGGTTGCTGGCGTCATCGAAGGCCTGTCGCGAGTACGATGCCCCGCCGCCGGACTCGTCCGAGTATCTGGCGCATCAGGATGAACGCGGTATCGGAGCGCCCCTGCCCCGCCGCGATGCGGGCAACGAGCGTTTCGACGTCACAGAATAGGCCGGTGACCGGATCGATATACCGCGGGTACAGGATCAGCGTGCCGGCAACGAGCTGATCGATCGTCAGCATCCGACGACGCCGGTCGGGTTGCTCGACAAGGTCTTCGGTAAGCCCCCAGCCGGAGAAAAAGGGGCGGCCATGTACCGTCACGGGGCGTCCACGCATCAGCGCCTCGAACCCGGTCAAGGATGTCAGCACATGGACGGCATCGACCCGTTCGACGAGCGACAGCAATGCACTGTCCTGGTCGATCCGATCGACCCATTCGGCGGCGGCCGACGGCGACACATGACCTTTTCGGTGGCCGGCGACGACATCGGGATGCGGTCGATAGACAATGAACGCATCGGGCTCGCAACGCCGTACGCGGGCCAGGAATTCGACGTTCGAGGTCACCCCGCCGCCGCCGCACAGCACCGAGCGATCGTCCTCGACCTGCCCAATCGCGAGCACGCACCGTCGATCGGGCAGCGGTGCGAACGCCCCCGCATCGATTCCGTATTTGCCGATATGAGAGTCGCAGATCATGCCGCGCAGGCGTCGTGCCCGATCGATCAGCGCATCGGAAAACGCGTGCGTCTGCAACAGGGTCTCCAGATCGCTTGGCTGTGCAGGATCGTAATAGACGCCGCACGTATCGATCGTCACCGAACTTGGCACGCGGCCATCGGCGCCAAGGCCGCTCGATCGCACAAAACCGTCCTCGACGATCTGAAGCGCGAGTCCCGCCGCTTGCACGTCGCGCGCGTAATCGGGCGGCATCCGCGACGCCCAGCCGGCGATTGCCCGCGACGATCGACGCGCCGAGGCTAGCGCCTTTTTCGCGGAGGCGGCATCCGGGCTCCGTCGCCCGTCCCACAGGAACCTGCCGATCGTGGTGCGCTTCCATCGCGCCATGCCGGTCATCACGCCGATTTTGCGGTTGGCGTCGAGCGTCCTGCGCCACCCTGCCAGCCGCGCGATCGTCTCGGCCAGCGTCGCGGGGCGATCCTCGAACGGATCGTGGCAGGCAAACGCGGTCAGCCGCTCCAGACAGGCATGTTCGATCCGCGCGGGATCGACGATCGCCCCGCCCGCGTCATGCACGGCTACATCCGACAGCCAGGCGACGATCGCCAGGTCGTCGTCGGGATCCGCGCACACCAAGCGACCATCCGCAACCTGCGTCCAGGGATCGTTCTCGCCGTCCCAGAACGCGCCGCCGACGCGCGCCATACGCAATGCGTCCAGCGCAAGACGCGCCTCTGCAAGACTGGGTGGAGTGCCGCCCGCCACGGTGATCGCCACCGGCGCCACCCAGGGAAAAGGTGGTGCGCGCAACAGCGGCAGGACGCTGGTCCTACGGTCGCTCGTCATGCTGCGTGACGACATGCCGCCGCGCTTAGCTCGCATGTTCCCGAACACCGGCGGCGACCAACCAGCCAAGGCCATACACCACCATCAACGCGATGAAGAGCGTGAGCAGCGACAGCGCGCGCTTGGGATATTCGGAGCGGACCGGCATGTTCGCGTCGACGATCCGGACGATGTAGAGTTGCTGGCGCACCGCCTGCTGGCGTGCCGCTTCGAAAGCCGCGGAGGCCGCGTCGTAGCGTTTCGACAGGAACCCCTGCTGCATGCGGAGGCGCTCGTAATCGCCCAGCCCGGCAGCGATCGCATTGCCGCCGCCCGCGAGCTTGGCGGATTGTGCCGCGACTTGGGACTGCAACGACCGCACTTGCTGCGACAGGGCCGCGTATTGCGGGTTGCGCGTGCCGATCAGGCTGACCGTCGTCGCCAGCTGCGACCGGGCGGCGGACAGTTCGGCTTGGAGTTTCGATACCAGGCCGATCTGCGCTTCGGCGGTCCCTTGCGGGTTCACGTCCCTGCTGTCCTGCCGAAAATCGGTCATCCGCGCTTGCACCTGGGACAGCGCCGCTTCGGATTCGGCGAGTTGCTGGTGCGACAGTTTGACCGCATCGGCATAGGACCGGACGTTCATCGTGTTGACCTGGCCTTCGCCCAATCCGAGCAGCTTGCGGGCGATGACATAGGCATCGACCGGCCGGAACGCGCGGACCTTCAGCGTCGTGATGCCGGTGTCGGTGTCGAAATGGACGTCGACCTGTTTGCGGTAATATTTGAGCAGCGCTTCGGGGGTCGGATCGGCGGTGGGCAATCGGCTCAGGCCGTCGGCCTCGGGGCGGCGGAACCGGGCGATCAGCGCGCTCTGCTTGCTCAGGGCATCGACCGCGTCGTGCGACAGCAGGAAGTCGGCGACGCTGTTGGCCTCGCCCTGGCCACCGCCGCCGCTACCGCTACCGCTCGCCCCGAGCAGCTTTTCCATGCTGGATCCGCTCGATGCCGGCGCGCCCTGCGCGCGCACCAGATAATGCGCTTCGGACTCATACTGGTCCGCGGCAAAGCCGTACAGATAGAGCGCGGCAGCCAGACACGGCAGCAGCACCACGACGAAGAACCAGCCATATTGCGTGCGGGCCTGACGCCATCGCTCCCCGAGGCTCGGCAGCGCCGCCGGTGCGGCGGTCGCCGGGGACATGAAACCGTGCACCATGATATTCTCCGAGGGTGGACCGCCAGTAAAGGCCGAGTATAGCGCCGTCACGGATCATCACGGCATATGTATCTTGCGCTTGACGGCAGCAATCGCCAGCAGACCGATCAAGGTCGATCCAAATATCCAGCCCGCGAGATACCATGCGTCGATAAAGTACGGCACCGCGCTGATGAACCATCCGTATCGCAACATTTCAAAAATATGCGACATCGGAATGAACGAAAAGAACGGCCTGAACTTTGCCGGCACCCATTGCATCATGATGAAGACACCGGACAATGGCAGCATGATGTACGCAATCGGATGCACCAAGCGTCCCATCGCTCTGTTTTCGAACGTAAAAGCGCAGACGATGAGCGAAAGACCAAAGGCCAGGAAGAACATGCACGCCACGCCCAGGCACACGTAAAGAGGGCGTGCGGGAAGATCTGACAGGCCGGTCGCCACCGCCAGCCCCATCAAGATCATGAACGACAGGATACAGCCCGCGGCTTCGAGCAGCGCGCGTGCGAGCAGGACGTCGAAGATCGTCACCGTCTTGTGATACAGGAGCGGGAGATTGGCCTCCAGCGCGCCCTCGGCGCGGCCGAAGATGCTGCGGAACATGATGAAGATGCAATAGCCGATCAGCGCGAACGGCACTGGCTTGATGTCGCTGCCGAAATGCCCGCCGGTCTGCTGATGCAGCAAGGCGATCATCGTCGCCAACATCATCGGCTCGAGAATGAGCCAGACATAGCCGATATTGTCGCGGCCATAGCGCGTATGCAATTCGCGCATGATCAGCGCACCGATCACGTTTCCCTGGACCTTGAGGCCCCGACGCAGCGTGCCGCGCGGTTGGATACGGGTCGCCATCTACTCCCACCCCTTCGGCATGTGGCGACCGGTCCGTGGGGCCTTCGCCAAGATCGTGTCGTACATCGCCCCGAGTCGCGCGCGGTAGCGATCCTGCGTGAACCGCTGCGCCTGCTCGGTGCCGGCCGCCGCGAGCCGGTCCGCCAGCGCGTCGTCGGTATCGAGCGCGAGGATGGCGGCGGTCAGCGCGCCGACGTCGTACGGGTCCACCATCAGCGCCGCCTGCCCCGCGACCTCCGGCAACGAACTCCGATCCGACGTTATGACCGGGGTGCCAAGCTGCATCGCCTCGAGGACGGGAAGCCCGAACCCCTCGTACAATGACGGGAAGATCACCCCCTTGGCGTTCTCGATCAGCTGCAGCAACAACGCGCGCGGCAGATACTGCAACCGGATGACCTGGCTGGCGACCCGCCTGCCAAAGGCATTGTGCGATCCGGCCGCTCCGGTCGCGAGCAGGCGAAGGTCCTCGTCGGCCTGCCACGCACCCGCGCCGACCAGGACGAGCGGCGTCTTTACCTGGCTGCCGAGATAGGCCTCGATCAGCCGACCGACATTCTTCTTGGGTTCGATCGCGCCATAATACAGGAAATAGCCACGCGGCTTCAGCCCGAACAACGCGGTGACGTCGCCGACATGATCCTGCCGTGTCTGCGCGGTCGAGACGCATTGATAGGTGTTGGTGATGCGGTCCCCGGCGATACCGAACTGCGCGATCACATCGTCACGACTCGACTCCGACACGGTGCAGACATGGTCCGCCTCGCGCACGATCGTCTCGGTCATCCGGTAATAGAGCCGCTTTCGGTCGAGCGTCGCATAGGGCAGCTTGAGCGGCACCAGATCATGCAGCGTATAGACGTTGCTCGTCCCCTGCATCCGGATCGGCACGGGGTAGGTCCAGTGCATGATGTGCGGCGGATCGGAGACCCGGATCGGCAGGAACCGTCCGGTCCGCGCAAAATAACGATCGGCACGCTCGAACAGCCGGGCGGAACTCATGATCCGCTCGAACCGCGGCAGTCGCCGTGCGATCGCGCCCTGGACGATCAATCCCCGCATCGGAACGTCGAACATCTGCGTCCGCCGATACTGGCCGAACCACTCCCGCACCGCCCGCACCGCCGCGAGCCCGGGGCCTTGCGGAATTCCCCGCCCGAGCGCCTCGTAGAACAGGATCTCGCGCAGCTCCGGGTGGATCCCGACCGGTATCCCGAATACGCCGTCCAGGCGCGCGCCCAATGACGTGATCGCGTCGCCAAGAGCCTGGCCATAGGTCGCGACCCCGGTGCCATGCGGCAAGGCGAGGTTGAACCCGTCGATCGCGATCCGCACGTCAGCGTTCACCCGCGGTCTCCAATTCAGGCCACACGCCTTCGGCGATCCGCGCGTCGATCAGCCGGTCGTACAGCGGCGTCAGTCGCCGGCCGAACGCCAGCGGCTTGAAAACCTCCGCTCGCGCCAACCCGCGCCTCGTCAACGCGGCACACAGAACATCGTCGGCGACGATCCGCCGGAGCCCTTCGGCGATCGCCTGTGCATCGACCGGATCGACCAGCAAGCAGGCGCCGCCTGCAATCTCCGCCAGCGCGCCACCGTTGGAGGTGAGGACCGGCGTTCCGAGCGCCATCGCTTCCGCAACCGGCAAGCCGAACCCCTCCTCCAGCGACACGCAGACGAGCGCCCGCGCGTTGCGGATCAGGTCGATCAACACCGACCTGTCCTGGTACGGCAGGACCAGCACGCCGGCGCGTTCGAGCTCGCAGCGCAACGCATCGCCATCAGCGCCATCGCTACCAATGGGCCCCGCCATCACCAGCTTCACGCCGCAGCCGCTGGCCCGCCACGCGACCGCGAGCCGGGCGAGGTTCTTGCGCGGCTCGATCGTTCCGCAAAAGAATAGATAGCCGTCTGGGCGCAGATCGTACGGCAAGACGCCGCCGCTACGCCCGAGACGAGCGCTAGGCGTGTCGCCGGAACCCGGCGTGCCCGCCTCCTGCGTTCCGGCGAGCCCGACCAACCCGCCGCCGCAATCGCTGATCAATTCCGACGGAATCGGCAGCATTTCTAGGAAGGTCTGGCGCGCCCAGGCGGATACCGTAACGATCCGGTCGGTCTGCGCGGCGATCGCCATCAGGCACGCGCGCAATCGCTCCGCAGCGACGGCGGACAGATCGGGCCGGCGCAACGGGATCACGTCGTGCACGGTGTGGACGTTGATCCAGCCCTCGACGAGGGCAGGGATCGGATAGGTCCAATGCATGATGCCGACCGGCTCCGGCGGGGTGAGCCGCAACAGCGTACCGTGCCGCGCGAAATGGACCTGCGCGAGCCTGAAGATGTCGCGCCGCCACAAGCCCGCGGTCTCGCCGTCCGACGTTGCGCGTACCGGTGCCCGCCCGGCCGCAATGGGTCGTGCAGAAACGCTGCGGGGTCGCGAAGACCATGCCGAGAGCCATCGCGATGCCGCCGCCCGCCGCGTGCTCGGCGCACCGAAGCGGCCGATGGAGTCATCGCGCAAGGCCAGCGTGGTACGGCCCGCCGCGGCGAGCGCGGCGAGCACCGCCCGACGATAACTCGCAACCCCCGTACCGCCAGTTCCTGCCAATCGCGCGTCGACGGCGATCTTCACCTTCTTATGGAGGGCTTGGTCGAGTACAGCCCCAGATGTCATCCCTTCCATGCGGAGCATTCGACGCGATGATCGCCTTCGAGAACGTCTACAAGAAATATCATGGTCGCGGCTTTCAGAACCCGGTTCTGAACGACGTCAACATGATCATAAAACGCGGCGATAGTATTGGTGTATGTGGCGCAAATGGCGTCGGAAAGTCGACTCTGATGCGGATGATTTCGGGGGTCGAGCCGCCAACGTCTGGCATCATCAAACGTACCATGACTACATCCTGGCCGATCGGCTATGCCAGTGCGTTCCAACCCGGGCTTACCGGCGCTGACAATGCCCGCTTCATTGCCCGGATCTATGGCCGGGATCCGCAAGAACTGCTCGACTATGTTCAGGATTTTGCGCAACTCGGTTCCTATATTCATGAACCTGTCAATACCTATTCGGCAGGCATGTCCGCACGTCTTGCGTTCGGCGTCTCCCTCGCCATAGACTTTGATTGCTACATCGTCGATGAAATTACGGGCGCTGGAGACGAACGTTTCAGAATCAAGTCGGAAGAGGCACTTACCGCACGCCGTGACCGTGGAACCCTAGTCATGGTCTCACACGATACCCACGCATTATTTCGATATTGCGATCGTGGCGCGGTGGTATTTGGCGGCGTCGTCACGCTCTATGACACGATTCAGGAAGCTGCCGACGTGCACCATAGACTACAAAGCTTTCCACCATCACCCCGTTGATTTGATTGTTTTCATCTTTGGTCTCATTTAACGGTACATCGGTAAACATAGGCCGATAGTTAGATATCTTCGGCCAGTCTATTGAAAGACTTATCGATGACGACATTTGAAAATTACAAAAGGCGTCGACGATACATCATCCAATCGACCAGGATCATCCTTATATCTGTGGGACTTGGCACAATCGGGGGGTGCTCGACCCTACCTGCCGCCGGGCCGACCTCGGCACAAATCCGGCGCGCGGAAACCAAGGACAACCAAACGGGATTCCAGATCGTCGATATCGACGCGGCGACCACCGCGCGTCTTGCCATCCACGGCGCCACCACCACGCCGCTCGCGACGCTGGACGAAGTCGGCCGTACCGACACGCTGGGCCCCGGCGACACGCTGTCGATCGGCATTTTCGAAGTTGGCGTGACTCTGTTCACGCGTGGCAACGGCGCCGCCGCCCAAAGCAGTTTCACACCATCGGCATCGGGGACCGATCTTACCGTTCGCGTGGACTCGTCCGGCAACGTGCAGCTACCGTATGTCGGTCGCGTGTCGGTTGTCGGCAAGACGCCTGGTCAGGTCGAGCGGACGATCGAACAGGGCATGATCGGCTTGTCGCAACGCCCTCAGGTCGTCGTGGCGGTCAAAACCAACGCCTTCAACGTATTCTATGTTTCGGGGGACATACGCACACCCGGCCGGTTCGAACTGGGCTTGCCGCGCGAACGGCTGCTCGATGCGATCGCGCGCGCCGGCGGCACGACCAATCAGCCCAACGACATGATCGTGCGCGTTACCCGCAGCGCGCGCTCTGCCGAAACGCGACTGAGCGAAATCAACGCGTCGGGCGATCAGAATATCGCGTTGTTGCCAGGCGACCGGATCGAATTGTTCAACCGGCCACGGACATTCCTGGTGTTCGGTGCAACCGAGAAAGTCTCGCAGGTCGCGTTCGGCGCAAGTTCGCTTTCGCTGGCCGAAGCGATGGCACGGATCGGAGGCCCGAGCGAGCGCACCGCAGACCCGGCCGCGGTCTATCTGTTCCGGTACGACACCTCGCTCGGTGCCGAGCCCAAGCCGATCGTCTACCGCCTCAACATGATCCGCGCCGACAGCTATTTTCTCTCGCAGCGGGTCGAGATGCAGGACAAGGACGTGATCTACGTCTCCAGCGCCGCAGCCAATGCACCGGGCAAGATGACGCAAATCATCGGTCAGCTTTTCACGCCGCTCGCGCTTGCCCGCAGCCTGACCCAGTAACCGCTGACGCACGGACGAGAACGAGGCCGGAGCGAGCAACGACAGGGACGACCGTGTCCTGTCGGCTCCGGATACCAAGCGAGCGAACGGAGCAGCGAAGACCAATGACCGCGGGCTATATCGAAGCGTTGGAATGCCTGGCGGATCGCGTGGTCGTGCAGGGTTGGGCCAACGACGAGGCGCTGCGATCCGGCCCGTTGACGCTTTCGTTCGACGGCATCGCACAGCGCATCGTCCAGATCACGGAAACAGCGTATCGCGAGGATCTGGCCGCGATCGGTGCGCGTGCATTTCGCGTTTGCCTGCCGGTTCCGATCGCCGACGGGACGCATGTGACGGCGACGATCACAGGCAAGCCGCTCAAAATTGCGGCGGACGCGGTGCGTCCCATGGCGCCGCTCGGTCACATCGAGGTGGCCGGCAGCGACGATGTGGGAGGCTGGATCGTCGCAGTAGGCCTGCCAGTGACGCTCCAGTTCGATGGCAACCTGACCGCGTCTATCGACCCGGCAATCGATCGCCCCGATCTGATGCAGATCGTGCCGGGCAGCGCTCCGAACTACGGGTTCCGCGTGTCGCTGCAGGCGTTGCGCGCGCGCGCGACACCTTCGTCCGCCACGGCCTTGGGCCCGGACATGATCCTGTTGCGGGCCGGCACGCACATCGTCGGCGCGGCGACCCTCGTCCGTACGCAGCTGGTCCACGGCAAACTCGAACGCGTCACGCTGAGCGAGGCACGGGGCTGGGCAGCCGATGCCAACCGCTCGGACGGGACGCTTCGGGTGGAAATGCGGATCGATGGCATCCGCTATGCGACCGGAGTCGCCGACCGGTACCGCGCCGATCTCGTCGCCAAGGGCATCGTCGCGGCGGGAGGCGGGTTTCGCTTCGAGATGCCGTCGATCAGCATGACCGGCGCGACCAGCGCGCATGTTGCCGTCCATGCGCTGGATGAGGTCGTGGCGATCCGCGGCGCGATCGATATGCCCGTTCCGGAGCGGCGTACGCTCCTGCCGTCGGTGATCCTCGACATCCTGCCCGATTTCGACGAGCGCGGCGTGACGATCATCGTCCCGATCTACAATGCTGCCAACGATACCGCCGCATGCATCGCCGCGCTTTGCCGCAGCACCGACATACCCTGCCGGCTGATCCTGATCGACGATTGCAGCACCGATCCGGCGATCGCCGAAATCCTGGAAACCGCGGCCACGCTGCGTAACGTCGAGGTGCACCGCAATCCCGAGAATCTGGGGTTCACGCGTACCGTCAACCGCGCGATCGGGCTTGCCGGCACCGACGACGTGGTCCTGCTCAATTCGGATACGCAGGTGACCGTCGGGTGGCTCCAGGGTCTGCGCCTTGCGGCCTATAGCGGCCGGTCGGTCGCGACCGCGACGGCGGTGTCGGACAATGCAGGCGCCTTCTCGGTGCCGGAGCCCGGCACCGCCAATCCGGTCCCCGCCGGCTTCTCCTTCGACGACATGGCACGGCTGGTCCGGCAATCGGCGATGACGCTGCGACCGGAGGTGCCGACCGGACACGGGTTTTGCCTGTTCATCCGCCGCGACGCGCTCGACCGGATCGGGACGCTCGATGCCACTGCGTTTCCGCGCGGCTATGGCGAGGAGAACGATTTTTCGATGCGCGCCGATCATGCCGGGCTGCGCAACGTCGTCGATGACCGCACCTTCGTCCATCATGAGGGGTCGGCAAGCTTCGGCACGGCCAAGACGGCGCTGTATGCGGCGGGGCGGCTGATGGTCGACGAACGCTATCCCGAATACAAGGCACGGATCGGCGTGTTCTCGCGCGGTCGGGACATGCTGGCGATGCGCTGGCGAATCCGGCGCGCGGTGGCAGACGTCGTGGCCGCGCCGCGACCGCGCATCCTGTATGTGATCGCCACGCAGTCGGGGGGCACGCCACAGACCAACCAGGACCTGATGGCCGCGATCGAGGATCGGTTCGAACCGTGGCTGCTACGCTGCGATACGGTCCAGCTCGAGCTGTCGCGGCTGCACGAGGGCGCGCTGGTGCCGGTCGAGACCGCAGACTTGCACCGCGGCATCGATCCGCTGGTCCACCGCTCGAGCGAATACGACCTGATCGTCGCCGACATGCTCACCCGGCACGCGATCGATCTTGTGCATATTCGACACATGGCGTGGCACAGCACCACCCTCCCCCAAACGTGCCGCCGACTGGGGATCGCGACAGTCTTCTCGTTTCACGATTTTTATACGCTGTGCCCGACGGTGAAACTGCTTGATCAGGACATGGTGTTTTGCGGTGGCCGCTGCACGCCCGGACCAGGTCGGTGTCGTCCCGAATTATGGCCGGCCGATGCGTTTCCGAACCTGAAGCATCAGTTCATCCATCGCTGGCGCGCGATGATGAACGAGGCGCTTCGCCACTGTGATGCGTATGTCACGACAAGCCCGACCGCGCGGGAGATTATTCTCGATGCCTTGCCCGATCTCGCTGATCGACCGTTTGAGGTCATTCCTCATGGCCGGACCTTTACGGATTTCGGCATCGCCGCGCCGTGGCAACCAGGTATGCCGCTCAAGATTCTCGTACCCGGCAACCTTTCCGCCGCGAAAGGGTCCATCCTCATAGAAGCCGTGGCGGAGATCGACGGCGGGCGCACGTTTGAATTTCACGTGCTAGGCGACTCGGGTCACATGACGGCGCGCCCTGGACTGGTCCTGCATGGGCGGTACCAGCGCGATGCGTTCGCCGCCCGGGTGGCCGAGATTGCGCCACACCTCGGGGCCATTTTCTCGATATGGGCAGAGACCTATTGTCACACACTGACCGAGCTCTGGGCAGCAGGACTGCCTGTGGTCGGCTTCGACATCGGCGCGGTGGGCGACCGGATCAAGGAGTCCGGCGCCGGGTGGCTGCACCACGTCGGCATTCCAGCTGCCGATCTGGCACAATGGCTTGCTCATCTGGCGGCGCTTCCCGATGCTATCCATGCGGCCCGGATGGCGACCGTCCATTGGCAGGACACGGTCGGCCGTCACTATGACACCTCGGCGATGGCAGACCGCTATGGGGCATTGTACGCACAAGTAGCGAAGAACCGATGCGTATTCACCGACCTCCAGATCGAGGGAAGCGCAGGATGACGAAACAGTTCGCCGGCTGGGATTGGACGGCGATCATAGACACAGGTACGTCACAACGTTTCCTGCAAGGAACCGACGATCACCGACTCTCAGTTTGTACCTGATACGATGTATCACCTGTTCCACCGCGATGGCATTCCTACAACGGGTGATCTGTCGACTGCCGTAGGTCAAGCCACGCGCGTCACGCTGCCGGGTAGCGCACCGGTGATACGCCAGCCCCCCGTATTCTTCGCGATCGATCCGCGCGTCGCCGACGTAGTGCGCGAACACGACATCCGTTCGGGGCCGAGCGCGACTACGCGATTGGCGCCTTCGTTCGTCGTTGCGCTACCGCATGGTGCGATCCTCACCGAAGGGTTTCTGGTTGCGGATCAGGATCATCGCATCCTCAGCGACAGCTTCCGCGCCTTCGGATCGCTTGCCCGCTACGGATTTCACGAGCACCCGGATCGTCTTTTCTCGATCGACCTTGTCGGCGGGCCCGAGCTACCGGGAACACATCTGGTCGTGGGCATCCAAACCAACCTGAACTACTTTCACTGGTTGCTCGAGGCGATGCCGCGGCTGTGGCTGGCACAGCGCGAGGGGTTGGCGGCGGACACGACGGTCTGGCTGCCACCGTTACGTCCGTGGATGGCCGACATGCTGACGGCGCTGCAACCGATCGACAGGTGCGCGACGCAGGCGGACGGCATCACACGATGCGCCCGGTTGCTGATGCCGGCGCGCGGACTGAGCAACATCCATACGTTTTGCGCGCACGCATTCGCCATGGCGGATGAGATACGCCAGCGGCATGCGCCAGCGGCACCATCGGGACGCCGGTTCTTCATTACCCGCGCCGGTGCGGGGTCGCGCAAACTGATCAACGAGGCCGAGATCATGGAGATCGCTGCCGAGCACGGGTTCGAAACCGTCGAGCCGCAACATCTTGCCTTTCACGATCAGGTTAAGCTTTTTTCCGGCGCGGACGCCATTGCAGGGCCACTGGGCGCCGGGCTCGCCAATGCGGTCTTCATGCGTCCCGGCAGCGTTTTGATCGAACTTGCTCCAGAAGGGCGGGAGGGCAATGCGACCTTGTTCGCCAATCTCGCACACCACCGCCAACTGGATTATCTCGCCGCCGTCGGCCCGACCGTCTCCACCGACGCCCGCCCGGTGGATCGGCGGGATTTTTCGGTTGATACAGGAATCATACGCAAATTGTTCGGGGCGCTTGGCTGAGCCCCGAGGGGACCGTCAGGCGGGAACCATGGCGGCTAGGATGTCGTCGACCTCGGCGACCGCGAAGGCGCTGTATTCGTCGCCGATCGCGTAGGGCAGCAGCACCCGGCGATCCTGGAGCAGCCCGCCGCAGCTGTAGGTGACGTTGGGGACATAGCCGCCGCGCTGTTCGGCCGACGGGAACAGCAGCGGCGACGGCGTCCGCGCGAGCACCTTGGACGGGTCCGCCTTGTCGAGCAGGCACGCGCCGATGCAATAGCCGCGGACCATGCCGACGCCGTGCGTGAAGACCAGCCAGCCCTCGTCGATCTCGATCGGCGACCCGCAATTGCCGAGCTGGACGAATTCCCACGGATATTTCGGCGCCATGATCGGCGTGCCGCTGTCCCAGGTGTAAAGATCGTCCGAGCGGAGCAGCCAGATATTCTCGCTGTCCTGCCGCCCGAGCATCACGAACTGCCCGTCGATCCGCCGCGGGAACAGCGCCATCCCCTTATAGCCGGTCATCGACCCCGCCAGCGGCCGCATCTCGAACGTCCGGATATCGATCCCGCGCAACATCTCCTGCCGCGCGGTCTTGCCGTCGAACGCGGTATAGGTGCCGATGATGCTCTGCACATCGTCATGATCGGTGAAGGTGACCATGCGGAGATCCTCGATCCCCTGATGCTGGCTGGGCAGGATCGGGAAGATCACCGTCTCGGAGACGTCCTGGCTATCCTCGCACAGCAGCCGCACCCAGTCCGCCTCGGTCCGCTCGATCTGCGGCGGCACCCCGTTCGCGCTCGGCGGATCGAGTACGAGACGATCGCCCGGCCCCCATTCGCCGGTCCGGAACGTCACCGACGAGATATGCCCCTCGCCGATCCCGCGCAGCGACAGCAGAAACCGCACCGCGCCCGGTTCGGTCGGACGCCCGTCGAGCGCGTCGTCGGGCAACCGGACCATGCTCGGATTGAACAACGCCGCCGATTCGAACGCGTATTCCTGGCTGAAATAGGCGCCGATCAGCCACTGCTCGTCATCGTCGAAATCGCCCGCGCCGATCTCGTCACGGATCTCCGCAAAGCGGCGCAGGAAGACGCGATCGGCATTGCGGTGCCGCTCGCGCATCGGTGCCGCGAGCAGCGCGCGCATCCGCGTCCGCATCGCCGGATCGAGCGCACGGACACGATCGATGACGGCATGGACGCGCGACGGCCGCCCATCGTCGAACGCGGCGGGATAGGCGAAGCTGAACGGACGGATCACGGTCCGCGACGGATCGGGCATGAGTTCGACATCGAGCTTGGTGAAAACGACGGCCGCTGCCTTGAAGTCGATCCCATGCGAGTCGGCGCCAGTCGTTGCCGGGGTCGTTGCCGAAGCCGCCGTATTGGGACTTTTCGTCGCAGGAAGACTGGTGGGAGCAGCGTCGGGTGTCGTCATCATCGGCCCTTCGGAAGGAGTCTCAGGAGGAGCGCTGCACGCGCCAATTCGATCCCTGCGCCGTTTGCCAAATCCGGTCGCCGCACGTCATGGCTGATACGGGAACGGCATTTTTCACGGATGCGTTCGGGCCGTCGCGCTTGTAGCAGGTCGCGATGGCCAAGCGTAAATTCTACCTCACGGCAGTCCTGCCCGACGGCTATGTCAAGACGATCGGGCCCACCGCGCTCGACCTGACGCATTACTGGCGGATCGTCGCGGTGCTCGCCAACGGCAAGACCGAGGTGTTCTGGGGACACAGCAAGTCGCTTGGCGAAGCGAAGAAGACCAAGAATCTCGCGGTCGAGGCCGCGGCGACGCGGGGGTGGAAGAGCTATCACGTCGATATCGTTGCGGTGGAGCGGAGCGACACGCCGGTCGCGGGATAGCGCGCGTGGGGGGTATCGAGTCGGTATGCTCCTCCCCGGCTAAGGAGGGGCTGGCGCTTTCCAGATGAGGAGGGGTCGGCGCCAACCTGTGTTCCGTGTCCTCCCCCTCCGTCAGGCTTTGCCTGCCACCTCCCCCTGGCGGGGGAGGATTGTGAAGTGGTGCGATCGATTATGGCGCGGTGCAACATTAACCAGTAGGCGCGGGGATATGACGCAGCCGCTTACCCATTTTACCTTTGGTCGTCGCGAATTCGTCGCGTTCATCGCCGCAATGATGGCGGTGAACGCGCTCGGGGTCGACCTGATGCTGCCCGCGCTGCCGGCGATCGGGGCCGAGCTTCATGCCGCGACCGCCAATTCGCGGCAGTGGATCATCACCGCATACATGTTCGGCTTCGGGATCGGCCAGTTGGTCTACGGGCCGCTCGCCGATCGCTATGGCCGCCGCCCGATCCTGCTCGCGACGCTGATCGGATTCGTCGGCGCGAGCATCTTCGCGGCGAGTTCGGCGACCTTCACCGCGCTGATCTGTGCGCGGATCCTGCAAGGACTGATGTCGGCCTCGACTCGCGTGCTCGCCGTCGCCATCGTCCGCGATCGCTTTTCCGGGCGGCAGATGGCCAAGACGCTGTCGATCGCGCAGATGATCTTCTTCCTGGTGCCGATCCTCGCACCCAGCCTGGGACAAATCCTGCTCGCGTTCGGACCGTGGCGGTTCATCTTCTACGCACTGGCAGCGTTCGCCGCATTCGTCCTGGCATGGGCGGCGATGCGGTTGTCCGAGACGCTGGCGATCGAGCGACGGACGGCAATCTCGCTGACGTCGTTACGCAACGCCTATCGCCTGACGCTCACCAATCGCTATTCGATCGGCTATGCGACCGCCGCGTCGCTGACGTTCGGCGGGATCATCGCCTTCGTGTCGCTGGCACAGCAGATCTTCGGTGAGCAGTTCGGTGCGGGCGATCGGTTCACGATGCTGTTCGCGGTCTGCGCGTTCGCAATGGGTTGTGCGTCGTTCGCCAATAGTCGGCTGGTCGAGCGACTGGGCACGCGACTGATCTCGCAGGCCGGGGTGTTCGCGCTGATCGCGTTGTCGCTGGTCCATCTCGCGGTGATCGCCAGTGGCCTGGAGACGCTGTGGAGTTTCATCGCGATCCAGGCGCTGAGCATGACGTGCATCGGCCTGTGCGGATCGAACTTCGGCGCGATGGCGATGGAGCCGGTCGGGCATATCGCCGGGACCGCATCGTCGGTGCAGGGATTCATCACCAGCGTCGGCGCGGTGGTGGTCGGATCGTTGATCGGCCAGGCCTATGACGGATCCACCTTCCCGCTCGCGATCGGCTATCTCGGGATCGGCCTCGGTGCGCTGGTGATCGTGTATCTGGTCGAGGGGCGCTTCTGGTTCCAGCGGGAGGCCGCGCTGCGCTGAGGCGTAGTGCAAAAAGATCACACTGTTTCAGAAGGATCGCTGCGTTGGGAACCGTTACGTCACCGTGACGGTTTGCGTCGACACAACACCAACAGGATATCCGATCATGAAGAAACTGACCGTAGCGCTTATGATGGCTGCTCTCACCGTTCCGCTCGCAGCCTGCGGCGGCAAGGGCGACGACAAGCTGGGCAGCCAGGTCGAAGGCGCAGCGGACAACCGTGCCGACGCGCTGGAAGCCAAGGCGGACAACCTCGAGGACCAGGCCAAGGCCGTGCGCGAGAGCGGCGACCAGCAGGCCGACGCGATCGACGACGCCGACGTGAACGCGCAGGCGATGCCGGCCAGCGAGAAGGCGGCCCTCGTCAACGGCAGCGAGAAGCTCCGCTGATACTGATCCCCCCGGCACGACCGGGGGGATTTTTCTATACGTGATGCGAGACGGCGGCCGGGACATGTCGACCGGACTGGCGAAACAGGGTGGGCGACATGACGAACAGGGGCCGGATCGAGAACGGGGGATTCCTCCTCTTCTTGACGATCATCACCATAGCCTTGGGCGTGGTGGTATCCGCCTTCGCGGCCGCGCTGCTATGGAGCGCGCTGGCGGCGATCCTGTTCCAGCCGCTGTATCAAAAGCTGCTCAAGCGCTGGCCCGAGCGGCGCAACCTCGCCGCCTCGCTGGCGATGTTGATCATCTTCGTCGCGGTGGTCGTCCCGACGCTGATCATCGCGAGCCTGATGATCGACCAGGCGTCCTCGGTCTATACGAGCATGCAGAGCGGCCAGATCAATTTTGCCGCCTATTTCCAGCAGATCCACGATGCCTTGCCGCAGCGGCTCCAGCAGCTCGTCGACAAGTCCGGGATCGACAGCTTCGAACGGCTGCAATCGCGTATTTCCGGCGCGCTGGGCAACAGCGTCCGGACGATCGCCGGACAGGCGCTGTCGATCGGCCGCAATGCGTTCGCATTCCTGCTGGCGTTCGGCATCGCGCTGTACGTGACGTTCTTCCTGCTGCGCGACGGCGACCGCGTCGGGCCGGCGATCTGTCGCGCGTTGCCACTGGAGCGGTCGGTGACGGAGCGGCTGGTCGGCAAGTTCGTCGCGGTGGTGCGCGCCACGATCAAGGGATCGGTCATCGTCGGGCTCGTCCAGGGTGGCCTGGGCGCCTTGACCTTCTGGCTGGTCGGCGTGCCGGCGGCGCTGTTGTGGGGCCTGCTGATGGCGCTCACCTCGTTGCTGCCCGCCTTGGGGCCGGCGATCGTGTGGGTGCCGGTCGCGGTGTATCTGCTGGCGACGGGTGCGATCTGGCAGGGTGTCGCGGTGATCGTGTCGGGGGTCGTGGTGATCGGGCTTGCGGACAATATCCTGCGGCCGATCCTGGTCGGTCGCGACACCGGAATTCCGGATTATGTCGTGCTGGTCACGACGCTGGGCGGAATCGAGATCTGCGGATTGAGCGGGATCGTCGTCGGCCCCGTGGTCGCGGCGCTGTTCCTGGCGGGATGGCAGATCCTGACCGAACAGCGGCTTGGACAGCCGGAGCCCGACGCCTGAGCCACTGCCTCGGCTTGCCTTGGTTGTCCCGCGACACAGCGCAGTTTTCAAGTCCTCCCCCGCTAGGGGGAGGATCGGTTTTGAGCGCGGCTGTACTCGTTAACGCCGGAGTGTCGGCTGGAACGCAGCCGCAGTCCCTACCCCGCATCCGCAGGCCAAAAAAAACCACCCCGTGCATGACGCACGGAGTGGCCTAGGTTCAGGGAGGAGGTACGCTAGAAGCGTACCGTACGGCGCCGCGAAAGGGGGGGACACGATGCCGTACACGATCTAAATGGGTGAGCCCCGATTTGGTTCAACCCTTGTTGCGGCGCACACCGAATTTTTTTCAGATCGCGTTTTTCTTGCGGGCGAACGCCGGTGCCATTCGCGCCAGGATCTCGTCGCGGAGCAGCAGGTGATGGCGCAGTGCAGCCGCGCTATGCGCGACGACCAGCGCGAGCATCATCCAGCCGAGAATCTCATGCGCCTCGTGGCCGAAATGCCCGGTTGCCGTCGACACCGGCAGATACGGAATGTCGAACAGGCCGAACCAGTTGAACGGACCGCGCTTCGCCGAGCCCGACACCATCAGCCACCCGGTCAGCGGCATGCCGATCATCATGACGTAGAGGACCGCGTGCGCAGCGTGCGCGAGGCCCTTCTCCCAGGCCGGCATCAGCGCGGGCAGCGGCGGCGGGCGGTTGGCAAGACGCCATGCGAGCCGCGCGACGCTCAGGACAAGGACGGTCATCCCGAGCGCCTTGTGCGCGCCCATCCACGCGCGGAGGGCCGGCACCGAATCGTGCAACAAGCCGACCGCGAGGTTGAGGATGACGAGCAGCGCGATCGTCCAGTGAAGCCAGATCGCCACCCTCGAATAGCGTTCCGAGGATTGCCGCTCCGGCGAGTAGCGCTCCGAACTATCCCGCGCTGCCGTCATGTACGTGTCCTTCAGACGTTGAACTGCGGCGCGGCCATCTGCGGCTGCGGGGTCTGGCCGAGCTGTGCCTGGCGCGCGAAGATATCACGCATCAGCGACAGCGAGAACAGGTGCGCATACAGCAGCGGGAGCATGCCCGACTTGCTCATCTTGCGCAGTGCATCGCCGCGCAGGTCGATCAGCTTTTCCTCGTTGATCATCTGGAAGCCGCGATAGACGAACGGCTGCTCGGCGCCGTCGGGCTGGATCGTGACTTCGCCGTCCATCAGCAGCTCGAGCTCGCGCAGCTCGTTCATGAAGTTCTGCGTGCGTGCGCCGGCCTGTTCGAACGACTCGTTGAAGCCGAGGATGTTCTTGGTCAGCTCGGTCGGCTGGCCGTTCTCGAACAGCGCATCGCCGTCCTCGAACTCGCCGAGCGTCGGCGAGGTCGGATCGAAGCAGAGCGACAGCTCCTGCGCATCGGGGTGCAGACGCGCGAGCATGTACGGGTAGCGACGGACATAGGCGGGCACGTAGAACGTGGTCTCGGTCAGCTTGCCGTCGTCGCCGACGAACACGTTGACGCCCTCGTTCAGGCCCATCAGCGCGAGCGGGATGGCGTCGTCACCGGTCGAGAAGACGATCGGCATGTGACGCTGGACCAGCGGAAACTCGTCGACGGTGATCGGGATCGCGTGCTGGCCGACCAGGAACGGCGCGCTGTCCTGCGGGCGGACCTTGAAATTCGCGTGCGTGTCGCTCGAAAGCGGCTCGAGGCCATTATAGAAAAGCGGAAGCTGGGCGGTGCTGGCCATGTTACTCTCCGGATCGGTCGGTCGAAATGCCGGTGGCTCATGCCACCGATTGGGGCGAGGCTCTATGGTGCGCCGGGCGGGCGTGCAAGTGTGACGAGCTTGCCGGGGTTGAGGATGCCGAGCGGATCGAGCGCGGCCTTGATCGCCCGCAAGGCGGTCATCCGCGCGGGCGACGAGAGGCGTTCGAGTTCGTCGCGCTTCATCTGGCCGATGCCGTGCTCCGCCGAGATCGAGCCGCCGGCCGCCGTCACGAGATCGCCGACGAAGCGGGTGACGACCGGCGCGTCCTCGGCGTACCAGTGCGCGGGATCGGTGCCGGGCGCGGCGCGGACGTGGAAGTGGACGTTGCCGTCGCCGAGATGGCCGAACCCGCTCGCGTGCGTGCCGGGGAAGCGCGCGTCGCACGCCGCCGCCGCCTCGATCATGAAGCGGGGCATCGTCTCGACCGGAATCGAGATGTCGTGCTGCGTCGCGGGGCCGAGCGCGCGTTCGGCGGCGGAGAGCGAGTCGCGGAGGAGCCAGAAGGCGGTGGACTGGGCTTCGCTGGGGGCGATCGTCGCGTCTTCGATGGCGCCGTCTTCGAGGGCTTTGCCGAGCAGGCGTTCGAGGAGTGCGCTGGGGGACTCGCCATCGGTGGTGGCGGAGGTTGCCTCGATCAGGAGGTGCCAGGGGTGGCGGCCGGCAAGCGGCGCGCGGGCGTTCGGGAGGTGCGCGACCGCGGCGTCGAGCGACTCGGCGGGGAGGATCTCGAAGCTTTCGATCGCGTCGGTCCTCGCTTGCATCGTCCGCAGGAGTTTCAGCGCGGCGTGGGGTGACGCGATGCCGACCCACGCCGTGCCGCGGGCTGCAATTGCGGGGGCGAGGCGGAGCGTGGCGGCGGTGACGATCGCCAGCGTCCCCTCCGCGCCGATGAAGAGTTGGTCGAGGTCGTAGCCGCGATTGTCTTTCTTCAGCGCGGACAGGCCGTCGTGGATCGTCCCGTCGGCGAGCACCGCTTCGACGCCTGCGACGAGGCCGCGCATGGTGCCGAACTTGAGCACCTGCGTACCGCCGGCGTTGGTCGAGACGAGCCCGCCGATCGTCGCGGTGCCGCGCGCGCCAAGCGTCAGCGGGAAGCGCCAGCCCTTCCCTTGCGCGGGGCCATCGAGGTCGGCGAGGATCACGCCTGCCTCGGCGATGGCGAGCCCGGCGTCGGTGTCGAGGCTGCGGATGCGGTTCATGCGGCGGAGCGACAGAATCAGCGCGCTGCCGTCGGGGGGGGCGGTCGCGCCGCCGACCATCGAGGTGTTGCCGCCTTGGGCGACGAGCGGGACGCGGTGCTCGGCGGCGGCCTTGACGATCAGCGCGACCTCCGCGGTCGAGGTCGGCGCGAGCAGCGCGGGCGCAGCGCCATGGAACCGACCGCGCCAGTCGTGCAGCCAAGGATCGATATCGGCGGGGTCGGTGACGATCGCCTTGGCGTCGAGCTGCCAGGCGAGCGATTTAAGCATTGCCGCCTGCGAAGGCGTCAGGATTGCTGACTGAATTTCGGCCATGTACGCGGCGCTAGACAAAATTCATCGCGCGTTCAACGATAGGCCCTAACGATTACGTCAGCATGATCCAGACACCATGATTCACCCCGCGATACCCGCCACCCTGCTCGCGCTCGCGGGCCCCTTTGCTGTGGCATTGCGCGATGTACCGTCGTCCGGCCTGTCTTCGGGATTCGAACTGGACGGCACGCAGGTCGCGCAGGTCTCGATTCACGAACGCATCATCATCCGTGTGCCCCGGATGAGCCGAGCCCCCGTCCGTACCTACGCGCCGCCGACCGAATGGAAGGAGCATAAGGGTCCAAAATGCATCGCGGTCGATGAAATTGCTGGTGCGATGCTCAACAAGGACGGCGCGGTCGACCTGGTGATGGACGATACGACGCGGCTGCGCGCGCGGCTCGATGGCGACTGCAAGCCGCTCGATTATTATTCAGGGTTCTATCTGCGGCCGGGCGCGGACGGGATGATCTGCAAGGGCCGTGACGCGATCCGCATGCGATCGGGTTCACGCTGCGAGATCGAAGGGTTCAAGAGCTTGCGGGCGAAGAAGAAGTAGGTCGGTCGCTTCGGAACGCGTACACTGCCTGTTCGAAAATCCTGTTTCGGTTCGACGAGCGCCCGCACCCTACAACCACCTCCCCGGCGAAGGCCGGGGTCCAGTTGGGTGACGTTGCCAACTCTGCGCTACCGTTCGTTACTGCGACCTTTCCAACTGGACCCCGGCCTTCGCCGGGGAGGTGCGTCTGGTGAATTCACGCATACGCACCGCGTTCAAGCTATGTGAATGCAGCAGGTAATTGACGTTTACCCGCCCGCCGCCCCTTCCCACCCTCCATTCACCGCGTTTCCTTGACATTTGTCGCCAAATCGGCGAGCGCCGGAACGCTTGAGGGCAGTGCATTTCACCCTCTATTTACCGGACATTTGCATGAGTTTTGCCGATCTCGGCCTCTCCGACGAACTGCTGAAGGCAGTCACCGACTCCGGCTATACCGAGCCGACCCCGATCCAGGCCGGCGCGATCCCGTCCGTGCTGATGATGCGCGACATCATCGGTATCGCCCAGACGGGCACCGGCAAGACCGCGTCGTTCGTGCTGCCGATGATCGACATTCTCGCGCATGGCCGTAGCCGCGCGCGGATGCCGCGCTCGCTGATCCTCGAACCGACGCGCGAACTCGCCGCGCAGGTGGCGGAGAATTTCGAGAAATACGGCGTCAATTCGAACCTCTCGATGGCGCTGCTGATCGGTGGCGTCTCGATGGGCGACCAGCTCGCCGCGCTCGAGAAGGGCGTGGACGTGCTGATCGCGACGCCAGGCCGGCTGATGGACCTGTTCGGGCGCGGCAAGATCATGCTCAACGGCTGTTCGATGCTGGTGATCGACGAGGCGGACCGGATGCTCGACATGGGCTTCATCCCCGACATCGAGGAAATCTGCACCAAGCTGCCGAAGCAGCGCCAGACGCTGTTGTTTTCGGCGACGATGCCTCCGCCGATCAAGAAGCTGGCGGACAAGTTCCTGACCAATCCCAAGACGATCGAGGTGTCGCGCCCGGCGTCGACCAACCTCAACATCAAGCAGTATCTGGTGCCGGTGCCGAGCCAGACCGCCAAGCGCGATACGCTGCGCCGCATTCTCGCGCAGGAAGAGGTGACCAACGCGATCATCTTCTGCAACCGCAAGACGACGGTGCGCGACCTGAACAAGGTGCTGAAGCAGGCGGGCTACAAGTCGGGCGAGATCCATGGCGACATGGAACAGCCGCAGCGGCTGGCCGAACTCGAGCTGTTCAAGACCGGCGCGGTGACGATCCTCGTTGCGTCGGACGTCGCGGCGCGCGGGCTCGACATCAAGGGCGTGTCGACGGTGTTCAACTATGACGCGCCGTGGCATCCGGACGACTATGTCCACCGGATCGGCCGCACCGGTCGCGCTGGAGCGACGGGGACGGCGTACACATTCGTCGCGCCGGACGATGCCGAGAATATCGTCAATATCGAGAAACTTACCGGGCAGACGATCGAACGGCTGAAAGTTGCCGAGCCGAAGACGGCGCCGGTTGCTGCTGCGACCGAAGACGATGGCACGGCGCGGCGCGCACGGCCGCGTCGCGGCGCGCGGTCCGAGACGTTTACGCCGGTGCCGGTTGCGGCGGCTGCCGAGGAGTCGGATCGGCCCCGTACGCGGCGGGTGCCACGGGCGGATACGGTGGCCCCTGCGATCGTCGCCGAGGTGCTGGCTGCGGCCGAGCCGGTTGCGGCGGCCAAGCGTCCTCGCTGGGAGCGTACGCCGATCGACGAGCCCGTGCCCGCGGTGAAGCCGCGCGTTGCGGAGCCGGCACGGGTCGACCCGGTGCAGGTCGAACCGGCGTATGTTGAACCGGTTCGCGCGGCACCTGCGCGGACGGAGACGATGCGGACGGAGCCGGTGCGGACGGAGCCGGTGCGGTCGGAACCTCCTCGCTCGCAACCTGTTCGTTCGGAAGCGGCAAAGGTCGAGCCGCCACGGACGGAGCGCATTCCTGCGGATCCAACCGGTGGTCGCCGCCAACCGGTCGCCGATACGCCGGCGGATGGCTGGAACGGACCGTTCCCGAGCTTCCTGAATGCCGTGATCGGAGGATATGAATGATGTCGATGCGCCGTCTTGCCGCGCTTGCCTTGCTCGCGACTGCCGTGGCCGCCCCCGCTGCGCCCCGCGCCAAAGTCGTCGCGCCGCACGTCAACACCACGAGCTTCGACAAGCTGCCACAGCCCTTGCCGCTGCCGTATGACGAGGCGGCCAATGCCAATGCGCAGGTTGCGGCGGCGCGGGCGCGCGCGCTGAAGACGCACAAGCGGTTGCTGATCGATCTCGGCGGCAACTGGTGCCTCGACTGCCGTCTGCTCGCGGGGACGATCGACCTGCCGGAGATGAAGCGCTTCGTCGACAGCAAGTTCGTGGTGGTGACGGT
Source organism: Sphingomonas sp. PP-F2F-A104-K0414 (assembly GCF_004340945.1). Classification (GTDB taxonomy): domain Bacteria; phylum Pseudomonadota; class Alphaproteobacteria; order Sphingomonadales; family Sphingomonadaceae; genus Sphingomonas. Next base: position 355,160 of record NZ_SLYD01000002.1, read on the forward strand.
CGATATCGGCCGCTTCGACAAGAACGGGCAGATCGCGGCGGGTTACGGCATCAAGGGGCGGCTCAAGGGCGTGCCGGCGGTGCTGGTGGTCGATCCGCGGAGCAACCGGTTGCTGAACGCAGGGCATGAGACCGAGCTGGCGGATGCGCGGTCGATGGGGCCGCAGGCGCTCGCCGACTGGCTGGCGAAGTGGGCGGCCTGATCGTGAGTTTTTGAGGGCGTTTCGGTATTGGGCATTTCGCTAGTCTGAGGCGGGCGATGGGGCTCGTCCGCTCCGCTACTCGCCCTGTTTGGCTTGCCCTCACCTATCGCCGCCTTCGGCGTCTCTCCCTCTCCCCGATGGGAGAGGGAACCGGTCCGAGGCGGCTTTACCGTGCGAGCTTTCGCTGGCGGTCGATGCTCGTTCGACACTCTCCTCGCCCTTGCGAAGCGGTCCAGCGCGCGTCTCTTGCTTGTAAAGTCTGAGATCCGTCGTCCGCCATTTGGTCGCGGCATGAACCGGCTCTCTATGAAACCGATTCATGCCGCTCCGTTCGCTCCAACCCTCGCCGTCATCCTGACGAAAGTCAGGACCCAGAGCCATGGAGGTTAACCCCTGGTATCCTGGGTCCTGACTTTCGTCAGGATGACGGCCGGCGCGTGCCCTCACCTATCGCCGCATTCGCGTCTCTCCCTCTCCCGATGGGAGAGGGAAGGGGATCGCGGCCACTTGGCCGTGGGAAGGGTGAGGGCAAGGTTTGTGGGGCCATTGTGCCAGTCGTGTTCGTGATCCGACCCTCTTTCTAGCCAGTGCGAGTCCGACGCCCCCTGCCCGTGTAATGTCGATCCGGTGCGCACCATTGGGCTGCGACCGTAAACGGTCCTGCCAGGAAGCCGATCTCGACACGCTGTGCGGGCCCAACCCCCACCGTCATCCTGACGAAAGTCAGGACCCAGAGCCACGGGCGTTAACTCCTGGTATCCTGGGTCCTGACTTTCGTCAGGATGACGGGTTGGGTTGGCTGGTCACGCCCTCGCTCCTACGCGGCGACCGCGATCAGGGCGTCGTCCAGTGCTGCGGCGCGCAGGTATGCCGGGCGTTCGATCAGGCGCGCGGCATAGTCCGCGAACGCTTCGCGCTTCGGCAGCCAGCCGAACTGCATGCCCCAGATGACCTGCGATCCGACATAGACGTCGGCGGCGGTGAAGCGGTCGCCGGCGATGTACGAGTGCGCTGCCACGGCCTGTTCAAGCACGTCGATCACGCGGTCGAAGCTGCCATAGCCGATCATCCGTTGCTGCGCGGCATCGGGCACGACGCCGAGCGCGCGGTTGCCGGTGGCGGCTTCGACCGGGCCGGCGGCGTAGAAGAGCCAGCGATAGTAATCGGCGCGCTCCTCGTCGCGGGGGGCGAGGTCGGCGTCGGGGAACGCGTCGGCGAGGTACGCGCAGATCGCGGCGCATTCGGTGACGGTCTTGTGGTTGTGGACGATCGCCGGGACCTTGGCCATCGGGTTGATCGACAGATACGGCTCGGCCTTCATCGCCGTGTCGTAGTCGAGGACGACGGTCTCATACTCGGCGTCGACCTCTTCGAGCATCCACCGCGCGATCCGGCCTCGCGACATCGGGTTGGTGTACAGGGTCAACGTCATGCGACTCTCCTTGAGAACGGATCGTGAACGATGGTCTCATGGGGAGTGGGTGCGGTCAAGGGTTACGCTGCGGACGTAGCAACGCCGCACCCTACGCCTGTCATCCTGGGCTCGACCCAGGATCCAGAGCCGCGACGCTCACCCGTCTTGGCTCTGGATCCTGACTTTCGTCAGGATGACGGCGGAGATGTTACACCAGCGCCTTGTCGAACAGCGCGAGCATGCGGGCCCAGGCCTTGTCCGCCTGGGCTGCGTTGTAGACCTTCGAGTCGGGCGGGCACCAGCCGTGCATCGTGCCGGCGTAGACCTCGATCTCGGCGGGGAGCTTTGCGGCGGCAAACGCCTCGCGGATCGTGTCCTTTTCGGTGGGCGAGCGGGCCTCGTCGTTGGCGGCGATCGCGATCAGGTATCGGCCCTTCATCTGCGGGATCAGGAGATGCGGGCTGTCGGGCTTGTCGGTGACGAAGCCGCCGCCGTGGAACGTTGCGCCTGCTCGGATGCGGTTCGCGACGGCTGCGGCGGTGCGCATCACCATCGGACCGCCCATGCAATAGCCGGTGGTGGCCATGCCGCGTTTGCGATCGACCTGCGATTGCGCGTCGATAAAGGCGGTGAAGGCCTTCGCGTCGCGAACCGTGCTTTCCGAACTGAGCGCATCGCGGAACGGCGCGATACGGGCGCGGACGTCGGGCTGGTCGTAGGATTCGCCCGGCTTCAGGAACGGTGCCTTAGTCGAGCGGTAGAACTGGTTGACGACGAGCACCGCATACCCCGATTGCGCGAGCCGATCGGCCATCTGGCGGAAGGCGGGGCGCAGGCCCATGATGTCGGGCCAGACCAGCACGCCGGGATGCTTGCCGGTGGCGGGCGCGACGAAATAGGCGTCGGCCTTGCCGTCGGGCGTGGTGATCGTGACGTCGCGGCCCTTGATGACGGCGGCGTTCGCGGGGGCGGGCAGCAGCATCGTCAGGCCCATCGCGCCGGTCATGACGCCGAACTGGCGGCGCGAGACGCCGGCCAGATACGCTTCGTTATCGTCTGCGGTATGCTCGTCGCACATGGGGCTATCCTCTTGAATTTGGCCGCATGCTAACTCAGGCCGCGCGCCACCACCATACGCCATCTTCCGTGTCGCGGGTCGCTCGGCCTTCGACTTCGAGGCGGCGGAGATGCGCGAGTGCCTCGCCGGTCGCCATGCCAAGGACGTCGGGACCGATCGCGCGCCGGAACAGCCGGCCGAAACAGTCGACCGCGCGGCGGGGCTCGGCGAGGAAGACGGCGAGTTCGTCGAGCCGTTCGCGGTGTTCGCGGTCCATGGCGTCGAGGCGGGTGTGGAGGCCGGTGAACGGGTCACCGTGGCCGGGCAGGACGAGCAGGTCCTTCGGCAGCGTCTTCAGCTTGGCGATCGAGGCGAACCATTCGCCCAGCGGATCGGCGCCCGGTTCGGTGACGCTGAGCGAGACGTTGGGGCTGATGCGCGGGAGGACTTGGTCGCCGGCGATGAGGATGTCGCCGGCTTCGTCGTACAGGCACGCGTGCTCGGGGGAGTGGCCGGAGCCGGTTACCACGCGCCAGTCGCGCTCGCCGATCGTGAGAGTGTCGCCGTCTTCGATGCGCGTGTAGCTGAGCGGGAGCGGCGTGATGATCTTTCGGAAGCCGGCCCAGCCCTTGGCGGTGGCGTGGTCGATCTGTGCGGCGTCCCAGCCTGCGCCGCGCCAGAAGGCGAGCATTTCTTGGGGGACGGAGTCGCGGGCGTCGGCGGCTAGCATGCGCGCGGTCAGCCACTCGGCGCGGGTCATGATGAGGGGGGCGGCATGGTGGTCGCACATCCAGCCGGCGAGGCCGATATGGTCTGGGTGGAAGTGTGTGCCGATCATTTTCGTGATGCGGGTGTTGGCTTTGGGGCCTTTGAAGATGGCCTTCCAGGCGTCGCGGGCCTCGGCGGTGTTCATGCCGGTGTCGATCAGCGCTTCGCCGTCGGTGTCGGCGAGGAGCCAGCAGTTTACATGGCGCAAGGGGCCGGGGATGTGGAGGCATACCCAGTCTATGCCGGGGGCGACCTGCATCGTGCCGCCTACTTCAGGCTCTGCGCCACCAAACGGGTAGGTCAGGCCCTTGTAGCTGGTCGGCGCGAAATCGGTGTCGGGTGCGGTTGCCATCCGTTGCGGTTAGCAACTGGATGTGGCGGGAGATAGTGCTGGCGGGCGTGACGAACTACACCCCGTCATCCTGACGAAATTCAGGATCCAGGATAATGTAGGGTGACGTTTTTGGCTCTGGGTCCTGACTTTCGTCAGGATGACGATCGGGGGGAGCGTGCGCCCCACCCCTGCCCCCTCCCGCTTGCGGGAGGGAAAGTGAGGTCAGCGCTTGAAGGGGTCGTCGAAGAGCGGCTTGACGGGGAGGACGCCGCCGTCTGCCACGAACTGGGCGTCCGCGGCCGCCTGGGTGCGCTCTGCGCGGAGCTGCTGGAGGAGCACTTCGCGGTCGCCTTCGAGGCGCGTGTCGGTCGGCGCTTCCATGCCGGCTGCCTTCGCCGCCTTCGCCACCGCGGCGTCGAGTTCGCGCTGCGAGGTCAGGCCGAGCGTGACCGGGTCCTTCGGCGTGATGTTGGCGATGTTCCAGTGGCTGCGGTCGCGGATCGCGGCGATCGTCGTGCGCGTGGTGCCGATCAGCAGCGAGATCGCGCCGTCGGTGATCTCCGGGTGGTTGCGGATGATCCACGAGATGCCGTCGGGCTTGTCCTGGCGCTTCGAGACCGGCGTATAGCGCGGGCCCTTGGTGCGGCGGACCTGCTCGGGGCCCTTGATCATCTTGAGCTGGTAATCGGGATCGGCGGCACCCTTGTCGATCTCTTCCTGCGTCACTTCATGGGCGCGCACGGGATCGCGACCGGTGAGCTTGGTCGAGGTCGTGTCGTCGGCGATCGCCTGGATCTCGAGGATGTGCAGGCCGCAGAAGTCCGCGATCTGCTCGAAGCTGAGCGCGGTATTGTCGACCATCCAGGCGGCGGTCGCGTGGGGCATGAGCGGCTGGGCCACGGCGGAAACTCCGTAAAAATAGAAAGGGCCGCCCCTTTCGGAGCGGCCTGACATGAGAGAGACTTAGTGCGCGTGGGGGCAACAGGCAAGCACGCAAGATTCTGGCAAGCTCAGGCCGCCATGAGCTTTCCTTCGAGGGGGACGAGCGCGTGGAGGAACTGGCGGGCGCTGGCCGGCCAGCTGTAGCGTGCGGCATAGGCGGCGCAGGTGACGCGCTCGCGGGTGAGCGCGGTGGCGATCGCGGTATCCAGGTCTTCGTGCATCGCGCCGACGCGGTCGTCGAGCACGTCGATCGGCCCGGTGACCGGGTACGCCGCGACGGGGGTTCCGCAAGCCAGCGCCTCGATCATGACCAGACCAAACGTGTCGGTGCGGCTCGGGAAGACGAGCACGTCGGCGGTGCGGTAGGCGGCGGCTAGGTCGAGGCCCGAGCGTTGGCCGAGAAAGACCGCGTCCGGGAAGCGGCGTGCGAGCGTGGCGCGGGCGGGGCCGTCGCCGACCACGACCTTCGTACCGGGATGCGCGGAGGACAGGAATGCCTCGATGTTCTTCTCGACCGCGACCCTGCCGACATAAAGCTGGATCGGCCCGGGCAGCGCTGTCAGCTCGGGGTCGCGGGCGCCGTCGAGGCCGAACTGCGCGAAGTCTACGCCCCTGCCCCATTCGCGGACCTGGTGCAGGCCCTGGTCCGACAGCGTCCTGGCGACCGAAGGCGTCGAGACGAGGATCGATTGCGCGGGGCGGTGGAACCAGCGGATATAGCGCCAGATCCAGTCGGGGTTCGCGCCGGTGCGCGCGGCGATATAGTCGGGAAACTGAGTGTGGTAGGCGGTGGTGAACGGGAGCGCGCGAGCCATGCACCAGGTGCGGGCGGCGAGGCAGACCGGGCCTTCGGTGGCGAGGTGGATCGCGTCGGCGCCGAAGCTTGCCAGCAGGCGACCGACTGCGCCGGACCGCGCAAAGGCCAGGCGGATCTCGGGATAGGTCGGGCATGGCATCGAGGCGAACTGTTCGGGGGAGACGATCAGGACCTGGTGGCCGATCGATTCGAGTTCCTTGCGGACCGCCTGGAGGGTGCGGACGACGCCGTTGATTTGTGGGCTCCAGGCGTCCGTGACGATCGCGATACGCATCGGCTTATCCTTTCTTACCCCTCTCCCCGTCGGGGAGAGGGAGGGGCCCGGCCGGCGCAGCCGGGTGGGAGGGTGAGGGCACGCTTTCACTTGCGTTGTGGACTTGCCCTCACCCGCGCCGCTGACGCGGCTTGCCCTCTCCCCGTCGGGGAGAGGGTCAGTTAGGCGGCCATGGATATGACCTTGTCTTTCTCGCGGGCGGCGATTTCGTCGCCCCAGTGGAGGAGTTCCATGTGGCCGTCGAAATGCTCGACCAGCGCGGTGCAGCCTTCGACCCAGTCGCCGTCGTTGTAATAGGCGATGCCGGCGATCTCGCGCATTTCGGCGGTGTGGATGTGGCCGCAGACGACGCCCTCGACGCCGCGGACGCCGGCCGCGTGCGCGACGACTTCCTCGAAGTGCGAGATGAAGGCGACCGCGTTCTTGACCTTGGCTTTGGCGTGCTTCGACAGCGACCAATAGGGCATGCCCATCCGGCGGCGCGCGCCGTTGACCCAGCGGTTGAGCCCCATCAGCATCGTGTAGGCGGCGTCGCCGATATGCGCGACCCAGCGGTGCGCGAGCGTGATCGCGTCGAACTCGTCGCCGTGGAGCACGAGCAGGCGGCGACCATCGGCGGTCTCGTGGATCGCGTTGCGACGGATCGAGATGCCGCCCAGGTCGAGCCCCGAATATTGGCGGAACACCTCGTCATGGTTGCCGGGGATGTAGACCACCCGCGTACCGCGCTTGGCGCGCTTGAGCAGGCGCCAGAGCACGTCGTTGTGCGCGGCGGGCCAGTAGAATTTCTTCTTGAGCCGCCAGCCGTCGATCATGTCGCCGACAAGGTACATCGTCTCGCTGTCGACATGATCGAGGAAGTCGTTGAGCATCCCGGCATTGCAGCCGCGCGTGCCGAGGTGGACGTCGGAGATCCAGATCGTGCGGTATTGGCGACGCTCGACGATCGGCTCGGGGACGGCAGGGCGTGAGTGGATGAAATCGGCGATATCGGTGATGTCGGCGCCGATGATGCTAGATGGCGAAAACGTCGTCACGGCGTTCATGGCCTTACCCCCGCAAGTCTATCCCTTGGCGATGATCTAGCCGAGTATTGTGACAGGGCAGTCGCACTCTGGTGACTGTTAGAAGTCAGCGTGAAAACGTTGCTGCAACTGCGCGCAAACGCGTTGACGAATCGGGGCGAAGCTGAACCTATGGCAAGGTCTTACAGGGAGAAAATATCATGAAGTTTCGTTTCAAGAATGTCGCGGTGACGGCTGCGGGCGCGGCGATGATGGTTGCGCCGACGATGGCGTCGGCGGCCAATCCGGCGAGGTCGCTGTCGGTCGCGCGTACGGGGACGGCGACGTCGGGCAAGGGCAAACTCGCCGAGGGGCCGACTGCGACGTACGTCAGCATCGGTATCCTGGCGGCGCTGGTGGTCGGCGTTTTGCTCGCGACGAGCGGTGGGGATGACAGTTCGGATAGCAACTGAGAATTGATCGACGCTGAGCATCGTGGCTGGCGTCGGTTCTTTTGATCCTCCCCCCGCCGGGGGAGGATCGATGTCTAGCGTTGCCCTAAAGCAGCATGCTTCCCCGCGAAGGCGAGGATCCAGACTGGGCTCCCGCCTTCGCGGGAGAACAAAATTGGCTGGGTCGGCGCTTTCCTCCCCCCCATCCCACCCCGGCGAAGGCCGGGGCCCAATTGGAAAGGTCGCGGTAACGGAGGACTGTGGGTCGTTACTCGGCGCTCCCAATTGGGCCCCGGCCTTCGCCGGGGTGGTGGTGTGCTTGGGGTGACCGTTAGCCGTCAAACTGGGATACCCCAGCTTTCGCTGGGGGGACGGGTTTGGGGCGGGTGTCCTCCTCATCACCACCGCGACGGGATTGGGGCGGGTGTACTGCTCCATCACCGATACGACGGGATTGGGGCGGGTGTCCTGCTCGATCACCGACGCGGCTGGTGGCTACACCCCTCGCCGCTGCGACTGACTGATGCGACTGGCTATCGTGTTCCAACCGGTGGCGGGGGGCTAGTGGCCCCCCTTACCCCATCGTCAGGACGATCTTCCCGACATGGTCGCCCGCTTCCATCCGGGTATGCGCGGCCGGCGCGTCGGCGAAGGCGAAGGTGCGGTCGATGACTGGTTTCAGTTTGCCCGCCTCGACGTGCGGCCACACCGTGCGCGCGAGTTCGTCCGCGACCAGCGACTTGAACGCCGTATCCCGCGGGCGGAGCGTCGAGCCGGTCAGTGTGAGGCGGCGGCGCATGATCTCGAATAGGGGGACGGTGGCCGTCGCGCCGCCCATGACCGCGATCGAGACGTGGCGGCCGTCTTCGGCGAGGCATTTCAGGTTGCGGGGGACGTAGTCGCCACCGACCATGTCGAGCACCGCGGCAACGCCCTTGCCGCCGGTGATCTGCTTCACGCGGTCGACGAAATCTTCCGTCTTGTAGTCGATCGCGTGGGTCGCGCCGAGGCTGAGCGCGGCTTCGCACTTGGCCTTGGAACCGGCGGTGACGATGATGTCGATGCCGAACACGTTGCACAGCGCGATCGCCATCGTGCCGATACCGCTGGTGCCGCCGTGGACGAGGACGGTGTCGCCTTCGGTGGCATAGGCGCGCTCGAACAAATTGGTCCAGACGGTGAAGAGCGTCTCCGGCATCGCCGCGGCCTCGATCATCGTGAGCGCTTCGGGGACGGGCAGGCACTGGCCGAACGGCGCGACCGCATATTCCGCATAGGCACCGCCGGAGATCAGCGCGCAGACCGACTGGCCGATCTGTTCGTCGCCGACGTCTTCGCCGACCGCGACGATCGTGCCGGAGATTTCCATGCCGAGGATCGACGGCGCACCAGGCGGGGGCGGGTATTTGCCCTGGCGCTGCATGACTTCGGGGCGATTGACCCCCGCCGCGGCGACCTTGACCAGGACTTCGCCCGGCCCCGGCTGCGGCACGGGACGGTCGACGAGCACCAGCACCTCGGGACCGCCCGGCTGTTCGGGATCGATCGCCTTCATGACGTCAGGTAAACCTAAGTTACTCGAAATGGTGTCGGGTGTCGCGGTCATCTGCTCGTCACGTCCCTTTTGATGTGCCGGCCTTATTGACATCACTCTGGTGCGGGTCAACGTTGCATCCACGATGGACCTGGAAGACGCCCCCTCCCGTCCCGACGATCTGCTTGACGCACTGGTGCGGCAGGACCTCGATCCGTTGTCGGTCGCCGAACTCGATGCGCGGATCACCGTGCTGCAGGGCGAGATCGCCAGATGCCAGGTCAAGAAGGACCGCGCGGTCAGCCACCGGGCCAGTGCCGACGACCTTTTCAGGCGGTGATCGCCCTCCCCGCCTCTCCGCTGGATGTTTTCGGACAGTGCAGGAACGGACGGGGCCGGGTTCAAGTGCTTGATGCGACCAATATCAATTCCGACATAGTGGCAAAGGGCCCGCGGACTCGCGGCCCGACAGGAGTATTGTAAATGCCATCATTTGCACCCGCCCTCGAGACCACGCTGCACAAGGCGCTCGAGGCGGCATCGTCCCGGCGCCACGAATATGCGACGCTGGAGCATCTGCTGCTCGCGCTGATCGACGACGAACATGCGTCGAAGGTTATGACCGCGTGCAACGTCGAGATCGGCGAACTGAAGAACACCGTTGCGCATTACCTCGATAGCGAGCTCGATGCGCTGAAGGTCGATGCGGCGACCGACCCTTCGCCGACCAGCGGCTTCCAGCGTGTCGTCCAGCGCGCGATCCTGCACGTCCAGTCGTCGGGCCGCGACGAAGTGACCGGCGCCAACGTGCTCGTCGCCTTGTTCAGCGAGCGCGAGAGCTATGCCGTCTATTTCCTGCAGCAGCAGGACATGAGCCGCCTCGATGCGGTCAGCTTCATCAGCCACGGTGTCGGCAAGGGCGGACAGCAGGCGACCGAAGCATCCACGCCAAAGGGTGCGGACGACGAGAAGCCGGCCAAGGGACAGGAGAAGGGCAAGACGGAAAGCGCGCTCAAGCAATTCACGGTCGACCTCAACGAGAAGGCCAAGAACGGCAAGGTCGATCCCCTGATCGGGCGGGGGCCGGAGGTGGATCGCACGATCCAGATCCTGTGCCGCCGGTCGAAGAACAACCCGCTTTATGTCGGTGATCCCGGCGTCGGCAAGACCGCGATCGCGGAAGGCCTGGCGCGCAAGATCGTCGAGGGCGATGTGCCCGACGTACTGCTGCCGGCCGTCATCTATTCGCTCGACATGGGCGCGTTGCTGGCGGGGACGCGGTATCGTGGCGACTTCGAGGAGCGGCTGAAGGCGGTCGTCAACGAGCTCGAGAAGCTGCCCGACGCGGTGCTGTTCATCGACGAGATCCACACCGTGATCGGTGCGGGTGCGACCAGTGGTGGGGCGATGGACGCGTCGAACCTGCTCAAGCCGGCGCTTAGTGGCGGCACGATCCGTTGCATCGGTTCGACGACGTACAAGGAGTTCCGCAATCACTTCGAGAAGGACCGCGCGTTGCTGCGGCGCTTCCAGAAGATCGACGTGAACGAGCCGACGATCGAGGATACCATCAAGATTCTCGCCGGCCTGCGCTCCGCGTTCGAGGATCACCACAACGTCAAGTACACGCCCGATGCGATCAAGTCGGCGGTCGAGCTGTCGGCGCGGTACATCAACGATCGGAAGCTGCCGGACAAGGCGATCGACGTGATCGACGAGGTCGGCGCGATGCAGATGCTGGTGCCGCCGAACAAGCGCAAGAAGACGATCACCCCCAAGGAGATCGAGCAGGTCATCGCGACGATGGCACGCATCCCGCCGAAGTCGGTTTCGACCGACGACAAGCTTGCGTTGGCTACGCTCGAGACGGATCTGAAGCGCGTGGTGTTCGGGCAGAACGCGGCGATCGAGAAGCTGTCGTCGGCGATCAAGCTGGCTCGCGCTGGCTTGCGTGAGCCGGAGAAGCCGATCGGCAACTATCTGTTCACCGGACCTACGGGTGTCGGCAAGACCGAAGTCGCCAAGCAGCTGTCGACGATCCTCGGCATTCCGCTCCAGCGGTTCGACATGTCCGAATATATGGAGCGGCATTCGGTCAGTCGTCTGATCGGTGCGCCTCCGGGCTATGTCGGGTTCGACCAGGGTGGTTTGCTGACCGATGCGATCGATCAGAACCCGCACTGCGTGCTTTTGCTCGACGAGATAGAGAAGGCGCATCCGGACCTGTTCAATATCCTGTTGCAGGTGATGGATAACGGGCGGCTGACCGACCAGCACGGCAAGTCGGTCGATTTCCGCAACGTCATCCTCATCATGACGACCAACGCGGGTGCCAGCGACATGGCGCGCGAGACGGTCGGCTTCGGCAATCTGTCGCGTGAGGGCGAGGACGAGGTGGCCGTGACGAAGATGTTCACGCCGGAATTCCGCAACCGTCTCGATGCGGTGGTGCCGTTCGGCTACCTCCCGACCGAAGTGGTTGCGCGGGTGGTGGACAAGTTCATCCTCCAGCTCGAGCTCCAGCTGGCGGACCGCGGCGTGCACATCATGCTCGACGACGAGTCGAAGGCGTGGCTCACGACCAAGGGCTATGACAAGCTGTACGGCGCACGGCCGATGGGTCGCCTGATCCAGGAGAAGATCAAGCAGCCGCTTGCCGAGGAACTGCTGTTCGGCAAGCTGGTACACGGCGGCGAGGTGACGGTGAAGATGAAGGACGGCGCGCTGTCGTTCGCGATCGAGCCTGCGGCGCCGAAGAAGCCGAAGAAGAAGGGCAAGGTGGAGACCGTCGAGACCGAGTGAGCTCGGGTTTTGATGTGGTGTGAAGGGCCTGCCGTCGGAGCGATCCGGCGGCGGGCTTTTTTTTGTTCGGTCCCTTTGTGGGTCGATCGGGTTGAACGTCGGAATTTTGGTTCGGAACGCTCACAACGAAAGAAGTTGGTTTCCCCGCGAAGGCGGGGACCCAGACTGGGCTCCCGCCTTCGCGGGAGAACAAGGGGCAGGTGCTGCGCCTGAATGCTTCGATCCATTTACCCGAACCCCAAGCTTCTCCCAGCAAACACCCGCCCTTCCCCGGCAGACATCAACGCCTCCCCGGCGGAGGCCGGGGCCCAGGTCGGAAACGGTGCTGACGACGGTTGCGCGTCGTTACTGCGTCCTTTCCAACTGGGCCCCGGCCTTCGCCGGGGTGGGGCTTATGGGCGGATGGGATCCACGTCCACGGTTACGCGGTGGCGGGGAGGGCAAGGACGGGGAGGACTTCGCGACGGACGTCGTCTTTCCCTCCCCCTCCGTCTGGCAAGTGCCAGCCACCTCCCCCTGGCGGGGGAGGATCGATGCGCCGCGAGGAATCTGCGTGCGTTTACCGATAATTGGGGAAGCGGCGCTAGCGTCGTGGGATGGAACGCTTGGCATGGTTGCGATGGATGATCGGCGCGCTCGCGCTGGGCTTCGGTCTCGCCCTTGCCGCGCCCGCGATCGCGATCACCGGCACGCCGCTTTCGGTCTGCGTCCGCCCTGCCCTTACCGGCCAGACGCCTGCCGCGCTGTTCGCCAAGCCGGCCGGTTTCGACTGCACCACCTCGCAGACGCGGTTCGGCGGCGGCGACTTCTGGATCCTGTCGCAGCGCCTGCCCGCGATCAACGGCGACGATCATACCGTGCGGATCGGCAGCACCTGGGTGAACCGGGTCACGCTGTACGTCCAGTACGCCGATGGCGCGATCCGCCAGACCGGCTTCACCTCGCGCACCGCGGGGCGGTTGCTCGGGCTTGGCGCGGTGATCGTCCAGCCGATCCCGCATCACGATGCCGCGCCGGTCCGGCTGCTGTGGCATGTCGAGGGGGCGGCGAACCTGCGCGGGCTGATCCTCGGCCCGGCGATCGCCGATCACGCGCAGCGCGACACCACCGAGATCCTGCTCGCCGCACTGTACGGCGCGTTCGGCGGGATGGCGATCGCGCTGATCGTCTACAATCTCGCTTTGTGGGGCGCGCTGCGGCAGGCGTTCCAGCCCGCCTATTGCCTGCTCGTGCTGTGCCTGCTCGCCTATGCGCTGACCTCGTCGGGCGCGCTGGGCCAGCTGTTCCAGGGCCTCGACAACAATGATCGCCAGCGGCTGAACGCGCTGTTCCTGGCCGGGTCGGCGGCGTCGGCGCTGCTGTTCGCGCGCACCTTCTTCGAGCGCGCGGTGTTCGCCGGCTGGCTGCGGCCCGCGAGCAACTGGGTGATCGCCGGGCTGCTGGCTGCCGGCGCCCTGTGGGCGACGTGCGCACCGTGGCATTTCCATATGCTCGATACGATCCTGGCCTGTGCGTATCTCGCGCTGCTGGTGCTGATCCCCGCCGTCCTGTTCCGTGCGTGGCGCGTGCGGAGCAGTTTCCTGTGGCTGTTCGCGCTGGCGTGGAGCGTGCCGATCGCAGTGGCCGGGCTGCGCGTCGCCAACGCCTTCGCACTGCTCGACTGGAGCCTGTGGCTCGACAATTCGACGATCCTGTCGATGGCGCTCGAATCAATGCTGTCGAGCCTCGCGATCGCCTACCGGATCCGGCTGCTCAGCGTCGAACGCGATACCGCGCGCGAACAGGAGATCGCCGCGCGGCTGCTGGCGGATACCGAGCCGTTGACCGGGCTGCTCAACCGGCGCGCGTTCCTGACGCGTGCGATCGGCCGAACGGGCGACCAGATGCTGCTGATCGCCGATGTCGATCATTTCAAACGCGTCAACGAGATGATCGGTCACGACGGCGGCGACGAGGTGCTGCGCGTGGTTGCGCGCGCGCTGCGCAACGCGGTGCCGGCCGACGCGCTGGTCGCGCGGATCGGCGGCGAGGAATTCGCGATCCTGGTCGACGCGGCGAATGCCGTCGCGCCCGATTCCGTGCTCGACCGGTTGCGCGGCCAGCGCATGCCGTTCGATATCGCCGTGACCGCTAGCATTGGCGCGTGCACCGGACCGTTGCTCGACGAGACCGACTGGAAGCTGCTGTACAATTGCGCCGACCGCGCGCTGTTCGCGGCGAAGGCAGCGGGCCGCGACCGCGCGCGCGAGGCGCCGTCATTGTGCATCGCCGCCTGATTGCCGCTCGGCTTGCCGGCGCCCGATCGCGGGCGACTTGTCGGCGATGACGAAGTGCGACATGATCGTAACCATGGCCGGGGGGACACAGGATGCGAAATCGTAAGGCGACGCTGGCGATAGCGGGGCTGATCGCGCTCACCGCGATCGCCGTGCGGCACCCGACCGTCGATGTGCAGCTGGTCACGCATGACGCACGCGATCCCGCGCCGCACCGGATGCAGGCGGCGGTCGATTTCGGGCTGGTCGGCGTCTCGGTACTTTATACCTGGACCGTCGGCCGGCTGCGCTGAACCCGTCCGAACCCGGCCGCCACGTCCTTGACCCCCATCGCGTGCCTGCGCCATAGCGACGGACATGGACACGCCGATCGAAGACCTCGCGTTCGAGGATGCACTGAAGGAACTCGAGCTTATCGTCGGGAAGCTGGAGAGTGGCGATACGCCGCTCCAGCAGGCGATCGAGCTGTACGAGCGCGGCAACAAGCTGCGCCAGCGTTGCGCCGACCGGCTCGATGCGGCGCAGGCGCGGATCGAGGCGATCCGGCTCGATGGCGATGGCAAGCCCGCGGGCGTCCGCCCGTTCGCGGCGGGCTGACGCGGTGAGCCAGATGCCCGTCACGCTGGATGCCGCCCTCGCCGACGTCGCGGCCGAGATCGACCGGCAGTTCGACCAGTTGCTGGCGATCCCCGACGATCCGCGCGGCGACCTGTACCGGGCGATGCGGCACGCCGCGATCGGTGGCGGCAAGCGGTTGCGCCCGCTGCTCGTGTTCGCGACCGCCAATCTGTTCGACGTCGCGCACGAATGTTCGGCGCGGGCAGCGACCGCGCTGGAGGCGATCCACGTCTATTCGCTGATCCATGACGACCTGCCGTCGATGGACAATGACGACATGCGCCGCGGCAAGCCGACCGTCCACAAGGTGTTCGACGAGGCGACCGCGATCCTGGCGGGTGACTGCCTGCATGCGCTGGCGTTCGAGATCCTCGCCGATCCGGCGACGCATCCCGATCCGTTCGTGCGCATCGAGCTGGTGACGGACCTGGCGCGCGCCGCCGGGCCGAACGGCATGGCGGGCGGGCAGAAGATGGATATCGAGGCGGAAAGCACGCGCTTCGACCTGAACACCGTCACGCGGTTGCAGCAGATGAAGACGGGGGCGCTGATCTCGGCGTCGGTCGAGGCCGGGGCGATCCTCGGGCGGTTGCCGCCGGAAGGCCGGGTCGGCCTGCGCGGCTATGCGCATGACCTTGGCCTCGCGTTCCAGATCGCCGACGATCTGCTCGATGCCGAGGGCGACGAGGCCGTCGTCGGCAAATCGCTGCGCAAGGACGAGGTCGCGGGCAAGGAGACGTTCCTGTCGCTGCTCGGGCCCGAGCGCGCGCGCGAACAGGCGCGGATGCTGGTCGATCAGGCGATCGCGCACCTGCATAGCTATGGCAAGGAAGCCGATCTGTTGCGCGACATCGCGCGCTTCGTGCTCGAACGCGACCGCTAAGCGTACAACCGGGAGTTCAATATGACCGCACGCATTGGTGTCTATCCAGGCACGTTCGATCCGGTCACGTTGGGCCATATGGACATCATCCGACGCGGCGCGAAGCTGGTCGACCGGCTGGTGATCGGGGTGACGACCAATCCGTCGAAGTCGCCGATGTTCACGATCGAGGAGCGGATGGCGACGGTGCGGCGCGAGGTCGCGGGGATCGGCGGCGACATCGAGGTGGTCGAATTCGATTCGCTGCTGATGGACTTTGCCGAGCGGCAGGGGGCGAAGGTGATCGTCCGTGGCCTGCGCGCGGTCGCCGATTTCGAATACGAGTATCAGATGGCGGGGATGAACCAGCAGATCAATCCGCGCGTCGAGACGGTGTTCCTGATGGCCGACGTCGCGTTGCAGCCGATCGCGAGCCGGCTGGTCAAGGAAATCGCGTTGTACGGCGGCAACATCGCCAAGTTCGTGCCCGAGGCCGTGCGCGAAGAGGTCGTCGCGCGGGTCGAGAAGATCGGCCGCAAGGGGAGCTGATCAGGACGGCGGACCGACGGTCAGATCCGCGCCACCGAATTGGCTACGATCGCCACCATGTTCTCCCGCGAAGGCGGGAGCCCAGACTGGGTCCCCGCCTTCGCGGGGAAACACGCTTTGCCTGGCCGGTCGGGAGAACTGCCGCCCCAGTCCGGGCTGACGGCGCCGATCCTGGGATTGCTGCTGCCTCAAAACCCGCAGCTTATTTCCCGAAGCCGGTCGGAGCGGGCGACACCACCGTCGTCGTGCCGCCGCGGATTTCCTTCACTTCCAGCGCGCGCTCGGCGACGTTGTCGCGGCCGAAGCGGAACGCGCCGTCGATGCCGGCAAAGCCATCGCCGTCGCGCAGGCGATTGACCGGGAACGGCGTGCCGGGCTTCCAGTCGCGCGCGATGCGGACCGTCAGCAGGACCGAATCATAGCCGAGGCTCGACAGGCGGTATGGCCCGGCGCCGAAGCGTGCGCGGTATTTGGCGGCGTATTGGCGGTACAGCGTGTCGGAGACGCTGGCGTACCAGGCGCCGGACAGCGCAGGCTTGGCGGCGATGCTGGTGTCGGAATTCCAGAGTTCGGTGCCGAGGATGCGCGTCGACGCTCCGCCGCCGCGCTTGACCATCGCGGCCGCCGAGGCTGCGGTGGCGCCACCATCGGCGATCAGGACCGCGTCATAGGGGGCCTTTGCGGCCAACCGCGTGACCGCGCCCGAAATGCCACCGGGACCGCGCGCGTAGGTCTGGAGCGAGACGACCTGGCCACCGGCGCCTTCGACGGCGCGGAGGAACGCGGTCGACGCGCGCTCACCATACAGGCCGTTGGGGACGAGGCCGGCGAAGTTGCTGACGCCGCGCTCCTTGGCGAAATCGACGACGCGCGCAATCGACTGGGTCGGGACATAGCCCATCAGGTAGGCGCCGTTGCCCGCCACGCCGAGATCGTTGGAGAAGCTGAGCACCGGGATGTTCGCGGCGCGCGCGATCGGCGCGACCGCGCGGACGTCGTCGGCGAGCAACGGGCCGAGGATCAGCTGCGCGCCTTCCGCGATCGCGCGCTGCGCGGCGGCGGCGGCACCGGTCGCGGTGTCGTAGTTGGTGATCCGGACGCGCTGGTTCTGCGTATCGAGCAACGCGAGCATCGTCGCGTTGGCGATCGAGGTGCCGACGCCGGCGTTGCTGCCCGACAGCGGTACGAGCAGCGCGACGCGGTTACGCTCGGCATCGCGCGGGATACCGGTCTCGACGCCGATGTCGGGACGATCGACGGGGCGCGTGGTCGGGCGCTGCTGCGACGGCTCGACCGGTCCGCGCGGGACGATCGTCTGACATGCGCCAAGCAAGCACGCTGCACCGAGTGCCACCCACCGGCCGAATGCGCGGTGCCGTCCCGGTTGCCCTATCGTCGTCGCGTCTGCCATGACCATCCCCATGAACCCTGAATCTCTTCTCGATCCCGGCCTCTACATCGTCGCGACCCCGATCGGCAATCTTGGCGATCTGTCGCCGCGCGCCGCCGACATCCTCCGCCGCGCCGACGTGATCGCGGTCGAAGACAGCCGCGTCACCGCCGGGTTGCTCCGCCACATCGGCACGAAGACGCCGATGGTGCCGTATCACGATCACAGCGCGGAAGGGGTCCGGCCCGCACTGATCGCGCGGATGGCGACGCAGGCGGTGGCTTTGGTGTCCGACGCCGGGACGCCGTTGATTTCGGATCCAGGCTTCAAGCTGGTGCGCGACGCGCGGGCCGCGGGGCATCTGGTGGTGACGATTCCGGGGCCGTGCGCGGCGGTGGCGGCGCTGACGCTGGCGGGGCTGCCGACCGACCGGTTCCTGTTCGTGGGGTTCCTGCCGTCGAAGCTGCACGCGCGGGCGGAGGCTATCGCGGAGGTGGCCACCATTCGCGCGACTCTGGTGATGTACGAGTCGGGGCCGCGGTTGGGGGCGTGTCTGGCGGCGCTGCTCGAAGGGCTCGGCGACCGCGAGGCGGCGGTGACGCGCGAGATCAGCAAGAAGTTCGAGGAGGCGGTGACGGGGACGCTGTCGACGCTCGCCACGCGTTATGCGGATGCGCCGCCAAGGGGCGAGATCGTGATCGTCGTTGCACCGCCGGGTGAAGCTCCGCCTGCGAGCGCGGAGGACGGGGACGCAGCGCTGGTCGAGGCGCTGACGCGGTTGTCGACCGGGCAGGCGGCGAGTGAGGTGGCGAAGAAGCTCGGGCTCGACCGGAAGGCGCTCTATGCGCGGGCGCTGGAATTGAAGGCAGAGGGCTGATCTCCCCTCCCGCTTGCGGGAGGGGTCGGGGGAGGGCATGCCACGGACGTGCCGCTCCCCCCCTTCCCTAACCTCTCCCGCAAGCGGAAGGGGAACATGCAGGACCGACAGGTTGCGGAAGCCGTCGGGCGTCGCGGCGAGCGGTTGGCGGGGTGGTGGCTGCGGCTGAAAGGCTGGAGCATCCTCGATCGCCGCGTGCGGACTCCGGCTGGCGAGGTCGATCTCGTCGCGCGCAAAGGCAACCTGATCGCGTTCGTCGAGGTCAAGACCCGCGCGACCGCTGCCGAACTCGACTTCGCGATCGACGAACGCCGGCTAGCTCGGGTGGCGGCGGCGGCGGAGTATCTGATGCCGCGCTATGCCGGGCCGGGCGACGACATCCGCGTCGACGTGATCCTGCTCGCACCGGGTACGCGGCCGCGGCACATCGAGAACGCGTGGATTGGGTGATGAGATCGGGCGGGGATCAGGCGAGCGTAGGTGACAAATCCCGCCCGCCTTCCTAAGTCCCGATTCGAACCATCCCAACCCGTCACCCCAGCGGACGCTGGGGTCTTTCCATTACGACGAGACCCCAGCTTTCGCTGGGGTGACGGATCGGGCGGGGTGCGGTGACGGAATGAAAAAGGACTAGCCGAATATGACTCTCACCGTCGCCGTCCAGATGGACCCGCTCGACAGCATCAACATCGCCGGCGATTCGACGTTCGCGCTGATGCTGTCGGCGCAGGATCGTGGCCATACGCTCTTCCATTATTCGGCCGAGGATTTGAATTACCGCGACGGCCGGGTCTGGGCGAAGGCGCATCCGGTCACCGTGCAGCGTGTCGTCGGCGATCACTTCGCGGTTGGCGAACCCGTGAACCTTGACCTCGGCGACGAGGCCGATGTCGTGCTCATGCGACAGGATCCGCCGTTCGATCTCGGCTACATCACCGCGACGCACCTGCTCGAGCGGATCGCCGACGAGACGCTCGTCGTGAACGACCCGGCGCAGGTGCGGAATGCGCCCGAGAAGGTGTTCGTGCTCGATTACCCCCAGTTCATGCCGCCGACGCTCGTCACGCGCTCACTCGACGAGGCGCGGAAATTCCTCGCCGAGCACGGCGCGATCGTCATCAAGCCGCTCCACGGCAATGGCGGCAAGGCGATCTTCAAGGTCGAGTCGGACGGCGCGAACCTGTCGGCGCTGATGGAGGTCTTCAACATGACCTGGCGCGAACCGCACATGGTCCAGGCCTTCCTCCCCGACGTAGCCAAGGGTGACAAGCGGATCGTGCTGATCGACGGCAAAGTCGCGGGCGCGATCAACCGGCTGCCGGGCGAAGGCGAGATCCGCTCGAACCTCGCGGTCGGCGGGTCGGCGGAGAAGTCGGAGCTGACCGACAAGGAGCGCGAGATCTGCGCGGTGCTCGGGCCGGAACTGAAGAAGCGCGGGCTGTTGTTCGTCGGAATCGATGTGATAGGGGGAACTTGGCTGACCGAGATCAACGTGACCTCGCCGACCGGAATCGTCGCGATCTCGAACTTCGATGGGACCGATGTTGCGGGCATGATCTGGGATGCGATCGAGGCGAAGGTCGCGGCGCGATAGTCGCCGAACACCACCCCGGCGAAGGCCGGGGCCCAATTGGAAAGGTCGCAGTAACGGAGCGCCGCCCTCCGTCGTAACCGTCCCCCAATTGGGCCCCGGCCTTCGCCGGGGTGGTGCAATGGTGGAACGCCTCGCGGAACCCATCCAGCGTCCCGGCAGTATCTCATACCCATGACCGCATTCATCCTCGATCTGATCGCCTGGGGCGGATATTTCGGTATCTTCCTGCTGATGGCGCTCGAGAATATCGTGCCGCCCGTGCCGTCCGAAGTCATCATGGGGCTCGGCGGCATGGCGGTCGCGCGCGGCGACATGACCGTCGTTCCGCTGATCGCCTGGGGCACTGCGGGGTCGGTCGTCGGCAATTACTTCTGGTATTATATCGGCCGCAACATCGGCTACGAACGCTTTCGCCCGTTCATCGAGCGCAACGGGCGCTGGCTGACGATGGAATGGTCCGACGTCGAGAAGATCCACCGCTTCTTCATGAAGCGCGGCGGGTGGGTTATCTTCGTTTTCCGGTTCATGCCAACCTTCCGCACCGTCATCTCGCTGCCCGCGGGCATGACGCGGATGCCGATCTGGCAGTTCGTGATCTGGACCGCGGCTGGCAGTGCGATCTGGAACACCGTGCTCGCCTATGCCGGCATCCTGCTCGGCTCGCATTTCGAGGAGCTCGACCGCTATGTCGGGCCGGTCGCGGTGGCGACGTTCGTCGTGATCATCCTCGGCTATGGCTGGCGCGTCGTGACGTGGAAGCCGAAGGGGTAATCAGGCCCTGGGGTGCGCGTTGCGGTAGACGTCCATCAGGTGTGCGGCATCGACCTGCGTATAGACCTGCGTCGAACTGAGGCTCGCATGCCCCAGCAACTCCTGGAGCGCGCGCAGGTCCGCCCCGCGCCCCAATAGGTGAGTCGCGAAACTGTGGCGCAACGCGTGCGGCGTCGTCCGGTCGCCCAGCCCCAGACGGGTCCGCGCGGCTTGCACGGCACGACGGATCATGACCGGGGACAGCGGACCCCCTTTCGCGCCGCGGAACAGCGGTTCGTCGCGCGAGACTGGCCACGGCGTCTGCGCGATATAGGCTTCGATGGCCGCGCGGACCTGCGGCAACAGCGGTACGATGCGGGTCTTGGCGCGCTTACCCGTCACCCGGATCGTCTCGCCGAGCGGGAGGATATCGCCGCGCAATGTCAGCGCCTCGCCGATTCGCAGCCCTGCCCCGTACAGCAGCAGCAGCACCGCCCAGTCCCGTGCGCCGATCCACGGCTCGGTCGCATCGTCCGCCACCTCCTCGGCCAGCGCGACGGCTTCGGCCGGTGAGATCGGCCGCGGCACGCCGGTCTTGACGCGCGGCCCGCGCATCCGCGGTTGCTCGGCGCGGTCGTTGGCCCAGGCCAGGAACCCGCGCACCGCCGACAATTCGCGCGCGGCGGACGCGTTGCCGAGTCCGTGTTCGCGGCGATCGGCGAGATAGGCGCGGAGATCGGACGCGGTGACCCGAGCGAGGTCGGCGCGGTCGATGCGCTCGCCCCAATGCGCCTGCAGGAACGCGGTCAAGCGCTCGGCGGTCGCCTGGTAGGCGCGCACCGTATGGACCGATCGACGCCGATCGCGGGCCAAATGGTCGCTCCAGAGCATCGATGGGGGCTTATTGTAAGAATCAACATCATCGGATGTCGACCCATCGCGCGGTAGCAAGACTGTAGACGGGGGGATGGCGATGGTCATGCGGTGGACAGTATCCGCTGGAACCGGCAAAGAAAATTAACGCCCTCGCTTTATTAGAAACATCATGTCCTCAGCACTGCCCCCGGCCGACATGTTCGCGGACGAGACACGGCGGTTAGCCGCGCTGCACGCGCTCGCGCTGCTGGATAGCGAACCCGAGCGCGATTTCGATGCGCTGGTGGCGCTGGCCGCAGAGATGCTCAATTGCCCGACCGCGATGTTGACGCTGGTCGACTCCGATCGGCTCTGGATCAAGGCATCGAACACCGGCGCGCGGGGCGAGATCGCGCGCGACGTCGGCATGTGCGCGCACACGATCCGGGGCAGCGGTCCGCTGGTCATCGACGACATGACGCTAGACCCGCGATTCGAATCGAACCCGATGGTCGTTCCCGACAACGGCCTGCGCTTTTATGCGGGCGCGCCGATCCACGCGATCGACGATACCGGCGAGCGTCACGCAATCGGCGCGCTGTGCATCATCGACACCGCCCCGCGCAGCCTCAGCGACGCCGGACGGCGCGCGTTGCAGCATCTGGCGACGCTGGCCGAGACGACGATCGCGGCGCGCGCCGCCGCGCATCAGGCGATAACGATCGCGACCATCGCCGATCGGCAGGCCGCCGCGCTGGCTCGGCAGGACCGGATCTTTCGCCAGGCGGAGCGGATGGCGGCGTTCGGATCGTGGCGCGTCAATTTCGCCAACGACGATATCGAATGGTCGGACGGCGTCTATCACATCTACGGCCTGCCGATGTCCGAGCGGCCGACGATGGCGACGGCAATGGACTTCTATCCCCCGCATGCGCGCGCGGAGATTAGTGCCGGGCTGGCGCGCGCGGTCGAGACCGGGGCACCGCTCGATATCGAGGTCGATTTCACCACCGCGCAGGGTGAACTGCGCCGGGTCCGCGTGATGGGCGAATGCGAGGGCGGCGGTGACACGCCCGCCGCGCTGGTCGGCGTGTTCCAGGACGTGACCGAACGCCACGCGCTCGAAGTGACGCTGCGCCGCACCGCGGACACCGATTCGCTGACGGGAATCGCCAACCGGGCTGCGTTCGATCGTGCGCTGGACAGCGCGATGCTCCGCGCGCACGAACAGGGCACGCCGCTGTTGCTGGCGCTGGTCGATCTCGATGGGTTCAAGGCGATCAACGATACGCTCGGCCATACCGCGGGTGACGACGTGTTGCGCGGAGTCGGACGCGTGCTCGAAGCGTCATGGCTCAACGGCAGCTTTGCCGCGCGGCTCGGCGGCGACGAGTTTGCGGTGATCGTCGACGATCCGGTGCTGGCCACCTCGATGAGCCATGTCCGCCGGCGACTCGAGGAGGCGCTGCGCTTTCCGATCGCGATGGGCGGGCTGGCGATGGTCAGTGCCGGCACAGTCGGGATCGCGATGCTCGATCACGACTGTCACACGATCCGCGATTTCGTCCACCGCGCCGATACGATCCTGTATCAGGCGAAACGCGAGCGGGTCGGAGAGCGCCGACGCTCCGATCGAAAGACGGCGGCCTAGCTCTCGGCGCCACCGTCCAGGCCGGGTCTGACGCACAGGTTGCGTAGGCGGTTCACGCGGAGTCGATCTGCCCCCATATACCGAGACGATGTCGTCCCGCGCTCGTGTCCTGATCCTCAACGCCGCCCTCGGGCCGCTCGACTACCGCGTGCCTGCCGGCATGGACGTAGGGCCGGGCTCGATCGTCGTCGCGCCGCTCGGGCCGCGACAGTTGCTCGGCGTGGTGTGGGAGGCGGAGCGGATGCCGTCGGATGCGGAGGTCGGCGACAACCGGTTGCGCAACCTGCTCGCGGTCGCCGACGTGCCGCCTTTGGGCGCGCCGCTGCGGCGGCTGGTCGAGTGGACGGCGGACTATTACCTCGCGCCGGCGGCGTCGGTGTTGCGGATGACGCTGGCCTCAACGTCTGCGCTGGAGGGGGCGCGGACGGCTATCGAGTATCGTTCGACGGGAATCGTGCCGCCTCGTCTGACGCCGCAGCGGGAACAGGCATTGGAGCGGATCGGTGATCGCCAGGGGCTGATCCGTGAGCTCGCCACACTGGCGGAGGTCAGTGACGCCGTCATTCGCGGACTGGTGAAGGTCGGTGCGATCGAGGCGATCGAGGTGAGTATCGACGCCCCCTACCCCGCGCCCGATCCGTCGCATCACGAGCCGGTCCTGTCCGACGACCAGCGCGCGGCGGCGGATGCCTTGGTTGCGGGGGTGGCGGAGCACGCGTTTCACCCGACGCTGCTCGACGGCGTTACGGGATCGGGCAAGACCGAGGTGTATTTCGAAGCGGTGGCGCAGGCGATCCGCGATGGGCGGCAGACCTTGGTTTTGCTGCCGGAGATCGCGCTGACCGAGCCGTTCCTCAAGCGCTTCCACGACCGGTTCGGGTGCGAGCCGATCGCTTGGCACTCGGGGCTGCGCTCGACCCAACGCCGCCGCGCGTGGCGGGCGATCGCGAGTGGCGAGGCGCTGGTGACGGTCGGTGCGCGCTCGGCGCTGTTCCTGCCGTACCGCGATCTTGGACTGATCGTCGTCGACGAGGCGCACGAGACCAGCTTCAAGCAGGAGGAGGGCGTGCATTATCACGCGCGCGACGTTGCGGTGATGCGAGGCAAGTTCGAGGGGTGCCCGGTCATCCTCGCCTCCGCGACGCCGGCAATCGAGACGCGGCAACAGGTCGTGACCGGGCGATATGCGGAGCTGAAGCTGCCGGGACGGTTCGGCGCGGCGGAGATGCCGACGATCGAGCCTATCGACCTGATCAAGGAACCGCCCGAGCGTGGCCGCTGGCTCGCGCCGCGGCTCGTGAAGGCGATGCAGGCGACGTTGGAGCGGGGCGAGCAGTCGTTGCTGTTCTTGAACCGGCGAGGGTATGCGCCGCTGACGTTGTGCCGGACATGTGGGCATCGGTTCCAGTGTCCGAACTGTACCGCGTGGATGGTCGAGCATCGGCTGACGCGGCGGCTGGCGTGCCATCACTGCGGGCATGCGGAGCCGACGCCGCGCGTGTGTCCGGAGTGCAAGGGCGAGGATACGCTGGTCGCGTGCGGGCCAGGGGTAGAGCGGATCGCGGACGAGGTGACGGCGCTGTTTCCGGAGGCGAAAACCGCGGTGGTCACGTCGGACACGATCTGGTCGCCGGCCAAGGCGGCGGAGTTCGTCGGGCGGATGGAGGCGGGCGATATCGACATCGTCGTGGGCACGCAGCTGGTGACGAAGGGGTATCATTTTCCAAACCTCACCTTGGTCGGCGTGGTCGATGCGGATCTCGGGCTAGACGGCGGCGACCTGCGTGCAGCGGAACGCACGTTCCAGCAGATCCGGCAGGTGTCGGGACGCGCGGGGCGTGGCGAGAAGCCCGGGCACGTGTTCATCCAGACGCATAGTCCGGGCGCGCAGGTGATGCAGGCGCTGATTACCGGTGATGCGGATGCGTTCTATGCCGCGGAGACCGACGCGCGGAAGGATGCGGGGGCGCCGCCGTTCGGGCGTTACGCCGCGATCGTGGTGTCGTCGGAGGACCAGGGTTGTGCGCACGATACGGCCAAGCTGGTGGGGCGGAGTGCGCCTGAGGTCGAGGGCATGCACGTGTATGGCCCTGCGCCGGCGCCGTTGGCGATGCTGCGAGGGCGGCACCGGTACCGGCTATTAGTCCATGCGCGGCGGGCGCTGGATGTGCAGGATGTGATCCGGGAGTGGCTGGGGAAGCTGGACTGGCCGTCGAAGGTGCGGGTGACGGTGGACGTCGACCCTTATAATTTCCTGTAGCGGCGCCCCACCCGTCATCCCGAACGCTGGGATATCATCGGGGCGGGCGCTGCGCCCCGGAACGGGGAGATCCCAGCTTTCGCTGGGATGACGGACTGGCGGGGCGCGGCTGGCCGGCGCAAGCTCGCACGCCGGTAGACGTCTGCCCGCATTTTTCTTCGGAGCGTGCCCCCTCTCACGACCGTCATCCCAGCGGAAGCTGGGATATCATCGGGGCGGGCGCTGCGCCCCGGAACGGGGAGATCCCAGCTTTCGCTGGGATGACGGTTTGAGGGGCGCGGCTGGCCGACGCAAGCTCGCACGCCGGTAGACGTCTGCCTGCATATTTTCTTTGGAGCGCGTCCCCTCTCACGACCGTCATCCCGGCGAACGCTGGGATATCATCGGGGCGGGTGCTGCGACCCGGAACGGGGAGATCCCAGCTTTCGCTGGGATGACGGTTTGAGGGGCGCGGCTGGCCGACGCAAGCTCGCACGCCGGTAGACGTCTGCCTGCATATTTTCTTTGGAGCGCGTCCCCTTTCACGACCGTCTTCCCAGCGGAAGCTGGGATATCATCGGGGCGGGCGCTGCGACCCGGAACGGGGAGATCCCAGCTTTCGCTGGGATGACGGTTTGAGGGAGCGTTCGCCGGCTCAAATCGAGGCAGTTTGTTCACCCGCGAAGGCGGGTGCCCAGTCTGGGTCCCCGCCGTCGCGGGGAAACAAGCTTAGGTCAGTTAGAGAGCTTACTCGGCGTGTTCGGCGAGGACGGTCAGGCCCTTGGCGTTGACCTCGGCGAAGCCGCCCTTGATCGCGATGATCTCGGGGGTGCCGTTCTGCGTGCGGTAAACCTGCACGCCGCCGTCGCGGACCGTCGACATGAAGGGCGCATGGCCTTCGAGGACGCCGAAGTCGCCTTCGGTGCCGGGGACGACGACCATGTAGACCTCCTCCGAGCGGACGAGCTGTTCTGGCGTGACGAGTTCGAAATGCAGCATGTTTATCTTCTCACTCCCTCCCCTTCAGGGGAGGGTCGGGGTGGGGGAGTGCGGCCAAGCGCGACGCTCGCGGTCAGGCCCCACCCCAACCCTCCCCTGAAAGGGGAGGGAGCAGTTTGGATTAAGCCTCGGAAGCCATCTTCTCGGCCTTGGCGACGGCTTCGTCGATGCCGCCAACCATGTAGAACGCCGCCTCTGGCAAGTGATCATACTCGCCCTCGACCACCGCCTTGAACGACCGGACCGTATCCTCGAGCTGGACGAACTTGCCGCTGATGCCGGTAAAGACCTCGGCGACGTGGAACGGCTGGCTCAGGAACTTCTGGATCTTACGCGCACGCTGGACGGTGAGCTTATCCTCTTCGCTGAGCTCGTCCATGCCGAGAATCGCGATGATGTCCTGCAGCGACTTGTACTTCTGCAGCGTCGACTGAACGGCGCGCGCGGTGTCGTAATGCTCCTGGCCGACGACGCGTGGCTCGAGCAGACGCGAGGTCGAGTCGAGCGGATCGACTGCCGGGTAGATGCCCAGCTCCGAGATCGCGCGGTTGAGGTTGGTCGTGGCGTCCAAGTGAGCGAACGACGTTGCCGGCGCCGGATCGGTGAGATCGTCTGCGGGAACGTACACGGCCTGCACCGAGGTGATCGACCCCTTGTTGGTCGACGTAATGCGCTCCTGCAGCGCTCCCATGTCGGTCGACAGCGTCGGCTGATAGCCCACCGCCGACGGGATGCGACCGAGCAGCGCCGAAACCTCTGCGCCCGCCTGCGTGAAGCGGAAGATGTTGTCGACGAAGAACAGCACGTCCTGGCCTTCGACGTCGCGGAAATACTCGGCGATCGTCAGACCCGACAGCGCGACGCGAGCGCGTGCGCCTGGCGGCTCGTTCATCTGGCCGAACACGAGCGCGACCTTCGAGCCCTCCGACTGCGGATTACCGTCGGCATCCTTGGCGATGACGCCTGCGTCGAGGAACTCGTGGTACAGATCGTTACCCTCGCGAGTACGCTCGCCGACGCCCGCGAACACCGAGGTGCCGCCATGGCCCTTGGCGATGTTGTTGATCAGTTCCTGGATCAGCACGGTCTTGCCGACGCCGGCGCCGCCGAACAGGCCGATCTTGCCGCCCTTCGCATAGGGTGCGAGCAGGTCGATGACCTTGATGCCGGTGACCAGGATCGCGCTCTCGGTCGACTGGTCGACGAACAGCGGTGCCGAGGCATGGATCGGGGCGGTCGTCTCTGCGCCGACCGGACCGCGCTCGTCGATCGGCTCGCCGATGACGTTGAGGATGCGGCCGAGCGTCTTCGGGCCGACCGGAACGCGGATCTGCGAGCCGGTGTCGGTGACGGTCTGGCCGCGGGTCAGACCCTCGGTGGCGTCCATCGCGATCGTGCGAACGGTGTTCTCGCCGAGATGCTGCGCGACTTCTAGGACGAGCCGGTTGCCGTTATTGTCGGTTTCGAGCGCCGACAGAATGGCGGGCAAATTGTCGGGGAAATGCACGTCGACGACCGCACCGATGACCTGCGAGATGCGGCCGGTGTTGTTGGTGGCCTTGGGGGCGAGCGTGGTTCCGAGGGTCTCTGGGGCGGTTGCCATTGTCTGCTTCCTTGGACTTACTTGAGCGCTTCGGCGCCCGAGATGATTTCGACCAGCTCGGTCGTGATCGCGGCTTGGCGGGTACGGTTATACTGGATCGAGAGGCGCGTGATCATGTCGCCGGCATTGCGCGTGGCGTTGTCCATCGCGTTCATGCGTGAGCCCTGCTCCGACGCCGCGTTTTCGAGCAGCGCACGGAAAATCTGGATCGCGACGTTGCGCGGCAGAAGGTCGGCGAGGATCGCTTCCTCGTCGGGTTCATACTCGACCACGGCTCCGGCGGGCGCACCCGGCTTGGCTTCCGCGCCAGGGATCGCCGACAGCGGGATCGGGATGATCTGGATACCGGTCGGGACCTGCACCAGCGCCGACACGAACTTCGCGTAGAACAGGTGCGCAACGTCGAACTGGCCTTCGCCGAAGCGCTTGATCAGGTCTTCGGAGATCTCCTGCGCATCGCTGAACGCGAGCCGCTTGATCTGGCCCATCTCGTGATCGGCGAGGATGTCGTTCGGGAAGAAGCGCTTGATCACGCGCCCCTTCTTGCCGGCGACGTAGAACTTCACGGTCTTGCCCGCCGCGATCAGCTCCTCGGCCTTGCGGCGAGCGGCGCGGACGATGTTGGTGTTGAACGCACCCGCCAGGCCACGCTCCGACGTCGCGATGACGATCAGGTGGACCTGGTCCTTGCCCGTGCCCGCGAGCAGCGGCGAGGCGCCCGGCGCGATGCCGACGCGCCCCGCGAGGCTCGCCATCACCGCTTCGAGACGCTCGGCATACGGACGCCCGGCAACCGCCGCGTCCTGCGCACGGCGCAGTTTCGCAGCGGCGACCATCTTCATCGCCTTGGTGATCTTCTGCGTCGACTTCACCGAGCCGATGCGGATCTTGAGGGCTTTCAACGACGCCATTTAGTTTCCTACCTCGTCATCCCAGCGAACGCTGGGACCTCGTGCCGCAGACCGCTCGCTAGCGGCCTGAGACCCCAGCTTTCGCTGGGGTGACGGTCAATTATGCAAACGTCTTTGCGAACGCTTCGAGCGCTGCCTTCAGCTTGTCCTTCGCCTCGTTACCCAGGTCGCGGGTATCGCGGATCAGCTTCAGCACGTCGGCGTGGTTCGCGCGCATGTCCGCCAGCAGCGCCTGCTCGTAGCGGGTCACGTCGGCGACCGGCACCTTGTCGAGATAGCCGCTGGTGCCAGCGAAGATCGACACCGTCTGCTCTTCGAATGGCAGCGGCGAGAACTGGGCCTGCTTCAGCAACTCGGTCAGACGCGCGCCGCGGTTGAGCAGCTTCTGCGTCGACGCATCGAGGTCCGACCCGAACTGCGCGAACGCCGCCATCTCGCGGTACTGCGCCAGCTCGAGCTTGATCGAGCCCGACACCTTCTTCATCGCCTTGGTCTGTGCGGCCGAGCCGACGCGGCTCACCGACAGGCCGACGTTGATCGCCGGACGCACGCCCGAGAAGAACAGGTCGGTCTCGAGGAAGATCTGGCCGTCGGTGATCGAGATCACGTTGGTAGGGATGTACGCCGAAACGTCGCCCGCCTGCGTCTCGATGATCGGCAGCGCGGTCAGCGAGCCGCCGCCGTTCGCGTCCGACATCTTCGCCGCACGCTCGAGCAGACGGCTGTGGAGATAGAACACGTCGCCCGGATACGCTTCACGGCCCGGCGGACGACGCAGCAGCAGCGACATCTGGCGATAGGCGACCGCCTGCTTCGACAGATCGTCGTAGCAGATCAGCGCGTGCATGCCGCGATCGCGGAAATACTCGCCCATCGCGACGCCGGTGTACGGTGCGAGATACTGGAGCGGTGCGGGGTCCGACGCGGTCGCGGCGATGACGATGGTGTATTCCATCGCGCCGTTTTCTTCGAGCGTCTTGACCAGCTGTGCGACGGTCGAGCGCTTCTGGCCGATCGCGACATACACGCAATACAGCTTCTTCGACTCGTCGTCGCCGGCGTTGGCGATCTTCTGGTTGATGAACGCGTCGATCGCGACGGCCGACTTGCCGGTCTGGCGATCGCCGATGATCAGCTCGCGCTGGCCACGGCCGACGGGGACGAGGGCGTCGATCGCCTTGAGCCCGGTCTGGACCGGCTCGCTGACCGACTGGCGCGGGATGATGCCCGGTGCCTTCACTTCGACGCGGCTGCGCTCGGTCGTGTGGATCGGGCCCTTGCCGTCGATCGGGTTGCCGAGGCCATCGACCACGCGGCCGAGTAGCTCCTTGCCGATCGGCACGTCGACGATCGTGCCGGTGCGCTTGACGATGTCGCCTTCCTTGATCTCGGAATCGCTCCCGAAGATCACGACGCCGACATTATCGGCCTCGAGGTTGAGCGCCATGCCCTGCACGCCGTTCGAGAATTCGACCATCTCGCCGGCCTGGACGTTGTCGAGGCCGAAGATGCGCGCGATGCCGTCGCCGACGCTCAGCACCTGGCCGGTCTCGCTGACCTGGGCCTCGGTGCCGAAATTGGCGATCTGATCCTTGATGATCTTCGAGATTTCTGCGGCGCGGATATCCATTAGCTTAGCCCTTCATCGCGTGCGCGAGAGTGTTGAGACGCGTCTTGATCGACGAATCGATCATCTGGCTGCCGACGCGGACGACGAGTCCACCCAGCAACGATGGGTCGACGCTGAGGTCGACGGAAACTTCACGACCGACCCGCTGGCGGAGCTGATGCTTCAGCTCGATCACCTGCTCGTCGGTCAGCGGATGCGCGGACGTCACCTCGGCCGCGATCTCGCCGCGATGCTGCGCGGCAAGTGTGCGGAACGCCTTGATGATCTTCGGCAGCGCGCCCAGCCGGTGGTTCTCGGCGAGCACGCCGAGGAAGCTCTTGGTCGTCGCATCGACGCCGAGTTCGTCGGCGACCGCGGAGACCGCCTTCACGGCGGCGCCACGCGAGACCATCGGGCTGGACGTCAGCGTGCGAAAGTCCTCCGACTGCGCGAGTGCGTCACGCACGTTCGCCAGGCTCGACTCGACCGCATCGATCGTCTTCGCGTCACGCGCGAGTTCGAACAGGGCCAGCGCATAACGCCCGCCTAAGCTCGCCTGAATACCGCCGGATGTCTCCACGGAACCTCTATCCTCGCCTGCAACGAATAACCGACCCAAAGGAAGAGAGGGCGCGAAAGCACCTCTCCTGGGACGCGGCGCGGTTAGCATCGGGTTGTCGGATTGGCAACCCGGCGGGAGGGTCAGGGGGACGGGTTTGTGACTGTTTTGTCATTGATCGAAGGTTGGACGGCCCCGATTCCTCTCCTCTACCCCGCGCAGGCGGGGATCCATATGCTCCGGACCGGCGCTTTCACCGCCCGGCCTGCCACTATGGGTTCCCGCCTCCGCGGGAATGACGATAATGGGGACGAATTGGATCACACGACAAGGACGAGAGAATGACCGGCACGATGGAAACGATGACGATGTCCGACGGCGCGACTGTCGCGGTCTATCACGCGCAGCCGACCGGCGAGCGCCGCGGTGGTGTCGTGCTGGTGCAGGAGATCTTCGGCGTGACCGACCACATCCGCGACCTCTGCGACGAGTACGCAGCCGACGGCTATGAAGTGCTGGCCCCCGCGCTGTTCGACCGCGAGCATCCCGGCTTCGAGGCGGACTATTCGGGCGAAGGCCTCGCGCGCGGGGTCGAACTCGCACGGCAGCTTCACCCGTTCGATCTGTCGCTGAAGGACGTCCAGACCTGCATCGACACGCTCGCCCCCGCCGGGCCGGTGTTCGTGGTCGGCTATTGCTATGGCGGCTCGGTCGCGTGGTTCGCCTCAACGAAGCTCACCGGCGTGGCAGCGGCCAGCGGCTATTACGGCAGCATGATCCCCGCCGCGGCGGACGAGGAGCCGAAGGTGCCGGTGATCCTCCACTTCGGTCGCCACGATCACGGGATTCCAATGGAGGGCGTCGAGCAGGTGATCGCGAAGGATTGGCCGAATGCGACGGTGTATGTCTACGAAGCGGGTCACGGGTTCAATTCGGACCGGCGGAAGGATTATCACGAGCCGAGCGCGGATCTGGCGAAGGCGCGGACGCTGGAGCTGTTCCGCGCGAATGGGGGCTGATCACCGCCCCTTCCCCAACACTAACGCCACCCCGGCGAAGGCCGGGGCCCAGTTGGGGGACATAGCTAACGGAGGACACCTCTTCGTTATTGCCACCTTTCCAACTGGGCCCCGGCCTTCGCCGGGGTGGTGGCTATGGTAGAGGGCCTCGGCGCAGGCTGGCGCTACAGATGTGACGGCAGCCCCGCCGCCTTGTTCTCCCGCGAAGGCGGGAGCCCAGTCTGGATCCCCGCCTTCGCGGGGAAACAACTCTCTGTCGCTCTCCCGAGATTACTCCCCCGGAAAATCTGCCCCAAGACTCTCAGCCTTGTGCGCCTCGATCTCCTTCAACCGTTCGGCCAGCTTCTTCGTCACCGCATCATACCCCCAGGCGCCCAGTACCATATGCCGCGGCGGGTTGGCATTCTCGGTCAGCGCGATCATCGCCTCGCCTGCGCGCACCGGATCGCCAGCCTGAGTCCCGCTCACCTCGCGCGTACCATCGAGCCGCTTACCCGCCGTGTCCGCATAGTCGGCGATCTTCACAGGCGTCTGCTTCAGCGAACGCCCAGCCCAATCCGTCCGGAACGGCCCCGGCTCGACGCACGTCACGGCGATCCCGAGCGGCTTCACCTCGGCGAGCAACGCATCCGACCAGCCCTCGACCGCATGCTTCGACGCGGCATAATAGCCCGACCCCGGGAACCCGACCTGACCCGCGACCGAGGTGATGTTGATTACATGCCCGCTCTTCTGCGCGCGCATGATCGGCAACACGGCGCGGGTCAGCGCGAACAACCCGAACACGTTCGCATCGAACTGCGCACGGATTTCGGACTCCTCGCCCTCCTCGACCGACGCCTGATAGCCGTATCCCGCATTGTTCACGAGCACGTCGATCCGCCCGAACTTGGCCTTGGCCTGCGCGACCGCATCGTCGATCTGCGCCTGCTCCGTCACGTCGAGCGACACCGCCAGCGCACGATCCTCGACGCCCTCGGCCAGATCAGCGACGCGGTCCGCATCCCGCGCGGTAACGACGGCACGCCAACCTCGCGCGAGCACGAGCTTGGCAAGTTCGCGACCGAAACCGGTCGAGCAGCCGGAAATGAACCAGACGGGCGTGTCGGAGGCCATGAGACATCTTTCGTTATGGGGTATGCGTGGAGGAACGGCTGGCCCGGCGATTGGCTCCGCTTTGACCGCAAGCCACGGGATGCGCGCGGGCAACCAGCGCCTATAACGACGCGATGAGCACCGCCCCTCGCCTCGACGACGACACCGCCTGGACCGCGTTCGAGGCCCGCGAACGCGCATGGGACGGCCGGTTCGTCGTCGGCGTCAAAACCACCGGCATCTACTGCAAGCCAAGCTGCCCCGCGCGCCACCCTAAGCGCGAGAACGTCACCTTCCACCCCGACGCAGCCAGCGCCCGCGCCGCCGGTTTCCGCGCCTGCCTGCGCTGCACTCCGGACGAAGTCGGCCGCGACCGGATCGCCGTCGCCGCCGCCATCGCCCTGCTGGAAGCCGCCGAAGACCGACTCTCGCTGGACCAAGTCGCCGCAAAAGTCGGCTACGCGCCGCACCATTTCCACCGCCTGTTCAAGCGCGCCACCGGCGTCACCCCGGCCGCCTACGCCCGCGCCCTACGCACCGGCCGCGCGGCAGACGCCTTATCGGAGGACTCGACCGTGACCGAAGCGATCTACGACGCTGGCTATTCCGCCCCGAGCCGCTTCTACGAGGGCGACGCGAAACGGCTCGGCATGGCCCCCAGCGCCTGGGCGCGCGGCGGCGAAGGCGTCACGATCCGCTGGACCACCGCCGACACGAGCCTGGGCGCCCTGTTCGTCGCCGCCACCGACAAGGGCCTCTGCCGCGTATCCTTCGACGAAGATGCCGAAGACCTCCGCCGCCGCTTCCCCAACGCCACGATCGAACCGGGCGACGCGGCGCTGGCCAACCTAGCAGCGCAGATCGTGGTCGCCGTCGAATCCCCCGAGCGCGACCAAGACCTTCCGCTGGACGTCCGCGGCACCGCCTTCCAGGAAGCGATCTGGCAAGCCTTGCGCACCATTCCGATCGGCGAAACCCGCACCTACAGCGAACTCGCCGCGCTCGCCGGCCGCCCCGCAGCAATTCGCGCCGCCGGCACCGCCTGCGGGCAGAACCCGGTGTCGATCGTCATCCCCTGCCACCGCGCGCAGCGGATCGGTGGCGCGCTCGGCGGCTACGCCTACGGCCTCGACCGCAAACGCGCGCTGCTGGCCTCCGAAGCTCAGCGCGCCGACTTGCAGGAATAGACGAGCTTCTCGTTCGGCAACGGCGGCAAGACCGCACGGACCGCCGCCTGCTGCCCGGCGAGTCGACCAAGCGCCGCATCGTCCATGTTGCAGACGTTGGGCACGACACCGCGCGCAGTCCGTGCCGCGGTCATCCCCGCCGCCGACAGCAGATAGCGCGTGTTGGAATACACCCGCGTCGCCGGATCGAACGACAGGACGGACACGGTCTGCTCGGCGTCGGGCACCAGCACGCGGTCCCATCGACCGTTCGCCTCGACATATTGCGTCTTGCGGTTGACGCAGCCCTTCGCGCCCCAGTCGATCGGCACGTCGTCGCTGGAGGAGATCGTGATCCGGCTGCGCTCGGGGATCAGCGTGCACATCAGCTTGCCGAGCGCCGCATCGGGCGTCGAGATCCGTGTCTTGGGCAATGCGGACAGCGGTACGTCGACCTCACCCGAGGGCCGCAACACGAACACGATGATCGCGACCAGCACGCTCAGACCGCCGACGCCGAGCGCCCACACCGCCTGCCGCCGCTGACCACGCGATTCGAGCAGCCCCGCGCTCCCGATCACCAGCGCGCCTGCCACCAGCAACAGCCCCGCAATCGCCATCACGTTCTCGCGGCTACGCGACGCCTCGGTCCGCGCCTTCTCCAGCGCAACCTCGCGTGCCATCGCGTCCTGCGTCGCCGCGTCGCGCTTCGCCGACGCCGCATCGGCGGTGGCACGCGCGTCCGCGTCGCTATCCTGCCGCAAGCGATCCTCGATCGAGGTGCAGCCCGTGCCGATCGACGCGTAGGGCTGTTTCGCATCGTGCAGGAAGCCCGCCAGCTCGGTATCCGCAATCGCGAAGCCGAATGTCGAATCGCCCTCTTCGCCGCGCGTGATCGCCGAGTTCACGCCGATTATTCGGCCGCAGCGATCGAGCAAAGGCCCGCCCGAATTGCCCCGTGCGATGCTGGCGGTATGGAGCAAGACCTCGACGCTGCTCAGCACGCGCCGCCCGGAGAGCACACCCTCCGACCGCACCGGTGTCATTGGCCGAATGTAATCCGCCGCCGACCGCGCGGTTGCCAGGTCGACGTTCCCCGGGAAGCCGAGCGACACCACCGCGTCCCCCTCGCTCATCGGCCCGGTATAGAGCGCACTTGGCGGCAGGCGCGCGCCGGTGAACTCGATCAACGCCAGATCGCGCTGCGAATCATACGCGATCACCTTGCCCTGGTACGACTTGGTCCCCTCCGTGGGGACGATCCCGACGACGACATTGTCGGGATAGCGCTCGGCGAGATCGACCACGTGCGCGTTGGTGACGATGCGGTTGGGCGCGATCGCGAAGCCGCTGCCGTGCCCGAACCCGACCACCTGATCGTCGACCACCGCGATCGTCACGACGCGCACCACGCCGCGCCCGGTGGCGGCGATGTCGTCGGCAGACGCGGAGCTCGCCAACCCGAAAGTCAGCGCGAGAAGGAGCAGCAGGCGGATCATTCTCCAGCCTTCGGGGAGTTCTCGACCGCGATCAACCCTGCAGCCGATCCGACGACACCCACCACTTCGGCACCATTCCGGTTTGGTTAGCGAATTATCAAGCCTTCGCGCTTAACCCTGTCTGCACTTATCCGGGGATTTGGGCATGAGTGCATTCGGGCGTCGTAATGGCATGAGCGGGGGGCAAGCGGCCCGGCCCGCATTCGGCGTCGCCCGTCCCATGCAGGGCGGGTCTATGCAAGGCGGCGGCCCCGCGCCGCGATCCGATCCCGAGGGCGGGTCGCAATTCCCGCCGATCGAATCGCTGCCGATGCCCGGCGAATCCGACGGCTTCGGCCCTGGCACGATGCCCGGCACGCAGATGGACGCGATGCAGCGCCTGTCGGACCGCCAGAACGCGAGCGGCGAAGCGGGCAACAGCCGCGTCGAGGGTTTCGAGCAGTCGATCCACAAGATCAAGGAACAGGTGCTCCCGCGCCTGCTCGAACGCGTCGATCCTGAGGCGGCGGCGACGCTCGGCAAGGACGAACTCGCCGAGGAATTTCGCCCGATCATCGGCGAAGTGCTTGCCGAACTGAAGCTGACGCTCAACCGCCGCGAGCAGTTCGCGTTGGAAAAGGTGCTGGTCGACGAACTGCTCGGGCTCGGGCCGCTCGAGGAGTTGCTGGCGGATCCGAACATCACCGACATCATGGTGAACGGGCCGGAGCAGACCTA
This sequence comes from Sphingomonas sp. PP-F2F-A104-K0414, assembly GCF_004340945.1. Taxonomy (GTDB): domain Bacteria; phylum Pseudomonadota; class Alphaproteobacteria; order Sphingomonadales; family Sphingomonadaceae; genus Sphingomonas. Next base: position 391,598 of record NZ_SLYD01000002.1, read on the forward strand.
TGTCGAGCGCAAGGGCAAGCTCGAACTCGCGCCGATCCAGTTCCGCGACGAGGAGCATCTGTTCCAGATCGCGCAGCGGATCGTGAACTCAGTCGGGCGTCGCGTCGACCAGACTTCGCCGCTCGCCGATGCCCGCCTCAAGGATGGCTCGCGCGTCAACGTGATTGTCCCGCCGCTGTCTTTGCGTGGGACGGCGATCTCGATTCGTAAATTCTCGGCTAAGCCGATCACGCTCGACATGATGGCGGGGTTCGGATCGATGTCGCCGAAGATGGCGACCGCGCTGAAGATCGCAGGGGCCTCGCGGTTCAACGTGGTGATTTCGGGCGGTACGGGTTCGGGCAAGACGACAATGCTCAATGCCTTGTCGAAGATGATCGACCCCGGCGAGCGCGTGCTGACGATCGAGGACGCCGCCGAGCTTCGCCTGCAACAGCCGCACTGGCTGCCGCTCGAGACGCGGCCGGCCAATCTGGAGGGCCAGGGCGAGATCTCGATCCGCGATCTCGTCAAGAACGCGCTGCGTATGCGGCCGGACCGCATCATCCTGGGCGAAATTCGTGGCTCCGAGTGTTTCGACATGCTCGCGGCGATGAACACCGGTCACGACGGCTCGATGTGCACGCTCCACGCCAACTCCCCGCGCGAGGCGCTCGCGCGTATGGAGAACATGGTGATGATGTCGGACATCAAGGTGCCGAAGGAAGCCATCTCGCGGCAGATCGCCGACTCGGTCGAGCTGATCATCCAGGTGAAGCGCCTGCGCGACGGTTCGCGACGGGTGACCAACATCACCGAGGTGATCGGCATGGAGGGCCCGGTGATCGTCACGCAGGAGCTGTTCAAGTTCGAATATATGGACGAGTCGGCGGACGGGAAGATCCTGGGGGAATACCGGTCGATGGGGTTGCGGCCGTATACGCTGGAGAAGGCCAAGCAGTTCGGGTTCGATCAGGCGTATCTCGAGGCGTGCCTGTAAGGCGTTTTTTTGGCGCCCTTAGCCTCCCAATACCACCCCGGCGAAGGCCGGGGCCCAGTCGGCAAGGTGGTAATAACGAAGCGCAGTCCGCAGTTGGCGACGTCTCCCAACTGGGCCCCGGCCTCCGCCGGGGTGGTGTGTTTTCTATGCGCTGCGCACCTTCGCGGGCGGGATAGTTGTCTGAGTTTGCCGGTCGGTTTCGACAGCCTCGACCCACCTTCTGCCGTCCTCACATAACGGTACAACCCCAACGATCCTCCCCCGCCAGGGGGAGGATCATCGATCAGCTTTTGCGCTCAAACCGAGAAAAGATTGTTTCCCCGCGAAGGCGGGGACCCAGACTGGACTCCCGCCTTCGCGGGAGAACATGGAAGCGCGGACCATCCCTCGTCACTAGCCATGAGCCACGTCCTTGCAGCGAGGGGATAGGCACCTTCTTCGAGGGGCACGCCCCGCCTACGCTTGTACCCGCGCCCTGACCCGCTAGGGACACCCCTACATGCGTCGCGCCCTGCTAGCCCTCGTCCCGCTGATCGCGGTCCTCTTCGTCTCGGCGCGCGAGCCCTCGAAATCGGCGACGGCGCCTGCCATCTCCCCGGCCGCGCGAGATCGCGGCGTCTATCGGCTCGCGACCGATGCCGAGGCGCGCTGGATTCCGTTCGACCTTACCCCGGGCAACCAGATCCGCTTCACGATGCAGCTTGACGGACGCGACGTCACCGCGATCCTCGACACCGGCGTCAGCTACAGCTTGCTCGCCAAGGCCTCCCCCGCGCTCGACACCGCCAAGCTGGTGGCCGGCGGCAGCGCGACCGCGATCGGCGGATCGGTTGCGCTCGGCTGGATGCCGACGCGTACGATCGCGCTCGGCGGTCTTGCGCGTATCGGCGGCGGCGTGACGGTCGCCGACCTGCCCGCGATCGCCACCGGCAGCATGTCAGCCGTCGACCTGCTGGTCGGCGCAGACATGCTCGCCGGCCACGCGCTCGACATCGATTATACCGCCAAGCGCTTTCGCCTGCTCCGCTCAGGGCGCCTGCCGTTCAAGGGCGAAACCGCGCCGCTCCGCGTTTCGACCGAGCGCAGCGTCTACGAAAGCACGATCACGCTGGGGGGCAGACGCCTCGCGCCGATCGTGGTCGACACTGGCGACGGCTCGTCGGTCACCGTTACGGCCGCGGGATGGCAGGCGGCGAACCTGAAGGCGTTGCGCACGACCAGCGCGATCTCGTTCGGGCTTGCCGGCCCGGCGGTCAGCGGCCTCGCGATCGTCCCCGAGATTAGCGTCGGCGAGATGGTTGCGCGCGAGGCCGAAGTCCGGATCGAGCCCGCGGGCGGCTTCTCGCAGGCGATCGGCACCGCAGGCCGGATCGGCTCGGGATTTCTCCAGAACTACCGCGTGCTGCTCGACCCCGGCGCACGGCGGATGGTATTCAGCCGCGGTCCCAAAGCCGACCTGCCACCGCCGCGATCGACCAGCGGCTTGCTCATCGGCATCGAGAAGGACCGGCTGAAAGTTCTCCATGTCATGCGCGGCGGCCCCGCGGCCGCGGCGGGCTGGAAGGACGGCGACCTGATCTGCAGCATCGACGGCGTGCCGATCGCCGCGGACTATGCGACCAGCCCGATCGCGGCATGGTCGGCGGGCGCGCCGGGTCGGATCGTCACGCTCGGCTTGTGCGACGGCACCATACGCAAGCTCGAATTGACGCATTTTTATTAGGACTGCCCATGTTTAGCCTGCGTCACCGATCGGGGCAGGCTTTTGTCCTGCTCCTCATCGCCTTCGCCCTCCGCAGCCCGTTATTCGGCAATCCGGTGATCCACAGCGACGAGCAATTCTACCTGCTGGTCGGCGATCGCCTGCTCCACGGGGCGTGGCCGTTCGTTGATATCTTCGATCGCAAGCCGGTCGGCCTGTTCCTGATCTTCGCCGGCATTCGCAGCGCCGGCGGTAACGGCATCGTGATGTATCAGCTTGCCGCGACGCTCGTGGCGGCGGGGACGGCGTTCCTCGTCGGTCGCATCGTGCACCGGCTTACCGCTCCCGGATCGCCCGCACGCCCCGGATCGCCCGCGCGCCCCGGTTCGCCCGCGCGATCCTCTGCGACGGCATTCACGGCAGAGCTCGGCGCCAGCCTGATCTACCTCGTCTGGGTGATGATCTTCGACGGCGCAGGGGGGCAATCCGCGATCTGGGGCAACGCGCTCATGGCCAGCGCCGCGTTGCTGGTGCTCGGCCGCGATGCCGTTGATCGTTGCGTCGGTTCGCGCGGGGTCGGCGCGATGCTGCTCATCGGCCTGGCGATGCAGATCAAATATACCGCGATGTTCGAGGGGATATTCTTTGGTCTGGTCCTGCTCAAACAATCCCATGAAACCGACCGCTCGATCGCGCGCCTGATCCGAAACGCCGCGTTCTGGGTCGCCGCGGCGCTGTTACCAACCGCGCTCGCCTGGGTGGTCTATGCGCTGGCGGGTCACAACGACGCGTTCGTGTTCGCGAACTTCCTGTCGATCTTCGGCCAGCAGAACGATGACGGTTTCGGCTCCAGCCTGCTCAAACTGGCAGGCGCGCTTGCGTTGAGCTGTCCACTGGTCGTCCTGGCGTGGCACGGTCGGCGATCGGCACCGTTCGCGATGGGCTGGCTCGTGGCGGCGGGTCTTGCCGTCATCATCATGCGCAACTTCGAGCTGCTGTACCTGCTACCCGTCGCGCTTCCGCTCGCCGTCGCTGCGGGCACCGGCCTGGCTCGCGTTTCGACACGTGCCCACCGCAGATCGCTGATCGCGGTGCTGCTGTTCGGCGTGGTCGCGGCGGCGGTCCTCGGCGGGATACGCGTCGCCCGTCGCGGTACGGCCCGACAGGTCGCGGCACTCGTCCACATGGTCGGGCAGCATCCCCCAGGCTGCCTGTTCACGTTCGGCAGCGAACCGATCCTGTATTATCTGACACAGTCGTGCCTGCCGACGCCGTACATTTTCCGCAGCCATCTCAGCCGGATGACCGAGGCGCATGGCCTGGGCATCGATCCGGCCACCGAGACCGCGCGTCTGCTCGCCGCCAATCCCGGCGTGATCGTCGTCCGTGCGGACAAAGCCGATACCAACCCCGCAACCCGGGCACGCGTGGCGGCGGCCATCGCCGACCGCTATCGGTTGGTGGGCGTCGTGAAGGTCGGCGCCTTGCCGCACACGGTGTATCGCCTGAACCGCTAAGCCGTCAGGACTTGAACGCGAGCCCGATCGTGACCGCGAGGGCGATCAGCGCGAGCATCTGGACGGTCGGCCAGTCGACCCAGCCGACCGAGTCCGGATCGTGCCGCCGTCGCCGGCGTCGTTCGCCGAACCCGGCGGCGATGGCTAATGCGGCGAGCCCGCCACTCGCGCTCCACAACACCGCGCTCATCGTTCAGCCGAGCTTCTCGACCTTTTCCTGCAACTTGGCGAGTTCGCTGCGCAATGCTGCAATCTCGTCGTCCTTGCTGGCGGCTGGGGCCGGCGTCGTCGCGGCCGGCGTCATTGCCTGCGCGGCGACGTCGAACATCGCGAGGTTGCGCTTGGCGATATCGGCGAACGGCGAGTTCGCGAACGCGCCTTCGACCGCGGATTTGAACTGGTCGTGGTTGCGGCGGAAGCTGTCCATCGACGCCTCCAGATACCCCGGCACCATCGTCTGCATCGAATCGCCGTACATCGAAATCAGCTGGCGGAGGAAGTTCACCGGCATCATCGTCTCGCCACGGCTCTCCTCTTCCATGATGATCTGTGTTAAGACGTTGTGCGTGATGTCCTCGTCGGTCTTCGCATCGACTACCTTGAAGTCGCGCCCCTCGCGGGTCATCGTCGCGAGATGATCCAGCGTGATGTAGGATGACGACTCGGTGTTATAGAGCCGCCGGTTGGCGTATTTCTTGATGATGACGATTCCGTCGGCAGCCGGTTGCTTCTTCATGGATCCCCCGTCTTATGTTTGAAACGGAGGCTACAGTCTTTGATGACGCACCGCAACAAGGTCCGAGGCCCTTACCCTTGTTCCTCAATGTGCTGCGCAGCGAGACCGCAGCATCGCCCGAACGGATGGCGCGCGCGCTAGCCGGATTGCGCGCCTACCAGGCCGCACCACGAGAGAAGCGGGCCGATCCGATGCCCGCAATTCACCGCGCAGGTCGAGTTTCGCTGCGCGATTACGGTGGCAGCGGGCGCCCCGTCGTGTTCGTCCCGTCGCTGATAAATCCACCCGACATACTTGACCATTCGCCCGCGACTTCGCTGGTGCGATGGATCGCCGCGCAGGGATTTCGTGTCTGGCTGGTCGACTGGGGATCGCCCGGCAGCGACGACCGCGACCTCGATCTGGCGGCGCATGTCGAGCGCTTGCTGGTCCCGTTGCTCCAGGCATTGCCCGAACCGCCGGTACTGGTCGGCTATTGCCTCGGCGGCACGCTGGCGCTGGGGGCCGCGGCGATCACGCCAGTAGCCGGGGTCGCGACGATCGCCGCACCATGGCATTTCGCGGGTTATGGCGAAGGCCGCCCTACACTCGCCGCAACCTGGGCTGCGGTCAAACCCGCCGCCGCGATGCTCGGCCTGCTACCGATGGAAGTCCTGCAAGCCGGCTTCTGGCAACTCGACCCCGCGCGCACGATCGCCAAATACGAAGCGTTCGCCGACCTCGCCCCCGACAGCGACGCGGCGCGCGCGTTCGTCCGACTCGAGGATTGGGCGAACGCAGGTGCCCCCCTCCCCTACGCCGCCGCCGCGTCGCTGTTCGAGGACTGCATCGCCGACGACCTTCCCGGCAAAGGCGGCTGGGTCATCGCAGGCACCTCGGTCGATCCGCTCACACTCGCCTGCCCGACCGTCGAGTTCGTCTCGCTGAGCGATCGTATCGTCCCCGCCGCCACCGCGATCGGGCTCGCCGACCGCCGCGATCTCGGCGCAGGGCATGTCGGCATGATCGTCGGCCGCAGCGCGCGCGCACGCCTCTGGGAGCCGCTCGCCAACTGGATCGCCGCGCTCGGGTGACCTACATGGGGTCCAACCATAGAGGATCCTGACATGACCGATCTCCCCACCGACGTCGTCATCACTGCAGCCAAGCGCACGCCCGTCGGCAGCTTCCTGGGGGCCTTCGCCGCCACGCCCGCGCACGAACTCGGCCGCATCGCGATCGAGGCCGCGCTTGAACAGGCGGGCGTTGCGGGCGAGGACGTCTCCGAAGTGATCCTCGGCCAGGTCCTCACCGCGGCCCAAGGCCAGAACCCCGCGCGCCAGGCGTCGATGGCGGCGGGCGTGCCGAAGGAAATCCCCGCCTGGGGGGTCAACCAGGTGTGCGGCTCGGGACTCCGGGCGGTTGCACTCGCAGCACAGGCGATCCAGACCGGCGACGCGACCATCGTCGTCGCGGGCGGCCAGGAATCGATGTCGCTCTCCGCGCACGCACAGTCGATCCGTGGCGGCCAGAAGATGGGCAGCCTTGCCCTCGTCGACACGATGGTCAGCGACGGCCTGACCGACGTCTTCAACGGCTATCACATGGGCATCACCGCCGAGAACCTCGCCGAGCAATACCAAGTCACGCGCGGTGAACAGGACGCCTTCTCGGTCGCCTCGCAGAACAAGGCCGAGGCGGCGCGCGGATCGGGCCGTTTCAAGGACGAGATCGCACCCGTCACGATCAAGGGCCGCAAGGGCGACACGGTCGTTGCAGACGACGAATACATCCGCGCCGGCGCTACGATCGAGAGCGTCTCGGGCGTGAAACCCGCGTTCAAGAAGGACGGCACCGTGACGGCGGCGAACGCGAGCGGCCTCAACGATGGCGCCGCCGCGCTCGTCATGATGCGCCGCGACGAAGCCGAACGCCGCGGTTCGACCATCCTCGCGACGATCAAGAGCTGGGCCTCGGCCGGCGTCGACCCGTCGGTGATGGGGATCGGCCCCGTCCCCGCCACCCGGCGCGCGCTAGAGAAGGCCGGCTGGACGCTCGCCGACCTCGACCTGATCGAAGCCAACGAAGCCTTTGCCGCACAGGCCTTGTCGGTCGGCAAAGAACTCGGCTGGGACGCATCGAAGGTCAACGTCAACGGCGGCGCGATCGCGATCGGCCACCCGATCGGCGCGAGCGGCGCGCGCGTCCTCACGACGCTGATCTACGAGATGCAGAAGCGCGACGCGAAGAAGGGCCTCGCGACGCTGTGCATCGGCGGCGGCATGGGGATCGCAATGTGTATCGAGCGGTAAGGGCTTCTCCTCTACCGGCCGCTCTTCGCGGGGCGGCCGTTCAGGACCAAGATCGGCAATAGCGCGCGCCCATCCCGGTCAGCAGCTCATATTGCGACATGCCCGACAGCGCTGCGGCGTCGGGCAGCGCAAAGTCGAGCGCGATCCATGCGCCTTCCCGAATATCCGCGACCCCCGTCACGTCGATCGCGAGAAGGTCCATCGACACCCGGCCGATCACGGGTACGCCGCTGCCGCCAACCGACCCGCTGCCGCGATCCGAAAACCCGCGGAAATAGCCGTCAGCATAGCCCAGATTGATGATCGCCACCTCGGTGTCGCGGGAGGCGGTCCAGGTCGCGTTGTAGCCGACGGTATCACCTGCCGCGACGCGACGGCGTTGGAGGATCTGCGCTTCGGGGGTCACTACCGGCCGGACCACGCCGGCCAGCTCGCTGCGGGGGATGCCGCCGTACAGCGCCAATCCCGGCCGGGTCAGGTCGAATGCATAGCCTTCGAGCGCGATACCGGCGGAGTTGGCGAGGCTCATCCGACGCGCCGATGTTCGTCCGGCCAGCCCGGCGAACGCCGCACGCTGGACCGCGTTCATCGGTGAGTCTTCGTCGGCGCAGGCGAGGTGGCTCATCAGCGTTTCGATTTCGACACCGTCGAGCAAGCCGCTGGCGATGTCGTCTGTCGAGATCCCGAGGCGGTTCATGCCGGTGTCGACCATGACGTCGCACGGGCCTGCCCCCGCGGCTTTCCAGCGGGCGACCTGGGTGGGGGTGTTGAGGACCGGGCGGGCGAAGCCGGCTGCGGCGGCGGGCATGTCCTCGTCGCGGACGCCGTGGAGGACAGATATCGTCAGGCCCAGCGGCGCGAGTTCGGCGGCTTCCTGCCAGTTGGAGACGAAGAAGTCGCGGCAGCCGGCGCCTGCGAGGCGGCGAGCGACCTCGATCGCGCCCAGGCCGTAGCCGTTCGCCTTGACCGCCGCGCCGCATGCCGCGGTGCCGCTCATGCGGTCGAGCGTGCGCCAGTTCTGGACGAGGGCGTCGCCGTCGAGGCGCAGGCGAAGGGGGGCGGGAATGTCGATCACCCGGCGCGGGATAGTGAACCGGGCTCCGCGCGTCGATGACCTTTCACCCCGCCGGCCCCGACTTGGCCCCGATCCACCGGGCGTGTCGCTTGGCTAGCCGACCTCGACACGCCCGACCGGGACCAGCAGGCGGCGGCCACCATCGTCGAGCGGCGCAACGCGGACACCGAACACGCGGGCAAGTGTCTCCGCGGTCATCACCTCGGCGACCGGACCGAACGCGACGATGCGACCATCGGCGATCAGCAGCGCGTCGTCCGCAGCGCGCTGCGCCTGGACGAGGTCGTGGAGGACGATCGCCACCCCTGCCCCGCCGCCCGCGTAGGCGCGCAGGCGGGCGAGCAGGTCGATCTGGTGCGAGGGGTCGAGGCTGGCGAGCGGTTCGTCGGCGAGCAGCCAGCGGGGTTCGCCTGCCAGGACGCGCGCGAGCAGGACGCGGGCGCGCTCGCCGCCGGAGAGTTCGCCGACCGGGCGATCGGCGAGGTGCGTGGTCTCGGTATCGTGCATCGCGCGCTCGACGGCGGCGTGGTCTTCGGGCGATGGAGCGGCATGCGCGCCGAGGTGCGGAAGGCGGCCGAGCGCGACGATGTCACGCGCGACGATGTTCCAGTGGACCGTCGCATCCTGCGGGAGGTAGCCGATCGCGCGGGCGCGGGCGCGCGGGTCCATCGTCGCGACGTCCTGCGTGTCGAGTCGGACGCTGCCCGCGCTGCCGCCGACGAGCGCGGCGGCTGCCTTGACCAGCGTACTCTTGCCAGCGCCGTTGGGGCCGAGGATCGCGGTGACTCGGCCAGGGCGGAGGTGCGCGGACACGTCGTGGAGGACGGTGCGCTTGCCGAGCTTCACGCGCAGCGCGTCGACGATCAGATCCATGCCCGGCCCCGTTCCTTGACCAGCAACCCGAGGAAGAATGGCGCGCCGATCAGCGCCATCGCGACGCCGAGCCGGACTTCGCCGGCGCCGGGGGCGAGGCGGACGAGGCTGTCGGCGGCGAGCACGAGCGCGGCTCCACCGAGCGCTGAGGGGAGCAGTAGCGCGCTCGGGCGGTGGCCGAAGATCGGGCGCAGCAGATGCGGCACGACGAGGCCGACGAAGCCGATCACGCCGGTCACGGCGACGCCTGCGCCGACGACGAGCCCGGTGCCGAGCACGACCAGCCACCGGACACGGCCCATCCTTATGCCAAGAGATCGCGCCGCCGCCTCGCCGAGCGACAGCGCATCGAGCGAGCGGCCGGTGAGCATCAACAGGACGCCGCCGAGCAGCATCGGCGGCAGGGCGAGCGCGATGTCGTCCCAGCCGCGATCGGTCAGTGCGCCCATGATCCAGTCGATCACCTCGGCGACCGCATAGGGATTCGGCGCGATCGAGATCAGGAAAGCGGTCAGCGCGCCGGCTAGGCTGGCGAGCACGGTGCCGGCGAGGATGAAGGTGATCGCGCTCGGCGATCGCCATGTCAGCGCGGCGAGGAGCGCGACCGCACCGCCCGCGCCGAGCATTGCAGCGGCGAAGATGGCAGGTCCCGAACCGGCCCCGAAGATGATCGCGGCGACTGCGCCGAGTGCTGCAACCGACGATATACCGACGACGGCGGGGTCGGCGAGCGGGTTGCGGAGATAGCCTTGCAGGACCGCGCCCGACAGCCCGAGCGTCGCGCCGAGCACGAGGCCGAGCACCGCGCGCGGCAGGCGGAGTTCGAGGATGATCCACCAGCGCGGGTCGCTCGAGAACCACGCGTCGAGCGGCACCCAGACTTTCCCGCAGCCGAGCGACAGGCCGAACAGGAGGATGACAAGGACGCCGAGGGTGATGAGTTTGGGCGTGCGGGTCATCCCGACATCTCCTCATCTACGCGCGCTCTACATATAGCCACTTCCCCGGCGGAGGCCGGGGCCCAGTTGGGGGACGTTCTTGACTGCGGGCAGCGCTGCATTACTCCAGCCTTGCCAACTGGGCCCCGGCCTCCGCCGGGGAGGAACACGGACGGTAAGCCGTTCGCAATTCCAAACGCTCGCGTCACAGCGCCGCCCGTATCGCGGCGAGGCGTTCGAGCGCGGGTGGAATGGTCGGGCCGCCGCAGTTGATCAGGACGCGGGGGAAGACGGCTTGCGGTGTACGCGGCAGCAGGCGGTGACGCAGTGCGGTGCCGCGGCTGGCGCGTTCGGGGGCGATCACGATCGCGGGCGGCTGAGTCACGATCGTCTCGGCGGACAGCGTGCCGGTATGCGTCAGGCCGTAGCTCGCAGCGGCGTTGCGGAAGCCGACGCGGGTCATCATCTCGTTCAGCAACGTGCTCCCCCCGGTTGCGAGATCGCCGCTTATATAGAGCAACGCGCTCGGCGGCATGTCATCCTTGGGCCCATCCTTGCGACCCCAGCGCGCCACCGCGCGATCGATATCGGCATTGATCCGAGCGCCACCCGCGGGCGCACCGACCGCGTCGGCGATCTGCTTCACCTGTGCCTGGCTCTCCGCGATCGAGTCCGGGATGCCGAGCAGCAGCGTCTTCAGTCCCGCCCGCGCGTAGGCCGCCTGGGTCGCGGGCGGGGTGTAGGTGCTGGCGATGACGAGATCGGGGTGGAGCGCGATCACCTCCTCGGCGGTCCCGGCGATGCCGCGAAACCGGCGCGCGACGGCGAGCGGGATCGATGTCGCGGACGGATCTTGCGAATAATGGCTGATCCCCGCGATCCGCGATGCTGGCAGGATCCGGACCAGCACCGAATCCACGCACGGATTGGTCGAGACGATCCCCCCGCCCCCGCTCGGCGGCGATGCGCAGCCCCCGAGCAGGAGCGCGAGGAGGATCGCCCCGCGCCTCACTTCAGCCGCAACCGCACGCCGCCATACGCCGCGCGACCGTAATTGCCGTAGCCCGCGATCGTCTCGTACCGCGAGTCGGTGAGGTTATCGACGCGGCCGTACAGTGCAATCTGGTCGGTGATCGGCATTTCCACGCGGACGCCCGCCAGCGCATAGCCGTCGAGTCGCACGGTGTTGGCGGCGTCGTCGAAGCTGTCGCCGACCATCGTCACGGTGCCGCCGACCGACAGCCCGAACGCGAACCGGTAATCGGCGTCGACGCTTGCGGTTTGCCTGGGACGGCGCGCGAGATCGTTGCCGAAATCGCTGCCGATCGAGCGGTTCTCGGTGTCGATATAGCTGTAGTTCGCGGTCAGCGTCAGCGCGTCGACCGGGCGCAGCGCCAAGGTAAACTCGACGCCGTCCGCCTCGGCGCGGGCGATGTTGTCGTAAACGCCGAACGGGCGGTCGATGCAGATCGAACCGGCGGTCGTCTGCTCCGCCGGGCTGCAATCGCGGAAGTCGATCTGGTTGCGCGTACGGCGGTTGAAATAGGTCACGCCTGCGCGGACCCGGTTGTCGAGGAACGCCTGCTCGACCCCGACGTCGAAGTTGCGCGCGGTCTCCGGATCGAGGCCGCGATTCCCGTAGTCGGAGAAGAGCTGGTACAGGGTCGGTGCCTTGAAACCTTCGCCATAACTCGCGCGGATCGTCGTGCCGGTGCGCAATGCCAGCGCCGCGTTCGCGCCAAATGTCGTGTGGCTGCCGAAATCGTCGTGATCGTCGTTGCGGACGCCGCCGGTGATCGTGAGGATATCGAGCGGCTTGACGATCAACTGGCCGTAGACGCTGGTGATGCCGGTATTCGCAAAGGTGAAGCCGTCGTTGAAGCGGCTGTTCTCGCGCTCGACTCCGGCGACCACGCGGACCTGGTCGAGCGGGCGGAAGTCGCCTTGGTATTCGTAGCGTTCGCTGCGGCCGCGACCGATGAAGGTCGGATCACTGCCGAAGCTCGGGTCGTAATTGTCGCGGTTGATGTCGGCGATCGTGAACGCGACGCGGTTGTTGAACCGCCCGTCAGCGAAGTTCGCGTGCAGCCCGGCATAGCCGTAAGCCTCGCGCGTCTTCGAATATTCGGGCGTGTCGGCGAGCACGTAATCGGGGGCCGGGAAGCCGTCGATCTCGACGCGGCTGTCGGCAAAATAGCCGCGCAGGTCGAGGCCGATGCCCGGCGCGAACTCGACGCCCACGCGCCCGGTCGCGCCATATTGGCGATAGCCGTCGCGCTCGGTGCCGCTGGCCGCCGACGAGATTCCGTCGGTGCGCAGATAGCCGCCGGTCAGCGAGCCCGACACCGGCCCGGACTTGCCCGAGACGCCCGCGCTCGCGAACGCGCTGTCGGCATAGCCATATTCGGCGTTGGCACGCGCTTGAATGCCTTCGGTCGGCGCGGCGGTGATGATGTTGACGACGCCGCCGATCGCCTGGCTGCCCCATGGCACGGAGTTCGGGCCGCGGAGCACCTCGATCCGCTCGACCGAGCTCGACAGGAGATTGCCGAAGTTGAAGCCGCCGCCGGTCGACGACGGATCGTTGACGCGGACGCCGTCGATCACGACGAGCGTCTGGTCCGCCTCGGCGCCGCGGATACGGACGCTGGTCAGCGCGCCGACCGTGCCGTTGCGCGTGACGGTGACACCGGGCGTGGTCGCGAGCAGGTCGGAGACGACAACGGTCTGGCGGCGCTCGATCTCGGCGCGGTCGATGACGGTGACTGCCTGGCCGATCTCGCTCAGCGGTTGCGCGGCACGGGTTGCGGTGACGACGACTTCGGAAGCGTCGGGATCGGGGATGGTCTGGGCATAAGCGGGCGCTGCGATCGCCGCGGCGCCGAGCAGAAGGAAGAATTTCGTCATGGGTACGTCCTAAGCAGAACCGCCTGCGACCATTCGCGGGGCGGCCAGACGTCTCTCGCTCGAGGAAACCCGGCTGGACCGGAGCACTCGTCCGCGCCGGACACCCGCCCGCGCAGTGGATCGACCGTGAGAGGCAGGTCTCCTGGCTTCCGGGTCATCGCGCCCACCCCGCCTTCCCAGGTCGAAACCCAGTGGCATATTCGGGGTGGCCGCTATCCGGTCACAGTTGCGGGTACAGCGCCGGTCTTGCGGATTCCCGCGCACCGACTTCCCTTTTGATCCCGTCGCCGGGAACCCTTCACGGGAGTGGCATTAGTCGCACGCCAGACACGGGTCAACGCGGGGGATAAGGAGCATCGACCCGCGATAGCACGCGCTGGCGGTAAAGCTGGCTCACCGTCTATCGCACCACCCCGGCGGAGGCCGGGGCCCAGTTGGGGAACGTCGCTGACGGAGCGCGGTCCTTCGTTACCGCGACCTTGCCAACTGGGCCCCGGCCTCCGCCGGGGTGGTGGCGTGTTGGTCAGGACGTCGCTTTCCCTTGTTCTCCTGCGAAGGCGGGAGCCCAGACTGGGTCCCCGCCTTCGCGGGGAAACATGCTGTCTTCGTTTCTCTTGGCAAGCGACGGATCGAATATCAGCGCCCCCCGTAGCGCAGCCCCACCCAGATCGTCCGCGGCGTTGCGCGTTCGACGATGTTCGCGCCGCTAATCCCTGCCTCGACGCGCTCGTTGAATAGATTTTCCCCGCTTAGTTCGGCGACAAGCGAGCGCAGGATCGGCAGCGCGGCATAGGCATCCAGCGTCGTCGCGGCCCCAAGCACCCGCGTATTCTGGTCGTCGTCATACTGCCGGCCGACATGACGCACGGTCAGCGACAGCGCCGCCGCATCGCGCCGCCAGTCGACCGTTCCCGACACCTGGTCGCGTGGGGTCTGCGCCGGTCGCAATCCGTCCAGAGCGGCGGTGATCCCCGAACCCTCGACCTTCGAGTTCGTGTGCGACCAAGACGCCTGCACGCCCAGCGGACCCGATCGATACGCCGCATCCAGCTCGAACCCGTGCGCGCGAATGGCGTCGAGGTTCTGGCGAACGCGGTAGGTCGTCACCCCCGGCAATACCTGCGTCGGCGTGGTCGTCGTGACGTTCGCCACGGCGTCCTTCAACCGGTTGTAGAAATAGGTCGCGGCGATGCTCACACCCGGTGCCGGCGTCAGCGTGACGCCACCCTCGACCCCGGTCAGTCGCTCCGGCGACAGCAACGCGTTCGCCGCGGTCGCATCATTGCCGACCCGGAACGGCCGGTACAGTTCGTTGAGCGTCGGCAATCGCCATCCGCGATAGCCGGCGGCCCGCAGCGTGATCGCCTCGACCGGCTGGTACGCGACGCCCGCGCGCCCAGTCGTCTCGCTGCCGTCGCGGTTCGCATAGCGCAGGTTGGTCAGCGCCGCGCCGGTCGCCAGCGGCCGTTCCGTCAGATAGCCGCCATCGATCGACCACCAATCGACCCGCCCGCCTAGACTGAACGTAAAGTCGCCCGCGACGAGGCTCCCATCGGCGAAGACGCCGGTCGTCGTCGTACTCCCGCCCGCCTCGCGCCGCCGCGTCGGCGCCGCGTTGACGAACGTGTAGAGCTCCTGCGTCTTGCCGCTCACGTCGCGGATATCCGCGCCCAGCCTGAGCGTGATGCTCTCGCCCAGCGGTGGCGCGATCTCGATCCGCCCGCCAAGCCCGGTGGCCGGCGTATTATATTGGTTCAGCGACTGGATCGCGGTCGTGCGCGCGGCATTGATACTGTTGAAGCTGCTCGCGAACGCGCGCGTCTGCAGATACGCCAGCGCCGAATAGCCCCAACGCCCGCGCCCGATCAGCCGGACGCTAGCATCGGCGCCCTCGCTCTTGTTGTCGGTAAAGTCGCTCCCCCGGTCGCGCCGATCGGTGAACGCGCTCGCATTCATCTGCAATTCGGTCTTCGCGCCGATCCCGACGACGGTCCGCAGCGCGCCCGACGCCTGCTCGTACGGCGCGGCACGATCGACGATCCCGCGGCTCTCCGCGACGGTCGGCGTAAAGCCGTCACCGCGCGCGTACGCGCCCGACACGGTCGCAAACCCCGACCCGCGCACCAGCGCCGCCGACCCTTGCGCATCGACCGAATCGCGGCTGCCATAGGCGACGCTGCCCTGGAACGGTGTCAGGTCGTCAGGCGTCGCGCTCTCCAGTTCGACCGTTCCGGCCAGTGCGCCCGGTCCCTGATAGCCGCTGCCACCGCCGCGCGTCACGCGGATGCGCCCTAGCCGCCCCGTCGCATAGGCCGGGAATGCGACCCAGCCGCCGAACGGATCCGCCTGCGGCACGCCGTCGAAGATCAGCAGCGCGCGACTGGAGGCGTTGCCGCCGATCCCGCGTAGCGAAATCCCCTGGCTGGTCGGGTTGGCACTGCGTGAGTCCGAGCGGCGAAACTGCTGCAACCCGGCGACGTCGGCCAGCACGCTCTCCAGCCGATTGCTCGCATTCGCCTGGATCCGGTCGCGCCCGATCGTGACGATCGAATAGGCGCGGTCGCCGGGTGCGTCGGCCAATCCGCGCCCGGTCACGACGATCTCGGCCGGACTGTCGGCGGCGGGCGGCGGCACGTCGGACTGCGCAAGCACGGCGCCAGGCGACAGCAGGGCGCTGGATGACAGGATAGCGGTGGCGGAAATCGAGAAGCGGATCATCCGTGCCGCATGACAGCTTTTCACGATACCGGAAGGTCGGAAACGCCCAGACAGCAAAAAGCCCCGCTAACCCAAGGGTTAGCGGGGCTTTCTATGGTGGGCGTGGCAAGGATTGAACTTGCGACCCCTGCGATGTCAACACAGTGCTCTACCACTGAGCTACACGCCCGCCGGAGCGCTCCACTAGCCGCGCTTATCGCGGGGTGCAAGCGCTCAATGCATGCCGGTGACATTATCCATCTCGAACAGCCGATCGACCTCGGCGACCAGGTCGCGCAGGTGGAACGGCTTCGACAGGACGCGGGCCTGCGGCATCGCCCGCCCGGCCTTCAGGGTGACTGCCGCAAAGCCGGTGATGAACATCACGCGCAGGTCCTTGCACATCTCGCCGGCCTTCTGCGCCAGTTCGATCCCGTCCATCTCGGGCATCACAATATCGGTGAGCAGCAGGTCGAACGTCTCGGTCTCGAGCAGCGGAATCGCCGCGGTCCCGCGGTCCACGGCGGTGACGGCATACCCAGAGCGCTCGAGCGCCCGCGTCAGATATTCGCGCATGACCTGATCGTCCTCGGCCAGCAGAATTCGCAACATCGATCTAAAGTCCTGTTTTCACGCGTACATTGACGCGCTTTCCCTACGCGCAAAGTGGTTAACATTTCCAGATCGATTGCCCGTTCCGACGCGTCGCCCTAGCGTGCTTGCCATGTCATCGCCCCCCTTCGAGCGCTTGCCCCCTTTCGAACACCAAGATACCGCGCCGCCGACCAGCCCGGTCGTGATCTCCGTACCCCATGCCGGACGCGACTATCCGCTCTCGCTCAAGACCGCGTTGCGCGTGCCGTTGGCGGCGCTGCTGCCGCTCGAGGACCGGCTGGTCGATGCGGTGGCACGGAGCGCGCGGACGGATCAGGCGATGATCATCCAGCGGCGTGCGCGCGCCTGGATCGATCTCAACCGCGGTGAAGACGAACGCGACGCCCAACTCGACGAAGGCGCGCGATCGATCCCGCCCGCGCAGCAGTCAGCCAAATTGCGCAGCGGCCTTGGCCTGGTGCCGCGCCGCGTCTCGGGCGCCGGCGACCTGTGGGCACGCCGCTTCACCGATGCCGAAGTGACCGCGCGGATCGTCGACGACCACCGGCCCTATCACGCAGCGGTCGCGGCCGCGTTGCAGGCGGCGTATGCGCGGTTCGGGGTGGCGGTGCTGCTCGACGTGCATTCGATGCCCCCGCTCGGCCCTGGTGGGACGCGGATCGTGCTCGGCGATCGGTTCGGCCATGCCGCCGCGCCACGCTTCGTCGACCGCGCCGAAACGGTCTGCGCCGCGCATGGCTTTTCGGTCGCGCGCAACACGCCCTATGCGGGTGGGCATATCCTCGAACGCCATGCCCGCCCCGACCTGGGCATCCATGCGATCCAGCTCGAGCTCGACCGCACCATCTATCTCGATCGCAAACTGCACGCACCGGGTGCCGGTTTCGCGCGGGTGGTGGATATGGTGGGCGCGATGCTTGCCGCGCTTGCCGACGAGGCCCTTTCGACACCGCTTGCCGCGGCGGCCGAATAGGCCTCGCCTGATCCCAACTGGCAGGCCGATCAGTCGGTCAACGCATCGAGCAACGCCTCGACCTGCGCGGCACGCTCGACCGGATCCGCCACCGCCCGTTGCGCGATCCAGCGACCGTTCTTCTCGACCAGATCCGCAAGCGGCGCGTCGGCGCGACGGTCGTTCGGGGTGAACGCGATCGCGGCAGGACCGGCGTCGATCCGCCGGATACCCGCAGCACACGCGCGCAACCGTATCCGCGCCAGCAACAGCAGCCGACGCGCCGAATCGGGTACCACACCGAAGCGATCCTCCAGCTCCGCTTCGAACTGGTCGAGCGCCGCGACGTCCTCCAGCCGTGCCAACCGCCCGTAGAGCGACAGACGCACCTCCTCCTCGGGTATCCAGGTGTCGGGCAGGCTGCCGCCGACCCCGAGGTGCAGGTCGGGCACCCAGTCGTCGACCGCCTCCCCCCGCGCCAGCCGCAACGCACGGCCAAACAGATGCTGGTACAGGTCGATCCCGATCAGCTTCATATGCCCCGCCTGTGCCTCGCCGACGAGGTCGCCCGCACCGCGCAGATCGAGATCGCGTGCGCTGATCGCGAAGCCTGCGCCGAGCCGGTCGAACGCCTGCAACGTCCGCAGCCGCTTCAGCGTCGCCTCGGCGATCGTCGCATCGCCGTCGGTCAACAGCATCACCTGCCCCCGTCGCCCGCCGCGCCCGACCCGGCCACGCAACTGATGGAGCTGTGACAGGCCGAACCGGTCGGCGTGATGGACGATCATCGTGTTGGCGCGCGGCACGTCGAGCCCCGCCTCGATGATGTTGGTGGCGAGCAGCACATCGCCGTCGCCGGCCGCAAAGCCGACCATTGCCTCATCGATCTCGGCCGCAGGCATCTTGCCATGCGCCTGGACGAGCCCGAGTTCGGGCACCAGCTTGGCCAGCTTTGCGGCGAGCGGCGCCATGTCGTCGATCCGCGGCACCACGACGAAGCTCTGCCCGCCGCGCGCGCGTTCGCGCCGAAGCGCAGCGCGGACGGTGGCATCGTCGAAGCTGGCGACCGCGGTGCGGATCGGCTGGCGGCGCGCGGGCGGGGTGGCGATCACCGACATGCCCTGAAGCCCGATCATCGCCGATTGCAGCGTCCGCGGGATCGGCGTCGCGCTGAGCGTCAGCACGTGACCGGCCCCGAGCGTATGCAGCTTGGCTTTGTCGGCCGCCCCGAACCGCTGCTCCTCGTCGATCACGACCAGCGCGAGATCCTTATAGGCGACTCCCTTGCCGGCGATCGCCCCGGTGCCGATGACGACGCCGATCGAGCCATCCGCGAGCCCCGCCTTCACACGCGCCTTTTCCGCCGTGCTCGACAGGCGGGACAGCCCGGCGACGACTACGCCGGTCCCTTCGAAGCGCCGCGCGAAGGTCTCGATATGCTGCCGGACGAGGACGGTCGTCGGCGCGGCGATCGCGACCTGTCGGCCCGACAAGGCAACCGCCGCCGCCGCGCGCAAGGCGATCTCGGTCTTGCCGTAGCCGACATCGCCAATCACCAGCCGGTCCATCGGCTTGCCGCTGGCCAGGTCCGCCAGCGTGGTCGTGATCGCGCGTGCCTGATCCGGGGTCTCGGTGAACGCGAAGCCGGCGGCGAAGCGTTCATAGGCCGCGCGGTCGGGGACGATCGGGTCAGTGGTGCGCGCCGCGCGCTCCGCCGCGATCGCCGCAAGATCACGCGCGCTTTCGGCGATCGCCGCATCGATCGCGCCACGTCGCTTCTGCCACGACGAACCGTCCAGCGCGTCGAGAGTCACGGCGTCGGCATCCGCGCCATAGCGCCAGATCCGATCGGCTTCCGCCACCGGCACGAGGCGGCGGCCGTCCTTGGCATAGCCCAGCACGATCGCGTCACCGCCCGCGTCGGGCAGCGCCTCAAGCCCGCGGACGATGCCAATACCGAACTCCTCGTGGACCACGACGTCGCCGCAGCGCAGTTCGCTCGACAGGCCGGCCAGCGCGCCAAGGCCGCTTGCACCGATCTCGTCGCCGCGGGCGCGGCCGCCAAGCAGGTCGGCGCCCGCGATGACGGTGGCGCCGGGCGCCACGAAGCCGCGGTCGATCGGCGCGACCAACAGCATCGCGCTGCCGGGCTTGGCCGCGGCGACGTCCGACCATCGCTCGATCGCCGTGAACGCGATCTTGGTGCGATGCTCGAGCCGCGGCTGGAGGAACCGCAGGTCGCGCGGCGAGCCGACCAGGACGAGACGCGAATCGGCAAGCACGTCGCGCGCGAGCTTGGCAAACGCGCGGGCGGGATCGCGGTGCTCGACGAAACGGGGCGACGGCGTGTCGCCCGGATCGATCGCGACCATGTCACGCTTGGCGACCGCCGCATCCCAAGACCGGGTCGCGACCAGATCGGCACTGGCCTTGCGACGCGGCAGGCCATCGGCGGCAAGATCCATGAACCGCGCGCGCCGGCGATCGACGCCGGGGTCGCACGCGATTGCAGCGTCAGGCAGATGCGCGAGGAGGGCCACCCCCTTCTCGACCACGGGCTCGGTCGCGCGGCCAACCTCGATACAGGCGATATCGGCTGATCCCAATTGCGAGACGGGATCATATTCGCGCAACGCGGTAATCCGGCCTTCGGCGAATTCGATGCGGACGGGGGTCGCACGATCGGCGGGAAAAATGTCGATGACGTTGCCGCGCACCGCGATCTCGCCCGGCTCGTCGATCCGATCGTCGACGATGTAACCGATCTCCGCTGCGGTCGCCGCGAACGCCTCGACGTCGATCGTATCGCCTACCGTGAGCCGGGGCGGGGCGGCGTCGAACATCGCCGGCTCAGGGTAGCGTACGGCGGTCGCCTCGGCGGTGGTCACCAGCAGGACCGGCCCGGTATCGCCCAAGGTCGCCGCGCGCACGCGACGCAGGGCCGCCACGCGCAATCCGACATTGGCCGGCGACGCGGGCGCGTCGTCACCGGGTAAGGCATCGCTCGACGGCAACTGGACGACCGCCGCGTCGGGCACCAGCGCCGTGGCGATCGCCGCAATATCGGTCGCGCGCTGATCATCCAGCGCGACGTAGACGAGATCACCCTGTGCGAGCCGATCGGCGATTGCCGCCGCGATCGCCGCAGGGGGCGCTGCAAGGAGCGCGGCCGGTATGATGCCGGTTTCGGTCTCGGCCTGACGGCTGGTTTGAAGCACACGCATTCCTCTCGCTGGTCCGAACTGAACGAGACGCATCGACGCGTGTTCCTGCGACGCTATCCTCGATCAGTGCGTTTGCCGGTGGATGCTGCCGATGCGTGTCGCCGTCGAGGGGCTCGACGCGGTCGGTGCTGGACATCGAAGATTTGTCGTATAATTCCGGCGATCAATACCGTTGCATCGCGACGGGAGTGAGGTGGCGAACATGACGTCTTTCATCGCGGTCGACTGGGGCACCTCGAACCGCCGCGCGTTCCGGATCGAGGCGGGGCTCGTCATTGCCTCGGAACGCGACGATCGCGGCGCAGCGACGGTCGCGCCTGCGGACTATGCGGCCGAGGTCATGGGCATCCGTGACCGGCTTGGCGACCTGCCGATGCTCCTCGCGGGGATGGTCGGCTCGACCATTGGCTGGCGTAGCGTGCCGTATGTCGCAGCACCCGCCGGGCTCGCCGAGATCGCCGCCGCGGTCCACCGGATCGACGACCGGACCGCGATCGTGCCGGGGCTGTCGTACCGCGACGGGCTGCATGCCGACGTGATGCGCGGCGAAGAGGTGCAGTTGCTCGGTGCGGTCGCCGCCGGGCTGGTGCCGGCCGACGCGATGCTCTGCCAGCCCGGCACGCACTGCAAATGGGCGACGATCGAAGCGGGCGCGATCACCCGCTTCACCACCGCGATAACCGGCGAACTCTTCGCGCTGTTGCGGACGCACGGCATCCTCGCCAGCCAGCTCGGCCATCCGGTCGAACCCGGTGCAGCGTTCCGCGACGGCGTCGCCGAGGGCGCGAAACGCGATCTGGCCGCCAGCCTGTTCGCGATCCGCGCGCGCGGGGTGCTCGGGATCGCCGACGACACGCACGCCGCGTCGTTCGCGAGCGGTCTGCTGATTGGGGCGGATACCGCGGCACGGATCGAGCGCGGCACGACGGTGCACATCCTCGCCGACCCGGCCCTCGGCGCACTCTATGCAGATGCGATCGATGCGCTCGGCGGCACCTCGCACCATATCGACAGTCAGGCCGCGTTCGTCGCCGGCATCACCCGCATTCAGGATCTTGCAGCATGACCACGCACCGCCAAGCTTTCGACGACGCCTTTGCGAAGTGCCCGCTGATCGCGATTCTGCGCGGGGTCAAACCGGAGGAGGTCGAGGCGATCGGCGAGGCGCTGGTCGAGGCCGGCTTCACGATCCTCGAAGTGCCGATGAACTCGCCCGAGCCGCTCGACAGCATCGCTCGCCTCGCGCGCACGCTGAAGGGTCGCGCGGTCGTCGGCGCGGGCACGGTGTTGCGTGTCGAGGATGTGGAGGCGGTCGGCGCGGCCGGCGGCACGCTGATCATCGCGCCCAACGCGAATGTGCGGGTGATCGCGGCGGCCGCGGAGAAGGGCTATGTCGCGCTCCCCGGCATCGCCACGCCGACCGAGGCGTTCGCGGCGCTGGAGGCAGGTGCTGCGGCACTGAAACTCTTCCCCGCCGAGGCCGCCAGCCCCGCCGTGCTGAAGGCGATGCGCGCCGTCCTCCCCAAGGATACGCGCGTTCTGCCGGTCGGCGGAGTCGTGCCGGAGATCATGGCGGAATGGCGCAAGGCGGGGGCCGCGGGGTTCGGTCTGGGCTCGGCGCTGTATGCGCCGGGGATGACCGCGGCGGATGTCGGCGCGCGGGCGCGCGGGTTTATCGAAGCGCTGAAGGCGGAGTAGCGCCGTACCGGTTGGCGTCGCTGAAGCTGGGCGTAGCGTACGCTAGGCCGCGCACACCCGTTCGTCACCCCAGCGAAAGCTGGGGTCTCCCGGTTCGGGTCTTCTGCGCGACAACATGGATACCCCAGCTTTCGCTGGGGTGACGGAGGGAGCGACCGATTGGGGCTCACGATCGACCCGCTATCGTCTTTGCAGCGCGTTGGGTTTGGGGCGGCGCAGCGCCGCACCGGTCGAGCTGGGCACAGCGTACGCTAGGCCGCGCACCCCGTTCGTCACCCCAGCGAAAGCTGGGGTCTCCTGGTTCGGGTCTCCCGCGCGACAACAGGGATACCCCAGCTTTCGCTGGGGTGACGGAGGGGGCAACCGATCGACCCGCTATCGTCTTCGCAGCGCGTTGGGTTTAGGGCGGCGCGATGATGTTCGCCGACCAGGACCGAGACCTCGCCAATCTGGCCGCCGCCGACCGCTATCGATCGCTCCGCCCGCGCACCGGCATCGACTTCGCCTCGAACGACTATCTCGGGCTCGCCGGGTCGGACCGGCTGCGCGCCGCGATGATCGACGCCTTGTCGAGGGGCGTACCGGTCGGCTCGGGCGGCTCGCGGCTTTTACGCGGCAATGCGCCCGAGCATGAAACGCTGGAAGCGGAGGCCGCGCGGTTCTTCGGGACCGAGGCGGCATTGTTCTTTGCCAGCGGCTACATCGCCAACACGATCCTGTTCGCGACATTGCCCCAGCGCGGCGACCTGATCGTCCACGACGCACTGATCCACGCCAGCGCGCACGAGGGTATGCGCCTCACGCGAGCGAGTTGCGTTAGCGCGGCGCACAATGATGCCGATGCGTTCGCAGATGCGATTACCGCATGGCGCGCGACGGGTGGCACGGGCCGCGTATGGATCGCGGTCGAGAGCCTCTACAGCATGGACGGCGACCGCGCGCCGCTCGCCGATCTCGCGCACGTCGCGGACCGCCACGACGCGATCCTGCTGATCGACGAAGCGCATGCGACCGGGGTATTCGGCACCGACGGCCGTGGCCTGGCCGAAGGACTCGACGGACGCGCGAACGTCATCACCCTGCGGACCTGCGGCAAGGCGCTCGGCTGCGAGGGCGCGCTGTTGTGCGGGCCGGCGGTGATGCGCGAATTCATCGTCAATCGCGGCCGCGGGTTCATCTTCTCGACCGCATCGTCACCACTGATGGCGCTGGCAGTCGGTGAGGCGTTGCGGATCATGGCCGACGAACCCGCGCGGCGGGACCAGTTGTGGGGCCTGATCGCGACGGCGGAGCGCGTGCTGGTGCCGCACGGTGTCGTGGCGACCGGGTCGCAGATCCTGCCACTGGTACTCGGCGATGCGGCACGGACGATGCGTGTCGCGAGCGCGATCCAGGCGGCGGGGTTCGACGTGCGCGGCATACGGCCGCCGACCGTGCCCGAGGGGACGTCGCGATTGCGGATATCGTTGACGCTGAACGCCACCGCGGCAGATATCGCGGCTTTGGGAACAATATTGGGAGAGGCGCTGCAATGACGATCGTGGTCACCGGAACGGACACCGATATCGGCAAGACCGTGTTCGCCGCGGGCCTGACCGCAGCGCGCGGCGCGCGCTATTGGAAGCCGGTGCAGGCCGGGCTCGCGGATGGCAGCGATGCGGCTTCGGTCGTTACCTTGGGCGTTCCCGCAGACCACGTCCTGCCCGAAGCCTACCGGCTGACCACGCCGTGCTCGCCGCATCTCGCCGCCGAGATCGATGATGTGACGATCGATCCCGAGCGGCTAACGCTTCCCGAAGTCGATGGCCCGCTGGTGGTCGAGGGCGCGGGCGGCGTGATGGTCCCGGTGACGCGCGACCTGATCTTCGCCGACCTGTTCGCGCGATGGGGCAAGCCGGTCGTGCTCGTTGCGCGCACCGGGCTCGGCACAATCAACCACAGCCTGCTCTCGATCGAGGCGTTGCGGAGCCGCGGCGTACCGATCCTCGGCATTGCTTTCATCGGCGACGCGGTCGAGGACAGCGAGGCGACGATCGCCGCACTCGGCAAGATCCGGAGGCTAGGCCGCTTGCCCCGCCTCGATCCGTTGAACGCCGCGACGCTGGCCGCGGCGTTCGCCGCGAATTTCGACCTGGAGGCGTTCCGGTGAGCGACTCCCCCGTCTGGCATCCGTTCACGCAGCACGGCCTGCGCGAGCCGATCCCGCTCGTCACGCATGCCGAGGGCGCCGCACTCTACACCTCGGATGGCCGGCGGATCGTCGATGCGATCTCGTCCTGGTGGGTGACCACGCATGGCCATGCCAACCCGAAGATCATGGCGGCGATCGCGGAGCAGGCGGGCAAGCTCGACCAGATCATCTTCGCCGGCTGGACGCACCAGCCTGCCGAGGACCTCGCGCGCGGACTGACCGCGATCATGCCGCCCGAATTGACCCGCGTGTTCTTCTCGGACTCCGGCTCGACCAGCGTCGAGTGCGCGCTGAAGATGGCGCTCGGCTATTGGCTCGATCGCGGCGAGGATCGCCACCGTATCCTGGTGATGGAGCACGGCTATCACGGCGACACGATCGGCGCGATGTCGGTCGGCGCGCGCGGCGTGTTCAACCGGGCGTACGAACCGCTGCTGTTCGATGTCGGCACTATCCCCTTCCCCGCCGCGGGGCTCGAGCAGGCGACGCTCGACGCGCTCGAGAAGGCTTGCGCCGCGCACCCGGCCGCGTTCATCGTCGAACCGCTGCTGCTCGGCGCGGGCGGGATGCACATCTATCCCGCGCACATTCTCGCCGAGATGCGGCGGATCTGCGCGCGCCACGACGTGCTGTTCATCGCCGACGAGGTGATGACCGGCTGGGGCCGCACGGGCAGTTTGCTCGCCTGCGAACAGGCGGGCGTGGTGCCCGATATCCTGTGCCTGTCGAAGGGGCTGACCGGCGGCGCGATCCCGCTCGCGGTGACGATGGCGACCGAGGCGATCTACCAGGCGCATTACGGGACCGACCGGTCGCGGATGTTCTTCCACTCGTCGAGCTACACCGCCAACCCGATCGCCTGCGCCGCCGCCAACGCGAATCTGGCGATCTGGCGCGACGAACCCGTGCGCGAGCGGATCGCAGATCTCGCCGCCCGCCAGGCGTCAAGGCTGGAGACGCTCGCCCGGAACCCCCGCATCGCCAACGCGCGCCAGATCGGCACCATCACTGCGGTCGAGTTGCGCGGCGAAGACGGCTATCTGTCGCAGATCGGGCCGCGTCTGCTCGCCTTCTTCGGCGCGCGCGACCTGCTGCTCCGGCCGCTCGGCAACACCGTCTACGTCATGCCACCCTATTGCATCGACGACGCCGATCTCGACCGGATCTATGCAGCGATCGGCGAGGCGTGCGACGTGCTGGGGCAAGACTCCTGACGTTTTTGCTGCGGTGCAGCAACAAATGATGTACGTCCCACGTTGAGATAAGATCGCGGCCTAGTACGCCTTGCGACGAAAGGCTCGATTCACGTGAGAAACATCGCCGACACCATCGCCCGCATGGCCCGCGCCGGGGCCCCCACGCCGCGCACCACCGCGCCTAGCCGCCTGACGCCGTTGGTCGAGTTCGGGACCAATCCGGGGGCCTTGCTCGGGTACGCCTATGTGCCCGCCGACCTTCCCGCGAACGCGCCGTTGGTCGTCGTCCTGCACGGCTGCACGCAGACCGCGGCGGGCTATGATCACGGGTCGGGTTGGTCGCAGCTTGCCGATCGCGCCGGCTTCGCGCTGCTGTTTCCCGAGCAGACGCGCGCGAACAATCCCAATCTCTGCTTCAACTGGTTCGCGTCCGAAGATACCGCACAAGCCGGCGGTGAAGCCGAATCGATCGCGCAGATGACCGAGACGATGATCGCACGCCACGGCCTCGATCGCAGCCGCGTGTACGTTACCGGGCTGTCGGCGGGCGGAGCTATGACGGTTGCGATGCTCGCCACGCGACCCGACCTGTTCGCGGGCGGGGCGGCGATCGGCGGGCTTGCGTACGGCACCGCGACCGGCGTGTCGCAGGCGCTCGACCGGATGCGCGGGCATGGCGATACGAGCGATACGGCTTTGATCGACAAGGTTCGCAGCGGCGCGCGCGGCCATGACGGGGCGTGGCCGACGCTGGCGATTTGGCACGGCGGCGCGGACGCGACGGTCAGCGTCGCGAATGCGGACACGATCGCGCGGCAATGGCGCGGTATCCACGGCGTCGATGCGAACGCGGTACGCACGGAACGCGTCGGCACCGCCGTCCACCGGATCTGGTCGGACGCGCAAGGGCGCGACGTGGTCGAGGACTGGACCGTGCCGGGCATGGGTCACGGCACGCCGATCGATCCGTTGCGCGGCGAGCGTCTGGGGGCCGCGGGCCCGTTCATGCTCGATGTCGGGATTTCGAGCACGGCGGTGATTGCGAAATCTTGGGGGCTGGTTGCGGCGGCGAAGGCGGAGACTGCGGCAAAGTCGGTGCCGATCGAACGGGCCGCGAAGATCGCGATCCCGGTCTCGTCGAAGCCCGCGGCGAAGCCTCTGCCGGAGCCCCCTGGCGGTATCCAAGCTACGATCGAGAACGCCCTCCGCGCCGCCGGGTTGATGCGGTAGCGTTCCGGCTGAGAGCACCGATACGGTCGACAACGCCGTTTCTTCGAGGCCAGGATTTGCCACCGGTCACCCCCCTGCAAAGCCTTAACCGCTGCATAGCCGTCGCCTCAAAATATCCGTCACCCCAGCGGAAGCTGGGGTATCCTGCGGGGCAGATGACAATCGCCACGACGATGATATCCCAGCTTTCGCTGGGATGACGGAATTGGCGTAACACGCATCTTTTTAAGTCACGCGGTTACTCGATCGTCCCCGTCACCCGTCACAAGCCGGATCGCCGCATCAATCCTCCCCCGCCAGGGGGAGGTGGCTGGCGCTTGCCAGACGGAGGGGGAGGAAAGGGAAACAACTGTTTCGTGTCCTCCCCCTCCGTCGCCTTCGGCGCCACCTCCCCCTTGCGGGGGAGGATTGGTTGCTCCGGCAGCGACGCAGCGTCCCCATACGATGATCGACTTGCCGCCCAACCCGGGTAAAGCCGCTACATGACCTCGCCCCCGCCGCGCCCCTGGCGCACCGAATTCGCGGCCACGCTGAAGCTCGCCTGGCCGCTGGTCGCGACCAATCTCGCGCAGGCGCTGGTCGGTGCGACCGACGTGGCGATGCTGGGGCGGCTCGGGCCCGACACGCTGGCGGCGGCGACGCTTGGGCTGAACCTCTACCTCGTCTTCCTCGTCTTCGGCATGGGCCTGACGACCGCCGCGGTGCCGATGATCGCGCGCGAGCGGGGTGCGCGGCCGCATGCGGTGCGCGATATCCGGCGGACCGTACGCCAGACCATATGGGTCGCCGCCACGCTCTGTATCCCGTCGTGGATCGTGCTGTGGAATGCCGAAACGATCCTCGTCCACCTGCTCGACCAGGATCCGAAGCTTGCACACGAGGCGGCGAGGTTCGTCCGCGCAGTGATGTGGGGGATGCTGCCGAGCCTCGCCTTCCTCGTGCTGCGCGCGTTCGTCGCCGCGCTCGAGAAACCGGCATGGTCGCTGGTGGTGATGGTCGGGCTGCTAATCGTCAACGCCGGGCTCAACTGGCTGCTGATCTTCGGTCATGCCGGCCTGCCCGCGCTCGGCCTGCTTGGATCCGGCACCGCGAGCAGCATCGCCAACGGCCTCAGCTTCGTCGCGATGGCCGCCGTGATCGTCTACGCAAAGCCGTTCCGCCGCTATCGCCTGCTCGGCCGGTTCTGGCGCGCCGACTGGCCGCGATACCGTGCGGTGTGGACGCTCGGCCTGCCGATCGCGATCACGCTCGGGTTCGAATCGACCGTGTTCATCGCCGCGGTCTTCCTGATGGGCCTGCTCGGGACCGTGCCGCTCGCCGCGCACGCGATCGCGATCCAGATCGCCAGCGTCACTTTCATGGTCCCGCTCGGCATCGCGCAAGCCGCCACGATCCGCGTCGGTCTCGCGACCGGACGCGGCGACCGCGCGGGGATCGGCCGTGCCGGCTGGGCGGCGTTCGCGATCGGCGAAGGCTTCATGGTGCTCACCGCCGCGTTGCTGATCCTCGCGCCGCAACTCCTGATCGGCATCATCCTCGACGTCGATGCGCCTGCGAACGCGCCGGTCGTCGCGCTGGCGATCTCGCTGCTCGCGGTGGCCGCGGTGTTCCAGGTGGTCGACGGCGCGCAGGTGATCGGCGCGGGGATGTTGCGCGGGCTCGGCGATACGACGGTGCCAATGATCTTCGCGGCGATCGGCTATTGGGGGATCGGCATCGGTGTAGGCGCGTGGCTCGCATTCGGGCGCGGCTGGGGCGGGGTGGGGATATGGACCGGACTTGCGACCGGTCTGGCCGTGGTTTCGGTGCTGATGATGGCGCGATGGCACGCCCGCGAGCGGCTCGGCCTCGGTTGAGGCTCCACTGGCCCCGTTTCGCACTTATGACGGTACCGTTAACTCGTTGAGGGCGTTAACATACATTGCATCACGGGAGTCTAACATGTCCGACCAAGACCGTATCGTCGCGATCGGGCTCCTCACGCAGCGCGACGTCTTCGCGCTCGGCCACGATCTGTCACGCGTCTATCCGATCGACGAAGTGCCGTGCTTCGGCGCGCTGCTCGGGGCGATCGACGATGCCGACCGCGCGTTCCACCGCGCGCACGACGCCCGCCAATCGCTTGCCAATCCGCCGATCACGGTCGCAACATCGGCGCGATAGCGGCGTTCGACACCCGCTACCTTAGCGGAGATCGATCATGACGCATTTGCCTACCGAATTACTGCTGCTCGGCTGGTCGACGGTCTTGTTGTTCGCGTACGTCATGATCCAGGGCCAAACCGCCACGCGCGACCGCGGGCTCGACTGGAACGCGGGGCCGCGCGATGGCGAGCAGAAGCCGCTCGGCGAGATGGCGGGCCGCGCGGAACGCGCGCTCAAGAACTTCCAGGAAACCTACCCCGTGTTCGTCGCGCTCGCGCTGGGACTGGCCGTGTCTGATCGTACCGGCGGTATCGGTACGATTGGCGCATGGCTCTGGTTCGGCGCACGGATCGCCTATATCCCGCTGTATCTGTTCGGCATCAAATATGTCCGCAGCCTGTGCTGGATGGTATCGATCCTTGGCCTGCTGCTGATGCTGATCCGCTTTCTCTGAGGCTCAGTCTCGTAACGTGCGAATGATCGCCGAGAAATCGAGGCCACCCTGCCCCGCCTCGGCGAACGCCTCGTAGCGCTCGGCAGCCTTCGCGCCCATTGGCGTATCCGCGCCAACGTCCTTTGCCGCGGCCATCGCGAGCCGCAGGTCCTTGAGCATCAGCGCCGTCGCGAAACCGCCCTGATAGTCGTGATCGGCGGGGGTATCGGGGCCGATCCCGGGCAATGGCGCATAGGTGGTCATCGACCAGCTCTGGCCCGAGGACACGCTGGCGATATCGTAGAAGGCCTGTGCGTCGAGCCCGAGCTTCTCCGCCAGCACGAACGCCTCGCAGGTCGCGATCATCGTCGCGCCGAGGATCATGTTGTTGCAGATCTTCGCCGCCTGCCCCGCGCCGTTCGCGCCGGCGTGAATGACCGCCTTGCCCATGTCGGCGAGGATAGCCTGCGCGCGGTCGAAGGCCTCCGCCGAGCCACCGACCATGAACGTCAGCGTGCCCGCATTGGCCGCGCCGATCCCGCCAGAGACGGGCGCGTCGACCGCGACGAGGCCCTTGGCCTGCGCGGCGGCGGCGACCTGCTTGGCGGTGGCGACGTCGATCGTCGAACAGTCGATCAGGATCGCGGACGGCGATGCGACCGCGAACAGCGCGTCGTACACCTCGGCGACATGCTTGCCGGCGGGGAGCATCGTCACGATCGCCTCGGCACCGTCGGCGGCTTCGGCAGCGGACGCCAGCGGCAGGCATCCGGCGGCCTTCGCCTTGTCCAACGCGTCCGTGCTCAGATCGAACGCGCGAACATCGTGGCCCTTCTTGGCGAGGTTCGCCGCCATGCCACCGCCCATGTTGCCGAGCCCGATGAAACCGATCCGTGCCATTGCTTATCCTCTTTAACGATCGTCATCCCAGCGAAAGCTGGGATCTTTGTGGGGCTAGCGTTTCGACCGCCAACGGGGAGACCCCAGCCTTCGCTGGGGTGACGGGGTTGATACGGACGTTTGTCGGATCACCTCCCCGTCCAGGTCCCGGCGCGCTTCTCGACGAATGCGGCCATGCCTTCGCTCTGGTCCGCGGTGCCGAACAGCCCGTGGAACAGCCGCCGCTCGAACTGGACGCCCATCGCCAGCCCCGTCTCGAACGCCGCGTTGACCATTTCCTTGTTCGCCAGCACCGCCAGCGGCGCCATCGCTGCGATCGTGGCCGCCGTCTTCACCGCCTCCTCGACCAGCTCGTCCGCCGGCACGATCCGCGAGACAAGGCCCGCGCGCTCCGCTTCCTCGGCATCCATCATCCGCCCGGTCAGGCACATCTCCATCGCCTTGGCCTTGCCGACCGCGCGCGTAAGCCGCTGCGATCCGCCCATCCCCGGCGACACCGCGAGCTTGATCTCGGGCTGGCCGAACTTGGCGGTATCGGCAGCGAGGATGAAGTCGCACATCATCGCCAGCTCGCACCCGCCACCGAGCGCATAGCCCGCCACCGCCGCGATCACGGGTTTGCGCGTCCGCGTGAAATTCTCCCAGCCGGCGAAGAAGTTGCTCGCGTACATCTCGGCAAAGCCCTGCGACTGCATCTCCTTGATGTCCGCCCCGGCCGCGAACGCCTTGGCCGAGCCGGTCAGCACCGCGCATCCCTGCGACGCATCGGCATCGAACGCGGCAAACGCGGCGATCAGGTCGGCGAGCACCTGCGAGTTAAGCGCGTTGAGCGCCTGAGGCCGGTTCAACGTGACAAGCGTAACGCCACCGCGCTGCTCGACGAGGATCGTTTCGTAGTCGGCCATTCCAAACCCTTCCAATTTCGTCACCCCAGCGAAAGCTGGGGTCTCATCTTTACCGGGAGACCCCAGCTTCCGCTGGGGCAACGTGTTTTCTGTTCAGCCCGGCGTCCACGCCTCATGCTCCGGCAACGGCGCGAAGATCTGGTCGATCACGTGATCGGTCACAGCCTCGGGCGTCGCCGGATCCCAGCGCGGCGCGTTATCCTTGTCGACGATCACCGCGCGCACGCCCTCAATAAAGTCATGCCGCTGCACGACATGCGCGCCAACCGCATATTCCTGCCGCATCTCGTCCGCGAAACTCGCCATCCCCGCGCCCTCGTGGAGCAGCCGGAGCGACACCTTCATCGTCTGCGGCGACTTGGTCTTCAGCGTCGCGAGAGTCTGAGTCGCCCACTCCCCACCATCGGCGTCGAGCGCGGCATAGATCTCCTCCAGCACGTCTGACGCGAACAGCCGGTCGATGTCATCCTTGCGCGCCAAGATCTTCGCGTCGGGTGCCGACGTGGCCAATGCGTCCAACACGCCCGCGATATCCTGCGGCGTCTCCGCGATCCGTGCCTTAGCGGTATCGAGCGTATCGCTCGCGAGAAAATGCGTCGCCAACCCGAGCGCGAGACACTCTGCACCATCGAGCCGGTGCCCGGTCAGCGCGAGATACTGCCCGATCCGCCCCGGCAGCCGCGACAGATACCAGCCGCCGCCAACGTCCGGGAACAGCCCGATCCCCGTTTCCGGCATCGCAAACTTGGTGTTATCGGTCGCAACCCGGAACCGGCACGGCAGCGCTAGCCCGACGCCGCCGCCCATGGTGATCCCGTCCATGAACGCGACGATTGGCTTGGCATAGGTGAACAGCCGGTGGTTCATCCGATACTCGGCGTGAAAAAACGCCCGCGCCTCGACGCCATCGGTCGCGCCCGACGCGGCGAGCATGCGGATATCCCCGCCAGCACAGAACCCGCGCCCCTCGGCATGATCGACGACGATCGCCTCGACCGCCGCGTCGCCACGCCACGCTTCCAGCGCCTCCAGCACGCCTTCGCACATCGCTAGGTTCAACGCGTGCAGCGCTTTCGGGCGGTTCAACCGAATCCGGCCGACAGGCCCTTTACTCTCGACGATCAGATCATCGGTCACGAGTTCACCTCCCGAACATCATCTCCGCGCCTCTGCGCCTCTGCGCCTCTGCGCCTCTGCGCGAACAAAAGACTTTTTCGCGCAGGGGCGCAGAGGCGCGGAGCAGAAGAAAGACTTGAACCTGCGCGGACTCACTGCCGCGTCAGTTCGCGACCGACGATCATCCGCATCACCTGGTTCGTCCCCTCGAGGATCGAATGCACGCGCAGGTCGCGCCAGAAGCGTTCGATCGGGTAGTCCTGCAGATACCCGTAGCCGCCATGCAGCTGTAGCGCGCGGTCGACCACCGACGAGCCCGTATCCGTCGCCAGCCGCTTCGCCATCGCCGCGAACTTGGTCTTGTCGGGCGCATTCGCCGTCACCTTGGCCGCCGCCATGTAGAGCAGCGCGCGCGCCGCTTCGAGTTCGGTCGCCATGTCCGCCAGCATGAACTGCGTGTTCTGGAAATCGGCGATCGGCTTGCCGAACTGCTTCCGGTCCCTGGTATACGCGATCGCCTCGTCGAGACACCGCTGTGCCCCCCCGAGCGAGCACGCGCCGATGTTCAACCGCCCGCCGTCGAGTCCCATCATCGCGATCCGAAAGCCCTCGCCCTCGCCGCCGACCATGTTCGCGGCCGGTAGGCGGACACCGTCGAAGATCACCTGACGCGTCGGTTGCGAATGCCAGCCCAGCTTCTTCTCGTTCGCGCCGAACGACACGCCCGGCATGTCCTTCTCGATCACGAGGCACGAGATACCCTTCGGACCGTCCTCACCGGTGCGGACCATCGTCACGTACACCTCGTTCTCGCCCGCACCCGAGATGAACTGCTTCGAGCCGGTCACGATCCAGTCGTCGCCATCGCGCACCGCGCGGGTCTTCAAAGCGGCGGCGTCGGAGCCGGAGCCCGGCTCGGTCAGGCAATAGCTCGCCAGCCGGTCCATCGTCACCAGGTCGGGGAGATACTTGTCCTTCACGCCCTGCGAGCCAAACCGGTCGATCATCCACGCCGCCATGTTGTGGATGCTGATGAAAGCGGACGTCGAAGGGCACCCGTAGGACATCGCCTCCATGATCAGCGCGGCTTCCAATCGCCCGAGCGCGATCCCCCCGCTTTCCTCGCTGACATAGATCGCCGCAAACCCGAGCTCGGCCGCAGCCTTGATCGTCTCGCGCGGAAAGATGTGCTTCTCGTCCCACTCGGCCGCATGCGGCGTGATCCGGTCGGCGGTGAACCGGCGTGCCAGCTCCTGGATTTCGCGCTGGTCGTCGGTGAGGTCGAACTGGTTGGAGGTGAACTGGTTCATCGTGGTCCTATCTCCGTCATGCCGGGCTTGACCCGGCACCCAGAGCCACGGACGCCGGTGTTCGTGGTTCTGGGTCCTGACGTGCGTCAGGATGACGATTGGGGTAAATGACGTGGATCGGCAACCGGCTGTCTACATCCTCGCAAGCTGGCGCAACGGAACGCTTTACATCGGCGTGACGTCCGATCTGATGGTGCGGGTCGCTCAGCACCGGGCAGGGTCTTTTGGTGGGTTTACCCGAATGTACGGCGTCAAACGGCTTGTCTGGTTCGAGATTGCCGACACGATGGAGGGCGCTATCGGACGCGAGAAGCAATTGAAGAACTGGCATCGCGCCTGGAAGATCGAATTGATCGAAGCTGACAATCCGACGTGGCGCGATCTGGCCGAGGACTTGGGATTCGGACCACTCCTCCAGCCGTCATCCCGGGCTTGACCCGGGACCCAGAGCCGCAAGCACCTACGCTTTTGGCTCTGGGTCCTGACGTTCGTCAGGATGACGGAGGAGGCAGACCGCAATCCAATCACCCCATCGTCGGGATAACGAACGCGTCGTTGTTGCGCGCCGGCCCGCCATCCTCGGCCATCGCCGGCAGCGCAGACCCATCCGGCCAGCGCTGCGTGATCGTCTTGACCTTGGTCCAGAACTTCACGCCTTCCATGCCGTGCTGGTTGGTGTCGCCGAACGCGCTGCGCTTCCAGCCACCAAACGTGTGATACGCCACCGGCACGGGAATCGGCACGTTGATGCCGACCATCCCGACGTTCACCCGCGCCGCAAATTCGCGCGCGGCGTGGCCGTTGCGCGTGAAGATCGCGACGCCGTTGCCGTATTGATGCTCGCTCGGCAGGCGTACCGCCTCCTCGAAGTCGGCGGCGCGGACGATCTGAAGGACGGGCCCGAAGATCTCCTCCTTGTACGCCGACATCTCAGTCGTCACGTGATCGAACAGCGACGGGCCGATGAAGAAGCCCTTCTCGTGCCCCTGCAACGCAAACCCGCGCCCGTCGACGACCAGTTCCGCGCCCTCGTCGACGCCGGTCTGGATCCAGTTCTCGATCCGGGTGCGGTGCGCCGCGTTCACCACCGGGCCGTAATGCGCGTCGTTGTCGGTCGACACGCCCACGCGCAACGCCGCGATCGCCGGGATCAACTTCTCGCGCAACGCAATCGCGGTCTTCTCGCCGACCGGCACCACCACCGGCAACGCCATGCAACGCTCGCCCGCGCTCCCGAACGCCGCGCCCGACAGGTCGGCGACGACCTGGTCGAGGTCCGCGTCAGGCATGACGATGCCGTGGTTCTTGGCGCCGCCCATCGCCTGGACGCGCTTGCCCGCCTCGACGCCGCGGCGGTATACGTAATGCGCGATATCGGACGATCCGACGAAGCTCACCGCGCTGATCGCCGGATGATCGAGGATCGCGTCGACCATCTCCTTGTCGCCGTGAACGACCTGGAAGATCCCCTCGGGCAGCCCCGCCTCGACGAACAATTCGCCGAGCCGCACCGGCACCGACGGATCGCGCTCGCTGGGCTTGAGGATGAACGCATTGCCCGTCGCGATCGCGACGCCCGACATCCACAACGGGATCATCGCCGGGAAGTTGAACGGCGTGATGCCGGCACCGATGCCGAGCGGCTGGCGCATCGAATAGACATCGATCCCCGGCCCGGCGCCCTGGGTATATTCGCCCTTGAGAATGTGCGGGATGCCGCAGCAGAACTCGATCACCTCGAGCCCGCGCTGGATATCGCCCTTCGAATCCGCGATCACCTTGCCGTGCTCGGACGAGAGCAGCCGCGCGAGCTCGTCCATGTTCGCCTCGACGAGCCGCTTGAACTCGAACATGACGCGGGCGCGGCGCTGCGGGTTGGTCGCCGCCCAAGCCGGTTGCGCCTTCTGCGCGGCGGCGACGACGCGGTCCAGATCGGTCGCGCCCGACAGCCGCACGCGCGCCTGCACCTCGCCCGAATTCGGGTCGAACACGTCGCCGAAGCGCTCGGCCGTGCTGGCCGCACCGCTCACGAAATTCTCGATCGTCCGCATGAGCATCCTCTTCTAGTTATCCGCACCGTCGGCCATAAGGCTTTCGCAGCCAAGTGGGGCTGTTTGCAGAATCGCTCTGCGAATATGCAGCATAGGGTGAGGCGTTCATGGATTGGGACGACGTCCGATATTTCCTCGCTCTGGCGCGCGCGCACCGGCTCGGACCGGCCGCAAAACTGCTCGGGCAGGACGCGACGACGGTGTCGCGGCGGCTGCAACGCCTCGAGCGGCGACTCCAGACGACGTTGTTCGAACAGACCGTCGCCGGCTACGCGCTGACCGAACGCGGCGCGGCGCTATTGGAACACGCCGAGACGATGGAGGCGTCCGCGCTCGGCATCCAGGAAGTCGTCGGCAATGATGCAGGGGTACTCGCCGGCCCGATCCGGTTGAGCGTCTCGGAAGGGTTCGGCAGCCGCATCCTCGCGCCGCGCCTCGCGTCGTTCACCAACCAGCATCCGCGGATCGCCGTCGACCTGATCGCATCGACCGGCTTCCTCAATCCGTCGCGGCGCGAGGCGGATATCGCGGTCATGCTCGCGCGACCAAAAAGCGGACCGCTGGTCGCGCGCAAACTGACGGACTATCACCTCGGACTGTATGCGCACCCGGATCATCTTGCGCGGACGGGGCCGATCGCGACAACCGCGGATCTGATGCGGCACCGACTGATCGGCTATGTCCCCGACATGATCTACGCCCCCGAACTTCGTTATCTTGCCGAGATCGACGGCCGCCTCGACGCCTCGATCCGCAGTTCGAGTATCGTCGCGCAGGCCGAGCTGATCGCCGCGGGAGCGGGATGCGGGATTCTGCCCTGCTTCATCGGCGACCGGATGCCGGGGCTGGTCCGCGTGCTGCCCGACGCGGTGGACATCGTGCGCTCGTTCTGGCTCGTCGTCCACCGCGACGTCCGCCGGATCGCGCGGATCGACCGGTTCATCGCCTGGCTGGACGCGACCATCGGCGAGTTGAAGCCGCTGATGTTGGGCACGATGCCTGTGATTGCCGCTCGGTATTGAGCGCCGTATAGCCCCCGCGGCAGTTCGCCCGGAGTAACAGCGTGATCCCGACCCTCTACCACAAGATGATCGACTGGATCGGCGATGGCACCGGGCTGCCCGATACGATCCTGCACATCCATGCCGGGATGGCGCTGCTGATGATCGCGCGGCTGATCACGCGGCGGTCGTTCGGTACGTTCATTCCGTGGTGGGTGGTGGTCGCGGGCGAGGCGTTCAACGAGATCATGGACCGCATGACCTTCGGGTCGTGGCGGTGGGAGGATACCTCGCTGGATATCCTCAACACGCTGCTGTGGCCGACGGTGATCTGCCTCGGCGTGCGGCTGCGGCCGATGATCGGGAAGCGCGGGCGGTAATTCGCGTCATTTCTCCACCGTCATCCTGATGCGCTCCGTCACCCTGACGAAAGTCAGGGCCCAGGGTTACGGGCGTCGTCGTTTGGAACTCTGGGTCCTGACTTTCGTTAGGATGACGGTGGGGAGATGGCAGGCGCTTAGCCCAAAGCGATATACCGTTGCAGGTGATAGTCCTCGTCACCGAGCTGGTGGTCGATCATCACCAAGCGCTTGGCGTAATGCGACACCGCGTATTCCCACGTCATGCCGATGCCGCCGTGGAGCTGGATCGACTCCTCCGCGACCAGCGCACCGGTCCGACCGATCGTATATTTTGCCGCCGACAGAGCACGTTGGCGCGCCTTGGCATCGTCGCCGTCGAATGCCGACGCAGCGTTGATGACCGCAGACTGCGCCTGTTCGATCTCTAACAATACCGTCGCCATGCGGTGCTGGAGCGCCTGGAACTTGCCGATCGGCACGCCGAACTGTTTCCGGTCGCGGAGGTATCCGAGCGTGGCTTCCTTGACGAACTCCATCGCCCCGACCGCTTCGGCCGATAGCGCGAGCAGGCCTGCACCGACCGCGGCATCGACGATCGCCTGCCCCTGCCCGTCACCACCGATGCGCGCTTCTGCACCCAGCGTGACGTTCTCGAACGTCACGTCACCACCGCCACCGCCTTCGACGACATTGTAGCTCCGCACCGAAACGCCCGTCGTGTCGGCGGGCACGAGGAACACCAGCGGATCACCGTCCTGCTCGACCGTCACCACGAACACCGACGCCGCGCCCGCCTGCAGCACGACCGCCTTGGTGCCGCTCAGCGTCCAGCCGTCGCCGCTCTTCGTCGCGGTCACCGGCGTCGCGCCATCCTCCTGCGCAAACGCAGCGATCGTCTCGCCGGACACGATCCCGGCCAGCGTTTCATCATGCCCGCCGCCAGCCGCCAGCGCACGTCCCGCCATCAGCGCGCCCAGGAACGGCTCGACCACCAACGCGCGGCCGAGCGCCTCGAACACCACCATGATGTCGAACCCGCTGCCGCCAAAGCCGCCTGCTGCCTCGTCGAACAACGCCGAGACGATGCCGAGTTCGTTCAACTGCTTCCAGACCGCAGGATCGTACCCCGCATCGCTGTACGCGCCCGCGTTACGCGTATCGATCGGATAGCCGTCCCGCAGTGCGCGGACGAGCGTGTCGGCCAGCATGCGGCGGTCGTCGGTGTGTTCGAAGTTCATGGTATCACAGACCCAGGATGGCTTTGGAGATGATGTTCTTCTGGATCTCGTTCGACCCGCCGAAGATCGACAGCTTCCGATTGTTGAAATAGCTCGGCGCCGCCATCGCCGCGTCCTCCGGGCCGAC
Source organism: Sphingomonas sp. PP-F2F-A104-K0414 (assembly GCF_004340945.1). Lineage (GTDB taxonomy): Bacteria > Pseudomonadota > Alphaproteobacteria > Sphingomonadales > Sphingomonadaceae > Sphingomonas. The sequence goes on from NZ_SLYD01000002.1 coordinate 430,007, forward strand.
ATCCTCGCCGTTCCATCCGGCTTCCAGAGCCTCGGGTATGTAGGGCGCCGCGTACGATCCATACGCACGACGCGTCAGCGAGGTGATCTCCTGACGGATTTCGGTGCCCTTGATCTTGAGCATCGAACTCTCCGCGCCCGGCGCGCCGCCGCCCGCGACCGCCGCCAGCACGCGCAGATTGGTCGTCTGCATGTTGGCCAGATCGATCTCGACCCGCGCCATCCGCGCCGCGAACAACGGATCGTCGGCGAGCGCTCGCCCGCCCTTCTTCTGCATCTGCGCGACCTCCTTCAGCCGCTCGAACGAGGCGATCGAGAAGCCGACGCCGGCGATGTTGGTGCGCTCATAGGTCAGCAAATACTTGGCGTAGGTCCAGCCCATATTCTCTTCGCCGACGAGGTTGGCGACGGGCACCTCGACATCGGTAAAGAACACCTCGTTCACCTCTTGCTCGCCGTCGATCAGCGTGATCGGGCGGACCTCGATGCCCGGCGACTTCATGTCGATCAGGAGGAACGAGATACCCTCCTGCTTCTTCGCGGCCGGGTCCGTGCGGACGAGGCAGAAGATCATGTCGGCATGCTGGCCGAGCGTCGTCCAGGTCTTTTGGCCGTTGACGACATAGACGTCGCCCTTCCGCACCGCGGTCGTCTTGAGACCCGCGAGATCGGACCCCGCGCCCGGCTCCGAATACCCCTGGCACCACCAGTCGGAGCCATCGAGGATCCGCGGCAGCCACTGCTTCTTCTGCTCTTCGGAACCGTATTTGATCAGCACGGGACCGAGCATGTTGACGCCGAACGGGACCACGCGGGGCGCGTGTGCGAGCGCGGACTCGTTATCGAAGATGAAGCGCTGGATCACGCTCCAGCCAGGGCCGCCCCATTCCTCGGGCCAATGGTTCGCCAGCCAGCCGCGTTCGTTGAGAATGGCGTGCCATTCCTCCATGTCCGATTTGCGGAGGCGCTTGCCTTCGCGGACCAGTGTCGAGAGCCGCGCGGGGAGTTTGTCGCGGAAGAATGCGCGGACTTCGTCGCGGAACGATTCTTCCTCGGGCGTGAAGCTGAGATCCATGGCCATGTGCTCCTGATGTTGGAGCCCATGTGCCACAGTCGATCAAGGAATTGAAGGACCGGTATGGTCTGGATAACCGAATTTGTTGCGCGGAGCGACGCAGGTTAATCCGGGCGGTATCGCCGCACCTTGGCCCCCCCCCTGGCAGGGGAGGTGACTGGCTCTTGCCAGACGGAGGGGTGTCGCGCTCTCGATGGCGCGCTACCCCTCCGTCAGCCCTGCGGGCTGCCACCTCCCCTCAGAGGGGAGGATCGATAGGGCGTCAGAACCGGTAGCTGATCCAGCCCGCCAGGAAGTCGGAGTTCTTGTACCCGGCATTGGTCAGCGCAGGCCCCGCAATCAGATGCTCGTATCGCCCGGTGAACGACAGCCGCGAGGTGAACGGGTACACCGCCTGGAACCGGATCGTGTCGGCGATCTTCTTGCCCCCGAAATTCTGCGTTCCCGCAAACGCCGAGCCATTCGCGCGGTACACCGCATCGCTCGTCGTATCGCGCCACGACAGCTGATATTCCGCGGTCATGCGCAGCTTGCCGAACGGCGTGAAGGTCACGTTCGGTGCCAGCGCAATCAGGTTGGTCGGCGTCGCGAACAGCTGATAGCTGTAATAGATGTTGTTGCCGAACGGCGCGAGCGAGTTGCGCAGCGTGCCCTTGCCATACGCGCCACCACCGCTGGCATAGTCCGCATGGAAACCGACCCGCGGCGCGGACTTGCCGTCGCCGATCTTGTAAGTCTGCGCCAACAGGATCAGCCACGCCTTGATCGAGCGGTTATCGTACGAACCGCCCTGATAGTTGATCGTCCAGTCGAGATTGACCGGCCCCGCGTCACCCCAGACGTGCAGGCCATAGAAATTGCGGACTTCGCGTGCGGTGTCGGTGCCCCATACCGCCGTGCGATTGCGCAGCCGCCAGAGGAACGGGTCGACGTACAGCTTCGACCCGCCGAACAGCGTTTCCGGCACGACGATCCCGGTCGAGATACCCGAGAAGCGCCGCGCGCTCTCGGCGTTGTCGTCCTGGGTACCGCCATTGCCGTAGGCGGTCGGCTTGAAGTCGAACACGTCGGCGCGGACGCCGGCGGCACGCGCCCAGGCGCGGAAGCCGTTGAAACCGAAGAACAGCGTGTTGTTGTCGCGCGGCACGACCAGCAGGTTAGGACCGTCCGCAAACGTCTGGCGGCCATAGCGCACGCCGACATCGACATCGGCGACGGTCCCGGTCAGGTCGACGAACCCCTGCTGCACCGCCAGCTTGTTGCGCAGGTTCGGCAGTGCCGTGCCGAGGTTACGGCCCTCCAGCGTGCCATGCGCGAGTTCGCCGTAGAACCGGAGATGCTGGCCGACATGCAAATCGGCGCCCCCGAACAGGCGAAGGATATCCTGCCGCTGTGCCTCGGCATCGCGCAGATTGGGGTTGGTGGTCTCGTTGACGCGGAACCGCGCCTCGCCCGACAGCGTCAGATAGACGTCGCCATCACCCGCGATCGAGATGAACTTCAGCTGGTCGACGATGTCCTTGCGCTTCTTCGGATCGCGCAGCTTCGACCAGTCCTCTGCCCAGCGTGACTGGTTGTAACCACCCGCCGTCACGCCATCGCCGATCGCGGCATTGGGATAGCTCTCGGCGATCGGCGAGGCTTCGGCGGTGCTCGACACGTCCTTGGCGCCGACATTGGCCTGGCGCGAAGGCGGCGCCTCGGCCTGTGCGGTTGCGACATTCGCGAACGCGAAGATCGAGAGCGCGGACGTGGCAAGGCCAGCCGCGTGCCGCAAGCGGCGCATCGTCATCGAGGTCATAAGCAAGTTCCGGTACTGGCTGGCGGGAACGGGCGGGCGGGGACGGGCTGGCCGTCCCCGCCGGCATCAATGGGCGGTGGCAGCGGCGGGGATTGCCGCCGGCACGAACTCGGGGAGCTTGCCCGACAGCGCAGCATCGAGCTTGTCGCGGTCGAGTGCGCCCTCCCAGCGGGCGACGACGATCGTCGCGACTGCGTTGCCGATGAAGTTGGTGAGGCTGCGGCACTCGCTCATGAACCGGTCGACGCCGAGGATCAGCGCCATGCCGGCGATCGGCACGGTCGGCACGATCGACAACGTCGCGGCCAGCGTGATGAAGCCCGCGCCGGTAACACCCGCCGCACCCTTCGACGAGATCATCGCGACGACCAGCAGCAGCAATTCCTGACCGAGCGTCAGATGCGTGTTGGTCGCCTGCGCGATGAACAGCGCCGCCAGCGTCATGTAGATGTTGGTGCCGTCGAGATTGAACGAATAGCCGGTCGGCACGACTAGCCCGACGACCGACTTCTCGCAGCCTGCCGCTTCCATCTTCTGGATCAGGTTCGGCAGCGCCGCTTCCGACGACGACGTCCCGAGCACCAGCAGCAGCTCGGCCTTCAGATACTTGATCAGCTTGAAGATCGAGAAGCCCGTCAGCCGCGCGACGGTGCCGAGGATGACGACCACGAACAGCGCCGCGGTCAGGTAGAAGGTCGCGACCAGCGCGCCGAGATTGGCGAGGCTGCCGATCCCGTATTTGCCGATCGTGAAGGCGATCGCGCCGAACGCGCCGAGCGGCGCCGCGCGCATCAGGATGCCGACCAGCTTGAAGACGATCAGGCTGAGGCGCTCGAGGAAGTTGAGCACCGGCTTGGCAGGCTCGCCGACCAGGCTCAGCGAGATGCCGAACAGGATCGCGACGAGCAGGATCTGGAGGATGTTGCCTTCGGTGAACGCGCTGACCATCGTGTCCGGGATGATGCTCATCAGGAACCCGGTAATCGTCGTCTCGTGCGCCTTCACCGTGTAGTCGGCGATGCCCTTGGTATCGAGCGTGGCGGCGTCGATGTTCATCCCCGCGCCCGGCTGGACGACGTTGGCGACGATCAGCCCGACGATCAGCGCCAGCGTCGAGAAGAACAGGAAATACGCGAACGCCTTGCCCGCGACGCGGCCGACCGAGCCGAGCTCCTTCATGCCGGCGATGCCGGTGACGAGCGTCAGGAAGATCACCGGTGCGATGATCATCTTCACCAACTTGATGAACGCATCGCCGAGCGGCTTCAGCGCCGCGCCATAGGTCGGATAGAAATGCCCGAGCGCCGCGCCGAGCGCGATCGCGATCAGGACCTGGATATAGAGCTGGCCGCTCCAGCGCTTCCGCGCGGGCGTTTCCGCGACGCCATATGTCTGGGTGGGTAGGGTCAACATCGCCTCCTGAAACTCTCGTCCACTGCCACGGGACGTTATCGCGACGGTAATGCCGGGCCGAACCAAGGACTACAAGACTATGTGGTCATGCGCTTAAAACGTTGGTTTTACGTGGTTTGAAGACATACCCAGTCTTCAGATGTGCGAGAAATGCCGATTTTACGGAGTGGCGCGACCTATTGGTGTGTGATAATCCGCACAAATGGCGCGGCTCCGTTCCCCTCTTTTCATGACTGCGCTGGCGGTGCTGCTCGCGTTTGCCGCACTCGGTGTGATCGTCGCCGGAGTCGCCTCGGTCTACGGCCCGCGTGCGGTGGCGGACGCGACCGCGAGCGTGCGGATGCACGCGGTCCAGCAGACCCGCAGCAACCTCCGCCTGCTCGAAGCCGAGTTGCAGACCTATCGCCTGCTCCCGGTCATGCTCGGCGAATATCCCGACGTCCGCGCGGCACTGGCGTCGGGTACCGTCGACCCGGCACTCAACGCCAAGCTCGCAATGCTGGCGGAGCGAACCGGCGCCCCGGTGATCTACGCGCTCGATACGCAGGGCATGACGATCGCGGCGTCGAACGCCGGCCGCCCCGACAGCTTTCTCGGCCACGACTATCGCTACCGCGACTATTTCACCAAGGCGATGGCATCGGGCGCGACCGAGTTCTTCGCGCTGGGCAGCGTCAGCGGGCGCCCCGGCCTGTATCTGTCGCGCCGCATCGACCGCGCCGGACGACCGCTCGGCGTGGTCGTGGTCAAGGTAGAGTTCGGCAAGATCGCCCGCGCGTGGATCCAGGACCGGATGGCGACCTTCGTCACCGATCCCGACGGAATCATCCTGATCTCGAGCGATCCCCGCCTGCAATTCCACACGACACGCCCGCTTTCACGGATGCGCCGCAGCGAACTGATCGCGACCCGACAGTTCGGCGCCTCTCCGCTCGCGGCAGCACCACTGATGCTCGACGGTGATCGCGCGCGCCTTGCGGATGGAACGCCGGCGGTAGAGGTCTCTCTGCCGGTGCCGATCGCGAAGTGGCGGCTGGTCCATATGGAACCGCTCGACGCCGCGCTGCGCACCGCCGCGGCTCGCACCCGCTGGGCGACCGCGATCGCGGCGCTGGCGACGATCGCGGCGATGCTCAGCGCGTGGTGGCTCCAGGAGCGGCGGAAGCGGAACGCGGGCGCCCGCGCCGAACTCGAAGCCGAAGTCGCGCGCCGTACCGCCGAGCTCCGCGCCACAGCCGACCGCCTTCAGATCGAGGTCGAACAGCGCGAGGCGTCCGACCAGCGCTTCCGCCAGGCCCGCGAGGAACTCGCGCACGCCAACCGCGTCGGCTCGATCGGCACGATCACCGCCAGCGTCGCGCACGAAATCAACCAGCCCGTCGCCGCGATCCGCACCTTCGCCGACAACGCCGCCGCCTTCCTGGACCGCGGCGAACCGGCGCGCGCGGCAACCAATCTCCAGTCGATCGTCGACCTCACCAGCCGGATCGGCACGATCACCGCTGGGCTCAGGCGCTATGCTAGGCGCGGCGCAGGCTCGATCGGGCCCGTGGCACTCGACGAAGCGATAGACGGCGTCCGCCTGCTGATCGGCGACCGCTTCCGCGCAAAAGGCGTGAGGCTCGACCTCCCGACCGGCCCCGAGGCGCGACTGACCGTGATCGCCGGTCGCGTCCGTTTGGAGCAGGTGCTGGTCAACCTTCTCCAGAACGCTCTCGACGCGGTCGCCGACCGCCGCGACGCCCGCGTCAGTGTCACCGTCGGCAGGAAAGGCCGCGACGTCGTGCTGACCGTCGCCGACAACGGTCCCGGCATCGACGCCGCGATCGCCGACCACCTCTTCACCCCGTTCGCGACCAGCAAGAAGGACGGCCTCGGGCTCGGCCTCGGCATCGCGCGCGACATCATGACCGAGTTCGGCGGCACGCTCGACCTCGTTCCCGCTCCAGAAGGCGCCATCTTCCGTATGATCCTGGTGAAGGCATGAGCGAGCAAGCGGTATTGCTCGTCGACGACGACGACGTGTTGCGCGGTGCACTGGAGCAATCGTTCGAACTTGCCGGCATCGCAGTGATCGCCGAGCGCGACCCGACCGTCGCGCTTGCCCGCGTAACCGCCGGGTTCGATGGCGCGGTGGTGTCCGACATCCGCATGCCAAAGATGGACGGGCTCGAGCTCTTCCGCCGGATCGCCGCGATCGACCATGAGATCCCGGTGCTGCTGATGACCGGCCACGGTGACGTCGCGATGGCGGTCGCCGCGCTCAAGAACGGTGCATTCGACTTCATCCCGAAGCCCTTCGCGACCGACCACCTGATCGCGGGCGCTAGGCGGGCTCTCGAAATGCGCCGCCTGGTCCTCGACAACCGCCGCCTCCGCGCCGCCGCCGAGGAAACGGTCGGCGCCGAACCCCTGATCGGCGAGACCCCGGTGATGGTCCGCCTCCGCGAAACGATGCGCCAAATTGCTCAGGCCGACATCGACGTTCTGATCGAGGGGGAGACCGGCACCGGCAAGGAACTCGTCGCGGTCCTGCTCCACCGCTGGAGCAACCGACGGTCACGGCCCTTCGTGGCGGTCAACTGCGCCGCGCTGCCCGAGGCGGTCGCGGAGATCGAGCTGTTCGGCCATGACGGCGACTCCCGCCTGCCGCGGACCGGCCGGATCGAGGCGTCGAACCGCGGCACGCTGTTCCTCGACGAGATCGAGAGCACCCTCCCTGCGTTCCAGGCGAAACTACTTCGCGTACTCGAGGAGCGCGAGGTGATGCCGGTCGGTGGCGACCTTCCCCGCGCGCTCGACCTGCGCGTGATCGCTGCCGCCAAACCTGGCCTCGAACAGGCGGTCGAAGAAGGCCGATTCCGCGCTGACCTCCTGTTCCGCCTCGACGCGGTCCGCCTGCGCATCCCGCCGCTCAGAGAACGCCGCGACGACATCCCGTTGCTGTTCGGCCACCTCCTTCACCAAGCGGCGGAACGGTTCGGCCGCGAGGTGCCGACGATCGACACCGCGACGCTAGCCTATCTCGGTCAGCACGACTGGCCCGGCAACGTCCGCGAACTCGACAACCTCGCCAAGCGCCTCGTCCTCCGCGTCGAGGCCGAAGACCCTGTCGACGAGGACAGCGAAATCCCCCTCCCCGCCCGCGTCGACAAGTTCGAGGAAGCCACGATCCGCGCGACCCTGCAACAGGTCAGCGGCGACGTGCGGTCTGCGCTGGCCGCGCTCGGCATCCCGCGAAAGACGTTCTACGACAAGCTCAAGCGCCACGACATCGACGTCGAAGCCTACCGCCCCACGAAGGAGTAACCGCAGATTCTCCCCTGCAAGGGGAGGTGGCAGCGCGAAGCGCTGACGGAGGGGTGATCCGCTCCCGATAGCGCGATACCCCTCCGTCGCTTCGCGCCACCTCCCCTTGCAGGGGAGGATCAATCTAAGTCGGGATGACCGGCGGCGGCACACCGCCCTGCCGCGTCGCCACGAACTTCGCGAGCGGCGGCCCGATCAGCAACACCCCCAGAAACCGCAACACCTGAAGCGCCATTACGAACGGCACATCGACCGGACTCGACGCCGCAATGATTGCGACCGAGTCCATCCCGCCAGGACTCGTCGCCAGATATGCGGTAACCGGATCGATCCCCCACCACCGTGTCAAAACCGCCGCAATCCCGCCGCAGAACGCGATCAGCAGCGCCACCGACAACAGGATTCGCGGCATCGCCTTCCCCGCCACCCGCAGCGTGTCGCGCGTGAACGATAGCCCGATCCTCCACCCGACCACCGCATAGCTGATCGCCAGCAACCACTGCGGCAACACTGGCTGCGCGACCCCAGTAACATTAAGCGCCGCCCCCGCGACCAGCGACCCGAGCAGTGCGCCGGCGGGGAGCTTCAACATCACACCGACACCCGCGCCGATCCCGGCAATCGCGATCGTCCGCAGCACGGCAACCGGATCGACGGATGCGAACCACGTCGCGGCAACATGATGCCCACTCCCGCCGCCGACCATCACCGCCGCCAGCACCGACGCGACCACCGCCACGCTCACAACGCGCGTGTACGTCATCACCGCGACCAGCCGCGAATCCGCCCCGTAGGCCTGCGCCATCAGCACCATCGCGCTCGCCGCGCCGGGCGTCGATCCCCATACCGCGACGGTTCCCGGCAACACCTGCCACCGGCTGAGCAGATACCCGAGCACGCTGCTCGCCGCGAGCGTGACGAAATTGACCATCAGGAACACCGGCCAGTGATCCGCCACCGTCGCGACGATCCCGGTCTTGATCGAGCCCGCGATCAGCGTCCCCACCGCCGCCTGCGCGCCGCGAAAAGCCGAAGTCGGCACGGTCAACGACCAACCCCTCACCGCAAGCACCACCGCCGCGACCATCGGCCCGAGCAACAACCCCGCAGGCAGCCCAACGACCTCCAGCACCCCCGCGATCACCGCCGACAGCGCGATCAATACGGCCCAGCGCCCGATCATGCCTTGGTAGCGAACCAGATCGTGTGCCGCGCGCCGCCCTTCCGCGTCGCCCGAGCGATCACCTCGTCGACCGCGAACCCCGCTTCGGCAAGTCGGGTCGCGAACGGCTTGCTCGGTGCCGACGACCACACGGCAAATATGCCACCGGGTCGCAACGCCGCCCGCGCCAACGACAATCCGCGTGCGCCATAAAGCCGATCGTTACCCGGCCGTGAAATCCCGTCGGGCCCGTTATCGACGTCGAGCAGGATCGCGTCCCACTCCCCCTCGGCAATCGCCGCGGCGACGTCGCCCTCGAAGATCCGTGTCCGCGGATCGGTCAAGCTGTCGCCGTGCAACGCCGCCATCGGCCCCTGCGCCCACTCGATCACCGCCGGTACGATCTCCGCGACCGCCACCTGCGCATCAGCGCCAAGCCGCGCCAGTGCTGCCCGCAATGTGAACCCCATCCCGAGCCCGCCGATCAGCATCCGCACGCCTGGCCGGTCGCCGATCCGATCACACGCCTGCTCCGCCAGCGCCTCTTCCGATCCGCTAAGCCGACTGTTCATCAACTCGTTAGCGCCGAGCATGATCGAGAACTCGGTGCCCCGCTGGAGCAACCGAAGCTCACCCCCACCCGGCACCTGCGCCGTCCCGAGAAGCACGCGAGGGATCATGCCGACCACGCCGCGATATCGTCCTGCTCGCCGATCAGCGCGAGGCCGTGCGCGATCGACGTCAGCTCGCCACCACTCATGATCGCCGCCTCGCCGAACCGCTCGACGAAAATTTGCCGGATGCGCGGGATCAGCGACGATCCACCTGTCAGGAACACCCGGTCGATCTCGCCGCCACCGACGTTCGCGACCTCCAAGGCCCGGTCGACCGCCGCCTCGATCCGCACCACGTCGTCGGCGATCCACCCCTCGAACTGCGCGCGCGTCACGTCTGCCTCGATCTCCAGCCCCGCGCCCGCAAAATGGAAATGCGCGTCCTCGCCGCTCGACAGCGCACGCTTCAGCGACCCGACCGCATCGTACAGCGGATAGCCGAGTTCGTTCTCGATCACCGCGATCATCCGCCCGATCGCATCCGGATCGATCGCGGTCTTCTGCAACCGCTCCAACTCGGTCATCGTCTTGCGATTGCGCATCAGCGCCAGCCTGGACCAGTCCGCGAAGTCGGCGAAATACGCGCGCGGAATCTCCAGTTCCTTGCCGAACGACTTGTACGCGCCGCCCTTGCCCAGCATCGGCAGCACCAGCCGGTCGAGGATCCGGTAATCGAACCGATCACCCGCAATCCCGACACCCGCATGCCCAAGCGGCGTACACCGACGCGTCGCGCCCGGCTCGGCAACGCGCACCACCGAAAAGTCGCTCGTACCGCCGCCGAAATCCGCCACCAGAATGGTCGCCGGCTCGGTCAGCCGCGTCGCGTAGCTATAGGCCGCGCCGAGCGGTTCGTAGACGTAATGAATCTCCGCGCCGAAGCCCTTGAACATCGCGTCATACCGCATGCGCGCCAGCGCCTCGTCGGGCCGCGCGCCGGCATATTCGACCGGCCGCCCGACGACGATCCGGTGTGGCCGCGTGTCGAGCTTGCCGCCTGCATGCGAAATCAGCTTTTCGAGGAACAGCTGCCCCAGTTCCTCGAACCGATAGCGCTTGTCGAACACCGACGCCTGTTCGAACGTCTTCATCGCCGCAACCGACTTGAACGATTGGATGAACCGGCTGTCGAGCGGATACTCCATATATTCCGCGATCGCCCACGGCCCCGCATCCGACGCGAGCCCCTTGCCGCTATCGTCCTGCCAGAAACACAACGCCGAACGGAACACCGGGCTCGTCTCGGCTGGCGCCGCGAAGGTCACCAGTTCGGGCGTGCCGTCTTTGGTCCCCAGCGCCACGACGCTGTTGGTCGTGCCGAAATCCAGCCCCAGCGCGGGGCCGCCAGCGTCCATCTGCATGCGTCGTCCTTGTATGAACGCGCGCCTATGGCGATGCGGGGCACAGGATGGCAACCCCGCGCGTGCTTCGGCGGGCGGTAAAACCATATCTACATCCTCCCCTGCAAGGGGAGGTGGCTGGCACCTGCCAGACGGAGAGGTATCGCGTTCTCGATGGCGGGCTACCCCTCCGTCAGGCCTGCGGCCTGCCACCTCCCCTCATAGGGGAGGATCGGCACGCGACCTTAGAGGCGCTTCAACCGCACAAGTGCCGCGTCGAGTGCGGACAGAAAGCTCGACCGGTCGGTCTTGGAGAACGGCGCAGGGCCGCCGATAATGTCGCCACCCGCGCGCAGGTCGGCCATGATCGCGCGCGTCGCGATCGCGCCGCCGATCGAACTGGTGGTGAACGGCTTGCCGGTGTTGGCCAGCACGGTCGCGCCAGCCTTCACGCAGCGATCGGCGAGCAGGATGTCGGCAGTGATCACGACCGACTTCGCGTCGGCCTGTTCGGCGATCCAGTCGTCGGCGGCGTCGAATCCGTCGCTGACGACCACGCGCGAGATCAGCGGGTGGACGGGGATGCGGAAATGGCTGTTGGCGACGATCGTCACGGGGACTTCGTGGCGCCACGCGACCTTGTAGATCTCGTCTTTGACGGGGCACGCGTCGGCGTCGACGAGGATGCGCAGTGTGGTGGGGGTGTCGGCAGTCACCTGAACCCTCGCGATCGAATGCCGGCCATCCCCGTATCCTTATTCAGCGCGCTAAATCCGTCGTCCCAGGCCCGTTGCCCGCCGCCGCACATCCAAAGAGTACCGCCACCCCAATTCCGTCATCCCAGCATAAGCTGGGATCTCCCTGTTTGGCGCGTGTCGCGAGCCACGTGGGATACCCCAGCTTTCGCTGGGGTGACGGGTTTGGGTTTGGGTTTGGGTTTGGGTTTGGGGTTGGACGGCGGGAGGGGAATTCGAGACTTAGTAAGCTCGGTTCGCCAACCCGATCCCTCAGGTCCGGTCGCGGTTACCACGGTACGGAGGCTTCCGCGTCGGAGCCGGACCGCCACGCGGTGCCGCACGGTGCAGCGTCGAGCGTGGACCACTCGCATTGCTGCGACCACCGCCGCCGCCGTCATGCCGAGCGCCGCTCTCGGGCGCACCCTGCATCGCCTCGATCGCCACGCCGCTCTCTTCCTCACCAGCCTGTGCCGTACGCTGGATCGCCGCCGAGAACCGCGACGCAACCGCCCGCGGAATCTCGAAAGCCGTTTCGTTCGGGCCGATGCGGATCGCACCGATCTCCGACTTGGTGATGTGCCCGCGACGGCAGATCAGCGGCAGGATCCAGCGCGGATCGGCGTTCTGGCGACGACCGATGTCCATCCGGAACCACACCGTGTCCTCAAAGCCCGCGCGCGGCCCCTGCGAACGCTCGTCCTGAGTCGGCTGCTTGCTCTGGTCGATCAGATCCTCGGCCTGCGGCATCGTCGCGCGGTGCATGTGCACCAGTGCCGCGGCGATATCCTCCGGCGTCTTCTCGGCCATCAGGCGGACGGCGAGTGCGCGATCCTCCTCCTCGACCTCGACCGGCTGCAACAGCATGCCGATCAGCCGCTCGTGATCGTTCTTGCGGATGTCCTCCGCGGTCGGGGCGTTGACCCACTCCGCGTTGATCTTCGCACCACGGAGCATCATCTCGACGCGACGGCGACGCGGGAACGGCACGATCAGGACGGCGGTGCCCTTCTTGCCCGCACGACCGGTACGACCCGAGCGATGCTGGAGCGTCTCGGCATCGCGCGGCAGCTCGACGTGAACGACCAGCGAAAGCGTCGGCAGATCGATACCGCGCGCCGCAACATCGGTCGCAACGCAGACGCGCGCACGGCGGTCACGCAACGCCTGAAGCGCAGCGTTACGCTCGTTCTGCGAATGCTCGCCCGACAGCGCGACGGCGGCAAAGCCACGCTCGACCAGGCTCGCATGCAGATGGCGCACATTGTCGCGAGTCGCGCAGAACAGCATCGCCGTCTCCGCCTCGTGGAAGCGCAGCAGGTTGATCACCGCATGCTCGATCTCGGACGGCGAGACCGTGACGGCCTGGTACGAGATATCGCCATGACCGCGATCCTCGCCGACGGTCGAGATCCGCAGCGCGTCCTTCTGGTAACGCTTGGCGAGCGCGACGATCGGCCGCGGCATCGTCGCCGAGAACAGCAGCGTACGACGCGCTTCGGGCGACGCATCGAGGATCTGCTCGAGGTCCTCGCGGAAGCCCATGTCGAGCATCTCGTCGGCTTCGTCGAGCACCGCGACCTTGAGGGCCGACAGGTCGAGCGCGCCACGCTCGAGGTGATCGCGCAGACGACCCGGCGTGCCGACGACGATATGCGCGCCGTGAGCGAGCGAACGACGCTCCTTCGAGGCGTCCATGCCGCCGACGCAGGTCGAGATGCGCGCACCGGCCTTGGCATAGAGCCACATCAGCTCGCGGCTGACCTGGAGCGCGAGCTCGCGAGTCGGTGCGATGCACAGGACGAGCGGCTTGTGCGGCGCGGGCAGGCGCTGGACGCCGTCCTCGCCGGCTTCACCGAGCAGTTCGCCGGCCATCGCCAGGCCGAACGCCACGGTCTTGCCCGAGCCGGTCTGCGCCGACACGACGAGATCGCGACCGATCGCATTGTCCTCGATCACATGAGCCTGGACGGGGGTGAGCGCGGTATAGCCGCGCGCTTCGAGCGCCTCGGAAAGAAGCGACGGAATATTTGTAAAAGGCATGTACGTCCTAATTGGTGGCCGGCTTACGCAACGGCAAGGCACTGGCGTGGTGGTCCCTACAGGACTTGACCCGCGGCCCACCCGCTCGCCCATGCCCATTGGAAGTTGTAGCCGCCGAGCCACCCTGTGACATCGACCGCTTCGCCGACTGCATACAGCATTGGTACGCGTTTGGCTTGCATTGTTTGCGATGAGAGTTCCGCAGTGCTGATTCCGCCTGCGGTGACCTCGGCCTTGGCATAGCCTTCCGAGCCGTTTGGCGTGAATTGCCAATGGCTTAGCGCGCGTTCGGCGTCCTGGAGCTTGCGGTCGGTGAGCGTGGAAATCTCGCTCGTCATCCCCAATCGCTCGCTCAAAGTCTCCGCGAGTCGGTCCGGGAGCGTGCTGCCGAGCAGTTTCCGGAGAGTCGCGCGCGGCGTGGTACGCTTGGCGGCGGGGAGCCAGCCGGACTCGCGATCGGGGAGAAAATCGATCCCGACGGGCTGGCCGTTGCGCCAATAGGACGACACTTGGAGGATCGCAGGCCCCGATAAGCCGCGGTGGGTGAACAGCGCGGCCTCGCGGAAGGCGGTCTTGCCGGCGGTGGCGACAACGTCTGCGGCGACCCCGGAGAGTTCGCGAAACAGGATTTCGTCCCCGCCGAGCGTCAGTGGCACGAGTGCCGGGCGAGGCTCGACTACCTTCAGCCCGAACTGCCGCGCGAGGTCATAGGCGAACCCGGTCGCGCCCATCTTTGGGATCGACGGCCCACCGGTCGCGATCACCAGCGCGGGGGCAGTGACCGTGCGACCGTCGAGCGACACGCGGTACTGCCCGTCTGCATGTTCAACGCCGGTGACCGCGCGACCGAGCGACAGGTCGACTCGCCCCTTGTCGCATTCGTCGAGTAGCATTTCGACGATCTGCTTCGCGGAGCCGTTGCAGAAGAGTTGCCCCAGCGTCTTCTCGTGCCAGGTGATGCCGTAGGATTCGACGAGCGCGATGAAATCCTGCGCGGTGTAGCGGCCGAGCGCGGACTTGGCGAAATGCGGGTTGGCGGAGATGTAGCGGTCGGCGGCGGTGTGGACGTTGGTGAAATTGCACCGCCCGCCGCCCGAGATCAGGATCTTCTTGCCCGCTTGGTCGGCGTGGTCGACGAGCAGGATTTTCCGGCCACGCTGGCCTGCGACGGCGGCGCACATGAGGCCGGCGGCACCGGCTCCGAGGATGATCGCGTCGTATTCGGACAAGTGTCGCTCCGTGCGGCTTCAGTCAGCAGCCGCCAATTAGAATGTTTCCCCGCGAAGGCGGGGACCCAGACTGGGCTCCCGCCTTCGCGGGAGAACAAGAAGGGGTGGCCGCTGTAGCGTGTTCGGGCGGGGCCACATAGGTGGTGAGGCGTTCGTAAGTCTACGAAACCAATATGCCAGATAGCACCACCCCGGCGAAGGCCGGGGCCCAGTTGGTGGACGGCAGTGGCGCAAGTTGCGCCTCGTTACTGCAACCTTTCCAACTGGGCCCCGGCCTTCGCCGGGGTGGCGGCACCTGAGATGGTGGCTTGTGAAAGAGCGACAATCCGATGGCACCGTGCAACATAGCGGACTGAACGCCCGCCCCCATCTGCTCCCTCTCCCCTCCGGGGAGAGGGTCGGGGTGAGGGGCAGCCAAGCAATGCACCGCCAAGAACAGCCCCTCACCCAACCCTCTCCCCGGAAGGGAGAGGGCTAAGCACTCATAAACTACCGCAGCTTGGCGATATTCAGCGAATCTTCCTTCGCCCGCACCTTCACCGACTCCTCGCTCCGAGTCAGCGCCTTGGCGATCGCCTTCAGCGCCATGCCCTTCTTGGCGAGCGTATGCAGCTTCTGGATCTCGTCCTGCGTCCAAGCCTGACGATGCCGTTCGAATTTCGCCTCAGCCATCAGCCCTCATCCTTATCGATCGCCAGAACCTCGATCGCGTCCGACTTGTCCGCAAACGCAACCGTCTCGCCAACCGCCGCGCCCATCAGCGCCCGCGCCAACGGCGCCGAGAACGCCAGCCGGTCCTCGCCGGGCTCGGCCTCGTCACCACCGACGATCGCGATAACCCGCTCCGCCCCGTTCATCCGAACCCGAACTCGCGAGCCGATACCTACCTCGTCGTCTTCAGGCGACGGTGCGATCTCGGCGGTCGTCTGCCGCGTATGCCAATACCGCAAATCCCGCAGCAAAACCTTCCGAGCCTCCTCGTCCGTCTCAGCCGTAACCGCCGCCTCGATCGCGACCACCCGCTCGCCAAGCAACCGCAGCCCACGCGCCGTGACCAGATTAGGCCCCGGCGCGATCGGCTGTTCGAACTTGGGTTCGAGATGTTCCTCGTCACTCTCGCGACGAAACGCGACGCTCATGCCATCACTTCAGGCACGCGACGATCCCGGCGATCGCCGCCAGCGTGCCGTCAACGTTCTTCACCTTCACCACGTCCAGCCCAAGCTGTTCCGCCGGATAATCATTCCCGCCCGGGAAGATCGCGTCGCCGATGAACATCATCTTGTCGAGCGCGATGCCGCTCGCCTCGTTGAGCTTCTTCAGCCCGTACGCCTTGTCGACACCCTCACGCGTGATGTCGATCGAGGTCGCGCCACCCATGTTGATCGACAGCCCCGGCAGGCGCTTCTGCAGATCCGCCTGGATCACCTTCCGCTTGGCGAAGTCCGGATCCCAGCTGTGCTTGGCATCGATCGGTGCTTCCTGACCGAGTGCCGAGAACGTGATCTGGCTGCCCCGATCCTCGATCCGCTCACCCCAGGTCTTCTCCGGCACGAAACCGGTAGCCTCGAGCGATTCGTCGAACGCCTTGAGGATCTTCTGCTTCTCGTCGTCCTCGAACAGCTCGGCATACACCGCGCGCCATTCGCCGTCGAACCGGTACAGCTTGGTCCCCGTCGTCGGCATCAGCCACAGCTTGGTGCGATCCGCCCGCTCGGGCAGGCGCGACGCGACCTGCTTTTCGAACTGCGGCCAGTCGCCGCCCGAGATCACCGCGACATGCGCGACGTCGAGCAGGTTCGCCAACGCCTCGCCCATCGGCTCCTGCAAGGGCTGCTTGCTCTCGGCCAGCGTTCCATCGAGGTCGAAGGCAACCAACTCTTTCATGCGGAAACTCCAGTAAGGATAAACGTGTCGATCGCGTGCGCGACGCCGTCGGCATCGTTCGCGCTGGTAATCTCGTGCGCGACGTCGCGGACGTTCTGCGGCGCATTGCCCATCGCGATCGCCAGCTTGGCGCGCTTGAGCATCGCGATGTCATTCGCCTGATCGCCGATAGCCGCGGTCTGCGTCAAGCTGATGCCGAACGCGTCCGCCAGTTCCTCGATCCCGCTGCCCTTGTTGCCAGCCACTGGCGTGATGTCGAGATAATAGGTCTGCGACTGGACGATCGTCGCCTGCGAATCGAACTTCGCGGCGACCTTAGCGTGCAGGTCGCGCAACAAATCCTCGTCGTCGCTGACGAACGTCACCTTGTCCGCCTTGGCGAGCAGGTCGGTGAAGTCGGAGACGATCACCGGGTCCTGCGCGGACGCCTTCTTCTCGCTGCCGACATGGCCACCCTGGTCGGTGCTGGCGTACCAGACATCGTCCGCGAAGAACCACGTGTCGACCGGCGCGTCACCGATGATCTCCATCGCGCCGCGGACGACATCGACGTCGATCATGTGGTGCTCGATCACGGTGCCGTCGCGCTTGAACACGATCCCGCCGTTGAACGCACCCATCGGCTCGTCGATGCCGAGCAGGTCCGCGATCGGCATCATCCCCGAACGCGGCCGCGCGCTGATGATCGTGAAGCCAAGGCCGGCCGCCTTCAGTCGCTTGACCGCGTCGACGGTGGCGGGCGTGACCTTCTTCTCCTTGTCGACGAGCGTCCCGTCGACATCGGAAACGAGGAGCTTGATATCGCTCATGCCACCGCTCACTGGGGCATCTCGACATGCCCGCCAAAGCCATAGCGCATCGCCGACAACAGCTTGTCGCCGAACGTATGGTCCACCCGGCTGCGATAGCGCGCATACAGCGCGGCGCTCAGCACGTTGGCGGGCACCTTCTCCTCCATCGCCGCGTCGATCGTCCACTGACCCTCGCCCGAGTCCGCGACGCTGCCGCTGAACCCTTCGAGCGTGCCGTCCTTCGCCAGCGCGATCGCCGACAGGTCGAGCAGCCACGACGAGATCACGCTGCCGCGACGCCAGACTTCGGCGACGTCGGTCAGGTTGATATCGAAGCGCTCTTCCTCGACGACGTGCTCGCCGGACTTGCCCTTGAGGATGTCGAAGCCCTCGGCATAGGCCTGCATCAGGCCGTATTCGATGCCGTTATGGACCATCTTGACGAAGTGGCCAGCGCCCGAGGGGCCTGCGTGGATGTAGCCCTTCTCGGCGCGCGGATCGGCCTGGCCCTCGATGCGACCCGGCGTGCGGACGATCGTTCCCATGCCCGGCGCCAGCGTCTCGAAGATCGGATCGAGCAGATCGACCGTTTCCTTGTCGCCGCCGATCATCATGCAATAGCCGCGCTCGAGGCCCCAAACGCCGCCTGACGTGCCGACGTCGACATAGTGGATGCCCTTCTCGGCCAGTTCCTTCGCGCGGCGGACGTCGTCCTTGTAGAAGCTGTTGCCGCCGTCGATGATGATATCGCCGTCGTTGGCCTTCGCGGCGATCGCCTGGACGGTGCTCTCGGTTGGCTCGCCCGCGGGGACCATGACCCACCAGATCGCCGGGGTGTCGAGCTTCTCTCGCATGTCGTCGAGCGAGTCCGCGCCGATCGCGCCGTCGGCGGCGAGCTTCTTCACGGCTTCGGCATCGCGGTCGAACGCGACGACCTCGTGGCCGTTCTTCATCAACCGGCGCGCGATATTGCCGCCCATCCGGCCGAGGCCGATCAGTCCGATCTTCATGGTAAAATCCTTGTCTTCTCCCTCTCCCCTCCGGGGAGAGGGTCGGGGTGAGGGGCAGTTCCAGGCGGAGGCGCTCGCGGCGCCCCTCACCCCGGCCATCTCCCCAACGGGGAGAGGGAGCAGAAGTTTACGCCGTGGCGGGCTGCTTCTTGGCGATCGAGCCGAGCAGGTCGTCGAACGCCTTCACGAACGAGGCGACGCCCTCCTCGACCAGCTTGCCGGTCACGCCGTTGAGGTCGAGGCCCAAGCGCTCAGCTTCCGCCAGCGTGTGCTTGGCGCCCTCGACGTCCTGCGTGATCGTCTCCGCCGCAGTGCCGTGGTCGCGGAACGCGTCCATCGTCTTCGGCGGCATCGTGTTGACCGTGTCCTTGCCGATCAGCGTGTCGATGTAGAGCGTATCGGGATAGCTCGGATCCTTCACGCCGGTCGACGCCCACAGCAGCCGCTGCGGCTGCGCGCCCTTGGCGGCGAGCGCCTGCCAGCGATCCGACTTCAGGAAGTCGAGATACCATTGATACGCCATCTTCGCGTTGGCGATCGCAACCTTGCCGCGGACCGCCTTCAGCGCATCGGCCTCGGCATCGCCCTTCTCCAGACGCGCATCGATCTCCTTGTCGATCGACGAGTCGATCCGGCTGACGAAGAAGCTCGCGACGCTGGCGATCTTGTCGATCGGCTGCCCCTGCTTGACGCGCTCCTCGAGCCCCGCCGTGTACGCCTCGGCAACGCGAATATAGGCGTCGAGCGCGAACAGCAGCGTGACGTTGACGTTGATCCCGCTCGCGATCGTCGACGAGATCGCCGGACCGCCCGCGAGCGTCCCCGGAATCTTGATCATCAGGTTCGGCCGATCCACCATCTCCCACAGCTTCTTAGCCTCGGCGATCGTCGCGTCGGTATCGTCCGAGATGTACGGCGACACCTCCAGGCTGACATAGCCATCCTTCGCGTCGAGCTTGTCGTAAACCGGCTTCAACGTCTCCGCCGCCGCCTTGATATCCTGGATCGCGAGATGCTCGTAGCGATCGATCGTCGCTGCGCCGGCATGCTGCTTGTCGTATTCGGCCAGCGTCGAATCATAGGCGTCGCCATGCCCCATCGCCTTCTCGAAGATCGACGGGTTCGACGTGACGCCGGTCAGGCCGTCCTCGTCGACCAGCTTCTGGAGACCACCGGCCTCCAGGAACTTCCGGTCGACGAAATCGAGCCATACCGCCTGGCCGAAGCCTTCGAGATCGTTGAGCGCACCCATCACTTGGTCTCCATCACTTGGCGGGCGACCTTGACGACATTGTCGACGGTGAACCCGAACTTGTCCTGCAGCTTGGCGAGCGGTGCCGAAGCCCCGAAGGTCGACATCGTCACGGTCGCGCCGTCGAGCCCGACATAGCGGTCCCAACCGATCGCCCCGGCCATCTCGACCGCAACGCGCGCCCGCACTTCGCGTGGCAGCACGCTTTCCTTGTATGCGGCGTCCTGCAGTTCGTAGCGATACCAGCTCGGCATCGACACGACCCGGCTCTTCACGCCGTCCGCGGTCAGCTTCTCATGCGCCTCGACGACCAGCGACACTTCGCTGCCGGTCGCGATCAGGATCACGTCGGGCGTGCCGTCGCTGTCGGCCAGCACATAGCCACCCTTCTCGAGCCCGTCGGCACTTGCATACTTGGTCCGGTCGAGCGTCGGCAAAGCCTGGCGCGACATGATCAGCGCGGCCGGCGTGCTGGCGTCCTTGAGAACCGCCTTCCATGCCGCAACGACTTCGTTCGCGTCGCTCGGACGGATCGTGTCGAGACCGGGGATCGCACGCAGCGTGGCGAGATGCTCGATCGGCTGGTGCGTCGGGCCGTCCTCGCCGACACCGATCGAGTCGTGCGTGAACACCCAGATCGCGCCGACCTCCATGATCGCGGACAGGCGCACCGGCGCGCGCATGTAATCGGCGAACACCAGGAAGGTCGAACCGTACGAACGCAGATGCGACAGCGCCATGCCGTTGACGATCGCGCCCATGCCGTGTTCGCGGATGCCGAAATGGAAGTTCCGGCCGGCGTAGTTCTCCGCCTCGAACGAGGGCTGGCCCTTGATGTCAGTCTTGGTCGATGGCGCGAGATCGGCCGAACCACCGATCAGCCACGGCACCTTGGCCGCGATCGCGTTGAGCACCTTGCCGCCCGAGTCACGGCTGGCGACGCCCTTGGCATCCGCCTCGAAGGTCGGGATGTCGGCATCCCAGCCCTCGGGCAGCTCGTCCTTGAGCAGCAGGTCGAGCTCGGCGGACAGCTCGGGATAGGCACCGCGATACTTGTCGGTCAGCGCGACCCACTCGTCACGCAGCTTGGCGCCACGCTCGGCGATCGCACCGTTGAAATGCTCGATCACGCCGTCGGGCACGTAGAACGACTTGTCCTCGGGCCAGCCATACGCCTGCTTGGTGAGGCGGATATTCTCCTCGCCGAGCGGCTCGCCGTGCGCCTTCTCGCTGCCCGCCTTGGGGCTGCCGTAACCGATCACCGAATGCACGACGATGAAGGTCGGCTTGTCGGTGGTCGCCTTGAACGTCTCGATCGCGCGGCTCAGCGCAGCGGTGTCGTTCGCGTCGTCGATGTGGATGACGTTCCAGCCATAGGCGTCGAAGCGCAGGCCGACGTCCTCGTCGAACGCGAGATCGGTCGCGCCCTCGATCGAGATGTGGTTGCTGTCGTAGATCCAGCACAGGTTGCTGAGCTTGAGGTGGCCGGCGAGGCTCGCGGCCTCGGCCGAGACGCCCTCCATCATGTCGCCGTCGCCGCAGATCGTGTAGACGTCATGGTCGAA
Organism: Sphingomonas sp. PP-F2F-A104-K0414; assembly: GCF_004340945.1. Lineage (GTDB taxonomy): Bacteria > Pseudomonadota > Alphaproteobacteria > Sphingomonadales > Sphingomonadaceae > Sphingomonas. The sequence goes on from NZ_SLYD01000002.1 coordinate 451,231, forward strand.
CAGCGTGAAGCCATCCTTGTTGTAGCGCGCCGCGAGCCAGCGCTCGGCGATCGCCATGCCGACCGAATTGCCGCAACCCTGGCCGAGCGGACCCGTCGTGGTCTCGACGCCGGTGGTATGGCGATATTCGGGGTGACCCGGGGTCTTCGACGACAGCTGGCGGAACTGTTCGATGTCGGCGAGGCTGACGGCCTCCTTGCCGGTCTTGTTACCGTCCGCGTCGATCTCTTCGATCTTGGCGAGGTGGATCAGCGAATAGAGCAGCATCGACGCATGGCCGACCGACAGCACGAAGCGGTCGCGGTTGGGCCAGTCGGCGTGCTTGGGATCGTAGCGCAGGAACTTCGACCAGAGCGTGTAGCCGACCGGCGCCAGCGCCATCGGCGTGCCGGGATGGCCCGAATTGGCCTTCTGCACCGCGTCCATAGACAGCGTGCGGATAGTATCGATCGCGAGGCGTTCGGGCGAACCATCCTCGTGCAGCTTGGGGTCCGCCTTGGTGGGGGCGGTTGCGGTATCGGTCATGGAAGAAGCCTCGCTCTAGACGGTGACCGAACGCCGCGCATCCGATCTGGTTGCCAACATAGGATGCCTTTAGTCGGATGCACCTGTCCGTTCCAGTCGCGTAACGACGCCGTTCGTTGCAATATACGCGGCATCGACCTCGTCGAGGAACAGCCCGTGGCCGAGAATGCCCGGGATTGCGGAGAGGGTGGCGGCGGTTGCGTGGGGATCTTCGAGCGTGGCGAAGTGGCAATCGATGACGAGATTGCCTTGGTCCGTCCGGTAGTTGTCGCGGATCGTTGGGGCGGCACCCATGTCGGTCAGCACGCGCATCACATAGGTTATCGCGAAGGGCAGCACCTCGACGGGCTGCTTCGCCGCGCCGATGCGGTCGACCCGCTTGGAGCCGTCCGCGATCACGACCATCCGTGCCGAGCTTGCGGCGACGATCTTCTCCCGCAACATCGCCCCGCCTGCGCCCTTGATGGCGAAGCAGCGCGAGTCGATCTCGTCCGCGCCGTCGATCGTGAGATCGACCTGGGCGATGTCGGCGAAGTCGAGCACGTCGATTCCGACGTCGCGCGCGAGTTTGCCGGAGGCTTCGGAGGTGACGACCGCGCGGATGGTGAGTCCCTCGGCGACTCGATCGCCAAGTGCTTTAATCGCAAACGCCGCAGTCGAACCGGTACCGAGCCCGACGAGCATCCCGTCCCGAACTTCGGCTACGGCCGCAACAGCGGCGGCCTTCTTGTCATCGTCGATCAAAGCCATCAGCCCACCCCCTCCGTCATGCCGGGCACGTTCCGGCATCCACCGCTCAACGCCCTCGCGACAATTTGGTTTGGAGGACTCCCACACAAAGCACCACCCCGGCGGAGGCCGGGGCCCAGTTGGAAAGGTCGCAGTAACGACGGACCGCGCTCCGTTAGCAACGTCCCCCAACTGGGCCCCGGCCTCCGCCGGGGTGGTGCGATGTTCATCCTGGGTGATGCATGGGATTGCAGGAGCGCACTCCTCCTTGTTCTCCATCGAAGCGCAACGAACGCGAAAAACACCCCCACACAATCAAACAGGTTACTCTTTCTTCCCTATTTCTCGCCCCCGCTTTTCAACTGACATACTTCTGGTACATCCTCGTGGTTTAGCCCGACCAACACATGATCGCGGATTACCAAACTTGATAGCCACACGAATTTCTGCGCGGCGGTGCGCCATTCTGCTGGTGCCGGCACTGGCGCTCGCGGCCTGCTCCGGCGGGGACGACAAGGCCCAGGGCAAGGCAGGCCGCGGTGGCCAGCCCGGCCAGGGCACGCCGACCGTCGGCTATGTCGTCGTCCAGCCGACCAGCGTCGCGATGACCACCGAACTCAGCGGCCGCACCACCGCGTTCGAAAGCTCGGACGTCCGTCCGCAGGTCACCGGCATCATCCGCCGGCGGTTCTTCACCGAGGGTACGCTCGTCAAGAAGGGCCAGCCGCTCTACGAAATCGACCCCCGCCTCTATCGCGCGGCCGCCAACGAGGCGCAGGCCAACCTCCAGAGCGCGCGCGCCAACCAGCAGGCGCAAAACATTCTCGCCCAGCGCTACAAGCCGCTCGCCGAGATGGAGGCGATCAGCAAGCAGGACTATACCAACGCGGTCGCCACCTCGCGCCAGGCCACCGCCTCGGTCGCGCAGACGCGCGCCGCGCTCGAGACCGCGCAGATCAACCTCAAGTTCACGACCGTCCCCGCACCGATTACCGGGCGCATCGGCCGTTCGCTGTTCACCGTCGGCGCGCTCGTCTCCGCCACGCAGACCGATCCGCTGGCGCAGATTCAGCGGCTCGACCCGATGTTCGTCGACATCCAGCAATCCTCGGGCGACCTGCTCGCGCTGCGCCGCTCGCTCGGCCAGAACGGCATCGTCGCGACCCGCGCCGAAGTCCGCCTGACGCTCGAGGACGGCAGCGAATATGGCGCTACGGGCACCGTCGAGTTCGCCGAAGCGCTGGTCAACACCGAGACCGGCACCGTGACGCTGCGCGCACGCTTCCCCAATCCGCAAGGGCTGCTGTTGCCCGGCATGTTCGTCCAGGCGAAGTTCGCACAGGCGATCAACCAGCGTGCGTTCCTCGTGCCGCAGGCGGGCGTGTCGCGCGACGCGAAGGGCAATGCCACGGTCTACGTCGTCGATGCGAACAACAAGGCGGTGCAGAAGAAGATCAAGGCGGACCGGACGCAGGGCGCGTTCTGGGTGGTTACCAGCGGGCTCAACCCCGGCGACCGGATCATCACGCAGGGCCTGTCGAAGATCGCGCCGAACCAGGGCGTGAAGCCGGTGCCGGAAAACACCGCGCAAAAGATCGAAGCGCCCAAGGGTGACTCCTCGGGTGGCGACTCCAGCCAGAAAAAGGCCGGCTAAGCCCTTATGTTGTCCCGTGTCTTCATCGATCGCCCGATCTTCGCCTGGGTGCTCGCGATCATCGTGATGCTTGGCGGCATCGGCGCGATCATGAGCCTGCCGATCGCGCAGTACCCCGACGTCGCACCGCCTCAGGTGACCGTCCGCGCGACCTTCCCGGGTGCCAACGCGCAGACCATCCAGAACAGCGTCACGCAGGTCGTCGAGCAATCGCTGACCGGCATCGACGGGCTGATCTATTTCAGCTCGTCCTCGTCGTCGCGCGGCTCGGTGACGATCACCGTGACGTTCGAGAAGGGCACCGATCCCGACATCGCGCAGGTCCAGGTCCAGAACCAGGTCCAGCAGACGCTGTCCCGCCTCCCCACGCAGGTCCAGCAGCAGGGCCTCGTGGTGCGCAAGTCGAACCCGGACAACCTCCTGATCGTCGGCGTCTATGACGAGACCGACAAGCTGACCAACCAGGACGTCTCGGACTATCTCGTCTCGAACCTGCAGGACCCGCTCGGCCGTATTCCCGGCATCGGCGACAGCAACGTGTTCGGCGCGCAATACGCGATGCGGATCTGGCTGAACCCGAACAAGCTCGCCAGCTACCAGCTGATCCCGAGCGACGTGACCACCGCGATCCAGGCGCAAAACACCGAAGTCGCCGCCGGCGAACTCGGCGGCCAGCCCCAGCCCGATACGCAGATGCTCAACGCGACCGTCACCGCACAGTCGCGTCTCCAGACGCCCGAGCAGTTCGCCAACATCATCCTGAAGACCACCAACGACAGCGCGGTGGTCAAGCTGCGCGATGTCGCCCGGATCGAGCTGGGCGCGGAGAACTACAACGCGCGCAGTCGCGTCAACGCGCATCCCGGCGCCGGTATCGCGGTGCTGCTCGCGCCGGGCGCCGACGCGCTCAAGACCGCCGAACTGGTCAAGGCGTTCGTCGCCAAGTCCGCCAAGAGCTTCCCGCCAGGCCTCAAATTCGCCTACGCCAACGACACCACCGACTTCATCAAGCTGTCGATCGACGAGGTCGTCAAGACGCTGATCGAGGCGGTCATCCTCGTCGTCATCGTCATGTTCGTGTTCCTGCAAAGCTGGCGCGCGACGCTGATCCCGACGATCGCGGTCCCGGTCGTGCTGCTCGGCACGTTCGGCGTGTTCTATCTCGCGGGCTTCTCGATCAACACGTTGACGCTGTTCGGGCTCGTGCTCGCGATCGGCCTGCTGGTCGACGATGCGATCGTCGTGGTCGAGAACGTCGAGCGCCTGATGGAGGAAAATCCCGAGATGACGCCTCGGGAGGCGACGATCGAATCGATGAACGAGATCACCGTCGCGCTGGTCGCGATCGCGCTGGTGCTGTCGGCGGTGTTCCTGCCGATGGCGTTCTTCGGCGGATCGACCGGCGTGATCTATCGCCAGTTCTCGCTGACGATGGTGTCGGCGATGGTGCTGTCGGTGCTCGTCGCGCTGATCCTCTCCCCCGCCCTCACCGCGACGCTGCTCAAGCAGAAGAAGAAGGACGCCGACGGCAACACCGAGAAGAGCTGGGGCGAACGCAAATTCCCCAAGGTCGCGCACTTTTTCACGCGCGCTGGCGACAAGTTCAACAGCGGGTTCGAGAAGGGCACGCAGAAATACACCGGTGCCGTGCAATCGGTGATCGACCGCAAGTGGCTGTTCCTGCTGATCTACGCGGTGATCGTCGCGGTGCTGGCGGTGCTGTTCCTGCGGCTGCCGACGGGCTTCCTGCCGACCGAGGATCAGGGCTCGGGCATCGTCCAGTTCCAGCTTCCCGCGGGCGCCACGCAAGGCCGCACCTTCGCGCTGCAGAAGCAGATCGAGCAATATTACTTCACCAACGAGAAGGCCAACGTCCGCACGATGTTCACCGTCAGCGGTGGCGGCGGCGGCGGCGCGAGTGGCCAGAACACCGGGCAAGGCTTCATAGCGTTCGCACCGTGGGACGATCGCAAGGGCAAGGAAAACACCGCGGAGGCGATCACCGGTCGCGCGTCGAAGGCGTTCGCCGGCTTCCGCGATGCGCAGGTCTATTCGCTGGTGCCACCGGCGGTCCGTGGTCTCGGTTCGTCGAACGGCTTCACGATGGAATTGCAGAACGCCGGCGGGCTCAGCCAGGTCGAGTTCAACGCCGCGCGCGACAAGCTGCTCGCGCTCGCTCGCGCCGACTCGTCGCTGACCGCGATCCGCCTGACCGAACTGCCCGACGTCGCCACGTTGCGCGTCGATGCCGACCAGCAGAAGCTGTCCACGCTCGGCCTCACCCAGGCGAACGTGAACTCGACGCTGTCGACCGCCTGGGGTGGCCAGTACGTCAACGACTTCATCGACCGCGGCCGCGTCAAGCGCGTCTATGTTCAAGGCGACGCGCAGTTCCGCGCGCAGCCGTCCGACCTCAGCCAGTGGTTCGTGCGCGGATCGAATGGCCAGATGGCGCCGTTCTCGTCGTTCGCGAAGACGAGCTGGGGCCAGGCGCCGACGACGCTGTCGCGCTTCAACGGCATCGCCTCGTACGAGATCCAGGGGTCGGGCGCGCCCGGCGTCAGCTCGGGCGACGCGATGAACCGGATCGCCGAGCTTGCTGGTCAGATCCCCGGCACGTCGGTCGCATGGTCGGGCCTGTCGTATCAGGAACGCCTGTCCTCGGGTCAGGCGCCGATCCTCTACGGGCTGTCGCTGCTGGTCGTGTTCCTGTGCCTCGCCGCGCTATACGAGAGCTGGTCGATCCCGATCGCGGTGCTGCTCGTGATCCCGCTCGGGCTAGTCGGCGCGATCCTCGCGGTGACGCTGCGCGGGCTGATCAACGACGTCTATCTCCAGATCGGCCTGCTCACGACGATGGGGCTGGCCGCAAAGAACGCGATCCTGATGATCGAGTTCGCCGAGCAGGAGGAGAAGAAGGGCAAGCGCGTCATCGAGGCGGCATTGTCCGCGGCGAAGATCCGGTTGCGCCCGATCCTGATGACGTCGTTCGCGTTCATCCTCGGCGTGTTGCCGCTCGCGCTCTCGACCGGTGCCGGTGCGAACAGCCGCATCGCGATCGGGACGGCAGTGGTCGGTGGCATGCTGACCGCGACGATCCTCGCGATCTTCTACATTCCGCTGTTCTTCGTCCTCGTCCGCCGCGGTGCACGTGACGGCATCGCCAAGTTGCGCGGCAAGCCGACCGGCTTCCAGGGCCATGACGACCATGACGGCGATCATAACGAACCGCTCGGACCACCCGAACCACAGGGCCCTCACCGGCCGGAGCCCGCATGATGCGCTCGCTAGTCCTGATCCTCGCCGCCTCGACCGCGCTGGCCGGTTGCTCGCTCGCGCCCAAATACGCGCGGACCGAACTCCCGGTGCCACCGTCGCTTCCGGTCGGCGACGCGTATCTGCGGCAATCCGAGGCAGCGCTGCCCGCGATCACCTACCGCGACGTCTTCAAGGACCCACGCCTCCAGCAGATCATCGTCCAGGCGCTCGCCAACAACCGCGATCTCCGCGTCGCCGCCGCCAACATCGCGTCGACCCGCGCGCAGTACCGCATCCAGCGCGCCGACCTGTTGCCGCAGGTCGATGCCAGCGGCCGCTACACCTATTCGGGCGGTGGCAACGGCACGCGCAACACCGTCACGAGCGGCACGGGTAGTGGGACAGGCACCGGTACCGGCGGAACGGGTACTGGGACCGGCGGCACGGGCACGGGCACTGGCGGAACCGGAACGGGTACCGGTTCGACTGGATCGGTGGTCAGTTCCTCCAGCTCGAACAGTTCCTTCTCGGTCGACCTCGGCACGACCGCGTTCGAGCTCGACCTGTTCGGCCGCATCCGTTCGCTCACCAGCGCCGCGCTCGATCGTTATTTCGCGACCGAAGCCGCCGCGCGCGCCACCCGCCTGACGCTGGTCGGCGACATCGCCGACGCGTGGCTCACCTACGCGTCCGACCAGAGCCTGCTCAAGATCGCGCGGGACACCGTCACGAGTTCGCAGCGTAGCGTCACGCTGACCAACGCGCGGCTGCGCGGCGGCGTCGCGCCGCGCACCGATCTGCGCCAGGCGCAGCAGATTTTGTTCACCGCGCAGTCCGACCTCGCGCAGCAACGCACCGCGCTCGCGCAGGACGTCAACGCGCTGCAACTGCTCGTCGGTGCCCCCGTCGATGCCAGCCTGTTGCCCGCCTCGATCGAACAGGCGCTGCCGACCGTCGCCGCGCTGCCCGCGGGCCTCGACAGCAGCATTCTCCTGCGCCGCCCCGACGTCGTCGAATCCGAATACGAACTCCGCGCCACCAACGCAGAGATCGGTGCGGCGCGCGCGGAACTGTTCCCGAAGATCTCGCTGACCGGCATCCTCGGGTTCGCCAGCACGTCGCTCACCTCGCTGTTCAGCGGCGGCGCGTTCAACTATTCGGTCGCGCCCTCGGTCAGCTACCCGATCTTCCGTGCGGGTGCCGGGATCGCCGGGGTCGCCTATTCGAAGGCACAACGCGACGCCGCGCTCGCCACCTACGAAAAGACGATCCAGACCGCGTTCCAGGAGACCGCGGACACGCTGGCGCGCCAAGGCACGATCGCCGACCAGCTGAAGGCAAACCAGAACTTCTCGGAGGCGGCGCTGGACACGTATCGCCTTTCGGATGCCCGCTATCGCGGCGGGATCGACACCTTCCTCAACTCGCTCGACGCGCAACGCTCGCTCTACACCGCGCAGCGCAACCTCGTCGCGACCCAACTCGTAGGCGCCAGCAACCGCGTGACGCTCTACCGCGTGCTCGGCGGAGATTCGACGCTGGAAGCGACGGCAGGCGGACCACAACCGGTGACGATGAGCGGCGCGCCGAGGGCGGAGACGAACTGAGGCCGCCCAACCCGTCATCCCAGCGAAAGCTGGGATCTCCCGGTCAGGCGGGCGCCGCAACCCAAGCGGGATACCCCAGCTTTCGCTGGGGTGACGGACAAGAGTAGGTCGGCGCCGCAACTTCAAACACGCCGGTACCCGTCCACGACATCCGCTACCCGTCCACAACATCCGTCATCCCAGCGGAAGCTGGGATCTCCCTCTCAGGCGGGTGTCGCGACACAAGCGGGATACCCCAGCTTTCGCTGGGGTGACGTTGGAGGACAGGCGTCGATTCAACGCCGAGGAACACTTGCTCCATTGTTCTCCCGCGAGGGCGGGAGCCCAGTCTGGGTGCCCGCCTTCGCGGGGAAACATGGTTTGAACGTGCCGCTTGCTTGGTGTCGCTGAAACACCACCCCGGCGAAGGCCGGGGCCCAATTGGCACGGTCGTCGTAACGACACGCCGCCCGCACTTATTAACCGCTCCCAATTGGGCCCCGGCCTGCGCCGGGGTGGTGCCTCAGACGGGCCCGTGCTCGGTATTGCCAGTCAGCGCCCCATAGTCCCTCGCCCGCTTCTGCGCCTCGACCCGCACCTCCAGCCACTGCGCCAATTCCGCCTTCGCATCGGCCAGCGCCCGGTGCGCCACCACCCGCCCATTCCGCCGCTGCGACACCTCGCCGACCACCTCCCGCGCGAGAGCCTCGCGCGCCGCCGCCGGCTCGACATCCGCGAGGCACGCCCGCGCCGCCTCCAGTTGCACCTCATCGCTATCGCGCAACCGCAGCACGCGACGCGGCTGGCCACCAGCCCGCAACAGCGTGCTCAGCCATTTCCCATCCCAGGACGGCGCGCTCGCGAGTAGATCGTGGCCGGCCAGCACCTCCACCATCCGCGTCGCAACCGCCCGGTGGTCCTCGCCCTCCTCCTCCAAAACCCGCCGCTCGATCCCATGGATCGCCTGCGCCGCCGGGTCCCAGTCGGTCCACTCGGGCGCAGGCTTGATCAGATGGCTCTCAGACGTACCGTCCTCGAACACCCACGCCACCTCGATCGGGTAGCTCTTCTTCCCCAGCGACGACGCTTCGAAATCGAGGAAGGCGAGCATCGCCTCAGCCGGTCGGGCTGGCGGCGTGGACGAGCTTGGGCTCCTTGATCGGCGACAGCGTCTGCTCCTGATCCGCCGAGATCCGGCGCGAGCGCACGAACGGCGGCAGCGTCACCGGCCCACGTGTCTTCAGCGCCTCCAGCACGCCCTCGATCACGCGCAGATCGGCAAGCCCCTCCTCGGCATCGGGCTCTGGATCGCGGTCTTCAAGGATGCAGTCGGAGAAATAGCGCATCTCGCCGCCGAACTGATCGGTCGGCTTGAAGCTCTCGTGGCTCTTCTTCTCGCCGATCGTCACGCGCTGCTCCATGGCGTCGCCGAAGCCGTACGCCGGGTCCATATGGATGCTGCCCTCGGTGCCCGAAATCGTCAGGCTGTCGACGTTGTTCGCCGCATAGGAGACCGTGAACTGCGCGAGCCGATCACCGGGAAAGCGCAACGTCACCGCGAACGTGTCGTCGAGATCGCCCAGCCCCAGTTCGGGATGCCGCGTGGCGACCGCCGAGACCACTTCAGTCGGCTCCGCCCCGAACAGATAGCGCGTCGCGTTGATAGGGTACGGCGCCATGTCGAACAGCGGCCCGGCGGTGATGCCGTTCTTGACGCGGTGGTTGGCCGGATCGACCTTCTGCGTGAAGCACGAGGTGAACGCGATCAGCTCACCCAGCTCGCCGCTGCGAATCCGCCGGATCGCATCGAGCGTCGACGGCTCGAAATGCAACCGGTACGCGGTCATCAGCTTGGCCGACGAGGCGCGCTCGGCATCGCGGATCGCCTCGGCCTTCTCGACCGAAATCTCGAGCGGCTTCTCCGACAGCACATGGATGCCGGCCTTCAGCGCGGGGATCGCGAACTCGGCATGGCGCCAGTTCGGCGTCCCGATATAAATCGCATCGATCAGCCCCGAGGCTAGAAGCTCGTCGAACTGGTCATAGCGATAGGTCGCCTCGACGCCGTATTTCTTGCCCAGTTCGCGCGCCTTGACCGGATCGTCGGTGACCAGCGCGGTGATCTCCGAATTGCCGGTATGCGCGACGCCGGGCATCATCGACGCCTGCGAGATGTCGCCGAGCCCGACGATCGCATAACGGACCTTCTTCTTGCCCAGCCCGAGGGCGGACGTGATCGTGGAAACTGCGCTCATGGGGAATGCCTCGGTGGATAAGGGGTTACGCGCTCAACGCGACAGCGGGCATAGCTATCCCGGATTATTCGACGGACGACATTACGTCCCTGCTGGGCTGGTCCCACCGCAGCATATCGAACGCCTTGTTTCCGTGCGAAAAACCCTGTGGCGATTTACGCGAAAGAAACCACTTCGGGTAGAGTACCGCGTCACGCGAGTGTTCGGGCTTCGCGCGCCATATCTGGCATTTTGCCCCGCCAAGGTGACGAAGACCGCGATGTACGCCCCGCTTCCCTCCGCCGATCGCCGTGCGCAAGACCGGCCACCCCATCTCGCAATGCGCGGGCTGTTCGGGCTGGCCGCGGATATCGGCGATCAGGTGACCGACCTGTTCGTGCTGAAGCTCGCGCAGGTCGCCGCAGTCTGGCCATTTGCCCTGGCGATCCAGATCGTCACCTGCGGTCTGCTGATCTGCCTTGCCGCCGTCGGCGATGCCGCCGACCACGCATCGGTTGGCGCGATCATCGTGCATGGCGGCATTCTGACGCTAGCGTCGCTGCTGGTTTTCGTGACGGTCCGCGCGCCCGATACGGAGGCACTGGCGCCGCACCGACGCAACTGGATCGTCACCGTATGTGCGGCGATCATGGGAGCCGCGCTCACGTCATTGCTGTGGTCAGTCACGTCGACGCCGGACGGGCCGGTCCAGTTTGGCAGCGTGATCGCGGTCGCCGGGACGATCGGCATCACCGCGGTCAGCCTTTACCCGATTCGCGCAGCGATTCTCGGCGTCGGCTTCGGCCTCGTGTTCACGCTCGCGATCCTCGCCGGCTTCGCCATTGCCGTCCCGATCGCGCTCCTGTTCTTCGGGTGCCTGATCGCGGCGACGGTCAGCCTCGCGCGGATCGATCACGCGCTCGAACTCGATCGCGCGACCACCTCCAACGAAGGCCGCGTCGCGGTCAAGATGATCGCCGAGTTCGAGGGCCATGGCGCCGGCTGGTTCTGGGAGGCGGATCGTCAGGGCCGCGTGACCTATCTGTCCGCCAAGGTCGCGCGCGACCTGGTTCCGTCGGGCGACGCGGTCGGCCAGATGCTCACCGATCTGTTCCGGATGGACAGCGACGCGCCCGGCACCGAACGCACGCTCGCCTTCCACATCTCGTCGAGAACCTCGTTCGCCGACTATTCGGTGTGCGCCGCGGCGCAGGATTGCGAGCGATGGTGGTCGATCTCGGGTCGGCCGATGGTCGACGATCTCGGTCGATTCCAGGGTTTCATCGGCTCGGGCAGCGATCTCACAGAAAAGCGCAAGTCGGAGGCGGAGATCACGCGGCTGGCGTTGTTCGACGGGCTGACCGGGCTCGCCAACCGCCAGCGGATGCGCGTCTCGCTCGACAAGACGCTCGCGCAGAATACCGGCCCCTACCGCGCGACGTCGCTGTTCCTGATGGATCTCGATCGGTTCAAGGCGGTCAACGACACGCTTGGCCACCAGGCGGGCGACACGTTGCTCCAGCAGGTCGCGCAACGGCTGCAACGCGGGGTCGGCCACGCTGGGCTGGTCGGGCGACTTGGCGGCGACGAGTTCAAGGTCGTGCTGCCGGGGATCGACAACCGCGATACGCTCGCGGTGCTCGCGCGCGACCTGATCGCGTCGTTGTCGCAGCCTTATTTCATCAGCGGGACCGCGGTCACGATCGGCTGCTCGATCGGCATCGCGATTGCGCCCAACGATGGCGATGACTCCGAAACGCTGGTTCGCAACGCCGATCTTGCGCTCTACGCCGCCAAGGGCGACGGGCGCGGCGTCCACCGGTTCTTCTCGGACGAGATGCTCGCAGGCGCACGGACGCGCAAACTGCTCGAGGACGATCTGCGGGTCGCCCTCGGGGAAGGCGCGTTCCATCTGTGCTACCAACCCGTCGTCAGCACCAAATCGGTGCGGATCGTCGGCTATGAAGCGCTGATCCGCTGGAACCACCCGACCCGGGGGCTCGTCTCTCCCGCCGACTTCATCCCCGTGGCCGAGGAATGCGGGCTGATCGAGGCGATCGGCGAATGGGTCCTGCGTACCGCGTGTTTGGAGGCGGCGCGCTGGCCCGACAGCATTCGCGTCGCGGTCAACGTCTCGCCGATCCAGTTCGCCAACCCGGTCCTCCCCGCACTCGTGACCAGCGCGCTCGCCCAGTCGGGGATCGCGCCGGGCCGGCTCGAGCTCGAGATCACCGAGGGCGTGTTCCTCGACGAGACGCGTTCGTCCGAACAGATGTTCAAGGCGCTGAAAGGCGTCGGCGTCCGGCTCGCGCTCGACGATTTCGGCACCGGCTATTCGTCGCTCGGCTATTTGCGCAACGCACCGTTCGACAAGATCAAGATCGACCAGTCGTTCGTGAAGGGCGCCGCCGAACCCGGCAACCGCAACGCCGCGATCATCAAGGCGATCGTCACGCTCGCCGACACGCTCGGCATGGAGACCACTGCCGAGGGGGTGGAGGTGCAGGACGAGATCGACCTGTTGCGCGATCTCGGGTGCAGCCACATCCAGGGCTATGTATATGGCCGTCCGGTCCGTGCCGAAGAGGCATTGCTGCAACTCGGCGGCGAGAATGGTGCAGCGACCGCAAGCGGCTTCAAGGTCAGCCGCGCGCCACGAACCAAGATGCTGCGCTCGGCGCGCATTCTGATCGGCGGGGTACGCGGCGACGTCCGCATCCGCGACATATCGACGTCGGGCGCGATGCTCGACGGGGTAAGGATCGACGGCAATCCCGACGGTGTCGAGATGCAGATCGAACTGATCGAGGACCAACTCACCCCCGCCCGCGTCCGCTGGGCGCGCGACGGCAAGGCCGGGATCGAATTCCACGAGGCGTTCAACCTGGAACGGCTGAACCAGGGACAGGCCTCGCGCATTCGGCGCGCAGGGTGAAGTAGGGTGAAGTAGGGTAAGCCGCGCGAAGGCGGGGCCCCAACTGGAAAGGTCGTCGTGACAGAGGACGGGGTTCGCCACCCCCCGTGCCCAAATCGGGTCCCGACCTTTACCGGGATGGGGGCCAAAGCGTCGACGACGCGCTCACCGCCAGCATGCGCAAAGGCCTCGAACTCGCCCATTCCGGGGAACCAACCCCCGCCCCCACCGTCTCTCCACCATGGTACATCGCGCGCCCATCAAAGCCCTGGCCTTCGACGTTTTCGGCACCGTCGTCGATTGGCGTTCGGGCATCGCCCGCGAGGCAGCACCCTTCCTCGCGCGCTTGAACCGCGGCGATATCGACCCGCACCGCTTCGCCGATGGCTGGCGCAAACGCTATCAGCCGGCGCTGGAGGAAGTGCGCAGCGGTCGCCGTCCGTTCGTGATCCTCGACACGCTTCACCGCGAGGCACTGGAGGATCTGCTCCGTCATCACGCCATCGATCCCGCCACGCTCGACGAAGCCGCGCTCGTCGACCTCACGCACGCGTGGCACCGGCTCGATCCATGGCCCGATTCCGTCGAAGGGCTGACACGGCTCAAGGCCGCTTTCCCGATCGTCACGCTGAGCAACGGCAACATCGCGCTCATGCTGGAAATGGCCCGCCGCGCCGGTCTTCCCTGGGACGCGATCCTCGGCGCCGAAGTCAGTCGCATCTACAAGCCGCTCCCCGAATCCTACCTCGCCACCGCGCATTTTCTCGGCATCGCCCCCGGCGAACTTTGCCTCGTCGCCGCGCACCACAGCGACCTCGCTGCGGCGCGCGCCGCCGGCCTGCAGACCGCCTATGTCGACCGCCCTCAGGAATATGGCGGCCGCTCCGCACCTGATGCGGATGCCGCGCAGGATTGGGACTATAGCGTCGACAGCCTGACGCGATTGGCCGACGAACTGTGCCGATGACCCGCCGACCTGCCTGTGAACCGGTAGAAACGTGCGACGCGTCGCCGTATCGAACGCACCCCGGAGTAAAATTCGGCCTGGCGTGCGACCCGGCAGGAATTTGAGATGACCCTACAGACGGCCGAGGCCGATTTCCTGACCGGCGGCGGCGAGATGGCCGCGATGATCCGCGCACACGACTGGTCGACGTCTCCGCTGGGGCCCATCGAGCACTGGCCGCAGTCGCTACGGTCGATCGTATCGCTGATGCTTGCCTCGGAATTCGCGATGTGCGTCGCCTGGGGACCCGAACTCGGCTTCCTCTACAACGATCATTACGCGCGGATCCTCTACGACAAGCACCCCGCCGCGCTCGGCGGTCGGCTCGATGTCATATGGTCGGAACTCTGGTCGGACATCGGCCCGCTCGTCGACCGCGCTCTCGGCGGCAAGGCGTCGTTCTTCGAAAACCTGCCGCTGGTCACCAATCGCAAGGGCTATGACGAGCAGACCTGGTTCACCTTCTCCTATTCGCCGGTGCGCGACGAAAGCGGTGCGGTCGCCGGCATGTTCTGCTCAACCTACGAAAGCACCGAGCGAGTCCAGACCGAACGCGCACTACGCGACGAGCGCGAGCGAATGAGCCAGATGTTCGCGCAGGCGCCGACCTTCATGGCGATGTTGCGCGGAGCCGATCACCAGTTCGAACTGACCAATCCCGGCTATGACAAGCTGATCGGCCACCGCCCCGTGCTCGGTCGTACCGTCGCCGAGGCGCTCCCCGACGCGGTTGAACAGGGGTTTCTGGGCCTGCTCGACGGTGTGTTTACGACGGGCGAACCCTTCACCGCGTCGGGCATGCTGTATGCGGTCCAGGCCGAACCCGGCGGTCCGATCGACGATCGCTATGTCGATTTCGTCTATCAGCCGATCCGCGATGCGCGTGGCGCGGTCGTCGGCATCTTCGTCGAGGGGGCGGACGTCACCGATCGCAAGATGCTCGAACGCGATCTGCAATCACTCAATGCCGACCTCGAACAGCGCGTCCGCGATCGCACGCAGGAACTCGTCGAGGCACAGGAAGCCCTCCGCCAGGCACAGAAGATGGAGGCGGTCGGCCAACTCACCGGCGGTATCGCGCACGACTTCAACAATTTGTTGCAAGGCATCACCGGCAGCCTGGAGATCGTCCAGCGCCGCGTCGCGCAAGGCCGCGTGAGCGAACTGGACCGCTTCATCACCGGCGCCACCGCCGCCGCCAACCGCGCGGCCTCGCTCACCCACCGCCTGCTCGCCTTCTCGCGCCGCCAGCCGCTCGATCCGCGCCCGGTCAAGGTCAATCCGCTGATCGCCTCGCTGGAGGACCTGCTCCGCCGGACCATCGGCGAGCAGGTCGAGCTCAAGATGGTGCTCGCCGCCGGCCTATGGACGACGCTGTGCGATCCCAACCAGCTCGAGAATTCGCTGCTCAACCTGGTCATCAACGCGCGCGATGCGATGCCGCATGGTGGCAAGCTGACGATCGAAACGGCCAACGCGCTGCTCGATGACCATTTTATCGCCAGTCAGCGCGACGTCCGCCCGGGTAGCTATGTTTGCATCTGCGTCTCGGACACAGGCACTGGCATGTCTGCGGACACTATTGCTAAGGCGTTCGAGCCGTTCTTCACCACCAAGCCGATCGGCCAGGGCACCGGGCTCGGCCTGTCGATGATCTACGGCTTCGCGCGCCAGTCGGAAGGCTATGCGAGGATCTACAGCGAGGTCGGCCAGGGCACGACGATCAAGCTGTATCTTCCCCGCCATTACGGCGACGCGGAGCAGGACGAGGCGCTCCCCGGCCTGACGCAGGATCACGCCACCGACGCGGGTGAGGTCGTGCTGGTGGTCGAGGACGATACGGTCGTCCGGTCGCTGATCGTCGAGGTGCTCGGCGAGCTCGGCTATGAGGCGGTCGAGGCGCATGACGGCCCGACCGGTCTCGAACGGTTGCGGACGATGGACCGGATCGACCTGCTCGTCACCGATATCGGCCTGCCGGGGTTGAACGGTCGCCAGGTCGCCGACGCTGGCCGGGCGATGCGCCCGGGGCTGCGCGTGCTGTTCATGACCGGCTATGCGGAAAACGCCGCGCTCGCGGCGGGCTTCCTGGAACCGGGCATGTCGATGATCACCAAGCCGTTCGCAATGGAGGCCTTGGCCACGCAGATTCGGACGATCATCGAGGGCTGAGCCAGCCCCCCATCCAATGCCACCACCCCGGCGAAGGCCGGGGCCCAAATGGAAAGGTCGCAGTAACGACGCGCACCGCTCCGTTGGCGACGTCCCCCAATTGGACCCCGGCCTCCGCCGGGGTGGTGTGGTGGTGGTGTGGGCGGGATCCCGAACAATTCCCGTTCCCCCGCGAAGGCGGGGGTCCAGGAATCACGCAGGACGACGCTCGCGGCTCCTGGGCCCCCGCCTCCGCGGGGGAACTAGAAACGGCGGAAGTCACTCAACGCCCCCCCCCGCCCTGCGTTACAACCAAAGCAACATTTGCCACTTTGACCCCTGAAATAATTTTTCGTTCCCGCCCCGTTCCCTTGCACATCGCGAACCCCGCAGAACTCCACGCGTCGCGAATCCTCGGCTCGCTCAACCCGCACACGAACACGACGAACCGAGCCCTCAACCACCCCCGCACCCCCTTGCGTCTCTTCGCGCTTTGGCACAATCTCTTGGGGTTGCGTTCGGGGGCGGACCCAATCGCTGGTAGAACAACCCTTGCATAGTCCTATGCGATATGACCGTAAGCGCGCCTTCCACCGCCGCGATGGTCACTTTTTGTTCTCCCGTTTGAGCCCGTCCGATGGTAGCATGGCAACAGGCGACCGATTCGAACGAATACAGAACACTAGGAGCGGTTTCGATGGATTTCAGAGACAGCAGCCGGGATAGCGACATGACCACAGACACGATCGAACACACCACTGCCACGCCTGCCGCCGAGGCACCCAAGGCGCCGCGCCAGGCGCAGGACAGCCACTCCGTGCGCGCGCAGATCTACCCGGTCGAGGTCGATCACAGCCGCGATGCGCTGCTGACCGAGTTCGGCAAGGACACGCTCAAGGATCGCTACCTGCTCCCGGGCGAGAGCTATCAGGACCTGTTCGTCCGCGTTGCGTCGGCCTATGCCGACGACGCCGGTCACGCACAGCGCCTGTACGACGCGATCTCGAAGCTCTGGTTCATGCCCGCCACCCCCGTTCTGTCGAACGGCGGCACCGGTCGCGGCCTGCCGATCTCGTGCTACCTCAACTCGGTCCCCGACAGCCTCGGCGGCATCGTCGACACCTGGAACGAGAATGTCTGGCTCGCCTCGCGCGGCGGCGGCATCGGCACCTATTGGGGCAATGTCCGCGGCATCGGCGAGCCGGTCGGCCTCAACGGCAAGACCAGCGGCATCATCCCGTTCGTCCGCGTCATGGATTCGCTGACGCTCGCGATCTCGCAGGGCTCGCTGCGCCGTGGCTCGGCCGCCGTGTACCTCGACGTCTCGCACCCCGAGATCGAGGAATTCCTCGAAATCCGCAAACCCTCGGGCGATTTCAACCGCAAGGCGCTGAACCTCCACCACGGCGTGCTGATCACCGACGACTTCATGGAAGCCGTCCGCAACGGCGACGAATGGCATCTCCGTTCGCCCAAGGACCAGGCGATCCGCGCCACCGTCGACGCGCGCTCGCTGTTCCAGAAGCTCGTCGAGACCCGCCTCCAGACCGGCGAGCCGTACATCGTCTTCGCGGATCACGTGAACAAGGCGATGCCGAAGCATCACCGCGAGCTCGGCCTCAAGGTCTCGACCTCGAACCTGTGCTCCGAGATCACGCTGCCGACCGGCAAGGATCACCTCGGCAACGAGCGTACCGCGGTCTGCTGCCTGTCGTCGCTGAACCTCGAGACATGGGATCAGTGGAAGGACGAGAAGGGCCTGATCGAAGACGTCATGCGCTTCCTCGACAACGTCCTGCAGGACTACATCGACCGCCACGAACCCGGCATGGAGCGCGCCGCCTATTCCGCGGGCCGCGAGCGCTCGGTCGGGCTCGGCGTGATGGGCTTCCACTCGTTCCTCCAGGCGCGCGGCATCCCGTTCGAGGGCGCGATGGCGAAGTCGTGGAACCTGCGCATGTTCAAGCACATCAGTGCCCAAGCCAACGAAGCCTCGATGCAGCTCGCGATCGAGCGCGGCCCCTGCCCCGATGCCGCCGACGTCGGCGCGATGGAGCGGTTCAGCTGCAAGATGGCGATCGCGCCGACCGCGTCGATCTCGATCATCTGCGGCGGCACGTCGGCGTGCATCGAGCCGATCCCCGCGAACATCTACACGCACAAGACGCTATCGGGCAGCTTCTCGATCAAGAACCCGTATCTCGAAAAGCTGCTCAGCGAGAAGTCGAAGAACAGCGACGCGGTCTGGAACTCGATCCTCGAGCAGGGTGGTTCGGTCCAGCACCTCGACTTCCTCTCGACCGAGGAAAAGGACTGCTACAAGACGAGCTTCGAGATCGACCAGCGCTGGCTGCTAGAGCTGGCGGCGGATCGCACGCCGTACATCGATCAGGCACAGTCGCTGAACCTGTTCATCCCCGCGGACGTCGAGAAATGGGACCTGCTCATGCTCCACTTCCGCGCGTGGGAGCTCGGCATCAAGTCGCTCTATTACCTCCGTTCGAAGTCGGTCCAGCGCGCGGGCTTCGCCGGCGGCGTCGAGGCGGACAACACCATCGACCTGCGCCAGATCGACGTCGAGTCGAAGGATTACGATGAGTGCCTTGCCTGCCAGTAAGGCCTCTCGGCGCTCAAGCGTGACCCCGGCCCGTGAACCACGGACCGGGGGACGCCTGACGCAAGAAACCCCGGCCCGCGCGAAGCGGACCGGGGTTCGGGCAGGCTATGCAGCGCGCTCGATGCGCACCGCGTTCGCGTCAGGCCTCTTCTTCGAACGTCACCGCCACGTCGGCGTTGGCGGAAAGTCGGACCTTGCCGTCCTCGATATCCGCGACCAGCCCGAGCGAGATGAAGTGATGATGCCCTTCATGGCTGCCCGTGCCCTCGACGACCTGCGCGCCCGAGTCCTTCTTGGTCAGCTTGATGCGGTTGCCTTCGACCTTGTCGACGGTGCCGACATGGACGCCGTCCGCACCGATGACTTCGGCATGTTCCTGGATCTGGGTTGCATCGACCATGGTCGTTCTCCTGTTTGGGGTTCGGGTGCTGAACGCGCGCCGGGCGAGTTGGTCGCATGACGTATGGTTCAGCTATCATGTTCGTGGTCGCGGGCGTGCTTGGAATCGTCGGCACCGCGATGCTGCTCCGGTTGCGTAGCCCAAGCATCACCGAGCAACAGACCTACGCGTTCCGCATGATCGGCATCATGCTCACCTCGGGCGCGATCGTCCTCGCGATGTCCGCCGCCGCGATGTGGCAATGGAGCACCGAGACATGAAACACGCGACCTGATCCCACCAGTTTCCCGATATAAAACCCATCTCCCGAAAGGCCTACCATGTCCCTCCTTCACGCCTCCAAGCAGTACAAGCCGTTCGAATACCCTTGGGCGTTCGAGTTCTGGAAGCGCCAGCAGCAGCTCCACTGGCTCCCCGAGGAAGTGCCCCTGGGCGAGGATTGCCGCGATTGGGCGCAGAAGCTCAGCGATCACGAGCGCAACCTGCTCACGCAGATCTTCCGCTTCTTCACGCAGGCCGATGTCGAGGTGCAGGATTGCTACCACGAAAAGTACGGCCGCGTGTTCAAGCCGACCGAGATCAAGATGATGCTGACCTCGTTCAGCAACATGGAGACGGTCCACATCGCCGCCTACAGCCATCTGCTCGACACCATCGGCATGCCCGAGAGCGAGTACGGCGCCTTCCTCGAATATGCCGAGATGAAGGAAAAGCATGACTACATGCAGCAGTTCACCGTCGACAACGACGAGGACATCGCGCGCACGCTCGCCATGTTCGGCGGCTTCACCGAGGGCGTCCAGCTGTTCGCCTCGTTCGCGATGCTGATGAACTTTCCGCGCTTCAACAAGATGAAGGGCATGGGCCAGATCGTCACCTGGTCGATCCGCGACGAAAGCCTCCACTGCGAGGGCATCATCAAGATGTTCCACACCTTCTGTCAGGAGCGCCAGTGCCTGACCAAGGCGGTCAAGGACGACATCGCCGACGTCTGCCAGACGACGATCCGCCTCGAGGACAATTTCATCGACCTCGCCTTCGAGATGGGCCCGGTCAACGGCATGACTCCCAAGGAGATCAAGAAGTACATCCGCTTCATCGCCGACTGGCGCATGACTCAACTCGGCCTGAAGCCGATCTACATGATCGACGAGCACCCGCTGCCCTGGCTCGCCCCGATGCTCAACGGCGTCGAGCACGCCAACTTCTTCGAACAGCGCGCCACCGAATATTCGAAGGCCGCGACCAAGGGCCAGTGGAACGACGTCTGGGACTCGTTCGACAAGCGCCAGACCGCGAAGAAGGGTCCGATTGCGAATGTGGACCTGAGCGAAGTTCGGGACATGTTCAGCGATTCGGTCGCGGCGGAGTAGTATAAGTGATAAAGTCGGTAGTGCTTAAAAACTTTCGGGGATTCAAAGATCACACTATCGACTTCACTCCGTTTTGCCTTCTTATAGGCCAAAATAACGCAGGGAAGACGACACTTATTGAAGCGCTACGTATCGCTTCTGCAGCGGTAAAAAAGTCCCCGTCCGCCGTTTTTGAAATGGCACCGGACCATTTAGCGCCTGATATAAGCGGACCCGTATTTCGCTTTTCAGTCGAGACGCTAGATATTGAGCATCGTGGGATACACTATAATTATGAATCCCACGATCCTGCTATCATAAAAGTTCGTTATAATAACAACTGCTCGATAACTATTGCAATCGGATCCGACGCATCGGAGATATATTGCCAGATGAGCTTACCTGGCGGTAAAAAAGTAAATCTAAGATCGCAAGCATCACCGAAGAAATTTACAAATATATTCGTAATGCCACCCGTCGGCGCACTTCTGTCTGAAGAGACGCAAAGAGATAGAAAATATCTTAAGAAACATATAAATGGATATTTATCTTATCGCCATATTCGGAACCAGATGGCAGACATGCCCGCTGAGTTTGCTCGATTTCAAGAACTGTTAGTCAATACATGGAGTAGCAATCTCCAAGTTAGCGATATTGAATACGGACTTGGCGAAAAAAAGAATAACTACGGTGTCACCATAAGAGATGGCCCATTTGTAAGCGAAATGGCCTTAGTGGGATCCGGCCTTCAAGCTTGGATACAAACAATATGGTTTCTGTCCCGCGTTGATACAGACTCCATTGTCATACTAGATGAGCCGGACGTTTATCTACACGCCGATTTGCAGCGGAAATTGATTAAACTGCTATCTGCGGAATGTTACAGGCAGACGATAGTAGCGACGCACTCAATGGAGATGATAGCGGACGTTTCACCAAGTGAAATCGCTTCAGTTAAAAAGCGAGAATCTCGATCGCGTCAATTGTCATCTGATGCTCAAGCTCAGGGCGTCGCGGAGGCAATCGGAACAAACCTAAATATTCAACTTTCAAAGCTTGCATCGTCAGGCCGCATACTTTTTGTTGAGGGTAAAGACTACCCATTCATCGATCAAATAGCGTTCAAGATGGGTAACGCGTTTTATGATCGGTTCTCGCGAATTCCTCACTTTTCAATCGGAGGGATGAACAATTGGCCTAAAGCAGCTATGGCTTCAAAGGCGTTCCACGATACGTCAGCAGGCAAAGTCGCCGGCGTGATGTTTATGGACAGAGACTATAAAACTGATGTTTTATTTTCAGAACTTATCTCAGACGCAAAAAAGGACGCGCTTTTTGTCACCGTCTGGCAAAAAAAGGAAATCGAGAATTTCTTTTTAGACCCAGCGTTAATGCATTCTTACATTGAAAACAGAGCGCGAGAGCCTGTTCGCTATGAAGATGTCGATGAAATGTTCAGGAAAGTAATGGCCGAAATGGCAGAGAGCCTACCAGAACTAATCGCCGACTCATATCAGAAGCATGATAGAGGCCTTGCGCTTCAGACAGCAATGGCGAAGGCAAAGCAATTCATAGAGTCGAGAGTTAGAGAGGGGGCAGAGATAAGAGATCTTGTTGGCGGAAAAAAAGCAATATCACTTTTATCTGCAAAATCACAAGAAATGTGGTCAACACAATTATCCCCGATGAGTTTATGCAGGCACCTTAAGCTGGGTGATACGCCACTCGAACTAGTGAGGGCGATTCGCAGCCTAGTAGACTCTGCCTGCTAGATATTTAAGCACACCAAGGCGAGCGCTTGCCGCCACCATAACGGCGCGCGAGTCCGTGGCGGACCAGTACCGCCCCCAGCGATACCCCACCCCGCTCGACGATCCGCAGTTTGCGGCCGTAGCGGTCGACGTCGCGCTTGATCGGGGTCAGCGTGAAGGGGCCGGCATTGAGCAGCGCCTGCATCTTCAGTGTCGCCGCCTGCCCCAGCCGTGCTTCGCGGGCGCAGCGCGGCGGGTGGGTCTCCGGCGTGTCGATGTCGGCGATGCGGATCTTGGTGCCCGCCATCCAGAACGTGTCGCCGTCGACCATGCAGTCGATCCGCTTGGCGTGGCCACAGATCGTGAAGCGCGCCGAGACCGCCTTGCCCCCCGACAGCGCGGAGGCGAGCGCCGCCGCGGAGGACGCCGCGCTGGCGACCCCCGCCGCAGTGGCGAGCGCGCCGGTCGCGGTGGTAGCGGCGCCCGCCTTGGTCGCCGCACTGGCGGCCGCACCCGCAGCGGACGACGCCTCCGCCTTGGCCGCGTCCGCACCCCATCCCCAGCCCCCCGGCACGCGCAGATGCCCGGCAGGCCAGGCGATACCGAACCCGGTCGGCCATTCGATCTTCAATCCCGGCGGTACCAGCGCCGCCCAGTCGATCTGGCGGATCACCGGCATCATCAGCCCGAGCAGCACGCCGTAGAACACCAGGCGGAGCTGCAGCAGGACTCCCGGCCTGGTACCGCGCGCCGAGCCCCCACGGCCACGCGTGGCGCCAGCGCGGTCGCCGCCGAGCAACCGCATGAAATCAAACACATACTCCATCATCGCTCGCGCCTACGCGCGCGCGCGCGGAAGTCACCTTGGCGCGACCCGGTCTTGCGGCGAGCGGAGTCGGAAACGAGGCGAACGCATCGTGAACATCGCGCCTGTCACGTCCTGGATGAATCGGACCAGCACTGCACCCGCTCGCGGACGTGCTAGATTTCGCTGTCCTACACGGCGCCGACATGCCCAGTTCGACGCATGCCAGCCCTCACTCCAGTCCAGCGCAGCGTGCACGCACCCCGCGATGCGTCCAGCATGAGCCCTCCCGCGACGACCGTGCGAACGTCTACACTTCCTATACTTCACTCGCCCGCCACGCCGGAAACGCCGGACAAGCGAAGGGCGGAAAGTGCTGCCACTCCCCGCCCCCGCGCGCCCTGCGCACCCTCCCGCGATCATCGCGCGAGCGTCTGCACTTCCTATACTTCACTCGCCAACCCACTGGAAACGCCAGACACACGAAGGGCGGGAAATGGCCCTAACCACTCCCCGCCCCCGTTACGCGTCCAGCTTGAACCTCCTGCGAGGCAAAGGCTTAGAAGTGCGTGATGATACCGAGCATCGGACGGAAGCTCTGCGCGTCGCCGAAGGTGTTGACCTCGGCGCGGATGCGGAAGCCTGCGTTGCCGGTGATGCCCTTCAGGCCAATGCTCTGCGGACCGACTTCTGCGCCGATGCCGTAGGTGATCGCGCTGTAGTCACGACCGGTGTCGCCACCGTTGGTCGAGCGTGCCGAGAAATGGTCGAAGTTGACCCACTGGTAGCCGACCTTGCCGTAGATCAGGCCGCTGTCGCCAGCGCGGAAGCCGAAACGGCCTGCTGCGCCGTATTCCCAATCGATGTTGCCATCGATGCCCTTGATCACGTTGCCTTCTGCGCCGACGAAGACCGGGCCGAGCGGCACGTTCACGCCGAGCACGCCCTGGACCAGCGAGCCCGATGGCTTGTAGCCGCGACGGAGCGAGTTGTCGGCGTTCAGCGCCTGCGGGATGCCGTGGCCGCGCTCGTTGTCGAACTGCTCCCAACCGCCCATGACGCCGAAGTAGGGCTCGATGCCGAATGCCTTCGAGCCGTCCGGAGCTGCTGCTTCGCCGGGCTGTGCGCTGTTGTCGGTGGGTGCCGGTGCCGACATGTCCTGCGCGAAGGCGGGAACTGCGACCGTTGCGGCGGCGAGGGCGATTGCCAGGGAAAGCTTACGCATGCGTGTGACCTTATCTCGAGTGTTGCGTGGATCCCCGACTGCACGGTGCGTCGGTTCGGTCCAGGCAAGTCGAAACAGGCCGGCGGGCACATGGTTGCACAAAAAACGTCACATTCGGGGAACTGCCGGGGAACTGTTCGCCTGTGTTGCGTTACAGCAACGGTTCCTGTCAGTTACATGAACGAACCATGGCTTCGCCGCGGCGAACTAGCCCGGAATACAGCGGAAAAGCGGCAAAAAGCAGCGGATGCCGGCATTAACGCTATCTGTTTATCAGCGGGTGACGATCGATGTGCAATGCAGCATCGATGGGGTTTTCACGTCTGTTCCGCAGCCGCTGGGCGGCGCTGTTCTGGTCTGCCGGTATCGTGTGGACGGCCTATGACGTGGCCAGCGACGCGCCGGAACCAGCCGCCGGAAATGCGGTTTCGAGCAATGTCGTGGAGGAGCAGACCGATGCGACGGGCGCTGCGTTCAACGCGCGGGACCTGGCGATCCTCGCCAACGCCACCGGTTAGCGGCGACGCGCCGATCGTTGGCGCGTCGCGGGTCGTTCAGGGTTTCGTGGGTTAGGGCTTCAGCGCGACGTCGTCGGCATCCTTTAGGTCCTCGTCGTCGTCGATGCTGCCATCGTCGAGCTCGTCCTGGACGTCGTCCTCGTCCATGTCGTCTTCGTCCATCGTGACCGAGGCATCGCTCTCGCCGACCTCTTCGGAGTCCATCTTGGTCTCGTCGATCGACTCGTCGTCGATGTCGTCCTCGCCAAGGTCCGGATCGAGATCGGTCAGGATGACGCCATCGGTCGGGCCACTGCGCGTCGCCTCGAGGATCTCGGCGCGCTGGCTCTCGTCATAACCCTCTTCGTCATAGCCGTCGTCGCCCGAACCGGCACTCGGCACCTGATGTCCGCCCATCGTCACACTCCCTCGTTCAGGACGCCCGCATGATGCAGGCCTACCGGATGCGAACGGTGGACGTGCGCGGTGGTTCCTTCAAGCGCGGACCGGCGCCGTCGACGCCGGCCGGAACAGGCGCCCCCGCTCGGTGATCAGGATGGCGAGAAGCGCGGCGAGACCGGCAACCAGGAACCCGGCGACCAGCGGCACCGTCGTGCCATTGAACGCTTGCCCGATCAGCGCGCCGATCACCGCGCCGATCGTCACGCTCAGGAATCCCTGCACGCTCGATGCGGTGCCCGCGATCCGCCCCATATTCTCCATCGCCATCGCCGAGAAGTTCGACGTGGCAAGGCCGAAACACCCGAGCGTCAGCGCCTGGAAGATCGCGAAACTGACCAACTTCTCGAACCCGATCTCAATCGCGAACAGATGCACCAGCGACACCAGGATCAACACCGACAACGCGCCGTGGCTGATCAACCGCGTCCCCAGCCGCATCACGATCCGCGAGTTGAGGAGGTTGCACGCCGCCATCGTCACCGACGTCGTCGCGAAGATCAGCGCGAGCAGCGTCGGCTTGTGAAACACATCCGCCATGATCTGCTGGATCGAATTGAGATACCCATACAGCGCCCCCATCAAGGCGGTCGAGGCGAGCGTGTAGCCAAGCGAATTGCGATCGGCGACCGTCTGCCGCCAGTCGCTAAGGATGCGGCGCGGGGTAATCGGCAGGACGTTCTCGGGCGCCAGCGTCTCGGGCATCCGCAGATAGAACCACACCAGCACGCCCAGCGTCAGCACCGCCACGGTCCAGAAGATCGCGCGCCAATCGCCGAACTGGAGCACCGTCCAGCCGAACGTCGGCGCCAGGATCGGCACGATCATGAACACCATGAACGCGATCGACATCACCCGCGCCATCGCCCGCCCGTGGTAGCAGTCTCGGACCAGCGCGATCGTCGCGACCCGCGCGGCGGCAATCACCGCACCGCCGAATGCGCGTGCGGCCAGCAACAGCGTGAAACTCCCCGCGGTCGCGCAAGCGACGTTGGCGATGATGTACAGGACGAGCGACCACAATAGCACCGTCCGCCGCCCGAACCGATCCGCGAGCGGCCCGTGGACGAGCTGCGCGACGCCGAAGCCGATCACGAACGCGGTCACCACGAACTGCCGCCCGTTCTCGGTCGCAACGCCGAGCGAGTCGCCGATCGCCGGCAGCGCGGGCAGCATCGAGTCGATGCCGAGCGCGGTCAGCGACATCAGCGAGGCGACGAGCGCGACGAACTCGACGAAACCGATCGGCGCGCCGCGCATCGCTGGCGCGTCGGATTGGGGATCCTGGGTCTGCATGATGCCTGCGCCTTTACCCGCTCGGCCGGTCTTGCGAAACCCGCTAACCGGCGCGGTTCGGCGATGATTGCGCGATACGTTGATGCCTCCTATCTGTATTATCATACCAATACACATCGGAGAAAGCCATGATCCGCCCGCTTCTGCTCGCCACCGTCAGCCTTGCCGGCGCGCTCGCACTGTCCGCCTGCGATCGCTCGAACGAAGGTGCGTCGGTCTCGATCAACGCCGACGGCGGCAACGTCCTCGGCGCGATCAACGGTGAGACCGGCGAGATGAAGATCGACGTCCCCGGCTTTCAGGGCTCGGTGAAGCTGCCGAAGATCAAGATCGATACCGGCAATTTCGATCTCAACGGCGTGCGGCTGTATCCAGGCTCGTCGATCAAGACGCTCAACATCGTCGGCGACGACAAGGCCGGCGGGTTGCGGGTGGCGTTCGCCAGCCCGGCCACCCCGACGATCGTCCGCGACTGGTTCGCCGCGCGGCTCGGCAAGGTCGGCTATCAGGTGCATCCCGAGGGCGCGAACCTGATCGGGACGACCGACGAAAACAAACCCTTCCGCCTCGAACTCGCCCCCGACGGCAAGGATAAGGCGACCGGCACGATCGTCATCAGCGGCTGAGGCTCCCATCCTCCACAGCCAGGGGGAGGATCGTTCAAAATGTAAACGCAGCCTAACCCAGGCATTTGGCACCGCCTGCTCAATCCCCTATATCAGGCGTCCCCCAAACCGGACACGCACCCCATGCTCGATACGCCCGCCGCCCAGGTCCCGACGCTCAGCCTCGCCACGCAGGACACCGACCCCGATGGTTTCGCCGCCGCATTCGGCGAATCGTTCGAGCGGTTCGGCTTCGCGATCGTCGCCGACCACGGCATCCCCGCCGACCTGATCGAGCGCGCCTGGGCTGAGACGAAACTCCTGTTCGACCTCCCCGAGGACGAGAAGCGCGGCTATCATATCCCCGGCGGCGGCGGCGCGCGCGGCTACACGCCGTTCAAGACCGAGATCGCCAAGGACGCCAAGGTCGTCGACCTCAAGGAATTCTGGCACGTCGGCCGCGAACTCCCCGAGGGTCATCGCTATGCCGACACGATGGCGCCGAACGTCTGGCCGACGCGCCCCGAGGGTTTCAAGCCGGTCTTCCTCGAACTGTTCGCCGCATTCGACCGCGCCGGCGACAAGCTCCTGTCCGCGATCGCGCGCCACCTGAAGCTCAAGCCCGACTGGTTCGACCCGGCGGTAAAGGACGGCAACAGCATCCTGCGTCTGCTCCATTACCCGCCTATCCCCGCCGATGCCGAAGGAGTCCGTGCCGGCGCACATGAGGACATCAACCTCATCACGCTGCTGCTCGGTGCAGAGGAAGCCGGCCTCGAACTGCTCGACCGAGCCACCGGACGCTGGCTGTCGATCAAGCCGCCCGAGGGCGCGATGGTCGTCAACGTCGGCGACATGCTCCAGCGCCTGACCAACAACGTGCTACCCTCGACCACGCACCGCGTCGTCAACCCGCCCCCCGAACGCCGCGGTCACTCGCGCTATTCGATGCCGTTCTTCCTGCACCCCGCGCCGGACTTCCTGATCGAGACGCTGCCCGGCACGATCACGCCGGACAACGCGAACCGCTATCCGAACCCGATCACCGCGCATGATTACCTGTACGAGAGACTGGTCGAGATCGGGCTGATCAAGAAGTAGAGGCATCATGTTTCCCCGCGAAGGCGGGGATCCAGACTGGGCTCCCGCCTTCGCGGGAGAACAAAAAAGCGCTGGCACTGACCACTGCACCACCCCGGCGAAGGCCGGGGCCCAGTTGGAAAGGTGGTCGTAACGACACGCACCGCTCTGTTATCGCCGTTTCTCAACTGGGCCCCGGCCTCCGCCGGGGTGGCGCATCTCTCGGGACCGCTAAAGCGCTCCCCATCCCCCCACCGCTTTTCTCCGCGCCTGATACCCAACAACCACGCTTCCGCCATTGGAGCCCGCCCCAGCATCCGCTAGACCGCGCGCGATGCCCCATCTCTATCTCGTCGACGGCTCCGGCTATATCTTCCGCGCCTATCACCGGCTGCCGCCGCTCACCAACAAGCATGGCGAGCCGGTCGGTGCGGTGTACGGCTATACGACGATGCTGTGGAAGCTCGCGGACGAGGTCCACGCCGCCGACGGCCCGACCCACATGGCGGTCATCCTCGACAAGTCGTCGAAGACGTTCCGCAACGATCTCTACGACAAGTACAAGGCGCAGCGCCCTCCCCCACCCGAGGATCTCGTCCCCCAGTTCCCGATGATCCGCGACGCCACGCGCGCGTTCAGCCTCCCCTGCATCGAAACCGAGGGACTCGAAGCCGACGACATCATCGCCTGCTACTCGAAGGCCGCGCTCGCGCAGGGCTGGGAAGTCACGATCGTATCGTCCGACAAGGATCTGATGCAGCTGATCGAGCCCGGCCTCGACATGTACGACACGATGAACAACCGCCGGCTCGGCGCGGAGCATGTCGCGGAGAAATTCCACGGCGTCTCCCCCGCGCAACTCGGCGACGTGCTCGCGCTGATGGGCGACAGCGTCGACAACGTCCCCGGCGTGCCCGGTGTCGGCCCCAAGACCGCGGCGAAGCTTATCCTCGAACACGGCGATCTCGAATCCGTGCTCGCCGCCGCCGACGGCATGAAGAAAGGCAAGTTGCGCGACAATCTGATCGAGCATGCCGAGATGGCGCGGCTGTCGAAGGTGCTCGTCACGCTGAAATGCGACGTGTCGCTGCCCGAGCCGCTTGAGGATCTCGAACTCAAGGGCATCCCCGACGCACCGCTACGCGCGTTCCTCGAACATCACGGCTTCAAGTCGCTGATCGCCAAGCTCTCCGCGGTCGCCGAAGCCCCCGTCGAGGCACCCACGAGCACCGCCGATCTCGACGCGGACGAACCCTGCAAGCACGACGATTACGAAACCGTCGTCGACGAAGCCGCACTCGATCGCTGGATCACCGTGGCGAAACACCAGGGCTGGATCGCGATCGACACCGAGACCACCGGCATCGACGCCACGCGCGCGGACCTCGTCGGGATCAGCATGGCGCTGCATCCGAACCTCGCCTGCTACGTACCTATCGCGCATGGCGGCACCGACTTGCTGGCGGAAAACCCGGTCCAGCTCGATCGCGCGGTGGTATTGGCGAAGTTGAAGCCGTTGCTGGAGGATCCGAGCATCCTGAAAATCGGCCACAACCTCAAATACGACATGATCGTCCTCGGCCGCGCCTACGCCTCCACCGGCGGCGTAAACATCGCGCCGTTCGACGACACGATCGTGATGAGCTTCGATCTCGACGCTGGCCTGCACGGCCACGGCATGGACGAACTCGCCGCCACGCACCTCTCGCACAGCTGCATCGCGTTCAAGGACGTCGTCGGCACCGGCAAGACACAGCGGACCTTCAACGAAATCGACCTCAAGGCCGCCACGCGCTACGCCGCCGAGGATGCCGACGTGACGCTTCGTCTCTGGCGCCGGTTCAAGCGCCGCCTCCCCGCGGAAGGCTCGACGCGCGTGTACGAGATGGTCGACCGCCCGCTCGTCCCCGTCATCGCGCAGATGGAGATGCATGGGATCAAGGTCGACGCCGCCAAACTGTCGAAGCTGTCGACCGAGTTCGCCGGCCAGATGGCGAGCCTGGAAACCGAAATCCACGCGCTCGCCGGCGCGCCGTTCACGATCGGCAGCCCCAAGCAACTGGGCGACGTGCTGTTCGAGAAGATGGGCATCAAGGGCGGGCGGAAGGGCAAGTCCGGCGTCTATTCGACCGACGTCAACGAACTCGAACGGATCGCGGCCGACAAGGACTCGCCCGGCGCCGTGATCGCGCGGAAAGTGCTCGACTGGCGCCAGCTGTCGAAGCTCAAATCCACCTACACCGACGCGTTGCAGGCGCAGATCAACCCGGCGACGGGCCGCGTCCACACGTCCTACTCGCTGACCGGCGCGCAGACCGGCCGGCTGTCGTCGACCGACCCGAACCTCCAGAACATCCCGATCCGCACCGAGATCGGTCGCCAGATCCGCGACGCGTTCGTGGCCGAGCCCGGCAACGTCATCCTCGCGGCCGATTACTCGCAGATCGAGCTGCGGCTGGCCGCGCACATGGCGAACGTCCCCGCGCTGAAGGCCGCGTTCGCCAACGGCGACGACATCCACTCGCTGACCGCACAGGAACTGTTCGGCGAGGTCAACCGAGACACCCGCGGCCGCGCGAAGACGATCAACTTCGCGATCCTCTACGGCATCTCGCGCTGGGGCCTCGCCGGTCGCCTCGACGTGTCGGCGGACGAGGCCCAGGCAATGATCGACCGCTATTTCGATCGTTTCCCCGGCATCTCGAACTACATCGTCGAGACCACAGAGAGCGTACGCGCGAGCGGTTTCACAACCACGCTGTTCGGCCGAAAGACCCACTTCCCGCGCATCCGTTCGAAGATCCAGCACGAACGTCAGGGCGCGGAACGCGCCGCGATCAACGCGCCGATCCAGGGGACGAGCGCCGACATCATCAAGCGCGCGATGGTGCGGATGGGGCCGGCGTTGCTCGAAGCGGGGCTGCCGAACGTCCGCATGCTCCTCCAGGTCCACGACGAACTCGTGTTCGAACTGCCGGAAGGTGACGTCGCCGCGGCCAAGCCCGTGATCGAGCAGGTCATGGCGAACGCCGCGCAACCCGCGGTGACGCTCGACGTCCCACTCGGCATCGAAATTGGCACCGGCCTGAGCTGGGGCGCGGCACATTGAGCCAGTCCACCCCGTCATGCCGGGCTTGTTCCGGCATCCACCGTTCCGCGTACTCGCCGACCCGTGAGCATGCGGGACCGTGGACCCCGGAACAAGCCCGGGGTGACGGAGGCTATTCGCAGTGACCGAGGCCACGCAGGATATCGACACGCTCGCCAAGGGCGGTCGGACCAACATCGCCGGCTTCGTCCTACGCCTCGCCGCGCGCATCCCGTTCCTGTTCATCGCCGGCCGCATCTACGGCCCTGACCTCGTCGGCCGCTTCGCGATCGCGGTCGTGGTGGTCGAACTTGCAGCACTGCTCGCCACGCTCGGCCTCAAGCGTGGCCTCGCCCAGGCACTCAGCAGTGCCGACCGTCCGCATGCCAACGTGGTGTGGGACGCGATGGCGGTCGCGTTCGTCGCATCGCTCATCGCCAGCGCGGTGCTGTGTACGTTCCCGCAAATCATGTATCCGAACAGCGCGATCACCGGGCTCGACCGGTTCCTGCCGCTGATCATCGTCGCGATCGCCTGGTCCGACGTCAGCCTCGCAGCTTTGGCGTACAGGCTCAACGTCAAGGCCGCCGTCACCGCCCGCGCGGTGGTCGAGCCGTGGACGATCTCGATCGCCGCTTGGGCATTCTCGTATTTCACGATCCGCGACGGCCTCGTGCTCAGCTACGTCGCGTCGATGACCGCAGCGCTGATCGCCAGCCTCGTGCCGTTCCTGCGCAGCTATGGCATCCCCCGCGGCTGGTCGCCGCACCTGCGCCCGCTCTACGCGCTCGCGCGCGCCAACGTGCCGCTCGCCGGTGCCGACATCCTCGAATGGGGCAGCCGCAACGTCGACCGCTTCATCCTCGGCGTGATGTTCGAGCCAAAAATCGTCGGAATCTATTACATGGCGCAGCAGGTCGCGAGCCTGCCGCAGAAACTCAAGACCAGTTTCGACCCGATCCTCGGCCCCGTCATCACCCACAGCCTGGCGATCAACGACCGTGCCGCGATCGCCAACCAGGTCCGCCAGGTCGCGTTCTGGATCATGGCCGCGCAAGGGGGACTCGCGCTGATGGGCTCGATTCCCGGCGAAGCGGTGATGGGCGTGGTCGGCCCGCAATTCGTCGCCGGCACCGCCGCACTCGCGTTCCTGCTCACCGCCGAAGTGCTCGCCTCGACCGGCGCAGTCAGCGAATCCGCGCTCGTCTACATCGCCCGCCACCGCAACCTGATGATCTCGGCCGCAATGCTCGCGTTCCAGGTCGGCCTCAGCTTCGCGCTGATCTTCACGATCCGGGCGCTAGGCTACCCCGTCAACTATCAGGCGGCCGGCCCGGCGATCGCGCTCATGCTCTCGGTTGGCCTCACCTCGATCATCAAGTCGAAGCTGCTCGGCCATCTGCTCGGCGCCAACGTGTCGCCGTGGCGCTGGCCGCTGGTCTGGGCCGCGCTCGCCGCGATCGTCGTCGGAGCTGGGTTCACCGCGCTCCCCAAGCGCTACGAATGGGTCGAACTGGCGATAGGCGAGCCGGCAATCGCGGCCACCTATCTCTATATCCTGTGGAAATACGCTTTCGGCCCCGCCGATCGCGCACTGTTCGCCAAAAAGCCCAAGGCTGACGAAGCCGCCTTGCCCAACGCGGGCTCGCCGGTCGCCTAAAGCATCCCGTACAACAGCGTACCGTTGAGCCCGATGATCACCGCGGCGATCACCCAGGCGAGAATCTTCAGCCAGGCGGGACTGACCAGATCGCCCATGATCGTGCGATCGTCGGTGAACTTGACGAGCGGCACTACTGCGAACGGGAGTTGCAGGCTGAGCACGACCTGGCTGAGCACCAACAGCTTCGTCGCGCCAGCATCGCCCGATGCACCGACCACGAACACTGCCGGGATGATCGCGAGGGCCCGCGTCACCAGCCGCCGCGCCCAGACCGGCATGCGCAGGTTGAGAAAGCCCTCCATCACGATCTGGCCGGCAAGCGTGCCCGTCACCGTCGAGTTTTGTCCCGACGCCAGCAGCGCGACCGCGAACAACACGCTCGCCGCACCCATCCCCAGCATCGGAGCGAGCAGCTGGTACGCCTGGTCGATCTCGGCGACGTCGGTCCGCCCGGCGACGTGGAAGGTCGCCGCAGCGAGAATCAGGATCGCCGCGTTGATGAAGAAGGCGAGCCCCAGCGCGACCGTCCCGTCGATCGTCGCCATCGTGATCGCGTCGCGCTTGCCAGCGGCGTCCTTGGCGAAGGCGCGAGTCTGGACGATCGACGAATGGAGGTACAGGTTGTGCGGCATCACGGTCGCGCCGAGGATGCCGATCGCGATGTAGAGCATCGCCGGGTTGGTGACGATCTGCGTCGTCGGGACGAGACCTCCGAGCACGCCCGCCCATTCGGGCCGCGCCAGGAACAGCTCGAAGATGAAGCAGCCAGCGATGATCACGAGCAGCGCGACGACGAACGCCTCCAGCTTGCGGAAGCCGAAGCGTTGCAGCGCGAGGATCAGGAACACGTCTAGCGCGGTGAGGACGACGCCGTAGACCAAAGGCAGGCCGAACAGCAGCTTCAGCGCGATCGCCGTGCCAAGCACTTCGGCGAGGTCGCAGGCAATGATCGCGATCTCGCATAGGAACCAGAGCGCGACCGAGACCGGCTTCGAATAATGCGCGCGGCAGGCTTGC
This sequence comes from Sphingomonas sp. PP-F2F-A104-K0414, assembly GCF_004340945.1. GTDB lineage: Bacteria > Pseudomonadota > Alphaproteobacteria > Sphingomonadales > Sphingomonadaceae > Sphingomonas. The sequence continues at coordinate 485,143 of NZ_SLYD01000002.1, forward strand.
GCGAGGTCGAGTCCGGCAACGATGCCGAGCCGTGCGGACAACGCCTGGAGAACCATCGCCATCAGGTTCGACAGCAGCACGACCGACAGCAGCGTGTAGCCGAATGCGGAGCCGCCGGCGATGTCGGTCGCCCAGTTGCCGGGATCCATATAGCCGACCGCGACGAGATAGCCCGGCCCGACGAACGCGAACAGCCGCCGCCAGAACGACGCGCCTTCGGGTACGACGACAGTGCGGTGGCTCTCGGCGAGCGAGTTGGCGAAATCCGAGGCAGGGAGATTGGGGGCTGACATCGCGGGCTGCTTTGCCGGAAGGGGCGAGAGGTAACAAGCGGGGTGTGACCCGAACGCTGTCAAGCAGCCCTACCCGCCCCCGTTACGTCATCCCACCCCCCGCACATCACCCGTCGACCCCGCCCGTCACCGCCCGTCCGCCGCCCTCCGTCCGTCCGTCGCCCCCCGCCCGTCACTACAGCGAAAGCTGGGGTATCCTGGTTGGCGGGTGTCACGACTCGAACGGGGAGATCCCAGCTTTCGCTGGGATCACGGGTGGGGTGCGGTGCGGTAGGGTCGGGTGGGGTGGGGCTGGGAGCAGGAGTGGAGAAGGAGGTCAGATCACCTTCATGTCCGCCTGGTAATGATGCCACGCGAAGATCGCCGCCGCGCCGCGGTGCGGGCGCCAAGCCTCCGCCACCTCGCGCGTCAGTTTCTCGCTCGGTCGGGTTTCATGGCCGAGAATGCGTCCGACCTCGATCTGGATCGCGAGGTCGCCCGCTGGCCAGATGTCCGTCCGCCCTTCCGCGAACAGCAGGTAGATTTCCGCCGACCAGCGACCGATCCCCTTCACGCGGACCAAAGCGGCGATCGCCTCCTCGTCGTTCTCGGGCAGGTTGGTGAGGTCGAGCCGGCCGCTCGTCACCTCGTCCGCGAGGCTGCGCGCATAGCCGAGCTTCTGGCGCGACAGGCCGGCGCTCTTCAGCAACTCGTCGCTGGCGGCGGCGATCTTTGCCGGATCGCCCGCGCCGCCGACCACCGCGTCGAGCTTGTTCCACACCGCTGCGGCCGAGGCGACGCTCACCTGCTGCCCGACGATCGTCCGCAGCAGCGTCGCGAAGCCGCGCTCGCTGATCCGCGGCGCGGGGTGGCCCGCATTGCCGACCGCGACCGCGAACGCGGGTTCGATCGCGCACAACGCCGCCATCGCGGTTTCGAGTTGCTCTGCGCTCAGGCCCATGATGCTTGATCCCTGGCTCGCGCAACGGCATGAACGCACGAAGATTTTTCGGAGAATGACATGCCCAAGCTTATCGTCGTGACGCGTGAAGGGGAAGAACGCGAGATCATCGGCGAGGCGGGCCTTTCGGTGATGGAAGTCATCCGCGACGCCGGGATCGACGAGATCCTGGCGCTGTGCGGCGGCTGCTGCTCGTGCGCCACCTGCCACGTCCATGTCGACCCGGACTTTGCGGGTAAACTGAAGCCGATGGGGCCGGACGAGGATGATTTGCTCGATTCGACGAGTGATCGCGATGAGTTTTCGCGCCTGTCGTGCCAGATCGAACTGACCGAGGGGCTCGATGGTCTGAAGGTCAGGATCGCCGAAGAGGACTGATTCCCCCTGTCCCTCGCCCCTACGGGGAGAGGGAGGGAGGAGCCGTAGGCGACGGAAGGGAGAGGGGCGTTGGGATGAACCGTCCCGAGCCTCACTCCCCTCTCCCTTCCCACCGCAAGGGCGGCGGGCCCCTTCCCTCTCCCCGTAGGGGCGAGGGAGTTCAGGTCACCGCGTGGTGATGGCGTAGAGCGCGATCGCCGCGGCGTTCGACACGTTCAGGCTTTCCACCTTCTCCGAGATCGGCAATTTCGCCAGCTCGTCGCAATGCTGCTCGGTATTCTGCCGCATGCCCTCGCCCTCGGCGCCGAGCACGATCGCGATCCGCTGCGTGCCCATCGCTTCCGACAACGTCTGCGTCGCGTGGCCCGTCAGCCCGATCCGCCAGAACCCCGCCGCCGCAATCTCTTCCAGAGCGCGCGCCAGGTTCACCACCCGGATCCAAGGCACCGACTCAAGCGCACCAGACGCAGCCCGCGCGATCGTCCCCGATTCCGGCGGCGCATTCCGGTCCGGCGTGATGATCCCGAGCGCATCGAACGCCGCCGCCGAGCGCAGAATCGCGCCGACGTTATGCGGATCGGTCACGCCGTCGAGGATCACCAGCGGACGGTTGTCGTCCTTGCCGTGCTCGAGCAGGTCGGCGAGCCACATGTCCTCGAGCGGCTCGACCTCGATCACCACGCCCTGATGCGGCGCGTCGCCCGGCACCAGCCGCGCCAGATCCATCGCCTCGGCATAGGTCACCGGAACGTCCGCCGGCAGGTCGAACCCGGCCAGCGCCTCGCGCGTGCCGAGGATTTTGCGCACCGTGCGCTCCGGATTGGCGAGCGCCGCCCCTACTGCGTGCTTGCCCCAGAAGCGGGGGCGGCCTGCCGGTGCCTTGCTCGGCCTGTGTCCCTTGCGTGCCATATTCGCTCTCTATCGTAGCCAGTGTCAGTGGGGTGTGTATGCCGCGTCCTTGTCGGCATTCCGCTCCCGCGGCAACTATGAACCACGAAACTTCGCAAAACCCGCGTTGACAGGCGGGGCGCGCTTCGCCATTGAGCCGCCTCGCTTGAAAGAGCGGCGCTTGCAAAAGCGGTCTGGACAGGTGGCCGAGTGGTTAAAGGCAGCAGACTGTAAATCTGCCGGAGTTTCTCCTACGTAGGTTCGAACCCTACCCTGTCCACCACCGCCCCAGCGCGGTGATGGATCATCCCAAATTCAAAGCATTGATCGGCAACATTCTTTTCCGTCACGGGAAGGAAGTCCGCGTGACATCGGCTCGCGGACGGCTAGGATCACGGCAACCGTAACGATTTCGGAAGCCGCGTGACCTCAGACATCGCCGTACAGCAGCCCGTCATCCAGGATCTGGCCGACTCGATCCTCGACACGCTGGTCCACCGCATCGGCAAGGATGCGCAGGCCGCCCGCCCCCACGACTGGCTCGCCGCGACGATCCTGACCGTCCGCAACGACATCGTCGAACGTTGGATGGCCTCGACCAAGGCCGCGCACGCGGCTGGCGCCAAGCGCGTCTATTATCTCAGTCTCGAGTTCCTGATCGGTCGGCTGCTGCGCGACGCGGTGACCAACCTCCAGCGCAACGACGAGGTCACGCAGGCCCTGAAACTCCACGGCGTCGACCTCGCCGAACTCGAAGAGATCGAACCCGACGCGGCGCTGGGCAATGGCGGCCTCGGTCGGCTCGCCGCCTGCTTCATGGAGAGCATGGCGAGCCTTGCGCTGCCCGCCTACGGCTACGGCATCCGCTACGTGAACGGCATGTTCCGCCAGCGGATCGACGATGGCTGGCAGGTCGAGATGCCCGAGAACTGGCTCGCGCACGGCAATCCCTGGGAGTTCGAACGCCGCGAGAGCGCCTATTTCGTCGGCTTCGGCGGCGAAGTGACGGCGGCCGACAACGGCCAGGTCCACTGGAGTCCGTCCGAGGCGGTCGAGGCCACCGCCGTCGACACCCCCGTCGTCGGCTGGCGCGGCAAGCACGTCAACACGCTCCGCCTGTGGACCGCCCGCGCGTTCGATCCGATCAAGCTCGACCGCTTCAACGCCGGCGATTTCACCGGCGCGCTCGCCGACCAGCTGCGCGCGGAAACGCTGACCCGCGTCCTCTACCCCAACGACTCCACTGCCGCCGGCCAGGAACTCCGCCTACGCCAGGAGTATTTCTTCTCGTCCGCGTCGATCCAGGACATCGTCCGCCGCCACATCCAGTATTTCGGCGACATCCGCACGCTGCCCGACAAGGCCGCGATCCAGCTCAACGACACGCACCCCGCGGTGTCGGTCGCCGAATTGATGCGGCTGCTGATCGACCATCACGAATTCGCGTTCGACGAGGCGTGGAAGATCACGCGCGCTACCTTCGGCTATACCAACCATACGCTGCTCCCCGAGGCGCTGGAGAGCTGGCCGCTGCCGCTGTTCGAACGCCTGCTCCCGCGGCACATGCAGATCGTCTATGCGATCAATGCCAAGCTGTTGCGGGAGGCACGCGGCACAGACGGTATCGACGACCGCGCGATCGCCGCGATCAGCCTGATCGACGAGGGCGGCGAGCGGCGCGTGCGGATGGCGAACCTCGCCTTTGCCGGCTCGCACAGCGTCAACGGCGTCGCCGCGCTCCACACGCAGCTGATGAAGAAGACGGTCTTCGCCGATCTCCACAAGCTGTACCCTACGCGGATCAACAACAAGACCAACGGCATCACGCCGCGTCGTTGGCTCCAACAGTGCAACCCCGGCCTCGCCGCGCTGATCCGCGATGCGATCGGCGACGGCTTCCTCGACGATGCCGAAAAGCTGGTCGATCTGGATGTTTTCGCGGACGATTCCGGTTTCAGGGAGCGCTTTTCGAGCGTGAAGCGTTCTAACAAGGTGGCACTGGCTAATCACATCAAGGAAACGATGGGGCTCCGCGTCGATCCCGACGCGATGTTCGACGTCCAGATCAAGCGCATCCACGAGTATAAGCGCCAGCTGCTCAACATCATCGAGACGGTCGCGCTCTACGACCGGATCCGCAGCCATCCCGAGCGCGACTGGACGCCGCGCGTGAAGCTGTTCGCGGGCAAGGCGGCGTCGAGCTATCACAATGCGAAGCTCGTCATCAAACTGGCGAACGATGTCGCCCGCCGGATCAATGCGGACCCCTCGGTCGGTGGCCTGCTCAAGGTCGCGTTCCTGCCCAATTACAACGTGTCGCTGGCGGAGAAGATCATTCCCGCCGCCGACCTGAGCGAACAGATCTCGACCGCCGGCCTCGAAGCGTCGGGCACCGGCAACATGAAGTTCGCGATGAACGGCGCGCTGACGATCGGCACGCTCGACGGCGCGAACATCGAGATCAAGGACCGCGTCGGTGACGATAACATCTTCATCTTCGGCATGACCGCGGACGAGGTCGAGGCGAAGCGCGCCAACGGCTATGATCCGCGCAGTGTCATCGACGGCTCGAACGAACTCCGTCAGGCGGTCTCCGCGATCGCGTCCGGCGTGTTCTCGCCCGATGACAAGACGCGCTACGCCGGGCTGATGGGTGGGCTGTACGAGGGCGACTGGTTCATGCTGGCCGCCGACTTCGACAGCTATGCGACCGCGCAGCGCGCGGTCGACACGCGCTGGAACGACCGCGATGCGTGGGTCGCCTCCACCGTCCGCAATGTCGCGCGCGTTGGCTGGTTCTCGTCCGACCGTACCATCCGCGAATATGCGCGGGAAATCTGGACGGTGATGTGAAGCCACCCGAAGGCGCCATCGTTGCCCTTCTGGAAGGGCGTCACGACGATCCGTTCTCGCTGCTCGGCGTCCATAGCGGTCCGACCGGCGTGTTCGCACGCGTCTGGCTGCCCGGCGCGGACAAGGCCGAGGCGCATGCGCTCGACGGCACCGTGCTCGGCACCCTCCCCCGCATCGACGATCGCGGACTGTTCGAGGGTCCGATCGACGGCACGCAACAGCCGGTGAAATACCATGCGGAGGCAGGCGACACCTCGTGGTGGGTCACTGACCCCTACAGCTTCGGCCCCGTACTCGGCCCGATCGACGACCTGCTCATGGCCGAGGGCACGCACCGCCGCCTTCACGACAAGATGGGCGCGCACCTGATCGAGCACGAGGGCGCACACGGCGTCCACTTCGCGCTCTGGGCTCCCAATGCGCAGCGCGTGTCGGTGGTCGGCGACTTCAACGACTGGGACGGACGCCGCCACGCGATGCGCAAGCGCGGCGACGTCGGCGTGTGGGAGATCTTCATCCCCGACATCGCCGAATACCGCGCGTACAAGTTCGAGATCGTCGGCCCCGATGGCCAGTTGCAGCCGCTCAAGGCCGACCCGTTCGCGTTCGCGTCCGAACTCCGCCCCGCCAACGCCTCGATCACGCGGAAACTTGCGCACGACTGGGCCGACACCGATCACCGCAAGCATTGGGCCTCGGTCGATCCGCGCCGCGTGCCGATCAGCATATATGAAGTCCACGCGGGCTCATGGGACCGCGACGCCGACGGCTGGTTCCTGACCTGGGACGCACTCGCGGACCGCCTGATACCCTACGTGGTCGAGATGGGCTTCACGCACATCGAGTTCCTGCCGATCAGCGAACACCCGTACGACCCGAGCTGGGGCTACCAGACCACTGGCCTCTACGCGCCGTCCGCGCGGTTCGGCGACGTCGATGGCTTCGCGCGGTTCGTCGATGGCGCGCATCTCGCCGGGATCGGCGTGCTGCTCGACTGGGTGCCGGCGCATTTCCCGACCGACGCGTTCGGCCTCGCCAAGTTCGACGGCACCGCGCTGTACGAGCACGAGGACCCGCGGCTCGGCTTCCACCCCGACTGGAACACCGCGATCTACAATTTCGGACGGCGCGAAGTGACGTCGTTCCTTGTCAACAACGCGCTGTTCTGGGCCGAGCGCTATCATATCGACGGCCTGCGCGTGGATGCGGTCGCGTCGATGCTGTACCGCGACTATTCGCGCAAAAGCGGCGAATGGATCCCCAACGAAGACGGTGGCCGCGAGAATTGGGAGGCCGTCGCGTTCCTCCGCGACATGAACCGCGAGATCTACGGCCAGCACCCCGGCGTCTTCACGATCGCCGAGGAATCGACCTCGTGGCCGGGCGTCTCCGCGCCGGTGAGCGACGACGGCAAGAGCGGTGGACTCGGGTTCGGGTTCAAGTGGAACATGGGCTTCATGCACGACACGCTCCAGTACATGGCGCGCGATCCGCTGCACCGGAAACACCATCACGGCGAGATCAATTTCGGCCTCGTCTATGCGTTCAGCGAGAATTTCGTCCTGCCGCTCAGCCATGACGAGGTCGTCCACGGCAAGGGCTCGCTGCTGACCAAGATGCCCGGCGACGACTGGCAGCAATTCGCCAATCTGCGCGCCTATTACGCGTTCATGTGGGGCTATCCGGGCAAGAAGCTGCTCTTCATGGGGCAGGAATTCGCGCAGCGTCGCGAATGGTCGGAAGCGCGCGCCCTCGACTGGGACCTGCGCAATGCGCGCAGCCACGAAGGCATCCGCAACCTCGTCCGCGACCTCAACACCGTCTACCGCGAAAAGCCGGCATTGCACGCGCGCGACTGCGAGGCGGAGGGGTTCGAATGGCTGGTCGCCGACGATGCCGCCAATTCGGTGTTCGCGTGGTTGCGCAAGGCCCCCGGCGCGAAGCCGATCGCGATCGTCGCCAACATGACGCCGATCGCGCGCGCGCCCTACCGCGTGCCGCTGCCGCTCGACGGCCGGTGGTGCGAGATCATCAACAGCGACGCGCACGACTATTGGGGCAGCGGGCTCGGCAATCTCGGCGGCGTCGTCGCGAAGGATGGCGCGGCTTGGGTCACGCTGCCGCCGCTGGCGACGATCATGCTCGAATACGAAGGCTGATCGAGTGCGAAGACCGATCCGGCGCAACGACGGAACAAGCCCGGGGTAACAGGGCGTTATACAACCGAATTTAGGGAGAGACGGACATGGTGGAACGGCGGGGACAGCCATTGGCGCGCGACGCGATGGCGTATGTGCTGGCCGGCGGCCGCGGCAGTCGCCTGATGGAGCTGACCGATACGCGCGCGAAACCCGCGGTGTATTTCGGCGGCAAGGCGCGCATCATCGATTTCGCGCTGTCCAACGCGATCAACTCGGGCATCCGCCGGATCGGCGTCGCGACGCAGTACAAGGCACATTCGCTGATCCGCCATCTCCAGAGCGGCTGGAACTTCCTCCGCTCGGAACGCAACGAGAGCTTCGACATCCTGCCCGCGTCACAGCGCATCAGCGAGTTCCAATGGTATGAGGGCACGGCCGACGCGGTCTACCAGAACATTGACATCATCGAGAGCCATGCGCCCGAATACATGGTCATCCTGGCCGGCGATCACATCTACAAGATGGATTACGAACTGATCCTGCAACAGCATTGCGAGACCGGCGCGGACGTCACCATTGCCTGCCTCGAAGTGCCGCGGATGGAGGCGGTCGGCTTCGGCGTGATGGCCGTGGACGAGCACGACAACGTCACCGCGTTCGTCGAGAAACCCGCCGATCCGCCCGCGATCCCCGGCAACCCGGACATCGCGCTGGCATCGATGGGGATCTACGTCTTCCACACCAAATTGCTGTTCGACGAACTCCGCCGCGATGCCGAGACGCCCGGTTCCTCGCGCGATTTCGGCAAGGACATCATCCCGTACCTCGTCAAGCACGGCAAGGCGGTCGCGCACCGCTTCTCCGACAGCTGCGTGCGCTCGGGCAGCGAAGTCGACGCATACTGGCGCGACGTTGGCACGGTCGACGCCTATTGGGAGGCGAACATCGACCTCACCGACGTGGTGCCCAAGCTCGACCTCTACGACCGCAGCTGGCCGCTCTGGACCTATTCCGAGGTCACGCCGCCAGCGAAATTCGTCCATGCCGACGACGGCCGCCGCGGCGAGGCGGTGTCGTCGCTGGTGTCCGGCGATTGCATCATCTCCGGCTCCTCGATCCACCGCAGCCTGATCTTCACCGGCACCCGCGCGCACAGCTACTCGATGCTCGACCAAGCGGTGATCCTCCCGCACTGCGTGATCGGCCGCGGCGCGCGCCTGTCGAAGGTGGTGGTCGATCGCGGCGTCGAAATCCCCGACGGTCTGGTCGTAGGCGAGGACGCGGAATCCGACGCCCAACGCTTCCGCCGCACCGACAACGGCGTGGTGCTGGTAACCAAATCCATGATCGACCGGCTGACGGCGTGATGACCAACGCAAATCCTCCCCGGCACGGGGAGGGGGACCGTTCGCCATCGGCGAAGGGTGGAGGGGGCTCACCGCGAGCGTACCGTCCGCGATCGCAGCCGTACTGTCTGCGACCGCGAACGTACTATTTGCAACCACGAGCATACCGTCTGCGGAAGCCCCCCTCCACCATGCGGTGCGTGGTCCGCCTCCCCGTACCGGGGAGGATTTGATGCGCGTCCTCTCCGTCGCCTCCGAAGCCTACCCCCTCATTAAAACCGGCGGCCTCGCAGACGTGGTCGGCGCGCTCCCGGCTGCGCTAGCCCCGCATGACGTCCCGCTGACCACGTTCCTCCCAGGCTACCCAGCCCTCGCCGCCGTCACCAAGCGCGCAAAAGTCATCCACCGCTACACAGACCTGCTCGGCACCGAAGCCCGCATCCTGAAGACAAAGATCGGCGACCACCCGCTGCTGGTCCTCGACGCCCCCGCGCTGTTCGCCCGAGGCGGCGGCCCCTACGGCGACGCGACCGGGGCCGACTGGTCCGACAACTGGCGCCGCTTCGCCGCGTTCAGCCGCGCCGCCGCCGACCTCGCCTCAGGTGCGGTCCCCGGCTACGACTTCGATATCCTCCACGCGCACGACTGGCAGGCGGCAATGGCCCCCGCCTATCTCCGCTACGCGCCCGGCCCCGCCAAACCCGCCAAGACGGTCGTCACGATCCACAACATCGCGTTCCAGGGACGCTACGGCCACGACATCTTCGCCGATCTCGCGCTCCCCGACAATGCCTTCGCGCTCGACGGCGTCGAATATTACGGCGGCGTCGGCTTCCTGAAAGCCGGTCTCGAGGCCGCCGACGCGATCACCACCGTCAGCCCGACCTACGCCGCCGAAATCCGCCGCGGTGAGTTCGGCATGGGCCTCGAAGGCCTGATCAACGACCGCGCCGGCCGCGTCACCGGGATCGTCAACGGTATCGACCCCGCCGTCTGGAACCCGGAGACCGACGCGTCCCTCCCCGCCCGCTACACCGCGCGAACGCTTCCCCGCCGCCGCACCAACAAGCGCGCGATCGAGACCCTGTTCAGGCTCGACGCCGGCGACGGCCCGATCTTCACCGTCATCAGCCGCCTCACCTGGCAGAAGGGCATGGACGTCCTCGCCGGCGCACTCGACGAACTCGTCGCGCTCGGCGGCCGTCTCGCGCTGCTTGGCTCGGGCGACACCGCCCTGGAACTCGCCTTCCTCAATGCCGCCGAACGCCACCCTGGCCGCATCGGCGTCCACATCGGCTATGACGAGCCCGTCTCGCACCTGTTGCAAGGCGGTGCCGATGCGATCCTGATCCCATCGCGGTTCGAACCGTGCGGCCTGACGCAGCTCTACGGCCTCGCTTACGGCTGCATCCCCGTGGTCGCGCGGACCGGCGGGCTGGCCGACACGGTGATCGACGCCAACGAAGCCGCGATCGCCGCGGGCGTCGCCACCGGCGTCCAGCACGACGGCGTCACGCCCGAAGCGCTCAGCCACGCGCTGCGCCGAACGATGGCCCTCTATGCACGCCCCGATCGCTGGTCCATGTTGCAGCGCAACGCGATGCGCGCGGACTTCTCGTGGGACGAGAGCGGCCGCCGCTACGCAGACCTTTACGCAAGCCTGACGGGGACCGCATGATCCGCACCGTATCGACCACACCGTACACCGACCAGAAACCCGGCACGTCGGGCCTGCGCAAGAAGGTGAAGGTCTTCCAGCAGCCCAACTACGCCGAGAATTTCGTCCAGAGCGTGTTCGACGTGGTGGCGGACAAGGCCGGTGCGACGCTGGTCATCGGTGGCGACGGCCGCTTTCTCAACCGCGAAGTCATCCAGGTCGCGATCCGCATGGCAGCGGCGAACGGCTTCGGCAGCGTGATCGTCGGCCGCGGCGGCATCCTCTCGACCCCGGCGGCCAGCCACATGATCCGCAAGCGTGGCGCGATCGGCGGCCTCGTCCTCTCGGCAAGCCACAACCCCGGCGGTCCCGACGAGGATTTCGGGATCAAGTACAACATCGCCAATGGCGGCCCCGCGCCCGAAGGCGTGACCGACGCGATCAATGCGCAGACGCTCGAGATCGACCGCTGGCTGACCGTCGACGCCGACGACATCGACCTCGACACCGACGGCGAAGTCACGATCGGTGATATGCCCGTCGAGGTCGTCGACCCGGTCGAGGACTACGCCGCGCTCATGGAGACGCTGTTCGACTTCGACGCGATCCGTGCGGCAAAGCTGACGATGGCATTCGACGCGATGAGCGCCGTCACCGGGCCGTACGCCACCGAGATCCTCGAACGCCGCCTCGGCTTCGCGCCCAGCACCGTCCGCAACGGCGAGCCCATGCCCGATTTCGGTGGCCACCACCCCGATCCCAACCTCGTCCACGCGCACGAATTGTACGAGACGATGATGGCCCCCGACGCGCCGGATTTCGGCGCAGCGTCGGACGGCGACGGCGACCGCAACCTGATCATCGGCAGGCACCGCTTCGTCACCCCGTCGGACAGCCTCGCGATGCTCGCCGCCAACGCGCACCTCGCGCCCGGTTACGCAGCCGGCCTCAAGGGTATCGCGCGCTCGATGCCGACCAGCGCCGCCGCCGATCGCGTCGCGGAAGCGCTCGGTATCCCCGCCTACGAGACGCCGACCGGCTGGAAGTTTTTCGGCAATCTGCTCGACGCCGGCATGGCGACGATCTGTGGCGAGGAGAGCGCCGGCACCGGCTCCGACCATGTCCGCGAGAAGGACGGCCTGTGGGCAGTCCTCCTGTGGCTCAACATCCTCGCAGTCCGCGGCGAAAGCGTCGACACGATCGCGCGCGATCACTGGGCGAAGTTCGGGCGCAACTATTACGCGCGCCACGATTACGAAGGCGTCGAAACCCCGCGCGCCGACGCGTTGATGGCGGCGTTGCGCGCCAGCCTCGCCACCCTCCCCGGTCAGCAGTTCGGCGACCTCACCGTCGAGACCGCGGACGAGTTCGCCTATACCGACCCGACCGACGGCTCGATCAGCCGCAACCAAGGCGTCCGCATCCTGTTCGAAGGCGGCAGCCGCGTCGTGTTCCGCCTGTCGGGCACCGGCACCACCGGCGCGACCTTGCGCGTGTACCTCGAACGCTACGAGCCGGTCGGCGGCGACCTCGACCGCGACACCGGCGAGATGCTCGCCAGCATCGTCGCCGCCGCGGAGTCGATCGCGGGGATCGCCGAGCACACCGGCCGGACCGCACCGGACGTCGTCACCTGATGCGCGAAAGCCTGACAGCATGACCAGCCGTCGCCGCCGGAGCGCGCTTTACATGCCCGCCTCCAACCCCCGCGCGATCGCCAAGGCGCGCACGTTGGACTGCGACGTCGTCATTCTCGACCTCGAGGATGCCGTCGCATCGGACGAGAAAACCACTGCGCGCGACCGCGTCGTCGAAGCCGCGCGCGAAGGCGGTTTCGGTTCGCGCGAACTCGTAGTGCGCGTCAACGGCCTCGGGACGCCCTGGTACGCGGACGACGTCGCGGCAGTGCGCGAGATCGGTGTCGGCGCGGTGCTCGTTCCCAAGGTGTCGTACCCCGCCGATCTCGAGACCGTTCGTGCATCGCTTGGCGAAGATGGCCCGCCGATCTGGGCGATGATCGAGACCTGTGCCGCGATCCTGTCGCTGCCGACCTTGTCCCAAGCCGCATCAGCTACGCGACTGACGGCGCTGGTCGCCGGCACCAACGATCTTGCCAAGGAGATGCGGTGTCGTCTCGGGCCGGATCGCACGCCGCTGATGCCCGCGCTCACAGCAACCGTCATAGCCGCGCGGGCGGCTGGGATCGTCGCGCTGGACGGCGTTTGTAACGCGCTCGACGATGCGCAGCGCTTCGCCGCCGAGTGCGCGCAGGGCGCGATGCTGGGCTTCGATGGCAAGACGCTGATCCACCCGTCGCAGATCGAGGCGGCGAACGCGGGTTTCGCTCCTAGCAAGGAGGAGTTGGCAAGGGCACACCTGATCGTCGCCACGTTCGCCAAGCCGGAGAATGCCGACAAGGGCGCGATCCGACTGGATGGCCAGATGGTCGAGCGGCTGCATCTGGCCGAGGCGGAAGCGATGCTAGCAGATTGAGGCAGACTTTGATCCTCCCCTGCAAGGGGAGGTGGCAGTCCGCAGGACTGACGGGGTATCGCGCTATCGAAAGGGTGTCACTCCTCCGTCTGGCAAGCGCCAGCCACCTCCCCTTGCAGGGGAGGATCGAAGACTTGGTTAGCCGTTTGCCTTCTTCCGTCGGGTGTCCCAACCCTTCTTCGCCGCAGCAGACTTCGCCGCATCGCTACGCCCCGCCGCTTGCTTCCCGCCACTGCGCGCAGACGCCTGCGTATCGGGCTTGCCGCGCCCTGAGCCGGACTTGTTGCCCCCGCCTGAATCCTTGTTCACCGTCGCCCAGGCACGCGCCTCAGCCTCGGACTCGGGGACACCCTTCGCCTCATAGCCATCCGCAATATGCGCAGCCTTGCGCTTCTGCTTATCCGTATACGCATCCTTGTCGCCCTGTGGCATTGCAGCTCTCCTCATCAGAGAGCATCAACGCTCAGGCCAACGTGGCGTTCATCGGCCGATCCAGTCCGCCACTTCGGTCGCGACCTGGTTCGCCGCCTGGTTGATCCCGGCCGCCGCCGACGTCGCATCGATCGCCGACACCGGCACGCGCGCCTCGAAGCGGCGCTTCTCGACCGACGTCTTGCCCGCGCGGGTCAGCGATGCGTCGAACGTTACGACCGCCTGTCGCGTCGTCGCATCCAGCCCGAACGACCGCAACTCGCCACCAAGCAATCCACCTGGATCGCCAATCGACTGCGCAGTCGACAGCACGACCAGCCCAGTCCGCGACGCAACCGTATCCGACACGAGCCGCGCGAACAGGCGAGCCGGCGGCTCCGCCCACTGCGCATCGGTCACGTACGCGATCGACGTCGGCGTGGCCTGCACCGGCACGCGCGCGGTCGCGAGCGACTGCGGCACGACCGGCACCTGAATCGTGATCGACTTAGCGGTCGCCGAATCCTGGTTCTGGCCGACCGGCACCGACGAAGAGCTCGTTAGCGTCAACAGCGTGGGAGGCGGTTTCGCGCCGAAGCTGATGCACCCGGCAAGTGGCAGCATCGCGATCAGGATGAGCGGTGTCTTCATGGCGTGCCTCACTTACCCTTGTAATCCGGGAGCTTCTGCTGCCCGATCAGCGAACTTGCACCCTGCTGGTCGACCTTCTCGGCGACCGACGACAATGCCGCCGCGGTCGTCCGCAGGTCGTGGACCAGACGGTTGGCCTCGGGAATCGTCGTCTTCGAGAATGCCTGCAAGCCCGGCCGCGCATCGCCGATCGCGGCGTTGAGCGTCTCGGCGCTCTGCTGCGCAGACGTGATCGCCTTGTTCAGGTTCGCCATCGCCGGCTTCACGTCCTCGGACAGAACCCCGTTGGTGGTCTTGGCCAGCACGCCGAACTGCTGCGCGGCATCGCCCGCCTGCTGGATCGCGACGCGGGTCTGCGCGAGCGTCGCGGCGATCTCCGGACCACGATCGGCGAGCGCATCGGTCAGCCGGTTGGTGTTCTCGAGGATGCCAGCGATCGACGCCTGGTTACGATCGGTCAGCAACCCGGTCAGGCGCTCGGTCAGCGTCGACAGACGCTCGAGCAACTGCGGTGCCGAGTTCAGGATCGCGCCGAGTCCGCCCTGCTTGGTCGGGATGACCGGCACGCCGTACGGGCAAGGCTGGCCATTGACGTCGGGGCACGCGACCGGCGGTGCACCTTTCCGCGCGCCATCTAGCGAGACCTGGCTGACGCCGGTGAAGCCGACGCCCGAGATCGACGCGGTCGTGCCCTGCAGCACCGGCGTCTCGTCGTTGACGCTGATCCGGACGCGGACGAACTGAGGATCGTTCTTCCACAACGAAATCGTCTTCACCTGGCCCGACGGCACGCCCGAGAACACGACGGCAGAGCCGCGCGCGAGCCCGTCGACCGACTGGCGGAAGAAGATGTCGTATTCCTTCTCTTCCTTGCCGCCCAGCCGCGCGATCCACACGGTGAACAGCGCTAGCAGGGCCAGCAGGATCAGCACGACGGCGCCGACTAGGACGTGGTTCGAACGGGTTTCCATCAGCGCGTCCTTGCTTCTTTCTCGGCGTATGTCGCGTCGGCGTCGTCCGGCGCGGACTGCTTGGACTGGACTTCAGTAGGGTGTTGGGCTGCTTGCTCGTCGGCGCGCTCGTGCGCCTCCTGCGTCGCGACCGCGGCACGGCCGCGGGGCCCCTTGAAATATTCTTCGATCCACGGGTGATCGAGCGCGATTAGCTCGTCGATCGTGCCGACCGCGATGACCTTCTTGTCGGCAAGCACCGCGACCCGGTCGCAGATCGCATACAGCGTATCGAGATCGTGCGTGATCAGGAACACGGTCAGCCCCAGCGTCTTCTGCAACGACTGGGTCAGCCCATCGAACGCTGCCGCACCGATCGGATCGAGCCCCGCGGTCGGCTCGTCGAGGAACAGCAGTTCGGGATCGAGCGCGAGCGCACGGGCGAGGCCCGCACGCTTCTTCATGCCGCCCGAAAGCTCGGCGGGAAACTTGTTCGCGGCGTCGGCAGGCAAACCCGTCATCACCACCTTGTACGACGCGATTTCCGCGAGCAGCGCCGGCGACAGGTCCGGATAGAACTCGCGCAACGGCACTTCGACGTTCTCGGCCACCGTCAGCGTCGAGAACAGCGCGCCGCCCTGGAACAGCACGCCCCAGCGCTTGCGGATCTCGGTCGCCTCGGTTTCCTCGCGGCCGATATTGGGCTCGCCGAACACCGTGATCTCACCCGCGACCGGCGTCTGCAGGCCGATGATCGAGCGCATGAGCACCGACTTGCCGGTACCCGATCCGCCGACGACGCCAAGGATCTCGCCGCGCCGCACGTCAAGGTCGAGCCCCTCGTGCACCACGGAATCGCCGAACGCGTTCTTCAGCCCCTTCACGGAGATGATGATATCGTCTTGCTTGCGGGGCATCAGTCCCAACCTAGCCAGGTGAAGAAGACCGCGAAGAACGCGTCGAGGACGATCACCAGGAAGATGCCCTGGACGACCGCGGAGGTGGTGCGAAGGCCGACCTGTTCGGCATCCGATTCGACCTGCATGCCCTGGAAGCAGCCGGCGATCGCGATGATCGCGCCGAACACCGGCGCCTTGATCAGCGAGATGTAGAGATCGGTGATCGGCACGACCTCGCGGATACGCGCGATGAAGGTGACCGGCGGAATGCCGAGCTGGACCCAGCAGAGCAGCCCGCCGCCGATGATCGCGATCACCGAGGCGTAGAAGCCGAGCAGCGGCATCATCACGATCGCGGCGAGCACGCGGGGCAGCACCAGCGCCTCCATCGGCGACACGCCGATCGTCCGCATCGCGTCGATCTCTTCGGTCAATTTCATCGTGCCGAGCTGCGCCGCGAACGCCGAGCCTGAGCGACCGGCGACCATGATCGCGGTCATCAGCAAACCTAGTTCGCGGATCGTCAGCCGGCCGACGAGATTGATCGTGAACACTTCGGCACCGAACTGGCGGAGCTGGACCGCGCCCTGCTGCGCGATGACCATGCCGATCAGAAAACTCATCAGCCCGACGATGCCGAGCGCGGCGACGCCGACAACCTCGAACCGCTGGACCACCGCGTTGAAGCGGAAGCGGCGCGGATGGCGGATGACGCTGCCGAACGCGATCGTGGTCGCGCCGAGAAACCCGAGCAGGCCGAGCATGGTCTTGCCCGACAGGACGATTGCATCGCCGATCTCGCCGAGCACGCGGCTGGCCGCGTTGACCTTGGCGGGCCTGGCGGCGAGCGGCTGATCGGAAGCGACGACCTGATCGAACAGCGCCTGGTCGTTGGCATCGAGCCCGTCGATCGTCGCATCGTTGCGCGCCGCGAACCGGTGGACGACCCAGGCGCCGATCGTGTCGATCCGGTCGACCCCGCTCAGGTCGACATGCTTCACCGAAGCCGCGTCGATCGCCTCGAGCCGATCGGGCAGATTGCCGATCTTTGCGAGCGACAGATCGCCGGTAAAGCGAAGCGTGCCGGTATCGGCACCGTCCTGCTGAAAATCGGCCATCGCGCTCATCGGGGGCACCTTTGCGGCAAAGTGACTGGATCGGCAAGATGAATGCGGCGTAAGTCGCGACGATGACCGAATTGCCTTCCGCCGCCCCGTCCGTCCGTCTCGCGATCTACGACATGGACAAGACGATCACGCACGCGCCGACCTGGACGCCGTTCCTGCTCCACACCGCGAAGAAAGGCGGCGCGCCGTGGCGGCTGGCGCTCGTCCCGTTCGCCGGAGTCGCCGCGCTCGGCTATGTCGGCAAGCTGATCAGCCGCGGCCGGCTCAAATACCTGATGCAGCGGATGATGCTCGGCAAGCGCATGACCCCCGCCGAAGAACGCCGGGCGGCCGAAACCTTCGCCGACCGCGTGATGCGCGACGGCGTGTTCGCGAGCGCCCGCGCGCAGATCGAGGCGGACCGCGCCGCCGGCTACCGGCTGGTGATGGCAACCGCGTCGTACCGATTCTACGTCGAGGCGATCGCGCGGCGACTGGGCTTCGACGCGGTGATCGGCACCGAAAGCCTGCGCGACCGCGACGGCGTCCTGCTCGCCGGCATCGAAGGCGAGAACTGCTACGGCCCGGCCAAACTGCGGATGATCCAGGCCTGGATGGACCGCGAAGGGATCGCGCGCGAGACCGCGCACGTCCGCTTCTATTCCGACCATGTTTCGGACGCCCCGACCTTCGAATGGGCCGACGAACCCTTCGCGGTGAACGCGCATGGCCCGCTGCGGTTGTTGGCGAAGGCCAAGGGTTGGGCAATGCCGGATTGGGAGCGGTAGCTCCGTTGCGAGACGAGTGCCCGGTTAAGACAACCTACCGGGTAACTATCATCCAATTGTCGCCGTTCGGCACAGTCGCGGTGTTTTGAAGCGGAGACACCCTCAGCCGTTACGCCAACGACAAGCCGGGAAAAGATTGGCAGAACATCGCACGCCTGACAACCGAATTGCCCCGTTCTCGACGTAACTAGGTCAAGCGCTCGATTTCGAAACTCCCCTCATTGCATAAAACGACCTGACTGAGGTACCTGAACGGAAGCAAACAGATTTTTTTCGCCTCTGGGGGTCCCATGGCAAGTTTGGTCGAAGAGATCACCGCCGCACAACGTAACGTTCGCACCGACGCCTATCAAATGTCGATTGGCGAAATTGTGAGCCTTTACGAAGAGGGCGACTTAATAATTGACCCGGAGTTTCCTACCCCATCACAACAGCACATCGACGCTGTGGATCACCAAACCGACCAACCCACCAACGATCGTGCCGTTCACGCGGATATATTGCAGGTCGCGGCCGACCGCGTTCTCGAGGCGGCTGGTGATCGTGTCGGCGTCCCAGCTGCGGACGGTTTCGGACACCAGCTTGACGATGCCGTCGCCGTAGTCGGCCGCCGCGCCGACGGCCGCGCGGCGCACGAAGCGGTTGATCGTGCGCGACATCCGCGGGTCGTGCTGCAGCGTTTCGCCGAGCTGGCGCAGGATGTCGCCGAGCTTGCCCGCCATCGCCCGCTCGGGATCGCGCGCGATCGCCAGCAGGGCACCGCGCGCCTGCTCCCACAACCCGTCGAGCCAGCGCTGCATCGCCGGATTGTCGAGCAGGTCGTTCTTCATCGTCTCGACCCGCTCGCGCATGCGGCGGTCGTATTGGAGATCCCAGGCTAGGCGATCGAGTCCCTCTTCTGCTTTCAGGCGCAAGGGATGCTCGGGGTCCTCGGCCATCTCCGCGAGCAGCTTGTCGAAGCCGCTGATCAGCTTGTCCGCGACGGTGGTGTCGAGACCGGTCCAGCGCAGGATCGAGCCGGCCTTGTCGTGGACCATCGCACGGACGAGGTGGTCGTTCGCCGCCAGCGTCTTCGCCGCCCAGCGGATCGCGCTTTCGAGCAGCGGCGCGTGACGGCGCTCGGCGATCGCGGCCTTCAGCAGCTGGCCAAGGATCGGCGAGACTTCGGTGGCGCGCAGGCGTGCGCCGATCCCCGCCTTGACCATCCCGCCGAGCCGCGCCGGGTCGAGCCCTTCCAAGACCTGCGCGACCAGCTTCGACGCGCCCTGCCGGAAGCGGCCCCCTGCCCCCTCGGGCGGATCGGTGAGCCAGCGCGCGATCGCGCCCGCCACGTCGAGCCGGCGGGTGCGCCGCGCGATCACGACCGGAATCAGGAAGTTCGCGCGGAGGAACTGCGCGAGCGTGTCGCCGATCCGGTCCTTGTTGCGCGGCACAATCGCGGTGTGGGGAATCGGCAGGCCGAGCGGGTGCCGGAACAGCGCGGTGACCGCGAACCAGTCCGCCAGACCGCCGACCATCGCCGCCTCGGCAAACGCGCGGACGAATCCGAACGCCGGGTGGACGGGGACGAGTGCACGGCTGACGAAGAACGTCGCGGCCATGAACACGAGCAGACCGGTGGCGACGATCCGCATGCGGACGAGCGCCGGCGGGGGGGCTTCGCCGGCCGGGCGCATACGGGGTAAAAGCGTCATGCCCGTAACAATCCCCGGGCGCCCCGAATGTTCACGCCGTTGCGGCGGTTCGGGTGCCCGGGTGCAGAGGGGCGTGCCGGGGATGACTCACTCGGCGGGTTGCGTGCCGTCACCGTGATCGCGGCCGTGGCCGAGCTTGCCGGTCGCGGGTCC
This sequence comes from Sphingomonas sp. PP-F2F-A104-K0414, assembly GCF_004340945.1. GTDB lineage: Bacteria > Pseudomonadota > Alphaproteobacteria > Sphingomonadales > Sphingomonadaceae > Sphingomonas. The sequence continues at coordinate 504,784 of NZ_SLYD01000002.1, forward strand.
GAGCAGCGGACCCGGATTGGGCCCGGCGATCCCGATCACCTCGTCGCCATTGTCGCCCGGACGATAGGTGAGCAGGCGGCGACCAAGCCGCGGCCCGACATAGCGCTCGATCCCGACCGCAAGGCTGAACGCCGCGGGGATGATCAGCAGCGTCAGCATCGTCGACAGCGCGAGGCCGCCGATCACGACCGTCCCCATCGGCGCGCGCGACGACGAATCGCCGCTGAGCGACAGCGCGGTCGGCACCATGCCCGCGACCATCGCGACCGTGGTCATCACGATCGGCTGCGCGCGCTTGTGCCCGGCATCGATGATCGCGGTGAAGGCGTCGACGCCCTTGCTCATCTCGTCGAGCGCGAAGTCGATCAGCAGGATCGAGTTCTTGGCGACGATCCCGAGCAGCATCAGCAGGCCGATATACACCGGCAGCGACAGCGGCTGGCCGGTCGCCCACAGCGCCAGCAACCCGCCGAGCGGCGCGAGCAGCAACGACCCCATGTTGACGAACGGCGGCAACACGCGGCGATACAGCAGCACCAGCACCGCGAACACGAGGAAGGTGCCCGCGATCACCGCGGTGATGAAGTTGGTGATCATCTCCGCCTGCCACTTGCTCTGGCCGAGCGTGAGTTCGCTGACGCCGACTGGCAGGTTCTTCATCGACGACAGCGCGTGAACCTGCTTCATCGCGTCCGAGATCACCACGCCGGGCGCGAGATCGGCGCCGAGCGTTATCTGGCGCTGCTGGTTGACGCGGTCTATCTTGGTCGGACCCGAGCCGAGGCCGATATCCGCGACCAGGTTGAGCGGCACCGAGCCACCCGACGCGGTCGACACGGGCAGGTTCTGGATCGTCGACAGGCTGGTCCGCGCCGACTGATCGAGCGCGACGCGGATCGGGATCTGGCGATCGGAGAGCGAGAAGCGCGCCGAATTCTGGTCGATATCGCCGAGCGTCGCGATCCGGATCGCCGACGACAGCGCCTGCGTGGTCACGCCGAGATTGGCGGCGAGATCGAAGCGCGGGCGGATGACGATTTCCGGGCGCTGCATGCCGCCCGACACGCGCGGTGCGGTCAGCGATTTCAGCGAACCCATCTCGGCGACGATCTTGTCCGCCGCCTGTTGCAGCTTGGCGGGATCGCTGCCGCCGAGCACGACGGTCACGTCGCGACCGCTGCTGCCCCAGCCCGATTGCGAGCGGAACGACACGCGCGCATCGGGGATCGCGGTGAGCTGTGGCGCCATCCGGCGTTCGAACTCGACCGAGGTCTCCTTGCGATCGGGGCGAAGATTGGCGGTCACCGAACCACTGCCAACTCTGGTCCGCGCATAGACCGTCGTTACCTCGGGCTGCCGGCGGAGGATCTCGCTGACGCGCGCGACCACCGCATCGGTCTGCGCGAGCGTGGTGCCCGGCACCATCTCGATCTGCGCGGACGAATCATCCTCATCGCGGGTCGGCTGGAACTGCGAGGGGATGACGGTGAACATGAACAGCGTCAGCGCGAAGGCGAGCACGCCCGCACCGATCGCCCACATCCGGTGATCCATTACGCGGTTGAACATTTTCCGCATGCCACCGCGGGCGCGCCACGCCGCCGCCTTGTCGCTGTTAAGCGTCCAGTGGAGCGTGCGGACATACCAGTCCATGATCCGGCCCTCGCCGTGGCTGGCATGGCCGAACGATTTCAGGAAATACGCGGCGATCATCGGCGTCACGAGCCGCGCGACCGCGAGGCTCATCAGCACGGCTGCGACCACGGTCAGGCCGAAATTCTTGAAGAACTGCCCGGCGATACCCGGCATCAGCGCGACCGGCAGGAACACTGCGACGATCGCCATCGTCGTCGCCAGCACCGCGAGACCGATCTCGTCGGCGGCGTCGATCGAGGCCTGATAGGCGGATTTGCCCATCCGCATGTGCCGGACGATGTTCTCGATCTCGACGATCGCGTCATCGACCAGCACGCCCGCGACCAGGCTGAGCGCGAGCAGCGTCATGCCGTTCAGGTCGAAGCCGAGCAGGTCCATGAACCAGAAGGCGGGGATCGCCGACAGCGGGATCGCCAGCGCCGAGATCGCGGTCGCGCGCCAGTCGCGCAGGAAGATGAAGACGACGATGACGGCAAGGATCGCGCCCTCGATCATGGCATGGATCGCGCTCTCATACTGCGCTTCGGTATAGTCGGTGCTGGTGTAGCGCTGGACGAACTTGACCGAGGGATTGCGCTTTTCGAGCGCACGCAGCTTCTCGACCGCGGCGTGATAGACGGTGACGTCGGACGCGCCCTTGGCCCGCTGGAAATCGAAGGTGATCGCCTGGCGTCCATCGACGGTCGCGCGGCTGCGCTGCTCGGCATAGAGATCGCGGACCTGCGCGATGTCGGCCAGGCGCACGGTACGGCCATTGCCGACGTTGATCTGGGTCTGGCCGAGATCGGCGGCGTCGCGCGCATTGCCAAGCACGCGGATCGACTGTTCGGAGCCGGCGATCTCGGCACGACCACCCGCCGCGTTCAGGTTCACCTGACGCAACTGCAAATTGACCTGGCTTGCGGTCAGTCCCTGGCTCTGAAGCTTGAGCGGATCGAGGATGACGCGGATCTCTCGACTGACGCCGCCGTTGCGGCTGATCGTCGCCATGCCGGGAATCGACAGCAGATCCTTGGTGACGGTGTCGTCGATGTACCAGGACAGCTGTTCGACGGTCATGTCGGTGGTGATCGCCGCGAAGCTCGCGACGTCGTTGCCGCTGGTGTTCGCGCGGTACACCTGCGGCTCGAGGATCCCGTCGGGCAGGTCGCTGCGGATCTGCGCGATCGCATCGCGCACGTCGTTGACCGCGCGGTCGATCGGCGTGCCGATGGTGAGCTGGATCACCGTTTCCGAATTGCCTTCGGTAACGGTCGAGTTAATTTCGTCGATGCCCTGAAGCGAGCGCACGGCCGCCTCGACGCGTTGCGTGACCTGCGTCTCCATCTCGGTCGGCGCGGCGCCCGGTTGGTTGACGACGACGACCGCGATCGGGAAATCGATGTCGGGATCGCGGTTCACGTCCATCCGCATGAAGCTGACGACGCCCGCAAGCATCAGGGCCAGGAACAGGACGATCGGCGGAACCGGGTTGCGGATCGACCAGGCCGAGATGTTGCGGAAGTTCATGAGCTCAGCTCGCCTTCTTGGTGATCGGCTTGACCGTCTGTCCGGGTGCGAGGAAGCCGCCCGCGGACTGTACGACGCGCTCCGAGCCGTCGAGTCCTCCGACGATCGTCACGCCGGCGTCGGACACCTGGCCGATCTTCACGTTACGCCGGACGATCTTGTCGCCCGGGCCGACGATATAGACGTAATTGCCCTTCTCGTCGCTTTGCAGCGCGGAATCGGGAAGCAAAGGCGCCTGCGTCACGCCGCCGACGATGGTCGCGGCGGCGAACCCGCCGGGGCGCAGGGCCGGATCATATTTGACCGCGATGCGCGCGATGCCCTGGCGGGTCTGCGGATCGATGACGGGCGATACCTGCCATACTTCGCCGGGATAGCCCTGCGTGGTGCCGACCGGCACGACGGTGGCGCGCGCGCCGACATGCAGCCCGGTCAGATCGGCTTCGCTCAACTGTGCGCGCATCTCCATCTGGCCGCCCATCGCCATGCGGAACAGGACGCCGGCCGATGGCCCGACGATCTGGCCAGCCTCGACGCCGCGAGTCAGCACGAGTCCAGCGGCAGGCGCGCGGATATCGAGCCGGCCATTGCGTGCACGCGCCTCGCCGAGCGTCGCCTGCGCCACCTTCACGCGCGCCGCCGCAGCATCGCGCGTCGCCGCCTTGCGCTGGAGATCGGCCTTCGAGATGAAGCCGCGATCGACCAACTGCTTGGCGCGATCGAGTTCGGCCTGCGCGATCGTCTCGTCCGAGCGCGCGACGCTGACCGAAGCGGCGAGCGACGCCGCGGTCTCGGTCTGGACCGAGCGATCGACCGTCGCCAGCACCTGCCCTGCGGCAACCCAGGTGCCGGGTTCGACCAGCACGCGCGTGATCATCCCGCCCTCGCCCGCGACGCCGACCGGCATCTCGCGTCGCGCCGCCAGCGTACCCGTTGCCGAGATCGTCCGATCGACCGACTGGCGCCCCGGCACCACCACCGACACGGTCGGCAGCTGCGATCCGGGCGCTGCGGCCGCGGCGTCCTTCTTGCCGGACTTGAAGGCATAGACCCCGGCGACGATCGCCAGCACCACGAGAACAGCGATGATGATGTTGCGACGGCGGTGCGAGGGAGCGCTATAATCCGGCAACGCCAGATGCTCTTCGCTCTCGTTACCGACCATCTTCGTCTCGTAATTCATGCGCGCCACAATCCCACTTTCGACCGGTCTTGCCTCGACCCGCACCATCGCTCATACGCTGTGTTATCTGAATAAGTCACCGTGCTCAAGTCTTTCGACGAGCGCCGGTCACAGACATGCTTCGATTTCGATCTATCCGCAATGCGCTTTGGCAGCTTGGAAAGACGTTCAGCTTGCGTTGAACCGTTCCGGGCGACACGCAGACCGAGTTCCACGGGAGAGACCATCATGAAGACCGCATCGTTCCTGACCGCCCTGGCTGGCGTCGCCGCGATCCTGCCTGCCGCCGGCGCAATCGCCCAGACGGCGCCGACCACGGTCGAGCCGATGGTGCCCGCCGCCGGCACCGTGCTGGACGTGTCTGCCGAGGGGCGGACGACGCGCGTTCCCGATCTCGCGACGATTCGTGCAGGCGTGGTCTCGCAGTCGCCGACCGCCGCCGCCGCACTCACTGATAATGCGCAGCGGATGACGAAGGTGCTGGACGCGCTCAAGCGCGCCGGCGTGGCGCCGCGCGATATCGCGACCTCGTCGGTGCAGCTCTCGCCGCAATATCGCTATGCCGACAACCAGCCGCCGGTCATCACCGGCTACCAGGCGACCAACACCGTTTCGATCCGCTTTCGCGACGTCGCCAAGTCCGGCACGATCCTCGATGCGCTGGTGGCGCAGGGCGCGAACCAGATCGACGGGCCGAACCTGTCGATCGACAAGCCCGAGGCGGCGCTCGACGAGGCGCGGGCCGACGCGATCGCGCAGGCCAAGCGCCGCGCGGATCTCTACGCGAAGGCAGCCGGGTTGCGGGTGGCGCGGATCGTATCGATCGCCGAATCGGGGCAGGACACCGGTGGCTCGCCGCAACCGATGATGGCGATGATGCGTGGCGCTATGGCCAAGGACAGCACGCAGATCGCGCCCGGCGAAAAGGACGTGACGGTGACACTGTCGGTGCGGTTCCTGCTGAACTGACCTTTCAACGATCCTCCCCCGCCAGGGGGAGGTGGCTGGCGCTTGCCAGACGGAGGGGGAGGAAAGGGAAACGACTGTTCCGCATCCTCCCCCTCCGTCACCTTCGGCGACACCTCCCCCTGGCGGGGGAGGATCGCAAGGGAGATGCGGCAAACAACGCACGCACGAAAAAGGGCCGCCCGGTTGCCCGGACGGCCCTTTTACTTCGCGTGACGATGCGAACTCTTAGCGGACGCTACCGCGACGCACGAGGTTCACGATCGCGAGCAGGACAACCGCACCCAGCAGCGAGACCAGGAACGAGGTCAGCGTCAGCGGTGCGTTGTTGATCGAACCACCCGACAGGACCAGGCCGCCGATGAAGGCGCCGACGATGCCGACGACGATGTTCAGGAAAATGCCCTGCTGCGCGTCGGTGCGCATGATCATGCTAGCGATCCAGCCGATGACGCCGCCGATGATCAGCCAAAGAATGAGACCCATGATATTTTCCCTCCGTTGAACCCGTATCCGGGCGATGGCGGAAAGACGAGCGAGCGGCGTTTTTTGTTCCGCCCGCGTTTTGAGTTTTAGCCCTCAATACTTTTGTTGGCGCTCGTACAACGACTTATAGTGCTGGATCCGCGTAACCCGGAGACCCGGCATGCCCGACCGGTCGATCGCGCGCTGCCAACTGGCGAACTCCTCGACCGTGAGACCATAACGGGCGCAGACATCGTCGACGCTGAGCAACCCGCCATTCACCGCCGCGACCACTTCGGCCTTGCGACGCACTACCCACCGCGTGGTGCTGGGCGGCGGCAGGGTATCCAGCGTCAGTTGCTCGCCCAATGGGCCAATGACCTTGCCGGGACGGATTTTCTGGTTCTCGATCATTTGAAACCTCTGATCGGGGCGGGGGGCCCCCTATCGATACGCACGCACGACACATAGTCGCAGGATTTGAAGATCGGCTGAAACGCCGGGGTAAACAGCATCTTCACTCGTCCTTCCACCGGGTTAAGGCCGCTGCCATCGGCCCGTTGAACGCACCGTGAAGCGGCGCGAACAGTTTTGGGTCGACCGTCGTTCGCGCGAAGCTGGCCTGCACCACCGCAGTCGGGCTCGCTGCCTGGCGGGCGGCGATCCCGACGATCAGCACCGCAAGGTCACCCGGAAGTACGGTGACCTCTGCGTCGCGATCGAAACGGGGAAAACTCAGGTCCAACGGGATACTCGCGCTTACTCTTGGGATGCCCGGTTTAGCGCGAGGGGGTGAAGGGACCGTAAAACTCGACAAAAAAGTTCGTGGACTTGTTGCCTTTTTGCAATCGTCGGTCGCGTTTTTCCGTCAACTCGTCCTGATATACGTTAACCGCTGCATCTTTTTGCAACCGCGCGCCGTCGCGCTTATGTGGTGACCATGGATCAGACCGATTTTCAGCTCGGGCCCCCTGCCGGTGCAGGCGCGGCCGGAAAGCGCATCGTCGTGGCGATGTCCGGTGGCGTCGACAGCTCGGTCGTCGCCGCGCTCGCGCATGCCACGGGCGCCGAGACGATCGGCGTGACGTTGCAGCTCTACGACCACGGCGAGGCGGTCGGCCGTGCAGGCTCGTGCTGCGCCGGTCGCGACATCCGCGACGCGCGCGCGGTGTGCGACCGACTCGGCATCGCGCATTACGTGTTCGACCATGAGACCAGTTTCCGCGAGCAGGTGGTCGACAAGTTCGCCGACGAATATCTCGCGGGCCGGACGCCGATCCCGTGCGTCCAGTGCAACATGGGTCCGAAGTTCACCGATCTGTTGAAGCTCGCGCGCGATCTCGGTGCGGATTGCCTGGCGACCGGGCATTATGTCCGCCGAGTCGAGGGCACGCACGGCGCCGAGCTTCACCGCGGGGCGGATCCGGCGCGCGACCAGAGCTATTTCCTGTTCGCGACCACGCAGAGCCAGCTCGACTATCTGCGCTTTCCGCTCGGCGGCCTGCCCAAGGCGCGGGTGCGCGAGATCGCGGCGGAACTCGGGCTCGGCGTCGCGGCCAAGCCGGACAGCCAGGATATCTGCTTCGTCCCCGATGGCGATTATGCCGGGCTGGTGAAGAAGCTGCGGCCCGAGGCGGCGGAGACGGCGGGCGATATCGTCGATCTCGGCGGGGCCAAGCTCGGCGAGCATCGCGGGCTGATCCACTTCACGGTGGGACAGCGTCGCGGGCTGGAGATCGGCGGCAGTCCCGAGCCGCTCTATGTCGTCCGCGTCGAACCCGCCACGAAGCGCGTCGTCGTCGGCCCCCGTCGCGCACTCGCGGTCGAGGCGGCGCGGATGACCGACATCAACTGGCTCGGCGGCGACTTCACCGGACCGCTGACCGCCAAGGTCCGGTCGATGGCCAAGCCCGTCCCCGCCCGCCTGATCGGCGACCGCGTGGTGTTTGACGCACCCGAATACGGCGTCGCGCCAGGGCAGGCGGCGGTACTCTATGCAGGCGAGCGCGTGCTCGGCGGCGGCTGGATCGCGGACACCGAGGCGGCACTGGTCGCCGCCTGACGCGTGCCCTTTGCGGGCTTGGTGCGTTGAGGCGGCATGGATATCGAAACCTTGCGCCGCCAGATGGAAGCCGCCGCCGCCGCGATGGACTTCGAAACCGCGAGCCGGCTGCGCGATGAGATTAGTGTACTGCGCGGTGGCGGCGAGGTCGCGGACACGGCTGGGCTGACCCGCCAACAGCCGGGCGCGATGGGCCTCGGCACCAGCCAGCAGCGCATGACTCCACCGCCGGGCTGGGTGAAACCGAAAAAGCCCGATCCGATGACCAAGGGGCGGAAGCGGTAGGGAACGGAACGGAACGGAAGAAGTAGAAGTCCCCACCCCCACCACATCGCCATCCCAGCCCCGTCATCCCTCAACCCCGTCATCCCCACCCCGTCATCCCAGCGAAAGCTGGGATATCAGCATGGGACTCCCGTCATCTGCCCCGTGGGAGACCCCAGCTTTCGCTGGGGTGACGGATGGAAGCGGGTGACGGATGAAGGCGGGTGACAGCTCCCGCGGATGAGCTAGGCAATAGGCACCGTTACGGAAGCAGGAAAGTCCCCTCGATAGTCGTCACGCACGACCCGCCGAGCACCACCCGGTCCCCCGCCAACCGGCACGTCAGCTTCCCGCCCCGCGCACTCGCCTGATACGCGGTAAAGCTGTCCCCCAGCGTAGGCGCCCAATACGGCACCATCACCGCGTGCGCCGAACCCGTCACCGGATCCTCGTTGATTGCGTAGTACGGCGTAAACACGCGGCTCACGATGTCGGTCGCCTCCCCCCGCGCAGCGACGATCGCGACGATCGGAAATTTCGCCAGCGCCGCGAAGTCCGGCTTCAGATCGCGCACCACGGCCTCGTTCTCGACGATGACAAGCGCATAGCCCTTCTCGTGCCACAACGTCTCGACCGGCGACTCGACGGTCAACGCCGCGACGATCTCCGGAATCGCCTTCGGACTAGGCCCCCATGCCGGCAGCTCCAGCGTATACCCGCTATCCGCCCGCGCGACCTCAAGCATCCCCGCCTGCCGCGTCCGGAACCGCACCCGATCAAGTGCGGTATCCGATGACAACACGAAATGCCCGCTCGCCAACGTCGCATGGCCGCACAGCGCGACCTCCGCGCCCGGCGTAAACCAGCGCAGGTCGAAATCGACGCCCTCGCCGTCCGACGCAACGATGAACGCCGTCTCGCTCAGGTTGTTCTCCTGCGCGATGTCGAGCAGCACGGCGTCGTCGAGCCATGCCGCCAGCGGCATCACCGCCGCCTGGTTGCCGCCGAACGGCGTGTCGGAAAACGCATCGATCTGCGCGAACGGTATTCTCATGCCCGAATCCTCAAACGCGTTTGCCGAACCCCGAGCGGGTTATACCCGCTTACCAAACCAATGCGGCGTCACATCCGCCTCGACCAGCGGATTGTCGGTATCGACATGGCCCTCGGGATCGAGATGGATCAGCACCTCGACCTTCGGGAACGCGGTACGCAGGTTGCGCTCGACCGCCTCGACGATGTCGTGCGCGTGTTCCACGGTCAGATCGCGCGCGACCTCCATGTGGAACTGCGCGAAATCGTGGCTGCCAGAGCGCCGCGTGCGGAAATCATGGATACCGCGGATGCCGGGCTGGCGCGCGGCGACGTCGAGGAACTGCGTGCGCAGATCCTCCGGCCATTCCTTGTCCATCAGCTGGTCGATCGCGTTCGAGGACGCCTGGAACGCGCCCCAGGCGAGCCACAACGCGATCACGATGCCGAAGATCGGATCTGCGCCGCTCCACCCGACATATTGATCGAGCACGAGCGCGACGATCACCGACCCGTTGAGCAGCACGTCGGACTGGTAATGGACGTTGTCTGCGAGGATCGCGACCGAGCCGGTCTGGCGGATGATGCGGCGTTGATACGAGAGCAAGAACACCGTGGCGACGATCGCGATCACCGACACGCCGATGCCGAAATCGGCGCCGGTGGTCGGCTGCGGATCGCCGAACGCCAGGATCGCGCGCCAGGCGATGCCGACCGCCGAGGCGGTGATCAGCATGACCTGGAACAGCGCGGCGAGCGCCTCAGCCTTGCCGTGGCCAAAGCGGTGGTCGTGATCCGCCGGCGTCGCCGCGAGCCGCACGCCGTACAGAGTCACCAGCGACGCGAGCAGGTCGAGCGCGGTATCGGCGAGCGACCCGAGCATCGCCACCGAGCCCGTCGACCACGCCGCAAAGCCCTTCAGCAGCAGCAGGAAACACGCCATCGCGACGCTGGCGAGCGCCGCGCGGGTTGCGAGGGGAATGATCTTGCGACGTTCGTCCTGGGTCATGGGAACAGCAATCCCTCGGTCCAGGCGCCGTCTTCGCGAACGAACAACCGACGTTCGTGGAGCCGGTGCGCACGGTCCTGCCAGAATTCGATCCGCGTCGGCGTCACGCGGTAGCCACCCCAATGCGGCGGCCGCGGCACGTCCCGACCCTCGAACTTCGCGGTCATTTCGGCAAAGCGCTGCTCGAAGGTGTCGCGACTGTCGAGCGGCCGCGACTGCTCCGACGCCCACGCGCCCAACTGCGAATCACGGCCGCGCGAGGCGAAATAGGCGTCGGACTCTTCGTCCGTCGCCCATGATACCGGCCCCTCGATCCGAATCTGACGGCGCAGCGACTTCCAGTGGAACAGCAGCGCACCCTGCGGATTGGCGGCCATCTCGCCCGCCTTGCGGCTTTCGCGGTTGGTGTAGATCACGAAACCGTCGGGCCCATGACCCTTTAGCAGCACCATGCGCACCGACGGTCGCCCCTCCGCGTCGGCAGTCGCGAGCGCGACCGCATTCGGGTCGTTCGGCTCGGACTGCTTGGCTTCGGCGTACCAGCTATCGAACAGCGTGAAGGGATCGTCTGACATGCCGCGCGCCTTAGCGGGATTTGGCGCGGAACGAAACTTGGGAACGACTCTACCGTGCCGATGATTGACCCAGGTAATCGAATCGTTTCCGCAACGAAGGAACGCCAAGTGGCAGCACGCGCATATTGGCAGGGGCAGATCCGGCTGGCCCTCGTCTCGATCCCGGTCGAGATCTACTCCGCGACAAAATCCGGCGCGGCGGTGTCGTTCAAGCAGATCCACGAGCCGTCGGGCCAGCCGATCCATTACGACAAGGTCGTCACCGGCGTCGGGCCGGTCGATGCCGACGAGATCATGAAGGGATACGAGGTCTCCAAGGGCGAATACGTTCTGCTGGAGCAGGACGAGATTGACGCGGTGAAGCTGGAGTCGAAGAAGACGCTGGAGCTGACGCAGTTCGTCGATGCGAGCGAGATCGACGTGCTCTATTACGAGAAGCCGTATTTCGTGGTGCCCGCCGATGATCTCGCGGAGGAGGCGTTCATCGTTCTGCGCGAGGCGTTGAAGCGGACGAAGAAGGTCGGGCTTGGGCAGTTGGCAATGCGAGGCCGCGAATATGTCGTGAGCCTGAAGCCGTGCGGGCGCGGCATGGTGCTGGAGACGCTCCGCTACGCCGACGAAGTGCACAAGGCGCAGGGCTATTTCCGCGAGATCCCCGACGACAAGCCGTCCGAGGAACTGTTGGAGCTCGCCGAGGCGTTGATCGAGAAGCGCAGCGCCGACTTCCACCCGCAGGAATTCCACGATCGCTATGTCGATGCGTTGAAGGATCTGATCGAACGCAAGCGCAAGGCGAACGGGAAGAAGATCATCGAGGACAAGGACACCGGCGGGAAGACCGGCTCGAACGTGGTCGATTTGATGGCGGCGTTGAAGAAGTCGATGGAGAAGAGCGGGGGGAGTGCGGCGGCGGAGAAGGCACCAGCGAAGAAAGCCCCCGCCAAGCGCGCGCCGGCGAAAACGGCTGCCAAAGCTCCTGCAAAAAAACGTGCATAGCGCCCTTGCCCCCCTCACCGTCATTCCAGCGAAAGCTGGAATATCCCGGTTGGCGAGGTCGCCCTTGCCGCACCAGATCCCAGCTTTCGCTGGGATGACGTATATTTGGGCCCCCTCCCCCGTCATCCCAGCAAAAGCTGGGATCTCCCCGTTGCAGACCTTCCCCCTGCTGCACGAGGTCCCGGCTTTCGCCGGGATGACGAAGATGGGACGCTGCTGATGGCCACGCCCCCAGATCCCCTCGCCCTCTACAATTCAAAGCGGAACTTCACCAAGACCGCCGAACCCGCGGGTACGCTGGCCCCCGGCAACGGCAACAGCTTCATGGTCCAGAAGCACGACGCCACCCGCCTCCACTGGGACTTCCGCCTCGAAATCGACGGCGTCCTGAAAAGCTGGGCGGTCACCCGCGGCCCCAGCCTCGACCCCAACGAAAAACGCCTCGCCGTCCGCACCGAGGACCACCCGCTCAGCTACGCCACCTTCGAAGGCACCATCCCCGCGGGCGAATATGGCGGCGGCACCGTCATGCTGTGGGACCGCGGCACATGGTCGCCGATCAAGGGCAAGTCGGCGAAGGATCTGGACAAGGGTCACCTCCACTTCGTCCTTGATGGCGAGCGGATGAAGGGCGAATGGCTGCTGATCCGACTGAAACCGCGCGCGAAGGAAAAGCGCGAGAATTGGCTCCTGCGGAAAATCGACGATGCGGCGGCGGGCGGCACGGACACGCTGGTCGAGGAAGCGCTGACCAGCGTCTCGACCGGCCGAACGATGATCGAGATCGAAGAAGGCAAATCCTCCCCGGCACGGGGAGGGGGACCAGCGAAGCTGGTGGAGGGGGCGGGCCGCAAGAGTACCGCCAGCCGTAAAGCTCTCGCCAGTGGCAGCCCCCCCTCCACCACCGCGAAAGGTCGCGGCGGTCCCCCTCCCCGTGCCGGGGAGGATTTTCAGGACCTGCAACTCTGCACCCTCGTCGACGCCGTCCCCACCGGCTCCGCCTGGCTCCACGAAGTAAAATACGACGGCTATCGCGCGTTGATCTCCGTCGCCAACGGCAAGGCGAAAGTCTTCACTCGCACCGGCCTCGACTGGACCGACAAGTTCGCCGCGATCGCCGCCGCCGCCGCGAAACTCCCGGTAAAATCCGCACTGATCGACGGCGAGATCGTCGCGTTCAAGGACGGCCACCCCGATTTCTCGACGCTGACGGACGCGATCTCCGCCGGCGGCGACATGACGCTGTTCGCGTTCGACCTGCTTGCGCTCGACGGCGAGGACCTGACCGGACTCTCCAACCTCGACCGCAAGGCGCGCCTCCAACCCCTGATCCCCGAGGACGAGGACCGCCTCCGCTACTCCGACCACGTCATCGGCGCAGGCGAGCAACTGTTCGAGACGATGTGCCGCGAAGGCCTCGAAGGCATCGTCTCGAAACGCGCCGACGCACCCTATACCGGCAAGCGGACCAAGGCGTGGCTCAAGGTCAAATGCACGCACCGCCAGGAATTCGTGATCGTCGGCTGGCTCCCATCCGACAAGAAGCGCGGGTTCAAGTCGCTGTTGCTCGGCGTCCGCGAGGGCAAAGGGTATCGCTATGCGGGAAAGGTCGGCACCGGTTTCGACCAGGCGTTGATGGACGAGATCCGCGACAAGCTCGACGCGCTCGACCGGAAAACGCCGACGGTCGAGGCGCCCAAGGCCGCGGTCCGCGGCGGGAAATGGGTGACGCCGAAACTGGTCGCAGAGGTCGCCTTCGCCGAGGTCACCCCCGACGGCGTGCTCCGCCATTCGAGCTTCATCGGCCTGCGCGAGGACAAGGCGGCGAAGGATGTCGTCGCCGAAATGCCCGCGCCGCTGCCCGATGTGGAGGAGAGCGCCGCGCCCGCGACGAGTATCAAGGTCAGCAGCCGCGACCGCGTGATCTTCGACAAGTCGGACGTCACCAAGGGCGATCTCGCGGATTACTACGTCGCGGTCTCGGGCATCATGCTGCCGTTCGCCGCCAACCGCCCGATCAGCCTCGTCCGCTGCCCGCAAGGCCGCTCGCGCGCGTGCTTCTTCCAGAAACACGATGCCGGCAGCTTCGGCGACGCGGTCCATAAGGTGCCGATCCGCGAGAAGGACGGCTCGACCGAAGACTATCTGTACGTCGATGATGCGGACGGGCTGGTCGCGTGCGTGCAGATGGGGACGATCGAGTTCCACGGCTGGGGCTCGTCGAACGCGACTTTGGAGAAGCCCGACCGCCTGGTGTTCGATCTCGATCCCGACGAAGGCCTCGACTTCGGCGACACGAAGAAGGCGGCCGAGCATCTGAAGAACCAGCTCGCCGAACTGGGCCTAGTCAGCTTCCCGATGCTGTCGGGAGGCAAGGGCGTGCATGTCGTCGTGCCGCTGACCCCGGAGGCGGAATGGCCGGCGGTAAAGGACTTCGCAGACCGCTTCGCGCGAGCGATGGCAGGAGCCGAACCGGAGCGCTTCGTCGCGACAATGGCGAAGGCCAAGCGCAAGGGGCGGATCTTCATCGACTGGCTGCGGAATCAGCGCGGCGCCACGGCAGTGATGCCGTATTCGGCGCGGGCGAGAGCGGGTGCGCCGGTGGCGGCACCAGTGTCGTGGACCGAGTTGCGCGATATCGAGACTGCCGCGCGGTGGGGCGTGAAGGATGGAGCGGAACTGATCGAGCGGGCTGGGTCGCGGGCGCTGGCGGGGTGGGGTGTGGCAGATCAGGTGCTACCGGATTTGTGAGCCTTGCCTCTCCCCGACCTACCACCACCCCGGCGAAGGCCGGGGCCCAATTGGAAAGGTGGTCGTAACGAAGCGATGCCCTTCACTAACGCCGTCCCCCCAATTGGGCCCCGGCCTACGCCGGGGTGGTGCTATGGTGGTGGGGAGTCTTTGCACTCCTCCCTCGCCTTGCCCCTATCGCTCCCCCTCCCCCGTCATCCCAGCGAAAGCTGGGATCTTAATGGGGCGAGCGTCACGTCCGCCAAGCGGAATATCCCAGCTTCCGCTGGGATGACGGGTGTGGCGGGGGATGAGGCAGATACTGCCGGGAGAACAAGGAGGTGAGGCCTCCCCAGCACGCTTTTATGTTGCACCGCCGCGTTGAAAGGTGAAACACCGCCGCCAGTATTCAGGGGCTCGAAACATTGGAAACCGCGACGCAACCGGCGACCCCCGCCGCCAATACGGCGTTCGACGCGATGATCCACGCCGAGCGCTGGATCGCCGACTATTGCGCGCGCAGCACCAGCGCCGACGTGCTCTGCGAAGATGCCGACCCCGCCTGGGCGGCGATGTTCGCCGAGCTGGCGACAGTCGCCTCCGACGACCTCGGCCACATCCGCGAGCGCGTCCAGCGCCACGCCACCGACATCGGCACCGGCTTCCGCATCGCCGACGAACCCGATGAGCGCCCCTGGCCCGTCTCCCCCGTCCCGCTCCTGATCGAGGCAGGCGAGTGGGCAGGCATCGAGCGCGGCGTGATCCAGCGCGCAACGTTGATGGAGACGGTGATCGCCGATCTCTACGGCGCGGGCAATCTGGTCGCCGACGGCCACATCCCCGCCGCGCTCGTCACTGGCAGCCCGTTCTTCCTCCGCCCGATGGTCGGGCTCGATCCACCCGGCGGCCGCCATCTCGATTTCATCGCGATCGATCTCGGCCGCGGCCCCTCCGGCGAATGGCGCGTGCTCGCGGATCACCTCCGCGCACCCGCCGGCGCCGGGTATGCGCTGGAGAACCGCATCGCCGTCAGCCGCACGCTCGGCGGGTTGCAGGATCGGCTCAACGTCCAGCGGCACGCGCCGTTCTTTGCCGCGTTTCGCGCAGGGATCGCGGCGATGTGCAAGCGGACCGATCCGCGGATCGGCCTGCTCACGCCCGGCCGGTTCAACCCGAGCTATCCTGAACAGGCGCATCTTGCACGCTATCTGGGGCTGCTGCTGGTCGAGGGCGCCGATCTCGCCGCGCTCGAGGACAAGGTGTATGTCCGCACAATTGGTGGGCTCAAGCGGATCGATGCGCTGTGGCGGCGACTCGACCCACGGCTGCTCGATCCGCTGGCGTTCGACACGCATTCGCAGATCGGCGTGCCCGGACTGATCGACGCCTATGCGGCCGGCAACGTCGTGTTGTCGAACGCGCCGGGCTCGGCGGTGCTGGAGGCGCCGGCGTTTTCGGCGTTCCTGCCGCAGCTGGCGAAATCGCTGCTCGGCGAGGACCTGATCCTCCCCAACATCGCGACATGGTGGTGCGGGCAGGACGGCGCGCGGGCGCAGGTCGAAGCCGATTTCGACCGTCTGCTGATCGGGCCCGCCTTCCATGCGCGCCCGCTCGGCATGACCGGCGGCCCGACCACCGGCGCCGACATCACCGGCGAAGACCGGACGCGCTTGCTCGCAGACATGGCGAACAGGCCGCAGGATTATGTCGGGCAGGAGCTGGTCCAACTCTCGACGATGCCGGTCGTCGTCGGCGATGCGCTGGTCCCGCGGCCCTTCACGCTGCGCGTGTTCGCGGCGCGTAACGGCGACGGCGAATGGACCGTCCTCCCCGGCGGATTCGCGCGGATCGGCGAGCATCCCGACGCGCGGGCGGCGGTGATGGGCGAAGGGATCTGGTCCGCCGATGTCTGCATCTATGGTGCCGAGCCGGTCGCGCCCGTATCGCTGCTGACCGCCGCGGACTCGCTTCAGGTGCGGCGCAATCCCGGGACGTTGCCGAGCCGGGTGGCGGACAATTTCTACTGGCTCGGGCGCTATCTGGAGCGGGGCGAGGCTCTGCTCGGCGCGATCCGGGTGATGCTGGGCAATTCGATCGACGTCGACGGGGGGGCGGTGTTGTCCCCCACCACGGTCGGCAAGCTGGTGGGGCTGATCGTCGGCGCGGGCAGCGCGCCGCACCCGCCGTCGCTGCGCCGTGCAGACCTGACCGCGCTCGCCCGTACCGCGATGGAGGACGAACGCTGGCAGTCGATCCTGACGCTCAACCGGCATGCGCGCGAGATCGGCGAAGGCTCGCGTGATCGGTTGTCAGCGGACATGGTGCGGCTGCTCGAGGCCCCCTTCCCTACGCATCGCGGGATGCTGGAGAGAGCCGGGTCGTTGCAACGGCGGTATGCTGCAATCGCGGGGCTATCGGCCGAGCATATGGGGCGGACGGCGGCGTGGCGGTTCCACGATCTCGGCCGGCGGATCGAGCGGGCGATGGCGATGGCGCGCGCGATCCGGTTGTTCGGGATGCCGGGCGCGTCGCCGGACGATTTGTCGGTGCTGCTCGACCTTGCCGACAGTCAGATCAGTTATCGCCAGCGCTATCCGACCGGGATCGCGCGGGTGCCGGTGATGGACCTGGTGGCGCTCGATCCGGGCAATCCACGGTCGTTGGCGTTTTCGGCGGAGCGGATTGCGGCGCGGTTGGCGGAGTTGCCGGTACTGAGCGACGACGAGATGGCGGAGCCGCAACAGGCGCAGGCGACCGGATTACAGGCGATCGTGATGACCGCGACCGCGGCTGAGCTGAATGCGGAGACGCTGGGGGATATCGAGCGGCGCTTGGGTGCGGTGTCGGATGCGCTGGCGCGGCGGTATTTCCTGCAGGGGGCCGAACCCTTGCGGACGAGTGGGCTGACGTTGGCGTGAGGAGCGGTGTGAGGGTAGATCTGCAAATCCTCCCCGGTACGGGGAGGGGGACCATGCAGCGCATGGTGGAGGGGGCTCTCCACCAGCGCACCGTTCGTAGCGCCCCCCCTCCACCACCAGCAAGCGGCTGGCGGTCCCCCTCCCCGTGCCGGGGAGGATTTTGATGATCTACGATATCCGCCACGTCACGACGTTCGATTACGGCGCGAGCGTGAAGTTCGCGCGGTGCAATCTGCGGTTGAAACCGATCGACTGGCCGGGGCAGCATCTGGACTCCTACACGCTGTCGGTGCATCCGGCGGGCCGCACCAGCGCCGCGAGAGCCGAGGCGGGGCTCGCCAACGTCACGCGACTGGTGGTCGACAGCCCGGTGCGGCACCTGACGATCGAGAGCCGGTCGCGGATGACGGTAGATCGGCTCGTGCCGGTGCCCGACGCCAGCGATCCGACTCTCGCAGAGATCGCGGCGATGGCGCGGACCAGCACCGATCTGTCTGCGGCGAGCCCGGCGAATTATATCTACCCCTCGCCGCTGATCCCTCTCGACCAGGCGATCGCGGACTATTGCGCACCCGATCTCGATCCTTCGCGCGGCGCACTGGAGGCCGGCATCGCGCTAGCGCGGCGAATCCAGCAGGAGTTCGAGTTCGACGCCGACGCGACGCTGGTCGATACCCCGCCGCACGAAGCGTTCCTGCAACACAAGGGCGTGTGCCAAGATTTCGCACAGATCATGATCACGGGTTTGCGGGCGGCGGGCCTCCCCGCGGCGTATGCCTCGGGCTACATCCGCACGATCCCGCCCGAGGGCCAGCCGCGGCTGGTCGGCGCGGATGCGACGCATGCGTGGGTGCTGCTGTGGTGCGGGCCGGTGCGTGGCTGGGTCGGGGTCGATCCGACCAACGGAATCTGGATGGCGAGCGATCACATCGTGATGGCGGTCGGGCGGGATTATGCGGAGATCGCGCCGGTCGACGGCGTGGTGCTCGGGTCGGGCGCGCAGAATATGGACGTCAGCGTCGATGTTGCGCCGTTGGAGTCCGCATAAGAGCGATGCGATCCTCCCCTGCAAGGGGAGGTGGCTGGCACTTGCCAGACGGAGGGGTGACACCGTCTCGATGGCGGGTCATCCCTCCGTCAGCCCAAGCGGGCTGCCACCTCCCCTCATAGGGGAGGATGAAGGCGTTACTTCTCGTCGTGCGGGTTCGGATACGAGCCGCCGCCGCTTTCGCCGCTCTTGTCCTTGGCCGGCGCGTTGTTGACTCCGTCCTTCTCCTTCGCGCCATCGTCGTTCTTCGGCACGCCCTGCATCGGTTGCTTGTCGGTCATGATCGTTCCTCTCGTTCAACCAAACACCCCGCGCGCAATTGCGTTGCGCGGGCGATCCCCCCACATAGACGCGCAAGGTATAATGGGGACGTAAGTGGCCGATCCGTACAAGACTCTGGGTGTAGCGCGCGACGCGACCGAAGCCGACATCAAGAAGGCGTACCGCAAGCTCGCAAAAGAGCTTCACCCCGACCGCAACAAGGACAATCCGAAGGCGTCGGAGAGGTTCAGCACGGTCACCAACGCGTATGACCTGCTGAACGACAAGGACAAGCGCGCACGGTTTGATCGCGGCGAGATCGACGGCGATGGCAACCCGGCGTCGCCGTTCGGCTTTGGCGGCGGTGGCGGCGGGCGACCGCAGCCCGGCGGCGGCTTCCGCAGCGAAGGCTATGAGAGCGGCCCCGGGGCCCCCGACATGAGCGACATCTTCGAGGGCCTGTTCGGCGGCGCGCAGCGCGGCGGTGGCGGCGGATTCTCCGGCGGCTTCGGTCGCAGGCCGCAGCCCAAGGGCGAGAACGTCGCGTATCGCCTGCAGGTGCCGTTCGTCGAAGCCGCAACGCTGGAGCCGCAGCGCGTGACGCTGTCCGACGGCAAGACGCTCGACCTCAAGCTCCCCGCCGGCGTCGAGACCGGCACGCAGATGAAGCTTGCCGGCAAGGGCGAGCAGGGTCCGGGCGGCGCCGGCGATGCGATCCTGACGATCGAGGTCCAGCCGCACAAGTTCTTCACGCGCGACGGCGACGACGTCCGCCTCGAACTGCCGATCACGCTGGCCGAGGCGGTCCTGGGCGGTTCGATCAAGGCGCCGACGGTCGACAAGCCGGTGATGCTGACGATCCCCAAGGGCACCACTTCGGGCAAGACGCTCCGCCTCAAGGGCAAGGGTTTCCACAAGAAGGGCGGCACGCGCGGCGACCAGCTGGTCACGCTGATGATCGACATTCCCGCGAGCGATGCGGCGCTGACCGCGTTCGTCGAAAGCTGGGATGGTCGCGATGCGGGGAACCCGCGGGGGGCCATGGGCGTCTGAACGCCTTGTGAACGATAGTCCCCTTACGCCCGAAGCGCGCGCGCACGAACATGGCGCCGCGCGATCCCGTCTCAACCGCGGCATGGCGAAGGTCAGGCCCGGCAGCTACGCATTTGAAGTATTCAAGCGCGCCGCGATCGGCGTGTTCAACGACGGCTTCATCCACGCCGGGAACCTCGCCTATCTCGCGCTGATGACGGTGTTCCCGTTCTTCATCGTCGCCGCCGCAATCCTGTCGCTGTTCGGACAGAGCGTCGAGACGGTGCGGGCGGTCGAATCGTTCCTGAACGTGTTGCCACCCAATGTCGGCGATCTGTTGCGCAAGCCGATCGCCGACGTGCTCGCCGCGCGGACCGGATCGCTGTTGTGGCTAGGTGCGCTCGTTGGTCTGTGGACGGTCGGCAGCTTCGTCGAGACGATCCGCGACATCTTCCACCGCGCCTACGGGATCAAGGCAACCGCGCCGTTCTGGAAGTCGCGGCTTGGCTCGTCCGCGGTGATCATCCTGTCGGTGGTGATCGCGCTGCTGTCGTTCCTGGTGCAGGGCATCCTGACCGCGGCCGAGCAGTTCATCTACCGCCTACTGCCGTTCGCGCAGGACGCCGCCGGGTGGGTTGGGCTATCTCGTCTTATCCCCGGCCTGCTGATGTTTGGCGCGCTGTACCTGCTGTTCTATTCGGTGACGCCGTCGCGCTATCGCTATTCGAAGTGCCGTAAATGGCCGGGTGCGCTGTTCACGACCGCCTGGTGGGTCAGCGCGACCGCGTTGCTGCCGGTTATCCTGTCGCGGCTCGGTGGTTACGACCTGACCTATGGCAGTCTGGCTGGCGTTGTCATCATGCTGTTGTTTTTCTACGTCATCGGGCTCGGGCTGGTATTCGGCGCCCATCTCAACGCGGCACTGGCGGAACCACCCGAAACAACGCTAGAGCAGCCTGCTACGGATATGCAGGAATAGGCGGGGACGGCGTGAACGGTTTGATGGCGGGCAAGCGTGGGTTGATCATGGGCCTGGCGAACGACAAGTCGCTCGCCTGGGGGATCGCCAAGAAGCTGTCCGAAGCGGGCGCGGAACTCGCGTTCAGCTACCAAGGCGAGACGATGATGAAGCGCGTCCGCCCGCTCGCCGAGCAGCTTGGCGTTGCGCGGCTGTTCGATTGCGACGTATCGGACATGGGTGCGCTCGATGCTACGTTCGCCAAGCTCGCCGAGGAATGGCCGACGATCGACTTCGTCGTCCACGCGATCGGCTTTTCGGACAAGAACGAGCTGCGAGGGCGGTTCGTCGACACCAGCCTCGACAATTTCCTGATGACGATGAACATCTCGGTCTATTCGTTCGTCGCGGTGGCGCAGCGCGCGGCCAAGATGATGACCGAGGGCGGCGCGATGCTGACGCTCAGCTATTATGGCGCCGAGAAGGTGATCCCGCATTACAACGTGATGGGTGTGGCGAAGGCCGCGCTCGAGACGAGTGTGCAGTATCTGGCGGTCGATCTCGGCCGCGACAACATCCGCGTCAATGCGATCTCGGCAGGTCCGATCAAGACGCTGGCGGCGAGTGGCATCGGCGATTTCCGGCTGATTTTGAAGTGGAACGAGCTGAACTCGCCGCTGAAGCGCAACGTGACGATCGACGACGTCGGCGGCGCGGGTCTGTACCTGCTGAGCGACCTGGCGAGCGGCGTGACCGGCGAGACGCACCACGTCGACGCCGGCTACAACGTGATCGGCATGAAGGCAGAAGACGCCCCCGACATCGCGCTGGTCTAGTGCCAACCGTGCTCCGGCTGCATGGCCTGCGGTTCATGATCTTCCTCGACGATCACGCACCAGCGCATGTTCATGTATTCGGAGACGGCGAAGCGAAGATCGAGATCGGAGGCGACGGGGGCTCTCCGCGCATGTTATACGCGGAACGACTGAGCGGCGCGATGCAGCGGCGTGCGCTTGCCGCCGTCGCACGGAACCGGGCAATGCTGCTGACGAGATGGGTCGAAATCCATGGCCGAACTGACTGACGAAGATATTCTGGCTGCGAACGAGCGCGGTCGCATCGCAATGGCGACCAAGCCACGGGCCAAAAGCGCCCGCTACGATCGGGACCAGGATCGGATCGTGGTCGATCTGGTGAATGGATCGACGTTCGCGTTCCCTCCGCATCTGTTGCAGGGCTTTGATCGCGCGACCCCGGACCAGATCGCCGAAGTCGAAATCCTGGGCGTCGGATTTGGCCTGCATTGGGAGTCGCTCGACGCTGACTTTACCGTGGCGGGGCTCATGGCCGGCCGCTTCGGCACGGCGCGCTATATGGCAGAGCGGTTCGGCGCCGCCTGGGACGCGGTCGCAGCGGAATGAGCTTCAATACGTTCGGACGGCTGTTCCGCTTTACGACTTGGGGTGAGTCGCATGGGCCTGCGCTCGGTGCGGTGGTCGATGGGTGCCCTCCTGGCATTCCGTTGAGCGAGGCCGATATCCAGCCCTGGCTTGACAAGCGTCGCCCCGGCACCTCGCGCTTCACCACGCAGCGGCGCGAGCCGGATACTGTCCGCATCCTGTCGGGCGTGTTCGAGGGGCGCACCACCGGCACGCCGATCAGCCTGATGATCGAGAATGTCGACCAGCGCTCCAAGGACTATTCCGACGTCGCCAAGGCGTATCGCCCCGGTCACGCCGATTATGCCTATGACGCGAAATACGGGTTTCGCGATTTCCGCGGTGGTGGCCGCTCCTCCGCGCGCGAGACCGCCGCCCGCGTTGCCGCCGGTGCGGTCGCACGCCTCGTCGTCCCGCAGGTCCGTATCCGCGCGTGGGTCGAGGCGATCGGCGGCGACGCGATCGACCCCGCGAACTTCGACGATGCACAGATCGACCAGAACCCGTTCTTCTGCCCGGACGCCGCCGCTGCCGCCCGCTGGGAGATACTCGTCGATGCCGCCCGGAAATCCGGATCGTCGCTCGGCGCTGTGATCGCGTGCGAGGCAACCGGCGTGCCAGCCGGCTGGGGCGCGCCACTCTACGCCAAGCTCGACTCCGAACTCGCCTCCGCCTGCATGAGCATCAACGCGGTCAAGGGCATCGAAATCGGCGACGGGTTCGCGGCCGCTGCGTTATCGGGCGAAGCAAATGCAGACCCAATGCGTCCAGGTGTGGATGGCCCGGAGTTCCTCGCCAACCATGCGGGCGGGATCGCCGGCGGGATCGCGACCGGCCAGCCAATCACCTTGCGCGTCGCGTTCAAGCCGACCAGCTCGATCCTCACCCCGGTCGAGACGATCAGCCCGACCGGCGAAGCCGCGACGATCGCCACCAAGGGGCGTCACGACCCATGCGTGGGCATCCGCGGAGTCCCCGTGGTCGAGGCGATGGTGGCGCTCGTGCTCGCCGACCAGGCGTTGCTGCATCGTGGACAGTGCGGCTGACGTCGGAACCTATGCGGAACTGAAGCGCTTGCTCTTCAACAACATAGGAGAGCGAAATGCGTATTCTGACTTCGATCGCAGCGGCAGCGTTGATCATTCCGGGCGTGGCACTGGCACAGACGGGCACCGGCGGCTCGATGGGCGGTACCACGGGTGGCACGATGAGCGGCGGCACCATGGGCGGTTCGACCGCAGGCAGCACGACCGGCGGCATGTCCACCGGCACGATGGATCAGGCCAATCCCTCGACCAGCACCCGTTCGACCACGACGCGCACGCAGCGTGGCACCAAGGCTCGTAGCCGCACGCGCGGTACTACGTCGGGCTCCATGAGCGGCACCGGCACGACGGGCAGCACGATGTCGGGCACGACCGGCAGCACGATGGGTGCCGACACGATGGGCGGTACGACGGGTACCAACGGCACGATGGGTGGCACGACCGGCACCACGGGCACGATGGGTGGCACGACCACCGGCACGATGGGTTCGACCACGGGCGGGACGACCGGCACGACGACACCGCGCTGATCCGACGTCGCCCCAGTAAATGAAAAGCCGGGCGAGCGATCGCCCGGCTTTTTAGTGTCCGCTCAGTCCGAGAACGGATCGCGGACGAGGATCGTGTCGGCACGCTGCGGGCTGGTCGACACCAGCGTCACCGGGCAGCGGATCAGCTCCTCGATCCGGCGGATGTACTTGATGGCCTGCGCGGGAAGGTCGGCCCAGCTGCGCGCACCGGCAGTCGTCTCCTGCCAACCTTCCATCGTCTCGTAGATCGGCTCGACCAGCGCCTGGTCCGCCGCATGCGCCGGGAAATAGTCGAGCGTCTCGCCGCGCAAGCTGTAGCCGGTGCAGATCGACACCGTCTCGAACCCGTCGAGCACGTCGATCTTGGTCAGCGCGATCCCGGTGATGCCACCGACCGCCGCCGCCTGGCGCACCAGCACAGCGTCGAACCAACCGCAGCGGCGCTTCCGCCCCGTGACCGTCCCGAACTCATGCCCGCGTACGCCGAGCCGCTCGCCGGTCTCGTTCTCGAGCTCGGTCGGGAAAGGACCCGAACCAACGCGCGTCGTGTATGCCTTAGCGATCCCCAGCACGAAGCCGACTGCCGATGGGCCGAGGCCGGAACCACCAGCCGCAGCGCCTGCGATGGTGTTCGACGAAGTGACGAACGGATACGTGCCGTGGTCGACGTCGAGCAGCACGCCCTGAGCGCCCTCGAACAGGATACGTTTGCCGGCCGAGCGCGCGGCATTGAGATCGCGCCATACAGGCTTGGCGAACGGCAACACGAAGCCAGCGATCTCGCGCAGTTCAGCGATCAGGCGCGCACGGTCGATCGGCGGCTCGCCGAAGCCGGCACGCAGCGCGTCGTGATGCGCGGTGAGACGATCGAGCTGCGGCCCGAGGTCGTCGAGATGCGCGAGATCACACACGCGGATCGCGCGGCGACCGACCTTGTCCTCATACGCAGGCCCGATGCCGCGGCGGGTCGTGCCGATCTTGCCGGCGCCGCTGGCGTCCTCTCGCAGACCGTCGAGGTCGCGGTGAAACGGCAGGATCAGCGCGCAGGTGTCGGCGATCCGCAACGTCTCGGGCGTGGCAACGACGCCCTGAGCACCCAACCGCGCGATCTCGTCCTTCAGCGCCCACGGATCGAGCACCACGCCATTACCGATGAACGACGGAGTCCCGCGGACGATGCCCGACGGCAGCAGCGACAATTTGTACACGTTGTCGCCGACGACCAGCGTGTGGCCGGCATTGTGCCCGCCCTGGAACCGCACGACCATGTCGGCGCGCTCGGCGAGCCAGTCGACGATCTTGCCCTTGCCTTCGTCGCCCCATTGCGCGCCGATGACTGCTACGTTGGCCAAACTCTATCTCCTGAGGATTACGCGCAGCGCCTACAGCGCGCGGGGCTCGCCCGCCACCCATAGATGCGTGCAGACTTGTGCTTCGGGGGTGTCGCCGGCGTCCAGAGCGGCGACGGTGACCCAGCCTTGCGCGCGCATTGCGGCGCCTTCGCCGGCTGTCGTGCCGAACGGGAGGAAGAGGCGGCGGCGATCGACGGTAACGACGCGTTCGACGAGCGCATCGGCGAACAACGAGAAGCCCGTCGCAGCTTCCTCCGCGCCGTTCTCGTGGACGATGGTGTAGGTGCCACCGCGGCCGACTTCGCGTGCGCTACCGTCGGCGAAGAGCGAGAAGCCGAGCCAGGTCTGGTATTCGAAGCCGTGCCGCTCGGTTGGGTCGAGCGTCAGCGCGACGCGGCCGTCGAGTGCTTCGGCGATGCGCGCGAGGCCGTCGAGGCGAGAGGCGAGCGCGCCGGTCGTGTCGAAGGCGCGGAGGCGGTCCATCGCCTGGTCGAACGGGCCCGCGGCTTCGATCAGCGGGAGGTAGGTGGGCGCGAGTGCGGCCACGGCGCCCGCGTCCTTTGCGTCTAGGCGGTCGCGCAAGGTTGCGACGAGGTCATCCGCGACCGGCAATGGTCCAGCGGCCAGCGTCGGCACCAGATCGGGCAGCGTAAAGTCGATCGATGCGCCGGTAACATCGGCGGCGGCAATCATTTCGACTGCAACCGCGACCAGTTCCTGCGCCGCGGCAACCGAGTCGAGCCCGATGAGTTCGCACCCGATCTGCCGCGTCTCCCGCGCTGGCGCGAGTTGCGACGCGCGCAGTTTCAGCACGGAGCCGGCATAGCTCAGGCGAACCGGCCGCGGGTGGTGGCCCATCCGCGTCGCGGCGATCCGCGCGACCTGTGCGGTGATGTCGGGGCGGATCGCGAGCGTCCGCTGCGACACCGGATCGACGAAGCGCACCGCATCGTGGAGGCCGCCGGCTTTGAGTCGCATCTCAAGCCCATCGGCGAATTCGGCGAGCGGCGGATCGACGCGCTCGTAGCCGTGGAGTCGCGCAGCTTCGAGCACGCGGGCTTCCAGCGCCGCCGCCGAATCGGCGAACGGGGGGAGGCGATCTCGGAAGCCTTCGGGGAGGAGTGCGGTCATCGTGTCAGATCCACGCGTGTGACAAGTGCATCGCCCAACACCTGCAAAACGCCTTCGAGATTGGTCATCACATCGGTATTGGCGAAACGGATCACCCGATATCCCTGCTCTTCCAGCCACGCCGTCCTGCGGGCGTCGCGTGCTTGATCGGTGTGCGTATCGCCGTCAAGCTCGACAACAAGCATGTGCGAACGCGCGACGAAATCCGCGATAAATGGGCCGATCACGACCTGGCGGATGAACTTCACGCCTTGGAAGCGCTTGGCTCGAACTTCGTACCAGAACCGCATTTCCGGTCCGGTCTGCCCGGACCGCATCGCCTTCGCCCGGCGCAGCATGCTGTCATCGGTTTTGGGCACGACTCCCTCTCCCCTTTGGGGAGAGGGCCGGGGAGAGGGGCGCCCCAAACGCCATCTCTTGGTACTGCCCCTCTCCCCTACCCTCTCCCCGAGGGGAGAGGGAGTCTTGTTAGAAGTTCAGGCCCATTGCGGTCTTTACGCCTGGCAGCGCGCGGACCTTGGTGAGCAGGTCGGGCGTCACCGCTTCGTCAACCGACAGCAACAACACAGCCTCGCCGCCCGCCGACCGACGCCCGAGGTGGAACGTCCCGATATTCACGCCAGCCTCGCCCAGCGCCGTCCCGAGACGACCGATGAACCCAGGCGCATCCTCGTTGACGACGTACAGCATCGGCCCCGCCAGATCGGCCTCAATCTTGATCCCGAGCAGCTCGACCAGACGCGGCGCCGAATCGCCGAACAGCGTGCCCGCCACCGAACGCTCGCCATCCTCGGTCTTCACCGCGACGCGCAGCAGCGTGTGGTAATCCGCCTCGCGCTCAGTACGCACTTCGCGAACCTCAAGACCACGCTCGCGTGCCAGCACCGGCGCATTGACCATGTTGACGGTCGCGGTCTGCGTCTGGAGATAGCCGGCGAGCACCGCGCTCACGATCGGCTTGGCGTTCAGATCCGCCGCCGCGCCCTCGGTATGCACCGAAATCCGCGACACCGCGCCGGTGGTGAGTTGCCCGACCAGCGACCCCAGCTTCTCCGCCAGCGCCATGTACGGCTTCAGCTTTGGGGCTTCCTCCGCCGACAGCGACGGCATGTTGAGCGCGTTGGTGACGCCGCCCGACATCAGGAAATCGGCCATCTGCTCGGCGACCTGGATCGCGACGTTGACCTGCGCCTCGGTGGTCGACGCGCCGAGATGCGGCGTGCTGACGAAGTTCGGCGTGTTGAACAACGGCGACGCCTTGGCAGGCTCCTCGACGAACACGTCGAGCGCTGCGCCGCCGACCTGCCCCGAATCAAGCGCCGCCTTCAGCGCGACCTCGTCGATCAGCCCGCCGCGCGCGCAGTTGATGATGCGGACACCCTTCTTGGTCTTGGCGAGCGCCTCGGCCGAGAGGATGTTGCGCGTCTGGTCGGTCAGCGGCGTGTGCAGCGTGATGAAGTCGGCGCGCGCCAGCAGTTCGTCGAGCGTGACCTTCTCGACGCCGATCTCGATCGCGCGCTCGGGCGTCAGGAACGGATCGAACGCGACGACCTTCATCTTGAGGCCGCGCGCACGGTCGGCGACGATCGAGCCGATATTGCCCGCACCGATCAGCCCGAGCGTCTTCGACGTCAGCTCGACGCCCATGAAGCGGTTCTTCTCCCACTTGCCGGCCTGCGTGGAAGCGTCGGCCTCGGGCAGCTGGCGGGCGAGCGCGAACATCAGCGCGATCGCGTGCTCGGCGGTGGTGATCGAGTTGCCGAACGGCGTATTCATCACGACCACGCCCTTCGCCGACGCGGCGGGGATGTCGACATTGTCGACGCCGATCCCGGCGCGGCCGACGACCTTCAGGTTGGTCGCGTGCTCGAGGATTTCCTTGGTGACCTTGGTCGAGCTGCGGATCGCGAGGCCGTCATACTCGCCGATGATCGCGATCAGCTCGGCGGGCGTCTTGCCGGTGATCTCGTCGACCTCGACGCCGCGCTCGCGGAAGATCTGCGCCGCACGGGGATCCATTTTGTCGGAAATGAGGACTTTTGGCATGGGATTGCTCCTGGGAATTCGGTGAATTGGGGTGTCGCCTTCCGTTCCGATCCTGCCCCCCGTCATCCCGGGCGGAAGCCGGGACCCACGGTTGCGGTCCGCATCATGAGCGGGCGCTCCGTGTCCATGGGTCCCGGCGTGCGCCGGGATGACGGAGTAGGGGTGGTAGTTGGAAGGAGGGCGTAAAAGACGCGGTAGCTAGCTAGGCGGCCTTGGCGGTCGCGTAGGCCCAGTCGAGCCAGGGGCCGAGCGCCTCGATATCGGCGGTGTCGACGGTCGCGCCGCACCAGATACGAAGCCCCGGAGGCGCATCGCGATAGCCCGCCACGTCATACGCCGCGCCAGCCTTTTCTAGCGCCGAAGCCATCGCCTTGATCAACGCCTCGTCGGCACCCTCGACCGTCAGGCACACGCTGGTCTTCGACCGCGTCGCCGGATCGACCGCGAGATGGCCGAGCCAATCGCGCTCCGCGACGATCTTGTCCAACGCCGCCGCATTCGCATCCGAGCGCTTGATCAGCCCGTCTTCGCCGAGCGACTTCGCCCATTCGAGACTAAAGATCGCATCTTCGACGGCCAGCATCGACGGCGTGTTGATCGTCTCGCCCTTGAACACACCCTCGGTCAGCTTGCCCTTAGAGACGAGACGAAACACCTTCGGCAACGGCCATGCCGGCGTGTAGCTCTCAAGCCGCTCGACCGCGCGAGGCCCGAGGATCAGCACGCCGTGCGCGCCCTCGCCGCCGAGCACCTTCTGCCACGAGAAGGTGGCGACATCGATCTTGGTCCAGTCGATGTCGTACGCGAACACGCCGGAGGTCGCATCGGCGAACGACAGACCCTCGCGGTCGTCGGGGATCCAGTCGGCATTCGGCACGCGCACGCCGCTCGTGGTGCCGTTCCAGGTGAACAGCACGTCGTTCGACCAGTCGACCGCGTTCAGATCGGGGATCTGGCCGTAGTCGGCGCGCACGACGGTGGGATCGATCTTGAGCTGCTTCACGGCATCCGTGACCCAGCCCTCGCCGAAGCTTTCCCAAGCGAGCGCGGTGACGGGCTTGGCGCCCAGCATCGTCCACATCGCCATCTCGTACGCGCCGGTGTCGGAGCCGGGGACGATGCCGATGCGGTGCGTATCGGGGAGCTTGAGCAGCTCGCGCATCAGGTCGATGCTGTACTGGAGGCGGGTCTTGCCGATCTTCGAGCGATGCGAGCGACCGAGCGATGCGGTGGCGAGCTTGTCCGCGGACCAACCCGGAGGTTTCGCGCAGGGACCGGAGCTGAAAAAGGGACGTGCCGGCTTCGTAGCGGGCAGTGCAGGCGCATTTGTAGCGGGTGCGTAGGTCGTATCAGTCATGTATCTCTCCTCACAGAGAGCACGCGCGGCGTTGGGACCGCGTGGCCCGTCGCCGGCCCTAACGGCGTTCGCGGGGGTGTCAACTCTTCTCCCTGCCGTTCGCCCTGAGCGAAGTCGAAGGGTCCCGTGCCTGCGGCGAGATGCTTCGACTTCGCTCAGCACGAACGGAGATAGGGTGACAATGATGGCCAAGGCGAGGATTATACGCCCATGTATCGCGTATTTTATTCCCTTATCGTCACCCTTCTGCTTGCCGCCTGCGGACGCGCCGATCGTCCCACTGCCCCTACTCAAACCCGCCCCAACCTCTCCGTCCCGAGCAATCGGGAAACAGCGCAGTGCCTCGCCGACCTTCGCCAGCTCCACGTTTCGTTCCAGGTCCTGCCCGACCGCGAGACCGGCCCCGGTTGCGGGCTCGCCGGCACCGTGAAGCTCGTCGATATCGGCGTCCCCGTCGCCAACCTCACCGCGGTGCGTTGCGGCGCGGCGCGCGCGTTCATCGGCTGGACGCGCAACGCGGTCGCGCCCGCCGCGTACCAGATGCTCGGCAGCGAACTCGCGCGGATCGACAGCATGGGGAGCTATTCGTGCCGCAACGTCGTCGGCTCTGCACGCAATGTGAGCAGGCGCTCCGGCCACGCGATCGCCAACGCGATCGATATCGGCGGGTTCGTGCTGAAGGACGGGCGGCGAATCACCGTGCTGAACGACTGGAACTCGCCCGACCCGCAGGTCCGGCAATTCCTCCAGATGATCCGCGCGTCGGCGTGCAAGCGGTTCGGGACGGTGCTCAGCCCCGACTACAACGCCGCACACCGCAACCACCTCCATCTCGAAGACGATCGCGCGGGTTTCTGCCGCTGATGTTCTCCTGCGAAAGCAGGAGCCTAGGGTTACGAACGCGGTACTCCGCGACCCTGGATTCCTGCGTTCGCAGGAAAACGGCAGTCTAGCCCTCCCTGCCCCTTTCCTCTAATCGCGCCTGAATGACAGATACACGAGTACCGACGCGCGTTTTTCCGAACGCCAGCCAGGATGCCGAGTCCGCCCGCGACTCCGTTTCCACCCCGCAGACACAGCACCCGCATTACCGGCTCGCCTTCCAGGACATGGATTTCCTGTTGCGCGAAGACCTGCGGCCGGTGCGGTTCCAGCTCGAACTGCTGAAAACCGAACTCGTCCTCGACGAGGCGAAGATCGGCTCGACGTTCGTGTTCTACGGCTCTGCGCGCATCCCCGAGCCTTCGAAGGCGCAGGCGCTGCTGGCGCTTGCGACCGACGAGAAGTCGAAGAAGATCGCCGAGCGGCTGGTCGAGAAGTCGAAATATTACGACGTCGCGCGAGAGCTGGCCGCCAAGGTCAGCGTGCTGCCGCGCGACGAGCGTGGCTGGCGGCAGTTCGTGGTGTGTTCGGGCGGTGGTCCATCGATCATGGAGGCCGCCAACCGCGGCGCTGATGACGTCGGCGCCGAGTCGATCGGGCTCAACATCGTCCTGCCGCACGAGCAGGCGCCGAATCCGTATGTGACGCCGTCGTTGTCGGTGCAGTTCCACTATTTCGCGCTGCGGAAGATGCACTTCCTGCTGCATGCGCGGGCGCTCGCGGCGTTTCCGGGTGGATTCGGGACGTTCGACGAGCTGTTCGAGCTGCTGACGCTGATCCAGACGGGGAAGATCCAGCCGATCCCGGTGCTGCTGTTCGGACGCGAATTCTGGGAGCGGGTCGTGAACTTCGACGCGCTGGTCGAGGAAGGCGTCGTCAGCGAGAAGGACCTGGGGATCTTCCGCTATGTCGAGACCGCGGACGAGGCCTGGGACGCTGTGCATTCGTTCTATCGCGAGCGGGCGGAGAAGGATGCAGCGGAGGGGTAAGCTCCCTCCGCAGACGCCCACCAAACCCGTCCGCCAACTGATTCGTCACCCCAGCGAAAGCTGGGGTCTCCCGGTTTCAGGCGAACCGATCGAGAACCAACTGGGATACCCCAGCTTTCGCTGGGGTGACGGATTGAGGCTTGCGAGCGGGTAAGTTGTTCCACGCCGAGTGCTGCTGGGCGGCCCCTCACCCCGCCCCTCTCCCCCCAGGGGAGGGGGAGAAGCGATTACTTCTCCGAGCGGGCGCCCTTGCGCGCTGCTTCGGGATCGACCGATGGCGCGCCAGACGCTGGCGTACCAGTGTTGGCAATGTCGGCGGTCGGCGCACCTTCCGTCGCCGCAGCCTCGGCCGCATTCGCCGTCGCCGGCTGATCCTTTGCCGCCGCATCCTTGGCCGCCGGCGCAGCGCCAGCCGCAGGCGCCGCGGGGAGCGGCAGGTTCGAGCCCTGCTGGTTGAGATACAGGATCACGTTCGCGCGATCCTGCGCGTTGCCTAAGCCAGCGAAGGTCATCTTCGTGCCATTCGCGAACTTGCGCGGTGAGGTCAGCCAGGCGTTGAGCTTGTCGAAGTCCCACTTGCCGCCGACGCCCGCCAGTGCCGCGGAGAAGGCGTACCCGCCCTTGCCCTTGGCGATTTCCTCGCCGACCGTGCCGTACAGGTTCGGGCCGACGCCGTTCGCGCCGCCCTGGTTGATCGTGTGGCAGGCGGCGCACTTCTTGAACACTTCCGCACCCTTGGCGGCATCGGCGGTCGGCAGCAGCGACGCGATCGGCACTTCGGCGGCGGCACCTTCGCCGCCCTCGGCGACGACGCCCTCGATCGCATAGCCCATCTTCTCGGGGCGCTCGCCGTGGAACATCATCCCGCCGACGATCGACAGCCCGAGCGCCGCACCACAGCCTGCGAGCACCCAGCCGGCGATCGTATTGGTCCGATTGTCCATCTTGTGCATCCGCCCTGTTCTGTTTGGGATAGCCATAGAAAACGCTGGCGCGCACCGCAAGCCGCGCTTGTCTGGCGGGCGGCAGCTCTCTACTCGGCCTGCGCATGGAAAACTTCGCCGCCCCCGCCCGTCCGATCGTCGCGCGGATGACCGAGGCCGCTGCGGCAGACCCCACGCGCGCGGTCGCGTTCCAGGGTGCGCCGGGCGCCAACAGCCATGTCGCGGCGGTCGAGGCGTTCCCCGACGGCCTCCCCCTGCCCTGTTTCGATTTCTCCGACGCGATCGATGCGGTGAAGGACGGCCGCGCCGACTGCGCGATCATCCCGATCGAGAATTCCCTCCACGGCCGCGTCGCCGACATCCATTTCCTGCTCCCCGAATCGGGGCTGGTGATCACCGGCGAGCATTTCCTGCCGATCCGCCATGCGTTGATGGGCGCCGGCCCGCGAGACGGCATCCGCCAGGCGATGAGCCATCCGCAGGCGCTCGGCCAGTGCCGGCATTGGCTGAAAGCGCACGGGATCGAGCCGGTGAGCTATCCCGACACCGCGGGCGCCGCGGCAAAGGTTGCCGAACTCGCCGATCCTGCGATCGCGGCACTCGCGCCACCTGCCGCTGCCGGGCTGTACGGGCTGGACCTGCTCGCGACCGACATCGCCGACGCGGATCACAACACGACGCGGTTCGTGGTTCTCGCACGGGGCGGCAAGCCGCCGGCGGCGCAGGAGCCGGTCGGGGCTGAGTGGATGACGACGCTGATCTTTGAGGTGAAGAACGTTCCCGCCGCGCTCTACAAGGCGGTCGGCGGGTTCGCGACCAACGGGGTGAACATCACCAAGCTGGAGAGCTACCAGCGCAACGGCAGCTTCTCCGCGACCGAGTTCTATGCGGATGTGGTTGGGAAGCCCGGCGACGCAAACCTCGATCATGCATTGGAGGAACTCGGGTTCCACTCGAAATGGCTCCGCGTGTTGGGGACGTACCGCCAGGCGCGATCGCGGGGGTGACGTGATCCTGCCCTGCAAGGGGAGGATCGAAGCAGGGTCAGTTCGCCGCGGGCAGCCTGAGCCGTACGAGCAACCCGCCAAGGTCTTCGCTCTCTTCGAGCGCGACGGTCCCCTCGTAGATCTCCGCCACATCGCGCACGATCGCGAGCCCTAGCCCGGTCCCAGGCTTGCCCGTATCCAGTCGCACCCCGCGATCGAAGATACGCACGCGCTCCTCTTCGGGAATCCCGACACCGTCGTCCTCGACCAGGAACTCGACGAAGCCCGACTGCGCGCCGACCGTCACGAACACGCTGCCGCCGCCGTATTTCGCCGCGTTCTCGATCAGATTGCCGAGCATCTCGTCGAGATCCTGCCGCTCGACATGGACCTGAAGCCCGCGCGGCCCCGTCACGTCGATCCGAACATGCCGATACAGCCGCCCAACCGCGCGCTCGACCGATTCGAGGCTCGGCCACACGTCCGCGCGGCTATGTGCCGACCCGCGCCGCCCGACAGCCCGCGCGCGCGCGAGGTGGTGATCGACCTGCCGCCGCATCGTCCGCGCCTCGCGGATCACCGTGTCGGCGAGATCGTCCGACTGCGCGGTGGCAGCGTTCATGATCACCGTCAGCGGCGTCTTCAGCGCATGCGCGAGGTTGCCGGCGTGACGGCGCGCTTCCTCCGCCTGGCGCTCGTTATGCTCGATCAGCGCGTTGAGTTCCTCGACCATCGGCGCAACCTCGACCGGCATCGCGCTCGACACCCGGTTCGACTGGCCGGCGCGCATCCGCGCGATCTCCTCGCGCACCCGTCGCAGCGGCCACAGCCCATAGAAGGTCTGCAGCGCCGCCATAACGATCAGCCCGAGCGCGAGCAGCGCGAAGCTGCGGACGAGCGTTCGACGCAACGTCGTGATCTGCGCATCGAGCCCGTCGCGGCTCTGCGCGACCTGGAACCGCCAATGCACCTTGGAGCCGGGGATCACCGCATCGCGCTCGACGATCCGCAGCTTCTCGTCGGGAAACTGCGCGCTATCGTAGAAATGCGCGGTGCGGTCGTCATGCGTGCTGCCGAACGCCAATTTCCGATCCCACAGCGAGCGTGACAGCAGGTCGTCCTGCCCCTTGGCCGACACCTGATAATACAGCCCGGAATACGGCTCGAGGAATCGCTGGTCGGCGACGGCCTCGCGGGTGAAAATCACCTCGCCCTCAGGACCGATTTCGGACGAGTTCAGTAGCGAGCGGAGGACGTATTCGAGCTGGTCGTCGAAATTGCGCGTCACCGCCGCCGACAGCACGCGGTCGAGCGCGAACCCGCCGCCGCTGAGCAGCACGCCGATCCACACCGCCGCAATCAGGATCATCCGCCGCGACAGCGATCCCTTCACCGCCGCCGGCACGCGGAGCGGCGTGTCGGCGGTTGGGGGGGCAGGTATCGACGCGCTGTCCATAACCGGACCGATCAGGCGTCCGGATCTTCGAGGCTGTAGCCAAGGCCGCGGATCGTCGTGATCACGTCCTGGCCGAGCTTCTTGCGAATCCGCGTGACGAACACCTCGATCGTGTTCGAATCGCGATCGAAATCCTGGTCGTAGATATGCTCGATCAGCTCGGTACGGCTGACGACCTTGCCCTTGTGATGGAGCAAATAACTCAGCAGCTTGTACTCCTGCGCGGTCAGCTTCACCGGCTCGCCAGCGCGCGTGACCTTGCCGCTGCGCGTGTCGAGGCGGATATCGCCCGCGGTCAGCTCCGACGAGGCGTTGCCGCTCGCGCGACGGATCAGCGCCCGCAGACGCGCAATCAGCTCCTCGCTCTGGAACGGTTTCGCCACATAGTCGTCGGCGCCCGCATCGAGCCCGGCGACCTTGTCGGACCAGCTGTCGCGTGCAGTCAGGACTAGCACGGGCATCGTCTTGCCCTCTTTCCGCCAGCGGTCGAGCACGGTCAGCCCGTCAATCTCGGGCAGGCCGAGATCGAGCACGACCGCGTCGTAATTCTCGGTCGAACCGAGGAAATGCCCCTCCTCGCCATCGACCGCGAGATCGATCGCATAGCCGGCGCCCTCAAGGGTATTCTTCAATTGCTGGCCGAGATTCGGCTCGTCCTCGACGATCAGAACGCGCATGATTATCCTCTCGATTGGGGTTTTCAGCGACCCGTGCGGCCGACGATCTGGCCGGTGCGGCCATCGACGTCGACCCAGATGACGGTTCCATCGCGCAGGAATTTCAGCGTGTAAATGGCGCTGCCCGAATCATAGTCCGAGCCGAGATACTGCGCGCCCTTCATCGTCGGGATCACGCGCGACTCGATCTCGCGCAAAGACGGCGCTCCGGTCCTGCGCGCCTCCAACGCCGACATCTGGTCGCTGCGACGTTGCGGGGGCTCGCCCACCAACAGGGGTGCCGCACCCATCAGCAAAGGCGCCGCGGCCAAGGTCGCAAGGAAAAGCAACATCTTCATCGCCGTGGCATAGGGCCTGCGCATTGAACAGCCTGTGAATGAGGCGGCGCATGGTCCTGACGCCGGTTACCACGACGGTGTAACTTGCCTGCATCACTTGGCGCCCCTACGTGGCGCGAACATGGCAGCACCAATCTTAGCATTCGAAGGCCTCGGACTCGTCCAGGGCTCGGGATGGCTCTTTCGCAACCTCGACATCCACATCGGCCCGCGCGACCGGCTCGCGCTGATCGGCCGCAACGGCGCCGGAAAGACGACCTTGCTCAAACTGCTCGGCGGCAGCGTCATCGCCGACGAAGGCCGCCGAGTGATCGTCCCCGGCACCCGCGTCGTGATCCTCGAGCAGGAGCCCGACCTGCGCGGCTTCGCGACGTTGCGCGATTACGTGATGGCGGGCGACGACGCGCCGGTGAATTACGAAGCGGATTCGATCGCGGATCAGCTCGGCATCGACCTCTCGCGCGAGGCGGCGTCGGCGTCGGGTGGCGAGCGGCGCCGCGCGGCGATCGTCCGCGCGTTGTCGCAGGACCCCGACGTGCTGCTGCTCGACGAGCCGACCAACCATCTCGACATCGGCGCGATCGAGTGGATCGAGGAGTGGCTCAAGCGCTTCCGCGGCGCGTTCGTCGTCATCAGCCATGACCGAACCTTCCTGACGCGACTCACCAAGCAGACCTTGTGGCTCGATCGCGGCGCGATCCGCCGCGCGGAGGTCGGTTTCGGCGGGTTCGAGGCGTGGACCGAGCAGGTGTATGCCGAGGAACAGCGCCAGGCCGAGAAGCTCGATGCACGCCTGAAGCTGGAGGAGCATTGGCTGCTGCGCGGCGTCACCGGCCGTCGCAAGCGCAACCAGGGCCGCCTGACCAAGCTGCACGAGATGCGCGCCGAACGCGCGTCGATGATCGGACCGCAGGGGTCTGCGAACCTGACGACCAGCAGCGACGACTCCAAGACGAAGGTTGTGATCGACGCGAAGAACGTCACCAAGGCCTACGGCGACCGCACGATCATCGGCGACCTGACGCTACGTGTGACGCGAGGCGACAGGATCGGCATCGTCGGCCGCAACGGTGCGGGCAAGTCGACGCTGTTGAAGCTGCTCACCGGCGAGATCCAGCCCGACAGCGGCTCGATCAAGCTCGCCCAGACCCTGGACGCGGTCGTGATCGACCAGCAGCGCAGCCTGATGGCGCCCGAGAAGACGGTCCGCGAAGTCGTCGTCGACGGCGGCGAATGGATCGACGTGCTCGGCGTGCGGAAACACATCCACGGCTATCTGAAGGAC
This sequence comes from Sphingomonas sp. PP-F2F-A104-K0414, assembly GCF_004340945.1. Classification (GTDB taxonomy): domain Bacteria; phylum Pseudomonadota; class Alphaproteobacteria; order Sphingomonadales; family Sphingomonadaceae; genus Sphingomonas. The sequence goes on from NZ_SLYD01000002.1 coordinate 541,906, forward strand.
TTCCTGTTCGATCCGAACATGGTCGACGCGAAGATCGGCTCGCTGTCGGGTGGCGAGCGCTCGCGGCTGTTGCTGGCGCGCGAATTCGCCAAGCCGTCGAACCTGCTCGTCCTCGACGAGCCGACCAACGATCTCGATCTCGAGACGCTCGACCTGTTGCAGGAGGTGATCGGCGATTACGACGGCACCGTGCTGATCGTCAGCCATGATCGCGACTTCCTCGACCGGACCGTGACGATCACGCTCGGGCTCGATGGCTCGGGGACGGTCGATGTCGTCGCGGGCGGGTATGAGGACTGGGAGAAGCGTCGCGCGTCGACGACCACCGGCAAGCGCGCGTCGAAAAAGGTCGCCGCCACTGCACCGCCGGCCGCCGCGCCCCGCGCGAAACTGACGTACAAGGATCAGCGCGACTACGAATTGCTGCCCAAACGAATCGAGGAACTCGACGCGCAGATGGCGGCCGATGCGGCTAAACTCGCCAAGCCCGACCTGTACATGCGCGACAATGCGACGTTCGCGAGACTGACCAAGGCGATCGAAACCGCGCGGGCCGAGAAGGAATCGGCCGAGCTACGCTGGCTCGAGCTTGCAGAAATGGTTGAAGGCACGTCTTAAACTAGATTTAGCTGGACTTTTACGCCTCTGATAAATAGTGGAACCAGCTTGCAATTGCTGCGTTGCGGCAGTTCGGTTCGTTTATTGTGGAGATGTTTATGAAGCTCAAGGCCCTTACCGGCAGCGCACTTGCTGTCGCAATGATGACCACCTCGGTTGCAGCGTCGGCTGCTCCTGCATCGACGGTCCGCGCCGGTTCGGTTTCGGCTGACAAGAGCGACCTCGCTGGCGGCGGCGGCATCTTCGCGATCCTGATCGCAGCTGGCGTTGCAGCCATCGGCGTGATTGCTATCGTCAAGGACGATAACAACGACGATTCGGACAGCAACTAAGCGTTTCGGGCCGACGCCAAACGCGTCGGCCCACTCGTTTCGCGGCTAGAGTGACCTACCGGCCCGACCCGCGAGATCGACGATGAACTGCCACGCTACGCGGCCCGAACGGCTCCCGCGGCGTGTTGCCCACGAAATCGCATCGCTGGTTTCGAATTTCAGATCGTTTGCTCTGGCATAGGCCGCAACGATCGCAAGATACCCATCCTGATCCAATGCGTGAAAGCCCAGGCTGAGACCGAAACGGTCCGCCAAGGCCATATGATCGTCCGCCGAGTCGCGCGGATTGATCGCGCTTTCCTGTTCGGCGATATCACGTGGCGCGAGATGCCGACGGTTTGCGGTGACGACCAAGCGAACATTGGCGGGCCTCGGCTCTGCCCCGCCCTCCAGGATCGATCGCAGCGCGCGCGCATCGGCCGGCACATCGAACCCCAGATCGTCGATGAACACCGCAAAGGCCCGATCGACCCGCGCCAACGCATCGAACAATGCCGGTAGCCCGCTCAGATCCGACACCTCGACGAGCGCGAGATCACCAGGCGATGTTGCATCCCGTGCTTCCCCCTGCACCGCTCCGACCGCGCTCTTCACCAGCGCCGACTTGCCCGTGCCGCGGGCACCCCACAGCAACACGTCCTGCGCAGCATAGCCAGTCGCCAGATGACGCAGATTCGCGATCAGCGCGGCCTTCTGACGATCGACGCCGATCAGCATGTCGAGCGCAAGCGGCGCGAAGCGGCGGACCGGAATCAGTGATCCGCTACGCCAGACATAGGCGGGATGAATATGGGGATCGGCCGGCGGCGGCGGCGGCGGCGAAAGCCGCTCCAGCGCGGCGGCGATGCGGTCCAGTGGGTCGGTCATAGCCCGCTCTTGGCGGCTTGCAGCCGGTTGAACAAGCATCCAACGAGACAGCCTTCAGATGGCAAGACACCGGCTGAACGGGCCTTCAACCGAGTTGGCGGAGATGTCCTGCGATCGCGCCATCGTCCGGTGCGAGCCGGGTCGCCTTGACCAGCAACTGCCGAGCGCCCGCGGTATCGCCGTTCGCCGCCAGCGCGATACCATAGGCATCGGCGGCAGCGGCATTCATCGGCATCAAGGCATAGGCCGCGCGGCCGTAGCGGACCGCGATCGCACCATCGTCGCTTCCCGCATAAGCCAGCGCAAGATCGACAAGCACGCCGCCATCGCGGTTGCCGACACGGCGGCGGAGGCCTTCCAACGTCTCGATCGCCCGCCCCCAATCGCCCGACGCAACCTGCCAATGGCCTAGCAGCCGCTGTCCGGCCACGCTCTGAGGGTTCTGCGACAAATACAAATCGAGTGATGCCGCGGCATCCTCACCGCGACCAGCGCGGCCCAGGGCATCGACCAGCCTGAGCATCGTCGGCTCGTCGAACGCGAGGTCCGCCGCACGCGCATAGGTGCCGGCGGCCTCGCCAAAACGACCCGCCGCAACCAGCGAGTCGCCGAGCGCCAGTTGTGCGGCCGGTGCCCCCGGCCCCGCCGCTACCAGCGTACCCGCACGCGCGATCGCGCCTGCGGTATCGCCATTGGCGAGTTGGCCGCGGATCACGCCAAGAACATAGGTCGGGTCGTCGATCGCGGTATCGGCCCCGGCCATCAATGCGCCAAGCGAATCGTCGGTCGCAAACGCAGCGGCAGGTGCGGCGGGGCCGGTCGCGGCGCGGTCGAGAAATTGTGCGGCCATAACCCGGTCGCCGGTGGCTTCGCAGGCGCGCGCGATCAACATGAGCGTGTAGCTGTCGGCGTCGCGGCGCAATCCGATCGGTCGCAGCACGTCGAGCGCGCCACGCGGATCGCCGGAACGCAGCAGAGCTGCCCCCAGCAAGCGTCGGGCGACGATGTTGAGCGGCTGTTCGGTCATCAGCTGGCGCCAGGTGGTCGCGGCCTGTTCGAACTTGCCCTGCGCATGATCGAGGTTCGCCGAAAGCAGCAACGCGCCCGGCAGGCCACTAATCGCTCCCCCCGTGCGGCGAAGCAGCGCACGGGCCAGGTCGATTCGCCCTGCCCGCGCGGCGAGCACCGCCTGGAGATACAGCGCCTGAGGGCTACCCGGTCGGGCCTGCAATGCGCGCCGCGTCGCGACCAGCATGTCGGCGTTGCGTCCGACGTCGCCCAACGTCGCGGCATATTCGATCAGCGCCGGATGGTAATAGGCATCGCGCTTGAGCGCTGCTTCGAACCACGGCAACGCCGCCACCAACCCGTAGCGGTCACGGATCACCTCGCCCTGCAGCGTCAGTGCGGAGGGCTCGCGCGGCGCCAGCGCCACCGCGCGTGCCGCAGCGACCGATGCATCGCCGATATCGCCGGCAGTCAGCCGGATACGGCCGAGATCGGTCCATGCCGCTGCGTCATCCGGCGCGCCGTCGAGCAGCGTCTGCAGGATCGTGCGTGCGTCGGCCAGCTTGCCCTGCGACGCAAGCGCGCGCGCCTGGATACGCTGGGCATAGGCGGCGTAGCGAGGTTGCGCCGCTGCGGCTTCGTCGATCGCTCCTTCCGGGTCGCCCTGCAACAGGCGTGCATGCGCCAGAAGCTGATGCAGCCGATCCGCGGACAGCCCTGCATCGACCGCTCGTGCCAGCTCGGCTTCGGCTGCAAGCCCGTCGCCGAGTTCGAGATAGGCGCGCGCCAGCACGGCATGAGCGATTCCCAGCGTCGGCATCGCGGCGACGGCCGCTTGCGCATTGGTCCGCGCCGCGCTGTAATTTCCGGCCTCCAACGTCGTCAGGCTATCGGCAAGCGACCGGCGCGCATCGGGCCGCGGCGAGCGCATCGCCAATCCGACACCGACCGCCACCACCAGCAGACACAACACGCAGATCGCGAGCAGCCGCGGACGATTGCCGGACAGCACGGCTGACAGCGCGATCGGCATCCTGAACCGCCGCCGCCGGCGCCGCCGCAGCATCGGATAGGTCGCCTCAGGCATGGAGGTCGTAGCTTTTCAGCAGATCGTACAACGTCGGTCGGCTGATCCCGAGCAACCGCGCTGCGCCCGCGATATTGCCATCCGAACGCGCGAGCGCCTGGCGGATCGCCTTGCGATCGGCGAGCTCGCGCGCGGCGCGCAGATTGAGCATGGACGCGTCCTCCGCCTTGCCGTCGAGATCGAGGTCGGTTGCGGTGATCAGCTTGCCGTCCGCCATGATGACCGCGCGCTTGATCCGGTTCTCCAGTTCGCGGACGTTGCCCGGCCACCCCCAGCCATCGATCGCAGCACGCGCGTCGGGAGCAAGGCCGGTGACGACGGGGTTCATCGACGTGGCGTAGCGCGTGACGAAGTGGCGCGCGAGCAATACCGCGTCGCCAGTCCGATCGGCCAGCGCCGGGATCCGCACGACGATCTCCGCGAGGCGGTAATACAAATCCTCGCGGAACCGCCCGTCGGCGACCATCGCGTCGACATTCTGGTGTGTCGCGCAGACGATCCGGGTGTCCACCGGGATCGCCTTGCGCCCGCCGACACGTTCGATCACGCGCTCCTGAAGGAACCGCAACAGCTTCACCTGAAGCGCGAGCGGCACGTCGCCGATCTCGTCGAGGAACAGCGTGCCACCGGCTGCCTGTTCGATCTTGCCTTCGGTCGTCTTCACGGCGCCGGTGAACGCGCCTTTTTCGTGACCGAACAACTCGCTTTCGAGCAACGTCTCGGGAATCGCCGCGCAGTTGATCGCGACGAAATTGCCGCGCGATCGCGGCGAGGCATCGTGGAGCCCGCGCGCGAGCAGCTCCTTGCCGGTACCACTCGCACCGAGCAGCATCACCGAGACGTTGGCGGGTGCGACTCGCTCCAGCGTGCGCGTGACCGCCGCCATCTCGGGCGACGCGCTGATAAGGCCACCGAACCCGCCCGCGTCGATCCGCGCGGCGAGGCGTCGGTTTTCGGCCTCCAGCGCATGGACGTGAAACGCGCGACTGACGATCATGCCCAGCGCGTCGATATCGATCGGCTTGGCGTAGAAATCCCAGGCTCCGTCGGCAATCGCCTGCAACGCGCTTTCACGCGCGCCGTGGCCAGAGGCGACGATCACCTTGGTATCGGGCTTGATGGCGAGGATGTCGCGTAGCGTGGCGAACCCTTCGGTGACGCCGTCCGGGTCGGGCGGTAAGCCCAGGTCGAGTGTAACGACGGCGGGCTCATGCGCGCGGATCGCATCCAGCGCCTGTGTCCGATCGCTGGCAACGACGATCTCATACCCTTCATACGCCCAGCGAAGCTGACGCTGAAGCCCAACATCGTCCTCAACGATCAGCAGGACCCGCCGCGGTCCCTCGCTCGTGCCGCCGCTCATGCCGCCGCCTCCAGCGACGCGACCGCAGGAAGCAGGACGCGGAACCGAGTCCCCTCACCTTCGCGACTGGTGACGTCGAGCGCGCCGCCCATCGCATGCACCAGCTGGCGTGCCTCGAACGCACCGATACCGAATCCTGTCGGTTTCGAGGAGACGAACGGGCGGAACAGCTGGTCGCGTACAAAGCCTGGCGCCATTCCGCTGCCATGATCGATCACGTCCACCGCGACCCGGTCGCCGACCGTCTCGACGGACAGCAGGATGGGCGCATCGGCATCGCTCGCCTCGATCGCATTCTGGACGAGATGACCCAGTACCTGTTCGAGACGCGCGGCGTGACCGAGCACGAAAACCGACGCGGCGCGCGCGGCGATCGGGTGCTGGCCACGTCGGCTGGCTGCGACGCGCTCGACGATCGCCGCGACGTCGAGCGGCTGAAGCGGCTCCCCGCGGACCGGGCCATGCTGCGAGAGGCGAGCGAGCAACACGTTCATGCGGTCTGAAGAGTCCTTGAGGGTGGCAACCATGTCGACGCGAAACTCGGGATTGTCGGCATGGCGCTCGGCATTGCGCGCGACCAGCGTCAGCTGGCTGACGAGGTTCTTGATGTCGTGCAGGATAAACGCGAAGCGCCGGTTGAACTCGTCGAACCGCGCCGCATCGGCGAGTGCAGCATGCGCCCGGCCCTCGGCGAGATAGCTTGCCGCCTGCCGCCCGGCGACCCGGAGCAGGTCGAAATCTTCCCAGTCGAGCGCCCGGTCGACGGGTGGTCGCGCGAGCACGATCGCCCCCACCAGCGCGCCGCCATGGATCAGCGGGACGATCGCCCACGCATCCAGGCAATCCTGAAGCCAGCCGGGAACGCTGGCCATGTCCTCGGCCGGCGCGGTGCCTGCGCGGACACGATCCAGTTCGATGATCCGGGCGTCCCTGGCGAGGAACCGGGCCAGCGTGTCATCCTGCGGACCGGTGGCGGCACAGTCCCAGTTCCACATGGCTTCCGGCCCTAGCGATACGCCGTCTGCCACCAGCAACAGGCCACCCGGCGAGTCGGTCAGGTCGGCGATCGACTTCACGACACGCGCGTGCAGCGTATCGGCACCGGCCGCCGGCTTGCCCAGCGTGTCGGTAAAGCGTTGCCATTCCGCGCGGTAGTCATAGCGATGACGAAAGAGATGCTTGGCGACCTTCACCTTGGTCCAGGCTCGCAGCCACGGGGTCGAGAGCATCGCCAACGCACCGGCGGTCGCACCGAAGACGATCGCGGTCTGGGCGACGCGGACATAGGAACCGGCATAGCTGGCGGCGATGCTGGTCGCGAGTGCGGTCAGGCCGGCGTACAGGATCAACGCCACCGTCGACAACGCACGCACCGTGATCGGCCGCGACAAGGCGAGCGTCCAGTCGCCGCTGCGGTGTACGCCGACCACCAGCAACGCCGCGACGCCGGTCATGACGATACCGCGCACGACGATCGCTGCGGGCATCCACCGCATGTCGAAATACACGCCCGCAGACACGAGCAGGTCGACGCCCCACATCGCTGCGAGCGCGAGCACGACAAGACGAATGCCGCCCCGCGACGGAGGTGCCGCCTGGTACAGATGGTGGACCAGCACCAGACCGCTGACCGCGCTCATCATTCGAAACACGACACGGGCCGACTCGACCGCCGTCAGCGCCTCGGCGTCCAGCCCCATCCGCACGGCAACCGCGAGCATCGCCGCGGTTCCGGCAAGTGCCATCACCACGAAATACACCGCGCCGAGCGCATAATTGCCGGCGCGATCGCGCCGGACGAGCGCGAGCATGAAGCCGAGCCATGCGATGTCGCGCGCGCTTGCGACGATCCGTGTCGCGACATCGCGTGTGTCGATCCCGGCGACCGCAAGCGCCCAAAGGCTTGTCGTCGCGAGCGCAACGACGAACGCGGCATGCGGCCATTGACCGCTCGGTTGCCGGACCTGGGTCAGCGCCAGCGCACCGAACAGCAGAGCGGCCAGCGCGTAACTCCACAGGATTAACGTGGTGATCATGCCTGGGACATCACGACGCTCATCGTGCCCCCGCCGGCCACAGCACGACGCGCAGCGTCTGCAACAGGATCAGCAGGTCGAGAAACGGCGAGTAATTCTTGGCGTAATAGAGGTCGTATTCGAGCTTGTGCCGGGCGTCTTCGATCGATGCGCCATAGGGATAGTTGATCTGTGCCCAGCCGGTAATGCCGGGCTTCACCATGTGCCGCTCGGCATAATAGGGTAGCTGCTCCTCGAGCTGCTCGACGAACTGGGGCCGTTCGGGGCGCGGGCCGACAAAGCTCATCTCGCCCTTCAGCACGGTCCAGGTCTGCGGCAGTTCGTCGATCCGGACCTTTCGGATGAAGCGACCGATCCGCGTGATCCGGGGATCGTCCTCCGCCGCCCACACTGCCTTGCCCGACACCTCGGCATCCTGCCGCATCGATCGCAGCTTCAGGATATCGAACCCCTCGCTGTAGAGGCCGACGCGACGCTGACGGTAGAAGGCCGGCCCTTTCGACTCGAGCTTGATCGCGACCGCAGTGACCAGGATGATCGGCAAGGTGATCGCCAGCAGCAGCCCGCCGGCGATGATGTCGAACGCCCGCTTGAAGACGCTCGACAGCATCCGGCTCGAGGCAAACCCGTCGGAGAAGATCAACCAGGACGGGTTCACGCTCTTGAGGTCGATCCGCCCCGTCTCGCGTTCGAGGAAGCTCGATATCTCGCTGACCTGCACGCCCGTGGTACGGACGCGGAGCAAATCCTTCATAGGCAGCGCATTGCGGCGTTCGTCGAGTGCGAGCACGACCTCACTCGCATTCTGATCGACGATATAAGCCGCCAGATTGGGAATATCGCCACGCGGCAGCGCTCCCTGGACGACCGGCTCGGTCTCTCCCATCAAGACGAACTTGGCGACGATGAAGTTTACCCCGGGCTGTCCCGACAGGCTCAGGATCTGGGCGGCACGCACCCCCGCGCCCAACACGACGATGCGCCGCTTGAACGTTTCGCCACCCAGCGTCTTGCCGAGCAGCGCGCGAACCGTGACGAGCAACACCGTCGCGATGACGGTCGAATAGAGAAGATTGGAGCGCCACAGCGCAAGCGGCGGTACCAGGAAGAAGATCAACGACAAGAACATCACGCCGATCGACAGCGCCACCGCGAGCCGCGCGGCGGCAAAGCGCAGCGACAGGAACGACGCCACGCCGTACGCGCCGACTGCCACCAGCGACACCTGCAAGGCGAATGCAAAAGTAAGCAACTGCCCGATACGGGTCTGGATCGGCTCGACCTGCATACCGATCTGGTGCGCGCGGACGACCCAGCCGATCTCCGCGGACGTGATGAGCAGCACCAGATCGACCAGACCGAGCATCAGGACCACATGGGGTACATAGTGCTTGAAGAGCCGTATCATGGTCCGTTGTTCCCGACGCCTATCTGTAAAATCTGCCGACGCTGAACAAAGCTTGGCAGCAATTCCCAAAAAAAGGCTGAAGACCCTGCAACCGCTTGGGCCACTTGACGATTGCGAAGCTAACGCCGGCACTATAGCGCGACCGGCAGGAGGCTCCATGACCGTACGTACGATCGTTCCCGTGATACTTTCAGGCGGTTCCGGCACACGCCTGTGGCCGATGTCGCGCCCAGAGATGCCCAAGCAGATGCTGGCACTGACGGCAAACGAAACGATGCTGCAACTCACCGCGGGCCGCACCCAGGGCGAACGCTATGCGGCGCCGATCGTGGTGGCCAACGCGCGTCACGCCGATCTGGTCGAGCAACAGCTTGCCGATGCTGGCGCTATGCCACAGGCTCTCATTCTCGAACCCACCGGTCGCAACACCGCGCCGGCGATCGCCCTGGCAGCGATCGCAGCCGGCGGCGGCGGTAACGCGCTGCTCGTGATGCCATCCGACCACGTCATCAACGACGTCGCCGCATTCCACGCAGCGATCGAGGCGGCGATGCCGCTGGTGTCGCAGGGCTGGCTCGTCACGTTCGGTATCGCGCCGGACTCGCCAGAGATCGGCTATGGCTGGATTCAGATCGGCGACGAACTCCAGCCAGGCGTTCACCGCGTCGCGCGGTTCGTCGAAAAGCCGCCGCTCGACAAGGCCCAGTCGATGCTCGCCAGTGGCGATCATGCCTGGAACGGCGGCATGTTCCTGTTCCAGGCGGATGCCTATCTCGAAGCGCTCGCTCAATTCGATCCGGGTATCCTGATCGCCACTCGGGAAGCGATGGACAAGGCACGCACCGAAGGCACCCGGATCTATCCCGATGCGACGGCGTTCGCGGCGTCGCCTGACGATTCGATCGATTATGCCGTCATGGAGAAGGCCGAGCGCGTTGCCGTCGTACCGGTTGCGATGGGCTGGAACGACGTCGGCAGCTGGGACGCCCTGCACGCGATCAGCGACCTCGACGATGCCGGCAACGCGCATCGCAGCGAAGGCGGCGGCAATGTACTGGCGATCGATACCAAGCAGTGCTTCGTCCGGAGCGACGGGATCCGCGTGTCGCTCGTCGGGGTCGAAGATCTGATCGTCGTAGCAAGCGGCAACGACGTCCTGATCATGCCGCGCGGCCGCAGCCAGGAGGTCAAGAAGCTGATCGAGGCGATGAAGACGGACGCGGCGAAAACAGACGCGGCAAAGACAGGCGCGGCGCACTGAGCCAAGCTTTCCTCGGATCCTCAACAGGATCCGGGGCAGGCCGCCTGCCCGCCTCTACTCGGCTTTTCGGCGAACCTTGGGCACGCGCGACAAGCGGGTCAGCAGCGTTGGAATGTCATCGGTAATCATCGTGTCGGTCGGGGTCTGCCAAGACGAGCGCAGCGTTTCGCCGACATCCTGCAATCGGGCGCCGGCTGGACGTTTGGCTGTCTCGTTTCGCACTACAACCTCTATCACGCATACTAAACCCGACGGGTCCTTCGGGGGGGGGGGTAAGGACACCGCCGGGCTCGCAGGTCTAACCGACGATCGTTGGTCTGGTTCCGGGGCATGCGCCGTCCCGCGAAACGCGCGCCCGATTTTCCGCCCCCTCCGGCTCTGGCGGTCCGTGTGCCGATCGGCTTAGATGCGCGAAAGTTCACGGGAGAATTCGTCATGGATCGTCGCCAGTTCCTCGCATCGGGAGGCGTCGCCGCGCTTGCCACCACGCTGCTGCCGTCTTCGGCCCTCGCGCAGTCGGGCAGCGATACTGCGCTCAACGCGGACTTCGAACGGATTTTCCAGCGTAGCGTGGCGCGGTCGCCTGAACTCGCGACCTCGCTGGGTCTCGACAAGGGACCGTTCGCCGGACTCAAGAGCCAGCTTTCGCCGCGAACCCCCGATAAGCGCGCGCGTGATGTCGCCGAGACGAAGGCTGCGCTCGCCAGCCTCGCGCGCTATGACGGCGTCGGCCTGTCGCCAGCGGCCAAGCTGAACCTCGAAGTGGTGCGGTATTCGCTGAACACGCAGATCGCCGCGCCCGAGAAATTCGGCATGGACAGCCCGATCCGCCCCTACCGGATCTTCCAGCAGGGCGGCGCCTATTTCCAGGTGCCCGACTTTCTCAACACCGCGCACACGATTGCCGCGACGCCCGATGCCGAAGCGTATCTGTCACGGCTCGACCAGTTCGGCACGGTGCTCGACCAGGAAAGCGCGATGCAGCAGGCGGAGGCAGCGCGCGGGCTGCTCGCACCCGGTTGGTCGCTCGACCTGACGCTCGGCCAGATGCGGAAGTTGCGGGGCCAGCCCGCCGCAACGTCGAGCATCGTCCAGTCGCTGGTCAAGCGTGCCGCCGCCAAGGGTCTTACAGGCGACTGGCAAGCACGCGCCGCGAAGATCGTCGACGAGAAAGTCTATCCCGCGCTCGATCGCCAGATCGCGCTGATCGAGCGACTAAAGCCGGCGACCAAGCCAGGCGACGGAATCTGGCGCGTGCCGAACGGCGACGCGATCTACGCGATGGCGCTGAACCAGGCGACAACCACGACGATGAACCCCGACGAGGTCCACCGGATTGGCCTGGCACAGGTCGCCGAGATCACCGCCCAGCTCGACACGATCCTCAAGTCGCAGGGCTATGCGACGGGGACGGTCGGCGAGCGGCTCGCCAAGCTGAACGTGATGCCGGATCAGCTCTACGCGAACACGGCGGAGGGGCGGACCGAACTGATCGCCGGGCTGAACGACGGTATCAAGGCGATGTACGCCAAGCTGCCCCAAGCCTTTTCGGAGGTGCCAACGCAGCCGCTCGAAATCCGGAGCGTACCGGTCGAGATACAGGACGGTGCGGCGAACGGCTATTACAACCGCGCCTCGCTCGATGGCAGCCGTCCGGCGATCTACTTCGTCAATCTGAAGGACGTCGGCGACTGGCCGAAATATACGCTGCCGTCGCTCACCTATCACGAGGGCGTGCCGGGGCATCACCTCCAGATCAGCCTCGCGCAGGAGTCGAAGGACATTCCCACGCTGCGGAAAATCGGCTTCTTCTCGGCCTATTCGGAAGGCTGGGCGCTGTATGCCGAGCAGCTGGCCGATGAACTGGGAGCGTATGCATCGCCGTTGGAGCGCGCAGGGTATCTCCAGTCGTTCCTGTTCCGCGCGACGCGACTGGTGGTCGATACCGGCATTCACGCGAAGCAGTGGAGCCGCGAGAAGGCGACCGACTACATGGTCGCGACCACTGGGTTTGCGCGGCCAAGGACGCTGCGCGAGGTCGAGCGCTATTGCACGCAGGCCGGCCAGGCGTGCAGCTACAAGGTCGGCCACATGGCATGGACGCGCGCGCGGCTGAAGGCGAAGGCGGCACTGGGCGACCGGTTCGACCTGAAGCAGTTTCACGACATCCTGAAGGAAGGCGCCATGCCGCTGACGATCTTGGAACGCCGCGTCGACGAGCGGATCGCGGCGATACGCGGGCGGGCGTAAGTCGCCATGAAGGTGGCGATCATCGGGCTGGCCGCGATGCTGTCGGGGGCTGGCGCTCCCGGCAATGCCCCGCGGCCGTCAGCGTCGGATGCCATCCTGACGGCCGAACTGATCGACGCGCACGCCCCCTATCCACAGGCGCACGCGTCGACGATTGTGCAGCTCGCCGACGGCACCTTGATGGCGGCCTGGTTCGCCGGATCGGGCGAAGGCAATACCGACGTCCGCATCTGGACATCGCGTAGCAGCAGCCGCGGGGACGGCGGATGGAGTGCGCCCGAACCGGTGGCGGCGGGTATCGGCGCCGATGGTCGCCATCTTCCGACTTGGAACCCCGTCCTGTTCCAGCCTGCACCGGGCGACCTCCGCCTGTTCTACAAGGTCGGGCCGAACCCGCGTGATTGGTGGGGGATGATGATCCGCTCGACCGACGACGGCCGTAGCTGGAGCAAGCCGGAGCGCCTGCCCGACGGCGTCCTCGGCCCGATCAAGAACAAGCCGGTCGTGCTGCGCGACGGCAGTTGGCTTGCACCATCGAGCCGCGAAGAAGGCACCGCGGAGGCCAATCGCTGGTCGCTCCGCATGGAACGCAGCACCGATCGCGGTGCGCATTGGACGGTCGAGCCACCGATCCCCTCGCCGATGCATATCGAGGCGATCCAGCCCAGCGTACTGTCCTATCCCGATGGCCGGCTCGAACTGATCGCCCGCACGCGCCAGGGTGCGCTCGCCATGAGTTGGTCGAAGGATACCGGCCGGACCTGGTCGCCCCTCGCCGCGATCGACCTTCCCAATCCGAACGCCGGCACCGATGCGGTGACGTTGCGCGATGGGCGACAGCTGATCGTGTACAATCACAGCGGTCATTGGCCCGACCGCCCCGGCGACGGACCGCGCTGGCCGCTCAATCTCGCTCTGTCGGACGATGGCGTGCGCTGGCATCAGGTGCTGACGCTGGAAAACAAGCCGCTGCCCGACGGCTATGCCTATCCCGCGGTGATCCAGACTCGCGACGGGCTGGTCCGGATCACCTACACTTACGATCGCAAGCACATCAAATATGTCGTGGTCGACCCGCGCCGGCTCCGCTGATGGGGGGCGGCGTTTAACACCGCACCCCCAACATTCAGATAACGCTTACTTGCCGCTCGCGTCGAGCGTCTGCGCGGCCACACGAACCGTTGCGGTCTGGACGATGTCCGCAGCGGAGGTCGCCAGCATTACCTTGTAGTCGCCGCCGGCGATCTTCCACCCGCCGCTGGCGACATCGAACGTCGCAAGCAGGCGCGGGTCGATCGTCACCGAGACCGTCTGACCCTTGCCGGGTGCGAGATCGACCTTGCGGAATGCGCCGAGCCGCTTGGGCGCTTCCCAGCCTGCGCCCGAAACATAGACCTGCGCGACCGTCTTGCCTTGCACCGCGCCGGTGTTCTGGACCGTGAAGTCCGCCTTGATGCCCTTGCCCGCGGGGGACGCGGTCAGCCCGGTCATCGCAAAGTTGGTGTAGGACAGGCCGTAGCCGAACGGGAACAGCGGCTTGGCACCGGTCTTGTCGAACCACTTATAGCCGACCGCCGCGCCCTCGATGTCGTAATTCCCCATCGGATGCGAATCGCGGTCGAGCTTGGGATCGCCCTCCAGCTTGGGCCGCGGGGTCTGTGCGAGCGACGCCGGGAAGGTCGCAGGCAGGTGGCCCGACGGATTGACCTCGCCGGTCAGCACGCGTGCGATCGCCTCGCCGCCCGCCGTGCCCGGATACCACGCTTCCAGCACCGCGCCGACCTTGCCGAGCCACGGCATCACCACCGGACCGCCGGTTTCGAGCACGACCACCGTCTTCGCATTCGCGCGCGCGACCGCATCGATCAGCGCGTTCTGGCCAGCCGGCAGGTTCAGGTCGGGGACGTCGAACGACTCGCCCGTCCACTGCTCGCCGAACACCACGACGACGTCCGCCTTCCGCGCCGCCGCGGCGGCCGCCTTAACGTCCTTGCCGTCGAGATACGTCACGGTCGCGCCGGTGCGTGCCTGCAACGCCTTCATCGGCGACGAAGCGTGATAGGTCTTGGGACCGGGGAAACCGCTCGGGAATTCATCCGGCACGACCAGGCCGTTGGTCGGCGCATTATGCGAATAGACCTGGCTCGATCCACCGCCCGACAGCACCCCGACATCGGCATGCGCACCGATCAGCAGGATCGACTTCGCCGTCTTCGCGATCGGCAGCAGCCCGGCGGTGTTCTTGAGAAGGACGATGCCCTCCTCGGCATCCGCGCGCGTCACCGCAGCATGCGCGGAATAGTCGATTTTGGTCGCCTGATCGCCGTTCACGACGGTGTCGAACGCCCCCACGGAAAACATTCCCCAGAGCACGCGGCGCGCCATGTCGGTCGCGCGCGCTTCGCTGACATGGCCGTTGTTGACAGCCTCGCGCAGCGCATCCGCGAAATACGCCGAGCGATCGAACGCCCAGCCCGACTGCTGGTCGAGCCCGGCATTGGCCGCCTCGCTGGTCGAATGCGTCGCGCCCCAATCGGACATGACATAGCCCTTGAAGCCCCAGTCGCGCTTAAGGACTTTGTTCAAGAGCCAGTCGTTCTCGCACGCGTAATGGCCGTTCACGCGGTTGTACGAACACATCACCGAGCCGGGCTGACCGACCTCGTTGGCTATCTCGAACGCGAGCAGATCGGACTGGCGTGCGGCCTGTTCGCCGATCTTGTGATCGATGTTGTTGCGGTTCGTCTCCTGCCCGTTGAACGCGTAATGCTTCATCGTCGAGACGACGTGCTGCGACTGGATCCCCTTGATCTCGTGGCCGGTGATCACACCCGCCAGCAACGGATCCTCGCCGCCATATTCGAAGTTGCGACCGTTGCGCGGCTCGCGCGTCAGGTTCATGCCGCCCGCGAGCTGCACGTTGAAGCCCGACAGGAACGCCTCGCGGCCGATCATCGCGCCGCCCGCCTGTGCGAGTTCGGGGTTCCAGGTCGCCGCGGTCGTGATCCCCGACGGCAGCGAAGTGCGCAGCCGCGGCGTCGGCCCACGCTGGCTGGCGACGCCGACGCCGGCATCGGTCTGCCACTGGTTCGGGATGCCGAGCCGCGGGATACCCGGCACGATCCCGGCGGACGCGGGCAGGCCGTCCTTCGGATAGACCCAGTTCTTTACCGGCGTCTTCAGCCAGTCGGCATTGGTCGCGAAATAGCCGAAGGTGAGTTGCAGCTTCTCGTCGAGCGTCATCTCCTTGAGGAGTAGATCGACGCGTGCATCGGCGCTCAGCGCAGTGTTCATCCATGGCCGCGCTTTCGGCGCTTCGGTTCGCGCCGCCGCGGCGCCGGGCGCGTTGTTGGTCGTCTGTGCGATGGCGGGCGATGCCGCCACGACGCCGATCACGACCGAACCCGCAAGGAGACGTGCGAAAATGGTCTTGGTGCGAGATGCGGTCATGGAACCCTCTTTTTTTGACTGATGTGCACGTCGGATACGGTCTGCCGAGGCTGTCGCCTAGTGGGTGCGGGCATTCCAGATCTGGCCGATCGTTAAATTGATCGGCCCGCGACATACTTTAATCTAAAGCAAATTGTCGGCGGCTTCGCGATGTAGTCGTGTCTCTCCATGTACGTTTTTACAAAAATTACCGCATAATTGCTAATCTGGCGGTTGAACCCAGTCTCACACGTTGTTACGGCGACGTCAGTCAATGGAGTTTAACATGTCCGAAGATACCACCGACCTGAGTGCCGTCGAACTTGCGACAGAGCTGACCATTGCTTGGCTTGGTAATCCCAATACGCGAAGCTCGGCCGATGACGTTCCTGCCTTTCTGGGCAGAATGCACGATACGGTCGCAGCGCTGTTGGGCGCTACCACCGAAGCGCCTCCCGTCGAAGCAGCGGCTGAATATACGCCGGCCGTGTCGGCACGAAAGTCGCTGGCATCGAAGGATCACATCATCTCGATGATCGACGGCAAGTCCTACAAGACCTTGCGCCGTCATCTCGCGACGCACGGCATGACGCCGGCCGAGTACCGCGAACGCTATGGCCTGAAGCCCGACTATCCGATGGTCGCCGAGAATTATTCGGAAAGCCGTCGTGCGATGGCGAAGAAGATCGGCCTGGGTCGCAAGCCGGGTGCGCGCAAGGCCGAAGCGGCGCCTGCCCCCGCCGCGACCGCGCGCAAGCGCAAGACGGATACCGTCGCCGCCGAATAAGCGGCTGCACAGGGCGTAAAACGAAAAGGGGACCGGTGCGCCAAGCACCGGTCCCCTTTTTTTGTCTGCGTCGATTTGTCGGGGGATACCGGCCTATTTGCCGAAGCGGCCCCGCCGGTAGAGCAACGTGATCGCGACGCGGCGGTTACGCGGATCGGCCGCATCCTTCACGATCAGGGGCTCCCGGTCGGCGACGCCTTCGATCCGTTCGAAGCGTGCTTCCGGGGTTCCGCCCAACAGCAACCGGCGGCGGGTCGCCTCGGCACGCCCCGACGATAGCATCCAGTTGTTCATCGCGCGCGGATCGCCATACGGCACGCTGTCGGTATGGCCCCGGATCATGATCGGGTTCTGCATGCCCTTGATCGACGTGGCGATCATCCCGATCAGGTCGCCCGCCTGCGGATCGAGCGCGGTCGTACCGAGCGCGAACATCGAATAATCCGCATCGTCGACCAGGTCGATCCGCATGCCGTCCTGCGTCGGAACGAAGCGGACGTGGCTCGCGAGCCGCGACAGCTTGGGCGACGCGGCGATCTGGCTCAGCACGCGCTTGCGCATCGAATCGAAGTTCTTGCGATCTTCGCTGGCGAGCGCCTGTCGGTTCTTGATCGTACCCTGCTCGCCGGTACCGGTGGACGCGCCGCCCTTGCCTGCATCGGGCACCGCGATCTGCGGCATGCTCGTCTGCCCAGCCTTCGGACCGATCTTGTTCTTGTCGAGAATAGACTCCCCGCCGAACAGCCCACCGCCACCGATCCCGAGCGAGCGTGTATCGAGCAGCGTCGGCGCGAAGTAATCGGCGATACCCTTGCGCTGTTTCTCGGTGGTCGCGCCAAGGATCCACAGCAGCAAAAAGAACGCCATCATCGCGGTCACGAAATCGGCATAGGCGACCTTCCAGGCGCCGCCGTGATGGCCGCCATGTCCCTCGATATAGATCTTCTTGACGATGATCTTGGGCGGCTGAATGTTGCCATGGGGTGCGCGGGCCATATCGATCGCGCCTTACTTGCCGCGAAGCCCGTCGAAGACTTCGGCGAAGCCCGGCTGGTTCTTGTGCGCGATGCCCGAGCGCGCGGCCTCGATCACCAGCGGCTGCGGATGGCCGTGGAGCGAGGCGATGATGATCTGCTTGACCACGCCGTAGATCGCCGCGTCGGCATCGAGCACCTGGCGCAGCCGGTTGGCAAGCGGCGCGACCATGCCATAGGCGAGCAACACGCCCATGAACGTGCCGACCAGCGCCGAGCCGATCATCGAGCCGAGGATCGACGGCGGCTTGTCGATCGACCCCATCGTCTTCACCACGCCCAGCACCGCGGCGACGATGCCGAGTGCGGGCAGCGCGTCGGCGAGGCTGGTCAGCGTGCCGTGCGCACTTTCTTCCTCGTGATGATGCGTCTTGATCGACTGGTCCATCACCTCCTCGACCGCGTGCACGTCGAGCGTACCCGACGACACCACGACCAAGCGCAGCGTGTCGGCGATCAGGTTGATGAGCGCATGATCCTTTAACAACTTGGGATATTCGGCGAACACCGCGGAAGACTGCGGGTCCTCGACATGCGGCTCGAGCGCGATCGGCCCGTCCATCCGCAGCATCTTCATCAGCTTGCTGACGAGGAAGATGACGTCGAGGTAATCCTGCTTCTTGTATTTCGGGCCCTTGAAGACCTTGCCGAGGCCGCCGCCAAGCGCCTTCAGTTCCTTGCCCGAATTGCCGATGATCAGGGCGCCCGCAGCGGCACCGCCGATGATCAACATCTCGTGCGGGATCGCCTCCAGGACGGGACCGAGCGCGCCGCCGGTGAACGCGAACCCGCCGAACACCATGACGAGAAGGACGACGATGCCGATGACCGGAAACATGCTGCTGGAAAATCCCTCTGGGTCGACGACGGTTAATGCGTAGCCAGAGAATTAACCGGATTTCGTAGCCAACCCGTTACCGCGGCGCGGCGCACGGCAAAAAAACTCCCGGTCGCCACGGCTCAGCGCAAATAGTCGAACAGCGATAGCGCCGACAGCTTCGAGAAACTCGCCTGTGTCGCGGACAGGACCGTCATGGTCTTTTGCAACTCGACGACCGCACTGGTGATGTCGGTATCCTCGAGGCCCGACCGGGTCGCCTCGCGGTCGGTGCCGACGTCCTTCAGCCGCGACGTCTCGAGATCGACCCGTGCCGCACGCGCGCCGAGCGACGCCTGGACGCTGGTCACCTGATCCGATGCCGCACTGATGTCGGCCAGCGAACCGTCGAGCGATACCGGCTTAAAATCATCCGACTGCAACGCGGTCGCGATCGCCGACAGCATCGCCAGCGTGTTGGTGCCGCCCTCGATGCTGCCATCGGCCTTGGTCGTGCCACCGACCGTAAAGATCCGTGCCGCGGTCTCGTTGGCCTGGACGCTTTGGCCATCGCCGATCGGGATGCCCGATACCGGCTTCGCCGCCAACGCGAAGCTACCGTCGGCGGCGACCGCGGCGGCGCCGTCTCCACCACCGAACAGGGCTTGGCCGCGCGCGTCCTTGGTATTGGCAATCGCCGTAAGCGAGGCGACGATTCCGGCAACCTGTTCGCCGATCGCCTTGCGGTCGACGGCATTGAGCGTCCCGTTCTTCGCCTGGGTCACGAGCGTCACCGCACTCTGCAGCTGATCGGTCATCGCGCTGAGGCTGGTATCGCCTTGTTTGAGCACCGATTCGGCGGTGCCGAGATTGGCCGTATAGACCTTGTCGTTCGCGGTATCGCGCGCGAGCCCCTGCAACCGTTGATAGGCAACACTGTCCTGCGACGGCGCGAAGAATCGCTTGGTCGTCGAGATCTGCGTCTGGAGCGAATCGGCCTTCGCCGAGAGCGACGTCATCGCGGTCGCGGAACGATCATAGAAAAGGCTGGTGGCGATTTGCATGGGCGTTACCGGATCTCGAGGATGGTCTGGAACGTGTCGCGTGCGGTCTGAATGACCCGGCTCGATGCCTGATAGGCCTGCTGGAAGCGGAGCAGGTCGACCGCTTCGCTATCAAGATCGACCCCGGACGCCGCCGCCAGCGAGCTGACCGCACCATCGCGGATCGCGCTCTGCGCATCGGCAACCGTCTTGCGCTGCTCCAATGAGGCAGCGTTACCGGCAATGAGGTTGGTCGTCCGCGTCTCAAACCCGCCGCTGCCGCGCACTGCCTGCAACGCCGACAGGTTCGATGCATCGCGGATGCTGCCGTTCGCGCTCGCCGCGGCAATACCGCGCGGATCGGTCATCGTGACGGATATATCGGTCGGCGTGGCACCCGTCGTGAACAACGCGGCCCCGGCCTTGCCGTCGAGGTCCCGCCCCTGCATCTGCACGGCGTTGACCTGCGCGGTGAAATCGCTGGCGATCGCGTTCAAACCCTCGCGCGCCGACGCGATCCGTTGCGCCCCATCGGCGAACCCGGCCAGCGTCCCGCCCGATGGCGACAAGGCCGAGGTGGCGCCGGCACGAGTCACCGCGAACTGCACCGCGCCCTCGTCGTTGCGGGCGAACGATACCTGGCCGCTATCGGTGCCGACGACGAACACCGACCCCGCCGCGCCGCCGAGACGCACGGTGGCGCGTCCGAGATCGTCGAACGCGGTGTTGACGTCGGTGAGCGTGCTCATCTGTTCGAGCACCTGATCGCGCTGATCGGCAAGCTGCGCCGCACTCGACGAACCAGGCTGAGTCCGGGCGAGGCCGTCGTTGATCTTGGCCAGCGCGGTTCCAAGCGAATTGAGCGACTGGACCGCCTGCGATGCCGATGCATCAAGTTCGGTCGCCGCGGTATCGAGCGCCTTGCCGGTGGTGGCGAAGGCGGCCGCGACCGTGCTGGCGGATTCGAGCATGACCGCGCGCGCCGGAACCGATGTGGGGTCGGCGGACAGCGCCTGCGCCGCGCCGAAGAAACTGGTGAGCCGGTCGCCCAGCTTGTTGTCGCCGAGCGACGTTTCGATCCGACCCATCCAGGCGACGCTGGTTTCGGTCTTGGCGAGATCGGTACCGGCGCTGCGCACCGCCTGCGACCGATAGGCATCGGCGCTCCGCGCAATGCCCGTGACCGTCACGCCGCTGCCGATCGAGGATGTGCGCGCGTTGATCCCGCCGCTGATCGATCCGACTTCGCCAAGCGTGGTCGTACGCCGGGTGTAGCCCGCCGTGCCCGTGTTGGCGATGTTCTCCGACACCGTCGACAGCGCGGTCTGATACGCACGCACGCCCGAAGCGCCGATCGAAAGGAGATCGCTCATGGCGGTGAGTCTGTCGCGGTCGGGTTAATATCGGATTGAGATTTGGCGAGAAAGTCCGTCATCGCCTTGCCGATGCCGAGCGGCGTGTGCTCGGCCATCGCCTTTGCGGTCAGCCCATCCTGCATGTCGGTGAAGGTATCGATCGCCTTCGAATCGAACAGCGGGTCGCTGAGTTTCGCCTGGCGCATGCTCTTCAGCATCATGCCCGTGAAAACCGCCTCGAACTTCTGGCCGGCCTTGTCGAGATTGTCCTTCGACTTGAGCCGGCTTGTATCGGTCGAGATCCCGGTGGTGGCGCCCGCAGTCGGCGTCGTAGGGGTGGAGATCACGCTCACA
Organism: Sphingomonas sp. PP-F2F-A104-K0414; assembly: GCF_004340945.1. Classification (GTDB taxonomy): domain Bacteria; phylum Pseudomonadota; class Alphaproteobacteria; order Sphingomonadales; family Sphingomonadaceae; genus Sphingomonas. The sequence goes on from NZ_SLYD01000002.1 coordinate 562,955, forward strand.
GGACGATCAACTCGGCCTTGAGCGCGCCAGCTTCCTTCAGCGCCTCGAGGATCGCGACCAGATCGGCCGGCGAGGCGCCGATCGCGTTGACCGCCTTGACGATGTCGGCAAGCTTGGGGCCGGGTGCGAGCAGGAACATCGGGCGACGCTCTTCCTCCACCGCGACCGCGCTGTTCGGCGTGACGACGGTCTGGCCGCCACTGAACGGTGCGGGCTGGCTGACCTGCGGCTTCTCGTCGATCCGCACCGTCATCTTGCCGTGCGTGATCGCCGCCGGACCGACCCGGACCGCCGAATTGATGACCACGGTGCCGGTGCGCGCGTTGACGATCACCTTGGCCGATGGTTCGGCGGAGACGACGTCGAGATTCTCGATCGTCGACATCAGCGTGGCCCGGATGTCGGCACCGATCGGTGCACGGACCGCGACCGAGACCGCGTCGATCGCCTGCGCGCTGCCGAAGCCGAGCTTGGAATTGATCGCGCCGGCAACGTTCTGCGCAGTCGTGAAATCGGCACGTGCGAGGTTGAAGGTGAGCGTCGGCGCGCTGTCGAACCCGGTGGCGACCGCACGTTCGACCGTGGCGCCCTCGGGGATGCGGCCAGTCGAGGGCACGTTGACGACGATCTTCGACCCGTCCGCGCCTTCCGCACCGAGCCCGCCGACCGCGAGGTTGCCCTGCGCCATCGCGTAGATCTGGTTATCCGCACCGAGCAGCGGGGTCATGATCAGGCTACCGCCGCGGAGCGACTTGGCCTTGCCCATCGATGCGACGGTGATGTCGAGGCGCTGGCCGGGCTTGGCGAATGGCGGGAGTTCGGCGGTGATCATGACGACCGCCGCGTTCTTCATGCCAGGGTTCGCAGATGGCGGTAGTTGCAGGCCAAAGCGCGACGCGACGGCCTTTAGCGACTGCACGGTGTATTCGAGATTGTCGTCGCCCGTGCCTGGCAGGCCGACGACGATGCCGTAGCCGGTCAGCTGGTTCGAACGAATACCCTGGAACCCGCCAAGGTCCTTGATCCGGTCGGCCGAGGCCGGCGCGGCGATCAGGAGCGCGGCGAAAAGGGCGAGCAGGAAGCGCATGGTCACGGCCTTAGAATGGGCTGACGACGGAGAAGAAGCGGCCGAGCCACCCCTGGCGGCCGGCGCGGGCGACGTCGCCCTTGCCGGTGTACGAGATCTGCGCATCGGCGACGCGGGTCGACAGCACGCGGTTGTTCGCATCGACGTCGGCGGTGCGGACGAGGCCCTTGATCTTCAGGAACTCGTCGCCGCGGTTGAGCGTGACGCGCTTCTGGCCCTGCACCAGCATCGTGCCGTTCGGATAGACCTCGGCGACCGTCACGCTGACTTCGCCCGACAGCGAGTTCGCCTGGTCCGCGGCGCCGGTGCCATTGAAGCTGCGCCCGCCGCTGATCGTCGCATCGGTCTTACTGAACAGATTGAGCGCGCCGGTGGTCGGCGGTGTGATGCTGCCCGAGCCATTGCTGTCGAGCTTCGAGCCCGACGACTTCGACGCGGCGGTCCGCTCGACCAGCACGATCGTCAGCGGATCGCCGACTTTGCGCGCGCGCCAGCCTTCGTACAGCGCGGCATAGCCGTCCTGCGCCTGGAAGATCGATCCGGTCGCGACGACCGGCACCGGCTGGACCGGCAAGGGCCGTGCCACCGAAAAATCCTCGGGCGGAGCCTTTTTGCCGAACAGGCTGGCGTCCACCGGGGAGGCACCAAGTCCGGCGATGACGAGCGTGCCGACCAGCACGACGATTTGAGCGTTGCGCATCACGATCAGATGTTCTGGTTGATGTATTTGAGCATGTCGTCGGTCGCCGAGATCATCTTCGAATTAACCTCGTACGCGCGTTGTGTCTCGATCATGTCGACGAGCTCCTCGACGACGTTGACGTTCGACGCCTCGAGCATCCCCTGCTTGATATTGCCGCGACCGTCCTGCCCTGCGACGCCGACATTAGCCGCGCCGCTGGCAGCGGTCTCGACGAGGTAATTATCGCCGGTCGCTTGCAGGCCTGCGCCGTTGGGGAAGTTCGCGACCTGGATCTGGCCGAGCTGCGATGCTTCGGTCTGGCCGGGGATGGTCGCCGACACGGTCCCGTCGGAGCCTATCGTAATCGCGGTCGTACCCTCGGGCACGGTGATTCCGGGCTGCACCTGATAGCCTTCGCTGGTGACCAGCAAGCCCTCGGCCGAACGCGAGAAATTACCCGAACGCGTATAGCCGAGCGTACCGCCGGGCATCTGCACCTGGAAATAGCCATCGCCGTCGAGCGCGAGATCGAGGCTGTTGCCGGTCGTCTGCATCGCGCCCTGCGTATCGACGCGCGCGGTGCCCTGGATCTTGACGCCGGTGCCGAGATTGAGCCCGGTCGCATATTTGGTCTCGGACGTGCTCTGCGCACCCGGCGTCGTGACGGTCTGGTACGCGAGCGTCTCGAACGCCGCGCGGTCCTTCTTGAAGCCGGTGGTGTTCACGTTGGCGAGGTTGTTCGAGATGACGCGCATGCGCATGTCCTGGGCGTCGAGCCCGGTGCGCGCGATATGCATGGCTGCGGATGACATTCGTCGGTTCCTTCTAGCTCGGCAGGCGCATCAGCGATGCACCGCTCTCATCCATGTCCTTGGCGTTCTTCATCATGTTCGCCTGGACTTCGTAGCTGCGCTGGTTCTCGATCATGTCGACCAGCGCCTGAGTCATGTTGACGTTCGATCCCTCGATCGCGCCGCCCAGCACTTTCGCGTCGAGATCCTCGGGCAGCGTCCCCCCGCCCTTCACGCGCAGCAGGTTGTCGAGGCCCTTGACCGTGTCCGACCCCTTGGTGTCGGCGAGCTTGAGCTTGTCGATTACCTGAGGGTTCTTCGCGTCGCCCCCCTGCGGCACGATCGAGATCGTCCCGTCGCCGGCGATCGTCAGCGACTGATAGGGTGGCAGCGTGATCGGCCCCCCCGAGCCGATCACCGGGTGCCCGTCGCCGGTCTGCAGCACGCCCGATGGCGCGACCTCCAGATCGCCGCGGCGGGTGTACGCCTCCGAGCCGTCCGACGCCTGCACCGCAAGCCAAGCCGTGGTGCCGGTGATCGCAACGTCGAGCGGACGCCCGGTCAGCTGGATCGCACCGGGTGCGCGGTCCGCGTCGGTCACCTCTTCCGAGGTCGGCGCGCGTGCCTCGATCGTGCTGCCGTCGCCCTTCAGGTTGAGCCGGTCGAACACCACGCGATCGGCGCGAAATCCGGTGGTCGACGCGTTCGCCATGTTGTTGGCGATCGCTGCCTGCGCCGCCATGTGCGCGCGCAGGCCCGTCGCCGCGGTGTAGACCAGCTTATCCATTCAGGGTCCCCTGCGCGCGCTTGCTTAGCTGCGGATGTTGAAGATGGTCTGCGAGATCTGGCTGGCGGTATCCAAGGCCTTCGAGTTCGCCTGGAAATTGCGCTGCGCCGCGATCAGGTCGACCAGTTCCTCGGTGATATCGACGTTCGATCGCTCGATCGTTCCCGACATCAGATTGCCGAACCCATTGGCGCCCGCCGACCCCAGCTTCGCCTCGCCCGACACGCCGGTCGACGACCAGTTGCTGTTGCCGATCTGCCGCAACCCTTCCGGGTTCGAGAAATTGGCGAGCATCACCTGACCCAGCGCCTGCGTATCGCCGTTCGAGAAGCTCGCCTTGACGATCCCCTTCTCGTCGATCGTCACGCCCTGGATCTGACCGACTGCCTTGCCGTCCTGCGTCCGCGACGTGACGTTGAACGCGCTGGCTTTCTGCGTCGTATCCGCGCCGAACGTGAACGCGATGTTCTGCGGCGTGGCCGAACCGGCGGTGGTGAACTCGTCATACGTGATCGGGCCGGTCGGTGCGGTCATCTTGCCCGCGGAGTCGAACGTCATCGTCGTGCCGGCATTGCCGCCCGACGTCAGCTCCTTGTCGCCGACGAAGCTATGGACTTCCCAGCTGCTGTTCGGATTGTCCGCGGTCGGCGACGATGTGCGCTTGAAATAATTGGTGAGCGTCATCGCGTTGCCCGACGCGTCATAGACCGTGGTCTGTGCCGACTGGTTGTAGCTCGACGGATCGAAGCGATCGAAGGTCGCGGTCGTCGGCACGGTCGCGCTCGAATTGAGATTGACGCTCAGTGCGACGGCCTTGGTCGGCGCTGCGGTGCCGCTCGTTTCCGGCAGCTGCAGGCTGACCGCGGAATTGAGACCGGTCGCGACGACCGAACCCGACCCATCCACCGGATATACCTGAAGATGGCTGCCGCTCGAATCGACGACGAAGCGGTTGGCGTCGACCAGAAAGCCGCCGTTGCGGGTGAAGTTGACCTGCGACGACGCGCTGTCGGGCTTCACCACGAAGAACCCGTCACCCGACACGGCAAGATCGAGCGCGTTCGACGACTGGATCAGATTGCCCTGCGCGAACTGCTGGCGGTTGCCCTTGACCATGACGCCCGAGCCGATCTGCTGCGACGGCGCGACCGAGACGCTCGACGCAATCACGTCGGCGAAATCGGTGCGGCTCTTCTTGAAGCCGTTGGTCGAGACGTTCGCCAGATTGTGCGAGATCGTCGACATCTCAGTCTGCGATGCCTGGAGACCGGAAAGCGAAGTGTAGAAGGACATGCGTTTGACTCCGTTGAATTAGGGTGCGGTCAGCCGATCTGGCGGACGGCGCTGACCGGCACTTCGCCGATCCCGGGAAGGGTGAGGATGGCGGAACCGGTGGTGGTCGAGACCGACTGGACGGGCGCCCAGACCAGGCTGGTCGCGGCGACCGCGGTGCCGTCGTTCTGCGCGTTGATGCTGACCTTGAACGGGCCGCTGCCGGCGTCGGCCCCGGCGCTGTCCTTGCCGTCCCAGTCATAGCCGACCGTGCCCTTGGCTTGCGCGCCAAGCTGCATCGTCTTGATCGCGACGCCGTTGGCATCACTGATCGTGACGTTGACGCCGGTTGCCGCACCGCCGAGTTCGACCGATCCCGCAATCCCGCCAGAGCTGCGTCCATAGGCCGTCGACCCTTCGGTCAGCACGGTCTTGCCGACATAGGCGAGCGCATCGCTGGTGCTGGTCGCGCCGAGCTTGTCGGAGATCGCCTTCATCGTCGTGTTCATTTCGGAGATGCCGGCGAGCGAAGAGAACTGCGCCATCTGTGCGACCATCTGCGTGTTGTCGACCGGGTTGAACGGGTCCTGATTCTGCATTTGTGCGGTCATCAGCTTGAGAAAGTCGTTCTGATTCAGCGTCGATGCACTGGCCGCGGTGCTTGTAGTGGCGGTCGTCGAGGTGCGCGTAATGCCCAGACCGTTCAGCGTGGAATCGAAGGAAGTTGCCATGATCAGCGGCCTAGCTTGAGGGTATCGATGATGAGCGACTTCGCGGTGTTCATCACTTCGATGTTGTTCTGGTAGCTGCGGGCGGTCTCCATCATGTCGACCATCTCGCGGGTTTCATCGACTGCCGCCTCGAAGATGTTGCCATCCTTATCGGCCATCGGATTGTCAGGGTCGTAGCGCTTGGTCGGCGCTTCACCGGCGGTGACGACGCGCTCGACGTCGACCGTGGACATGCCGCTGGCCGCATCGAAGCTGGTGCGGAACACCGGCTTCATCGTCTTGTACGCGGTCTCCGCCGAGCCGGTGGTGCCGCCGGCATTGGCGAGGTTCGACGCGGTGGTGTTCATCCGGACGAGCTGCGCGGACATCGCGCGGCCGGCGACCTGAAAAATCGTCATGGGCTGATTGGACATCTTATTCCCCCTTCAGCGCGCGCGTAATCTGGCCGATCCGCCCGTTCAGGAACGACAGGGTCGTCTGATACTGGACGGCGTTCTCGGCGAACGCGGTCTGCTCCTGGCTCAGCTCGACGGTGTTGCCATCCATCGAGGTCTGCGTCGGCACGCGGTATTTGGTCGCGGCGCTGGTGCTGCCCTCATTCTCGACCGACGCGAGCGCCGACTGGAAATCGATGTCGCGCGCCTTAAAGCCGGGCGTCGACGCGTTGGCGATGTTCGACGCCAGCACACCCATGCGCTGCGAGCGCACCTCGAGTGCTGCCCCATGAACTCCGAAAAGCGTGTCGCCTGACACAAGCCCGTCTCCTGGCGCACCCATTGCGCAACCGGACATAAGCAATGGCCGTGCCAGTTTTTGGTGCGAGGGTGGCGGATGGCGGTTTGCCGGGTGACGGCAAACGGGCGGCAAGGCGAACGGCAAGCGGTTGCCGGTGTTGCAGGGATGGCCGGCAAGGCGGTTGCCGGTTGGATCGGTCAAGTCGGCAAACCGAACTCCGACACCCGCCCTATCATGTTTCCCCGCGAAGGCGGGGATCCAGCCTGGGCTCCCGCCTTCGCGGGAGAACAAGGAGAAGAGTGCTGCCGTGCGATGGTTGCGACACCCTTCACCGGAGTGGCGCGCGGGGTACCTATCCCAACAGGTCGACCACCCCGGCGACGGCCGGGGCCCAATTGGAGAGGTTGCAGTAACGAAGCGCGCGCTCAGTGAGCGACGTCCCTCAATTGGGCCCCGGCCTTCGCCGGGGAGGTGCTTTGGTGGAGGGATTGAGAGGTCCCACCCGCTCTTTCCTCCCGGACCTGCTCCGGGGTCCATTGCTCCGCACACTGGATGCCATCGCCTACCCGGTAGGTAGCCGCCGGAACCGGTCCGACATGACGGAGACGCCCCAAACCCAATCCGGCACACCCCTTGCATCATCCCACGCACATGATCACGCTCGCCCAACTTCTCGACCCAGCAGCGCTCGCCATCGTCGGTGGCGGCACCGCGCTGGCGGTCATCCTCCGCACCCCGTTCCGCGATCTCGGCCGCGCGCTCGTTGCGGTCACGACGCTCGCCCGCGGTCGGTTCGATGCGGACCCGCTGCTCCAGCAGATCACCGCGCTCGCCCGGATCGCCAAGCGCCACGGCGTGATGGCGCTCGATCGCTCGGTCATTGCCGATGCCGACGTCGCCGCCGCGATCGCCGCGATCGTCGATGGAGCCTCGGCGACCGGCGTTTCGACGCTCGTCCAGCACCGCCGCCGTGCCCGCATAGAGCGCCACGTCGCCGCCGCCGACGTCTGGGCCGGCGCTGCCGAAGTCGCCCCCGCGATGGGCATGATCGGCACGCTGATCGGCCTTGCCCAGATGTTCGCGACGATGAGCGATCCCGGTGCGATCGGTGGCGCGATGGCGGTTGCGCTGCTCGCCACGCTGTACGGCGCGCTGTTCGCCAATTTGCTCTTCATGCCGATCGCCAACCGGCTGCGTGCGCAAGGGCGCAACGAAGCGTTCGAGCGCGCCCGCATCGAAGCGCCGCTCGTGACGCTCGCCGACCGCGAGACGCCGCGGGGCTATGTCGCGCCAAGCTTGGCACCGACCCTGGCTACCGTGGCATGAACGCTAGCGACTATCCCGATGCGCCGACCGGCAAGTCGCTCTGGCTGATCACGCTCGCCGACCTCGCCTTGTTGCTGGTCGGCTTCCTCGTGCTCCTGCAGGCAACCCAGCACATCGGCGGCAAGGATTTGGCAAAGGGTATCCGCGAAGGCTTTGGCGCCAACGATGCCGAGCCCGCGCCGATGCCTGTTGCCGCCGCCGGGATCCTCGATTTCGCGCCCGGCTCGGCGATCCTGCCGACCACGCCTGGCGCGCTCGTCGCCTGGGCGCGGGAAGCGGCACGCGATCCCCGCGTGATGCTCACGGTTACCGGATCCACCGACGGTACGCCCGCCGATATCGATCGCGTCACAGGTAGCGCCGCGATCCTCGCCGCCGACCGTGCGCGCACCGTCGCCGCCGCGCTCGCCGCGGTCGCGCCGTCGCGCGTGGCGATCGTCACCGCCACCAAACCCGGCCGCCGCGCCGCGATCGTCTCCGTCGCCTTTGTCGGCGAACTCCAAACGGGCCCAGTTCGAAGGACACCGCAATGATCATCCCGTTTCTGCTCATGGCCGCGAGCTTCCAGGATACCGCCGCGCTCGATCGCTCGGTCACCGCGTTTACCGGGCGCCCGATCGGCGCCGAGGGTGGCGCACGCACGCCCGTCGATGTACGGCTGCGGCTCGCGACCTGCCCGACAGTGTCGCTGTCGTGGCGTACCGAACAGCATGATGCGGTCGTCGTCGCGTGCGAAGGGCCATCATGGCGGATCTTCGTGCCCGTGATCCGGCCGGCGAACGCTCCCGCCGCGATTGCCGCGTCGTTCGTGCCCGTGGCCAAGGCCGCGCCGGTCATCAAGCGCGGCGATCCGATCGTGATCGAGGCTGGCACCGAGGGCTTTTCGATCAGCCGCGAAGGCGTTGCGATGGGCGATGCCGCCCCCGGCGGGCGCTTCATGGTCAAGGTGGACGCGACGCGGACGCCGGTCCAGGCGATCGCCGTAGAGGCGGGTCGCGCGACTTTGCCCGGCTGGTCGAACTAAATTTTCGAACAGATTAATTTTGCTAAAGCTTTTCGCGGTGCGGTCGTTTCTTCTCATGTCAGCGCAAACCAGAGGATGCGGACATGGTGGACTCGATCGGTGCGAAGCCGTCAGTAGCAGGAGATCGCTCCGTCGCGCGCGTCGCCGCCGCGACGCCGACGACGCCCGTTCAGACTCCGGTACAGCCCTCGCCGCAAGCCGCGGCACAGGCGCAAAACCCGGTCCTCTCGGACTCGTTGGCACTGGCCAGGACGATGGCATCGTCGCCGCCGATCAACGCGACGCGCGTTGCCGAGATCAAGAAGGCGATCGCCAGCGGCACCTTCCCCATCCTTCCCGCGACCATCGCCGATCGGCTGATGGCGCTCAGCCTCGCCTGGAATTCCAATGAAGCGGCGTGAAGCCCTGATCCGCGTGATCGACTCGCTGCATGCCGAGATCGCCGCGCTGAAGTCGAACGACGTCGCCAGCCTCGAGCGCGCGACCGCGGACAAGCTCGCCGGGATCGAACAGGTCGCGCTGCTCGGCACCGGGCCTGCGGGCACCGAGATCCGCGAGCTGGCCGACGAGGCGAACCGGCTCAACGAGACGTGCCGGATCTACACCAATTTGATGGCGGCAAATGTTCGCCGCCGCCTGCAAACCCTGACCGGCGACGGTGCCGTTGCCGGGTACCGGCCGGGACTTAGGGCAGCGTACGCATAACATCGCGACCGTTTAGAGCACCGCCCCCTCCCCCAACCCAAACGACCGTCACCCCAGCGAAAGCTGGGGTATCCCCGTGATAGGGCGCATCCTTGCCGCGGAAGACCCCAGCTTTCGCTGGGGTGACGGTCTTTTGAATGCGCGCCATACTGCTGGCGGGCGACAAGCGCGAAAACTGGCACGCCCCTTGCTGAGCATCCCCTGAACCAGGGGCACCGCACACGGGCATGACCGTCAATCCTATCACTACCGGCCGGATCCAATCCGCGATCGCGCTTGCGAGCAGCAAGACGGGCGTGGATTTCGACTATCTGCTGGGCCAGGCGAAGCTCGAAAGCGGGCTCAACGCCAATGCCAAGGCCGGCACGTCGAGCGCCTCGGGCCTCTACCAGTTCATCGAACAGAGCTGGCTCTCCGTCGTCAAGAAGCACGGCGCCGAGCACGGCATGGCGTGGGCTGCGAACAGCATCGGCCAGTCGTCGAGCGGCCGCCTCTCGGTCGGCGATGCCGGCACCAAGGCGGCGATCCTCGCGCTGCGCAACGATCCCAATGCCGCCTCGCTGATGGCCGCCGAATACGCCTCGGACAACAAGGCGTCGCTCGAAGGCACGCTGAACCGCCCGGCGTCCGGCACCGACCTGTATATGGCGCACTTCATGGGTCTCGGCGGCGCGACCAAGTTCCTCAAGACGATGCAGGCCAACCCGCAGGCTAGCGGCGCCGCGCTCTTCCCCGCCGCGGCGCGCGCGAACCACAACGTCTTCTACGATTCGAACAACCAGCCGCGCACGCTATCGGCGATCTACGACCGCTTCGCCGACAAGCTCGGCGGTGCCGCCGCCGGTGCGAGCACGACCGCGACGCCCGCCAACTACGCCGCGCAGGCGCTGGACATGAACGGCTCCACGGTCATCACCGGCAACAACGAAAGCGCGGACGACGCGCTCGCCTGGGCGACTACCGCGATGAACAAGTTCACCGGCAAGACGGCCCAGACTGCGGTGAACGTCCTGCGCCCGACGCCCGACACCGCGCGGCTCGCCTACATGATGCTCGCACGGTTGGGTGGCTAAGCCATGAACCGCATCCTTTCCAACGCCCGCGCGTCGGTCCTGCCGCTCGCGATCCTGCTGCTCGTGCTCGTCATGGTCGTGCCGATCCCGGCGTTCATGCTCGACATCTTCTTCGTGGCGAACATCGCGATCAGCCTCGCGGTGCTGATGGTCGCGCTCAACGCGCAGAAGCCGCTCGATTTCTCCGCCTTCCCGACCGTCCTGCTGTTCGCCACGCTCTTCCGTCTCGGCCTGAACGTAGCCTCGACCCGCATCGTGCTGGTTCACGGCCACGAGGGCGAGAGCGCGGCGGGTCACGTCATCGAGGCGTTCGGCACGTTCCTGATCGGCGGCGATTACGTCGTCGGCATCTTCGTCTTCGCGATCCTGATGATCATCAACATGATCGTCGTCACCAAGGGCGCCGGCCGCGTCTCCGAAGTCAGCGCGCGTTTCACGCTCGACGCGCTGCCCGGCAAGCAGATGGCGATCGACGCCGACCTGAACGCCGGCCTCATCACCCCCGACGAAGCCAAGGCACGCCGCGTCGAAGTCTCCACCGAAGCCGATTTCTACGGCTCGATGGACGGCTCGTCGAAGTTCGTGAAGGGCGATGCGGTCGCGGCGATGCTGATCCTCGCCGCCAACATCATCGGCGGCCTGATCCTCGGCCCGGTCAGCCACGGCATGACGATCGCGGATGCGGCGCACAATTACATCCTGCTCGCGATCGGCGACGCGCTGGTCGCGCAGCTGCCGTCGCTGATGCTGTCGATCGCCGCCGCCTCGATCGTCACGCGAGTCACCTCGGACAAGGATCTCGCCGGCCAGATCGGTGGCCAGTTCGGGTCGCCCCGCACCTGGACCCCGGTCGCGGTGATCCTCGCGCTGCTCGGCATCCTGCCCGGCATGCCGCACATGGTGATCCTGCCGGCCGCGGCGATCGCCGGGTTCGCCGCGTGGAAGCTTCGCCAGATCGAGCGCCGTCCTGCCCCCGTCGTTGTCGTCCCCGTCGAGACGATCGACCAGTCGAAAATCGGCTGGGAGGAAGTTACGGATGGCATGCAGGTCAATCTCGACATCGGCTACGGCCTGGTGCCGCTCGCCGACGAGCGCCGCGGCTCGCCGCTGATGGGGCGCATCACCGGCGTCCGCCGCCAGCTGTCGAAGGAACTCGGCTTCGTCGTGCCGCAGGTCCGCGTCCGCGACGACATCAACCTCGCGCCCTATGTATACCGCATCCTCGTCAACGGCGTCGTCGTCGGCGAGGACACCGTGTCGCCCGACGAGATGCTCGCGCTCGATACGGGGCAGGCGTTCGGCGATCTGTTCGGCAAGAAGGTCAAGGATCCGACCTTCGGGCTCGACGCGACCTGGGTCGATGCGAGCGATGCCGATGCGGCGACCGGTGCGGGCTATCTCGTGGTCGATCCCGGCACCGTGATGGCGACGCATCTGAACCACCTGCTCGGCCAGAACGCGGCCGAGCTGCTCGGCCAGGACGAAGTGCAGGCGCTGCTCGACGGCCTCAAGGAGCGCGCCGCACAGCTGGTGGCAGCACTCGCGCCGCTGCCGATCACGACGCTGACGCAGGTCCTAAAAGGTCTGCTCGCGGAGAACGTGCCGCTCAAGGAATTCCGTCGCATCGCCGGCGCGATCGCGGTCGCGGCGCAGCGCACGCAGGACGCCGAGGAGATCATCGAGACGATCCGTCCCGAGCTCGGCGCGCTCATCATCCAGAAACTGTGCGGCGTGCGCGAACCGCTGCGCGTCATGACGTTGGAGGGTCAATTGGAAGGTCTGCTCGGCCAGGCGATGCGCGCCGATCAATCGCGCCGCCACGTCATCGAACCCGATCTCGGCCGCCGCATCGTCGAGGCACTGCAACGCGCCGCCGAACCGCTGATCGCCGAAGCGAAACCGTTCGCGCTGGTCGTCCAGCCGACCATCCGCATCGCGATCCGCAAGCTGGTGCGGACGTGCCTGCCCGATACGCCGGTCATGTCGTTCTTCGAGGTGCCCGAGGAAAAGGCGGTCGAAGTCGTCGCGGTCATCGGTGCCTCGCAGCAGGCGCTGGCGGCATGAGCGCGCTCCCGATGCGCGGCGCGTTCGACGATGCGCAGCCCTATACAGGCCAGCCGCTCACCTACCGTCCGCATCAACGCCCCGGCGGCGATGCGGACCAGCTCGTCAAACAACACCTCCCGCTGGTCCGCCGGATCGCGTGGCACGTCCATGGCAGCATGAGCAGCAGCGTCGAAGTCGAGGACCTGATCCAGGTCGGCCTAGTCGCACTGGTCGAGGCCGCCGCGAATTTCGACGAACGCGGCATGCCGTTCAAGACCTATCTGATCACCCGCCTACGCGGCAGCATGATCGACGAACTCCGCCGCCAGGCCACGAGCACGCGAGGCGCGATGCGCCGCCGCCGCCAGTACGCCGAGGCGATCTCGACGCTCACCGCCCGCACGGGCAAGGCTCCCGGAGAAGACATGATCGCAGAGCATATCGGCGTGACGATCGAGAAACTCCGCACCGACTACGTCACGGCCGACGCGATCCGCTTCGACTCGATCGACGAGATGTACGCCGACGACCTCCCGTGGTTCGCCGACGACACGCCGGACGCGTTCGAGCAGCTCGCCGACAGCGATATGCGAGAAGCCCTGATCAAGGCGATCACCGCGCTCCCCGAACGCGAAGCGCAAGTGATCCAGCTCTATTACGTCGAGGAACTCAACCTCGAAGAGATCGGTGAAGTGTTCGGCGTCGGCTCGGCGCGCGTCTGCCAGATCAAGGCATCGGCGCACGCAAAATTGAAGAAGGCCCTAGCTCGCGCGGTTTGAAGACCGGTGCGTTAGATTTCGGGCTGGGCGCGCATGTCATCGTCGCGGTGGGGATGGGAAACGCGCGTGCGCGGGATACCGTCGTGAAGCGTCGCGGTGGGAGCACCCAGAATCGTCAATCGCGCGCGTAGGCTCGCACGCAGGAAGATCGTCTCCGCCGCAAGAAAGCGCCGCGGCGTCGTGCCGAGGAATGTCCCAGAATCGCGCAGAAAGTGCGATGCATCGAAATAGCTGCTGTCGATCTTGGAATAATCGCCGAGCCCTTCGTCCCGGATCAAGCCGATGAACGATCGCAGGAACCGCGCACGGCGCAGCAACATCTTGGGTGGCATGCCAAAATACCGTGTCGCCACACGTCGCAGCTCGTGCGTCGGCACGCCTAAGCGATCGGCGACATCCTTCATCTCGATCACGCCATCGGTGATCGTCAGCGCGGTGAACGCGCGGATCAACGGCTCACGCGGATTCTGGACCGCGAACAGCGGCGCGAGCATGTCGTCGAGCAGCGGCTTGATCGACGCTTCGTCGTCAAGCACGTCGAGCCCCTCGCGCAGCCGCTCGACGAAGTCGGCCCCTAGTAGCGTGCTCGCCGGGACGATCCGATTGTGAAAATCGCTGGCATGCCGCTGCGTCATACGCGCCCAGCCGAGCGCACTGATACCAATCCCCACCGCGATTCCGCCATGCGTCACGGTGCGGAACGCACGACTGGTCGGTCCATAGAGACTGACGGGATCGAGCGGACCGAACCGATGATTGCCAAGCGATACGGTGATCGGGCCGGCATCGAGCACGATCGAGAGCATCGGCGGCGACGGCAGATACCAGTTGACCATCGCGTCGCGACTTTCGGCCGCATAGATCGCGTAGCCGGTGATGCATTCGGCAAGCGTCCGGTCGGGCGCGGCATAGCGGACGTGAAGCCCGGCCGGCATGTCCAACGCCGATGCGGACAGGCCCCGCGCCTGCGTTCCGCCGCCAAATTGTTCTGCCTTCATTCATCAGGCCTTAACATAGATTGTGGTGCCTTATCGTGCGCGGTTCGCACAGTGCAACGCGACTGGCAATTAAAACACGCGGATCAGGCACTTGCCGGTAAGATTTTGGATAAATCCGGCACTTCCCCACCTTCCATGAGATCATCAATGAAGGAGGATCACCATGACTTCAGCGCGGTAGATCCCCTCTATGCGGCAGGTGCGAAAGATTAGATACGCTATCGTTTCGATACTACCGCTTGCCCCTTCGCGATATCCCCGCCCCCACTGCTTGCATGTGCCGCCCTGACCTCGCCGTGCTGCCGCGGAAAAGGCTTTCCCGATGTAAAGCGCCGCGCTGCGCGACCAACCGGTTTAGAAGCCTGCGGCAGTGAGTTGCGATCGCAGGTTGAGCCGCTCGCGTTCGGAAATCGGCGGGAGTGCACGCGCGGACTTTCCCTTGCGCAGGCGTTCGCGGTCGGCCTCGCTCGGTTCGACGCGACGCACGCGCACGGCGGCGGGACCGGCGGACCGCACGCCCAGACCGGCCGCGGCACCGCGCGAAAGGTCGATGATCCGCGCACGGCCGACAAACGGACCGCGATCGTTGATCCGCACGATGATGCGTCGCCCGGTATCAAGCGCGGTCACCTCAACATAGGTCGGCAGCGGCAGCGTCGTATGCGCCGCCGTTATCCAATCCGCGCGAAAGCGTTCACCGCTTGCGGTCCGGTTGCCCGACTCCGTTCCGTACCAACTGGCATAGCCGAGCACGTCGTAGTGCGGGTCGACGACCGGCACATAGGTGGTGCCCTTGACGCGGTAAGCCGCGCCCAGCCGGACGGGGCTGTCGCTGACCGGTCGGAACGTACCGCCAGCGCATCCCGTCATCGCGAACGACAAGCCTGCAACGAACAGCGTGGATCTTGAAAGCTTCGGCATGTCGGATCCCGTCGGGTCGGCGCGTGTGGAACGGGGCGTGTGAACAGTACCGCGGCGGCGATGCGGTGCCCCGGCCATCAACGCCGCTGATAGAAGATATGCGAATCGACTGTCGCGACCTTGACGAGCGACGCGCGCCAATAGGGCACCATCCAGTCGGTATGATAGTGCGTTGCCCGACCGACGGGCGCGTAGACATACCCGCTCAGGGCGCGACGCGCAGCGCGTCTGGCCTGGTCCCAGCCGTCATGTTCGGGCCTGCGCACTTGCGAGCCATCGCAGGAGAACGAGAACTGGCACCCGGTCTTGCGGTTCGCGCCCTGGTACACGACGCCGCAGACGGTCTTGGGGAAGCCCGCCGCCCCGACGCGGTTGAGCACGACCTGGATCACGGCGCGCTGTCCGTCACGATCGTCACCGGCTTCGTACAGCGCCACGGTCGCGAGACATTCGGTCGCCTGTTCGCGTGCCGCAGGGCCACCTTTGAAACGAAACCGCGTCGCAGAACGACGCTTTTCCAGCGCAATCGGGACCAGCGCGTTGGACGCGCGGGCTTGCGCCATCGTCAAGCGCTGGGGGCGCCGCAGATCGATCGTCGCCGCGGGCCAGGGCAGGTCGGTCAACGTGCCGAAGATCGCCGCGGCCACCACCGCGACCCCGAGCAACAGCAGCCATTGTTCCGACGACGCGCCTTGCCGCAATCCCCGAGCCCGCAAGTGCGAGGATTGCGCGCGTCGCTTCGTCATCCCGTCCCTGTACCGGGGAAGAGAGTTCAGGCCAACGGGGAAGCCATGGAACGCCTGTCACCGCGCGAGACTCGGACGGGCTGCGCCCTTGCCGAGATTGTGTCCGATGATCTCGCGCGCAGCCGGCTAGGTCATCGGCGATGTCGCCATCCCACGCCGAGCCTAGCGTCTCGTCACCAGCATCGGTGTCACCGTTGCCGTTTGACGAGAATGGGCCGTTCACCGGCAATCGTCGCCCTGAAGCCGCCGAACCCCGACTGTTTGACGACGATCGCGGTGCCGGGCCGAGGCTGAAGCGTCAGGGGCTCGATCGTTTCCCAGACCGTGTTGTTAGCCAACTGCAACGAGTAGCGCGCATAACTTGAAGGCTTCACGCTTGCGATGGTCGTACGCACCTCGGTGACTTTCGTAAGCCGGTCCGCCTCACCGCCGCCCAGGGGGCTCTGCGCTGCATCGGCGAGCCCGAACCGCTGGCGTTTGCGCTCGATCACCTTGCCGCGGTCCAACGCCAAAAGGTTGCCGGATTTGCGCGCGCTGGCAATTTGTCCGGCCGCGCTATCGAAGCAGGCCAACCGCGCAGCGTCGGCGGCGATCACCTGGCAGTTTGCCAGCGTATCCAACGTCTTGGACGAATCCGACCCCGACTGCGCCCCAGATTGCGCCAGAGCCGGCCCTCCCGCGACGAGACCCATCGCCGCCAGTGCTGGAATAGAGAAGCGAATGACTTCAAAACGACGCATGTGACAACCCCTGCAAACGTGCATCGAGGGTTTATGTCCTCTCGATAGCCCTGGCGATATTATGTTGCGGTAATGTCACGCTAGCGACGCAAACGAAATTTCGAAAGGACCGAATCGATTATATCCGTTGCAGTGCGACACAATCGGCCGATAATTCACGTCATGACCGGAAATTCTCCGGAGCTAATGCACGGCCAAACGCCGGCACATTAAGGGGTTAATATGAAATCTGCTGCGCGCACTCACCTGCTTGCGACCACGCTGCTCATGGGAGCGGCCTCGCTCGCCACGCCGGCATTCGCGCAGGTCCAGGGTGACAATTCGGGCATCCGCGCCGGCGGCGCGACTGCAACCCAAGAGACGACCCCGGGCGCCAACGCGCAGGGCGAAGTCGGCATGACGACGTCGGAAGCTGCGCCGACCACCGAGAACAGCTCGGGCGACATCGTCGTCACCGGCTCGCTCATCAAGAACCCGGCGCTGATCGCTTCGTCGCCGGTCCAGGTGATCGGCCAGGAGGAAATCAAGCTCCGCCAGTCGAACACCGCGGAAGACATTCTGCGTACCCTGCCAGGCGCGGTTCCGAGCATCGGTTCGGCCGTGAACAACGGCAACGGGGGCGCATCGTTCGTCGATCTTCGCGGCCTCGGTTCGTTCCGTAACGTCGTCCTGATCGACGGCAACCGGATCGCGCCAGCGGGTCTTGTTGGCCGGGTCGATCTCAACAACATTCCGCTCGCGCTCGTCGAGCGCGTCGACACGCTGACCGGCGGTGCTGCCACCACCTACGGCGCCGACGCCGTGTCCGGTGTCGTTAACTTCATCACCCGGTCGGATTTCTCGGGTCTCGACGCATCGGTGTCGAACCAGATCACCGAGCGTGGCGATGGCGCGTATTTCCGCGGCGACATCACGATCGGCGCGAACTTCGACGACGGTCGCGGCAACGCGGTGTTCTCGGTCGGTTATCAGCAGTCCGACCCTGTTTATCAGGGTGATCGCAGCTATTCGATCAACAACATCGACTCGTTCAGCGGCGGGCTCAGCGGCTCGGGCACGACCGTTCCCTCGGTCTTCACGCTTGGTGGCCGTCGCCAGATCAACCCGACGACGGGTTCGCTGACGTCCACGGTGACCCCGTTCAACTTCAACCCGTACAACATCTTCCAGACGCCGTTCGAGCGTTTCAATATGTACGGCGCGGGTCATTACGACGTCTCGGACAACATCGAGGTTTACACCCGCGGCCTGTTCTCGAAGAACACCGTGCAGACGATCATCGCGCCGTCGGGCGTGTTCTCGTCGTCGGTCGTGATCCCGGTGTCCAATCCGTATCTGCCGGTCGGTGCACGTAACCAGTTCTGCGCCGCCACCGCAGCGTCGACGGCCGACTTCAATCCGTATCAGGCCGGCATCCAGTCGCTCAACGCAGCAAACTGCGCCGCAGCCGCTGGCGCAACGACGACGAGCGATCCCAACTATCGCGAATTCACGACGAACCTGTCGCGTCGTACGACCGAAGTCGGTCCGCGTATCTCGAACTTCCAGACGACCATCTTCGATTACCGCGCCGGCGTGAAGCTCGGCATCACCGACGGTATCAAGCTGGACGTTTCGGGCGGCTACGGCGAATCCGAGAACACGCAGACGCTCCAGGGCTACGTCCTGACGTCGCGCGTCCGGTCGGCGGTTTACGCTACCAACACCACGACCTGTCTGACGGGTGCGCCGAATGGCGCGGCGCTGGCAGCAGGCACGGGTTGCGTCCCGCTCAACGTATTCGGTGCCGACGGTTCGATCGCAGCGAACCAGATCCCGTACATCACGGGTGAGAGCACCACGACGGTTCGTACCTCGCTGGCACAGGCCCGTGCGGTTCTGAACGGCGACTTCGGCTTTGCATCGCCGTTCGCTACCGACTCGGTCGGGTTCGCTGCCGGTTCGGAGTATCGCAAGTATCGCGCTTCGCAGCGGTCGGACACGCTCGCCCAGACGGCGGGTGAGCTCGGTGGTGCCGGTGGCGCCGCACCGAACATCGACGGCGGCTACGAGGTGATCGAAGGCTTTGGCGAGCTTATCGCACCGCTGGTCCAGGATCGTCCGTTCTTCCAGAGCCTGACGCTCGAAGCCGGTGTGCGCTACTCGCACTACAAGGTGTTCTCGCCGCTCTCGCCGACCTTCAACACCACCACCTACAAGGGCGGCGGCAGCTGGGAGCCTTTCACCGGCCTGAAGATGCGCGGCACGTACCAGCGTGCGGTTCGTGCACCTAACATCAGCGAGCTGTTCTCGCCGGTGACAACGAACCTGACCAACCTCGCGACCGATCCTTGCGCTGGCGCCGCGCCGACGAGCAACGCTGACCTTCGCGCCGTCTGCCTTGCGCAGGGTGCACCGGCGAGCACCATCGGGCTCATCACCAACCCGACCGGTGGTCAGGCAAACGTGACGTCGGGCGGAAATCTCAACCTGCGCCCGGAAAAGTCGGACAGCTACACGGCAGGTCTCGTGATCCAGCCGACGCAGCTGATCCCCGGCTTCTCCGTCACGGTCGATTACTACAACATCAAGGTGAAGGGCGCAGTGTCGTCGTTCACCCCTGGCGACATCATCTCGTCGTGCTTCGCGGCCGTGTCGGCATCGAGCCCGACCAACCCTGCATGTCTCGCGATCGTTCGTAACCCGGTTACCGGCGGTCTCGACGGCGACGTTGCAACGACGCCAGGCCTGTTGTCGTCGATCTCGAACCTCGGCACGATCAAGACGGACGGTATTGATCTCGGGATCAATTATCGTCGCGACATCGGTTTTGCGAAGCTGGCGCTGTCGTTCCAGGGCAACTGGACGCATGACTCGAAGTTCCAGGCTGCTCCTGGTCTGATCAATCGCGAGTGCACCGGGTATTACTCGATCAACTGCGCATCGATCCAGCCAGAGTTCTACTGGAACACCCGTGCAACGCTGACCTTCGCTGACAATGTCGACGTTTCGGTTCTGTGGCGTCACATCGATGCCACGAAGCAGGAGCCCGATGACGTCGCAAACGGTAGCGGCCCGGCATATTCGGGTGCGTTCAACGGCGACACCGTCGATTTCGGTCGTATCGATGCGTATAACTACCTCGATCTCGCAACCCGGATCGGTGTGGCCGAGAACTTCGACTTCACCGTCACCGTCACGAACCTTCTCGACAAGCAGCCGCCGCTCGTCGGCTCGACCGTCGGGTCGACCAGCTACAACAGCGGCAACACCTATCCGTCGACGTACGACTCGCTGGGTCGTCGCTTCTCGATCGGTGCACGCCTGCACTTCTAGGATCCGCAAAGATCCGGTTTGGAGGGCGGCTCTTCGGAGCCGCCCTTTTTTTTGGGCGGACGCAAATTGGAGACAGGTTACTAAACATGGTCCGTGCGGGCACGGCCGTGCGACCACATTTGCCTACAGGAATATTGCCAAAGCACAGGCCGACGTTACCCCGGTGTCTCCCAGAGGCGACCGACGTCGTTTAGCAACCCGGCATGGCCAGCCGATCACACGCAGCCAAGCATGGCAGCGTCTAACGTGCGGTCTTGCGACCGCGCAAAAACCCAACGCGCGTTAGTTCGATGCTCCGCAGCGATACGCCGTGGAAGCGCCAATGCGGTCGATGCAGTCACGGCGAAGGGGTCTCGCGGCTCCGGCGCATTTACGGCGAGCCCATCTTCAGCGACCCGGTGTACTCCGCGCGATCATCCCAATAACGGCGCCGGCGGATCCAGCGCGACGCCGGCATTGCTGGCGACGGCCTGTGCCCAGGCCAGGACCTTGTCGATCTCGTCTGCATGGAGGGCCGCACCATCGCTGCGATCGCGATCGCGATCCGCGGCTTGATATGCCGTGCCGTCCTTGGCGTTGCGGCCGAAAGCCTTGCTGCGCGCCAACGAGTCGATCGTAGCGGCATCGGCCGACGCTCGGAACATCTCGCAGATCGACGCCAAGCACTCTCGTGGTGCAGCAAGGAGCGTTTCGCTCTGCAGCGATCGGACCCGCCCGGGAAATCGCACCGTCAGCCCTGCAAACAGATCGGCCTGCGCAATCCAGCCCACCGCAGCCACCTGAAGATCGGTCAGACGAAAATAGTCTTCCGCCGTAAAACCCAGATTGACGATCCCGTCGGCGCGTTGCTTGGCGAGCAGCTCACGAACCCATAGCCGTCCCCACATGCCTTTTCGCGCGATCGACGTGAGATAGCCGTGCAACGGCGCATAAAGCAGAATGGCGCGCGCATTGGGGCGCATCGCGAGCATGGCGGGAGCCAGCGCATTGACGACGTTGGATGGCTTTATCACCACCGCCTCACCTGGCACGAACGCGCGCGACAACAGCGTCAACGCAGTATCCAGCACGTCGCCGATACGCGCAGGATCGCCGCCGCGGTGCCGCCAGCCGACCAAGTCGTTCAGGATGACGGGCTCCTTCAGCGTCGAGGCGACCCCGACATGATCGAGCGCCTGCGCCAACAACGTCGAACAACAATAGGCGGAATGAAAGACGAAGTGGACCGGGTCGGCCCGCGCCACGGCGTCGCGCGCGATCCGTCGCGAGACGATCCAGGGCTGCGTTGCCGATGGCAGGTGCTCGTCGGTCAGGAACGTCGCCGCCGCCCGCACCGCCCGGTCCGCATCGATCAGGTGGACGGCGTCGTGACCCGGATCATATCGGTGTGCCAACCAGCGGGGATCGGCGATTTCGGCCGCGTCCGGCGCAGCGTTTCGGGCGGCAAGCAGGGGAAAATAGGGCGGGATGCTCATCGCAAGGGTGATCGCATATCGCAGGCGTCATCGCCACGGCGAAGACCGCCGCCAACCGGTCAATTTCCGATTGTATGCCGCTACAAAACGATCATGATGCGTGTTCGGAACTAGCCTGGGGGTAGGGCAATGATGAGGCGAACGATCATCGGTTTGGCGCTTTTGGGAATGACCGGCGCGGTTGCCGCACAACAGCCTGCGCCGACACAGGGTGCCAATGTCCCGCCCAAGGCCGAACGCAAAGTCTGCAAGCGCTCGGCGCCCGCGGGATCGTTGATCGAGACACGGCGCGAATGCCACACGCGCGAGGAATGGGGTCGGATCGCACAGGCTGCGCGCGCCAGCGGTCAGGATATCGTTGATCGCGCCGCCACCGGCGGTCAGCGTCAATAATACGCGCCGGCGATGACGACCAATAGCGCCGAACGGGCGCTGGAATCATTGCTGCGCGAGGCGGATCACGCGCAACGCGCTGGAGATCGCGCGCGCGCAAACACTGCGTTTCGCCAAATCTTGTCGGTTGCACCCGATCATCCTGTTGCCTTGAACGCGCTGGGGATGGCAGCGCTCGGCCACGACGATCGCGCCGCCGCGGCGTATTTCGTGCGCGCGGCGGATGCCGACCCGACTGCAGCGCCCCTCTGGATGAACCTGGCGAGCGCGCATCGCGGACTTGGCGATGCCGATGCGGAACGCGCCGCTTTGGAACGGGCGCTGGCGACGGATCAGCGCAACCTGATGGCCAACGTCCGGATCGCCGAGTTGTTCGAGCGGATCGGCGATACGTCGGCGGCGGCGTTTCGCTGGGGCGGGGTGGCGACAATCGCCAGATCGATACCTGATCGTGCACCAGCGCTCGACCAGTTGCTAACCCGCGCGATGGAGCGGATTGCGGTCCTGACCCAGGCCCTATCCGATGATGTCGACGTCGCGATGCAACCGCTGCGCAACACCGTTGATGCAGAACAGCGACGTCGGTTCGATGCATGCGTCGATGCCATGCTGGGCCGTCGCAGGATTTATGCCCCCGCCCCGCATGGGTTGCATTTCCCGTTCCTGCCGGCCGACGAGTTCTTCGCCCGCGAACATTTCGCCTGGCTCACCGATCTCGAAGCTGCAACGCCTGCGATCCTGGCGGAACTGGAAGCGCTGCTGTCGGCGCCGACGCCGGCATTCACGCCCTATGTCACCATCACGCCGGGTACACCCGCCAATCTATGGAGCGCGCTCGATCGTTCGGAGAAGTGGAGCGTCCAGTACCTCTGGCGCTACGGCGTACGCAACGATGCGGTCTGTGCACGCTGCCCACAGACCGCGGCAATTCTGGACACGCTCCCATTGTCGGATATCGCAGGACGCGCACCGACCGCTTTCTTCTCGATCCTGAAACCGGGAACACATTTGCCGCCGCATACCGGGGTCAGCAACATCCGCTCAATCGTCCATTTGCCCCTGATCGTACCCGACAAGTGCGGTTTTCGCGTTGGTGGCGAGACCCGCGAATGGCGCGTGGGCGAGGCGTTCGTCTTCGACGATACGATCGAGCACGAGGCGTGGAACGACAGCGATGAGATCCGCGCGGTCCTGATCGTCGACGTTTGGAACCCTTATCTTACCGACGATGAGCGGACGATGGTGCGTCATCTTTTCGAAGCGCTCGGATCCCGGTTGGGGGACAACAGCCAAATTTCCGATTGAGCGAGCGGGGATGGCGAATGTCTCCGCTCGCCATCCGGGCGTCCACCTAATCCGCTTGGCAAACTATCAATCAGCTGCTTCCTTTGCTCGGATGTTCGCCCAGATCGCTTGATGTTCCGCCTTAGCGTACATGTACCGCGCACGCGCGGGTGAATGGCCCGCCATTTCGTCCTGCAATTGAGGAAACATCGCATAGACCTGCCGCGCGCGCTCCTCGCGTTGCCGCTTCATGGTCGGCGTAGCGCCGTCGGACGCCAGCCCATAGTCCGGCGCCGATGGCACGACGCCCTGATACGCCGCAAACAGGCTGGAAGTCGATCCCGCCGCACCGTTGGGGCCCGTCACGATGAACTGAGCGGAAGACGCGCTTCCGCAAAATAACAGCCCAAGAATCATGATCGTCTTCATCACTGGTCTCCTCAGGCGATCAACGGACAAATCGATATTCGGTTTCGGTGCGTCCGTCGATGAAGACTGCACAATATAAGATCCGGTCTACACCAACGCATGCTCGAAATTATCCGGTTGTGAGAGACCTATGCCGGGGAATTGGTCCCTTATCCCGTACATCAGCCAGTATCGACAGCCGCGCCTTGATACGTATCGATCGCCTCGAAGATGTCGGTCAATGCCGCGCGCTCGTCGAGCGTCAACTCGGGACGCCAGACTTCGAACAACAACACGACGCGCGCCCCCTGGCCGCGATTCCAGGCCTCATGTTCGAATGAATCATCGAAGATCAGCATCTCGCCCTTGCGCCAGTGCCGAGTTTCGGCACCGACCCGCAGTCCGCACCCCTCGGGCGCGATCAGCGGGAGGTGACAGATAAGGCGCGTGTTGAGCATGCCATGATGCGGGCGAATATGCGTACCGGGCTTGAGCTGCGAGAAGATCGCCATTGGCGAACGTCCTGCGATCACCGGGATCGGCGCGTGCGCCAATGCTGCCATTGTCTGCGGGCACGCGGACGCGTTGGGTTCGACCGGCACGCCATTTTGCCACAGCTGGAATGCGCTCCAACTCGGATCGTCGAGCAACGGGTTCGCTGGCGCAGGACGGTCGGGCGTGGACTGCACATAGGGAACAAAGCCGCGGTCGGTTGCAAGTGCCCGGTCAAGCTCGCCACATATTGCGGCGGTCGCAGCCTCGATCCTCGCAACCCAGCCGAACTCCTCACGCTCGAAGAACGCGCGCTGCGCCAGCCCGGGAAAATAGAACATCGATGGCTGTTGCAGATAGAGTTCGGTCCGTCCCGCTAGAAGGTCGAGCGCCTGCTGCGTTCGCGGGCTGTGCCCCCCTCCCCCGCGACGCGTTCCGGCGAGGATCTGATCGAGATGCGCGGTGAACCGTTTTGCGACTTCTGCCAGGAAGCTTTCGCCGGTCCGCAACATCGGGACCAGCATCGGCGGGATCGCCGTCCCTGGTTGCGCCGCAACGTTGAGCGCGGTGCGGTAGAACGATTGCGCGGCGCGATCGTCGCCGCGCCGAACCTTGAGCGCGGCCATCGTCAACAGCGCGGCCAGATGACGAGGTTCGGTACCGAGAAACTTCACGAGCGCGTCATCCGCCTCGACGTCCCGTCCGAGCGCCTGCGCGGCTTGCGCAATCAGGAACCACGGTGCCGGAACCCCGGGCGCGCCATCCTTCAAGAGCAGCAAAGTGTCATACGCCCTTGCCGCATTACCGTTGCGGAGCGCCGCCATGCCCTCGCGAGCGAGGGTTTCGGCTTGGATCTTGGTCAGGGGCATGGCGGCTCGTTTTATGGTTGGCAGCACCGTAGCGGTTCGGTCGCGTGAGGACTATCGCGATCCGAACCGCGATCGATGCGACTCGAGGGCGACTTGGCAAGGCCGGACCGCGAACCGACCGCTTGGGCGGTGACCCCGGTTCGACGAACGCCGCTGCCCACGGTCGCCGTCCGCACCTCGACAGCGCCGCCACGGCACACCACATCCTGGTCAACGGAGTGCCGCCATGACCAGCTATCGCAAGACAGAAGACGCCGTCGCCGCGCTGACGCCGGAACAATACCGGGTCACGCAGGAGAATGCGACCGAGCGCCCCGGTTCCGGCGCGCTCCTGCACATGAAGGACGCGGGGATCTATGTCGACGTCGTGTCGGGCGAGCCGTTGTTCGCCAGCACCGACAAATATGAATCCGGTTGCGGCTGGCCCAGCTTCACCCGACCGATCGAGCCCGCCAACGTCACGGCCAAACGCGACTGGTCGATGCTGATCCCCCGTACCGAGGTGCGCTCGGCGCATGGCGACAGTCATCTCGGCCATGTCTTCAAGGACGGCCCGCGCAGTCGCGGTGGCTTGCGCTACTGCATCAATTCGGCGGCACTGCAGTTCGTCCCGCGGGGCGAGATGGCCGCCAAAGGCTATGCCGCGTATCTCGATCAGGTCGACGATGTGCCGGCCAAAACCGAGCGTGCGGTTCTTGCCGGCGGATGCTTCTGGGGCATGCAGGATCTGATCCGTGCGTTGCCCGGTGTCGTCTCGACGCGTGTCGGCTTTTCCGGCGGGGAGGTCGCCAATGCGACGTATCGCCATCACGGCAACCATGCCGAGGCGATCGAGATCGTCTTCGATGCGGCGCGCACCGACTTCCGGACGCTGCTCGAATTCTTCTTCCAGATCCACGATCCGACCACGGTCAACCGGCAGGGCAATGATCGCGGTGCCAGCTACCGGTCCGCGATCTTCTATACCGACGACGCCCAGAAGGCGGTGGCGCAGGATACGATCGCCGATGTCGAGGCGTCGGGGCTATGGCCCGGCAAGGTCGTGACCGAACTCTCGCCGGTGGGCGATTTCTGGGAGGCCGAGCCCGAGCATCAGGACTATCTCGAGCGCAAGCCGAATGGCTATACCTGCCATTTCGTCCGCCCGAACTGGAAGCTGCCGCGGCGCGCCGAAGCGGCGTAAGTCACGTCAGTTTACGTCGCGACGCCATGCCGACAGCGTCATGATTGCCAGGGATGGCGGTGTCCATGTCGCAATGAGCGCTCGTCGCGGGTTCGCCAAGGCTACCGGGTTGATATCCTCAAAACGTATAGGCGAGCCCTAGCGTCCCTAGCCACTGGTCGCACGATCCGGCGATGGCGACGAGCGGGCTGCGGGCTATCGAGCCTTCCATGCGACCATAGGTGCCGCCGGCGACCAGCTTGACGCCGTGCAGCAGGTCGCCGGTGAGCGAATAGCTGCCGACCGAGCCGAGCGTCCAGTTCTTGAGCCCACCCCGGGCCGTGTAGACGGGGAGTCCACTTGTCGCGCTCTGCGCTGCGGACACGCCGTAATTGGTATGCGCATAGCCGCGTTCGACGATGTCGGCGGAGGCGAACAGGCCGATCGCGGCCTTGCGCGACAGCGGCGTGACATAGGTGATGCCGGGGCTCCAGATGCCGCTGTCGTGAACGCCGCTGACGTCGTGGCGATAGCCGAGCGTGACCGACAGCGTGTCGTACGGGCTGGTCAGCACGCCGGTCTTGCCGAGACCGACATAGCCGCCGAGTTCGACCGCGACGCCAAGCTTGCCGAGTGCGCGGACGCGGCGGTCGTCGATGCTGCCGAGCGTGCTGCGGTTGAAGTTGAGCTGCGCGATCGGTCCGGCTTGCACGTCCCAGACCGGGCCCGGCGCGTTCTTGATCAGATCGACGCTCAACTGGTTGCCGGCCAGGACGAAGCCATAGCCCTTGATCGCCCCGATCGCGGCGGGTGCGGGGGTGATCCGATAGTCGTTCGAGCCTTCGTAATCGGGGAGTGCTGCGACCCCGACACCGACGGTCACGGTATCGCGGTACGGATCGGCGGGTGCGTCCTGCGCATGGGCGGGTAGCGTGGTGAACGCCGCCAATGTGCTGCCGAGGATGAGCGACAGAGTTCGGATATAGGGCATGAGAAGGTCCTTGGTTGAAATGTAATCGGCGCGGCGAGCGGTCAGCCGCCGAGCGCGCGGTGGAGCTGGATGTGCGCGAGCGCGGTGGCGACGCGCTGGCGAACGATGGCCAACTCCGCGGACAAAGCCGCTTGGCGGGCGTCGAGCAGCGGCGAGGCCGCTATGTCGCCGCGGGCGTAGCGGGCCTCGACCATCGCCACCGTCCGGCGACGCGACGCGAGGTCGCGGTCGAACAGGCTGGTGCGGTCAGCGGCGGCGCGGCTCGCCGACAGCGCGTCGTCGACTTCACGCCAGGCGTTGAGAACGGTCTGGCGGTACGCGAGCGCGGCGCTGCGTTCCTCCGAGCGGCGCAGGTCGAGTTGCCGCTGCAATCGGCCGCCGGAGAAGATCGGGAGAGACAGGCTCGGCCCGATGCTCGTGCTGCGCGCGTTCCAGCCGAAATCGGCGAGGTTCAGCACGTCGATATCGAACAGGCCAGTCAGGCTGATCTTGGGATAGAAATCGGCGTGCGCGACTCCGATCTGCGCGGTTGCTGCGTGAAGCCTTGCTTCGGCTTCGACGATGTCGGGACGTGTGCGGGCAACCTCGGAGGGCACGCGCACCGCCGCCGCCGGAAGCGGGCTTTGCGGCCGCAGCGTCGTGCGATCGAACGGGGCGGTATCGGGCGTGCCACCGACCAGTATCGCCAGCGCGCGCTGTGTCGTGGCCGCCTGGTGGTCGAGCTCGACGATATCGCCGTGCAGCGCCCGTAACTTCTCCTCGGTCGCCGCGACATCGATCGGGGTGGCGAGACCGCGGGTCAGCAGCGCGCGCGTGATCGTGGCGTTGCGCTCGGCGAGTGCGACCCCGTCCTGTGCGATGCGGCGCTCGTCCGACAGGCCGCGCAGTTGAAAATAGGTGCGCGCGACCTCGGCCTCGACCGACAGGCGCACGCCGCGTGCGGCGGCTTCGATGGCCTCGACCGAGGCCTGCGCCGCTTCGGCGTGGCGACGATGGCTGCCCCAGAGATCGAGTTCCCAACTCGCGCCGACGCCCGCGCTGTAGAGATCGAAGTCGACGCCCTTGGGCGGGGTCGTCGTCGGGGTGACGCCGAGCAGCGTCTGCGTCACCGAGGCGATACCCGCGGTGCCGATGCGCTCGCGGCTGTACCCGGCCTGACCCTCGACCTGCGGCGCACCGGCAGCACGAGCCTGGCCGCGCTCGATCCGCACGGCGGTGATTCGTTCGATCACTGCGGCGATATCGAGGTTGGCCGAACCTGCGCGTGCCTCCAGCGCGTCGAGCACCGGATCGTCGAAGCTGCGCCACCAGCGCGCATCGGTGCTAGCCGAGACCGGGGCCGCACTCTGCCAGACCGGCGGCAGGATCGCTGCGGGCGGCGCAAAGTTCGGGCCAACCGTACAGCTCGCCAGCGCGACGGCGAGCAGCAGCGGCGCCCACGAGCGTTTCTGATCATGCATTGTCGTGGTCCTTCTTCGGAAGGCCGGATGTGCGATCGAAGGCGAGCGCGTAGAGCGCGGGGAGGGCGACCAGCGTGAGGATCGTCGCGCCGATCAGCCCGCCGATCATCACGATCGCCATCGGGCCCCAGAAGATGTTGAAGCAGAGCGGAATGAACGCGAGCACTGCCGCCAGCGCGGTCAGCACGACCGGCCGCGAGCGACCGATCGTCGCGGCGACGATCGCCGCATGCAGATCCATGCCCTCGGCTTGGTTATGCGTCACCTGATCGACCAGGATGATCGAATTGCGCATGATCATTCCGGCGAGCGCGATCAGCCCGAGCAGCGCGACGAACCCGAACGGCGCGCCGGTCAGCACCAGCGCCACCACCGCGCCGATCACCCCAAGTGGTGCGGTCGCCAGCACCAGAAGCGTCCGGCCGATGCTCTGCAACTGGATCATCAGCAGCAGAAGCATCACCGCGAAGGTGATCGGCACCAGCGCATAGATCGCATCGTTCGCCTTGACGGAGAGCTCGCCGTCGCCGCCGTCCTCGATCCGGTAGCCGGCGGGCAGCGATGTCGCGATCGCGGCGACGCGCGCGGCGGCGGCGTCGACGACTTCGCCGGCCTGAACGTCGCCGATCATGTCCGCCTGCACGGTAATGCAAAGCGCGCCGTTGCGCGTCCAGACGATCGGCTGCTCCGTAATCGCGCCGATCCGCGCGACCTGATCGAGCGGGACCGGACCGCCGGGCGTGCTCACCGCCATGTCGGCGAGCCGCCCCGGATCGCTGCGATCCGCTGCCATGCCGCGCACGACGATGCCGATCCGTTTGGTCCCGCGGAGCACGTCACCGGCCGGCTGGCCCGACAGCATCGTCGCGACCTCGCCCGCCAGCCGCGCCCGATCGAGCCCGAGCCGCGCGACCCGATCGGGGTCGAGGTCGAGCCGCACCGCGACCGACGGCGTCCCCCAATCCGCCTGGACCGCGGTCGTGCCGGGCGTCGTGCGTAGCACCGCTTCCAACCGCGCGGCGATGGTCCGCAAAATCTCCGGATCGGGTCCGATCACGCGGTATTGCACCGGGAAACCGGCGCTCGGCCCGAGCGACAGGCGACGGACGTGGAGCTTCGCCTCGGGCGACGCGTGGTTTGCGAGCAGCCGCGCGATGACACGTTCACGTGCGCGCAGGTCGGGCGCGACCAGTACCATCGTCGCGGTCGCCGGGTCGGGCAGCGAGGGGCCGTAGGGGAGATAGAAACGCGGCGCGCCCTGGCCGATATAGCTGTCTACCTGTGCAATATCGCGGTCCTTCGCGATGCTCGCCTCGATCCGCTTCACCGCCGCCGAGGTGGCGGACAGCGACGCGCCGGGCCGCAGGCTGACGTCGACGATGATTTCGGGGCGGTCGGAGATCGGGAAGAATTGCTGGCGGACCAGCATTGCGCCCGCCAGGCTTGCCGCCAGCAGCGCCGCCGTGAGCGCGACCACGGTCTTGCGCCGCGCCATGCACGCATCGACCAGCTTGCGCAGCCGCCGGTACACCGGCGTATCGTACATCGCGTCCGCATCGTGGTGTGTGCGAGCCTCAGGCAGCAGCCGCACGCCCAGATACGGCGTGAACACGACCGCGACGACCCAGCTCACGAGCAGCGCCGAGCCGGTCACCCAGAAGATGCCGCCGGCATATTCGCTCGTCGTCGATTGCGCGAACCCGACGGGCAGGAAGCCGACGATCGTCAGCAGCGTCCCCGTCAGCATGGGAAACGCGGTGTGCGTCCAGGCATAGGCGGCGGCATCGGCCCGGCTCGCGCCCTTTTCGAGCTGGACCACCATCGCCTCGACGCTGATGATTGCATCGTCGACCAGCAGCCCGAGCGACAGGATCAGCGCGCCGAGCGAGATCCGCTCGAGCCCGATCCCGCTCGTCCCCATGAACAATGCGACGATCGCGAGCGTCAGCGGCACCGATAGCGCGACGACCACGCCGGTCCGCCAGCCCAGCGTGACAAACGCGACCAGCAGAACGACCGTCAGCGCGCAGAAGAACTTGATCAGGAACGCGTCGACCGCCTCGCGGATATTCTGGCTCTGGTCCTGAACCTGCGTCATCGTCACGCCCGCGGGCAGAGTCCGGCCGAACGCGGCGGCAGCTTCCGACAATTGCTTGCCGAAACCGAGCCCGTCGGCCCCCGGCGCCATCGCGATCGCCAGCACCACCGCGGGCTTGGCCGCGTGGCGGACCAGACCGTCCGGGGGATCGGCATAGCCGTTGCTGACCGTGCCGATGTCGCCGACCCTGATCGTCCCGTCCGCGCCGGCGACGGTGGTATTCTCCACCGTATCGACGCCGTCGACCGCACCACCGATCCGCATTGGGACGCGCATCGACCGCTCGACCACGCCCGCCGGCGCGACGCTGCTGCGCTTCGCCAGCGCCTGCACGACTGCGTCGGGCGACAGTCCCATGGCGGCAAGCCGGCGAGAGTCGACATCGACGAACAGCCGGCGCGGCACCTCGCCAGTGATCTGCACCTTGCCCGCGCCGGGCACGCGCAGCACCGCGTCGCGCGCCTGCTCGGCCAACGCCACCAGCCGTGCATTGTCCGCACCGGTCAGCGTGAAAACATAGCCGTAGACGTCGGCATAGTCGTCATCGGCGGCAACCGTCGCCCCCGCGGGAAGCCCCGGCTCGAGATCCGTCAGCTGCTTGCGGACCTGTTGCCAGATCACCGGCACGCGGTCCTTCGGCGCGCCATCCTTCAGCGATACGCGGATCGCGCAGCGCCCATCGACGCAATAGGTCTGGAGGAAATCGAGATCCTCGGTCGCGCGCAGCCGGCGTTCGATCGGATCGGCGACCTGCGCGCGCATCTGCGAGGGCGTCGCGCCGGGCCAGGACGCAGCGACGATCATTTCCTTCAGCGTGAAGGTCGGATCCTCGTCGCGGCCGAGCGCGAAGAACTGCGCGGTACCGGCGGCGAACAGCAACGCGATCAGGAAGCCGACGAGCGCGGGGTGACGGATCGCCCAGCGTGACAAGTTGAAGCGGTCCATTGCTCAATTGCCGCCCGAGACGAGGCCGGCCATCACGACGCGCTGCCCTTCCGACAGCGTGTCGCCGCCGCTCGCGACGATCCGCTGGCCATCGGGTAGGCCGGAGACGATCGCGTCGTCGCCGCGTAGTTCGACGAGGTGCACCGGCTGGCGGTGGACGCGGTCGCCAACCGTCGACAAAGACCAGACATGCGGCTGTCTGCCCTGCGCGCCGAGCGCGGTCAGCGGCACGCGGATCATCGCCTTGGGATCGGGGATCCGCAGCGTGACCGTCGCCGAACTGTTGAACGGGATATGCGAAACGTCGCCGAGCACGCTGAAACGCGCGGTCCGCAACCGGAGCGTGCCGTCCGCCGCCGGCCCGACCAGCCGCAGCCGTGCCTCCACGATCGTGTCGGGCGCGGACCAGAAGCTCGCATCCGCCATCGCGCCGTTGGTCAACCGGATGCGTTCGGGCAGGCGCACCTCGATTTCGGGAGCGCCTGCGGCCAGCCGGACGACGACGCTGCCCGCGTCGACCACGGTGCCGGAGTCGACGGCGCGCTCCGTGACGACGCCGTCCTCGGGCGCGACCAGCACCGCGTCGGCGAGCGTGGCGCGGCTGTGCTCGAACGCCGCGCGCGCTGCGTCGCGCTTGGCCGTCGCAGCGCTGGCAGTCAGTGCACGGTCGCGGACCTCGGCGGCCGAAAGCGCACCGATCCCGTCGAGCCCAGTCGCGCGTCGTGCCGCGTCATCGGCTCGCGTCGCTTCGGCGGTCGCGGCGGCGAGTTCGGCGCGGGCCTGCCTGGTATCGGCGATCGCTTCGGCGCGTGACAGGCGGGCGAAGACCTGCCCGGCGCGGACGTGATCGCCGATCTGCACGCTCAGCGCGAGCAGGCGTCCGCCGGTCTTGAGCCCAAGCGCGATATCGCGGCGCGGGCGCAGCACGCCGTCGAACGTCGCGGTCTGGCCGCCGGCGTGATGAATCGTGACAACATCGACCAGCGTGGCGTCGGATTTGGGCGATACGACCGGTTCGGAGGAACAGCCAGCGCACGCTAGCAGGGTTAGACCGGCCGCAATGAGCTCGGTCGTCGAGTGGAAAGTCTTCGGCATCGTCGCGTCCCGTTGGTGAACGCGGTCGCCCTGAAGGTCCGGGCCGATCCTAGCCTGCCGATCCTCGAAACCGACCAGTCGTTTTTAAAAACGACCGGTCTGCACGCCTGTAAAACGGCTTGGCTAGCCTTCGAGATGCCGCCGTCGAAACGCGCTCGGGGTTTCGCCGAGGCGGTCCTTGAACACGCGGTTGAACATCACGAGGCTGCCGAACCCCGCATCCATCGCGATCGTTAGGATCGGCACGTCCGCCTGTGTCGGGTCGGCGAGCGCGCTGCGGACTTCGGCAATGCGGTGTTCGTTGAGATAGTCGCTGACGTTGCGATAGCCGAGCCCGCCGTTGATGTGCCGCCGCACGCGATATTCTGGTGTGTCGACGCGCGCGGCGATTCCGCCGATCGTCAGATCGGGGTCGCGATAGGCCCGGTCTTCGGTCATCATCCGGGCGAGCGCGTGCTCAAGCGTCGCATCGAGCGGTTCGGGAACCGGGGCGGTCACCGGCACCTCGCCACCAACGGGGCCTGCAACCGCAATCGGAAAAATCTCCGGGTGGCGCAACCCGAACAGCAGCGCGGTGATCACGAACGCCCCCATGAACAGCCCGGCAGCGGAAGCCATTCCCGACACCGCGAGCTCGCCCGTCGCACGGCCAACGATCTCGCTCCCAAGCAGCCACAGGATGATCAGCCCGATCGACACGACGAAGATCGACCGGGCCTGCCGCCGTGCCTCGACCAGATCGCCCTGCCGGTTGCGCCACGCCAGCCACTGCGCATGGATCGCAAACGCCATGCCCGCCGCGTAAATCAGGACGTCCAGCCCCTCGATTGGCGCGGCCAGTCCACGGCCCTGCAGGCTGGCGTACGTCGTGCAACATAGGAACGCCGCCGCCAGCACCAGATCGATCGGTTTGGCGCGAAACGCATCGTCGAACCACGCGCGCGCGAACAGCCAGAACAGCGGGATCGCCGCGCTCGAACTCAGATCGAGCAGCGGATCGAACGCGGTCGGCGTGTGCGGCAACCCCGCCAGCGTACCGACCACCGTGCACAGAGTCAGCGCCAGCCCGAACCGGCTCGGCAACGATGCCGGGGCGCGAGCAAATACCACCACCGCCAGCAGCAACAGCCCGATCGCTCCGCCGCGGAACAGCGTGTCCAGCTGAGCGATCGCGTCTGACGCGGGAGAGAGAAGGTCGATCATTACCGGCGGAAACCATGATGCTGCCGGCATGTCTAGCAGGACCGTTGGTAAGGCCGGTACCTGCGGAAACGGTGCATCGAACGGGAGCCACCGGCACCGCCGGTCGACAACGGTATCGGTACCGGTAAAAGAGGGTCCAAAGACCAGCACCCAAAGGGTCGGCGTTCAAGAAGGAGCACAGGATGCCCATCGAGCAGGCAGGACGAACCGTATCGCGCCGGCAACGACCGATCGGCCCAAGTCGATGACCCCTGGCAAGGCGTATCTCGGCGAGTTGATCTCGGAGGCGATCGCGATCTTCATCGTGATGACGTTCGGTCTGTCGGTCGCCGCGATGTACACGCTCTACGATCCCAGTCCGTACAAGACCGCCTATTGGGGAGTCTGCATGACCTGGGGGATGGCGGTGTCGATCTCGATCTACGTCACCGGCGCGGTCTCGGGGACGCATGCCAATCCGGGCGTGACGCTGGCACTCGCGCTTTACCGCGGTTTTCCCTGGAGGAAGGTCCTGCCCTATTGGTGCGCGCAGCTCGTCGGCGCGTTCCTCGGCGCGGCGCTGGTCTATGCGCTCTATTACAACGTCATCGATCACTTCAACGCGACGCAGCACATGACCCGCGCCGGTGGCGGTGCAGCCGGCGTATTCTTCACCGCGCCGGGTGTCGCGGTGACGACGATGAAGGGCTTTATCGACGAGATCATCCTCACGGCGATCCTCGTCTTCGGCATCTTCGCGATCACCGACGAGTTCAACACGATGGCACCACAAGCGAACTTCGGCGCCATCGTGATCGGCCTGCTCGTCGCGGTGATCGGCGCATCGATGGGGTATCTGGAAGCCTGGGCGATCAACCCCGCGCGCGATCTCGGACCGCGTACCTTTGCCTGGTTGATGGGATGGGACGCATCCGCGTTTCCGGGCGTGGGCAACTATTGGTGGGCGCCGATTGCCGGGCCGTTGATTGGCGCAACAATCGGCGGCGGCGCGCAACATCTGTTGATCCGGCCGTTCCTGCCACGCGACACGCCCATCGCAGGGCCCCAATGACGAGCGCGCCGTTTCGACGCCCGCCGACACGACCGAAGGAGAGTGAAGCGTGACCGACACCATCATCCTGGCCATCGATCAGGGTACGACTTCGACCCGCAGCATGACGTTCGGCAGCGACGGCGTGCCGCGCCAGACGGTACGCCGGGAATTCGCCCAGCATTATCCGCAGTCCGGCTGGGTCGAGCACGACCCCGAGGACATCTGGCGCGATACCGTCGCGACGCTCAAGCAGGCGGCCGAGGCAGACGGCGGCAAGGTCGCCGCGATCGGTATCACCAACCAGCGCGAGACGGTGGTCGTCTGGGACCGCAAGACCGGCGAGCCCGTCCACAACGCGATCGTCTGGCAGGACCGCCGCACCGCCAAGCTCTGCGCGCACCTGAAGGCCGACGGTAACGAACCGCTCGTGTGCGCGCGGACCGGGCTGATCCTCGACCCGTATTTCTCGGGCACGAAGCTCAAATGGATCCTCGACACGGTCGACGGCGTCCACGACCGCGCCAACCGCGGCGAACTCGCCTTCGGGACGATCGACAGCTTCCTGCTGTGGCGGCTGACCGGCGGCAAGGTCCACGCGACCGATGCGTCCAACGCCTCGCGCACCTTGCTGTTCGACATCCATAAGGGCGCTTGGGACCCGGACATGCTGCGGATGCTCGACATTCCCGAAAGCCTGCTGCCCGAGGTCAAGAACAACAGCACGATCTTCGGCGAAACCACGCCGGACCTGCTCGGGACGTCCGTCCCGATTGGCGGGATGGCGGGCGACCAGCAAGCGGCCGTCGTCGGCCAGGCTTGCTTCCAGCGTGGCGATGCAAAGTCGACCTACGGCACCGGCTGCTTCGTGCTGCTCAATACCGGCAAGGAGGCTGTCACGAGCAAAAACGGCATGCTCACCACCATCGCCTATCAGCTCGACGGCGAGATCACCTATGCGCTGGAGGGCTCGATCTTCGTCGCAGGGGCGGCGGTGAAGTGGTTGCGCGACGGACTGGGCCTGATCAATCAGGCAGCCGATACCAACGACATGGCGACCAAGCTCGACGGCAATGGCGGCGTCTACATGGTGCCCGCGTTCGTCGGTCTGGGCGCACCGCACTGGGACCCCGACGCGCGCGCGAGCATCACCGGTCTCACCTTCGCCGCGACCGGGTCGCACATCGCCCGCGCCGCGCTGGAATCGGTCGCCTACCAGACCGCCGACCTGATGAACGCGATGGTCGCGGATGGCGCGCGCGATGCCCGCCAGATCCGCGTCGATGGCGGGATGGCGGCAAACGATTGGTTCTGCCAGTTCCTCGCCGACATGCTTGCCACCGACGTGGTCCGGCCCGCAAACATCGAGACGACGGCGGCCGGGGCAGCGTTTCTCGCCGGCATGGCGGTGGGAATCTGGAACGGCCCCGACGATATCGCCGCCGCCTGGCAGGAAGACCGCGTGTTCAACCCAACAATGACCGGCGAGGCGCGGACAACGCTGATGCACGGGTGGCAGGACGCGGTCGACCGGACCAGTTCCAGGGCAAAGTCCTGACCGGTCACACCGCGAGGCTTGGTCGACTGCGCTGTAAAATCCCCGCTCGACCGCTAAAGGCGATAGCGGGATCAGGCATTTGGTGAACACATGGCGCGCAAGCATTCAAGACACGGCCCCTATGACGATGGGGAGCGCGGCGAGGAGGCTCCGGCCGCCCCGATCCCCTGCTGGCTGTGTGGCAGGCCTACCGGCAAGATCATCGTCTGGCATCATCCCGTTCCCAAGAGCCGGGGCGGTCGCGATGTCGTTCCGATGCATCCGATCTGCCAACAGACGCTGACTGCCAATTTCACCAATTCCGAACTGCAGCGCCACGCGATGGATGTCGAAAGCCTCCTCGCGAACGGCGCGGTGCGCAAGTTCGTCGATTGGGTAGCGAACAAGGATCCAGACTTCACCGCGACCACGACAAAGAAACAGCGCTGACGGTCGTTTCGACGCCGTAGCGTACGCGCGAGGCGTCGCGCCGATAGACCCCGCCTGATAAGACGAGGTTGTTACGACGACCGAAGGGAAACATACTGCCATTGGAGTTCCGGCCCAGCGCGTTGATCGAGGTGAATGCGGACAGCCTGCGTCAGACGGTTCGGGTGATCGTCGCGACCGCGGCGGCGTTCGCGGCGTACAAGACGCTCGGCCTGCACGAAGGCTATTGGGCGGTCTTCACCGTATTGATCGTGATGCAGGCGTCGATCGGGGGAACGCTCGGCGCAGCGACCGATCGGTTGCTGGGGACCTTGCTGGGCGCGGTGCTGGGCGGCATCGGCGCGGCGCTCGGGCGAACCGATACGCTCGAACTCGGGCTGGTACTCGTCACCGTTACTGGCATCGCGGCGCTCGTTGCGTCGGTCCGGCCGCGGTTGCGGATCGCGCCGGTCACCGCCGCGATCATGTTGCTCAGCG
Source organism: Sphingomonas sp. PP-F2F-A104-K0414 (assembly GCF_004340945.1). Lineage (GTDB taxonomy): Bacteria > Pseudomonadota > Alphaproteobacteria > Sphingomonadales > Sphingomonadaceae > Sphingomonas. Next base: position 600,082 of record NZ_SLYD01000002.1, read on the forward strand.
CGCCGCCGGGCTCTTCGGTGGAGATCTTCGTCCGGGATCGCATCATCGAGATCGGCCTGGGCGGCATGATCGGCGTGCTGGCGGCGATGCTGATCCTGCCGGCACGCTCGCACGGCGTGGTGATCGCACGCACGCTGGCCGTGCTCAGCCATATCGAACGGATGCTGCGCGCGCAGGCCGACGCGCTGACCACCGGGCTGGCGCTGCCCTCGTCCCCCGAACACGCCGCGCTGCGTCATGCGCTGGCCGCGGTCGAGCTGGCGATGAAGGATGCCGACCGCGAGCGGGCCTCGCGTCTCGCCGATCACGGTATCCCCGCCGCCGTCCCGCGCACGCTCTGGCGGATCCGCAACGACCTCGTGCTGAGCGGTCGCGCGCTCGACGAGCCGCTGCCGCCGGTGGCGATGGCAGCGCTCGCCAAGTCGTCGGCGGCGATGCTGACCGCGCATGCCGCGCTGGCAGCCCGGTGTTCGGAGGCGCTACGCATGCGCGGCAAGGTCGATCGGGGCGACGTCGAAGCCTGTTATCGGATGTTCGGTACCGCGCTCGATCTATTCCGTCGGAGCGACGCCGCGGCGACCCTGGATTTCGACGCATCGGGCCGCGTATTCGGGCTCGCCTTCGCCGCGGGTCGGCTCCACCGCGACCTGCTCGACCTCGCCGGTCGCGTCGACGAGATCGCGCCGACAAAGGTGCTCGCTGCCGACCCAAGCTGACCGCGCGGCTTTGACGCTGGCCGCGCGCGCGGTACGGGCGGCGATGACCGACACCCTATCGACGCCCGACCTCGCCGCCGAACTGGTCGCGCTGCTCGACCTCGAACCGCTCGATACCGACCTGTTCCGCGGACCGCAGCGACCCGGCGCAACCGCGCGCGTCTTCGGCGGGCAGGTCGTGGCACAGGCGCTGATGGCGGCGCAGCGTTCGGTCGACGCACCCGCCGTGGCGCACAGCATGCACGCCTATTTCCTGCGCGCCGGCACCGAGACGCAACCGATCATCTTCCGGGTCGAGCGCGACTTCGACGGCAAGTCGTTCGCCAACCGCCGCGTCACTGCAAGCCAGAACGGCGCGACGATCCTAACGCTGGCTGCGTCGTTCCAGCGGCCGGAAGCCGGGCTGGAGCATGCGGTCGCGATGCCCGATCTGCCGCCGCCGGAGGAACTGCGCTCGCTCGACGTCCTCGCTGGCGACTATGCGGGTATCTCGGCGGAAGCCGTCGCGTTCCTCGGCCAGCCGTCCGCCTTCGATATCCGGCCCTGCGGCGTGCCCGCGTTCCTGCAGACCGAGCCCGGCACGCCCGTATCCCATGTCTGGATCCGGTTCCGGGGCAGCGCACCGACCGATTCCGCGATGCGCCGGGGCGTGCTCGCCTATCTATCGGACTACGCGCTGCTCAGTGCGTCGCTGATCCCGCACGGCGTAACCATGTTCGAGCACAGCATGCAGACCGCGAGTCTCGATCACGCGATGTGGTTCCACGAGGACGTGCCGCTCGACGACTGGCTCCTGTACAGCAGCGAGAGCCCGTGGTCCGGGCATGGTCGCGGCATCGCGCGCGGCGTGTTCCATAGCCGCGACGGGCGGGCAGCCGCGCATGTCACGCAGGAAGGGTTGATCCGGATGCGACCCGACGTCGCGCCGCGCACCACGATCCCGCATATGCCCTGACCAACTCGGCCCCGATCGATCCGCGCTGAATCATCTCAACGCGGAAATCCATGTTGACAGCGCGTTTGTACGGACATTAATACTATCTCGCGCCAGTGAAGCTGGTCCCAGGATGTCGCGCCGCGGAAGACGGACGATCCCGATCTCGAGAGGATGTCTGTATGCGTCATTCGTACGCCGTATCGCTGTGCGCGTTGCTCGCGGTACTGCCATCGGTAGCCCGGGCGCAGACCGCGTCTCCGCTCGATACCGATCCGTCGTACCAGACGATGCTGGCGCTGATCGACGAGATGGTCGAGAACAAGCTGGTCAGCCGCGAGCGTGCCGATACGCTGATCGCCAATGCCAAGGCGAAAGCAGGCCGTGCGCTTGCTGCGAATGCCCCGTCACCAGCGGCCCCGCCACTGACAGCCCCGCCAACGGCAGCCCCGGTACTGCCGCCGACGCGCGTGCAGGTCGCCAACCAGACGGCCGATCCCGGCGCGAAGATAGCTCCCGTGCCGGTCGGCAACGCACAGGTCGTGAACGCCGGCGGGGTCGCGCTACCCGCCGATCTGGCGGTCGACTGGAGCCGGGGTGCGCCGGTGTTCAGCAGTCGCGACGGGAAGTTCACCTTCAAGATGCGCGGGCGGTTGTTGGCGGATATCTCCTCGACCGGCGGGTCGGATTTCGACCGTCGCAACATCACCGTTTCGACGCTGCGCCAGTTCCGCGTCGGCGCGATCGGCACGATCGGCGATCACCTGTTCTACCAGTTCGAGACCGATTTCCGCCGCAACGCGACCGAGGTCGTGCAGGCGTTCGTCGGTTATCGCCAGAAGTTCGGCAAGACCGACGCCGACGTCCGGTTCGGCAATCTCATCACCGATCGCGGCATCGACATCGGCACCGCGTCGACCGCCAATCCGTTCATCACGACCAACATCAACACCACCGCGCTCGCGACACAGGGCGGCAAGGTCTTCCTGATGGGCGCGGTCGGCCGCGCGGGCGGCAAGAACTGGCATGCGAGCTTCGGCGTGCACGGCGATGCGATCGACAGCGATTTCACGCGCAGCGACAACCGCATGTTCCTAGGCCGTGCGCACTGGAACCCGATCCTCACCAAGCATGGCCTGATCCACATCGGCGGCTGGGCGTATAGCGAGAACATCCCCGACACCACGCTGGCGACCACGTTCGCGCAGGGCATGGCGGGGGCGCTCAACAACAGCGTCCGTGTCGAGTCCGCGGCGCTGACCGGCGCTGACGGATCGAAGGCGTTCGGGCTCGAACTCGGCGGCACGCTCGGGCGGTTCTACGCGTTCGGCGAATATGGTCAGCGGACCGTGCACGGCGGCCCGACCTCGACCTTCCGCAGCGGCAAGATCAAGGCCCTGTCGGTCAATGGTGGCTTCTGGATCACCGGCGAGACGCCGACCTATGCCTCGCGCAGCGGCACCTATGTCGCGCCGAACGTGCTGAACTCGGTGCTCGATGGCGGCTGGGGCGCGCTGGAGGCGGTGGTGCGCTACGAGGATCTCGACAGTTCGAGCCTCCCGCTCGGCGGCACCGGTACCGCGGGCACACTCGGGCTGAACTGGTCGCTGACCAACAATTTCCGGTTCATGGCGGACTATACCCATTTCCGTACCGACAACCGGACGGGGAGTTTCGTCGGGCGCGATAGCGGCGACACGTTCGCGGCAAGGGCCGAAGTGGCGTTCTGACGCCAAGCGCCGCTCGCATCGACTTGCCAGCGTACCATAAGTTCGATAATGTCCGTACAAAGCGATAAGGAGGATGTATGAGCCTTTCGGCTATCAAGGTTGGCGAACAGCGTTACCGCGCGAGCTATGGCCGCTATCTCGAGGATTTCGTCGTCGGCGACATTTACGAGCATCGCCCCGGGCGGACGATCACCGACGCGGACAATATCCAGTTCTCGTTGATGACGATGAACGCACACCCGATGCACTGCGATGCGCAATATGCTGCCAAGAGCGAATTCGGGCGGCTGCTGGTCAATAGCGGGCTGACGCTGGCGATCGTGCTCGGCATGACCGTCAACGACGTGAGCGGCAAGTCGCCCGCCAATCTCGGCTGGACCGAGATCAAGCTGACCCATCCGGTATTCGGCGGCGACACGCTGACCGCGGAAACCGAAGTGCTCGAGATCCGCGACTCCAAGTCGCGGCCGACGCAGGGGATCGTCACGACTCGCACCCGCGCGTTCAACCAGGACGCCAAGCAGATCATGGAGTTCACGCGCAACTCGCTGGTCTACAAGCGCGGCGAATCTCCCGACGACAAATAGCCCGACCGAACGACTTAATCGGTTGCCCTTGATGGTGACCGGACGTCCCCCGCGCGGCCTGCGAGAGCTTCGACCAACGAAGACCCGGCCCGTCGTCATTCCGAAGAGAGGTAGCCCCATGGCCGATACCATCGCCGTCAACGCAGGAGCCAGGCTAGACCGTCTGCCCATCTCCCGATTCCACTGGCGTATCCTGGGGCTGATCAGCGCGGGCGCGTTCCTCGACGCGTTCGACGTCTATCTTGCGGGTGGCGTCATCGCCGCGCTGAAGGCGGAGGGCTTCTCGACGCTGGCGCAGGCCGCGGTGTTCATGTCGATGACGTTCCTCGGCATGATGATCGGCGCAGGCATGGCCGGCTATGTCGGGGATCGGTTCGGGCGTCGCGCGTCGTACCAGTTCAACCTCGCGCTGTTCGGGCTCGCGTCGATCGCGGCGATCTTCTCGCCCAACATGACGTTCCTCATCATCTGCCGCTTCATCATGGGTATCGGTCTCGGTGCCGAGCTGGTGGTCGCGGCGGGGACGCTCGGCGAGTTCATCCCGCCCGCCTATCGCGGTCGCTGGGTGTCGATCATGGGCATGGTCGTTAATTCGGGCCTGCTGGTCGCGACCTCGGTCGGCTATATCGTCATCCCGACGCTCGGCTGGCGCTACATGTTCGCGATCGGCGGCATCCTTGCGCTGATCGTCTGGGTGATGCGCAAGAAGATGCCGGAATCGCCGCGCTGGCTAGAGTCGGTCGGTCGCAACGAAGAGGCCGAGGCGACGCTGCGCGAGATCGAAGCCGAGGTCATCGCGCACAAGGGCCCCCTCGCCGCCGTCCCCGAAGTCCGCGTCGTGCCAAAGGTCCACGCACCGCTCAGCGCGCTGTTTGGCTCCAAACTGCGCCGCCGCCTGATCGCCGCGACACTCGCCGCGATCGCGGTCAACGTCTCGGTCTATGGCTTCGTCGCGTGGTTGCCGACCTTCCTGGTCAGCCACGGTACCGGGATCGTCACGTCGCTCTGGTACACGACGCTGATGTCGTTCGGCAGCGTGTTCGGTGCGATCGTCGCGATCGGCATCGCCGACCGCATTTCGCGTCGCGCCTCGCTGATCGCCGCGGCCGTCGCAATCATGATCTTCGGCTTCCTGTACCCGAATGCACACGGCGACCTGATGGTGCCACTGACGGGCTTCCTGCTCGTATCGAGCATCTACACGCTCGTGACGCTGGCGCTGTTCGCCTACATCCCCGAGCTGTTCCCGACCGCCTATCGGCTGCGCGGCACTGGTTTTGCGGGCATGTGCGGGCGCGCCGCGTCGATGGTCACGCCCTATGCCACCGTCGCGCTGTTCGAGCGCTTCGGGCTGGAGGGCGTGCTCGGCATGGTCGGCGTGGTGCTGGCCTGCATGATCGCCGCGGTCGGTCTGTTGAACATCGAGACCACCGGCCAGTCGCTCGACGACGTCGCCGACGACTCGCTGGTCACCGGGGGAGCCACCAAGTGACGCTCTCGCAAACCTTCGCCGATTTCGCGACTGGCCTGACGATCGAAGCCATTCCCGAGCGGGTCCGGGAGCGCGCGCGGCACCTGATCCTGGATTCGGTAGGAACCGGGCTCGCAGCGGTCGGTGCGCCTTGGGCCGAAGCGAGCTTTGCCGCCGCGGGCGATCTCGGCAGCGGCACGGCGCCGGTACTCGGCTATGGCCGTACGCTGGCGATGCGCGACGCGGCGCTGATGAACGGGCTCGTCACGCACGGCCTCGACTATGACGATACGCATTCGCGCGGCATCATCCATGCGACCGTCAGCGCCTTCCCGACAGCACTCGTTGCAGCGGACAAGGCGGGCGTCTCGGGCGCCGACCTGCTTGTCGCGTATATCGCAGCGATGGAGGTCTCGACGCGGGTCGCCGCCGTCGGCGCGGGCGGGTTCCACTCCTTCGGCTTCCACCCGACCGGGTTGATCGGTGCATTCGGATCGACGCTCGCCGCCGGCAGGTTGCTCGGGCTGGACGCGCAGCAGATCGCAATGGCGCAGGGGATCGTGCTGTCGATGGCCGGCGGCAGCCTCGAATTCCTTGCCGACGGTGCGTGGACCAAGCGCCTGCATCCCGGCTGGGCGGCGAGCTCGGCACTGACCGCGGCCGCGCTTGCCAAGCGCGGCTTCGTCGGACCGCCAGCTGCGTATGAAGGCCGCTTCGGTCTGTATGCGCTGTATCTGCGAGACGCCGCCCCTGCCCTGCTCGCGCAGGCGACCGAAGCGCTCGGCGAGACCTGGGAGATCGAGGCGGTGTCGGTGAAGCCGCTTCCCGCGTGCCACATGACGCATGCCGCGATCGATGCGGCGATCGCGTTGCGCACGGAATACGACCTGACCGCCGCCGACATCGCCAAGGTCATCGTGCTGGTGCCCGAGGCGGTCATCCCGATCGTCTGCGAGCCCGCCCCCCCCAAGCGGACGCCGCGCACCGGCTACGACGCGCAATTCTCGATCCCCTACACGGTCGCGACTGCGCTGCTGACGGGCAAGTTCACGCTCGATGCGCTCGATCCATCGGCGCTGAACGACCCGGCGGTGCTCGATCTGGCGACGCGCGTCGAGTACGCGATCGACCCGGACAGCGATTATCCCAAGCACTTCACCGGCGAAGTCATCGTCGAGACCAACGACGGCCGGATGCTGCGCCACCGCGAGGCGATCAACCGTGGTGCGTCCGACCGGCCGCTCAGCAACGCCGACATCGACGCCAAATATTTCGAGAACGCCGCGCGCACGGTCGACGCGACGCGCGCCGCGCACATCCGCGCCGCCGTGCTCGACATGGACCGGCACCCCGCTTCCGCGCTCGGCGACATCCTCGCCGGCGCCACTGCCCCTCAAGGAGTATCCGTATGACCCTGGCAAACTCGATCGCCGCCGATGGCGCGATGACCGACGAAGAGATCATGATCCTCGATTCGATCGACAAGTTCCTCGAAACCGATGTTAGGCCGTTCGTCCATCAGCTCGAGCATGACGACGAATACCCGCAGAAGATCGTCGACACGATGAAGGAGATGGGCCTGTTCGGCCTGATGATCGCGCCCGAATTCGGCGGGTTCGGAATCTCGACGCTGACCTATGCGCGGATCATCGAGAAGATCTCGACCGTGTGGATGTCGGTCGCTGGCATCATCAACAGCCACATGATCATGGCGATGACGGTCCAGCGCTGCGGCACCGAGGCGCAGAAGGATCATTATCTGCCGAAGTTCGCAACCGGCGAACTGCGCGGCGGCATCGGCCTGACCGAGCCCGACGCGGGCACCGACCTGCAGGCGATCCGCACCACCGCGGTACGCGACGGCGACGACTATGTCGTCAACGGCAGCAAGATGTGGATCACCAATTCGGGCTCGGGCAACACCATCCTGCTGCTGGTCAAGACCGATACGGCCGCCGAGCCACGCCACAAGGGCATGAGCCTGTTGATCGCCGAGAAGGGCGATGGCTTCATCGTGTCTAAGAAGCTCGAAAAGCTCGGCTACAAGGGCATCGACAGCAACGCGCTGACCTTCGACGGGTACCGCGTGCCGGTCGACCGGCTGATCGGTGGGATCGAAGGCGTCGGCCTGAAGCAGGTGCTGGGCGGGCTCGAGCTTGGCCGCATCAACGTGGCAGCGCGCGGCGTCGGCATCGCGCAGGCGGCGCTAAACGAAGCGGTCGCCTATTCGCAGACGCGCAAGACGTTCGGCAAGCCGATCTGCGAGCATCAGGCGATCCAGCTGAAACTCGGCGAAATGACGACGCGCACCTATGCCGCCCGGCTGCTCACCGAAGCGGCGGCCAAGGCGTATGACCGCGGCGAGCGCTGCGACATGGAAGCCGGCATGGCGAAGTATTTCGCGACCGAAGCGGGGCTGGAAAATGCGATCGAGGCGATGCGGATCTTCGGCGGCTACGGCTATTCGAAGGAATATAACGTCGAGCGGCTCTACCGCGACGCACCTTTGCTGACGATCGGCGAAGGCACCAACGAACTGCAACGCATCATCATTGCCAAGCAGATCATCGCGCGGAATCCGGCATGAGCCAGCCGCTCGCAGGCCTCCGCATTGTAGCAGTCGAACAATATGGCGCCGGGCCGTTCGGCACGCAGCAGCTTGCCGATCTCGGCGCCGAGGTCATCAAGATCGAGAACCATAAGGACGGCGGCGATATCGGGCGTCACGTCGGCCCGTATTTCTTCGGCCCAGGTGACAGCCATTTCTACGAATCGCTCAACCGCAACAAGCGCAGCATCGGCCTCGACCTGAAGAGCGCGGACGGGCGCGCCGTGCTGGAAAAGCTCGTCGCGGAATCGGACGTGGTGTTCAACAATTTGCGCGGCGACCTGCCGGCAAAGCTCGGACTCGACTACGCCGCGCTGTCGCCGTTCAACCCGGCGATCGCCTGCGTCCACCTCTCCGCCTATGGCCGCACCGGCAGCCGCGCAGCGTGGCCCGGCTATGATTACCTGATGCAGGCCGAGGCGGGCTACCTGTCGCTGACCGGTGAGCCCGGCACGCCCCCGGCGCGCTTTGGACTGTCGATCGTCGACTTCATGACCGGCACCACGGCCGCGCTCGCGATCCTCGCTGGCGTCGTCTCGGCGCGCGCGAGCGGGATCGGCCGCGATCTCGACGTCAGCCTGTTCGACGTCGCGCTCGGCAACCTGAACTATGTCGCCGAATGGTATCTGAACGGCGGCGTGACCGTCGAACGCACGTCGCGATCGAGCCATCCCTCGCTCACCCCCAGCCAGCTCTACACGACCAGCGACGGCTGGATCTTCGTGATGTGCAACAAGGAGAAGTTCTTCGAAGTCCTGTGCGGGCTGATCGAGCGTCCCGAATGGGCGACCGATCCGCGCTATGCGACCTTTGCCGCCCGGCTGGAGAACAGGCCCGCGTTCAACGCCGATCTCGATGCGGTGTTGTCGACCCGGACCACGGCGGACTGGATGCAGTTGTTCGAAGGGCGCGTGCCGGCCGCGCCGGTGCTCGACGTCCAGCAGGCGCTCGACAATCCGTTTCTCGCGGAATCGAAGCGGATCATCGACTTCCAGCATCCCGAGCGTGGCCCCCTGCCCGGCATCGCCTCGTCGATCCGCGCGGGCGGCGTCGAACATCCGGACAAGGCTGCCCCAGCACTCGGTGCGGATACCGACGCCATCCTCGCGACACTCGGCTATACCGACGACGATGTGGCAGCCTTGCGGACCCGCGGCGCGGTACGGTGACACCAGCGCTTGCATCGAACGCCAAGGCATTGAACGGTGAGCTATTGTCCGGATCACCCGACAAAGCGACCGATGGATATTCGATGCCCCAGCTTCGTCAGCAACCGCGTTACCTGCAACTCGCGCAGACATTGATCAACGAGATCGAGGATGGGCGCTATCCGATCGGCACGCTGCTGCCGACCGAATTCGAGCTCTGCGACCAGTTCGGCGCGAGCCGCTTCACCGTGCGCGAGGCGATCAAGCGGCTCGTGCAATCGGGCATGGTCTCGCGTCAGGCCGGAGTCGGCACGCGCGTCCTCGGGCTGTCGCGCCCGGCCGCGTACCGACAGGTGATGGAGGGGCTTTCCGACCTCCAGCAATACACCAACGAAACCAGCCTCACGATCATCGCGCGGGAGACGATCGCGCTGGACGGACCGCTCGCCGAACAAGTCGGCGCGACGTCGGGCCAGACCTGGCTGCATCTCATGGCGCTGCGCCGCGCCGCCGGGACCAGTCCGATCTCCTATTCGGACATCTATCTCCACCCCGCGTTCCGCAGCCTGAAGCTTGACGACGATGTCGGCGATGTGCCGATCTTTAGTCGGATCGAGGAACAGTTCGGCGAGCGCGTCGCCGAGGTTCGCCAGCATATCGAAGCGGTGGCGATCCCCGCGCCGATCGCCGAGTTGCTTGAAACCAAGACCGGCGCGCCGGGCCTCCGCCTGACGCGGCACTATCTCAACGCGCGCGGCGAGGTCGTCGAGATGGCGATCAATACCCATCCCGCGGACCGCTATTCCTATTCCCAGACCTTCCGCCGCGATCCCGTATCCGGCCTGTAGAGGATTTTTCATGACCATTGCCGCCCGCAGTATCCTGTTCGTCCCCGGCGATCGTGCCGAGCGTTTCGAAAAGGCGCGCGCGAGCGGCGCGGACATGGTGGTGATCGATCTCGAAGACGCGGTCCTCCCCGACCGCAAAGTCGCCGCGCGCGATACGATCCACGATGCGCTCGCGGCCCTGACAGAACCGCGCTTCTTCGTGCGCGTCAACAGTCTGGATACCGAGTGGCATGCAGACGACGTGCGTGCACTCGCGGCGTTGCCAGGCGTCGCGGGGCTGATGCTGCCCAAAGCCGAGCGTGCATCGGACTTTATCGCGATGCACGAGGTCGCCAGTGGCAAGCCGCTCCATGCGCTGGTCGAGACCGTTGCGGCGATCCTCAACCTTGCTGACCTCGTCACCGCGCCTGGACTCGCCCGCCTATCGTTCGGCACGGTGGATTTTCAGGCCGACGCCGGGATCGACGGCGATGGCGCGGAGATCGACCATGTCCGCACCCAGATCGTCCTTCACTCGCGCAGCGCAAGCCTTGCCGCACCGGTGGACGGCGTCTCGACCAACCTCACCGACGACGCTGCGCTGGCCCGCGACACCGACCACGCCCGGCGCTTCGGGTTCGGCGGAAAACTCTGTGTCCATCCACGACAGGTCGGTATCGTCAACATGGCCTTCCTTCCCTCGGAAGCGGATGTGGCATGGGCGGGTCGCGTACTTGCGGCGATCGATGGCGCGTTCGGTGCGGTTGCGGTCGACGGCAAACTGATCGACAAACCCGTCATCGACCGCGCCCGCCGCCTTCTCGAAACCCATGCAGCTCATACCGAGCATGATGCGGGAACGGCGGTGAGCGTACCGGTCCATTAAGTCTGACCGGGCGAGCAACACTGGCATCGTACCGCGTTGACCTGCAGGATGGGCGATATCGCGATCAACGAAGCGCAGAATGGCAAGGCCATCGATCGGCGTACCCAGGCCATTGCCGTCGCCGCCAACGCCATAACGCCGATCGATAGCGCAGGCGGATATAATAGCCCGTGGTGCGTGGTACGGCGGGCATCTCGTACTACTTGGTCGTAAGACCCTGTATTACAAGCATTGTGCGCAACAGACGGCTGCGGTAAAAGGCACATATGTCGCTTCGAGTTCGGTCATTCCTCGACGGTGTTCGCGTTGCTGCGTGCGTCATGCTCGCGATGATGCTGCTAGTGCGGCTAGGACCATGGTGCGAAACAATCGCGATGGCTGCGACGCCCGCCGCGTCGACGACGATGGATTGTGCCAGCACCCCGATCAACGGTCCGGCAAAAAAGACCGCGCTGTCGGCCTGCGCCACGCCATGCGCGGCTGTCCCCGGCGAGATGGTTGCTCATGTCGAGCCGATCGCGTTCGCGCCGCTCTCACCATGGGCAGTCGCGCATACCGGCCTGTTCGGCCTTACCAGCGCACCCGCGACGCCCCCTCCGCAAACCGTGTGAAACCAATCTCACACGCGCATATTTTCGGAGACTATTATGACCAAGTTCAAGCTCATCAGCACCGCTCTCGCCCTTACGCTGTCAACCGGCGCATTTGCCGCGGTCGCAAATTGCTGCGCCGACATGGCCTGCTGCAAGGACGGCGCAGACTGCTGCAAGGATGGCGCAAAAGCCCAGGCTGCGGATTGCTGCGATCCTGCCAAGGGCGGCATGCACCACGACTGAAGCGGTGGTAGGGGCGGGCAACCGCCCCTATTCACGCATTACCCGTCCGTCTCGGAGCAGATATTAGGCCATCGATGACGACGGTCGCCAGCGACGGTGCCCCGCTGTCGATCGCAATCGCCACCTCGATCGACCGCGGTTGATAGCTGCACTCCTGCGCCGATCGCGAGACCCGCGTTAGGTAGTTCCCGATTCTGGTGCCGCTCCACCCCGATCGTACGGTTTGGCAACGCTCCCCAACCGAGGACCTTGCCATGAAGTTCAGCCATTCGATCGTCGCCGTGTTCGACGACCATGCCCAGGCCGATGCCGCGGTGAAGGCGCTCGCCGCGTCTGGGTTCGGGCTGCGGCGGTTGAGTATCGTCGGCAAGGGCTTTCATAGCGATCAGGTCGCGACGGGCTTCTACAACAGCGGCGACCGGATCCGCTTCTGGGGCTCGCGCGGCGCGCTATGGGGTGGCCTGTGGGGGCTGTTCATGGGTGGGCTCTACGCGACCGTCCCCGTCGTCGGCGGGGTCGTGCTGCTCGGGCATCTCGCCGCCACGGTGATCACCGCGATCGAGGGCGCGGTCATGCTCGGCGGCACCGGCGCGCTGGTTGCCGCGCTTGCCAGTCTCGGCATTCCCGAGGATTCGATCGTCACCTACGAGACCGATATCGCGGCCGACGGTTTCCTCGTCATGGCGCATGGCAGCGAAGCGGAGATGGAGCGCGCCAAGCTGGTACTCGAACCGCTCGGGCCTCGTCGGATCACCGTCCACCACGACGATAGTAACGCTTCCCCGCATGCACAGCTGACCGGCGAACTCCCGGTCGCCGAGCCGGTCGCCTGACTCAGGACGCACCGCCGTTCTGGACCCGGTCGGCCGACGCGCTGCTCGCCGATCTCGGAACGTCGCGTGACGGGCTAAGCGCGGCAGAGGCGACGGAGCGCCTCGCCCGCTATGGTCCGAACAGCGACAGCGCGGAAACGCACCCCGGCCCCGCACGGGCGATCGCGCGACGTCTGCTAGAGCCGTTGTCGCTGATCCTGCTCGCCGCCGGGCTGGTGTCAGCGGCGACGGGCGATGCGGTTGGCGGGTCGATCATTGTCGTGATCCTCGGCTTCTCGGTCCTGCTCGACACCTATCAGGAGGGGCAAGCGGTCCACGCCGCAGCGATCCTGCGCCAGTCGGTCGCAGTCTCCGCGCGCGTTCGCCGCGACGGCGCGTTCGTCGCAGTCGCGATCGAGGCGGTGGTGCCCGGCGACATCGTCGAGGTCCGCGCAGGCGACATCATCCCCGCCGACGCGCTGATCCTCGACAGCACTGCGTTCACCGCCAACGAAGCCGCGCTGACCGGCGAGCCTTATCCAGTCGACAAACGCGCCGGCCTCGTCACCGCGACGACCCCCGCGGAAGCGTCGAACGCGCTGTTCCGCGGGGCGATCGCGCAGACGGGGACGGCGACCGCTCTGGTCGTAGGCACCGGCCGCGCCACGCTGTTCGGCTCGGCGGCCGCCGCGCTGGCGACCGCCGCCGCCCCCTCCCCATTCGAGCGCGATCTCCATGCGTACGGCCTGCTGACGACGCGGCTGACGCTGGCGCTGGTGGTGGTCGTGCTGACGGCGAGCATCTTCCTAGGGCGGCCGCTGCTCCAATCGCTGCTGTTCGCGGTCGCGCTTGCGGTGGGACTCACGCCCGAGCTGCTGCCGATGATCACCACCGTCACGCTGTCGCGCGGCGCGATGCGGATGGCGAAGCGCAAGGTGATCGTGAAGCGGCTCGCGTCGATCCACGATCTAGGCGCGATGACCATTTTGTGCACCGACAAGACCGGCACGCTCACCTCGGCGCAGATCAGCCTGGCGCGGAGCATCGGTGCCACGGGTATCGACGATCCCGAAGCCGCGCGGTTGGGGGCAATGGCCGCAGCGTTCGGCGGCGATCGTGGCGCGCTCGATACGGCGTTGGTGACCGCATCGCCGGACGCCGCGAAGGACTGGACGCTCGCCGCGCAGAGCGTCTTCGATTTCGACCGGCGGCTCGGGACTGTGCTGGCGACGGGTGCAGGCGGCACGATCCTGATCACCAAGGGCGCGCCCGAGGCCGTGCTCGCCGGCTGCAATTTGAGCGAGGTCGACCAAGCCGCGATCCTAGCGCAGGTCCGCGCGCTCGCCGAACAAGGCCTGCGCGCCATTGCGATCGCCTCCCGCCCCTGGACCGGCCCGACACATGCGCCGACCCGGGACGACGAAACCAACCTCGTCTATGCCGGGCTCTGCGCATTCGCCGACCCGCCCAAGGCAACCGCCCCCGCTGCCGTCGCACGCCTGCAAGCGGCGGGCATCCGGCTCAAGATCCTGTCGGGCGACGACCCCGTGGTGGTCGGCCGCCTCGCCGGACTGGTCGGCCTCGCCACCTCGCGCGTGCTGTCCGGCACCGACATCGCCAAGCTCAGCGACGACGCACTCGCCGTGCAGGTCCGCAACGTCGACGCCTATGGCCGCCTCGCCCCCGACCAGAAGGCACGGCTGGTACGCGCGCTCCAGGCGAGCGGCGCGATCGTCGGCTATCTCGGCGACGGGATCAACGACGCGCCCGCGCTGAAACTCGCCGATATCGGCCTGTCTGTCGCCGGCGCGGCCAGCGTCGCGCAGGCGTCGGCCGACATGATCATGCTCGACAGCGATCTCGGCGTGGTCGCGGACGGTGTCGAGGAAGGGCGGCGGACGTTCGCCAATATCCTGAAGTACGTCCGGATGGGGGCGAGCTCGAACTTCGGCAACATGCTGTCGATGGCCGCCGCATCGCTGTTCCTGCCCTTCCTGCCGATGCTGCCGACGCAGATCCTGCTCAACAACCTGCTCTACGACGTGTCGGAGATCGGCATTCCGTTCGACGGCGTCCGCGCCGAGGCGGTGGCGCGGCCACAGGTGTGGAGCATGCCCGCGCTGATCCGCTTCGCCGCGGTGATGGGTCCGCTGTCGTCAGCGTTCGACCTGTTGACCTTCGCGGGGCTCTCGCTCGTCTTTCACGTCGCCGCGCCTGAGTTCCGCACCGCCTGGTTCCTCGAATCGATGGCGACGCAGATCCTGGTGATCTTCGTGATCCGCACCAACGGGCGGCCATGGGCAGACCTGCCGCGGCTCGCGCTCGCGCTGTCGTCGCTGGGGGCACTGTTGGTTGCGATGGTGTTGCCGTTCACCTCGGTCGGCGACTGGTTCGGCTTCGTCGCGCCGCCGCTCGTCGTAGTGGCGAGCATCGGCGGCATCACGCTCGCCTATCTGGTACTGGCCGAACTGCTCAAGACGTTTCTGTTCGATCACCGCCCCACCAAACGCGCGCGCCGCTGAATGAGCCTGGCGGCACTCTGGCGCGGGGCGTTGCACCATATCGGCTGTGTGCTGGGCCTCGCGGTGATCGCGATCGTCGTCGGCGCGGTGCTGCGGATCGGCGATCTCCACGCGTTCGCGACGATGCTCGAGAACGCGCGCCCCGGCTGGCTGCTGGTCGCGCTGGGCTTGCAGGCGACCACCTATGCGAGCGTCGCGGCGGGCTGGGGGATCGTGCTGCACCAGACCGACACGCCGCAACCTCTGCGCCGGCTCTATCCGATCGCGGTCGGCAAGCTGTTCGCCGACCAGGTCATCCCGGTCGCTGGCATGGGCGGCAACATGTTCCTGGTCGACCGCCTCACCGCGCTCGGCGTCAGGCGCGGCAACGCAGTCGCCACGCTGCTGATGGCGATGATCGGCTTCTACGCGGCGTACGGGGTTTGCGCGCTCGCGATGCTGACGGTGCTGTGGATCGAGGGGCTGGCGTCGATCTGGATCGCCGGCTTCGTGCTGGTGTTCCTCGCCGTCGCGACCGCGATTCCCGGGCTGGCGCTGTGGACCCGGCGGCGCGGGCGGCGCCCCGTCTCCCCGACGCTCGCCCGTTTCGCGAGCATCCGCGCACTCATCGGTATCGTCGGCGAGGCACCCAGGCGGTTGCTGGTCGACCGCCGGCTGATCCTTCGCGTCGCGAGCGTGAACGGCCTGGTCTTCCTCGCCGATGCCGTCAGCCTGATGGTGTGCTTCCTCGCGCTTGGTCAGCCGGTCGGCTTCCCGGTCGCGTTCGTCGCGGTGATGACCGCATCGATGATCGCGACGCTCGGCCCGATCCCGCTCGGACTCGGCACGTTCGAGGCGGGTGCGACGGGGATGCTGGCGTTGATGGGGGTGCCGGTCGAGGCGTCGCTGGCGGCGACGTTGCTGCTGCGCGTCTTTACGCTGTGGCTGCCGCTAGTGCCCGGTTTCGTGCTGATCCGGCGCGCGCTACGCACCAAGGCTGCGGGCCTGACAGCCTAGGAAGCAGAAGCATCAGGCGCCGGCCGTATGGAACGGATCGAACCGTCCGCGGAACGGCGCGCATAACGAACGCGCAATACTCTACGTTCGGCGCAATCCGCTAACCCAGGCTCACTGCATTCGCATGAACAGCGAGAGCGCGTTGCGGACGCTATCTGCAAAGCGGTCATAGATTACGCGTGCGACCTCGGCGATGACAGGCTGGCGATCACGTCCACCGCGCGCGAACACCGCGACCGCCACGCGGCGACCATCGGGCATGGTAATGAACCCGACATCGTTGGTGATACCGTCAAGCGTGCCGGTCTTGTCCTCGACCCGCGTACCAGCGGGAAGGAGAGCGCGGATACGCCGTGTGCCCGTCGCGCATCGGCTCATCAGCTCGAAGAGAAAATTGCGGCTTTGCGCCGTCAGTACCGAGCCGTTGTCGAGCTTGTTCAACAGCGTGACCATGGCGACCGGCGTGGCGACATCCTTGCTGTCGGCAAGGTGGCCGCGCTCGCGAAGCAGCTGGGCTATGGTCCGGTCCATCCGGATGCCCGGTATCTGCAGCGACAACAGCCACTGCTGGATCGCGGCGGGGCCGCCGAGAGCGGCAAGCAGCTGATCGGTCGCCTGGTTGTCGCTGCGGATGATCATCAGATCCATGACCTTGGCGGCAGGACGGCCCATGATCATGTCACCGAGAGAGCGTCGACCTTGATCGACCTCGGCGAGATAGGCGGCGGCGATCGCGATCTTGACCGTGCTCGCCATCGGAAAAGGGGTATTCCCGTTGATTGAAACGGTCGAGCCATCGCGCAGGTCGAGCGCGGCGATGCCATAGTCACCGGAGCGTTGCGCGACCAGCTGGGTCAACGCGTGCTCGAGCCCGACGAGTTCGGGCGAGCTTGCGGCGACCGGTGCCGGGACGAGGATGCTGGCGGCGATACTGGATAGAAACAGGCGGGAAACCCGGAGTGCGCGCATCAATCGTCCTCGAATATTGTCCTGCATCGACGTGGTCACACTAAACCGACGAACCTGAACATGTCGTTATGCATACCGGTAAAGTTCGGACGGGCGGCATGCTAGCATCTCGGGTAAACGGCGCGAGGCCGGTCATGTCAACGATCAAGTCACGTTGCTGCAGGCTGGAAGCGGCCTCGATCTGCAAACGCATCCAGTTGACTACAATATGGATGAGCTGGATCGCTCCCGACAGCTACCGACCTGCCGGCGATAGCGCTGCTTGCCATCTCCTTTCGCCAGACGATCGGGCGCACTAACGGTAATACGCTGTTTTTCGGCATCGTCCGCCCGTTCGAGGAGTCGATAGCAGTCGCCAAGCTCCGCGTACGACCACGCAGCTAGCGCGGAAGCGGCACCACCAAATTCTGCGGTACCACCGCACCGTTATCGATGCGATCACCGATCACGACGGGCCGGCATTGCCGCGATGAACACGCATTTCGATTCGGTGACCTTCTATTGCGGGACGCCACGCCTCCAGACGTTGGCTTCGGCGGCCAACCCGGTCAGCGAAACAACATGCCTGGCGTGTCGAACGACGTCGCGCGCTTGGCGATCATCTGCTTCATGATCGCCTCCAACTCGCGGCCGAAGCCCTTCATCGCGCTCTCGCCGCCGAAATCCGCGGTCATGGCATCCAGACGAGTTCCCGAACCGCCCGTCTGTGGCGACACGAACACCGGCCGGCCGACATAGCGGTTGAATTCCGCCGCCAGCCAAGGCGCGACGATGCCGATTTCCTTCTGCTGGATATAATCGTTGGCGAGGTCAATCGCCTGCTTCGTCCGGCCGGACCATTTGGGCGACGGCGGGTACAGGCCCTCGACCGCGGGGCTGCCGACCGCCCCCATCTTGGTGATCGTCTTGGCCTTCTCCTTGGGATTCCCTTTCGACTGCGCAGTAACCCAGTTCAGTGGCGCTTGGTCGAGAGCCGTGTTGGAATCTGCCAGCCAACCGCCGGTCAGCCGCTTTGGATTGGCAAAGGCGCGTTGCAGCGTCAGGTGGCGGGCATTCTGCGTGGCTGTGGCCGCCATATATTCGGTGCCGATTAAGTCGAGCATCATCAGCCCGATCACCCATGCCCGCGTGTTGCGAGAGGGCTCGGCCAGAAACATCGCTGCCGACAACATCGGCAGTGCGGAATTGATGTCGGCTTTTTCCACGCCGCGCGCCGCTGTCTTGCTCAGCGTTTGGGGGGTGCCATTGGGACTGGTAGGATCGACGGGAGACCACCGCGCGCCCTTGCCCATCGTCGTGGGCGCCTGCACGCGCGCGGGGCCGTGCGCCCCTGTCTTGCCCTTCAGGATGGTGCGCAGGGTGGACGTCAGGCGCTGCGACCAGACCACGCCCTCCATCGCGGAAATGGTGTTGCCCTGATCGATAAACTTGCCGAACTCGCGGTAACTCGCGCCGTCCGTGCGGTTCCAGATATTCCCCTCGGTCGGATCGGTCCCGGAAAAGCCCGTGTCGCGCACGTAGAAGCCATCGGCGAACCCTCCCGGCTTGATGCCGCCCCTCGCGATTTTTTGAATTTTTCGGCCGGCAATCGTATAATAGATATGGCGGGCCTGCGCGGTCCGGCTGATTTTCCACGCCCCGATCCAACTCGCGATGCCGCCAAGTTGATAAGGATCACTATCCGTTCCGGCGCCGGCGATACCAGCAGCAGTCGAAAGCGCGTCCTCGGCAGCGGTCTTCACCCAGCCTAGCAGAGTCGTTCCGGAGATGTAGAGGGCATGCTGCTTGCGCGCGCCGGTTTCCCAATTAGCCAGATAGTCGATGTCGACTGCCAGATAGTCGTACATGTCCGCCCCCTCACCATCCCGATGCCAGTGTTCAGACTCGGAACTTAGCCTTGCTACACCATCGCAAAAACTCATGTAAGACCGACCTTACCAGTACCTTTTTACATATTCTCGCTTTTTGATATGTTTAACTGTAATACTGCATCTGCCGAATACTATTAGTTTTACTGATATCAAGGTGAATGAACTCCGCGACTCCCACACCGGCTGGCAGCATGGTCGAGCCGCTCACCGGGGGCATGATTTCCGAACGAAGACACGTTCTTGCCTAAGATGAACGGGCGTCTGGTTCCAGGGCTACGCCGAACAGAGCTTAACGGCCGATATTTGGCAAAACTGCCCGGTGACTAGCAATGACGGGCGAGAATGACTTCGCCAGCCGGCAGCGATCGTCAGAGTTCGCGCAAAGCCTGTTCGCTGCTGTCGATGTAGCGCTTGTGCTGCAGGACGCCGAAGCGGCCATGGGGATTACTCGCTCCGCGTCGGCGCGGGCGCTGCCCACAGGGTCGTAGCCCCTGCATTCAGAACGATGTCCGCAGAACCGACGTTGTCGCGAGGCCGCTCCATCGTGCGCCCGCCGCCGCCGCACTGGCGATATCGTGGCAGTAGAACGACATGAGCGGCGTGCGGTAGAGCCCTGACGGTCCAGGCTGCAAATCGACGCCAGCTTGTGCAAACTCAACAATGCCTTCCTCGGCAAGAAGAGCAATCGATCGCAGCGCCATCGCAACGGAACCGACATTCGCGAACAATCTATTGCGGCAAGTTATTACGATCCATGGATTTTAGTCATTCGATCGCGCTTTCGTTCAAACCGATCAATACTGATGCCAATCAGCACAAAATATAAAAAGGCAGATATTGGTGCTCGCTAGGAACGATGATGGCGTCAGGTTCGCTATACTCCCCAGGATACGCTGACGCTGACTGTCGCGACGTAGAGGCGTGGCAGTCGAAGGTTCACGCGACATTGCACAAGGTTGGTGATGGTCTGGCGGCATCTGCGCCATTGCCGACTCATCCCTGTCGAGATGCCGTGCCAAGCGTGAGTACTATACTATAATTCTATGACGGAGACATTCTGATGCGCGCACTGGTTTGGCATGGAAAAGGCGATGTTCGGGTCGATACTGTTGCGGATCCCGAGATCAAGCATCCCCGCGATGCAATCATCAAGGTTACGGCCTGCGCGATCTGCGGGTCCGACCTTCATCTGCTCGATGGATATCAGCCGACGATGCAGGCGGGCGATATTCTCGGCCACGAGAACATGGGCGTCGTCGTCGCACTGGGGCTCCGAAGTTACCAATCTGAAGATTGGCGACCGCGTCGTCGTGCCGTTCACGATCAGTTGCGGTGATTGCTTCTTCTGTCGCAAGGGGCTGTTCTCGGCCTGCGAGCGGACCAATCCGAACTCGGAGATGGCGATCAAGGCGATGGGCCATTCGCCCGCCGGCCTGTTCGGGTTCAGCCACATGCTGGGCGGCTATTGCGGCGGCCAGGCCGAGTATCTGCGCGTGCCGATGGCCGATATCGGCCCGATCAAGGTGCCCGACAGCGTCACCGACGAGCAGGCGCTGTTCCTCTCCGACATCTTCCCGACCGGCTACATGGCCGCCGAGAATGCGCAGATCGAGCCTGGCGATACCGTGGCGATCTGGGGCTGTGGTCCGGTCGGCCAGTTTGCGATTCGCTCGGCGCTGATGTTGGGCGCGGGCCGCGTGATCGCGATCGATGAGGTGTCCGAGCGTCTCGCCATGGCCGAGGCCGGCGGTGCGGAGACGATCAACTTCGCCGAAGTCGACAGCGTCTATGACGAACTCCAGTTCCGCACCAAGGGTCGCGGTCCGGACAGCTGCATCGATGCAGTCGGTGCCGAGGCGTCGGGTCATGGCGCGATGGACGCGGTGATCGACAAGGTGAAGGCGGCGACCTTCCTCGCGACCGACCGCGTGCACGTCCTGCGCGAGGCCATCATGAGCTGCCGGATGGGTGGCACGATCTCTATCCCCGGCGTCTATGTCGGGATGGGTGACAAGATCCCGATCGGCGCGATGATGAACAAGGGCCTGACGATCAAGACCGGCCAGACGCACGTCCAGGCCTATACCAAGCCGCTGCTCGCGCGGATCGAGGCAGGCGATATCGACCCGAGCTTCGTCGTGACGCACCCAGCCAGCCTCGAGGATGCGCCCGAGATGTACCAGAAGTTCCGCGACAAGCAGGACGGCGTCATCAAGGTCGTGCTGCGGCCGTGACCTCTTCCCGACCCGGTCCGCTCCTGTCGAGCGGATCGGGTCGGTCTGTTTCGATCCGCTCCCTTCAGAAGGACGTACCGATGAGTGACAAGGTTCAGACCCCCGTTCCCGGCAATTCGGCAAGCAAGGGCGCACCGGACGGCGTCTCGGACGCTCCCCGCGGCAAGGATGGCGCAGACGTCCATGGCCGCAGCGAAGGCGGCGAAAGCGGCGGCGGGTCCTACCCCAACCCGCACGCCGGCAAGACCGAGACGAACACCGGTTTCATGGCGCATGGCGGCCAGACCGACATCGCCTATCACGGCGGCGGCCACGCTGGAGAAGACGGCGGCAGCGCGCCGAACGGCGTTGCAGGCTCGGGCGGCGGTGATGGTACGACGATCGCTGCCGACCCGGATGCCGACCGCGAACCCCATCCGATCGCTACCGAAGGTCGCATGGTCGAGGTGGTCGAGACGTCGGGCATCGCCGAAGCCGAGGCCAGCGGCAAGATCGGCACCGATGCCCGGTACGAGGACGAGCAGAAGCAGCCCGGCGCCGGCTGAGGCCACCGCGCTTCGATGAGCATTTCCCGCAATTCAAAACCAGCCGCCGCGCATGCCGCCCGGCGGCAGTCCAAGGACGATTCCATGTCTGCACCCGAAGATCTCCAGGAAATCTACACCGACGAACTGAAGGACCTGTGGTCCGCCAACGACCAGATGAAGAAGGTCCTGAAGAAGATCACGTCGAAGGCGAGCGACGCTTCGCTGAAGGAC
The DNA here is from genome assembly GCF_004340945.1 of Sphingomonas sp. PP-F2F-A104-K0414. Lineage (GTDB taxonomy): Bacteria > Pseudomonadota > Alphaproteobacteria > Sphingomonadales > Sphingomonadaceae > Sphingomonas. Next base: position 621,987 of record NZ_SLYD01000002.1, read on the forward strand.
ATGCTGACCAAGTCGCAAGCGGATATCGAGAAGCATACCGATCTGCTGAAGGACCTGATCGCGTCGAACGACAAGAAGGTCTCGAAGGAGCATTGTAAGGGCATGGAAGGCCTTGTCGCTGAAGCCACCAAGCATATGCTTGAGGAAGGTCCGGAGAAGGGTCCGCTGCTCGATGTGATGATCATCGCGCAGTATCAGCGGATGACGCATTACGGGATAGCCGGGTTCGGCACGGCTACGGCTTACGCCAAGGCACTGGGCCTCAAGGACGACCACAAGAAACTCAGTGCTGCCACCAAGGACATCTATGGTGGCGACGAATATATGACCAAGCTCGCCGAGACGACCGTCAACATCGACGCCGAAGACGAATAAGATCCTCCGCCCGCCGGCATGATCCCGGCGGGCGATGACCGATCCACATAGACGATGGAAGCGACGAGGATGACGACCTACCCATTGAGCGAACCAGCTACGATCCATGATGCGGAACCGTCCGATGACACGACATCAAAGGCGGTCGGACAGGGTACGCTGGAAGAGTGCATTGCTATCGTTGCCGACTATTCGACAGATAGGCAAAGATCGGTTTTTATCCAAATGGATGATATCGACTTAAGATTTGATCCGAAATAAATAATAGACCTATTGCAGTTTATGAGGGATGAAACACCAGGTCTTTCAAACATTGAAATTGCTGAGGTTAGAGACTCATGCCTTTCGCCGCAGCAGAGTGGCGCATACTAGGCGTGGTTAGAGTACCGACAAGCGGCATGGGAGGCGGATAGATCGACGATGGAAAGCCACGGCATCTAGCGTTTCGTGAACAGTGCTTTGGGCAGAACGACGTGGACGCCCTTGTTGCGGTCGACGAGTTCGGTGATCTCGACATCGCCCGCGACGCTGATCAGCATGTACGCATCGTCGCGCGTCATGCCTTTTTCCGCGACGAGGAAATCGATCATGTTGCGCAGTGCCTTGCGGGTCGCATGGCTGAGATCGTCGTCGAAGCCCATCGCGATATAGGCCTTGGGCGTCTCGGCGCGCGGATAGGTGATTGCCGCCTTCTTGTGCAGCACGAACTCGAACGTACCGGTCAACGAGGTTTCCAGTGCAGTGATATCGACCTCGCCATTGCCCTGTGCGGCATGGCCGTCGCCGACCTGGAACAGCGCACCGGGGGCGTAGACGGGGAGGAACAAGGTCGTTCCGGCGACGAGCGCCTTGTCATCCATGTTGCCACCGTTGATCGTCGGCGGCGCGCTGTCGTAGCGGCCGAACGCCGGCGGTGGCGCGACCCCCATGCTGCCGAAGAACGGCGCCAGCGGCACTTCGACGCCGGGCGCGAACAGGCCGACCATGCGCTTGGTGTCGAGCGGGACGATCTTCATGCGCGCATAGGGAAAATCATCGGTCAGGAACCCCGCCCCGTACCGGAACGCATTATAGGCATAGGGTATCGCCAGATCGACTTTCCGGATGCGCACTTCCAGCATGTCGCCGGGTTCCGCGCCCGCGATCGCGATCGGTCCGGTCAGGATATGGCCGCCGGGGCCGCGTGCGCTGGCCGGGACGCCGTCATAGACGGCACGCAGCGCCGGTTCGATCTGCGCGGGCGCGACGCCGGCCTTTTCCAGACCTGCCGGACTGTTGGTCAGCAACGTATGGATCACCACCGTGTCGCCCGACCGGATCGTCAGCACAGGCTTGTCGGTCGCATCGTAATGCCCCCAGGCGACCGTCTGCGGAGTCGCCTTCAGTTCGTAGGTCGCAGCGCCCGCCGGCGCCGCCGTAGCGACTAAAGCAACCAAGGCAGTATGGATCAGGTGGCGCATCGTCATCCTTTCAATAAGCCAAAGCGCAGTTGCGGGCGCGCATCTCGCCCGCCAACGTCATTGACGCGGGCTGCACCGCCGATGCGATGCTCGACGCAATTCCAGCCGCAGCAATCCGCGCAGGCCCTAAGCCCATGCCCCTAGCTAGTAGCAATGCGTCCTCTGGTGAGGCTGCAACGCAAGATCGACGACGCATGATGGACGCTCCCAGTGCTAGTGGGCGATCTTCGCTAGCACCGCGAGCAAGGACAAGAGGCTAATGCGTGCAGCGTCCACGCGGGCCATTTTCACCGAAGGTGACCCGTCGCGATAGATCGGAAAATACTCTTTCAGTCGCGCGGAGCACGGGCGATCACGCCCTGAGCGACACGAAGACGGGCCTTCCATATCTTAACCGACGGATGCCCGGACGCCAGGCCGGCAAGCCGCCCTTCAATCTGAGCGACCTCTCGCTTGGCTGCATCAAGTTCGGTGGCTGTTGGTGCAGGCTGGATATTAGCCCGCGCATGCGCACCGGTGCGCCCCTTGCTCTTAGTCATGGACGAGGCGATGGTCTGAGATGCTGGCCGTCGTCAATGAGGGAATAGTATCGGCGCGGCCGCGGCTGGCGACACGAGGCGCCGCTTTCCGACATTCACCCTCGCTTCCCCGCCTTTCACTTCAGCCGTTCATGCAACGCTGTCCAACGCACCCAAGGGGCTTAAGCCTGCGTTGGCAGCCGGCCTGTCAACGGCATACTTCTCAGACGTTTCCCGGTCGCTGAAGCGAGAGCGTTCGCCAGTGCGGCCGCGGTCGGCCCCTGGGCGCACTCACCGGTACCGAGGAACGGCGTGCCCGGCCGATCGACAACCTCGACGGTCACGCTGCGTGGTACATCGGCAAACCGGAGTATCGGATAGGTGCTCCAGTCATAGTCGGTCCGGCGCGTACCGTCATGCCCCGCCGCTTCGAACGCGGTCCAACTCAGCGACTGGACGATCCCGCCCTCGACCTGATTGCGGATACCGTCCGGGTTGACGGCCTCGCCGCTGTCCACGGCAGCGACGGCGCGGTGGACGATAAGCCGACCCTCGTCGGGGATATGCTCGACGTCCAGCGCGACTGCGCAATAGGCCCCGTGGTTCTTGTAGCGCGCAAAGGCAAAGCCTCGTCCGCGATTGGGTGTAGCGCGGTATCGCGCCCAGCCAAACCGCGCTGCGGCTCGTCGGATCACGGCGGTCGCCCGCGGATCGTCCAGATGGGCCAGCCGGAACGCAACCGGATCGCGTCCCGCCGCCGTCGCGAGCTCGTCCATGAAGCTTTCGAGTGCGAAAATGTTCAGGTGTGCGCCAAGACCCCGCAGCGCCGAGACTCGCACCGGCATGTCGGGCAGGAAATGACTGACGATGGTCTGGTTGGGAAAGCGATAAAGTGGAATGGCGTTGCGGTCGCCGCCGCCATTGGGCTGCGGGATGGGTTTCGGCGGTGTCGGTTTGAACGGCGGTATGATTTCGGCGCCGGCGAGAAGGTCGCCCGCTGCGACCGGGCGCGTGCTGTGCGTATTGCTCCACACCTGATGTCGCCAATCGACGATCCGTCCCGACGCATCGAGCGTTGCGTCGACCTGCGCGAGCATCGCCGGCCCAAGCGGTTCCCAACCATGCTCCTGCTCGCGGCTCCACTGCAGCCGGACGGGCACGCCGGGCATAGCGCGAGCGATCAGTGCTGCGTCCCCGGCGACATCATCCGCACCGTTATGCCCGTAGCACCCTGCCCCCTCGCGGTGGACGCACCGGACGCGGTCGGCGGGGATCGCGAGCAGTTCGGCGATCGCCTGCCGCAGCGGCTCGACGCCTTGGCTGTGCGTCCACACCGTCAGTCGATCCTCGGCAAACAGCGCTACCGCACAGGACGGCCCGATCGCGCCATGCATCAGATAGGGCCTGTCATAGCGCGCAGACAGTCGCTGGACGCCGCGCGCGCCGGGATCGTCGCGGCGGTTGTCGATCACCTGGCTTTCCCGCCGCATCGTCAGCAACCCGGCTGGCATAGGCGGCAGCGTCGGTACTGCCGGGTCGCGTACCCAGCGGGCGCGACTGGCGATCCGCAGCGCCTGTTCTAGGGGCCATTCGCGCGGTCCGACGATCGCGGCGAAACGCCCGGCCTGCACGACCCTGGCGACACCCGGCTGCCGGCGCAGCGCGGCGATGTCGGGCGTCAGTTGCGTGCCCGATGATGGTCCCCGCAGGACACGCGCATGCATCATGCCGGGCAGCCGCATGTCGTGCACATAGCTCGGCAAACCGGTCAGCTTCGCAGGCAGGTCGACGCGCGGTATCGCCCGTCCGATCAACCGCCGCGCCGCCCGGCGCTTGCGCGGTACGTCTGCGCGTGCGCGGACCGCCAGCGAGGTCGATGCAGCCAACTCCGCATAGGTTGCGCGCTTGCCCTGTCCGTCGAGCACGGCACCGTCGCGCGTGAAAAGCGATGTCACGGGCACGCTCCACTGCGTCGCGGCCGCTTCCGCCAGCAGCAGCCGGACATTGGCGGCGGCGTTGGCGATCGCGGTGCCGCTCTGTTCGAGCGTCTGACTGCCCGCGGTCACGCCCTCGTTCGGGGTCAGGCCGGTGTCCGCGGTGATGAGGTCGATCCGCTCGATCGCGACGTCGAGTTCGTCGGCGGCAAGCTGCGCCATCGCTGTCTTTACGCCGGTGCCGAGTTCGACCTTGCCCGTGAACACCGTCACGCGACCGTCCGGTGCGATCCGGATCCAGGCGTCGAGATCGGGGAACTTCGCCAATGTCCCCGGCAGGTCGGGCGCGATTGTCGGCGGTCCGCCGCTACCCTCGCCACCGCCGGTCTGCGCCAGCGCGGCAGCCGGCGCGAGCGAGAATGCCACCAGCAAGCCACCCAGCACGTCGCGACGTGACGCCTCCCCACTCACGTCACGGGTTCCGCGGCATCGACCACGCCGCCGCCGCGCATCACCGCTGCTCGTCGGACCGCGCGCAGGATCCGCATGTGCGTCCCACACCGACACAGCGAGGGTGCCATCGCCGTCCGCAGCTCATCCTCGGTCGGCGTCACCGTCGTGCGCAGCAGCGCTTCTGCACGCGCCATCATGCCGGGGATGCAATAGCCGCATTGCGCCGCCTGTTCGTGAAGAAAGGCGCACTGAACGTCACCTGGTTTTGCGGCCGTGCCCAGTCCCTCGACCGTTGTGACTTTTCGCGTCCCGATCGCGCCGACGGGAAGCAGGCATGAGAATACCGGCTTGTCATCGACCAGCACGGTGCACGCCCCACATTGCCCCAGCCCGCACCCGAACTTCGCGGCATGCAGCCCCAGATCGTCGCGCAGCACGTAGAGCAGCGGGGTCGCGGGATCGATATCGATGCGCGTCGTCGCGCCGTTGACGGTCAAGTCGATCATTCGCCCTCCTTGCGCGCCTTGGCGACGTCTCTTTCCAAATCCGTCCACGCCGGTCCGGTGCCGTGGCGCATTTGCAGATACGCAACGATCTCGGACACTTGCCGGTCGTCGAGAGCGTCGGCGAATGCCGGCATGTATGGCCCCCGCGGCGAGACTGGCGGAAGGAGACCCTTCAGGATTATCTGGATCGTGTCGCGCGGGTTGTCCTCGTGCAGCGGTGTGCCGAGCGGCAAGGCTGGACGCCCCGCAACCATCATCGCTGCGCCCGGCTCGTGGCATACCGCGCAGGCCCCTTCGTAGAGCCGCGCGCCGTCCGGATGACGCTGCGACGCCAAGGCGCGACGATCGGGCAGCGGCCGCGCGAACCGTGCAGCAGGCGCATCGCGCATCCGCCACGCATAATAGGTCGCGAGCGCGCGGACATCGGCCGGCGCTGCACGGGCCAGATTATAGGTTACCGATCCCATCGGCCCCGCCGCAGCGGCATGCGCAGTACTTAGCCCGGTACGGAGATAGGCCTCGAGCCGCTCGACCGTCCATGCCCGTACCGCAGGCGAGTGCGCGTTGATCGGGGGCGCATACCAGCCACCCGACCACCCGCCGTCATACGCCTGCGCGCCGCGCTTCTCCTGCTGCAACAGGCCACGCGGACTGTGGCAGGCGGTGCAATGCGCCAGCGTTTCACCGATATAGCGCCCCCGGTTCCAGGCGGTCGATTGGCGGGGATAGGTCGTAATCGGCTCTTGTCGGAAGAACAGCAGCTTCCACCCGGCAAGCAATGGCCGAAATCCAAGCGGCGGAATCATCGTGTTGGCGGGTGGAACCGACCGCACGGCCGGTCGGGTCATCAGGAATGCGTACAGGGCGCTAAGGTCGCCGTCCGTCACATTCGCATAATGGGTGTAGGGAAAGGCCGGGTACAGATGGCTGCCGTCACGCCCGACGCCCTCACGCATCGCGCGTCGGAACGCTGCCGATGACCAGGCGCCAATCCCGGTCGCGGGATCGGGTGTGATGTTACTGCCGTAGATCGTTCCGAACGGCGTCTTGACCGGATACCCGCCTGCATAGGGACGCCCGCCCGCCGACTGGTGGCAACTGACGCAATTGCCCAATCGCGCAACATTGGCGCCCTGCGCAACGAGCGCCGGCTCAAATACACGAGGATCGGGCCGCATCACGGTCGCGATCGCTGGCCGGTACGCGATGATCGCGAAGACCACGACGCAGACACACAACGCCGCGACGGCCGAGATGACTCTGCGCGTGATCCCGGACCGGGTCATCCTGGTGTATGTCCGGCGATCAGCGTTCGCCCTCGCCTTCGCCGCTCTCGTTTTCGCCGCCCTCAGATTCGCCTTCGCCGCGCTGACCGGCATGGTGTTGTGCGGCACGCGCGCGACGGGGATTGCGGACGACATGGCGCGATTTGGTCGAGCGCACGACGTGGCGACCCTCGCCTTCGCCCTCTCCCTCGCCGCGCTCGTTCTCGCCGCCTTCACCGACCTGATCGACCGACGGCGCCAGGGGTTTGGCTGCTGCTTCGGACAGGATCGCCTGGCCCGACTGCGCGACGACAAAGGCACCGACGCCCATCCACAATTTCGTACGGATACCTAATTCCTTACTTGCCAACGCGTTGGCCGCATGGGCTTGGACTGATAGGGGACCCGCCCGACGTCATGCCGATGCCACGAGAACCCTAATGTTGATCATGATTGCCAACGTTCTGGACGCCGACAATCTCCGGTCGTTGCGAGATAATCTCGGCAAGACGCGCTATGTCGATGGGCGCCGGACTGCCGGTCGCGAAGCCCGCCCGGTCAAGCGCAACGAGCAAGTCGACCGTGCCGACCCGTTGCTGGCCGACATGCAGGACTTGGTGGTTGATCGGTTGCTCGCGAACCCGTTGTTCCGGATGGCGACACGACCGCACGTGGTTCGCCCTCCCTTATTCAGCCGCTACGAACCCGGCATGGCGTATGGCAGCCATGTCGATGACGCGATCATGGGTGGCATGCGGACCGACGTTTCAGTCACGATCTTCCTGTCCGACCCCGATACGTACGAAGGCGGCGAACTGGTGATCGAGTCTGCGGCGGGCGAACAGGATGTGAAACTGGCGGCGGGCGATGCGGTCGTCTATCCAACGAACGCGCTTCACCGCGTCGCCCCGGTGATATCCGGCGAAAGACTGGCCGCCGTCACCTGGGTACGCAGCCTGATCCGCGATGCGGATGCGCGCGAACTGTTGTTCGATCTGGAAACGGCGCGGCACGCGTTGTTTGATCGCCTCGGTAAAACGCCCGAGCTGGATCTGTTGGCGAAAACCCAGTCCAACCTGCTCAGGCGTTGGGCCGAAGATTGAGACTGACTTTTCTCGGTCTCGAGGATCAAACCGGGCCGTCACCCATGCGCTCGCCGAGCCGCACAGGCCGCGCCGGCACCCAGCTTTCATCAAAGGCGATCTTGCCCTGCTGAAATAGCATCACGATGGTCGAGCCAAGCAGGAAGCGCCCCATTTCCTCGCCCTGTTCGAGGGCAATCTCCTGATCGGCATAGCGCCATTCCGTCGGCGTGCCGGTACGCCTGGCATTGACGATGCCGTGCCATACGGTCGCCATGCTGCCGACGATGGTGGCGCCGACCAGCACCATGACGAATGTGCCATGCTCCGGACTCTCGAATACGCACACGAGGCGCTCATTTCGCGCGAACAGGTTGGGCACACCTTGCGCCGTGACGGGGTTCACCGAAAACAGACTGCCTGGAATGTAGCGCATACGGGTCAATCGGCCGGCGCACGGCATGTGGAGACGGTGATAGTCACGCGGCGACAGATAAAGGTTCGCGAAGCTGCCATGACGGAACGCCGCTGCTAACACGGCGTCGCCGCCGATCAGTTCGGTCGTGGTGAACCGATGTCCCTTGGCCTGCACGATGTGATGATCGTCGATCGCACCGACCTGGCTGATCGCGCCGTCTACCGGGCAGACGAAGTCAGCATGGGCCAGCGGCCGAATGCCCTTCCTCAAAGGCCGCGAGAAGAAGTCGTTGAAGCTTGCGTAGCTGGCAATGTCGGGGTTTTCGGCCTCGCTCATATCGACCCCGTATCTGTCGACGAACCAGCGGATCAGCCGGGTCGTCATAGCACCGCCCCGCGCGCGGGCGATCCTACCGGCCAGAAGGGTCAGGCGCTGCTTTGGCAGGGCATATTGCAGCAGGACGGTAAAGCGATCGGACATCTTGAACCCTCGAGTATCGGCCGGCGGAGGTAACGGTCGATGTCCGCTAAGTGAGCGTCTCATCAAGCATATTCTCGAAAGCCCCCAGCCAGCGCGCCCTCGAATATGAACGGGAAATCCTCATATGGCGAGCATGGGTGGTCGCGTGAAAAGGATAGCCGGGCTCGCGGAGGCTGCCGCGATAGCCGCAGCAGAGCAAGAAGATGAGGACTGTGCGTTATGCGGGCGGCCGCTCGGGCAACGCGTGGAGCGACATCATGTTGTTCCCAAGAGCGAGGGTGGCACACAGACCGTGCCGGTACATCCCATCTGCCACCGTACCATCCATGCCTTTGTGACGAATCGCGAGCTGGCCTCAGCCTATGCGACGATGGATAAGTTGCGCGAGCGCAATGATATACGGCAATATCTTCGATGGATCGCTGGCAAGCCGCCTGACTTCCGCGCACCTACACGGCGACGCAATGCGTAACGGCGCCCCGTGACGGACGTTCGCGTCCGTCATGGGGCCTTCGAACTTAGGCCTTTTGATCGGGCATTACTTAGTGATTGGGGGGCGCCTGTGCCCCCCAGAACGCTGGCAATTACGCCGCGGCCACCTTGGTACGCGTAGAGGTATGACCGCCGGCGCGATGCAGGATCTCGGCTGCATCCTCGGGGGTCACCGCGGCAGCGCTAGTATCGACGGACACGAACACGCCACCCTCGTTAATCCGCCCTTCGTAATAGCTGGCATCGACGCGGCTGACACCGTGATCGGTCATCACTTTCTCAAGCCCCCCGATGGCACCACCGAGGGCTGCTCCGGTTATCGCAGCACCAGGGATCGCCGCCGATGCGATCGCGCCAGCGGCAACCAGGGGACCAACCCCAGGGATGGCAAGCGCCGCAATGCCGAGCAGCGTCCCGATGCCAGCGCCGGCCGCAACCTTACCAGCGAACTCCTGCGTGTCGCCGTTGCCGTCGGTAGTCGCGGTCTTGCCATCGTGCTGAGCGACGATGGAAATGGCGCGATCGTCGACGCCGGCATTGCGAAGCTCCAATACCGCGCGCTCTGCCTCGGCGTGAGTATCGAAAACGGCGGATATGAGGGTCGTGCTCATTATGATTCCTATCGATGGCTCAGAGTGCAGATGCTCATAGAAGCGGTGTCGACAGACGATCGTTCCAGATATTGAAGGTTACCGCCGCGGTAACCGAGAATAGACTCTCGCGATCAGGCTTCGTCGGTCGAGATCGGCTTGCGCGCGGCCATCTGCACGGGCTTGCCGATGACTGGGCGACCGGGTGGCCACCGCCGCGCGATGCACCGATCCTTTGCGACCCTCGCGACAGTGACTGCATCGCCCTGATTACCGCCAAGGATATGATACGCATCGGCGTCCTCGCCGACATAGAAGCCGACGTGACCACCGCCCGGACGCGCGAACACCAGCACCGCGCCCGGTGCCAGCCGTTCCGGACGAAGCGCCTGCCCCCATGCCGACCACGACGTTGCGCGAACCGCGATTGCTACCGGCTCGATACCGTCTTCCTGGAGGCAATAGGCGACGAATACGCCGCACCACGGAACGCTATCGGCGTTGTAGACCATGCCCAGCACTTTCGTGCCGAGCCGCTTTGCCCAGCCTAGAATAGTAGCGCTGTTCGCTGAACCGGCAGCCTCTGTTGTGCCCAACTTCGCCCTAGCCGTCTTCAGCCACTTCGGCTCTGTTGCCACAACGCTTACTCCTTACACCGACGCAAGCCGAACTGCCCGCGGTCGCGCTTGAACGCGCGGCGCTAGACCATCCGTTCCATCAGCGGCCGCATCGTCGCCACAACCGCACTGATCATGGGCGCGCCGATCATCACGCCATTCGGCGCATCAGTGCCGCGTCCGGCTGGCATCAGCCACAGCGTTCAGGCAGTCTGCCAGCACTTCCCATTGCCGGTATTGCTCCGGCCGCCCGGGAGGCGTCTTCTGCATACCCGACGCTACGATCTCGCACGCGCCCATCTGTCCGTGATCGGCCATCAAGGCGAAGGCCTGTTCCCACGCGTTCTGCATCAAACGGACAACCAGTCGGACTCAGCATCGTCGACCGCGGCGAACATGTCGCCCTCGGCCTGCATGGCGCTGAGATGCTTCCGCACCGCTTCGGGATCCCCATTTCGGGGGAAGCGGCGGTCGGCGAGTGCGGCCACAGAGAGTTGACCGACAAGATCGCTTCGGTCCTTCTGCGTCACAAGCCACTCGCCGAACGCCGGTTTCGGCTCCTGCTGGTCGTCATCGTGATCGGTCATTTGGCGTCCTTCAAATCATTGGCCCACCAATCGCATCAGATCGGTGTTCTTGCAATGTTCTTACGTACCGATCTGGATGTGGGAGGGCGACGCCGGCGCGACGCCCTCCCGTTCGCTCAGCGAACCGTACCGCGACGAAACATGTTGACGATCGCGAGCAGGATCACCGCGCCGACCAGCGAGATTAGGATCGACTGGATGTTGAGCGCGCCGTCCATGATCGAAGCGCCACCGATGAGCGGCGTGATCAGGAAGCCGGCAAGCAACGCGCCGACGATGCCGACGACGACGTTGAGGAAGACGCCCTGCTGCGCGTCGGTCCGCATGATCATGCTGGCGACCCAGCCGATGAGTCCGCCGACGACGAGAAGGATAATGAGGTTCATGATGAGGCTCCTGTTCGATATTGGTACAAATGCTTAACGGTCGCGGCGCCCGATCCGTTCAGTTCGCGCGGTTTTCGGCAAATTCGAAATTGGTGCGCAAGTACCGGGGCCATTGGTATATTAATGCCGGTGCGATTGGAACCAGGAGCCCTCCACGGCGCTGAACCGGGATGACCAAGATGCCCGCGAAACCGCTGCACGCCCCCACCCTGCACCATCTCGAACAGCTCATGACCGGGCTGCTCGAGGGTGTGATCCTGATGGATCCAACCGGGATCATCCTGAGCGCCAACCCGGCCGCGCTGAAGATGCACGGGGTGCGCGCGGTCGAGGATCTCGGGCAGACCGCGGATGAGTATGCCACGCGGTTCCGGCTACGCTACCGGGATCACCGCAAGCTGCCACGGCGGGACTATCCGCTGATGCGGCTGCTCGCAGGCGAGAGCTTTCCCGATCTGATCGTCGAGGTCGCGCCGGTCGACGCCGACGAGCCGCGCTGGGTCCACCAGGTCCGCGACATCGTCATGGACGAGGATGGCGGCGAACCCGATTGCCTGGGCCTCGTCATCAACGACGTCTCCGAACGGTTCGACGCGGAGGACCGGTTCGAGGCGATGTTCCACGCCAACCCCGCCCCCGCGCTGATCATCCGCGTCGCCGACCAGCGCTATGTGCTGGTCAACCAGGGTTTCCTCGACCTATCGGGCTATGCGCGCGACCAGATCGTCGGCAAGACGTTGTTCGATTTCGACTTCCTGGCCGAGGTCGACCGCAAGGCGTTCGTCAAGGAATGTATCGCGGCGGGCAAGACGATCCCGCAGCTCGAAGCCGAACTGCCGCTTGCCGGCGGCGAGACGACGCTGGTCATCCTTGCGGGGCAACCGATCGAGGTCGCCAACCAGGACTGCCTGTTGTTCACCTTCGCCGATCTCGAACCACGGCGGCGCGCGGAACATGCGCTGAAGGCAAGCGAACGCCACTTCGCCTCGGTGTTCGAGATGGCGCCGGTCGCGATGGTCGTGACCGAAGGCGACGACAACCGCATCGTCCAGGTCAACGCGGCGTTCAAGGCGCTGACCGGCTACACCGACCACGCGGTGATCGGCCGCATCGCCGACGACCTGCAACTCTGGAACGATGCCGCGCAGCGCCAGCAACTCGAAACCGAGATCGGCGAGCATGGCGGCTTCCGTAGTCGCGACGTGCAACTGCTGCACAAGGCTGGCGAGGCGCTCGACTGCCTTGTGTCCGCCGAACGGATCAGCGTCGACGGAACGCCGTGCGTGCTGTGGCTATATCAGGACATCTCGGCCCGACGACGCGACGAGTTGGAACTGGTCGAGGCGATCGACACGGTGATGAAGGACGCCAACTGGCTCAGCCGGTCGATCATGGATAAGCTGGCGACCTTGCGGAACCCGCGCGGCGCGACCGGGTCCGCGGCCCCCACGGCCGATCTCAGCAAGCGCGAGCGCGAGGTGCTGGAGCTGATCTGCCAGGACCTCGACGACGCGGCGATCTCGGAACGGCTCGGCCTATCGCGCAACACGGTCCGCAACCATGTCGCACGGCTTTACGCGAAGATCGGCGTCAACCGGCGCAGCGCCGCGATCGTCTGGGCGCACGAACGCGGCGTCGGCCCCTCATAAGGTGCACGACGTGGAAGATGCGGTTTGAGATGCGGTGCCGACAGTTCGGGCCTCATACTGCCGAGCAGGTCCTCAATCCGCATCGCTCACCGACAAGAACGTCACGGTCCCGTTCTCAAGCTTTACGCAGGTAAGGACGCCGGTTTCATAGGCCCCGGTATCGATGCCGATCCGATTGGCGCGGTGTTCGGGACTGCTGCTCGTCCAGGTATGCCCATGGACCACGATCTTCTCATGGCGGTTCGGCGAACCGAGAAACTCGTCCCTGATCCACAACAGGTCGGCTTCGGATTGCTCCGCAAGCGGCATACCCGGCACGATACCGGCATGTACAAAGGCGTAGTCGCCAACCGTCAACATCAGGTCGAGCTGTTCCAGGAAGTGCAGATGGGCGACCGGCAAGCGTTCAAGCAGATCGTCGCGCGCGCGCAGATGCTCTAAGACGTCGGCCGTGGCGCACGGTGGTTCGACCCCATAGGACTGTAACGTTTCCACGCCCCCGAACCGCATCCAGTCGCGCGCTTGCTCCGGATCTCGAACATAGTCGAGCATCACAGCCTCGTGATTGCCCTTGAGAAAGCGCACATCATACGGAGCGTAACGCTTGAGCCAGCAAAGCGCGTCGAGGACGCGCGCGGAGTCGGGGCCGCGATCGACATAGTCGCCACAAAAAATCAGGGTTGGCGCGGCCGTATCGCTTCGCGATGCAACGTCTTGAGCAATCTTCGTTAGCAACGAACGCAGCAGTTCGTAGCAGCCGTGGATGTCACCAATCGCATATATGATTTGGCCGTCGACGCTGCCGATGACGGGAGGCGTGCCCGGAGACGGAATAGCTGCCGATGTCACCAATCATTCCCCGTCGATCGCCGCTCTTCAATGAGATCGAGAAGCTGCAGCCGCAAGTCGCGGTAGCGGTCCAGAGTAGCGTCCGGGCGGTCAGATGCGCGTCGCTGCAAATTGGTCCAGCGCCTTTGAACGCGCGCCAAAGCCTCGCTATCGACGCCGGCACGACGCGCCGCTTCATAGGTCGTGAGGAGCTGACGATGCGCCGCCAACAGGCTTGGGCGCATGCACCATGCACGCTCATCGTCTGGCAGATCATCACAATTGTCAGCCGACCGAAGCGGGCGCCGGACATTGTCGGATCGAGCGCCCAACCCGGATCGCTCGACTTGAACCTCGGTTTTGCGAGGGGCGGGCAATGTCTTAGAAGTCGATGCGACCACCGTCGGCGGAGAGACCGATGACGCCGACGTCGTATCTGCAGACGCCTGTATCGGATCAGGAAGGGTTACTGGCGGACGCGGGACAAGAGCGGTCTTACGCACGGTTGAGGTTTTTTGCGCCACTGTCGTAGGCCGAGTGGGAGACACGTCGCCTACGAATAGCGCCAGCCCCGCCGATGCGCCCGCCAGCACAAGTACGCCAATGCCGATGACCGCCGGCATCACCCCCCGCCGCCGCCGCGTCTTCACGATCTTGACGATGCTGGTCGATCGCGGCGTGTCGCGTCGGTCGGTGAAAATTGCGTCGAGATCGCGCGCCACGCCGCTCCGTCGCGTCGCGAATACCGATTCCCGGGTTTCGTGCTCCATTGTTTCACCCTCGGTATCGATGTGTCGGTCGGCGGCGTATTGCCGCGGCAATATGAACGGCGGGCTAATCGCGACCTTGCCGCCGTCAAGGGCCGACGCGATTGCGCAAACGCTTCGACAGGCTACTCGTGATGAACATCATACCGGCTATGGCGAACGACCCACCCCAGATGACCAACACGATGATGAGTGCGATTTTCAGCATTCCCAGTCTCCTAAACGAGGAGACTATCCAAATCGTTCGGCACACCGTCTGAACATAATTGTTATGCGAAGTTCATGATCGTCAATCTGGTTGCGTTCCGCCAGCGCGCCGAACGTCGTCGCTGGGTGGACCCGAGGTGACACACGCGCAGGGGGACAGGCACGGGTGGGCGCGCATGCGGTCCCGCCGATGCTAGCCGCGAACTGCGGCGCTGCCCGTTGGCCCTTGTCCCCCGTGGACGCGTTGGTCCGCCAAGATGAATGGTACCGTTGCAGCGGGACCGGCCTTTCCGAACAGATAGCCTTGTCCGTAGTCACATCCGCGGTCGAGCAGGTAGCGCGCCTGAACATTGGTCTCGATACCCTCCGCCACGACCTCCATGCCCAATTTGTGACCAAGCCCGACGACCGCGTCGATGATCGCGGCATCGTCGGGATCCGTATCCAGATTGCTGACGAAGCTGCGGTCGATCTTGATGATGTCGACGGGAAAAGCTTTGAGATGGGTAAGCGATGCGTACCCCGTGCCGAAATCGTCGAGTGCGATCTTCACGCCTTCACGACTGAAGACGTTCAGCGCCTCCGCGACGGAGTCCGCGCCGCGACCGAGAAATACCGTTTCGGTGACCTCGAGCTCGAGACGCGCGGTCGCTATGCCCGAGCGGTGCAGGCGCTCCAGAATTCGTGAAACGAGGGATTCGTGGCGGAACTCGGCGGGCGAAAGGTTGACCGCGATGCGCCCGAACTCAACGCCGTCGTCGAGCCAGCGACGCATGTCCTGGATGATTTGGGCGAACATCCGTTCGCTGATACCGGTGGCCAGATCGAGATCCTCGAATGCGGCGGCGATGGTTCCGGGCGCTTGCACACCCAGCGTCGGGTGATGCCAGCGCAGGAGCGCCTCGAAACCACAAACGGCGTCGTCCTTCAGCGAGACCTTCGGCTGGTAATAGGGCATGATCCGGTTATCCCGAGCGGCATCGCGGGCAACGCTGATCATCGAGGACCGTCGCTGGAGGTCGGCGCGCATCGCCGCTCGGAAGGGCAGAAACCCACCACGGTTGCGCTCCTTCCCCGCGTATAGCGCGATGTCGGCGGCCTTGAGCAAATCTGCGGCGCTGGCGCCATCTTGGGGGTACACCGATCCGCCCGCCGTAGCCTGGCAATCGACGATGCGCCCTTCATAGGTAAGCGGCTCACGGAGCGCATCGAGCGCGGTCTGGACCTCGACGACGAGGGTGTCCTCGTCGGCCCGTTCGAGAATGACGGCGAATTCGTCGCCGCCAAGCCTGCCGATGGCACCGCGCTTGCCAAAAAAAGTCGTCAGCCGGTCGGCCAGGGTCTGCAGAAGCAGGTCGCCGGCGTCGTGCCCGATCGTGTCGTTGGTTTCCTTCAGATGATCGACGTCGAACAACACCAGCGCAACATGCGTATGATCCCTCGCGGCAGTGGCGATGGCGCTCTCCAACCGCCCCACGAACGCCGTACGATTGGGCAGGCGCGTCATCCCGTCGTGCTCCGCCGTCCATCTGATCCGGTCTTCGACGTTTCGTTCCTCGGTCACGTCGCGCACCGTCACGAGAACGCGGTGCAGCCTGCCCAATGGGGCTTCGATCCGCCACCCGGCCGTCTTCATCCACCGCTCGGCACCCGTGTCGGCGCGCCGGATCCGGACCATCGTCTCGAACCGGTGTCCGCTATGGCCGGCTCGAACCGCGCCGATCAACGTCAGCAGCTTGGGTCGGTCGTCTGGCACGACGCAGGACAACGCGGTATCGATGGACGGCGTGGCATCGATCGGCAGGCCCAGCATGGCCTTGAACTCGTCGGACCACTCGCGTCGGTCGTGCGATGCATTATAGTCCCAGATGCCAAGGCCAGCGGCCTGCGCCGCGAGGCGGAAGCGCTCTTCGCTGTCGCGCAGGGCCTGCTCCGCCAACTTGCGGTCATGAACGTCCTCCAGCGTCCCGTACCAGCGCACGACCCGACCTGCATTATCGAGCCGGGCCACCGCACGCGAACGGACCCATCGATATTCGGCGTTGCACGTCTTCAACCGATACTCGATGTCGATCGGTAGCTTGGTTCTGACCGACGTCCTCCAGGCCTTCGCCGTATCCGTCGCATCGTCGGGGTGAAGCCTTTTGAGCCACTGATCCCCCAAAGCGGCCGATGGTTCTGCGCCCGTCATCTCGGCCCACCGGGGGCTGACGCGTTCGATGCTCCCGTCCGGTGCCGCGGTCCAGTTGATCTGGGGACTAAGCGCCACGGCGTAACGCGCGTCTTCGTCATCCTCATCGAGGCTACCGGTCGACGACGGCTGACCGGCAACGCCCATCGCCGCTTCCTCCGCGGCAAGGACCGCTTCCGCGAAAGGATCTCCAGGTGCATCCCGGTCGTCATGGGACCGAAATTCTTGATGTCCGAGCTGATCCAACCCTCGCCCCTCCGATGCCGCGCATCGTCGCACGTGCCCCACTGATCGACGGTCACGCCTAACGAATGGTAACTGAACCAAAACGGGCGATAATTGCTCTAGTTGGGCGATACGGGTCGCGACAAATGGTGCATGATGTTAGTAGCCTTAGCCGCCTTGGTGAAGGAGGGGGACTATCATGCGAACCACATCAGTGACGTTTGCCGTATTGCTTCTAGCGGGATCTGCAACAGCACAAGAAACCCCGCAGGAGGTAACACGCCGGACCAACGGTGAAATCCAGTTCGCCAATTACCCGCGTGGATCACTTGCCCGTGGTGAACAGGGAACAGTAGGAATTGAGGTCACTACCGATAAGCAAGGTCGGCTACGATCATGTGCGGTATCTAAAAGCAGCGGTTTTCCGGCATTAGATGAAGCCACGTGCGACCTGCTCATTTCTCATCTCAAAATGAAACCATGGCTCGCGCCCAATGGCGGCGGGGTAGTAAAACGTCAGCAGGGACAAATCACTTGGGCACTGCCCAAAGACTACCAAGGCCCGATCGCCAAGCCTGCTGGACAGATAGCGCTCAAGACCAAATCAGCGGACCCTAACCGCAAAATTTGCCGTCCACAGACAACCACTGGATCGCTCATCGCAAGTACGCGAATTTGCCTGACGCGGGCGCAGTGGCAGCAGCAATACATCCATGCCCAAGAGGAGACTCAGGACATGCACTCAAAATTTCTACCGGGAGATTGAGAGGGGAAAGATCGCGGTTAACGAATGTCCGTTAACGGGAGCCCGGCTCGCCAGCTTGAACGTCCAAGCGTGAGCGTAAGCGGTATGGCGTTTCTGCGGAGGAAAAATTCCACATCACCCTCCATCGAAAAGCTCACTCTCCCGTTCATCGACTGTGCTCGAGCCTGATGTTGCTCGCGACCACATCCGACAAGCAGCGTGAAAAACGCAACGGGTAGGATAGCCTGACGGTCCATCCGATGATGGTAGCCACCTTAACGGTGTCCGCATTCGGGTATGCTACCACAGCTTTTGAATGGCTGCCTCAGGGCGGAACTGTCCCGCAAAGCGGAGCTGGCAAGACCCGCATTTCGACATTTACGCCGCCATTGCCGCTTCTCCAAACCAGACGCTTGTTTATCTTGCCACCGCCGCGCGGCAGAAACTAATCCCTTTCCATCCTTCGCGAGCTTGATAGCGTCGTGAACGTGCCCAATGATCGTATAGCGCTGCTAGCGTCCGTTCGGTCGACAATCATCCGCATATCGACGCGTAGCTTGTAGCGGTCAAAATCTAGCTTCGCCCAGCCTGCCTGCTCGACGTCAGCAAAACGAACATGCGGATTGTTGCGATCGATGTCGCCGAACCGGCCCAATGGCGACGACGCGACCGCGAGGGCCGAGGCAACAATTTCGCTTCCGATCCCCGAACCGCTGGGACCATCGAGATCATTGACCTAGCGGGAGTGCACGTCGCCACTCAGTACGATCGGATTACGCACGGCCAGGCGCGTCATTTCGTGCAGCATCCGGTTGCGGTTGGCGGCGTAGCCGTCCCACCGATCGCTGAAGGTCGATCGCCGCATCCCGTCGAGCCAAAGCGGCGCGAAAAACACTTGCTGCGCCACGAGCGACCAATAGCACCGCTCTCCGGCAAGCCACCCGGACAGCCACCTTTCCTGTCCCGTGCCCATGATCGTCCGCGCCGGTGCGGCGGCTTGCGCGCGCGCGTCAAGCCGCACGTTGCGTGCAACGCTCGGCGTGGCACATGGCGGCGTGCTACGGCATTGGCGGGTGTCGAGCACCGACAGCGACGCAATGTTGGCCCAATCCACCGCGCGGTACAGCTGCGGTTCGCGCCGTCCGCGCCAAAAACTCGGGCCGATCGGCAGATGTTCGAAATACGACCGGTACGCGACCGCGCGTCGCGGTGCCGTCGGTATCGGGATCGCAGTGATACCATCGCGCCGATCCATGAACACAGCGCTATCCATGACACGTGATCGGATCGTGACAATCGGCGCGCTGACGAGCGCTGGCGGGTTCAAGAGCGCGCGTCGCCAACGGCATCACGAGGACGTTCGGCACGCCGTTCATCAACGGCAAGATCGCCACCAAGGACTGGTTTCAGCTTCAGGTCGGTGCGACCCTCAGACTCGGGCGGCAGGAGTTCTTCGCCAATTATGCCAAGAACATGCGCGCTTATATCAGCTCGTTCCGAGGACCATTCGGTACCACGCAGGTCGGCGTCGAGATCGGCGCGACCTATCGGGTCGCCCGCCGGCTCTCGCTGATCGCGTCGTATTCTTATAACGACAGCATTTATGACGACGACACCGTCAACGGCACCGCGTTCGTGCCGACCAAGGGCGTCCGCATTGTCGACACGCCAGCACATCTCCCAAGAGGCGAGATCAATTACGACGACGGCATGTTCTTCGGCAACGTCGCCGGCGCCTTTACGTCGCGGCATAACGTTACTTACACCGACGACGTATCGGTGAACGGCTACACGCTGCTAAATGCCGCGGTCGACTATCGCTTCCCGGCGAACAGCGCGCTGGCCGGCGTCGAGATCCAGGTCAACGCGGTGAACCCGACCGACGCCTCCCTTGTCGCATCAACTGCCGTGACCCAGTTCCAGACGTTCAACCGCAATTTGCGCCTACGAACTCCGGACATCCGTTAATGGCGGCTCTACGCGTCGACAATAAGCCTTTGAAAGACAAGTAGTGGGACTTATTTCCCGTTCTCAGCATCTTCAGCAATCGACTGCTTTCAGGAGAAAACAGACCTCCCGGCGCCCCCCGGTGAACGCGAAGCACAAGTACCGATGGTCACTTGCCGACCTCCGACAACGGGCGGTCCTCGCGAAATGCCCAGCTTAAACTTACAGCGCCGCCACTCCTCCTTCGGGAGAAGGGTACGGCGCGGGTTTTCCGTCAACCCTCCAACCAATCACTTGTGATCTCGCCCCTATGCCCCTCCGGTGCCAGCACAGCGCGGAGGGCTTCCAGAAGAGGTGGCAGCGCCTGCATGAAGGCGTAGGGCGGGTTGACGATAAAAAGGCCAGCGCCATTATAGATGCCGGGCTGATCGTCATCGTACAACCAATGCTCCACCCCCAGCAATTTCGGGATGCCGAGCCGGCGCAACTGCGCCTTCCACTGCCAATGCGTGGCACGGTCTTTCAGCGGAAACCAGATCACCGTCACGCCATGCGCCCATTTGCGGTGAGCGGCGGCAAGGGTGGCTGTGATCCGTTCGCGCTCATCGAGTTGCTCGTATGGCGGGTCGACGACCACCACGCCGCGCGCAGTTCGGGGCGGCACCATCGCCAGCCAAAGTTCATAGGCGTCGCGCTCATGCACGGCAGCGGATGTGTCGCGCATTACGCCGCGCAGGGTATAGGCATCTGCGGGATGTTTTTCGTTCAGGATCAGGAAATCCTGTGGGCGCAGAAGCTGCGCCAGGATCCGCGGCGAGCCTGGGTAGACGTGCAGCTCGGCCCCGACGTTCACCGCCTGTACGACGGCACGGTAGTCGTCCAGCAACGGGTTCGGGTCGGCAAAGGCCCGCAGTACGCCCTGCGTGGACTCGCCGGTGCGTTGGGCGTCCTCGCCCTCAAGGTCGTACAACCCGCAGCCGGCATGCGTGTCGATCAGGGTCAGCGCGCCCGGTTTTTGCTGCAAGGCCCGCACGAGGGCGATCAATAGGCTGTGTTTTACGACATCGGCGCTGTTGCCGGCATGGAAGGAATGGCGATAATTCATTGCGACCCAAAATCCTGACGATCTACCTTTATCGTGCTGCTGGGCGCGGTTGCCAAGCGAGAGGCGACCGAAGCCGCCGATCGGGTGCCGATATAAAGTCGGACGGAAACCTTCAACGCACTTCGCGGCCGGTCGCTGAGTAAAGCCTGTAATCGCTCCGACCCGATCCGGTCTGCAAACGCCGATCCGACCGCGATGGCGAGGCACTGCGGCATCGCCTCCGCCTCGCTTACCTGCCTGTACGTGAAGCCGCTTTACGACAATGCGGAACTGCCGGCTGCGCCGGACCAGTTCCTTCGCCAATGAGCGAGACTACGACCGTGACAATCCGCCCTCAGTAAGAGCTGCCACGCCCCTACTCGCGATCGCTGCTGCGCCTCCGAATGGACGTGTGACTTGCACTACAGGATCGTTGGCTGCCACACCCGAACGCGGCCCGCGAGCCGCTTGAACGACGCCCGTTAACGTGGAGTCGGTACGTCACATAGGACATTGAGTGCCCCCAATCGACTCAACGCGCAGGAGGCTCAGTGCACCGGTGCAGATCAGGTTAGCCGGTCTCTGGTAGCGCCCCCCTGGTTTGTGGACACCGTCTGGCACACTGGTTGTGAGCGATGTTTCGTCATAACCTGTAGGGGTGCGGCAGCGCCGCGCAATGTCGGCTACCGCCATCTGCCTTCCCGTAAGCGTACAGTTCGCAATCCTTCCCTAGCAGCGCATAGAGGGGTCGAGAGCGGGTGTTCGAAGGTAGGGATACCGGCAAGCGACGAGCCGCCATCAACGCTTAGTCTCACGCGCCACGTTAGCCCCGGACACCGACGCATTCCCTCTCGCGCCAAGGCGAAAGTCAGGCGCGGCGCCCCGTTGCCTAACGCAACCAGCCTGTGACAATCGGCTCGGGTTTCGCTCGGAACCGCTCGAGCCTATAGACGCCGCATGACAAAGCCACCTCGCGAAACTAGCACCTCTAAGAAGCCACCTCTCAATGGTTGGCTCGGGATTGGCATTGTGCTTGTCACCATGACTATCTCGTTCTTCGTGGCGTATGCCTACTTGCTGTCGTAAATCCCGCTCGATCAGCCAGTCGCATACCGCGGTGTTCGAGCGCATGGGGAATGCGCCGTGAGCGATGCGCGCTGTTCTTCTTGATGGTGCGGTACATAGAACAGAGCTCGGCATACGTTAAACGCCAGCAGGTCGTTAGGACGTCGCAAATCGCCTATTCGTCGTACGATAAGGCGTCGGAGAAATCGGCGGCGTCGGTGTTGCGCCTGCGATCGGCAACGTCTTTTATCACGCCGACAAACGTATTCGCAGCCTCCCGATTATACTCGACCGGACGTTGCATTCGGCCGGGCTTGCTTGAACGGCGTCCGCGACCGATCGGTGCCCCGTTGATGAGTATAGCTCATCGCTCCATCAACGACGCGGCAAATTGTTCAAGCGATCAGACGGGCTATATTGCGAATTCGCCCCGCAGCCTCGTTGCGGTCGACAGCGCTCGAACGAAGACACGTGCCGTGCATGAACCGTGCGGACACCCCAATCCGACATAAGGACGTGCCGACATGGCCTCCCTCGTTGCTATTCCAGCGACTCGATTTGACGCGACAAAGGGCGACGCCAGGCCGGCACGCTGGAGCGCCGTGTATGCGATGGCGCTGTGCAGTTTCGTGCTCGTCGCGTCCGAATTCCTGCCGGTTAGCCTGTTGAGCCCGATCGCGGAGACACTGCGCCTAACCGAGGGACAGGCAGGACAGGCGATCGCGATCTCGGGGGTGTTCGCGGTCGTCACGAGCCTGTCTTTTTCGATACTGCTCGGAAGGATCGATCGACGACACGTCGTGCTAGCGCTGATCGCCATGTTGATCGTTTCGGGCGCGATGGTCGCGTTTGCGCCGAGCCATCTCATATTCATGACGGGTCGGGCGCTGCTGGGCATCGCGATCGGCGGTTTCTGGTCGATGTCGGCGGCGATTGCGATCCGGCTGGTCCCCGAGGAGTCGGTCGGCAAGGCGCTCGCGATCATGAGCGGCGGCACCGCGCTGGCGACCGCGCTCGCCGCCCCGATGGGCAGTTTCCTCGGCAGCCTGATCGGCTGGCGCGGCGCGTTCTTTTGCGTGGTGCCGGTCGCGGTCGGCGCGCTCGTCTGGCAGGCGA
Organism: Sphingomonas sp. PP-F2F-A104-K0414; assembly: GCF_004340945.1. Classification (GTDB taxonomy): domain Bacteria; phylum Pseudomonadota; class Alphaproteobacteria; order Sphingomonadales; family Sphingomonadaceae; genus Sphingomonas. The sequence continues at coordinate 644,974 of NZ_SLYD01000002.1, forward strand.
GCGCGTTGCCCAAGCTCCCCGTCGCAGAGCGGCAATCGGCACGCGCGATGCTCGGGTTGCTCCACAGCAAGGCGGTCCTGCTCGGACTGTTTGCCGTCGCCATGCTGTTCGTCGGCCAATTCGCGCTATTCACCTATCTACGGCCGTTCCTCGAACAGGTCACGCACGTCGGTGTGGTCATGCTCTCGGCCATGTTGCTGATCGTCGGCGCCTCCGGCTTCGTCGGGACCGTCGTGATCGGTCGGTTCATCGTCAAGCGCCTGTTCCTCACTCTTTGGCTGCTGCCCGTGGCGATGGCAGCGGTCGCGATCGGCCTAGCGCTGTTTGGCAGTTCTACCGTCGCAACCGCGCTCTTGCTCGCGGTATGGGGCTTTGCCGGAACCGCGGCGCCGGTCGGATGGTGGACCTGGCTCGCCCGGACCTTGCCCGAAGACGCCGAAGCGGGCGGCGGCCTGATGGTCGCGGTGGTCCAGCTGGCGATCACGCTTGGCGCGATCGTCGGCGGCGCGGTGTACGACACCGTCGGCGCCGTGCCCGAGTTTCTTAGCAGCGCGGCGTTGCTCGGCTTAGCGGCGATCGCCGCGTTCGCTGTCGCACGGCATGATCGCGCCAATGCCACTCTCTAATGAAAGATGGCGGTCGACACGCGCTTCGGCCTGTTTGTCACATCGACGAGGTCGACCCGACCATGTCGCCGTTAGGGCGAAGAACGTCGGGCTCCGCGTGCGCGGCTATCCGGTGACGCTGGACAAGCATATCAAAGAATTGCCCGATCTCGTCTGACACTTCACCTCAAAGGAGTACGACCATGGAATTAAAACGCGCAGGATCGCAGCCGTCGCAAAAGGGCCCCGCCGACTGGTTCACGGGCACGGTCCGCATCGATCCGCTCAACACCGCGAAGGAGCCCGCGCGGCACAGCTGTGCGGCGGTGACGTTCGAGCCCGGCGCCCGGACCAATTGGCACACGCATCCGCTCGGCCAGACGCTGATCGTGACGGCCGGTTGCGGCTGGACCCAGTGCGAGGGCGAGGCGATCGTCGAGATTCGTGCCGGCGACGTGATCTGGTGCCCGCCCGGCCACAAGCACTGGCACGGCGCCACGTCGACCACCGCGATGACGCATATCGCCATCCAGGAGGCGCTGGACGGCAGCCCGGTCGACTGGCTGGAGCCGGTGACCGATGCGCAGTATCTGGGTTCGGCCGCGTAGAGCTCTGGGATACATAACAGGACATGGTCACGAGCCGATCCGATTTCGCCGACTTCAGCTACTTCCTGGCGATCGCGAAGCACCGCAGCTTCCGCGTCGCCGGGTTGGAGCTCGGCGTCAGCGCGTCGGCGCTGAGCCATGCGCTCAAGGGGCTCGAGGGTCGGCTCGGCGTGCGGTTGCTCAACCGGACCAATCGCAGCGTGACGTTGACGGCCGCGGGCGAGGAACTGCGCGATGCAATCACGCAGCCCTTCGCGGCGATCGACCAGGCGGTCGAGGATCTCAACCGTTACCGCGACGCGCCGACCGGCCGCATCCGATTGAACGTGGTCGTCGATGCGGCCACGCTTCTGCTCAGCCGCGTCCTACCCGAATTCACCGATCGCTATCCGGACATCAACCTGGATATCGTCGCCACCGACCGCATGGTCGATATCGTCGGCGGTGGCTTCGACGCGGGGATTCGTCACGGCGGCACCGTCCCCGAGGACATGGTGGCACAGCGCATCTCGGGCGATATTCGCTGGGTGGTCGCAGGCTCGCCCGCCTATCTCGACCGGTTCGGCGACCCCCAGCATCCCGACGACCTCCAACAACACCGCTGTCTCGGCGTCCGGCTAGGCGACGACCGCATCTACCGGTGGGATTTCGAAGGCCGCGACGGCGAGTTCGCAGTCAGCGTGCCCAGCAAGATCTACGTCAACGAAGGCCGCGCGATGCTCGGGCTAGCACTCGGTGGCGCCGGGCTGATGTACGGCCCCGAACCGCTGTTCGAACCCTATTGCGCGCGCGGCGAACTGCGCATCGTCCTGCGCGATTGGGCGACGACGGGCCCCGGGTATCACGTCTATTATTCGAGCCGCAGACAGGTGCCTGCCGGCCTCCGCTTGCTGATCGAACTCATCCGCGAACTGCATCCCTTAGGACTGTAACAGGAACGAGAGCGGATATATGCGGGGCAGCGGAGACCCGGTCCCGGACATTCACGTCCGACTTGTGACTTCCCCACTTCAGCCTTTCGTAAGCTTCAAATTCAGACTTGAATTCGATATTCTCAGACAGGCGGCTTTCGAGCCTAGCCCTAGGAAAACGGGGATTTAGACTTTCCCCAACCGCGAGGGAGCGATGCGGTCGCGACTTTGAAGGCTTTAAGCAGGGCCTCGTGCTCGACTAGCCAGTCGATCGACTGAGGCGCGTCATCGCCATCGCCGCCACCGCAAGCAGCAGGATCGCGCTCGCCTCGAACACGATATTTTCGGGCGCCATGTCCTTGCTTTGCAGCACGATGAGCCGCGCCAGCGCGGTGATCGCGATGAATATCGGATAGATGAAGGTCGCGCCCTTGCCGGTGTAGAACACATTCACCATGCCGATCACCTCGGTGTAGAGAAACATCAGAAGGATATCGGCGAGATTGATCGAGCGGGTCTGGTAGATTTGATAGATCTCGGTTGCCGCACCGCAGATCGTCATCAGTGCGACGAGCAGGAGTAAGATGCGTTCGACGACATGAAAGCCGATCGACGCGACAGTGTGCTCGGTTTCGCCGACTGTCGGCTTGAAGGACCGATCGGCGACGATGTCCTCCTTCGAGGCGCCGGCCTGATTCTCGCCGAAAGGCTTCATGCAAGGCCCTATGCAATGCGTACCATGACCAATGGCGGGGGCAGAGAGGACGTGGCGCCGGACACACCGGCGCCACGATTTGCGTCACGGCATGAGCACCGTGTCCACCACGTGGACCACACCGTTCGACTGCATCACGTCGGCCGTCGTCACGATCGACTTGCCGCCCTTGGCGTCGGTCAGCACGATCTTGCCGTTCGTGACGCGCGCGGTGAGCGCCTCGCCCTGCACGGTGGTGAGCGTCGCCTTGCCGCCCCCGGCCTTGATCGCAGCGAGCGCATCCTTCGCAGTGATCTTCCCCTGCACCACGTGATAGGTCAGGATGCTCGCAAGCTGCGCCTTGTTCTCGGGCTTGAGGAGCGTCGTCACCGTGCCGGCGGGCAGCTTCGAAAAGGCCGCGTTCGTCGGTGCGAACACCGTGAACGGGCCTGGGCCGGACAGCGTCTCGACGAGACCGGCGGCCTTCACGGCGGCAACAAGCGTCGTCAGGTTGCTGGCGGCAGAGGCATTCTGGACGATGGTTTTGCTGGCATACATGGCGGCACCGCCAACCTTCGGGTTAGCGGCGACCGCAATAACCGGCACCGCAACCGACAGTGCGAGGCAGACGCCCAATGTGCGCGCGATCCGTGATGTCATCTTGGTTCTCCTAGCATCATACACTCCCGTCTGCCGGCCACCGACAAGCGTTCGGGATCCTGAAACGACGGGCCTGAAGGGGAGTCACAGCGCCTTTTCGGGGCGCGAAATCACTCACCATCAGCCCGTCTGCGGTCTCGGCACTAGGCGTTCGCCAGGCAATACGGACCAAAGGACGGGTCCGACCTACCCCGATCGGCAATGCGATCCCCGATACGCTGCCGTGCGATCATATCCTCTCGTCGAGCGACGCGACGCTGGCCGGCACGGGATACGGCCCAAAGTCCGTATCGTGACACGATTGACGAGAGCGTAGCGAAACCCACCCGCGGGTCTGCCCCCACCAGCACCGATCGGGCGTTGCAGCCGTTCGCCCCTGTCGCGGTGCCGCATCCGCGGTTATCGCACGGGATCGAACGACCGCTCGTGGAGCGCCGCAGATCCTCTCCCGACTCCCAGGAAAGACGACCGTCATGACCCGCCAGCGCGCTATCGTAATCGGATCGGGGATCGGCGGCATCGCCTGCGCGATCCGCCTGCAGAGCCTCGGCTTCGATACGCAGATCGTCGAGCAGCTCGGCGATGTCGGCGGCCGCGCCTATGTCCGCCGCGTCGATGGCTTCGTCTTCGACATGGGCCCGACCGTGCTGACCGTTCCGCATTTCATCGAGGAGCTGTTCTCGCTCGAGCGCGACGCGGCGATGCTCGACGAACCGGACTTTCCGCCATCGGTGCTCGCCGAGGGTAGCCGCATCGTATCGGGCGCAAGCGGCGGCCCCAACACGCAGCGCTACGTCGACATCGTGCCAATCCTGCCATTCTACCGGATCTATTTCGACGACGGCAGTTTCTTCGATTACGATGCCGATCCGGTCAACGTGCGGGCACAGATCGCGCGGTTGGCCCCCGAGGATCTCGAGGGTTACGAACGCTTCCACGAGGCCGCACGCGCGATCTTCGAGCGCGGCTTCCTCGAACTCGGCTATACCTATTTCGGCTCGCTCGGCTCGATGGTCGGCGTCCTTCCCGACCTGTTGAAGCTCGGCGCGATCCAGCCGCTGTTCTCGCTGATCTCGAAATATTTCAAGAGCGACAAGATGCGGCAGGTGTTCAGCTTCGAGCCGCTGCTGATCGGCGGTAATCCGCTCAAGGTGCCCGCAATCTATGCGATGATCCATTTCGTCGAGAAGACCTGGGGCGTGCATTTCGCGGTCGGCGGCACCGGCGCACTGGTCAAGGCGATGGTCCGCAAGTTCGAGGAGCTCGGCGGATCGGTGCGGCTGAACGCCAAGGTCGATCGGATCGACGTCGAGAAGCGCGGCCGCAAGCGCGTCGCGACCGGCGTGACGCTGGCGAACGGCGAAACGCTGCCGGCCGATCTGGTCGTCTCCAACGCCGACTATGCGACGACCTATCTGAAGCTCGTCGACAAGGCGCACCGGCGGATCAATCGCGACGCGCTGGTCAAGTTTCGCAAGCAGAGCATGTCGCTGATGGTGATCTATTTCGGATACCGGAAGCAGGACGGCGACCCCGACCTGCGGCACCACAACATCATTCTCGGCCCGCGCTACGAGGAGCTTCTGACCGACATCTTCGAGCGCAAGATCCTCGCCGACGACTTCTCGCAATATCTCCACATCCCGACGATCACCGACCCCAGCCTCGCGCCGGCGGGGCACCACGCGGCCTACACGCTGATCCCGGTCCCCAACAACCAGAGCGATATCGACTGGGATGCGGTCGGCGAAGGCTTTGCCGACACGGTGCTGACGTTCCTCGACGAACGCGGCTACATTCCCGGTCTGCGCGAACGGATCGTCCATCGCAGCTTCGTGACGCCGGACTATTTCGAAGAGGTGCTGGGGTCGCATCTCGGCAATGGCTTCGGGGTCGAGCCCCGAATGACGCAGACCGCGTTCTTCCGCCCGCACAACCGCAGCGAGGATGTCGCCAACCTGTATCTTGTCGGTCAGGGGACGCAGCCCGGCGGCGGCACGCCCTCGGTGATGATGTCCGCCAAGATGACCGCGCGCGAAATCGCGCGCGACTTCGCGATCGATCCGCGGATCGTTGGCGGCGTACCGTCGCAGGGTGGCGATGATCGAGCGCTGGCGATGGGGCTGGCGGGGGTCTGAACGGCCCGCGCGCGGCATGCGCGCTACGCGGCTGCCAGCATCTGCTCGGCAAGCTGCCGCCCGGATCGTGTGGCACCGGCAGCGGGCCAGCGCGTAACCACGCGAGCGCTGCCCAGCCGTGCATAGCCTCGACGAACGCGTGATCGCGCATACGCAGGATAGCCTGCAATGCCGGCAAAGACGATCGTAACCGTCCCGCGTGTCTCCAACCGATGGTACCGGGACATTACTGCCCCGGTGCCGGTAGAGGTCTCAGCCGGTCGGCAGCAGCACCTTGTCGATCACGTGGATCACACCGTTGGTGCAGGCGATGTCGGCGGTCACCACCTTGGCGCCGTTGACGGTCACGCCGTCGGTGCCATCGACGTGGACCGTCGCGCCGCCGGCGGTTGCCGGGTCGAGCACCTTGCCGACCACGTCCGCCGCCATCACCGTGCCGGGCAGCACGTGGAGCAGGAGGATTTCGGTCAGCTTGGCCTTGTTCTCGGACTTGACCAGATCGTCGACGGTGCCGGCCGGCAGCGCGGCGAATGCGTCGTCCGACGGTGCGAAGACGGTGAATGGCCCCTCGCCCTTCAGCGTGTCGACCAGCCCAGCGGCGCCGACCGCGGCGACCAGCGTCGTGAACGAACCCGCAGCGACGGCGGTATCGACAATATCATGCTTGGTATCGGTCATCTTGTTCGTCCTGAATCAGAGCAAATTAGTGCGTTTGCCAAGGTTCGACTGACGCAACGATCCGCCGCGGCCACCATCCGAGGCCGAAGATCAGAAATCGTCGCGCCGTGTCGTCGTCCGGCGCACCCCTCATTCCACCCGGTCATGCGAGGCGCGATATGACCTTTCGGTCGTATGGAAATCGGCGTCGTCAATGCCATGTGCCAATCCACCCCCGGAAAAGGGCTGTGGCTTTTTCCAACAGGTCCGGGATGTCGACAGCGCTGCCGTAGGCATCCGAAAGCTTTTCCCAGCCAGGGTCACCCGGTCCGATCGCAACCCAGCCTAAGCGACGTATCCGATGTCCGCAAAACCCGGTTGCGGAATGCACGGTCTTGCCGAGACTAATTGACGAGGGTCAGACCCGCGGAACCATCACGAACGGATCGCTACACGTAATTCGGCCGGGGGCGTCGATGCGCCCTGATACCCGCCTTAGATAGTTGGGGACTTTCGCTGCACCGATCGTGATGTCGTACCACCCATGGCTCTGGCTTAGCGGCCAGCTACGCTGGGCTTCGGTCAGCGGCGTCACCAGGGTCGTCGCGCCGATGCGTTCGGTCCGCGCGATCAGCTCGGACGTGCGGTGCCCGGCGGGAAGAAGCAATGTCATCTCGGTCGTGGTTGCGCGCCAGACCAGCTCGGACAACGGTGCGGGATCGTCCCTGTGCCCCATGAAGTGTCGGTGAAACCCGTTCGGACCGAGCACCCAGAGATCGTAGCGGCCTTCGTGATCGAACGGCCAGCGCCCATTTAATGCGCGTCCGGGCTCGACCGTGAAGCGGCGCGGCGTCTGGGTCAGGTTGGTCCGATCATAGACGTGGAACACTGCGCCCTGCGTGCCGTCCACGGCGAAGCGAAGCGTGATCGCGCCATCGGCGATCGTCTCGCCGACGGTCAACGCATAAGGTAGCGGGCGGGCACGACGGATCCCGGGTTCCTGCCATGGAGGCGATGAACCAGCCGGCGCCTGCGGGCTTACTTGCTTGGGGATCGCGGCAGCCCGCACGGCATCCGCGTGCGGATCGGGCATGGCGGCGAACGGCGCAGGGTCGGCAGCGGTGAAGTCGAACGCGGAGGTCAGATCGCCGCAGACCGCGCGACGCCACGGTGCGATGTTGGGTTCGTGGAAGTCGAACCGCTTTTCGAGGAAGCGGATTACCGAGGTGTGATCGAACATCTGCGAATTGACCCACCCGCCCCGGCTCCACGGCGACACGACGTACATCGGCACGCGCGGGCCAAGTCCGTAGGGACGACCGCGATAGGTGGGGAGATCGAGCGCCGCATCGCCCTTGCTCGGTTCCGTGTGATAGCTGCCGGCCAGATCGACCGTCGAGCCACCAAGTAGCGTGCCGTCAGCCGAACGCGATGGCGGCGCAGGGGGCGGGACGTGATCGAAGAAGCCGTCATTCTCGTCGAACATGACCAGCAACGCGGTCCGCGCCCAGACCTTCGGATCCGCGGTCAGCGCGTCGAGCACCTCTGCGGTATAGGCGGCGCCTTGCGCGGGGCTCGACGGACCGGGATGTTCCGAGCCTTTCGCGGTGGCGATCACGTACGACACTTGCGGCAGTCGCCCGGCGAGCACGTCGGCCCGCAACATGTCGAGCCCGCGTGTCGTCAGCGCACGGTCACGTAATGCAGGATCCCCGCTACCCTGGTGCGCGTCGCGAAACGCCGCGAAACCAACCAGCGGGTTGTCGGTGAAATTGTCCGCCATGTCCTGGTAGATGCGCCAGTCGACGCCCTTGGCCTGCAAACGCTCGACCACCGTCGTCCAGCGGTATGGTTCGGCATTACCGCCATCCTCGGGAAAGCTGTCGTGCGAATTGCCGATCGCGGGACCGCCCATCGTGCCGCCGGGATCGTTGGTGCCGCTCCACAGGAACAGGCGGTTTGTGTTCGTGCCCGTCTGGACCGAGCAATGATACGCGTCGCAGACCGTGAACGCCTCGGCGAGCGCGAACTGGAACGGGATGTCCTCGCGCCGGTAATGCCCCATTGCGCGCTGGCTCTTCGCCTCGGGCCAGTGTGCCATCCGGCCCTCGTCCCACCCGCGCTGCGCATCGGGCCAGCTGTGCGGCGTGCCCTCCATCCGCATCAGGTCGAAATTCGTGCGCGTGGCGAGATGGAACGGTAGGACGGTGCGCGCGCCGCCGGCCGCCGTCCGGTCGCGCTGATACCAGACTGGTGCGGGCTTCGTCGCATCGGCCGCCGAAGGCACGGGGATCGGCAACCGGTCGGCAAACCCGCGAACGCCGCGCAACGACCCGAAATAATGATCGAAGCCGCGATTTTCTTGCATTAGGATGACGACATGCTCGACATCCATGATCGACCCGGTCTTCACGTCGGGTGCGATCGCCGCCGCCCGCGCGATCGCCGCGGGAAACGCGGACAGCGCGGCCCCGGTAAGGCTGGCACCTAGCAGCGAACGGCGGGAAACGTCGGTCATCGGGGCAATCCACAAGTGAAGGACATGGTCCGCAAACGCCGACGAACCATGCCCATTTCAGATCAGAAGTCGAGCGACAGCGACGCGGTCACGGTCCGCGGCGTGCCGAGGAACGCCGAGCCACCATCGGCACTCGACAGATAGCGTTCGTCGGTCAGGTTGGTCGCCTGCACCGTGAACGACACGCCCTTGAGCTGCTCGCTCACCGCCTCAAGATCGGCGCCGACATAGCCGCTCACCAGCGTGAAGCTGCCGGCCTGGGCCTTGCCCTGCGTGTCGATATTGCGGTCGCCGACGAACTTGGTGGCGATACCCGCCTTGAAGATCGACTTCTTGTAGTCCGCCGAAACCACCCACATTGTACGCGGCGAATTGATCACCTGCTGGCCCGGCGTCACGCCGACATCGGCATCCTGTGCAACGTCGCCGGTGCCGATATAGGTCGCGTGGTTGTAGGTGAAGCTGCCCGACAGCGTCAGCGGTGGCAGCACGCGGTAGGCCAGCGCCGCCTCGATGCCGCGGCTCTTCACCCCGCCGACGTTCAGATAGACGCTGTCCTGCTGTTCCAGATAGTCTATCCCGGTGACAAGGTTCGACGAGATCGAGACGATCTGGTTCTTGAACTTGATGCCGTAGCCGGTCAGCGACGCCTGGATCCGCCCGGTATTGTAGCGTGCGCCGATCTCGATGTTGTTCGCGGTTTCCGGCCGCAGGTTGCGGATCGTCTCAGGCGGCTGTCCGAGGGGGCCGTTGCCGATCGCCGCGAAGTTCTGCGAATAGCCGGCGAACAGCTCCATGCCCTGCAACGGCGTCGCATAGGTCAGGCCGGCGTTGATCAGCGGATCGGAATGCGACTGGATCGACGTCGCGCTCAGATTGCCGAGCAGTTCGGTGCGGCTCTGATCAAGGAAGAACTGCTTGACGCCGAGCCGTGCGGTGACCGGGCCATAAGTCACCGCGTCTTCGGCATAATACATCACTTCGTCGAGCCCGTAGTCGGTGCTGAACTGCACGTAATACGGCGTGCCGTCGAAGGCTGGCCCGACCCGCGCGTTGGTGATCTTGTGCCAGTCGCGAAGCTGGTTGGCGCGGCTGTGCTCGAACCAGAAACCCGCACGGAACTGGTTCTGCACCACGCCGAAGTCATGCTGCCAGTCGACGTCGCTGGTGAAGCCCATGCGGTCGTTCTCGTAGTGGGTGTGGCGGTACGACATGACCGGCGTCGCGTTGGATGCGTAGCAGGTCGGCGAGTATTCGGCGGGCACGCCGCTGGTGCCGACGCAGCCGACGGTCATGGTCGCGGCCGCACCGGTGGGCGTGACGAAGTAGATCTTGCCGAGCGCATCGCTGCTGCGCACCGTCGGGCCACCGACAAATTCGCTCTCCGGGTTGCCGACGCCATCGTTGCGGACATCGACCAGGTACGGCGGCGCGAAATCGCCGCGGCCGCGCATCCGGTGATAATAGCCCGCCGCCTGCAGCCTCACTTCGCCGAGTTCGGTACGGGCCTTCAGATACCCGAACAGGTTCTTCCGCAGCGCGCGCGAGGTCGGGCGATAGGCCTGGTCGACGTACGGCAGCCCGGTCCAGCTGTCGGTATAGGCGTCATGGTTCGGATCGTTCGCGAACTGCGCGGGCGATACCGATCCGAACTCAGATTCATCCGCATCGTCGTACGAGACGAACCCTGTCAGGTCGACCGTACCGACACGGCTCAACACCTTGGCGTCGATATGGTCGCGGCTCGTCTTGCCCGATCCGCCGATCCAGTCGCGCACGCGTGAGGTCGACGCGCTGACATAGGCGGTAGTATTGGGCGCGATGGTGCCGGTATCGCCGCGCACGTAGAATTTGCGCGCACCGAAATCACCCCCGGCGGCAGTGAAGCGCAACCGGCTGTCCGTGGTCGGATCGGAGGTCACATAGTCCAGCGTCGCGCCGAGCGCTTCGTTGGAGCGCGACGAGATGTCGGCAGTGCCCTGCGACACGTTGACGGTTTTGAGATCGAGCACGTCGATATACCGATTGGCGCGCGATCCTCCGCCATAGCCCGAGCCGCCGTTCGGCAGGCCGTCGATCGTCGAGCCGATCTGCTGGCCGCCGCCGCCGCCGCTGTTGAAGCCGCGGATGCTGATCGAGGTCGCCCAGTCGGACGAGCCGAAAGCGTCACCCTCCGCGACGAACACGCCGGGCAGTTCGTTGATGACGTCGTTGACACTGGCGAGCGCGGACTGGCGGTCGATCATCGGCGCGGTCACGCGCGTGTTAGCGAATGCCGTCGACTGTCCGGTCACGACGATCTCGTCGCTGCGCGGCTGTTCTGGATCGCCAGCAGGCGTCGCGGACGGCGTTACGGTCGTCTGCGCGCGCGCATTCGTCGTCGCCGCGATCGCCAGGATCGCAGCCCCCATCATCCACTTGGTCATGTCGTCTTCCCCTTGCCACGGTCCGAGCATTGCCGGGCATCCTGTGACGCAGCCCTTGCAAGCGCCGTGTGACATGGCTGTGACATCGTGTGGATATTGTTGGTATTTTGTGGCTTGTACCCAACGGGAGATGCGGAGAAACAGGCCGTACAGGAGAAGCCGTGTGACGCAGTCGGATCGTATCGCCAGTCTAGTCGCGTTGCTCGAAGCGCGGGGCTCGTGTTCGATCACGATGCTCGCGGATCACTTCGCCGTATCGGACGAGACGATCCGGCGCGATGTGCGGCAACTTGAGGCGAGCGGCCGCGCGTACAAGGTGCATGGCGGGGTCAAGCTTCCCGACAACAGGCTGGAAGCGCCATACCGGTTGCGGATGCAGGCGCAGGCGGACGCGAAGCAGGCCGTCGCGCGCCAAGCGGCGACGCTGATCGAGGACGGGATGACCGTGCTGATCGATTCGGGCACCACCTCGTGCTGGGTCGCGCGCGCACTCGCCGATCGGCGACGACTGACGATCGTCACGAACAACCTGGAGGTGGCGGGCGACATGCTCGGTCGCGACGGGATCCGCGTCTTCCTGGCCGGCGGCGCGGTCAACGTCGATTACCGGGCGACGTTCGACGCGGAGGCGATCCGATATTCGCGCGGCTTCTCGCCCGACGCGACGATCCTGTCGATGGGCGCGATCGAGGCGAAGCGCGGCTTCATGGATTTCGAACCCGACGAAGCGGCGTACAAACGCGCGCTGCTCGATGGCGCGCGCCGAGTAATCGTCGTCGCCGACGCGGCGAAGTTCGACCGCGCCGGCACCGTCCATGTCGCCGACTTCGCGCAGGTCCACGATCTCGTTACCGACCTTCCCGCGCCACCGGCGATCGCCGATGCCGCGACACGCGCCGGCGTCCGGCTCCACACCCTCTGATCGCCCTCACCGCGCCGGCGGATGGCGGACGAACCAGAATGCCGAGACGAACGTCAGCACCAGCAGCGCGGCGCCGGTCAGCACGCCGGCATCGAGGAACAACCCGAGCCAGTTCCGCCCGGGGGCGGTCGTGCTCCGCATGAGCAACAGACCGATACTGCCCGAATAGCCGAACGCGTCCGCCAGATAGATCAGGAACCCGGCGGTGCCCGGCGAAGGGCTGGCGGCCATGATACGGTCGAACAGGATCGCGCTGAACGGGGCGTAGGCGAGGTAGATACCGACGCCGGTCAGGATCATACCGGTGACCGGCCCTATCGCCCCTGCGCGCAACGCCAGCATCGATCCGCCAAGGATCACGGCGCCCGCCATGATGACGCCGTGGATCGTGACCACCGCATACCGGTTGTCGCGCACCAGCCCCAGCATCGCCAGGCCGAGCAGCACAATCACCGCCACGGGCACCTCCGTCGCCACGTACAGCGCAGGCGTCGCCGGGTGATCGAGCGCCATCCACAGCTCGGGCGCGAAATTGTCACGCAGGTCGCGAAGTGCCGCCAGCATCGTATAGCCCACAACCAAAGCGGTCACCGGCACCCAATGCCGCTTTAGATACGCGCGCCGCGCTGCCGCATCCATCGGCCCACGCACCCCTCTCGCGATCGAGTCCGCCGCATCCGGCGGGGGAGAACGCGTCAGCGCCGCCACGCCCACCAACAGCAGCGGCGTGAAGATCAGCCCGGTCAGCGCCGGCATCCAGAACGCGCTGACGCCGTGCTCCAGCAACAGGCTGCCGACCGACCGCGTCACGCCCGACGACAAGATGAAGCTCGCGGTCAGGATCGACGCCAGCACCTCCGAATTGCGCCGCCCCTCCAGATAGCTGAACACCAGTCCCCAGATCATCCCGAGCGGCAACCCGTTCAGCAGCATCGCCAGCGGGCCAAACCGGGCAGGCAACAGCGCCAGCAGCAACAACGCCGCCCACGCCGCGCCGACCAGCGACAGGATCAGGCGCGTGCGGTGCTCCGGCCGATGGACCGACACGACATGCACGCCAATCATCTTCGACAGCGCATAGCCGACCGCTTGGGACAGGATCAGCGCCGTCTTGTAGTCGAGCCCGGCAAACACGGCCGGCACGCCGTCGAACCCTGCTGCCGCGATTGGCTTGCGAAACCCGTACATCGCAAAATACACGCAGAACGCGGCGATGCCCGGCGCGGTCGCCGTCAAGCTGGTTGGGAGGCGCATCGACGACGACAGGGACCGTAAGTTCACCGGCAGTCGCTAGACCAGTCACGTTTCATCCGCGTGACGCCGTTTCGCGTCAGGCTGCCTCACCCCTCCACCAGATCCGGATCACCGCAAGGAAGCCGCGGTACGCCACCAGGTTCTTCCACAGCCTGGATCCGGACAACCCTTCTTCCATGACCGCGTTGCCGCCTCGCGACGGCAAATCGCTCAAGACTCCTTCGTCCATCCGATGGCATTCAGGAGGACGTCGAACAGATGCGTGTTTGCGAAAAAGCCATGGATAGTCTCCGCCCCTGGCCCCGAGGCAGCGGCGATAACTTCCTCGCCGGTATGACCGTCCTGGACCCCGATCACGTCGTTGCTCGCGATCGTGGCGCCTGGTTTGGCCGCGGCTGCGGCAAACTGTTCGGCGAGCGGTGCGTCACGATCGCCGCCCGACATACGCAGGCCAAAGCTGTGGTCGGCCGTGAACAGGATGAGCGTGTCCTTGCCCGCAATGGCGGTAACGCGGCGGATCATGTCATCCATCTCGACGACGTGGCGCAGCCCCGCTTGCGGGTTATCGGTGTGCATGTCCCATTCGACCATCAGGAAATAGCCCTTGGGGTTGCGCGCGAGTTGGCCGATCGTTGCCTCGACGGCCGGTAACGGCGCGTAATCGTCGTCGCGCAGAACGGCGGCCCGTGCGGCAGTGCGAACGAGCGCCGGATCCGAACCGTAGCGATACCCCGCCTGGGTAAAGGCCTGCTCGGGCGTCTGCTGGATCTTGCCAAAGGACGCGACCGCGTCCTTGCGGCCCTTGCCGATCAGGATGTCGACACCGTTGCCAAAGCGGGGCGCCAACATCTGACGGAAAATCTCGTCCTTGTCCTTGCGGGACGCGACATGCGCGTAACACGCTGCCGGGGTGGCATCCCAGATCGGCATGTTCGTGACGACCCCGGTCGATAGACCGTGCTGCTCGGCGTATTCGAGGAACGTCTTGATCGGCTTCACTTCGCCGCCCGAGCCCGACGGCACGACCGATACCATCGCGTTGTTCGTCTTCCGCCCGGTCATGATCGCGGTCATGCCCGCACCGGAGTCCGTGACCCAGCGGTTGAGCGACGAAGTGTCCGATAAGCCGATATATGGCATCGACTGGATGTACAGGGATTGCGGTTTATCGTGCGCAAGGATGCCTGCGGCGTTAAGCGTCGGCAGACCGCCTGCATCGCCCAGGAACACGATGACGTTGCGGGGCTTTACGGGTCGCGCTTGAGCGGACGCTGCGCCGCTCCCCACCAGACCGGCGGCCAGACAGCACGCTGCCAATACATCCTTACGCAACGTGCGTTCGGAGGTGCTTCCGGTTCTTGTCATTGGTCGAGTCCCAGACTGGTAACGCGTTCGAGCGAAGATTTGTGAGTTGTCGCTACAGCGAGCATCTTACCCATTTGTGACAGCAGCGTTTGCAATCCCGCTGCGAAACCGCGCCCCTTAAAGGCGGCCAGGAATGACACCCGTCACCGTCCAGTCACGCAATCATCATGGGACAGTAATGTTACCGTAGTCCCGCCGTCATAGCCCGCCCCCATAGCGCTGTGGACACGTCGGCCGGTAAGGCCGGGACACATTGGGGTTCGAGTTACCATGCAGACGATCACGATACTGCGGGGGACCGCGGCGTTGATGGCCATCGCCGTCGCCACCGGCCCGGTCGATGCACAATCAGCGCCGATCGCACAAAAAGACACTATGTCGGCGCCCGATGCCGGTTCCGGAGATGAGATCCTGGTTACGGGCCGCCTCGGCACCGTCGCGCAGAAGAAGGTGGATGCGAGCTATTCGATCACCACGATCAGCGAGAAGGACCTTCGCGAGCGAGCGATCGGCAACCTGGCCGAGGCGATGCAGCAGATCCCGGGCGTGTGGGCGGATTCCTCAGGCGGCGTCGGTGCGAACAACACGCGCGTCCGCGGCATCCCGCGCGGCGGCTACGAGTCGCTCGCGGTGTACGAGGACGGCCTGCCGATCCAGCATGATCCCGGCATCAACTGGATCAATGTCGACCAGTTCCTCCGCATCGACGAGACCTATTCGGGGATCGAGGCGGTCCGCGGCGGCCCCTCCTCGATCTTTGCCGCCAACGCGCCCGGCGGCCTCGTCAACTTCATCCCGCGCAAGGGCACGCCGCAGCTGAGCGGCCTGCTCAAGCTGACGACGTCCGATTACGGCCAAATCCGCGGCGACGCGTGGCTCGGCGGGCCGATTGCGGACGGGTGGCGCTTTTCGGTCGGCGGCTATTACAACAAGGACCAGGGCATCCGCGATCCGGGGCCGGCGGCGAACAACGGCGGCCAGGGCCGCGTGCTGATCTCCAAGGATTTCGCGCGGGGCAGCATCTCGTTCGGCGTGAAGTACATGGAAGATAACAACTTCTTCTTCGACGCCATCCCATTGGTGCGCAACGGCGACGATCTGAAGCCGCTCGCGCCGTTCAACGGCCATGACGACACGCTGACCGGACCGCAGGACGGTCGCGTCCAGATCAAGACGCCCGACGGTATCCGCAAGGCGCAGTTCAACCTGTTCAACCAGACCAGCGACCTGCAGTTCACGCTGAAGGGCAATACCGAGTTCGACGACGGCACGACGATCAGCGGCGGGTTCCGCTATCGCGACTCCACCACCGATCGCAACGCGCGTGGGCTGAACAGCCTCAACACGCAGGCGGCGCAATTGTCCTCGGTCCGTGCCAACGCGGTCAAGGCGTTCGCAGGCCGCGGCGCGACCGACGTGCGGCTGGTCTATAACGACGATGGCAGTGCGTATGGCGCCAATGCGAACGGCAACGGCCTGGTCGGGGTCAACACCTTCCAGTCGATCCAGAATCCGATCAAGGAGACCATGGGCCTGATCGAACTCGGCCATGTCTACGAGACCGGGATCGGTCGACACGACGTGAAGCTCGGCCTGTACGGCACCACCGCAGACTGGGCGCATGATCGCAACGACGGCGTCGGCCTGACCGAAGTCGCGCCGAACGCACGCCTGCTCGATATCGTCGCGGTCAACGCGGGCGGGCAGGTCGTCGGGCGCGTCACCGACACCGGCATTCAGCGCTACGAGGCACGGTTCGCGCATTCCTATGGCGGGTATGAGGACGTCGCGTTCTACATTTCCGACGAGTGGCAGGTCACGCCGAAGCTGCGCGTCGATGGCGGCTTTCGCTACGAGACGATCTGGATCCATGGCTATTCGGAAGGCGTGAAAAGCTTCAATCTCGGCAATCCCGACACCCTCGCCGACGACAACGTCTTGTACGGCTCGGGCGTGTTCAACCGCTTCGACCCGAAGTTCAGCGACCACAGCTACACGATCGGCGCGAACTGGCAGTTCATCCCCGAGGCGGGCATCTTCGGGCGCTACACCAGCACCTACCGCCTGCCGCAGATCGGCCAGTACCGCGACAACGTGCTGCCGACCGGCATCCGCAGCCAGTCGATCGAACAGGCCGAGGCGGGCGTGAAGTTCCAGAAGCCCTGGGGCAGCCTGTACGCCACGCTGTTCTACAATTCGTTCAAGGACGTGCAGTTCACCAACACGTATATCGACCCGGCTAGCTTACGCATCGTCCAGGAGATCAATTACGGCGACGTCAGCACGACCGGAGTCGAGCTGGAAGCGAACCTGAAGCCGGTGCGCTGGTTCGACGTCTCGGCGACCGCGACGTACCAGGAGCCGAAGTTCAAGAACTATACCTACAACACGATCGTCGCCGGCGCGCCTGTCACCACCTCGTTCGACGGCAACCGCCCGTCGAGCATGCCCAAGGTGATGGCGAGCATCCGCCCGCGCGTATCGCTAATCGGCGGCCGCCTGCGCGTGCTGGGCGAATGGCGGTATGAGGGCGACAAGTTCAACGACGATTCCAACCTCGTGAAGCTGCCGGCGTTCTCGGTGTTCAATGCCAGTGCCGAGCTGGACGTGACGCAGAACGTCACCGTGCAGGTCAAGGGCACCAACCTGTCGAATGCACTCGGGCTGGGCCAGGGCGGCGGACAGCAGCTCGTGCCGGGGGCGGCGGATGGTGCGGTGATCCTCGCCCGACCGATCTTCGGCCGCGCGGTGCAGGGTTCGGTGTTGTTCAAATTCTGATCGGGAGAGTATCCGTGAAGCGATCGATCTTGGCGGGGCTGACCCTCGGCCTTCTTACCCAAACGGCAATGGCGCGCGATACCGCGCCGCCGCTGCGGATCAACGACGTGGCGGTGATCGGCACGCATAACAGCTATAAACAGCCGATGCCCGCCGCGACGATGGCGAAGGTCCGTGCGGCCGATCCGGCGATGGCGGATGCGCTCGATTACTCGCATCGCAGCCTGACCGAACAACTCGATGCCGGCGCCCGGCAACTCGAGATCGACGTGAACTACGATCCGCAGGGCGGCCATTACGCGCGCGGCTCGAACGATCCGAAGCTCAGACGGCCGGGCTTCAAGGTGCTGCACATCCCCGGCATCGACAACGCATCGAGCTGCGTCCTGCTGACCGAATGCCTGACGATCATCCGCGACTGGTCGGCAAAGCATCCGCGTCACGTGCCAATCCTGCTGATGTTCAACGCCAAGGACGAGCGCAACGCCGCGCGCGGCGGGATCGATGCGCTGGCGTTCGAGACGGCGGCATATGATGCGCTCGACGCGGAAATCCGCTCGGTAATGGCGCCCGGCAAGCTGATCGTGCCCGACGACGTGCAGGGTCGCTATCCGACGTTGCGCGACGCGGTGCTCGCGGACAACTGGCCGTTGCTGGAGGTCTCGCGCGGGAAATTCCTGTTCGCGCTCGACGAGCCGCCCGCCAAGGTCGCGGTGTACCGGGGCAAGCGGCGTTCGCTCGAGGGGCGCGTGTTCTTCATCAACACCGACGAAGCCTCGCCTGCGGCCGCCTATCTGACGCTCAACGACCCGGTCCGCGATGCCGACCGGATCCGCCGCGACGTCGCTACCGGGTTCATCGTCCGCACGCGGGCCGATGCCAACACGCGCGAGGCTCGTGCCAACGACATCGTTCCTCGCAACACCGCACTGGCGGGCGGCGCGCAATATGTCTCGACCGACTATCTCTGGCCCGATCCGCGGCTCGCCGGCGGCTATCACGTTGCCCTGCCCGGCGGTCTGGTCGCGCGCTGCAACCCCGTGCGCCGTCCCAAGGGCTGCGGCGATCTGGAAGGCGCTGCAAAGTGATCCGCAGCCTGTCGCTGCTCGCGGTCCTCGCGCTGACAGGCGCGGCGGATGGTCCCGCGGCTTATCTCGCGAACCAGCCGATGCCGGACCTGATGCAGGTCCTGCCCGCCCCGCCCAGGCCCGGTTCGCCGCAGGATGCCGACGACCGCGCAACCTTCCAGCAAACGCGCGCGCTGCTCGGGACGCCGCGGGGCGAAATGGCGACCCGCGACGTCACCGACG
The DNA here is from genome assembly GCF_004340945.1 of Sphingomonas sp. PP-F2F-A104-K0414. Classification (GTDB taxonomy): domain Bacteria; phylum Pseudomonadota; class Alphaproteobacteria; order Sphingomonadales; family Sphingomonadaceae; genus Sphingomonas. Next base: position 663,820 of record NZ_SLYD01000002.1, read on the forward strand.
ACCGCTTCACCGTCTTCGCCTGCGCGATCGGCCGTAAGCTCGATACGACGTCGTCCCCTGCCCTCACCCGCATCTTCGCGCGAATGAGCGACCAGGGCATGGTCGGCCGCGCCAAGGATGGCTTTGCCGTCAAGCGTCCGTACCTGAGGGACGACCTGCCGATCTGCGAACCCAAGACCGCGCATCTGGCGGGCAATGGCGATTACCCGTCGGGCCACACGACTTCGGGGTGGTCCGCCGCGCTGATCCTCGCCGAACTGATGCCGGATCGCGCCACCCGGATCCTGCGCCGTGGACGCCAATATGGCGAGAGCCGCTACATCTGCGGATCGCACAGCCGAAGCGCGGTCGAGGCGGGCTATATGGCAGGATCGGTGCTGGTCGCGATGCTCCAAACCTCGCCGGACTTCAGGCGTGAGATGGACGTGGCGCGATCGGAACTCGCCGAGATCAAAGCGCCTGCACCGGACGCGGAGCGGTGCAGGGCCGAAGCAAAGGGCGCCGGTCACGGATGATCATCGGCCGTTACGTGCGCACGGATATGGAATGTGTTGTCCGCCACCTCATCCATGTCGAACGGGACCGCCATGCGATAGCCGTCCTCGGCAAGCGCGGCCGCCAGTCCGCCGAGCAACATTTCCTGTCGCCTATCCAGATCATTCTGCGACACCAGCGGGCGGATCGTCGCGGTCAGCGAGCATTGCCTGGCCCGGCATTCCATTGCGACCTCGGATAGCAGGGGATACGCACGGCGGAGGTCCGCAACCGCGGTCTCGACTGGCATTGCAGTCGGTGCGACGCGGGTCGGCCTGATCGAGCTGAGCGGTACGGCCTTGGCGGCGGTAACCGGCGCACCGCGGATCACGACGATCCCCGTTGCCGGATCCGAGCGCGCGCGAGGATGCCATCCGGCAATTATTCCGCTCACGACGACCATCGACGTCAAGCCGCCGAGCAACACCGCACCGGATCGGGAACGAACGCTTTGCATGCGGCCTCCACAGCGCCAAGCACCCTGCGCCGCCGGGACATTGGCGGCGCAGGGTATCGATCAGCAGATGGTGGAGCCTGATGGGCATCCCGGCGAGTCACCGCCGGCATCGACGTTGGCGTTGAACCCGGGGGCTATGCCGCTCGCATTGGCGGCCGCGAGCGTGCCTGCGAACCGGGCGTCCTTATTGTCGAAATTCGCGCCCTTGAAATCGTAATTGGAGACCGCGTTCCTGACCCCGACCGACGGGTAGCCGTTCCAGCTTACCAGCGGCTGGATCAGCCATTGCCCGGTGCCGTTCTCGGCGGGCTCGTCGCCGCCGTCGGTCTTGGAGAAGCGCCACAGATGGGAGAAGCCCCAGGTCTCGTAATGGAAGACGAGCTTCGCGTGCTCGCCGCTCGAGTCGCTGACGAAGCGGAGTTGATCGCCGCTGCGCGTATCCCATTTGCCATGATCGCCGCGCGTGACGCCGACGACGCGGCTGCCGGTGCCCTGGTCGGTGGTCCAGACGATGATCGATTCCCAGTCATAGGCGTGCGAGAAATCGGACTGCCAGAAATAGCTGTAGACCCGCCCGCAATAGCCGTTGTTACAGCGGCTGCGCGCATAGACGTTGCTCTGCGTGCGATAGCTAGCGCTGCGGCACGATGCCGGTGGTCGCGTGGCGTAAGTGGATGCCGCCGGGCTGATCGAGCCTGCCGCGTCCACGGCCGGCACGTTGAAGCAGACGTCGGTGTCGAAGTCGATCGCAGGCTGGAAGCGTTTGTCGAGCGCGGTGGCACGTTCGGGCAGCGGCGAGACCGGCGCCGGCCAGCCTTGTGCGAATGCGGGCGTCGCCTGCGCCACCAGCATGGCGGCGGCGGTGCCGATCATCAGGGATAGCCGGCTCGTCGAAACATGGTTTTTCATACAAACTCCCGTTGCAGGATGTCGTGAGGTACGCCGTACGCTCTCGTCCGCGGCGAACACGCCGCGGACGAGGAGTTCAGAAACTGGTCGTCACGCCGAAGGTGAAGATGCGGCCGCTGCGGGTGTAGACGAGCGTCCGGTCGGTCGAGAGATCGGTGAACTGCTCGATCGGCCGATTGGTGACGTTGATCCCCTCAACGACGAAGCGCAGATTCTCGGCGGGGCTGTAGCGGACCTGGAAATCGACGTTGTTGGTCGGGCGGATGCCGTCGCCGACATTGGCGTTGCCGCCTGCGCCGGTCAGATACCGGCTGCGATAGGCGGTCGAGACACGTGCACCGAAGCGTTCGGTCTCGAAGTAGAGCGTCGCGTTGGCGGCCCATTTCGACAGATTGTAGAGCGGGATGCTTTTGACGACGCCGTTGTAGACCGCGGTCTGGTCGCCATCGATCCAGGTGCCGTTCGCGACGATGCCGAACCCGTCGAACGGCGCGGGCAGGAAGGTGAAGTCGTGCTGGAACGCGGCCTCGATACCCTTGATGCTGGCCCCGTCCCCGTTGATCGGGCGCGTGTAGTTGTACGGCGTCGTACCGTCCTGGCCCGGCAACAGCAGCGAGACCGGGAAGCCCGTCGCACTGTAGGGAACCTGCGACGTCTCCGACGTGATGAAGCTGTTGAGGTCCTTCCAGAAGAAGCCGACCGACGCGAAGCCGTTGCGATCCATGTAATATTCGAGCCCCGCCTCCGCCGAAGTCGACCGGAACGGCTGTAGATTGGGGTTGCCGACGGAGACGGACCCACCGAACGGCGCCACGGTCAGCGTTCCCGCTGCGGCAAGTTGAGGAAGGCCGGGACGGTTGACGTTGCGACTGGCGGAAGCACGCGCGATCAGCTTCGGCGTGATGTCGAGCGCGACGTTGAGCGCGGGCAGCCAATCGTCATTGCTGGTCCCGACCGTCACCGGCTGAAGCGTGGTCACGCCGTTGGTCGCGGTGGCGAGCGACCCGCTGGAGACCAGATCGGTGTGATAGTAGCGGACGCCGGCATTACCGCGCAGCCGCATCGACCCGATATCGGTGTCGAGATCGAGCTGCGTGAAGCCCGCCCAGGTCTTTTCCCGAATGCGAAAGTCGCTGCCCGCGGTCAGGTTGGCGGCGGTCAAATCCCGGTTGTTGCCGAGCAGCGCGTAGATCCCGGCAATGTCGCCGCCGATATACGGGAGCAGACTATCGCGGTTGATGACGTATTTCAGCGCGTCGGGTATCGCGCGATCGCTGGTCGCCGCGGTGCCGTAGAAGATGTTGGTGAGATACTGATACCCGCTGTTGGTGAAGCGCTTATACTCGCCGCCAACCTCCAGCTTCAGGATCGGCGTGAGGTCGTAGACCGCCTGAAGCTGACCGTTGAGATAGTCGCTCTTGATCATGTTCTCCTGCGTCACCAACCGTTGGACGTTCCAGTTCGCCGGGTTGGTGAGATCGAAGCCGTAGGTGTTCACGGGGATCGTCGGCTGCATGTCGAAACTGAACGCGGTGTTGCGAGCCTGCAGGAAGATCTTGTCGAACGTCGGCTGGACGAAATTCGACTTCTGGTAGCCGCCGAGCGCGGTCAGCTTCAGCCGATCGCCGACGTCCCAGCTGACATTCGCCACCGCCTGGTAGAAGTCGGTCTGGTTCTCGACACGGTGATGCTCGGTGCGCTGATCGATCCCGGTATAGCTGGCGGCGACGAGCGAATTGCCCTGGATCGTTGCGGACCGGATGACCTGCGTGCCGCTGACGTTGCCGGTCAGCGCGTTATAGCCGCCCGCCGCGATCGCCCAGTCGTCGCGCTTGTCGGCAAGATGTCCGTACAGCAGGTCGACATCGATCTTGAAATTGTCGCCGGGATGATATTGCAGCGCGCTCGTGACGCCGATCCGCTCACGATCGGTGTACCAGGTCGATGGCGATTGCGCCTGAGGCGCGAAGATCGTGCCGCCGCGCAGCAGCGCCCGTGTCGCCGCGTCGATCTCGGGACCGATATTGTTGGCGCCGTAGGTAACCTTGCCCCAGTTCCAGTTGCGATAGCCATATTCGTTGTTGCGCACCTTAGAATAGGCGACCGAGACGAGCGCGCCGAAATCGCCCTGACGCTGCGAGAACAAGCCGACGAGCCGCGGGGTGACGCCGCTGGTCTGATCGTTCGTCTGGGCCTTCGCGGACAGCACGATCTTCTGGCCGTCATAGTCGAACGGCTTGGCGGTGAAGAGCTGTACGGTGCCGGCGATGCCGCCCTCGTCCTGGTTGGCGGCGTAGCTTTTTTGCACGCTCACGCGGTTGAACAGCTCGGACGCGAACAGGCTGAAATCGAAGCCGCGGCTACGGCTGACATTGCCGCGGTTGTCCATGCCGGAGGCGGTGTTGCCGAGCACCTCCATGCCGTTCAGCTGCGTGCGCGTGAAATCGGGGCCGAGACCGCGCAGCGCGATCTGGCGTCCCTCGCCCGTGTCGCGGGTGATTGCGACACCGGGAACACGTTGCAGTGCCTCGGCGAGGTTCATGTCGGGGAACGCGGCGATGTCCGACGCCACGATATTGTCCTCGGTCCCGACCGCGCGACGCTTCAGGTCCTGCGCCGCCAGCAGGCTGCTGCGATAGCCGTTGACGACGATGTCCGGTGTGGACTCCGGCGTTTCACGCGCGAGCGTGGTCGCCTGCACAGCGGTGGCCGCAACGACTGGCGCGTGCGTGCCAACAGTGCTTGGCGCCGGCGGTGCCTGGTCCCGGCGGAGGATAGTCACACCGTTGCTCTCGACCGGACGCAGACCCGTCCCGCGTAGCAGCATCGCGAGCGCTGCCGACGTGCTGAGCCGCCCACTAACGCCCTTGGTCCGCTGCCCGCGAACGAGCGCGGGCGCGGCGATGACCTGCATGCCGGTGACGCTCGAATAGGCCGACAGCGCCGGTGCGAGATCGCCCGCGGGAATGGCAAACATCCGTGCGCTTGTAGACTGCGCATCCGCCACCGTCGGTGCGGCTAAAGCGAACGCTACCAAGGCCAGTGCCGACGTTCCGTGAAACCGCGTCATCATATTCCCCCGTCTTGGCGCCATCGGACGCCACCCGGAGGGAAGACGGCCGGCGCCGCCAAATCCGGACAGTGTTTTTCGTCAGTGCGCGGTTTCCAGCGTCAACGTCCCCCGCCGCTCGGTTACCGTGAAGCCGAACCCGCTGCCGATCGCGTTCAGAAACTGGTCCGGATGATCGGTGCGAAATCGTCCGAACACCGTCGTCGATGCCAGCGGTTCCGCCGGACGTGCGATCCTGACACCCCCCTGGCGATCGAGAATTTCGACCAGATCGTCCAGGCGCATACCCGCCGTGTCGATCCAGCCCTTCCGCCAGTCGGGCAACACCGGATCGAACCGCGTCGGCGCTGCCGCCACGCCGTCGCGGACGGCGCTGCGGTACCCGGCCCGGACCACGACGCCGCGCGGCGCCCCGACCGGATCGAAGCCGACCGCGCCGCGGTAGACCGCCAGTGCAACCTGAGTCCGGGTCACATCGAGGTCGAACGCGGTGCCGAGGACGCGTGTCTCGCTGGCACCGGCGCGCACGACGAAAGGGCGCGCCACGTCATGCCGCACATCGAAGAACGCCTGTCCCGCAAGTAATTCGGCGCGGCGCTGTCGGTCCGCATAGACAATTCGAAGCCGTGTCGCGCCGTTGAGCGAGACGGTCGAACCGTCCGCCAGCGTCACGGTCGTGCGTTCCCCCGCTCGGGTCGCGAACGTACGCGTCGAAATCGGCGCCACAGTCGGTTTGCCGATAAACGAGCCGGCGCCCACGAACAGCAGGGCGATGGCGACCGGCGCCGTTGCAACTGCCGCGATGGCGGATCGCCGTCGACGCCTGAGCGACCGGACCTGCTCGTCCGAGAGGCGACCGCAGCGCTTCGCCGCCGTCTGCAATGCGTCTGCGAGCGCGGCTTCGCTCACCGATGGTCCACTGCTGGCGGCGGTCACGCGCCGGCCTCCATCGTGAAGCCGCGCTTGGCGAGCGCGCCACGCAGGTCCTGAAAGGCGCGGACGACATGCTTCTCCACCGCCGCCATGCTCATGTCGAGGCTCTGGGCGATCGTGTCGGTCCTAAGACCGTCGAGCCGTTTCCGCAGGAAGATCTCGCGGCGCAGCGGCGGCATACGCTCGAGCGCGTCGGCCATGATTACGACAGCACGACGGAAGGCCAGCACCCTGTCGGCAGTCGGCTGCGGGCAGACGATCGCCTCGTCGAGTTCGACATGCGTGGAGCGCCGCGCGGCGCGGTGATGATCGAGCAGCAGGTTGCGCGCGATCGCAAAACAGAGCGCCTTCATGTCGTTGACCCGCGCGGTCGCCTGATAGGCGAACAGCCGCAGATAGGTTTCCTGCACCACATCGTCGCCATCGGCATGGTGATCCAGCCGACCTCGCACGAAACGCCGCAACGCGCCCGCCAGTTCGGCATCCGGATATTCCAGCGCCAGACTGTGATTGGGTAACGGGCCGTTGCCGATACCATCGACAAGAAATGCTCTGCTGCTCACCACGCCCCCGTCTGCAGTTCCGGAGCGGCTTATGAGACGATCGTGAAGGCAGAATGACAGCGACCGAAATCGTTGATCGGTACACGGCCCTACCCCTCTGCCGAGCTTCGGCTTGGCGAACAGCTCGTCCCGTTGGAAAGAGGTCGGCGCGGTCGCTGGCTTACGGCCGCGCGGCCCTATGTCCGGCTTCCAGGCGCACCGGCGGCCTTGACGAAGGCGTGGACGATCGTCGGCACGCGAAGCTCGAACGGGGTCGGTACGAAACCGAAACGAAGGGTGAACTCGCCGCCGTCGACGATGCAGGGACGGTCCCTGGTTAAGCCGTCATCGTCGACCTCCATGGCAAAACGATACACCAGCCCGATCGGCCGCAGCAGCGCGAAGGGCCGCGGCGCGGGCAATGTCGAAAACCTCGGCGAAGTCGTGCGGCGTATCGGCTGCGACCAGCACCTGCGTAGGCTTGTTCTAAGCCAACTCGCCAGAGGCACTCGCACCGAGATGCGCGCCTGCCACACCCGGACCGTCGAAGTCGGAGCCCCGCAAGGTCGCGGTACGCACGCGCGGGGTCGCGTCCTGCCAGTCGCGCACCACCTTGGCGAGGATCGCGTGCTTCGCGCCGGTCGGGATCAGCGGCATGCCCGCGGTACGCGGTGCCGTCTTGGGCCCAAGCTGGTAAAGATTGCCGATAAATACCACACGCTCGCCCGTGCCCAGAGCGTTGCCTCCGGACTCTCCTGGCAGAGCCGCCGGCTTCTGCGAAGACGACGGTGACTCGAAAACCCTGTTCCAAAACGGTCAAGCCGGGTCCTACGTGATGTGCCGGGGGCGCCCGCCCTCCCCGCCTGAACGAACGGCAGGCTATGATCGTCGACCGAAAGCGGCCCGGCAGCTTTCCACCAAATTCGCAAAAGACCGGCGGCCATTTTCCGACGACGCGTATTCTTTCGGGGCACCTTCAACCATCAAGCTGGTACCAGGCGGGTGGCACTGACCAGCTGGCAAGTTTAGTCATCCTACACCGCGGCTGCGACGCCGCACGACATACCATATTGGCCGCTGTCTTTGCGCGGCGTGTATTCAGGCAATGGGCTGTCTGGATCATTCGGATATGCGGGGATCAACACTCAGCGGACGCGGACCGCCCTGGTCTGCTTGAAGACGCCGTTAATCCGGCCCCTCATTTCATGCAAGGCTTTAGAAGGTCGAAGAACAATTTTGATTCGATGATATCTTTGATCGCTTTGGCGTCCTGATGGTGCGCATAGACTTCAGCACCCCACGTGCGACTTCCATTTACAAGGCCAACTGTGAATTATGGCGGTTCTGTCGTGAGCATCGATGCCTGACTGTGGACTGTCCTGCAGAAGGAATTTTCTCACCTTTGTCACACCAGCCCAAAACTTTAAGACGGCAGGATGCGACACGTGGCCAGCAGCTGCCGACAAAGAATAATGTTCCCTTCCCGATCAACGACGAAAGCTGTGCGCGAACATGCCTGCCGTCACCTTGGTCTGGGATGAAGCGCTCGTTCAAGAGAGCAGACGGACTGCATCACGCAACCCAAGGCAAATTCAGCTGGTGGGGCAACGAGTGAGCCAGCCGAAGCAAAGAGCTTTAAGTCGCTGATCTCTCAGCATAAAACTCAAGTAGGTGGCGGAGCGGGTGGCCATCATATCGAGTGGCGTTAGCTGTTCAATTTACACAAAAGTTTTTGGGCCACCCCCGCCACATACCATGCAATATACCATACCAATGAATTTTGCATGTGTGGCTGGTATAGCCGTATTCGAACTTCAGCCTAGGATCACCGGGTAGCTGTTCCGAAAGCCTGGCTATTTGCCCTCTACGAAACGAGCTGACGATATGAAAACCTACCGGCGGTTGCGAAGCTGAGGGTAGGCGCAGTGTTTAAGCGTCGAACTCCGGCCATTCCTCATCAGGATAGATTCCCGAGGAATGAGCAGCCAGATTTCTGCAGGATGCCGCCAGATAAGCCCTATGCATCCCTTCGGCGTCGTCAGTATATTGCGATATGCCGGCTTCTCCCGATCCAAACGTCCCATTGCGCTCGTCGCGATACTTCATCGAAGGGGAGGACGTTGGCCTGTCAGGCGGAACGTCCCGAGATTGCCGTTATATTAAAGGGTCGAGAGCCTTCACGGAGTGGATGGTGGGCTTTCGGGAGGGATGTGCAGCGCGCTTCGATCTCACCGATGACATGATAATCTGCCCTCCCTATGCCCCGAACTCGGGACCTTCCTCATCAGGATAGAACGCGTGGGGATCGTGAACCGGCCTCGCTGTGGCATGTAGTTAACCGAGCTTTCACGCCTTTCTGCGATCGAAGGGCTGATGAATTTGCATGAGTATACAGGCCTTAAGCCCTGTCGGCACCCGACCGATGAACGCGTCGCCGTCCGGCGTCCTATCCACCTGCCTGCATTCTTGATCGCCTCTGGGGGCGAGCGGTTTTCTGCGACCCTTCTTGATGTTTCGACGCATGGCTTCCGGATCAGCTCCGGATACCCGACAACGATTGGCCGATTTCTCGCGGTCGACATCCCGGCGTTCGCTCGATACTCAGGATGGGTGGCTTGGGCCTACCAATTTGAGTTTGGCTTTGACGTGGCCAATCCGCTCCCCGACGAAGTCGTGAACCATCTACAGCGGTTGGCCGCTGCCGACTAACGTGAGACATCATCTCGGACCGTTCGTCACCGGGATATAACGCGTGCGGACCGGGAATCGTGGCCGCGGCCGAGCCCGTTCAGCCCTCGACGAGCTTCAAACGCCAGTTGCCGTCATGCGCTGGCCGCCCCGTGGCCTGCAGAAGCGCGATCGCTCGTTCTTCGTAAAATTGGGCTAGGTCCATATGAAATTCCATCACCGGCACGGTCACGGCTAATGTCGCCAGCATGACGTGATGGCGCCGACAGGCCTCAAGGTCGATCAGATTGAAATCGGGCGGAAACAGCATGTTAGTCCTCTGCAGGATCTAGGTTTACACTGCAAAAACCATGCCTCAGTCTGAGTGTATTTTGGGTCAGTACGAGTGGAATTGTAAGCAAGCAATGTCGGCGGGAACACGCGCGCATTCTCGATCAATGACCGGACGCCGAGCTCTTCCTCATGAGGATAGAGCGCAGGTCTGCAATCGTACTGAGCCAAAGCAGTAGGCCGGGCGATCCTGTTCGACGATCGTTGCCTAGGTTTCGGTGAATACCATTGGCTGAGACCCTGAGACCAGACGCGTTTGAGATCACGGCTGCTGAGGGGAAGGTGCTGATAGAGGCGCCGGGCGTTGTTGCGACGCTCAACGTCGAGGCGGCATCCACCCTATCTGACCAACTGCTCGCTGCATGCGGGTCAGCTAGGCTTCAACAGCGCCGTGCTATCGGTCAGAAGAAGATAGGCGAGCATAATCGCCCAGTCGACTGGGTCTGACTAGGCGCCGAACTCTGGTCCCTCTTCGTCCGGATAGAACGCATGGGGATCGTACACCGCTCGCTGCGCCGGCCGCATCTGGCGGGAAGGAGGTCGCTTCTTAACGTCAGGGTCGGGCGGGGGCTGGGCAGGCAACCCGCCTCCGAACCGGATCCGGATATAGGTCCCGTTCCCGTGCATCGCCTGGAAGACTGCGGTCGCGTCGTCTTCCTTCATCCGTTTGCCGATGAGGGGCGCACGCTCGGCGCTGACGTAGCCCAGCTACGTGCCGCGGTCGGACCAGACGACAACGGTGTTCGCGTCGAACGGGTTCTTCGGCTCGAGCCGCAGTTCCACCAGGTCACCCGGGGCGCACATCATGCACTCCATTCGCCTGTTGCTCTTGCTCGCGTCCTCGTTCGGGAAGTCGATTCCGACGATTGAGGTGGTGAGCTCGTCCATATGCCACACCTGCGCGTTACTGAACGGGTGATCAAGTTTGCAAACCGTTATCCGGGTAGCCAGTGATGGACATCGAAAAGTTCGATCGGCTCTATCCTTCACCTGCACACGCAGCGGCCGCGGATTTGCGCGACCGGTATGCGCCCAAACATGTTCAGCCCGAGTCTAGGAGCTTGATCCCTGATCGCTCAGGCATCGTTATTGGAGTTGCCGCACTCACAGCGGCGATTTTAGGCGGTACGGCATACATGTTGACGGCAGGGCAAACGTTAAAGCCGACTGCTGGCAATAGGACGATTCAAGTCTCATCAGCAGTGCCGGCGGTAGAGCGGTTGGTTCCGATAGCACGCGTTGTGCCGGCTTCAGCCCAACCCAGGGTAGCGCCGCGGCGCACAATCGTAGTAGCTCCTGGAACTAGGCCGGCACCAAGGCTGGAAAAACCCGTTCATGAAAGAAAGGGGTCCTCTGGCTGGATCCTCGACCCACTGTCAGGTGACGCGCTAGCCGCTGCGCTTGTCATCGATAAACAGCGGACGATCGAACTGAACGCGCGACAGTTGGGCAAAATGACGAAAGACGATATTCGGCCACTCCCCGCAACCGATGCTGACGGTGACAAGGATCCCGGTAGGTCGTAGGCGGTATGGTCGCTAATTTAGATAGTTCGCCCGAATCGATCGACTGCGAATAGGTTTCGCTTTGCGGTGGCAGAGATGACCAGATCGAACGCGCAGCGCGCCCTGCACAGGTTTCATGCCGACAATTCACGCGGCCCGCTGGTCCATGTCCATCCAGTATGTGCTTGCACGGGATTGGAAAAGTCATAGACTCGACGTCCCATGCCGTTCAGCACCTTCGATTTAATCTTATGCGCCTGCATGCTGGTCACCCTAGTTATCGCCGGTTCGTGGTTGCTAATCGTCGGCAAGCGATTGGAAGGTATCGAGCGGAACAAATCCTCGCGACGGCGTCAGGAATATTTTCATAACGGGGGACTTGTTCGAGCGCTGATGGCGCGGTGGAGCCGGCAGGCACGCCTTACAGATAGAACCGACAGGCCTCTCGATTGAGTTGCCTGAATCGGCTGGCCGCGCGTAGGCTTCGCGAATGTTGAACGAGTGGAGCGATCGCGACCCGCACCGGCCGCGCCGCGAACTGCCGGTCAAACGCTGGCAGTGGCTATGGGTGCCGGTGGCGATCACGAGGCTGTTCGCGTTCGGCTGACTGTCGTTCCGATGATGAGCGACCGCGCCATGATGGTGAAGGCCGGCGAGATCCTCGCGGAGCATGGTGACGTGACCCCCGCCTTTCATCCAGCGGCAACCAGAGACCGACCGTTGTTGTCGCGCAGGAGCGCGGGTGAAGCAACGGTGGGGTTTAAACCCC
>NZ_SLYD01000003.1 GCF_004340945.1 Sphingomonas sp. PP-F2F-A104-K0414
GTGTCGCCGACGCCATTCAGTTCGCTGATCTTGGTCGTGTAGGCGTCAAACTTGAGACGGGTTTCGTTGCGCATGGGGGCGGCTCCTGGGCGAATTTCGGTCGGGTCGAAGGGGGTGGCTGCTTGTCAGCAGTCCGTGGTGGGCTCGCCGGTGCCGCCATTGGCGGCCGTGCGGCTGAAGTCCTTTTCGGGCGTGGCTTCGAGCTTGGCCTGCAGCGTCGCGAACTGGCCCTGCAGCTCGGCATGGGCGTCGGTGATCGGCTTGATTGCAGCGGCGAGCGTGGTTGCCATTGTGTCACCCATGGCGACCGCAAAGGCGGCGAGATCATTGTCGTTCGCCGGCTTCTGCTTCGGCTCGGTCTTTGGCTTCTCGGGCTCGCCGGCCTTGAACATGCCCCCGAGGTTGGCGAATCCTGCCTTGATCGCGTCTGCGATACTGGTCGGCTCAACCTCAAATTCGAACGTGACGGCATCTGCCGAGGCGGCGAACACGGTGCCCGGCGCGGAGCGCGAGAATTGCAAACGCTGCGTGCCGATTGACGCTGGCTTGTCGGTGAAGGCGAGACCGATCAGGCCGACCTTGTCGGTGCCCGCATAGCTCGGCGTCAGCTCAACCGAGGGGTATGGCTTCTGATCGGCCTTCACGAGCGCGACGAGCTGGTCGTTGCCCTCGACCTGGCAGTAGAGCGCCTTACGCTTCTCGACCTTGCCGTTGATCGTGAAATCGTCGTCCTGCACCTTCACCGCGACGACATCGCCGTAACCGTTGAACGGGGGCTCGGGGCTGTAGCCGGCAAGATGCTCGACATTGATGCGCGGGCTGTAGGTGTCAGCGTTGAACGTCGAGACGACCTGATCGATCATCTCGTCGGTGATGACGCGACCGTCGCTGATCGTCGCGCCGGATACGAATGCGCGGAAGAACTTGCTCTTGGCCATGGCGGTCGGTCCCTCGGGGTTCGGTTCGGTCGGTGGGCCGCATCAGGCGGCGTCTGGAAGCCGCAAAGGGACCGAATGGGGGCATCATCTCAAGCGTGCGCAGGTGTGGGATCGCATTCCACACCCTAGACACGGTGCGGACGCCCCCGATCGCGCGGCAAGGTCCGCCGCGACATGGACAAGCTCCCCGCAGATACCGGCATGCCGTTGCCATCCTCGACGTTCCCGATTCCCGTGGACGTGCGTCGACAAGCGCGCAGTCTGTATTGGCAGCGCTGGGGCATCCCGCAGATCGCCGAGGAATTGCACCTCAACCCGAAGACGGTTCAAAGCTGGAAAGATCGGGACAAATGGGACGATGCGCCCTGCATCGCTAAAATCGAGGACCACCTCGAGGCGCGTCTGTGCGGCCTGATCGCGAAGGACAAGAAGACCGGCGGGGATCTGAAAGAGATCGACCTGCTCATGCGCGGCGTCGTCAGTGCCGCGCGCGTCCGCCGGTTCGAAGCGCCCGGCGGGCACGAGGGCGATCTCAACGAGAAGGTCGCCAACCGCAACGCCGGTGACCGCAAGGCGGGCAAGCCGAAAAACCACTTTACGACCGAACAGGTTGAGCAGCTCGAACAGATCTTCCATGACGAGCTGTTCGGCTATCAGGAGGATTGGTGGGGCGCGAAGGATCAGCGCACCCGCATGATCCTCAAATCGCGTCAGATCGGCGCGACGTGGTATTTTGCCCGCGAAGCGCTGCTCGACGCGCTACGCGGAGGCGGTAACCAGATCTTCCTGTCGGCGTCGAAGAACCAGGCGCACATCTTCCGCAACTACATCGTCCAGTTTGCCGCCCGCGTCGGCGTGAAGCTGCAGGGCGATCCGATCGTGCTGACGTCCGACACGATCCCCGAGGGCGAGCCCGCAGCCGAGCTGATCTTCCTCGGCACGAATGCGCGCACCGCGCAGGGCTATCACGGCAATTTCTACTTCGACGAGTTCTTCTGGACCTACGGGTTCGAGGAACTCAACAAGGTCGCCAGCGCGATGGCGATGCATAAGCGCTGGCGCCGCACGTATTTCTCGACGCCGTCGACGATCGCGCATCAGGCGCATCCGTACTGGACAGGCGAGCGGCGCAACCGGCGCGTCAAGAAAGAGGACCGGATCAAGATCGATGTCGAGCACGCGCGCCTTCAGGCGGGCGTGTTGTGCGAGGATCAGATCTGGCGGCAAATCGTCACGATCGAGGACGCCGCGGCGCGGGGCTGCGACCTGTTCAATATCGACGAGCTGCGCATCGAATATGCGCCCGACGAATTCGCCAACCTGCTCATGTGCGGCTTCGTCGACGACAGCCTGTCGGCGTTCAAATTCAACGAGCTCCAGCGCTGTGGTGTCGACGCCATGGTCGACTGGCCCGACGTCGACATGCTGGCGAAACGGCCGGTCGGCAACCGCGAGGTATGGGCGGGCTATGATCCGCAGGAAAGCGTCGACGGCGACAATGCGGCGCTAGTCATCGCGCTGCCGCCTGATGGCCCGACCGGCAAGTTCCGGCTGCTCGAGCGCCATCAGTTCAAGGGCGATTTTCAGGCGCAAGCCGAATTCGTGAAGGCCCGACTGGCGCGGTATAATTGCACGTATCTCGGCGTCGACAAGAAGGGCGTCGGCGCGGCGGTCTACCAGCTGCTGCGCGATGCCAAGGTGCGCGGCGTCGTCGCGATCGAATATTCGCTCGAGGTGAAGACCGGTCTGGTCATGAAGGCGCAGCACAGCTTCGCGCGCCAGCGCATCGAATACGACCGTGGGTGGATCGACCTCCAGTCGGCGTTCCTGTCGATCAAGAAGGCGCTGACCCAGAGCGGCAAGGCGGTGACGTTCAAGGCGAGCCGCAGCGAGTCCGTAGGGCACGCCGATCTCGCCTGGGCGGCGATGCACATTTTTATCAACGAACCCCTCGACGGTCAGGCGCGACCGAAGACCCGTATGGAGCTATTTTGATGAACCAGCTGCCCGCCTTCGGCGCGAACACGCCCGCGCAAACGAGCCGGGCGACCGCGTTTTCGTTCGGCGATCCCGAGCCGGTGCTGAACCGCCGCGAGATCATGGACATGGTCGAGTGCTACAAGACCGACCGTTGGTACGAGCCGCCCCTGTCGCTGGACGGCCTCGCGCGGGCGTTCCGCGTATCGCCACATCATAGCTCGGCGATCATGCTGAAGCGCAACCTGCTGGTCGCGTCGTTCGATCCAGTCACGCGCGGGGCGTCGACGGTGCCGGTGCTGTCGCGCTCGGCGTTCGGTCGCGCGGTGCAGGACTATCTGGTCTTCGGCAACGCCTATGTCGAGCGGCGCGACAACGTGATTGGCGGGGTGCTTCGGCTCGACCACTGTCTCGCCAAATACACGCGCCGCGGGATCGTAGCCGGCGAGTTTTTCTGGTCGCCGGGGCTCGCGGCGGCGACCGCATTCAAGCCGGGCAGCGTTATCCAGATCATGCAGCCGGACATCAATCAGGAGATCTACGGCGTGCCCGAATATCTCAGCGCCCTGCAGTCGGCGCTGCTGAATGAGGCGGCGACGCTGTTCCGGCGTCGCTATTATCTGAACGGCAGTCACGCCGGGTATATCCTCTACGCCACCGGCGACATCGACGAGAACGACACCGACGAGCTGCGCGATGCGCTGAAGAATTCGAAGGGGCCGGGCAATTTCAAAAACCTGTTCGTCCACGCGCCGGGTGGCAAGGAGGGCAGCATCAAGATCCTGCCGATCGCCGAGGTGGGCGCGAAGGACGAGTTCCTCGGGATCAAGAACGCGACCCGCGACGACGTGCTGGCGGCGCACCGTACCCCGCCGTCCGTGTTGGGTATCGTGCCGGCGCAAGGCTCGCAGCTCGGCAAGATCAGCGAGGCGGTCGACATGTTCTTCGAGCTGGAGATCCTGCCGCTGCAGATGGCGTTCCTCGAGATCAATGACCGCGTGGGCTTCGAAGCCGTCCGGTTCAATCCGCGGGCCCTCGCGCCCGCTAAATAGCTTTCGCGTCCGGCATAGCCGGGCGGGGGATGTCGGGGGCCAGCCCGGCAAACCAACGAGGTTCACTCTCGCCATGACTAACGGCCATCGGCCATCCCGCACCCTGCCGATTCGCAGGGTACGGGTCTTATGCAGCGAGAACGAAAAGTGAACACCCTGAATCTTGTTCAGCCCGTCGCACCCGCGGCGGGCTATATTGGCGGCAAGCGTAATCTGGCCTCGCGGCTGGTAACGATGATCGAGCGCGTCGATCACGACGGCTATGCCGAGCCCTTTGTCGGCATGGGCGGAATTTTCCTGCGACGCCGATCGCGACCCAAGGTCGAAGTGATCAACGACGTGTCGGGCGATGTCGTCACGTTCTTCCGGGTCCTCCAGCGGCACTATCCGTACATGATCGACATGCTGCGGTTCCGCGTCGCGGCCCGCGCCGAGTTCGAACGGTTGAAGGCGACGCCGCCCGAGACGTTGACCGACCTCGAGCGTGCATGCCGTTTCCTTTATCTGCAGCGCCTGGCATTCGGCGGACGGGTCAGCGGTCGGACATTCGGCGTTAGCACCACGACCGGCGCTCGCTTCAACGTCGCCAAGCTGGAGCCGATGCTCGCGGACATTCACGAGCGTCTGGCTGGCGTGATGATCGAGCAGCTCAGTTATGCCGACTTCATCCGGCGCTACGATCGCGCCGGTATGCTGTTCTATCTCGATCCTCCCTACTGGGGTTGCGAGAAGGACTATGGTCAGGACGTATTCGGCCGGGCCGACTTCGACCAGCTCGCCGCGCAGCTCGCCGGCATCAAGGGCAAGTTTCTGTTGTCGATCAACGATACGCCCGGTGTCCGCGAGACATTCGCCGGCTTTCACACGATTGAGGCCGATACCACGTACACCGTTGGCGCAGGGCCGGCTATGAAAGTCGGCGAGTTGATCGTCTCCAATTTCGAAATAAAATAATTATCGCCCGGTGCCGAGATTTCGTCCCGTAGTACTGACGAAATCTGGTGAGGAATGGGCCTCGATCAACTGTATGCACAGCTAGGCTATGCCGGCAAAAAAACGACCGTCGTAAATTAAAACAGAAAGGCGAGTATCTGTATGGAGGATGGTATTCATGTGGTGCGTCAATCTGACATGCCCCCGCAGATCCAAAGTTATAAAGAATTTACAAGTTTAAGCGGAGGTATATTTGCAAAGGACGACCTAGATCAACGTATAAAGCTGTACGCCACGTTTTTTGCGGAAGACGGGTCAATTGCGGGACTAAAATTTGATATTGCCCATGTGCAATCCATATTTATGAATATGTCGCTATTGGCTGAAAAATCCATGGTTTTGACGGAAAAAATTCCATCTGCCAGTCAAATATTGTTCACCTTCGATACTGCGGGATTTTTAGCCACAAATACCGGATTGGGCGGCGGTGGTGCTTGTATGCTCCAATTTTTTTCCCCCTTTGGTATGATAGCACAAACCGTACTGGGTCCCGGCGCTGTGGCTAATCTGACCGGCACTCTTCAATCGTTTCTCGCGACGCTCCCAAACCCCCCACAGGTTAATCGATTTGAGAAAAACATTGAAGGTCTAACGACGCCCGGTAGCGGCAGTGCCGGATCTAGCAGTGTCGAGTATTTTGGCGAACATTACCCTCGAAATGTAGTTGAAGCATTAGGTATCCTGACGATCCGATCCAACCTGCTAGATCGTAGTCTCTTTGAATTGTTCAAAACCCTCTGCACCGATAATTTTGATTATGAGCAAGAGTTCTATTCGATAATCAATATCGACCGACGATTTATCAATGTTTTAGCGTTAGCCCAAAAAAGTGAATTACCGGAAGATGTGTTGGCTTCAGTCAAGAAGGCGATCAAAAAGGGGCGGCGTGTTTGCAGTAGGAGGAACGCAATAGTTCATGCCGACTGGGAGTTTCACGAGGGTGTTTTGAAAGCTGAACGGAGAATGCCAGATGCCGTAACTAAGTCGGCAGTTGGCGTAACGGCGAGTGATATAAATTCCCTATCTGCCGAATACATGTTGGCATCAACGGCATTGCTGGGAGCTGCGGGAGCTATTAAGCCGGCCGATGGTGCCGGCTATTCTCTCAGAACGGTGGTTCCTTCGAACATGGAGGATGCTCTGAAAGCGGTTTTCGATCCGCTCCAATCCGAGGCTGACCGCCGGAAACGCGAATTCGGTTGGACAATAGCCGCAGATGACGATGCCGAACAACCGAGCTAGACAGCAGTGGTCCGATTTGTTCTGCCCAGATGCACGATTGCGAGATCTAACGGGCAGGTCAGCATGGCGGCGGGGTGGGGAAGGGGGGGGGTGCCGTGCGCGCCTCCGTGGCCGACAACGCCTTCTCAAGTTACTCACCCAAATACCGCGCAAGAACCCCCGCCTCGCCCGCGAGCTTTTTAGGTGGCTTTGGATGCAGTTCACTGCTCTGCTGCGGCCCGGCGAAAACCTAGCCTTTGTGGCCGCTTTCGAGCGCACCGGATGGATGCAGATTGCTGCACCTAGATGCAGATATTCGACATTGCGTGGTGACGTCCGCGCTGCCGCCTTTCAGGGCATAAAATCGCGTCGGAATTGACCGAAGCTGTCGCGTTTTCTGACGACGCTCTCCCGTCAGGCCAGCTTACCACGCGGGAAAACCCTAATCTCTCTAACCTCGGCGGTATCTGTTGCCTAAGCGCCTGCGATTGCGCGAGTTTTCAATTAGCGTCCGACCCTAACCAAGCCTAACCTTTTCTCGCGAAAAACCTAATCCCATTGAAAACAAACGGCTTTTCTAACCGGGATAATCAGGGTCATTGGTTATGATCTGATTATAGTAATATTAGGGAAAAGATTAGGTCAAAAACCGCAGGAATCCGCCGATGTTAGGATGGTTAGGGTTTTCCCGCCCCCTACTTTATATTATGCAAGCGGCTCCCCTGTTCGTGCTTTCGGGTATGGAATGCCACTAGATCCCCGAGAAAGAATGCTCGTGAAGCTCGCCGTCGACGTCGCTCGTGAAGCGGCTGGCAGCGCGCGGCGATACCTCAACCGTTAGGTTGGCCTTGCGTCCTGACCCCGCACCGCCTGCGTGCTTTCTGGACACCTGGTTGCCTATGCCCTTGCGTTCGTTCAGTTCCAGGAAAAATACAGAACGCTGCCCTAAGTCAGGACATACTCAATGACGCCGTTCGCTATCAAACAGATAACGTTGAAAGACATCGGGCCATTTGATGAGCTTGAGCTTGATTTGCCCGTGGAACCAGGAATCACCCTGATTTGTGGAGATAACGGTATTGGAAAATCCACAATCCTTGAAACGCTAGCTTTCTCCTTCTCGCCCTCGGGAAATCAGCGACTAAAGAAAAAAGCAGGATCAGATACGGGGAGCCTAGGCATAGTAGTGTCCAATGGCGGCAACATCCTCCAGCAGGTTGCGACTATTAATTCGTTCGGACCAGACGAAACTACCTACAGCCATGTGTTTCCGAGCTTCTCAAAGTTCGTCATTAATGTGAGAACTGCGCGTGATTTTTCCTACATCAGAAGAGATGCTTTAACGCGAGATCCAAGCGCTGACGACTATACTGCATCGGTCAGGGTGGCATCAGGAATCGACGGACACGAAATTAAAGCTTGGTATTCAAATCGGTTCCTTTTAGCCCCTCATTCAGTTCAGGGAGGTTGGACAGATGCAATGAAAGAAAATCTGCAGGCGGCAACCTCATACTTTGCGATACTTGACCCATCCGTGAGTTTATCTTCAGTTGACGTGGCTACGTTCGACATAATGGTAAAAACACCCTCCGGTATAATCCCGTTTGAGTATTTGTCCTCCGGCTTTAGATCTGCTTATATATTGTTGTTGGGAATTCTGAAAGAGATTGAATTCCGCGGCATCGGAGTTTCAGCTTCCGAATTTGCTGGTATAATTCTAATAGATGAGATTGATCTTCATCTTCATCCTACGTGGCAGCGTAAGATTGCGAAGGTGTTGCGAGCGGCTTTTCCATTAGCGCAAATAATAGCCACAACTCACAGTCCTCACGTGATACAAACAGCGATGGCGTCAGAAGTCTGTGCGCTAGTTCGAGGTGAAGATGGTGTGGTGAGCAAGCGGCACTTACCATCTGCGAAATACGGGTTTATGGGATGGACATTAGACGAGGTGCTGGAAGATGTCATGGGCGTACCTGACACGAAAAGTAGCGCATACCGTTTAGCAGTTGAAGACTTTGACAGAGCAATTTCATCGGATGATCCGAACGCTGCCATACTCGCTTTGGAGGTTCTGCGGGAGATGTTGCACCCCGGTAATCCGTACCGTAAACTGATTGAAATTGAAGCTTCCACGATCATCGGTAACGTCGGATGATCCAGTTAAGTCGACCAGCCTCACCTCCTGAATTAGACGAGCCTACTGTGACCGCTCTCACTACGGAGTTCGTTAATACCGGCACGAGTGTTTGGAACACTCCTAGTATTAGAAGTGGCTTATTGAACAGTTCTAATTCTAAATGTGCTTTCTGCGAAACGAAGCTTGATGAGGAATCGAAATATATGGAAGTTGAACACTTCCGATGTAAGCGCGACTTTCCTGATATGGTTGTTGACTGGGATAATTTACTGCCAGCTTGCAAGCGCTGTAACGTACGAAAAGGCGGGTATAATGTTGATATGGAGGGAATGATTGTGAACCCGTTTGACGTTGATCCCCGCAACCACATGTTTTTGTATAATTTCAGATTAAGAAGCCGAGACGTAGTTGGGCGCTCGACGATCGATACTCTCTATCTGAACCAATCGGATCGCTTAGTTGCAGTGAGATCGAGCATTGGGGAGGCAGTCGCTTCGGCTCTTGAACGCATACGGGAATATCTCGAAGATTATATTGCCGGTCAAAAGACGGTTCGGCAACAAAACCGAATTATTCGCGGAATAGAAAAGTTGCTTGTGGAGTCGAGCCCTCAGGCGGAGTACAGCGCCACAACCTCAACGGTTTTGTTCGGCGATCCAGACTTCAGTTGGATCCGTGAGAGACTGCAAGAGCGAGGTCTTTGGGATTCGCTAGTCTTACAAGAGGGTATTGCACGAGCTTGCGCGATGCTCCCGTAAGATCCGCCGAAAAACCCCTTCACTGCATCAATATAGTCGGGCGCGCCCGCGCGTCCGAAAATATCGGCTCAGAACCTAACAGCCCGAGAAACAGCACCGCCTCCGGCTATTCCGCTCCTGTCGCCTTTTGCCAATTTGGTCTCTCGGGTACTTGGCCGGAAGCGACATAAATCCAAGTCGGGAATAGGTCGGGACTCTCGGTTCCCTTTGTGTCCCTTCTGTTCCGCTCAAGTCCGCGAAACGGTCGCTTGCGCTCGCCAGAAACGGCGGTATTACGCGGTTATCCCGAGAGGGGGCGATTAGCTCAGTTGGTAGAGCGTCTCGTTTACACCGAGAATGTCGGCGGTTCGAGCCCGTCATCGCCCACCACCTTCCTACAGCTCGCGGACCAGCCGCATAGCGACCGCGATCCAGGCCGGGTCCGCGATGGCCAGCGGGTGCGTGCCGGTGCCCGGCGGCAACAGCGTCACGCTGCCTTCGCACCCTGTGAGGCGCCCGAACGCGAACCGCCCAGCCGGTTGCGGGACGAGCACGTCGCGGTTGATCGCGGTGGCGAAGTTTTCCGGCGCCAGCATCGCGCACCAGATCACGTCGCCCGCGCGGTAGTCGCCGATCCCGCTCGCCACCGTCACCGCGATCTGGCCCGGCGCGACCTGCGGTGGAGGCACGGTCGTGGTCCGGCGCGGCGCATGGACGCCGCGGCCGTCGAGGATCGCGGTGACAGGCAGGTCGGCGCGGTCCGGCAACGTCACCAGATCGCTCGCCTCGACGCCCAGCGCCGTGGCGATCCGATTGAGCCAGCCGACCGACACGGTGCGCGTGCCCGTTTCCAGCCGGCCGATCGTCTGCGCGGTTGTCGGCGGAACACAGCGCCGTGCGACATCCTCCAATGTCAGGCCCCTGGCGCGGCGGACTTCGCGAATGGCAGTGATCATTGCACGGTGATCATCGGAAGGCTCCAAACCAGATGGGTTATTCCTCTGTCCTACAACCATGTCGATATGGCAACCGGCGCAAGTGACGTGGAGCGACAACGGGAGACGGCGGATGCGCGAATTGGTGGAACGATCGATCGATTCGGAGGGCGTTCCGCAGCCATCGGGCGCGCGGCGTGGGCGGATGGTCACTGTCAATCTGGCCGAATCGCCGCTCGGGTGGCTGCGGTCGCGCGGACTCGTCGATGCACGGCAGTTCGCAGCGGGGGAGCAGTTGCGCGCGGATTACGAACGCGCGTCGATCGCGCCGAGCGTAACGATGCGCTGGGTCGAGCGAGTCGATGGAGGCGGGCATGATGGGCTAGATCCAACGTCCGCGCAGATCGCGGCGAAACGCCGGTTCGACACCGCGATCGCGGCGGCGGGGCCGGGGCTCGCGGATATCCTGTGGCGCGTGGTCTGCGCGGGGGAGGGGCTGCCCGCGGCGGAGAAGGCGCTGCACTGGCCGGCGCGGGCAGGGCGGCTGGTGTTAACGCTCGCACTCGACCGCCTGGCCGCGCATTACGGGATTGGGTAGTAGGCGGCGAACTATTCGATCCCCCCGCAAGGGGGAGGTGGCGCCGAAGGTGACGGAGGGGGAGGACGCGCAACGGACGTGCTCCCTTTCCTCCCCTCCGTCTGGCAAGGGCCAGCCACCTCCCCCCTTGCGGGGGAGGATCGTGAGGTCGACGATCCGGGCCGCGGGTTTCTTGTGGCCGATATTAAGGGCCGGCAGCGAAGTCCTTCGCCTAGTCTCCCCACGAACAGGACTACACTCGCGCTCCGATCCGCCCGCTCGCTTTGCCGGCCACCCGGCACTAAGTGGCAGGCATGCGCTTCGACCTCATCAAATGCCACGGCTCTGGCAACGACTTCCCCCTGATCGACGCGCGGGCGTCGACGCTGAATGACGCAGCCTGGGCAGTCGTCGCGCGCGCCCTCGCGGATCGCGACGGGCCGGTCGGTGGCGACGGGCTGCTTCTGCTCACCGGCGGGGACGAGACACGCGCATTCGGCATGCGGATGTTCAACTCCGACGGCAGCGAATCCGAAACGTGCCTCAACGGCCTGCGGTGCGTCGCGCGCGCCGGGTTCGCGGCGACCGGCGCGGAAACCGCAACGGCTTTGCTCAAGACCAGCGATGCAATCGTCGTGCACGACGCCGACATCGCGCCGGGCGTGTTCACCGTGCGCGAGATTGCGGGGCCGGCGTCGCTCGACGTCACCGCGTGGCCGATGGAGGTCGGCGCGGATTGCATCGTCGACACGCCGATCGCGGGCCTGCCGACCGCCCGCGCCTTCACCGCCGTCGCCATGCCGAACCCCCATCTCGTGACCTTCGTTGATGCGATCGACGAAGACGAACTCGTTCGCGTCGGCGAAGCATGCGAGGCGGCCCCCGACTGGCTTCCCAACCGCGCGAACGTCAGCTTCGTCGAGGTCCGTGGCGCGGATCTGTTCGTCCGCACCTTCGAACGCGGGGTCGGTCTCACCGACAGCTGCGGCAGCGCGATGGCGGCGTCGACCTATGCCGCGTGCCTGACCGGGCGGATCGCCTACGACACGCCGACCACCGTCTTCAACAAGGGCGGGCTCGTCCGCGCCGAGGCGAGCGAGGCGGCGATGGTCACGCTGTCGGGCAATGCGACGTTCGAATGGCGCGGGTCGATCAACGTTGATCTCGCGACGGCGACGGCAAGCGACCTGACGATCGCGGAGCATCACGATGACGAGATCGCGGCGTGGAACAGGCTGATCGCAACGATGTGAAACGCGGCTGCATCATTCTTCCGATCCGGCCGTATCTTTCCACGAAAGCGTCGGACGACCGGCGCCGTGCAGGAGAGAGAAAGCCATGAATCACGTGTTTCGTACCGCGATCGTCGCCGCCGCCATCGCCGTCAGCGGTAGCGCGATCGTCGCCGCCCCGACCAACCCGAAGGTCGGCGGCGCCGCGATGTACCCGACCAAGACGATCGTCGAGAACGCCGTCAATTCGAAGGATCACACGACGCTGGTCGCCGCGGTCAAGGCCGCCGGCCTGGTCGAGACGCTGTCGGGCCCGGGGCCGTTCACCGTGTTCGCGCCGACCAACGCCGCGTTCAAGAAGCTGCCGGCCGGCACCGTCGACACGCTGCTCAAGCCCGAGAACAAGGCGCAGCTCGCCAGCGTCCTGACCTATCACGTCGTCCCCGGCACGATCACCGCCGCCGATATCGCCGCCAAGGCGAAGGCGAACGGCGGCACCGCGACCTACACCACCGTGCAGGGCGAGCCGCTGATGTTCAAGAAGTTCGGCACCGGCTGGGGCATCATGGACGGCAAGGGCCACAAGGGCCGCATCACGATCGCCAACGTCATGCAGTCGAACGGCGTGATCCACGTCATCGACACGGTGATGCTGCCGTAATCGGCGATTTCGAGAGATAGCTGCCGCGTTCCATAACGCGGCAGTGGCGTCGGGCCCGTTGCCGAGAGGTGACGGGCCCGATTGCGTTTAGGGGCCGCGTAATCCCAGTCCCGTCGTCTCAACCCACGTCATCCTGACGAAAGTCAGGATCCAGAGCCGTGAAGGCCGACGCTCGTTACCCTGGATCCTGACTTTCGTCAGGATGACGGACGGTTCAGCTGATCAGCAAACCCGCAAGCGCAGCCGACATCAGGTTCGCGAGGCTCCCCGCCGCCAGCGCCCGCAGCCCAAGCTTGGCGATCATCGGACGCTGGTTCGGCGCGAGGCTGCCCGTCACCGCCATCTGGATCGCGATCGACGAAAAGTTGGCGAACCCGCACAGCGAGAAGGTAATGACCGCGATCGTCCGCGCGCTCAGCCCCTGCTGCGTCCCGAGCGAGATATACGCGACGAACTCGTTCAGCACGATCTTCTGCCCGAACAGCCCGCCGGCGATCCCCGCCTCGCTCCACGGCACGTTGAGCAGGAACATGATCGGCGCGAAGACATAGCCGAGCAGCCCCTGGAAGCTGAGCCCCGGCAGCCCGATCATGTTGCCAAGCCCGCCAAGCAGCCCGTTCGCGAGCGCCACCAGCGCAACGAACGCCAGCACCATCGCACCGACCGCAACGGCCAGGCGCACGCCGGTCTGTGCACCCTGGGCTGCGGCCATGATCAGATTGGCAGGCTTTTCCTCGTCGTGCGTCGCCTGCGGCATCGGTTCGCCCGCCGACGACTCACCGGGCAGATCGCCGAGCGCGAGTTCGCCCTCGGGTGGCATCACGCGGTCGGGCATGATGATCTTCGCCATCAGGATTCCGCCCGGCGCCGCCATGAAGCTCGCCGCCAGCAGATAATCGATCCGGATTCCCATCGACGCATACGCCGCGAGGATCGTCCCCGCGACGCCGGCCATGCCGCTGGTCATCACCGTGAACAGCTGCGCCGGGGTGAGGCCCGCGAGATAGGGCCGGATGACGAGCGGCGATTCGCTCTGGCCGACGAAGATGTTCGCCGCCGCGCACAGCGATTCGACCTTCGAGACGCCGATGACCTTCTCGATCCCGCCGCCGACCCAGCGCACCACCAGCTGCATGATGCCGAGATAATAGAGGATCGAGACGAGGCTGGCGAAGAAGATGATCACCGGCAGCGCGGCGATCGCGAAGCTCTGGCCGCCGATCTCGGGCGTCGCCATCTTGCCGAACAGGAATTCGGTGCCCTTCTGCGAATAGCCGAGCAAATTGGCGACCCCGCCCGACATGCTGCCCAGCACGACCTTGCCGATGCTGGAATACAGCACGAGCACCGCGATCCCGACCTGCAGCGCGAACGCGGCGCCGACGATGCGCAGGCGGATCGCGCGGCGATCGCTCGACAACAGCACCGCGATGCCGAGGATGACGGCGATGCCTGCAAGGCCGATGACTAGTCTTTCCATGGACGCCCTGCATTTTTTTGACTGACACGCGCGGCCCCCCGGCTGCGCAAGGGCGGGACATGACACGGGCAGGCCGCGCTCGCCAGTTATTTGAGGAGCGCTAGTCATTTGACGGGGCGGCGGTTTTCGCTAGCGTCCCGCGCGATGGACAAACCACTTCCCGCGTTCCCGCGTTCGCTCTTCGTTTTCTCGGTGTTGTACGGCGGCATGGTGTGCATCGCCGGCGTGTTGGGGGTGAAACAGGTCGCGCTCGGCCCGCTCGCGGTCGAGGCGGGGATCTTCGGGTTCCTGCTGCTGGTGGTATTGAGCAGCGCGATCGCCGAACTGCACGGCCAGAAGACCGCGACGTTCCTCGTACGCCTCGGGTTCATCCCGCTGCTGGTGTCGGCGGCGCTGATCCACCTGGTGCTGGCGCTGCCGCACGATCCGGGGATGTACCCGCCCGCGGTCGACGCGTTTCCGGTCGTGGTCGGGCAAAGCTCGCGGATGATGATCGCCGGGCTGATCTCCTACGGGATCTCGCAGACGCTCAACGTGCTGATTTTCTCGAAGCTGTCGGGCCAGGTCGGCAGCGGCGACGGCAAGCTGGTGTGGCTTCGGGGCATGATCGCGAGCATCATCTCGCAGATCATCGACACGATCTTGTTCATCACCATCTCTTTCCTGGGGGAGCGGCCGATTCTCGGGCTGATGGAGGGGCAGATGCTCACCAAGGTCGTGCTGTCGATCGTGCTGGTGCCGTTCATGATCACGTTTTTCGTGCGGCTGGGGCGGCGGCTGGACCGGGTTTGATTTGAAGGCTGCATCCTAGGCCTGTCATCCTTTACGCCGTCCCCCCCAAAGCCCATCCCCCCAAGCCTGTCACTCCCCAAGCCCGTCACCCCCCCACGCCCGTCACCCCAGCGAAAGCTGGGGTCTCCCCCTGGGCGGATGCAGCGGCTCGAACCGGGAGATCCCAGCTTTCGCTGGGATGACGGATGGGGCCGACGTGGGATGTGTCACGCTACGCTACGCCACGCCACGCCACGCCACGCACGTTCCTCGGATGACGAACCGCCTGCGACTGGCTAAAGCGCGGGCATGACCGATCACACGCCCGATCCCGCCCTGCTCGCCAAGGCGGAAACGCTCACCGAGGCGCTGCCGTATCTGCAGCGCTACGCCGGCAAGACGTTCGTCGTGAAATACGGCGGCCACGCAATGGGCGACCCCGAGCTCCAGCGCGATTTCGCCGAGGACATGGTCCTGCTCAAAGCGGTTGGCATCAACCCGGTCGTCGTCCACGGCGGCGGGCCTCAGATCGGCGCGATGCTCAAGCGCTTGGGCGTCGAATCGCGCTTCGTCGATGGCCTCCGCGTGACGGATGCGGAGACCGCGCAGATCGCCGAAATGGTCCTCGCAGGCTCGATCAACAAGGAAATCGTCGGCTGGATCGGCCAGGCCGGCGGTCGCGCAGTCGGTATCTCGGGCAAGGACGCAGGCCTCGTCCTCGCGCAGAAAGTCGGCCACGGCCGCGAACCCGACAAGCTCCAGGGAATCGAGCGTCACGTTGACCTCGGTTTCGTGGGAGAGCCGATCGCGGTAGACCGGACGATTCTCGACACGCTGATCGCCGCCGACATCATCCCGGTGATCGCCCCGATCGGCATCGGCGCGGATGGCCACACCTACAACATCAACGCCGATACGATGGCCGGCGCGATCGCCGCGGCGATGGGGGCGGCGCGGTTCTTCCTGCTGACCGATATCGTCGGCGTGCTCGACAAGCAGGGTGAACTGCTCACCGATCTCGACCCCGCGCGGATCGCCGAACTGCGCGCCGACGGCACCGTGACCGGCGGCATGATCCCCAAGCTCGACACTTGCGTCGCGGCGGTCGAATCGGGCGTAGATGCCGCAGTGATCATCGACGGCCGCGTGCCCCACGCGATGCTGCTGGAGATCTTCACCAAGCAAGGGGCAGGCACGCTGGTCAGCGCCAACGGGCGCTCGCGGTAACGCGCG
Source organism: Sphingomonas sp. PP-F2F-A104-K0414 (assembly GCF_004340945.1). Classification (GTDB taxonomy): domain Bacteria; phylum Pseudomonadota; class Alphaproteobacteria; order Sphingomonadales; family Sphingomonadaceae; genus Sphingomonas. Next base: position 15,948 of record NZ_SLYD01000003.1, read on the forward strand.
ACGGGTATCACCCTCACTACCGCCACGCCGTCATCCCAGCGAAAGCTGGAATCTCCCGGTTCGAGCCGCCCGCCCGCCAACGGGGATACCCCAGCTTCCGCTGGGGTGACGATAGGTGGGGAACGATAATCGGTCGGGCGGGCGCGAGCGGCGGCGAACCACAGGCCTTCTCGTTCTTCCCGCCCCCCAAACCCGTCATCCCAGCGGAAGCTGGGATCTCCCGGTTCGAGCCGCGCACTCGCCAACCGGGATACCCCAGCGTTCGCTGGGGTGACGGGCTGGGGCTAAGGGGACTATCGCCTAAGCAGGGCTTCTCGTTCTCCCCCCGCCACCTTATATCGGCAACACACCAGCGGAGACCCTTGCCTTGATCGCCCTTCTTCAGATCGTCCAGTTGCTGCTCAACCTCGTCTGGTGGGTCATCGTCATCCAGGCGGTGCTGTCGTGGCTGATCGCGTTCAATGTCATCAACACGCACAGCGATTTCGTCCGCACGGTGTGGAACGCGCTGCAGAAGATCACCGAGCCGCTGTACCGCCCGATCCGCCGCGTCCTGCCCGATTTCGGCGCGCTCGACCTGTCGCCGCTGGTCGTGCTGCTGATCCTCTACATCCTGACCAACATCGTCATCCCGAACATCGCGCAGAACTACCTCGTCGCAGCCTATTGATCGGGCCGGCCGCCTGGCGCGCGGTCGATGACGGCCTCGCGATCGCCGTCCGGGTAACCCCGCGCGGCGGTCGCGACGCACTCGCCGCCGGAACGCCCGAGCATTTCGCCGCGCGACTGGCAGCCGCCCCCGTCGATGGCGCCGCAAACGCCGGGCTGGTCGCCCTCGTCGCCAAGACCTTCGGTGTACCCAAGCGCAGCGTCACGATACTCTCCGGCGACACCGCCCGCCTGAAGCGCCTGCACATCGCCGGCGACTCCACTGTGCTGGCGGAAATCGCGTCCGCGCTCTATGGGCCGCGGGCATGAGCGCGACCATCATCGACGGCAAGGCCTTCGCCGCCGGCCTCCGGGCCCGTATCGCAGACGGCGTCACCGCCTTCAGGGCGCAGGCGGGCCGCGCGCCCGGCCTCGCCGTGGTGCTGGTCGGCGAGGACCCCGCCTCCAACGTCTATGTCCGCTCGAAGGGCAAGGCGACGCGCGAGGCCGGGATGGAAAGCATCGAGCACCGGCTCCCCGCCGACGTCCCCGCCGAAGACTTGCTTGCGCTGGTCGCGACGCTCAACGCAGACCCGACGATCGACGGCATCCTCGTCCAGTTGCCCCTGCCCAAGCATATCGACGAGCAGACGGTCATCGCCGCGATCGATCCCGACAAGGACGTCGACGGCTTCCACCCGATCAACGCTGGCCGCCTCGCAACCGGCCTGCCGGGTTTCGTTCCCTGCACGCCGTATGGCTGCGTCATGCTGCTGAAGAGCGTGCTGCCGAGCTTGAGCGGGATGGAAGCGGTCGTCGTCGGTCGCTCGAACATCGTCGGCAAGCCGATGGCGCAATTGCTGCTCCGCGAAAGCTGCACCGTCACCGTCGTGCATAGCCGCACGCAGGACGTGCCCGCGCACATCCGCCGCGCCGACATCGTCGTGGCCGCGGTCGGCATCCCGCAGATGATCAAGGGCGACTGGCTCAAGCCCGGCGCGACCGTCATCGACGTCGGCATCAACCGCACCGATGCCGGCCTCGTCGGCGACGTCGATTTCGCCAGCGCGGTCGAGGTCGCGGGCGCGATCACGCCGGTGCCGGGCGGCGTCGGGCCGATGACGATCGCGTGCCTGCTGCGCAACACATTGGTTTCGGCAGGACGTCGCGAAGGCGTCGCGATCGAGGAGTCGAGCCTGTGATCGAACTCTACATCTCCTCGCTGATCACGTTCTTCGTGGTCATCGATCCGCCCGGCTGCGCGCCGATCTATGCCGGGCTGTCGGCGAGCGCTTCGGCCCTGCAGAAGCGGGCGATGGCGATCCGCGCGGTCGGCGTGTCCGCGCTGATCCTGTTCGTGTTCGCACTGTTCGGCGAGGCGTTGCTCAAGGGCCTCGGCATCAGCCTCGCCAGCTTCCGCATCGCCGGCGGCATCATGCTGTTCCTGATCGCGCTCGAAATGGTATTCGAAAAGCGCACCGAACGCCGTGAGGACCGCGCCGCCAAGGTCGCGAGCGATCCTGAGGTCGAAGACGTCTCGATCTTCCCGATGGCGATGCCGATGATCGCCGGGCCGGGCTCGATCGCGTCGGTGATGCTGTTGATGAGCCGCAACAGCGGCATCGAGCGCTCGCTGGTCGTGCTCGGCGCGATGGTGACGATCCTGCTGCTGACTTTGGTCGCACTGCTCGCGGCAGGACCGATCATGCGGATCCTCGGCGCAAAGATCGAGGCGGTGATTACCCGCTTGCTCGGCGTGCTGCTGGCGGCGCTGGCGGTGCAGTTCGTGCTCGACGGCCTGTCGGTGGTGTTGCGCTAGTCTGTTCTCCTGCGAACGCAGGAGTCCAGGATTACAGAAGCCGTCTTTCGTTACCCTGGGCTCCTGCGTTCGCAGGAGAACCGGAGGATGGTGATCAATCCACCTTGAACAACCGCAAAGGCGACTTCGCCGGCAGCGGCAACGGCGTCAGCCACGCCGGAACCTCGTTCTTCGCCATCTGCGCATAGAATCCCTTCGGACTGCGCGCCTTGTAGTTGGTCGATTCCGCCGCGTTCGGGCACAGCAGCAGCATCGTCGCGCCGTGCCGCTTGATGATCGCATGCGCCTGGTCCGGCGTTCCCCCGAACGCATGCTGGACGTCGAGGATCGCGTCGCCATTACGGTGATACGGCCCCGCGATCGCATCGTGATGCGTGATCGTGATCAGCCGTGGCCCCATGTCGACGAAAGTGAACACGGTCTGCGCCGGATACTTGTTCAGCGATAGCAGCACGGTCGTCCGCAGGCAGTTGCCCGTCGCCATGTTGACGCGCTTCTCATACGGCTTCGGCCGATCGATCGGAAAATACTGGATCACCATCCCGGCAAACAGCCCCGACACGATCAGGAACGCACCGACCGTCCCCAGCACGCGCACTGCCACCGACCGGTTGCCGAGCAGCCGCGGCAGGATCAGCCACCCGAGCGCGGTCGCCCCCGGAATCGCCAGCAACTGCGCCGCCGGTCCGGCACGGACCTGCCACAACAGCATCGCGCACGCGAACGCCGTGAACAGCGCCACCGCCGCCCAGCCCACGGCTCGGTCGTCGCGACGCGAACGCCAAGCCGCAAGGATCGCCCCGATCAGGCCGATGATCGGCAGCGTCGCCAGCGCGAACCCGACGCGAAAGCTGTGCTTGTAGATCGGCTTGGCCTCGCGGACATTGTCCAGCCAGTTGCGTTGCAGCTCGGGCGAGATCCCCTCGGGCCGCCCCAGGCACTGCGGGAACACCAGCGCAAAGCCCACCACGATCGCCGCACCCGCTACCACCGCCAGAGCCAGCCGAGCGCCCCGCGACGCCGGCCCGAACCGCGCGAGCAGGAACAGCAGCATCCCCGCCGCGATCATCACGCTCAGCCACACCGGCGTCAGCGCATCGCAACGCATCGCCTGGTTGGCGTTCGACGCGAACAGCGCGAACCCGAGCGTGCTGCCCCCGCCCAAAGTCAAAGCATAGATCGACAGCCGCTCGGCCTCCGACCGGTCCCACACCCAGCGCAAGGCGATGATCGCCCCCGCCATTGCGGCATACGGCAACAGCTCGAGCCCGATCGACAGCGACACCGCGCTCGCGAGCCCGACCATCGCGCCACCACGCCGCCCGTTCGTATCGCAGAGCCCCGCCACCGTCAGGCTCAGCATGGCCAGCTGCCAGCCGTGGTGATCGATCCGCTCGGGCATGAACATCAGCATCGTGCCGGTCGCGCCGACCATGATCACGACGGCAAGCGGCCAAGCGTAAGGGCTGATCAGCCGCCGCACGGTCGCGCCGATGCCGAGCATCGCGATCGACAGCGGCAACAGCGGCGCGATCCCGCACGCGAGCCGCTCGGCCCAGCTGTTGGTGGTGAAGAGGCGGAAGAATAGGATCAGCCCCGCGATCGGGAGGTCGACGATGCGACTCCAGTGGATGTCGAACCCGACCGGCGGGTTCAGCCGGTAGTTGCGCAGATCGTACCAGCCCTGGCCGTCCAGCAGCGCACGGACCTGCATCAGCCGCATGTTGTCGTCGGTATCGCCGAGCGACAGCCAGCGGATCTGGCCCCAGCGATCGAACATCGACCACGCCGCCACCGCCACCCAGGCGAGCAACGTCAACGCGATCCAATGCCGATCGAGTTCGTCCAGCAACGTCCGCCGCTGAAGTGGTGCCTGATCCAAAACGCTTTCCTCCAGCCCGCACGCACTCTAGATGCGCGGGCGTATCTCAAGCGTCGCTCTATCGCGGTGTCCGTAAAGAACAAGGCACCGGCGCGATCGCCGGAGGGTAAAGAACAAGGCGGGCATGCAGGCGATTTGGCGACAGGTTGAGCAGATGCGGGCGAGCGGCGTGCTCGGCCAGCTCGTGCGCTTCGGAATCGCCGGCGGTATTTCGAGCGTCGTCTATTCGCTCGTTTACCTGCCGCTGACCGCTTATGTCTTCCCGCCGCGCCAGGCGGTCGCCGCGGTGCCGTTCGCATTTGCCGTCGCGGTGACAGTCGGGTTCTTTCTGCACAGCCGGTGGAGCTTCAAGGGCCACGCGAAGGAGCCGGGCGCGGGCCGGCACGTCAAGTTCGTGATCGTCCAGGGCTCGGGCCTCGCGCTCAACGCGGTAATCACGTGGATCGGGACCGCGTTGCTCCACCTGCACCCGTGGATCCCTCTGATCCCCGCCGTCTTCCTTGCCGCGATCGTGACGTTCGTGCTCAACCGTCTCTGGGTTTTCAACTGAAATGGCCGACAAGTAATGGACCGCATCGTCTACGACCGGATGGCCGCCCACGATTCCACCCACTGGTGGTACCGCGCCCGCCGCGACATTCTCGCCGATTACCTGACCCGCTACGGCGCATTGCCGAAGAATGCGAAGATCCTCGAGATCGGCTGCGGCACCGGCCACAACCTGCCGATGCTGGCCGAGTTCGGCGAGATCGATGCAATCGAGATCGACCCCGCCGCACGCGAGATCGCCAGCGAGCGGCTCGGCAAGCCGGTCGGCGCGGCGCCCTTGCCCGAACTCCCCGGCGTGCCCCGCAAGCATTACGACCTGATCGCGGTGCTCGATGTGGTCGAGCATATCGAGGACGACGTCGCCGCGTTGAAGGCGATGGCGGATTGCCTCGCGCCCGGCGGCAAGATCCTGATCGCCGTGCCGGCGCATGCGTGGCTGTGGAGCGCGCATGACGTGGTGAACCACCATCACCGGCGCTACTCGAAGGCGACGTTGAAGTCGGCGATCGAGACTGCGGGTTTGAAGCCGGAGAAGCTCGGCTATTTCAACTCGCTGCTGTTCCCGCTGGCGGCGGCGGCGCGGATCGCCGGGCGAATGACCGGTCGTGACGACAGCGACGATTCGCCGCCGCCGAAGTTGGTGAATGCGCTGTTCGAGAAGATCTTCCGGCTTGAGCGGCATTTGGTCGGCCGCATGCCGATGACGCCGGGGGTTTCGATCGTAACGTTGGCGGTGCCGCGGTAAACCTGCTCGATCCTCCCCTTGCAGGGGAGGTGTCGCGTAGCGACGGAGGGGTAGCGCCCTATCGAGAGCAGGTCACCCCTCCGTCAGCGCTGCGCGCTGCCACCTCCCCTGCGAGGGGAGGATGGGCGGCAAATTCGGTGCGGGCGGCACAGTGACGAGCGTCTTGGATTTACGAGTAGAAAGCACCACCCCGGCGAAGGCCGGGCCCCAATTGGGGGACGTGGCCAACTGAGGTCCGCGCTCCGTTACTGCGACCTTTCCAATTGGGCCCCGGCCTTCGCCGGGGTGGTGTGAGGATCGGGGTAGGCGGTGTTCGTCAGTCTACGCGGATTGGTGGGGACGCGTCAGGCAACCGCACCACGTCGACCGGCTCCGCACGAAACCCGAGCGTCGCCTTCCCCTGAATCGGGCCGGCGACATCGGCGACGATATACAGCGGCCGACGCTTCGACTCGACGTACAGCCTTCCGAGATACTCGCCGATCATCCCCAACACGAACATCTGCACCGCGCCGAGGAACACCGTGACCAGCATCGTCGAGGTCCAGCCCTGCACCGCGCTCCCCGATAGCCAACCAATCGCGATATAGACGAACAGCAGCAGCGATACGCCGGTCAGCGCGAGCCCGGCATGGCTGGCGAAACGCAGCGGCGCGGTCGAGAAGCCGGTGACGGCGTCGAACGCGAGGCGGATCATCTTCGCCAGCGGGTAGTTCGTCTCGCCCGCGAGCCGCTCGGCGCGATCGTAGGGGAAGGGCACCTGCTTGAAGCCGATCCAGGCGACCATGCCGCGGATGAAGCGGGCCTGCTCGGGGAGCGACAGGAACGCATCCAGCGCCCGCCGGCTCATCAGGCGGAAATCGCCGGTGTCGAGCGGGATCGGCGTCTCGGTCATCCGTGTCAGCAGGCGGTAGAACGCGGCGGCGGTGGCTTTCTTGAAGACCGTTTCGCCCGCGCGCTGGCGGCGCACTGCGTAGACCACGTCGGCCTGACTCGCCGCCATTGCCGCGCGCATGTCGGACAGGAGTTCGGGCGGGTCCTGGAGATCGGCGTCGATGATCAGGATCTGCTCACCTGCGCACAGGTCCAGGCCGGCGGTCAGCGCCAACTGGTGGCCGTGGTTGCGCGAGAGGTTAATCGCGACCAGCCGCGGATCAGCGGCGGCGAGGCGCTGCATTACCGGCCAGCTGTCGTCGCGCGAGCCGTCGTTGATCAGGACGATCTCGTAATCGTCGCCAACCGCGACCTTCGCCGCACCGGAAATACGCGCGTGCAGGATGTCGAGGCACGCAGCCTCGTTATAGCAGGGGACGACAATCGAAAGGGACGGACGGTTCATCGCCCCCGTCTAGCGCCCGTCGCGCCCGCCGTCATCGTCGGATGTTTCTACACCCGCTCCACGGTATGCACCGCATCCGCCGCGCGGAGGCCCGCCATCAGCCGCATCAACTGCTGCACGTCGTGCACCTCGACGTCGATCTCGTTGGTGTGGAAGCTCTTGTCGCGCGTATCGAGCCGCAGGTTGATGATGTTCGCCTTGTGCCCGCCGATGATCGTCGACACGATGCCGAGCGAGCCCGGCTCGTTCTTCACCATCACCGAGATGCGTGCGACCGCGCCCTCGGTCTCGTTGCCCCAGGCCACGTCGACCCAATCGGTCTCGTTCTCCGACCGCTCGGCGAGTTCGCCCAGCACGCGGCAGTCGATCGCATGGACCTCGATCCCCGCGTCGGGCCGGCGCAACCCGACGATCCGGTCGCCCGGCACCGGATGGCAGCACGTCGCGAGGTCGTAGGCGACGCCCGGCGTGAGCCCCTTGATCGAGATGGCGCTCGATTGCGGCGCCAGCGCATGCGTCACGTCGGCGCCCGCCGAACCGGGCATCAGCGCCTCCATCACCGCCGCATCGGACAGCGTTCGCCGCGCGATCGCGACCATCAGCGACGATTCGTCGGGCAGCTTCAGCCGCTTCAGCGCGTGGCTCAGCGCATCGGTGCCGATCTGCGCGGGCAGGCGTGTAACGATGTCCTCGTACAAGGTCTGACCAAGCGCGGTCTGTTCGACGCGTTCCTTCTGGCGGAGATGCCGGCGGATCGCGGCGAGCGCCTTGCCGGTGGTTGCGACGTTGAGCCATTGCGGTTGCGGCGACTGCCCCTTCGAGCGCAGGATCTGCACCTGATCGCCGTTCTCGATCACCGTCGACAGCGGCACGACGCGGCCGTTGACCTTCGCGCCGACCGCCTGGTCGCCGAGATCGGTGTGCACCGCGTACGCAAAGTCGATCGAGGTCGCGCCCTTGGGCAGCTGGATCAGCTCGCCCTTCGGCGTGAACGCGAAGATGCGATCGGTGTACATCGCCATCCGCGTGTGTTCGAGCAACTCTTCCGGGCTCTCGGCGGTATCGAGGATTTCGACAAGGTCGCGGATCCAGCTCACCTGCCGATCGCTGCCGTTGATCTGCTGTTTGTACGCCCAGTGCGCGGCGAGGCCGAACTCGGCCTGCGCGTGCATGTCGGCGGTACGGATCTGGATCTCGATCCGCGCGCTGTCGGCGTGGATCACCGACGTGTGCAGCGAGCGATAGCCGTTGCGCTTGGGCGTCGAGATGTAATCCTTGAACCGGCCCGGCACCATCGGCCAGCGCTGGTGGATGATCCCGAGCACGCGGTAGCAATCCTCCTCGGTCGGCACGATCGCGCGGAACGCCATCACGTCGGACAGCTGCTCGAAGCTGATGTGGCGTTCGGACATCTTGCGGAAAATCGAATAGGGGTGTTTTTCGCGCCCCGAGATCTCCGCCTCGACCCCGGCGCGCGACAGCACCAGCTTCAGACCAGACGCGATCTTGGCGATGCGGTCGCCGTCGCCTTTCTTCAGCTGTTCGAGGCGGCGATTGATCGATTCGGAGGCTTCGGGCTCGAGCTGTTCGAACGCCAGCGACTGCATCTCGCGCATGAACTCGTACATGCCGATCCGCTCGGCGAGCGGCGCGTAGATGTCCATCGTCTCCTTGGCGATGCGACGGCGCTTCTCGGGCTTCGATATGTGATGCAGCGTCCGCATGTTGTGGAGGCGGTCGGCGAGCTTGACCAGCAGCACGCGGATGTCGTCTGACATCGCGAGCAGGAATTTGCGCAGGTTTTCGGCGGCGCGTTCGTTTTCGGTCTGCGCCTCGATCTTCGACAGCTTCGTCACGCCGTCGACGAGGCGCGCGACCGAGGCGCCGAACAGCCGCTCGATTTCCTCGGGGGTCGCGACCGTATCCTCGATCGTGTCGTGGAGGATTGCGGTGGCGATCGTCTCGGCATCGAGGTGCAGGTCGGTGAGGATGCCCGCCACCTCGATCGGATGGCTGAAATACGGATCGCCGCTCGCGCGCTTCTGGCTCCCGTGCGCCTGCATCGAGAAGACATAGGCGCGGTTCAGCAGTGCCTCGTCGGCGTCGGGATCGTAGTCGAGGACGCGATCGACCAGTTCATATTGGCGCAACACCCACCATAGATGGGGCCGGGCAGGGACTTTTGGCAACAAAAAGCGTCGCATCACTGTGATCTAGTGGTTGGGTCAGCCATTCGTGGGCGGCGCATAACGTAGGATAAGCGGGGCGTTTCGCTTCTGCGGCTTATGCGGTACGTTCGCGGCGGATGAGGATGACGTGATGGGCAAATTGCGCGAACCATTGCTGGAATGCAGCCTGCCCGCCGCGCTGGAGGCGATGGGCGAGCGCTGGTCGTTCCTGATCTTGCGCGCCTCATTCAACGGCCTGCATCATTTCGAGGAGTTCCAGTCGGAACTGGGGATTGCGCGCAATATCCTGGCGAACCGGCTGGCGCGGTTGGTCGAGCACGGGATTTTGGAGCGGCAGCCTATCCCGGAGGATCGGCGCAAGATCGCTTATGGATTGACCGACAAGGGGTTTGCGTTGCTCCCGACGATGATCGCGCTCCGGCAATGGGGCGAGCGGTGGGAGACGTGCGTGCCGGCGTTTCCGATCCTGGTCGACGCGCGCGATCGGCGGCCGTTGCAGCCGGTGTCGGTGCGGTCGCATGATGGGCGCGTGCTGGGGAAGGGGGATCTGATCTGGGCGCTTCCTGGGGAAGTTGTGGGCGTCGAGGCGGAGGCGGCGGAGTAGCTCTCCACTCCGTCATCCTGACGAAAGTCAGGACCCAGAGTAACGAGCGCTGCCCTTCCTCGCTCTGGGTCCTGACTTTCGTCAGGATGACGAGGGTAGTTTCAGGGTGACGGCGGTGGGTCAGGTTAGGACGGCAGCGTTTCCAGCACCGTGCGGATCGCATCTGGGAGTGCCACCGGGCGGCCGGTCTCCAGGTCGACTTGCACGCTGACCATATTGATGACCGTGTGCAACTCCCCCGTCTCCGCATGCGCCAGCTCGAAGCGTTTCGTCAGGCTCGTCGTCCCAAGCTTCTCGATCCGCACGAACGCCTCGATCGTGTCACCGAGGCGGAACGGCTTCAGGTAATCGATCTCGGTCCGGCGCACGTTAAACTCGGTGGTCGGCCAGACATCCGGCAGCGTTTCGGCGATCCCGGTCCACTCCCAGAACTCGGTGACCGCGACGTCGGCATATTCGAGATAGCGCGAGTTGAAGACGATGCGCTGGCCGTCGATCTCGGCGTAGCGCACGCGGAAACGCGTCGAGAAGGCGAACCCCGGCCGCATCTCAGAAGATCAGCTTTACGCCGACCAGCGCCAGCACCGTCGCCAGGACCGGCACCAGCACGCGGTCGGAGACGCGCGTGGCGATCAGGCTCCCGACGATGATGCCGGGGATCGACCCGATCAGCAGCGACACGAGCAGGTCGACGTCGACCGAACCGAGGATCCAGTGGCCGATCCCGCCGAGCAACGTCAGCGGCACGGCGTGGGCGATGTCGGAGCCAACCAACCGGTTGATCGGCAGCGTCGGGTACAGGATCAGCAGTGCGGTCATGCCCAATGCGCCAGCGCCGACCGAGGTCAGCGAGACGAGCACGCCGAGAACTGCGCCGAGCAGGATCGTCAGCATCGCCTGACGCTCGCCGCCGACGGTGCCCACGCGAGGCGTCAGCCACGCGACGATCTTGCCGCGGAAGAACGTCGCGACCGCCGACAGGATCAGCGTCACGCCGAGCACGACGGTGATCGCATGGCCGGTATTGGACGATTTCTCGCCGAGGTGGTTGAGCACCAGCAACGTCGCGATCGCCGCGGGGACGCTGCCGGTCGCGAGCCTGCGCACGACGCGCCAGTCGACCGTGCCGCGCCAGCCGTGCACCGTCGTGCCGACCGTCTTGGTCGCCGACGCATAGAGCAGGTCGGTGCCGACCGCGGTGGCGGGGTGGAAGCCGAAGACGAGCACCAGCAGCGGCGTCATCAACGACCCGCCACCGACGCCGGTCAGCCCTACGAGAAGGCCGACGAGCACGCCGGCCACCGAATATAACGGATTGATATCCACTAAGCGGTCAGCCGGCGCCGCGCGCAGGCGTGTTGACGCCCATCGACTGGAGATATTTCTTGACGTTGCGGGCCGCCTGGCGGAGCCGCTGTTCGTTCTCGACCATCGCGATCCTCACATAGCCCTCGCCGTTTTCGCCGTAGCCCACCCCTGGGGCCACCGCGACGTGCGCGTGAGTCAGCAATTGTTTGGTGAACTCAAGGCTACCTAAATGCGCGAGGGCGGGCGGCAAAGGCGCCCAGGCGAACATGCTCGCGCGGGGGGACGGGATATCCCAGCCGGCGCGACCGAAGCTCTCGACCAGCACGTCGCGGCGCTTGTGGTACAGCTGGCGGTTGCGCTCGACGATGTCCTGCGGGCCGTTGAGCGCGGCACACGCGGCGGCCTGGATCGGCGTGAACGCACCGTAGTCGAGATACGACTTCACGCGCGTCATCGCCGCGATCAGCGTCTTGTTGCCGACCCCGAACCCCATCCGCCAGCCGGCCATCGAATAGGTCTTGCTGAGCGAGGTGAACTCGATCGCGACGTCCTTCGCGCCCGGCACCTGGAGGATCGAGGGGGTGGGCTTGCCGTCGAAATACAGCTCCGAGTAAGCGAGGTCGGAGATGACCCAGAGCTTGTGCTTCTTCGCGAACGCGACGACGCGCTCGTAGAAGGCGAGATCGACGACTTCGGCGGTCGGGTTCGAGGGATAGCCCATCACCAGCACCGATGGCGCGGGGACGGTGAACGCCATCGCGCGTTCGAGGCTCTCGAAATAGGCCTCGTCGGGCGTGGTCGGCACCGCACGGATCGTCGCGCCGGCGATGATGAAGCCGAAGGTGTGGATCGGATAGGACGGGTTGGGCGCGAGCACGACGTCGCCGGGCGCGGTGATCGCGGTGGCCAGACTCGCGAGGCCCTCCTTCGAGCCCATCGTGACGACGACCTCGGTCTCGGGATCGACGTCGACGCCGAACCGGCGGCCGTAATAGTTCGCCTGGGCTTTCCGCAGGCCGGGGATGCCCTTCGACTGCGAATAGCCGTGTGCGCTGGGCTTGCGCGCGACTTCGACGAGCTTCTCGATGACGTGCTCGGGGGGCGGCAGGTCGGGATTGCCCATGCCGAGATCGATGATGTCCTCCCCGCCCGCGCGCGCCGCCGCCCGCATCGCGTTCACTTCGGCGATGACGTAGGGGGGCAGGCGTTTGATGCGGTAGAAGTCTTCGGACATGATCAGCCTCAAGCTGGAGGAGCGGGTGCTGTACCGCAGGTGAGCGGGGGCGTCACCCAACGAAAGCTTGCGTGTTGTGAGCAGGCGGGCCGAGGCAGCCCGCCGTTTCTCCAAATCCCACCTCTCCCGTCACCCCAGCGAAAGCTGGGGTATCCCTGTTGTTGAAGGGTGTGGCCCGAACCGGGATACCCCAGCTTTCGCTGGGGTGACGGGTTTTGTTGCGAGTGACGCGCTTTTCTCGGGCGACGGGCTTTTCTCGGGTGGCGGGCTTTGTTGCGAGTGACGCCGGAGACGAGTGACGGAAGGGGCGGGTGACAGTCGTCCTTCCGCTCGACCCACACCTGCGGTAAGCTCCAGAAAAAGCAGAGGACGTCATGGCCGAAACTCCTCCTACCCCGAGCTTGCCCGATCTCCAGCACTGGACCTGGGTGATGGGACGTGCGCAGCAGATGATGCTGGAGCAGGGCTTGGCGGCGATGCAGGCCAAGCCCGAGGCGATTCCTGCCATTCCCGGCTTTACCGATCCCGCCACACTGGAACGCGCACGCGATTTCTGGACCGAGAGCCTGACGTTGTGGCAGCGCTTCCTCGATCCCGCCAAGGCGCCCGATCCCGCGCCCGTCACCGACAAGCGCTTCAAGGCGCCGCAGTGGCGCGAACCCGTGTTCGACCTCATCCGGCAAAGTTACGAGCTGATCGGCGACCACATGCTGCGCGGGGTTGAGGCGGTGGACGGGCTCGACCCCAAGCAGAAGGAGCAGTTGCGGTTCGCGACCAAGGGGTTCGTCGACGCGATGAGCCCGACCAATTTCGCGCTGACCAACCCGCAGGTGATCGAGAAGACGATCGAGACACGCGGCGAGAATCTGCTGAAAGGCCTGCAGAACATGATGGCGGATCTTGCCCGCGGGCAGGTGACGCATACGCCGGACGGCGCGTTCGAGCTCGGCCGCAATCTGGCTATGACGCCGGGCAAGGTGGTGAAACGCACGCCGCTCTACGAACTGATCCAGTACACACCGACCACCGACAAGGTGCTGGCGACTCCGCTCGTGATCTTCCCGCCGTGGATCAACCGGTTCTACATCCTCGACCTGACGCCCGAGAAGAGCTTCATCCGCTGGGCGGTGGAGCAGGGCATCACCGTGTTCATGGTCTCGTGGAAATCCGCTGACGCGAGCATGAAGGACGTCGTCTGGGACGATTACATCGCCGCGCAGGTCGATGCGATCGATACAGTGCGGACTGCGCTGAAGGTGCCGGCGGTGCACACGATCGGCTATTGCGTGGCGGGGACGACGCTGGCCGCGACGCTCGCGTTGCTGGCGGCGCGCGGCGAGGCAGCCAAGGTCGCAAGCGCGACGTTCTTCACGGCCCAGGTCGATTTCGCGCAGGCGGGGGAACTGCAGCATTTCATCGATGACGAGCAGTTGAAGATGGTCGCGTCGCTGTCGCCGGAGGGGTTCCTCGACGGGCGCTATATGGCGACGACGTTCAACCTGCTGCGCGGGCGCGACCTGATCTGGAACTACGTCACGCAGAATTACCTGCTAGGGCAGGATTACGTGCCGTTCGACCTGCTCCACTGGAACGGCGACACCACCAACCTGCCTGCGAAATGGCACCTGAGCTATCTGACCGACCTGTACCGCGACAATCTGCTGGTCACGGGCACGATGACGGTGGACGGGACGCCGATCGACCTCACCAAGGTGACGACACCCGCTTACGTCCAGGCGGGGCGCGAAGATCATATCGCGCCCGCCGAAAGCGTCTGGAAGCTGACGCAGCTGTTCGCGGGGCCGCTGAAGTTCGTGCTGGCGGGGTCGGGCCACATCGCCGGAGTCGTGAACCCGCCGGCTGCGGGCAAGTATCAGTTCTGGACCAATCCCTCGGCGCATACGACGCTCGAGGACTTCGTTGCGGGGGCAACCGAGACCAAGGGAAGCTGGTGGCCCGACTGGGTCGAATGGGTCCGCGCGATCGATCCGAAAACCGTGGCAGCCAAAGGGGTTAGGCATCCCGGCAGGGGGCCCCTCGCGGCGCTCGGCGATGCGCCTGGCGAGTATGTCAAAACCCGGTAGCGCTACCTTCCGTTAACGTCATGGTGCAGTGCACAATTTCATTGTGCGGCGCCGCGAATCGTGTATCAAGGAGCACGACATAACTCCGAAGAGAGGTGCGTGGATGGTGGATATCGTGAAACGGACGGCCAAGGCCGGTTCGAAGCCTGTCGCCACCGCGAAGGCTCCTCGGACCGTCGCCAAGCCGGCTCAACCGGCACCCAGGCCGGACGCCAAGACGCCGGCGATCGACACACCTCCCGCGGCTGCTTTTGTATCGCCGCAACCGGACACTCCCGCCCCGATTCCGGCCGTCGCGCCGTCGGGGATCCCAGCTAGTGAAACCCTAGCCAGCGAACCAAAGGACGCCACGATGGACACGATCCAGAGCATCACCGAGAAGACCAAGGCCCTGTTCACCAACGGGTTCAGCGGCACCACCACCAGCGAGTTCAGCGAGCAGGCCAAGGGCGCGATGGAGAAGTCGGCGAAGATGGTCGAAGACATGACCGCATTCGGCAAGGGCAACATCGAGGCGCTGGTCGAATCGTCGAAGATCGCCGCAAAGAACGTCGAAGCGCTCGGCCACGAAGCCGCCGAATACGCCAAGACCTCGTTCGAGAGCGCGACCGAAGCCGCCAAGACGCTCGCCGCCGCCAAGTCGCCGACCGAGTTCATGAAGCTCCAGAGCGATTATGCGCGCACCGCGTTCGACACGATGATCGCCGAGGGCTCGCGCTCGACCGAGCGGATGCTCAAGATGTTCGGCGAGTTCGCACAGCCGATCTCGAACCGCGTTGCGGTCGCGACCGACAAGCTGAAGATCTCGGCCTAAGTTACGCGATGCCGTCTTCGGGCGGCAGGTGACGAGAAAGGGGCGGCCGTCGTGCGACGGTCGCCCCTTTTGCGTTTGCGGTTTTCGCGCGAGGTTTGCGGGCGCCCCCTTGCTCTTGCCCCCCGGCATGCCATATTTTGGCAGCATGCTTTTGACCCCTGAAATGACGACTCCCCAGCGGACGGGCGAGCAGATGGCCGAGCGCCGCGACGATGGTGGCGAGGATGGTACCGGGGGCACCGGCGCCGGCATCGCGACAAAGACGCGCGCGAAGACCAAACAGCCGACGCCGTACCGCGTGCTGATGCTCAACGACGATTATACGCCGATGGAGTTCGTCGTGCTGTGCCTACAGCGCTTCTTCCGC
This sequence comes from Sphingomonas sp. PP-F2F-A104-K0414, assembly GCF_004340945.1. Classification (GTDB taxonomy): domain Bacteria; phylum Pseudomonadota; class Alphaproteobacteria; order Sphingomonadales; family Sphingomonadaceae; genus Sphingomonas. The sequence goes on from NZ_SLYD01000003.1 coordinate 31,530, forward strand.
ATGGACATGGAGGCCGCGACTCGCGTGATGCTGCACGTCCACCAGAAGGGCGTCGGGGTGTGTGGCACGTTCAGCTACGAGGTGGCGGAGACCAAGGTGAGCCAGGTGATGGACTTCGCCAAGCAGAACCAGCATCCGCTACAGTGCACGCTCGAGAAGGCTTGAACGTCCCGCTCTAAGCTGATCCTCCCCCGCAAGGGGGAGGTGGCACCGAAGGTGATGGAGGGGGCGGCACGCGCCACACCCCTGTTCCGTATCCTCCCCCTCCGTCTGGCAAGAGCCAGCCACCTCCCCCTTTGCGGGGGAGGATTGAGAGTTACCGCGCCGGTGGCAGCCAGCGCAGGTCGAGCCCTTCGAAGCGGTCGATGTAGTTCGCGGCCTGCGCGAGCTGCACTTCGTTGAGCAGCGTAACCCGGCCCGTCTCGCGGCGGATCAGGCCGTCCTCTTCCAACTGTCGCAGCATCCGGTTGACGTGCACCGCGGTGAGGCCGGTGGCGTCGCCGATCTCCTCCTGCGTCAGGCCGAGCGTGAAGCTGTTGCCCATCGCGCGGTCGCGCATCCGCATCCGGTTGCGCATCTCGAGCAGCAGCGCCGCGATCCGCGCCTTCGCCGAGGTGCGGCCGAGTGCGGCGAGCCGGTCGGTCAGCGCGACCTTCTCCATCTGGTTCATTACCATGATCAGCGCAGACAGCCGCGGATGATCGGTGACGAGCCCGGTCATCGCCGAGCGATCGAACGAACACACCGTGCAGTCGGTCAGCGCGACCACCGTCTCGGGCGAATCGCGATAGACCAGCGCCGAGACTGCCAGCATGTCGCCGGCATAGAGAAAGCGCAAAATCTGGCGGCTGCCGTCGTCGAGCAGCACATAGCTCATCGCCATGCCACGTTGCAGGATGAAGAGTTCGGCCTGCGGATCATTTTCGCGCACGAGGACGGCACCGCGACGCAAGTCCCGCGGGCGCTCCTCCAACCGCGCTAACGCAGCCTTTTCGTTCATCGACAGGTCGATGAGATCGCCGACGCGGTCGGCGAAGCAGCTGTCCGGCACTCTGTAATGGTCCCCAATGTTCAAGAACCACAGAGCAAAGCTAGGATTTCCGCGCATTAAAGTCGATCAAGCGGGGGGTGTTAGCGCTAGTAAGGGCACAAGGCGGGTCCCAGCGCGGGACTTGTCCCCGGGCAACGTCCGCCTGTCGCCCGATCGATGCGCGGCCCTTGCGCAGAACGCCAGCCGCGATAGACACCCGGGATGGACCGTATTCTCATTCGCGGCGGCAATCGCCTGTCCGGGCGCTTGCCCATCTCCGGCGCGAAGAACGCCGCGCTCACGCTGATGCCGTGTGCGTTGCTGACCGAAGAGCCGCTGACGCTGCGCAATCTGCCGCGGCTGGCGGATGTCGACGGCTTCGGCCACCTGCTCAACCAGCTTGGCGCGTCGACCGCGATCCAGGGTACGCGGCCCGAGGATTTCGGCCGGGTGATGACGATCCGTGCGGGTAACCTCACCTCGACCGAGGCGCCCTACGACATCGTCCGGAAGATGCGCGCGTCGATCCTGGTGCTCGGGCCACTGCTCGGGCGTGGCGGCGAGGCGACGGTGTCGCTGCCGGGCGGCTGCGCGATCGGCAATCGCCCGATCGATCTCCACCTGCGCGCTTTGGAAGCGATCGGTGCCGAGCTGGAGATGGCGGCGGGCTATGTGAAGGCGATCGCGCCCGGTGGACGCCTGCCGGGCGGCCGCTTCCGCTTCCCGATCGTCTCGGTCGGCGCCACCGAGAACGTCGTAATGGCGGCGGTGCTCGCCAAGGGTACGAGCGTGATCGAGAACGCCGCGCGCGAGCCGGAGATCGTCGACCTCTGCAATTGCCTCGTCGCGATGGGCGCGTCGATCGACGGGATCGGCACCGAGACGCTGACGATCGAAGGCCGCGACCGTCTCCACGGCGCGACTTACGCCGTGATGCCCGACCGCATCGAGGCGGGCAGCTACGCGTGTGCGGCGGCGATCACCGGCGGCGACCTGGAACTGGTCGGCGTGGATGTCGCCGACATGGGCGCGACGTTCGATGCGCTGGTCGAGGCGGGCGTGTCGGTGACGCCGACCAAGGACGGCGTCCGCGTTGCGTCCGACGGTTCGTTGAAGCCGCTGACGCTGTCGACCGCGCCGTACCCTGGCTTCGCAACGGATATGCAGGCGCAGTTCATGGCGATGCTGTGCAAAGCTGACGGTGCGAGCGTGCTGACCGAGACGATCTTCGAGAACCGCTACATGCATGTGCCGGAACTGGCGCGGATGGGGGCGGATATCCAGGTTCGGGGGCGAACTGCGGTGGTCCGTGGCGTCGACAAGCTGGTCGGGGCGCCGGTGATGGCGACCGATCTGCGGGCTTCGATGAGCTTGATCCTAGCCGGCTTGGCGGCGGATGGAGAGACGTCTGTGGGCCGGGTGTATCACCTTGACCGCGGATATGAGCGGTTGGAGGAAAAGCTGAGCGCGGTCGGTGCGGATATCGAGCGTGCCAGCGACGGGTGAGGACCACCCCGGCGAAGGCCGGGGCCCAGTTGGAAAGGTCGCTCTAATACGCGTTGAGTTTCGTTACTCGGCTGTTCCCTCGCGAAGGCGGGGGCCCAGGATCGAGCAAGACCGTCCTTCGTAATCCGGTAGACATCTACTCAACGCCGTCGGCAAAGCCGCCGTCGGACGGGTTCGGTGAACCGACCCGCCGGCCGTGCCGGGCGCTGCCCACTTCGCTTTGCTCGCGGCCAACGGCGCGGACGTTGCCGCGCCTGCGCCCGTCAGTACATGTGCTGACCGCCATTGATGCTCAACGTAGACCCGGTAACGAACCCGCCCTCCTCGGAGCACAGGAACGCCACCCCGCGCGCGATTTCGGTAGCCTGACCCAGTCGCCCGACCGGAATCTTCGCCACGATCTTTTCCAGCACGTCGGCCGGCACCGCCGCCACCATGTCCGTATCGATATACCCCGGCGCGATCGCGTTGACGGTCACGCCCGCGCGCGCGCCCTCTTGCGCCAAAGCCTTCGTGAATCCGTGAATGCCCGACTTTGCCGCAGCATAGTTCACCTGGCCGTATTGCCCGGCTTGCCCGTTGATCGAGCCGATGTTGACGATCCGCCCCCATTTGCGCGTGCGCATGCCGGGGAAGACGGCCTTGGCCATGTTGAAACAACCGCCAAGATTGGTGTCCATCACCTCTTTCCAATCCTGGTAGGTCATCTTCAGGATGGTCCCGTCGCGGGTGATACCGGCGTTGTTCACGACGATGTCGACGTCGCCCAGATCGGCGGCGACCTGCGCGCAGCCGGCCTGGCACGCATCATAGTCGGCGACGTCCCACTTGTAAGCCTTGATCCCGGTGCGCTCGGTGAACTCGCGGGCGCGGTCGTCGTTGCCGGCATAGGTTGCCGCCACGGTTAGGCCCATGTCCTGCAATGCGAGACTGATCGCTTCGCCGATTCCGCGCGTACCACCGGTTACAATTGCCACGCGTGCCATCAGTCTCTCCTCGGTTCAGCCTTTTGCCGGAGGCTAGACAGCCCGCACCCATCCTTCAAGCTCGCGCGCCAAAATGCTGCGCAACATTTCCACGCCGACGGGGCTATCGTTGAGGCAGGGAAGGTAGGCGAAGTGTGTGCCGCCAGCCTCTTCGAAGCTCTCGCGTCCGCGGATCGACAGTTCCTCCAGCGTCTCCAGGCAATCGGCGGAGAAGCCCGGCGCGAAGATCGCGACCTTGGTCTTGCCTGCCTTGGCGAGCGCGACGAGCGTCTCGTCGGTCGCCGGACCCAGCCACTTCTGCGGCCCGAACCGTGACTGGAACGCGATCGTCAACTCGCGCCCTATCCGCTCGCCGAGCAGTCGCGCGGTCTTCTGGCAGTGGCAGTGATACGGATCGCCCTGCTGCAACGTCCGCTTCGGCATCCCGTGGAAGCTGGCGACGATCGCATCGGGCGTGAAATCAAGCGCGGAGAGCCCCTCTTCGAGCGAGTCCTTCAGCGCGTCGATATAGAGCGTGTCGTCGTAATAAGGCGGCAACGTGCGGATCGCCGGCTGCCAGCGTAGCCCAGCGAGATGCTTGAACGCCTTGTCGTTAGCGGTCGCGGTCGTTGCTGCGCAATATTGCGGGTAAAGCGGCGCGAGCAGGATGCGCTCGCAGCCCGCCGCCTTCATCGCCGTCAACCGGTCCGAAATCGATGGATTGCCGTAGCGCATGGCCCAGTCGACCAGCACTTCCGGTCCGAACGAATCCTTCAGCGCCGCCGCCTGCAACCGCGTGATCGCGGCGAGCGGCGAGCCGTCATCGCGCCAGACCTGCGAATAGGCGTGCGCGGATTTTTTCGGGCGGGTGTTGAGGATGATGCCGCGCAATATCGGCTGCCACGCGATCTGCGGGATCTCGACGACGCGCGAATCGGATAGGAACTCGCCGAGATAGCGCTTCACCGATTTCGCGTCGGGGCCATCGGGCGTGCCGAGGTTCATCAGTAGGACGCCGATCTTCGGCTTGGGAATCGGGGGGTGATCGGGGGGCAGGGTCATGGCGCTGGTCTTAAAGGCAAATTGCGGATGCGGAAGCCCGTTGAGGCATAGAGCGCGTTGGCGATCGCGGGCGCGACCGCGGGGACGCCGAGTTCGCCAACGCCGCCGGGGGCTTCGTCGCTGCGGATGACCTCGACGGTGATGTCGGGCGTGTCGGCGAGGCGGGGCAGGGCGATGGCGTCGAACCCGCGCGCGTCGGCGAGGCCGCGGGTGAAACCTGTCGACGCGCCGAGCGCGGCGGCCATGCCGAAGATCAGCCCGCCCTCGATCTGCTGGCGGACGATGTCGGGGTTGATCTGCGCGCCGCAGTCGACCGCGGCGACGAGGCGGTCGACGACCGGGCGCTGGTCCGCACCCATGTGCGCCTCGGCCATCACGGCGATGTAGCTGCCTCGGAACGCGTGGGCTGCGATCCCCTGGCCGCTGCCTGCGACGCCGCCGTTCCAGCCGCCGAGTGCCGCCGCGGTTGAGAGACAGCGGGCGAGTCGCGGTTCGCCGCCGAGCATGGCGATGCGGAATGACATCGGTTCGGATTGGGCGGCGTGCGCGAGTTCGTCGAGGAAGCATTCGGTGAAGAACGCGGTGTAGCCGTGCGCGCCGCCGCGCAGGTGGCCGGTGGGTATGCCGATCTCGGCGGGGTGGTGCTCGATCGCATAGGCGGGGATGCGATAGGCGGGCGTGGCGCCTGCCACGGCGTAGCGATCGCCCTTCACGCCGATCAGCGCAGCTTCGGTTACGAGCCCCGGCATCATCCGGCGTGCCATCTCGGCGCCGGTGGAGGGGGCGGCGATGTTTCCCGACCAGCCCATGATCGCGCCGTTGGGGGCGAGCCGTGCGGCCATCTTCGCGACGGCGGGCGGGCGGTAGTGATCGTGAAGCGAGTCTTCGCCGCGCGACCAGACGAGGCTGACCGGGCGTCTGAGCTTGAGTGCGAGGACGGCGGCCTGTTCGGCGACGTCGTGCTGTAGCGCGGCGCCGAACGATCCGCCGATCAGCATCGGGTGGACGACGACGGCATCCTCGCTGAGACCCGCCGCGCGCGCCGCAGCCGATCGCGCGAGCCCCGGTGCTTGCGTCGCCAGCCAGAGTTCGAGCCGGCCGTTAGAGAAGGACGCAGTCGCGCTGCGCGTCTCGATCGCCGCGTGCAGGCCAAGGCCGGCGCGGTAGGTCGCCGTGACGAGGTTGGCGCCTTGGAAGGTTGCGGCGACGTCGCCCGTCTCGGCCATTCGCGTGCCCGGTCGCGTAAGCGCCGCATCCAGTGCAGCGTCGATCGACTTGGTATCGGGCAGGGGGGCGTCGTTCTCGAACCGCGGCGCGAGCGCGTCGAGCGCCTTCTGCGCCGCCCACCACGTCGTCGCCACCGCGGCCACCCAACGCGGGTTCTCGACGATCGAGAGCACGCCGCGGATGCGGTCGGCGGCGGCACGGTCGACCTTTGTTAGGCGACCGCCGACCGGGCCCTGGCGGATCGCGGCGTGGACCATGTCGGCGAGGCGGACGTCGCCAGCGAAATTAGCCGAGCCGTCGACTTTCGACGGGGTGTCGAGGCGGGGGACCGATTTGCCGACCAGCTTGCCTGCGCCCTGGATGCCGAGGGGGAGGGGATCGGGGAGAGTGAACTTCGCGGCTTCCTCGGCCAGTTCGGCGAAGCGGATGCGCTTGGCGCCGTTGGTGCAGAAGCCCGCGTCGACGTTGACCTGGGTGCAGTCGGTGTCCCAGCGCTTCGCTGCCGCCATGCACAGCAGCGCGCGGGCGCCCGCGCCGGCTTCGCGGCAGGCTTGCTCGAACATCCGGATCGAACTCGATCCGCCGGTGAGCATCGGTGGTTGCGGGGTGCCGTCCGGGAGGCGGTCGAACAGGCCTTCGAACAGGTCGTGCATGCCGATTCCGTTGGCATAGAGCGGGTTGAGCGGGGCGGGCTCGACGCCGATCGTGCGCCAGTCCGCGCCGAGCTCGTCCGCGACGACCTGGGGGAGGGTGGTGTAGACGCCCTGGCCGTGCTCGACCTGCGGGACAGCGACGGTGACGTGGCCGTCGGTGCCGATCTTGAGCCAGGCGCCGAACGGGGTTTCGCCGGGGTTGGCGACGAGGTTGGGGGCGTAGGTTCGCGGCCACAGACCCCAGGCGACGACGAGCCCGATCCCTGCGCCGCCGCCGACTAAAATCTCACGCCTGCTAATCATGGGGTGGCTCTAATCCTTCTCCCCCACGGGGAGAAGGTGGCGCGGAGGCACGTCTATCTTCCCTCGTCATCCTGACGAAAGTCAGGACCCAGAGCCAAGCAGCTGTGCCTCCCGTTATCCTGGCTCCTGACTTTCGTCAGGATGACAGAAATGGGAGACCGCTTATCCCATAAATTCAGGCCATCGCTCGGTACGTTGCCTTGAGCGAGACCTTGTCGATCTTCTCAGTCCCCAGTCTTGGCAGCGGCTCTTCCGAAATCCAGATCCGCTGCGGTATCTTGAACGCGGCGATGTGCTGGTGGAGGAACGCGGTCAGGTCGTCCGGGGTCAGCGTCTCGCCATCCTGCGGCACTACCACTGCGCCGGGGACCTCGCCGAAGCGGTCGTCAGCCAACCCGAAGACCGCCGCCTCCGCGACGGCTGGGTGTTCGTACAGCGCCGCCTCGACCTCCTGGCACGAGATGTTCTCACCGCCGCGGATGATGATGTCCTTCTTGCGGTCGACGATGAACAGATAGCCGTCCTCGTCGAGATAGCCGATGTCGCCGGTGCGGAAATAGCCGTCCGACGTGAACGCTGCGGCAGTCGCGTCGGGGCGGTTCCAATATTCCTTGAAGTTGCAGATGGTGCGGATGCAGACCTCGCCGCGCTGGCCCTGGTCGACCGGGTGGCCGGCATCGTCGAGGATGGCGAGATCGACCAAAGGTGCGCCGGGCCGGCCGGCGGAGTTGGGCTTGGCGAGATAATTGCCGCGCCAGTTGCCGGTGCCGACCGCGTTGGTCTCGGTGAGGCCATAACCGATCAGCGGCGCGCTTCCCCCCATTTCCGCGTCGATCCGGCGGACGTGATCGACCGGGCGCGGCGCACCGCCCGCGGCGAAGTCGGTGACGGTCGAGAGGTCGTACTTCGCGCGGTCCGGGTGGTTGAGGATCTCGAAGCTCATCAAGGGCACGCCGACGAAATAGGTGACGTCCTCCGCCTCGATCAGCCGCATCGCCTCGCCCGCGTCCCATTTCGGCATCAGCACGAGCTTGCGGCCCATCGCGAAGCTCTGGAGGAAGACCGGCACTTCGCCGGTGATATGGAACAGCGGGATCGTCAGCAGCGTGACCGGCTGGCCGACCGGCGGATTGCCTTGCGCGGTGGCGATCCCGACCATCATCATCGCCTGGCCGAGATAATTGAAGATCCCCTGCACGACCGCGCGGTGTTCGGACAGCGCGCCCTTCGACTGGCCGGTCGAGCCGCTGGTGAACAGGATCGTCGCATGATCCTCGGGCCCGAGCAGCGGCAGGTCGGCGATATGATCGTCCTTCGCGAACACCGCCGCGAGGGCGGTGTCGAGCGCCCGCGAATCGTCGATCTCGACGACCGGCGCGGCAAGGCCGGCGATCTGCGCCAGTCGCTTCACGCGGGGCGGATCGGCGAAGACGAGCGCGCAATCGACCTCGCCGATCGCCGTCTCCAGCTCCTCCGCCTGCCACCAGCCGTTGAGCAGCGTCGCGACGCCGCCGGCCATGACGATGCCCATGTAGAGCACGATCCACGACGGCGAATTGCGCATCGCGATGCCGACTCGGTCGCCTTTCGCGATGCCGTACCCGCCGACCAGGGCGCGCGCGGTGCGTTCGGCGGCGGCGTAGACCTCGCCGAACGTCAAGCGTTCGTCGCCGGAGACGATGAAGACGGCGTCGCGGTGCTCGTTGGCGTAGTGCGCGAAATAATAGCTGAGCGCGGGCGGCGCGGCGGCGATCGTCGGCAGCGTGACGCCGAATCGCTCGACCGAGCCAAGCGCCAGCATGCCGTCGGGCGCGGTCAGCGCGGCCATCGTCGAATCCATAGCCAGGTCCAGCTCGGTCCGCATATCGCTCTCCTACTTGGTCTTATCGTTATCGGTCTTTATGCAGGGGCGAACGCGTGGGGAAAAGCCTTTGATCCTGTCGACCATCACCGCCGCTGCGGGCGTAGCGCCTGCCGTCGGCAGTCACATCCGTTTCGAGGATTTGGGGCTCCACCCCGACGTCTTCTCGATCGGCTTCTTCACGCTGCGCTGGTACAGCCTCGCCTATATTGGCGGGATCCTGCTCGGCTGGTGGTATCTGCTCAAGCTCCTCGCGCAGCCCGGCGCACCGATGGCGCGGCGGCATGCCGACGACCTCGTGTTCTACGCGACGCTCGGCATCATCCTCGGCGGCCGGCTCGGTTATGTGATCTTCTATGCGCCCGAGATGTTCCTGCATCCGCTGCGGATCTTCCGGCTGTGGGACGGCGGGATGTCGTTCCACGGCGGGGTGATCGGCACGTCAATCGGGCTGATCCTGTTTGCACGGAAGCACCAGCTCAACTGGTTGCGCGTGCACGATTATATCGCGTGCTGCGTACCGTTCGGGCTGTTCTTCGGACGGCTGGCGAACTTCGTGAATGGCGAGCTGTGGGGCAAGCCGACCGACGTCGCATGGGGGATCATCTTCGAGCGCACCGTGCCGTTCGGGATGGTCGAGCCGGCGCGGCACCCGAGCCAGCTGTACGAGGCGGGGCTGGAGGGCATCCTCCTGTTCGCGCTGCTGTGGTTCGCGTTCTGGAAGACCAAGGCGCGGTATGACCCGGGCAAGCTCGTCGGGTTGTTCGTGCTGGGCTATGGCCTCGCGCGGTTCACCGTCGAGTTCTTCCGCGAGCCGGATTCGCAGCTGCGCGCGTTTGCCGAGCATACCGGGCTGCACATGGGGCAGTGGCTGTGCGTGCCGATGATCATTGGCGGCGGATATCTGGTGGCGACGTCGGCCAAACGGCGCGTGCGGGTCGAGTCGATCGCGGGGACGCAGAGCGTCGCTTAGCTCCCCTCCCGCTTGCGGGAGCGGTTGGGGGAGGGCATGGCCGCAAATGTCATGGCCAAAGATAATCCAGCCCCTCCCCTAACACCTCCCGCAAGCGGAAGGGGAATCGAAGCAGCCCTTCCGGAACGCCTCGCGCGTGCGATCGCGCTCGCAGGTCCGATTCCCGTTGCGCAGTATATGGCGGCGGCCAACGCCCAGTATTATGCGACGCGTGATCCGCTGGGGGCTGCGGGGGACTTCACTACTGCGCCTGAGATTAGCCAGATGTTCGGCGAGCTGATCGGTCTTTGGTGCGCCGATCTGTGGGACCGGGCTGGGCGGCCGGACGTGGCGTGGGTCGAGCTCGGGCCGGGCCGCGGTACGCTCGCTGCCGACGCCGGGCGAGCGATGGCGAAGGCTGGCTTCAACCCCGAGATCCATTTCGTCGAGACCAGCCCGGCGCTGCGGAAGGCGCAGGCCGAGCGCGTGCCGACAGCGACCTGGCACGATACGATCGATACGCTGCCGACCGATCGCCCGCTGATCGTCGCCGCCAACGAGTTCTTCGATGCGCTGCCGATCCGGCAATTGGTGAAGCGCGCGCAGTGGCACGAACGCCTGGTCGCGGCGCAGGACCTGCTGTTCCTGCCGATCGCCGGCAAGCCGCTGCCCGACGCAGTCATTCCCGAGCCGTTCCGCGATGCCCCCGCGGGCTCGATTCTCGAGACGTCACCCGCTGCCGTTACCATCGTCCGCGGCCTCGCCAAGCGGATCGCCGCGCAGGGCGGTGCGCTGATCGCGATCGACTATGGGTATGAGGGGCCGGCACTCGGCGACACCTTGCAGGCGGTCCGCAGCCACGCGTTCGCCAACCCGTTCGAGGCGCCAGGCGAGCACGACCTGACCGCGCATGTCGATTTTACGACGCTTGCCGCCGCGGCGCAGACCGAGGGTGCGGTGGCGTGGGGGCCGGTGAGCCAGCGCGACCTGCTCGGCGGGCTCGGGATCGATTCGCGGACATCCGCGCTCGCCAAGGCGTCGCCTGCGCGGGCGGAAGCATTGGCAGCGGATCGAAGGAGGTTGATGGACGATATGGGTACGCTTTTCAAAGCGCTGGCGATCACCGCGCCAACTTGGCCGACCCCGGCGGCGTTTGCATGATCGCCTATCGCGATGCGGTGCCCGCCGACGGTGCAGAACTTGCCGCGATGGCGAAGCGGTCGTTCACCGACACGTTCGGCACGCTGTATCGGCCCGAAGATCTTGCTGCGTTTCTCGAGCAAGCGTTCGGAGAAAAGGGTTTGCCGGCGCAGCTGTCCGACCCTGCCTTCACCGTGCGCGTCGCCATGGACGAGGCGGGTAAGATCGTCGGGTTTGCGAAGATCGGCCCTGTTGCCTTTCCCGGCGACTGGCCTGCGTCCGCGATCGAACTTTATCAGCTTTATGTGCGCAGCGACCAGCACGGCGCGGGTGTCGGCCCGGCGTTGATGGATTGGGCGATCGATGTCGCACGCGCCGAGGGGCGGACGGAGATGATCCTGAGCGTGTATGTGGATAACCACCGGGCGCACCGGTTCTATCAGCGGTACGGCTTCGTCGAGATTGGGCGGTATGTGTTCATGGTCGGCGAGCAGCCTGATGATGATCGCATTATGCGGCTTGTGCTGTGATCGGCGGCGCTACCAGAGATATCGTAGCGAAAGGCCACCACCCCGGCGGAGGCCGGGGCCCAGTTGGAAAGGTCTTGGTAACGGCGCGATGCCTGCTGTTAGGAACGTCACCCAACTGGGCCCCGGCCTCCGCCGGGGTGGGGATGTGCTTGATGTTGGGTGACCTAAAATGACCATCGACCTCCTCCGCGCGAAGGCGCTTGGCGAAATCCCGCATGGCTTTTTCGGCCGACGCGGCGGCGTCTCGACCGGTGCGTATGCGAGCCTCAATGTCGGTATCGGGTCTGACGACGACCCCGCCGCCATAGCTGAGAACCGTCGCCGCGCCATCGAAGCCGTTCTTCCCGGCGCGAAACTCGTTGGTATGTACCAAGTCCATTCCGCCGACGCAGTTACCGTGATCCATCCGTTCGACGACGCGATTCGCCCGCATGCCGATGCGCTGGTCACCAACCGTCCCGGCCTCGCGCTCGGCATCCTCACCGCAGACTGTGCACCCGTCCTGTTCGCCGACCGCGAGGCCGGCGTCGTCGCCGCCGCGCACGCCGGCTGGAAGGGCGCGCTCGGCGGCGTTACCGACTCCACGATCCTCGCGATGGAGGCGATCGGTGCGCACCGCGATCGGATCGTCGCCGCGGTCGGGCCGTGCATCGCGCGCGCCAGCTACGAGGTCGACGACGGCTTCATCCGGCGGTTCTGCGAGGCGGATCCGGAGAACGAACGTTTCTTTGCGGATGGCCGTGCGGATCATTACCAGTTCGATCTCGAGGCCTATGTCGTCAGCCGGCTCGCGGTCGCCGGGATCGGGCGGATCGAGGCGCTCGGGCTCGACACCTATGCCGCCAAAGACGGGGGCGAGACGCGCTTCTTCAGTTATCGGCGCGCGACCCATCGCGGCGAACCCTCTTATGGGCGCCAGATCAGCATCATCGGGCTGTAACGCCTCCCAAAGCCTGCGCTGGTCGTTTAGGCTCCGCACATCGGCTCGCATAAGACGGGCCACGCAGGAGTTTATTGATGTCCGATACCCCGAATAACGCCGGTGCCGTTCCCGCGGAAACCGAAGCCGATCTGACCGGAGTCGCGGCACGCGTCGCGCCTAAGCCCGAGGTCGAGAAGATCGGCGGTCGCAAGCTGAAGCCGTCGACCTTGATGATGGGTCATGGTTACGACCCGTCGCTGTCGGAAGGCTCGCTGAAGCCGCCGATCTTCCTCACCTCGACCTTCGTGTTTCCCAACGCGGCGGCGGGCAAGCGTCACTTCGAAGGCGTCACCGGCAAGCGTCCGGGCGGTGCCGAGGGGCTCGTCTATTCGCGCTTCAACGGCCCGAACCAGGAGATCCTCGAGGATCGCCTCGGCGTCTGGGAAGAGGCGGAGGACGCGCTCGCCTTCTCGTCGGGCATGTCGGCGATCGCGACGCTGTTCCTCGCGATGGTCAAGCCGGGTGACACGATCGTCCATTCGGGGCCGTTGTACGCGGCGACCGAGACGCTGATCGGCCGCGTGCTCGGCAAGTTCGGGGTCAAGTGGCTCGACTTCCCGGCGGGTGCGACGCGCGAGGAGATCGATGCGGTGATGACCGAGGCGGCGACCGGCAACGTCGCGTTGATCTATCTGGAAAGCCCGGCGAACCCGACCAATGCACTGGTCGACGTCGAGGCGGTCCAGGCCAGCCGGGACGCAATCTTCAAGGGCGAGAAGCCACCGATTGCGATCGACAACACCTTCCTCGGGCCGCTGTGGTTCCAGCCGCTCAAGCATGGTGCGGATATCGTCGTGTACTCGCTGACCAAGTATGTCGGCGGGCATTCGGATCTGGTCGCGGGCGGCGTGCTGGGGTCGAAGGAGCACATCAACACGATCCGGACGATGCGGAACACGATCGGGACGATCACCGATCCGAATACCGCGTGGATGCTGCTGCGATCGCTGGAGACGCTGGAACTGCGGATGAGCCGTGCGGGCGAGAATGCGGCGAAGGTGTGTGGCTTCCTGCGCCATCATCCGAAGGTGGAGCGGGTCGCGTATCTCGGTTTCCTCGAGGACGAGCCGGGCATGGAGCGGCAGGCGGATATCTATCGCCGCCATTGCACCGGCGGCGGCTCGACCTTCTCGCTGTATCTGAAGGGCGGCGAGCGCGAGAGCTTCGCGTTCCTCGATGCGTTGAAGATCGCCAAGCTCGCGGTGTCGCTGGGCGGGACCGAAACGCTGGCGAGCCATCCGGCGGGGATGACGCATCTTTCGGTGCCCGATGCGCGGAAGCAGGCGCTGGGGATTACGGACAACCTCGTGCGGATCTCGATCGGGGTGGAGGATCCGGACGATCTGATCGCCGATTTCGAGCAGGCGCTGGAGACGATCTGAGCTGCTCAGGCAACTCCCACTTCTTGTTCTCCCGCGAAGGGTCTCCCTTCAAAGTAATACTTTGAAGGGGCCCTGACGGCGGGAGCCCAGTCTGGGTCCCCGCCTTCGCGGGGAAACAAGGAGTGGGCGTTACACCTGTGGCGCAAGGTGGGTGGGTTTTGAGTGAACTCTTCGCCACGACCCGCTAGCATCCGATCGATGCCGATCTTTACCCCTATCCCGCAGCACGAGTTCGTCGCCGCGATCCACATCCTCGCCGCCAAGCTGGTCGAGGATATCGCGTGGAAACCCGATTACATCATCGGCATCGGCCGCGGTGGGCTCGTGCCGGCGGTGTTCCTCAGCCACGCGATCGGGCTGCCGACCCTGTCGGTCGATTATTCGAGCCAGGTGAAGGACTTTGCCGACGAGCCGCTGGTCAAGCTGGCCAAGCGGACGCGGGATGGCGAGCGGCTGCTGTTTCTCGACGACATCAACGATTCAGGGCGGACGATCACGCATCTGCGCGGGGCGCTGGCGGCGGCGGGTGCTGTCGAGGGTGCGGTGCGGTTTGCGATGTTGATCGATAACGTCAGCTCGGCGGAGCGGATCGACTATAGTGCGCGGGTTATCGACCGGGCAGTGACGAAGGACTGGTTCGTGTTTCCTTGGGAGGCGGTGGCACCGGCCGCGGCGATCGCGGAGGATGCGGCCGAGGTGCCCGAGCGGATCGCGTAACCACCCGACGACCCTCCGCCATCTTTACGATCTACCGTCATCCTGACGAAAGTCAGGACCCAGAGGCAAGATCGACGATGGTCAGTTACCCTGGGTCCTGACTTTCGTCAGGATGACAGAATAGGGCGCTCCGGCACTATCGGTGCGGGGAATGTGCAACTGCAGACAAACAAAGGGCCGGCTTCCGAACGGGAAACCGGCCCTCGCCCTCGATACGCTACGCGAGGGAACTGGGAAACTGGTTGGGCTCAAGCGGGCGGGACGTCGGCAAAGCCGTCGCCCACTCGACCTGGGGTCGGGTCAGGCTGGGCCTGCCCGCCGTCCGTGCCGGCGATTGCTCGCTTTCGCTTGCATCAGCCCGGGCGTTGCCGGGCCTATCGGCGGCAGTACCCCGGATTATCCGACTTATCGATCGCGTTACCGGCGAGCGCGCCACCGGCTGCGCCGAGGACTGCGCCGAGCGTCCGATTACCACGGCCCGCGACGGTGTTGCCGAGCAATCCGCCGGCGAGCGCGCCGACGATCGTGCCGCCCGAATTGTCGCAACCGCGACGGCTGCGCGCGTTGTAATTGTAGCGGCGATCGTTGCCGCGATACTCGCGATAGCCACGGTCGTAGCCACCATCGCGGTAGCCGCCACCCTGATAGCCATCGTAGCCACGCTCGTAGCGCGAGCCCCAGCGCTGCGCATCGGCGGCAGCGGGAACGAGGGCGGTCGCACCCAATGCGAGGGCACTGGCGGCGAGTGTAAAAGTCTTGAACATCGTGCGTCTCCCGTTGGGGATTTCGGCGGCGGCGGGGGCCGTGCTTCCATCCTCGATGAGACGCGTATGGGTGATTCGCATTGAGCTAAGCCTGAATGCCTCCGTTATCCGCTGTTCATGCTTCCGCGGATCGCCGGACACCCTATGAGGGATGCGATGCGGCGCTTGATCACTGTCCTGTTCGTCGCGGTGAGCGTCTGTGCGATCGTGCCGACTTGGTCGGGCGAAGCGCGGCTCGACCTGCTCGGCACGCATGCGCAGCTGACCGCGACGCGCGTGATGCTCGATCGCACCAACCCGCGGCACGTGCGGGTCGGGGGGCTGACGTATCTGGGCGGTGTGGCGCTTGCCAGCCGCGATCGGGCGTTTGGCGGCTTCTCGTCGATGGACGTCACGCCGACGGCAAGCGGCAATCGCTTCACGCTGCTCAGCGACGGCGGCAACATCGTCCAGTTCGACATGGGCGCCGACTGGCTGCCACACCGGGTCGCGTTCAAGAACCTGCCCGCGGGGCCCGGCATCGGCTGGGAGAAGCGCGACCGCGACAGCGAATCGATGGCGGTCGATCCGGTCACGGGAAAGATCTGGGTCGGGTTCGAGGACCGCAATTCGATCTGGCGCTATGCGCCGGGCTTCGCGCGGTACGAGGCGCGCGTGAACCCTGAGGCGATGCGGCGATGGCCAGCGAACGGCGGGCCCGAATCGATGGCGCGGCTGCCCGATGGTCGATTCGTCGTCATCAGCGAAGAGGCGCATGTCCGGCGGCCGGACTGGTCCGGCTCGGACGAGGAGCGGTTGCATACGCGGCAGGCGCTGATCTTTGCAGGCGATCCGACAGGGGCGGGGGCGCCGAAGCGATTCGCGTACGAGCCCTATGGTCGGTATGATCCATCGGACGTCACCGCGCTGCCGAATGGCGACCTGCTGGTGCTCGATCGCGGTTTTCGGCTGCCGTTTATCTTCTCGGCGCGGATATCGCGGGTGGCGGCGCGCGATGTGGCGGCGGGGCGAATCGCACGTGGCCGGCTGATCGCGACGATCGACGCGCCGCTGATCCACGATAATTTCGAGGGGATCGACACGACGGTCGAGAACGGCGCGACGATCGTGTGGATCGTGTCCGACGACAACCAGATGGTTCTCCAGCGGACGCTGTTGCTGAAGTTTCGGCTGGAGCGGTAGCGGCGTGGGGGGGGGGGGCAGCCGCCCGCCCGTTGCCCGTCATTCCAACACCGCAACCGTCATCCCAGCGGAAGCTGGGATCTTGCCGTGAGGCGGGCGCCGCCTGCCACGTGAGATATCCCAGCTTTCGCTGGGATGACGGGCAAGGTGGATGAGGGACCCGGGAGGCGTCTGTGGAAGTACGGGCGCATGCAGACCTCGTGCACCCACGAACGCCAACGGCCCGCCCTGCGAGGTGCAGGGCGGGCCGCGGTGATCGCATCGCCCGCCGCTGCTAAGCGGCAAGCTTCGATCGTCGCTGTTAGGCGGCGACGGCCGAAGCGGCGATCTTCTTGACGACTTCGCGCTTCAGGCGACGAACGCGGAGCGACAGCTTGTCGTCCGAGACCTTCACCAGCCAGTTGTCGAGGCCGCCATTGTGCTCGACGGTGCGCAGGCCGTGCGTTGAGACGCGCAGCTTGACGCCCTTCTCGAGCGAATCGGACAGCAGCGTGACGTTCTGCAGGTTCGGCAGGAACGTGCGCTTGGTCTTGTTGTTGGCGTGGGAGACGTTGTTCCCGACCATCCGGCCCTTGCCGGTCAGTTCGCAGATGCGCGACATGTGATTACCTATTCAAGTGTCGGGAGGAACCCCGGAAAGGCGCGCGGATAGCTGGCACGCCGGCTTTCGTCAACCGATTCACGTAAAACGTGTTGTGCAACCGGCAGCGCTCGGCGACGTTGTTACGCTATCGAACTGTTCAAGAAAAGGGGATGTCCTATGCGTACGCTCTTGTCACTGGTCGCGATCGTCGTGCTGGTCGTGGTCGGCCTGATGTATTTCGGGATCATCAACATCGACCAGACCCGCCAGGGCGTCGTCCAGGCGCCGAAGTTCCAGGCGGACGTCGCCAAGGTCACGCTCGGCACCGAGAACAAGACCGTGGCGGTGCCGACGATCAACGTCGAGAAGCCGGCCAACAGCCAGGCACCGAACTGAGCTTTACGGGCGGGCACGCGCGGGGCAGGGCCTGAGGCCATGTTCCCCGTTCCCGAACTCATGCGCCGCGCGCTCGACGCGGCACGCGATGCGGCGCTGGCTGGGGAAGTCCCGGTCGGCGCCGTTGTCGTTAAGGACGGCATTATTATCGCTACGGCGGCCAATGCGCCGCGCGCGCTGTGCGATCCGACTGCGCATGCGGAGATCCAGGCGATTCGCGCTGCGGCTTCGGTGTTGGGGAGCGACCGCCTCGAGGGATGCGATCTTTGGGTGACGCTTGAGCCTTGCGCGATGTGTGCCGGGGCGATCGCGCATGCCCGGATTGCTCGGCTATATTATGGGGCGCCCGATGCCAAGGGGGGCGCGGTCGAGCATGGGCCGCGGTTTTTTAGCCAGCCGACGTGTCATCACCGGCCTGAGATTTATGCGGGGATTGCCGAGACCGAGGCGGCGGGGATCTTGCGGGCGTTCTTTGCGAATCGACGGTAGGGGGCGGTGCCGATGTTCCTCCCCTGCAAGGGGAGGTGGCAGCGCATGGCGCTGACGGAGGGGTGACCCACTGTCGACAGGGTGACACCCCTCCGTCGCTTCGCGCCACCTCCCCTTGCAGGGGAGGATCGGTTCAGTTCAGCCTTCCAGGCTCTTCGAAGCCTGCTCGAACAAATCCTTCGACAGCCCCGGCGTCCGCACGATCCGCTCCAGTTCCGCGCGCACCAGCCCAGCCCGACCCGCATCGAACCGGCGCCAGCGGCCCAGCGGCGGCAGGAGTTTGGCCGCGGTCTGCGGGTTGAGGCGGTCGAGCGCGATCAACTGGTCCGCGAGGAATCGATAGCCACTACCGTCGGCGTTGTTGAACGCACGCTGGTTCGCGCCGAACGCGCCGATTAGCGATCGCGCGCGGTTGGGGTTGGTCAGCGTGAAGTCGGCATGCTCGGCAAGCCCCGCGACGATCGCGCGGGTATCGTCGCGCGACGACTGTGCCTGCGCCTGGAACCACTTGTCGAGCACCAGAGGGTTGTCGCAATATTGGCTGTAGAAGATGTCGAGCGCGGTGGTCCGGATGTCGGATGTGCTGCTGACCAACGTCGTCAGTGCACCCATCCGATCGGTCATGTTGTCCGCCGAATCGAACTGCGCGAAGGCGAGATCTGCCGCATCCGCCGCGCCGCTCGCCGCGATATAGCCGAGCGCGACCGACCGCAGGCGACGCAGGCCCTTGCCCTCGGGGGTGTAGGCATAGGGCTGGCCCTCACCCTGCGCGTAAGCCTGCCGCCACTCCGCTTCCAGACGCGCGCCGAGATCGCGGCGCAGCGCCTCGCGCGCGCGGAAGATCGCGTCGGGATCGACGACGGCCATCTGGTCGCCGATGAAGCTCTCCGACGGCAGCAACACCGCCTCTGCGACGAACGCCAGATCGAGCGCGGCGTCGGCGAGCGTGTTCGCCACCGCAGCGATCACACCTTCGTGATCCGTGCGCCCCTCCACCGAGGCGACCAGCGTATCGAGCATCAACTGCTGCATCGCCTCGTAGCGCGCGAACGGATCGTCGTCGTGTGCGCTGAGGAAGGCGAGATCGGCGGCGGTACGGTCGCTCTCGACCACCACGGGAGCTGAGAAGCCGCGGTTTATCGACAGCACCGGGCGCTCCGCCAGGCCTTCGAATTCGATCGTGTCGAGCGTGTCGTCGAACAGGACGAGGCGTTCGTCGGTCAGCGCTGCACCGGACTCCGCGCCGAACAACTTCACCCGCAACGGTAGCACCATCGGCGACTTCACCGGCTGGCCGGGCGTTGCGGGCACCTGCTGCGCGAGCCGCAGCGTCGCGCGGTCTCCGTCATGTGAGAGGCTCGCCGAGACGCGCGGCGTGCCCGCCTGCGAATACCAGAGACGGAACTGGGTGAGGTCGACGTTGCCGCCTTCCTCCATCGAGGTGACGAAATCCTCGCAGGTGGCGGCGGTGCCGTCGTAGCGGTCGAAATACAGGTCGGTGCCCGCGCGGAAGCCCTTCGGTCCGAGGATCGCGGCCATCATCCGGATCAGTTCGGCGCCCTTGTTGTAGATCGTCGCGGTGTAGAAGTTGGAGATCTCCTGGTAGGATTCTGGGCGTACCGGATGCGCGAGCGGGCCCGAATCCTCGGGGAATTGCGACGCACGCAGGCCGCGTACGTCCTCGATGCGTTTGACCGCGCGCGAGCCCTGGTCGGCGGAGAAGCCCTGGTCGCGATAGACCGTGAAGCCTTCCTTCAACGACAGCTGGAACCAGTCGCGGCAGGTGATCCGGTTACCCGACCAGTTGTGGAAATATTCGTGCGCGACGACCGCGGCGATCGCGTCATAGTCGTAGTCGGTCGCGGTATCCGGGTCGGCGAGGATGTAGCGCGAGTTGAAAATGTTGAGGCCCTTGTTCTCCATCGCGCCGAAGTTGAAATCGTCGACCGCGACGATGTTGAACATTTCGAGGTCGTATTCGCGGCCATAGGTCGTCTCGTCCCACGCCATCGCCAGTTCGAGTGCCTTCAACGCGTGGTCGGTCTTGGGCAGGTCGGCTTCGCGCACCCAGATGCCGAGCGATACCTCGCGCCCCGACATCGTCGTGAAGCTGCTGCGGTTCACCGCGAGATCGCCGGCGACCAGCGCGAACAGGTACGACGGCTTGGGGAACGGATCGTGCCAGGTCGCCCAGTGGCGGCCGTCTTCGAGATCGCCCTGCGCGACCGGGTCGCCGTTCGCGAGCAGCACGGGGAAGTGCTTCTTGTCGGCAGTCATCCGGACCGAATAGATGCTGAGCACGTCGGGGCGGTCGGGAAAATAGGTGATGCGGCGGAAGCCTTCGGCCTCGCACTGTGTGCAGAGATTGCCGCCCGATGCGTACAGCCCCATCAACTGCGTGTTGCGATCTGGCGCGATCTCGACCTGCGTCTCGACGACATGCGCGGCGCCCGTAAGCGGGATGACGAGTTGCTCGCCGTCGATCCGCCAGTCGTTGATCGCGACGCCGTCGACCGTGACCGACAGCGGCTTCTGGCCCGCGCCGTCGAGCCGCAGCGGTGCGGCGTGATCGCCGTTGCGCGTCACCGACAATGTTGCCGTTACGCGGGTGGTGGAGGGATCGAGGTCGAAATCCAATTTCGTCTCGGGGACCAGCCACTCGGGCGGGGTATAGTCCTCGCGGCGAATGACGAGTGGGTGGGCGAGACTGTTCTGAATATCGAGCATATGCTTGCGAATATAGGGCCGTGCCGTCCTACCGCCAGCCAAAGCTTGGGCGGTACTCCATCCCAACATGCACCTCCCCGGCGAAGGCCGGGGTCCAGTTGGAAAGGTTGCAGTAACGGCACGCAGCCTGCGTCAGCACCGTTTCCCAACTGGGCCCCGGCCTCCGCCGGGGTGGTACTTCTTCGCCGGGCAGGGTCCTTCTTTCCGGGGTCTGGAACCCCAAAGCTTGCGCGGGTGACGGTGGATGCTACGCCGCTACAACACGTTCCCTTTGCAAGGATTTCCGGATGTATCGTCCTCTCGGCGCGCTCGCGGTGCTCGCGCTTTCTACGTCTGCGCTCGCACAGACTGCGCCCGTTGCGGCTCCGAACAATGCCGAGTTGAACGCCAAGCTTGCCGCACCGCTGCCGGCCGATCAGGCGGCGATGAAGGCGCACGTGCTGTTCCTCGCGTCGGATGCGATGAAGGGGCGTGAGGCTGGCAGCCCCGAGTTCGACATCGCCGCGCAATATGTCGCTGCGCAGTTTTATGCGGCAGGCCTTCGTCCCGGTGGCGATCAGGGCGGGTATCTCCAGACCGTGCCGCTCGTGTCGTACAAGGCGGCGAGCAAGGGCGATTTCGTCTGGACCGGTCGCGGGCCTGCGCAGCCGCTCGTGTTCGGTGAGGACTACGTGCCTGCTGCGAACGGCGCGAAGGGGGAGACCAGCGTTTCAGCACCGGTGGTGTTCGTCGGCTACGGCATCGACGCGCCGCAATATGGTCAGGACGATTACAAGGGCGTCGACGTGCGCGGCAAGATCGTCGCGTATTTCGGCGGCTCGCCCGCGCGGTTCGGTGGCGAGGAGCGTGCGTTCTTCGGCTCGGGCGGGACAAAGGCTGCGATCGCGCAGGCCAAGGGCGCGGTCGGCGTGATCACGCTGGAGAGCCCGCGCTCGGCCAAGGTGCGGACGTTCGCCAAGCTGGCGGATTCCTATGCGACGCCGCGGATGACGTGGGCGAACTCCGACGGCACCGGCAAGGTAGATGCGCCTGGCGCGCCATCGCTCGGCACGGTCAGCATGGTCGGCGCGGCCAAGCTGTTCGCCGGTGCGAAGACGCCGTGGAGCCGGGTCGCCAAGCAGGCGGCAGGCGACAACGCGAAGTTCAAGGCGGTGCCGCTGGTCGGTACGCTGACCGTCGCGACCAAGACGAGCTTCGTGCCTGCCGCGAGCAGCAACGTCGTCGGGATGATCCCCGGCAGCGATCCGGTGGTCGGCAAGGAGGTCGTCGTGCTGTCGGCGCATCTCGATCACATCGGCATCACGAAACCCGTGAAGGGCGACGCGCTGAACAACGGCGCGCTCGACAACGCGATCGGCATCGCCAGCCTGATCGAGGAGGCCAAGCGCTTCACGGCCAGCGGGCAGGGGCCCAAGCGTACGATCATGTTCCTCGCGGTCACAGGCGAGGAGAAGGGACTGGTCGGCAGCGATTACTTCACCAATCACCCGACCGTGCCGCTGACCTCGATCGTCGCGGACGTGAACCTCGACATGCCGATCCTGACCTACAAGTTCGAGGACATGGTGGTGTTCGGTGCCGAGCGCTCGACGATCGGCCCGATCGTGCAGAAGGCGGTCGCGGCGATCGGCGTCGGCCTGTCGCCCGATCCGATGCCGGAGGAGGGCATCTTCGTCCGGTCGGATCACTTCCGCTTCGTTCAGAAGGGGATTCCGTCGGTGTTCCTGTGGCCAGGTCAGAAGGGGCCGGGCAAGGCGGCGGTCGCGTATTTCATGGCGAACAATTACCACAAGCCTTCGGACGACCTGACGCAGCCGATTCTGTGGGATCAGGGCGTGCGGTTCGTCGATGCGAACTATCGGATCGCGCGCGAGATCGCCGATGGCGCACAGCGGCCGGTGTGGAACGCGGGCGATTATTTCGGGACGTTGTATAATGGGCCGATGGCTGGCGCGGCGGTCGCGCCATGAGCCGGCTGCTGGTCTTCGGTCTCGGCTACACCGCATCGCGGCTTGCGGATCGGCTGGCCGCGGATGGCTGGCACGTCGTCGGCACCACGCGCGATGGTCGCGGCGATACGCTCCGATTCGACGACGTTGACGCAGTGACGGCTGAGATCGCGGCGGCGACGCATATCCTGTCGTCGGTGCCTCCCGAGCATGAGGCGGATCCTGTGCTCGGGCGCTATGGTTCGCTGTTGCTGCGGACGCGGGCGTGGATCGGGTATCTGTCTTCGACGGGCGTGTACGGCGATGCGCAGGGCGCGTGGGTGGACGAGACTGCGCCGATTGGTGGTGGTCGTCGGAGCGCGCGGGCGGCGGCGGATGCGGACTGGCTGGCCATTGGTGCGCGGACGTTCCGGTTGCCGGGGATTTATGGCCCCGGCCGCTCGCCGCTCGACCGGGTGCGGCAGGGCAAAGCGCACCGGATCGAGCAACCCGGCCAGGTGTTCAGCCGCGCGCATGTCGACGATATCGTCTCGGGGGTGATCGCCGGGTTCGACGCGCCAGCGGGGGCGTATAATCTCGCGGACGACGTGCCCGCGTCGCAGAACGACGTGGTGGCGTTCGCGGCGATGCTGCTCGGGATGCCCGCGCCGCCGTTCGTGACGCTCGAGGAGCTCTCGGCGATGGGGCGCGGATTTTATAACGAGAACCGACGGGTGGCGAACGGCAAGGCGAAGCGGGTGCTCCGCTGGACGCCCGCGTGGCCCGACTACCGCGCGGGCCTGCGCGCGCTGAGTGCGATGAACAGGCCGATACCGGACAATATCGCGCCGGCGACGGCCAAGGTCGACCAGTGATAGCGCTCGAAGATCGTCGATAGCAGCATCGCGATGACTGGCACGATCACGCCCGAATACGCGGCCTTGGCCGGTCCGATCGCGCGGATGACGTTGAAGTAGAGCGGGAAGGCGAGCGCGGAGGCGAACACGCCGAGATAGAGGATGCCAGCGACATAGCCGAAGCGCGGCTCGAACACCGGCGGCCCGGTGGTGATCCAGGCGAACGCGGCGTCGAGGCACGCGCCGATCAGCATCGCCATCGCCAGCGTCGGCGCCATCGGATAGCGCTTGGCGAACGCGCTGCCCTGGATGACGTTGGCGACCGACGCGGCCATCACGCCGCACAGCGTCAGGACGATGCCGATCGTCGCCGAGCGCGGCCCGTGCGGATCGACCCGCGCTTCGTTGACGAACAGCAGCGCGACCCCCGCCATCGCGACCGCGCACCCGACCATCAGCTGCCGCCCGAGGCGCTGCTTGAGGAAGATGCGGCCGAAGATCGCGTTGGGGACGAGCAGCAAGGCGAACACCACCGCGACGAGGCCGGAGGTGACGTAATGCTCGGCGCGGTAGACGAAGTTGAAGTTGAACGTGAACAGCGCGACGCCGATCACCGCCGCGAATGCGTAGCCGCGGGCGTCGAACTTGAAGCTTTCGCGCTTGATGCTGGCGTAGATCGCCATTGCGATTCCGGCGACAAGGAAGCGGTAGCTGATCGACCAGCTCGGCGGCACCACCGCGATCTGGTCGCGGATCACGAGCCAGGTCGAGCCCCAGATCAGCGTGACGATGCCGAACGGGATCAGTACGGCCGCACGGGTCGACTGTGGTGGGTCGGTGGGGCCGGTCACAGCTCGCGGAGGGCGTCGGCGAGCAGGCCGACCGCGTCTGCCGGGCTGTCCCACGCGGTGACGAGGCGGATCTCGCCGGCGGCCCAGTCGTAGAAGTCGAAGCCTTTCGCGCGAAGGGTTACGGCTTCTTCGGGGGTGGCGCGGAGGAAGACTTCGTTCGCCTCGACCGGGTGGACGAGGCGATCACCGGCGGCGGCGGCGGCGGCGAGCTTCGTCGCGCCGTCGTTGGCGGCCTTGGCATTGGCGAGCCAGAGGTCGTCGTCGAGCATGGCGAGGATCTGCGCGGCGAGATACCGCCCCTTCGACAACAACAGCCCGGCGCGTTTGCGGCGATATTGCGTGACGGCGGCGAGCTCGGGCTTGAAGAAGACCAGCGCCTCCGCGCTCATCGCGCCGTTCTTGACGAAGCCGAAGCTCAGAGCGTCGACGCCCGCGCGCCACGTCATCTCGGCGGGGGAGCAGCCGACGCGTGCCATCGCGTTGGCGAAGCGCGCGCCGTCCATGTGGAAGCCTAGCCCGCACGCCTTCGCCAACGTGCCGATTTCCGAGACTTCGTGCGGCTGGTAGACACGGCCATATTCGGTGGCGTTGGTGATCGAGATCGCGTGTGGCTGGACGCGGTGGACGTCGTCGGCGATCGCGTCGATGACGGTGCGGATGGTGTCCGGCGTCATCTTCGCGCCGTCGCCGTCGGCCAGGAACAGCTTGGCGCCGTGGGTGTAGAATTCGGGCGCGCCGCCCTCGTCGTTATGGATATGCGCGTCGCGGTGGCAGACGATTCCGCCGTGCGGCGGGCAGAGTGCTGCGAGCGCCAGGCAGTTGGCGGCGGTGCCGGTGGGGACCCAGAGGACGGCGACGTCGGTCTCGAACAGCGCGGACAAACGACCGTCGAGCTGCTGGCTCCACGCGTCGCCGGCATAGGCGGTGTCGAGCATATCGGCGGCAGTGATCGCGGCCATGACGTGGGGGTGGATCGTGGCGGCGTTGTCGGAGAAGAAGCGCATGGTCAGGACATGCTGCGATGCGGTGGTGGCGTCAACGGGGGCTTTCGTCACGCCGGACTTGTTCCGGCATCCACCATGCCGCGCGATCTCCCGCGGGGGTATTCGGTTAGGGTAAGTCGCGACTGAAGCGGCACGCGAGCCCTCAACACAAGCACCTCCCCGGCGGAGGCCGGGGTCCAGTTGGGAAACGTTGCTGACGACGGCCGCGCGCCGTTACTGCGACCTCTCCAACTGGGCCCCGGCCTCCGCCGGGGAGGTGTACTTGTTCGACCGAATAGGCCCCAACCGAGTTCGCGATTATGGAGTCCTACTGCCCCTCGTAAGCTCCCGGGTCTTCCTCCGGCGGCCGGCGATCGTCGCGCGGTGGCGGGCCCTCATCGCGGTCGCGGCGGGAGGGGCCGACGGAGATGGTGCCGTCTTCACCCATCTTCAGGTTGAAGCCGAGGCCTTCGATCTCGCCGCCGAGCGGCAGCACCGAATTGTCCTGGTCGTCCGCAGGGAGCGCATCCGGGTCGACCTCTTCCACCGCCGGAGCAGGGGCGGCGATCGGTGCGATCCCCAGCGCGCTCTGCATGAAGTCGCGCCAGATCCGCGCGGGGATACCGCCGCCCGACAAACCGGGGTTCGACGAATTGTCGTCGTTGCCGACCCACACGCCGACCACCAGGTCGCGCGCGAAGCCGACGAACAGCGCGTCCTTGTTGTCTGACGTCGTGCCGGTCTTGCCAAACGCGTCCACGGTCAGGTTCGCGCCGCGCCCGGTGCCGGTGCGGATCGAGGCCGCCAGCAGGTCGAGCATCTCGTCGTGGATCTTGCTCGGCATCTCGGTCGCGCCACCGGTCAGCGACTGGTACCAGCCCTTCTCGCGCACATCGGCGAGGCCGCGCGGCTGGACCGGATATTGCTCGCGCGCGATCGCGGCATAGGCGGCGGTCAGTTCGAGCAGCGACACCGTCGAGGTGCCGAGGCCGATCGTCGCCTCGCTCGGGATCGGCGTCGAGATGCCGAGGTCGCGCGCCGCCTTGATCACCGCCTTGACGCCGACCTGTTGCGTAAGCCGGGCGGCGGCGACGTTGGACGAGCGCGCGAACGCCTGGCGCAGCGTGATCGTCCCCTGATAGCGGCCATCGCTGTTCTTCGGCGTCCAGTCGCCGATCGTCACCGGGCGGTCCTCGATCGTCGAATCGGGCGTCATCCCCTGGCGCATCGCGGCGAGATAGACGAACAGCTTGAACGTCGAGCCGGGCTGGCGTCGTGCCTGCGTCGCGCGGTTGAACGGGCTCTTCGCGTAGTTCTTGCCGCCGACCATCGCGACGACCCGGCCATCGGGGCGCATCGCGACCAGCGCTACCTGTGCTTCACGGAGGCCGGCGCGCGCGACGGTACGTTCGGCTGCGCGCTGGAGGCGGGGATCGAGCGTCGTCTGGACGGTCGCTTCGGTCTTGATCTCGCCCGCCTGGTCGCGCGCTTCGGGGAGGATCCAGTCGGCGAAATAGGTGCCGTTGGGGAGCTGCGACGGGCGGCTGCCGAGCACGCGCTGTGGCTGGACCGCATCGCCCTCCGCCTTGGTGAGGAAGCCGGCATCGACCATCGCGCCGACCACGACGGCTTCCCGCTTGCGCGCGCCTTCCAGGTTCGACGTGGGGGCGAGGCGGGACGGCGCCTTGACCAGGCCAGCGAGCATCGCCGCCTGGCCGACGTTGAGCTTGTCGGGGGTGCGGCCGAAATAATGCTTGGCGGCCGCGCTGATCCCGTAGGTGTTGTCGCCGAAATAGACGTTGGAGAGATAGCGCGAGAGGATCTCGTTCTTCGACAGCCAAGCCTCCAGCCAGAAGGCGATCATCGCCTCGCGAATTTTCCGCGTCGCGGTGCGGTCCGAATCGAGGAACGCGTTCTTGGCGAGCTGTTGGGTGATCGTCGAGCCGCCCTGGCGGACGCCGCCCGAGCCCATGTTGGCCCACGCCGCACGCGCGATCCCGCGGGGATCGACGCCCCAGTGCGAATAGAAGCGCCGGTCCTCGATCGCGAGGAACGCCTGCGTGACATGCGGCGGAAGCTTGGCCGCGTCGACCGGCTTGCCGATGATCGCACCGCGTCGCGCGATCGGCGTGCCATCGTCTGCGGTCAGCGTGATCGAAGGCGGGGTGGGCGGCTGGAGCGACTTCGACAAGGGGGCAGTGATCGCCAGCCAGATGATCGCGATCACGAGCAGGACGATGCCGATCCCCAGCCCGCGCAGGATCCAGCGACCGATCGGGCGCTTGCGTCGCGGGGCGCGGGGCGTCGCGTAGGGCGGCAGTGCATCGCGATCGTCGTAGGGCTCCTCGCCATCGCGCTCGCGATCGTATTTCTGGCGCAGGCGTTCGCGTTCGGTGATCAGACGCTCGCGCTCATAGGCATAGGGCTCGCGGTCGCCGCTTGAGCTGGAACGGTTGGTGTCGAAGGGATCGGGGCGCATCGGTCGTTCCAGCGGGTCGGCCAAGCGGCGGACATCAGGTGTATTATCGTCATACGACAGCTCGGGCAAGCCTGTGACCGGCGTATGCACATGCTTAACGTGTACGGGGGCTTAGCGACAGCGTTCGTGGTGGTCGGGGAGCGAGAACCGACCCAAGCCCTGTTGTCATCGCGCAACGAAACGGGGAAGAGCGGGTGCATGACATTCGAACAGGATGAAACCGTGACCGCTCCCGATACTCTTCCCTTGGTCGTTGGCATTGGCGGCACGATCGGCGGGGTGTCGTCGACCGAGCGCGCGCTGCGGATCGCGCTCGATGCGGTCGAGAAGCAGGGTTTCCGCACGCAGATGTTCGGCGGCGCGGACATGGCGCGGCTGCCGCTGTACGATCCGAAGGCGACGACGCGGACCGCGGACGAACGCGCGTTCGTCGAGGCTGTCCGCGGCGCATCCGCGGTAATCATCGCCAGCCCGGGCTATCATGGCAGCATCTCCGGCGTGGTGAAGAACGCGCTCGACCTGCTCGAGGAGACGTCGCGCGACGAACGGCCGTATCTGGCGGACATGCCGGTCGGACTGATCGCCACCGCCTATGGCTGGCAGGCGACCGGCAGCACGATCGCGGCGCTGCGCTCGATCGTCCATGCGCTGCGGGGGTGGCCGACACCGTTTGCGGCGGCAATCAATACGCAGGTGACGAAGTTCGACGACGAGGGCGGCGCGAACGATCCTGCGGTGATCGAGCAGCTGCGGCTGGTCGGGCGTCAGGTGGCGAGGTTTGCGCCGTTGTCGGAGCCTGCGAACTAACAGGTTGGCGCTATCGTCCGTTCGTCCTGAGCGAAGTCGAAGGATACGCCCCAAGCGAGGGTGCTTCGACTTCGCTCAGCACGAACGGGGTCGGGGCGTTCTGAGGTGTCGTACCCTTTACCGTACCGCCGCGCGGAGGGTGGCTCTGACGCCGGTGTGCGTCGGGTCGTACTCCACGATCGTCTGCAGGCTTTGCGCCATCGCACGGATCAGTTTCGTGCCTAGACCGGTGCCGCGTGGGACGGCGTCTTCGGGGATGCCGCAGCCATCGTCTTCGACCGCCAGCAGGAAGATGTCGTCGTCGATCCGGCGCAGCGCGACGCGAACTTCGCCGCCGCCGGTGGGGTAGGCGTATTTGCAGGCGTTGGTGACGAGTTCGGTGACGATCACGCCGAGCGATACCGCGCGGTCGGTCGGCAGGCGGATCGGTTCGGCAGCAAGGCTGAGCGCGCGCGGGAGGGCGTCAGTCGACCAGGTCTCGGCAAGTTCGTCGACCAGTGCGCCCAGATATTCCTGCATGTCGACACTCTCGACATCGTTGCTGGTGTAGAGTCGGCGGTGGACCTGCGCGATCGCCTGGATGCGGCGCTGCGTATCCTCCAGCGCCTCGCGCGCGGACGGGTCGGTGAGCGCGGTCGCCTGGAGGCGGACCATCGCCGAGACGAGTTGCAGCGAGTTGGCGACGCGGTGGTTCACCTCGCCGAGCAACGCCTCGAGCCGGGCGTTGCTGGCGCGGAGATCGGCTTCGGCGGACGCCTTCTCCTGTTCGAGCAGGGCGCGCGCGCGGACCTGTGCAAAGGACGCTGCGAGCAGGTCGAAGAAATCCTCCCCGACGGTCTTTACGACGTAATCCGACGCACCGGCCTTCAGCGCGGCGACCGCGATGCGGCCTTCCTCGGAGCCGGTGACGTACACGATCGGCGGATGATCGGGCAGGCGGCGGAGCGCTTCGAGCGTCTCCAAGCCGTCCATGCCAGGCATATAGTGATCGACCGCGATCAGGTCGAAACGCTCGGCCGCCGCCTTGACGACGCCCTCCGCGCCGGTCTCGGCAACCGTCATGCGGTAGCCGCGGCGTTCGAGCGCGCGCGCCGCCAGCCGCCGGATACCGGCGTCGTCGTCGATGTACAGGACGCTAGGGGACAAAGGCACGGTCGTCGGCATCAGCTCTCGACGTCTGGAACCTGGATCACCGACAGGAACAGCCCGAGCTGGCGGATCGCCTGCGCGAAACTCTCATAATTGACCGGCTTGGTGATGTAGACGTTGCAGCCCAGATCGTAGCAGCGCTCGATCTCGACCTTGTCGTCGGTGGTGGTCAGCACGACGACGGGCGTACGGCGCAGCGGGCTGCCCTCCGCCTTGATCCGCGTGAGGATGTCGGTGCCGCTCATGTCGGGCAGGTTGAGATCGAGCAGGATCATCGCCGGGCCGCTTTTCGCAGGCCCGTCGGCGGCGTTGAACAGGAAGTCGAGCGCGCTGGTGCCGTCGGTGAAGTGCTTGATGTCGTTCAGGATCCCGGCGCGACGGATGTTCTTCTCGATCAGCCGTGCGTGGCCCTCGTCGTCCTCGATCATGACGATGCCGACGGTCTGGTGCTGGTTCATGCCGTGATATCCTGGATCGTCAGTGCGCTGGGAAGATTAAGGCGGAAGGTCGCGCCGTCGCCGAGCGTCGACTGCACGTCGATCGTGCCGTCGAGACGATAGGCGAGTGCGCGGACATGCGCGAGTCCGATGCCTTCGCCCGGCTGGTCCTGTGGGCCGGACCGGCGGAACAGATCGAACACGCGCTGGTGATCGCGCGGATCGATGCCGCGGCCGTTGTCGACCACCGACAGGATGACGCGGTTGCGTTCCTTGTGACCGCGCACGACGATCTCGCCGGGGCGGCCGGGTTTCAGATACTTGGTGGCGTTCTCGATCAGGTTCGACAGGATCTGTTCGAGCGCAAGGCGATCGGTGACGACCGCGGGGATCGGCCGCTCGACGCGGACGACCGCGCCGCGATCGTCGATGACGTGCTGCATCGATCCGATGATCGTGTCGACCAGTTGCGCGGGGTCGATATGCTCGGGCGCGATCGTGCGGCGGCCTTCGCGCGACAGCTTGAGGATGGCGTTGATCAGCCGGTCCATCTTCTGCGTCGAGGTGCGGATGAAGCCGATCGCCTCGGGCAGATCCTCGCGCGCCGCCAGCCGGGCGTCGGCGGTGAGGATGTGTGGCGCTTCGGCTTCGGCGCGGTCGACGAGGTCGGCGAGCGGTCCGGCCGCAGTCGCGAGTTCGGCGGTGAAGCCCATCACGTTGACCAGGGGCGAGCGCAGATCGTGGCTGACGATATAGGCGAAGCGCTGGATCTCCTCGTTCGCGCGGCTGAGATCGGCGGTGCGCGTCGCGACCTGATCCTCGAGCGATT
The DNA here is from genome assembly GCF_004340945.1 of Sphingomonas sp. PP-F2F-A104-K0414. Lineage (GTDB taxonomy): Bacteria > Pseudomonadota > Alphaproteobacteria > Sphingomonadales > Sphingomonadaceae > Sphingomonas. The sequence goes on from NZ_SLYD01000003.1 coordinate 62,301, forward strand.
CGTTGAGTTCGCGTAGGCTGTCGCGCGAGGCGGCGAGATCGGCGGTGTAGCGGCGGATCACCAGGATCGCGAGGATCGCCACGACTAGCAGCAGCGCGGCGGCGAGGCCCGCGACCGAGAGGAAAAGCGCGCTGCTGCGTTGCTGGCGTTGGGTACGGATCGCGAGCAGGCGGACCTCGTCGGCGGCCATCGCCTGGAGGCGGTAGCGGATGCCGCGCATCAGCGGCACGCTGGCATCGACTGCGAACCGGCGCTGTGCCTCGGCGATCTGGCCCGACGCGACCAGTGCCATCGATTGGGTCCTGAGTGCGCGCAACCGGACGAAGCGCGGCTCGATCCGATCGAGTCGCGTGATCTGTGCGGGGTTGTCGTGGGTCAGGCGGCGCAGCGTGGCGATCGAGGGGACGATGTTGCCCGCGGTCCGGGTGTAGGCGGTTGCGAACAGCGGGGTGCCGGCGAGGACATAGCCGCGCCGCGCCGTCTCGGACTGCTCCATCTGGATCTGGAGCGTGGCGATCGCCTGGCGGACGTCCTGCGTGTGGAGGATCTCGGCGGTGTAGGTGCGATTGCGGATCGTGATCCAGCCGATCGCGATCGCCGCAGCGGCAAGCGCGATGAAGCCGAGCGTCATGAACGCGACCAGCCAGCGGGCGACCCGCCCCTCCGACGAGGGCAATTTCAGACGGACGCTTACCATTGGGGGCGATCTACGTCAGGGCCGGTCGTTACGCCAGCGATACTGGCTAGACGTGAAGCAAGGGGCGCGACCGCTTCACGATCCTCACCCGCAAGGGGTAGGTGGCGCCGAAGGCGACGGAGGGGGAGGATACGGAACATCGGTTTCCCTTACCTCCCCCTTCGTCTAACAAGCGCCAACCACCTTCCCCTGGCGGGGGAGAATCATAGGGGTGCTACAGCAGCAGATCCTGCGCGCTGGCTTTGCCGACGCGGCCGCCGCCGCTGCGCCGGTCCATTTCGTGGTTGGCGGTGAAGCGGATGTCGGGGTCGCGGTCGGTCATGAACGCCATCAAGGTCTCGTGATCGAGCTCGGACCATTCCTTGCCGCGATCGGGGCCATAACGGACGCGCGGGATTAGGCCGGGGTCGCGCGACCATTCGAGCAGCTGCGCGAGACTCGCCTCGTTGAGCATGTCGCGGAGGTGGAACGCGGTGACGTACGCGTCGGGGAAGGCGCGGTGCGCCGGCAAACCGCGCTCGTGCTCCATGCCGTGGGGTTTGCGCCAATAGCGCAGCACCTGATTCGAGAAGCTCGGGCTGTCGGGCCAGAGCCGGAGCGCGCATTTCCAGGTGCAGATCCACTCGGCATCGCGGGTCAGCGCAGACGTGCAGAATTTTTGCTCGAAATCGGCGCGGTGCGCGGCGAGCGCGAGGCGGCGCGGCCAGGGATCGAGCACTTGCCGCGCGCAATCGTGCCAATAGGGCGCGTCGGCGACCTGTTCGTCGAGGATGTGGTGAATCGCCTGCGTGACCGGTGGGATCGGGCGGCCTGGGTTGACGAGGATGCTGCCGCCCTCTCCGTAGATTTCCCAGCGGCCGTCCTCGCCGAGCGCGACGTCCTGCCAGCCAATCTCACAGACGCCGTGCGCGGGCGGGGCGGAACCGGTGGTCTCCAGGTCGACGACTCGGATCATCTGCGGTTGCTGTTTGGGCTTGGGGTAGGGGGGCGCCATGCCCGCCATGTGGGGACAAAAGCGCGCTTAATCCAGCGCGTATGCATCCTCATGGTCGATATCCATCTCGCGGACGCCGCGCCGTTGGCGCGCGCGGTCGACCAGCTTGCGCAGGCCTTCGCGGCGGTCGCGCGCCATCGGGATATCGCGGAGGATGAATTCGCCGCCGCTCGTCGTGCGGTCGCTCGAGGTGAGCGTAATCGTGCCGATGTCGGTCATCTGATTGAGCAGCGAATAGCCAAGGCGGACGTCCTTGATCCGGTAGAGCTCGATCTCGTCGATCGTCTTGAACAGGATTCCGCGCCTGATGATCAGGCGCTGGTCGGTGATCTCGTAGCTGGCGCTGCGGTTCTTGAGCCAGCGGATGCCGATGATGACGAAGCCGATGCCGGCGAGGCAGGTGAGTAGCGTGCCCCAACCGGCAAAGCTGCCGAGCAGCCAGCGGCGCGTGCTGGAGCGGAATTCGTCGACTGGGCGCTCCACTTGGGGACTCCTTGGGGTGGTGGCGGGACGGTAGACTGGGGCGGTCGCGTGTCAATCGTCCTGCCGTTCTCCCGCGGAGGCGGGAGTCCAGGGTTCTGGGCGCCGGCATTCGTGGCTTCTGGACCCCCGCCTTTGCGGGGGAACGGTTAGAATCTGGCTATGCCACGCATTTCGATCATAGCGCCGCGTATTGGACTGCTACGTTGCGAGCGTCCTCCAACTGCACCACCCCGGCGGAGGCCGGGGCCCAATTGGGTGACGTTGCTAACGTTGGGTAGCCCCCCGTTATGTCCACCTTTCCAATTGGGCCCCGGCCTTCGCCGGGGTGGTATTCTATTGAGCCGAGGTGGTGCGGGTCACGCCACTCGCTGCTAGGTGCGTGTCTACCTCCGCGAGCAGCGCATCGAGCGCGGCCTGGTCCTTCGCCTCCGCACGCACCGTCAGCATTGCCTGCGTGTTCGAAGCGCGGAGGAGCCACCAGCCTTCAGGTGTCGTCACCCTGGCCCCATCGGTGAGGTCCATCTCCGCGCCATCCTCTTTCAACCGCGCGATCACCTCGTCGACCACCGCGAATTTGCGCGCATCCTCGACCGGAAAGCGCAGGTCGGGCGTCGCCACCAGCGCCGGCATCCCGTCGCGCAGTTCGGTGAGCGAGCGACCGGACAGATGCACCGCACGGATCAGCCGCACCGCCGCATACAGCGCGTCGTCGAAACCGTAATATTCACCGGCGAAGAACAAATGCCCGCTCAACTCTCCGCCGAGTGGCGCGCCGGTACGCGTCATCGCCGTCTTCATCAGGCTGTGGCCGGTCGGGGCCATCACCGCTTCGCCGCCCAGCGCGGTGATTCGGTCGAACAGCGCTTGCGAAGACTTCACGTCCGCAACGATCGGCGCGCCCGGATGCTCGCGCAGCGCAGGTTCGACCAATATGGAGAGGATCTGGTCGCCCCAGATTACCCGTCCCGACCCGTCGACCGCACCGATCCGGTCGCCGTCGCCATCGAAGGCCAGTCCGAAATCGAGGTTCTTCTCCGCGACCAGGCGCTTGAGATCGGCGAGGTTCGCCTCTTCGGTAGGATCGGGATGATGGTTGGGAAAATTTCCGTCGACTTCGGCGAAGATCACATGATGCTCACCCGGCAAGAGCTTCACGAGCTTCTCGATCACCGGGCCGGCGGCGCCGTTGCCGGTGTCCCAGCCGATCCGGTACGCGCCGCCTGCGTAGCCGAGCATCAGCCGCCCGACATAGGCGTCGAGCACGTTGGCGGTCGTGACTTCGCCCGCGCCTTCGCTCCAGGCGCCCGATGCGGCGAGCGCGGCGAGGTCCTGGATGTCGTCGCCGAAAAATGGCGCGTGCGCATGCACCATCTTGAAGCCGTTATACTCGGGGGGATTGTGGCTGCCGGTTACCTGGATGCCGCCATCCACTTCTAGAATGGCCTCGGCGTAGTAGAGCATCGGCGAGGTACTGAGGCCGATCCGGACGACGTCGACGCCGCCGGCGGTGAGGCCGGCGACAAGCGCGGCTTCGAGTTCGGGGGAGGAATTGCGGCCGTCATAGCCGACCGTGACGCGGGTGCCGCCGGCGGCGCGGATGCGGGTGGCGAAGCCTCGGCCGATCGCCACGGCGTCAGAGGGGCCTAGCGCTTTGCCGACGATCCCGCGGATGTCGTATTCGCGGAGCGAGGTCGGGTCGAACTGGTGGGTCATGGGCCTCTCTCCGATCTCGGTTGCGTGTGGGATTACCCTACCACCGTCACCCCGGACTTGTTCCGGGGGCCACGGTGCCGCGCTCTCACAACTATCGAGAGTGCGGAACGGTGGATGCCGGAACGAGCCCGGCATAACGGGGGTTACCGGGTCCGCTTCAGCAGGAGGTCGCGCGCGGCGTTTACCCGGCGGGTCAGGTCGGTGGAGCCACCGCGATCGGGGTGAACCGACGCGATCAGGCGGCGGTGCGCACTGCGGATCGCATCGGCGTCCGCGGTGCGATCGATGCCCAGGATCGAGCGCGCTTCCGCTTCATCCGTCACCTCACGCCGTTCAGATTTGGGTTTCGGCTTCGGGCGCAGGTAATGCCACGCCGCCCAGATAAACAGCGCGGCGACGATCCACTTCACGCAGCCACGTCCGGGGCACGCTCGGCGACCACCTCGGGCAACTGCAAAGCCGCCATCATCTCGCGCAGTTCCTGGCGCGCAGCGACGTGGCCAAGGCCCATGCTGCCGAACGCCTTCGAGTCGATCATCGTCAGGCCGGCGGGGAACATCTCGCGGTAGATCACGCGCTCGCCGAGCCCCGGAATGATCCGGAAGCCGACGCGCTTGGCCAGCTGCGCGAGCGCGTCCGATACGCGGCGCATGTTGCGCGCCTCGATGTGCTGGAGGCGGTTGCGCAGGACGACCCAGTCGATCGTGGTGCCGTCGGCGCGTGCGCGCTGCTTCCGCGCATCCCAGATGAGTTCGGAATAGAAGCTCGGGCGAGTCACCTGATACGTTTCGGGATCGACCTGGCCAATCAGGTCGAAGTCGACGAAGCTGTCGTTCATCGGCGTGACCAAGGTGTTGGCGAGCGCCGCCGCGGTGCGCGCGAACGGATCGTCGCGGCCGGGCGTGTCGACGACCAGGAAATCCGAGCCTTCGCACAGCGAGTGCCACAGGTCCTCGAACTGGTCCTCGCTCTGGTCGGACAGCGTCGCGTGGCGCGGCATCGGCAGCACCGAGCCATTGCGCTTCATCGTTTCGGCGCGGTTGTCGAGATAGCGGCCGACGGTGCGCTGGCGGTGATCGAGATCGAGACACGCGACGCGCGCACCCTTGGCAGCAAGTGCGATCGCGACGTGCACCGCGGTCGTCGACTTGCCGGTGCCGCCCTTCTCGTTGGCGAACACGATGACGTGCGGCGAAGCGGGGGTCTGTTCGGGGCCCGTGGCCAACGCGCGTTTCCTTATTGATCGAGACTGTCACCCTTCATAGAAGCCGCGACCGCACTTATCGAGTAGGAGTTTCACGTGGACACCGTCCGGGACCTTAATGCGTTGCGCGAAAGCGTCGCCGCCTTCCGTGCGGCGGGGCAGCGCGTCGCGCTCGTCCCGACGATGGGCGCGCTCCACGCCGGCCACGTCGCGCTGATCGAGGCGGCAAAGCGGCCGGGCACGAAGGTCGTCGCGTCGATCTTCGTCAATCCGACGCAGTTCGGGCCGAACGAGGATTTGTCGCGCTATCCGCGGCGCGAGATGGCCGATATCCGGATGCTGACCGAAGCGGGATGCGACCTGCTCTGGCTGCCGTCGGTCGAGACGATGTATCCCGAGGGTTTCGCGACGTCGGTACGCGTGTCGGGCGTCAGTGAGGGCTTCGATGGCGCCTCGCGGCCCGGTCATTTCGACGGCGTCGCGACGGTCGTGTCGAAGCTGTTCAACCAGGTCGGCCCCGATGCGGCGTATTTCGGCGAGAAGGATTACCAGCAGCTCGCCGTCGTGCGGCGGTTCGTCGCAGATCTCGATTTCGCGATCGATATCGTCGGCGTGCCGACGCAGCGCGACGACGATGGTTTGGCGATGTCGTCGCGGAACATCTATCTCGATGACGAGCAGCGCAAGCAGGCGATCGCCTTGCCACGCGCTCTGGGTGTTGCGGCGCGGGCAATCGCGAAGGGCGAGGACGTGGAGTCGGTGCTGGACGATGCGCGGACGACGTTGGTCGGGGCGGGGTTCACGATCGATTACGTCGCGCTGGCGGATGCCGAGACGCTGGCGGAGAACCCGGCGATAGATCGTCCGCGGCGGTTGCTGGCGGCTGCGCGGATGGGCGCGACGCGGCTGATCGATAACATCGCGATAGAGTTGTAAAAAACGCGCGTTAACCCATTAACCATTTCGTAGCCTGAATCACGGCACTCTGCCCTCACGAACATTGGGGGCAAGACCATGGGCAGCAGTCTCAAGAACGCGAATATTACGATCGAACGCCGTCTGGCGGATGCCGCGCGCGGCGACGACCGGGCGTGCTACGAACTGGGGATGGTGTATTCGACGGGGACGTCGGGTGTCGTTCTCGATCTGATCGAGGCGCATAAGTGGTTTAACCTGGCGGCGGTGTCGGGGAACATCGCCGCGCAGGAATGCCGGGCTGAGATCGCCGAGGACATGACCGCTCGGGAGATCTCGGTGGCGCAGCGCGCCGCGCGGGATTGGATGCAGCTGACGCAACGCCGGGCTGCTTAATTCTAGGGCTCCCCTCCCGCTTGCGGGAGGGGTTGGGGGAGGGGATGACCGCGAGCGTTGCGTTCGTGAGATATTTCGGTCCCTCCCCTAGCCCCTCCCGCAAGCGGGAGGGGAATTAGGCTTCGGCTTTCTTCTTTGGGGCGGCTTTCTTGGCGGGGGCCTTTTTAGCCGCGGGCTTCTTCGCCGGTGCCTTTGCCTCGGTCGCGTCCTTGGCCACTGCCGTCTTGGCCGGCGCCTTCTTTGCCGCCGGCTTCTTGGCGGGCGCTTTCTTCTTCTTTGTCGCCGGTGCCGCGGCGGCGCGTGCGTCTATCAGTGACGCGGCTTCCTCGAGCGTCAGCTGGTCTTTCTCGATCGACTTGGGCAGCGTCGCGTTGGTGGTGCCGTCGGTGACGTACGCGCCGTAGCGGCCTTCCATCAGCTTGATCTCGGCCTCGGTGCGCGGATGGTTGCCGAGCACCTTGAGCGGGGCCTGAGCCCCGCGTGCCGTGCGACCGCCGCCCGCCGCCGCTTCGGCGAGCTTCACCACCGCCGCGTTCATCCCCGTCTCGAACACGTCCGCTGTCGTCTGGAGCCGCGCGTATTTGCCCGCGTGCTTCAGGTACGGGCCGAACTTGCCGATCGTCGAGATGATCGGTTCGCCGGTCTCGGGGTGGTTGCCGACGGTGCGTGGCAACGACAGCAGCTTGACCGCCCATTCGAGGTTGAGCTCGCCGATGTCCTTCGGGATCGACGCCATCTTGCGGTCTTCGCCTTCGCCGATCTGCAGATACGGGCCGAACCGACCCGACTTGCGCTCGATCGGCTGGCCGGTGTCGGGATGCGTGCCGAGCGTCGACGGGCCGGCATCCGCCTCGGCGTCGCCGCCAGGCTGTGCGAACCGCCGCGTGTATTTGCACTCGGGGTAGTTCGAGCACGCGATGAACGCGCCGAACTTGCCGCCGCGCAGTGCCAGCTGGCCCTCGCCGCAATTCGGACAGAGCCGCGGATCGCCGCCGTCAGCCTTGGCCGGGAACAGGTACGGCGCGAGGAAGGTGTCGAGCTCCGCGGTGATTGCAGACGGCTGCTGCTCCATCACCTCGTTGGTGCGCGGCTTGAAATCGCGCCAGAACGCGTCGAGCACCGACTGCCACTGCGCACGGCCACCGGAGACGTCGTCGAGCTCTTCCTCCAGCTCGGCGGTGTAGTCGTAGCCGACGTATTTCTCGAAGAAGCGCTCTAGGAACGCCGTCACCAGCCGGCCGGACTCCTCGGCGAAGAAGCGGTTCTTCTCGATCCGGACGTAGGCGCGGTCCTTCAGCGTCTTGATGATCGACGCGTAGGTGGACGGGCGGCCGATGCCGAGCTCCTCCATCCGCTTGACCAGCGAGGCTTCGGAGAAGCGCGGCGGCGGCTGGGTGAAGTGCTGCTCGGCGTCGACCTTCTTCTTGGCGGGCGCATCGCCTTCTCGCATCCGCGGCAGGCGGCGGGCGTCCTCGTCGGCGGAATCGTCCGACCCTTCCTCGTACAAGGCGAGGTAGCCGGGGAAGAGCACGACCTGGCCGGTGGCGCGGAGGATGTTGCGGCCGGTGCCGTCGGCCAACTCGACCGTCGTGCGCTCCATGCGGGCGGACGCCATCTGGCTGGCAAGCGCGCGCTTGAAGATCAGGTCGTAGAGGCGCGCGTGATCGCCACCGCCGGCCTTGTCCTTGCCGAAATCGGTCGGGCGGATCGCTTCGTGCGCTTCCTGTGCGTTCTTCGCCTTCGACTGGTATTGGCGCGGCTTGTCGGGGACATAGCTCGCGTCGAAGCGGTTCGCGACGGCCAGGCGCGCGGCGCTGATCGCGCTCGAATCCATCTGCACGCCGTCGGTACGCATGTAAGTTATCGTGCCGTCCTCGTAGAGGCCCTGCGCGATCCGCATCGTGTGATCCGCCGAGAAACCCAGCTTGCGCGACGCTTCCTGCTGCAAGGTCGAGGTCGTGAACGGCGGCGGAGGGTTGCGACCGGCGGGCTTGGTCTCGACCGACTGGACCGAGAAATTGCCGTCGAGCACGGCCTGCTTGGCGCGCAGGGCATCGCCTTCGTTGCCGATCGAGAGGCGGTCGAGCTTGTTGCCCTCGAACTGCGTCAGCCGCGACGTGAAGGCGGTGCCGTCATGCTCCATCTCGGCCGTGACCGACCAATATTCCTGTGGCTTGAAGACGTCGATCTCGCGCTCGCGCTGGACGATCAGGCGAAGCGAGACGGATTGCACGCGGCCGGCGGACTTGGCGCCGGGCAGCTTGCGCCACAGCACCGGCGACAGCGTGAAGCCGACCAGATAATCGAGCGCGCGGCGGGCGCGGTACGCGTCGATCAGATCGTCGTCGAGCTCGCGCGGGTTCTTCATCGCCTCGGTCACCGTCGCCTTGGTGATCGCGTTGAAGGTGACGCGCTCGACCTCCTTGGGCAGCGCTTTTCGGGCGCGCAGCACCTCGCGGACGTGCCACGAGATCGCCTCGCCCTCGCGATCCGGATCGGTCGCGAGGATTAGGCGGTCGGCGAGCTTGGCGAGATCGGTGATCGCTTTCAGCTGCTTGGACTTGTCGGCGTAATTCTCCCACGTCATCGCGAAGGCATCGTCGGGATCGACCGAGCCGTCCTTGGGCGGCAGGTCGCGGACATGGCCGTAGCTGGCCAGGACGCGGTAATCGCTGCCCAGATACTTCTCGATGGTTTTGGCCTTGGCAGGCGATTCGACGATGACAAGCTGCATGGGGAAACCGGGGTCCTTACGTGTACGCGTACGAGGGTGACGGCGTCGGGGTGGCCGCGTCAACCCGGGGACGATCCGGAATGACGTGCATCAAGTGCCGTCGAGGCAGCCGGTTTTCCAGAGGGGGCGGGTAATCTCCGAGGCAAATTGGTCTTGAGCGACAGGATTCTGAGTCGAAACCGAACGATCCTCCCCCGCAAGGAGGAAGTGTCGCCGTAGGTGACGGATGGGGAGGACAGGACGCAGACGTTATCGCTTTCCTCCCCCTCCGTCTGGCAAGCGCCAGCCACCTCCCCCTGGCGGGGGAGGATCGTGGTAAGAGCTAGAAGCGGTAGCCGATCGTTGCCTGGACGGTGCGGCGGTTGCCGTACCAGCACCAGTTATAGTTGGCGAAGCACGACGTCAGATACTTCTTGTCGAAGATGTTGGCGCCGTTGACCGCCAGGCTGAGACCGCGCAGCGACGGTGCGAACTTTTCCAGGTCGTAGCGGATCAGCGCATCGTACACGGTGTAGGACGGGCTGTTGCGGCCCTCGGTCTCGCCGGGCGTGACGCCTGCATAGACCTGATCGACATGGCGCATCGCCCCGCCGATCGTCAGCCCCGCGAGCGCACCCTCGGGCGGGGTCCAGTCGAGCCCGAGCGTCGTGCCGCCACGGCCGACCGTCTCCAGGCCGCGGCCGACGCGTGTCGGATCATTGGCGTCCTGCGTGACCTTCACGCGCTGGCGGCTGAACGCGACGCGTGCGTTGAAGCCGTAAGGCAGCGGCGCGGTGCCTTCGAGCTCGACGCCCTGCGACCGCACCTTGCCGGTCTGCGTCGATAGCGAGAAGGTCGGGGTCGAGGTCAGGACGTTGGTCTGATCGATCCGGAACCACGCGCCCGAGAGCAGGATCTGCGTGCCCGGAACCGTGAATTTCGCACCGGCCTCGAGCTGTTTGCCGAGCGACGGATCGGCGATCCCGAGTGTCCCGTCGGGGCGAAGGACGGTGCCGCCCTGCTGCTCGAACGAGGTCGAATAGCTGACATACGGCGCCAACCCGAACGGCAGCGTGTAGAGCGCGGCGGCACGATAGGTGAACTTCTCGTCGTGCTTGACGCCGAGGCCAACCTGCTCTGCACGCGCCCAATCCTGACGGCCACTCACCACGACGCGGAAATCGCCGAGCGCCATCTGATCCTGGGCGTAGACGCCCTGCTGGCGCTGGCGGATCACGGTGTAGCCCGCAAACGGATCGGGCACTGCCGCCGGGGTCCGCGGGACCGTCACGGTGCCATAGACCGGGGCGTAGCCGTTCAGCGACGGTGCCGATCCGAATGCGAAATCCTCGATCGAATGTGCGACCTGGCGATCCACACCGAACAACAGCGTGTGCTTGATCGGGCCGGTCTGGACGGTGCCGCTCAGCTGGTTGTCGAACGTCCAGTTGTTGAGCTTTTCGCGCGTCGCGTAGGAGGCGCGGAGGAACGTCTGCCCGGTCGGGTCGCGCGTATCGAGCCCGCCTGCGGTGTAGATCAGCCCGAGGTTCGCCTTCACATACTGATACCGGCCCGACGAACGGAACGCCCAGCCGCCACCGAAATCATGGCGGAAGATGTACGTCAGCGCCGCCTGTTCGCGGCTGAACCGGTTGCCCGCCTCGCCCCCGTCGAAGCTGGTCGGCAGCTTGCCGTTGGGGTTCGCGAGCAGCGTGCCGCTGGCCGGGAACACGCCGTAATCGCCGTTGTATGGGTCGTGCGAATAGGCGCCGAGCAGCGTGAAGCTGGTCGAGCTGCCCGCGCCCGCGGTTACTGCGGCGGAGACCGTCTGGCGTTCGCGCTTGCCGAACTTCTGCTGCGTGTCGGCGCCGTTCGCGCTGCCGTTGATCCGCCACAGCACGCCGTCGCCCGCGCGCCCGCCGATATCGGCATCGACGCGGTAGAGATCGTAATTGCCGTAGGTCCCGCCGATCGCGCCGTACAGCGACTGGTCGAGCGGGAGCTTGCTCGATTCGGCGACGAGGCCGCCTGGGCTCGACTGGCCGTAGAGCACGGAGGCCGGACCCTTGATGACCTCGATCCGGTCGAGCCGCGAGACATCGACCTGTGGCACGGCGTAGCCGGATGGGCTGCCGAATTGCTTGAGGCCGTCGAGATAGACCGGCGCGTCGAACCCGCGCAGCTTGAATTGGTCGTAGACTTCGGCGCTCGCGCCGCGCGTCTCGGGGGTCACGCCCGCAACGAAGCGGAGCGCCTGGTTGAGGTTCTGCAGGCTGCGGCCGGTAATGTCGTCGCTGGTGATGACGCTGATCGACTGCGGCGTTTCGGCGAGCGGCGTGTCGGTCTTGGTGCCCGACGAGGCTTGGTTGCGCGGATGCTGGCCGGTGACGACGACGATCCCGGTATCGACGCCGTTGGCATCGGGTGCGGTCTGTGCATAGCTCGGGGCGGCGGCTGCCGAGGCCAGCAGGACGGCCAGGCCGAAACGTCGTGTCATGAGTTCCCTTTCGTAATGACGGCGCGCTACCGCTGATGATAACTATTATCAATAGCGGAGAGCGTCCTTCCATCATGCGAGCGCAAATTGTGGCATTTGCGCACCAGTTCGTAGCGACGGGCGTCCGCGAAGACTTGCATCCGCTGCGCTCCCGCAGCACCGCCTACCGCGAATGGCAGGATCGAAGACGACATGAACGGACGGGATTTGGCGATCGAAATCGCGACCGCGGGCGACGCAGCATGGTTCGCCAAGGCGGCGGACCGGCGGTTGCGGATCCGCAACATGGTGCCGGGAGAGTTTGCCGACGTCACGGGTGCGCCGCCGGTCGGGATGGCGTGGCGGACGATCGTGCTGGAGGCGCAGCCGGGCGCACGCAGCCGCCAGATCATTGCGTTGCCGATCGGCACCGCGCTGGGGTCGTTCGACGACGAGGCACTTTTTGCGCTGTTCCTACAGGCCGCGCCGGCGGGCGCTCGCGACGTGATCGCCCGTCTGCGAAAGCTGAAGATCCCCGATCCGACGGCCCCGCAGACGATCGCGGGCGACTGAAGATCAGCCGTTAACAAGGTCTTGGCGGCCAAAACGCGCGCCAATGGCCATGATTTGGACACATATCGGACCAAGCGAGCCGGACGCGTGACGGGCTGTGCTTCCGCTGTGAGAATCTGATGCTAGCTTATGGCCAGCGATGCGCGCCTCAAAGCGCTGCGTCCTTGGCGCCCCGCCCGGATACGAGAGTGTCGCACGGACGGGCGGGGCGCCATCGTTCACCAAAAATTCACCAAGTCCTTGCAAAGCGGCCGCAGAGGATTCGCTGAGTAACGCGTACCTTCTGCGCTCCGCCGGTTTCAGTCACACGGGCAGGCGGAGCGCAAAATCCTGTTCTGCCCGTGTCCCTGCTCTACCTGTGCTTACGCAAGCCCCTGTCGCGACAGGCGCGCATCGATCAGGTCGAGCTCGCGGCCGAGTTGCTCCGCCAGTGTCACGCCGATTTCACGCCGCCTTGCCAGATCGAAGATCGCATTACGTTCCGCGCGGACGGCGGCGAGCCGCATGTCGCGCTCGATCGGCGCATCCGCCTGCCCGGTGCGATCCTCGGGCAACGTCGCCAGGCTGTCGATCCGCTCGCGATACTGATCCATCAGCCGAGCGGCGATGTCGGTGAACCGGTCGGGATCGTCGCGGCCTTCCGCCATCTGGTGCTGGACGCGGTCGAGTTCGGCGATCGCCGCCTTGGCCGACACCAGCCGCGCCCGATCGCGCGCCGCCGCCACGCCCTCGTCGGGCGGCAGGTTCAGATTGCGCAACAGCAGCGGCAGCGCGACTGCGGCGATCACCAGCGACGACAGGATGACCCCTGAGGCAAGGAAGATCACCAGATCGCGTGCGGGAAACGGCGTGCCGTCGTTCAGCGTGAGCGGCAGCGTCAGCGCGCCGGCCAGCGTGATCGCGCCGCGCGCGCCCGCCGCCGACATCGCCGCGATGATCCGTCGCGGCGGACTGACCGCTTCGTCGTTGCGGCGGCGCGCGCGCAACAGCGTGAACTGCATCGACACCCACACCCAGCCGAACCGCAGCAGCGCGAGCCCCGCGACCACCGCCAGCACGTACACCGCCAGCCACCACGGGCTGACATGCCCGGTCGTCGTGACCGTATCGCGCGCGCGGACGAACACCTCGGGCAATTGCTCGCCGAGCAGCACGAAGATCACGCCGTTGAGCGTGAACTGGAGCATGTCCCACACCGCACGACGACGGATGCGCGTGCCCGCCGCGACGCTGGTGGTGGCGCCGGTGAAGGTCATCGCGATCCCGGCGGCGGCGGCGGCGAGCACGCCCGAGGCATGGACATGCTCGGCGGCCAAATAGGCGGCGAACGGGATCAGTAGGCTGACGAGGATGTTCGAGCCGGTCTCGTCGCCGAACTTCCGCGCGAACGCGGCCTTGCTCGCGACGATCGCCCAGGTAATGCCGACGCCGATCGCGACGCCCGCGAGCGCCATCCACGCGAACGTCAGCGTCGCCTCGCCGAGCGAGAAGCCGCCGGTCAGCACCGCGGCGATCGCGAACCGGACGCAGACCAGCCCCGACGCGTCGTTGAGCAGTGCCTCACCCTCGAGGATGTGCATCATCCGCTTCGGGATCGGCGCCTTCTGCGCGACCGCGGAGACCGCGATCGGATCGGTCGGCGAGACCACTGCCGCGAGGGCGAACGCGACGCCGAGCGGCATCGTCGGGATCAGCCAGTGGATGAACACGCCCATGCCGAGCACGGTCAGGAAAACGAGCCCGAGCGCCAACCCAAGCACCGCGCCGCGATCGCGGAACAGCTCGTCCTTGGGGATGCGCCAGCCATCGAGGAACAGCAGAGGCGGCACCAGCAGCAGGAAGAAGAGTTCGGGATCGAGCTCGACGCGGACATGCGCGACCATCCCGATCAAGGCGCCGAGCGCGATCTGAACGAGCGGCCGCGGCAACGCCGACGGCAACATCCGCGACGCCATCCCGCTGATGACGACCGCGAGCAACAGGAACAGGCACAAGGTAACGATCTGCAAAACGGCGGGCCCTCGGGTGATGTGGAGGCGTCCCTATACACGGATCGATGGCGGTTTGGGGATCGCATGGTGAGCGCTCCCGTCTGTTCTCACCCGGGGTCGGACGTTCGCCGCAACGATCCCATTTGCCACTAGCGGGCGTTCTTGGTCGTATCGATGTCCTGCAATGATCGACGGGAGTGGGTATAGATATGCCCTATGCAGTCGAACGGGCTAATGCAAAAATGGGGGTGTGCGGTGTAACGCGAGCGACGGGTGCATGGTTCGGCGCGCACCGGGACTGATGAATATAGAATGTTCCGCTGATCGCGTCTGCGCTTATCGGCACCTTACGGTGCCGGATGACTGCGCGCCATTAAAGCGTCGATCTTGCTCTTGGGTATATTGATCAAAAGCCCGTTCTTGTTCTTTGCGAAGGACGGAAAGTCTACTTCGACGCTACCAATCGTGCTCGTCACGGTCGCAAAGCCTGTACCGACGGTTCCGACTTTGCCGATGACAAGACCTTTTGCGTCATGGACCTCCAGCCCCTGCACGATGTCCCCCGGCGATACCGGGACAGGCCGCATGGTCAATCGATTGGAGTCGACAACGCCTACTTGGAAATCTCGGAAATTCTGCTGACGGTTGAATTCCCCGGGGCCGCTGTTGTTCGGCCCAGTTCCCTGCCCCGCTTGCCGAGCCAGTGCGCCGGTTGAAAATGCGAAAACAGACGCGACAAAAATAAGGAAAAATCCGCGCATGTCTTCACCTCCCTAATATTTATACCGTCATTTTATATTGATTGTGAACTATCTACAATACCGAGAAGTAATGTTACAAAAAGCAAATAATGAAACTCTTCAATTATTGATACAAGTTAGCTGTTGACCATGCCACAAGTTGCCCGTTTGCCCGCTTAGCCCCTGCACGAAGACTTGAGGATGCGTTGGCGCAGGCAGATGCTAGACCTACCACCGGTAGCTATGCAGATCGCGGAGGCACTGGAGAAGCTCGGGCCACGTGAGGACGGCAAGGAGCGGCAGCACGGCCAGCGCAAGCGAAGGTAGTGCGAACGTTCAACGCAGATTGGGTAGGTCTTGAACGAACGGCTACCCTGACAGACTGTCGCTTCAAAGCCGCCTGTCCGCTTTCCTTCCCACTCCGGACAGCCTGTGGAAGACCGGCTGACCCTATTGCTTGCCCGCTTCCGCATGGCGGACGATGTCTTCGCAGAGACCGTGGGTCGCGAGGATGTCTTCGGCGGCGGTGGGATGGGCTTCGCGGACGCCGGCGAGGAAGTTGGCGCACATCGCGTCGAAGCCGCGCTGGCGGGTGACCGGGGTCCAGTCGCCGCGACGTGCGCGGCTGTCGGTGCCGTTCTGGTCGCGGGTCTCGGACAGGTTGAGGACCGAGCGGCGGCGGTCGCCACCGATGATATCGACCCGCTCCTCGTCGAGCCCGGATTCGCGCTGCATCGTGCCGATCGCATGATGGCCATCACCGGCGAGTGTCAACGTGACGCCGCTCAGCAGACCGTCGCGGACGATCGTCTCGATCTGCGTCCGCTCGATCGGGCCGGGGGCGAGGAAGCGGAGCGTGTCGACGACGTGGATAAAGTCGTCGAACACGACTCGGCGCGGGGTGTCGGGCTGCGCGTGGCGGTGCTTCTGCATCAGCATGAACGCGCGGGGTTCGCTGCGCAGCGCGGCATAATCGGGGGCGAAGCGGCGGTTGAACCCGATGGCTAGCAGGCGGCCCTGGCGGTGCGCGAGATCGACCAGCCGTGCGGCCGCGTCGAACGTATCCGCGAGCGGCTTGTCGACCAGCACCGCGGCACCGTGGGCAAGCAGCGTCTCAACCATCGCGGGGTGCGCGGGCGTCGCCGAATGGACGAACGCGGCATCGAAGCGCGTCGCGGACAGCGCCGAGTCGAGGCTGTCGTGGCGATTCGCGATCCGGTAGGTCGCGCCGAGTGCGGCGAGCACATCGCGGTTGCGCGTGGCGAGGTGGAGCTCGATCCCCGGCATCGCGGCCAGCACCGGGAGATAGGCTTTGCGCGCGATGTCGCCGAGCCCCGCCATCACGACCCGCATCGTCCGCGCGCTCAGGCGGCGACGTCGACGGCGTGCGTCTGGATGATCACCGGGCGCGCGGCGGCGAGATCACGCGCGGCGAGGCCGAACGCCTTGAAATGATCGGACGCCATGTGGTGCTGGACCGCGGTGTCGTCGGCGTAGAGTTCGTTGAAGACGTAGCGGCGTTCGCCATCCGCTTCGCGCCACAGGTCGTAGTGCAGCACGCCCGGCTCGGCGCGCGACGCGGCGACGCAAACGCGGGCGGCCTCGACGAACGCATCCTCGCTGCCGGGCTTCACGGTGACGAAGGCGATGATCTTCACGGACATGGCAGCATCCTCTTTGAGTTTGCCCGCGTTCTGGCGGGATCGGGAGAGCGCGGCAAGCGCCGTGATTCCGACAGGCCGACTTCACGTCTGGCGACCTCCCGATCCTCCCCGTGGCGGGGGACGATCAATGCCCGTTAGAACTGCCCGCCGACGTTGAAGGTGATCAGCTTGCTGTCGTCGCCGGGCGCCTTGAGGAGCGCTTTCGCCAGATCGATCCGCAGCGGGCCGAACGGCGAAGTCCAGTTGACGCCGACGCCGACCGACAGGCGCGGGCTGGCGGTGTTGCCCGAATAAGTCTCCTTATAGGTGCCGAGCGAATAGGTGTAGGGCGTGCCGGTGTTGGTCGTGGTGCTGGCGCCGGCCGAATCGAGATACAGAAGGTCGCCCGCCGTGTTGGTATATTGGCGCGTGCCGGCAACGCACGCGACCGACGTCGCGTTGGCGGTCGCGCAGGTGTCGGTGAGAGTCGGGGTCTTGCCGCCGAACACCGCGCCGACGTCCATATAGATCGACGGACGAAGCCCCAGCTCGCGTGCGCCGGCGCCGAGCGGCAGTTCGAGCTCGAGGCGGGCCTGGTAATAGGCGGTGCCGCCGAGCGCAGTCTGTGTGTTCGAGCTGTTGGTGCTCGACAGTGTCGCTGGCACCGTCGACGTATCGTAGTAGGTCCGCGTCACGCGCGGGCCGACACCGCGGATGTCGAAGCCGCGCATCTGCGGGTCGCCTAGGTAGAAGCGGTCGGTCAGCCGGACGTCCTGCCCCAGTCCCTTGATATACCCGCCCTCGGCATGCGCCGACAGGATGAAGCTCGACCCGAGGTTCATGTACTTGGTGTAGTTGGCGGTGCTGCGGATGTACTTGGTGTCGCCACCGAGCCCGGCGAAGTCCTGGCTGACGCTGAACTTGCTGCCCTTGGTCGGGCGCAGGCGGCTGTTGGTGTTGTCGAACACCAGCGAATAGCCGATCGACGAGGTCCAGCGATTGCCGACCGCGTCGCACAGATACGCGCCGGCGATCGCCGGATCGCACGCGCCGTTGGTGTAATAGGTGTCCTCGTCGAGCGTGACCTGGTCGTAGGACAGCCCATAGCGCGCAGTGGCCGACCAATATTCGGTGAGCGGCACCGCGGCGCGGATCTGGAAGCCGGTCGAGACCTGTTCGTAGGTGGTGTCGTTGCTATCGCCGGTGGTGCTGTACGAGCTGTAGTCGCGGCGGAAGATGTCGCCGCCGAGCGCCACGTTGGTGTCGAACATATACGGCTCGGTAAAGCCCAGGCTGACCGATTTCGAGTAGCTCGACAGGCTGGCGTTCGCGCGCAGTTCCTGGCCCATGCCGCGGAAGTTGCGCTGCGTGATGCTGGCCGAGGCGATGAAGCTTTCGAGGCTCGAATACCCGGCTGAGAGTTGCAGCTCGCCGCTGGATTTTTCCTCGAGGTTGGTTTCCAGGATCACGCGGTCGGGCGCGGAGCCCGGCAGCTGCTTGATCGTCATCTTGTCCTGGAAATAACCGAGCGAATTGATCCGGTCCTCCGAGCGCTTGACCTGAAAGCTGTTGAAGGCGTCGCCCTCGGCGAGGCGGATCTCGCGGCGGACGACCTTGTCCTTGGTCTGCGTGTTGCCGTTGATCTCGACGCGCTCAACGTATGTCCGCTTGGCTTCGACAATATTGAAGTTGATCCCCATCGTCAGCGTGTCGGCGTCCTTCTGGAACTCCGGATTCACTTCGGAAAACGCGTAGCCGAACAGGCCTGCGGTCTGGCTGAGGTTGTCGACCGAATCCTCGACGAGCTTGGCATTGTACCAGTCGCCCTTCTTGAGCGGCAGCGTGGCGGCCAGCTTCTTGCTGTCGAAGTCGCGGATCTGGCTGTCGACGCTGACATCGCCGAATTTGTAGCGTTTCCCCTCCTCGACCACATAGGTGATGATGAAGTCCTTCTTGTCCGGCGTCAGTTCGGCCACCGCGGAGGTCACGCGGAAATCGGCATAGCCTTGCGTCAGATAGAATTGGCGGAGCTTCTGCTGGTCGTAGCTCAGGCGATCCTGATCGTAGCTGGTCGCCGACGACAGCAGCCGGCTGAAACGCGCCTGCTTGGTCGCCATCTGTGCGCGGATCTGTGCCTCGGAGAACACCACGTTGCCGAGGATGTTGATCTGGCGGACCTTCGACTTCGGGCCTTCGCTGACCACGAACACGACGTCGACGCGGTTCTGGTCGAGATTGACCATCTTCGGATCGATCACCGCGGCAAAGCGACCCTGGCGACGGTATAGTTCGAGGATCCGCGCGATATCCTGTCGGACTGCGGTGCGGGTGAAGATCTGGCGCGGCGCCAGCTTGATCTCCTTGGTGATCTTGTCGCTCTTCAGCGCTTTGTTGCCCTCGATCAGGATGCGGTTGACGATCGGGTTCTCGCGCACGCGCAACACGATGTTGCCGTCGGCGACGCCGGCGATCGAGTAATCGGCGAACAGGTCGCTGGCCTGCAGGTCCTTCAGCGCCTGGTCGAGCGTCTCGGCGCTATAGGGCTTGCCGACGCGCAGCTTGGTATAGCTCAGGACGGTTTCCGGCTCGATCCGCTGCGATCCTTCGACGCGCAGGGTCTTGATGATGCGGCCGACGGGCGCAGGTGCGGGCGTCATCTGGTCCGGTACGGCAGTCGGTGCGACAGTCGGTACGGCGGTCTGCGGGGCAGACTGCGCGGGTGCGACCGGCGTCGTCATCGTTCCAGCCATGGCCAAAGCCAGGGAACCGGCGCCTAAATCGAACATCATGCCTGCGTCTCCGGGAGTGAACCGCGGCGCTATGGGGGGCATGTTTCCCCGGAATGTTCCGATATGTCGCAAGTTCGCAGCCGTGCAACATCTCGCCTGGGGTGGACCCGGGACCCGGGACGCTCGCCGGGCGCCTGGGGCGATATGTCTCAGTCGTGTCACGGATCGCTGGTGGGGACATTTCGAGGACATTCGTGATCGGTAGCGACCGCGGTGCAGGCCAATGCTGCGCCTGTCTGAAGAAAGGCCGATCATGCGCGTTGCCATCAAGGGTGTTTCGGCACCCGAACCCATCCGCCCCGCCGCCTCGCCCCCGCTTGTCGACAATCCCTTTGCGCCCGAGATCTTCGCGACCGGGTTCGCCGGGTTGGCGAACCTGAGCGGCGTGATCGTGCTGACGCTGGAAAGTGCGCGCTGCGACCATACGCGCCAGCCGCCGAGCGTCGACCGCGTCGTCGTCGGCCGGATCGCGCTGACCAGCAGCGCCGCGCAGGATCTGGTCGCTGGGCTCAACCAGTTTCTCGAACAGCAGGGGCTGAGCCCGTCCAAGGCGATCGCCGCCGGGGCGACGTTCCAGTGAGCGCGGTTGGGTATCCCTCGATCCGCCGGACTGTCCGGTTCGACGACATCGTGCGTTCCGGCAGGGCGGCTGCGAAGCGCGTCGTCTGGAGCGCGCCGACCATGCCGGGCGTCCGGATCCGGCGTATCGTGTTTGCCAAGAGTATTTCGGGACCCGCGCTGCGTTACCAGCCTGTAACAACCGTCACGGTATGACAGTTTTATGAAAGGCGATGAATAGAACCGTGTTCGCAAGACGACACCTTGCGGCGTAATGAGGAGAGTACCGGAACACCGCTTGTCGAGCGGGAAATCGCACCGCAAACCTGAGTGGCGGACCTTATCCGTACCCCACAACATCTGCCGCGGCGGTCAAGGATCGCGGTTCAGGGAGTATATTCATGCGTCTCGATTTCCGCGCACGCCTTTTGGCGTCCTCTCTCCTGTTGGGTATCGCCGGTCCAGCCTGGGCCCAGACTGCAGAGCCTCTGCCCGCCGATCCTGCCCCCGCTGCGACACCTGCCGCCGGTCAGGCCGAGCCAGCGGACGGCGACACGATCGTCGTGACCGGTTCGCGCCTCGGTGGCGACAGCCTGAAGCAGGCCTCGCCGATTTCCGTCGTCAGCGCCAAGGAGATCGCGCTGTCGGGCCAGATCAACGTCGAGAGCGTCCTCAAGGACCTGCCGCAGTTGATCCCCAGCACGACGGGTGCCTCGAACAACCCAGGCGGCGGCGTCGCGACCGCGGATCTGCGCGGGCTTGGTTCGACGCGTACGCTCGTGCTCGTCAACAATCGCCGGTACGTCGCGTATGATTCGAACCAGGTCGTCGATCTGAACACCATCCCGGCGGCGCTGATCGAGCGGGTCGACATCGTCACCGGCGGTCGCTCGGCGGTCTATGGGTCGGATGCGATCTCGGGCGTCGTCAACTTCGTGATGAAAAAGGACTTCAGCGGCGTTCAGGCCAATGCGAACTACCGCATCAACGAGGCGGGCGACGGCGGCACCTTCAACGGCAACCTGCTGCTCGGCGGCAATTTCGAAGATGGCCGCGGCAACGCGACGATCTATTTCGATTACACCAAGCGCAACGGCATCCTTCAGTCGGCGCGCGACTATTCGAAGCAGGCGCTGGTCGACGACGGCGACGGCAACCTGATCGCGGGCGGCTCGGGCTCGATCGAAGGCACGCGCTTCGCGCTCGGCGGCGTCAACCGCAAGTTCGAGACCGACGGCAGCTACACGCCGTACAACGCATCGACCGACGCGTATAACTATGCCCCCGCAAACTATCTCCAGGTCCCGCAGGAGCGGTTCCTGATGAGCGCGCAGACGCATTACGAGGTCAGCCCGGCGCTGAACGTGTATGCCGAGGGCCAGTTCATCAACAACCGCGTGAAGAACCAGCTCGCGCCGACGCCGTTCACCGGATCGGTCGCCCTCGACGTGGACTCGTCGTTCCTGTCGGCCGGCTCGCAGTCGCTCCTTCGCGGTCTCGACACCGACGGCGACGGCTATGTTACCTCGACGATCTACCGTCGTCTCACCGAAGTCGGTTCGCGTGTGTCGAACCTCGACAACACCGCCTATCGCGCGGTGCTCGGCGCCAATGGCGATATCGGTGGCGGCTGGAACTACGACGCCTATTACAGCTACTCGCGCACCAAATCGACCGAGACCCAGTCGGGCAACGTCTCGCGCAGCCGCGTGCTGCAGGCACTGCGCACGACCTATGATGCCAGCGGCAATCTGGTCTGCTCGGATACCAGCAACGGGTGTGTACCGCTCAATATCTTCGGCACGGGCAACATCAGTGCGGCCGCCGCCGATTTCATCACCATCCCGGCGCAGAACACCAGCACGATCAGCGAGCAGGTCGCCAGCGCGTCGATCTCGAACCGCAACCTGTTCGATCTGGGCGCAGGCCCCGTCGGTATCGTGTTCGGCACCGAATATCGCCGCGAGCACGGCAGCTACAATCCCGACTTCGCGCTGTCGTCGGGCGACGTCGTCGGCTTCAACGCAGGCGAAGGCCTGAGCGGCGGCTATGACGTCAAGGAAGCCTATACCGAAGTCGCGGTGCCGCTGCTGGCGAACATCCCGCTGATCAAGAAGCTCGAGGTGAACGGCGCGTACCGCTATTCCTATTATTCGACCGCGGCGAAGTCGGTGAACACCTATTCGGGTGGCGTGGTGTGGTCGCTGATCGACGACCTCTCGCTGCGCGGCCAATATTCGCGCGCCGTCCGGGCACCGACCGTGTCCGATCTCTACAGCGGGTCGTCGCAGGATTTCCCGGCGGCAACCGATCCGTGCACGACCGCGGTAGCGGTGACGAACACCAACCTCAACGCCAGCTGCCTCTCGACGGGCGTCCCGGCCTCGCTGATCGGTACCGCCTATGACGGCGGCAGCACGCAGATCCAGACGGTCAACGGCGGCAACCCCGCGCTGCGCGAGGAAACCTCCGATACCTATACGGGCGGCATCGTGCTGCAGCCGCGCTTCCTGCCGCGCTTCTCGCTCACGGTGGATTACTACAAGATCAAGATCGCCAACTACATCTCGACGGTCGGCACCACGAACCTGATCCGTGCCTGCTACGGCGATGCGGACAACGGGTATACGCCGTACAACGCCAGCTATTGTGCGTCGCTACCGCGCGATTCCAACAGCTATGCGATCACCGATGCGGTCAACACGCTCGCCAATACCGGCGGCGTGACCACCCGCGGCGTCGATTTCGAGGCACGCTACGGCCTGCCGCTCGGTTTCGGTGCGTTCGGGGCTGATACGAGCAAGCTCGACTTCCGGCTCAGCGGGACGCGGTTGATCGCGTTCAACTACAACCCGCTCGCCGCCATTCCCGATCTGACGATCAACTGCGCGGGCAAGTTCGGCCAGACCTGCGGCAATCCCTATGCAAAGTGGCGGCTGTCGGGGCGGACGACCTATTCGACCGGTCCGGTGACCGTGTCGGTGCTCTATCGCTATCTGTCGCCGGTGAAGGACGACGACAGCGGCACGATCTACGCGGTCGAGCGGATCAAGGCGTATCACTATTTCGACCTGACCGCGGCGTTCGACATCAAGCCGGGCTTCACCTGGTCGGTTGGCGTCAACAACATCTTCAACAAGCAGCCGCCGATCATGGGTGACAACCAGCAGCAGGCGAACACCTACCCGTCGACCTACGACCCGTACGGCCGGGCGTTCTTCGTCAGCACGAACGTCAAGTTCTAGGAGACCCTGTCCCTCTCCCCCCGCAAGGGGAGGGGGCAGCGCTGATAGACACGAAAAAGGGGCGGGGTGGTCACCACCCCGCCCTTTTTCGTGCGCCGCCTGTTCGGCGACCCGATGCGAAGGCCGCCCCGCCATCCCGCAGGAGTCAGCCAGCAGGACGATGGGGCGGTGTGGGTCAGAACTCGAAGTGGACCGAACCGATCACGGTGCGCGGCGCGCCGAAGGTGTAGCGCGTGGTGCTCGCCGACGAGGTGCCGGTGCTCAGATTGCCGAAATAGCGTTCGTTGAACAGGTTCGAGACGTTCAGCTGGAAGAACGTCTTGTCGAGCCCGGCAAACGCCAGATCGAACCGCGCGTCGAGGTCGACCGTGGTGTAGCCCGCGGCGATCAGGTCGTTGACGTCGGTGACGTAACGCTGGCCGACATGCTTGACCTGGGCGCCGATCGACACCGGGTCGAACGATGCCTGGACGCGGCCGCCATATTGCCACTTGGGCGTCTCGACGACGAACTTGCCCGCGGTCGCCGCGGTGATCGCGCCGGTGGTCGGGTCGACCGCATCGTCCTGCAGCTTGGCGTCGATGTACGAGGCGAACCCGTAGAGCGAGATGTTGCGGATCGGGGTGATGCCGAGGCTCGCGTCGACGCCCTTGCTCTTGACCGTGCCGACGTTGCGATCGGTGGTCAGCGTGCCCCCGCCCTCGAGCGTCGTCAGCGTCGAGATGATGCGGTTGTCGTAGTGGATGTACCAGCCCGCCAGCTGCGCCTGGATCAGCCGCGACGAATAGCGCAGCCCGAGATCGAACGAGTCGGTCTTTTCGGGCTTCACCTCGGCCACGGGCGAGATCTTGACGTCGTCGAACGCGTACAGATTGTCGGTGCGCGGGGCCGAGAAGCCCTTGGCATAGCTGGCGAAGATGCTCGCATTCGGGGTGAAGGCATAGGTCATGCCGACGTTCGGCAGCACCGCGTTGTACGACTTGATGCGGTTCTTGTAGGGCGCGCCGTACGTGGCCGTGGTCGCATTGGCGGCAACCTGCTCGGCGGTTTGCGAGGTGCAATAGCCGTCACTCGAATTGCCCGGGATCGTGTAGCAATAATTGGTGAGGTTGCGGCGGAAGAACGGTGCGCGCAGGCCCAGCGTCAGCTTCAGCGCATCGCCGAAATACGACCCGCGATACTCGCCCGAAACCTGGTGGAGGATCGCGTAGGACAGGCGGTTGCGCTTGTTGACGACGTTGCCGGCGGCATCGAGAATCGCCGAACTGCCTTCGCCGTCGAGCGCGCTGAACACATCGTACGGATTGCCGTTTGCATCGAGCAGGCTGGCCTCGCCGGTCTGGCGATGGCGGGCGCGGTCCCACGTATAGGCGAAGCGGACCGCGTTGTCGGCGTCGATGTCATAGCGCAGCCCGGCGATCGCGGTGAAGCGCTGCGTGCGGGTGTTCGACGGGAAATACGCACGGACATAGTCGAGCGTGTCGCCATCGCCGCTGATGTCGACGCCCGCCGCGGTCCCTGCACCCAATCGCTGGAGCTGATAGGTGTAGACGCTGGTCGCCGCCGCCGTGCCCGCAGCATTGGTCGCGTTCGCATTGCTCTCGGCGAATACCGCCGACCCGCCGCCATTGGCGCGCGTAAAGCTGTAGGCACCGTCGAACGTGAAGACGAGCTTGTCGGTCAGCGTGTAGCGCGAGTTGACCCGGAAATTGCCGGTATTCGACGGGTTGATGGCGGTAGACGCCGCATTCCCGCACGACGACCGGTCGTTCTGGCTGGTGCCGTTGACGCCGCTCGCCGAGGGCAGCGAACAGCTGGCGTCGTAGAGATACGCGTTGGTCTTGTCGTCGAAGACCGTGTCGTATTGCGCATTGTTCAGGTCGAGCGTGTACGGCGTCGCAGCGCTGACCCCGGTCGTCGGCACGACCGTCGTGCCGAGCGTGGTGCGGATGTTGGCCAGCGTCGGGTTGCTGTACGAGCTGTTGCGGTTCTGGTTGTAGTTCGCGCCGAACGCGATGAAGTCGCCCTTGCTGCCGATCGGCTGGTACAGCTTGGCATTATATTGCTGCCGGTTGATCTCGCCCGAGCCGCGGAACTGGTCGTAGCGTTGCTCGCTGGCGGACACCCAGGCCTTGGTACCGAACGAGGTGAACACGCCGGTATCGATCTTGGCGAAGACGCGGTTCATGTCGTTGGTGCCGTGTGAATAGGCGACGGTCGCGCCCAGCTTGTCCTTCGGCATCACCGACCGGTAATTGACCGTGCCGCCCGACGCGCTGGCGGTCGGTGAATCGACGTCGGTCGCGCCGAAATTGACGTTGACCTGCTCGATCAGCTCGGGATCGAGCTGCTGGTTCGAATAGATCGCATAATTGCCCGAATCGTTGAGCGGAATACCGTCGAACGTCAGCGAGATGCGGTTGCCGTCGAACCCGCGGATCCGCAGCTGGCCACCCGAGCCGCCATAGGGATCGCTGTTGGTGAAGTTGACGCCGGGCACCAGGTTGATCGTGTCGAGGATCGTCTGGCCGGGCGTGCGACGCTCGATCAGTTCCTGCGTCAGGACCGCCTTCGCCTTTGGTGTATCGGGCGTCTGGATGCCGTTGACGTCGGGCTTGGCCCGCGATCCGCTGACGACGATGTCCGATTCCGCATCCACCGTGCCGGTCGACTGCGCCTGCGCCATCGCCGGCAGGACCAGCGTCGCGAGTGCCGCGCCGCAGAATAAAGTCTTACGCATCTAAACCCCTTTAAAGATCGATCGAGCTGCGACGCGATGATTGCGGTCGCAGTGCGATCGATCCGATATGGAGCGAAGATGACAGTATAGGGTCTATTGGCGGGCGCCGATGTTTTCGCGGCGTGCTGTTGTAGCGATATCCCGGTATGTGTCCGAACGTGTCACATATCTTGCAGTGGTGCTTTGATATCGTCGGACTTTGCTACGGATGCATCATGCAACGACCGTCGCGTGCGGGGTCGTCAGCAGATGCAGCAGCCCGGGAGCGGGGCGGGCGATCGCGTGAACGCCGAGGGCCTCGAGCGCCGGAGCCGAAGCGCGGTCGGCGTCCTTGAGGCGAATGCGCAGGCGCGTGCCGTGCTGCGTCGCCGCCTCGACATTGTCCGCGCCCCCGAGCGCTGCGAGCGTCGCCGGGGTCAAGCGGATGTCGGCGAGCTTGGCGGCGGGGGCGATCGCTGCCGGTGCCGTACCACCTGCTGCGATGGAATCGCGGATCTCGACCGCGACCGAATCGGCGATCGGGCCGAGCACGATCTGGAGTGCATTGGCCGATGGACGGATCAGGCCACGGGCGCCGAGCGCCTTGAGACGGGCTTCGTCGACCGCACCCTGGTCCGCGACGATCAGGCGCAGGCGGGTCGTGCACGCGCCGACGCTGGTAAGGTTGGCCGCGCCACCTAAGGCTTCGGCGAAGGCAGCACCGCGCTCGCTCTTGGCGACGGTCGCCGCAGCGACGGGCGCGTCGCGCTCGCGGCCGGGCGTGGGGAGGTCGAGGCGCTTGATGACGGTGCGGAACAGCACGTAGTAGATCGCGGCATAGGCGAGCCCGACCGGGATCAGCAGCAGCGGCTTGGTCGCCTTGCCGTAGTTCAGCACGTAATCGAACAGTCCGGCGGAGAAGCCGAAGCCGAGCTTGACGCCCAGCGCGTTCATCAGCGCCATCGACACGCCGGTCAGCACCGCGTGGATCGCGTAGAGCACGGGGGCGAGGAACATGAAGCTGAACTCGATCGGCTCGGTCACGCCGGTCAACGCCGAGGTCAGCGCAAGGCTCAGCAGCATGCCGCCGACCGCTTTGCGGCGCTCGGGCAGCGCGGCATGATACATCGCCAAGCAGGCGGCGGGCAGGCCGAACATCATCACGGGGAAGAACCCGGCCATGAACGCGCCGGCGTTGGGGTCGCCTGCAAAGAAGCGGCGGAGGTCACCCGTCGTGCCGTGATAATCACCGGCGACGAACCAGACGATATTGTTGAGGAGGTGGTGGAGCCCGGTGACGAGCAGCAGGCGGTTGAGCAGCCCGAACGCGAACAGGCCGAACCCACCGGCGCCGCTGATCCCGTAGCTGAGGCCGTCGATGCCCATGCTGAGTGCGCCGAAGCCGAGGCCGATGACCAGCCCAAGTGCGAGGCCTGCGACGCCGCTGACGATCGGCACGAACCGGCGGCCGCCGAAAAAGGCCAGGTATTCGGGCAATGCTATCGCGGAGAAGCGGTTGTAGAAACTGCCACCGATCAAGCCGGAGAGGATGCCGATCGGCACGTCGAGCCGGGTGATCGCCTTGGCCTTCCACGCCGCGGTGGCGAGTGCGATCGTGTCGCCGGTCAGGCCTTTCAGCGCGTCGGCGGGGACGGTCATCAGCGCTTGTGCGCCCTGTGTCGTGACGAGGTAGCAGACCACGCCGGCGAGACACGCGGCGCCATTGCCGTCGCGCGCGAACCCTGTGGCGACGCCGATCGCGAACAACAGGCCGAGATGCGAGAAGATCGCGTCACCGGCGGCGCTGAGCACCGCGATATCGAGCAGGTCGGGCTGGCCAAGGCGCAGCAGCAGCCCGGCGACGGGGAGCACCGCGATCGGTAGCATGAGCGCACGGCCGAGCGGCTGGAGGGCTTCGAGCACGGACTTCATGGGCGGAACTCCCGGGCGAGCGTTCGCACGTCCGCGGCTGAGATACAGTTCATGGCCGCGGCGGCATGCGCGCGGCAGGCGTCGATCGTGAGAGTCGCGACCAGCGCTTTGATCTCGGGGACAAGCGCGGGTGCGGACGAGAGTTCGGTGACGCCGAGGCCGATCAGGATCGGTACGGCGAGCGGATCGGAGGCGAGGCCACCGCACACGCCAGTCCATTTGCCGTGGACCGCGCCGCCTTCGCAGGTCCGCGCGATCAGGCGCAGAACGGCGGGATGAAGCCCGTCGAGGTCGCTCGCGACCGCCGGATTGCCGCGGTCCATCGCGAGCGCGTATTGCGTCAGGTCGTTGGTGCCGATCGACAGGAAGTCGGCTTCGCTGGCGAGCAGGTCAGCAGTGATCGCGGCGGCGGGTGTCTCGATCATGATGCCGAGCGCGACGTGCTCCGTGTGGCCGGTCGCGGCGGCGGCGGCGTCGAGCGCGGCGCGGACCGCGCGGAGTTCGGCGAGGCTCGCGATCATCGGCACCATGATCCGGCACTGGCCGGCGGGGCGGACCGCGAGGATTGCACGCAACTGGGCGTCGAGCATCTCGGGATGGGCCAAGCCAACGCGGATGCCGCGCAGTCCAAGTGCGGGATTTTCTTCTGCGGCGATCGGGAGGTAGGGCGCGGGCTTGTCGCCGCCGATGTCGAGCAGGCGGACGATCAGCGGGCGACCGTCGAGCGTGTCGGCGATGCGCTGGTAGTCGGCGGTCTGCTCTTCGACGCCGGGGGCGCTGTCGCGTTCGAGGAACAGGAATTCTGTGCGGAGTAGACCGCAGCCTTCGGCGCCGTTGCGGACCGCGGCTTCGGCATCGTCGGCCGAGCCGAGATTGGCGAAGGCTTCGATGCGGACGCCGTCCTGCGTGCGGCATTCGCGCGCGGCGTTGGCGAGCGCGACGCGGCGGCGTTCGGTTTGCGCGTCGAACGCGGTTTGGGCGGTCGCCAGCGTCTCGGCATCGGGGGCGACGTGGAGCAGCGCTGCGCCGGCGTCGAGGATCAGCGGCGTGTTAGCCGTGATCTCGGCGAGGGCTGGGCCCACGGCGACGAGGGCTGGGAGCCCCATCGTCGCGGCGAGAATCGCGACGTGCGAGGTGGGCCCGCCGCGCTCGACGCAGAAGCCGACGATCGACGCGGTGTCGAGGCCGAGCAAGTGCGAGGGGAGCAGGTCGTCGGCCAGCAGGATCGTGCCGGGCGGGAAGCTGAGGCGTTCGTCGATGTCTTCGCCGGCGAGTGCGCGGAGCACCTGGCGTTCGAGGTCGAGCATGTCGTCGGCGCGTTCGGCGAGGCGGGCGTCGCCGGTTGCTTTTAGCGCATCGGCCTGCGCGCGGATCGCGGTGCGCCATGCATAGGCGGCGCTGTCGCCTTGCGCGATCGATGCGTGGGCGGCGTCAGTGAGGGTCGGGTCGTCGAGCAGGGCCGAATGCGCCGCGAGGATCGCGCGTTCGGCGCCGGTCGCGGTTGCCGATTTGGTGGCGAGGCGCGTGGTGACGGTGGCGAGTGCGGCATCGAGCGCGGCGCGTTCGGTGGTCGGGTCGGCGCCTTCGCGAACAACAGCGATTTCCGCGAGGCGGAAGAGCCCGGCCTGGCCGATCGCGATGCCGGGGGAGGCGGTGACGCCGGGCAGGCGGCCGTCAGCGGGGAGGGTTGTGGCTTTAGCGGCATCGCCCTTCTGTTCCCCCGCGGAGGCGGGGGGCCAGGAGCCAAGGGCGCCATCGTTTGTGATTCCTGGGCCGCCGCCTTCGCGGGGGAACGCGGCGGCGGCGGGGGCCGCAACGGATCCGGCCTTTTCGTCCATGCCGCCGAGGATCAGGTCGCCGATCGCGGCGAGCGCTTCCGCGGCATCAGGACCGGTGGCGGCGAGCGTGATTTCGTCGCCGAGCTTTACGCCAAGCGCCATCAGCGCGACCGGGCTGCGGACGTTACCGTCGCGCTCATCCTTTGTAATTTTGACTTCGGACACGAACTTCCGCGCGATCTCGCCGATCCGGGCGGCCGGGCGCGCGTGGATGCCGTGGACCAGCGGCACGACGATCGTGCGGCGGACCGTGTCGCCTTCGATTATAGCGACGTCGGCAGCATCGACGCGGGGTTCGAGCGTCATCATCGCCTCGCCGACACCGACCAGCTTGTCCGTCTCGCGGCGGACGATCGTGAAGCGTTCGGGGTTGGTGACGATCACCGCCGTGATGACCGCCCGCGCTTCGCAGACCAGCAGGTCGAGGTCGAAGCGGATCAGCGGGTCGCCGCGCTGGACGGTCGCGCCCTCCCTCACGCAAGGGCTGAACCCGCGCCCACCAAGCGCCACCGTGTCGAGCCCGATATGCATCAGGATCTCGGCGCCCTCGGGCGTGCGCAGCGTGATCGCGTGGCCGCTCGCATGGACGCTCAGCACGACCGCGTCGCACGGCGCGTGCAGGCAGTCGCCGGTCGGGTCAACGGCGATCCCGTCGCCCATCATCCGTTCGGCGAAGACCGGGTCGGGAACCGCCTCGAGAGGCGATGCCCAGCCCTGAAGGGGCGACGTCAGGATGATAGGTTTCATGGCTTTACGTCCTGCCCGCGACCAGTTGGCCGCCGATCCATGTGCCCGCGGGCATCAGGTCGGCGGTGAGCGCGACCCAGTCGGCGCGCAGCCCTGGGGCAAGGGCGCCGCGTTCGTGCGCGAGGCCGAGGAAGGCGGCGGGGTTGGTCGCCGCCATCGCCGCTGCGGTGGCGACATCGGTATGAGTCCGCGCGACGAAATTGCGGACCGCGCCGGCCATGTCGAGATCGGAGCCGGCGAGCGTCCCGTCCTCGCCGAAGCACTTGCCATCCTCGACATGGATCAGGCGCCCTTGCAGGCGGAAATCCTTGTCGACCGCGCCGACCGACGGCATCGCGTCGCTGACCAGCATCAACCGGTCGTTGGGCCGGGCGTTGAGCGCGAGCCGGAGCGCTGCGTCGTGGACGTGGAGACCGTCGGCGATCAGCCCGCAATAAACTTTGCGATCGTCGAGCGCGGCGCCGACCACGCCCGGCGCGCGGTGGAGCAGCGGCGACATCGCGTTGAACAGATGCGTGATGCCGCTGAGGCCCGCCCCGACCGCGTCGATGATCGTCTCGTAACCCGCATCGGTATGACCTGCGCTGACGATCACGCCGCCTGCGACCAGCCGCGCGATCGACGCCGCGTCTGTCAGTTCGGGTGCCAGCGTCACCATCACGCGACCCTTGCGCGGACGGATCAGCAGCGCGATCATCGCGTCGTCGAGCAGCCGGAACTTGGCGGGGTCGTGGATGCCCTTGCGCGACGGGTTGATCCACGGGCCTTCGATGTGCGCACCGACCACGCCGGGCACGCCAGCCAGAATCGCGGCGTCCATCGCGTCGAGCGTCGCTGCGATCACGTCGGGCGTGTCGCTGATCAGCGTCGGCATGAACGCGGTCGTGCCGTAGGGCCTATGCGCGGCGCCGATCGCGGCGATGCCTTCGACGGTCGGCTGGTCGTTGAGCAGCACGCCGCCGCCGCCATTCACCTGCGTGTCGACGAAGCCGGGGACGAGCCAGCCACCGTCCAGGTCGATCGCCTCGGACGCGACCCGCTCGAGCGGGGTAATCAAGGCGATCCGGTCGCCGACGACGCGGATCGTCGCGCCGTTCAATAGTCCGTCGCGGGTAACGACGGTGCCGTTGACGACGTGGAACCGGGACTCGTTCATGTCATGCGCACTCATACCGTTCCCGCTCATACCGTCTTCGTCACCTTGCTAAGATGCAGAGGCGCATCGGGATTGAGGCCGCGACGCAGCGACAGGGCATTGGCCATGCGGTAAAAGCTCTGGATCATGAGGATCGGTTCGATCGCGGGATGCGCGGTGTAGGCGGCGGGGGCGGTGTCGCCATTCGCCTTCGCATCGGCGAGGCAGACGCGCGCGCCACGTGCGCCGAACTCGGCGGCGGCCTCGCGCACGCCGTCGCCGGCGGTGTCGGAGGTGGCGAACGCGATCACCGGGAAGCCGTCATTGACGATCGCCATCGGTCCGTGGCGGACTTCGGCGGCGCTGAACGCCTCGGCATGGAGCGCGCAGGTTTCCTTAAGCTTCAACGCCGCTTCCTGCGCGATGCCGTAGCCATAGCCGCGACCGATCACGAACAGGTTGTTGGCGTCGGCCAGCGCATCGACCACCGACGTCCAGTTCGCACCGAATGCGAGCGTCAGCATGTCGGGGAGCGTGTCGATCGCCTTGGTCAGCGCGTCGTTCTGCGACCATGCCGCGGTCAGGGCTGCGAACGCCGCGAGCGCGCAGATATAGGATTTGGTCGCCGCGACCGAGCGCTCCGGGCCGGCCTTCAGCGCGATCATCGTGTCGGCCATCTCGGCGAGCGGCGAGGTCTCGTCGTTGACGAACGCGACGACATGCGCGCCGGCAGCCTGATAGGCGGACACGGTCGAAAGCAAGTCGGGGCTGCGACCGCTCTGCGATACCGCGATGACCAGCGCGGTGCCCGGCGCCATCGGTGCGGCATAGACCGACGACACCGACGGCGCCGCCGAGGCGACGGGAACGCCGAGCAGCGTCTCGATCAGGTATTTGCCATAGGTTGCGGCATGATCCGACGAGCCGCGCGCGCAGGTCACGACCACCGCTGGCGGTGCGGCGCGGAGGCGCTTACCGAGTGCGGCCAACGCCTCACGGTTGGCGGCGAGCAGCCGCGCGACCGCGTCGGCGGCCTCGGCGGCCTCGCTGTACATCAGCGTCTGCGGCGACGCGGTGGTCGCGGTGATAGTCTCGGTCACGGTATGCCCCCCGGCCGGCGCCCGTGCGCCAGCGTCAGATGTCGTTGAGTTCGGCGACGAGATCGTACGCGTCGCCACGGTAATAGGATTGGGTGAATTCGGCGGCCCGCCCATCGCGCAGGAAACCGCGGCGTTCGATGAACAGGCCGGCATGGCCTGCATCGACGCCGAGCATCTTGGCATGCTCCGGGCTGAAATGGACCGCGCGCAGGCGTTGCAGCGCGCGGACCGGACGGTTGCCCGCCGTCTCGAGCGCTTCGTACAACGAGTCCTGGACGGCATCGATCGTCGGCAGGCAGTAGCCGGCGATCGTCGAGTATTCGAGCGCCATCGGCGTGTCGTCGGCGTAGCGGATGCGCTGGAACCGGTACACCGCCGAGCCAGGCGACAGTCCGAGCGACAGCGATTCTTCAGGCGTCACCATGCCGATCGTCCGGCTGACCCACGCGCTGCTCGGCGTCCGGCCGCGCGACTGCATGTCTTCCGAGAAGGACGACAGCTTCGAAAAGCTCTTCTCGACGCGCGTGGCGACGAACGTCCCCGCGCCGCGGCGGCGGGTGAGCAACCCCTCCTCGACCAGCCCGCCGATCGCTTTGCGGACGGTGATGCGCGACACGTCGTATTCTATCGCAAGATCGCGTTCGGCCGGCAGCGCGTCGTCCTTGGCCAGCACGTTGCGGTTGATCGCATCGCGGATCAGTTGCTGGAGCTGAACGTACAACGGCGCGGGATTGCCATCCCGGAACCTGCCAATGCTTGTCGAAAAGGACATGGACGCGACTTTCAATGGTGTCGGCACGAGCTTTGCGAAGCGCGGACCAACAGCAGGGGAATGGGATACGTTATATATTGGTATTGTTCAAGCGGGTTGCGGATCGAAGGAATCGAGTACCATCTTCAGGTCGCGGACACGGTGTGCATCGGTGACCCTTCGATGGGGCGCGGAGAACCCGAATTGGCGTTCGCGGGTATCGTCATGCGTTTCGGTCGGCGAGAGCGTGGCGCCGCACGACGCATGAACCTCGCGCAGGCCGACATCGAGGAAGCAGGTCGCATTGCCCGCATCGATGCCGCTGCCGGGCAGAATGACGATCCGTCCGGCGGCGGCGCGGTGGAGCGCCTCCAGCATCCGCACGCCGTCGATCGCCTTGGGCGCGCCGCCGGAGGTCAGGATCCGATCGAAGCCGAGCGCGATCGCGGTCTCGAGCGCTGCGGGAAGGTCCGGGCAAAGGTCGAATGCGCGGTGCAGCGTCAGCGAGAGCGGCGACCCGCGCGCCGCACCGCAGGTTCGCGCATGGTCGACGAGGTGCGTCAGAAGGGAGATATCGAGACTATGATCCGCCGCGCTGGCGCCGATCACGACTCCCGCCAGTCCTGCGTCAGCCGCCGTGGCGATGTCCGCGGCGATCAATGCCGCCTCGCGTGCGCTGTACCGGAAGCCCCCTTCACGCGGGCGCACGAGCATATGGACAGGGATAGGCAGGTCGCGTGCTGCGGCGATCAGCGAGGGCGTCGGGGTCAATCCGCCGAGCGCCAGCGCCGCGCAGAGCTCGAGGCGATCGGCGCCCCCCGAAACTGCCGAATCGACGCCGGTGATGTCGTCGACGCAGATTTCGAGGGTCATTCGCCGGCTTTCGATTGGTCGTAATTTTATTACGTCTGGCCGATCGAGTCGGTGTGTTCAACGACAAAGTGGCAATCACAAAGCAAGAAAAGGTATTGCGACCATGACCGATCCTCGACGGCCGCCAGTCCGTCCCCAACGGGTACGTCGCATATAAATCGCTATTAAACAGCAACTTAACCGATCGTCGCAAAAGTTCCGCCGCATGGTAACCAAACTGTAATTACCGATGGATTTCGTAATCAAATTGGTTATACGATATCCGTACCAGACCGCACATATAGCGACCAAAATAGTACCAGCGGTAAGGGTGGATGTGGCGCGGAGTTTCCGGGTCGGGATGACGCCGCGGCGTCGATTGGGAAGGGGCTTTGACGATGGTTTTCCGTAAGCAGGTTTTGTTGGCGTCGAGCGCGATCACGTTCAGTCTTGCAGGCTCTCTTTTCGCCCCATCGGCGATGGCGCAGGTCGCGACCACCTCCCCGACAACGACGCCCCCGACAACCACGCCTGCGGGTTCGGATACGCAGAACGGTGCACCCGCCACCGTCGATGCCGACCAGGACATCGTCGTCACCGGTATCCGCGGCAGCCTGCGCAGCGCGATTGCGGTTAAGCGTAACGCCAACGCTGTCGTCGACGTGATCTCGGCCGAGGATATCGGCAAGTTCCCCGATCGCAACGTCGCTGAGTCGCTGTCGCACATCCCCGGCGTCAGCATCGATCGTCGTTTCGGCGAGGGCGAGAAGGTCGCGATCCTCGGCACCGATCCCGCGCTCAACCGCATGCTGCTCGACGGCCACGCGCTCGCCTCGGCCGACTGGGGTGGCAACGACAACGACCCGTCGAGCCGCACCTTCAACTATTCGCTGCTGGCGCCCGAGCTGGTCGATCGCCTCGAGGTCTACAAGTCGCCCGAGCCGCGGATCGAGGAAGGCAGCCTCGGCGGTACGGTCATCGTCCGCACCCGTCGTCCGCTCGACCTGAAGGCCAACGCGATCTTCGCCTCGGGCGGCTATTCGTACAATGACCGTTCGGACAAGGGCAACGTCCGCGGCTCGGGTCTGTACAGCTGGAAGAACAAGGACGAGACGTTCGGTGTCCTCGTCGCCGCGACTTACGACAAGCAGAGCCTGACGCGCTCGGGTGTCGAGTTCTTTGGCTATGACAACGTTGCGGCGAATGCGGACGGCACGCGCAACAGCCCGTTCGTCAACCGTGCACAGGACGGTACGCTGAGCCTGAAGAGCCCGGGCGCGACCATCACCGGCGGGACGATCGCCGATCTCTACAACGCGGCCTCGCCGTTCGGGATCAACTACGCGTATTTTCAGCAGACGCGCGAGCGCAAGAGCGTGTCGGGAACGGTGCAATATCGTCCGTCGTCCGATCTGACATTCACGCTCAACGGCCTGCACATCGACGGCAACTACAACAACTACAGCCAGTCGATGTACACGATCCCCGGCGCCTGGACCGGCGACGTGCTGCAGTCGGCGACGATCAGCAACGGCGTCGTCACCGGCGCATCGTTCGGTGCCGCGAACAGCCAGTCCGCACAGCTCGACACGCTGGTACGCAAGACCAAGCTGAAGACCGACAACCTCAATTTCTTCACCGATTGGGAAGGCGATGGCGGCGCAAAGGTCTCGTTCGCGGGCGGCTGGAGCAAGGCGACCGGCGGGCGTAACCCGGAATATCTGTTCAACGTCCAGACCAAGCTGCCGTACAGCTATGCGTTCACCGACACGACCGCGACGGTGAATTTCGTCGGCGACCAGACCAACCCGGCGAACTATTTCACCAACCCCAACAACAACCCTGCGCAGATCGAAGGCCGTCCGGTCGTCGTCAAGGGCACGCAGCTGAACGCCGCGCAGATCGGTGGACTTGACTACAGCGTCACCACCGACCGCGACATCTTCGGCGGCTATGACGCGACGATCCCGGTCTCGTTCGGGCCGTTCACCGAAATCCTGCTCGGCAGCCGCGTGACCGACCATGTCAATAAGATCGATGCGCGCGGCATCAATACGTACCTGACCAGCTCGCAGACGATCGCGCAGCTCGGCGTGCCGGTGCTGATTACGCCGAGCGGCACGTTCGACGGCAGCGGCGGCATGGGCAACGCGACCAGCTATCTGAACCTGCCCGAGCAGTCGGTGATCGACATCCTCGCCGGTGCGATCAACAGCCCGCTGGTGAACAAGATCGGCGCCTCGACCAAGGTCAAGGAGACAGTCATCGCCTCCTATGCGCAGGCCAATTTCGACCAGGGCGGGTTCCGCGGCAACATCGGTGGCCGTCTGGTCTATACGCGCGATATCTCGAACTTCGCGACGACGCCGAGCGGTGTGGTGAACCCACAGCCGGTGCCGACGCGGACCTCGACCGACTATATGAAGTTCCTGCCGAGCCTCAACATCGCCTATTCGGTCAACCCGCAGGTGATCATCCGCGGTGCGGTGGCGCGCGTGATCTCGCGGCCACGGTATCAGGATCTGGCGGCGGCGACCTCGCTCAACGACACCACGCTGGATGGCGGCGGCGGCAACCCGAACCTGAAGCCGTATGAGTCGACCAACTACGAACTGACCGCGGAATGGTATCCGCGCGCCGGTACGCTGCTCGCGGTCGAGCTGTTCCGTCGCGATATCGAGAACTACATCATCAGCTCGCGCCAGAACGTCGATTACTTCAACGCGCTGCAGAACCGGATCACGACCTATAACGTCAGCCAGCCGATCAACGGCGCCAAGGCCAAGGTCAACGGCGCGCTCGTCTCGGGCCAGGCGGAAATCTGGGGCGGCTTCGGTCTCCAGGCGAACTATTCGTACCAGGACAGCAGCACCTCGTCGATCGACGTGACCGGCGCCGAGCTCAACCTGCCGTATCTGTCGAAGCACACGGTCAACATCATCCCGTATTTTGAGAGTGGGCCGTTCCAGGCACGGCTGAGCTACAACTATCGCACCGCGTATTTCCGGACGATCGGTCGTCTGGGATCGCGCGAGATGGTGGCACCGTACAACCAGCTCGATTTCTCGGCCGGGTTCAACATCACGCCGGCGATCACGCTGTCGGTCAACGCGCAGAACCTGCTCGACGCGACCTATCTCCAGTACAATACTACGCGCGATCGTCCGACCGCGTTCTACAAGAACGGTCGCACCTTTGCGGCATCGGTATCGTTCCGGATGTGACGTCTCGGCGCGCCGAAAACGGCGCGCCACCCTCCTCGACGGAAGTACGACGGAACGCATGATATCGGGATGTATCAGGGCAGGGTTGCGGCGGATCGGGCATTACGGTGTCGGGTTCGCCTCGGCCGTCCTGATGCTGGTGCCGCTATTGGAGCCGCTGCCCGCTGCGGCGGAACAGATCGGTCTCGATGCGGGGTGGAGCTTTTGGTTGGCGAAGGATGCGCCAGCTGATCCCGCGTGGCTGAAGGCTGATCCGGCGGGGGTGGAGAGCGTCGTTGTCCCGCATAGCTGGCCGCTGTCGCGCGGCGCTGGTGCGGAGGGTGTCGGCTGGTATGCGCGGACGCTGGTGGTGCCCGAGGCGATCGTCGGCAAGCATCTCGAACTCCACTTCGACGCGGTGTTCTATGCCGCGCGCGTCTGGGTGAACGGGACGCTCGTCGGCACCCATGAGGGCGGGCATACCGCGTTCGATATCGACGTCTCGAAGGTGCTGAAGCCCGGCGCGAATCGGATCGTCGTTGCCGCCGACGACCGGCCGGGGTTCGTGACGATCCCGGGGTATGCGATGCGGCTCCAGGCGTCGGGCAACGTCTGGTACGATTGGTGGCATAGCGGCGGGATCACGCGCGACGTGTCGCTGCGGATCGCCGAGCGCGGGCTGATCCGCCGCCAGCGTATCCGGCAGGCTCTGAAAGCCGACAGCGCGATTGTCACGAGCGGCGTCGGAATCGAGAATGTCGATTCCAAACCACATGATTATTCTCTTACGACGATCGCGATCGATCCCGACGGCCGCGTGGTTGCACGGGCTTTCACAGGGGTGACGGTGGCCGCGTCGTCCGCCGCGACGCCCGACGCCGCGCTGACGATCGCCAAGCCGCAACTGTGGCAGATCGGTGCGGGCAAGCTCTACCGGATCGTCGCCGAATTGCGCGACGAGAAAGGCGTCGTGCTCGATCGGCGCGAGGACACGGTAGGTCTGCGCACGCTCGCGCTCCGTGACCGGAAACTCTACGTCAACGGTGTCGCGGTGCGGCTGACCGGGGTGACGCGGCACGAGGATTCGCCGTGGGAAGGTGCCGCGGAAACGCGTGGCACGATCCTCCATGACATGCGCGATCTGAACGCATTGCACGTCACGCTGACGCGGCCGGTGCATTATCCGCAGCCGCAGAGCGTGTTCGACGCCGCCGACCGCGCGGGGATGCTCCTGATCCCCGAAATTCCGATCTGGCAGATGACCGCGGCGCAGCTGGGCGATCCCCGGCTGCTGGTACGTGCCAAGGCGATGATCGCCGAAATGATCGCCGAAAGCGGCAACCATCCGAGCGTGCTCGCGTGGAGCGTGATGAACGAGAGCGAGGCCGCGACGCCGCAGGGGCTTGCGTTCGTCAAGGCGATGAAGGCGCATATCAACGCGATCGATCCGGGCCGGTTCGTGACGTTCGCGGATTCGCAGATCGCGGAGCGTGCCGTACGCGTGCCCGCCCTGGTCGAGGCGGATTTCGTCATGGCCAACGCCTATTTCGGCACCTGGAGTGGCGCCGCGGACAAAGTAGGGCCGTGGCTCGACGCGTTCGACAAGGCGTATCCGGACCGGATGCTGGTGATCTCCGAATTCGGCTGGCCGGGGCCGTTCTCGCACGATTCTGCGAGCGCGGACGTCGCGCGCACCGAAAACCTCAAGGACCAACTCGCGGCGTTCGCGACGCGGCCCTGGGTCGGTGGCGCGATCTTCTGGAGCTATGCGGACTATCGCTCGAACAAGAACCTCTTCGCCGGCATGGCCGATGGCTATGTCGATCACGGTCTCGTCGATGCCGATCGCCAGCGCCGCCCGAGCTATTTCGCGTGGGAAGCCGCCAACCGCGACGTTTCCGCGAAGGTCGATCTGACGATGGCGGGCGAGACGCCGACCGGCTTCACTGCCACCGTGATGGGCGCCGCGAAGGCTGCGTTGCCCTCCTATCCGCTGGTCGGCGCGCGGCTGCACTGGCGGGCGATCGGCGGCGATCGCGTCGTGCTCGGCGAGGGCGAACAGGCGCTTCCGGTCATCGCACCCGGCGGCACCGCGACGGTGTCCGCGGCCTGGACCGGTCGTCTTACACCCGTCACCGTGACCGTCGATATCCTCACTGCGGAGGGTGCGCGCGCCGGCGGCGTCGTCCGCGACTACGAACCGTTCAAGGCCGGCTCCGCCGTCTACCCACCCGATCCAGCGCAATTGCCGAAGGACCCTAAATGATCCGTTTCCGCCCTCTGGTGCTCGCGCTGCTGATGTCCTCGACCGCGGCGGTGGCCGAAGGGCCGAAGCTCATCCCGATGCCCGCGTCGAGCGAGACGCATGCCGGCACGCTGACGATCGGCGAAGGTGCCGGGATTGTCGCGAGCGACGCAGGCGCGAAGACCGCGGCCAAGCTGCTCGCGCAACAGGTCAAGGTCGTGCGCGGGCTCTCGCTCGCGAGCGACGCCGGCACCGGCCCGATCCGGTTCGTGCGCGACGCGAGCGTGGCGGGTGACGAGGCCTACACGCTGACCGTCGATGCGAAGGGCGTAACGATCGCAGCGAGCGGCGATGCGGGGCTCGTCCACGGCGCGATGACGCTGGCGCAGTTGCTCAGCCCCGATGCGGCGGTCGGCAAGCCCGTGACGCTCGCGGCGATGACGATCCGCGATGCGCCGCGGTTCAAATGGCGCGGACTGATGATCGATCCGGCGCGGCATTTCGTGCCGATGCCGACCTTGTACGCGATGGTCGATCAGCTCGCGGCGCAGAAGATGAACGTGCTGCATCTCCACCTGACCGACGATCAGGGCTGGCGCGTCGAGATCAAGCGTTATCCCGACCTGACCCGGATCGGCGCGTGGCGGACGCCGCCGTCTGCGGGTGGCGCGCCGGGCGAGAAGGTCGGCGGGTTCTACACGCAGGCCGAGCTCAAGGCGCTGGTCGCGTATGCGCAGGAGCGCGCGATCACGATCATGCCGGAGATCGACCTGCCCGGCCATGCGCAGGCCGCGGTCGCGTCGTATCCGGCCGAAGTCGGCGTGCTCGGCGATCGGCCCGCGGTCGGTCACGACTGGGGCGTGAACCCGTGGCTGTTCAGCCCCGAGGATCGCAGCATGACCTTCATCAAGCACGTGCTCGACGAGCTGATGGACGTGTTTCCGTCGCAGTTCATTCATCTCGGCGGCGACGAGGCGGTCAAGGACCAGTGGGAGCGTTCGCCCGCGGTGCAGGCCAAGATGAAGGCGCTCGGGCTGAAGACCGAGATGCAGATGCAGAGCTGGATGATCGACCAGCTCGGCGAGTATCTCGCCAAGCACGGCCGCCGGCTGATCGGCTGGGACGAAATCCTCGAGGGTGGCTTGCCGCCATCGGCCTCGGTGATGTCGTGGCGCGGCGAGAAGGGGGCCGTCGATGCGGCGAACCAGGGGCATGACGTCGTGCTGAGCCCCGCGCCGATCCTGTATCTCGACAGCTTGCAGAGCATGCGGAGCGACGAGCCGCCGGGCCGTATCTCGAACGGCGATGCGATCGTGCCGCTCGCCCGGCTCTACGCATATGAGCCAGAGCCGGCGGGGCTCGCGCCCGACAAGGCGAAGCATGTGCTGGGGGCGCAGATCAACGCGTTCAGCGAGTATTTCGTGACGCCCGAACAGCTTCAGCACGCGACGTTCCCGCGGCTGTCGGCGCTGGCCGAGCGGACCTGGTCGCCGAAGTCGACGCAGGATTTCGCGAACTTCGTGGCGCGGCTCGAGCCGCAGATGGGCCGCTATGCCCGCGCCGGTATCGCCGCGGCGGACAGCGCGTTCGCGGTCGACTTCGCGGTGCGGGGCACGCGCGGCGATGCGCTGCGTCGGGGCAAGGTGGCGGTGACGCTGGCTACGCAGACGGGTTATGGTACGATCCGTTATACGCTCGACGGCAAGGCGCCGACCGCGCGGTCGAAGGCCTATGCCACGCCGTTGTCGGTGAAACCCGGTGTCACCATCCGTGCCGCCGCCTTTGCCAGCGACGGTCGTCCGACCGCGGAGCCGCGGCTGTTCGAGACGAGCCGGGTCGCGCTGCTGCGCCGGTCGAGTTCGGAGCTGGTCGCGTGCCCCGATGGCGCGATCGGCCTGCGCGTGCCGCTGACGTCGGAGGCGACCGCAAATACGCCGGTATTCAACGTCAACATCTTCGACACGTGCACGATGTATCCGGCTGCCCCGCTGGATGTGGCGCGGAGCTTCACCGTGAATGTCGCGCGGTTGCCGCGGCATTACGGGCTAGCGCATGACGAGAAGGCGTTGCGGCGGCATTATGCGGTGACGACGTATGGCGAACTGGTGGTGCGGACCGGCGGCTGCACCGGTACGATCGCGGCGACCTTCCCGCTGCCGAACCCGGCGACGAGCCCGAACCGCATGAGCTTCCGTGGCACGCTGCCCGAGGGGAAGGGCGATGCGGATATCTGCCTGTTGTTCACGGCGTCGATGGAGTCGCCGTTCTACGCGGTCGAATCGATGCAGCTGTCGGAGAAGAAGTGATGCGGCGTACGGCTGTTCTGCTGCTCGCCGCGATCGTTGCGACGCCCGCCTGGGCGGCACCCCGCACGAGCGTCATGCTCGACAAGGGCTGGTCGATGCGGATTGATCCGGCCGATACCGCTGCGGCGAAGGCGCACCCGAAGGCGGCACGCTGGTTGCGCGCGACCGTGCCGGGGAGCGCGCAGACCGACCTGATGGCCGCGAAGATCGTCCCCGATCCGTACAAGGGCCTGAACGAGGCGAAGATCCAGTGGGTGGGTCTGACCGACTGGCAATATCACACCGTCGTGCGCGCGACGCCCGAACTGCTGGCGCGCGATCATATCGACCTGGTGTTCGACGGGCTCGACACCTTCGCCGAGGTGCGGCTGAACGGCACGCGGTTGCTGGCGGCGGATAACGCGCATCGACGCTGGCGCGTGCCGGTCAAGGCGGTGCTGAAGCCCGGCGCGAACGAGCTGCTCGTCACATTCCGCTCGCCGATCCGTACGTTGCAGCCGATGGTGCTGAAGACCGCGCACCCGCTGCCCGGCGAATATGATTCGATCTATGGCGACGAGCCGATGGGCAAGCAGACCTCGCCCTATATCCGCAAGCCGAAATACCAGTACGGCTGGGACTGGGGTCCGCGGATCGTCACGCAGGGGATCTGGCGTCCGGCGCGGATCGAGGCGTGGGACGACGCGCGGATCGAGGCGTTTCGGGTTACGCAGGAAGGGCTGACCAAGTCCGAAGCGCGGCTTTCGGCCGAACTCGACGTGGCGGCGGGCCAGGAGCGGCCGGTTAATGTGCAGGTCGCGGTCACGGGGCCAGACGGTCGCGTGACGCAGGCGGCGCGGACCGTCACCGTCGCCGCGGGCGCGAGCCATGTGGCGGTGCCGGTGAGCGTCGCCAATCCGCAGCGCTGGTTTCCCGCGGGCTATGGTGCGCAACCGCTCTACACCGTGAAGGCGACGCTGACCGACGGAACCACGACGATCGACACCGCGCAGCGCCGCACCGGCTTGCGCACCGTCGAGTTGCGCCGCGACAAGGACGCCGCAGGGCGCGGGTTCGCGTTCGTTGTCAACGGCATCCCGGTGTTCGCCAAGGGCGCGAACCTGATCCCGTTCGATATGTTTCCCGCGCGTGTGCCCGAGAGCCAGCTCCGCACCGTCATTGCCGGCGCGCGCGACGCCAACATGAACATGATCCGCGTGTGGGGCGGCGGCTATTATCTCGACGACGCGTTCTACGACCTTGCCGACCAGATGGGCTTGATGGTGTGGCAGGACTTCATGTTCGGCGGCGCCGTCACGCCCCCCGACCGCGAGTTCCGCGAGACCGTCCGGATCGAGGCGGAGGAACAGGTCGACCGGCTCCAGGCGCATCCCTCGATCGTGCTGTGGTCGGGCAATAACGAGGTGCTCAGCGGCTGGGCCAACTGGTCCGACCGGATCGCGTTCAAGAAGGCGGTCGGCGCGGATGAGCAGGAGCGGATCGGCGTCGGCATGGCGGTGATCTTCGACCGCGTGCTGCGCGATGCCGCCGAACGCCGCGATCCCGATGCCGTCTATTGGCCGGGCTCGCCGAGCAACAATTACGAGGACAAGCCCGACATCGATGGCGATGGCGACCGGCATTACTGGGACGTCTGGGGCGGCAAGAAACCGGTCGAGGCGTATCTCGACAGCTGCCCGCGGTTCATGTCCGAATACGGGCTGCAGTCGATGCCCGAGATGAAGACAATCCGGACGTTTGCGACCGACGCCGACTTCTCCCCGACCTCGCCGGTGATGAAGGCGCACCAGAAGTTCCTCAAGGGTGAGGGCA
The DNA here is from genome assembly GCF_004340945.1 of Sphingomonas sp. PP-F2F-A104-K0414. GTDB lineage: Bacteria > Pseudomonadota > Alphaproteobacteria > Sphingomonadales > Sphingomonadaceae > Sphingomonas. Next base: position 106,071 of record NZ_SLYD01000003.1, read on the forward strand.
ACGACCGGCTGCTGTTCTACATCCGCGAGAAATACCGCGAGCCGCGCGACTTCGCCGAGTTCGTGTATCTGAGCCAGGTGATGCAGGCGGAGGGGATCGAGCTCGCCGCGCTGCATCACCGTGCATGCCGGCCGGTGACGATGGGGTCGCTGTTCTGGCAGATCAACGACGTCTGGCCGGGCGCGTCATGGGCCAGCATCGATTATTATGGCCGCTGGAAGGCGCTGCAATTCCGCGCACGGCATTTCTACGCGCCGCTGGCGATCGCCGCGGAGCGCAAGGACGGGTCGACCAAGGTGAGCCTGATCTCAGACGCGACGGTGCCGACCGAGGCGAAGTGGCGCGTGCGGACGTTAGACGTCGACGGCAAGGTTCTCGCGACGACCGAGACGCCGGCGAAGCTGGCGCCGTTGTCAGCAACGGCAGTCGCGACGCTGCCCGATGCGACCCTGTTCGCGGGTGGCGATCCGGCGCGGACGATCGCGGTGGCAGAGTTACTTGTGGATGGCCGCGTGACGTCGCACGTGCTGGTCTCGGCGGCACCCAAGACGATGACGCTCCCCGATCCGGGACTGACCGCGGCCTGGGAGACCAATCGCCTAACACTGACCGCGACCAAGCTCGCGCGCGCGGTCTGGATCGATTTCGGCAAGGTCGAGGCGACGCCGTCGGACAATGCGTTCGATCTGCTGCCGGGGGAGAGTATTACGGTGACTGTTGCTTCGAAGGCGTCCGCGGCGGCGCTGCGGCGTGCCTTGTCGGTCCGCACTCTGGCCGGTGTCGCGGCGGTGAAGTCGTGATGCGCGGTTACGCCCCCGCAGCCTCGTCGGCCCAGAAAGTGCGCGAGCATACCACCCCGCCGTCATCCCAGCGAACGCTGGGATCCAGAGTTACGGACGCCGCCGCCCTTGGCTCTGGATCCTGGGTCGAGCCCAGGATGACGGAGGGGGGGAGAGGGCGCCTCTCGACCAGGTTTGCCCGGCTCGCCTTCGTGCCCGGCCTGTTGCTCGCGTCGTCGGCGCTTGCGCAGACGGTCGATCCGGCGGTGCGGAGCATGACGCTCGACGAGAAGGCGGCGCAGTTGCAGAGCGTCGCGCCGGCGATCCCGCGGCTGAACCTGCCCGCGTATGATTACTGGAACGAGGGGCTGCACGGGCTCGCGCGCAACGGCGTGGCGACGGTGTTTCCGCAGGCGATCGGCCTCGCCGCGACGTGGGACGAGGCGCTGCTCAGGCGGGTTGGCGATGTCGTGTCGACCGAGGCGCGCGCGAAGTCGAACGCGCTGCCGACGGGCGATCGCGAACGCTATCAGGGGCTGACGATCTGGTCGCCCAACATCAACATCTTCCGCGATCCGCGCTGGGGTCGTGGGCAGGAGACGTATGGCGAGGATCCGTATCTGACGGGGCGGCTCGGCGTCGCGTTCATCGGCGGGTTGCAGGGGCCGGACCTCGCGCACCCGAAGGTCATCGCCACACCCAAGCATCTTGCCGCGCATAGCGGGCCGGAGGCGGGGCGCGACGGGTTCGATGTCGATATCTCGCCGCATGATCGCGAGGCGACGTTCCTGCCTGCGTTCCGGCTTGCGCTGACCGAGGGCAAGGCGCTGTCGACGATGTGCGCGTACAACGCGATCCACGGCGTGCCGGTTTGCGCGTCGGAGCCGTTGCTGACCGAGACGGTGCGGAAGCAATGGGGCTTCAAGGGGCTGATCGTGTCCGACTGCGATGCGGTGGGGAATATCTCGAACTACCATTATTATCGGCCCGATACTGCGAGCGGATCGGCGGCGGCGATTGCCGCTGGGATGGATTTCAACTGTGGGAAGACCTACGCGGCGCTCGGCGATGCGGTGCGGCGGGGGCTGGTGCCCGAGGCGACGCTCGACGCGAGCCTGACGCGGACGTTCGCGGTGCGGCGGATGCTCGGCGGCGCGTTCGGGACCACGAGCCCTTGGGACAGGATCAAGCCGACCGAGTTCGACACGCCGGCGCACCGCGCGCTGGCGCTGGAGGCGGCGCGGAAGGCGATGGTGCTGGTCCAGAACAACGGCGTGCTGCCGCTGAAACCGTCGGCGAAGATTGCGGTGATCGGGCCGAATGCCGACAGCGTCGACGTACTGGAGGCGAATTATCACGGTACCGCCGCGGCGCCGATCACGCCGCTGGCGGCGCTGCGCACATCGTTTGCGGGCGTGCGGTACGCACAAGGGTCGAGCATCGCCGAGGGCGTACCCGTGCCGGTGCCCGACACAGCGCTGTCGCTGCGCGGCGAGTATTTCCGGGGGAGCGATTTCACCGGCACATCGGTGGTGCGCGCCGACCGGACGATCGACTTCGACTGGGACCGCACCGCGCCTGCGCCGGGGATCGATCCTGCCGCGTTCTCGGTGCGCTGGACCGGCACGATCACCGCGCCGGCGGCGGGCGAGTATGTGTTCCGGCTCGACGTGCCGCGCTGCTTCGACTGCAAGGGGCATGATCCTGCGCGGTTGTGGATCGACGACAAGCCTGTCGCTGACGACGATGGCAGCGGCAAGAACGTCGAGGCACCGGTCACCCTGACCGCGGGCCCGCATTTGATCCGTGTGGAGCTTGCGCATAGCGGCGAGGATCAGGGGCTGCGTTTGACCTGGACTGCGCCGGCCGACGCACAGGTTGGGGAGGCGGTTGCGGCCGCCAAGGATGCCGATGCGATCGTCGCGTTCGTCGGGCTGTCGCCCGCGGTCGAGGGTGAGGCGTTGCAGATCGAGGTGGCCGGGTTCTCGGGCGGCGATCGGACCGATATCGGGTTGCCTGCCGCGCAGGTGCGGTTGCTCGAAGCCGCCAAGGCGACGGGCAAGCCGCTGGTCGTCGTGCTGATGACCGGCAGCGCGGTCGCGATGACCTGGGCGAAGGCGCATGCCGATGCGATCCTGGTTGGCTGGTATCCGGGGCAGGCTGGCGGGCAGGCAATCGCCGATACGCTGGTTGGCAGGAGCAATCCGGGCGGGCGACTGCCGGTGACGTTCTACGCGAAGACGCGCGATCTGCCCGCGTTCATCGACTACAACATGCGTGAGCGGACGTATCGCTACTTCACGGGCACGCCGCTCTGGGGCTTCGGGCATGGTCTGAGCTATACGCAGTTCGCTTATGCGGCGCCGAAACCCGCGCGCAGCACGATCGCGGCGGGGGAGAGCTTCACCGTCGAGGTGCCGGTGCGCAATACCGGCAAGGTTGCGGGCGACGAAGTGGTGCAGGCGTATCTCGTGCCGCCTGAGCCGGCGGTGAAGCCGCGCTTCAACGATCCCGTGCTGCAACGCCAGCTCGTCGGGTTCAGGCGCCAGACAGTGAAGCCGGGGCAGACGGCACGCGTGGCATTTACGATCGATCCTCGCGGCATGAGCAGCGTCGATGCGGCGGGAACGCGTCGTGTCGTCCCAGGCGAATACCGGCTGCATATCGGCGGCGGCCAGCCCGGCGACGGGCCGGGTGTCGATACCGTCTTCACCGTGACGGGAACGCAGGATTTGCCGAAATGATCGACCGCCGGATGCTTATCGCGGGTGCTGCGGCACTCGGGCTCGCGGGACCGCTGCGGGCGGCCGCGCCGTCGTTCGTCAGCAAGCGTCCGAAGCTTGGCGATCGCCGCTATACCAGCCGCGCGGTCGAGGCGGAGATCGCGCGCGTGTCGGCGAAGATCGGCGATCCCGAACTCGGCTGGATGTTCGGCAATTGCTATCCGAACACGCTCGACACGACGGTGTTCATGGGGAGCGTCGACGGCAAGCCCGACGCGTTCGTCATCACCGGCGACATCGACTGCATGTGGCTGCGCGACAGCTCGGCGCAGGTCCATCCGTACCTTCCGCTGGCCAAGCGCGATCCGGCGTTGCGGATGCTGTTCCGCGGGCTGATCGCGCGGCAGGCGCGGTGCATCCTGATCGATCCGTACGCCAACGCGTTCATGCATGACCCCTCGGCGAAGACCAACCTGAGCTGGTCGCTTGGCGACGACACGGTGATGAAGCCGGGCGTCGGCGAGCGGAAATGGGAGGTGGATTCGCTCTGCTACCCGATGTGGATCGCGCACGCCTATTGGCAGGCGACCGGCGACACCGTGCCGTTCGACGCGCTGTGGGCGGACGGTGCGCGCGCATCGATCCGGACGTTCCGCGAACAGCAGCGCAAGGACGGGCCGGGGCCGTATCGCTTCCGCCGCTCGTCGCCGATCGTCGGGGAAAGCATGCCGCTCGACGGGTTTGGGCCGCCGTCGCGACCGGTCGGCCTGATCCATTGCGGGTTCCGGCCCTCGGACGATGCATGCGTGCTCCCGTTCCTGATCCCATCGAACATCTTCGCGGTCCGCGCGCTGCGCCAGTTGGCGGAACTCGCGACGCGCGCCCGGCCCGACGCGGCGCTGGCGGCGGATGCGACCGCGCTGGCGGACGAGGTCGAGGCGGCGTTGCGGCTGCACGGCATGACCAGGGGTGCGGACGGCCAGCCGGTCTGGGCGTATGAGGTAGACGGCTATGGCAACGCGATCTTCATGGACGACGCCAATGTGCCGAGCCTGTCGGGGCTGGCGTATCTGGGGGCCGTGAAGCCCGACGATCCGCTCTGGCGGCGCACCGCGGCGCGCGCGTGGAGCAAGGACAACGCGTATTTCTTCACCGGCAAGGCGGCGGAGGGGATCGGCAGTCCGCATACCGGCCTGCGCGAGATCTGGCCGATGTCGATCGTGATGCACGCGCTGAACGCACTCGAGACCGGCGACGATGCGACCGTGGCGCGGTCGCTGGCCGCGTTGAAGGCGACGCATGGCGGCACCGGGTTCATGCATGAATCCTTCAACCAGGACGACGGCGCGAAATTTACCCGCGCCTGGTTCGCCTGGGCCAACGGGCTGTTCGGCGAACTGATCGTCGACATCGCCGGCAAACGTCCCGCCCTTCTCGGAGTCCGCGCATGATCTCCCGCCGTATGCTCCTCGCCGGTAGCGGTGCGCTCGCGTTGACCGCGCGCACGACCTTCGCCGCCACTCCTCGCACGACCACCGCGCCCGATCTGTTCGTCGGGACCGGCGGCCACGGCCACACCTATCCGGGGGCGACGCTCCCATTCGGGATGGTGCAGCTCAGCCCCGATACCGATGTCGAGCGCTGGGATGCGTGCTCGGGCTATCACCGCACCGATACGTCGATCATCGGGTTCAGTCACACGCATCTGTCGGGCACCGGGATCGGCGACATGCTCGACGTGCTGGTGGTGCCAACGCGCGGTCCGGTCCAGCTGACTCCCGGCACGCTCGAAGATCCCGGTGCGGGCTATCGCCAGCGGTTTTCCGATGAGCATGCGGAGCCCGGTTACTACCGTGTGGCGCTGGAAACGGGTGTCCGCGCGGAGCTCACCGTGACCGAGCGGACGGGCATTCAGCGCCATGTCTTCCCGCGCGGTGCGGGGCATGTCCTGATCGATATGTCGCACCTGATCCTCGACGAGTCCGACCGGGGCGTGCTGATCGACGAGGCGTCGCTGGCGATCGACGACAGCGGTACGCTGACCGGCAGCCGCCGCGTGTTCCGCTGGGCCAAGGGGCGCCGCATTCACTTCGCGATGCAGGTGTCGCGCAAGCCCGACCGCATCGTCTTCTACGGCGATGGCGACGTCGCGCAGGCGGACGGCGCACGCGGCGTCGCGGGCAAGCGGGTGAAGGCGGTACTGCACTATGACGACGCCGGTGCCGCGCCGATCATGATCCGCACCGGCATCTCCGGGGTCGACGTCGCCGGCGCGCGCGCGAACCTCGCCGCCGAGGCCCGGCACTGGGACTTCGACCGGTACCATGCGCAGGCCGCCAAGCGCTGGGCCCCGGCGCTCTCCGCGGTCACCGTCGAGGGCGGGACGCCCGCGCAGCGCACGATCATGGCGAGCGCGCTGTACCATGCGCAGCTTGCGCCGACCCTGTTCTCCGATGTCGACGGGCGGTATCTCGGCCTCGACAAACAGGTCCACAGGCTGTCGGGCAAGGATCGCGCGTACAGCACCTATTCGATGTGGGACACGTACCGGGCGCTGCATCCGCTGCTGACGCTGATCGAGCCCAAGCGGACCGCCGAGCTGGTCGGCGATCTGATCCGCCAGACGCAGCAAAGCCGCTATGGCCCGCCCGTCTGGCCGCTCCAGGGGATCGAGACCGGGTGCATGATCGGCTGGCATTCGGTGTCGGTGATGGCCGAGGCCCGCGCGAAGGGCGTGCGCGCCGATTATGCGGCGGCGTGGCCGAACGTCCGTCGTCGTTCGTTCGATTTCACGATGCCGGATCTCGACAACAGCCTCGGGATCGAACCCTATGATACGATCGGCTATGTTCCCGCCGACAAGGTGTTCGAGGGGGTCTCGCGTACGCTCGAATATGCGTATGATGATTACGCCTCGGCGCACCTGGCCGATGCGGCGGGAGCGACCGCCGATGCCGCACGACTGCGCAAGCGCAGCGGCAATTGGCGGAACGTGTTCGACAGCACGATCAACTTCGCACGACCCAAGCGCGAAGACGGGACATGGATCGAACCTTACGATCCCGTCGCGCTCGGCCATTCCGCGACGTGGCGTGACTATACCGAGAGCAATAGCTGGCAGGCGACGTTCCTCAACCAGCACGACGTCTACGGCCTGATCGCGGCGATGGGCGGCGATGCGAAGTTCGAGGCCAAGCTCGACGCGTTGTTCACCGCGTCGTCGGTTCTGCCGAAGGATGCGCCGCCCGACATCAGCGGGCTGGTCGGGCAGTATGCCCACGGCAACGAGCCGAGCCATCACGTCGCGTATATGTACGCGTATTGCGGTGCGGCGTGGAAGACGCAGGCCATGGTCCGGCGGCTGCTGACCGAGATGTACAAGGACGCGCCCGACGGTATCATCGGCAACGACGATTGCGGGCAGATGAGCGCGTGGTTCGTCCTGAGCGCGCTCGGGCTGTACCCGGTCGATCCGGTGAGCGCGAACTATGTGCTGGGCTCGCCGCTGTTCGATCGGGCCGAGATGCGCGTCGGCAACGGCAGGACGCTGGTCGTCGAGGCACGCGGCAATGCGCCCGACCGCCCGTACGTCCAGTCGGTGACGTGGAACCGCAAGCCGTGGACGAAGAGCTGGATCGCACATGCCGATATCGTCCGCGGCGGGCGGCTCGTGTTCGAGATGAGCGACAAGCCCAACCGTAATTTTGGCCGCGCGACTGCCGATCGGCCGCCAGCAACCACCGGAGTTTCGCGATGACCTTCGACTTGAACCGCCGCGCGTTGATCGCCGGTACGCTCGCTACCGCCGCGGCAGGCCGCGTGAACGCCGCCGGCCCGGTCGGTGCACCCGCCCCGTGGGGCGCGACGCCCAGCGTCCGCCAGCTCGCTTGGCACAAACGCGAGCGCTACGGCTTCGTCCACTTCACGCTGAACACCTGGACCGACAAGGAATGGGGCTATGGCGACGAAGACCCCAAGCTGTTCGACCCGACCGCGTTCGACCCGGATCAAATCGTCGCGGCGGCGAAAAGCGCCGGGCTGACCGGGCTCGTCCTGACCGCCAAGCATCATGACGGCTTCTGCCTCTGGCCGACCAAACTCACTGAGCATTGCATTCGCAACAGCCCGTACAAGGGCGGCAAGGGCGATATCGTCCGCGAACTGGGCGATGCGTGCCGACGTGGCGGGATATCCTACGGGCTGTATCTGTCGCCGTGGGACCGCAATCGCGCCGACTACGGCACGCCTGCGTACGTCGAGTATTTCCGTGCGCAGCTGACCGATCTCTGTACCAATTACGGCGAGCTGTTCGAAGTGTGGTTCGACGGCGCGAACGGCGGCGACGGCTATTATGGCGGCGCGCGCGAGGCGCGGAAGATCGATGCGCCGAAATATTACAACTGGCCGTCGATCATCGCATTGGTCCACAAATTGCAGCCGATGGCGTGCACCTTCGATCCGCTCGGCGCGGATATCCGTTGGGTCGGCAACGAGGACGGCCACGCGGGCGATCCGTGCTGGCCGACGATGCCGAACCATCCGTATGTCCAGTCGGAGGGCAATTCGGGCGTGCGCGGTGCGCCGCTCTGGTGGCCGGCGGAGACGAATACGTCGATCCGTCCGGGCTGGTTCTATCATGCCGACGAGGACCTCCAGGTGAAGTCGCCGCAGCGGCTGATGCAGTTCCACGACGAGTCGGTCGGGCGCGGCACCAACATGATGCTCAACCTGCCGCCCGATCGCCGTGGGCTGATCGCGGAACCCGATCTCGCGTCGCTGAAATCGTTCGGGGACGCGTTGCGTAGCAGCTTCAGGACCGATCTGGCGAAGGGTGCGGTGGCGAGCGGACCGTCGCGCGGGGCGAGGTTTGCGCCGGCCAATGTGCTCGACGGCAATCCCGAGACATATTGGAGTACGCCGGACGCGGTGAAAACGCCGTCGCTGGTGCTCGACCTGCCGCCGGGGCGCCGCTTCGACCTGATCCGGATCCGCGAGGCGCTGGCGCTCGGCGTGCGCGTCACCAAGTTTGCGATCGACGTGGCCGATTCGAAGGGCGCTTGGCGCGAGGTCGCGGTGCACGAGTGCATCGGCGCGCAGCGGATCATCCGCCTGCCCGAGCCGGTGACCGCGCGACGCGTGCGGTTGCGGATCGTCGAGGCACCGGCGAGCCCTGCGATCACCGAGCTTTCGCTGTTCCTGAGTGTGGCGCCGGTCGCGGTTGCAGCATCGCAGGCGGCGGGGAACAAGATCGTCGCCAAGTCCGGGTGGACGATCGTCAGCGCGATCCAGCACAGTCTGGCGATGAAGGCGGGCAAGCCGGATTTCGCGGGCGAGATGTCGCTGGCCGGGGTGGTCAAACCGGGGCTGCCGGGTGCGGAGGCGGTGCTCGACGACGATCTCGCGACCGTCTGGACGACGCCTGCGCCGACGCCGACGAGTGTGGTGATGCTGATGATCGACATGGGCAAGGCGGAGCAGGTCGCCGGGTTCAGCCTGACGCCGACCCGTCAGGCGTTGCCCGATGCCGGCCCGCCGGGGCGCTACCGCGTCGAGACGAGCGAGGACGGCAAGACCTGGACGCCGGCGGGCGAGGGCGAGTTCGGCAACATCGCCTATGCGCGGGCGACACAGCGCATCACCTTCGCGAAGGCGCGATCGGCGCGGTACCTGATGCTCGGCTTCACCACCGTCGCGACCGCGCAGCCGAAGATGGCGATCGCCGGCATCGGCGCGTTCCGGCCTTAGGGCAGGGGCAGACGGCCACCCAGATCCCCGTCACCCCAGACTTGTTTCGGGGTCCACCGCTCCGCAAACTCGACAGGCTTGACCCAGCGGAACGGTGGATGCCGGAACAAGCCCGGCATGACGGAGGCATAGGGCGGTTTCTCTCAACCCAGTCATCCTGACGAAAGTCAGGATCCAGAGTACGGGCCGGCACGCGTGTGGCTCTGGGTCCTGACTTTCGTCAGGATGACGGAAGTCGCAGAGGACAGGCCTTTTGGCACCGGGGCTGGGCTAGCTGGTCTGGATCGGGCATGGTTTCCCGCGACAACATGGGTGAGCGTACAGATGGACCAATCAGCTACCATGCCGCGGATAGCGGGGCCCGAGGATCATGTGGTGGTCGTCGGCGGCGGCTTTTCCGGCGCGTTGTTCGCGGTCAACCTGGTGCGGCACGAAGGCCCGCGCGTGACGCTGATCGAGCGGCGCGATCCGCAGCTCGCGCGTGGCGTCGCCTACAGCGCGGCGCATCCGGATCACCTGCTCAACGTCCGCGCGGGCAACATGAGCGCGCTGCCCGACGATCCCGATCACTTCGTTCGTTGGCTGGAGTCGCATGGGAAGGGCGACCGCAAGACCTTTGTCCCGCGCACCACCTACGGCGCGTATCTGCGCGAATTGCTCGATGCGGCGATCGCGGGATCGGACGGCCGGCTGGTGCATGTCGAGGGCGAGGTCTGCGCGATCGATCCGGTCGAAGGCGATGGCGTCACGCTGACGATGGCGGACGGACGCAAGATCGCTGCCGATACGGCAGTGCTCGCGCTTGGCAACCTGCCACCGCATACGCCGCCCGGGCTCAAGCCGGATGCTTTGCCGACCGGCGTGTATTACGCGGATCCCTGGGCTGCGAACCTCGCCGAGGGGCTGGGTGCGGACGATACCGTCGTGCTGGTCGGGACCGGGCTGACCGCGATCGATGCGGCGCTGCTGCTCGATGCGCAGGGGTTTGCTGGCCACATCCTGGCGATGTCACGTCGTGGGTTGTCACCGCGCCGCCATGTCGATGGCGCGCCTGCGCACCGCGGCGTTTCGGATAAACCGCAGGGCGGGCTGACCGACCTCGTCCGCCATGTTCGTTCGCGGACCGAGGAGGGCGGCTGGCGCACTGCGGTCGACGAATTGCGGCCAGTGACGCAGATGCTGTGGTCGGCGGCGTCGCAGGAATTGCGCGGGCGTTTCCTGCGGCATCTGCGGCCCTATTGGGATGTCCACCGCCACCGCCTCGCGCCCGCTGTCGCCGATCGCGTCGAGGCACTCGTCGCGAGCGGGCGACTGACCTTCGCAGCGGGCAAGATCGTCTCCGCCGAAGCCGACGGGGCGCAGGCAAATCTGACGTGGCGACCGCGCGGCGAGACCGATCCGGTCGTCACGCGGGCCGCGCGGATCGTCAATTGCACGGGGCCGCAGGGCGATCTGTTGCGCTCCGAGGAGCCGCTCGTGAAGCATCTGCTCGCGGCCGGTGCGATCCGGCCCGATCCGTTGCGGCTCGGCGTCGACGTCGATGCTCAGTCGCGGGCGATCCGCGCTGACGGCACGCCCGACGACCGCATCCACTGTATCGGGCCGATGACCCGCGGCGGGCTGTGGGAGGTCGTCGCGGTGCCCGATATCCGCGTCCAGAGCTGGGATCTCGCGCGCCGCCTGTCCAACGCGCAATGGGTTGGCGGCGAAGGGCTTTGACCGCGGTGAGGCGGTTTTTCGCCGGCGAGGCGGCAGGGGCCATCGTGCTGCTCGCCGCGACGATCGCGGCATTGCTCGTCGCCAATTCACCGCTCGCGCCGGCCTATTTCGCGACGCTCCACCATGAAGTCGCCGGTCTGAGCGTTCATCACTGGATCGACGATGGTGCGATGGCGCTGTTCTTCCTGCTGATCGGGCTGGAGGTGAAAAGCGAGTTCATCTCGGGGCATCTCTCGACCTGGGGGGAGCGCATCCTGCCCGGCGCGGCAGCGCTCGCGGGCATGGTGGTGCCGGCGTGCCTCTATCTGCTCGTCAACATGGGGACGCCCGCCAATCTGCGCGGCTGGGCGATCCCGGCGGCGACCGACATCGCGTTCGCGCTCGGCATCCTGGCCCTGCTCGGATCGCGCGTGCCGACCTCGTTGAAGATATTGCTGACGGCGATCGCGGTGATCGACGACCTTCTCGCGATCCTCGTCATCGCGCTGTTCTACACCGGCCAGATCGCGCTGCTGCCGTTGCTTGGTGCGGGCGTGGGGCTCGGCGTGCTCGTTGTCCTGAACCTGTCGGGGGTGCGGTCGCTGGTGCCGTATCTGCTGATCGGCGTCGGGGTCTGGTACGGCGTCTTGCTGTCGGGCGTGCATGCGACGCTTGCCGGCGTGGCGGTCGCGTTGACGATTCCGTTGCGGACGGGGGACGGCCAGCCGCCGCTGAAACGCCTCGAACACGCGCTCCAACCTTGGTCGAGTTTCCTGATCGTGCCGGCGTTCGGGTTCGCCAATGCGGGTATCGCGTTCGGCGGGATGGTGGCGGCGGACGTGATCGCGCCGCTACCGGTCGGGATCACGCTCGGGCTGTTCCTCGGCAAGCAGGTCGGCATCTTCGCGATGATCCGCGGGCTCGTGATGGTCCGGCTGGCCGTAGCGCCCAGGAACGCGAACTGGGCTCAGGTCTACGGCATGGCGGTGCTGTGCGGGATCGGTTTCACGATGAGCCTGTTCATCGGCGGACTCGCGTTTGCGGACGCGCCGCACGCGCTGGATTCGGTCAAGATCGGCGTGTTCGCGGGCTCGATCCTGTCAGGCGTCGCGGGCTGGCTGATTCTTCGCCGCACCGCACCATAATTCTGACAATACTACGCGAAACATATGCTTCGGCCCGGCAATCGATCTCGAATTGCTACGTCGCCGGAGCCTAATTGCCAGTCCTCGCGAACCGCCATCCTTCCGGCGGCACGCGCATGGGGACCGCAATGCACATTCTTCGTTTCGTCGCCGCTGCCGGTATCCTGACCGGTCTCGCCACGCCCGCGTTCGCGCAGGATACCGCGCCGCCGTCTCCCGTAACCGTCAGCGGTTCGGTCACGCTCGCGACCGACTATCGCCTGCGCGGCGTGTCGCAGTCGGACAAGGACGGCGCGATCCAGGGCGGGCTGACGATCGCGCACCAGAACGGCGTGTATGTCGGCGCCTGGGGCTCGAACCTGTCGGGCTGGGGCACGTTCGGCGGCTCGAACATGGAGCTCGATCTGATCGGCGGCTACAAGCACAAGCTCGCGGACAACGCGACGATCGACGTCGGCCTGACCTGGTACATGTATCCGGGCGGCGCCTCGAAAACCGATTACGCCGAGCCCTATGTAAAGCTCAGCGGCACGACCGGCCCCGCGACGCTGACCGCGAGCGCCTTCTACGCGCCGAAGCAGCAGGCGCTCGGCAAATGGTATCGTACCGGCGCCGATGCAGCGGCGGGTGTCTACACCAATCCCGGCGACAAGAAGGACAACCTTTACCTGACCGGCGACGGTGCGTTCGCAATTCCCGGAACGCCGGTCACCGCCAAGGCGCATATCGGCCATAGCTGGGGCAATGACGGGCTCGGCCCCAACGCGACCAGCGCGGCGCCGACCGGCGACTATTGGGATCGGTCGTTCGGTGCGGACGCTACGTATAAAAATCTGACGCTGAATGTGAGCTATGTCGACACCGACATCACGCGTCGCAGTGCAGCGTATCTCCAGCCTAGCTTCAGCCGCGGCCAGGACGGAACCGGATCGATCGCCGACGGCACCGTGGTTGCCTCGCTCACCGCAGCCTTCTGAAAGGAACCCAGCCATGCAGGACCTTCTCTGGATAGCCATCATGATCGGACTGGTTGCGGCGACGCTCGCCTATGTCCGCTTGTGCGACAACGCTTGAGCCCAATGAGGACATCATCATGACCCTCGACCTCTGGCTCGCCGCGATCGTCGCGCTCGGGCTGCTGTTTTACCTTGTGGCGGTGCTGATCCGCCCCGAACGCTTTTAGGAGCGCGCCCTCATGACATTCGAAGGATGGATCCTCATCCTGGGCTTCGTCGGCATATTGCTGGCGTTGACCAAACCCGTCGGCCTGTGGCTGTTCGCCTTGTACGAAGGCCGCCGCACGCCGATCCACGCGATCCTTGGCCCGGTCGAGACCGGCTTCTACAAGCTCAGCGGCATCGATCCGAAGGTGGAGCAGGGCTGGCGCCGCTACGCGCTGCACATGATCGTGTTCAACGCCGTGCTGATGGCGTTGACCTACGCGGTGCTGCGTCTGCAGGGTGTCCTACCGGGTAACCCGCAGGGCCTCGCAGGGCTGAGCCCCCATCTCGCGTTCAACACCGCGATCAGCTTCACCGCGAACACCAACTGGCAGAGTTACTCTGGCGAGACGACCATGTCGAACTTCAGCCAGATGTTCGGGCTGACGATCCACAATTTCCTGTCGGCGGCGACCGGCATCGCGCTGGCGTTCGCGCTGTTCCGCGGATTCGCGCGGCGCTCGAGTGCGACGATCGGCAATTTCTGGGCCGACATGACGCGCATCACGCTCTACGTGCTGCTACCGATCTGCGTCGTCATTACGATCTTCTACATCGCCAGCGGCGTGCCGCAGACGATGGCCGGCACGGTCGACATCACCACGCTCGAAGGGCTCAAGCAGACGCTGACGCTCGGGCCGGTGGCGAGCCAGGAAGCGATCAAGATGCTCGGCACCAATGGTGGCGGCTTCTTCAACGCGAACTCGGCGCATCCATTCGAAAACCCGACCGCGCTCGTCAACCTCGTGCAGATGCTGTCGATCTTCGTCATCGGCTTCGGCCTGACCTGGACCTTCGGCAAGGCCGTCGGCAACACGAAACAAGGCTGGGCGATCCTCTCGGCGATGCTCGTGCTGTTCCTTGCCGGCGTCACGATCACCTATGCCCAGGAAGCCGCGGGCAACCCGATCCTCCACCAGATCGGCGTCGCAGGCGGCAACATGGAAGGCAAGGAGGTCCGCTTCGGGATCGCCGCGTCCGCCTTGTTCTCGGTCGTCACCACCGCCGCATCGTGCGGCGCGGTCAACGCCATGCACGACAGCTTCACCGCGCTCGGTGGCATGATCCCGCTGCTCAACATGCAGCTCGGCGAAGTCGTCATCGGCGGCGTCGGCGCAGGCATCTACGGGTTCCTGTTGTTCGCCATCCTCGCCGTGTTCGTCGCAGGCCTGATGGTCGGCCGCACGCCCGAATATGTCGGCAAGAAGATCGAGGCGCGCGAAGTGAAGCTGGCGGTGCTGGCGATCGCCATCCTGCCGCTCGTCATCCTCGGCTTCACCGCGCTCAGCGCCGTGCTGCCGGACGGGCTCGCCGGGCCGCTCAACAAGGGGCCGCACGGGTTCAGCGAGATCCTCTACGCGTTCACCAGCGCGGTCGGGAATAACGGGTCGGCCTTTGCCGGGCTCACCGCCAACACGCCCTATTACAACGGCTTGCTGGGGGTCGCGATGTGGCTCGGGCGCTTCTTCATCATCGTGCCGATGCTCGCCATCGCCGGTGGTCTCGCGGCCAAGAAATACACGCCGGAGAGCGCAGGCTCGTTCCCGACGACGGGCGCACTGTGGGTCGGCCTGCTGGTCGGGATCATCCTGATCGTCGGCGGCCTGACCTTCCTGCCGAGCCTCGCGCTCGGTCCCATCGCCGATCATCTCGCGATGATCAGCGGCAAAACCTTCTGACGGGACAAGCCAAAATGGCACGCACCCCTACCAAGTCGCTGTTCACGGCCGACTTGATCATCCCGGCGATCGGCGACGCTTTCCGGAAACTCGATCCGCGGCAGTTGATCCGCAACCCGGTGATGTTCGTCACCGCGGTCGTCGCCACGCTGTTGACGATCCTCGTCAACGTCGGCGGCGACGGGCTCTCGGTCGGCTTCAAGATACAGCTGGTGATCTGGCTGTGGCTGACCGTGCTGTTCGGCACCTTCGCCGAAGCGCTCGCCGAAGGCCGCGGCAAGGCGCAGGCTGCGTCTTTGCGCGCGACCAAGGCCGAGCTGACCGCACGCCGCATGAAGGGGGATCAAGTCGAGTCCGTCCCCGCCAGCATGCTCCGCGCGGGCGACATCGTCCTGGTGACGATGGGCGACCTGATCCCGGCGGATGGCGAAGTCGTCTGGGGCGTCGCCTCGGTCAACGAAGCGGCGATCACCGGCGAGAGCGCGCCGGTGATTCGCGAGGCGGGCGGCGATCGCTCGGCGGTGACAGCAGGCACGCGCGTCATCTCCGACGAGATCCGGGTGAAGGTCACGGCCAACCCCGGCGAAGGCTTTCTCGACCGCATGATCGCACTCGTCGAAGGCGCCGAGCGACAGAAGACGCCGAACGAGATCGCGCTGACGTTGCTGCTCGTCGGCCTGACGATCATCTTCCTGATCGCGGTCGGCACGATCCCCGGTTTCGCCAGCTATGCGGGCGGCCGTGTGCCGGTCGCGATCCTCGCGGCGCTGCTGATCACGCTGATCCCGACGACGATCGCAGCCTTGCTGTCGGCGATCGGTATCGCGGGCATGGACCGTCTGGTGCGCTTCAACGTGCTGGCGAAATCCGGCCGTGCGGTCGAGGCGGCGGGCGATATCGACGTGCTGCTGCTCGACAAGACCGGCACGATCACGATCGGCGACCGTCAGGCGAGCGAGTTCCGCTCGGTCGGTGGCACGCGCGACGAGGAGCTGGCGGAGGCGGCGTTGCTGGCCAGCCTTGCCGACGAAACGCCGGAAGGCCGCTCGATCGTGGTGCTGGCGCGCGACAAGTTTGGTGTGACCACGAGTGCCCTTCCGGCTGATGCGGAGGTCATCCCGTTCACCGCGCAGACGCGCATCTCGGGCGTTAAGGTCAACGGCTCACTGATCCAGAAGGGCGCGGTCGACTCGATCCTGAAGGCCAATCCGGGGGCAGGGGCGACCGCCGCCGCGACCGAACTGCGCCGCATCACCGACGAGATCGCGCGCGCTGGCGGTACGCCGCTGGCCGTCGCGATGGACGGGCGGTTGCTCGGTGCGATCTTCCTCAAGGACGTCGTGAAGGCGGGCATTCGCGAGCGCTTCGGCGAGCTGCGGGCGATGGGCATCCGCACGGTGATGATCACCGGCGACAACCCGCTCACCGCCGCCGCGATCGCCGCTGAGGCAGGCGTGGACGACTTCCTCGCGCAGGCGACGCCCGAGGACAAGCTCGACCTGATCCGCAAGGAACAGCAGGGCGGACGGCTGGTCGCGATGTGCGGCGACGGCACCAACGACGCGCCCGCGCTGGCGCAGGCGGACGTCGGCGTGGCGATGAACACCGGCACGCAGGCCGCGCGGGAGGCGGGCAACATGGTCGACCTCGACAGCGACCCGACCAAGCTGATCGAGATTGTCGGCCTCGGCAAGCAGTTGCTGATGACGCGTGGTGCGCTGACGACCTTCTCGGTGGCGAACGACGTTGCGAAGTATTTCGCGATCATCCCGGCGATGTTCGTCGCGCTCTATCCGGGGCTCGGGGTGCTCAACGTGATGCGGCTGGGTTCGCCCGAAAGCGCGATCCTGTCGGCGATCATCTTCAACGCGATTATCATCCCGATGCTGGTGCCGCTCGCGCTGAAGGGGGTGGCGTACAAGCCGATGGCCGCGGGGCCGCTGCTCGCGCGGAACTTGGCGGTGTACGGCTTGGGCGGTCTGATTGCCCCGTTCGTGGGGATCAAGCTTATCGACCTCTTGGTTGGTGCGCTGGGGCTGGCATGATGACGATGCCTAACCCGTGGCGTGCAAATGCACCCTCGCACCGACCCCCAAGACCACCCCGGCGAAGGCCGGGGCCCAAGTGGAGAGGTCGAGGTAACGAAGCGCGCCGCAAATTGGCGACGTTACCCAATTGGACCCCGGCCTCCGCCGGGGTGGTGGTAAGGGGAAGGGCGCAAGTTTTGATGTGCTCGAGGCGGAGTCTCACCAACGCCACCCAACCCAACCCCGCCACCCCAGCGAAAGCTGGGGTCTCCCTCCCCGAAGCGCGCCGTGCGCGGCACGATACCCCAGCGTTCGCTGGGGTGACGGCAGAAGGAAGCATGCAATGACCTCCGATTTCACCTCCGCCCTCCGCCCGGCGTTCGTCATGACGATCCTGTTCGCGCTGCTGCTTGGGATCGTCTATCCCCTCGCGATGACCGGGATCGGACAGGCCATTTTCCCCGCCCAAGCAAACGGCAGCCTCGTCATGGCCAACGGCAAGGCGATCGGCTCGGCCGTCGTCGGCCAGGCCTTTACCACCGGCCGTTATTTCCAGACGCGGCCGTCGGCGGCCGGCAAGGGCTATGATGGCCTCGCCTCGTCGGGCTCGAACTATGGCCCCACTAGCCAGGCGCTCGTCGACCGCACCAAGGCCGACGTTGCCAAGCGTCGCGCGGAAGGCGTGACCGGGCCACTCCCCGCCGATCTCGCCACCGCCTCGGGTTCGGGCCTCGACCCCGACCTGTCGCCAGCCTCGGCCTATGCCCAGGTCGCCCGCGTCGCCCGTACCCGCGGCCTTCCTGCCGACAGGGTCCGCGCGCTGGTAACCGCCAATGTCGAGGGCCCGCTGCTCGGCATTCTCGGCGAGCCGCGCGTCAACGTCTTCGCCCTCAACCGCGCGCTGGACGCAACGGGCGCACGTTGAACGACGACACGCGACCATCCCCCGAGGCCCTTCTGCGACAGGCGTCGCAGGAGGGTCGCGGCCGTCTGAAGATCTTCCTCGGCGCGGCCCCTGGTGTCGGAAAAACCTACGAGATGCTTTCCGAAGGCGCTGAGCGCCGCCGCGCCGGTGTCGACGTCGTCATCGGCGTGGTCGAAACGCACGGTCGCGTCGAAACCGAAGCGCTCACGCGGGGCCACGAGATCGTCCCGCGCAAAGCGATCCCGTACGAGGGCCGCACGCTCGACGAGATGGACCTCGACGCGATCCTCGAACGCGCGCCGACGCTGGTCCTCGTCGACGAACTCGCCCACACCAACGCCCCCGGCAGCCGCCACCCGAAACGCTACCAGGACGTCGAGGAACTGCTCGCCGCGGGCATCGACGTCTATTCGACGATCAACATCCAGCACATCGAGAGCCTCAACGACGTCGTCGCCTCGTTCACGCGCGTCCGCGTCCGCGAGACCGTCCCCGACAGCATCGTCGAGGCTGCCGAGATCGAAGTCGTCGACATCCCGCCCGACGAACTGATCGAGCGGTTGAAGGCGGGCAAGGTCTATCTCCCGCAAGAGGCCACCCGCGCCCTTTCGCACTTCTTCTCCAAGTCGAACCTGTCGGCCTTACGTGAACTCGCGCTCCGTCGAGCAGCCCAGGCCGTCGATGCGCAGATGCTCGAACACGTCCGCGCATTAGGCGTCGGCGGCACCTGGGCGGGCGGCGAGCGGATCGTCGTCGCGATCAGCGAACTCCCCGGCGCATTGGGCCTCGTCCGCGCGACTAAGCGGATCGCCGACGCGATGCACGCGCCGTGGACCGCAGTGTACATCGAGACACCGCGCGCGCAGACCTTCGGCGAGCCCGAGCACCGCCAGCTCGCCGCGGTCTTCAACTTGGCGAGGCAACTCGGCGCCGACGTCGCGACTGTCCCTGCGACGTCGGTGGTCGACGGCCTCAAGACCTTCACGGCCGAGGCGCGCGCGACGCAGCTGGTGGTCGGCAAGTCGACCCGCTCGCGCTGGTTCGAACTTCGCCACGGTTCGGTCGTCGACCAGATGGTCCGCGAGTCACCCGGCATCGCCGTCCACGTCCTGCCGATGGACCCGCCCACCGCGCCCCGCGGTACGCGCGTGCGGACCGGCGGATGGGGCAGCAAGGCGGGCTACGCCTGGACGACGGCGATGGTCGCGGGCGTCACAGGCGTCGCGAGCGCGCTTTTCCACATCCTCAACCTCGGCAACGTCGCGCTGCTATACCTGCTCCCGGTGATGGCGGCGGCGAGCCTGTTCGGCCTGCGCACAGGGCTGTTCGCAGGCGTGGTTTCGTCGATCGCGTACAACTTCTTCTTCCTGCCGCCGACCGGCACGCTGACGATCAATAATCCCGAGAACGTGATCTCGATCCTCGTGCTGCTCGGCATCGCGTTCGTGACGAGCCAGCTCACGTCGCGGGTCCGCGCCCAGGCCGACATCGCCGCCGCCAGCGCCCGCACCAACGCCGCGCTCGCCGGGTTCCTTCGCCAACTGACATCGCTCAACGAGCCGGTCGCGCTCGCCCGCGCGATCTGCGAGGAAATCGGGAGGCTGTTCAGCGTGCGCGCGGTCATCCTCGTCGCGGAGGATCCGGGCCTCGCCGTGCAGGCGGCGAACGGCGCGGATTACCGGCTCGAGACGATGGAGATAGCGGCTGCGCAATGGGCGTATGATACAGGCGCGCCGGCCGGTCGCGGATCAAGCACGCTGGCGGCGTCGGAGTGGTTTTTCCAGCCGTTGCGCTCGGGCGAGCGGACGCTGGCGGTGCTCGGGCTCGCGCGTGAGGCAGGCGGCGATCCGGTGCGATCGGACCAACTGTCATTGCTGATGAGCCTGGTCGACCAGGCGTCGCTGGTGCTCGAACGCGCGCGGCTGGAGGTCGAGATGCGTGACGTCGATGCGGTGCGCGAGCGGGATCGGTTGCGGCAGGCTTTGCTGTCGTCGGTCAGCCACGACCTGCGCACGCCGTTGACCTCGGTGATGGCGGCGGCAGCGGAACTGCACCGCGGCGTTACACCCGAGCTGATCGACACGATCGAGACCGAGGCGGCGCGGCTCAACCGGTTCGTCGGCAACCTGCTCGACATGGCGCGGGTCGAGGCGGGGGCGCTCCGGTTGCGGCTGGAGCCGACCGATCTCACCGACGCGGTGGCGGGCGCGGTGCACGACACGAAGCGCGTGCTCGAAGGTCATGCGATCGAACTCGACGTCGCCCCGAACCTGCCGCTGGTCCGCGTCGATCCGCAACTGCTCCACCATTGCTTGCTCAACCTGCTCGACAATGCTGGCCGCTACGCCGATCCCGGCACGCCGATCCTCGTCCGGGCTGAACACCGCTTCGGGATGCTCCGCCTGTCGGTGATCGACCAGGGACCAGGCCTGCCACCCGGCCGCGAGAAGGAGGTGTTCGAGACGTTCCGCCGCCTCGAAGGCTCCGACCGCGCGGTCGGCGGCACCGGGCTGGGGCTTGCGATCGTGAAGGCGTTCGCCGAAGCGATGGGCATGACCGTCGAAGCCAGCAATCGCGAAGACCTGACCGGAGCACGGTTCAGCCTGTGCTTCCCCGTGGCCCTGCTCGTCCGCGACACCGATGGAGCGAATCTGTGAGCGCACAAACGGTTCTGATTGTGGACGACGAACTGCATATCCGCCGGTTGTTAAAGAACACGCTGGAGCGCGCGGGGTACGGTGTCGAGGAGGCGGTCGACGCGCGCGAGGCTTTGCGGGTTGCGGCGAGCCGGCCATTGACTGCGGTACTGCTCGACCTGGGGTTGCCCGACCGTGACGGGCTCGAACTGGTGCCGCTGCTGAAGAAGCTCGGCGATCCGATCATCCTCGTCGTCTCCGCGCGCGAGGCGACCGACCAGAAGGTCGCGGCGCTCGATCTGGGGGCTGAGGATTATGTGACGAAGCCGTTCGATACCGAGGAACTGCTCGCACGGTTGAGGGTGGCGTTGCGGGGGCGTGGTGAGGCGACATCGCGGCCGACGATCCTGCGGGCGCATGGGGTGGAGATCGACTTCGAACACCGCCTCGTCCGGCGCGGGAACGAGGAGGCGCATCTGACGCGGAAGGAGTTCGACGTGCTCTCGGCGTTGGCGGCGCATCCGGGGCGGGTGGTGACGCATCAGCGGATACTGGAGGCAGCGTGGCCGACGGATCACGATCGGCGGATCGAATATCTCCGCATCGTCGTGCGCAACTTGCGGCAAAAGCTGGAAGGGACGGGGGGAGTCGGCACGGTGATCGCGAACGAACTCGGGATCGGCTACCGGCTGCTCGTCGACGCCTGAGCTGAGAAAACTTGTTTACCCGCGAAGGCGGGGATCCAGACTGGGCTCCCGCCTTCGCGGGAGAACATGGAAGCAGGCGGTTCGCTGGCAAATGCACGCAGCCAACCGTCACCAGCGAAAGCTGGGGGATCCCCGCACCAGGTTGCCCCTGCCGCGCGAGGTCCCGGCTTTCGCCGGGATGACGGGGTTGCGCACTATGTGAACACTATGGCTCCCCCTCAAAACCAATCTCGAACGCTTATGCCGCAGGCGATAGCTGGAGTGTCGCATGACCGACGCTCGCCGCCTCCGCACCGATCTCAGCCTCCGCGCGAGCGGCCTCCTGTCGCTGACGATTGCCGCCACCGCGATCCACACGCTTGCCCGTCTCCACCCCCCAACCGGCGCGCTCGCATTCCTGCTTGCCGCAATCGGCTTCTTCTGCGCGAGCAGCGGCGCGATGCTGGTGGTCGTCGGCAGCCACATCCACGACCGTGTCAAGGTCAGCGCCCGCTGGCGACGCGTGGCGCGATAGGCCGCGCCGGGGGCGGGACCTGTCGACGCGCGCGCGCGATGTCCTTATGCTACCGCATTGCAGCATGATGACGAGGGAGCGCTCTGCATGATCGGTCGACGCGAAGTAATGACCGCGCTGGGTCTGTTGGGTGTCCTCCCACAGGCCGCCGCCGCGATGCGTGCAGCGCCCGGCAAGGCCGAGCCGTTTTCGTGGGAAACGCTTCAGCAACGCGCCGCAATGTTTGCAACGAAGCCGTACCGGGCCCCCGCCAAGGTCGCTGCCGCCGCGGCGATCGATTACGACAAGGTCGGCAGCATCCGCTTTCGCGCCGACAAGACGCTCGCCGGCGGCATCCGGCTGTTCCCGCTCGGTCGCTATGCGCCGATGCCGGTCGCGATCAACGTCGTCGAGGGCGGGCAGGCGCGCCGTATCGAGTTTTCGCGTGACCTGTTCGAGGCCGAAGAGGGGCATGCCGCCGCGCTCGGCATCGCGGGTTTCCGCGCGATGGCGCCGGGCGGGACCAGCGACTGGATGGCGTTCCAGGGCGCATCCTATTTCCGCACCGCCGGCGCGCAGGATCAATATGGCCTGTCCGCGCGTGGGCTCGCGATCAACACGGGGCTGCCGGGTCGCGAGGAATTTCCCGACTTCACCGAATTCTGGATCGAGCGGACCGGCGCCGACGCGTACACGATCTACGCGCTGATGGATGGAGCCAGCGTCACGGGGGCGTACCGGTTCCAGTCGCGGCATGTCGCGGGCGCGGGCGTCGAACAGCAGGTTTCATCCGTACTGAACATCCGCCGCGACATCGAGCGGCTCGGCGTCGCGCCCGCGACCAGCATGTTCTGGTACGGCGAAGGCAACCGCGCCGCCGCGGTCGATTGGCGGCCCGAGATCCACGACTCCGACGGCCTCGCGTTGCTCACCGGCGCGGGCGAGCGCATCTGGCGACCGCTCAACAATCCGCCGCACGATACGCTCGACAGCTTTGCGGATCAGGCGCCCAAGGGCTTCGGTCTGATCCAGCGCGACCGCAATTTCGATCATTATCAGGACGACGGGGCGTTCTACGATCGCCGGCCGAACCTATGGGTTCAGCCGCAGGGCGATTGGGGCAAGGGTGCGGTGATGCTCTATGCGTTCCCGACCAACAGCGAGACGGTGGATAATGTCGTCTCGTTTTGGACGCCGGCCGCGCCTGCCAAGGCCGGGCAGCGGCTGCAGTTCGATTACTCGCTGTCGTGGAGATCGAGCGACCCGACTGCGGTCGCCGCGACCGCGCATGTCGTCGATTGCTGGCAGGGCGTCGCCGGCCGACCCGGCGCGGAACCGGTCAAGGGCGCGCGAAAGCTCGTGGTCGATTTCATCGGCGACGGTCTCGCCGGGCTCGACCGGCAGAGCGGCGTAACCGCCAAGATCGACGTTGTCCGCGGCAAGGTGCTCGCCAACGCGGCGTATCCGGTGGTCGGCCAGAAGAACCGCTGGCGCGTGACCGCCGACATCGCGCCCGATGCACAGGGCCCGGCCGACGTCAGGCTGTTTCTCACGCGCGGTGGTCGCGCGCTCAGCGAAACCGTGCTGACGCCGATCTTCTGATGTCCGACCTTCCCGCCATGATGCCGGGCGAGTCACCGATCGAGATGCTCCCGCAGCGTTTCGACGGGCCGCCGCCGCCCTGGTCCGCGCCCGAGCCGGGGCCGGGCATGGTCGTTTCGAACGACGATATGCTCGCGCGCCGGATCATCCTGATTTTGATGACCGGTCTGTTGGCGACCGCGGCATCGTCCGCGGTGCAGGAATCGCTGCTCGCCGACGGACTGAGCCTGTGGGACGCGGTATTGCTGGCGTTGTTCTTTCCGCTGTTCGCGTGGATCGCGTTCGGCTTCATGAACGCGGCGATCGGCTTTGTGCTGTTGATGACCGGCGGCCATCCGGGCTTCGTGCCGACACCGCGCCAGTCCGAACCGCTCGAGGGGCGCACCGCGATCCTGATGCCGGTTCATAACGAAGACATCGACGCCGTGTTCGAGCGGATCGCCTGGATGGCGCGCGCGATCGCGGCTGGCGGTGTCGCCGACCGGTTCGACATCTTCATCCTGAGCGACTCGGGCGAAGCGGCGGAGGCGGCCGAGGTCGCGGCGTGGCAGAGGCTCGCGCCGACGCTCGACTGCGCGCTCTATTACCGCCGCCGGACCGTGAACGTGGGCCGCAAGCCGGGCAACGTGGCGGAGTGGATCCGGCGGTTCGGCGGCGGTTACCGCTATATGCTGATGCTCGACGCGGACAGCCTGATGGGCGGCAACACGATCATCGGCATGGCGCAGGTGCTCGAACGGCGGCCCGCGGTGGCACTGCTCCAGACCGTGCCTGCGGTGATCAACGGCGTCACGTTCTTCCAGCGCTGGATGCAGTTCGCCAGCCGGTTATATGGCCCGATCTCGACCGCAGGGCTCGTCTGGTGGTCGGGCTCGGAGGCGACCTTCTGGGGCCACAACGCGATGATCCGGATCGAGGCGTTCGCGGCGAGTTGCGGCTTGCCCGACCTGCCCGGCCGAGCGCCGTTTGGCGGCGTCATCATGAGCCACGACATGGTCGAGGCGGCGTTGCTGCGGCGGCGCGGCTGGCGGGTGCACATGCTGATGACCGAGGAGACGTTCGAGGAATATCCGCCGACCTTGATCGACGCGGCGGTGCGCGACCGACGCTGGGCGCAGGGGAATATTCAGCATCTGAGCTTGCTGACCTCGTCTGGGTTCCACTGGGTCAGCCGGCTGCAACTGCTGATGGGCGCGTCGGCGTTCATCACTTCGCCGGTGTGGCTGCTCATGATTGCCACCAGCGTCGTCCAGGCGCTGCTCGGCGAGCGTAATATCGTCGAGGCGCAGACCTCGTTGCAGGTGCTGTTCGTGACGCTGCTGCTGCTGTTTGGGCCGAAACTGTTGAGCGTGATCTGGGCGTTCTCGAATGCCGAGCGTCGCGCGGGGTTTGGCGGGCGGCGCGGGATCGTGCGGTCGGTGCTGGTCGACGTGCCGTTCTCGATGTTGTCCGCGCCGGTGATCGCGTTGACGCAGACGATGGACCTCGCCGGGATATTGATGGGGCGCAAGTCCGGCTGGGCGCCGCAGAACCGCGATGCGCAAGAGTTGTCGCTGGCGGACGTGATGCCGCGCTATCGCTGGCATGTCGGGGTGGGCGTCGCGCTGCTAGCGGTGACGCCGTTCGCGCCGGTGACCGCAGCGTGGCTCGCGCCGGTGACGTTGGGGCTGTTGCTCAGTCCATTCCTGACGATGCTGACGGCGAGCGAGAAGGCGGGGAAGTGGGCGACCGGTCACGGTATGTTCGTCGAGCCCGGCGAGCATGTGTCGGTTCTCTCGCGGCCGTCGCTGCCGGCGCACAGCGGGTAGCCCCGCGCGCCCTCCGTCATTCTGACGAAAGTCAGGACCCAGGGTCACAAGCGGTGCTATTCGTGGCTCTGGGTCCTGACTTTCGTCAGGCTGACGATAGGGGTGTCAGGACGGCCGACTAGGCGCGGTGTCCGCTCAGCTCCGCCCCGGCATCCACCTCGAACCGGCGGTTCCAGATCGTCGCCGACGCCGACACCGCGGTCACCACCAGGAACGCCAGCGTGAAGTCCGTCAGCGCCGGCCGTGTCGCGCCCGTGCTAAGCATCCCGACGTGCAGCGATGCCGCGCCGACGCAGATCCCGAGCGACAGCATCAGCTGCTGGAACGTTGCGTAGAAGCTGGTCGCGCTGCTCATCCGCGACGAGGGAATCTCGTCATACGCGATCGTGTTGTACGCCGAGAACTGGAACGACATGAAGAAGCCGGAGAGCATCAGCACGCCGAAAATGACGGGGATCGGCCAGTCGGGGCGGAAGAGGCCGGCGACCGCGTAGCCCGAACTCGCGCATAGCCCGCCGACGATCAGGCTGTTGCGGAACCCGAAGCGCCGGAGCACGCGCGGGGCGAGCCCCTTCATTCCCAGCGAGCCGATCGCGCCGGCGATCGTGATCGCCCCGCTCGCGGCTGCGGTCATGCCGAAGCCCAGTTGGAGCATCATCGGCAGCAGGAACGGCTGTGCGCCTTGCGTGATGCGAGTCAGCGATCCGCCGATCACCGACAGGCGGAAGGTGGGGATCCGCATCAGCGACAAGTCGAGGATCGGGTCGCTGCAGTGTTTCGCGTGGCGGATGTAGGCGACGCCGGCAATCAGTCCGACCGCGATGAGCACCATCGCGCGCGGCAATTCGCCTGTCCTGCTCGTCATCTCGAACCCGAACAACAGGCAGCCGAGCGATACGCCCGACAGGATGAAGCCGGGGACGTCGAACCGCGCCGGTTTGTCTTCGCGCACCTCGCCGATGAAGCGCGTCACCAGCACCACGCCGAGCAGGCCGATCGGCACGTTCAGGTAGAAGATCCAGCGCCAGTCGAGATAGGTGACGATCGCGCCGCCAACCGGAGGGCCGAGTATCGGGCCGATCAGCGCGGGCATGATCAGCCACGACATCGCCTGGACCATGTCCTCCTTGGCGACGCTGCGGAGCAGGACGAGGCGGCCGATCGGGATCATCATCGCGCCGCCGAGCCCTTGCAGAAAGCGGGCGACCATCATGAAGGGCAGGCTGGTGGCCTGGCCGCACAGCATCGATCCGCCGACGAAAATCAGGATCGCCGCGCGGAAGATCGTGCGCGAGCCGAACCGGTCCGCGAGACGCCCGCTGGCGGGAATGAAGATCGCCAGCGCGAGCAGGTATGAGGTCAGCGCCGAACTCATGCTGGTCGCGGGCACGCCGAAATCGCGCGCCATCGTCGGCAGCGCGGTGGCCAGCACGGTCGAGTCCATCTGTTCCATGAACAGTGCGCAGGCGATGATCAGCGCGGTGATGCGGTAGTTGCTCGGCGTGTGCGGCAGCGCGTCCGGGTCCTTCGCTACCCGCGCAATGGTGTCGGCGGCGGGCATGATGCCGTCGCGGATCTCGCTATTGATCGAGGCGAGACCGCGTCTGCGGAGCCTCACGTCTGCCACCCTCCGCCGAGCGCCTTGAACACGTCGACCTGGCGATCGACGAGCAGCGCGTCGGATGCGGCTAGGTTCGCCTGCGCGGTGGTGAGCGCGGCCTGCGCGGTTAGCAGCGAGAGGAAGTCGGTGCGGCCGAAGCGGTAGAGCGTGCCTGCTTGGTCCGCGGCGCGCGCGGCGCTGGACTGCGCGCGGCGGAGCGCGGCGTTGCGGTCGCCTTCGCGGGCATAGGCAGAGAGCGCGGTCTCGGTCTGGCGGAGTGCCTCAAGCGTGGTGGAGTCGAACTGGGCGAGTGCCTGGTCCGCAGTTGCGCCTGCCTGCGCGATCTGGGCGCGAACGACCGGGCGGTTGGGGAAGCTCCAGCTTATCAGTGGCCCGAGCCCGAGGTGGAACGCGTTGGTCGAGCCTAGCGACGACACCGGCCCGGTGAACCCGGCCGACCCGCCGAGGCTGACTTGGGGGTAGAGGTTCGCGGTCGCGACGCCGATCCGCGCGGTGGCGGCGGCGAGCGTGCGTTCCGCGCCGCGGATGTCGGGGCGGCGACGGATCAGCGCTGCGCCGTCGCCGATCGGGAGCGGACGGTTGAGCGCGGGCGGCTTTGCGCAGGTGGCGACGTCCTTGGGATAGTCGGCGGGCGCGCGACCCATCAGCGTGGCTAGCCGGTACAGCGCGGCGGTGCGGGTCGCGACCTGGGCGGGGATCAGCGCCTCGCTCTGGTCTACCGCGGTTCTGGCGCGCGTCACGTCGAAGGCTGTCCCGCGGCCGCCGCGTTGCAGGCGTTGCGTCACGTTGAGAGTCTGGCGTTGTAGGGCGAGGATGCGGTTGTTGGCGGCTAGTACCATGTTGGCTGTGCAGGCGGTGGCGTAGCTGCGCGCGGTCTCGGCGGCGACTGTCACGCGGACATTGTCGCGTGCGGCGGCGACCGCCTCGGCATCGCCTTGCGCGGCTTCGATCCCGCGGCGGATGCGGCCGGAGAGGTCGAGCGGATAGGCTAGCGTGATGCCGAGGTTATAGTCGAGCGTGCCGGGGAGGTTGCCGCCGGTCGTGTAGGGGCGGTCGAGCGAGGTGCCGCCGCCGAGCACGGTCGACAGCGTGCGGCCCGCGGCGACTTCGGCGACGACCGCATCGGCGCGGCGCAGGTTGGCGTCGGCGGCGCGCAGGTCGGTGTTGGCGGCGAGCGCTTCGGTGACGAAGCCGTCGAGGCGGGGGTCGCCATAGAGCTGCCACCAATGGTCGGGGAGCGGGGTGTCGACGAACGCCTTTTCGCGGCCGCTGTCGAACTGGCCCTGGGCGGAGGGGTTGTTGACGGCGGCGCGGTCGGGGAGGGCGTAGTTCGGGCCGGCGGTGGTGCAGGCGGTGAGGGCGAGCGAAAGTGCGCCACTCAGTATCCGGGGCGCTTTGGACGATATGCCGCAAGCAACCACGGCATGCCGGCTTAGGCTGTGGGCTGCATCCCCACATCTTCCTCCCCGGCGGAGGCCGGGGTCCAGTTGGGTATCGTTGCCAACAAGCAGCTGCGCTTCGTCACGACGGCCTTGCCACCTGGGCCCCGGCCTCCGCCGGGGTGGTGCATCGGTCTGGGGGAAGCGCGTGACAAACTCGGTCGGGGCCAGGAGGCAATCACGGATGCCGGGTTCGCGCTTCATGCCGTCGTCCCCGGAGCGACCCTCGGCTCGACCGTCACTGTCGCCGTGCGGCCGACGATCAGCTGCGTCCCCTTCGGCACCTGGGTCAGCTTCACGCGTACCGGAATACGCTGCGCCAGCCGCACCCAGTTGAAGGTCGGGTTGACGTTGGGTAGCAGGTTCGTCGTGTTCGTCCGCTCGCTGTCGTTGATCCCCGCGGCGATACTGTCGACGCGGCCGTGCAGCGCCTGCGGTTCGCCCATCAAGTGCACCACCACCGGGTCGCCGAGATGGATGCTGCCGAGCTTGGTTTCCTCGAAATAGCCCTCGACGCGGAGCGAATCGGTGTCGACCAGCGCCATCGCCTGCGCGCCCGTCGCGATGTAATCGCCGGGGTGGAGATCGAGGTTGGTGACGATGCCGTGCACCGTCGCGCGGACCGTGGTGCGGGCGAGGTTGAGCGCCGCCGTGGAGCGGGCGCTTTGTGCTTGAGCGAGTGCGGCCGAGGCGGTGGCAACGCGCGCGACGTTCTGCTCGTGCGTTTCCTTCGCGACCAGATCGCCGAGCGCCAGATCGCGCTGCGCTTCACGGCGCGCCTGCAACAGCGTCGCGCGGGCGCTTGCGATCGAGGCGTCGGACTGCGCCAGCGTCAGCTGAAAGCGCGGGCGATCGACCACGAACAGCACGTCGCCGGGCTTCACCGTCTGGTTGTCGTGCACAGCGACCTGCGTGACCAGCCCTGCGACGTCGGGCGTCACGCGGACGATGTCGGCGCGGATATGCCCGTCGCGCGTCCACGGATCGGTCTCGTACCGCTGCCACAGCCACAGCGCGACCAGCACCGCGAGCGCGACGATGATCAGCGTGACGGCGGAACGGCCGAGCGGGGCGAGCAGCGATTTCAGGCGGGTATTCATGCGGAAGGTCCGGTCAGCAGGGCGAGCAGCCCGAGGATGAGGATGAACAAGGCGAGGTCGACGAGCGGTCGATAGGTGACCGCGCGATAGGCGCCGGCGAACGCGAGCAATCGCGTGGCGATGCCGGTGAGGATGACGGCGGCGACCGCGAGCAAAAGGATGCTCGGCAGATAGACGCCGCCGATCGAGATTTCGCCGGTCATGCGGCCACTCCGTACGCTGATGCCAGATAAGGGGGCGCCGACGGGAACAGGTTGCGACGCAGCGAAGTCAGCGCGAGTATGCTCGTGCGGTGGCGATCGGGCGTGGAAGTGGCCATCGCCGCCATCGCGGTGTCGATCCCGGCGAGCAGATCGGGCTCCGGAGGCGCAGGCAGGTTAGGGCGCAGGGCGCGATAATGTGCGCCTATCCCGCGCAGCACCGGCGTGATCATCGCGGCCTCGTCGGGCGTACCGTCGAGCCGCAACTGCTTGAGTTCGCCGACCGCAACGCCGACGCGCAGATCGGTCAGCGCGTCGAGCAGCGGCTTGCCTGGATCCTCGCCCTGCAAGGCGAGCCGCGGCGCGAGCAGGCCGATCCGGTCGAGCATCCGCGCGATCCAGCCGGCCGCATCGGGGCGGCTCATCGAGTCGCTGCGCACCGCCAGTTCGCGCCAGCCTGCGCGGATCAGCCGCCGTGCGCTGGTGTCCGCGCCGATCGTCTGGAACAGGCCGACGGTGACGACTGCGAACAGGGTGCCGACCAGCTGGGCGATGCCGCCGTTGATGAAGCTGTTGAAATCGGTGCCGAAGCGGTCGTTCAGCCCGACCGTGTTGAGGCCGCCGAGCAGCGCGCCTAGCGTCACCAGCAGGGTCGTCGGGCGCGCGAGGTACATCCCGCCGATCAGCATCGGCGGCGCGAGGACCGCGACCAGAGTCACGAAATCGGTCACGCGTGGCAGGATCGCGAAGGCGTAGATCGCGGATATGACGAGGCCGAGGATGGTGCCGTAGAAGAACGCCTTGATCGCCGGCGCGGGATCGTCGCTGTTGCCGAACAG
This sequence comes from Sphingomonas sp. PP-F2F-A104-K0414, assembly GCF_004340945.1. Classification (GTDB taxonomy): domain Bacteria; phylum Pseudomonadota; class Alphaproteobacteria; order Sphingomonadales; family Sphingomonadaceae; genus Sphingomonas. Next base: position 136,457 of record NZ_SLYD01000003.1, read on the forward strand.
CGCGCAGCACACGCCCGCGATCAGCACCGCGCCGGCGCCGTCGGCCCAGCCGGTACCGATCCAGAAGACGCAGCCGAGCAGGATCGTCGCGACGGTGCCGGCGGCGGCGCGCAGGGCGATGCCGCGGTCGCGGTGGAGCGGTCGCCTGGCGATCCGGGCGAGCAGGCGGGCGACTGCGGGGGTGACGGGCGCGCGCGAGGGCGAGCGCATCTGGTCGCGCAGATCGCGTGCGTTGCGGTGCGCATCGACCAGCTCGCCGAGCCGGGCGAGCAGGCTGAGCCGCAACGCATCGCGCCAGATCAGCGTGTCACCGACCGGCGGCTCGAGCGCGCGGGCGCGTTCGATCAGCGCGTCCGCGGTCGAGCCGCGGTCCGCTACAGGCGGAGGGTCACGCAGCCACTCGCGGACGTCCTCGATCAGCGCGAGGGCCTCGGGACGGGGCGCGTCGGCGCCGCGTTTCAGCTCGACGATGCGGTCGTCGACCGCGCTGGCCAAGGGGAGCAGCATCGACAACTCCGCCTGCAACGCGCGGAGCGTTCGCGTGCGGGGCAGGAGGCGCGCAGTGTCGAACGGGAGGTGGATCGAGAGCTGGTGAAGCTCGTTGATGTCGAGCGCCAGCCGCCGCCGATCGCGGTCGAGCGTGGTGTCGGACGCGCCGGCGAGCGAATCGCGCGACCAGCGTTCGGCATCCGCGAGGATCGCGTCGATCCGGGCGAGCAGAGTCGCGGTCACGGTCTGCGGAAAGACGAAGCCGTGGATCAGGCTGCCGCAGAGAATGCCGATCGTGATCTCCTGCACGCGCAACGCGGCGATCGTGAACACCGCGCCCGGCGTCGTCACCGCGGGAAAGCCGATGATGCTGGCCGTATAGCCTGCGAGCAGGAACAGGTACGCGCGGGGCGTCCGGTCGAGCAGCGAGATATAGAGGCACAGCCCGAGCCACAGCGCGAGGCCGAGCGAGAGCAACTCGGGGGCGTTGACCAGATTGGGTACCAGAACGACCGCGGCAACCGCGCCGAGCACGGTGCCGGCGACGCGGAACACCGCCTTCGACAGCACCGCGCCGGCCAGCGGCTGCGCGACGATGTAGGAGGTCGTCACTGCCCAATAGGGACGCGTCAGCCCGATCCTTAGCGCGATATAGTACGCGAGGATCGCGGCAACGAAGCATTTGACGGAGAAGAGCGCTTCCTTCCCCCCGAACCGGGTCAGGATCATCGCGCGCGATCCGCCATGAAGCGTGCGCCGAGTCGTTCCGCGACGAGCAACGCTGTGGCGAGATCGGCGTCGGACACGTCGTCGAGCATTGCGGCGCGCAACGTCGCGAATTTCGCTTCGATCGTGGTCACGAGTGCGCGGCCGTGTGTGGTCAGGCGGATACGGCTGACGCGGGCGTCGGCGGGGTCGCGCCGACGCTCGACCAGGCCCGCCGCGGTCATCTGGTCGATCGAACGGACCAGCGAGGCCTGCGTCACGTCGAGCTGGCTGGCGAGATCGGTCTGGCGAACGTCGTCGCCGAGCCGCCCGACCTGAACGAGCGCCCAGCCGGTCGACGCGGAGACGTTCATGTCGCGCAGCGCACGATCCGCTGCCTGCCGCCACATCTTCGCGAGCGGGAGCAGCGTGCGCGCATAGGCGGATTCGAGGGCGGCGCGGGGGGAAGTCATTAGCGTGCTAAGTAATGCCGTTTACTTATGCTGCAATGCGGAATCGGTTTGTGACGGAAAAGTTAGAAACGTCCGCGGACTGATAGGAACCACCCCGGCGGAGGCCGGGGCCAAAGTGGAAAGGTTGCAGTAACGGAAGGCCGAACTCAGTTAGCAACGTTACCCAATTGGGCCCCGGCCTTCGCCGGGGTGGTATCGGGTAGAGCGAGCGGTGTTACTCGACCGCCAAGATCACATGGCTCGCCTTGACCAGAGCCAGCGCGCGCGTGCCGATCTGCAGGTCGAGCGCGTCCGCACTCTCCTTGGTCAACGTTGCGGTCAGCGTCTTGCCGAGCGTCAGTTCGAGCGTCACTTCGCTGGAGATCGCGCCGTCCTCGCGCGCGATGACCGTCCCCGCCAGCGTGTTGCGGGCCGACGTCCGTAGGCTCTCGTCGCCTCGCGCCAGGATGACGAAGCTCGACTTGATCAGTGCCAGCGCGATCGCGCCGGGCACCAGCCCGAGATCCTCCGCACTGCCGCGCGTGATCGTCGCGACGATCTCGACACCCTCGGCGACGGCTAGCGTCACCTCGGCATCGATCGTTCCCGGCGTCACCTGCGATACGGTCCCCCGCAAGACGTTACGCGCGCTCGTCTTCATCCCAATCCCCCATAGCAAAGGCTTCAACGACAACCCGTTCGACACGCTCGCCTCGATCCGTGCCATCGCGCTGGCTAGTTCGGTCTCGGCGACCGCATAGCCGTCGAGCACGGCGATGCCCGCCTCGGTGATCGGGCTCGCGCCGCCGTCCTTGCCGCCCGCTGCAGGGAGCACGAGCGGGCGGTCGAACAGGTTGTTCATCACCTGCACCGCGTCCCACGCCGCCTTGTAGCTGAGCCCGACGACCTTGGCCGCGCTGGTGATCGAGCCACCGTCGCGGATCGCGCGGAGCAGCGCGATCCGGTCGGCGCCGACGCGACCGGTCTGATCCTTGGCGAGCAGGATTGTGGCGTGAAGGGCAGGGTCCGTCATCCCTGCGTCATACTCACTGGCGAATGTGGAAGGTAAGCCCGATCGTGCGCGGTCGCTCGGCGTGGCGAGGATGACGGCAGGTCAGGCGAGGAGCGCTACGATCTCCGCCGCGATCTCCGCGGGTAACCGCGACGCGCCGTCCGTCACGGTCGACACCGTCGCCCAGCGCCCCAGCAAACCCGCCTTGGCCATCGCCGCATAGTTGGTCCGCACGCGGTCCTGCAGCCCGGTATCCGCCTCATACGCATCGAACACATCGTCGGTGTAGGACCGCTTGCGCTTCTTGAGGATCAGCCCGCGGGCGATGTCGGCGGGGGTGTCGAGATACACCGAGAGGTCGGGCTTCGGCAGCGCGAACGAGCCCGTCTCCAGATCGGCGATCCACGTCATCATCGCGTCCGCCTCGTGCCGAGGCACCTGTGCCGCCTGATACGCCATGTTCGAGGCGATATAGCGATCGAACACCACCACTTCGTTCGCCGCCATCGTCGCCAGCAGATGCTCGCGCGATTCCATGCGGTCGAGCGCATACAGCACCGCAGCCGCTTTCGGCGACGTGCCGCGCGGGAGCGTGCCGGCCAGCATCGCGCCGAGCGCCCAGCCGCCGACCGTTTCGGTATAGCGCGGGAACGACATGATTTCGGCGGTGCGGCCGGCGGCGCGCAGCTGCTCGACCACCAACGCCGAGGCGGTGGCCTTGCCCGCGCCGTCGGCGCCTTCGATTGCCATTAGGAAGCTCATAGGGGAGCCCTAGCAAGCCTTACCGGCTCACCAAAGCCTGCAAATCGATGAGGCCCCGCAGCAGCGACGTGCCGCCCGGCGACGCGATGTAGCGCGGCGTCCAGTTCGGGCGGAACTTCTCCTTGTACGCGCGCAGGCCTGCAAACCCGTAGAAGCGCTCGCCGTGGCGGAACAGGAACGCCGCCACCTTCGACCAGGTCGGTGACAGCCGCCGCGCCTCGATCCCCGACAGCGGCGCCATCCCGAGCGAGAAATGGCGATAGCCGTGCTCATGCCCCCACAGCATCAGCCGCGTGAACAGGAAGTCCATCCCGCCCTGTGGCATGTCCTTCGAATGGCGCATCAGGTCGACCGACAGTTCCTGCCTGTTGGGCGTGCCCCAGACGTTGGCGAAGGCGACAACCTTGCCCTCGATCCGCACCACGGCGCAGTCGAACTTGGCCATATATCCCGGCTCGAACCGGCCTACGCTGAAGCTTTTCTCGGCATGATCCTTGTCGGCCAGCCACCAGTCGGAGATCTGCTGCAATTCCGGGATGATCGCGGGCATCTCGGCGGCGGGGACGACCGCGAACTGCGCGCCCGCCCGTTCCGCGACCCGCGCCGCCTTACGGACGCTGCGCATCTCGGGAGTCTCCAGTGTGAAGCCCTCGAGTTCGACGGTTGCCTCTTCGCCATATTTGACGAGCTTCAACCCCATCTCGATCGCGATCGGCACGATCCTGAGGCCGATCTGGTAGAGCAGCAGCCGGCCCTGTGCGGCATCGGCGCGCGCGCGGATCGCCCAGAGCAGTTCGGACCACGCCTCGCTTGGGCCGACCGGGTCACCAAGCACGATCCAGCTCGCGCCCTTGACCTGGTACATCAGGAACGCATCGCCGCTGTCCGATACCAGGAAGCGCTTGTCGCCGGTGAAGGCGAGCATCGCGTCGGTGCGGTCGGCGTGTGCGAGTGCTGCCTGAGCCACGTCGTCGGGCAGCGTGTCGTGGACGACCGGCACCGGCGCCGCCGCGAACATCCGCCAGATCGCCGCACCGATCAACAGGAGCCCGACCGCGAGACTGGTGCGCAGGAACCGCGACGCGTTGGCATTGGTCTCGAACTGCCACCACAGGTCGCTCGAATAGCCGACCCGACGGTACGCGAAGAACCCGATCAGCACCGACAGCCCGATCGCCGCGCCGACGCCGACCAGCCATTCGGGCGACAGCGGCTCGGCGGTCAGTCGCGTTCGCCGGTAAAAGGCCGCGCGCGTCCATTGCAGCGCGACGGCGGTGAGCAGCAGGATCGTCGCCTCCTCGTAATCGAGGCCCTTGGCGATCGACAGCAGCGTGCCCGCGAAGAGCAGGGTGCGCGCCGCCCAGAACGCGCCGTCGAGCCGCCGGTACAGCCCAAGCGCAACGAACAGCAGCATCACCCCGACAAGGCTGGCAGCGACGTGCGCCATCTCGCTGATCGGCAGCGGCAGGATCGTCGCCAGCGTGTCCATCCGGCCGGGCGCGGCGGGCAGCGCACCCGACACGAGCAGCATTGCGCCGCTCAGGAACACCAGCACGCCGAGCAGTAGCGGCGCAAGCGGCAGCGCGATCGTCAGCGGATCGGTGCCGCGACCCTTGCCCCGATCCCGATTGCGCCATTGCCGCCCCTCGTGAAACGCCATCAGCATCGCCGCCAGGATCAGCGGCGCGACATAATAGATGATCCGGTAGGCGAGCAGCGCGGCGAGAACCGTGGCGTTGTCCTGCGGCATCGTCGCAATGATCACCGCCTCGAACACGCCGAGTCCGCCGGGGACATGGCTGATCAACGCGACGACGATCGCGACGGCATAGCCGAGGAACAGCACTGGATAGAGGTCTGGCGATGCGTTCGGCAGCAGCACGAACAACGCCGCGCTCGCCGCCGCGAGGTCGACGGTGGACACCAGCAGGAGGGCGATCGCCTGTCGCCAGTTCGGCAAGGGCAGCCGCCAGCCGAACAGCCCGAGTGCGCCGCCATGACGATACCGCAGGACGATCCCCAGCATCGCCAGCGGGATCGCGATCCCGATCGTCCGCTCAAGCAGCGGTGGCATCGTCCAGTGGACGATCGGCAGCATCCCCGGATGGATCGCCATCGACAGGCTGGCAACGGCGATGACCCCTGCCCAGAAGGTTACGCCTGCAATCAGCACGACCCGCGCCACCGCCGCCTCGTCGAGACCGGCGCGGCTATAGACGCGGTAGCGTGCGGAGCCCCCGGTCAGCATCGCCAGACCGAGATTGTGGCTGATCGTGTAGCTGGTGAACGAGGCGACCGCCGCGGTCCGCCACCGCAAGGGGTGGCCGATCACCTTCAGTGCGATGGTGTCGTAGAAGGTGAGCGCGATATAGCTGACGACGGTCAGCGCGATCGACGCGGACAATTCGGGCCAGCCGAGCGCCGCGAAGGCCGCGCGCACCTCCGATAGACGGATCTCCGCGGTCAGCTTGTGGATCGCGGCGAAGCCCAGCACGGCGACGACCAGCACCGCAAGCGCGATCAGTGTGCCGCGACGATGCGCGATCCAGTCGCGGATACCGGCCATGTGCGTCAACCGCGGTGCCACGTCTGTGTCTTGCAGAAGAAGCCGCCGATCAGACAGCCCTTCACCGTGATCGTGTTCGTGTCGACCAGCTTCAGCGTCGATCCGAACGTGCGTCCCATGTCGGGGACGAAAATCTGCCCCGACCATGTGTCGCGTCCACTGGGGCGATACTCGCGGAGCAAGGCGGTACCGATCAGTTTCGGCGTGCCACCGTCGCGGGCATCGGCCTGTGCCTCGTCATTGGCGCGGACGACCCAGCCGCAGAGTTTGTCGCCACACGCGCCCGTCTTCACGGCCACGCTGTTCTTCGGATTGTGCCAGATTCCCTCGACTGCAGACGCGGGAGCGGCAGACGGGGGAGCGGGAGACGCGGGGGCGGGAGACGGGGAAGCGGGGCTTCCCGCGATCATCGCGAGCGCCAACAGTGCAGCAACCATCAATCGATCCTCAAGCTGCGGAGACGAACCGCCATATCACGTCGTAGAGCGCATCGGCGTCGCGGTGAAGCGGATGCCCACCGGGCAGCGCGACGCGTCTTGCATTGGCCTGCGTTAACAGCGGGCAAAGACTATTCGTCTCGACGATGCCCTGGACGCATAGCAGAGGGGCCCAGGTGAGGTGGCGCGCGGTCGGCAGCGCCGGCGTGGTCGGCGTCCAGAGATCGAACACCTCGCTGGGCGAGGCGCGGAACTGGACGTTGTCCTCGGGCACGATCAGCGCGACGCGGGCGATTTTCGCGCGCAATGGCGGGGGCAGTCCGACCAGCCCGACATGGAGCATGTCTGCGCCGAACGACTGGCCGATCAGGATGACCCGGTCGGTATGGCCGAGCCGCAACGCGCGCTGTTCGGCACGCGCGATCAGCGTGGTGATGTCCGCGGGTGTCCGGGTTTTGCGTAGATAGGTGAGCGTGTTGATCGCGACCACGGGCACGCCGTCTGCGGCCAGCCGCCGCGCGATATCCGGCGCCATGCCGATCTTCAGCCCGAGGTCGCCACTCAGCAACACGACCGCATAGCCGCGCTGGGGTTTGGTCGGCGTGATGTCGGCGAACACAGGTCCACCGAAATAGCCGAGCCAGCCCATGAAGCCGACTGCGGCGAGTCCGAATATGGCAAAAGCGAGCAAGGATCGGCGAAACCACATCATTTGCAACCGATTGCGCCCGACCGGATGATCGGCACGTGGAGCAGACATGACGTTTTCGTCACGCATTGTGGCCGTATCGCACTTTGTCCGGGCGCCGAAAATGCCTGTTTGAGAAGCCCCACCCCGGCGAAGGCCGGGGCCCAATTGGCAAGGTGGTCGTAACGGCGCGCCGCGCCTCGTTATTGCCGTCCCCCAATTGGGCCCCGGCCTTCGCCGGGGTGGTAGGTTTCGGTGGAGCGTGAATTTCGCCGACGCGGTAGTTTGAAGGCGAGGCATTTCGACACGTTTTGGTCGTCGTCTCCCGCCTCACCCCGGATCGTGCGCGAGGCGCTCGTGATGGCGGATCACCTCGTCGATGATGAAGCGCAGGAATTTTTCCGAGAATTCGGGATCGAGTTGCGCGTCGGTCGCCAACTGCCGCAGCCGGGCGATCTGGCGCTCCTCGCGCCCCGGATCGGCGGGCGGCAGGCCATGCGTCGCCTTGTGACGACCGACCGCCTGCGTCACCTTGAAGCGCTCGGCGAGCATGTGGATCAGCGCCGCGTCGATATTGTCGATGCTCTGGCGGTATCCGTTCAGCAGTTCGTCAGCCACGCGAAGCACCCTTTCATTGGTTCGCCGCGCCTTTTGCGGGCGCGGACGATGAACGGCAAGGGGCACCAAGGGTTGCTTTGCCGGGGCATAGGCGGCAGAGGCTCGGAAAGATGAGCGCCACCGTCCACCGCCTCGAAACCCTGCGTCCCAATCCCGAGTCCCAGCCGTCGCTGGACCCGATGGTCAAGCTCGTCTCGGGCGATATGGACCAGGTGAACGCGGTGATCCGCGGCCGGATGGAGTCCGAAATTCCGCTGATCCCCGAACTCGCCGGGCATCTGATAGCGGGCGGCGGCAAGCGGATGCGGCCGATGCTGACGCTCGCAAGCGCGCAACTGATCGGCTATTCGGGGACGCAGCATCACCTGCTCGCCGCCGCGGTCGAGTTCATCCACACCGCGACCTTGCTCCACGACGATGTCGTCGACGGCTCGGACCTTCGTCGTGGCAAGCGCACCGCCAACATCATCTGGGGCAACCCCGCCAGCGTGCTGGTCGGCGATTTCCTGTTCAGCCGCAGCTTCGAACTGATGGTCGAGGCGGGCAGCCTCAAGGCGTTGAAGATCCTGTCCTCGACCAGCGCGGTGATCGCCGAGGGTGAGGTCAACCAGCTGACCGCCGCACGCCGCGTCGAACTTGGCGAAGAGCGGTATCTCGACATCATCGGCGCGAAGACCGCTGCGCTGTTCGCCGCCGCCTGCCGGATTTCCGCGGTCGTCGCGGAACGCCCCGAAGCTGAAGAGGCCGCGCTCGACGCGTATGGCCGCAACCTCGGTATAGCGTTCCAGCTGGTCGACGATGCGATCGATTACGTCTCGGACGCGGATACGATGGGCAAGGACGCAGGCGACGATTTCCGCGAGGGGAAGATGACGCTGCCGGTGATCCTCGCCTATGCGCGCGGCTCGGCGGAGGATCGCGCGTTCTGGAAGGACGCGGTCGAGGGTCGCCGCGACAGTGACGCCGACCTGCAACACGCAATCCGCCTGATCCGCTCGACCCGCGCGGTCGACGATACTTTTGCGAGAGCCCGGCATTACGGCCAGCGCGCGATCGACTCGATCGCCGGTTTTGCGAACGGCGACGCCAAGGATGCGATGATCGAAGCGGTCGAATTTGCGGTCGCCCGCGCCTACTAGACTCTTTCTTTCGCCCTGAGCGAAGGTGCTTCGACTTCGCTCAGCACGAACGGCATATTTCGTAGATACAAAAACGGCGGCCGATCGCTCGGCCGCCGTTGTTTCTAGAACCGGTTAGGGCTCAGCGGCACTTCACGTTGCCGCGGTCGACCGAGCGGCCGAGCAATGCGCCGCCACCGGCACCTGCCAGCGTGCCGAGCGTGCCGCCACCGATCAGGTTCGCCAGCGCGCCGCCGCCGAGTGCACCGATCACCAGACCGGTCGTGCCGTCGTTGCGCTTGCAATAGGCGCGGCCATCGCGACCACGATAGATCCGGTCGTTACGGGAGAGGCGGCGCTCGCGGTACTTGCCGTCGCGGTAGCTGTTCGACGGATCCCAGTTGCGGTCGTCGCCACGCCAGTTGCGATCGTTGCCGCGGCGGTCGTCACCACGTCGGTCGTCACGGTCGCGACGGTCGTTGTTGTCGCGGCGGTCATCGTACCGCTGGGCGGTCGCGGCGGTCGGCAGCATCGCCGGCGCTGCGACGGCGACCGACATCAACGCTGCTATAAGATGCTTTTTCATGAACTTTGCTCCTGATGCGTGACAGGGTAACCCGTGCCGCACCGGAAAAGTTCAAACCGCCAGATTCAGACGGTCGCCGCGTCGGCCATCGAGCAATCATGGCCGCTGCCCGTCTCGACCTGCAACGTCGCATGGCCGATCCCGAATGTGTCGTGGAGCATCGTCCGCGCATCGCTCAGGAACTGATCGCCCGGATGCCCGCCCGGCATCACCAGATGCGCGGTCAGGACGGGCTCGGTGGTGCTCATCGGCCAGATGTGGAGATCGTGGATCTCGGTGACGCCGGGCAGGCCGCACAGCGCCTCGTCGACATGATCGAACTCGATCCCGCGGGGGACGGCGGACAGCGACATCTCGACGGTCTCGCGGAGCAGGCCCCAGGTCTGCCAGAAAATGAGAATGGCGATGACGATGCTGACCGCCGGATCGATCCAGGTGAAGCCGGTCCGCCAGATCACGATGCCGGCGATCACTACGCCCGCCGAGACCAGCGCGTCGGCGGCCATGTGGAGATACGCGCCGCGGATGTTGACGTCGCCCTTGCGCCCGCGCGCGAACATCCAGGCGGTGATCGCGTTGACCGCGATGCCGACGCCGGCGACCATCGAGACGGTCAGGCCGGCGGTCGGGGCGGGATCGGAGAAGCGCTGCGATGCTTCCAGCACGATCGCGCCGAGTGCGACCAGCAGCAGCAGCGCGTTGGTCAGCGCGGCGAGGATCGTCGAGCCCTTCAGCCCGTAGGTGAAGCGCTTGGTCGGTGCGGTGCGCGCGAGCATCGTCCCGCCCCAGGCGACGACGAGACCGAGCACGTCCGACAAATTGTGCCCGGCGTCGGCGAGCAGCGCGACCGAGTCGATCCGCAGGCCGACGATCGCCTCGACCGCGACGAACACGATGTTCAGCCCGATCCCGATCGCGAACGCGCGGTCGAACGAGGCTGGGGCGTGACTGTGACCCCCGTGCGAATGGCCTCCGCCGTGGGCCGCGTGCGCGTGGCCGTGGTCGTGTGAATGCCCGTGATAATGTCCGCCCAAGGCCCGCGCTCCGCTAAATCCGGCCGCCGCCTAGCATCGAGGTATCATGAGATACTAGGACGCGCGCATTCTTAGTCGGTTGCGCCCTGTCCCCTCCCACTCCGTCACCCCGGCGGAGGCCGGGGCCCACCGTACCGCATACTCACCTGTTTCGGATGTGCGGAACAGTGGATGCCGGAACGAGGCTCCCGTGAGCGAAGCCGAAGGGCCCGGCACGGGGAAAGGATCACCCCTCGTTCGCGAGGGCCTTCAACCGATACAGCGCGTCCAGCGCATCGCGCGGACTCATCGCGTCGATATCGAGCTTGGCCAGATCCTCGCGCAACACGTCGCACGCCACCTCCTCGACCTGCGCCGCGGCTGCGAACAGCGGCAGGTCGTCGAGCCCGGCGGCCAGCCCACCTGTCTTCGCGCGTCCGGCCTCGAGTTTCGCCAGCACCGCTTTCGCGCGCGCCACCGTCACCGGCGACATCCCCGCCAGTCGCGCGACCGCGAGGCCATAGCTCCGATCCGCCGGCCCGTCGGCGAGTTCGTGGAGCAGCACCAGCTCCCCCTTCCACTCGCGCGCGCGGACATGATGCAGCGACAGCGCCTCGCAGCGCTCCGCCAACCGCGTCAGTTCGTGATAATGCGTCGCGAACAGGCAGCGGCAGCGATTGTCCTCATGGATCGCCTCGACCACCGCCCAGGCGATCGCGAGCCCGTCATAGGTTGAAGTGCCGCGCCCGACCTCGTCGAGGATCACGAACGACCGCGGCGTCGCCTGCGCGAGGATCGCCGCGGTCTCGACCATCTCGACCATGAACGTCGACCGCCCACGCGCCAGATTGTCCGAAGCCCCGACCCGGCTGAACAGCCGATCGACCAGCCCCAGCGTGGCCTTGGTCGCGGGCACGTACGATCCGGCCTGCGCGAGCACCGCGATCAGCGCGTTCTGGCGGAGGAAGGTCGATTTACCGCCCATGTTCGGGCCGGTGACGAGCCACAGCCGCGAGCTCTCTGACAGATTGCAGTCGTTGGCGACGAACCGATCGCCCGACTTCGCCACCGCCGCCTCGACCACCGGATGCCGTCCGCCCTCGATCTCGAAGCATGCGTGATCGACCAGCGAAGGCCGCGCCCAGGCGCCTTCCGCCGCACGCTCCGCCAGCCCCGCCGCGACGTCGAGCCGCGCGAGCGCATCCGCGGTTGCAGCGATCGCCTCGCGCCCGGCCAGAGCCTGCGCCGTGAGTTCCTCGAGATGCGCCGCCTCTGCCGCCAACGCATGTGCGCCTGACTGCGAAACCTTCGCCGCGACTTCGTGCAGCGCAGGGGTATTGAACCGGACCACGCCCGCCAGCGTCTGGCGATGGGTGAAGCCGCTCTCGGGTTTCATCAGCGGGTCCGCCGCGCGCGCGGGGACCTCGACATGATAGCCCAGCACGCCGTTGTGGCGGATCTTCAGCGCGGTGACGCCGGTCGCGGTGCGGAACTCCGCTTCCAGCGCGGCGATCGCGCGCCGCCCGCCAGCGCCTGCATCGCGCAGGTCGTCGAGCGCGGCGTCATAGCCTGCCGCGATATACCCGCCGTCCGATGCCTCGATCGGCGGCGACGGCACCAGCGCGCGCTTGAGCAGGTCGATCAGCGCGCCGTGTCCGCGCAATTTCGGCGCGATATCCCGGAGCAGCACCGGCGGGTCGACGATCGCATCCATCCGCTCGCCGAGACTCCACGCCCCGTCGAGCCCATCGCGCAACTGCCCCAGATCGCGCGGACCACCACGCCCCGCCGCCAGTCGCCCGAGCGCGCGGCCGATGTCCGGCAGCGCCCGCAACGTCGACCGCAACCGCTCGCGCGCTGCCTGGTCGTCGTGGAACAGCCGAACCAGATCGAGCCGCGCATCGATTGCCGCCTTGTCCATCAACGGCGCGCCGAGATCCGCCCCCAGCAACCGCGCGCCGGCGCCCGTCACCGTCCGGTCGACCGCATCGAGCAGGCTCCCTTTACGCACGCCGCCGGTGGTGCAGGTCAGCTCCAGGCTCTCGCGGGTCGCGGCGTCGATCGCCATCGTCTCCGCCGCTCGGCCGATCCGCGGGGGGCGGAGGAAGGGCATCGTGCCCTTCGCATTATGCTCTAGATACGCGACGAGCCCGCCTGCCGCGGCAAGCCCCGCGCGGTCGAACTGCCCGAACCCGTCGAGCGTCGCTACGCCGTACAGTCGCTTCAGCCGAGCCTCGCCCGCGCCGCTGTCGAAGTCTGTCTTGGGGCGCAGCGTGGTAGCCGCCTCCTCGAACGCACTCGCCTCCGATGCAACGACTTCGGCCGCACCGAGCCGCGCGAGTTCCGCCTCGACCGCATCCCCCGCAACCTCGACGATCTCGAACCGCCCGGTCGACACGTCCGCCGCGGCGATCGCCACCGATCCGCCCGCCTCGCCGATCGCCACGCACCAATTGTCCGAGCGCGCGTCGAGCAACGCTTCCTCGGTCAGCGTTCCTGCCGTCACCACCCGCACAATCGCGCGTGCGACGAGCGCCTTCGAGCCACCGCGGGCCTTGGCTTCCGCCGGGCTTTCGACTTGCTCGGCGATCGCGACGCGGTGGCCGGCCTTGATCAGCCGTTGCAGGTACACCGTCGCCGCATGTACGGGAACGCCGCACATCGGGATCGGCTTGCCCTCATGCTCGCCGCGCGCGGTCAGCGCGATGTCGAGCACCCCCGCCGCGACGCGCGCATCGTCCATGAACAGTTCGAAGAAATCGCCCATCCGGTAGAACAACAGGCAATCCTGCGCCTCCGCCTTCAGGCCGAGATACTGCGTCATCATGGGGGTAGGGGCGGGGTGCGACATCAGGGGCGGGTAGCGAAAAGCCGCGTCCCATAAAACCCCTCTCCCCTCGGGGAGAGGGAGGGGCACGCGCGAAGCGTGGGAGGGTGAGGGGGCGTGAGGCTCGGGCGCGTACCCCAACCACCCCTCATCCGGCGCAGGCGCGCCACCTTCTCCCCGAGGGGAGAAGGAGTTGTTACTGCCTCCGCACCATCACCACCCCGGCGGAGGCCGGGGCCCAGTTGGAAAGGCCGGAGTAACGACGGACCGCCCTTCGTTAAATCCGTCCTCCAACTGGGCCCCGGCCTTCGCCGGGGTGGTTCTGGTTGGCGGTGGCCACCCGCTAGGGCGAAGTGTCCGGGGTGACGAACGGCGACCACCTGCCTAGAAGGTCTTCCAAACCTAACGACCGCGCGAGGCCCCGCCCATGTCCGACGAAACGCTGCAATTCTCCGAACGCGAAGCCTTGCTCTTCCATTCGGAAGGCCGCCCGGGGAAGATCGAGATCATCGCGTCGAAGCCGATGGCGACGCAGCGCGATCTCGCGCTTGCCTATTCGCCCGGCGTCGCGGTGCCGGTGCAGGCGATCTACGACGATCCCGCGACCGTCTATGATTACACCGCGAAGGGAAACCTCGTCGCTGTGATCTCGAACGGTACCGCGATCCTCGGCATGGGCAATCTCGGGCCGCTCGCCTCCAAGCCGGTGATGGAAGGCAAGGCGGTGCTGTTCAAGCGCTTCGCCGACGTCGACGCGATCGACATCGAGCTGAAGACCGAGGACGTGAACCGCTTCATCGACGCGGTCGAGCTGATGGAGCCGACGTTCGGCGGCATCAACCTCGAGGACATCAAGGCGCCCGAATGCTTCATCATCGAGCAGGCCCTGCGCGAGCGGATGAACATACCGGTCTTCCATGACGACCAGCACGGCACCGCGATCATCACCGCCGCCGGCCTGATCAACGCGTGCCTGCTCACCGGGCGGAAGCTGTCTGAGGTCAAGATCGTCGTCAACGGCGCCGGCGCCGCGGCGATCGCCTGCACCGAGCTCGTGAAGGCGATGGGCGTGCGCGGCGACAACGTCATCCTCTGCGATCGCAAGGGCGTGATCTACCAGGGCCGCGAGGGCGTCGACCAGTGGAAGTCCGCGCATGCCGCGGTGACCGAAACGCGCACGCTGACCGAGGCCTTGGTTGGCGCCGACGTGTTCCTCGGCCTCTCCGCGGCGGGCTCGCTGACGCCGGAGATGGTCAAGGACATGGCCCCCGCGCCGATCATCTTCGCGATGGCCAACCCCGAGCCGGAGATTCGCCCCGAACTGGCGATGGCCGCGCGCCCCGACGCGATCGTCGCGACCGGCCGCTCGGACTATCCGAACCAGGTCAACAACGTGCTCGGCTTCCCGTTCATCTTCCGCGGGGCGCTTGACGTCCGTGCGACCGGCATCAATGACGCGATGAAGATCGCCGCCGCTAACGCGATCGCGGAATTGGCGCGCGAACGCGTGCCCGAGGAAGTCGCGGCCGCGTACGGTGTCAGCCACAGCTTCGGCCCGGCGTACATCATCCCCGCGCCGTTCGATCCGCGCCTGATGGAAGTCGTCCCCGTCGCGGTCGCCAAGGCGGCGATGGCCTCGGGCGTTGCGACCAAGCCGATCCTCGACATCGAGGCGTATCGCCATTCCTTGAGAGCCCGCCTCAACCCGACCACCTCGGTGCTGTCGATGGCCTATGAAGGCGCGCGCGCGCATCCGAAACGCGTAATCTTCGCGGAGGGCGAGGAGGAAGTCGTGCTGCGCGCGGCGATCGCGTTCAAGGAAGGCGGCTACGGCACGCCGGTGCTGGTCGGCCGCGACGACGTGCCCGACCGGTTGCGCGCGCTCGGCGTCACCGATCCGGAGAGCTTCGAGCTCCACAACAGCCGCGTCTCGCCGCTCGTGCCGCGGATGGTCGACTTCCTGTATTCGCGGCTCCAGCGTCGCGGGTATCTGCGCCGCGATTGCGAACGGATGGTCAACCAGGACCGCAACATTTTCGGCGCGCTGCTGCTCCAGCTCGGCGAAGGCGACGCGATGATCACCGGCATCACCCGCACCTACGGCGAGACGATGCGCCAGATTTATCGCGTGATCGATCCGGCTGCGGGGAAAACGCCGTTCGGCATCCACCTGCTCGTCGGCCAGAGCCACACGGTGTTCATCGCCGATACCACGGTCAACGAGCGCCCGACTGCCGAGCAGCTGGCCGACTTCGCCGAGCAGACTGCGGCAGTCGCGCGGCGGATGGGGCATGAGCCGCGTGTGGCGTTCCTGAGCTATTCGAACTTCGGCAATCCGAAGGGGGAGTGGCTCGACAACATCCGTGACGCGGTGACGGTGCTGGACGGGCGGAAGGTCGGGTTCGAGTACGAAGGCGAGATGGCGCCGGATGTCGCGCTCAACCCGAAGCAGCTGGCGAACTATCCTTTTGCGCGGCTGTCGGGGCCGGCGAACGTGCTGATCATGCCGGGGCTTCAGTCGGCGCATATCTCGGCGAAGTTGCTGCGGGAGCTGGGTGGGGACTCGGTCATCGGCCCGATGCTGATTGGGATGGAGAAGCCGGTGCAGGTTGCGCCGATGACGTCGACGGCGAGCGAACTGGTAACGCTGGCCGTTCTCGCCGCGGGTGGCATCGCGCGCTAATTTCCCTCGCCCCTACGGGGAGAGGGAAGGGGCCCGCGGCACTTGCCGTGGGAAGGGAGAGGGGAGTGAGGCTCGGGATGGCTAATCCCAAAACCCCTCTCCCTTCCGTCGCAAGCGCTCCTCCCTCCCTCTCCCCGGAGGGGCGAGGGAATTAGCTCAGGCGTCTATGCTTGTGCCCAGCGACGCATGCACCAGCCCGCCGTCTACCGTGATCGTCTCCCCGATCACATAATCCCCTGCGCGGCTCGCGAGGTATATCGCCGCGCCGGCCATATCTTCATCAACGCCGACGCGCTTCGCCGGAATCCCCTGCGCCACCGCGTCCCCATGATCCCGCGCCGCCTTGTTCATGTCGCTCGCAAACGCCCCCGGCGCGATCGAGGTCACGTTGATCGAATCCGTCACCAGCCGCGCCGCCATCCGCTTCGTCAGGTAGATCAGCGCCGACTTCGACGCATGATAGCTGTACGTCTCCCACGGGTTCAGCCGCTGCCCGTCGATCGACGTGATGTTGATCACCTTCGCCGGCTTCTCGCGCGATCCCGACGCCTTCAGCGCAGCGTGCAGCGCCTGCGTCAGGAAGAACGGCGACTTCACGTTCAGGTCCATGACCTTGTCCCAGCCGACCTCGGAAAACTCCTCGAAGGGCACGCCCCACGCCGCGCCCGCGTTGTTCACGAGGATATCGAGCTTCGACTCATGCTCGGCGAACTGCGCGGCCAGCGCCTTGCACCCCGCCACGGTCGAGACGTCCTGCGGCAACGCGATGCAGTTCGGCCCGAGTTCCGCGGCCGCCGCCTCGCACACATCGGCTTTCCGCGACGAGATATACACCTTGGCCCCCTGCGCGATGAAGCCGGCGGCGATCATCTTGCCGATCCCGCGGCTGCCGCCGGTGATCAGCGCGACGCGGCCGTCGAGCCGGAACAGGTTGGTCGTATCCATCACGCATCCTCCGAATGTTTGCGCGCTTGGTATCGCCGAGCGCCGCCCGCCGCAAACCCGTTTTTCGAACGAGGCGTCATTGACGAGTGCAAAGCCCGTACTATGCTCGCCAAAAACTAGGAGAGAGCGTGTGAGGTTTTCAGGCAAGCGTGCCGTCGTGACCGGCGGTGCGTCCGGCATCGGCCGGGCGACCGCACTTCGACTCGCCGACGAAGGCGCCACCGTCCTGATCGGCGACATCGACGAGACCGGTGGCCACGCGCTAGCCGACGAATCCGGCGGCCGCATCCTATTCCAGCGCACCGACGTGCTCCAGGCCGGCGATATCGAGGCGCTGATGCAGACCGCCGACGATGCGGGCGGGCTCGACATCCTGTTCAACAATGCAGGCGCCGGCGGTTCGCGCGACCCGATCGGCGAGATCTCCCCGGAGGACTGGGACCGCACCCAGGCGCTCCTCCTCCGCTCGGTCGCGCTCGGCATCCGTTACGCAGCCCCCCTGATGGCGAAGCGCGGCGGCGGCGCGATCGTCAACACCTCGTCCGTGTCCGCGCTCGGTACCGGCTACGCACCGACCGCCTATTCCACCGCCAAGGCCGGCGTGCTCCACCTCACCAAACAGGCCGCCGCCGATCTCGCGCAGCACAGGATCCGCGTGAACGCCGTCGTCCCCGGCTTCATCGTCACCAACATTTTCACGCGTACGCTCGAACTCGACGCCGCCAAGACGTCGCAGGCCGACGCCATGATCGCGCATATCGCCGCCGACGCACAACCGATCCGCCGCCCCGGCACCAGCGAGGATATCGCCGCCGCGGTCGCGTTCCTCGCCAGCGACGACGCAAGCTTCATCACCGGCACGCACATCCTCGTGGACGGCGGCATGACGATCGGCACGCGGCCGAGCTGGGACCCGGCGCAACCGTCGCTGTTCGCCCTGCTCGACAAATTGAAGTGACGGCACCCGCCCGCCGCCTCTCGACCGGAACGATGGCGAGCTACGGCTTCGGCGCGGTCGCGTACGGGGTGAAGGACGCCGGGTTCGGTACGTTCCTGCTGCTGTTCTACAACCAGGTCGTCGGACTCCCGTCCGCCACCGTCGGGCTCGTCATCATGATGGCGCTGCTGATCGATGCGTTCGTCGATCCCGCGGTCGGTTTCTTCTCCGATCGCACGCGGACGAAATGGGGCAGGCGGCATCCTTGGATGTATGCGTCTGCGCTGCCGATCATGATTGGCTGGCTGCTGCTGTGGAACCCGCCCTCGGTGATGTCGGAGCCGCAAACGCTCGTCTGGCTGTTCGTCATGGCGGTGATCGTGCGCAGCGCGGTGAGTTGCTACGAGGTCCCTTCGGTCGCACTGACGCCCGAGCTCACCTCGGGGTATGACGAGCGCACGCGGATCATGGCGTATCGCTATCTGTTCGGCTGGGTCGGCGGGCTCCTGATGCTGTTGTCGGCGTACCAGTATTTCCTCGCGCCGACCGCGGCGTTCCCGAACGGCCTGCTCAACCGCGCCGGCTATGGCGGCTTCGCATTGGCGGGCGCGGTCTTCATCGGCGTCGCGATCCTCGTTTCCGCGCTCGGCACGCATCACGAGATCAAGCATCTTCCCAACCCGCCGATCGCCAAGCAGACTCTCCGCGAGTCCGTCGCAGAACTCCGCCAGACCGTGAAGAACCGTGCTTTCGCGATCCTGATGGCGGCGGGCGTCTGCGCGTACACGATCCAGGGCATTAGCTATGCCATGTCGAACTACCTCCACACCTATGTGTGGGGCTTCAAGGGGCCGGTGTTCGTCTACCTGACGATCGCGCTGTTCTCGGGCGTGTTCCTCGCGTTCATCGCCGCGCCCCGGCTCGGCAAGACGGGGAGCAAGCCCAAGGCGGCGATGGGCGCGGTGCTGCTGGGTGCGGCGCTCAATACCTCGCCGTACTGGCTGCGGATGCTCGGCGTGTTTCCGGAGGTTGGCGAGTCCTCGCTGCTGCCGATGCTGTTCGGCTTCTTCATCCTTGGCACCGCATCGAACGTCACCGGGTTCATTCTCGGCGCGTCGATGATGGCGGACGTGGTCGAGGATTCGGAGGCGAAGACGGGGCGAAGGTCGGAAGGCGTGTTCTTCGCGGGCTCGTTCTTCGTTCAGAAATGCACGAGCGGGATCGGGATATTCTTCGCCGGCATGATCCTCGCGGTGGCGGGGTTCCCGGCCAAGGCTATGCCGGGGACGGTGCCGGTGGAGACGATCGACCGGCTGACGTTGATCTACGCCGGCCTTTATATCGTGCTGGCGTGCGTCTCGGCGTTCTTCTTCTCCCGCTTCCCCTTCGGCCGGCGCAAGCACGAGGCCCGACTAGCGAGACTGGCCGGAGCGCCCATCGTCGACGCAGCCCCACGCGAATCCTAATCTTCCCCCCTCCCTGGAAGGGAGGGGCCGGGGTCGGTCGGCTGCTTGTCGATCGCTCCGTCGGCCAACAGGCCGACCCACCCCCAACCCCTCCCTTCCAGGGAGGGGGGCAGGACGGTGACAGCCACCCTTCCAGCGAGCGGGGCGGCACGGTAGGACCGACGCCTGGCCTTCCCCCTTGGAACGGCGACATCGGAGTTCCCATGCGCATTCCCGCTCTAGCCACCGCCCTCGGTCTCGTCCTCGCATCCCCCGCCGTCGCACAGACGATCGCACCGATCCTCACTACGCCGGATGCGCACGACCCGCACAGCTATGCCCGCCCCGCCGAGGCGCGCGTGACGCACGTCGCGCTCGATCTCGCCGCCGACTTCGACACGCACGTCATCCGCGGGATTGCGACGCTCGACATTCTCGCAAAGCCGGGCGCGAATCAGGTCGTGCTCGACGACAACGGGCTGAAGATCGTCAACATCACCGACGCCAACGGCAAGCCGCTCCCCTACTCGGTCGGCGCGGTCGACAAGATCCACGGCGCGCCACTCACCGTCACGCTCAACGGCGCGAAGAAAATCCGCATCGCCTACGCCTCGTCCCCCGACGCCAAGGCGCTGCAATGGCTCACCCCCGCGCAGACCGCGGGCAAGACGCAACCATTCCTGTTCAGCCAAGGCGAGGCGATCCTCAATCGCAGCTGGATTCCGACGCAGGACTCCCCCGGCATCCGCCAGACCTGGGAGGCCAAGATCGCCGTCCCCAAGCAACTCACTGCGGTGATGAGCGGGCTCGCGACCGGCAAGCCGACCTGCGCTGCCGATCGCTGCACGTTCCAGTACAAGATGGACAAGCCCGTCGCGCCCTACCTCATCGCACTCGCGGTCGGCGACATCGCGTTCAAGTCGACCGGCCCGCGCACCGGCATCTGGGCCGAGCCCGCGACCCTCCCTAAGGCCGCGTACGAGTTCGGCGAGCTCGAGAAGTTCGTCGCCGCCGCCGAGGGGCTGTACGGCCCGTATCGCTGGGGCCGCTACGACGTGCTGGTCCTGCCGCCGTCGTTCCCGTTCGGCGGCATGGAGAACCCGACGCTCACCTTCGCCACGCCGACCGCGATCGCCGGCGACCGCAGCCTCGTCTCGCTAATCGCGCACGAACTCGCGCACAGCTGGTCGGGCAACCTCGTGACGAACGCGACGTGGGACGATTTCTGGCTCAACGAAGGCTTTACCAGCTATTTCGAGAACCGGATCATGGAAGCGCTCTACGGCAAGCGCCGCGCCGACATGGAGGCCGACCTCGCCTGGACCGACATGGAGCAGGCGGTGAAGGAGGCCGGTGGCCCCGCCGCGAAGGACACGCAGCTCCACCTCGATCTCGACGCCGCGCGCGATCCCGACGACGGCATGACGCAAATCGCCTACGACAAGGGCGCGGCCTTCCTCCGCACGATCGAGAAGCAGGTCGGACGCGCGCGCTGGGACGCGTATCTCCGCAGCTATTTCGACCGCCACGCCTTTCAGCCGCAGACCAGCGCGGGCTTCCTGACCGACCTCAAGTCGAAGCTGCTGACCCCCGCCGAGGCGAAGACGATCGGCGTCGACACCTGGGTCTACCAACCCGGTATCCCGGCGAACGCAGTCCATGTCACGTCGGCTGCGTTCCCCGCGGTCGATGCTGCGGCCAAGGCATACGCAGCAGGCGGTACGGTGTCCGCCGTTCCGGGCAAGGCAACGACGCAGGAGATCACGCGCTTCATCACGCAGCTTCCGCGGAAACTCCCGACCGAGCGGTTAAAGACGCTCGATACCGCGTTCGGTTGGAACACGACGGGCAACGCCGAGATCCGCTTCGCGTGGCTGCAACTCGCGCTCGCCAATCACTATGCGGCCGCCGACGCCTCGGCCGAGCAGTTCCTGACTTCGCAGGGTCGGCGGAAATTCGTTGCGCCGCTGTTCCAGCAGATGATGGACTCGGGCGACTGGGGCCACAAGCTGGCGATGGAGATCTACGGCAAGGCGCGGTCGGGCTATCATGCGGTCACGCAGGTCACCGTGGACCGCATAACCGGTTGGAAACTCATGAACTGAGCCGCCCTGAGCGCCCATTCGGGGCGTTGGTCGGCGCGGTAACACGCTTCGTCGGATATGGTTCCCGCACGGGTTCCAATTAAATCGAACCTCCCGTAGCCAGAATGCGACAAACGGGTTTTGGCCGGGGGGTCTCGATGAATTTCAAGGCGTTAGCAGCGCGTTTTGCGCTGGTGGTATCGTGCGGCCTGATGACGGCCACCCCTGCTGCGGCTCAGTTCTGGCAGTGCGTGACGTTCGCTCGCTCGGTTTCGGGCATCGAAATCCGCGGCAACGCCAACACCTGGTGGGGCCAGGCCGAGGGTCGCTACGAGCGCGGCCACACTCCCAAGGCCGGTTCGGTCCTCGCCTTCTCGCCCACTTCCCGCATGCGCGTCGGCCATGTCGCGATGGTCTCGAAGGTCGTCAGCGATCGCGAAGTCCTCCTTACGCATGCCAACTGGTCGCGCCCCGGCGCAATCGAGACCAACGTTCGCGCGGTCGACGTTTCGGCTGCCGGTGACTGGAGCATGGTGAAGGTGTGGTATGGCCCGCAGGGTGACCTCGGGACCTCGGCCTACCCGACCAAGGGCTTCATCTACTCGGGCCATGCGCCTGCTGGCGACACGCTCGACGCGCAGCCTTCGTACCAGATGGCCAGTGCCACCCACACCATCACCGCAACGCAGCGCGCCAACGCCGCGCAGCTCGCGACGATCCAGCACGGCCCGACCGATCCGCGTGGGATCTTTACGCTGGTGAACGAGGCGAACTGAGGTTCTTACTTCCGCGTGATGCCTGACGTGCGCGACCGTTTACGCGCTACATCCAAAGTTTCGCTACTGATAGCTACCCGGCCGTCCCGTTAGGCGACCACCCCGGCGAAGGCCGGGGCCCAGTTGGAAAGGTCGCGGTAACAGACCGCCACCTCCATTAGCGACGTCCCCCAACTGGACCCCGGCCTTCGCCGGGGAGGTGCAATAAGGCCGAGCACCGCTCTGCTAGCTTCCGGTTCTCCCGCGAAGGCGGGAGCCCAGTCTGGATCCCCGCCTTCGCGGGGAAACAATCTTTTACGCTTTCCAGCAGCTATCCGCGGTGGCCGCCAAACAGATAAGCGCCCTCAAGCAGCCTTAAACGTCAGCGCATCGCCATTCATGCAATACCGCTTCCCCGTAGGCTTCGGCCCATCGTCGAACACATGCCCCAAATGCCCGCCACACCGCCGGCAATGGACTTCGGTCCGCGCCATTCCCATCGTCGAATCCACTCGCGTCCGCACCGCGTTCGGCAAGGGCTGCCAGAAGCTCGGCCAGCCCGTCCCGCTCTCGAACTTGGTCTTCGATGAGAAGTTCGGCAACGCACACCCG
The DNA here is from genome assembly GCF_004340945.1 of Sphingomonas sp. PP-F2F-A104-K0414. GTDB lineage: Bacteria > Pseudomonadota > Alphaproteobacteria > Sphingomonadales > Sphingomonadaceae > Sphingomonas. The sequence continues at coordinate 159,191 of NZ_SLYD01000003.1, forward strand.
CCGCACGAAAAGATCCCCGCGCGATGCTCGCCGTTAAGCGGGCTCGAATAGGGCCGCTCGGTCCCCTCCTTCCGCAGCGTATTATACGCATCCGGCGACAGCTTCTTGCGCCACTGCGCATCGGTCAGCGTCACCTCGAACCGCTCGGCCGCCTGCGCGGGCTGCGACGTGCACCCCCATAGCGCGAAGCCGGCCACGCCTGTTCCGGCCAGCGTGAGAAAAGCGCGACGGTCCTGGGTCATATCGGTCTCCATGGTTCAGATATAGGTACGACCGAACCACCCGATAAGGTTACGCCAAGCCTCAGTATTTACTGATTTCCACCGGCAGCGTGCGATAGCCGTGGACGAAGCACGCAGCGACCCGCGTCGGCTCGGCCAGGACGTTGATCCGCATGCGGCGGGCGGCCATCTCCTCCAGCAGGATCGCGATCTGCATTTCGGCCAGCCGCGCGCCGACGCAGCGATGGATGCCGTGCCCTAACGCCAGGTGTCGCCGCGCGTTCGGGCGGTCGACCACGATCGAGTCCGCATCGTTGCCGAACACGCTTTCGTCGCGATTGGCCGAGATGTACCAGAGCGCCAGCTTGTCGCCCGCCTTGATCTGCTGCCCCATCAACTCCGCATCCGCCGTTGCGGTCCGGCGCATGTGCGCGAGCGGGGTCTGCCAGCGGAGGATCTCGCTCACCGCATTGGGAATTAATGAGGGGTCGGCCTCGAGTTTCGCCCGCGACTCCGGAAACTTGTCGAGGCCGTAGGCGAGCGCGGACATCGAATTGCGTGTCGTGTCGTTGCCGCCGACGATCAGCAGGATGAGGTTCCCGATGAACTCGTTATGATCCATGTGGCTCATCGCGTCCGAGTGGATCATCATCGAGATCAGGTCGGGCGTCGGATCCTTATCGATCTTCGCGTCCCACAGATTTTTGAAATACGAGCCGCATTCGAACATGTGCGCGAGCCGCTGACCGCGCAGCTCCTCGTTCTTCACGATCTCGATATCGCCCGCCCAATCCGACCACAGGGTCAGTTTCCGCCGGTCGGCCCAGGGGAAGTCGAATAGGATCGCGAGCATCTGCGTGGTCAGCTCGATCGCGACGGTGTCGACCCAATCGAACGGCGTGTTCCACGGCAGGCTGTCGAGCATCGCGGCAGTACGCCTGCGGATATCGCTCGACATCCGCGTCATCTCGCTAGGCGTAAAGGCGGGCGCGACGGTGCGGCGCTGACCGGTGTGCACGGGGCGGTCGCGCGCGATGAACATCGGCATGCGGACATCGCGCTCGGCGACGAAATCGGCGATCGTGATCCCGCCGGCTTCGGAAGAATAGACATCGGGGAGCGACTCGACCTCGACGATGCCCTTGTAGGTCGAGACGGACCAGTAAGGGCCGTAGTCGGAATGCTCCACATAATGGACCGGGGACTCGGCGCGGAGCTGCGCGAACGGCGCCTGCCAGAGATCGTCGCGGTAGAGTTCGGCGCGGCTCACGTCGAGCGGATCGACTGTCTGTTGCGCCACGTCTCTTACCAGAGTCGCCATCGTCTCTCTCCCATATTTTGCCACAGGAGAGACTTTGCTGACACTTATGTCAATAGTGTCCCAACGTCGGTTCGCGCTGAGCCCTTCGACAAGCTCAGGATAAACTTCAGCGCATCGCGCTGAAGTCGAAGCACCTGCGCGCGGGGCGTACCCTTCGACTTCGCTCAGCACGAACGGGAGAGGGGGCGGGGGCGGGGGAGTTTGTAAGGCCCTACGCTGTCGCCTTGGCCTTCCGCCGCCAGAACGGCCGCGCGCTGCCCGATTGCAGCACGCCCCTTCGGAACAGCCGCGCCCCGACCGTGATGAAGATCGTCACCCACAAGGCCTGCCACGCGAGCGCCGCTACGTGCGGCCACAGTTCGGGCGAGTTCGCCGCGCGCCCCGCCATCGCGAATGGCGACGACAACGGGAACAGCTCGGCGGCGGTGGCGATCCAGCTGCCGGGGTGCGAGACCGCCGCCGAGGACAGTCCGAACATCGCGACCTGCAGGATCGTGATCGGCAGCGACAGCATTTGTATTTCTCGCATCGTCGACGCCTGCGCACCGACGCCGAGGAACACCGAGCCCAGCAGCAGATACGCCATACTGAAATACGCGGCGAACAGCAGCGCGAACATCGGTGCGCCGACCGCGGGCGTCAGGTCGCCCAGCGCGACCGCGGCGGCGGCGGGCATCAGCGATGTGATCTGCGTGACGACGGTGCCCCAGAATGCGACGAACAGCACCGCCACGCCGAACATCCCGATCAGCTTGCCGAAGAATACCGATTCGAGCGGCACCGCGGCGGCGAGCACCTCGATTACCTTGTTGTTGCGTTCCTCGGCCATCGTCCCGACGACCTGCCCTGAGAGGAACAGCGTCAGGAAGAAGATCCCGAACACTGCGAAGAAGGCGGATTGGTGCTGGCCGCCGACCGACGTGGTCGAGCGCGTGATCTGCGTCTTAGTCGCGGCGATCGTCGGCAGCGTGCCGCCGAGCTTCTGCGCCGCCAGAGTCGCCTGTGCGAGCATCCCCAGATAGTCCGCCGACCTCGCGCCGCGCGGCCCGTACAGGATCTGTGGCGCATTGAGCGGGCCGTAGAGAACTGCGGACGCGTCGATATCCTTCGTCTCGAACGCAGCCCGTGCCTGTGCCGCCGGGTCCGCCGAGGGCGCGACGGTGGTCAGCCCTGGGGGCGCCTCGTCGTCGCGGAACATGCCGCGCAGCCGCGTATCGGCCTCGGCGATCGGGCGTGTGACGGTGGCAGGGACGATCGCGATGATCCGTGTCTTGTCCTGCGCGCCGCCGCTGACGCTCGCCGCGCCCATCCCGCCGATCGCGCCGAACGATCCCATGATGACGGGCGCGAACAGGAACAGCAGGAAGATCGGCGTGAACACCGTGGCGATGAAGTCGCGGCGCGCGATCGTGAAGGTCTGGCGAAGGGTGCGGCGGAACCGGCTCATGCCGCCTGCTCCTGCGCGACGTCGCCATGCTGGCCGACGATCCGGACGAACGCTTCGTGCAAACCGGGGCGCTCGATCGACAATCCCGAAATCCCATATCCCGCGTCGATCAGCCTCACCAGCAAGCTTTCGATCCCTTCATTCGGCAATTCGAACCGCCAGCTATCCTTGTCCTGCACTGCGTCCATCGGCAGCACGCCGCGGATCGCAGGATCAGGCCGATGCGGTGTGTAATGCACCCGCTGCGGCAATATCCCACGGGCGTCGGCCACCGTGCCTTCGAACCGCCGCTTGCCGCCGGCGATGATCGCCAGCCGATCGCACAGTCGCTCGGCATGGCTCATGATATGCGTCGAGAACAGGATCGTCGCGCCGCGGTCGCGTTCGGCGAGGATCAGCTTCTCGAGCCGCTCCTGGTTGACCGGATCGAGCCCTGAAAACGGCTCGTCGAGCACGAGCAGATCGGGCTGGTGCACTACCGACCCGAGCAACTGCACCAATTGCGCCATACCCTTCGACAGTTTCCGGATCTTCTCGTCGACCGCATGTCCGAGTCCGGCGGCCTCCATCAGCACCACCGCACGCTCGCGCCCGGTTTTCCAGTCGAGCCCGCGCAATGCCCCCAGGAACGCGATCGCCTCGCGCGCTTTCATCGCCGGATACAGCCCGCGCTCCTCGGGGAGATAGCCGACCTGATCGCTAGCATCGCGCGGATTGTCGTAGCCGAGCAGCGTGCGCGATCCCTCGTCGGGTTCGATGATCCCGAGCAGCATCCGCAGCGTCGTCGTCTTGCCCGCGCCGTTGGGCCCGAGCACGCCGTACACCGAGCCGCGCGGCACCATGATATCCACCCCGTCGACCACGCGCCGATCGCCGAACCGCTTCACGATCCCGCTCGCGGTGACCGCCCATTCATCGTTCACGCGCAATCTTCCTCCCGAGGGTGACGTCGTGGTAGCGGGCGTACGTGGCGCAAGACAAGCTGGAACACCGACTTAAGGCCAAAGCGGCCGAATTGGGTTTTGCCGCCTGGGGAATCGCGCACGCCGACGCCGCGCCGCGCGCAGGCGAACGCCTCCACCAATGGCTCGCCGACGGCCGCCACGGCGACATGATCTGGATGGAGGAGCGCAAGCACCACCGCGAGAGCCCCGCCGGCCTCTGGCCCGAAGTCCGCAGCGTGATCGCGCTCGGCATGAGCTATGCGCCGAAGGACGATCCGTTGCGGCTCGCGGACGAGGGCGGGGTAGGGCGCATCTCGGTCTATGCGCAGGGGCCGGATTATCACGACGTCGTGAAGCGGCAGTTGAAGGCGCTCGGACGGTGGCTGGCGGCGGAGGCGGGGCGGGACTTGCCGCCGTTCGACCTGAAGGTGTTCGTCGACACTGCGCCGGTCATGGAGAAGCCGCTTGCCGAAGCCGCCGGGCTGGGCTGGCAGGGCAAGCACACCAACCTCGTCAGTCGCGAGCATGGCAGCTGGCTGTTCCTCGGCGCGATCTATACGACGCTCGATCTGGAACCGGACAAGGGCGGCGTCGACACCTGCGGCAGTTGCGACGCGTGCCAGACCGCCTGTCCGACAGCCGCCTTCCCGAAGCCGTTCCAGCTCGATGCCCGCCGCTGCATCTCCTATTTGACGATCGAGCATGCCGGCCCGATCCCGCACGAGTTCCGCGCCGCAATCGGGAACCGCATCTATGGCTGCGACGATTGCTTGGCGGTGTGCCCCTGGAACAAATTCGCCGCCTCGGCCAACGCGAACCTCGCGTTTCACCCCCGCGCGGAACTGGTCGCGCCGGAACTGGGGGACATCCTCGCGCTGGACGACGCGAGCTTCCGCCAGGTCTTCGCTGGCTCCCCGATCAAACGCATCGGCCGCGACCGGATGGTCCGCAACGCGCTGATCGCAGCGGGCAATAGCGGTGATCTGGAGCTGGTCGAGCCTGTCGTAAAGCTGCTGGCCGACGAAGCCCCGGTGGTGCGCGGTGCCGCAATCTGGGCACTCCGGCGGCTGGATGCCGTGCGCTATCACAGCGAACGCAACTGGTTCTCGACCTCGGAGCACGACCCGGGCGTCACCGCGGAATGGGCCGCCAGCTTCGCCGCCGACTATCAAGCCTAGTTTTCGACACGTCCGGTTTGAGGAGGAGAGCGAATTGGCCGCTTTAGACAGAGAAAAAACGTGGTTGAGCCCAGCCGCCTAACCGATAACAACGGTGTCTTGCTCAATGAAGGCGGCACGCAAGCCGAACATCCATGGGACCCAAAGCGCCGTGTACGCTGGCCATAGATATTCGTACCATGGGAGCGGGTGTACAAGCTGGGCGATCGAACCGAGCATCAGGACGAACCCCGCACCACCCAAAAAGATCGTCGTAAGAGCACTCCGGAAAGGTCGGTCGCGCCTATAGGCGGTCAGGCGAACTGGCTGATTGTATCTTCGTAGGCAAAGACCGGCGATACCAATTGCGAACGGTAACGCGATAATCGCGATCAGAACGCTGCCATACATCGGTATGCCAATATTATCGCCGTCCGGCTGCAACTGGCCCGAGCCCAATACCTGAGGCCAGTACACAAAATTCAGAATCGGAAATACAGCAAGTAGAAATGCTGTCAAAATCCATAAGGGGCGAGCGGTTGCGGGCAACGAACGTCTCCTTTTGGAGATGCTACTGTGCAGAGTGATTGTCGGAAAATAGGCGATCTCGCCCGTTACTTGCCCCCCTCGCGCCGGGTAAGCGCGGCGACGCAGCTGGCGCGGTCGATCGTGCTGCCGTCGGGTTCGCGCGCGTCGAGATAGGTGACGCGGGGGGCGTCGGATCCCTTGGGGTAGAGATACGCGTCGAGCACGCAGATGCCGCTCTGGAACTGGAGCTTTCGCGCGCTGCCTTCGCGGACGTCGGCGTCGGGCTGGCCAAACAGCTTGGTCAGGCCGGCGGCATCCTGGCCGAGGACGCGTTCGAGCCCGACGCTCGTATAGGGGATGGCCGGACGCCCGACCGCGGGCTTGGCCACCGGTGCGGCGCAACCCGCGAGCCCGCCGCCGAGCGCCAGCGCGATCCCTATCGTCGTCAATCGCGTCATGATCGGGCCTTACGGTAATACTGGGTGTGGAAGTAATGCGTCGCCATCGCGGCACCCAGAACCGGCGCAGCGATGTTGACGATCGGAACCACGAACAGCCCGGTGTTCGCAAGCCCCAGCACGAACCGCCCGCTCTTGGTCGTCGCACGCCAGCCCCGCATCGCCGCTGCGTCCATATGTCGCGCTGCCACCATGTCGCCGAGATCGCGCCCGAGCAGCCAGCCATTGACGACGAAGAACGCGGCCGCGGTGCCGACACCGGTAACGAGCAGCGCGATATAGACCGGCAGCATCAGCAGGTTGACGAGCACGACGCGGGCGGCGGAGCGGAGGCCCATCGCGAGGCTGCGGGCGAGGGGCACGGGGCAGGCGGTTTTCAGCGCCTCGGGATAATGCCGCGCTTCGACGGCTTCGACGACCTCGTCCGCAAAGATCCCGACGACCGCGATCGCGACGGCGCGGAACAACAGCCATAATGCGAGGATCGTGACGAACAGCGCGAACGCCGCGGCGAGCCCGTCGGCATGCCAGCCGAGCCACGCGGCCAGTGCGGCCTGCGTGCCCCACCACGTCCCAACGCCGAGCAGTGCGAAGACGAGCAGCGTGACGAGCATCGACTTCACGAACACGCGGAGGACCGGCGGATCGGTGAGTTGGCCGAGCGAGAGGAGGAGGGCGCGGAGCATCGGTTCGGGATGACGCGCGGTGGTGGCGAGGTCAACGAAGCTTTGACGCTAATGGTGGCTACGACGTTCCCCCTGAAGCATTACGTTCCCCCGCGGACGCGGGGGCCAGCTCAACCACGCACACCGCCCGAGACTCTGGACCCCCGCGTTCGCGGGGGAACAGGAAGGACGGAGTGTCTGTGCTGTAAATTTCTATTCCGCGAGAACCGCTGCAACTGTTCGAACCGCCGTAACCGTTGCAGCAGCCCGAACCATAATCTCCACCCCGGCGGAGGCCGGGGCCCAGTTGGGAGACAGCGGTAATGACGGGCCGCGTTTCATTGCGACCACCTTTCCAACTGGGCCCCGGCCTCCGCCGGGGTGGTACCTATCCCCGGACGACATACTGTTCCGGCGGCCCCGCAGACCCCGCCTCCGCAGGCAGCGGCACCCCCACACCAGTTGCACCAATCCCGCCCGGCATTTACGGCAAGCGTTTTCCCGCACCCCCGGAGTCTCGCCTTGCCCAACCCAACCTACGACGTCGTCGCGATCGGCAATGCCATCGTCGACATCCTTGCTACCGCCGACGACGCGTTCATCGCCGAGATCGGAGTCGCCAAGGGCTCGATGCAGCTGATGTTCTCGTCCGAGGAAGCCGACGCGCTCTACGCCAAGATGGGCCCGGGCATGGAAGTCTCGGGCGGGTCGGCCGCCAACACCGTCGCCGGCATCGCCGCGCTCGGCGGCAAATGCGGGTTCATCGGCCAGGTCGCCGACGACCAGCTCGGCCAGGTCTTCGCCCATGACGTCCGCAGCATCGGCATCGAGTTCGCCACGCCGGTCCGCGCGGGCGACCCGACCACCGGCCGCTGCCTGATCTTCGTGACCCCCGACGGCCAGCGCACGATGAACACCTTCCTCGGCGCTGGCCAGTTCCTCCCCGCCGCAGCGATCGACACCGCGATGATCGCCGACAGCGCGATCCTGTATCTCGAAGGCTATCTCTGGGATCCCGAGGAGCCGCGCGCCGCGATGCGCGCCGCGATCGATTGCGCACGCGGGGCAGGGCGGAAGGTTGCGTTCACGCTTAGCGACGTGTTCTGCATCTCGCGCCACGGCGGCGATTTCCGCCAGTTGCTCAGCGACGGCCTGATCGACATCCTGTTCGCCAACGAGAGCGAACTCGCCGCGCTCGCCGAAACCGAAGACTTCGACGCAGCAGTCGCCAAGATCTCTGCACAGGTCCCGACTTTGGTCGTTACCCGCGGCGAGCACGGCGCCTGCGCGCTCCAGAACGGCACGCGCGCCGAGGTCAAGGCCGAGCCGATCGCCAAGGTCGTCGACACCACCGGCGCCGGCGACCTGTTCGCGGCCGGCTTCCTCCACGGCCAGGCACAGGGCTACGACCTGCAGGCGTCGCTGAAGCTCGGCGCGGTCTGCGCGGCCGAGATCATCAGCCATGTCGGCGCCCGCCCGATGGTCGACATGAAGGCGCTCGCCGCCAAGCATATCGGCTGAACGTGGCCCGCCGCGCCGTCATTCCCACCTCCGCGGGGATGACGGCGCGGCGACGAAGCACAAAAAAAAGGGCCGCGGGAGTTTCCTCCCGCGGCCCTTTTTGCGTCCGGTCTCAGTGGCCCGGCGTCAGGTCGATGTCGGTCTCGCCACCATCGGCCATTCCGCGACCCAGATAGCTCTTCCGGTAGCCGTACAGGAAGTAGATCACGAGCCCGACCGCGCCCCAGATCGGCAGCACCGCCATCGCCTCGTACGGCAGCGAGAAGTACAGCCCGATGCAGCCGACGATCGTCAGCGGTGCGACGACCCAAGCGGCCGGTGTACGGAACGGACGATGCCGGTTCGGCTCGCGCTTGCGCAGGATCAGCAGCGCGATCGCGACCATCATGAACGCGTACAGCGTGCCGGCATTGGCGATGTCCGCCAGCTGGCCGACCGGCAGGAACGCCGCGGCGAACGCCACGAACACGCCGGTGATCGCGGTGACGATATACGGCGTCTTCCACTTCGGATGCACGCGGCTCAGCACTTCCGGCAACAGGCCGTCACGGCTCATCACGAAGAAGATGCGGGTCTGGCCGAACATCAGGATCAGGATCACAGACGGCAGCGCGAGCCCGGCCGCATAGCCCATCCAGTTGCCGACATTGGCATAGCCGATCTGGCGAAGGACGTGCGCGAGCGCTTCGTTCGAGCATACCAGCGCCTGCGCGTTGGCCGGAATGAGGCATGCGCGCGCCAGTTCTGGCGAGCCCGTCGTGAACGGCACGCCGTCCGCCCCGAACAGTGGCTGGCCACCGATCGTCCCGATCGCGCCCGCCGCGACCAGCATGTAGAACACGGTGCAGATGCCGAGCGACGCGATCAGGCCGATCGGCACGTTGCGCTGCGGATCCTTGGTTTCCTCCGCGGCGGTCGAAACCGCATCGAAGCCGACATACGCGAAGAAGATCGTCGCCGCCGCACCGACCACGCCGAGGCCGTTGCTGCCGAGGATGCCGGTGGGAAGGAACGGCTCGAAATTGCCGCCATGCGTCTTCGGCAGCGTCAGTGCGACGAACGCGGTCAGCGCGACGACCTTGATCGTCACCAGCACCGCGTTGACGCGGGCGCTCTCGGTCGTGCCGATCATCAGCAGCCATGTGACGAGCAGCGAGATGACGACCGCGGGCAGGTTGATGAACCCGCCGGGCACGTACGGCCCCGCGGCCAGCCAGAGCGGCAGGTCTATCCCGAACGTTTCTCGCAGGATCGAGCCCGAGAAATAGCCGGACCACCCGACCGACACGGCGCTCGCGGCGACGGCATATTCGAGGATCAGGGCCCAGCCGACCGTCCAGGCGAGCAGTTCGCCCATTACCGAATAGGTATAGGTGTAGGCGGAGCCGGCGACCGGCGCCATCGCCGCGATCTCGGCATAGCAGAGCGCGGCCACGACGCAGACCGCGCCGGCGACGATGAAGCTCAGGATCATGCCCGGCCCCGCCTTCTGCGCGGCGGCGGACGTCAGCACGAAGATGCCCGTGCCGATCACGCAGCCGATGCCGAGCATGGTAAGCTGGAACGCGCCCAGCGATCGGTGGAGCGATTTCTTCTCCGCCGTCGCCAGGATGGCGTCCAGTGATTTTACGCGACCAAAAATCAATTCGGTACCCCCCGGGGATTGCAGGGGCCCGGTCAGAAGGCCCCCTTGCTCAATCCCCAGAGCCTAATGGCAATTTTATTACGTGCAATCCTTTAGTGCGGCAAAGCTGGCCTATCGCGCGAGCATCGGCCCGAGCGGGCGCCCGCCGAAGACATGAACATGCAGATGCGGCACCTCCTGGTGTCCATCCTGGCCGATATTGGCGAGCAGGCGATAGCCGGGTTCGACGAGGCCCGCGGCGCGCGCCACGGTGCCGACCGCGCGGATGAACCCGGCGATCTCGCCATCGGGCGCGCGCGCGGAGAAATCGTCCCACGACACGTACGCACCCTTGGGGATCACGAGCAGGTGCGTCGGCGCCTGCGGATTGATATCGTGGAACGCGATCGCGAAGTCGTCTTCGTAGACGCGCTTCGACGGGATCTCGCCGCGGAGGATCTTCGCGAAGATGTTCTGGTCGTCATAAGGCTGGGTGGCGTCGATCGGCATAGATCCCCCTTCCGCTTGCGGGAGGGGTTAGGGGAGGGGCGTGCCTTCCCGATCCCGGCGGAGCGCGTAGACCATGCCCTCCCCCGACTCCTCCCGCAAGCGGGAGGGGGGCAGATTACCCTGTCCGTCCGGCCTTCTCGACTAACCCGCCGATGCCTTCGCGGCGTTCCAATTCCGCTCGCACGTCGTCTAGGCTTAGCCCCGCATCCACCAGCAACACCGCCAGATGGAAGATCAGGTCCGCCGCTTCCGGTACGATGCTCGCTTCGTCGCCCGAGCACGCTGCGATCACCGTCTCGACGGCTTCCTCGCCGAGCTTCTGCGCGATCTTGGGACGCCCCTTCGCGAACAGGCTCGCAGTATAGGAGGTGTCGGCGGGCGCATCGCGACGGGCGCGGATGGTTGCTTCGAGGCGGTCGAATACGGGGTCCATGGCTCGCGTGCTGACGTAGCCGAGCAGGCGGGTCAATCCCTCTTCGGGTGGGCCTTCGCGGGCGGTTTGGTCTTGGCGAACCGCTTCCGCAGCGCGCGCCGCACCAGCCATACGCCTAGCCCTGCTACCACGAACAGCGCGATGTCCGAGAGTTCGGGCCCGGTACGCGGATGGACGGTGCCGCTATGACCCGACTGCACCGCGAGGAGGGGTAGCGCGATCATCGGATCAGGCCGAGCTGACCGGCGTCCGCACCGGGATCCCCGCCGCCGCCAGCGCGGCATGCGCATCGCCGATCGACGCCTGCCCGAAATGGAAGATCGACGCCGCCAGCACTGCGCTCGCATGCCCGTCGCGGATGCCGGCGACCAGATCGTCGAGCCCGCCGACGCCGCCGCTGGCGACCACCGGCACGCTGACACGGTCCGAAATCGCCCTGATCAGCTCGAGGTCGTAGCCGCTGCGCGTGCCGTCGCGGTCCATCGACGTGACCAGCAACTCGCCCGCGCCCAGTTCGGCGAGCTTCAGCGCATGCGCGATCGCATCGATCCCGGTCGCGCGCCGGCCGCCATGGGTGAACACTTCCCAGCCCTCGCCGGACCTGCGCGCATCGACCGACGCGACGCAGCACTGGCTGCCGAAGCGCTCGGCGATGTCGGCGACCAGTTCCGGTCGCTCGACCGCCGCCGAATTGACCGCCACCTTGTCCGCCCCTGCCAGCAAAAGCGCGCGCGCATCGTCCGCCGTCCGCACGCCGCCGCCGACGGTCAACGGCATGAAGCACACTGCTGCGGTCCGTCGCACGACGTCGAGGATCGTCCCGCGGCCTTCATGGGATGCGCCGATATCGAGGAAACACAGCTCGTCCGCCCCGGCCGCATCATAGGCCCGCGCCTGCTCGACCGGATCGCCGGCGTCGCGCAGTTCGACGAAGTTCACGCCCTTCACGACGCGGCCATCGGCGACATCGAGACACGGGATCACACGCGCGCGAACCGTCATGCGCTGCGCCGTAGAATTGGTTCACGCGGAGACGCGGAGACGCGGAGACGCGGCAAAGCCGCTAAGAAGAATATTTCGCGCAGAGGCGCAGAGGCGCTGAGAGAGAGGAAGGGAGCAAGGCCTAACTTCTTGCTCTCCGCGCCTCTGCGCCTCTGCGCGAACAAGTTTATGCCTGCGGCGCTCAACTTCTCTCCGCGTCTCCGCGTCTCCGCGTGAACCATCATGCAGCCTTCGCCACACTCAATGCCGCAGCAAGATCGAGCCGACCGTCGTACAACGCCCGCCCGGTGATGACTCCCTCGACCCCGTCGCGCACATGCAGCGCCAGCACGTGGATCTCGGCGATGCCCTTCACGCCGCCGCTGGCGATCACCGGAATGTCCACCGACCGCGCCAGATCGACCGTCGCGTCGACGTTGCACCCCTTCAGCATCCCGTCGCGCCCGACATCGGTGAACAGCAACGACGCCACTCCCGCATCCTCGAACCGCCGCGCCAGATCGACCGCGCTGGTGGTCGACACGTCCGCCCAACCCTTGGTCGCGACCATGCCGTCCTTCGCGTCGACCGCGACGACGATCCCGCCGGGGAAATCCTTCGCCACGCCGCGGACGAACTCGGGGTCCTCCAGCGCTGCAGTGCCGATCACGACACGCGACACGCCTAGGTCGAACCAGCCCTCGACGCTGGCCCGCGTCCGGATCCCGCCGCCAAGCTGCACGTGCCCCGGAAACTGCGCGACGATCGACCGCACCGCGTCGCCATTGACCGAAGCCCCCGCAAACGCGCCGTCGAGATCGACCACGTGCAGATGCTCCGCGCCCGCCTCGGCGAACAGCATCGCCTGCGCCGCGGGATCGTCGCCATAGACGGTTGCGCGGTCCATATCGCCCTCGGCGAGACGCACCACCTGACCCGCCTTGAGGTCGATCGCGGGGAAAATGATAAGGCTCACGGCCGCCACTCCAGGAATCGTTCGAGCAAGGCCAGGCCATAGCGCTGGCTCTTCTCAGGGTGAAACTGCACGCCGATCATCGTGTCGCGACCGATCGCCGCGGTGACGGGACCGGCATGGTCGGTGGTCGCGAGCACGTCGGCGCCCTCGAAGGCAAAGCTATGCAGGAAATACGCCTCGCCTGGCTCGATCAGCGGGTGCGCGACGGACAGAACGACGTCGTTCCAGCCCATATGCGGCACCTTGGCCTCCATCGTACCCGGCTCCAACCGCCGCACGCGCCCGGGCACCCAGCCGAGTCCGGCATGCGTTCCCATCTCCTCGCCGGCCTCGGCCATCAACTGCATGCCGACGCAGATCCCGAGAAACGGTGTACCCTCGTCGCGCACCCGCCGGTTCAAAGCCTCGACCATCCCCGGCACCGCGCGCAACGCCGCTGCGCAAGCACCGTACGCGCCGACTCCAGGCAGGACGATCCGGTCGGCCTTCGCGACGACGTCGGCGTCCGACGTCACGACCAGATCGACACACCCAGCCGTCCGCAGCGCGTTCTCGACCGAATGCAGGTTCCCTGCGCCGTAATCGATGAGCGCGAGCGTCATGCTGTATCCCCGCGACCCGGTACAAGAAGTCCGTCACCCCAGCGGAAGCTGGGGTCTCGTTGTAACGGGGATACCCCAGCTTTCGCTGGGGTGACGGGCTTTTGAGCTGACGGAGTCAACGCGCTCACAGCATCCCCTTGGTCGACGGGATCGCATCGGCCTTGCGCGGATCGATCTCGATCGCGGTGCGCAGCGCACGCGCGACGCCCTTGAACGCCGCCTCGGCGATGTGGTGGTTGTTCGACCCGTACAGCGTCTCGACGTGCAGCGTGATCCCCGCAGCCTGTGCAAAGCTGTGGAAGAAATGCTCGAACATCTCGGTGTCCATGCCGCCCAGGCGCTTCTGCGAGAACAGGTCCTTCCACACCAGCCAGGGCCGCCCGGAAATATCCAGCGCCACCCGCGTCAGCGTCTCGTCCATCGGCGACAGCGCATCGCCGTACCGCGCAATCCCGCGCTTATCGCCGAGCGCCTGCGCGAACGCCTGGCCGATCGCGATCCCGGTATCCTCGACGGTGTGATGCTCGTCGATGTGCAGGTCGCCCTTGGTCCGCACGCGGATGTCGATCAGCGAGTGGCGCGAGAGTTGCTCAAGCATGTGATCGAAGAAACCGACCCCGGTCTCGACGTCGTATACGCCGGTCCCATCGAGGTTCACGGTGACGTCGATCGCCGTCTCGGCGGTGGAGCGGGTGATCGTGGCGGTGCGCATGCCACCTCCCATAACGCGCTGACCGACGCATGCAATCTTGACCGGCATCCGAATGGCGCTACCCAAGGGATATGACCGATGGACTGCCCGATAGCCTGATTCCGTACGATGAGATCGTACAAGAAGCCCTGCGTGCCGTGGTCGGCCGCGTGCTCGGCTCGGTCGCGGAGGCCGGCGGGCTTCCCGGCGAGCATCATTTCTACATCACGTTCAAGACGCAGGCCCCCGGCGTCGACATCCCCAAGCGGCTGATCGAGCGCTTCCCGGACGAGATGACGATCGTCATGCAGAACCGCTACTGGGACCTGATCGTCGACGACGAGCGCTTCTCGATCGGGCTGTCGTTCAATCAGGTCCCGTCGAAGCTGGTGATCCCATATTCGGCGATCACCGCGTTCCAGGATCCCGCGGTCAGCTTCGAACTCCGCTTCCAGGCGCAGGAGGGTGCGGAAGACGCGCTCGGCGACCACGACGAAGCCGAAAACGACGGCCCGACTGCGGTGCCAATCGAAGACGGATCGAACGTCGTAGCTGTGGATTTCAAACGGAAGAAGTGAGCCGATAAACTCCCTCGCCCCTTCGGGGAGAGGGAAGGGGCCCGCCGCACTTGCGGTGGGAAGGGAGAGGGGCGTGAGGCTAAGGCCGCTTCCTCCCAAAGCCCCTCACCCTTCCGTCGCCTGCGGCTCCTCCCTCCCTCTCCCCGAAGGGGCGAGGGACCCACGCACGCCCCGGAAGGTTCTCCTCCCATGACCACTCGCACAGAAACCGACACGATCGGCCCGATCGAAGTCCCCGCCGACGCCTATTGGGGCGCCCAGACCGAACGCAGCATCGAGAATTTCCCCTTCGCCACCCGCGAACGGATGCCGATCGAGATCGTCCACGCGCTAGCCCTCGTCAAGCAAGCCGCCGCCCGCGTAAACCGCTCGCACGGCCTCGACCAAACCATCGCCACCGCGATCGACTCCGCCGCGCAGGAAGTCATCGACGGCAAGCTCGACGACCAGTTCCCGCTCGTCATCTGGCAGACCGGCAGCGGCACGCAGTCGAACATGAACGCGAACGAGGTCATCGCCGGCCGCGCCAACGAAGTCCTCACCGGCACGCGCGGCGGCAAGTCACCCGTCCACCCCAACGACCACGTCAACATGAGCCAGTCGTCCAACGACAGCTTCCCGACCGCGCTCCACATCGCCGCCGCGATCGCCACCACTAACCGACTCATCCCCGCGCTCGACAAGCTCCATGCGGCGCTCGACGCGAAGGCCAACGCCTGGGACGACATCGTCAAGATCGGCCGCACCCACCTCCAGGACGCGACGCCGCTGACGCTCGGCCAGGAATTCTCCGGCTATGCGAACCAGCTCTACCGCTGCCGTCACCGTATCGAGCCCGCGATCAGCCACGGCATGGTCATCCTCGCGCAGGGCGGCACCGCAGTCGGCACCGGCCTCAACGCCCCCGCCGGCTTCGGCGACGCGATCGCGCACGAACTGGCCGAGATCACCGGCCTGCCGTTCGTCAGCGCGCGCAACAAGTTCGAGGCGCTCGCGTCGAACGACCCGCTCGTCCACCTGTCCGGCACGCTCAACACGCTGGCGGTCGCGCTCACCAAGATCGCCAACGACATCCGGCTGCTCGGGTCTGGCCCCCGCTGCGGCTTCGGCGAGATCGACTTGCCCGCGAACGAGCCCGGCAGCTCGATCATGCCCGGCAAGGTCAACCCAACGCAGTGCGAGATGCTGACGATGGTCGCGGGGCAGGTGATGGGCAACCACGTCGCGGTCACCGTCGGCGGGATGCAGGGCCATCTCGAATTGAACGTTTTCAAGCCGCTGATCGGCGCCAACGTGCTGCGCTCGATCGACCTGCTCGCCACCGCGATGGAAGGGTTCGCTGAACGCTGCGTCAATGGCATCGAGCCTAATCGCGGCCGTATCGCGGAATTGCTCGACCGCTCGCTGATGCTGGTAACGGCACTGGCCCCCGAGATCGGCTACGACGCCGCCGCAAAGATCGCCAAATACGCGCACGCCGAAGGGCTGACGCTGAAGGAAGCCGGCCTCGCGCTAGGCCTCGTCGACGCCGAAACCTTCGACCGCGTCGTCAAACCCGAATCGATGCTCGGCCGCTAACCTTCCGTTCTCCTGCGAACGCAGGAGCCCAGGGTACCAACCGAACCGCCCGCGACCCTGGACTCCTGCGTGCGCAGGAGAACGCGAGCGCGCGGGAACCCAAACGCCCCTCGCGCGCTAACCCGCCACACGGACAGGAGAAATTACGTGGGCGCAACGACCATAGGCGCGCTGATCGGCGCAGGCATCGACTCGCTCAGCGGCGACGACGGCAACGCGGACGGCGCGATCATCGGTGCGATCACCGCCAACGTACTCAAGATCGTCGTGCCGCTAGCCGTGACCTACGCGATCGGCTGGGCAGTGCTGCGCGGTGCAGCGGAACTCAAGGACCAGGTTTTCGGGGAGCGAGAAGCATGATCGGACGTATTATCAGCGCATTGGTTGGCCGCGAGATGGGCCGTCGCGAAGGCAGCGGCGGTACGTCGGGTGCCATCAAGGGTGTCGTGGCGATGAGCCTGATGCGCCGCATGGGCCCGCTCGGCATGATCCTCGGCGGCGGTTATGCAGCAAAGAAGGCGTATGACCGCAACAAGGCCCGCAAGGCCGGCTATTAATCCGCCTTCGTAATACCACGCGCGGGCCGCGCATGGGTTGACGCCCATATGCGGTCCGCGGCAAGGGCGCGCATGCCCCACACACTTCCGTCCGACCCACATGGTTTCCGTCGTCGCGGAGTCCTGTTCGTCCTGTCCTCGCCGTCCGGTGCCGGCAAGTCGACGATCGCACGCAGATTGCTCGCGGACGAGCACGAACTCGAGATGTCGGTCTCGGTCACGACCCGGTCGATGCGACCCGGCGAAGTCGATGGGAAAGATTACCATTTCACCGACCTCGAGGGCTTTCGCGACATGGTCGCGAAGGACGAGTTCCTCGAATGGGCGCACGTCTTCAACCACCGCTACGGCACCCCGCGCGCGCAGGTCGAGGAGATGCTGGCCGCCGGCAAGGACGTGCTGTTCGACATCGACTGGCAGGGGGCGCAACAGCTGTTCCAGATCGCCGGTGGCGATGTCGTTCGCGTCTTCATCTTCCCGCCGTCGATGGAGGAGTTGCACCGCCGCCTCACCAGCCGCGGCACCGATTCGGAAGAGGTGATCGAAGCCCGCATGTCGCGCGCGGCGAACGAGGTCAGCCACTGGGACGGCTATGATTACGTGCTGGTCAACGACGATGTCGACAGCTGTATCCGCGGCGTGAAGACGATCCTGGCCGCGGAGCGCCTCAAGCGCTCGCGCCAGACCGGGCTGATCGGTTTCATCCGCAGGCTGACGCGCTAACCCATCCCAACCGTCATCCCAGCGAAAGCTGGGATCTCCCCGTTCCGGGTCGCGGCATTCGCCAACCGGGATACCCCAGCTTTCGCTGGGGCGACGGATGTGGAAGAGGGTAGGTAGGCTTCTAAAGCTAAAGCAGTCCCAGAAACTCTACCCCGACCCCGAACTCCTTGCGCTTCAGCTCGCGCAACTGAGTCGCCTGCCAATCCTCGCCCCACATCTCGACCGACCAGTCCTCGTCGATCCCCGCCGCGGCCCAGGCCGCATCGGCATCGATCTCGCCCTCGATCAGCGCCAGCCCGATCACCAGAGACCCGGTCAACGTCACCACCGGCGACAAGCCCGCCAGCCGGAAATCATCATACGCCGCGACCGCCTCATGCAGCCGCGCGATCGTCGCCGCCGGTTGCGCGACGTGCATCACGCCGGTGGTGACCGCGAACGTCACGTCATACCGCCCCCGCGCCCACGCCAGCAGCGGATCCCAAGACGCCGCCTGCCGCTCGACGAGCAAAGGCGGCCCCTCGGCGCGGTAGCAGAGCAGGTCGCTCTCGCCATACGCCGCCAGCCGCGCGGCGAACTGCGCAGGATCGTTCGCGATCGGATCGGTCGCCGCGTTCGCCAAGCCCGTCAGCGGCATCGTTCGCGGATCGATCGTTTCGCCGACCGCACGCCATTCCGCCGCGACCGCCTCGGCCAGCGCATCGCTCGGCAACGCCAGCGGCCGCCGCCCGGGCGTCCGCACCGGTTTGCCATCGAGTGTCACCACCCGGTCGGCATCGATCGCGACGTCTTTCCAGAACCGCTTCACGCGTCAGGACTCCGCCAGCGATGCGCCAGACTGCGCGGCACGATCGCGATCATCGCCATCGCCGACAGCACGATCGCCGTCCCCAGTATCTTCGGCCCGAGATCATGCGCGCGCGCGATCAGGATCAGCCCGAGCAGCGCACCCGCGACCCCCGCCAGCCGCACGCCGACCAGCACGAACCATCGCCGCTGCGCTAATTTGTCAGCATCGGTCATCGTGCAGCCACCATGTGCAGCAGGTCCGGCACGGTTGTCGCAACGACATCCGCCCCCGCATCGGAGAGTTCGTGCACGTCATGATACCCCCACGCGACCCCGACCGCGCGCACCCGCGCCGCGCGCGCCATCGCCATGTCGAAGCTCGTATCGCCGATCATCGCGGTCGTCTCCACGGCAGCACCTGCCTCGGCGATTGCCGCGAGCAGCATCGCCGGATCGGGCTTCGACGGATGCCGGTCAGCGGTCTGAAGCGTCACGAACCGATCGGTGATCCCGTGCGCGGCGAGGATATGCGCGAGACCCCGGTCCGACTTCCCCGTCGCCACGCCGAGCAGCCAGCCGTCTGCGGCGAGTGTCTCGATCACCTCGGCAATCCCCTCGAACAACGGCTCGTCGGCCAGTTCGCCACTCGCGCGCATCGCATGGAACGCGTTCTTGTAGTCGGTAGCGAGCGACCGGTGCAGTGCCTCGTCCGCTGTCGGCAGCAAGACCTGCATCGCCTCGACGAGACTCAAGCCGACGATCCGCCGAATGTCGGCGCGCGGCGGCGGGGTCAGTCCGGCCGCCTCGAACGCGCGTTCGCACGCGACGCAGATATTCGCCTGGCTGTCGACGAGCGTCCCGTCGCAATCGAACACGGCAAGACGGGTCATGAGATTTTCCAACGCATCGCCGCCTCGTAGATCAGGCGTGCATGCGAGGGAACGCCAAACCGGAACGTGCACGCCGGCGAACGGTTCGTGTCGGATACCTCTGGAGACTCAATGATGGCGCACGTACAGACCGACACCCCGAACATCTGGGCCGCCGCCGCTGCGGGTCTGGTCGCAGGTCTCGCCGCCTCGTTCGTGATGGACCGCTTCCAGGCCGGCGTCGCCGCGCTGTCCTCGTCGGAGAGTGATGCGGACCCGGCGACGGAGAAAGCGGCGGACAAGGTGTCGCAAATGGTGGTCGGTCACGACATCCCCGATGACCGCAAGCCGCTCGCCGGACAGGTCGTGCATTATGCGCTCGGGGCAGGGCTGGGGATCGCCTATGCGGTGGCGGCGGAATACCGGCCTTCGGTGACTGCGGGCTACGGCACCGCTTTCGCTGCCGCGACGACGGCGTTGCTCGACGAGGCGGCGGTGCCGGCGGCGGGGCTGGGCGATGCGCCGTGGAACACCGCGCCGACGACGCATCTGTATAGCGCGGCGTCGCATATCGTGTTCGGGACGGTGACGGAGGGCGTGCGGCGGTTGCTACTGGGGTGGCTGAAGTAGGGCGCGACTAGTTCCCCCGCGAAGGTGGGGGGCCAGGAATCAAGCAGCGTTACGATCGTGGCCCTGGACCCCCGCCTTCGCGGGGGAACAAGAGTTAGCGGAAGCCTCCAAACAAACCACACCACCCCGGCGAAGGCCGGGGCCCAATTGGGCGACGTCGCTAACGGAAGTCATCGCTCCGTTACCTCAACCTTTCCAATTGGGCCCCGGCCTTCGCCGGGGTGGGGTGAAAGGTAAGGGTCGTCTCCGACGTCTCACCCTCTCCCCTCGGGGGAGAGGGAAGGGCCCCGCGGCCGCTTGGCCGTGGAAAGGGTGAGGGCGCGTTAGACGACAGCCATAACTTACCGAGTTCCAGGCCCACTCCGAGGCCCAGGCTTCCCGGCCCCACCCGGACGCGCACGCCCAGCCGGCTTCGCCCCCTCAACCCGAGGCCCGCTCCGCGGCGCGCCGAACTTCGACCCAGCCCCGGTCCGAGGCCCACCCGTCTTCGGTGCAGGCTTGCCCGTCGCCTTTTCCTCGACAACCCCACGCCCACGCCGCTCACCCTTACGATCTTTCCGCACCGACTTCGCATGCGCCTTGGCCCGCGACTTCATCTGCTCGCGCGTCGGCGCGGTCTTCTCGTCGAGCACCAGATCGTCGCCCAGCTTCTCCTCGAAACCCAATTGCTTGAGGCTCTCGGCGAAATGCGTCGGCAGTTCGGCGGTCACGTCGATCGACCCACCATCCGGATGATCCACCTTGATCCGCCGCGCGTGCAGATGCATCTTCCGCGAGATCCCGCCGGTCAGGAACGCGGCCGCCCCGCCGTACTTCCCATCGCCGACGATCGGATGCCCGATCGCCGCCATGTGCACGCGCAACTGGTGAGTCCGCCCGGTAAACGGCTGCAACTCGACCCACGCCGCACGGTTGCCCGCGCGCTCGATCACCCGGTACCGCGTCCGCGCCGGCGCGCCCTCGGCCTCGTCGACGTGCATCTTCTCGCCGCCGGTGCCCGGCTGCTTCGCGATCGGCAGCTCGATCATGCCGTCCTCGATCGACGGCACGTCGACCACCAGCGCCCAATAGACTTTCCGCGCCGTCCGCCCCGAGAACGCCTTCGCAAAGAACGCCGCCGCGCGTGACGTCCGCGCCACCAGCAAGGCGCCGGACGTATCCTTGTCGAGCCGGTGGACCAGCTTCGGCCGACCCTCATTGTCGTACTGCAACCCGTCGAGCAGCCCGTCGACATGCTGCGTCGTCTTGGTCCCGCCCTGCGTCGCCAGGCCCGGCGGCTTGTTCAGCACGAACGCCTGGAAATCCTTGTGAATGACCATGGACTGCGCGAGTTCGGTTTCCTCGTCCGACAGGATCACGCGTTCGCGGACGCGCCGGGGCTTGTCGACGTCGGCGGCGGCCTTGTCGGCTTCGGGCGGCGGGACACGGAGCATCTGGCCCGCCGCGATCCGGTCGCCCGGCGTCGCCCGCGCGCCGTCGACGCGGAGCTGCCCGGTGCGCGCCCACATCGCCACCGTCGTGAAGCTCGTGTCGGGCAGATGCCGCTTGAACCACCGGTCAAGCCGGATGCCGTCATCGTCGAACCCGACGTTGAATTCACGGAAACCCGTATCGCTATCGCTTTTGCCCGCAGTCATGCGACGGCCCTTACTGCGGAGAGACCCGCGAACAACGCGGCGACCGAACCGATCACCGACACCAAAACATACCCGAACGCGACGCCGATCGCGCCGCGTTCGATCATCGTGACGACGTCCAGCGAGAACGCCGAAAACGTCGTGAATCCCCCCAGCACGCCCACGCCGAGCAACAGCCGCCACGTTTCCGAAGCGGTATTGCGGGCAAGCACGCCAACCAGCACACCCATCAGCAACCCACCGATCAGATTCACGGCAAGCGTACCAAAGGGATAGTCAGGCCCCAGCAACGACAGCATCGCGCGGCCAGTCAGATAGCGCGCGCCGGACCCGACCGCACCACCGACCATGACATAGAGAAGGGGAAGCATTCTCGCGCCCTAGCGTGAATCGGGCAAAACTGAAAGGTGGGGTTGGCGAGGGTGGAGTAGATGCTCGCCAAAGGGCTCAACCCAACGCTTGTTTCCCCGCGAAGGCGGGGACCCAGTCTGGGCTCCCGCCTTCGCGGGAGAACAAGGAGTGAGAGGCGTCGCCCCCCAACACGCCACCACGCCATACACCACCACCCCGGCGAAGGCCGGGGCCCAGTTGGAAAGGTGGCAATAACGAAGGACCGCGCTCGGTTAGCGACGTTCCCCAACTGGACCCCGGCCTCCGCCGGGGAGGGGAAGCTTACCGGAATGCGTCCAGTTCACCCTTCACCGCCCGGCGTTGGAAACCAAATCCACATCGCTCCCGCCACCAGCCCGCGTCGTCACATACACCACATAAGCGTCGTTCCCCCGAACCCCGCCCAGCACGTGCTGCGTGCCGTCGGTGCTATGCCCGGCCGAATACCCCGCCGCGCTAGCCTTCGTAAAATACCAGTCGAGCATCTTCTGCATCGGCGCAGCGCTCGCGAAACTCACCACGCGCAACCGACACCCGTCCCGATCCGCCCCAGCAGCCTCGGTCAACCGTGCCGCCGGATACAGCGGCAGGTCCGCCGGCAACCGGTTCGCCCACCCCGCTGAATACCCGATCTTCTGCGCACAAACCGCAGCATCCGGCGTCGTCTGCCGCTCCGCCAGTGCCCCCAGCGTCAGCGCACCATTCGCGGTCTTGCACTCCGGACAGTCGTTCGACGCAGCCGGCGCGCGCTTCAGCGTCCGCGGATCGACCGGATCGGCCTTGAGCGGACCTTCCGGCGGCACCGCTCCACTATCCGGCCGAGGCGGCGGGCGCACCGCGTCGGTGTTCGACGACTGCGCCAGCCGCGGATCGACCATGATCTGGCTCCCAAGCGACTCGGCAACGGCGGGATCGCGCACCGCGCCGTTGGTCAGCTCGGCATCGAGGCTGTTGAGATCCTGTTGGTCGGTCGACGACCGGTTGCAGGCGGCCAGCGCCAGCGGGAGGAGAAGTGCGGAGCGCAGGGAAAAAGTCATCACCCGCATCCTATGCGCGAAAGACGGTGAAGAAAGCGTTTTCCACACACGCTCGGTCCTCCCCCGGCAGGGGGAGGTGGCTGGCGTTTGCCAGACGGAGGGGGAGGCATGCGCCAACGCCGGGTCCGTGTCCGCCCCCTCCGTCCCCTGCGGCGACACCTCCCCCTGGCGGGGGAGGATCGTACGGATCCGCCCAAGTCTTGCCCGAACCCCCGCGACTCGCCATGTTCACCTCATGCTGAACATCGTCTCGATCCTCATCGGCCTCGTCACCCTGGTGCTCGGCCTCGTCGCGTTCATTCCGCTGCTCGGCTGGATGAACTGGCTGGTCATCCCGATCGGGATCGTCGGCGCCGCCGTCGGCGCGCTGTCGTCGAGCACCGGCGGGCGCAACCTCAACATCGTCCTGATCATCATCTTCGCGCTCCGCCTGAGTCTGGGCGGCGGTATCATCTGACGCAGATAGGGCCCGGTGTTTCCACCGGGCCCTATCGTCTCACGCCAACCGCGTCTTATCGGCAGCGCACGTTGCCGCGATCGATCGACGACCCGAGTACCGCGCCACCGCCCGCACCGATCAGCGTACCGAGCAGCCGCGAACCACCGCCCGCGATCACGTTGCCGAGCGCACCACCGGCAAGCCCGCCGACGATCAGCCCGGTCGTCCCGTCGTTGCGACGGCAGTAATAGCGCCCGTTGCCGCCTCGATAGATGCGGTCGTTACGACCCAGGCGGCGCTCCTGATAATAGCGACCGTCGCGGTAATAGCGGTCGGCGAGATAGCCGCGCTGGCCAGGCTCGTAGCGGTTGTAATCATAGCCGCGATATTGCTGCCAGTTGCGCCCGTCATTGCGGCGATCCTGGCGGATGTCGCGAATATCGCCGCGGCGGTCCTGGCGTGCGTCGCGCACCTCGTCGCGGTAATCGCGGCGCGCATCGCGGACGTCGCCACGTGAGTCGGCGTTGCGGAGATCGCGGCGATAGTCGCGCCGTGCATCGCGCACCTGGTCGTTATATTCCTGGTTGGCGCCGCGTACGGTCGATTGCGCGCCGGCGGGAATCGCGCCGATCGCGGTGGCGGCGAGGGCCGCCGAGAGAATGGCGATACGCATGTCTGGTCTCCTGACTGGATACGCAAACAACGGTCGGCCGAAGCGCGAGTTGCGTGAACCGCAAACTACGTCGCATTCAGCCGGCCGACAGACTTAGGTCATTGATAACAGGCGAGGTTGATATCAGGCGAGGGTGTGCTCCAGCGTGATCTCGGCGTTGAGCACCTTCGACACCGGGCAGTTCGCCTTGGCGTCCGCGGCGATCGCCTCGAATTCTTCCTTCGAGATGCCGTCGACCTTGGCGTTCAGCGTCAGCGCCGACCTGGTGATCTTGAAGCCGTCGCCGTCCTTGTCGAGCGTCACCTTGGCGGACGTCTCGAGCGTTCCCGCCTCATACCCCTTGCCGGCGAGCGCGAAGCTCAGCGCCATCGTGAAGCACGATGCATGCGCGGCCGCGATCAGCTCTTCGGGGTTGGTGCCGGGCTCGTTCTCGAACCGCGTGTTGAAGCCGTAGGGGCTGTCGGACAGCACGCCCGACTGGGTCGAGACATGGCCCTTGCCGCTCTTGCCGAGGCCTTCATACTTTGCCGAACCGCTGCGTGTGGTCATCGTTTTGATCCTTCATCGGACAAGAAAAAAGGCGTCGCGGTTTCCCACGACGCCCTTCCACAACGCGCAACTACCGAAATAGCGGCATTGATTTAGCCGATGAGTGTCAGCGGCAACGACGGTTGTTGTTGCTCGTGCCCTTGTCGATCGCGCGACCGGCGAGGCCACCGAGAACGGCGCCGCCCAGCGTGCCGACCGTGCGGTCACCGCGGGTGTCGACCGTACGGCCGAGCAGTGCGCCGCCGACGCCGCCGATGATCGTGCCGGTCGTGCCGTTGCTCTTCTTGCAGTAGACGCGGCCATCGCGACCACGCCATTCGCGACGATCGCGCGCGTCTGCCGCCGAGACGGGGACGAGCATGGTCGGCAGGACCATTGCGCTGAGGCCCATGGCCAGAACGAACTTACGCATGATGTAACTCCCTAGTGAATTGATCTGCTGGTGTAACGAAGTGACTATAGCGCCAGTTGCATGAACCAAAAACAACACCGCGTTCATACTGGCGTTCATCTTCGCGGCCGGTATTCGAGCCGCTGCGTTTTCGGCGCGAGAGAGGTCATTCCGCGGTCCCGCTTTACGCTGGAAGGCAGGCCAGTTACGCCGCCGCGATGTTGCCCGTGCCCTTGCCCGTCGAGATCCTGCCCGTCGCCGCGCCCTGGTTCGACTTGGCCGGGCTCGCGGTGTTCGCCGCGTCGGGTGCGCTAGCGGCCGCCAAGCGCGGCCAGACGTTCGTGACGCTCGTGTTCTTCGGGCTCATCACCGGCGTCGGCGGCGGCACGGTGCGCGACCTGCTGATCGGCGCGCCGGTGTTCTGGGTCCACGACGCACGCGCCGCCAGCGTGTGCCTGGGCGTGGCGCTGTTGATCTGGGTGACGCCCGAGCGGTGGTGGAAAGACGAAGCGCTCGGCTGGTTCGACGCGGTCGGGCTCGCGGCGTACGCGGTGTACGGCGCGGCCAAGGCGCTCGGCTACGGAGTGCCACCGGTGCCAGCGGCGCTGATGGGGGTGATGACCGCGTGCGTCGGCGGCATCATCCGCGATGTGTTGGCGGGGGAGCCGTCGATCCTGATGCGGCCGGAGTTGTACGTGACCGCGGCGGCGCTGGCGGCAGCGAGTTATGTCGGGCTGGTGCTCCTGGGCGTGCCGCTCGGGTTGTCGGCGGTCATTGCGGCGAGCGCCGGCTTTACACTCAGAGCTGCCGCGATCCGCTTTCATCTGGCGCTTCCGGCATACGGCGGCCGGCGCTGACCTTAACCCCGTGGTCGCTTATAGTCTTTTCGTGCAATCCGGGCCCATTCGGCACGTGTATGGCATTCCGTCACCTTGGTTGAATTGCGCACCAAACATTCTCGCGGTTCATGAAGAGACGATGTCATTCGCGTGGAGAGGCCCACGTTTCGCGTAGAAAGTACCGAATGTGTAGTTCCACTCGGCGTTCTGGCAGTCGTCTGATATGTCTGCGCAAAAGCACTTGAGGATATCATCAGTGCGGGTATCACGATCGACTTAATCATCACATTCATCCCAGTCGTCTGATCATTCAACGCTACGTTGGGCTCGAAGTTCATCCGCTGTACAATCGTCCGATTACCCCCGCACAACCCCGACATCCGCAAACCGCTTCGGCTCCACCGGTGGCACCGCAGGCTCGTTCAACTCACACTGCCAATGCCCGACATCGATCCACTGCCCATTCTTATACCCGACCTCCCGGTACACCCCCGCGCGTCGAAACCCGACCGCCTCGTGCAGCTTGATCGACGAATCGTTCGGCAGCGCAATCGCCCCGATCGCCTGCGTAAACCCCTGAGCCCGCAGCGTATCGATCAGCGCCTCGTACAACAGCCGCCCCGCGCCCTGGCGCTGCGCCGCATCCGCGACATACACCGTGGTCTCGCACGCGAACCGATACGCCTCACGCTTGTGGAACGCCGAGGCATAGGCATAGGCCAGCACGCCACCTTCGCTGCCGATCGTCGCGACCAGCCACGGGTACAGCCCGTCCGACGCCGCCATCCGCGCCCGCATCTGCCGCGCATCGGGCGCCTCGGTCTCGAACGACACTGTCCCGACCAGCACGTGCGGCGCGTAAATCGCCGCGATCGACGCCGCGTCCTCGGGGACCGCCGCCCGAATGACGATCCCGCCCCCATTGCCCGAAGCGGGGATCGCCATCAGAACCCGATCCGCGCCAGCAGCATATCGAGCAGCTTGGCATCGCCGATCCCCGCGGCCGTCGGCCCCATCCCGCCACACTCGAGGCAGCGCGCCTGGATCGACCCCGAGGTCGCCAGCCGCTTCATGTCACCCACCGCGCGCGCAAGCATCTGGCGCCGGTCCGCCGCGACGTGCGCGAATGCATCGCCGCCACCCGCATCATCATCGCCATCATTGCCGAAATCCTGCGCGATCGTCGCGAGGAAGCCCGGCTTCTTCTCCAGATACTCGGCATGGACCTTCGCCGGATCGAGCTTGGCGCGCTTGGCGGCCTCGTCGATCGCGTCCTGCAACGTGCCGAACCGGTCGACCAGCCCGATCTGGCGCGCGGTGCCGCCATCCCAGACACGGCCCTGGCCGATCTCGTCCACCCGCGCCGGCGTCATCTTCCGCGATGCCGCCACGCGCGAGACGAACTGGCGATACCCGTTCTCGATCCCTGCCTGCGCGATCGCATCGAACATCGGCGTGGTGCCGCCGGTGATGTCGGGCTGGCCCGACAATGGCGTGGTCTTCACGCCGTCGCTGGTCACGCCGATCTTGGCGAGCGCGTTCTCGAACGTCGGAATTACGCCGAAAATGCCGATCGAGCCGGTGATCGTGCCGGGCTCTGCGAAGATCACGTCGGCCGGCGTCGACACCCAGTATCCGCCGCTGGCCGCGAGGCCGCCCATCGACACGACGACGGGCAGCTTCTGACGCTTGGCTTCGAGGATCGCGAGCCGGATCTGCTCCGATGCCATCACCGACCCACCCGGTGAGTCGACGCGCACTACCAGTGCCTTGAGCGTCTTCTTGGCGAGCCCGTCGAGCACCGCCTTCTCGATCGTCTTGCCAGCCGCCTTGCCGGGGCCGCTCTCGCCGTCGACGATCTCGCCGGCGATCGTGAGCACGCCGATCGAATCGCCCGCCGTGTGGAGGGGGTTGGCCTTCACCCAGGCGTCGTATTTGATCGCATTGTAATTGCCCGCCGGCTTGTTGGCGTCGCTGCCCGCGATCTCCGCCACGCGCCGCCCGAAGCTGGTGCGATCGCCGAGCTTGTCGACGATGCCTGCGCGCAGGTTTGCATCGGCGATGTTGCCATTCGCCGCGAGGATGACCTTGTCGGGTGCGCTCATGAACTGCGCGATCTGCGCCTTGGGGCGTGCTTTCGCGACGGCCTCACGCCACTGCGCGAACAACGTGCCATACAGCGCGGTGCTGGCGGCGCGCGCGTCGTCGCTCTGGTCTGCGCGCGTGTAGGGCTCGACGAACGACTTGTAGCGGCCGACGCGGTAGACGTGCGCGTTGACCCCGAGCTTGTCGATCAGACCCTTGTAATAGAGCTGGTTGCCGCCCGGCCCCATAAAGATCGTTCCGCCCAACGGGTTGACCCAGATCTCGCTAGCATTCGCTGCGAGGCGATAGCCGCCATCGGTGTACGCAGTCGCGTAAGCCAGCACCGGCTTGCCGCTCGCGCGCACCCGCGCCAGCGCGTCGCCGACCTCGCCAAGTGCCGCCGGATACGCACCGCCGAAGCTGTCGAGATCGAGCACCACCACCTTCACGCGCGCATCGGTACGCGCGGTGTCGATCGAGCGCACCACGTCGCGCAGGCGGAACTGCCGCGTCCGGTTCTGCCCCGAGAGTGCTGCGAACGCGGCCTGTTCCTCGGGCTGCTCGACGATCGAGCCGTTCAGGTCGAGCACCAGGGCGCCATCCTTGATCGCCGTCGTGCTCTGCCGCGCATTGAGCGCCGCGAAGATCAGCCCGAAGAACAACAGCATCGCGATCAGGACGAGCGCGTCCTTGATCGCCACGAGGAACTTCCACACACCGCGCACGAGCCGCCATTTCTTCCGCGGCGGGCGGGCAGGGTCGACATAGGAGGGGGCGTAGGACGGCGCAGCGGTATCGGTCATGGGACGAGAGCTAGAGCAACGGGGCGCACAGGTAAATGCCCTGTATTACGCGTCCAACACAGGAAGCGTTCTAGCCCTTACATCTATCCCAATCACCACGCAGTCCCCCTCCCGCTTGCGGGAGGGGTTAGGGGAGGGGCGTCCCACGAGCACCCGGCCAAGAAACCCCTCCCCCGACCCCTCCCGCAAGCGGAAGGGGAGCAGAAGTCAGCATCCAACCGCCCAAGTGTTCTCCTGCGAATGCAGGAGCCCAGGATACCAGGCACCGCCCTCCGTCACCCTGGGCCCCTGCGTGCGCAGGAGAACGGCACTGCTGTCGTTCGACCCCCTCAGCCACGATGCCCGAATACCACGCCCGCCCGAAAAAATTTCACCCCCGGAACCTTTGACATGCCGCACCCCGAGGCACATATGCCGTCCGTTGGCACTCGATAACCTCGAGTGCCAGAAATCTGTCACAATCCCAAAAGGACATGGACCCCATGAACTTTCGTCCGTTGCATGATCGCGTGCTGGTGAAGCGCCTCGAAGCCGAAGAGAAGACGGCTGGCGGCATCATCATCCCCGACACCGCCAAGGAAAAGCCGCAGGAAGGCGAAGTCGTCGCCATCGGCACCGGCACTCGCGCCGAGAACGGCACGATCACCCCGCTCGACGTCAAGACCGGCGACAAGATCCTGTTCGGCAAATGGTCGGGCACCGAGGTCAAGGTCGACGGCGAAGACCTGTTGATCATGAAGGAATCCGACATCCTCGGGATCGTCGGCTAACCACCTTCTCGTCACCCCAGCGGAAGCTGGGGTCTCCCAATTACTGCAAGACCCCAGCGTCTGCTGGGGTGACGCAAAAAATCTGAAAGGGCAGCTGACATGGCTTCCAAGGACGTAAAATTCGGCCGCGACGCGCGTGAGCGCATCCTCCGCGGCGTCGACATCCTCGCCGACGCAGTCAAGGTGACCTTGGGCCCCAAGGGCCGCAACGTCGTCATCGACAAGAGCTTCGGCGCACCGCGCATCACCAAGGACGGCGTCACCGTCGCCAAGGAGATCGAGCTCAAGGACAAGTTCGAGAACATGGGTGCGCAGATGCTGCGCGAAGTGGCCTCGAAGACCAACGACATCGCCGGTGACGGCACGACCACCGCGACGGTTCTGGCGCAGGCCATCGTTCGCGAGGGCATGAAGTCGGTCGCAGCGGGCATGAACCCGATGGACCTGAAGCGCGGCATCGATCTCGCCGTCATCAAGGTCGTCGAGGACGTCAAGGCGCGTTCGAAGCCGGTTTCGGGTTCGAAGGAAGTGGCGCAGGTCGGCATCATCTCGGCCAACGGCGACCGTGAAGTCGGCGAGAAGATCGCCGAAGCCATGGAGAAAGTTGGCAAGGAAGGCGTGATCACCGTCGAGGAAGCGAAGGGTCTCGAATTCGAGCTCGACGTCGTCGAGGGCATGCAGTTCGACCGCGGCTATCTGTCGCCGTACTTCATCACCAACCCCGAGAAGATGACCGTCGAGCTTCAGGATCCCTACATCCTGATCCACGAGAAGAAGCTTTCGAACCTGCAGGCGATGCTCCCGATCCTGGAAGCCGTCGTTCAGTCGGGTCGTCCGCTCCTGATCATCGCCGAGGACATCGAGGGCGAGGCTCTGGCCACGCTCGTCGTCAACAAGCTGCGCGGCGGCCTGAAGGTCGCAGCGGTCAAGGCACCGGGCTTCGGCGATCGTCGCAAGGCGATGCTGGAGGACATCGCGATCCTGACCAAGGGCGAGATGATCTCGGAAGACCTCGGCATCAAGCTCGAGACCGTTACGCTCGGCATGCTTGGCACCGCCAAGCGCGTCACGATCGACAAGGACAACACCGTCATCGTCGACGGTGCCGGCGATCACGACACGATCAAGGGCCGCACCGAAGCGATCCGCCAGCAGATCGAGAACACGACCAGCGACTACGACAAGGAGAAGCTCCAGGAGCGTCTCGCCAAGCTTGCCGGCGGCGTTGCCGTGATCAAGGTCGGTGGCTCTTCGGAAGTCGAAGTCAAGGAGCGCAAGGACCGCGTCGACGACGCGCTGCACGCAACCCGCGCAGCCGTCGAAGAAGGCATCGTCCCCGGCGGCGGTACGGCTCTGCTGTACGCAACCAAGGCGCTTGATGGCCTCGAGGGTGCGAACGACGACCAGACCCGCGGTATCGACATCGTGCGGAAGTCGCTGACGGCTCTGGTTCGCCAGATCGCGCAGAACGCCGGTCATGACGGTGCGGTGGTTTCGGGCAAGTTGCTCGACGGCAACGACTCGAACATCGGCTTCAACGCCGCGACCGACACGTACGAGAACCTGGTGGAAGCCGGCGTGATCGATCCGACCAAGGTCGTCCGCACCGCGCTGCAGAACGCAGCATCGGTCGCAGGCCTCCTGATCACGACCGAAGCGGCCGTGAGCGAAATGGCCGAAGACAAGCCCGCCATGCCCATGGGCGGCGGCGGCATGGGCGGCATGGGCGGCATGGACTTCTGATTTTCGACCGGGGCAGGGCAACCTGCCCCGGACAGAAGATCAGAACGGCCGGCGGGCTGGGCGGCGAAGCCCCCAGGCCCGTCCGACGAAAAGGGCCGGCTTTGCCGGTCCTCCGTTCCGAACACACCGACCAAAGCAAAGGGCCGGGGAGCAATCCCCGGCCCTTTGTTTGTCCGCGCGAAAGGTATACCTTGTGGCGCATGACCGCGCTCCGCCTCGATCCCGCCTATCGCCGAGTCGAAGTCGACGAATTCCTCGACATGGATTTCGGCGGCGCGAAGGCCGAGCTCGAAGACGGAC
This sequence comes from Sphingomonas sp. PP-F2F-A104-K0414, assembly GCF_004340945.1. Classification (GTDB taxonomy): domain Bacteria; phylum Pseudomonadota; class Alphaproteobacteria; order Sphingomonadales; family Sphingomonadaceae; genus Sphingomonas. Next base: position 190,650 of record NZ_SLYD01000003.1, read on the forward strand.
TGATCTACATGATGGCTGGCGGCAACGAGGCGCACGCCCGCATCGCCATGAACCTTGCAAATTATATCGGCCCCAAGTTGCGCGGCACGGGCTGCCGCCCCTATGGCTCCGACTTTGCCACTCGCACTGGCGAGCGGTCGGTACGATTTCCCGACCTCAGCATCTACTGCAACAACCCGTCGGCCCCCGGCAACGACCGCAAGAAGCTTCTCGGTGACCCACAGGTCGTGTTCGAGGTGCTCTCGCCGTCGACCTCCTCCTACGACCAGAAGGTCAAGCTCGAGGAGTATCGCGAGCTGGAAGGCACCCGCGAGATCATCCTCGTCGACCCGACCGACGAACGCATCCGCCTTGTCCGGCGCACGCCGAGCGGCGGATGGACCGACGACTGGCTGCGCGATCGTACCGATCTCCACATCCCATCGCTCGACCTGACCATCCCGCATGACGAGATCTTCGCCCGCGATTGAGGCGCTCGACGTCCCACGACTGCTTTCTGCAGGCAAGAGATCGGCAAAGGCTGGCCAATCCAGCGCCGGCAGTTTCTGGCAGTTCCAACGCGTTGCGCGGTCGTGCAACCAGAACGCCATCCTGATGTAAGTGAAGGGTGCAACCGCGCCGCGTTCGCGCTACCATCACGGCATGACCGCAGGACGCATCGAGCAGTTGACCGAAGCCCAGCGCGCCTGCCTGCGATTGGTGTTGACCCACCATAACTCGAAGGAGATTGCCGCGATCTTCGGCGTCTCGCCGTCGGCGATCGACAAGCGGATCGAGCGCGCCATCCAGATTCTCGGCGTCGGCACGCGGTTCGAAGCCGCGCGGCGCCTGCAGGAGCACGAGCAGGGCGTGACCGGCGACACCGTGCTGGTTCGTGAACCAACCGAGGCGGAAGAGCCTGCGCCCACATACGAACGGCTACCATCCGAACCATTCGACGTTCCCAATCCCCCCTCCAGCACTCCAGACAGAGCTCAGATCGAGCCGTGGGGGCTTGTTCGCCGCTTCTTCGGAATCTCCGGGGAAAGCGGATCGACGGGAGTGGCCCGCAATCGATTTTCGGTTGGCGACAGGATAATCAGACTTCTCGCTCTCATGGGCCTGATCGCCGTCACCTCGATGGCGCTTGTGAACATGGCGATGACGATGACCAGTCTGTTGCGATCGAACCGAGACCGTGGCGCTCCCGTACACGGCACCGCAACGACGGTGCCAACGGGGAGAACGACGATGCTGAAACAACGACGCGACGCGACCGACAAGGTCACGATCGATTTTCTGAAGGCCGAGGCGGCCGTCGATCACGCGGCGATGCTCGCGGCATCGTGCGTATCGACGTTGTTGCAGCAGCGTGTCGCCGCCAACCTGCCTGTCGGCACCGGCGTCGCGGCGTTGCAGATGGTATCGCAAGCCTCGCTCGATATCATCAACGCCCGCCAGCGCTTCGTCGAGGCGCATCGTGCGCTAGTCGACGTGCGCGCCGAAATCGGTCTTGGGCAGTTCTACGGGTATGGCGACACCGCGGAATGTCCGCCGAACGAAGGTGCGTTGCGCGCCGAGACGCCGGTTCGCCTCGCGGCAGTGGCCTGAACGGCCGGTTTCGGTCCTGCTTTGGAGGTAAGAGTTGGATCGGGTCTGGTTGTTCTACGCGATACAGGTGGCCGCGTCCGGCTATGCCCTTCTGCGGGGCGGGGCGCCGGAGCGATTGACGGGGTTGGCGCTGCTGCTCGCAGCGGTATCGACCGGCCTCGTCCAGCGGGATATTCCGGTCCTGTTCGTAGGACTGGAGGGAGGCGTGATGATCGTCGACCTCGTCCTGCTGGCGGTGATGATCGCGATCACGCTCAAGGCCGATCGGTTCTGGCCGGCTTGGGCAACCGCACTTCACGCGTTGGGGACGGGGGCTCATCTGGCTCGAGCGATGAGCCCTGACGTCATCCGGCTCGTCTACGCTGTCCTCTCCGCGGCCTGGAGCTATCCCATCGTCCTGCTTCTCGTGATCGGGACAGTCAGGCACTCGCGCAGGATCCGGGCACGTGGCTGGGATCTCGACTGGAGTCGCCAGGACCCGACCCTCCGCTGAAGCATATTCGGAAGACGTTTATGACTTACGCAATTGCTGTGGTGCCCATCACGGCCGCCAAGCGCGTGGCCTTTCTACCGGTCGGCGTGTCTATTGCCGATCCGGCGCCCGGTGGGGTCTCCTCGCCGGCACTGGTGGAGGTGGCCAAGCGCCTGTATACTATGAGAAAGGTTCGCGACGACCTGCTCGGCGAAACGCTGTTTTCGGAACCCGCATGGGACATCCTGCTGGATCTGTTCATTTCGGATCACGAGCGTCGCCAACTCAGCGTCTCGGCCGTCTGTATCGGTGCGCGTGCGCCTTCGGCCACCGCGCTGCGCTATTTGGCAATGTTGCAGGACGCCAATCTGGTCGAACGGACGCGCGACGAGCGCGATGGGCGCCGCTCGCACGTCCAACTGACCGTGCTCGGACGGCGACGGATGGCGAACCTATTGGCGCAGTTGGTCGCAAAATAACGACTGGAGGCTCGACCAGGGCGGTGGCTGACACGTCGTGGCAATGGTCGCGGGACGACGGGCGAGCCGTTTTTTGGAGCGGGTAACGGGAATCGAACCCGTGTATTCAGCTTGGAAGGCTGCTGTACTACCATTGTACTATACCCGCCCGACGCCTGAGCGAGCGGTTGGACTAGCGTCGCGATGCGCTCGGCGCAAGCGTCCGTATAGGTGCTGCCGAACATGCTTCACGCCTTGATTACCATATTGCGCTAGGCCGATGGGATGGACCACGACCCAGCGATTACCGTTCCCGCCACCATCGATCCCCGGCCGAAATCGGCGGTCAGCCACGGCGCTGGGCTGTCGGGACTGTTGGGCGTACTCGTCTGGATCGCCGTCGCCCGCCATTACGGCATGGACGGGCCGTATTCGGCGCTGATCAACGTCGCGGCGTGCGGCTTGCCGATGATCGCTTGGTCGCTACTGGTCGACAAGGTGCATTTGAGCCCGAGCACGGGAGTTGACTGGACGGCTGGCAAATCGTGGCGCGAGATGCTCGACACGAGTCTAACCAAGCTGGCCGGGCTATGGGCGACCTGGGCCGCGATCGCGGTGATCTATGGCGCCGGGCGCTTCTATTGGCAGGGTAATTTCGCGTTTGCGATGTGGTGCTTCACCAATGCCGCGCCGATCCTGTTCGTGGTCTCGATCCCCTATGTGCTTTGGATCGACCGCTATCTGGTCGAGCCGCGCGACGGTGCCTGGCATCTCGGCGCCTGGATGACCGGGCAGGCGGGTGTCGACCGCGAGGCGATCTACGGCCATCTCCGCGCCTGGGGGGTGAAGACGTTCTTCCTCGCCTTCATGCTGGCGATCGTGCCGCCGGGGTTCGGCGATTTTGTTCGCGGCGACGCCGCATCGGTGCTGCGCGATCCGGTTGCCTTGTCGAGCTGGCTGGTGACGTTGATGTTCCTGATCGACGTGGCGTTCGCGACGGTCGGCTATCTGCTGACCTTTCGTCCGCTCGATTCGCACATCCGCAGCGCCAACCCGTTCGCGGCGGCGTGGATGCCTGCACTGATGTGCTACCCGCCGTTCATCCTGATGACCCCCGGCGGACCGCTCGATTATCATCCGGGCACGTCGGACTGGGCGTACTGGTTCCAGGGGTATCCGATCCTGTTGGCGCTGATCGGCGCGGTGCTGGTCGGGCTGACCGCGATCTACGCCTGGGCGACGATGGCGTTCGGCTTTCGCTTCTCCAACCTCACCAACCGCGGGATCCTGACGCATGGGCCCTACGCGGTGTCGCGGCATCCTGCGTATCTGTCGAAGAACGTCTTCTGGTGGATCTCGACGATCCCCGTGCTGACGCTAGGCAGCGTCGTCGACGCGGCGCGTGCAACGCTGCTGATGGCGGCGGTCAGCGGGGTGTATTACTGGCGCGCCAAGACCGAGGAGCGGCACCTGAAGCTCGACCCGGACTACCGCGCGTATTTCGACTGGATGACGCGCAACGGCTTGGTGCCGCGGCTGTTCGCGAGACTACGCGGCTAATTCCCTTCCCGCTTGCGAGAGGGGTTAGGGGAGGGGCTGACTTGGGCCTCTAGCGCGACATCCGTGGCCAAGCCCTCCCCCGACCCCTCCCGCAAGTGGGAGGGGAGGAGTTAGAAACTCGCTTCGTCGTAGACCTTGGAGACGTCGCCGCCCCAGACGCCGTGATACTTTTCCAGCAGCACTTCGGCGGGCACCTTGCCGCTGCGGACGATCTCGCGCAGCGGGTCGAGGAAGCCCGTCTCGTTGTCGCCCGCCCGATTGAACCGCGCCCGCGCCGACAGGCCCGCACCGGCGATATCAAGCACTTGTCCCGCGATGTCACGTAGCTTGCCGCCACCCGCGATCGGAGCGTTCAGCCCCAGCTTCGGCACCGCATCGCGCAACGCCTGGCGCTCGTCGATCGTCCAGTCCTTGACCAAGTCCCACGCCGCATCGAGCGCGCCCTGATCGTACAGCAGACCGACCCACAGCGCTGGCAGCGCGCAGATCCGGTTCCATGGGCCACCATCCGCACCGCGCATCTCGAGAAACGTCTTCAGCCGCACCTCGGGGAACGCGGTTGAGAGATGATCGGTCCAGTCGTCGAGCGTCGGCTTCTCGCCCGGCAGCACCGACAATTCGCCCTTCAGGAAGTCGCGGAACGACAGCCCGGCGGCGTCGATATACTTGCCCTCGCGGTAGACGAAGTACATCGGCACATCGAGCGCGTACTCGGCGTACCGCTCATAGCCGAAGCCATCCTCGAACACGAACGGCAGCATGCCGGTGCGATGCGGATCGGTGTCGGACCAGATATGGCTGCGATACGACAGCATGCCGTTGGGCTTGCCTTCGGTGAACGGCGAGTTCGCGAACAGCGCGGTCGCGAGCGGCTGGAGCGCCAGCCCGACGCGGAACTTCTTCACCATGTCCGCCTCGGATGCGTAGTCCAGATTCACCTGGATCGTGCAGGTCCGCAGCATCATGTCGAGGCCCATGCTGCCGACGCGCGGCATGTGCCGCAGCATGATCGCATAACGCCCCTTGGGCATCGTCGGCAGTTCGGCACGCGTCTTGTCCGGCCACATGCCGAGCCCGAGGAAGCCGATGCCGAGTTTCTCGCCTGCCGCCTTCACCTGTTCCAGGTGACGCCCGGTCTCGGCGCAGGTCTCGTGCAACGAATCGAGTGGCGCGCCCGAAAGTTCGAACTGGCCTGCGGGCTCCAGGCTGATGCTGCCGTCCGGACCCGACATCGCGATGGCGTTTCCACCCTCCATGACCGGCTTCCAGCCATATTGCTCCAGCTCGCCGAGCAGCGCGCGGATGCCGCTCGGCTCGTCGTACGACGGCGCATGATGATCGCCGTTCGCATAGACGAACTTCTCGTGCTCGGTGCCGATCCGCCACGCGTCCTTCGGCTTTTCGCCGCCCGCGAAGCTGGCGATCAACTGGTCGCGCGACTCGATCGTCGGGCTGGTCTTTTTCGGAGCGGGAATCGTCGTCATCGCCGCGCCTTACGCGCCGATGAACGAGGGTGCTAGAGGGGATTCGGACCAATCGGTAGGTATTGCGCCCCGGTCCCGTTATCCGTCCCCGCGGCCCGCCTCGTTGCCGCACCAGTCGCCCGCCGCCGCCATCCACAACGCGACCGCAGCGCCCGCCGCGGTTTCCGCTCGCAGGATGCGCGGCCCCAACCCGATTCCTACCGCTTGCGGATGCGCGCGGATTGCCTCGCGCTCGTCGGCATCGAAGCCGCCCTCAGGCCCGATCAGGATCGCCGCCGGGCCGGGCCGCGCGCGCATCGCCTCCAGAGCGGCCACGCCGCCGGTCTCGTCGGCGAAGAACAGCGCGCGGTCTTCAGGCCAGTCGCGGAGCAGTGCGGCAAGCTTCACCGGCTCGGTCACCTCGGGCAGCGCGGTGCGCCCGCATTGCTCGGCCGCCTCGATCATCTGCGTCCGAAGCCGCTCGGTATTGGGTTTGTCGACGATCGTCCGCCGCGTGACGACGGGCTGCAGGCGCGCGACGCCCAATTCGCACGCCTTCTCCGCCATCCAGTCGACCCGGCCCTTCTTGAGAGGCGCGGCACAGAGCCACAGGTCGGGCACGTCCTCGCGCGGTCGCAGCAATTCGGTGACGTCGAGCACGAGGTCGCGCTTGCCGACGCTCGACGCGACGCCGAGCCATTCGCCGGTCCGATCATCGAACAGCTTCACCGGATCGCCGATCTTCATCCGCATTACACCGACGAGATAATGCGCGGCGGGGCCGTCGATGTGGAGCGGGCCAGGCGCGAGGAGCCGATCGACGAAAAGGCGCGGCGTGGATTGCGGCGGCCAGGCGGGAGTTGCGGGCATAACCCGCCTCTAGCAAATCCTCCCCGGCACGGGGAGGGGAACCAGCGCAGCTGGTGGAGGGGGGCTTCCGCGAAAGTAACGGCGGCGTCCGGGGCGTTGACAGAAGCGGTACTTGCGAGGCTCTCCGCTACCAGCGGAACGCTCGCGGTGATCCCCCTCCACCCTTCGCCAAGGCGAACGGTCCCCCTCCCCGTGCCGGGGAGGATTTGAGGGCGCGCTTCTGCGGGAAGGGACGTTCAGCGTTTCCGCCGCGCCCACATCTTCCGCGCAACCACCCACGCAACAACCAAAACCACGACGCCAAGGAGCAACACGCCCGCAACCGCGCCGGCGACGCGGAAAATACCCCAGAACAACGCCTCGACGAAGCGGCCGACCGCGACCGAAAGGCCGATCATGCGAGAGGGTCCGAACGCGCCACTCCTTCGACCCTAGCCGGCAAAGGCTTGCGCGCCAAACCCCGTCTTCCTACGCCTCCGCCATGCAGACCAAGCCGAGCCACGCGGAAATCGTCCCCGACAGCGAACACCGAGGACTGGTCGGCCGCCTCCCGCCAACCCTCCGCGGCATGGCGCTGCTCGCTCGCTTCGATCGCCCGATCGGCTGGTGGCTGCTGTTCTGGCCCGGCGCCTGGGGCGTCGCGCTCGCCGGTGGCGCGGTGGAACACTGGGATCTGCTCCTCTGGCTCCTCCTTGGTAGCATCGCGATGCGCGGCGCGGGCTGCGTGTTCAACGACATTGTCGACCGCGACCTCGACGCGCAGGTCGCGCGTACCCGCGCCCGCCCGATCCCCAGCGGGCTCGTTTCGATCAAGCTCGCCTGGGTCTGGCTCGTCGCGCTGTGCCTGATCGGCTTTGTGATTCTCCTGCAACTCACCTTCTTCGCCGCGATCGTCGCGCTCGCGAGTCTCGCGCCGGTCGCCGCCTATCCGTTCATGAAGCGCATCACCTGGTGGCCGCAGGCGTGGCTCGGCATCGTCTTCTCCTGGGCGCTGCTGGTCGGCTGGAGCGACATCGCTGGCACCCTCGATACGCCGATGTGGCTGCTCTACGCCGGTTCGATCTCGTGGGTGATCGGCTACGACACGATCTACGCGCTGCAGGACCGCGAGGACGACGCGATGATCGGCATCCGTTCGTCCGCGCTTCGCATGGGCAGCCACGTAAAGGCGGGCGTCGGCGTCTTCTACATCGCCGCCGTCGCTCTATGGGCCGCAGCTTTCTGGCAAGTCCGCCCCGACCCGCTCGCGATTACCGCGCTCGTCCCCGTCGCGCTCCACCTCGCGTGGCAGGTCGTAACGCTCAAACCCGACACGCACGAAGGTGCCGGCACCGCCGCGCTCGCCCGCTTTCGCGCGAACCGTTTCGCCGGACTGTTCATGTTCCTCGCCTGCGTGGTTGTCGGCACGAGCCTGCATCCTTAAGTCGCTGATATGCTGACCCCAGACCAAGCCCGCGACCGCGCCCACGACATCGTCCAGCGCGCGAGGGCGGCGGGCGCCGACGCCGCCGATGCGGTCTTCGCCGCCGACGCCGCGCTCGACGTGTCGATCCGCCTCGGCAAGCTGGAGGATATCGGCCGCTCCGAAAGCGAGGATCTGGGCCTGCGCGTGTTCGTCGGCCAGCGTTCCGCCAGCGTTTCCACCTCCGACCTGTCGACCGCAGCGATGGACGCGTTGGTCGAACGCGCGGTGGCGATGGCGCGCGAAGCCCCCGAGGACCCATGGGCCGGCCTTGCCCCCGCAGACCGCCTCCTCCACGGCATCACCCCGATGCTCGGCCTCGACGACGGCGGCGAAGTCAGCCCCGAGCAACTCCGCGACGCCGCACTCGAAGCCGAAGACGCCGCCCGCGCCGTCCCCGGCGTCTCGAACAGCGAAGGCGGCGGCGCCAGCGCCTCGCGCAGCGTCTGGGCATTAGCCACTAGCCACGGGTTCGCGGGCGCCTATGCGGCGACAGGCTACGGCGTGTCGGCCAGCGTGCTTGCGGGTGAAGGCGGCAACATGCAGCGCGACTACGCGCACAGCAGTGCCCGCCTCCGCGCACACCTCGAATCGCCCGAAGCGATCGGTCGCCGCGCTGGCGAACAAGCCGTCGCGCGGCTCAACCCCGGCCGTCTCGTCAGCGGCCCCACCACGATCGTCTACGACCGCCGCGTCGGCGGATCGCTGGTCGGCCACATGCTCGGCGCGATCTCCGGCCAGGCGATCACGCGGAAAACCAGCTTCCTGCTCGATTCGCTCGGCAGCCAGGTGTTCGCGCACGGCATCACCATCCGCGACGATCCGCACCGTCCGCACGGCCTGCGCTCGCGCCCGTTCGACGGCGAAGGCCTGCCCGTCTCGCCGAGCGACATCATCGAGGACGGCATGCTCGAACGCTGGCTGCTCGACTCCGCCTCGGCACGCCAGCTCGGCCTCGAACCGACCGGCCACGCCGCGCGCGGTGTCGGTGGCGGGCCCGGCGTATCGACGAGCAACGTCTTCATGGAGCCGGGCCATGTGCCGCTCGAAACGCTGATCGCCGACATCGAATCGGGCGTTTACGTCACCGAACTCATGGGCGGCGGCGCGAACGGCGTGACCGGCGATTACAGCCGTGGCGCCGCCGGCTTCCGCATCGAGAACGGCCAGATCACCACGCCGGTCGCGGAGTTCACGATCGCCGGCAACGTGAAGGACATGTTCCTCGCAATGACGCCCGCCAACGATCTCGAATTCCGTTACGGCGTCAACGTGCCGACCCTCCGCGTGGAGGGCATGACGGTGGCGAGTGGCTGACCGGCGCCGCCGCGGGCCGGAACGGTCGCCCGAATGGCTGCGCGCGATGGCCGACGCCGTCGCGACGATCGCCATGGAGGCCGGCGCGATGGCGCACGACCGCTTCGACACCGATTTCCAGCGCTGGGAAAAGACCCCCGGCAGCCCGGTCTGCGAACTCGACATCGCGATCGACCGCATGCTCAAGGCGCGGCTGTCGACGCTGCTCCCCGAAGCCGGCTGGCTGTCCGAGGAAACCGCCGACAACGCCGACCGCCTCGCGCACGACCTGCTCTGGGTGGTCGACCCGATCGACGGAACGCGAGACTATATCCGCGCCAGGCCCGGCTGGTGCGTCTCGATCGCGCTGGTCGACCGCGGCAAGCCGGTGATCGGCATCCTCGAAGCGCCGTCCCGCGACGAACGCTGGCATGCGGTCGCAGGGCAGGGCGCCACCCGCAACGGCGTGCCGCTAAAGGCCGGCAATCGCACCGACTTCCCCGGCAGCCGCACGCCCGTAGACGCCCTCCCCAAAGCCGACCGCGACCTCATCATGGTCCACAAACCCAACTCGATCGCCCTACGCATAGCAATGGTAGCCGCCGACGAAGCCGACCTCGTCGCCACCCTCCGCTGGGGCAACGAATGGGACATCGCCGCCGCGGTCCTGGTCGCGAGCGAGGCCGGCGCGGTAGTTAGCGATGCATTGGGTGCGCCGCTGGTATTCAACAAACCTCGCCCGCAGGCGTTTGGTGTGCTGACGTCGACCCCCGGCATTCATCCCGCTGCGGTCGCGCGCCTGGCGGACCGGGCTCGCGCGATCGGCGGTTGATCGACTCGGTCAGCGGCTTGCCGTCATCGTTTTATCCGGCTGGGTCAGGTCGAGCACCTCCAACTCGGAGGGGCCGCTCCGCCGACGGATATTACTGTCGACGGGCGTTTGATACGTACCGCGCAGCGAGAACCGCTCGATCCGGTAGACGCCGTGACTGCCTGCCGCGGCGAGTGTGCCGGTGTAGCGGCGTTCGGATACCTGCTTGAGCAGATACCCAGCCCATCCAGTCGATCGCGATCCGCGGAGGATCTCGGCGTCGTCGGTCTTGCCGTCGGGCTTGATCCAGAACCCGATATCGACCCACTGAATTGGGTTTAGGTCGGACGATCTGGGCGGCACCGGATTGAGGAAGTCGAATTTGGCGGCTGCGTCCCTTGCTGCTGCCTGTGCCGTCGGCTCGTACGGCGGCCCCCAGATCAATACCGGGCGGGTCGCAGTATCGTGGCCGATCTCGCGGACCAGGCGGTCGACCTGGTCGTCATCGGCCCGCTGCGCCGCGATCCGCAAGCGGACCACCTGCAACACCGATCGGAGCGCGGGATCGGCGGCGGCGGACCTTGCCTCCGCTTCCGCTAGTAGCCGTGCCGCGCCCGCGGGATCGTTGCGCGCATTAGCAAGGCCGACTCGCCGCAGCGTCGCCAGCATCGCCAGCGTCGCATTGCCATCCGCCATCGCTTGGCGCTCGACTGCCCGGTACGAACTCTCGGCCGCGCGTCCGTTGCCGAGTGACACCCACATATCGCCGGTGGCGAATGCCGCGGCCATCACCGCTGGGTCGTTCGCCGGCAAGTTCTCGCGCAAGGTCCGGACCTGCCCGGCAACGGCCCTTTTGAACACGTCCATCTCGCCATCGTGCAGCGAGACCGTCGCATAGGCCTCGTACAGCGCGGCGACCGGTTTCGGATCGGTCGCGGCATTCTGTTTGTTGCGGGCAACCGCCGCGGCCAGCGTCTTTCGCGCCTGCTGATACGCGCCTTGGCGGAATTGCTGCTCGGCATACGCGATTGAAACTTGCGCATCGCGTAGGGGCGGACAAGTCTGCTCGACGCAGGATTTGTACGCGGCTGCCAAACGCTTGCCGGACACGACGATATCTGGAGTGGCAGCTTGCATCGTCAACGCGAACAGCAACGCGATCATGATTTAGTCCTCCGATACTCGTCGGTAGTTTGCCCCATTATACAAGCGCGCAAAAGCAGGATATGATCCGTTTCCGATGTCTAGCGCGCGTTCTTGCCCTTCGTCCGGCTGGTCAGGTGGAACTGTAGGCACCGGTCGCACCGATACACTCTGAGCGGCACGCGGCCGGTCTGCGCTACCACCAGCGCGTCGGCTTCGGAGACGAAGCGCGCTTTTCGGCGGCAGACGCTGAGGCGGGTGCGCTTCACTCTCTCAGTCCTTGTACTTCATCTCCAGGAAGCGGCCGCGGGTTGAGAGGTTGTCGAGGTCGCTTTGGGCAAGGCGCGCGGTCATCTCGCCGATCTCCTGTTCGATCAGCTTCAGCCCGTCGACCAACTCGGCGTCGGGTGAGCGACCGTTGCGCGGGGTGGTGCGGAGCGACGCTGGCACCTTCTCGTAATCCTTGACGAAGGCAGGGAGCTGTTCACCGATCAGTTTGCGCACGTCGACCGCTTCCTGCGTGTTCGCATCCAGCGTCGCGAGTTGCGGGGTCAGCGTTTCGAGGCGCAGACCGATCCGGTCGACCAAAGTCATCGCCGGTGCGGGGAGGGCGGGGCGTTGCGCTTCCAGCCAGCGCTCGGTCTGCGCGGGGAGGGCACGGATGTCGACCGCCGCGAGCCGCTCGGGCGTCGGCGCGCGTTCCGCCGGCCAGACCGCGAACAGCACCGTGGCCGCGACCAGCAGCGCCATGACCAGCATCGCGCCGCCGATCCCGAGCGGTACGATCCAGCCGATCACCATCGCCGCGATCAGGATCGACACGTCGGCGACCGCGATCCGGGTCAGCCGCTTGCCGATCGCCTGCGTCTGCCGTGCCCGCCCTCGCGATGGCGAGCGTGCGATGACGGCGCCCGTCCGGTCGTCGGAAATGCGCGACCAGGAGGCGCGGGCGCTGGCGATGGCGTCGTCGACTTCGCTCACGAGGGTTACATCGCCTCCAGCTTGAACGGGCTGGCGGACGGTCCGCCGAGTTGGCCCTGCGTCGCGCCTTCAGCCCGCGCGATATACCCACGGGACTTGTCGACCTCGTTCGACAGCGCACCGACCGTGACCTTCATCGAATCGAGCGCCTTCAGCTTGAACACGTCGATCGCGTCCATCGTGTCGTAGATGTTCTGGAATGCGCGTTGCAGCGTCTCCAGCGGGATCGTCGCTGACGCCGCCTGTTCGTGGATCTGCGCGGTCTGCGATTTGAGCAGCTTGCCGGTCGAATCGATGATGTTCGCGGTCGTCGTGTTGAGCGCGGTGATCTGCTCCAGCACCAGCTTCTGGTTGGTCAGCGCCTGCGCCACCGTCACCGCGGTCCGCAGCGCCGAGACGGTCGTGGTCGAGGCGCGATCGACGCCCTTCACCAGCTCGACATTGTTCTTCTTGACCAGGTCGAGCGCGAGATAGCCCTGCACGGTTACCGCCATCTGCGTCAGCAAATCCTGCGTGCGCTGGCGCGTGTAGAACAGCGCGGTCTCGCGGATTGCCTTCGCCTTGGCGGGATCGGTATGGTCGAGATCGTTCGCGACGTCCTCCAGCTTGGCGTCCATCGTCTTCGACAGGTGGATCATCTGCTCGAGCCGACCCATCGCCGCCCACAAATTCGCGCGCTCGGTATCGATCGCGGCATTGTCCATCAGCAGCTCGTCCTTGCCGGAGCCGAGGCTCTTCAGGATCTGCGCGATGTGCGTCTGCGACGACTTATAGCCGTCGAAATAATTGCGCATCTTGCCACCGAACGGGATGATCCCGAACAGCTTCTGCGGCGCGGTCAGGTTGCCCTTCTTGCCGGGATCGAGATCCTCGACGACGCGGCGCAGCTCGGCGAGATCCTTGCCGACGCCGGTCTCCTGATCCATCGCCTTGACCGGGCGATCGAGGAAGCGGTTCGACTGGCCGGCGGCTTCGCGGATTTCCTTCGCGCCCATCGCGGTGATCGCATCGACGCGCTTGCCGAATTCGGGCGAATTGACGTCCTGCGCGACGAGATCGGTGACGAAGCCCGACACGCGCTCCTCCAGCTGCGACTTCACGCCGGCATCGACGGGCACCAGCCCGGACGCCTTCGCGGCGGCAACGGTCGGCACCGGATCGGGCGGGGTCAGCACCAGGCCCGGCTCTTCCGTCAGCGTGTTCGGGGTCGTCGCCATGCTCGTGTCTCCGTTCGGTGGGGCATCGTGGCTGCAACCCGCCCCGCGTTCAAGTGGCGTATATAGATAATACACTCAGGCTTGCCAACAGCTCTCCTTGAAACCGGCAGGTTGCGTGGACAGCTTGGTCGCGAAATCACAGGAGTTCCAGCATGCGCGCCATCGGCTATACCAAGTCGTTCCCGATCGACGATCCGCAGTCGCTCGTCGACCTCGACCTCCCTAAGCCCGAAGCGGCGGGGCGCGATCTGCTGGTCGAGGTGAAGGCGGTTTCGGTCAACCCGGTCGACACCAAGATCCGCCAGCGTCGCGAAGATCCGGACGGCAAGCCGCAGGTGCTGGGCTGGGACGCATCGGGCGTCGTCGTCGCGGTCGGTGCGGACGTGACCGGGTTCAAGGTCGGCGATGAGGTGTTCTACGCGGGTGCGATCGACCGGCCGGGTACCAACTCGGAGTATCACCTCGTCGACGAGCGTATCGTCGGCCACAAGCCGCATTCGCTCGATTGGGCGCAGGCGGCGGCGTTTCCGCTGACGTCGGTCACCGCTTGGGAGACGCTGTTCGACCGGCTCGACGTGCGCAAGCCCGTCCCCGGCGCGGCGAACGCGATCCTGATCATCGGCGGGGCCGGCGGGGTCGGCTCGATCACGATCCAGCTCGCGCGGCAGCTCACCGACCTGACGGTGATCGCCACTGCGTCGCGCGAGGAGACGCGGGGCTGGGTCGAGGATCTCGGCGCGCATCACGTGATCGACCACCGCAAGCCGCTCGCCGCGCAGGTCGAGGCGCTCGGGCTCGGCGCGCCGGGGTTCGTGTTCTCCACGACGCATACCGACGAGCACATCGCCGAGATCGGGGAGCTGCTGTCGCCGCAGGGCCGGCTGGCGCTGATCGACGATCCGAAGACGCTCGACATCGTGCCGCTCAAGCAGAAGTCGATCTCGGTCCACTGGGAGCTGATGTACACGCGCTCGCTGTTCCAGACCGTGGACATGGGCGAGCAGGGCAAGTTGCTCGACGAGGTCGCGCGGCTGGTGGATGCGGGGACGATCCGGACGACGCTGGCGGAGAATTTCGGGCGGATCGATGCGGCGAATTTGCGGAGGGCGCACGAGCGGATCGAGAGCCATACGGCGAAGGGGAAGATCGTGCTGGAGGGGTTCTGACACCACCCTCGTCATCCCCGCGCATGCGGGGATCCCTACTGGCAAGCCGAGAGATAAAGTCGCCAGCCTCCTGAGAATATGGGTCCCCGCCTCCCCGGGGATGACTTGCGGTTGATCGCACCACCCCGGCGAAGGCCGGGGCCCAATTGGGGGCAGCTGCTAACGGATGGAAGTTCTTCGTTATTGCCACCTTTCCAATTGGACCCCGGCCTTCGCCGGGGTGGGGCGTAAGTGGGCGTTCTGGTCGCCGCCACCTCACGATCCTCCCCCGCAAGGGGGAGGTGGCAGGCGTCAGCCTGACGGAGGGGGAGGCACGCGCCAACCTCTGCTCCGTGTCCTCCCCCTCCGTCCCCTTCGGCGACACCTCCCCCTGGCGGGGGAGGGTTGCAATATCTGCTCTGGCGCCCCGGCGAACACGCGATACTCTGCACCATGCTCCGCCCGCTGATCCTCGCGCTCGCGCTCCTCCCCGCGACGGCCACGAATCGCCCTCCGCCAGCCGACCCGCTAACCGCCACGATCCACACCGAAGACGCAGACCGCTTCGCGACCCTCTTCGCCAAGACCAAAGGCAAGCCCACCGCCGCGCAACTCAAGCGCGACTATCTCGACAAGGGCAGTTTCGGGATCGGCGTCTTCACCCCCGGCCGCATCGTCGACGAGGACACGCTAGCGCGCGCCATCGCCGCCAACCCCACCCGCTACGCGCAGGCGATCAAGACCTGCCTCCCCGCCGCCAAGGCCGCCACCGCCGATCTCCGCGCGATCTATCTCGGCCTCCACGGCGCGCTCCCCGACGTGAAGCTACCGCAGGTCTATATAGTCTTCGGCGCGAACACGTCCGGCGGCACCGCCAAGCCAGGCGCGCAGGTGCTCGGGCTCGAAGTGCTGTGCCGCATGTCGCCGACGCCTGAGAAACTCCGCCAGACGCTCCGCCATTTCTTCGCACACGAGACGGTGCATTCCTTCCAGCAGGACGCCGGCATGACGCTCGCCCGCGATCCCCTGCTCACCGCGATCCTGGTCGAGGGGGCCGCCGACTTCATCGCGCAACTCGTCACCGGCGAGGAGCCCGATGCCCCCCGCGCCACCTGGGCTACCCCTCGCGAGGCGGAACTCTGGCGCCAGATGCAGGCCGACATCGCGCTCACCCGCAAGCTCACCGACAAGGACGACCCCGAGGAAGGCTCGCCCGAAGCCAAGGCATACGCCCGCTGGATCGGCAACTACTCCACGCCGCCCGCCGGCTGGCCACCCGAACTCGGCTATTGGATGGGGCTGCGGATCTGGCAGCGTTACTATGCTGCCGCCCCTGACAAGCACGCCGCGCTGAGGGCAATGCTGGCGGTCCGCGATCCCCGTGCTATTCTCGCCGCCGGAACATACAAGCGCCGCGGAGGTTCCCTCTAAAGGCGACGAAATGCCGCTGCATCTTCCCGCGGCGCAACAATTACGCTATGGCGCGCGCCAACCCCGTTCCTCGATCAAGAGAATACATTCATGAGCCTCCGCAACGTGGCGATCATTGCGCACGTCGATCACGGCAAGACGACGCTGGTCGACCAGCTCTTCCGCCAGTCCGGCACCTTCCGCGACAACCAGCGCGTCGAAGAGCGCGCAATGGATTCGAACGACCTCGAAAAAGAGCGTGGCATCACCATTCTCGCCAAGCCGACCTCGGTCGACTGGACCCCTCCCGGCGAGTCCGAGAGCATCCGCATCAACATCGTCGACACGCCCGGCCACGCCGATTTCGGCGGCGAAGTCGAGCGCATCCTGTCGATGGTCGACGGCGTCGTCCTGCTGGTCGATTCGTCGGAAGGCGCGATGCCGCAGACCAAGTTCGTCACCGGCAAGGCGCTGGCACTCGGCCTGAAGCCGATCGTCGTCGTCAACAAGGTCGATCGTAACGACGCGCGCATCCAGGAAGTGCTCGACGAAGTGTTCGACCTGTTCGTGTCGCTCGACGCGAACGACGACCAGCTCGACTTCCCCGTGCTCTACGCATCGGGTCGCAACGGCTATGCCTCGACCGACATGGACGCGCGCGAAGGCACGCTGATCCCGATGTTCGAGACGATCGTGAAGCACGTGCCCCCGCCCGCCGTGGAAGTCGCCGGCGTGCCGTTCACCTTCCTCGTCACGCTGCTCGACCGCGATCCGTTCCTCGGCCGCGTCCTCACGGGTCGCGTCAATTCGGGTACCGTGAAGACCAACCAGGCGATCCACGCACTCGATAACGACGGCAAGATCATCGAGACCGGTCGTGCGTCCAAGATCATGTCGTTCCGTGGCCTCGAGCGCGTTCCGGTCGACGAAGCCAAGGCCGGCGACATCATCTCGCTCGCAGGTCTCTCGGTCGCGACCGTGGCCGACACGATCGCCGACATCACGGTGACCGAGCCGCTGCACGCGCAGCCGATCGATCCCCCCACGCTGTCGATGCGTTTTGCCGTGAACGATTCGCCGATGGCGGGCCGTGAGGGCAGCAAGGTGACGAGCCGCATGATCCGCGAGCGCCTGTTCCGCGAAGCCGAATCGAACGTCGCCGTGAAGGTGACCGAGGCGGCCGACAAGGACAGCTTCGAAGTCGCCGGTCGCGGCGAGCTTCAGCTGGGCGTGCTGATCGAGACGATGCGCCGCGAAGGCTTCGAGCTGGGCATCTCGCGTCCGCGCGTGCTGTTCGGCGAGGACGAGAACGGCAAGAAGACCGAGCCGTACGAGACCGTCATCATCGACGTCGACGAAGAGCATTCGGGCACCGTCGTCGAGAAGATGAACACCCGTAAGGCCGAACTGACCGACATGCGTCCGTCGACCGGCGGCAAGACCCGCATCACCTTCTCGGCGCCGTCGCGCGGGATGATCGGTTATCATGGCGAATTCCTGTCCGACACGCGCGGTACCGGGATCATGAACCGGCTGTTCGAGAAGTACGGTCCGCACAAGGGCGCGATCGAGGGTCGCAAGAACGGCGTGCTGATCTCGAACGGTTCGGGCGAGGCGAATAACTACGCACTGGGTCCGCTCGAAGAGCGCGGCATCCTGTTCGTGGGCCACGGCGAGGCTCTCTATGAAGGCATGATCGTCGGCGAGAACGCCAAGCCGGACGACCTCGAGGTCAACCCGATGAAGACCAAGGCGCTGACCAACTTCCGTGCCTCGGGCGGCAAGGACGACCAGGTCCGCCTGTCCCCGCCGAAGCGCGCGACGCTGGAGCAGGCGATCGCGTACATCGACGACGACGAGATGGTCGAAGTCACGCCGAAGTCGATCCGCCTGCGCAAGCGCTTCCTCGATGCCAACGAGCGCAAGCGCGCGAGCCGGGCTAAGCAGAGCGCGTAAGCCTGGCTCGGCGGAGCCGGCCAAGCTTACAAGCTCGGCCGGCCTCGCTCAGGCGAGGTCCGACGACGCGGCTTTGCCGTGTCGCGCTGGGCGAGAAAATGCAGAAGGGCCGGAGGGAAACCTCCGGCCCTTTTTGTTTGTGCGAGAAAGCCGAAAGGCAGCATTCACGCTGGCGGCAACGCGAGCGGGCAGGACCAAACCGACGTACCTCCCCGGCGAAGGCCGGGGCCCAGGTGGAAAGGTCGCAGTAACTCGGCGCTGCCCTTCGTCAGCGAGGTCCCCCAACTGGACCCCGGCCTTCGCCGGGGAGGTGCCTGCTGCTAGGACTTTAGGTTGTTCCCAAAATCCTCGCCCACCGGGAGAGGAAGAGACGCCGAAGGTTGCGAAGGTGAGGGCACGGTGCGCTACCGTCCGAAACCGCCCACCCTCAAGCAGCAGTAATCCGCCCACCCCGCGCCAACATCTCGCCACTCGTTACAATAACCCGATCCCCCAGCTTAACCTGCTCGAAGATCAGCTTAGCAAACGCAGTCGGCACCCCCACGCACCCGTGCGTGGCGTATTTCCCATCCATCAGCTTACTGCCGTGGATCGAGACGCCGTCGTTGGTCAGCCGCAGCATGTACGGCATCGGCGCCCCGTAAAGGTTCGACACATGATGCGCGTCCTTCTGCGTGATCTTGAACACGCCTAGCGGTGTCGGTTTCTCGTCAGCGCCATAAATCACCGCAGCCGTCCCGATCTCGTAGCCCGCGCGAAAAATCGACAAGGTTTGCGCGACGAGGTCGACGGTAATCACGATAGGTCCCTCGGGCACGCCCTCAGTATCCCAGTAATAGGCGCCGTGCCGGAGCGGCTCAGGCACGTCCAGCACGCGCTTGACGACATACCCCTCGGCAGGGTCCGGCGCTGCGTTCGCCGGCGGCGGCGCTGGTACGGGCTTTGACGCTACGGCCACGGGTTTGGCGACCGACGTCGGTTCTGTTGCGCGCACGCGAACGGGCGATCCGGATAACGCTAGCCCGCCGATCAGCACGGCACTGCCACCCAGAACGGCAAAGGCTATCGCCTGCATCGGCATGATCGTGCGCATCCCGCCACCCTATCCCATATTCGTAAACGAAGCCCAGTGTCGCGGCACAACGCCGAGTCCCCTCGCGGGACCGACCGCAGCAGGGGTGGGCAGCTATACCGTGGGTTAACAGCCCGTTCCGAACCAGTTCAGACCGAATCGCCTAAACCCTGAAACACGGTCGGACACTTATGCGTTTGTCCCAAGCGGACCGGGCGTAACTAGTAACGGAGTTCGGAAGAGATGAACGGATTTTTCAAGAAAGCAGGCCTCGGCGTAGCACTCGCCGCAACGGCTCTGACGGCAGCAGCACCAGCCGACGCGCAGCGTTGGGGACGCGGCGGCTATGGGCGCGGCTATGGCGGCGGCTGGCACGGCCATCGTGGCGGCGGCAATGCAGCCGGCGCAGCGGTGCTCGGCGGCATCCTCGGCCTGGGTGTCGGCGCGGCGATCGCCAGCAGCAACAACCGCAATCGGTATTACGACCGCGGGTATTACAATGGCGGCTATTACGCGCAGCCACCGGTGGCCTATTACAGCCCGCCGGTCCGCACCTACTACCGCGAGGATTACCGTCCGCGGTGCTGGAACGAGTGGCGGGTCGACCCCTATTACGGCGACCGGGTCGCGGTTCAGGTTTGCAGCTGATCCGATCATGAGGTTGCGGAGAGGCGTCGGGAGCAATCCCGGCGCCTCTTTTGCGTCCAGTGCCTTTTTTCTGGCGCGTCCCCGGTGCTTGCCGCTAGACGCGCGACCATGACCGACACGCCAAACACCCCCGAGACCGAAGCCGCCGCTACCCCGGCCGCAACCGGCGACACGCCCCCCGATCGCCTGTCGATCAACCAGCGCAGCCCGTTCTTCCAGCAGGACCTGCTCGAACGCGGCATCGGCATCCGCTTCAAGGACAAGGTCCGCCACGACGTCGAGGAATATTGCATCTCGGAAGGCTGGATCCGAGTCGCGCTCGGCAAGAAGGTCGACCGCAACGGCAACCCGCTGACGCTGAAGCTGGTCGGGCCGGTCGAGGCCTGGTTCGAGCGGCCGGCAGCCGGCGCGGACACCGACGAGGGCTGAGCCTGAAGAGCGCGGAGTCTGCCTCCGAACCAAGGCAAGCATGTTTCCCCGCGAAGGCGGGGACCCAGACTGGGCTCCCGCCTTCGCGGGAGAACATGGAAGCGCGGAACGTCGCGGCAATATAGCCGCAACCCAAAGTCCGTCACCCCAGCGAAAGCTGGGGTATCCCGCTTGGCGGACGCCGGGCCCCGAACGGGGAGATCCCAGCTTTCGCTGGGATGACGGTGGTGGCAGGGCGGTGGCGGTGCAGTGAGATGCGAAGCCGGAAGCGGGGGGCCTTAAGCCTCCACGCCCTCCAGAGCCTCGCTAGCCTCCAGCCACTTCGCCTCGCTAGCCTCGAGCTTCGCATTCACCTCGGCGCGACGCTTGCTTAGATCCCCCATCGACATCCGCGAGAACCGCGGCTCCGCGTTCGCCGGATCCACCATCGCGCGATCCAGAGCATTCCGCTCCTTGGTGAACTTCGCGGTCTGCTCCTCGATCTCGCGCAAAGCCTTCCGAAGCGCCGCATCGTTGCTCTTTGCCTCAGCCGCAGCCTTCTTCCCCGCCTTCTTGTCGGCCTTCGACGCCGCATCGCCCTTGCCGCCATCGCCCTTCAGGACGAATGCGATGTAATCGTCGAGGCTGCCGTCGAATTCCTTCGCCGTCCCGTCGTCGACCAGCACCAGCCGGTCCGCGGTCAGCTCCAGCATGTGCCGATCATGGCTGACCAGCACCACCGCGCCGGTATAGGCGTTGAGCGCCTGCACCAGAGCCTCACGCGCATCGACGTCCAGATGGTTGGTAGGCTCATCGAGGATCAGCAGATGCGGCGCATCGCGCGTGATCAGCGCCAGCGCCAGACGCGCCCGCTCGCCACCCGACAACTTGCCGACCCGCGTCGTCGCCTTGTCGCCGGAGAAGCCGAAGCGCCCCAACTGCGCGCGCACGGCAGCCGGCGTCGCGCCCTTCATCAGATGCGACATATGCTCGATCGGCGAATCGGTCGGATCGAGTTCCTCGACCTGATACTGGGTGAAATACCCGACCTTCATCTTGCCCGACGACGACATCTCGCCGTCCATCGGCGTCAGCTGCGCCGCCAGCAGCCGCGCGAGCGTGGTCTTGCCGTTGCCGTTGCGCCCGAGCAGCGCGACCCGGTCGTCGGGATCGAGCCGCATGTTGAGCCGCTTCAGGATCGGCACGTCGGCATAGCCCACCGTTGCCATATCGAGCGTGATCAGAGGCGGCCGCAGTTCGGTCGGGTTGGGGAAGCCGAACGACAGCGTCGGATCGTTGTAGCTCTCGGCGATCGGCTGCATCTTCGACAGCATCTTCTGCCGCGACTGCGCCTGCTTCGCGGTCGAGGCGCGCGCGGAATTCTTGGCGATATATTCCTGCAGCTTCTCGCGCTGCACCGCCTGGTTCGCGCGTGCCGCTTCGATCTGCGCAAGCCGCTCGGCGCGCTGCCGCTCGAACGCGTCGTAGCCGCCCGGATACAGCGTGATCTTGCCGCCCTGCAGATGCAGGATGTGATCGACCACGTTGTTGAGGAAATCGCGCTCGTGGCTGACCACCACGATCGTCGCCTTGTAGCCCTTGAGGAAGTCCTCCAGCCACATCACCGCTTCGAGATCGAGATGGTTCGAAGGCTCGTCGAGCAGCAGCAGGTCCGGCTGCGAGAACAGCAGAGCGGCGAGCGCGACACGCATCTTCCAGCCACCCGAGAAGCTGTCGAGCGTCCGCGCCTGCATGTCCTCGTCGAACCCGAGGCCGAGCAGGATCTGCGCGGCGCGGGCGGGCGCGGTGTAGGCGTCGATCGCGATCAGCCGCTCGTACACGTCGCCGAGCCGGTCGGGGTCCTCGCTCGTCTCGCTCTCGATCATCAGCGCGGCGCGCTCCAGATCGGCTTCGAGCACAGTCTCGAACGGGGTCTTCACGCCGTGCGGCGCTTCCTGCGCGAGGTAACCGATCCGCGCACCCTTCGGCATGTCGGCCGAACCGTCGTCGGGCTCGAGCTGTCCTGCGATCACGCGCACCATCGTCGACTTGCCTGCACCGTTGCGCCCGATCAGCCCGACGCGCGAGCCCGGCGGCAACGCGGCGGTGGCGCCATCGAGGATAACCCGTCCGCCCAGGCGCACCGTGATATTGTTCAGGTTCAGCATGCGCGTGCCGTTAGCAGATGCAGCATGGTTTTGCGAGGGGAGGGGTGTCTCTCGCGATGGAGCGGCGAGAGCTCCTTTGGAAGAAGCTGTTCCCCCGCGAAGGCGGGGGCCCAGGACCACAAACGCCACCGCCCGATACCCTGGACCCCCGCCTCCGCGGGGGAACAAGAAGGGGCAGTCCCGCCACCAAAACTATCCCGCATTACTACCACCCCGGCGAAGGCCGGGGCCCAAGTGGAAAGGTGGTCGTAACGGAGCGCCATCCGCCGTTAGCAACGTTCCCCAATTGGGCCCCGGCCTCCGCCGGGGTGGTATCCTCGGAGTGGTTAGATTTCGTCTGAAACGACCGCGGCGCCCCCGGTACCACTACCGATCATCGCAGCTGCCCGCCCACCAACGTGAACCCGCACCCCCGAAACCAACCGCGTCTGCACGACCGCAGCGCCGGCCATTGTCGAGCCGGAGCGCGGCAAACCCCGGTGCACCGTCACCCCATGCAGCGCATCGGCCGGCTCCGCACCCGAGTCCGCAACGTCGTCCCGGTTGCCGTAATGCACCGAAACGCCAGCAACCGGCGCCGCGGCTACCGCCACACCACCATCGCTCGCCAAACCAACACTCCGGACCCCAGGCTCCACCCCAGCATAAGCCTGCCGAAACGTCAGAGCCCGCTCCAACGCCCCCTGCCAGCGATAGAACACATGCGCCCCAACCGTCGTGATCCGCGCAAGACTTGACGCCCACCAAGGCAAAATGCTGGTCGTATGAAACGACGTCGCCGCCCCGACTGGCGCATAAACGCTCCCCTCAAGCGCTGCCGCCGCAACCGCCCGCGCGCGATTCCAAGCCCCCGGCTCGCGCACACGGTTCATCGAGCCGTCGCAGGTAAAGCTGAACTGGCACCCGGTCCGCCGCTCTGCCCCCTGGTACACCACCCCGCAAACGCTGTTCGGAAAGGCCCGGTCGCGCACGCGGTTCAGCACGACCTGCGCCACTGCACGCTGGCCGTCCTCCGACTGCGACCGTGCCTCGTAATATACAGCAGCGGTCAGGCAGTCGGCCGCGCGCGAGGCATCGTCGGTCGATTGCGCGACGGTCGAGAATGGTGGCGCGACGACCGGGGCGGCCCCGGCAAACGCGGTATCCGTAGCGGCCTGTGCCGCCTTCGCCGAAATGTCGTCAGGCACATGCAGCGCCATTCGCGCCAACAACGCGCGAGAGTTCCGCTCCGGCTGGGCCCGGGCGATCGCCGCAGGGCGGTCCGCCGGCACGCACGACGTCGCCATCACCAAAGCGGGCAGGCTGATCAGCGCATGGGGATAAAGGCCGTAACCCGACGTCTTCATCCCCCCGCTCTAAGCCGCGGGGTTTAGGGACTGGTTAATGGCCACGGGAAACGGGGGAACCGCCCGCTAAGGGAGCGCACCCCCGTCATCCCGACGAAAGTCGGGACCTCGATCGGCAAGGACGGAGGTGGAAGAGCACGCTCCCGAAAGCTCGCCCCGACCACACCCCCCCGCGTTCGTCAGGATGACGGGGACGCGGCTAGGACGACGGGCTCGAACTCAGTGAACGAACCGCGCAACCACATCGCGGTACGACCGGGACACCTTCACGCTCGCCCCGGAATTCAGCACTAGGAAGCATTCCCCGTTCGTATGCGGCTTGACCTGCTTGACCAGATCCAGGTTCACGATAGTCGACCGATGCACCCGCTGGAACCGCCGCGGATCCAACCGCTTCTCCAGATCCTTCATAGTCTCGCGCAAAATCAGCGTATTATCGCCAGTATAGATGCACATGTAATCGCCGGCCGCATCGATCCGCTCGATCGTATCCACATCGACGCGGAAGATCTGCCCGCGATCCTTGATGTTGATGAGCTTCTCGAACCGGTTCGCCGACACAGCGTCCCCATCCGGCATGTCCGCCGCCGCATCCGGCGCGACATCGGCGAGCACTTCGCGCAACCGATCGACCTCCTCGACGCCGCGCTTCTCGCTCAAACGCTGCCGAACCCGCTCGATCGTATCGGCCAGCCGCGATTCCTCGACCGGCTTCATCAGATAATCGACCGCTTGAGCCTCGAACGCGCGCAGAGCATGGTCCGAATACGCGGTGACGAACACGAACAGCGGCGGCTCGACCTCCATCAGGCCCTGTACGACGGAGAACCCGTCGAACCCCGGCATCTGGATATCGAGGAAGACCAGGTCGGGCTTGTGCGTCTTGATCGCGCGAATCGCTTCGCGGCCGTTCGAGCATTTTTCGATGATCTCGACGTCTTCATGGGCCTGGAGTCGGAGTTCCAGCCCCTGGATCGCCAGCGGCTCGTCGTCGACGAGAATGGTACGGATGGTCATGCGGCCTCTCTGTTCACGTCTTCAAGCTGATACGGAATCTCGATCTCGACCGAGAAGCCGCCAGCGGGCGTGGAGCGGGTTTCGAAACGATGGTCGGGCCCATATGCCTGAGCCAACCTGTCTCTAATATTAGCGAGCCCCACGCCTGTGGATTGGCTTGAACCGATCCGGCCCTCGATCAAGCCCGGACCGGTATCGGATACGGCGATCTGCACGCGTTCCCCGGCGAGCCGCACTTCGACGCAGATTTCGGCGCCTTCCTCCTGCGGCGTGACGGCGTATTTGATCGCGTTTTCGACCAGCGGTTGCAGCAGCAGCGACGGCAGCCGGGCGCGTTCGGCGCGCGGATCGATGTCGAACTTCGGCCGCATCCGATCCTCGAAGCGCATCTTCTCGATCTCCAGATACAGCTTCAGCTGGTCCACCTCCTGCGCGACGGTGACGTGCGCGGTCGGCTCGTTCGCCAGCGTATAGCGCAGGAACGACGACAACCGGCTGAGCATCGCGTTCGCCCGCTCGGTCTGCTTGAGCAGCACCAGCGTCGAGATCGAGTTTAGCGTGTTGAACAGGAAATGCGGGTTGAGCTGATACCGCAGCATCGCCAGCTGCGCCGACGACGCCTGGTTCTCCAGATGCTCCATCTGGTCGATCTGCTGCTCGACGATCAGGTAGAAGTTGATCCCGAAATACAGCGCCGACCATCCGAACAGCACGGTGAAGGTGACGTACACCGATCCGAGCAGCCGCGTCAGAGTCACGCCCGGCGTCGCGGTCGCGATGAACGAGAAGGTGAACGCGTCGAGCACCGCATACAGGAACGTCGCGGCGGCGAGCGTCGCGATCGTCAGGAAGATGCCGACCAGCCGGTTCATCTGCCGATACTGGCCGTACATCGTCGAGAGCAGCAGCGTGATGCAATATCCGACGATCGCCTCGACGATCACCGGGATCACCCCGTCGAGCGACAGCCCGTTCGAGATCGACACCACCCCGCGCAGCAACAGATACCCGCTCCAGCCAACCGCTTGGAGGATCCAGAACGCCCGCGCCTTGTTCTCGAAGAACGGTCGCGCGGTGAAGGGCAGCCGCCGGGTTTGGCCGGGGGACGGGGCGGAGGAAATAGCCATTGGCCCGCGGTCTTACACGCGGCGCAACGGACACGCAAAACCCGTGAGCCGCGTATCTTTAGTGATGCTGTAACGAAAAGGGCCGCCGCTCCCCTAGAGGAACGGCGGCCCGGTTCGACCGATTACGTCAAGCGTAGCTTAGAAGGTAAAGCGTGCGCCGATACGGATCAGGTACAGCGAACCGTTGAATACCGGCGCGCGAGCCGTCGCCGGCTCAATGAACGACGAGTAGCGATACTGCGTACACGTCTGGTTTGCGGCAGTGTTGACGACGCCCGGAGCGCCGGTCGCGGTTGCGACAGCAAGGCACTGAACCTGAACGACCGACGCGGTCGACGGGAAGGCGAGCTGACGCAGACCGCCCCACTTGCTGTTGAGCAGGTTCGGAAGGTTCTCGATATCGCCGAAGATCGTCACGCGCGATCCGCCGATGAAGGTCGGAACCTGCTGTTCGAGATGGAGATCGATACGCGTGAAGGCACGGCTGCGGGCGATGTTGCGGCCTGCGATCTTGCCGCGATAGTCCTTCAGCTCGGTTTTGTTGATCAGGTTATCGAGCGCAGTCTGCGTTCCCGGCGTGTCGTAGCTGACGAGCGGATCGTTTGCGCCGGTCGGCACGTACAGCAGGTAGCGACCGTTGTTCGACAGCGTGCCGAACACCGGGCTGCGGTTGCTGGTACCGCCACTCTGGTCGATCATCGTGAAGCTGTAGTTACGGCCTGCGCGCGTCTCGCCGAACAGCTGGATCGCGGTACGATAGTCGCCGAAGAACGCATGATCGAAGCCGATGTTGTACTTGAATGCCCACCGTGTTTCGTCGTTCGACCGGCCATACGCCGCGAAGTTCGGATCGACCATCGCCGCGTTGCCATAGTTGGACAGTGCGGTCGACGACGTGGCCGGCGTTGCATCCTTCACGTCCTGCCACGTGTAGCTGCCGCCGAGCGACAGACCCCAGTCGAACGTCTTGGAGGCACGGACATCCCACACATGACCGCGGCCGCGGTTGGTGTTCCCCAGCACGATATCCGTGTTCGGATCGGTAACACTGATGCCGCCGGCGTTGGTCCGTGCGGCATAGCGTGGGCGGCCATCGGGCAGGCGCCCGATCACCACCGAGCGGGCGTCGCTGAACTGAACCTGCTGGATGACCTTGGAATAGATATAGTCGGCGCCGAACTCGATGCCGAACAGGTCATAATCGGCGGAGAAGGTCGCCTTCAACGTCGACGGGATGTCGAAGCTCGGATCGATCGCATTGACCGGCGCGGTGCTGAGCGAGCCCGTGCTGGTCGACAGATAGTTTGCGAGTGCCGCCGGAATGGCGGCACCATTGACGTTGTTGAGCGCGGCATCGCCGACGGCGACCGGCTGGTTATAGGCCGACGCGCCGCTGGTGATCCGGTTGACGGTCACCGAGTTGGTGACCACGCCGGTGTTCGAGAAGCTGTTCGACAGGTACACGTCGGGTGCGCCGCCAGCGAAGATGCCGGCACCGCCGCGCAGCTTCAGGCGCGCGACCGGCGGCTTGAAGTCGAAGCTGATGCGCGGCTGGAACGCGCCCAGACCCTTGAAGTTCTTGGTGTTCGCAAAACCGACGCGGTTCTGGAAGTTGGCGTTGTACGGGATGCGGCTCTGCATGTCGTACAGGTCGTAGCGTGCGCCGTAGGTCAGGTTCAGCGTATCGCTGACGCGCCAGCTGTCCTGTGCGCCGAAGGTATATTGCTGATACCCGAAGTCTGCCGCTGCATCGTCCGTGTTGAGCGAGACGGCGTCTTGGTAGGTCACCTGGTTAGCGCGCCGCGCCTGGAAATCGGCAAGCGAGTCGAAATAATACGAGCCGGCGGAATTCTGAAGGAACAGGTTCTTGATCGTCACGCGCGAGAATTCGCCGAGCAGGCGAATGCTGTGGTCGCCGACCGTGACGTTGGCCAACGCCGATCCGCCGAACGTTTCCGTGGCGAAGGTGTTCGACTGGCTGGAAGCGTCCGGCCCGAATGCGATGACCGGGGTGCCGGTGCTGCACGACTGAGCCTGGCCGCCGGTGCCGACCGAGGTCGGATCGAGGCAGACGCGGAACTGGGCGAAATCGTTGCCGCGCAGCGGATCGCGGGTGCGGGTGTACTTCTTGTACGTGCCGCGGACTTCGGTCGAGAACGTGTCGGACCAATCCGAGTTCAGCTGTGCGATGCCGGCGCGGAGCAGTTCACCCAGCTTGTAGCCGTTGGAGTCGAGCGAGAAGCCCGGCGACGCGGCCGACTGCGAGTTGCTGCCGCTGACGACGAACGAGTCGAACGCGTTCACGTAGGACAATGCGAGCTTCTGGCCATCGGTGATGTTCCAGTCGAGCTTGCCGACGATCTTCTCGTCCTTCTGCTGCGCGATCGAGAGGATCTCGCCCGCGTCATAGCCATAGACCGACTGAGCGATGGCGGCGACGTTGTCGACCTGGGCGGTCGTCAGGAAGTTACCCGTGCCGAACGGCACCTGCGACGGCGATGCGATCGTCAGCGGGCGGGCTTCGGTGTTGCGCTCGGCCGAGACCATGAAGAACAGCTTGTCCTTGATGATCGGGCCCGACAACGTCGCGCCATAGGTTTCCGACTTGAAGTTCGTGTCGGGGCGCGTGAACGAGCCGATCTTTTTGCCGTACAGGCCGTCGGTGTTCTGCGAGTAGAAGCCGGTGCCGTGGAAGTCGTTGGTGCCGGACGCAAGCGTCGCGTCGATTGCGCCGCCCTGGAAATTGCCCTGGCGGAAATCATACGGCGCGATCGAGACCGACACCTGCGCGATGGCGTCGAAGGGAATCGGACCGCGCGCGGTAGGGCTGGCATCGGGGTTCAGGCCGAAATTGTCGCTGACCGACACGCCGTTGATCGAGAAGCGGTTGAAGCGTGGGTTGCTACCGGCGAACGACACGGCGCGATTGTTCGACAGATCGAGAGTGGCGAACGGATCGCGACGCTGGATGTCGCGGATGTCGCGGTTGACCGAGGCGACCTTGCTGATGTCGCGTGCACTGAGCACGGTCTGCGGGCCATCCGACGACGTGCCGGCGCCGCGGATCGACGATGCGGTGACGACGATCTCGTCACTGGATGCGGTGCCCCCTGCGGCCAGTTCGATCGGCAAATCGAACGGCTGGCCGATGACGGTGAAGATGTCGGTGACGCTGGTGCTGCCCTGCGCCGACGCGATGTCGACGGTGAACGGGCCGCCGGCGCGCAGGCCGGTGACGATGAACGTCCCGCTCGCATCGGTCGTCGCGGTCGAGCGCGTGCCTGACGGGACGTTGGTGATGACCACCGTGGCGCCGTTGACGGGTACGCCGGCAGACTGGACCGAACCGCGGATCGTCGCCGTCGTGTCCTGCGCCATGGCGGCGGCAGGTGCGACGAGCGCAACGACTGCCACACCCAGGAAAAGGTTGTTCCGCATCAGTAATTACCCCTTTGAGAGCCCGCGGCTCCGAATTTCGCGACTTCATGTCGTGTTAATCCGGCCCTGCACTTCGAATATTTCGGATATGTGACATTGGCGAGTCGGGAAGTGTCATGGACACACTCGGTCATACCGCGTTGCAAAAAAGCCACGCAGTGGAACCGTTTCGGCCAGGATGGAACCGCCGACCAGCAGTGTCGCGCGCCTCAGCTGGCGGCGACGATCTCCGCCCATTCGGCTTCTGTGATGACGCGGATGCCGAGGTCTGTGGCTTTCTTCAGCTTGGAGCCCGCCCCCATACCCGCGATCACGAGGCCGGTCTTGCTCGACACCGACGCCGCGACTCGCGCGCCGAGCGCTTCCGCCTGCGCCTTCGCCTCGTCGCGACTGAGCGTCTCGAGGCTGCCGGTGAAGACCAGGATCTGGCCGGTGACCGGTGACTCGCGGGTCTCGTGGACGACGTCTGCGGGCTTCACTTCGCGCAACAGGTCGAACACCACGTGGCGATTATGCGGCTCGGCGCAGAAGCCGACCAGCGCGCTCGCAACCTCCGGGCCGATGCCGGCGGTTTCGATCGCGCCGACCAGCAGCTTGTCGCGGCGGAGCACGAACTTCCGCTCGGGTTCGCCGATCACCGGCTCGATTTGTTTGCGCAGGAAGACGGCGTGACGCAGCACCGCGCCGAGCGCTTTCGCCGACACATAGCGTCGCGCAAGGTCACGCGCGGTAATCTCGCCGACGTGGCGGATGCCGAGCGAGAACAGGAACCGGTCGAGCGGGATCGTCCGCTTCGTCTCGATCGCGGCGATGACTTTGGCCGCCCACACGCGCCCGTCTTTCTTCCTCGCCGCTAGCTGTTCCTCGGTCAGGCGGAAGATGTCGGCGGGCGATTCGATCAGGCCGTCGCGGAAGAACGCCTCGATCAGCGTCTGGCCGAGACCGCCGATGTCGAAGGCATGGCGCGAGGCGAAGTGGATCAGCCGCTCGACTCGCTGTGCGGGGCAGATCAGTCCGCCTGTGCAGCGATAGACGACCTCGCCCTCCTCGCGCTCGGCGGCCGACCCGCATTCGGGGCAAATGTGGGGGAAAACGTAAGCCTCGCGCTCTGCTTCAGGCGTAAGGTTTTCGACGATCTGTGGGATGACGTCGCCGGCGCGCTGGACGAGCACGCGGTCGCCAGGCCGAACGCCGAGTCGCTCGATCTCGTCGGCATTGTGGAGGGTCGCGTTAGTTACGACGACGCCGCCGACCGTCACGGGAGAGAGGCGCGCAACGGGGGTCATCGCGCCGGTGCGGCCGACCTGGATGTCGATCCGCTCAAGCAAGGTCTGCGCACGCTCGGCGGGGAATTTGTGCGCGATCGCCCAGCGGGGGGCTTTGGCGACCTGACCCAGCCGCGCCTGCCAGTCGAGCCGGTCGACCTTGTAGACCACGCCGTCGATATCGAACGGCAGATCGGCGCGCTCGGCTTCGATTTTGCGGTAGACGTCGAGCGCCGCCGCCGTTCCCTCGACCCGTGCGAACCCCTCGGCGATCGGGAAGCCCCAGCCGCGTAGCGTGTCGACGACTGCGGCCTGGGTATCACCCGGCACGACGCTGGCTTCGCCCCAGCCGTGCGCGAGGAACCGGAGCGTCCGGCTCGCGGTCACGCTCGCGTCCTTCTGGCGCAGCGATCCCGCGGCGGCGTTGCGCGGGTTGGCGAACTGCCGTGCGTCCTTGCCGGTCTCCTCCGCCTCGGCGAGCAGGCGCGCGTTGAGCGCAGCGAAGTCGTCCTTCGCCATATACACCTCGCCGCGAACCTCGAAGATCGCGGGGGCTTCACCCTGCAAGGTTTGCGGAATGTCGCTGATGGTACGGACGTTCGCCGTCACGTCCTCGCCGACCTGCCCGTCACCTCGGGTCAACGCCTGCACGAGGCGCCCCTCTTCATACCGCAGCGAACACGACAGCCCGTCGATCTTCGGCTCTGCGGTCAGCGCGACCGTCGCGTCGTCCGCGAGCTTCAGGAATCGGCGCACGCGCGCGACGAACTCCTCGACCTCCTCGTCGGCGAACGCGTTGTCGAGGCTCATCATCGCCTTGGCATGCGCGACCTTCGCCAGATGCCCCGCCGGCGCCGCCCCCACCGTCCGGCTCGGGGAATCGCTCCGCACGGCGCCCGGAAACGCGGCTTCGATCGCCGAATTGCGCCGCACCAGCGCGTCATAGTCGGCGTCGCTGATCTCGGGCGCGTCGTCGGTATGATAGCGGGCGTTATGATACGCGATCTGCGCGGCGAGCGTCTCCAGCTCGGCGGCGGCTTCGGTCTCGGTCGCGGGAAGGTCGGTCATTGCGCCGGGTTAGGGGAGGGGGGCGTCTTTCGACAAGACCTGGATCAACATGGCGTGAACATTCGCGTGACTTAAACGCTGACATCGCAAGGTAATTTTTCCGGGAAGCGCAATCATGACAGACACCAGCCGCCGAGACCTGTTCAAGGGCGCCGCCGTCACCGGCCTCGCCGCCGCCGCCGCACCGGCCTTTGCGCAAGGGCAGGCGCCACTCGCCGATCCGCAGACGCGCTTCGTTTCCACGCCCTTCCCCGAACAGCGCCAGAAATGGCCCGCGCTTCAGCGCGACATGCGCCCCGTCCCCGATTGCGGCGAGGCGAGCTACCGCGGCTCTGGGCGTCTCGCGGGGCGGAAAGCACTGGTCACCGGCGGCGACTCCGGGATCGGCCGCGCGGCGGTCATCGCGTTCTCGCGCGAAGGTGCCGATGTCGCGATCAACTATTATCCCACCGAGGAGCCCGATGCGCAGGATGTCGCCAAGCTGCTCCGTGCCGAGGGGCGGAAGGTCGTCCTGATCCCCGGCGACCTGACCGATGCGAAATTCTGCAACGACCTGATCGCACGCGCCGCGCGTGAACTCGGCGGGCTCGACATCCTCGTCAACAACGCCGCGTACCAGCAGTCGAAGGCCTCGATCGCAGAGATCAGTTTCGAACAGTTCGATCGCACGATGAAGACCAACGTCTATGCGATGTTCCACCTGTGCAAGGCGGCGATCCCGCTGATGAAGCCGGGTGCGTCGATCATCAACACGGGGTCGGTGAACTCGGTTAGCCCGGGCGAGGAACTGCTCGATTATGCGACGACCAAGGGCGCGATCCTGATCTTCACCAAGGGGCTGGCGAAGCAGCTCGGCAAGAAAGGCATTCGTGTCAACATGATCGCGCCGGGCCCGGTGTGGACGCCGCTGCAGGTCGCGGGTGGACAGCTGCCGGGCAAGATGGGCGAGTTCGGACAGGACACGCCGCTGGGTCGCGCGGGTCAGCCGGCGGAGCTGGCGTCGTTGTTCGTGACGCTGGCGGAGACGGGGACGAGCTTTACGAGTGGCAGCGCGTTTGCGGCCACGGGCGGCAGCGGGGTGCTGTAAGGGGGCGCCACTATCGCTCCATCCTTCCAACTCCACCCCGGCGAAGGCCGGGGCCCAAGTGGAAAGGCCGCAGTAACGGAGCGATGCGCATCGTTATCACCGTCCCCCAATTGGGCCCCGGCCTCCGCCGGGGTGGTGCTATTCATGAGGCGCGACGACTCACCCCGCACCCAACCGACGCAACCCTTCCGCATCCACGACCCTGATCCGCGCATATTCGACAGCAATCACTCCTTCGCGTTCCATCGCCTTCAACGCCTTGTTGAGCGTCTGTCGCGACACGCCGATCATCGCGGCGATATCCTCCTGGCGGAGCGCGACGCTGCTCCCGCCCGCGGCGCGCGCGAGGCCGGCCAACGTCCGTGCCAATCGCACCGGGATCGGTTGCGCCAGCGTATTCATCATGAACGCCAGCGACGCACGCTGGTGCGCGCACGCCAGCAGCGCGATGTCCCACCACAGTTCGGGCGTGGCGCCCGCCAGCCGCCGGAACGCGTCGATCCCGATATGCAGCACGCGCGCCGGCCCGAATGCGACCGCATCATGCGGCCTCGGCCCGGCATCGAGCGTCGACAGCTCGCCGAACCACGTGCCCGGCCCCATCATCAACACCACCAGTTCGGCACCGACCGCGGGATAGCCGATCAGCCGGACCTGCCCGTCGAGCACCGCCCATAGCCCATCGGGCGGGTCGCCGACGCCGTACAACCGCGTCCCCGCCGCGACAGAACGCACGCTCGCCCGCGCCAGCAACAGCGCGCGCCGCTCGGCCGGCACCGCACCGAACCAGGAGTCCGATTCGAGCTGCGCGTGATCGATCGACGACATCGCAGAAGTGTCGGCCGATCGCCGGGATTGTCAATCTGGTGACATTTCAGGGGCCTGCGCCATGCTATGCTAAGCCCATAAAAACAGGAGATGGATGATGGCGACCGCACTCAGGACCGAACCGACCGTACGCGATCTCGTTTCGCCCGAGGAATGGGCGCTGCGCGTCGATCTTGCCGCCGCATACCGTCTGGTGGCGCATTATGGCTGGGACGATCTGATCTTCACGCATCTGTCCGCGCGCGTGCCGGGGCCCGAGCATCATTTCCTGATCAACCCCTATACGCACATGTTCGAGGAGATCACCGCGTCGTCGCTCGTCAAGATCGACGTGAACGGCGACAAGGTCATGGACACGCCCGCGCCGGTCAACCGTGCGGGCTTCGTGATCCATTCGGCGGTCCATGCCGCGCGCGAGGATGCGGTCGCGGTGCTGCATCTGCATACGCCGCATGGCCAGGCGGTGTCGGCGATGGTGGAGGGGCTGCTTCCGCACACGCAGACCGCGATGATCGCCGGGCACGACGTGGCGTATCACGACTTCGAAGGCATCGCGACCGAGCTCGAGGAGCGCGAGCGGCTGGTCGAGGATCTCGGCACCAAGCACAGCATGATCTTGCGCAACCACGGCACGCTGACCGTCGGCGAGTCGATCCCGCAGGCGTTCCTGCGGATGTATTTCCTCGAGCGCGCGTGCGAGGCGCAGGTGCTGATGCTGAGCGCGGGGCGGGAGAATCTCAACACCCCGAACCAGGGCGTGGCGGAGAAGGTCGAGGGCCAATCGAGCGGTCCCGGGATGCGGATGTTGGCGGATGGGCTGGCGTGGCCGGCGTTGCTGCGGAAACTCGACCGGATCGACCCGAGCTATCGCGATTGAGTTAAGGGGCGGGCTGCTTGGGGGCTGCCACCCCGGCGGAGGCCGGGGCCCAGTAGGCAAGGTCGTTGTAACGGTTCGTAGCATTCGCCAAATACTGTTTCCCAGCTGGGCCCTGGCCTCCGCCGGGGTGGAAGGAGAGACGCGTGTGATGCAAACGACGTCCGTTGTTTTGTCGGCGCTGTGTCTCGCCACCCCCGCCATGGCGCAGCAAACCCATGTCTCGCCAAAGCCTGCCCCGGCGATCGGCTATGATTGGAACGATGATTCGTCGGCCGACGACCGCGTCCAGCAGACGCTATGGCCGCGCTCGGACGCCAGCGCGACGGGGCTCGACGACATGATCCACACCGAGCAGACGCCCATCCACGCCGCGATCCGCGAAGACGGCGGCTTCGGCAGTCGCGCGCTGCACGGCATCCGCAAGGTGGGTGGTGACTATATCGTCGTGCCGGTGTTGAAGATTCATCTGGGGCATCCGCGGCAAGCGACGCCTTGATTTCAAACGTCGGTCGAGAGATTCGCCGTAAGATCTCGGCCAATGGGGCGCTCGAAGTGGATACGCGGCCAGCAGTCTAGGGCCCGAAACCTCAGGCCCGCTCGAGCAACCGCTCCGCCTGCGCGCGCGCCTCGTCGGTGATCTGCGCGCCGGACAGCATCCGGGCGATTTCCTCACGCCGTTCGTCTTCGGACAAGGCGCGTACACCCGTTCGCGTGACCGTGCCGTCGCTACTTTTCGCGATCAGCAGGTGCTTGGCGCCGCGTGCTGCAACCTGCGGGCTGTGCGTCACCACCAGCAGCTGCGTGCTCTGCGCGAGCCGCGCCAAGCGTTCGCCGATCGCGCTGGCCACCGCACCACCGACGCCGCGGTCGATCTCGTCGAACACCATCGTCGACGCGCCGCCCTCTTCCGCCAGCGCCACCTTCAGCGCGAGGATGAAGCGCGACAATTCGCCGCCCGATGCGATCTTGGTCAGCGCCGCGAACGGTGCGCCCGGATTGGTCGAGATCTCGAACTCGACGCGGTCCTTGCCCGCCGCCGACCAGCCCTCTTCGCCAAGCGGCGCGACCACGGTCTGGAACCGCGCCGCGTCGAGCTTCAAGGGTGCCAGTTCGCCCGCAACCGCAACGTCGAGCCGCTTGGCCGCCGCCAGCCGCCGCTTCGTTAGCGCGTCCGAGGCCGTGTCATACGCCTTGCGCGCGGAAGCAACGCGAGCCTCCAGCACGGCAATGCCGCCTTCGCCCGCATCGAGGCGCTCCAGCCGCGCGCGCATCTCGTCCGCCAGCGCGGCGAGATCATCCGGTTGCACACGGTGTTTGCGCGCCATTGCCCGCAACTCGAACAGGCGCGCCTCGTCATCCTCCAGCGCACGCGGATCATAGGCGAGTTCCGCCCGCGCATCGCGCAACTGTTCTTCGGCGACCGACGCTTCGATCACCGCGCGGTCGACCGCTGCCAGTGCCTCGCCCAGCGCGATATGATCCTCCGCGATCCGCTCCAGCACGCGCGCCGCCTGGCGCAGCTTTCCCAGGCCGCCGTCTTTGCCCTCGAGAAAATCGTCGATAGCCGCCAGATCGTCTGCGATCTTTTCCGCGCGCTGCATCGACCGTCGCGTATCTGCCAACGTCTCTTCCTCGCCAGCGACCGGCGCCAGCGCATCGAGTTCGGCGACGGTATGCTCGAGCCATTCGCGATCGCGCGCCGCCGTCTCGATATCCGCGCGCGCCGCCGCCAGTTCGGCCTCGGCCGCACGGAACCCGGCATAGGCCTTGCCCGTAGCGCCTGGCTCGGTCCGTCCGAAGATGTCGAGAAGCGCGCGATGTCCGCGGGCATTCAACAGCCCCCGTTCGTCATGCTGGCCGTGAATCTCGACCAGATGCGGCGCCATCTCGCGCAGCAGACCCGCCGACGCCGGCTGGTCATTGACGAATCCGCGACTGCCGCCATCCGCCTTGACGATCCGCTTCACGATCAACGGCTCGCCGCGTTCGATCTCCAGCCCGTTTTCATCGAACAGCAGTGCGAGCGGCGATTCGGGGGCAGGGGCGTCGAACGTCGCGGTGACGACGGCCTGCGTCGCGCCGTGCCGCACGAGCCCGCTATCGCCGCGTCCACCGAGCGCAAGCCCCAGCGCATCGAGCAGGATCGACTTGCCCGCGCCGGTCTCGCCGGTCAGCACGCCGAGTCCTTCGCCGAATCCCAGATCCAGCGCCTCGATCAGCACCACGTCGCGAATGGAAAGGTCGGTCAGCATCGTGCGCGTCTTAGACGATCAGCGCGCGAAAATGATCCCCTATTGTTCTCATGCGCGTGTTCTCATAGCGGTCCGGCGATCAGTTGCCGGGGCCGGTCCGCGTCGCGCTGCCCGGACCGACCGGTGCGGGGCTCGAAACGCTGCCTGCACCAGTACCACCGGTGTTGCCGTTCGCCTTGGGAAGCTCCAGCACGCCGGTACCCGGCGTCCCCGCGGTCCCGGTCGGAATGATCGCCTCGCCCGGTGCCAGTGGTGCGATCGGCTTCACCGGATGGTCCTGCATCAGCTTGTAGGCGTGATCATACCAGTCGGTGCCCGGATAGTTGCGACCCAGCACCGCGGCGGCCTTCTCGGCCTCGATCGGCACGCCGAGCTGCAGATACGTCTCGGTCAGCCGCATCAGCGCCTCGGGCGTGTGCGTGGTCTGCTGGAACTTGTCGACCACCGTGCGGAACCGGCCGTTCGCGGCGAGCCACTGGCCGCGCGTCTCATAGAACCGCCCGATCTCCATCTCCTTGCCGGCGAGATGGTCGTTGACCAGATCGATCTTGAGGCGTGCATCCGACGCATAGCGCGTGTTCGGGTAGCGGCGCATCAGTTCGCCGAGCGAGTCGAGCGCCTGGCGCGTAATCTTTTGGTCGCGCGTGACGTCGGTGATCTGCTCGTAATAGCCGAGCGCGATCAGGTAATAGGCGTAAGGCGCGTCGCGGTTGCCCGGATGGACCGCGAGGAAGCGCTGCGCCGAGCTGATCGACGCGGTGTAGTCCTTGGCGAGGTAATAGCTGAACGCCGACATGATCTGCGCACGGCGCGCCCAGATCGAATAGGGGTGCTGGCGCTCGACCTCGTCGAACAGCTGCGCCGCTTCCTTGTAGCGTCCCTGATCGAGCCGTGCCTTGGCGGTCGAATACAGCGTGCCGACGTCGCGCGCGACATAGGGCAGATCGCCCTTGGCGGCGCGGCCACCCGCACAACCGGCCATGGGGAGCGCAAGCGCGGCGAGGAGCGTGACCGCGAGGGCACGAGACTGGGTGATACGCATTGGCGTGATCCTTAGCGTAAGCGGATAGCCACGAACAATCCTTTTCGCCGGGCGGGTCTTGCCCCTTTCCTGGAGCCGGATCGCACGGCAATAGTCGTGCGTTGGTGCTCGCCATTCGAAGCGCCATTCACGTCGAGGATCATGTCATGCCGGCCACATTGTTGCACACCCACCGCGTCGAGAAGCCCTGGGGTCGCGACACGCTCTGGCCCGGTTTCGAGGATCCGGCCGAAGGTTCGCCGCCGATCGGCGAAGTCTGGTTCCAGGAGCCCGGCAACACCACGCCCGATCTGCTGATCAAGTATCTGTTTACCAGCGAAAAGCTGTCCGTTCAGGTCCATCCCAACGACGAGCAAGCGCATGATCGCGGGCTGCCGCGTGGCAAGGACGAGTGCTGGACGATTCTCGCCGCCGAGCCGACCTCGACCATCGCGGTCGGTACGAAGCAGCCGATCTCGAAGGACGCGCTGCGCCAGTCGGCGATCGACGGCACGATCGAGGACAAGCTCGACTGGAAGCCGGTCAAGCCGGGCGACTTCATGTATTGCGCGTCGGACACGATCCACGCGATCGGCGGCGGGCTGACCGTGATCGAGGTCCAGCAGAATTCCGAGACCACATATCGTCTTTATGATTATGGCAGCGATCGCGAGCTGCATTTGAAGGACGGCATCGATGTCGCCGATCCGACCCCGTACGTCCCCGTCGCGCCGCCGATCGAGGTCGAAACCGGCCGGACGATCATGGTCGAGGGGCCGAAGTTCGTACTCGAGCGCTGGAAGGGTGGCGATCATGTCGTCAATTTGCCCGGGGGTACGACCGGCTGGGTGATCCCGATCACCGGCTCGGGCGATGTCGCGGGTGTGGCATTCAAGGCCGGCGAATGCGCGACGATGACGGGGAGCGAGACAGTCTCGACGAGCGCGGATGCCGACGTGCTGTTCGCCTATCCTTTGGCGAAGCGGATTTAAGCCAAAGTCCGATTGAACGGGGAGACCCAAGCCCCGTTCGTCCTGCGTTTCCTTGTTCTCCCGCGAAGGCGGGAGCCCAGTCTGGGTCCCCGCCTTCGCGGGGAAACAAGGTGGGGGCGGGCAAGTGTCAGTCACCTGAGCGTTACCCTATCCAAAAGCACCACCCCGGCGAAGGCCGGGCCCCAGCTGGAAGGCGTCGCTAATTGAATGCTGCACTCCATTATTTCCACCTTTCCAACTGGGCCCCGGCCTCCGCCGGGGTGGAAATTTTGCCGGGCTGGTGGACCCGCCGGTCTGGCGAGCGTTCGGCAGGAAGTGAGTGACGGCACTGTGTCCCGTCACTCACTCCCCATTAACTCACCCCACCTTAAACTCGCGGCGACATGCTCCGCATCCTTACCCTCTCGACGCTGTTTCCCGACGCCACGCGCCCGAATTTCGGCGTGTTCGTTGAGCGTCAGACGTTAGGGCTCGCCGCGCATCCCGACGTCAGCCTGAAAGCGGTCGCACCGATCGGCCTCCCCCCCGGCATACTGAAACGCATCGGTCATTATGCCAGGCTGGCGACGCTGCCGGCACGCGAACGATGGAAAGGCATCGACGTCCATCGTCCGCGCTTTGCGGTGCGCCCGCTGCTCAAGGGGCGCCGCCACCCCGCCGAACTCGTCCGCGCGCTTGCTCCGGTGCTCGACGCGATCCGCGAGGATTTTGCGTTCGACGTGATCGATGCGTCGTTCTTCTTCCCGGACGGACCCGCTGCGGTGGCGCTCGGCAAGCGCTACGGCGTTCCCGTTTCGATCAAGGCGCGCGGTGCCGATATCCACCATTGGGGCACCGCGCCCGCCACTGCAGCGCGCGTTCGCAGCGCCGGGCGGGACGCCGCCGGGATGCTCGCGGTCAGCGCGGCGATGAAGGCCGACATGGTCGCGATGGGCCTCCCCGCCGAGCGTATCCGTGTCCACCACACCGGTGTCGATCAGGACCGATTCCGTCCCCTCGACCGGACCGCAGGCAAGACCGCGCTCGGCATCGCGGGGCCGCTCGTCGTGTCGGTCGGCGCGTTGATCCCGCGCAAGGGGCACGACATCGTCATCGATGCGGTGTCGGCGCTCCCCGGA
Organism: Sphingomonas sp. PP-F2F-A104-K0414; assembly: GCF_004340945.1. Lineage (GTDB taxonomy): Bacteria > Pseudomonadota > Alphaproteobacteria > Sphingomonadales > Sphingomonadaceae > Sphingomonas. The sequence continues at coordinate 230,216 of NZ_SLYD01000003.1, forward strand.
GTCACGTTGCTGATCGCGGGCGAGGGCCCCGAACGCGCAGCACTCGATGCCCGGATCGCGCGCTACGGCATTGCCGACCGCGTTCGACTACTCGGCGCCGTTCCGCACGCCGAATTGCCGAAGCTGATTGCCGCCGCCGACGTCAGCGCGCTTGCCTCCAGTTCGGAAGGACTCGCCAACGCCTGGGTCGAGTCGCTCGCCTGCGGCACCCCGATCGTCATCACCGATGCGGGCGGCGCGCATGAGGTGGTAAAATCCGCCGATGCCGGTCGGGTCACGATCCGCGACGGGCTGGCGTTTGCCGCCGCGATCGACACGCTGCTCGCAGACCCGCCGGCGCCCGAAGCAACGCGCAAGGCCGCGGCGCCGTTCACCTGGGAGGCCAATACCGCCGCGCTCTACGATCACCTTGCGACGCTAGCCGCAGAACGCCGCTAAACGATCTTCTCCCGCAAAGGGAGAGGTGGCTGTCCCTCGCCAGAAGGAGGGGAGGAAAGGGGAAACGGCCGTTCCGTGTCCGCCCCCTCCGTCACCTTCGGCGACACCTCCCCCTGGTGGGGGAGGATTGTAATTCTGGATTACCCCTCGAGCGGGTACAGCGCCGCGACGATCCAGCGACCCTCACCGCGCAACACCGCCCAGGCGCGGGCGGCGGCGCGGCTGTCCATCGCCTCGATCCCAAACCCGCGCGCTTCGACCGCGCGCTTGAACGCGAGCGGCGGCTGGCGCAGCGCGGAGCCGGTGCCGAGCAACAGGAACTCAGGCGGCGGATCGAGTGCGAGAAGCGCCGCGACGTCCGACTCTGCAAGCGCCTCGAACGTCGGCGGCTCCCAGCCATCCGCGCGCTCGGGACTGATCGACAACGCGGTATAATAGCCGTCGTCGACCTTGAACCCGGCCCGACCGATCGCCGAGATCATCGGCCCATCGGTCTTCTCGCGGTCCATCCTCATGACGCGATCAACGCTCGACCTTGGGACCAACCCGCTCGGCACCGTCCTGCACGCCGCCCTTGCGCGGCGCAGGATCGGCGCGCAGACCCAGCGTGATCAGCAGCGACGACGACACGTAGATCGACGAATACGTCCCGACGACGATACCCAGGATCATCGCCGCAGTGAACCCGCGCAGCACGTGGCCGCCCAGCACCAGCATCGCGACCAGCGCGAGCAGGATCGTCACCGACGTCATCACGGTACGCGGCAGCGTCTCGTTCACCGACAGGTCGATGATCTCGCGCATGTCCATCTTCCGGTAGCGCCGCATGTTCTCGCGGATACGGTCGTCGATCACGATCTTGTCGTTGATCGAATAGGAGATGATCGTCAGCACCGCCGCAACGATGTTCAGGTCGAACTCGAACTGCGTCAGCGCGAAGAAGCCGAGCGTCATCAACAGATCGTGGACGATCGCGACGACCGTCGACACGCCGAACTGCCACTCGAACCGCACCACCGCGAACAGCGCGATGCCGAGGATCGCGAGGCCGACCGCGAGCAGACCCTTGCTGATCAGCTCGTCCGACACCTTGCCCGAGATCGTGTCGTACTTTGAGAACGTCGCGCCGGGGAACTTAACCGCGAGGTCGTCCGACACCTTCTTGACGAGGCGGTTGGTCGCGCCTTCGTCACCGGCGGGGACCGGCAGGCGGATCGACAGCGTCTTGGGATCGCTGAACGACTGGATCGAGGCTTCGCCGACGCCAAGCCGGTCGACTTCGGTACGGACCGCGTCGATCGACGGAGGGGTCGCGAACTTCTCTTCGATCAGGACGCCGCCGACGAAGTCGACGCCCATGTTGAGGCCCTTCGTCACGACCAGTCCGATCGCCAGCAACGACAGCAGCAGGGTCAGCCCGAACGCCCATTTGCGGAGCGAGACGAACTTCAGGTTCGTGTTGTCGGGTACGAGTTTCAGCAGGCGCATGGTTATCTCCCGCCTCAAATATTGATCGTGGTGGGGCGGTTCTTCCGCAGCCACAACGCGACCATCATCCGGGTGAACGTGACGGCGGTGAACACCGACGTGCAGATCCCGATCAGCAGCACGACCGCGAAGCCCTTCACCGGACCCGAGCCGAGCAGCAGCATGATCACGCCGGTGATGGCGTGCGTCACGTTGGCTTCGAAGATCGTCCGCGACGCTTCCTTGTAGCCGAGCTCGACCGACTGGATCACGCTACGCCCGCGGCGTCGCTCCTCGCGAATACGCTCGTTGATCAGCACGTTGGCATCCACCGCGGTACCGATCGTCAACACGAACCCGGCGATACCGGGCAGCGTCAGCGTCGCGTTCAGCATCGCCATGACGGCGACGATGACCAGGATGTTGATGACCACGGCGAGGTTCGCATACAGGCCGAACCGCCCATAGGTGACGAACATGAACACGATCACCGCGAGCGCTGCGATGATCGAGGCGAGCACGCCGGCGCGGATCGAATCCTTGCCGAGATCGGGGCTGACGGTGCTCTCGGCGATCGTCTTCAGCGCGACCGGCAGCTTGCCCGACCGCAGCGTGATCGCCAGCGCGTTCGCCGACTCGACGGTGAAGTTGCCCGAGATCGATGCACGACCGCCAAGGATCGGCTCGTTGATGTTCGGAGCAGAGATCACCGAATTGTCGAGGATGATCGCGAACGGCTTGCCCGTATTGTCCGTCGTGACCTTGGCGAAGCGACGCCCGCCGACCGCGTTGAACGTGATCGCCACTTGCGGCGCGTTGGTCTGCGGCTCGAACTCCTGGCGCGCATCGGCCAGCTGGTCGCCCGAGATGATCACCGAGCGCTTGACCGCGATGAACGGTACGCCGCGTGGATTGCCCGGATAGGGGAGAACCTGGCTGCCGATCGGCGCGATACCCTTGACCAGATCGGCGGGGTTCGCGGTCTCGTCGACCAGCTTGAATTCGAGCTTGGCGGTCTTGCCGAGCAGATCCTTCAGCGCCTGCGGGTTCTTCAACCCCGGTACCTGGACGACGATCCGCGTCGCGCCCTGGCGGACGATCGTCGGCTCCTTGGTGCCGAGTTCATCGATGCGGCGACGGACGACTTCGGTCGCGTCCTTCATCGCCGTGTCGACCGCCTGGGTCAGGCCTGCCTCGGTCGGCTTGAGCACGAACCGGCTCGTGTCGACGACATTGATATCCCACTCGCGCTGGCCGCTCATCCCGGCGCCACCGCCGGTGATCGCCAGCAGGCGCTCGCGCGCTGCGTCGACCTGGCTCGGATCACGCAGCAGGAAGGTCAGCTGGCCGCCCCGCGTCGAAATGTCACCGATCTCGATCCGCGGCGTGCCGTTGCGCATCGTCCCCGCGACGCTGTCGCGCATCGCCTCGATCCGCGTCGCGGCGAGGTCGGCGGTATCCGCCTCGAGCAGCAGATAACTGCCGCCAGCGAGATCGAGCCCCAGGTTGATGTGCGGATGGGGGATGCGACCCCATTGGCTCGTGGTGCTCTCGGGGAGGAAACTCGGGATCGCCAGCAGGCACAATGCCGCCAGCAACCCGATGATCGACCCGACCTTCCAGCGCGGAAAATCCAACATCAGTCGTTGGCCGGCTTCGTGTTCGGGCTGGTGATGTCGGTCAGCGTCGCCTTGACAACCCGGACGCGGACGTTCGGCGCGATCTCGACCTCGACGACATTATCCTCGACCTTGGTCACCTTGCCCAGGATCCCGCCCGAGGTGACGACGCTGTCGTTCTTCTTCACCGCGGCGACCGACGCCTGCAGCGCCTTCATGCGCTTTTGCTGCGGGCGGATCATCAGGAAATAGAAGACGACGAACACGAGGAAGAGCGGCGCGAGGCTCAGGAACGAGGCGATCCCGCCCCCCGCCGTGGTGGCGCCGTCCGCGGCCTGGGCATAAGCTGGTGAAATGAACATGAAGGTCCGTATCTGGCTGGGCCGTAGAAGGCGCTAGGATGGGTCGGGCCGGACGTCGCGCGTCGCGCCCGCATTGGTCCGCCCGCTATCATCGCTTGGAACCGCGCGCAACAGATCGCCACAGGATGAGACGTGGGCGCCGTGCGACCGGCGCATCTGACATGGCTGCTGACATGGCTGCCGACATCGCCGCCGTGTTCGGGCTTGCATCAGGCGCGGACCCCGCGTAGTGCGCCCCCCTCGGGTCGTTTTGCGGCCCGTTCGGTCGGAGCGTAGCGCAGCCTGGTAGCGCACCACACTGGGGGTGTGGGGGTCGCAGGTTCGAATCCTGTCGCTCCGACCATTTTCTTACATCGACGAGATACGGTGACCATCTGCTGGATCTTGTTCTCCCGCGAACGCGGGAGCCCAGGATAACGAACGCTGCCGCCCGTTACCCTGGACCCCCGCCTTCGCGGGGGAACAGCTTTGGTATGGCGTTCGCCCTTACGCCGTCTCGCTCACCGTTGCCGCATGCCCCACCGCGATCGCGCTCAAATTCACGATCCCGCGCGCGGTCACGCTCGGCACCATCATCTGCAACGGCTTGGCCAGCCCGAGCAGCATCGGCCCCAGCGGCGCCGACTCGGTCGATGCCGACAACAACGACACCGCGATGTTCGCCGCATCGATGTTCGGCATCACCAGCAGGTTCGCCGAGCCGGTCAACGGGCTATCGTCGACCAGCCGCCGCCGCAGTGCCTCCGACAGCGCGGCATCACCGTGCATCTCGCCGTCGAACTCGAACTCCGGCGCCATCTCCTTCAGCAACGCATGCCCTGCACGCATCTTCTGCGCAGACGGCGACCGCGACGCACCGAAGCTCGAATGCGACAGCAACGCCGCCTTCGGCTCGATCGCGAACGCGCGCACCGCTTCGGCCGCCAGCATCGTCATCTCCGCGATCTGCTCGGCGGTCGGATCGACCGTCACGTGCGTATCGCAGAAGAACAGGCTGCCGGTGCGCAGGATCACCGCCGACATTGCATATAGTCGCGAGACACCCGGCATCCGCGGGATCAGCGGCATGACATACGTCATCTGCGTCCACCAATCGCCAATCCCGCCACACAGCGCCGCATCGACGCGGCCCTCGCGCAGCAGCATCGCCGCGGCGACGCTTGGCCGAGTCCGCAGCGCGCGCTCGGCGCTGTCCGGCGGCGTGCCGCGGCGGCCTACCAGCGCGCTATAGCCCGCCAGCAGCGGCTCGAAGACTTCGCGATCAGTAGCCGGATCAAGCACCTCGACGTCGGTGCCGATCGTCATGCGCAGACCGCTCGATTCGATCTTCTCGGCGATCACCTCGCGCCGCCCGATCAGCACTGGTCGCCCGATGCCCTCGTCGATCACCGTCTGTACCGCGCGCAACGTCCGCGGGTCCTCGCCCTCGCCATACGCGATCGAGCGCCCGGCCTGCTTGGCGCGCGCGAAGATCGGCCGCATCAGCTGGCCCGAGCGATACACGAACACTTCGAGATCGCGCAGATACGCGTCGAAATCCTCGATCGGCCGCGTCGCCACGCCGGAATCCATCGCCGCCTTTGCCACCGCCGGCGCAACATGCAGGATCAGCCGCGGATCGAACGGCTTGGGGATGATGTAGGTCGGCCCGAACACCGGCGTCGCGCCGCCGTACGCCGTCACGACCACGTCCGAAGCGGTCGCGCGTGCGAGCGCTGCGATCGCGTCGACCGCGGCGACCTTCATCGCCTCGTTGATCTCGGTCGCACCGACGTCGAGCGCGCCGCGGAAGATGAACGGGAAACACAGTACGTTGTTGACCTGGTTCGGAAAATCCGAGCGGCCAGTGGCGATGATCGCGTCGGGCCGGGTCGCATGCACTAGCGCCGGCTGGATCTCAGGCTCCGGGTTCGCCAGCGCCAGGATCAGCGGATCGGGCGCGAGCAGATGCAGCCACTCCTGCTTCAGCACGCGCGGCGCCGACAGGCCGAGGAAGATGTCCGCCCCCTCCAGCACGTCCGGCAGGGTCCGCGCATTCGTCTTGCGCGCATACCGCGCCATGTTCGGCGGCATCACGTCGCCGCGATCGGCATGCACCACGCCGGCGATATCGGTCAGCGTCACGTTCTCGGGGTTAAGCCCCATCGACACCAGCAAGTCGACCGTCGCGAGCGCCGCCGCGCCGGCGCCCGACGTCACCAGCTTCATCTGGTCGAGCCGCTTGCCGCGCAGTTCGAGCACGTTGCGGACCGCCGCCGCACACACGATCGCGGTGCCGTGCTGGTCGTCGTGGAACACCGGGATGTTCATCACCTCGCGCAGCTTCGTCTCGATCTCGAAGCATTCCGGCGCCTTGATGTCCTCGAGATTGATCCCGCCGAACGTCGGCTCGAGCACGCGGACAGCCTCGATGAACGCCTGCGGATCGAGCTGGTCGATCTCGATGTCGAAGCAGTCGATCCCCGCGAATTTCTTGAAGAGCACCGCCTTGCCCTCCATCACCGGCTTCGACGCCAGCGCACCGATCGCGCCGAGCCCGAGCACCGCGGTGCCGTTGGTGATGACCGCGACGAGGTTGCCCCGCGCGGTATAATCCCTCGCCTTGTCCGGATCCGCGGCGATCTCCTCGCACGCGGCAGCGACGCCTGGCGAGTAAGCGAGCGCCAGATCGCGCTGCGTCGCCATCCGCTTGGTCGCCTCGACGGAGAGTTTCCCGGGCTTTGGATAGCGGTGATAATCGAGCGCGGCTTTGCGGAAATCGTCTTCCATGGTCTTCCTAACCTGTCGGCCGCGGCGGCGACCGGGTTGAGCGCGCAGACAGAGCCCGCGGCGAATGTTCAAGGGAGCGCATAGCCTTAGGCACACCAATCCGCCAACCCCGCGCGGACGTAGCGTCGGTTTGGATGGGGAGGGTGGGTGGCGACCACACCCGGTACCCTACAGCACAGCACCACCCCGGCATAGCACCACCCCGGCGAAGGCCGGGGCCCAATTGGAACGTCGGACATAACGAAGCGCCGCCCTCAGTCAGCACCGTCCCCCAATTGGACCCCGGCCTCCGCCGGGGCGGTGCGCGCCCTAGTAATCCTTCCCCGCAAGGGGGAGGTGGCGCCGAAGTTGACGGAGGGAGAGGCAAGCGATCACGTCCGTTGGGTGTCCTCCCCCTCCGACCGGCAAGTGCCGGCCACCTCCCCCTGGCGGGGAGGATCGAAGATCCTGACCTCCACAGAATCCCCTGTCCTACAGCGAACCAATATGGTTCGCTCTACCCCCAAACAGGGCGGGACCCACATCATGACCATCGACCACCTAATCGACGCCGTCATCGACCGCGAAGGCGGCTACTCCAACCACCCCGCAGACCGAGGCGGCCCCACCAGATACGGCATCACGCAACAAGTAGCCCGCACCAACGGCTACCCCGGAGACATGCGCAATTTCCCCCGCGCACAGGCCGAAGACATCTACCGCCGCCTCTACTGGACCCGCCCCGCCTTCGACCAGGTCGCCCCCCGAGCCCCCAAAATCGCCGAAGAACTCTTCGACACAGGCGTCAACATGGGCCCCGCAGTCTCCGCCACCTTCCTACAACGCGCGCTCAACGCGCTCAACCGAGGCGCCACCGACTACCCCGACATGATCCTGGACGGCCGCATCGGCCCCGCGACGCTGACCGCGCTCGAAGCCTTCCTCGCCCGCCGCAAACCCGGCGGCGAAACCGTGCTCCTGAAAACGATCGAGGCGCTGCAAGGCGAACGCTACGTCGCCCTCGCCGAGACCCGTCCTGCCAACGAAGCCTTCCTCTACGGCTGGCTCGCCAACCGCACATGACGCTCGCGACGAAACGCTCCCAGCGTCTACACTTCCTATACTTCACTTTTGCCGGAGGCAGCCAATGACCCCGCAACCCCTTGATCCCGCACCAGATCCCTGGATCACCCGAGCCCGCCCGACGTTCCTCTACGTGATGTACACCTTGCTGCTCGGCGCGATCCCCGCAGGCCTGATCGCCGCCGTCCGCCCGCAAATGGCACAAGCGATCGCGGCTGGCATGGCGGCGTATTTGAACGCGATCCCCGAACCCCTCTACGCGCTCTTCGGCACCGGCTATCTCGGCTACACGGTGGCGCGGGAATGGGGGAAGGGGCGGTAACCTCCTTCTCCCGTCATCCTGACGAAAGTCAGGACCCAGGGTTCCAGCCGACACGTCCGTGGCTCTGGGTCCTGACTTTCGTCAGGATGACGGGGAGGGCGCTTGATGAGCGGTCCTGCCGTTGCGGCCCCGCCCGTTGCACCCCCAAAACCAAACCCTACATCGCGCCTATGAGCAACGACCCCCACGCCATGCCGACATGGCACGGCACCACGATCCTCTCGGTCCGCCGCGGCGGCAAGGTCGTCGTCATCGGCGACGGCCAGGTCTCGATGGGCCAGACCGTCATGAAACCCAACGCGCGCAAGGTCCGCCGCCTCGGCGACGGCAGCGTCATCGGCGGATTCGCCGGAGCCACCGCCGACGCCTTCACGCTGTTCGAACGCCTCGAACGCAAACTCGAAGCGCACCAGGGCCAGCTCCTGCGCGCCGCGGTCGAGCTCGCCAAGGACTGGCGCACCGACAAGTTCCTCCGCAACCTCGAAGCGATGATGATCGTCGCCGACAAGGACGTGACGCTGATCCTCACCGGCAACGGCGACGTCCTCGAACCCGAGAACGGCGTCGCGGCGATCGGCTCCGGCGGCAATTACGCGCTCGCCGCCGCCCGAGCCCTGGTCGAATACGAGACCGACGCGGAGGTGCTGTGCCGCAAGGCGATGCACATCGCGTCTGAGCTCTGTGTCTACACCAACGACCGCCTCACGGTCGAAACGATGGACTCGACCACGTAATCCCCCTCCCGCTTGCGGGAGGGGTCAGGGGAGGGGCTGAAATAAACCCCACCCACACCTTCCGTTGCGGCCACGCCCTCCCCCGACCCCTCCCGAGCGGGAGGGGAGAAGGTAACAAAATGAACGACCAGCTCACCCCCAAGGCCATCGTCGCCGCGCTCGACGCCCACATCATCGGCCAGGCCGCCGCGAAACGCGCGGTCGCCGTCGCGATGCGCAACCGCTGGCGCCGCCAGCAGCTCAGCGAGGACCTCCGCGACGAGGTCACGCCCAAGAACATCCTGATGATCGGGCCGACCGGCTGCGGCAAGACCGAGATCAGCCGCCGTCTGGCGAAACTCGCCGACGCGCCGTTCGTGAAGGTCGAGGCGACCAAGTTCACCGAGGTCGGCTATGTCGGCCGCGACGTCGAACAGATCGCCCGTGACCTCGTCGAGGAAGCCATCCGCCTCGAAAAGGAACGCCGCCGCGTTGCCGTCAAGGACAAGGCCGAGGAGGCCGCAATGTCCCGCCTGCTTGACGCGCTCACCGGCAAGAACGCGAGCGAGGCGACGCGCGAGAGCTTCAAGCAGCGCTTCCTCGACGGCCATCTCAACAATGCCGAGGTCGAGATCGAGATCGAGCAGGCCCCGGCGATGCCATTCGACATTCCCGGCGGCGCCCCGCAGATGATCAATCTCGGCGAGATGATGAAGTCGTTCGGCGGCGGCCAGCAGCTCAAGCGCCGGAAGCTCACCGTCCACGCCGCGTGGGACAAGCTCGTCGAGGAAGAGGCTGACAAGCGTCTCGACCAGGACGAGGTCAGCCGTGCGGCGCTCGCCGACGCGGAGGCCAACGGTATCGTCTTTCTCGACGAGATCGACAAGATCGCGGTCTCCGACGGCCGCGGCGGTTCGATCAGCCGCGAGGGCGTCCAGCGCGACCTGCTACCCTTGATCGAGGGCACCACGGTCGCGACCAAGTACGGCCCGATGAAGACCGACCACATTCTCTTCATCGCCTCGGGCGCGTTCCACGTCGCCCAGCCGAGCGACCTGCTCCCCGAATTGCAGGGCCGCCTGCCGATCCGCGTCGAGTTGAAGGGCCTCACCGAAGCCGATTTCGTCGCGATCCTGTCGGATACGAAGGCGTCGCTGCCGCTGCAATACAAGGCGCTGATCGCCACCGAAGGCGTCGGCATCGAGTTCACCGAAGACGGCATCGCCGCAATCGCGCGCATCGCCGCCGAGGTGAATTCGGAGATCGAGAACATTGGCGCGCGACGTTTGCAGACGGTGATGGAAAAGCTGCTCGAGGAGGTCAGCTACAACGCCGAAGACCGCGGCGGCTCGAACCTCGTCATCGACGGCGCGTACGTCGACAGCCAGTTGAAGGAAATCGCCCGCAACACGGATCTGAGCCGCTTCGTGCTCTAATTGCTTTCCTGCGAACGCAGGAATCCAGGGTAACATGGAGAAACGCTCGTAACCTTGGACTCCTGCGTGCGCAGGAGAACAAAATTGGAGAGGAGAACACCATGGACGTGACCGAAGCCATAGCCGCTCGCCGCTCCGTCCGAGGCTTCCTCGACACCCCGGTCGATCCCGCACTCCTCCACGACCTCGCGATAAAAGCGTCCCGAGCCGCAACCGGTGGTAACCTCCAGCCCTGGCACATCGCCATCGTCCAAGGCGAACCCCTGGCCCGCCTCAAGGCGACGATGGCCGCAAAACTCGCCACCGGCGAAGCCGAAACCCCAGCCTACGACGTCTACCCGAAAGACCTCACCGCTCCCTACCGGGACCGCCGCTACACCGTCGGCGAAGCGATGTACGCGCACCTCGGCATCCCCCGCGACGACAAGACCGCCCGCCGGGACTGGTTCGCCCGCAATTTCGAATTCTTCGGTGCCCCCGCCGCGTATTTCTGCACGGTCGATCGCCGCATGGGGCCGCCGCAATGGTCGGATCTCGGCATGTACCTGCAGAACCTGATGCTGCTCGCGGTCGAGGCTGGACTCGCCACCTGTCCGCAGGAATGTTGGGCGATGTATCCGGAAACGGTCGGGACGTTTCTCGAGATACGGGAAGACCGCATGCTCTTCTGCGGCATGGCGATCGGTTATGAGGACAAGAGCGCTCGGGTAAACGCGTTGCGCACGGAGCGCGCGGACGAAGCGGAATGGCTGACGACGATCCGCTGACAGCCCTCCAGCTACCGCAAACCAAACCCCACCCCGGCGAAGGCCGGGGCCCAGGTGGGAAACGATTGTAACGGATGTACGCGCTTCGTTACGCTGGTCCTGCCAACTGGACCCCGGCCTCCGCCGGGGTGGAGTGCGTGTGCTGAGTGTGCGTATGCCAAGCGTGTTCACCCGCGACGGCGGGTGCCCAGACTGGGTCCCCGCCTTCGCGGGGGAACAAGTTTCTAGAGAACCACCGTCACCGGCTTGGCGCCCCTGATCCCCGCGAGGATCATCGCCTCCCACACCGCCGGATCACCCGCCGCGGCCATCGCCTTGTCAGGCTCGCGCAACGTCTTCAGCACAGCCAGCGCATCGGGCAGATAATCCGCCCAAGCCGCGTCGATCAGCCGCGACGCCGACTCGGCATCGCCGCCGGCGTTGCAGCTGATCCGCTGTCCCGCCAGCACGCGTGCGACGCGTTCGGCGACAGGTGTAGTGGAAACGTCCATGAGCATTCTCCTCGCGGGACCGGTCTACACCAAACCCGCGAGGCGAACGAATGCTCCTTAGCGTGCCGGGCCTGAACCCGCGCCACGGCTCGGACCACGGCCACCGCCGCCGGCTGGACGACCGCCGCCCTGACCGCCGGGACGACCACCGCCCTGGGGACGACCGCCGCCGCCTTGGCCGCCACCGCCACCCTGGCCACCACGGCTCGCACCCGCATAGTTACGGCCGGTCGTACCGGTCGCCCTCGGCGAATGCGTCGCCCGCGGCCGTGCCGGATCGCGCGGACGGTCGATCCGGACTTCTGGATCGGCGCCCATCGTCTTCACGCGCGTCTGCTTGATCTGGTTCGACAGGTTGACGAAATCGTCCGGCAGCGACCGGACCTGGACCTTCTGGCGGGTGATCCGCTCGATGTCGCGCAGGTAGGCCTTCTCGTCATCCGCGCAGAACGCGACGGCGATGCCGCTGGCGCCCGCACGCGCGGTACGGCCGATGCGGTGGACATACTGCTCGGCGACGTTCGGCAGCTCGAAGTTGATGACGTGCGAAACGCCCGAGACGTCGATGCCGCGCGCGGCGATGTCGGTCGCGATCAGGACCTTGACCTTGCCCTGCTTGAACTCGCCGAGTGCGCGCTCGCGCTGGCCCTGGCTCTTGTTGCCGTGGATCGCGTTCGACGCGATGCCGTTGCCGGCGAGCAGCTTCACGACGCGGTCGGCGCCATGCTTGGTACGCGTGAACACGAGCGCGCGGTCGATGGCAGGATCGGCCAGCGTGATCGTCAGCAGCGCCTGCTTTTCCGACTGGTTGCAGAAGGTGACATACTGGTCGACGCGCTCGGCGGTCGTCGCAGCCGGCTTTACCGACACCGTCTTCGGGTCGAGCAGGAACTGCGACGCGAGCTCGCGGATCGCGACCGGCATCGTTGCCGAGAAGAACAGCGTCTGGCGCTTCTTCGGCAGCATGCGGACGATCTTCTTCAGCGCGTGGATGAAGCCGAGGTCCATCATCTGGTCGGCTTCGTCGAGCACGAGGATCTCGATCATCGAGAGGTTGACGAAGCCCTGCTCGATCAGATCGATCAGACGGCCCGGCGTGGCGACGAGGATGTCGACGCCGCGGCTCATGTCCTGGCGGTTCTTGTTGATGCTGGTGCCGCCGAACACGGTCGTCACCGACATCTTGCTGAACTGGCCGTAAGCGCGCGCGCTGTCGGCGATCTGGCTGGCGAGTTCGCGCGTCGGTGCGAGCACCAGCATGCGGCAATGCGTCGGCAGGACGCGCTTCTGGTTTTCGGTCAGGCGCTGGATCGACGGCAGCACGAACGCCGCGGTCTTGCCGGTGCCGGTCTGCGCGATGCCGAGCAGATCGCCGCCTTCGAGCAGGATCGGGATCGACTGTGCCTGGATCGGCGTCGGCTCGGTGTAGCCCTTGGCTTCGAGCGCACGGACGAGCGGCTCGGCAAGGCCGAGGTTTGCAAATGACATGAATAGTCTCTCAAATAGATGCCGGGCTCGCGAATCCACACAAGGACGCGCGAGGGGCGGTGGTGTTTTGACACCCCGCGTGAAAAGGGAAGCCCGTTGGAAACGACCGAGGCGGAGCTAAGACCCTAAGGTCCAATCACGCTGCATTACGCCTCGATGGCCGCCATTTGGCGAACCACAGTCGAAAAGTCAACCTTCGGCCCCTTTTCGCACCCCTGGCGACGTCAGGTCCGGATCTGGCCCAGATGCAGATAGCGCTCGTTGAACTCCGCGGCGTCGCGCAGGCGGGGCCAGTCGGTCACGCTGACCTGCCGCTTCTTGCGCGCGATCAGCCCGTCGTTCTCGAGCGATTTCAGGACACGGTTTACGTGCACGGGGGTCAGCCCAAGCGCGTCGCCAAGCTGTTCCTGAGTCATCGGCAACTCGTAGGCCATGGCATCCCCGAGCGTCGATTTCTTGAACCGCACGGAAAATTCACAGAGCAGATGCGCCAACCGGCTGCGCGCGTTGCGCCTGCCGACGTTGAGCAGCCATTCGCGGTGGATCGATGCCTCGACCAGCGCATCGATCCACAAGGCCTGGCCCGCGGTCGGGCACGCCTCGATAAATTGACGCAACGCCACGATCGGCACCTCCGCCAACGTCAGTCTGGTCAGCGCCTGGATGTCGTGATCGGATTCATCGAGGAACAGGTTCTGGAGGTCGACGAACTCGCCGGGCATCAGGATCGACACGATCTCGCGCTCGCCATTGGGCGTCAGCTTCTGCCGATAAGCGAGACCAGCGAGGATGAAGGCGCAGCGCGTCGGACGTTGGCCTTCGCGCAGCATGTAGGTCGACGCATCGATCGTCCGCACCTTGAACGGCAGCGCAGCGATCTGAGCACGGTCATCCGCACGCAGCGCCATCCGCGACTCGAACTTCCGTGTAACCTGTTCAGTCACGGTGGACATATCCACGTGCACTCTCCGCATCAGGGCAGGAGCACTCGTTTCTCGCTGTCACCCTCACTGGGATAGCGCGTTGGCGGATGTCGCACCTTATCCCAGGATTGAGCAGACTGACAAAACCCATGTTATATTATTGCGGGGTGTTCTGACGTCCTTAGGGCACGGCGCCCGGTCGACTCCGGCGTCAGGCATGTAATGAACCGGAGGCGCCCGCATGAGGGCTTCCCGGTTCGTCTATCGTGACCGCGACGGCGAGCAGCACATGCCCCTGGTCGTTGCGGACCGCGACACGAAAATGTGCGCCGTGGCGCGCGATCGCGGGATGGTCGCTAAGATAATCGCCCGCGAAAATGACCGCCTGGACACGCGCTACCTCGTCGTCGGCCAAATCGGTGCCGTCGTCGTCATTGACGTGTTTATGGTTGTCGATGTCGAAGAAGTATCTGGGCATGCTCGACTTCCTCAACCGTTACGCAAGCCTAATTCCTAGCAGGCCGGCGCTCCCTGCGCTCTTACCAAAATCAGTTTCGATGCGCGCAGCAAGCTCGACTTGACCAGCGTCGCGGGCGTAGGATGCGTGCAAACAATAGAGGATCCGCCCCATGAAACTGGCCAGCCTGAAGCATCCCGACGCTACTCGGGGACGAGACGGCAAGCTTGTGGTCGTCTCCAACGACCTCGCCTGGTACGCTGATGCGAGCCATATCGCGCCGACGCTGCAGGCCGCGCTCGACGACTGGGACCGGCTTTCGATCGACCTCAAGAACCTGTCGACCGATCTCGAGCACGAGATGATCCCGATGCGCCGCTTCCACGAGCATGACGCCGAGTCGCCGTTGCCGCGTGCGTATCAATGGGCGGATGGCTCGGCCTACGTGAATCATGTTGCGCTCGTGCGACAGGCGCGTGCGGCGGAGATGCCCGACAGCTTCTGGCACGATCCGCTGATGTACCAGGGCGGCTCGGACGGGTTCCTGGGGCCGCGCGATCCGATACCGCTCGCCGACGAATCCTGGGGCTGCGACATGGAGGGCGAAGTCGTCGTCGTTACCGGCGACGTCCCGCTCGGCGCGAGTCGCGACGAGGCGCTGGCGGCGATCTTGCTGGTCGGGCTCACCAACGACGTCTCGCTGCGCAACCTGATCCCCGGTGAACTCGGCAAGGGCTTCGGCTTCTTCCAGTCGAAGCCGGCCAGCGCGTTCTCGCCCGTCTTCGTCACCCCCGACTCGCTCGGCGACTGGTGGAAGGACGGCAAGCTGCATCGCAAGCTGATGGTCGACCTTAACGGCCAGCCGCTCGGTCGCGCCGAAGCCGGCGAGGACATGACGTTCGATTTCGGCACGCTGGTCGCGCACGCCGCCAAGACCCGCAAGCTCGGCGCGGGGACGATCGTCGGCTCGGGCACCGTCTCGAACCGCGGCCCCGATGGTGGTCCCGGCAAGTCGGTTGCCGAGGGTGGCGTCGGCTATTCCTGCCTCGCCGAAGTCCGGACTATCGAAACCATACAGGGCGGCAAGCCCGTCACGCCGTTCCTCAAGCAGGGCGACGTCGTCCGGATCTGGGCCGAGGACGACAAGCGCCATCCGATCTTCGGCGTGATCGAACAGACCGTCGGCGGCTGAATTCTGCGGAGGGGGAGAAAAATCCGCGCGGCACATCGTGAATGCGCAACTCCCCCTCGCAATCTGCGTTGAAATTTAATAACAAGCCTCGGTAAGAGTGTTCCGCGGTCACAGCGGCCTCATGGAGATGGAATGACGATGGCAAGCGAGCATCCGCGCGCCAATTTGCAGCCACTTACGCTGCATATCCCCGAGCCGAAGTTCCGCCCCGGCGACGCGGTGGACTTCGCCGAAGTCGACGTGCCGCCCGCCGGCGAAGCGCGCCGCCCCGACACCGCGGACAAGGCGTCCGACTTCATCGATCTCGCCTATACGCTGGTCCGCGTGCTCGACGACGACGGCAACGCGGTCGGCCCCTGGGGCCCCAAGCTTTCGCCCGACGTGATGCGCCGCATGTTGCGCAGCATGGCTTTGCTCCGCGCGTTCGACGAGCGCATGTTCCGTGCGCAGCGTCAGGGCAAGACCAGCTTCTACATGAAGGCGCTTGGCGAGGAGGCGGTCGCGGTCGCGGCAGCCTACGCGCTCGATTACGAGGACATGTGCTTCCCCTCGTACCGTCAACAAGGCCTGTTGATCGCGCGGGGCTGGAGCCTCGTCGACATGATGAACCAGATTTATTCGAACACGGCGGACCGGCTCGGCGGCAAGCAGCTGCCGATCATGTATTCGGTCAAGGAAGCCGGCTTCTTCTCGATCTCGGGCAACCTCACGACGCAGTATCCGCAGGCTGTCGGCTGGGCGATGGCGTCCGCCGCCAAGGGCGACACGCGGATCGCCGCCACCTGGTGCGGCGAAGGCTCGACCGCGGAGGGCGACTTCCACTCGGCCTGCACGTTCGCCGCGGTCTACCGCGCACCGGTGATCTTCAACGTCGTCAACAACCAGTGGGCGATCTCCAGCTTCTCCGGGTTCGCCGGTGCCGAGGCGACGACGTTCGCGGCGCGCGCGGTCGGCTATGGGATTGCCGGACTCCGCGTCGACGGCAACGACGCGCTCGCGGTCTACGCAGCGACCGAATGGGCCGCCGAGCGCGCGCGCACCAACCAGGGCCCGACGCTGATCGAGCACTTCACCTATCGCGCAGAAGGCCATTCGACCTCCGACGACCCCGGCCAGTATCGCAGCGAAGGCGAACCCAATGCCTGGCCGCTCGGCGACCCGATCAAGCGCCTCAAGGATCACCTGATCGCGATCGGCGAATGGGACGAGGAGCGCCACGCGGCACAGGACAAGGAACTTGCCGAGCAGGTCAAGGCCGCGCAGAAGGAAGCCGAGAAGAACGGCATCCTCGGCCACGGCCTCCACCAGCCGCTCGAATCGCTGTTCGATGGCGTGTTCGAGGAACTGCCGTGGCATCTGAAGGAGCAGCGCCAGCAAATGCTCGACGAGGAATCCGCGAGCGGCCGCCCTTGGGATATCAAGGCATGAGCGCCCAGCCCAACCAGGCCCCACCAAACTCCGTCATCCCAGCGAAAGCTGGGATATCCCGGTTATCGAGCGTGCCCTCGCGGCATGAGACCCCAGCTTTCGCTGGGGTGACGAAGGTGTTTGTATGAGCGACGTGACTGAAGCACGTGGGTCGGGCGCAACCGAAGCAGCGGAAGCGGCTGCGGCCTCGTCGAGCCACGCAGGTACCGAACCCACCGCACGCATGAACATGATCCAGGCGATCAACTCCGCAATGGACATCATGATGGAGCGCGATCCGGACGTGATCGTCATGGGCGAGGATGTCGGCTATTTCGGCGGCGTTTTCCGCGCGACCGCCGGGCTCCAGGCCAAGCACGGCAAGACCCGCGTGTTCGACACCCCGATCACCGAATGCGGCATCATCGGCGTCGCGGTCGGCATGGGCGCGTACGGCCTGCGCCCCGTCCCCGAAATCCAGTTCGCGGATTACATCTACCCCGCGCTCGACCAGCTCGTGTCCGAAGCCGCACGCCTGCGCTACCGCTCCGCCGGCGAGTTCACCTCGCCGATCACGGTCCGCTCGCCGTTCGGCGGCGGCATTTTCGGCGGCCAGACGCACAGCCAGTCGCCCGAGGGGCTCTTCACCCACATGTCCGGCATCAAGACGGTCATCCCGTCGACGCCGTATGACGCCAAGGGGCTGCTGATCGCCGCGATCGAGGACAATGACCCGACGCTCTTCTTCGAACCCAAGCGCATCTACAACGGCCCGTTCGACGGATATTGGGATCGCCCGTCGCAGAACTGGTCGAAGCATCCGGCCGGCGAAGTCCCGACCGGCTATTACAAGATCGAGCTCGGCAAGGCGAAGATCGTCCGCGCCGGCGAGGCGCTCACGATCCTTGCCTACGGCACGATGGTCCATGTCTGCGCGGCCGTCGTCGCCGAAGCCGGGATCGACGCCGAGATCGTCGACCTGCGCACGCTCGTGCCGCTCGACATCGAGACGATCGAGGCGTCGGTGAAGAAGACCGGCCGCTGCATGATCGTCCACGAGGCGACTCGCACCAGTGGCTTCGGCGCGGAGCTGTCGGCGATCGTCCAGGAACGCTGTTTCTACCATCTCGAGGCGCCGATCGAGCGCGTGACCGGGTTCGACACGCCGTACCCGCACAGCCTCGAATGGGCGTATTTCCCGGGGCCCGTCCGCATCGGCGAAGCCCTGAAAAAGATCATGAAGGACGCATAATGGCCCGCTTCACCTTCAAGCTGCCGGACATCGGCGAAGGCATCTCCGAGGCCGAGATCGTCGCGTGGCACGTCGCCATCGGCGACCGCGTCGAGGAGGATTCGCCGATCGCCGACATGATGACCGACAAGGCCACCGTCGAAATGGAGTCGCCGGTGACCGGCGTCGTCGTCGAACTGGCGGGCGAAGTCGGCGAGCAGGTGTCGATCGGCGCCGCGCTGGTCGTGATCGAGACGGACGCGGTGGACGCCGCGGACGAAGTCGTCGCCGCGCCGCTGACGTCGGCCCAGGCCGAGACCGCGGAGCAATACGAAGCCGAGAACCCCGGCGTCGAACTCCTCCCCGAAACGGGGAGGGGGACCGCCGGCGAAGCCGGGGGTGGAGGGGGCGTGCCGCAAACGACCCCGCCGGTGGCGGATACTGCATCGGTGGGCATGTTCCCGCAGACCGCTCCGCCCGTGGAAGCCCCCCTCCACCATCCTGCGGATGGTCCCCCTCCCCGTGCCGGGGAGGATAAGGCGCACGCGCTCGCATCTCCAGCGGTACGCGCTCGCGCGCGCGATCTCGGCATCGACCTCGCCTCGGTCAAATCCGACTCCGACCGCGTCCGCCACGCCGACCTCGACGCCTACCTCCGCTACGGCTCGGGCGAAGGCTACCACCCCCCGCATGCGTCGCGCGCCCGCGAGGACCAGCCCATCAAGGTCATCGGCATGCGTCGCCGCATCGCCGAGAACATGGCCGCCTCGAAGCGCGCGATCCCGCACTTCACCTATGTCGACGAGATCGACGTCACCGCCTTGGAAGCGATGCGCGCCGACCTCAACGCCAACCGCGGCGGCCGCCCGAAGCTCACCATGCTGCCGCTGATGATCGTCGCGATCTGCAAGACGATCCCCGACTTCCCGATGCTCAACGCGCGTTACGATGACGAGGCGGGCGTGGTTACGCGTCACGGCGCCATCCACCTCGGCATGGCCGCGCAGACCGACGCGGGGCTCACCGTCCCCGTGATCCGCGACGCACAGGACCGCAACGTCTGGCAGCTCGCCACCGAGATCACGCGCCTCGCCGAAGCCGCACGCGCCGGAAAACTAGCACCCAACGAAATGGGCGGCGGCACGATCACCGTGACGTCGCTCGGCCCGCTCGGCGGTATCGCGACCACGCCGGTCATCAACCGCCCCGAAGTCGCGATCATCGGCCCCAACAAGATCGTCGAACGCCCGGTCTTCCGGTCTGATGGAAGAGGGGGCGACGAAGTCGTCCGTGCGAAACTGATGAACCTGTCGATCAGCTGCGACCACCGCGTCGTCGACGGCTGGGACGCGGCAAGCTTCGTCCAGGGCCTCAAGAAATACCTCGAAACCCCCGTCCTCCTCTTCGCCGACTGAACGCACGTGAACGGCATGCACCGCGGAGACCTGACGATCGAGGGTAAATTCGAAGGCATGCTCGACGGCACCGCGATCGTCCCGGCCGGCGCCACCGCCGAGATCGCCGGGATGATCGATGGCACGCTGATAGTCGAACCCGGCGCGACGGTGCTGATCAGCGGCATGGTCGACGGCGAGATTATCGACCGCGGCGGCAAAATCACCGTAACCGGGATGGTCGACTGATCTTGTATCCCTCTCCCCCAGGGAAGCGGCCCGCTTGGCAAAGCCGGTGGGAAGGGTGAGGACTCGACGAAGAACACCCTAAATTTCGTGTACTGCCACCCCGGCGGAGGTCAGGGTCCCTGTGCCCTAACCAATGCCGTCACCCCAGCGAAGGCTGGGGTATCCCGGTAAGTGCGTCGGCTCGAACCGGGAGATCCCAGCTTTCGCTGGGATGACGGGGCCGCACATCGAGGTGGTGGCGATTAGAGAAATCAAACGATCTCGAACAACCCCGCAGCGCCCATGCCCCCAGCCGTGCACATCGACACGACGACATAGCGCACACCGCGTTTGCGCCCCTCGATCAGCGCATGCCCGACCAGCCGCGACCCGGTCATCCCGAATGGATGGCCGACCGCGATCGCGCCGCCGTTGACGTTGTACTTTTCCGGATCGATGCCGAGGAAATCGCGGCAATAGAGGCATTGCGACGCGAACGCCTCGTTCAGCTCCCAAAGTCCGATGTCGGCCACCGACAACCCCGTACGCTCGAGCAGTTTCGGGATCGCGAAGATCGGCCCGATCCCCATTTCCGCCGGGCTGCACCCCGCCGCCTGGAACCCGCGATAGATGCCGAGGATGTCCTTGCCCTCAGCCTCAGCAGTCCTGCGATCCATCAGCAGCTGCGCCGACGCGCCGTCGGACAGCTGGCTCGCATTGCCCGCGGTGACACTCGACCCCGGCCCGGAAAACTCGCCGCCCGGCCACACCGTCTTCAGCCCACGCAGACCCTCCAGCGTCGTGCCGGCGCGGATACCCTCGTCTTGCGACAGCGTGACGCTCTCGATCCCGGCATGCGCGCCCTGCTTGTCGTACAGCACTTTCTCGACCGTGATCGGCACGATCTCCTCGGCAAACGCCCCGTTCGCCAACCCGGCGGCGGCACGCTGCTGGCTCATCGCCGCATAGGCGTCCTGCGCCTCGCGGCTGATGCCGTATTTCTCCGCGACGATCTCCGCGGTCTCGATCATCGGGATATACGCCGCCGGCTCCTTCGCCACGACGCTCGCATTGACGTAGCGCGGCGCATCCTTCGTGACGGTGTAGCTGATCGACTCCATCCCGCCGGCCAGTGCCACATCCGCCTCGTCGCAGATGATAGTCCGCGCCGCGAGCGCCACCGCGGTCAGGCCCGACCCGCATTTCCGGTCGAGCGTGAAGGCGGGGACCGACTCCGGCAGCCCGCCGGCAAAAAGCGCCATCCGTCCGGCGTTACCGCCCTGCGTCCCCCATTGGTTGCCGACGCCCCAGAACACCTCGTCGATCCGCGCCGGATCGATCCCTGCGCGCTCGACCACCGCGTTCATCACATGCCCCGCCAGCACCGGCGCCTCGGTCGCATTGAACGCGCCGCGATACGCCTTGCCGATAGCGGTACGGGCGGTCGAGACGATGGCGGCTTCACGCATGCTGGAACCTTTCGAGGATCGGGTATGCGCGATCTACCGCGTCGTTCCCGCAACGCAAAGCCTGAAGGTTTCACTTCATCAAGACAAGCTCTTCCGCCATCGTCGGATGCAGCGCGACGGTCGCGTCGAAATCGGCCTTGGTCAGCCCGGCCTTCACCGCCACCGCAGCCGATTGCAGGATCTCCGGACAGTCCGGCCCGATCATGTGGATGCCGACCACCCGGTCGGTCTCGCCGTCGCAGATCATCTTGTACAGCGAGCGCTCGTTGCGGCCCGCCAGCACGTTCTTCATCGGCCGGAAGTCGCTCGAATACACCCTTACCGAGCCGAGTGCTTCCCGCGCCTGCGACTCGGTCATGCCGACGCCGGCCATCGGCGGATGGCTGAACACGGCTGCGGGAACGTTGGCGTAATCGACTCGCGTCGGCTTGCCGCCGAAGAACGTGTCGGCGAACGCCTGCCCCTCGCGGATCGCGACCGGAGTCAGCTGAATCCGGTTGGTGACGTCGCCGACCGCAAAGATCGAGTCGCAACTCGACCGATTATCCTCGTCGACGATCACCGCGCCCGCCGCGTCCATCTCGACGCCTGCGGTTTCAAGCCCGAGGCCCTTCGTGTTGGGCAAACGGCCGGTCGCGAACATCACGAGATCGACGACGATCGGCTCGTGCCCGCTCATCTTGACCGTCAGGCAGCCATCCGAATCCTTCTCGATGCTCTCGAACGCAGCGTTGAAGCGGAAATCGATGCCCTTGCTCATCGAGATCTGGAGCAGCCGGTCGCGGATCGATTCGTCATAGCCGCGCAGGATCACGTCGGTCCGGTTGACCAGCGTCACGTGCGATCCGAACTGGTGGAAGATGCCGGCGAATTCGTTGGCGATATAGCCCGCGCCGGCGATCAGCACGCGCTTGGGCACGTCATCGAGATGGAAGACCTCGTTCGAGGTGATGCCATGCTCGGCACCGGGGAACTCAGGCACCAGCGGATGCGCGCCGACCGCGATCAGGATCTTGGCGGCGGTCTTGGTGGTGCCATCAGCGAGCGTGACTTCGTTCGGCCCGGAGACGACCGCACGCTGGTGGATGATGTCGACATGGTTGTTCTGCAGCGTGGTGGTGTAGGCGCCGTTGATCCGGTCGACCTCCTCCATCACGTTGTCGCGCAGCGTCGGCCAGCTGAACGCGCAATTGTCGGGCACCTGCCAGCCGAACCGCTTGGCATCCTTCAAATCCTCCGCGAAATGCGCGCCGTAGATCAGCAGTTTCTTCGGCACGCACCCGCGGATGACGCAGGTCCCGCCGACCCGGTGCTCCTCCGCGACCGCGACCCGCGCGCCGTGCGCGGCGGCGACACGCGACGCACGCGTCCCGCCCGAGCCTGCGCCGATGACGAACAGGTCATAGTCGAATGGGGTATCGGTCACGGATTTGGTGTCGGTCACGGGCAGTCCTCGTAGGTCACGTGCCGCTGGCGAGCGGCTTTGCATGCCATCTGGGGCAGGGGGCGCGAGGCGGCAACCCCGGCGCGGCGATCACGCTGATCGGCTCAGCCTATCGCTGGCCGGCCTTGCGCATCGGCATCGTGTCGATCGTCGCTTCCAACGCAGCGGTAGGGAAGGGCTTGGTGCTACGTAGTTTCTCGCCGCCGTCCTTGCCGATCAGGATCGCGGTGAAGGTGGTGGGGAGGTGGTATTTGCGGCGGAGCGCTGCTGCTGGGTCACTCGCGCCGCGAACCGTGTCGCCGACAACTTCGACGACAGTGAGGTCGCGGGCGGCGGCGCTGGCCTTCCAACCGGCGAGAATGCGACGTTGCTCGGCGAGCGCGGGGTCTTCAGCGGTCGAGGCGGAGACGATCAACACGCGCCGCTCCCACTTCATCTGTGCAACGGTGGGGGAGGCGGCGAGCGCGACGGCGAGGATTAGGGGCATGAAACGGGAACGCCCCCGCCTCACCAAAGCTCCGTCATCCTGGGCTCGACCCAGGATGGAGAGCCACGCAGGATGTCGCGCGTGGCTCTGGATCCCGGATCAAGTCCGGGATGACGACCGTGTTTTATCCAAAAGCGCGCTTGATCAGATCGTCCGTCGAAGGATCGAACGTCTGCCCGCCCTTCTCCGCCGCCTTCGCCATTTCCTTACCCAGCTCGACCCCGAACTGGTCGAACGAGTTGATCCCCAACAGCACCCCGTTCACGAACACCCGGTGCTCATAAAACGCGATCAGCGCCCCCAGCGTCCGCGCATCCAGATCGTCCAGCAGCAACGTCGAAGACGGCCGATCGCCCGAATAGCTGCGCGCCGGATCCTCGACCTGCTTGCCCGCCATCAGCGCCGCACCCTGCGCAAACGCGTTCAGCAACAGCGCCCGGTGATGCTCCTCGGGCAGCGTGTCACCCGGCTCGATCACCGCGATGAACTCGACCGGCACGAGATGCGTGCCCTGGTGGAGCAACTGGAACACCGCATGCTGCGCCTCCGTACCGACGCCACCCCAGGTGATCGCCGCCGACGGACGCCCGAGCGGCTGCCCGTCGACCGTCACCGACTTGCCGTTCGACTCCATCTCCAGCTGCTGGAGATAGCTCGGCAGCAACCGCAGCCGCTCGTCATACGCGAACGGCGCGCGCGTCTCGGCATGGCGGATCTGTGTGTAATACAGGTCGGCGAACGCCGCGAGCGCCGGCGCGTTCTCATGAAGCGCCGATAGCCGGAAATGCCGATCCATCTCGGCAGCACCCTCGAGCAGTTCCTCGAACCGATCCCACCCCAGCGCGATCGCCGCCGGGAAACCGATCGTCGACCACAGCGAGTAGCGCCCACCGACGCTCTCCGCGAACGGCAGGATGCGCGTCTCGTCAACGCCCCATTCCATCGCCTTCTCAGGGGACGCGGTCAGCGCGATCACGCGGCCATACGGATCCTCGACATTATGCTCGGTCATCCACTGCAGCACGCTTTCGGCGTTCATCAGCGTCTCGGTCGTGGTGAACGTCTTCGACGCGACAACCAGCAAAGTCGCCGCCGGATCGAACTTCGCGAACACGTCCTCCAGCGCCACGCCATCGACATTGGCGACGATCGCCACGTCGTAGCGCTTATCGTCACGCCCCAGCGCATCGACCAGCAATTGCGGCCCCAGCGCCGATCCACCGATCCCGACGTGCAGGATATGCCGCACCGGACCCAGCGCCTCAGCCTCGATCGCATCGATCAGCGTCCGCATCCGCGCATGGCTCGCCTGCGCGATCGCGACGCTCTCAGGCTTGCCCTCGCCGCGCTCGGCAGTGTGCTCGACCGCGCGGCCCTCGGTGACGTTGACGACCTCGCCCGAGAACAGCGCCTGCCGCTTACCCGACAAGTCCTGCGCCTTCGCCATCTCTTCGAACGCAGTGACCATGTCCGTCGTCAGATGCGTCTTCGACCAGTCGAAGTGGATCCCCGCGACATCGAGGCTGAGCTTCGAGAGTCGCTCCGAGTCCGCTGCGAACAGGTCGGTCAGCTTGGTGGCGGGCAGGGCTTCGATCTTGGACCAGTCGGCGGTCATGCTACTTCTCCGAATAGACGTGCGCGCCGGTCATGCTGCAAGCGCGAGACCGCGACAACGCTCTTTCGGTGACTGGTATCCCGCACACGCTTGACGATAGGCGCGGTCTGCGCAAACCCGCGCACATGGCAAATGACGTTAAGACCAAACCCAAGCGCTCTGAGACGAGCGAAACGTTCCGCTTTCTTCTGAAGCTGGCGGTGGTCGTCCTGATCCTCCGCAGCTTCATCTTCGCGCCGTTCAGCATCCCGTCCGAATCGATGCTGCCCCGCCTCCTGATCGGCGACTATCTCTTCGTCTCGAAGTGGAACTACGGCTATTCGCGCTGGTCGCTCCCCGCGGGCATACCGCTGATCCCCGGCCGCATCTTCGGCAGCACCCCGACGCGCGGCGACGTCGTCGTCTTTCGCGCACCCGAAGTGCTCGACCACGACGTCATCAAGCGCGTCATCGGCCTCCCCGGCGAGACCGTCCAGATGCGTCAGGGCACCGTCTACCTCAACGGCACGGCGATCCCGAAGCTCCGCATCGCCGACTTCACGATCCCGCTGACCGAGAACTTCAACGCCGAGAAATGCGGCGCGCCGTACGTCGACGTCGTCGCGAACGTCCAGATCTGCCGCTACCCCCGCTTCCGCGAAACGCTTCCGGGCGGTCGCAGCTACGAAGTCCTCGACCAGGCCGAACTCCCCGATCGCGACGACACCGGGCTCTACACGATCCCCGCCGGCCACATCTTCGTGATGGGTGACAACCGCGACGACAGCGGCGACAGCCGGTTCCCCGCGCCGCAAGGCATGGGCTACGTCCCGCTCGCCAACGTCGAGGGCAAGGCGGTCGTAAATTTCTTCTCGACCGACGGCAATGCCGAATGGCTGAAGCCCTGGACCTGGGTCAGTGCCGCGCGCTGGAGCCGTATCGGGGAAGGCTTTTGAGCGATCTAGCCGGCTGGCTGAAGACGCTCTTCGGCCGCGCACCGACCAACCTCGCCCCCTATGAGCGCGCGCTGACGCACGGCAGCCAGGCCGCGGCGAACTACGAGCGACTCGAGTTCCTAGGCGACCGCGTCCTAGGCCTGATCATCGCCGAGTGGCTCTACGAACTGTTCGCCACCGACCCCGAGGGTTCGCTGTCGAAGCGCCTTAACGCACTCGTCACCGGTCCCGTCTGCGCCGACGTCGCCCGCGAACTCGGCGTCCGCGCGCATCTGAAACTCGGCAAGCAGGCCCGCGATGACGGCGCGAGCGACAGCGACAACGTGCTCGGCGACGTGATGGAAGCGCTGATCGGCGCCTGGTACCAGGAAGCCGGCCTCGACGCGGCGCGCGCCTTCGTCCGCGGCGCCTGGGGCGACCGCGTCCAGGCGGGCGCAAAAGCCCCGCAACACCCCAAGTCCGCGCTGCAGGAATGGGCCGCCGCGCACAACCGCAAGCCCCCCGAATACACCATCGTCGAACGCACCGGCCCCGGCCACGCCCCCAAGTTCACGATGCTGGTGTCAGTCGGCAAACTCGCCGAAGCCACCGCCACCGGCTCCAGCAAACAGGAAGCCGAAACCGCGGCAGCCAAGGCGCTCCTGGAGAAGCTGGGCTGAGAAGGCAGTTTTGTTCGCGCAAAGGCGCAAAGGCGCGGAGGTGGTGTGGATGGGGCTCGCGCGCGCCGCAATCATGCGCCGCCGAGTATCTCGGAGCCGTTTGGAGCGATACCTGATTACCGCTCGCAACCCCTCCGCGCCTTTGCGCCTTTGCGCGAACAAAACTGCCTTCTTCGACCTTCTCGCGACGCGATGACGGACGGCCATTTTCCCTGTACAGCCGAACGCAACACCAGTTCGAAAAGAGCATATGTGACTGAAACGAATACCAAGCCCGATACCAAGCATTGCGGCCTAGTTGCCATCGTCGGCGCGCCGAACGCCGGCAAGTCGACGCTCGTCAACGCGCTCGTCGGCCAGAAGGTCGCGATCGTCAGCCCCAAGGCGCAGACGACGCGAGCCAAGCTGATGGGCGTCGCGATCGAGGGCGACACGCAGATCCTGCTCGTCGACACCCCCGGCATCTTCGAGCCCAAGCGCCGCTTCGACCGCGCGATGGTCGCCGCCGCCTGGGGTGGCGCGGAAGGCTCCGACATCATCGCGCTCGTGGTCGATGCCAAGGGCGGGATCGGCGGCAAGGTGACGACGATCGTCGAGTCGCTGGTCGGCCGCACCGAGCCGATCTGGCTGGTCCTCAACAAGGTCGATCTCGCCGACAAGACCAAGCTGCTGATCCACGCCGAGAAACTCAACGCGCTGCTCCCGTTCGCCGAGACGTTCTTCATCAGCGCCGGCACCGGCGACGGCCTTGCGCACTTCAAGACGCAGCTCGCCAAGGCCATGCCCGAAGGTCCGTGGCACTACCCCGAGGACCAGGTCTCCGACTCGACCGAGCGCGCGCTGGCATCGGAAGTCACGCGCGAGCAGCTCTATCTCCAGCTCCACGCCGAACTCCCCTATGCGAGCACGATCGAGACCGAGCAGTATATCGAACGCCAGGACGGCTCGCTGGAGATCCACCAGCAGATCCTGGTCGAGCGTCCCACCCAACGCGCGATCGTGCTCGGCAAAGGCGGCGTCCGCATCAAGGAAATCGGCGCCCGCTCCCGCATCGAACTCGCCTCGATCACCGGCAAGCCCGTTCACTTGTACCTGCACGTAAAGGTCAAACCCGGCTGGGACGAAGACCGCGAAGTCTATCGCGACATGGGCCTCGACTGGGTCGACTGAACCCGCGGAAATATTCCACCCCGGCGAAGGCCGGGGCCCAATTGGGGGCGTTTGTAACTGCGGACAGCGTTCCGTCACTTCGACCTTGCCAATTGGGCCCCGGCCTTCGCCGGGTGGTATAGAGTTCGAACAAAGGGTGTTCCCCCGCGAAGGCGGGGGTCCAGTCTGGGCCCCCGCCTTCGCGGGGGAACAATTTGGGTCGGTATTTCCGCGACCCGATCCCGCAATAGTAAAACCATTTCGCGATCGCCGGTCAAAACCGCGCCGTCCTCTCGCCCGCGCATGCTATCGTTCCCACGCCCGCTCAGCCGGACGAGGACCACACGATGCCGACCATGATCGATGCGACGTCCGCGATCCGCTACGACCAGCTTCCTCTTTCCCCGGTCGCCTGGGATTTCGGCCTGTTCCAGCTCAGATGGTACGCGCTCAGCTACATCGCGATGATCGCCCTGGGCTGGTGGTATCTGCGGAAAATGCTCGGGCGATCCGGCGCGCCGATGGCTGAACGCCATGTCGACGACCTCGTCTTCTATCTGACGCTCGGCATCATACTCGGCGGCCGCCTCGGCTATTGCCTGTTCTACCGGCCGGAGATCTGGCGCGATCCGCTGGACGTACTGAAACTCTGGCGGGGCGGGATGTCGCTGCATGGCGGGTTCCTCGGCGTGATCGTCAGCCTGATCGCGTTCACCCGCCGCCATCGCCTCTCGCTGCTCCGCGTCTGCGACTATGTTGCGTGCGCGACGCCGTTTGGGCTCGTGCTGGTACGGATCGCCAATTTCGTGAACGGTGAGTTGTGGGGCCGGCCCAGTTCGCTGCCCTGGACGGTGATCTTCCCCGGCACGCAGGACGGCATCCCCCGCCACCCCAGCCAGCTATACGAAGCCGCGCTCGAGGGGGGCGTGACCATGATCGTGCTCGCATATCTGTTCTGGCGCACCGACGCGCGGCTTCGCCCGGGACGGCTGCTCGGCACCGGACTGATCCTCTACGGCACTGCGCGCTTCCTGCTCGAATTCGTCCGCCAGCCCGACGCCGGACTCGATCACCTGTGGTGGGGACTGACGATGGGGCAAACGCTGAGCGTACCGATGATCGTGGCGGGTATCTGGTTCTGGGGGCGGTCCTATACGCGATCGTCCGTAACGCCCGTGCCTGCCTGACTATCGGCCCAGCACTTCGTCCACCCACGACGGCACCAGCACGCCCGCCGCACCGATCCGCGTCTGCTCGAAGAACACGCTCCCCATCGACGGATCGAGATTCAGCTCCAGCGTCCTGGCCCCATGATACGCCGCGGTCTGCACGAACCCCGCCGCGGGATACACCGCGCCCGACGTGCCGATCGACACGAACAGGTCGGCCTTCGCCAAGGCCGCCTCGATCCGTTCCATCTGGTACGGCATCTCGCCGAAGAACACGATGTCCGGCCGCAACGCGCCTGAGCCGCACGCCGCGCACGTCGCCCCCTCTGGCAAGCTGTCAGCCCAAGCCTCACGCGCGCCGCACACGGCACACAAGGCCGACAACAACTCACCATGCATATGCAGCATCCGCGTTGCACCCGCGCGCTCGTGCAGGTCGTCGACATTCTGCGTGACGATCAGCAACTCGCCCTCCCAACCCGCATCCAGCCGCGCCAGCGCGTTGTGCGCAGCGTTAGGCTCGACCGTCGCCAGAGCCTCGCGTCGCAGATCGTAGAACCGGTGCACCAGTTCCGGATCCGCCGCGAGCGCCTCGGGGGTGCACACGTCTTCGACACGGTGCCCCTCCCACAAGCCACCCGGCCCGCGAAACGTCGCGATTCCGCTTTCCGCCGAGATGCCCGCCCCGGTCAGAACGACGATGTTTCTGATATCCTGCATCGGCACATTCTAGGCCGGGCAGCGCCGCGCGGAAAGCCGGAGTCGGCCTGCCGCCGCCGAAATGGCCTTCCGGTCGCCCGCCCGCCCTGTCCATGCGATGCGACCGATTGTCCCTTCCGGCGTTAAGGTACATCGACCATATCATCATGGCCGTCTGCGAACCGATCGCCGGTGCCGTCTCGGCGCTACGCTTTGATATTGTGAAGGATTTACTGCGATGTTGACGAAAAAGCTGATGCTGCTGGGCGGTATGAT
Source organism: Sphingomonas sp. PP-F2F-A104-K0414 (assembly GCF_004340945.1). Lineage (GTDB taxonomy): Bacteria > Pseudomonadota > Alphaproteobacteria > Sphingomonadales > Sphingomonadaceae > Sphingomonas. Next base: position 259,884 of record NZ_SLYD01000003.1, read on the forward strand.
CGCGGTCCTCGGCGGCTGTGGTCAGACGACTTCGACGGACTCGAACACCACGACCGCAAACATCGCCATGGGCAACACCAGCGCTGCGACGAGCGCGACCCCGGCGGTCAACCGTGTCCGCGGCGTGATCACCGCGATCGGCACCGATGCGCTGACCGTCCAGACCTATGACGGCAAGTCGGCCACCGTGCCGCTCGACGCCAACACCAAGTTCGCCTGGGTGGTGAAGTCCGACCTGTCGACGCTCAAGGACGGCGACTTCATCGGCACCGCGACGACTGGTCCCGACAATGCGTTGCGCGCGGTCGAACTGGTCATCTTCCCCGAGGCGATGCGCGGCACCGGCGAGGGTCATTATCCCTGGGACGTCCCCGGCGCGGTCGCGGCTGCAGGCGGCGGCACGAGTGGGTCGAGCGCAATGACCAACGGCACCGTCGACGGGCAGAGCGCGATGACCAACGGCACGGTCGATGGCCAGAGCGCGATGACGAACGGCACGGTGGCGCAGCAGAGCGGCATGACCAACGGCACCGTCACAGGTGGCGCAGGCAAGCCCGGCGAGACCAAGCTGAGCATCTCGTACAAGGGCGGCAAGGCCCAGGTCGTCGTCCCCGTCGGCACGCCGATCGTCCGGTTCGAGCCAGCCGAGCGTACTGTCCTCGCCAAGGGCCAGAAGCTGTTCGCGATCGTCTCGACCGACTCCAAGGGCGCCAAGTCGGTCGCCGTCGGCAAGGACGGCCTGACGCCGCCGATGTAATCATACTAACACTTTGAGATAACTAGGAAAGGTCGGGGTGGCGCGAAGGCTATCCCGGCCTTTTCCATTTGGTGGCATCGGATACGCCAGGGCACGTTGGTGTGACCTTATCGTAACCTTTGGCTGTTTGCGCCCCGATTACCGCAACGGCCCCGTCTTCATAAATCGCGCGATCACCGCTAAGACGCCTGCAAACCTGTATCCGTAAAGGCGCTGCATGACCGTCATCACCGAAGCCGACCTGATCGAAAGCGTCGCCGACGCACTCCAGTTCATCAGCTACTACCACCCGATGGACTACATTCGCGCGCTGGGCGTCGCGTACGAAGCGGAGCAATCGCCCGCCGCCAAGGATGCGATCGCGCAGATCCTGACTAACAGCCGGATGTGCGCGGAGGGCCACCGCCCGATCTGCCAGGACACCGGCATCGTCACGATCTTCGTCAAATGGGGCCAGGATTGCCGCCTCGAGTCGACCCGCAGCTTGCAGGAAGTCGTCGATGAAGGCGTGCGAAAAGCCTATCTCAACCCCGAGAACAAGCTGCGCGCGTCGATCCTCGCCGACCCCGCCTTCACCCGCCGCAACACCAAGGACAACACGCCGAGCGTGATGCATGTCGAGATGGTGCCCGGCAACACCGTCTCGATCGACGTCGCGGCGAAGGGGGGCGGCAGCGAGAACAAGTCGAAGTTCAAGATGATGAACCCGTCCGACTCGATCGTCGACTGGGTGCTCGAGATGATCCCGCAGATGGGTGCCGGCTGGTGCCCGCCCGGCATGCTCGGGATCGGCATCGGTGGCACCGCCGAGAAGTCGATGATCCTCGCCAAGCAGTCGCTGATGGGCTCGATCGACATGGCGCAGCTGAAGGCGCGCGGGCCCAGGAACGACATCGAGGCGCTGCGGATCGAGATCTACGACAAGGTCAACGCGCTTGGCATCGGCGCGCAGGGGCTGGGCGGGCTTTCGACTATTCTCGACGTGAAGATCTTCGACTGGCCGACGCATGCCGCGTCGAAGCCGGTGGCCATGATCCCCAACTGTGCCGCCACGCGCCACGCGCACTTCGTGCTCGACGGCTCGGGCCCGGTGTATCTGGAGGCGCCAAAGCTGGAGGAATGGCCCGACGTCAACTGGACGCCCGACAGGGCCGCGATCCGCGTCGATCTCGACACGCTGACGCCCGAAGTCGTGCAGACGTGGAAGCACGGCGACCGCTTGCTGCTCAACGGCAAGATGCTGACCGGGCGCGATGCGGCGCACAAGCGGATCAAGGACATGCTCGATGCGGGCGAGCCGCTGCCGGTCGATTTCAAGGGTCGCGTGATCTATTACGTCGGCCCGGTCGATCCGGTCGGCGAGGAAGTCGTCGGACCTGCGGGCCCCACCACGGCGACGCGGATGGACAAGTTTACGCGGATGATGCTCGACCAGGGCCTGCTGGCGATGGTCGGTAAGGCGGAACGCGGCGGCGATGCGACCAAGGCGATCGCCGAGGCCAAGTCCGCGTATCTGATGGCGGTCGGCGGCGCGGCGTATCTGGTCGCGCGCGCGATCAAGGGATCGAAGGTCGTCGGCTTCGCGGATCTCGGCATGGAAGCGATCTACGAGTTCGAGGTCAGCGACTTCCCGGTGACCGTTGCGGTCGATTCCGCGGGCGAGAACGTCCACCAGCTCGCACCGTTGGTCTGGCGTGAGAAGATCGCGCGTGAGGGGTTGCTGACGCCGGCATGACGACGCGCGCAGGCAGAAGGGGGCGGGGGCCCGTCCGGTGGGTCGTGCCTTCCTACTTCTGCTTGTTGTCGCGGTCGTCTACGCGCCGCAGTTGCTAGCGTTTCCGTATGAGCAGCGAATCGGCACCGTCACCGTCTATGCCGAGCGTCCGATCGATCCTCGGATCGCAGCGAACTGGCGCGCGCGGAAGGGTTGCTGCGCGCCAGTCCGATCTACACCGGCTCGCTCGATCGGTCGCTGTTCCTGACGGACGGAGGCTGGCGCTGGCGGTTTCTCGCGATCCAGTCGCCGGACGCCTTCGCGTTCCGCCGGCCCTTCAGTTCGGCGATCATCTTAACCGCAGCGATGTCGCCGCCGACCGCGTGACGAACGGTCGTGCGATGGGCGGCACTCGCACGTTGTCCGGCGTGATCGCGCACGAGACGACGCACATTATGCTCGCCAACCATCTTGGCGAAGTGCGCAGTGTTATGCTCCCGACTTGGCAGCAGGAGGGGTATGCGGATCATGTCGCGGGCGAGAGCAGCCTGACGGACGCGGAGGCCTCTCGTCTTCGCAAGACCGTCCGGGCGCGACGGCGCTGGTGTATTACGATGCCCGCCGACGGGTGGCGGCGGCGTTGAGCGCCAAGCGCGGATCCGTCGACGCGTTCTTTGCGGGCGGTTGAGCGAAGCCGAGCTCGGAACGCACCCCGGCCAGTCCTGTTGGTAACACGACCTTATCGGAGCTCCGTATCATGCCCAAGACCGCAATCGCCCTCGTCGCAGCCTTCGCCCTCGCGACGTCCGCATCTGCGCAGACCACCGCACCGGAGTCGGCGTCGACTCGAAACGGTCTTGGCGGTCTTGGTGGACTCGGCGGCCTGGATGGCTTGCTGGGTGGTGCGTTGCCGAGCGTCGGATCGATCGGTGCCGGTAACGCCGCCGGCCTGCTCGGTTATTGCCTTAAGAACAATCTGCTTGGGCAGGGTGGTGCGCTTGGCGCGCTGACCGGCGGACGGAATGCACCGCGAGCGGGCAGCACCACGAAAGCCCCGGATACTGGCGCGCAATCGATCCTCCAGCGTCTGATCGGGCGACAGGGGGTGCAGACGTCGCCGGGCTATGCCGCCGGACAAGACGGCGAAGTGCAGGCGCCGAACGGACAGGCGTTTTCGCTCGACGAGCTCGGTGGGCAGGTGAAGACGCGGATGTGCAGCATCGTGCTCAACCGGGCTAAGTCTTTCCTGTAGGGGTAGTTACGGACCAAGGGCGGGGCGCGGTAATACAGATGGTAGATCAGGTGCTTGCCCAAGCAGCCCACTCATTCCTGCGTCTTTCCCGTCATCCTGACGAAAGTCAGGATCCAGAGTAATCAAACGCAGCCCTTTGCGACCCTGGATCCTGACTTTCGTCAGGATGACGGCGGGGGCGGGGCATGCACTTGTAACGCTTCGGCTGGTGCAGCGTTGGCCTAATGCGCGCTCGGTTGCCCGGTCCTAACCGTAAAGCGGAACACAAAGGTGATGGGTGCGGAGGCGAAGCGAGGCACCGGCTCGGCCGGCACCTGTCGACATCGTCAGCTCGAAAAAACCGGGGTGACTTCGACGGACAGCGAACATAGTCCCGTTCGACGCAATCTCGTCGCAGATGGCAATTGGGTCGACCACCATCGTCAACCCACCACCCCACAAATGAAAAGAGGCTGCCGGATCGTCTCACGACGAACCGACAGCCCCCTGACATGGTCAGCGGCCGGAGAGCTCCAGCCCGGAGGACCATGCGTACCGCCTATCCTATGGACCACGTGTTGACTGGGAGAGGATACTCCCCACGCGGACCGGCGGCGTTAGCGGTGCGTCCCCCGAACGAACCGAACCGAACTCACTGCTGAACCATGAGACATCGGATCACCTCCTTTCGCTTGTTGAAACAACGCGGCCAAGCCTGACCGCAACGCCAATGTGTGCCGAGCGCGCCTGCGATACAAGCCTTGTTTTACGGAAGTTTTTGATCAATCCTGTGGGACCGCCGGTTCGTCGAAATCAGCCGCGGCAATCCTCGGTGACGCGCTCGATCTCGGCCCAGGCGGGCACGACGAGCGGCGCCAGTCCGGCCTGCTGGACGACGAACCGCCCGCGACTGAACCCCATCGCCTCCAGCAACGAATCGTTCGGCATCAGCGTAGCCGCGACATAGGGCGGCGTGCCCCCGGTCGGCTGTACGGACACGGCGCGCGTAACGCTTGATGTGCGGATCGTCAGCGGCGTCGGCGTACTGCCCGCGCGCGATAGATAGACTTGGCGCGCCGTAGTGTCGCACCGCACCGTCAGCGACGCGTCGGCATTGGCTGGCCCGAACAACGCGATCGAACCGCGCGCATCCCGGCGATACACCCACGTCCCCGGCGAATACGGCCAGTCGCGCCAGTCCGCAGCGATCGGCACCGGACGTGGCGCCGGAGCGGGGGGGGCCTCACGCGGGGGCGGCGGCGCTTCAACACGTGGCGGCGCAACGCAGCCGGCGATCGAGGCAAGAGTCGCTAGACCAGCAAGCCGTGCCAGGGCGATAGGGCTGGCAAGCGATCGCAAGCCGACGAGGGGAGGGGACGGAGTGCGCATCGCATCGCTATGCGGCACGCCCGGCGGTCGCTCAAGTACGACGAAGAGCGGCCGGCGGGAACCGCCGCACGGTGATACCGGTTCAACGACGGAAGAAATCAGGAGAACGTCCATGTCCGATACCGCCGCCCAGACGCCAACCCAGCTGCTCGTCCAGTCGAACATCTCCGGCACGATGAAGGTCGAGAGCCGCGACGGCGACAATGTCGGCTCGGTCCACGCGTTCATGGTCCACAAGGGCACCGGCCGCGTCACCCACGCCGTGCTGAGCCTCGGCGGCTTCCTCGGCATGGGCAAGAGCTTCTACCCGCTGCCGTTTGCGCTGCTCCAGTTCGACGCGGTCCGCGACCTCTACGTCGTCACGATCGACAAGCGTGTCCTTGAAGGCGGTCCAAGCTGGGCGAACAACGCGCCGGTCTTCGACCAGGCGTATGCCGACCGTGTGGCAAGCTATTATGGGTCGAGCAGCGAAGACCTTGTAGTCGGCTAAGCCGCGCGCGGAACGATGCGGGCCAGTGCGCCCGCTTCGTTCCGCTGAATTTTCTCGACATCGTAACTGACCTGAAGCCGGAGGAAAAATCCCTCGGACATCCGTAGATACCGGGTCAACCGGGCGTCCACCGACGGATCTATGTCACGGGTGCTGGCAACTATTTCGCGCAGAGTGGCAAGTTCGATCCCGGTGCCGTTTGCGACTTCCTCAAGCGGGATGTCGCTACCAATCAGGAAATCTTCGCGCAGAATGTCGCCTGGGTGGACGTTGTCCAACCGCTCGTCATCCGCGATGGTAATCCTCGATCCGGACATCGTCCGCGCCTCCGTTCGACCAACCAAACGTAATCCGCCACCGGTCGTTGATCCGGATGCTATATCGCAAAGGCGTTAACCCTTTCAACTGCTCCAAGCGGTTGCCCAGCGGGGTGCGCAGGTCGTCCAAGCGACCGGCATTTTCTAGCTGACGAAGTTTGCGCCGGGCAGTCTGCTGAATATCAAGTGGCAGTCTGCGACTTTGCCGTCCGACGGAAACGCTTTCAGTCTCATCATCTAAAAAACTGCGGATCATAAGCCACCATCAAACAGGCATAGGCGATCCCTTAGTGTCCAGCGGCAGCGTAAAGCATGCAAGCGTTCACCGTGACCGGGAGCCACCCATCCGCATCTTCTGGCTCTTGCCGTACCTCGTCTTGCGCGTCCCCGGCTTGCCCTCGTTCGAACGCCCCATGACCGGCGCTTTCTGCTGGTCGACCGGCAGGCCCAGTTCCTCGTTCTCCAACTGGCGGATCTCGTCGCGCAGTCGACCCGCGGTCTCGAATTCCAGATCGGACGCAGCCTTGCGCATTTGCTTCTCGAGGTCCTCGATATACGCGCGGAGATTGTGGCCGACCATGTGCGGGCGGTCCTCATCGATCGGGATCGTCACCTGATCCTGGCTCGCCACGTGCGCGATGATGTCGCCGATGTTGCGGCGGATCGTCGTCGGGGTGATGCCGTGCTCGGTGTTGTACGCGACCTGCTTCTCACGGCGGCGCGACGTCTCGTTCATCGCGCGCTCCATCGATCCGGTTACGCGGTCGGCGTACAGGATCACGCGGCCATCGACGTTGCGTGCCGCGCGACCGATCGTCTGGATCAGCGACGTCTCGGAACGCAGGAAGCCCTCCTTGTCCGCATCAAGGATCGCGACCAGCCCGCATTCGGGGATATCCAATCCCTCGCGCAACAGGTTGATGCCGATCAGCACGTCGTACACGCCGAGCCGCAGGTCGCGGATCAGCTCGATGCGCTCCAACGTCTCGACGTCGCTGTGCATGTAGCGGACCTTGATCCCCGCCTCGTGCATATACTCTGTGAGATCTTCGGCCATCCGTTTGGTGAGCGTGGTGACGAGCGTGCGGTAGCCGAGCGCGGTGGTCTTGCCGACTTCGACGATCAGGTCCTGGACCTGTTCCTCGACCGGCTTGATCTCGACGGGGGGATCGATAAGCCCGGTCGGGCGGATAACCTGTTCGGCGAAGACGCCGCCGGTCTGCTCCATCTCCCAGCTGCCCGGGGTCGCCGAGACATAGGTCGTCGGCGGGCGCATCGCGTCCCATTCGTTGAAGCGCAGCGGACGATTGTCGATCGCGCTCGGCAGGCGGAAGCCATATTCGGCGAGCGTCAGTTTGCGACGGTGATCGCCGCGCGACATGCCGTTGATCTGGCCGATCGTGACGTGGCTCTCGTCGACGAAGAGCAATGCGTTGTCGGGGAGATATTCGAACAATGTGGGTGGCGGCTCGCCGGGCATGCGTCCGGTCAGGAAGCGACTGTAATTCTCGATCCCCGCGCAGGAGCCCGTCGCGGCGATCATCTCCAGATCGAAGTTGGTGCGCTGCTCGAGGCGCTGCGCCTCCAGTAGCTTGCCCTCCAGCACCAGCTCCTTCAACCGCTCCGCCAACTCGTGCTTGATCGCCTCGCCCGCCTGCTTGAGCGTCGGGCCGGGCGTCACGTAATGCGAGTTTGCGTACACCCGAACCGAGTTCAGCGACGCGACCTTCTTGCCGGTCAGCGGATCGAATTCGGTGATCTCCTCGATATCGTCGCCGAAGAACGAGATGCGCCACGCGCTGTCCTCGTAATGCGACGGGAAGATCTCGAGCGTATCGCCCTTCACGCGGAAATTTCCGCGCTGGAACGCCGCGTCGTTGCGCTTGTACTGGAGCGCGACCAGTTTCCGCACAATCTCGCGCTGATCGACCGTCGTGCCTTTTTTGAGGTCGAAGATCATCGCCGAATAGGTCTCGACCGAGCCGATGCCGTACAGGCACGACACCGACGCGACGATGATGACGTCGTCGCGTTCGAGCAGCGCACGCGTCGCCGAATGCCGCATCCGGTCGATCGACTCGTTGGTCGACGATTCCTTCTCGATGTAGGTGTCGGAGCGCGCGACATAGGCTTCGGGCTGATAATAATCGTAATAGCTGACGAAATATTCGACCGCGTTGTCGGGGAAGAACGACTTCATCTCGCCGTATAGCTGCGCGGCCAGGATCTTGTTCGGCGCGAGGATCAGCGCGGGGCGCTGGACGCGGTTGATGACGCTGGCCATCGTGAAGGTCTTGCCCGAGCCGGTGACGCCGAGCAGCACCTGGTCCTTCTCGCCGTCGCCGATCGCGGCGACGAGTTCGGCGATCGCGGTAGGCTGGTCGCCCGCGGGTTCGTACTCGCTGACGAGGTTGAACCGCTTGCCGCCCTCGACCTTGTCTGGGCGCGCGGTCGGGCGGTGCGGGACGAAGCTTTCGCCGGTTTCGGGCTCGGCGAGACTGGTGCGGATCTGAATGGCCATCGAGGGGGAATATGGGGAACATCGCTCGAGTCGGCAACGGCCACGGGACCTGTTTGGGCAGTGCCAAGTTTAGCTGTTGTTGACCCGTCCGGCTCGCGCCCATAATGCGACCGTTTCGCAAGCAATCGATCCGCCAGCGCGAGTCCGCGCGGCCGAAGGAATAGACGCATGATCGCCCCGACCGTCGAAGCAACCCGCGCCCCCGTGCTGATCCCCGAGACGCCTGCGTTCCTCAACGCCAAGGTGCTGTGGGTGCGTCACTGGAACGAACATCTGTTCAGCTTCGCGATCGAGCGGCCATCGACCTTCCGCTTCCGCTCGGGCGAGTTCGTGATGATCGGTTTGCCCCAGGAAGGCGGCAAGCCGATCATGCGCGCCTATTCGATCGCGTCCCCGCATTATTCGGAGGAGCTGGAGTTCCTGTCGATCAAGGTCGAGGATGGCCCGCTGACCTCGAAGCTCCAGCTGATCCAGCCGGGTGATGAAGTGTATCTGGGCAAGAAGCCGACCGGCACGCTGGTGCTCGACGCGTTGCTGCCGGGGAAGCGCCTGTTCATGTTCTCGACCGGCACCGGCCTCGCGCCGTTCCTCAGCCTGATGCGCGACCCCGACGTCTATGCGGCCTATGAGCAGGTGATCGTCGTGCACAGCGTGCGCCGCGTGAGCGATCTCGCCTATCACGACGAGATGGTAGGGCTGCTCTCGGAGGACCCGCTGATCGCCGACGAGGCGCAGACGCAGTTCCACTACATCCCGACCGTGACGCGCGAGCCGTTCCGCACCACGCGGCGGATCGGTGCGCTGATCGAGGACGCGTCGCTGTTCGGCCACCCGGTCCGCGGCGATCAGAAGCTCAACCCCGAAACCGACCGCGCGATGCTGTGCGGCTCGACCGAGATGATCAAGGAATTCGCGGTGATGCTCGAGGCGCAGGGCTTCGAGGAGGGCGCGAATTCGAAGCCGGGTACGTTCGTCATCGAGCGCGCGTTCGTCGGCTGACACCCCGTCATCCTGACGAAAGTCAGGATCAGAACCCCATGCGGCGGCGTCTGTGGCTCTGGATCCTGGGTCGAGCCCAGGATGACGGAGATTGGGCAGATGGCAGCATGTGGATGGATTGTCTCCGTTGCTGAACGGGCCGATAGGCCTCTCCACCATATAGGAGAGACCCATGATCGGTTACGCGACGCTCGGCACCAACGACCTCGATACCGCGCTGACCTTCTACGACGCGCTGTTCGTGACGGTCGGCGGCAAGCGGCTCATGCAGATGCCCGACGAGCGCAAACTCACCTTCTACGGCGCGGGTGCGGACAAGCCGATGCTGGTGATCGGCAGGCCCTATGACGGTGCGGCGGCGACCGCGGGCAATGGTACGATGGTCGCGCTGGCGGCGGACTCGCGCGAGCAGGTCGATCAGGTTTACGCCAAGGCGATCGAACTGGGCGGCGCGGACGAGGGTGGTCCTGGGTCTCGGGGGCCCGAGCAGATGGGCTTCTATGGCGCCTATTTCCGTGATCCGGACGGCAACAAGCTCTGCGTGTTCAAGATGGGGTGAGGGACGGGCTGTGTTCGCCGCCTATCGCGTCCGAGCGGGTACACCTCCCCGGCGAAGGCCGGGGCCCAATTGGAAAGGTGGCAGTAACAAGGGGCTTGTCCACCATTAACAGCCTTCCCCAATTGGGCCCCGGCCTTCGCCGGGGTGGTCGGACGTGTGGCCGGCGTCACTTTTCTCTATCGTTGTTCTCCCGCGAAGGCGGGAGCCCAGTCTGGGTCCCCGCCTTCGCGGGGAAACAGGTTTACTCGGTCGAAGGGGATAACCGCCGAACTTCTCCGAGGTGACGGAGAATTTAGCGGAAAGCTCGAACCGTCGGTGTATCGAGACACTTCAACAAAACCTCCCGCGGCATCGGCGTCACTGTCGCCGGCTTTACATACCGAGCAACCGCCACCGGCCGCCCGATCGCCACCGGCGCGAACCCGGTCTGCCCCGTACACCGCATCGCCGCCGCCAGCAGTTTCGGCGGCGTATCATACCCTTCGAACGACAGCCGGAAGGTCCCCCAGTGGATCGGGATCGCGTGCGCCGCGCCCAGTCGGCGATAGACCTCGACCGCATCGACCGGGCCGATATGGCTGCCCGATTCCATCTGCCCATCGACGAACCGGAACGCACCGATCGGGATCAGCGCCAGCCGGATCGGGCCGAGCGCCGCCGCTTCGACCGGCCACTTCCCGTCGCCCATCCCGGTATCGCCCGCAAAGAACACGTTCCCGCCCGGCAGCGTCACGACGAAGCTCGACCACAGCGCGCGATTGCGATCGGTGAACCAGCGGCTGCCCCAATGATGGTTGCGCGTTACGGCGACCGCGACGCCCGGCTTGATCGCCACCCGCTGTCCCCAGTCGAGCGCGGTCGCTTCCGCCCCGGTCTGGCCGATCACGCTGTCGTTGCCCAAACTCGTGACGATCCGCGGCCGATCGCGCTGCCACAGCCGTTGCAGCGTCGCCTTGTCGAGATGATCGTAGTGGTTGTGGCTGACGAGCACGAGATCGATCTTCGGCAGCGCATCGAACGCGATGCCCGGCTCGGCGACACGATTCGGCCCCGTGCCCAGCGGCCCGGCCTTTTCCGCCCAGACTGGATCGGTGAGGATGTTGAGCCCCTGCGTCTGGATCAGCACGCTGGCATGGCCGACCCACGTCACCACCATCCGCTCGCCCTCGACGCGCGCGGGTGGTGCGATGCGGTTTATCGCGACCGTCTTCGGCCAGGCGGGTCGGCCATCGCTGCCGGTGAAATATCGCCAGAAGAAGCTTGCGCGACCCCCGCCGTTGCCACCACCCGCGGGCTGAATCTGCTGCGTGTCAGCGTCGTTGTCGGGATTGGCGAACCGCGTACCATCGAAATGTCCGCTTGCCGGCCCGCGGTAGTAGATGCGGTCGAGAAAGCGCGGCACGATCGTCACCGCCAGCGCGACGACCACGACCGCCAGCAGCACGATGCCCCCGACGATCTTCAACACGAGACGCACGCCATTCCCCTATCCGTTGCCGATCCGTAACGCATCGTGTCGAGCATCGTTCAGACCGCTTGGCGTGGATGCGCAACCCCGATAGCCTCGCGCCAAAGGGGATTCGCAAATGCGTAAGTTTATCATCGGGCTATTGCTCGCAACCGCCATTCCAGCCGTCGCGAGCGCCAAGACCGTCGCGGTCGAGGAACAGTCGATCGATCAGCTCCAGGCGGCTATGACGTCCGGCAAGGCGAGCAGCGTCGACCTCGTCCGCACCTATCTCGCGCGGATCGCGGCGATGGACCGCAAGGGCCCTACTCTCCGCGCCGTTATCGCGCTCAACCCCGACGCGCTGGCGCAGGCCAAGGCGCTTGACGCCGAACGCAAGGCCGGGCGCATCCGTGGTCCGCTCCACGGCGTGCCGGTGCTGATCAAGGACAATGTCGAGACCGCCGATGCGATGCCGACGACGGCCGGCAGCCTCGCGCTGAAGGATAATCTCACGCGTCGGGACGCACCCGTTGTGGCGCAACTCCGCGCCGCGGGGGTGGTGATCCTGGGGAAAACCAACCTCAGCGAATGGGCGAACATCCGCTCGACCCAGTCGATGAGCGGCTGGAGTGCGGTCGGCGGCTTGGTCAAGAACCCCTACGCGCTCGACCGTACCGCGTGTGGTTCGTCGAGTGGCTCGGGCGCGGCGATCGCGGCGAGCTTCGCGGCGGCGGCGATCGGGACGGAGACCGACGGTTCGGTGGTGTGTCCGTCGTCGCTCAACGGACTGGTCGGGCTGAAGCCGACGCTGGGCCTCGTGAGCCGCACGCATGTCGTGCCGATCAGCCACAGCCAGGATACGCCGGGGCCGATGGCGCGGAGCGTGCGCGACGTCGCGACGCTGTTCTCGGCGATGATCGCGGCCGATCCTGCCGATGCCGCGACCGCGGGGGCAGGGGCTTTCAAGCGCGACTATGCGGCCGGGCTGTCGACCAGCGCGCTGTCGGGCCTGCGCGTCGGCGTGATCCGGCCGGAGATGACCGCGGACCTTGCCGCGAAATACCAGGCCTCGCTTGACGTGATGAAGGCTGCGGGCGCGGTGCTGGTCGAGGTCAAGCAGCCCAAGCTCGATGGGCTTGGCGAGGCGGAATTGCTGGTGCTCCAGACCGAGTTGAAGGCCGATCTCGACACCTATCTCGCGACCACGCCCGCAGCAGTCCGCACGCGGACGCTCGATCAGGTCATCGCGTTCAACACCGCCAACGCAGGCACCGAAATGCCCTTCTTCGCGCAGGAGACGTTCGAGGCTGCGGCGAAGACCAAGGGGTTGAACGATCCGGCGTACAAGGCGGCGCGCGCGAAATCGCTTCGGCTGGCGGGTGCGGAGGGGATCGATGCTATGCTCAAGACGGCGGGCGCGAGCGTCCTGGTCGAGCCGACTTACGGCCCGGCATGGCTGAGCGAACCGGTGTACGGCGATCAGTACGGCGGGCCGAGTTCGAGCGGGTTGCCGGCGATCGCGGGGTATCCGAACCTGACGGTGCCGATGGGGTTGGTCCGTGGTCTGCCGGTTGGGTTGTCGTTCATCGCGACGAAGTATGGTGACGCGGCGGTGCTCGGCGCCGGCTATGCGTATGAGCAAAGAGCGAAGGCTCGCGTGGCGCCACGGTATCTGCCGACTGCCGACATAGGCCCCGGTTTGGACGCTGCTCGCTGACCGGGTGATTGGCGTGCTGGGTAAAACAGGACGACCTCCCACACCTGCCGTCATCCTGACGAAAGTCAGGACCCAGAGCAAAGAGCGTGGCGCCAATGGCTCTGGATCCTGACTTTCGTCAGGATGACGGGTGGGGGGACTGTGCGTGTCGGAGGGGACGGGGGAAAAGGGGTCAGCCCACCCGCTTCGCGAAATTCCACTGCCAGAGCATCAGCAACGGCACGACCACCGTCTCCATACCCAGCCCGAGCACATGTCCTTGCGAGGGCACCCCTACCGCCAGCAGCGAGATCCCGCGCGATACGCCGCCGACGAAGATCAGGCCGCCGAGCAGCCGGAATCGCGGCCCTTTGCGCTCGATATCGGGGATGCAGCTCAGAAACCCCAATCCGGTCGCGAAGAAGATCCCCGAGATGTACCGGAAATGGCTATCCAGATCGCGCGGTACCTCGGCGAGATGGCCGAATGGCGCGGGGCCGTGCAGCACGCCCTGACCGCCGACGATCAGTGGCAACAGGCACGCGACTGCCACGACCGCCTGCAGGATGCGCTTCTCGATCACGACAGGTCTTTCAGCAGTTCGGGTCGAATCCGGAACGCGCGCAGCGAGATCCGCACCTCGACGATGAACGAGACGAGTGCTGCGATCAGCAGGATCATCGCCAGGATGAAGCACAAGGCCACCGCCGTGCCGAAATGCAGCTTCGCCAGTTCGGCGATGAACAGCAGCGCGATCAGCACGCACGTCATGATCGCGCTCGACACCGCCAGGAACAGCGCGGCGTTGATGATCGTCATCCGGCGGTCGAGAAGGCGCAGCTCCCAGACATAGCGATGATGGTCGGGCCCGGCGATGCTGCCGTGCAGCAGTTCCAGCTTGCGCGCCCGGTCGATCACCCGCGACAGGCGTCCGGCCAGCACGTTGAGCAACTGACCGATGCCGGCGAGCATGAACACCGGCGCGAGCGAGAGCTGGATCGTCTGGGCGATCGTCGAAATGGCGGGGATCGTCGGCATGACCGTCACCATGATGGGGAATGGCCGAATGCAAAAGGGGGCGATTGCAAAAGAGCATGCAATCGTAACCTTCTGCGCGGTATCTAGCGGGCAATGTCCAAGCCGATGCTCCTGGCCGACTTCGTCCGGCTACCGCCCACTGTCCGCGCCGATGTGGTCGAGGGGCTTGCCGCGGCGATCGACAGCGTCGCGGAGCGAGGCGCGGAGAGCCACCGCTTCCTGCGCTTCGGTTGGTACGCCGCCGCGCTTGCGGCCTATGGCGGGCAGGCCAAGACCCTGGTCGTCGAGCAGGACGACGTGCCGGTGCTGACGCTGCCGTTCGTGCCGTTGGGGCCGGGCCTGCTCCGGATCGCGGCGATCCCGGGTTGCTACTGGCCGTTCCGCAGCTTCGGCCTCGCGCTCGAAGCCGGTGAACCTGCGCTAAAGGCCGCGCTGTCGACCCTGGCGCGCAACGTCAACGGCATCAGGATCGGCCCGGTCTACGACACCGACCCCGCCGCCGCCGCGTTGATCGCCACCGCTCGCGGGCAAGGCTGGACGACGGTCGATCGCGCGATCGGCGATAGCTGGTCGCTCGACCTGCCACGTGCGCGCGAAGGCGAGCCCTGGCCACGCACCTCGACGCTGCGCAAGAACCGCTTCCACGAAAAACACCTCGCCGAGCATGGCGCACCCGACTGGCGCTTCCTCTCGGGCGCGGACTGGCCCGCCGCGTTCGCCGATCTCGGCGCGGTCGAGCAGACGAGCTGGATCGCGCACGCTACCGATCGCACTGGCATGAAGTTCACCGCCGACGGTCATCTCGCCTTCTGGCAGGCTGCGGTCGCCGACCCGGTGCTTGCGGGCATGTTCCGCGCCGCGCTGCTGACGGTCGACGGTGCGCCTGCCGCCTTCTCGTTCGATATCGATACCGGCGAACTGCTGTACGCGGTCGCCAACAGCTACGACCCGCGTTTCGCCAAGCACTCGCCGGGCAAACTGCTCTACTGGCGCAACCTGGTCGCGGCCCAGGCGCGAGGGATCCGCCGGGTCGATTGGGGCGCAGGCGATAGTGGCTACAAGCAGGTCATCGGCGCGACGGTCGACGCACCGATCCGCGACTGGCTGCTGTTCCGCCCAGGACTGCCGGCGCTGGCGGGACGCCTGCTCGGCTGGTTATGGCGCAGGAGCGGCCAGAGCCGCGGGTGACGAACAGTGTCTCCGAGCCGCTCACGCCACGCTCGCCGAGAACCCGTCCGCCGCACCCCGCAGCACCCCCAACTGATCGTCGACCTCGCCGAACGCGTGGCCGAGCTGGTCGATCTCGGAGGCCACCGCCTCGGTATCCTCGCGGATCGTGGCGATGGTGTGGGACATCGAATCCGCCGCCAGCGCGGTTTCGTCGACTGCGGCGGTGATCGCGCTGACGGTCTGCGCCTGCGACTCCATCGCGTGGCGGATCCGCGCGGCGCTGCGCTGCACCTCGGCGACGGTCGACTTGATCTCGGCGTTGGTCGCGACCGTCGCCGCGGTGGCCGACTGGATCGCGGCGATCTTCGCGGCGATGTCGTCGGTCGCCCGCGCAGTCTGGTTGGCCAGCGATTTCACCTCCTGCGCCACCACCGCGAAGCCGCGCCCGGCGTCGCCCGCACGCGCCGCCTCGATCGTCGCGTTCAGCGCGAGCAAATTGGTCTGCCCGGCGATGGTGCGGATCAACCCGAGGATCGATTCGATCGACTTGGCATGTTCGCTTAGCGCCTCCGATACGCCGACCGCCTCGCCAGTCTGGGTAGAGGCGCGGTCCGCGATCTTGCCTGCGGCCTCGACTTCGCCGCGTGCATCCTCGATCGCGCGGATCAGCCCGGCGGTGGTGTGTGCCGCCTCGCGCATCGCCACCGCGGACTGTTCCGCCGCCGCCGCGACCTCGCTTGCCCGACCGAGCATGCCGCGGGTCGAGGCCGACGCCCCCGCCGCCTGCACGCGAATCCGCGCGCCCAGCGCCGCGGTATCCTCGATCGATGCGGCAATGCTGCTGCGAAAGTCGGTCGCGCGCGTCTGGCGTTCGACCCGTGCCGCCTCCGCATCGCTCGCGCCGAGATGCGACGCCATGATATCCGCCTCGATCAGCGCGAGCCGCTGGACCACGTCGCTCAGCGTCCGCATCGCCGACAGGTCGCCGCCGAGCCTGTCCGCGAGCAGGTTGAGCGTCACACTATGCGCGAACGCCAGCGACGACAGCAGCGCGGGCAGGGGGACACCCGAGCGATGCGAATTCTGTGCATGGCTGATCGCCATCGCCTTCCACGCATCGTCGTTGGGGGCACCGTATTTCAGGCCGACATATTCGGTGCTGAGCGCGATCCGCTGATCGAGCAGTTCGGGGGTGAAATGCCGCTGGAGGTGCCGCGCCGACTCAAGCGAGAGATAGTGCCGCCAGAACGTCTCGGCGATCCGCCGGCGATCGTCGGGTTCGAGCAACGCGCTGAGCGTCGCGCAGGCGGGCTCGATCAGCCCGTCCCAGTCATAATCATGCACGCGCTCGCGTAGCGGCCGTTGATCGCCGCCCCAGTTGCGCACCGGATTCCGGGTCTTGGTCTCGCCGGCCGCAAGGGCCATCCTCTCCTGGTGTTCGATCATCGCCCCCTCCTGAGGGTCCTTTATGCAGCGACCTTCGCGACGAAATCCCCGGCGCTGTTCTTGAGATTGCCAAGCCGCGAGTCGAGCACGTCGAAGCCGCGGCCGACGCCGTCGATCTCGGTCGCGACCGTCTCGGTATCCTCGCGGATCGCGGCGATCGTGGTCGACATCGAATCCGCTGCCAGCGCGGTCTCGTCGACCGCCGCGGTGATCGCGGTCACGGTCTGCGCCTGTGCCTCCATCGCATAGCGGATCCGGTCGGCGCTCTCCTGCACCTCGGCCACGGTCGACTTGATCGAGGCGTTGGTCTCGACCGTCGATCGCGTCGCCGACTGGATCGCGGCGATCTTTGCGGCGATGTCGTCGGTTGCGCGTGCGGTCTGGTTGGCGAGACTCTTCACTTCCTGCGCCACGACCGCGAAGCCACGCCCGGCATCACCGGCGCGCGCCGCCTCGATCGTCGCGTTCAGTGCGAGCAGGTTGGTCTGCCCGGCGATGTCGCGGATCAGCCCGAGGATCGATTCGATCGACTTGGCGTGATCGCTGAGCGTCTCGGACATGCCGACCGCCTGGCCGGCCTGCACCGAAGCCCGGTTGGCGATCTCGGCCGCAGCCTCGACCTCGGTGCGCGCATCCTCGATCGCGCGGATCAGCCCGGCGGCGGTCTGCGCGGCTTCGCGCATGGCGACTGCGGATTGCTCGGCGGCGGCGGCGACTTCGCTTGCCTTGCCCAGCACCGCGCGGGTCGACGCCGAACTGCGCATCGCCTGTTCGCGGAGCATATGCCCTTCGTCGGTCGCGGTCTCGACCATCGCCGCGATGCCGTCGCGGAACTCGGCCGCCAGCGTATCGCGTGCGTTCTGCGCGGAGTGCGTCCGGTATGCGTTGTAGATCGCGACGGTGATCTCGCCTTCGAGCGCCGACAGCCGCATCAGCGTGTCGATATAGACCGGCAGCTTGGCGTCCGACCGGTCGACCCGGCGCATCAAGACTTCGAGCGCGGCACGGTCGCTCGCGCTGATCATCGACAGCAGCGCCATCGGCGACACATCGGCGACATAGGCGGCGGCGACCGAGCGTTCGACCGACTCGACCCAGGCACGACCGCTCGTCTCGAGGAAGCGATTGCGCAGGAACGTGCAGCCGACCTCGATCATCCGCTCGGTTTCGTGCGCCGCCCAGATCCGCTCATCGGAGAAACAGCGCAGCCATTGCTCCCAATACGCCTTCGAGACGTGCGTGATTTCGGGAGCGAGCGCGGCCCAGACTTCGCGACTCGCGCCAGCCAGCGATCCGTCGAAGTCGAACGCCCGCAGCCGGGCTGCCAGGTCGACGGAAGCGGCAATCGCGCCGGGTACCGGCAGGTCGGTGGTGGTCAAGATGCTGGGCTCCGGATCGGGAATACCGACCCAGCGCTACACCGCATATCTTAAGAGCGGGTTAGGGATGGAGGCTGTGTCGACCGTGTTGCGGATTATTTCGAAACCGCAATGAAGTGGATCGGCGCTCCCATGTCGCGTGGAGGGCCAGCGGTGTCATGGGTTATCGGACCGCCCCCAATGGGTTGCATCGCAGCACGTGGTGGCTAATAGGTCGCCCGATCTATATATTGTGGACCAAGATATTTTTGGTTCGTCATCTTCTGGTTCGAGGACTCCGCCCTTGGCATCGCGCAACCCGGCACGCCCGCTTTCTCCCCATCTGCAGGTCTATAAATGGGGCCCGCACATGCTGGTCTCGATCCTGCACCGCGCGACCGGCAGCGGGATGGCGACCGTCGGCAGCCTGCTGCTCGTCTGGTGGCTCGCCGCGATCGCATCGGGCGATCAGGCTTATGCGACCTTCGTCGACGTGTTCACGACCGATACCGGCCGTCTCAACATCCTCGGCTACATCGTCGCGGTCGGCCTGACGCTGTCGCTGTTCCAGCACATGATGACCGGCATCCGCCACTTCGTGCTCGACACCGGCGCGGGCTACGAACTGAAGCGGAACAAGATGGGTGCGCTCGCGACGATGGTCGCATCGGTCGCGCTGACGATCGTGTTCTGGCTCTACATGGGGATCAAGTAATGGGTTCGGGTACGGCAATCGGTCGCGTCCGCGGCCTCGGCAGCGCGAAACACGGCGCGCATCACTGGTGGCAGCAACGCCTGACGGCGGGCGCGAATCTGTTCCTCATGCTGTGGCTGATGATCTCGGTCGCGCGGATGCCCGGCTATGACTACGCAGCCGTGCATCTGTGGCTGCAGTCGGCCTGGGTCGCGGTGCCGATGGCGCTGCTGATCCTGTCCGTGTTCTACCACTTCCGTCTCGGTCTTCAGGTCGTGATCGAGGATTACATGCACGACGAAAGCCGTGTCGTGACGATGATCCTCCTCAACCTGTTCACCTTCACGCTGGGCGGCATCGCCCTGTTCGCGATCCTGAAGGTCGCCTTCTCCGGAGCTCCCGCGTAATGTCAGCTGCCTACAAGATCATCGATCATACCTATGATGCGGTCGTCGTCGGTGCCGGCGGCTCCGGCCTGCGCGCGACGATGGGCATCGCCGAGAGCGGCCTGAAGACCGCGTGCATCACCAAGGTCTTCCCGACCCGGTCGCACACCGTTGCGGCGCAGGGCGGCATTGCCGCCAGCCTTGGCAACAACTCGCCGGATCACTGGACCTGGCACATGTTCGACACCGTCAAGGGTTCCGACTGGCTCGGCGACCAGGACGCGATCGAGTATCTGTGCCGCGAAGCCCCGCAGGCGGTGTACGAGCTGGAACACGCCGGCATGCCGTTCAGCCGTAACGAGAACGGCACGATCTATCAGCGTCCGTTCGGCGGCCACATGCAGAACATGGGCGAGGGGCCGCCGGTCCAGCGCACCGCCGCCGCCGCCGATCGCACCGGCCACGCGATGCTCCACGCGCTGTATCAGCAGAGCCTGAAGTACAACACGGACTTCTTCGTCGAGTATTTCGCGCTCGATCTGATCATGGAAAACGGCGTCTGCCGCGGCGTCATCGCGCTGTGCATGGAAGACGGCTCGATCCACCGCTTCCGCAGCCATCAGACCGTGCTGGCAACCGGCGGCTATGGCCGCGTCTATTTCTCGGCGACCTCGGCGCATACCTGCACCGGCGACGGCAACGCGATGGTGCTCCGCGCCGGCCTGCCGCTCCAGGATATGGAGTTCGTCCAGTTCCACCCGACCGGCATCTACGGCGCGGGCGTGCTCATCACCGAGGGCGCACGCGGTGAGGGCGGTTACCTGACCAACTCCGAGGGCGAGCGCTTCATGGAGCGCTATGCCCCGTCGGCAAAGGACCTCGCCTCGCGCGACGTCGTCAGCCGCTCGATGGCGCTCGAAATGCGTGAAGGCCGCGGCGTCGGCAAGAACGGCGACCACATCTTCCTGCATCTCGATCACATCGATCCCAAGGTGCTCGCCGAGCGCCTGCCGGGCATCACCGAGACCGGCAAGGTTTTCGCCGGCGTCGATCTCACGCGCCAGCCGCTGCCGGTCACGCCGACCGTGCACTATAACATGGGCGGCATCCCGACCAACTTCCACGGCGAGGTCGTCAACCTCGTCGACGGCAACCCCGACGCGGTCGTCCCCGGCCTGTTCGCGGTCGGTGAAGCGGCGTGCGTCTCGGTCCACGGCGCCAACCGCCTCGGCTCGAACAGCCTGATCGATCTCGTGGTGTTCGGCCGCGCGACCGGCCTGCGGATCAAGGACACGCTGAAGCCCGGTACGGCGCACGCACCGCTCCCCAAGGGATCGGAAGACCTCGCGCTGACGCGTCTCGACCATTTCCGCAACGCGCGCGGCGGCTCGCCGACCGCGCAGATCCGTCTCGACATGCAGCAGACCATGCAGAAGCATTGCGCGGTGTTCCGCGACACAGAGCTGCTGAACCAGGGCGTCGAGAAGATGGCCGGGATCTACAGCCGGATGACCGACGTCGCCGTGAAGGATCGCAGCATGATCTGGAACACCGATCTGGTCGAGACGATGGAGCTCGACAATTTGATCGGCCAGGCGGTCGTGACGATGAACTCGGCTGCCAACCGCACCGAGTCGCGCGGCGCGCACATGCACGAGGATTTCCCCGAGCGCGACGACGCGAACTGGATGAAGCACACCATCACCACCTTCAACGGCTGGGGCGGCAAGGGCGGCGAGACCAAGATCGATTTCCGCCCGGTCCACGACTACACGCTCACCGACGACATCGACTACATCAAGCCCAAGAAGCGGGTATACTAATGACCTGGGCCATCATCGCGATCGGGTTCCTCGTGCCCGTCGCGGTGGGGCTGCTGACGCGCTTCCAACCGATGATCGCCGGCTTCCTGTGGCCGGTGGTCGTCGCGGCGGTGACAGCGATCTACGTCTTCGCCATCGAACCCCGCGGTGTGGGCGAAGAACCCCAAAAGATAGCGATAACCTTCTACGCACTCTTCTCGCTGGTAGGCGGCGTCCCCGGCGGCCTCGTAGGCTGGATTCTCCAATATAAGCGCGCGGCTAAGGCCAGCTGACCTACCCCCGTTCTCCTGCGAACGCAGGAGCCCAGGGTTACGGAGCGCGGCATTTGTGATCCTGAACTCCTGCGTTCGCAGGAGAACGGCTGTGGGTGTACCGCATCCGACCCGGCAACACCGCGCCTGTGGCGCCCAACCGCATTTCAGCGTACACCAACCTCAGCAATCCGCGGAAAGACGAGGTTGGACATGGCGCACTGGACGATCCGTGCAGACTACGACCCCGAAGCCAGCGTCTGGTATTCGGTAGACGGTGACATCCCCGGTTTCGCTGCCGATGCCGCCACGCTCGAAGCACTCGTCGAAAAAGCCGCGGCGATGCTACCCGACCTTCTAGATATCCACGCGGACGATATCGTCGATCCCACGCGCCTCGCCGGCCCGCACCGCATCCGGATCATCGCACACCACGAACGCGATTTCGAGATCGCGGCCTAACGCATCATGGTCCGGGGATACGCCGCGCAGGTTCGCGATATCCTCACGGCGAACGGATGTACCTTCGGGCGTAGCGGCAAGGGCGATCACGAGATCTGGCGTAGTCCGCACGCGCCACGCCCGGTCGTCGTCGACGGGACGATCTTGTCCCGCCACACGGCCAACGCCATCCTGAAACAGGCAGGCCTTACAACGAAGCTTTAAGCTCCCCGGCTTTTGTCCTGTTCCTCGGAACCCGCCGCTTCCGCAAAAGTTTGCCGCGACATGACCGACACATCCCCCGCCTCGAACGCCCGCAACTACCCCTTGCTGGCCGCCCCCCACATCCACCTCCACGGCCCCGTCGACGACGCGATGTACGACAACTTCAAGTCGCAACTCGCCGCCGCCCCCACCGAAGGCCCGCTGGTCGTCTCGATCACCACGCTCGGTGGCGATCCCGAAGTCGCGCGTGCGATGGGCGACAACATCCGCCTGCTCCGCGAATATACCGGCCGCGAGACGCTCTTCCTCGGCAAGGTCGCGGTCTATTCCGCCGGCGCGACGTTCATGTCCGCCTTCCCGGTCGACAGCCGCTTCCTCACCCGCAACAGCCGCATCATGATCCACGAGCGCCAGATGCAGAGCACCATCGAACTCAACGGCCCGCTCAACACGCTGTCCTACACGCTGAAGGCCAAGCTTCACGAGATCGAGGACTCGATCAACATCCAGGAAGAAGGCTTCCGCGCGATCGTCAAGGGTTCGAAGGTATCGCTCGAGGAGTTGAAGAAGAAGGCCCCCTCCAACTGGTACATCGAAGCCGAGGAAGCCCGCGACCTCGGGCTCGTCCTCGACATCATCTGACCGTCCGCGAGCAGGCAGCGCGACAGCGGGTGTGACGCATGTTGCACCCGCGAAGCTAAGGATTTGCGGGGAGGGCCCCTGTCATGTATCGGCTCTGACAACCTATAATCACACCACGGACGGACCGCTCGCAATGGCCGAATTCTCGCTCCCGAAAAACAGCGTCGTCAAGAAGGGCGTCAAGCACGCCTCGACCAGCGGGGGTAAGCGTCTCAAATCGTTCAAGGTCTACCGCTACGATCCCGATAGCGGCGAGAACCCGCGCTACGACACGTTCGCGCTCGATCTCGACGATACCGGCCCGATGGTGCTCGACGCGCTGATCAAGATGAAGAGCGAGCAGGATTCCTCGCTCACCTTCCGCCGCTCGTGCCGCGAGGGCATTTGCGGCTCGTGCTCGATGAACATCAACGGCAAGAACGGCCTCGCCTGCACCACCGCGATCGAGGATTGCAAGGGCGAGGTCCAGATCACGCCGCTGCCGCACATGGATGTGATCAAGGACCTGGTTCCCGACTTCACGCATTTCTATGCGCAATATTCGTCGATCAAGCCGTGGCTGCAGACCGTCACCCCGCCGCCCTCGGGCAAGGAGCGCCTCCAGTCGCCGGAAGACCGCTCGAAGCTCGACGGCCTGTACGAGTGCATCCTGTGCGCCTGCTGCTCGACCTCGTGCCCAAGCTATTGGTGGAACGCCGACAAG
This sequence comes from Sphingomonas sp. PP-F2F-A104-K0414, assembly GCF_004340945.1. Classification (GTDB taxonomy): domain Bacteria; phylum Pseudomonadota; class Alphaproteobacteria; order Sphingomonadales; family Sphingomonadaceae; genus Sphingomonas. The sequence continues at coordinate 283,184 of NZ_SLYD01000003.1, forward strand.
TTCCTCGGCCCCGCGATCCTGTTGCAGGCCTATCGCTGGCTTGCCGACAGCCGCGACGAGATGACCGGCGAGCGCCTCGACGAACTCGAGGATCCGTTCCGCCTGTACCGCTGCCACACCATCATGAACTGCGCGAACGCGTGCCCTAAGGGGTTGAACCCCGCCAAGGCGATCGCCGAGATCAAAAAGATGGAAGCCGAACGGATCGTCTGATCCGGTTGGTCGGGGAGGAACCTATCTTCCCCGACTTTGTGGGGGATAAGACCTGCCTTCCCCCACCCCGTTCGTGCCGAGTAGAGATCGAGCGTAGTCGAGAGCTCGTATCGAGGTACATGTCCTTCGATACGCCATCTCGACAAGCTCGATGTCTACTCGGGACGAACGGAAATTATGACGGATAAGCCCGCTTCCACCCCCCATTTCGTCGAAGCCGAAGACCCCGCCAACCCAGGCTGGCGCAGCTGGTCGCTCTCCGACCCCACACGCTTCAACACGCTGCTCGGCCCCATGCTCTACCGCGTCGACGGCCACACCGTCCGCGTCCGCATCACCCCCGAGCATCGCCACTCCAACCTCCAGAACAACGTCCACGGCGGTGCGCTCCTCGCGTTCATCGACGTCGCGCTGTTCGCAGCCGCCAGAGGCTTCGGCCTGATCACCGCCGGCACCGCGGTCACGCTCGATCTCAACACGCAGTTCATCGGCGGCGGTCGCGTCGGCGAGCCGATCGAGGCGCAGGTCGAGGTCCTCAAGGAAACCGGCCGCCTCTTGTTCCTCCGGGGTCTCGTGGTGCAAGGGGACGACGAAGCAAAGATCGCTGCCTTCTCAGCCACGATCCGCAAGCCGACTGCCAGATAGCACCGGCATTTCTCTGTTCTCCCGCGCACGCGGGAGTCCAGGAGCTACACATACAACGCCTGGGGGCCTGGGCCCCCGCTTGCGCGGGGGAACGGAAATGACGGTACTCAAGGCCTATGAGGCGCTCGTAGCCTCAGGCGAACTCCGTCCCGACCCCGAACAGGCCGCCGCCGCCGCGCGCCTGAACACTCTCGCGACCGAACTCGCCACCCCCAAGTCGACCGGCTTCTTCGCCCGCTTCTCCAAGAAACCCGACCCCCGCGGCGTCTACCTCTGGGGCGGCGTCGGCCGCGGCAAGTCGATGCTGATGGACCTGTTCTTCGCCAACGCGCTCGTCGAGAAGAAGCGCCGCGTGCATTTCGGCGAGTTCATGCTCGAGGTCCACGCGCGCATCGCCGCCGAACGTCGCAAGGAAGTCGGCGACCCGATCGTCCCCGTCGCCACCGCGATCGCCGACGAGACCCGCCTGCTCGCATTCGACGAGATGATGGTCACCAACAGCCCCGACGCGATGATCCTGTCGCGGCTGGTGACTTCGCTGCTCGATTCCGGCGTGACGATCGTCACCACCTCGAACCGCCCGCCTGCCGATCTCTACAAGAACGGCCTCAACCGCGAGCATTTCCTGCCCTTCATCGCGACCATCGAACAGCGCCTCGACGTCCTCCCGCTCAACGGCCCGGTCGACTATCGCCGCGACCGGCTCGGCAGCCAGGACACGTGGCTCGTCCCCAACGGTCCCGAGGCGACCGCGCAGCTCTCCGCCGCATTCTTCCGCCTCACCGACTTCTCGACCGACGACAGCGAGCACGTCCCCGCTGAAGACCTGATCGTCCAGGGTCGCACGCTCCGGGTGCCGAAATCGCTCAAGGGCGTCGCGGTGTTCAGCTTCAAGAAGCTTTGCGGCGAGGCGAGGGGAGTGGCCGACTACCTCGCCATCGCGCGGAAGTTCCACACCGTCATCCTCGTCGGCATCCCCAAGCTCGGCCCCGAGAACCGCAACGAAGCCGCACGCTTCGTCGCGCTGATCGACGCGCTCTACGAGCACAAGGTGAAGCTCCTAGCCGCCGCCGATGCGCAACCCAGCGACCTTTACGAAAGCGGCGATGGCAGGTTCGAGTTCGACCGCACGATAAGCCGCCTCGAAGAGATGCGCTCCGAGGAATACCTCGCAGAAGGCCACCTCTGACACACCCCGAATACCACCCCGGCGAAGGCCGGGGCCCAATTGGAAAGGTCGCAGTAACAGCGCGTGGTGCGTAGTTAGCAGCGTTCCCCAATTGGGCCCCGGCCTCCGCCGGGGTAGTTCCAATTGAGCGGCTACACCTTATTGCACATGCGAACTAGTTGCAATAACAACCCGCTTTTGCCTTTTTAGCGGTTGCCGTAGCGGGATAATGCGCGTAACCGGCGTCACCAATCACCCCGCACATCAGACGGAGACGGATTGGAATGGCTCGCAAGAAGATCGCGCTGATCGGCGCCGGTAACATCGGCGGTACGCTCGCGCACCTCGCAGCACTCAAGGGCCTTGGCGATATCGTCCTGTTCGACGTCGCCGAGGGCATCCCCCAGGGCAAGGCGCTCGACCTGTCGCAGTGCGGCCCGGTCGAAGGCTTCGACTCGCAGATCACCGGCTCGAACGACTATGCCGACATTGCCGGCGCGGACGTCATCATCGTCACCGCCGGTGTAGCCCGCAAGCCCGGCATGAGCCGTGACGACCTGCTCGGCATCAACCTCAAGGTCATGAAGGCCGTCGGCGAGGGCATCAAGGCCAACGCACCCGGCGCGTTCGTGATCTGCATCACCAACCCGCTCGACGCGATGGTGTGGGCGCTCCGCGAATTCTCGGGTCTGCCGCACCACATGGTCGTCGGCATGGCCGGCGTGCTCGACTCGGCACGCTTCAGCCACTTCCTCGCCGACGAGTTCAAGGTCTCGGTCAAGGACGTCACCAGCTTCGTGCTCGGCGGCCATGGCGACACGATGGTCCCGGTCATCAGCTATTCGACCGTGTCGGGCATCCCGGTTCCCGATCTCATCGCGATGGGCATGTCGAGCCAGGAAAAGATCGACGCGATCGTCAAGCGCACGCGCGGCGGCGGCGGCGAGATCGTCGCACTGCTGAAGACGGGTTCGGCATACTACGCGCCGGCGACCAGCGGCATCGCGATGTCCGAGGCGTATCTGTACGACCAGAAGCGCGTGCTGCCGGCCGCGGCGTATGTGTCGGGCGAGTACGGCCTTACCGATCTGTACGTCGGCGTGCCGGTAGTGATCGGTGCTGGCGGCGTCGAGAAGATCGTCGAGATCAAGCTTGATGATGAAGCGAAGCAGAACCTCACCGTGTCGGTCGACGCGGTGAAGGAACTGATCGTGGCCTGCAAGGGCATCGATGGTTCGCTGAACTGATTTGAGGTGAGGTAACGAACCAAAAGGAGTAACCACCACCCCGGCGAAGGCCGGGGTCCAGTTGGGAAAGCCGAAATGATGGAAGAACAAGCGTTCGTCTACATCATGGCCAACTTCCCCAACGGTGCGATCTACCTCGGTTCGACCGTAAACCTGCCGAAACGTGTGTGGGAGCACCGCAACGGTTTCGGCGGTTTCACCAAGCGTTACGGCTGCAAGATCCTCGTCTGGTACGAGGCTTGCGGCGAATGGGAAGCGGCACGGCAGCGCGAGCTGCAAATGAAGGAGTGGAAGCGGGCTTGGAAAGTGCGTGAGATCGAAGGGTTCAATCCTGCTTGGGATGACCTGTACGATCGTATCGCGTTACCATGACCGCCTCCCAACTGGACCCCGGCCTTCGCCGGGGCGGACCGGACTGGAGATAGAATGAGCATCCTCGTCGACAAGAACACCAAGGTCATCACGCAAGGCATGACCGGCGAAACCGGCAGCTTCCACACCAAGATGGCGCTGGAATACGGCACGCAGATGGTCGGCGGCGTCACGCCCGGCAAGGGCGGTACGACCCACCTCGACCTCCCCGTCTACAACACCGTCGCCGAAGCCAAGGCGATGACCGGCGCGACCGCGTCGGTCATCTACGTGCCGCCCCCCTTCGCCGCCGATTCGATCCTCGAGGCGATCGATGCCGAGATCGAGCTGATCGTCGCGATCACCGAGGGCATTCCCGTGCTCGACATGGTCAAGGTCAAGCGCGCGCTGTCGGGCTCCAAGTCGCGCCTGATCGGCCCGAACTGCCCCGGCGTGCTGACCCCCGGCGAGTGCAAGATCGGCATCATGCCGGGCTCGATCTTCAAAAAGGGCTCGGTCGGCGTTGTCAGCCGTTCAGGCACGCTGACCTATGAGGCGGTGTTCCAGACGTCGAACGCTGGCCTTGGTCAGACGACCGCGGTCGGCATCGGTGGCGATCCGGTCAACGGCACGAACTTCATCGATGTGCTCGAGCTGTTCCTCGCCGACGACGAGACCCAGTCGATCATCATGATCGGCGAAATCGGCGGCGACGCCGAGGAGCAGGCGGCACAGTTCCTCCGCGACGAAGCCAAGCGCGGTCGGTCGAAGCCGATGGCAGGCTTTATCGCCGGTCGTACGGCGCCTCCGGGCCGTCGCATGGGCCATGCCGGCGCGATCGTGTCGGGCGGCAAGGGCGACGCAGAGAGCAAGATCGCGGCGATGGAAGCTGCCGGGATCAAGGTCTCGGAAAGCCCCAGCCTGCTCGGCGAGACGCTGCTGAGCGTGCTGAAGGGTTGAGCTGACTACCCCTCTCCCTTCGGGGAGAGGGAAGGAGCTGCCTCTTGGCAGCGGAAGGGTGAGGGCACGTGACCGCCCGTGCCCTCACTCTCCCACCCGCAAGTGCGGGCGGGCCCCTCCTTCTCCCCCGCGGGGAGAAGGACACTGAGGACGAGAACGATGGGCTACGAAGGCCAGGATTTCAGCGATATCGCAGCCGGCGTCAGCCCGGCGTTCGTGGAGACGCTCTACGCCAAGTTCAACGCGGACCCGGCCTCGGTCGAATCCGGTTGGCGCGCGTTCTTCGAGGGTCTCGAAGGCTCCGCGCAGGGCCCGAGCTGGGAGAGCGCCCGCTGGCCGCTCACCACCACGGACGACCTGACCGCAGCGCTCGATCCGACACAGATGGAGCCCGCGCCCAAGCCCGCAAAGGGTGGCAAGCCCGCTCCCGCTGCAGCAGCGCCCGCGCCCGTCTCTAAGGAAGAGATCGCCAAGGCCGCCGCCGACGCGATCCGCGCGCAGCTGCTTGTCCGCACCTACCGCGTCCGTGGCCATCTCGCCGCCAACCTCGATCCGCTCGGCCTTTCGAAGCGCGAGATGCCCGAGGATCTGAAGACCGAATATCACGGCTTCTCCGACGCCGACATCGACCGGAAGGTCTATCTCGGCGGCACGATGGGCTTCGAATGGGTCTCGATCCGCGAGCTCGTCGACACGTTGCGCAAGAATTACTGCGGCAATGTCGGCCTCGAATACATGCACATCTCCGACGTCGAGGAGCGCCGCTTCCTCCAGGAGCGCATGGAGGGCCAGGACAAGGCGATCGAATTCTCCACCGACGGCAAGAAGGCGATCCTGACCAAGGTGATCCAGGCCGAGCAGTGGGAGAAATTCCTCGGCAAGAAGTATGTCGGCACGAAGCGCTTCGGGCTCGATGGCGGCGAATCGATGATCCCCGCGCTTGAGAGCGTCATCAAGTATGGCGGCCAGATGGGCGTGCGCGAGCTCGTCATCGGCATGGCGCATCGCGGTCGCCTCAACGTGCTCGCCAACGTGATGGCGAAGCCGTTGCGCGTGATCTTCCACGAATTCGCCGGCGGCTCGGCCAACCCCGATGACATCGGTGGTTCGGGCGACGTGAAGTATCACCTCGGCACCAGCACCGATCGTGAGTTCGACGGCCACAAGGTTCACATGAGCCTGGTCGCCAACCCATCGCATCTCGAAGCCGCCGACCCCGTCGTGCTCGGCAAGACCCGCGCGATTCAGACGCTCAATAACGATCTCAAGGATCACGTGGCGAGCTTGCCCGTGCTGATCCACGGCGACGCGGCGTTCGCGGGGCAGGGGATCGTCTGGGAGTGCCTCGGCTTCTCGGGCATCCGCGGCTACAACACCGGCGGCTGCGTCCACTTCATTATCAACAACCAGGTCGGCTTCACGACCTCGCCGCAGTTCGCGCGCTCGTCGCCTTACCCGTCGGACGTCGCAAAGGGCGTCCAGGCGCCGGTCTTCCACGTCAATGGCGACGATCCCGAAGCGGTCACCTTCGCGACCAAGATGGCGATGGAATTCCGCCAGAAGTTCCACCGCGACATCGTCATCGACATGTGGTGCTATCGCCGCTTCGGCCACAACGAGGGCGACGAGCCGTCCTTCACGCAGCCGCTGATGTACGACATCATCCGCAAGCACCCCGGCGTCTCGTCGGTGTACGGCGATCGCCTGATCAAGGAAGGCGTGATCGACCAGCCCTGGATCGACGAGAACGTGAAGCAGTTCACGCTCCGTCTCGAGGGTGAGTTCGAAGCCGGATCGTCGTACAAGCCCAACAAGGCCGACTGGTTCGGCGGTCGCTGGACCGGCCTCAGCGCGCCGACCGATGGCGGCTCCGCGCGTCGCAACGTCGAGACGGGTCTCAGCACGAAGTTGTTCGACTCGCTCGGCCGTACGCTGACGACGATCCCCGACAGCGTGAAGATCCACAAGACGCTGAACCGCGTGATCGATGCCAAGCGCGAGATGTTCAAGTCGGGCAAGGGTTTCGACTGGGCGACCGGCGAGGCGCTCGCATTCGGCGGCCTGCTCTCGGAAGGGTATGGCGTCCGCCTGTCCGGCCAGGATTCGGGCCGCGGCACGTTCTCGCAGCGTCACGCGGTCTGGGTCGACCAGACCGATGAGCACAAGTACGTGCCGCTGCAGGAGATCGAACACGGCAATTTCGAAGTGCTCGACAGCCCGCTGTCCGAATACGGCGTGCTCGGCTTCGAATATGGCTATGCGCTCGCCGACCCGAAGACGCTCGTCCTCTGGGAGGCGCAGTTCGGCGATTTCGTCAACGGCGCGCAGATCATGATCGATCAGTTCATCACGTCCGGCGAGTCGAAGTGGCTTCGTGCCAACGGCCTCGTGATGCTGCTTCCGCATGGTTACGAAGGGCAGGGGCCTGAGCACAGCTCTGCACGTCCCGAGCGCTTCCTCCAGTCGTGCGCGGACGACAACATCCAGGTCGCGAACTGCACCAGCCCGGCGAACTATTTCCACCTGCTCCGCCGGCAGATGCACCGCAACTTCCGCAAGCCGCTGATCGTGATGACGCCGAAGTCGTTGCTGCGGCACAAGCTGGCGGTGTCGAACGCCGAGGATTTCCAGGGCGACAGCCACTTCCGCCGCCTGTTGTCGGATACCAATCCGGCCGCCGACGTCGATACGAAGCGTCTGGTCCTGTGCACCGGCAAGGTCGCGTACGACCTGATCGAGGCACGCGATGCGGCGGGCGACACCGACACGCAGATCGTCCGCGTCGAACAGCTCTATCCCTTCCCCGGCAACCCGATCGCCGAGCGCGTCGCACGGATGCCGAACCTGGAAGAGATCGTCTGGGCGCAGGAAGAGCCGAAGAACAACGGCTATTGGTTCTTCGTCGAGCCGCTGATCGAGGAGGCGCTGGCAACGGTCGATTCCCGCGTGAAGCGCGCGCGCTACGCCGGCCGCAACGCCTCGGCGTCGCCCGCGACCGGCCTGATGAAGCGTCACCAGGCCGAACAGGGCGCGCTCGTCGCCGACGCGCTCGGCCACTCCGTCCGCGACGAAATCCGCCGCACCCGCGCAAACTGATTGAACCCGAACCTTGTTTTCCTGCGAAAGCAGGAACCCAGGGTCCGGCAGAGTAACCCTAGGCCCCTGCGTCCGCAGGAGCACAAAAGGTAGAAGCAAACATGGCAACCGAAGTCACCGTCCCCGTCCTGGGTGAATCGATCACCGAAGCCACCCTCGGCGAGTGGCTGAAGCAGCCCGGCGATCCCGTCGCGGTCGACGAGCCGATCGCCAGCCTCGAGACCGACAAGGTCTCGGTCGAGGTCCCGTCGCCGGTCGCCGGCGTCATGGGCCAGCACGCGGTCGCCGTCGGCGACACCGTGCAGGTCGGCGCGATGCTCGCCACGATCGACTCCGGTGACGGCGCCGCCGCTGCTCCGGCCCCCGCTACCGCAAAGGCTCCCGAGCCCGCCGCGACCGCAACGCCGTCCGCGCCCGCCAAGGACGAGTCCGGCGCAGGGTACGGCGACCAGCCCGGTGCCGGCACCAGCGATTCACCCGCCGCACTCTCCCCGTCGGTCCGCCGCGCGGTGCTCGAGCACGGCGTCGATCCCGGCACCGTCAAGGGCACCGGCCGCGACGGTCGCATCACCAAGGAAGACGTGACCGCCGCCGCGTCGAGCAAGCCAGCGCCTGCGCCCGCCGCAGCACCCGCTCCGGCCGCAGCGCCTGCCGCCGCATCGGGTCGTGGCGAAGAGCGCGTCCGCATGACGCGCCTCCGCCAGACGATCGCCAAGCGCCTCAAGGAAGCGCAGAACACGGCGGCCATGCTGACGACGTTCAACGACGTCGACATGACCGCGGTGATCGAGGCGCGCGCCAAGTACAAGGACCTGTTCGAGAAGAAGCACGGCGTCCGCCTCGGCTTCATGGGCTTCTTCGTGAAGGCCGCGACGATGGCGCTGCGCGACATCCCGTCGGTCAACGCGTCGATCGACGGCGACGACATCGTCTATCACGATTACGCCGACATCTCGGTCGCGGTCTCGTCGCCGGGCGGTCTCGTCGTCCCCGTGATCCGCGATGCCGACCAGATGTCGGTCGCGACGATCGAGAAGACGATCGGCGACTTCGGCAAGCGCGCCAAGGAAGGCGCGCTCAAGATGGACGAGATGAAGGGCGGCACCTTCACGATCTCGAACGGCGGCGTGTTCGGCTCGCTGATGTCGACCCCGATCATCAACCCGCCGCAGTCCGCGGTGCTCGGCCTCCACCGCATCGAGGAGCGCCCGGTCGTCGTCAACGGCCAGATCGTCATCCGCCCGATGATGTACCTCGCGCTCAGCTACGACCACCGCCTGATCGACGGCCGCGAAGCCGTGACGTTCCTGGTGGCGCTGAAAAATGCTATCGAGGATCCGACACGTATCCTGATCGACCTCTGACCCACAACGGCTCCTCGTTCTCCTGCGAACGCAGGAGCCCAGGGTCACGGACATCACCCTCCGTAACCCTGGATTCCTGCGTACGCAGGAAAACATGAGGCCCGGTTTTGTCTACCTCATGGCGAGCAGCCGCAACGGAACGCTCTACCTCGGCGTCACCAGCGACTTGCTCGCCAGAGCCTACCAACACCGCAACCGCCTGATCGACGGCTTCTCCAAGGAGCATGGCTGCATCCTCCTTGTGTGGTTCGAGGCGAGTGACGACATACAATCGGCACGGCAACGCGAGTTGCAGATGAAGAAATGGAAGCGGGCCTGGAAGATCGACCTGATCGAACAGACCAACCCGCACTGGAAGGATTTGTACGAGACGCTCTTCTGACTTCTGTTTTCCTGCGAACGCAGGAACCCAAGGTCACGAACGGCGCCTCCCGTAACCCTGGGCTCCTGCGTTCGCAGGAGAACGACGGAGATGAAGAATGGCTGACTACGACTATGACGTCCTCGTGATCGGTGCGGGCCCCGGCGGTTACGTCGCGGCGATCCGTGCAGCGCAGCTCGGCCTGCGCACCGCTTGTGCCGAGAGCCGCGAGACGCTTGGCGGCACTTGCCTCAACGTCGGCTGCATCCCGTCCAAGGCGCTGCTCCACGCTTCCGAGATCTACGAGGAGGCCAAGGGCGGCCACCTCACCAAGTTCGGCATCGATTTCCAGGGCGTCACGCTGAACCTCGACCAGATGCACGCCGAGAAGGCCAAGGCCGTCAAGGAGCTGACCGGCGGCGTCGAATTCCTGTTCAAGAAGAACAAGGTGACGTGGCTCAAGGGCAAGGCCGCGTTCCAGGACGCGCACACGGTCGACGTGGCGGGCCAGAAGGTTACCGCGAAGAACATCGTCATCGCCACCGGTTCGTCGGTCATGCCGCTCCCCGGCGTCGAGGTCGACCAGAAGACCGTCGTCGACAGCACCGGCGCGCTCGAGATCCCCAAGGTCCCCGAGCACATGGTCGTCATCGGCGGCGGCGTGATCGGTCTCGAACTCGGCAGCGTCTGGCGTCGTCTCGGTGCGAAGGTCACGGTCGTCGAGTTCGTCGACCAGATCCTCCCCGGCTTCGACGGCGAAGTCCGCCGCGAGACCGCCAAGCTCTTCAAGAAGCAGGGCATGGAGCTGAAGCTCTCGACCAAGGTCACCGGCGTGACCGTCGACAACGGCGTCGCGACCGTCACCGTCGAGCCCGCCGCGGGTGGCGCATCCGAGACGCTGACCGCCGATGCGGTGCTCGTCTCGATCGGGCGCAAGGCCAACGTCGACGGCCTCAACCTCGAAGCCATCGGCCTCGAACTCAACAAGCGCGGCCAGATCGAGACCGACCACAGCTTCCGCACCAAGGTCGACGGCGTCTGGGCGATCGGCGACTGCATCCCCGGCCTGATGCTCGCGCACAAGGCCGAGGACGAGGGCGTCGCGGTCGCGGAAAACATCGCCGGCCAGACCGGCATCGTCAACGAGGACGTCATCCCGAGCGTCGTCTACACGATGCCCGAGATCGCCGGCGTCGGCCTCACCGAAGAGGCCGCGAAGGAAAAGACCGAGATCAAGGTCGGCAAGTTCCCGTTCGCCGCGAACAGCCGCGCCAAGACCAACCGCGACACCGACGGCTTCGTGAAGATCATCGCCGACGCCAAGACCGACCGCGTCCTCGGCGTCTGGATCGTCTCGAGCCTCGCCGGCACGCTGATCGCCGAAGCTGCCATCGCGATGGAATTCGGCGCTACCAGCGAAGACATCGCCTACACCTGCCATGCGCATCCGACGCATGCCGAGGCGATCAAGGAAGCGGCGATGGCGGTGCAAGGCAAGCCCATCCATATTTAGCCGCTGGCTAAATATGGATCCAAAGGGCGTGCCCGGCCGGCGGCGCTCCAGCGCCGTCCGACGACAGGGGCTTTGCCCCTGTCCGGCCAAGCCAGGGCTAAGCTGAATTTTGAAAGGGCGTCGGTGGTAATCCACCGGCGCCCTTTCTGCGTCTACAGAGCAAGGGGATAAGGTGGGCACCGGATTGAACCGCAGTTTGCCCGAAGCCCCGTACGTTTCTCAAAACCCATCCGACACGCATCCCCCAATCCTTCATCCCGGCGAACGCTGGGACCCACGGTTACGGCGGACCCGGCGATACGTGCTGCCATGACCCTGTTCGCGACCATGGGTCTTGGCGTCCGCCGGGTTGACGGAAGGAGTGATGAATGGGGAAGCCCGATTAAAGGGGACGCGAACTCGGGTGGATAATGATGGGCCTGGCCCTATCACGACGCCCAGCGTCCCCCGTTGCGCCCTCCGATCCGTCATCTCGGCGAACGCTGGGAACCCCCGGTTACGGCGAACCTGGCGATACCGTGCTGCCAAGACCTGGTCCGCTACCATGGGTCCCGGCGTTCGCCGGGATGACGGGGGAGGAAAGCGCGGCGAAAGCGGAGGGCGTATGCCTGACGAGGCGCGTCGCGCTAACGACCTCTCGCCCAAGCAATACCGCGCGCGCACCCCGCGCACCCCCCGAACACTCCAACCCCCAATCTCTAAACGTCCGCCGTTCCACCCAACCCAAACGAATCCTTAGCAAAGCCAGCCTATTAGCCGCCTAACGAACGAACAAGCAGGTGTCCGTGGCGCTCGATCTCACTACCCTTTACGTGGTTGCCGCGCTTGGCATGCTGGTGGCGGGGTTCGTCCACCTCGTGCCGGTGGCGACGGGGCGGTTCGGCACATGGGCGCTGCTATGGGGCGCAGGCCATCTCGTCGTCGGGTTCGGCACGATGATGGCGGTCCTGAACGACAGTATCGGCATCGCCTGGGCGCCGAATACCGGCAATCCCGCCGCGGTGATCGGGTATGCGCTGATCGCCGGTGCCGTGCTCCGGTTCGCTCGGCCCGAGGCTCGCCTGACGCCGCTTTTGGGAATTGCCGCCATTTTGGCCGTACCCTTGGTGTTTAGTGACGATCCCGCACATTTTCACCTCCGCGTCGCCTATCTCAGCGTCGTTCGCGCGAGCTTCGACGTGGTCGTCGTCATTGCTGCATTCCACCTGGCGCGGCGTGAATCACTCCAGACCGGCTGGATCGTGGCGGCTCTGTTCGCGATCACCGTGCCGCTCTTTCTCGGTCGCGCCTGGCTCGCCTATCACGATCGGATCGGCACGCAACTGACCGGCATGCACGATGGTCTCGCTGCTTGGCTCGCCGCAGGCCAAATCGCCTTCATCATCTTCCGCACCTTCTCGCTGCTGATCCTGCAAGCAGAGCGCGGCCAGACCGCCCTGCGCGACCAGATGGAGCGCGATCAGCTTACGGGTGCACTCAATCGCGCAGGCCTCGACCGCGTTAGCCGGACATTTGACCCGCAGACACCGCTCGCAGTCATGATGTTGGATATCGATCGGTTTAAAGCATTGAACGATACGCTGGGCCATGCCGCAGGCGACGCGGCGTTGTGCACGTTGGCAGACATTGCGAGGGCGGCGCTCGGTCGGAACGGTCATCTGGTTCGATGGGGTGGCGACGAGTTCGTCTGCCTGCTGCCCTATGCCGCTGTCGATCAGGCCATCACGCTGGGCGATGCCATCGCCGCGGAGTTTGCCTTGGCCATGCAACGCGACGCACCGGCGGCGGGTGCGATCGGTGTCAGCATCGGTACCGTCGTCGACGTCTGGGCTGGCCAGATTGCCGATCTGATCTCACGCGCCGACGCCGCAATGTATCGTGCCAAACGCGCGGATCGTCGCACACCGTTCGGGTACGAGAAGGCTGCCTGACGACACTGCGGCTTGACCAAGCCGCAGTCTGATTGTGACTACGCCAGCAATATCGGGCCGCAGGATGGGCTAAGATCAACGGGAAGGCGGCGTTTCCCTGTCCGGCTTGGCGCCTGCCCGGCTTGCGAACCCGGCAAATAGCCGTTCGAGTCCACCAGCGACGCTGTCGAGGACCTTTGCCATCTCGGGCGACATCGCAGGTGCGTCGCCGCGGGGCGGTTCGGGGGTATCTCCCGCGAACGGACCGGATCCTGCATTTGGTTCGGCTGTTGCAGGCTCCGGGTCCGGCGAACCTTGCTTGACGGTATCAGCATGGCCCGATCCCTGCCCGGGAGAAGACTTGTCAGCATGGGATGCAGCGACGTCGTCGGTCGCCCCAGTTGCGTGTGCGGCAGAAGCGGGGGCGGGGGGCGACGATCCAGCCCGGGACGGCGATCCGCCTCCACATGCCTGGTCCGACCCTGGCGAAGCAGGCCGCTCTCCCGTCGATCGCGTACCCTTGCTGGCGATCGCCGCGGCCGCCGCCATGAGCCCAGCGGCGAGGACCTGACGCCCGGCGCCCTTTGCCAGCACGCCGAGAACGATGTCCCGTCCTACCGGACTAGCCATGCTTTCGATCAGCGTGTTTCCCGTCTTTCGAAGGTCTTTCGGGATCTTCACGCCGCCGATCCGCTTGGGAATCCTGGCTGTCTTCGTCTTTGCCATATCAGTCTCTCACGCTGTGTCTGATATAGATAAGACACCGGACCTAGAGTGCAACACACGCGCTCAGCGGATCGGCTCCGTCGATGCTCCTGCGATTGCGGGCGCAGGGCGTTCATTAGTAAATCCGATCGGGCGTTACGACCCGAACACGCTGAACGGGACGCCGACGAACAGGCCAAGCGTAAAATCGTCTTCGCGGCCACCGGTGCCGTCGCGACGGTTCAGATAGACACCGCGTACGCCGCCGCGCAGCTTGCCGGTGCCGTCGCCGACGAAATACACGGGCACGTCCAGCGAAAAGGCCTTGGACTTCAGATCGACGCTGACCTGCGGCGCGATCGCCAGCGTCGCGAACTGTCCGACCGCTGCGCCAAAGCCATGCCGCGCTTCGACTGCGACGATCGCCTTGTCCTTCCGCACCGGTGCGCCGTCCGCGTTCGTCAGGCATTGCGTCTGTGGTGTCGTGATCGGTTGGCAGAGCGTCACCGGATCGTTTTCGGCATAGCGGCGGCCATACGTGAAGGACCCGGTCAGCGCCGATTGGCCCAGTCCGAGTAGGACACCGCCAAACGCGGTGGCCTTGAAACCCAGCCTCGACTGGTCGCGGGTCGTGAATGCGGCGCGATCGAGATAGGTAAAATCGATCTGGCTCGCCGCCACTCGCACACCATAAAAATCGACGTTTCCGGGCAACGCGGCCTTGATCATCGAGCGCAGCCCTTGCGGATAATAGCGTAAGACAAACATCGATACGCCGGTCGGAAAGCTATAGGGATCGCACAGCTGGGCCACGTCGTCCTTGTCGCCATTCGCGTTCAGGCAACTCTCCCGCGCACGCTCGACCTCTGGCTTTTCCGTACCATTCAAGTCCGCCTCGGTTGAATAATGGATATAGGATAGGGCGATCTCGGTGCCGCCCGAAAACCCGTCCAAACCTAATATCTTCGCTTCATGGCTCGAATCGAGATCGCTCGCGGCGGTGATCGTCAGATGATCGGCTGCCAGCCGCTTCCCGGTCTGCACACCGCTGATGTCGAGCGTCCAGGACAGGCTCGCGATCTTGTCCTCGCTTGATGCGATGAATTGCAGATCGGGCGTTGGGCTGGATTTCAGGAAGCGGTCATTGGGCCCGTTTGCGGAGCCGGATTCGACCGCTTCCACAGCCAGAAGCCTGTTGTCCGCGATATGATCGACGATCATGTTTCCAATTGTCGATCGCTTGCCCTGCGCATTGGCTCCCGTGACGACGGGCGCATCGGCCCCCGGCACGACCTTACCCACGGCCCCAGACGTTACCGACGATGCATCGGCCGTCATGCCGCTGGCGATCAGGCGCAGGTCCCGCGCCGCCGCCTCGGCAGCCCCGGCGGCTCGCGTCGCCGCCTGCGCCGCGCGCTCAACTGCGGCGAGTGCGCGGTGGTAATCTGCCATCGTCGGCGCCGTGACAGGCTCTGCCGGTTTAGCGCCGGCCGCAGCGGGTGTGGGAGGCGAAGACTGTGCCCAGGCATCGCCATGTCCCGCCAGGCCAATGGCGAAAGCGAGAGCATTGATCGCACGCATCCGGACCGGCAGCATCAGCGCACGTCGATCAGGAAAGCATCATAGGCCTTCCCGAGTGGGGGCGGGATCGTCGATGCATCGCGGGTATAGATCGCCGCGCCGTTGCGCAGGATTTCGACCTTCATGGTGGCACCGGGATCACCGATCATCACCCATTCGAGCAATTTCTTGCGGTCAGGTACGGCCTTGAAGATACCTTTGCCGCCGCTCGTCGCGACGGGTTGCCCGTCGAAGGCAAAGCCATAATCGGCGATGCCGTTCAGATGCGACACTACGATTTCGAGGACTATGCGCAGATCAGCCATGAAAATACTGCCCCTGTAGGGCCGAACGGGCGAGGACCGCGTCGAGTGTGCGGTGGGTCGAGGGTCGGCCGGTAAAATACACGCGGCACGCTACGAACTGGACGCCCTGTGGAGCGTTGACCCGTGGATACCCTATTCACCGCCAATCACAGCGGCGAGATAGGTCCGTTTCGGGGATTTGGCATCGAACGCGTAACGGACGTGGTGCGCTGGCGGAATCCCGTTGCCGTTCCTATCTCCCGCACTGGCATCCGGCCAAGAACAGAAGTAGAACTCACCTTATGCTGACCAAGATTTCCGTACGCGGCGCGCGCGAGCACAACCTCAAGGACGTCGACATCGACATCCCCCGCGACACGCTGACGGTGATCACCGGGCTGTCGGGTTCCGGCAAGTCCTCACTCGCGTTCGACACGATCTACGCCGAGGGCCAGCGCCGCTACGTCGAATCGCTCTCCGCCTACGCCCGCCAGTTCCTCGAACTGATGCAGAAGCCCGACGTCGACCACATCGAGGGCCTCTCGCCCGCAATCTCGATCGAGCAGAAGACCACGTCGCGCAACCCGCGCTCGACCGTCGCCACCGTCACCGAAATCTACGACTACATGCGCCTGCTCTGGGCGCGCGTCGGCATCCCGTACTCGCCTGCCACCGGTGAGCCCATTGCCGCGCAGACCGTGTCGCAGATGGTCGACCGCGTCATGGCGCTCCCCGAAGGCACGCGCCTGTACCTGCTCGCCCCCGTCGTCCGCGGCCGGAAAGGCGAGTACCGCAAGGAACTCGCCGAGTGGCAGAAGGCGGGCTTCGCGCGCGTCCGGATCGACGGCACGATCCACGACATCGACGAAGCCCCCGCGCTCGACAAGAAGTACAAGCACGACATCGAAGTCGTCGTCGACCGCCTGGTAGTAGGCGGCGAGATCGCCACGCGCCTCGCAGAGTCGTTCGAAACCGCGCTGAAACTCGCCGACGGCCTAGCCTATGTCGACCCGGCCGACCCGGTCGAACCGCACACCCCCAAATCCGAAATCCTCGGCAACAACGCCCCAGACGGCCGCATCGTGTTCAGCGAGAAATTCGCCTGCCCGGTCAGCGGCTTCACCATCTCCGAGATCGAGCCACGCCTGTTCTCGTTCAACGCCCCCCAAGGCGCGTGCCCGGCCTGCGACGGCCTCGGCGAGAAACTGCTGTTCGACGAAGACCTGGTCGTCCCCAACCACATGCTCAGCATCAAGAAGGGCGCGGTCGTCCCCTGGGCGAAATCCAACCCGCCGTCACCTTACTACATGCAGGTCCTCGGCAGCCTCGCGCGCGAGTTCAAGTTCGACATCGAGACGCCCTGGTCCGACCTCCCGCCGGAGGTCCAGAGCGTCATCCTGCACGGCTCGAAGGGCAAGCCCGTCACGCTCACCTTCATCGACGGCAAGAAGAAATACGACGTCAGCAAGCCGTTCGAAGGCGTCATCGGCAACCTCAACCGCCGCATGCTCCAGACCGACTCCGCCTGGATGCGCGAGGAACTGAGCAAGTACCAGTCCGCCGCCCCCTGCGAAGTCTGCGGTGGCGCGCGCCTGAAACCCGAAGCGCTCGCGGTCAAGATCGCGATGAAGGACATCTCCTACGCCACGCATCTCTCGGTGGTCGACGCGCTGCAGTTCTTCACCGACATGCCACAGCACCTCGGCGACCAGCAGAACGCGATCGCCGAACGCATCCTGAAAGAGATCGTCGAGCGTCTGGGCTTCCTCAACAATGTCGGCCTCGACTACCTCAATCTCGACCGCACCAGCGGCACGCTCAGCGGCGGCGAAAGCCAGCGCATCCGCCTCGCGTCGCAGATCGGCAGCGGCCTGTCCGGCGTGCTCTACGTCCTCGACGAGCCCTCGATCGGCCTGCACCAGCGCGACAACGACATGCTCCTCAAGACGCTCCGCCGTCTGCGCGATCTCGGCAACACCGTGCTCGTCGTCGAGCATGACGAGGACGCGATCCGCACCGCCGATTACATCATCGACATGGGCCCCGGCGCCGGCGTCCGCGGCGGCCAGGTCGTCGCGCAGGGCACGCTGAAGCAGATCCTCAAGTCGAAGGGCAGCATCACCGCCGACTATCTCAACGGGACCCGCGAAGTCCCGGTCCCGGCCACGCGTCGGAAAGGCAACGGCAAGAAGCTCACCGTCCACAACGCGGTCGCCAACAATCTGCGGGGCGTCACCGCCAGCTTGCCGCTCGGCACCTTCACCTGCATCACCGGCGTCTCCGGCTCGGGCAAGTCGAGCTTCACGATCGACACGCTCTACGCCGCCGCCGCACGCGAACTGAACGGCGCGCGCATCGTCCAGGGCAAGCACGACAAGATCACCGGCCTCCAGTATCTCGACAAGGTCATCGACATCGACCAGTCGCCGATCGGCCGCACCCCGCGCAGCAACCCCGCCACCTACACCGGCAGCTTCACGCAGATCCGCGACTGGTTCGCCGGTCTGCCCGAATCGCAGGCGCGCGGCTACAAGCCCGGCCGCTTCAGCTTCAACGTCAAGGGCGGCCGCTGCGAGGCATGCCAGGGCGACGGCGTGCTCAAGATCGAGATGCACTTCCTCCCCGACGTCTACGTCACCTGCGACGTCTGCCACGGCGCGCGCTACAATCGCGAGACGCTCGAGGTGAAGTTCAAGGGCCATTCGATCGCCGACGTGCTCGACATGACGGTCGAGGACGCCGCCGAGTTCTTCAAGGCGGTCCCCCCGATCCGCGACAAGATGGCGATGCTGGTCGAGGTCGGCCTCGGCTACGTCAAGGTCGGCCAGCAGGCGACGACGCTCTCGGGCGGCGAAGCGCAACGCGTCAAGCTCGCCAAGGAACTCTCACGCCGCGCCACCGGCAACACGCTGTATATCCTAGACGAACCCACCACCGGCCTCCACTTCGAGGACGTGCGGAAATTGTTGGAAGTCCTCCACGCGCTGGTCGAGCAAGGCAACACGGTCGTCGTGATCGAACATAATCTCGACGTCATCAAGATCGCCGACTGGGTCCTCGACCTTGGCCCCGAAGGCGGCGTCAAGGGCGGCGAGATCGTCGCCGAAGGCACGCCGGAGAAGGTCGCGAAGGCCAAGGGCAGCTTCACGGGGAAGTATCTGGCGCCGTTGCTGGAGAAGCGGATGGTGGCCGCTACAAAAATAAATTAGATCGAAATGTCGTCAAATCGAGTCTTATGTCGACTATTGAACTGGTAGCCTTAAAGATAATGGCATCTCAGATTTTTTTAACGGGGGCGATGGCGTGGCAGGTCTAAGAGTTTTCGTATCGTCGACATGCGTTGATTTGGAAGCCTATAGATTCCAAATTAGAGGGCTTCTTGCTAGACTTGGCTACGAGCCTCTAATGAGTGACCATTCCGAGATTTTATACGACCCAGGCCTTCATACGCATGCAAGTTGTCTGCGCGATGTTCAGGGTGCTGATCTTGTAATACTATTGATAGGGTCGAGACTCGGGGGCACGACGGCTACACAGGCAATGCCTCTTATCGATTTCGACCAAGCAACACGGGGCTCTGGCAGTACTACGTTACTCAACGAAAAAAATAAAATATCGATTACTCAGGCCGAAGCAATTCAGGCTTCAAATAATGATATACCGATATTTACATTCGTCGACAGTAAAGTTTACGCTGATCACCATATATACCAAGCAAACAAGGATAACCCTTCACTTTCTCAGATAAAATTTCCATCAATCCAGAAGCAGGACTCTGCAAAAATATATTCGAATTCATAAATTATCTTTCGCATCGATCATTTAATAATTCCATTATAACCTTTCAATCTTTTGCGGAAATTGAGGATCATTTGCTAAAGCAGTGGTCATTGCTGTTCCAGCGTATACTTCAAGAGCGCAAAGAAAGGGCGGGGGATAATAAAAAATCTATCGATATCGTTGGCAGGATTGAGGAGCTAAAATCGGCCGTGTTGCAGGCGCTGCCGAAGGGCCGAGAGAGAGACGTTGCAAGAGCGGTCGTGCGATATCGAAGATTGGCGGATTTTATCACGCGTCTTGCAAGTGCAATTGGTTACAAAGGGATTGCGCAATTCTCGGGATCATATCGCGAATTATTGAATGAAATGGGCGTAGTCGATCTTGTGTGGGATGATGAAGCAAATTCCCCGTATTATATGATCGCTATTCTAACTGACGGGGGCTTTGTGGGTTGCCACGAATATCTGTATCCTGAAGTTGATGACTTCGCCCAAGTCTGGAAAAGCTTTGTCTCTTTAGAAGATAGTATAAGGGAGGCAGTAATCGACGCGGCTGGGGAAATGGCTAACGACGAAAGCGAGTTCGAGAAACGGACAGAAAGTCTGGCCGATTATCACAATACTATCAGAGAAGCGGATGCCGCTGAGTCGGTCGTGAGGCGACGAGTGCGGAGATTAGAGTAGGAGTAGAATAATGTTGTCCGGTATTCTGTAAATAGTCTCCTAATTTAAAGATGGAAGGATTTTAGTATTACCGTGCCGATGCGGTGTTTTCGCTAAATAATCGCCTCCCTAAGTGTAGAGAAACTTCTTAATTTAATCATATCTGCGACTCGAAGAAGGCTGCTTCAAGTTGAGCGCATCACGCAATGCCGCATTGATCCGCCCCTGCCACCCCGGCCCGCCCTCGCGAAACTTCGCCAGCACATCCGGGTCGAGCCGCAACGTCACCTGCTGCTTGGCCCGGTCGCGCAGTGGCGGGCGGCCCTTCACGACGCCGTTCGGCCCCAGATAGCCCGTCGCCGGCCGGATCACCTTCCCGCCGACCGCTAGCTCGGCGTGTTCGAACATCTCGTCCGTCCACTCCGGCGCGTCGTCGTTCGGATCAAGCGAGGTAGCGTTCAAATCGCGTGCGTTCTCGGGCATTGGCCTTCCTCATTGATATGACGCGCCGACCATCTTCGGCATCGACCCATATTACCACGACCATGCGATCTTCGAGCATGCCGATCGTCGAATAGCGCCGCTCGGGATACGCGACGCGCTCGTCCTCGAACTCGAACACCGTCCCCGCAAACACCTTGCCCGCATCGGCGAAGTCCAGACCTCGCTCCGCCAGCGTCCAAGCGCGCTTTACCGGGTCGAAGCTGATCTCCACATCCGGCCCTTTATGTAACTACAACAATGTGACCGTCAATGAGAGCATAGCGCGTCATCACACCCAGCAAGGGTAATCGCATCGGTAACGGACGCATCTAGGTCGCGGGTGCCCGGCGGAACCCCTGCCACCGACCGTCCGTTTCCGAGGCTGCATCAAAGGACATTCCCATGACCAAGCCTCACCCGCAGAAGCCAGCCCCCAGCCCCAAGCCAAACGCCAAGACGTTCGGCATCAACGCGCTGTCGATCGGGGCCGCGGCGATCGGTCTCGGGGGTGCGTTGCTGGCGGTGTTCCTGCGCTCGAAGGCCAACCCCGCAGAGCATGCCGCGCCCGATCTCGCGCTCGACAAGCCCCGCCCGGGTGCGACCGATCGCGCGCCGGACGCCTTCCGCCCCGATCCCACCGCGGTCCCCACCAAGGCCGAGCGCGAGTCGCTCCGCCCCGCCACCGGCCCGGCCCCGTCATTCGCCGCGGATCGCGGTTCGACGCTCGGCTGAGACGCCTTCCTGATCCTCCCCCGCTAGGGGGAGGTGGCTGGCGCTTGCCAGACGGAGGGGGAGGGGGCGATCACCTTCGTTGCGTGTCCTCCCCCTCCGTCACCTGCGGTGCCACCTCCCCCTGGCGGGGGAGGATCGGAATGGCCCGACGGCCTACGTCGGTTCTGACGCCAACCCTCGCGCCGTCACCCCGGACTGGTTCCGGGGTCCACGGTTCCCCGAACTCGATAGGGGCGACGTGCGGAACGGTGGAACTAGGCTCTCCTGAGCAAGGCTGAAGGGTCCGGCATGACGGGGAGGGCGTAACCCCCATCCTCGTTCTCCTGCGAAGGCAGGAGCCCAGGATCAAGCAGGGCAGCGATCGTGGCTCCTGGGCCCCCGCGTGCGCGGGGGAACAGATCGCAGTCCAGGCACCGAGCCATCCTGCACCCAACCCCCGAAACCGCTGTCCTACACACCCCGATCCGGCATACCTGATCGGTCCTCTCCGCAACGAGGATCGATCATGGCGAACGCACCCACCCCGGCCGACCCGCCCCCATGCTACATCGCAACGCGCGCCACGCCCGCACCCCGGCCCCGGTACGAACCCCCGATCCCCGACCATCTCCCCGACGCGGACCGCCACGTCATGGCTTGGCAAGCGCATGTCGACGCCGGCCGGATCGGCGCCCGCATCCCCGTATCGCCCGAGATCGCCGCCAACCGCGACCGCTGGATCGCGCTCGCCCGGACCATGCGCAAGTGACCGCCGCTCTCCAGGACCACGGCCTCGACCAAGCCACCGAGCAACCCGGCGAACCCGAAGCCCCCTCGCAAACCGCCCCCGATCACCCCGTACCCCCGCAAGCCGATCCCGCCACGCAAGCCGAGAACGCCCCGCGCGCCTACATCCCGGCAACCCCGACCCGCTACACCCAGCGCAGCGACGGCTGGACCCCGGATCGCCAGCGCGGCTTCCTCGAACGCATCGCCGAGGGCGCCACCGTCGACGAAGCCAGCGCCAGCGTCGGCCTCTCGCCCGGTGCCGCCTACACGCTGCGTCGCCGCGCGACGGGCGCTGCGTTCGCGCTCGGCTGGGACGCCGCCAAGCTCGTCGCGCGGCCGATCGTCGCCGAAACGCTGTTCCTCCGCGCGATCGCCGGCCAGACCGAGCGCGTCACCAGGCCCGACGGCGAAGTGATCGAGCGCCACCGCTACGACAACCGCCTCGCCATGTCCTTGCTCAACCGCCTCGATCGTCCCCTCGCTGCTCGCAGCGATACTGCGAATGGGCCGACGCCACCGAGACCGCCAACGCCGCCACTCGCATGGTCGCCGCCGAGTTCGACGCCTTCCTCGACATCATCGGGCGCGACGCCGGCCCCGCCCGCGCCGGCCTGTTCCTCGGCGAACGTCTCGACGCCGACGCCATACAGGCGGGGGCGGGGGCGGGGCCAGGAACGGGATCAGCCCCGAGCGCAGCCGAAGCGGCAATGGCGCCGATCCTCGCGCTCGCCCGCGCCGACCGCTGGCTGCGCAGCGCCGCCGGCGTCGCCTCCGGGATCGACGTCAGCGATCTCGATCCCGCCGCCCGCGCCGGCTGGACCGCCGCGCAATGGTCGCGCGCCGAAGCCGCCGGACTGCTGCAACTGGCGCCGGAACCCGCGCCCGAACCGGCACCCGATCCGGTGCTCGATCCGGACCTGAAGCCCGCTGTCGAAAACGCGCCAGCGTCTGCACTTCCTGTACTTCACTTTGACCAGGATGGTCGCGACGGCGTTCATCCGGTCTGGTTCGACTCGATTTCGCAGGGCTGGCGAACCTGTTTTCCGCCGCCGGATCCGTATTTCAACACCGAAGACGGCCTGTTCGGCGAAGACACGTACAGCCGCGAGTGTTTGGACGAAGAGGCGATCATCCTCGACGCGCCACGCGACCGCGAGATCGCCGAGCGGACGATCACCGAGGGCGTCGACCGCGATACATGGTTCGTCGCCTATGCGATCGGCGGCGGTCTCGTCGACGAAGCGGGCGCCGAGGCGGCCGGCGCCACCGATGCGGATCGCATCACCACGTTGGCGGCTAGCTTCGATCCTCTCGGCTGCGACGAACCGGTCGCACCGGCGCCCGGCGCGTGCGCGGGTCTCGATCCCGTCCAGTCGCAGCGCCCGGACGTTCCGTCGCCCCCGGTCGCGGCGCCTGCACCCAAATCCCCGATCGGGCGTTCTCCCGCCGTCAGACTCTTATACGACAGGGACCCCCATGAGCATCTTCAGCAAGATCAAGTCCGCAATCTTCGGTGAGAAGGGCCCGCTCGGCAGCGGCCATTTCGGTACGCCCAAGGCCGACGCGCCCGCACCAGCGCCTGCGCCGCAGACCACTGCCGCACAGCCCGCGCCGACGCCAACGCCCGCCGCCCCGACTCCGCAGGCCGCGCCCGCAGCGCCGGCCCAGGCTGTCGACGTCGAGGCCGTCCTCTCGGGCATCGCATCGAAGAAGGGTTCGGACCTCAACTGGCGCACCTCGATCGTCGACCTGATGAAGCTGCTCGATCTCGATTCGAGCCTCGACAACCGCAAGGAGCTCGCCACCGAGCTCGGCTATACCGGTGCGAAGGACGGCAGCGCCGAGATGAACATGTGGCTGATCAAGGCCGTGATGCGCGAGCTGGCAAAGAACGGCGGCACCGTGCCGGCCAATCTCAAGGATTGAGCCGCAATCGGCGCCGGCAACCAAACCCCGGCGCCGATCATTACGCCTTCAGTATCAACCCACTGAAAGGACACGAAATGCGCGTTGCGATGCTGGGCCTGCTGGCCGCCTCTACCCTGGTTGCCGGCTGCGTCGGCGACGGAGGCAGCCGCTACGGCGTCGACCCGCGCTATCGCTCCTACGACTATAACCGCGTCGACCCCGCGTACGGCGGCTACGATGCCGGTCGCTATTACCGTGACGATGCACGGTATCGCGAGCGCCGCCTGTCGCGCAACGACCGCGTCTATCGCGGCAATGACGGCCGCTATTATTGCCGCCGCAACGACGGCACCACCGGCCTGATCGTCGGCGGAGTCGCGGGCGGCGTGCTCGGTAACGTCATCGCTCCCGGCGGCTCGGGCCTGCTCGGTACCGTGCTCGGTGCAGCCGGCGGCGCGCTTGCCGGCCGTGCGGTGGATCGCTCCAGCAACGACACGCGTTGCCGTTAAATTCCTCGACCGGCGCCGAAATATCGGCGCCGGTCGTGCTAAATTCTCGCCGTTGATGGCGGCGCGCACGAAAATATTATCTGCGATAATCGACGCAGTTCTTGACCCATTTTACCGGCAAGATTTGCAATTCAGGCGGTCTTGGCCCATATAGCGATCAGCTACAGTCGCATATCGACGGTTCTTGGCGCTTTGCGGCACCTTTCTCCTTCTTTCCCTGCTCCGCGGCACGGGTCGCCCGAACGTCGGGTTACTCTCTACTAAGAAGGAGCCACTTCATGGCTATCACCGGAACCGTCAAGTTTTTTAACGCCGACAAGGGCTATGGCTTCATCGCGCCGGATGGCGGCGGCAACGATGCATTCGTGCACATCACCGCGGTTGAGCGCGCCGGCATGCCGACGCTGAACCAGAACCAGCGCGTCACCTACGAGCTCGAGCCCGACAAGCGTGGCAAGCAGTCGGCCGTGAACCTCCAGCCAGCCGATTGATCTCGCTGGCGGATTACGGTCCGCCAACCTGATCTCGGTTGCGATGCGGCGGCCATAACGGTCGCCGTATCACCCCTTTGAAATTTCCCGCAGGAGCGCACCAGCATGGCCGATAATCCAGAATTTTACCGGGCCCGCGCTGATGAAGAGCGTCGCAACGGCGATGCCGCCCTCCTCGACAACGTCCGCGATCGCTGCCGTCGCGCCGAAAAGGCTTGGGACGACATGGCCTCACGCGCCGAACGCACCCAAATCCTCCGCGCCGCTCGCGAAGCTGCCCCTCCCGGTGGCGAGCGCATGATGATCGGCACCCCGTCGATGGTCCCCGCTGAATAAGTGCGTACGGATCTCGGTTGAGGTAAATTGAACCCGGGTGCAGCGATGCGCTCGGGTTTTGCTTTGGTAGCTCGGAAGTAAAAAGCCAAAAATGGGTTCGCGCAGAGGCGCAGAGGCGCAGAGAGCGCGGAGGTTCCAGCCGAACCGGAGGTTCCCCAAACTCTGGTAACGCCAGCTCCATCACCCCGAGCGAACCACCTCAGCGTCCTCTGCGCCTCCGCGCGAACCAATCTTCTGTCAGACTGAGCGGCACTGCGGTGACCACCGGAAGCTGAACGAGCATTCTCCCTATCTCAACAGGGGGAGGAGCGCCCGCAGCGAAGTTCGGCAGCAAGGTTGGGGGGCGTTCAGAACGCCCTAGTCAGGTGAAGATCGACGCCGCCGCTATTTCAGCGGCTTACCGGAGTCTTTCCACCGGTCGAGGATTTGCGATTCAGGTGGCAGCATGTCAGCGGCAACGGCGGCAGTCGTCTTGGCGTAAGCGGGCTTGGCGTCGGCAACCACCACCGGTGCAGACGGTGCAGAGACCGTAACCGCCGCCGCCGTTGCCGCGGCGATCATTTGCGGCGTCGGCGTCGAGGGAGTGATCGGCTGCACCATCATGTGCGGTCCCGGCAGCGGTTCGCCCCCTGCATAGCGTTGGGTGAACGCCGCCGAGGTGCCCCAATACCCCTTCCAGCGATGGAAGAAATGCGCGCCGACCACGTCGGTCATCACCATGCTGCGGTTCCATGCCGGCGTCACCGCATAGGTATGGTAATGCGTTGCGAGCCCGACCGGCGCGTAGACATAGCCCGCGAGCGCCATGCCCGCCGCCCGCGCCGCGCGCAGCCACGCCGCCCGCGCCGGGATACGCGCCATCGCCCCGTCGCAGGCGAAGCTGAACTGGCAGCCGGCATGCTCGGAGCCTTGGTACACCACGCCGCATACCGTCCCTGGAAAGGCAGGATGGCGCGCGCGGTTGAGGATGACCTGCGCCACCGCCTGCTGCCCTGAATCGGGTTCGGAGGCGGCTTCGTAGTAGATTGCGGCGGTCAGGCACTGGATCGCGCGGTCGCGGTCGATCGCCGACGCGCCCGCCATCGAGAAGGGCCGCGCCGGGACCACGCCGGCATCGAGCGCCGCCCCGGCTGGAATCGGCAAGGCGGGCAGGTCGATCGTGCCGGTGACACCGCTCGCAGGTGCCGCGATTTCCTGATCGGGGGAGGGGGCCGAGACCGATACGGGCGTCGCCGTGGCGACCATCGCCCGGTCCCGCGCGGCATTCCGGGCAGAGATCCCGCGCAGCGCGGCGTGCGCAGACATGCCGGCGCCGATCACCAGCACCGTGGCGACCATCGCCAACCAGATGCGATGCATCGCCCGAACCGTCTGCACCCGAACGCGCACCGTGCTACCTCGAAATCTGCTCACGGGGGAAATGCCCCGACGAGCATGAAGATTCCGTGTAGCCGATATCGCGCGCAGGATCGCGCACCGATTCAGTCCGTCCCACCGCGGGACGATCGTCCCAATCGGCAGCGGGATGCTACACGAGGCGGTGCGTTCAGGCGGAGATCGTCAGCGCAAGTTTGCGGTATCGAGTTTCAAGGCAGCTTCGGGGATCACCTCGACGTTCGGATAGGCCTTGCGCAAGGGTTCGATGAACTGCTTGGCGTCGCCGACCACGACGATGCTGGCCGCTTTCGGGTCGAGCAACGCGACCGCAGCGGCCTGCACCGACGCCGGATCGACCGCACCGACCGCACCGGTATAGCGTTGCAGTTCGCCCAGCGGCACGCCGTTCTGGACATACGCCCCGAGGATCCCGGCAACCCCCGACGTCGTCTCGATTCCACGCCCGAAATTGCCGACCAGCACCGCCTTGCGCGTGTCGAGTTCAGCGGCAGGGACGGGGGCGGACCCCATTCGCGTCATCTCGGCGGCGATCAGCGTCACCACCTCGGCGGCGGTCGGGTTCTTGGTCTGCGTCCGCGCCGCGACGGTGCCCTGCGTCTTGCCCGCATCGAGCCCGCTGCCCGCGCCATAGGCCAGCCCGCGCTTGATCCGGATTTCCTGGTTCAACCGCGACGAGAAGCCCCCGCCAAGCACCGTGTTGCCGACCGCCAGAGGATAATAGCGCGGATCGTTCCGCGCGATTGCCGGCCGCGCCACCACGACGCCCGCCTGACCCGCTTCGGGCATGTCGACGACGATCACGCGAGGCTTCGGGTAGGTGACCTGGGGCGCCGCGGCCGCCACGACGCTGCCCGACGTCCACCCGCCGAACTGTGCCTCGGCAAGCGTCTTCGCCTGCGCCGCGGTGACGTCGCCGACCATGATCAGCGTCGCCTGACCCGGCTGGAAACTCCGTGCATACGCCGCAGTGATGTCATTTCGCGTGATCGCCTTGAGCGACAACGGTGTGCCTCCGTTCGGTGCGCCATAAGGCGACGCGCCGAGGACGGCCCGATCCGCGACGAGCCCCGCGACCTGCGCCGGGTCCTTCAACGCCAGTGTCACTGCGTCGATCTGTTGCGTCCGCGCACGCTCGATCTCCTCGGACGCAAACGCCGGGTTGATCGCGACATCCGCGAGGATCGCCATCG
This sequence comes from Sphingomonas sp. PP-F2F-A104-K0414, assembly GCF_004340945.1. GTDB lineage: Bacteria > Pseudomonadota > Alphaproteobacteria > Sphingomonadales > Sphingomonadaceae > Sphingomonas. Next base: position 310,839 of record NZ_SLYD01000003.1, read on the forward strand.
CCGGTGCGAGCTGGTCCGACTTCACCGTCACGTCGACCGCTGCGCCATCGCTGCCAGCCGAACTGCCGATTGAGCCGCCAAGCCCCTCGACCGCCCGCGCGATCTGCGTAGCCGAGCGCGTCTTCGTGCCCTTGGTGAGCAACTCCGCCGACAGACTGCTGACCCCTGCGCGGTTCGCCGGATCGGTCGCCGCGCCGCCCGCGGTCACCAGATAGGCGGTAACGATCGGCAGGTCGTGTCGCTCGACCGTCACCAGCCGCATGCCGTTCCTAAGCCGCGTCTCCACCGGCTGCGGGATCGTCGGCGATACCGGTGCGCTAGGTGCTGGCGGCCGGACGCGCTGGCCTTCGGACGCAGGCGTCACGATCTCGATATTCGCAGGCGCCTTCAGGTCGGCAACCTGCACGGTCGGCGCTATCGCGATCGTATCGGTAACGCCGGCCGCAGGCTTGGCGGCAAGCGGCATGTACCGGATCGTCGCCGACTGGCTCTCGCCCAGATATTTCCGCGCCACGCGCTGGATATCCGCCGCCGTTACCCGTGCAATCGCCGCAAGTTGCTTGTCCGCAGCTTGCGGATCACCGTCGACCAGCACCGCGGACGCCAGCGTGCTCGCCTTACCCTCGGCGGTCTCGCGCGACTGGATCGACTGGGTCAGAATCTCATTCTTGGCCTCGGCCAGTTCGGCGGCGGTCACCGGCGTATCGCGGAACCGCGCGATCTCGCGCTTCAACGCGGTTTCGCCCGCCTCGACCGTCTTGCCGCCCGCAAGGATGGCGTAGACGACCATGTTGCCGGTCGCCTGCTTGGTATCGAGGAACGCCTCGGCCGACTGCGCGAGCTGGTCACGGTACACGACGCTCTCGTACAGCCGCGAACTCTCGCCCGTCGCCAGCACGGCCTTCAGCACCATCAGCGCGGGAATGTCGGCGTCGCGATCCGGCGGCAGGTGATAGCTGACCAGCACCGCGGGCAACGGCGTGTTCGGTTCGTACACCGTCCGCGTGACGGCCTTGGTCCGCGCGGGCTCCGCTACCGTCACGCGCGGGATCGCTGCGGTCGGCTTCTTGATGCGCGCGAAATACTGGTCGACCCAGCCGTTGAGCTGCGCCGGATCGAAATTGCCGGACACGACGAGGATCGCATTGTCGGGTCGGTAATAGGTCGCATGGAACGCGCGGACGTCGTCGATCCCGGCCGCTTCCAAATTCTCGAGGCTGCCGATCCCCGGCCGTGCGTAGGGATGAACCTGATAGGCGAGCTCGGGATAGTAGATCGAGAACAGCTTGCCGTAAGGCTGTGCGAGTGTCCGCTGGCGCAGTTCCTCCTTCACCACGTCGCGCTCCGAGCCGAAGCTCTTCGGCTCGACGACGAGGCTCGCCATCCGGTCGGCTTCCGCGAACAGCAGCCGCTGGAGGTGGTTGGCGGGGATCACCTCATAGTAATTGGTGTAGTCGTCGTTGGTCGACGCGTTGTTGTAGCCGCCGACATCCTCGGTCAGTCGGTCCATCTGCTCCGACACGAGGTTGCGCGTCGACTTGAACATCAGATGTTCGAACATGTGCGCAAAGCCGGACTTGCCCTTGGGGTCGTCCTTCGAGCCGACGTCGTACCAGACCTGCACCGATACGTTCGGCGTGCCGGTATCGCGGATAGCATAGACACGCAGGCCATTCGGCAGCGTGCGCTCGGTATAGGCGATCGGCTTGACCGAAACCTGGGTGGGAGCGGTCTGCGCCACCGCCGCTACGGAGAAACATGCTGCGGTCAGCAGCAGCGCGGAGCGGAGGAGGCGCATCTGGATCCTTACTTGTTGCGGTTCGCGAACAATACGGCGCCCGCGATCGCCGCCGAGCCGATGCCGACGCCCAGACCGATCTTCGCGAGCGGCCAGCTCTTGGCCTTCTCCGCGGCGTTGTGCGCCGCGGCCTCGGCCTGCAGCTTCGCCTCCTTCGCGGCGGCGAGGATCTCGTTCGGGGTGTCGCTGTCGATCTTGATGGTCACTTGGGCTCTCCTTCACTCTTCCGGGCATACACGCCACGGAAATCATTCGCGAACTGCGTCAGCGCGCCCGAGGCGATCGCCGCCCGCAGATCCGCCATCAGCGTTTCGTAGAACCAGATGTTATGCTCCGTCATGAGCATTGCGCCAAGCATTTCGCCCGACCGGACGAGGTGATGCAGATACGCCCGACCCCAGGTCGCGCAGACCGGGCAGGGGCAGGCGGGGTCGAGCGGCCCCATGTCCTCGGCGAACTTCGCATTGCGGATGTTGATCGGCCCGGTCCGCGTGAACGCCTGGCCGGTCCGCCCGGACCTAGTCGGCATCACGCAGTCGAACATGTCGATCCCGCGCTCGACCGCACCGACGATGTCGTCGGGCTTGCCGACGCCCATCAGGTAGCGCGGTTTGTCCACCGGCAACTGGTCCGGCGCGAAGTCGAGGCACCCGAACATCGCCTCCTGGCCTTCGCCGACCGCCAGCCCGCCGACCGCATAGCCGTCGAAGCCGATATCGATCAGCGCATCCGCCGACGACTTCCGAAAGCCTTCGTTCAGCGCACCCTGTTGGATCCCGAAGATCGCGTTGTTCTCGGCATGCGCTTCGCCGCTATCGAACGCCGCGCGCGACCGCTTCGCCCAGCGCATCGATCGCTCCATCGCCGCCGCCTGCACCTCTCGCGTTGAGGTCGTCGGCACGAGTTCGTCGAACGCCATGACGATGTTCGAGCCGAGCAGCCGCTGGATCTCGATCGACCGCTCGGGGCTGAGCAAATGCCGCGTGCCGTCGAGATGCGACTTGAACGACACGCCCTCCTCGGAGCGCTTGGTCAGGTCGGCAAGGCTCATAACCTGATAGCCGCCGGAATCGGTCAGGATCGGTTTCGACCATCCCGAGAACGCGTGCAGCCCACCCAGCTGCGCAACCCGCTCCGCACCCGGCCGCAGCATCAGATGATAGGTGTTGCCGAGGATGATGTCCGCGCCTGCACCGACCACGTCGGCGGGCTTCATTCCCTTGACGGTCGCGGCGGTGCCGACCGGCATGAACGCCGGCGTGCGGATGTCGCCGCGCTGCATCGCGATGACGCCGGTGCGCGCCTTGCCGTCTGTGGCGGCAATGGTGAAGTCGAAGCGGGGACGGGTGGTCATATTACTTTTTCTTGCGGATGCCGTAGCGATCGCCGACCGGCGCGCCGCGGATGATGATGAGTTCGGCGCGAGTCAGCACGCCGTCCTTGTCGCGGTCGAACCGCGTGAAGAACTGCGCGAACCGCGCCTGGAGTTCGGCGAGCGTGATTCGGTTATCGCCGTCGCGATCGATTTCGAACGGGCTCGGTAACGCGTTGCGATCGCCTAGCCAAGCTTGTGCCCAATCCGCGTAGGCGATGTACCCAATAGAGCCGGTCGAAGCGCCCTCGGCAGTGGCGTAGCTGCGCGCGACGCACGCGGTCAGCTCGGCCTGCGTCACGCGGCCATCGCCATTCGCGTCGCACGCGGCGATGAACAGCGCGGCAGGCTCGGCGAAGATCGTCGCGGGCGGCTGCGGCGTGCCGGCGGGCGGCGGTGCGGCGACGATGGCCTGGAGCAGGGCGAAAGCAAGCAGCATGCCGCCCGTCATGGCAGCAGAAGCGAGGCGTCGCCATAGCTGTAGAAGCGATACTTTTCAGCGATCGCATGCGCATACGCCGCCTGCATCCGCTCGCGACCCATCAGTGCCGACACCAGCATGAACAACGTCGAGCGCGGCAAATGGAAATTGGTCATCAAGCCATCGATGCCGCGGAACCGATAGCCCGGCGTGATGAAGATCGCGGTGTCGCCGTCGAACGGCCGGATCACGTCGTCCTCGCCGGTCGCGCTCTCGATCAGCCGCAGCGACGTCGTCCCGACCGCGATCACACGACCACCGTTCGCGCGAACCGCGTTGAGCCGATCGGCGGTCGCGGCATCGATCCGACCCCATTCCGCGTGCATCTTGTGCTCAGTCGTGTCGGTCGCCTTGACCGGCAGGAACGTTCCCGCACCGACATGCAGCGTCAGCGTCGCATGCTCGATTCCCGCCGCCTCAAGCGCCGCCATCAGCTTCGGTGTGAAATGCAGCGCCGCCGTGGGCGCGGCGACCGCCCCCGGCTCGGACGCGAACATCGTCTGGTAATCGTCCGCATCGCGTTCGTCGGTCGGGCGTTTGCCGGCGATATACGGGGGCAGGGGCATATGGCCCGCGCGTTCCAGCAACAGCTCGACCGGCTCGTCACCCGCGAACACCAGCGCGTAGCTGCCATCGTCCTCGCGATCGACCGCCGCCGCGCTGACGTCGTTGCCAAAGTCGATCACGTCGCCGTCACGCAGCCGCCGCGCGTTGCGGATGAACGCGCGCCATCGCCGCGGCCCCTCGCGCTTGTGCAAGGTCGCGCCGATCTTCGCGTCGCCGCGCCGCCCGTCCAACTGCGCCGGGATCACGCGCGTATCGTTGAACACGAGCATGTCGCCGCGCCGCAACAGCGACGGCAGGTCGGACACGCCCGCATCCAGCGTGCGATCACCTTCGAGCACCAGCATCCGCGCAGCATCGCGCGGCGCCGCGGGGCGTAGCGCGATGTTGTCGGTCGGCAGGTCGAAGTCGAAAAGGTCGACGTTCAACGGAGTCTCACTTCTTGGCGGGGGCCTTCTTGGCCGCAGGCTTGGCAGTGGGCGCCTTGCGAGCAGCTGGCGCGAGCTTGGGCGCTGCCGCGTTCGGACCAGACGCCGTTCCCGGCAACGTCACCGGCGCACCCAGCGCAGGGGCGGGCGGGCCAGCGACATACGCCGGGGGATTGTCCGCCGCGATATACGCATGGACGATCCGCGACGGGTTCGCCGGCGGCTCGCCGCGCTGGATAGCGTCGACATACTGCATCCCGTCGATCACGCGACCGAACACGGTGTACTTCTTGTCGAGGCTCAGGCGCGGCTGGAAGACGATGAAGAACTGGCTGTTCGCACTGTCCTCCTTGTCCGACCGTGCCGCCGACACTGCGCCGCGGACATGCGGCAGGTAGTTGAACTCGGCCTTGAGATCGGGGAGCGTCGAGCCACCGGTGCCGTCGCCCTTGGGATCGCCGCCCTGCGCCATGAAGCCGTCGATCACGCGGTGAAACGCGAGGCCGTCATAGAAATGCTGGCGGGTCAGCGTCTTGATCCGCTCGACCATCAGCGGCGCGACATCGGGCCGCAGCCAGATCGTCACGCGCCCACCTGTCGACAGGTCGAGCAGCAGCAGATTCTGCGTATCCGTGGTCAGCGGCGGCGTCGCGCGAACGGCAGGCGCCACGACTTCCTTCTTCTGCGCCGCGACCGGCACCGTGACCAGGCACCCGAGCAACGCGAACATTCCGACGAAAAAGCGCATCAAATTCCCACTCGCAAGAGGCCCGGCGCAACCGGGCTGCCGCCACTTAGAGCAAATCCCCGCTTGCGCCAATCTGAACGTGACCGCGTCTCGGACGCCGACGAGGCAGGTTCGAAGGTGACGGGTCAGGTTTGAGGGCGACGGGTCAGGCGGTGACGATCTCGGGCAGGATCGCGTCGAGCAGCAACGCGCCCGCGTCGGTGACGCGCAGTCGACCGGGGGTATGCACGATCAAACCAAGAGCCTCGAGCCGTGCCACTGCGGCGATATCCACCGGCACGATGCTGTCGTTGAGCGCGGTGATGCGGTCGAGATCGACGCCTTCCGCGAGCCGCAATCCCATCAGCAAAGCCTCGGTAGCGCGCGTCGATGGCGTCAGTGGATCCTCGATTTCCATGCCGTGACCATTGCGCTCGATCGCGGCCAGCCAGTTCTCCGGCTTCTTGCGCCGCACCGTCGCCAGCCCGCCCCGCCGGCCATGCGCACCCGGCCCGATCCCGGCATAATCCTGGTAGCGCCAGTATGCGAGATTGTGGCGGCTCTCCGCTCCCAGTCGCGCATGGTTCGACGTCTCGTACGCGGGCAATCCGGCCGCTGCGGTATCGGCACGCGTTGCCTCGAACAGATCCGCCGCCGAGTCGCCGTCCGGGATCACGATCCGTCCCGCCAAAGCCTCGGTGGCGAACCGCGTGCCGGCTTCGATCGTCAGCTGGTACAGCGAGAGATGCTCCGTCCCCAGGCTGAGCGCGCGCGCCAGTTCAGCGCGCCAATCGTCGAGCCGCTGGCCGGGGAGCGCGTAGATCAGGTCGAAACTCACGCGCGGGAATACGCTCTGCGCGGTAGCGAGCGCGGCTTGGCCCTCGTTCACGTCATGCGCGCGGCCGAGGAATTTCAGCGCTTGGTCATCGAGTGATTGTAGCCCGAGAGACACTCGGTTCACGCCAGCGTGCGCCAGGTCCGCAAATCGCGCTGCCTCGACCGAAGATGGGTTTGCCTCCAGGGTGATCTCGATCCCGTCAGCGAATCCCCAAGCCTTCTCCGCTGCATTCAGCACGGCAGCCACGGTCGAGGGCGGCATCAGCGAGGGCGTGCCACCGCCGAAGAAGATCGACTGCAACTTGCGCCCCGGCAACACCCGCGTTTCATGCGCGAGGTCGGTGAGCAGCGCATCCCGCCAGGCTGCCTGGTCGACCTCTTCGCGGACATGGCTGTTGAAGTCGCAATACGGGCATTTCGACACGCAGAACGGCCAATGGACGTAGAGCGCGAGGTCGCCCGGGGAATCAGAGCGGGGGCTTGGTGTTTCGAAGACGGGCATTATCTCGCGCATATGGTCGCACGGAGCGGTCGAAGGAAGCGCAATGACGGCACGGATGGGTTTGGCGATCGTCGGGGCGTTGTTGCTGGCAGGCTGTGCGCAGGGACCCGAGCGAGTCGTCGAACCGCGCGAATCGATGGCGCCGGCATCGCGCGGGGCGAGCCTGCTCAAGACCGCGATGATGGACGGCCACAACGCCGCACGCGCTGCCGTCGGCGTGGCGCCGCTGACCTGGAGCGACACGCTGGCCACCACCGCCCGCGCCTATGCCGAGGAGATGGCGCGCACGCGGAAATTCGCGCACGCCCCGCAACCGCAGGGCATGACGCGCGAGGGCGAGAATTTGTGGACAGGTACGCGCTACGCCTATGCGTACACGGAGATGATGGGACACTGGGTCGCCGAGAAGCGTGATTTCATCAACATGCCTACGCCCGGATTCAGCCGCACCGGCAAATTCGAGGACGTCGCGCACTATACGCAGATCGTCTGGCGCGGCTCGACCCAGGTCGGCTGCGCGATGGCGAGCAACAAGACCGACGACTATCTGGTGTGCCGTTACTCCCCGCCCGGCAACGTGTTCGGCGAGCGCGCTTATTGATCTGAAGCAAGCTGGTAGTTCTGGAGCGGTGGTATTTTATTAAGTGGTTTCGGCTAACCTGCTTTAATGAAACCACTACCCCAACCCGATGTTCCCCGTATCGGTTGCGTCGGATGTCGTGATGGCGCTGGCCTGTCGTTCGCCTTCTCGATGGCGTTCCAACCGATCGTCGATGTCGAGACGGAGACGGTCTTCGCCTACGAGGCGCTGGTGCGCGGGCCCGAGGGGCAGTCGGCGGCGAGCGTCCTAGGCCAGGTCGACGGGCAGAACCTGTACGCGTTCGACCAGCAATGCCGGGTGCGCGCTATCGAGGCCTCGGTGAAGGCCGGGCTGCTCGACACGCCTGCACGGCTGTCGATCAATTTCCTGCCGAACGCGGTCTATTCGCCGGCGGCCTGTATCCAGTTGACGCTCAAGACCGCGGGCGCGGTTGGGATGCCGACCGATCGGCTGATCTTCGAGTTCACCGAGAACGAGGAGATGCTCGATCCCGCGCATGTCGCGAACATCATCGCGACCTATCAGAAAATGGGTTTTGGCACCGCGCTCGACGATTTCGGTGCGGGGCATGCGGGGCTCAACCTGCTCGCGCGGTTCCAGCCGGATATAATCAAGCTCGACATGGAACTGATCCGCGACATCGACACGAGCCTGCCGCGGCGGATGATCGTCGAGGGGATGCTGCGGATGTGCGCGGGGTTGGGGATTGCGGTGATTGCCGAGGGGGTCGAGACGCTTGGCGAGTACGACGCCCTGCGCGCATTGGGCGTGCGGTACATCCAAGGGTATCTGCTGGCGAAACCGGCGTTCGAGGCTTTGCCGGCGGTGAACTGGCCAGTGAAGCAGGCGATTGCAGTCTGAACCACACCCCTCCGTCATCCTGACGAAAGTCAGGACCCAGGGAAATCAAGGGCAACGCCCGTTACCCTGGGTCCTGACTTTCGTCAGGATGACGGGACGGCGAGGGGGCTCCCCCGCCGGGCCTCTCAGAACACCGCGGCTTCCAGCAGCTTGAACGCCTCGTTGCGGTGGCTGATCGCGTTCTTCGTCTCGTGCGGGAGTTCGGCATAGGTCTGGTCGTAGCCGAGCGGCACGAACACGGGATCGTAGCCGAACCCGACATTGCCGCGCGGTGGCCAGACGAGCGTACCCTCGGCTCGACCTTCGAACCATTCGACATGACCATCGGGCCACGCGAGCGCCAGCACGCTGACGAAGTGCGCGCCGCGGGTGACGTCGGGGCCCTTTGCAGCGACCGCGTCCTCGACCTTCTGCATCGCCATCATCCAGTCGCGACCGTTCGGGGTCTCCGCCCAATCCGCCGTGTAGACGCCCGGATCGCCGTTCAGCGCATCGACGCACAACCCGCTGTCGTCGGCGAGCGCGGGGTAGCCCGACAGGTCCGCCGCCGATCGTGCCTTCAGTTCGGCGTTCGCGAAGAAGGTCGTGCCCGTTTCGACGGGTTCCGGCAGGTCGAGTTCGGCCGCCGAAACGACCTCTAGCCCACGCCCTTCGAGCAGAGCGGCGATCTCGCGGACCTTGCCTTTGTTGTGGCTGGCGATGACCAGTTTGCCCGGCTGGAGCTTGCGGATCGCCTGCGGCTCTTTCCCCTCGCCGCTCACTTGGCGACGGCTTTCGCCTGTGCCGCGAAGATGTCGGTGCAGCCGATCCGTGCGAGACGCAGCAGGCGGAGCAGCGCCTCCTCGTCATAGGTCGCGCCCTCGGCGGTCGCCTGTGCCTCGGCGATGTTGCCGTTTTCGAGCAGGACGAAGTTCGCATCCGCATCCGCGCCCGAATCCTCGATATAGTCGAGGTCGAGCACCGGATTGCCCTGGTAGATCCCGCAGCTGATCGCCGCGACCTTCTGCGTCAGCGGGTCGGCGGTCAGCTTGCCGCTCGCGAGCAGACCGTCGATCGCGAGCCGGAGTGCAACCCAGCCGCCCGAGATCGATGCGGTGCGCGTGCCGCCATCGGCCTGGATCACGTCGCAATCGATCACGATCTGGCGCTCGCCGAGCAGCTTCAGGTCGACGACTGCGCGGAGCGAACGACCGATCAGCCGCTGGATTTCCTGCGTGCGGCCCGACTGCTTGCCCTTGGCGGCCTCGCGGTTGTTGCGCGTGTTGGTGGCGCGCGGGAGCATGCCGTATTCGGCGGTCACCCAGCCTTCGCCCTTGCCGCGCATGAACGGCGGCACCTTCTCCTCGACGCTGGCGGTGACGAGCACCTTGGTGTCGCCGAAGCCGATCAGGACGGAGCCCTCGGCATGCTTGGTGAAGCGCGGCTCGATCGTGATCGCACGCATCTGGTCTGGGGCGCGGCCGGATGGGCGCATAGTCTTATCCTAACGGGAGTGAGTGGTTGCCCGCTGCCTAGCCTTTCGTTTGGTCGCTCGCCAGCCTTCCCCGTCATCCTGACGAAAGAGCCCGTCATCCTGACGAAAGTCAGGATGACGGCGTGTGGGACGGGTGGTGGTGGCGCGCATTCCCCGTTGTAGGACGCGCGATCCGCCCTAGATCAAAGCGATGGCCACGCCCCCCGTCACCGAACTGACCGATCGCGCGCGCGACATTTTTCGTGCGGTGGTCGACAGCTATCTCGCCAGCGGTACGCCTGTCGGGTCGAAGACGATCGCGCAGCTTACCGGTCTCAGTCTCTCGCCCGCGTCGATTCGCGGCGTGATGGGCGAACTCGAAGGCCTCGGCCTGCTCGCCAGCCCGCATACCAGCGCCGGTCGCATGCCGACCGACCGGGGCTTGCGGCTGTTCGTCGACGGCATGATGCAGGCGATGGAGCCATCGTTCGAGGAGCGCCAGACGATCGAGGCGCGCGCCGGCGTCGGTGGTCCGGTCGAGGAGGCGCTCGCTGCGACCACGCTCGCGCTGTCGGGGCTGTCGGCCTGCGCCGGGCTGGTGATGGTGCCCAAGCGCGAACTGAAACTCCGCCAGATCGCCTTCGTCGCGCTGTCGCCCGAACAGGCGCTGGCGGTGCTGGTCAGCGAGGACGGCTCGGTGGAGAACCGCGTGATCGCGCTGCCCAAGGGCATGTCGCCGTCTGCGCTGGTCGAGGCGGGCAACTACATGTCGGCGACGCTCGGCGGGCTGACGCTCGCCGAGGCGCGGGGCCGGATCGAGCGCGAGCTGGCGGACGGGCAGGCGGCGCTCGACGGCGCGGCGCGGACGCTGGTCGAGCGCGGGATTGCGGTGTGGAGCGAGGATGCGGATCGGCGCCCGGTGCTGATCGTGCGCGGGCAGGGCCGGTTGATCGATGCCGCTGCCGCCGCCGATCTCGACCGGGTCCGCGACCTGCTCGACGATCTGGAGGGAAAGCAGGAAGTCGCATCGCTTTTGGACAGTGCGCGGGCCGGCGATTCGACACGGATTTTCATCGGCGCGGAGACCAAATTGTTCGCGTTATCAGGGTCTTCGGTCATCGCGCGACCGTTCCGCGGGCTGGACGGCCGGGTGGTCGGTGTGGTCGGTGTCATCGGCCCGACGCGGTTGAACTATGCGCGCGTCGTGCCCATGGTGGATTTCACGGCTGCAACGCTCGCCCGGTTGATGGGTTGAGCCGGCCCAATTTATAGGGAAAACCATGTCCGAGACCGATCAGAACACGCCTGCAGACCTGCGCGAAGAAACCGCCGAAGCCGCGCCTGAGGTGGCCTCGAACGACCGCGTCGCGGAGCTTGAGAACCAGCTCGCCGAGGCCAAGCAGAACGTCCTCTACGCGCAGGCTGAGATCCAGAACGTCCGCCGTCGTGCCGAGAAGGAAGCCCAGGACGCTCGGGCCTATGCCGCTACCGCGTTCGCGCGGGACGTGTTGTCGGTCGCCGACAACCTGTCGCGCGGGCTGTCGGCTATTCCGGCTGATCTGCGCGCGGACGACAAGATGAAGGGACTCGTCACCGGGCTCGAGGCGACGGGTCGCGAGCTGGAGAGCGTGTTCCAGCGCCACGGCATCACCAAGATCGCCGCTGAGGGCCAGATGCTCGATCCGAACAAGCACCAGGCGATGATGGAGATCCCGAGCGACCAGCCTGCGGGGACGATCGTCCAGGAGATGCAGGCTGGGTACATGATCAAGGACCGCCTGCTGCGCCCCGCAATGGTTGGCGTCGCCAAGGCGGGGTAATCCTCCCCGGAACGGGGAGGGGGACCGCCAACCGCTTGGTTGGTGGTGGAGGGGATTCACCTCCCGAGTACCATCTGCGGCCGGGGCGCGTTTACGTCGAGCGTTATGAACGCGGCACGCCCCCTCCACCAGCTGCGCTGGTCCACCTCCCCTTGCAGGGGAGGATTTGAAAGTTAGTTCATGAACCAGAACCTCACGACCGATCGCCAGACCTTCGTCACGCATCTCGAATGCTCGATTACCGGCGAGCGGTATGAGGCGGACCAGCTTCATGGGCTCTCGCGCGCCGGGCGACCGTTGCTCGTGCGCTATGACCTCGACGCGGTGAGGTCGTCGGTTTCGCGCGATACGATCGAGGCGCGGCCGACCGATCTGTGGCGGTGGCGCGAGTTGCTTCCCGTCCGCCACACGTCCAACATCGTCAGCCTTGGCGAGATCGAGACGCCGCTGGTGCCGCTGACCAAGTCCGGCGGCCCCAACGTTCTCGTGAAGGACGAAGGCCGCCTTCCGACCGGCAGCTTCAAGGCCCGCGGCCTCGTCATGGCGGTCGCGATGGCGAAGGAACTCGGCGTCACCAAGATCGCGATGCCGACCAACGGCAACGCTGGCGCGGCGCTCGCGGCGTATGCGACGCGGTGCGGGATCGAGACGATCGTGTTCTGCCCCGACGACACCCCCGAGATCAATGTCCGCGAGATCGCGATGCAGGGCGCGCGCGTCTGGCGGGTCAACGGCCTGATCGACGATTGCGGCGCGATCGTCGGCAAGGGCGCGGCGGAAGGGCGCTGGTTCGACTTTTCGACGCTCAAGGAGCCCTATCGGATCGAGGGCAAGAAGACGATGGGGCTCGAACTCGCCGCTCAGTTCGGCTGGAAACTTCCCGACGCGATCTTCTACCCGACCGGTGGCGGCACCGGCTTGATCGGGATGTGGAAGGCGTTCGACGAACTTGAGAAGCTCGGCTGGATCGGTTCCCAGCGTCCGAAGATGTTCGCGGTGCAGGCGAGCGGCTGCGCGCCGATCGTCCGCGCGTTCGAGGCGGGCGAGGAGCATGCCGAGCGTTGGGAGGATGCGAGCACCGTCGCAGCGGGCATTCGCGTGCCGAAAGCGGTCGGCGACTTTCTGATCCTTCGCGCGGTTCGCGAAAGCGGCGGGCAAGCGCTCGCAGTTGGCGATCCCGCAATCCTGAAGGCAGTCGATGCGGCGGCGAAGCAGGACGGGTTGCTGCTATGCCCCGAGGGCGGCGCGACGCTGGCGGCGTATCACCAGGCGTTGAACACCGGGTTGGTCGACGAGGAAGACAAGGTCGTACTTTTCAACTGCGCGACCGGGTTGAAATATCCGATGCCCGAAGCACCGCAAGCGCTTGATAGAACACGACCTATCGATTTCGACGCGCTGTAATCGGCGGATTTCTGCCGATAGGGTGGATCGCGATCTACCAGATCGGTGGTTGAAATTGATCCATGTTGGCTGCAACGGGGCGCCCTTATTTACAAAAGGGGTCTTCAATGCAGAAAATCGTCCAGGTCGTTTGCGTCGTGCTCATCGCGGCGGCGGTGATGTTCGGCGGGCGTTGGTACATGTACGTCGCGCAGGGCTCGAGCCCGTATGATGAGGTCGGTATCGCGTTGAACGGCTATGCGCCGGGGCCCATGCGGGCTTGGGGCTGTCACAAGATGCAGGCGCGGTTCCCGGGCCAGTTGCCGCCTTACGGGTGTGGTGGTCCGGATGGTCGTAACTGGCTGTAACAAGCGTCCGTCATCCCAGCGAAAGCTGGGATCTCCCCGTAATAGCGCGCACCCTTGCCGCTTGAGATCCCAGCTTTCGCTGGGATGACGGTGGGGGAGTGGACGGGGACGGGGTAGTGGGCGTCAGGCCGACACTAACGGCGTAAACGGCAACACTGTCTCGTATTGCTCAAGCGGCGGTGCGCCTGCCACCTTCGCTCCAGCACGCAGCAAGAAGGCATGCCGCACGATCTCGCACTGCTGCTCGATGCCATAGCGGTGCAGCGCCACCCCCGGCCGGAATGCATAATCGTACCGACACCAGGGATGTCGCGCCAACGGCAGGAACACGCCGCGCTGGTGTTGCCAGATGTGCGTCATCTCGTGAATGAACAGCCCCTGCAACGTCAGGTGCGCATGCGCGAAGTCGTCGCACCACAGGTCGCCCTTGGGGTGGAAGTGGATGCATCCGCGCGGTGCCATCACCGTGTCGCGCGGTTGGAAGAACGCCCATTTGGTGCGTGACAGGCTGACCTCGGAATACTCGATTGCGCCGCCGAACACAGATGCGGCCAGCGCCGTCTCCCCCTCGGTCAGCCAGCGCTTCACTTGCCCGCCGGCGTCCCCGCCGCGACCACGGTCGCATTGTTCAAGATCCGCGTCCCGTCCGCAAACGCGAACGTCAGCATCACGCGATCCGCGGGCTTGATCCCCGAGTTCATGTCGAACAGCATCACGTGCCGTCCCCCCGGCGCGAACGCCACATCGGTGTTCGCCGGAATGTCCACGCGCGCGAGCGGCGTCATCGAGGTTACGCCGTTCTTCGCCATCGTCTCGTGCATCTCGGACTTGATCGCGACGTCGGTCGTGACCGAGATCAGCGTCGTCGGCGTCGGCCCCCCATGCACCGTGAAATACGCCGCCGCAGGCCGCCCGGTGACCGCGCCGAGCCGAACCCAGGCGCCGTCGACCGACAGTTCCTTCGGCTGCGAGCACGACGCCAGTGCCATCGCGGCAACACCCAGTCCGAAAACGATACGCATAGGTTACTTTTCCCCGGGCCCTGCCTCTTGCGCATCCTATGATGGGTACAATCTTGCGGCAAGCGCGAGGCCACCTATATCGCGCCCATCATCAGAAAGGTTCCACTGCCGTAACGGGGTGGAACCGGTTTCGTATTTTCGTTTCAAGTGAGGGGCTAATCAGAACTCATGGCTAAAGTAATCGGTATCGATCTCGGCACGACCAACAGCTGCGTTTCCGTCATGGAAGGCGGCAAGCCCAAGGTCATCGAGAATTCCGAGGGCGCGCGCACTACGCCGTCGATCGTCGCCTTCGCCAAGGATGGCGAGCGACTGGTCGGCCAGCCGGCCAAGCGCCAGGCAGTGACGAACGGCGACAACACCATCTTCGCGGTGAAGCGCCTGATCGGCCGTCGTTTCGACGATCCGATCACCAAGAAGGACACCGAGCTGGTCCCGTACAAGATATCGCGCGGGCCGAACGGCGACGCCTGGGTCTCGGCGGGCGGCAAGGATTACTCGCCGTCGCAGATCTCGGCGTTCACGCTGCAGAAGATGAAGGAAACCGCTGAGTCGTATCTCGGCGAGACGGTCACGCAGGCGGTCATCACCGTTCCTGCGTACTTCAACGACGCACAGCGCCAGGCGACCAAGGACGCCGGCCAGATCGCCGGCCTCGAAGTGCTGCGCATCATCAACGAGCCGACCGCGGCGGCGCTGGCCTACGGCCTCGACAAGCAGGACGGCAAGACGATCGCGGTCTACGATCTCGGCGGCGGCACGTTCGACATCTCGGTGCTGGAAATCGGCGACGGCGTGTTCGAGGTGAAGGCCACCAATGGGGACACGTTCCTCGGTGGTGAGGATTTCGACAACAAGATCGTCCAGTACCTCGCCGACGAGTTCAAGAAGGCCGAGGGCATCGACCTCGCCAAGGACAAGCTCGCGCTGCAGCGTCTGAAGGAAGCCGCCGAGAAGGCGAAGATCGAGCTCAGCTCGGCGCAGTCTACCGAGGTCAACCTGCCGTTCATCACCGCGGACCAGAACGGTCCGAAGCATCTGGTGAAGTCGATCACCCGCGCCGACCTGGAGCGGATGGTCGAGGATCTGGTCAAGCGCACGCTCGAGCCTTGCCGCAAGGCGCTGGCCGATGGTGGCCTGAAGCCCGAGGACATCTCGGAAGTCGTGCTGGTCGGCGGCATGACGCGCATGCCGCGCGTCCGTGAAGTCGTGAAGCAGTTCTTCGGCAAGGAGCCGCACACCGGCGTCAACCCGGACGAGGTCGTCGCGATGGGCGCCGCGATCCAGGCCGGCGTGCTGCAGGGCGACGTCAAGGACGTGCTGCTGCTCGACGTGACGCCGCTGTCGCTCGGTATCGAGACGCTGGGTGGCGTGTTCACCCGGATGATCGATCGCAACACGACGATCCCGACCAAGAAGTCGCAGACCTATTCGACCGCCGACGACAACCAGGGCGCGGTGACGATCCGCGTGTTCCAGGGCGAGCGCGAGATGGCGGCCGACAACAAGATGCTCGGCAATTTCGATCTCGTCGGCATCCCGCCCGCACCGCGCGGCGTGCCGCAGATCGAGGTCACGTTCGACATCGATGCGAATGGTCTCGTCAGCGTTTCGGCCAAGGACAAGGGTACCGGCAAGGAGCAGCAGATCCGCATCCAGGCATCGGGTGGTCTTTCGGATAACGACATCGACCAGATGGTCCGCGATGCCGAGACCTTCGCCGAAGAGGACAAGAAGCGTCGTGCGGGCGCCGAGGCGAAGAACAACGCCGAGTCGCTGGTCCACACCACCGAGCGTCAGCTGGCCGACAATGGCGACAAGGTCGACGAGTCGCTGAAGACCGAGATCCAGGCCGCGATCGACGCGACCAAGGCTGCGGTCGAGAGTGGCGACGCGGACGCGATGACCGAGAAGAGCACCGCGCTCGCCCAGGTCGCGATGAAGCTCGGCCAGGCGATCTACGAGAAGCAGGCCCAGGCGGACGCTTCGCCGTCGGCGGATGGTGACGCGGCTAAGAAGGACGACGATGTCGTCGACGCCGAGTTCTCGGAAGTCGACGACAACCCGAAGGCGTAACCGACGTCCCCCTCTCCCCGTCGGGGAGAGGGTCGGGGTGAGGGGCAGTACCGAGAGGGGCCGCGTGTGGCGCCCCTCTCCCAACCCTCTCCCCGGAGGGGAGAGGGCTTGAGATCATGAGTACCCAGACAGATTATTACGAACTGCTCGAATGCGAGCGGACCGCGGATGCGGGGACGATCAAGTCGTCCTACCGCAAGCTCGCGATGAAGTATCACCCGGACAAGAATGCCGGCTGCAAGGATTCCGAGGCGCAGTTCAAGGCGGTCAGCGAGGCGTACGAGTGCCTCAAGGACCCGCAGAAGCGCGCGGCCTATGATCGCTTCGGCCATGCCGCGTTCCAGAACGGCGGCGGTGGCGGTCACGGTGGCGGCGCGCAGGATTTCGGTGGCTTCAGTGACATCTTCGAGAGCGTCTTCGGCGAATTCATGGGCGGCGCGCAGCGCGGCGGTGGCCGTTCGGCGGCACGGCGCGGCGCGGACCTGCGCTACGACATGGAAGTCAGCCTGGAGGAAGCCTTCCACGGCAAGACGACCGAGATCACGATCGACGTCTCCGCGCTCTGCGACACCTGCGACGGCTCGGGCGCCAAGGCCGGGACGCGCGCGAAGACCTGCCAGCATTGCGGTGGCCACGGTAAAGTCCGTGCACAGCAGGGCTTCTTCGTCGTCGAGCGCGCCTGCCCGGTCTGCAACGGCGCGGGCGAGGTCATCGCGGACCCGTGCCCCGATTGCCGCGGCGAAGGTCGTGTCGAGAAGACCAAGACTCTCTCGATCAACGTCCCCCCCGGCGTCGACGAAGGCACGCGCATCCGCATGTCGGGCGAAGGTGAGGCGGGTGCCCGCGGTGCGCCGTCCGGCGACCTCTACATCTTCCTCCACGTCACCAAGCACAATCTGTTCGAGCGCGAAGGCACGACATTGTTCGCGCGCGCACCGATCAGCTTCACGGTCGCGTCGCTCGGCGGATCGCTGTCGATCCCCGGCCTCGACGGTCGCACGCACGAAGTGAAGATCCCCGCCGGCATCCAGTCGGGCAAGCAGCTCCGCCAACGCGGCGCCGGCATGCCCGTCCTGCAAGGCCGCGGCCACGGCGACCTCGTCGTCCAGATCGACGTCGAAACCCCCACGCGTCTCAGCAACCGACAGAAGGAATTGCTCGAGATGTTCCGCGAGACGGAAACGGGCGACGAATGCCCTGCCAGCCAGGGCTTCTTCGCCAAGCTCAAGGGCGTGTTCGCGGGCGAGTGATACTACCACGGGCCGGCGATATGCCGGCCCGTACGGTACCGAGCCGCATGCCTAGCGCAGTTATCCCGCCTCTCTCGTCATCCCAGCGAAAGCTGGGATCTCACTGTTTGTGTTGTACCGCGTACCAACAGGAATACCCCAGTTTTCGCTGGGGTGACGGGCGTTGGGAGTTGTCCCGCGTCGAGTAATATGATGGCCGACTGTCACCAGCATGAGGGCACAGATCTCTGGCTTGGGATTGTCCTTGAGGCTCATGCCGGATGACACGCGTAAGTTCGAGCTTGCCTGATCCGCGGCATCCGCCAGAATGTAAAGCGAATATCGAGGAATGACATGCGCGGACAGGTTTTAGGCGTCGATCCCCGCACGGGCGAAGGCATCGTCGCGGGGCAGGACGGGCAACGCTACCGCTTCGCGCCGGAGGATTGGGCGCATCGCGGCGAACCGGCGATCGGCATCGAAGTCGATTTCGAAGCCGCCAACGATCGCGCGCTCAGTGTCTTCCCGATGCCGACCGAGCCTGGCCCGCGTCGCGCGGTGCCGCCAGCCGCTGTCGTCCCGGCAAACGACCGCAACAAATATGTCGCTGCGGTGATGGCGTTCGTGATCGGCACTCTAGGCATCCACCGCTTCTACCTTGGCAGGACGGGCTCGGGAATCATCATGCTTGTGCTGACGATCACCGTGGTCGGCCTCGTGATCAGTGCACCCTGGGCGCTGATCGACATGATCCGGTATCTGATGATGTCCGACGAGGAATTCGCGGCGCGGTATCCGCGCACGCGGTAGCCGCCGTCGATCTGGTGAATCAGACGCCGTCTGATCCTCCCCCGCCAGGGGGAGGTGGCCGGCTCTTGCCGGACGGAGGGGGAGGTAAGCGATAACCTCGGCTCCGTGTCCTCCCCCTCCGTCACCTTCGGCGACACCTCCCCCGTGCGGGGGAGGATCGATAGAGCCGCCATCACTTGGTGCGAATGACGACGCCGCGTGCGCTCCACTCGGACCGGGTCTCGCAGATCGTCTCGGGCAGCGTCTTGTCCGCCTTGCGACCCAGAATAGTGCGCGGCATGCAGACGCGGCTGGTGTCGTCCTTGAAGACGCTCGCGGGCATGGTGACGGAAATCGGCTTGTCACCGGCCGCGAATGCGGGAGCGGAGGCGCCACCTAGCATGACGATGCTCGCTACCAGAAGAGCGGCAGGGCGGAACGAGAGGGACTGGAACATGGAATGCCTTTCACAGAGAATGACGCCGAACTGCGCCATGACTGTGTCACTGCATTAATGATGCCAAACACCTAAGCGCCTGGGATTGCGTTATTTAATTGGAATAGTCAGATTTCTGACAAGGCTAGCGAGCCGAAATGCAGGGTAGGCCACCAGATATTAGCGGATCTCGCGCTGCTCCTCTGGCCTAGCCGCGCCCCCTTGGAAGGGGGCGGGCGGGCCGATGGATCAGAAGGCGGTGATGACCACCCCGACCACCAGCGCTTGAGCCGCGATCGCCAGCATGGTGCTGGTCACGGTTTCGAACATGCGCATGGGTAGGTCTCCGATGCCGGAAACATATCCGGCAAGGGCGATATGGCTATAGTTGCGCGTTGTCGCAATTTTGTAACACGTAATCGCAATTGCGTTGCGTGCATTCGGCGCAGTTTTTGACGGTCCACCGTCCAACTCCACTCGTCATCCTGACGAAAGTCAGGACCCAGAGCCAAGCAGGACGGCGTTTTGTTACTCTGAATCCTGACTTTCGTCAGGATGACGAGGGGAATCAGGCCGCGCCGAACACTCGCGCGAAGATTGTGTCGACGTGCTTCAGATGATAGCCGAGGTCGAACTTGTCCTCGAGTTCGGCATCCGACAGCGTTACTTCGGGATCCGCCTTCAGCAGTTCGAGCAGCGACAGCGCGCCATCCGAGTCCCACACCTTCATCGCGTTGCGCTGGACGAGGCGATACGCGTCCTCGCGGCTCACGCCCGCCTGCGTCAACGCCAGCAGCACACGCTGCGAATGGACGAGGCCGCCCATCTTGTTGAGATTCTTCAACATCCGCTCGGGATAGACGACCAGTTTGTCCATCACCCCGGTCAGCCGTGCGAGCGCGAAGTCGAGCGTGATCGTCGCGTCCGGCCCGATGTACCGCTCGACCGACGAGTGCGAGATGTCGCGCTCATGCCACAGGGCGACGTTCTCCAGCGCTGGGGTGACGTAGCCGCGCACCATCCGGGCGAGCCCGGTGAGGTTCTCGGTTAGCACCGGATTGCGCTTGTGCGGCATCGCCGACGAGCCCTTCTGGCCGGGCGAGAAGAACTCCTCCGCCTCGAGTACTTCGGTACGCTGCAGATGGCGCACTTCGGTCGCGAGCCGCTCGATCGAGCTGGCGATCACGCCCAGCGTCGCGAAGAACATCGCGTGGCGATCGCGCGGGATGACCTGCGTCGAGACGGGCTCGACCGACAGCCCGAGCTTGCCCGCGACATAGTCCTCGACGAACGGGTCGATGTTGGCGAACGTGCCGACCGCGCCCGAGATCGCACAGGTCGCGACGTCCTCGCGCGCCGCCACCAGCCGCGCCCGGTTGCGGGCGAACTCGGCATGCGCCTGCGCGAGCTTCAGCCCGAACGTCACCGGCTCGGCGTGGATGCCGTGGCTGCGACCGATCGTCGGCGTCATCTTGTGCTCGCGCGCGCGGCGTTCGAGTACTACCAGCAGCGCATCGAGATCGGCGATCAGGACGTCGCTCGCCTTCGCCAGCTGTACCGCGAGGCAGGTGTCGAGCACGTCCGACGAGGTCATGCCCTGGTGCATGAAGCGCGCTTCCGGGCCGACATGCTCGGCGACGTTGGTCAGGAAGGCGATGACGTCGTGCTTGGTCTCGCGCTCGATCTCGTCGATCCGGTCGACCTCGAACGCGCCCTTTTCCCAGATCGCGGCGGCGGCTTCCTTGGGCACGACGCGCAGTTCGGCGAGCGCGTCGGTGGCGTGCGCCTCGATCTCGAACCAGATCTTGAAGCGCGCTTCGGGCGTCCAGATCGCGACCATGTCGGGGCGGGAATAGCGGGGGACCATGGGTTTCCTCGGGGCTGGTGAATGGCACGGTTCGTCGCGTGCTCCCCTCGGGAGACGCCTGCGGAGCGCCTAGCAGGCCATCGACGGGGGTACAAACGGCAATGCGTTCGGCCTATATCCGTTGCTGGCGATCATCGTTTTGCAGCATTCGATCAGTATCGATGAGGATGTAGCGGTGATGATCGAGTAAAGATTTCGAAGTATCGATGGAGAATGGCAATGCTTAAATATGCTCTGCTCGCAGCGACGATGACGATTGCTGCACCAGCTCTCGCGCAAACCACCGCGACATCGCCGCAGACTGCGCCGACCGCCATGCCGGGCTCGGCCGATCCTTCGATGTCGCCCGCCCAGACCGCGCCGAGCCAAACTTCCGCACCCGCGCAAACCGCTGAGGCAACGCAGCCCGCGAGCGGCACTCAGGTCGCGCAGGTCGTCGACACGGAATTCCCGACCTACGACACGAATAAAGACGGCAAGCTCAGCACGGTTGAGTTCGCCGCATGGATGGTCGCGCTGAAGACCAAGACCGATCCGACCACCAAAGCGACCGCGCCCGAAACCAAGAAATGGGTCGCTGCCGCGTTCGCACAGGCCGATATCGACAAGAACAAGTCGCTGTCGAAGCCGGAACTGACCAGCTTCCTATCGCAGGGCTGATCGTCCGCTTCCGGATCTACGTCAAAGAAAAGGCCGCTGGGTTCGCCCGGCGGCCTTTCGCTTATCGGGCTCAGATCGCGCCGGTCCGCATGATCGACAGGAACCGCACGCGGACCTGATCCGAGGCGCGTGACATCAGACGCTGCATCCGGATATCGTAGACATCGACGGCATCGATCGTGCGCCGATGCGCCATCGACCAGCGGGCATCGGCTGATTGGACAAAAATCCCCACGCACGCCGACTGATATGGCCCTTGTTTGGCCTTGGACGAGGATGGCAGAGCGGATTGGATGTCGTAATTCAGTACGACATAGGACCGCTGGCCCGAAGATAACGCGACGGTCAGCCAGCCTTGCGCGCTGCATGTTCCTTGTCGGCCAGGGTCATCGTCAAAATCTGGCCCTGCGCTTCGACCGCCGCTTCGAGAAGCCGGTCGGATGTCTCGACTGCCGCATCGGGTGTCAACGACACCGCGACGCCGTCCGGCCCATCGACCAGGACCTGCCCGTGTTCCGCGGTCACGGTCGAGGGTTCGTCGTGTAACTTGTTGTCCACATAAAATTCCTTTGGGTGGACAACGAAGGCGCGGGGGAAACGTCCCGCCTTTCCCGAAACTATCTAGTTGCGTCAGATTAATCCCTGGGCACGCAGGCTGACATGGCCGCCGGTGCCCATCACGATATGGTCATGGACGGTGATGCCGAGCCGCTTGCCCGCCTCGGCAATGGTCCGCGTGATGTCGATGTCGGCGCGGCTGGGGGAGGGGGCTCCGCTCGGGTGGTTGTGGACGAGGATGATCGAGGCCGAGCCAAGGTCGATCGCGCGGCGGATGACTTCGCGGACATACACCGCGGCCTGGTCGATCGAGCCCTTGCTCATCACCTCGTCGCGGATCAGCATGTTCTTCGTGTTGAGATGCAGCACGCGGAACCGCTCGATCGCGTGGTGCGCCATGTCGGCGCGTAGATAGTCGAGCAGCGCCTGCCAGTTGGCGAGCACCGGGCGGTCGCTGACGTGCGATTGCAGCAGGCGGATCGCGGCGGCGTGCGCGATCTTGATCGCTGCGGTCGAGATGTCGCCCATGCCCTTTACCCGGCCGAGCGCCTCGGCATCCGCGGTGAGGACTCCGCCGATACCGCCAAACTCGCGCATCAAGGCCTTGGCGAGCGCCTTGGTGTCGCCGCGCGGAATCGCGATCGCGAGCAGATATTCGATGAGTTCGTGGTCGAGCAATGCGTCGCTACCGCCTTCGAACAGGCGTTTGCGGAGGCGGCCCCGATGGCCCTTCAGATCGTCGATCTCGTCGTCCGGTTCGGCCATATCGTGAAGCTAGCACATCCGCGCGCAATTGCATGACGCCCCCGCACCCGCCTATGCAGGGGGCCGGAGCGTGGCGGAGTGAGTAAGTGAGCGAGACGAGCGAGACGGGGGCTGACCCCGGGGCCGACCCTCGCCGCCCTGCGACGGCCCGCCGCGTTGCGCTGGTGATCGCGCTGCTCCTGCTCGCCGGACTGGTCGTGCTTTGGCTGGTGAGGAAGCCAATCGCCGAGGGGTTCATCGATCGTGAGCTCGCCAAGGCCGGCGTGCCTGCGCGCTATGACATCGCCGACCTCGCGCTGGGTGGCCAGCGGCTGACCAATGTCGTGATCGGCGATCCGGCGCATCCCGATCTGGTCGCCGACTGGGTCGAGACGCGGACTGGCGTCGGGTTGTCGGGACCGTATCTGGAGGGCGTGCGCGCGGGGAAGGTGCGGCTGCGCGGTCGGCTGATCGACGGTAAGGTCTCGCTCGGTGCGATCGACAAGTTGCTGCCGGCCTCGTCGGGGAAGCCGTTTTCGCTGCCCGCGCTCGACGTGTCGGTGGCCGACGGGCGGATGCGGCTGGAGACTCCGCAAGGTGTCGTCGGCTTGAAGCTGGCAGGCTCTGGCAAACTTGACGACGGGTTCCGCGGCACGCTGGCGGCGATCAGCGAGCGGCTCGATGTCGGTGGGTGTGTGATCGACCGGCTGGCGGCGACGGTGAAACTGCGAATCGACGCAGCCAAGCCAACGATAACCGGGCCGGTACGCGTGTCGCGGCTCGCCTGCGGCACGACGCAGGCGGCGCGGATCGTGGCCGATCTCGACGTCGGCCTCTCTGCCGCGCTCGATCGCTGGCAGGGCAAGGCTACGCTCGAGACTGGCGCGGTACGAACACCGGGTGCGACTTTGGCCGGTGTTGTGGGCACGATCGACTTCACCGGAACCGCGGCGGCGACCGGCGGCAAGGCGGACATCGCCGCCGATACGGTTCGCACCACCGAAGGCGGCGCGCGCCGGGTTACGCTTGCCGGCACCTACCGGATCGGCAAGCAGATCGCGTTCGACGGGCGTGTTCAGGCGAGCAGCGCCACAATGGCGCAGAAGCGACTCGCGGGACTGGCTGGGATCGGCGGTGCGGCCGCTGGGACCCCCGTAGCACCGTTGGCAACGGCGATCACGCAGGCGGTCCAGAAGGCCGGCCGCGGATTTGCTGCGGACACCGACCTGCACGTGCAGATCGACGGCGGACGCGGCAAGGCGGTGCTGTCCCGTCTCACGCTTGCGTCTGCCAGCGGTGCGCGCGTGGCGCTCAGCGGCGGGAGCGGGGTCGCGTTCGGCTGGCCGAATGACGGCGTACGGCTCGACACAGTTCTCGGGATGCGCGGCGGCGGCCTGCCCGAGGCGCGTATCTCGCTCGCGCAGGCGAAACCCGGCTCGGCGATCCGTGGCGTCGCCACCATCGCGCCTTATGCGGCGGGTGGCGCAAGTCTGGCGCTCACCCCCGTCACTTTCAGCGCGACGCCGGGCGGGGCGACCTCGATCGCGACGCGAGTCACGCTCGGGGGACCGATCGGTGCGGGCGGTTCCGCCAACCGGGTCGATGGTCTGTCGATACCGGTTGCGGCGCTTTGGGACGGTCGCGGGCGGCTGGTCGTCAACACCGGTTGCGTGCCTTTGGCAGTCCAGCGCTTTGCGATCTCCGGCCTTGTGCTCGATCCGGCGCGGCTGACCTTGTGCCCGCTTGATGGCGCGCTGGTGCAGATCAACGGCGCGCGGGTCAGCGGCGGCGCGAAGATCGCCGCGGCCAAGCTGGGTGGGCGACTCGGCACTACCCCGATCACGCTCGCGACGGCGGGAGCGACCATGCGGCTGGCGGATCGCGGCTTTGCGATCGACGGCGTTCAGACCCGCATCGGCGCGCCCGAACGCATCACGAAACTCGATTTCGCCACTGTCACGGGCCGCATGACCGGGCAGGGCGTGGCGGGCGCGTTCACGGGCGGCTCGGGTCAGATTGCCAACGTGCCGCTGCTGCTCGGGGAGGCCGCCGGCGACTGGACGCTCGTCAATGGCGCGCTCAACCTCACTGGCGCGATGGGCGTATCCGATGCCGCGCCGACGCCGCGGTTCAAGCCGCTCGCCGCGCGCACCGTGACGCTCGCGCTGGTCAACGGCACGATCACCGCGGCGGGCACGCTGTTCGAGCCGACCACCAACACCAAGGTCGCCGACGTCACGCTGACCCACGCTCTCGGCGCCGGGGCAGGCAAGGCGGACCTGAACGTGCCCGCGATCGCTTTCGCCAAGGACAAGCTGCAACCCGACGCACTCACCCCGCTGACGTTCGGCGTGATCGCCGACGTCAACGGATCGGTCAGCGGCGAGGGGCATATCGCCTGGAACCCCGCTGGCGTGACCAGTACCGGCGTGTTCCGCACCGCTGGCACCGATCTCGCCGCCGCATTCGGCCCGGTCACCGGCATCGCTACCGAGATCCGCTTCACCGACCTACTCAACCTCCAGAGCGCGTCGGGGCAGGTGGCGACGATCCGCACGCTCAATCCCGGCATCCCGGTCACCGACGGCACGATCCGCTACCAGACGCTGCCCGGTGCGCGCGTGCAGGTCGAGGGTGGCTCCTGGCCGTTCGCGGGCGGATCGCTGACGCTCGACCCGACTTTGCTCGACTTCTCTGCGCCGAAGGAGCGCCGGATGACATTCCACATCGCCAACATGGCCGCCGACCAGTTCCTGCAGCAGTTCGATTTCAAGAACTTCGACGCGACCGGGATCTTCGACGGGGTGCTGCCGATGATCTTCGACGAGAGCGGCGGCCGGATCGAAGGGGGCGACCTGCGCGTCCGGCCTGGTGGCGGCACGCTCGCCTATGTCGGCGACCTCAGCCAGAAGGATCTCGGCATCTGGGCGAATATCGCGTTCCAGGCGCTGAAGTCGCTGCGGTATCAGTCGTTGCGCGTCGGCATGAACGGGCCGCTCGCGGGCGAGATGGTCACCGACGTGCGCTTTGCCGGGATCAGTCAGGGTGAGGGGGCGAAGTCGAACTTCATCGTCCGGCGGCTGCAGAAACTCCCGTTCGTGTTCAATATCCGGATCAAGGCGCCGTTCCGCGGGCTGCTCGATTCGGCGCAGAGCTTCTACGATCCGAAGCGGCTGATCCAGCGCAACCTGCCGGCTTTGCTGCAACAGCACGCCGCGCCGCCACCTCCTAAACTTCCGACCATTCAGCCTCCCGCAAGCAGGATCGTGCCATGACCGAAACAGGATTGAAGAAGCTGGAGCAAAGGCCGATCTTGCGCATGATGACGAGGACGATCGCGATTATCGGGCTGTTGGCCGCCCTGCCGGGCTGCATCAACGTGTCGGCGCCTGACAAGCCGATCGAGATCAACCTCAACATCAACGTCACGCAGGAAGTGGTCTATCGTCTCGATGGCGAGGCGAAATCGTTGATCCAGCAGAATCCGGGGATATTTTGATATGAAGAAGGTCATTGCCATGATTGCCGCAGCCGCGGTTCTCGGCGGCCTTTCGGTGGCGGCGTCGGCGCAGCGCGATCCGGCCTATGCCGCGGCGCGTGCCGGTGGCGAAGTCGGCGAGCAGCCCGACGGCTATCTCGGCCTGGTCGGGGCGGCGAGCGGCGATCTGCGCGCGCTGGTCAACAACATCAATATCCAGCGCAAGTCGGCGTATACCCAGAAAGCGCAGGCGAGTGGTGCGACGGTCGAGCAGCTCGCGTTTACCAGCGGGTGCAACCTGATCGCCGCGACGAACCCTGGCGAGAAGTACAAGACGCCCAACGGCGTATGGAAGACGCGCACCGCCGGCGCCCCGGAACGCGATTCGCGCTGCGTTTGAGATAGTCCGTCATGCCGGGCTCGTTCCGGCATCCACCGTTCCGCACGCTCGATAGTCGTGAGAGCGCGGAACCGTGGACCCCGGAACAAGCCCGGGGTGACGAAGACGGGAGCGTCCTCCGCCCTTCACCGTCACCCCAGCGAAAGCTGGGGTCTCGTGCGGCAAGGGGGTGCTCCATTACGGGGATACCCCAGCTTTCGCTGGGGTGACGAGATTGGGTGGAAATACGAATAGCAGGTGTCCCCTCGCGGCGCGGGGTCCCGGCTTTCGCCGGGATGACGAAGAGCGTGGCCGTATCGAGGTTCAGCTCTAAAATCCTCCCCCGCCAGCGGGAGGTGTCTGGCGCTTGCCGGACGGCGGGGGAGGTAAGGAGAACCTCCGTTCCGTGTCCTCCCCCTCCGTCACCTGCGGTGCCACCTCCCCCTGACGGGGGAGGATTCAAACGCCCCATTAATGACGTCCGTGTCACACCGGTTGACTTGCACCCCCCCCTTTTCTAAACGGACCGCGCCTTGGCGGGATCGCTCGTCGCTGCTTGCTTCCTCCCCGATGCGAAATCAGGTGGAGGAACGTGCGTGGCGGAGATCGAACCCGGACAGGACCCCCAGGGTGTTGACGATCCGCGACTTTCCGCGCTCGATGAGCGATTGCGAGAGGCGCAGCATCGGGAAACGCTCGCAAAGGGGCAGAAGGGGGCGGATGCCGAGCGGGGTTACTCGCAAGGCAATCGCGTCATTTCCGCTCTCATCGGGAGTCTCGTTGGCAGTGCGCTGATCGGCTGGTTGATAGACCGCTGGTTCGGCACTGGCCCTTGGGGACTGATCGTGCTGCTGTTCCTCGGGATAGCGGTCGCGTTCAGGCAGATCATTCGAATTTCAGGCGAACGCCCGGAGTAACCGGGCGTTTGTCGTATCAAGACGGCAGGGATTCCACGTGGCGGCAGAACAGGGCGGCAAGATCGATCCGATGCACCAGTTCCTGATCGAGCCGGCGTTCGGCTCGCACTGGATCGTAGGTGGCTATGACCTGTCGTTCACCAACTCCGCATTGTGGATGGTGGTGACGCTGGTCGCGCTTTGGGCGTTCATGATCGGTGGCATGAAGCGCGAGCTCGTCCCCGGTCGGTGGCAGATGGCGGTCGAGGGCTTCACCGGCTTCATCTCGGGCATGCTCGAGCAGAATGTCGGCCCGGGCGGCAAGCGCTTCGTGCCCTATGTGTTCTCGCTGTTCATGTTCATCCTGTTCGCGAACATCATCGGGCTCCTGCCATTCGGCATCGTCCCCGGCGTGCACCCGTTCACCGTGACCAGCCACATGACCGTCACCGGCGTGTTGGCGCTGATCAGCTTCGCGATCGTCCTGCTCGTCGGTTTCGGCAAGCACGGCTTCCACTTCTTCTCGCTGTTCGTGCCAAGCGGCACGCCCGCACTGATGATCCCGCTGATCTTCGTGGTCGAGCTGATGTCGTTCCTGGTGCGTCCGTTCTCGCTCGGTCTGCGACTGTTCGTGGCGATGACCGCGGGGCATATCCTGCTCAAGGTGCTCGCCGCGTTCGTGATCAACGGTCTCAATCTGGGCGGCGTGTATATCGGTCTGGTGACCGCGCCGAGCATGCTGCTGATGATCGGCATCACGCTGCTCGAGCTGCTGGTCGCCGCGATCCAGGCCTATGTGTTCGCGTTGCTGACGTCGGTCTATCTGAACGACGCGGTCAATCTCCACTAAGTGGGGCAGCCTTCACCAAGTTTTCCAATACCTAACTGATTTTCAAGGGAGTTTTATCATGGACGCACAAGCAGCAAAGATGATCGGTGCCGGCCTCGCAGCGATCGGCATGGGCCTCGCAGCACTCGGCGTGGGCAACGTGTTCGCACAGTTCCTCGCCGGCGCTCTCCGCAACCCGGGCGCAGCCGACAGCCAGCAGGGCCGTCTGTTCATCGGTTTCGCGGCAGCCGAGCTTCTCGGTCTGCTCGCCTTCGTCACGATGATCATCCTCGTGTTCGTCGCCTAACCACTCGCTGAATTGGCCGGGCGACCGCGCCCGGCCGTTTCACGAAGGACCGACATGCCCCAGATTTCCCAGATAGCCGCTACCTACGCCTCGCAGATCTTCTGGCTGCTCCTAACCTTCGGCATCCTGTATTTCGGGATCGGCAAGGGAATGGTGCCAAAGATCGTGTCCAACGTGGACTCGCGCGAAGGCAAGATCGCCGGCGATCTGGCGGCGGCGGTCGCTGCCCGTGCGCAAGCCGATACGGTCCAGGCGAACTGGCAGGCCGAAATGGACGCGGCGCGCGTCGCGGCGCAGGCCGAGACCGCGGCAGCAGCCAAGCGTGCGGCGACCGCGTTCGAGCAGCAGGTCCACGCGGCCGACGCCGAACTCGCCGAGCGTCTGGGTCATCACGATCTGGCGGTAGCCAACGCCAAGGCCGAGGCACTCTCGAACTTGCAGGGTGTCGCCGCCGAAGCAGCACAGCAATTGGCCGCCAAGGTCGCCGGCCTCCAGGTCAGCCTGGACGCGGCAACCGACGCGGTACGCAGGACGACGGCGCATGGCTAATCCAGATTCGGCCGCAAAGGTCATCCACGGCGAGGGCATGGCGCCCGAGGGTGCGATCGACAACCAGGGCCTCCAGGGTCACACCACTGCGCCCGGCGGCGTCGAGCATGTGCCCGACCCGACCGCGCTCGGCCTGACCTCGACCGGCTGGGTCGCGGTGGCGATGATCGTCGTCATCCTGCTGATGGTCTGGAAGAAGGTTCCGGGCATGATCGGCAAGATGCTCGACACGCGCATCGCCGGCATCCGCACGCAGCTCGACGAAGCCAAGGCGCTCCGTGCCGAAGCCGAAGCGATCCGCACCGAGTACGAGGCGAAGGCCAATACCGCGCACGTCGAAGCCGAAGCCATGAAGGCCCACGCACATCACGAAGCCGCGGCGATCATCGCCAAGGCGAAGGCTGGCGCCGAAGACTTGATGGCCCGCCGCGCGAAAATGGCCGAGGACAAGATCGCCGCCGCCGAACGCGCCGCAATCGCCGAAGTCCGTGCCCGGGCGGCGGATGCCGCGGCGAAGGCTGCCGGTATCCTGATTGCCGAGCACCACGACGCCGCCGCCGACCGCATGATGGTCGACCGCTCGATCTCGGGCCTTAGCCGCCTGAACTAAGCGAGCTAGGGCGGCGATCTGCTCACCTGCTGTTCCCCCGCGAAGGCGGGGGGCCAGGGTTACAAGCGTAATCCTATGGGATCCTGGACCCCCGCCTCCGCGGGGGAACGAAAAAGCGCCTAGCGCGCTAAACCTCTCCAATATTGACGGCCGTCTCTTCCCGGGTTTCCGGCGGCCGAGTCTCCAATCTGAGCCCGTTGGAGAACAACCATGTCCTGGCTCATCCTTGCGGTCGCCGTTGTCACTGAAATCTGCTGGGCGCTCAGCCTCAAATGGGCCGCCACCATCGCCACGTGGCAGGCCTCCAGCGTCCCGATCGTCCTTAGCTTCGTCAACATGGGCCTGCTCGCGCTTGCGATGCGCGGCCTACCCGCCGGCACCGCCTATGCGATCTGGACCGGCGCTGGCGCGATCGGCGTCATCATCGGCGGCGTCATCCTGTTCGGCGACAAGGTCAGCGGCATCCAAGCCTGCTTCATGGCGCTGACCGTGGTCGGCATCATCGGCACCAAGGTCTTCGCGCAGGCCTGACATACCGCGGGGGCGCCCAGGAAGGCCTTCTGCCTGTCCATCTGTCTGGGCCGCCACTGCAGTACGCAAGGCGGCCTTGCGGCTATCCCACACGACTCGACGAGGTGCGTCCACCGAGCGAAGCGGCGGCGGTCGGATAATGCTGCCTGCAAGACTCGGCGCTGGGCCTGCGTAAGATTCGTCGGGGGCGGCCGTTCGAGAGCGATCAACGTCCTGGTCTTCCCATCAGCGCATGCCGACTCATCCACCTGAACAGTTGCGATTTGAAACTAGGGTTTGCTGTCTGCCACTATGTGGCGGTTTGGAGACACAATGTTCAAAAATCGGTTTCCGTATGCGGAAATTGCTAGACGCGAACAGCGTAAGGCCTCTACCTAACGTCCAAACCATAAGTTCGAAAACATTCGAACACTCAGGAGAGAATGCCGATGCGTATGATCGCATATCTGTTGTCCGCCGCAGCAACCACGGCGATCGTCGCCCCGGCATTCGCGCAGGACGTCCCGACCTCGCAGCCCGAAGCGCAGGCGACCGCGACGACGACGTCGGGCACGGCGGCTGGGTCGGTTGATGCGGGGCAAACCCCGGTCGCCGCGGCGCCAGTCTATTCGGGTAACGCCAGCGACATCGTCATCACCGCCACCCGTCGTTCCGAGCGGCTGTCGAACGTGCCGATCGCGGTTTCCGCGGTCGGTTCGGCAGCGCTGGAGAATACCGGCGCGAATGACATCCGTCAGGCCACCCAGCTTGTCCCCTCTCTGCTGATTTCCTCGACTGGCAGCGAGGCCAACGCGTCCGCCCGCGTTCGCGGTATCGGCACGGTCGGCGACAACCCGGGCCTTGAGAGCTCGGTCGCGGTATTCATCGATGGCGTCTATCGCAGCCGCACCGGCTCGGGTCTCAACGACCTCGGCGAAGTCGATCGTATCGAGGTTCTGCGCGGTCCGCAGGGTACGTTGTCGGGCCGCAACGCCACGGCAGGTTCGATCAACATCCTGACGAAGCTACCGTCGTACAAATTCGGTGGCTATGCCGAGGCGACCTACGGCAACTACAACAACGTTCGTATAGCCGGCGGGCTGACCGGCCCAATCATCGCAGACAAGCTCGCGTTTCGCCTCGACGGCGTGTTCGGCAAGCGCGACGGCTATTATTACGACGTCGTCAACAAGACCGATTACAACGATCGCAATCGCTATTTCGTCCGCGGGCAGTTGCTGTTCGAGCCCTCGTCCGACGTTACCGTCCGCCTGATCGGCGACTACACGCACCGCGACGAGAAGTGCTGCGGCGCGGTCTACATCAACACCCAGGAAAAGATCGATCCGACCCCGGGCGTCCCCGGCGATTTCGCTATCAATCCCGCGGGCAACCGCATCGTCCAGGTCATGCAGAGCATGGGTGCGGTTTTCCCGAGCGCGGGCGATCCGTATAATCGCCGCATCGCCAACTCGCCCGGCCGCGCCTATTCGAACGTCACGACCGATTACGGCGGCTCGGGCCAGATCGACATCAACCTCGGCGGCGCCTCGCTCACCTCGATCACGGCATACCGCGAATACAAATCGGGTGGCGCGGGGGATATCGACTACGGCAATCTCGACATTGCCTATCGGCCCGATGACGGTAACAGCTTCCGCCAGTTCCACACCTTCAGCCAGGAAGTCCGCCTGAACGGCTCGCTGTTCAACGACAAGCTCGACTGGCTGGTCGGTGGCTATTACTCGAAGGAAGACCTTGTCGTTGCCGACAATCTGAAGTTCGGCACGCAATATGGCGCGTTCGCCGCTTGCCGCATCGTCGCGACGATCAATCCTGCTGCGGCACTGCGTAACCCGGCCAACCCGGGTTGCCTCAGCGCAGCCGGTCGCGCGGTGTTGTCAGGCCAGGTGCCCGGCACGACGCCAGCCTTCGGTGCGCTGACCAACACGGTGCTCGCCGGCATCGATCGCCTCAGTACCGTCAACAATGTCGGCGACGTCCGTTCGACCTATTATCAGGACAGCGAGAACTACGCGTTCTTCACGCACAATATCTTCAAGCTAACCGACAAGCTGTCGATCACCGGTGGCCTGCGCTACACGCATGAGGCGAAGGATTTCCACGGCGACTTCAACAACAACAACGCAGTCTGCCCGGTCCAGCAAGCCAATCTCAGCCCGCTGCTCGCCAGTGCGGCGGTCCCGGCGGCGGTCAAGACGCTCGTCGGCGGCATCGTCACGCTTACCTGCACAGGCAACTCGACGACTGCGCTCAATGGCCTCGATCTCAATAATGGCTTCAAGGAAGGTGAGTTCACCGGCACCGGCGTGATCTCGTATAAGCCGCGGACCGACACGTTGCTGTATGCGTCCTACTCGCGAGGCTACAAGGCGGGCGGCTATAATCTCGATCGTTCGGATTTGACGGCCAACGTATTCTCGTCGCCGACCAATGCCAGCGCCGCCAATTTGCGGTTCGATCCTGAGACCGTGAACGCGTACGAGGTCGGCCTGAAGTTCACGTCGAAGGATTTCACCTTCAACGTCGCGGGCTTCCGTCAGGAGTTCAAGAACTTCCAGCTGAACACCTTCAACGGCACCAACTTCATCGTCCAGAACATCAGCACCTGCGATACGAGCCTGAACGGTGCGGATCAGGATGCGAGCTCGACGACCGGTGCTTGCACGGGGAAGACGAATTACGGCGTAATCTCGCAAGGTTTCGAGCTTGAAGCCGGGCTGTTCCCGGCGCCGAACTACTCGGTGAACCTCGGCTACACCTACACGAACACGCGCTTCCGCAACAATCTGGTTGGTACCGAAAGCGGCCAGCCGCTCGATGCCGCGCTGTTCCTGCTCTCGGGCAGCAACCTGTCCAATGCGCCGAAGCACACCGTGACCGCGTCGACGGCATGGACACCGGATATCGGCCATACCGGGCTAACCGCGTTGTTCTACGTCGATGGCCGTATGACCAGCGACTACAACACGGGGTCGGACCTGTTCCCGGAAAAGGCACAGGACGGCTTTTTCCTGATGAACGCCCGCGTCGGCATCCGTGGGCCGCAGCAGAAGTGGGCACTCGAGGTCTGGGCGCAGAACCTGCTCGACACCAACTACCAGCAGGTTGCGTTCAACGCACCGTTCCAGGGGGCGGGCAGCCAGGCGCAGACCCAGGCGTTCGGCACGACCGCAAACCAGATCTTCACGTCGTATCTGGCCGAACCCCGCACCTACGGCCTGACGCTCCGCTCGCGCTTCTGATCGGAGGGTTAGGGTAGGAAAAAGCCGGTCCGCACATAGATGCAGGTCGGCTTTTTCATGTCTGTTTCCTCCCCTGCAAGGGGGGGCAGCGCGTAGCGCTGACGGAGGGGGCGCTGCGCTCGATAGCACGATACCCTTCCGTCGCTTGGCGCCACCTCCCCTTGCAGGGGAGGATGAGAAACGCCCTACGCCGCCAAATCTATCTCTTCCCCCGCCGCTGCTGCCAGCAACCTGCGCTCCAAGGTTCTCAACCGAGCAGGCTGGGTGATCCGGTCTCCCGTGAGGTCGGTGATATAAAACGTATCCACAGCCCGCTCGCCATAGGTCGCGACATGCGCTGAGTGGATCGTCACCTTCGACTGGAACAGCGCATTGGCGAGCTGGTTGAGCAAAGCTGGCCGATCGCGTGCATTGACCTCGACTACCGTGAACCGGTTCGACGCCTTGTTGTCGACCAGCGCATTGGGAACGATGTCGAACGCCTCGGCGCGCGTCCGGGGCAGGGGTTTTGCCACTAGCCGATCGGCGAGCTTGCCGCGATTGGCGAGCGCGTCCTCGATCGCGGTCTTCAGGCGCGACAACTGGCCGGTTTCGTCGAACGGCCGCCCGAACGGATCCTGCACGAGGAAATTGTCTACCGCCATCCCGTCGCGCGTGGTATGGATTCTCGCGTCGATGATGTTGCCGCCAGCGACATGGATGGCCCCGGCGATACGGTAAAACAGCCCGGGATGATCGGCCGCGTAGATCGTCACCAGCGTCGCGCCGCGCCCCGGATAGACGTGCGCGTCGATCGCGAGTTGCGCCTCGCCGGTGTTGGCGAGGAAACGCGCATTGTGCGCGAGCACGTCCTCGGGTTCGGCGATCCAGTACGCTTCGGGGAGACGGTGGACGAGCGTTGCAAACGTCGCTTCGTCCCAGCCGAGCGCATCGCGCAGATGCTCCTGCTTGGCGGCGATGCGCTCGGCACGCCCCTTCTGCTTGTGACCGAGGCGAAGGACCTCTTCCGCCGCTTCGTACAGATCGCCGAGCAACTGGCGCTTCCAACCGTTCCACACGCCTGGCCCAACCGCGCGGATGTCGACGATTGTAAGGGTGAGTAGCAGCCGCAGCCGCTCCGGGCTCTGCACCACGTCGCAGAAATCGAGGATCGTCTTGAAGTCGCTGAGATCGCGCTTGAACGCGGTCGCCGACATCAGCAGATGCCAGCGCACCAGCCACGCGACCGTCTCGGTCTCGGCGGGCGTGAGGCCGAAGCGCGGACATAGCCGCTGGGCCACCTCCGCGCCCAAGATCGAGTGATCGCCGCCACGTCCCTTGGCGATGTCGTGCAGCAGGACCGCGACATACAAGGCGCGCCGCGACACGATCTGTTCGAAGATCGCGCTGGCGAGCGGATGCTCCTCCTTCAGCGCACCGCTCTCGATCCGCGCGAGCAGGCCGATCGCGCGGATGGTGTGCTCGTCGACCGTATAGTGGTGGTACATGTCGAACTGCATCTGCGCGACGACGCGTGCGAAATCGGGCACGAACCGGCCGAACACCCCCGCCTCGTTCATCCAGCGCAGCACGAGTTCGGGATCGCGCGGGCTCGTCAGCACGTCGAGAAACAGCGCATTGGCGGTCGGGCTGGTGCGCACGTCGTCGACCAACTTGGCATCCCGCGCCGCGGCGCGCATCGCCAGCGGATGGATCTCGACGCCGTGCTTGTCGGCTAGCTGGAAGATTTCGATCAGGCGTTCCGGATTGGCCTGGAAGAAGTCGTCGCTCGGCAGCGCCAACCGTCCGCGATCGAGCACGAAGCCATTGAGCTTCCGCGGCGAACGGCGGATTGTCGGCAATCCGAAGCGCCGGCCTCGCGCTGCGAACTTCTCGTCGAGATGCGCGAGGAATACGCCGCTGAGCGTGCCGACCGTCTTTGCCTGCAGGAAATAGAACTGCATGAACCGCTCGACCTTCGACTTGCCCGGCCGGTCGGAGAACCGCATCCGGTCGGCGATTTCGCGTTGCAGGTCGAACGTCAGCCGATCCTCGGCGCGACCGGTGATGCTGTGCAGGTGGCAGCGTACCGCCTGGAAGAAATTGTCGGCGCGGTGGAACAGCCGGTATTCGGCCTTGGTGAACAGCCCAACCTCGACCAGTTCGGCGGCGCGTTGGACGTCGTAGATGTATTTGCCGATCCAAAACAAAGCGTGAAGATCGCGCAGGCCGCCTTTGCCCTCTTTGACATTGGGTTCAACGACATAGCGGGTGTCGCCCATCTTGCGGTGGCGCGCGTCGCGTTCGGCGAGCTTGTCGGCGATGAAGGTGCGCGCGGTGTCGGCCTGGACTTCGGTCTTGAACCGGTGCGACGCCTGTTCGTACAGCTCGGTGTCGCCGCAGACGTAGCGCGCTTCGAGCAGCGCGGTGCGGACGGTGACGTCGGCCTTCGCCTGGCGGACCATCTCGTCGAGCGAGCGGCTCGACTGGCCAAGCTTCAGCCCAAGATCCCATAGCGCGTACAGCATCGACTCGATCACGCGCTCAGCCCAGGGCGTCTGCTTGCCGGGGGTGAGAAAGCCGATGTCGACGTCCGAATGCGGCGCCATTTCCGCACGGCCATAGCCGCCGACCGCGATCAGCGTCAGGCGCTCGCCGATCGTCGGGTTGGGCAGGGGGTAGAGCCGCTGCGTGGTGAAATCGAACAGGATGCGGAGCAGCGCGTCGATCAGATACGCCTGCGCGCTCGACGCTTCCAACCCGCGCGACGGATGTTCCACGAGGCGGCGTTCGACCTCGACCCGGCCTTTCTCGAGTGCGGCCTTCAGCAGCGTCGTCGCGTCGCGGCGGAGCGCAGTTGCGTCGACGCCTTCCAGCGCAGCGATGGTTTCGGCGACGGCGCGGCGATCGATGATCGTGCGACGGTTGGGGAGGTGATCGAAGCGGCCGGACATGACGCCCAGATAGGGGCGCAACGCCGATGCGTCATCAGGATTGCGCAAAACGTCTGTGAAACGTAACCGGACGCGCGAGTGGAGGACGAAAATGAGCGAACCATTGCGCGTGGCCCTTGCGGGTCTGGGAACCGTTGGCGGCGGTGTGATCCGATTGCTGGATGCCAACCGCGAGTTGATTGCGCGGCGGGCAGGTCGCGAGATCGAGATCGTCGCGGTCTCTGCGCGCGATCGCGGCAAGGATCGCGGCGTCGATCTGTCGCGGTTTGCCTGGGTCGACGACACGACCGCGCTGGCGAAACAGCCGGGCGCGGATGTCGTAGTCGAGCTGATCGGGGGATCGGACGGACCGGCGCTGACTCTCGCGCGCAGCACGCTGGGGGCGGGGCGGAGTTTCGTCACCGCGAACAAGGCGATGATCGCGCATCACGGGCTCGAACTCGCGCAGGCTGCGGAAACGGCCGGGGTCGCGCTGAAGTTCGAGGCGGCGGTCGCGGGGGGCATCCCGGTTATCAAGGGGCTTCGCGAAGGCGCCGCGGCAAACGAGATCGCCCGCGTGTATGGGATTCTCAACGGGACGTGCAATTTCATCCTGTCGAAGATGGAATCGGAGGGTCGCGACTTTGCCGAGGTGCTTGCCGAGGCACAGGCGCTCGGGTTTGCCGAATCCGATCCGAGCTTCGACATCGACGGTGTCGATGCGGCGCACAAATTGTCGATCCTGGCGGCCGTCGCGTTCGGGACGCAGCCGGCGTTCGACGACGTTGCGATCAGCGGCATCCGGCATCTGCTGGGCGCGGATATCGCCGAGGCGGCGGCCTTGGGCTATCGCGTGCGACTGCTCGGTCTGGCCGAGGCAGGCGCGGACGGGTTGTTCCAGCGCGTGCATCCGCATCTCGTGCCGATCGATCATCCGCTCGCGCACGTGACCGGATCGCTTAATGCCGTCGTCGCGGAAGGCAATTTCGTCGGTCGCCTGCTGTTCCAGGGTGCGGGCGCGGGTGATGGCCCGACCGCGAGCGCGGTGGTGGCCGACCTGATCGACATCGCGCGCGGGGAGTTCGGCCCGCCATTCGCGATGCCGGTGGTGTCGCTTACGGCGGCGCCGAAGGCGGACAGCGGCGAGCGGCGGGGGCGTGCGTATTTGCGGTTCACCGTCGCGGACCGGGTCGGGGTGCTGGCGGAAATCGCGGCGGCGATGCGCGATGCGGGGGTCTCGATCGAGAGCCTGATCCAGCGGGGGGCGATTGCCGATGGCAGCGTGCTGGTGGCGATCGTGACGCATGAGAGCCCGGAGCGGTCGATCGCGCAGGCGCTGGAGAAGCTGCGCGGGTCGCAGAGTCTCGTGGGGCAGCCGATGTGGATGCATATTCTGGATTGAAGGGGCGGTAATGACTGCCACTCCCGTCTAAAAGCGACCACCCCGGCGAAGGCCGGGGCCCAGTTGGAAAGGTCGCAGTAACGGCGCGTGCGCTTCGTTAGCTTCGTCCCCTAACTGGGCCCCGGCCTTCGCCGGGGTGGTGGATAGCAAAGCAGCCTCCACCTTGTTCTCCGCGAAGGCGGGAGTCCAGACTCGGTCCCCGCCTTCGCGGGGAAACACGTGGAGGTCGGTCGTGCTGAAGTGACGCGCTGCGCTACCTTACTTCACCGGCTCATCCAGCACGATCGGCACGCGGTTCGACTTGTCTGGCTTCTTTCGAAACTGCCGCCCGACGTCGCGCACCAGCGCCATGGCGTCCTTGCCCTCGTTATTCTCGCAGCAGCTATGCGGATCGATCAGCGCGCCGATGCCGCGGATCAGCACGACCGGGACCGTGAACAGGTCGACGCCCGTGCATCCGCCCGGCGGACACACCGGCCCGCTATTGTCGAGCGCCGCGCGCGGATCGCCGGTCGGCTGGCGCGGGCGATCCTGCGGCGGGCGTTCGCCGGGCAGTGGCAGACGCTGCTCGGATGTGCCCTTGCCGCCGCAGACGATCACCTCGGTCGGACTCGAACCGGGGCAGGCGGGCGGATTGAGGATCGACCAGCTCTGCGGCGGCGGCGCGACGATCGGTCTCGCCGGGGGTGCCGATGCGGCGACTTGCAGCAGTACCAACAGCAGGATCATTGTGCGCCCCCGTTACGTCGCTTCACCTAGTTCACGGTGCCGACGGGGCCGTCGAGATCGATCGGCACGCGGCCGGTCTTGTCGGGCTTTTTCGCCAGCGCGCTCTTGATCAATCCTACCGCAGCCTTCGCGATCGGGGCGATCGGTGGACCGAAGCCGACCTGGCATCCTCCCTGTCGGGCGGCGCACGGTGTATCTGACAACTCCAGCGCGCGGACGGCGGTGAGGTTGGGGTTCGAGGCAACCGCGTGGTCGGGCGGGCCGCGATCATCGCGCATCGGCAGGCGAGGGGTCGTCGTCGCGGACTTGCCGCAGACGACCACTTCATTGCCGTCCTGCGTCTGCGTGGCGCACGGATCGACGAGGATCGAGAAACGCTCGGGCACGGGCGGCGCAACCGGGGCCGCGGCCACCTGAAGCAGGGCAGATAGAAGTACGGCGATCATACTGGATTCCTATGGCGCGGCGCGGGCCTTACGGCGCGGGCTTGCGGAACGATGTGCCGCCTTCGCCGCCGACCGTCATGGTGACGCCTGCCATCCCGCCGCCGACCTGGAAGGGGCTGAGATCGGCGAGCGGCGAGGTGCGGTGGAGCAGGCGGGTGCGTTCGTCCCTGAGGCTTTCATGCTTGGGATCACCCGCGTCATGGACGACGAACGGCACGCGAAATCGATCGGCGGTCCGCATGCCGCAGACCGTTATGTCTGTCGCATCGACACTGGTCGGGCAGGGGCGCTCGGCGGCCATACGCGCCTTCGCGGTCGCCATCAGCGGGTCTTCGATCAGTATCGATAGCAGCATGACCAGCATCGGCATCTCCCGGACTGACACGCAGACTGGCCGCGATCGTCCGAAGGAGCAAGCGTCATTGCTCGATCTTGGCGACTCCGAGTCGGGGAATGTCGATCGCCGGGCAGCGGTCCATCACAACTTGCAGCCCTGCAGCTTCGGCGCGCGCTGCCGCTTCTTCGTTGATGACGCCGAGTTGCATCCACACGGCCTTTGCACCCGCCGCAATCGCCTGGTCGACCGCTTCACCGGCTGCTGCCGAGTTACGGAAGATGTCGACGATGTCGATCGGGTCGCCCAGCTGCGACAGGTCGCGGAAGACGAACTCGCCGTGGACATGCTCGCCGGTGATCTGCGGATTGACCGGGATCACGCGGTAGCCGTGCGCCTGAAGCTTGGCCATGACACCGTAGGACGGGCGATCGGGGCGGTCGGAGGCGCCGATCATCGCGATCGTCCTAGCACCTTCGAGCAAGGCCTTGATATCGGCATCGGCGGTCAAGGGCATCGATGCCTCCAATGAGGGAAACCTGGTCCGCTCGTACCGTGGCAGAAGGCCACTCGGTACGACCGGTAATCACACAACGTAGATCAGGCCCGCGAGTTTCACAGTTTTCCGAGCCATGCGACGACCTGAGCCGCAATCGGCATGAACACCGTATCGTTGGGATTCGAAGCCGGCGGCGTGCCCGCGTCAGACGCCGTGCGGATCGAGATCGTCAGCGGCACGCGGCCGAGGAACGGGATGCCCAGTTCGCGCGCCGCCGCCTCGGCGCCGCCATTGCCGAACGGGTCCGACGCTTCGCCGCAATGCGGGCAGATATAGCCGGCCATGTTCTCGACCAGACCGATGATCGGGATGCCAGCCTTCTCGAACAGGTCGATCGCGCGGCGTGCGTCGATCAGCGCGAGATCCTGCGGGGTCGAGACGATCACTGCCCCCGCCGGCCGGTATTTCTGGACCATCGTCAGCTGGACGTCGCCGGTGCCGGGCGGGAGATCGAGCACCAGCGTATCGGTCACGCCCCAGTCCGCCTCGACCAGTTGGCCGAGCGCGCCCGCCGCCATCGGCCCGCGCCACGCGATCGCCTTGCCCGGCTCGACGAGCTGGCCCATCGACAGCAGCGGCACGCCGTACGGGGTCGGGACCGGGTCGAGGACCTTGTCCTTCGCGGTTGGGCGCGTGCCCTCGACGTTCATCAGCCGCGGCTGCGATGGCCCGTAGATATCGGCGTCGACCAGCCCGACGCGACGACCCGCGCGCGACATCGCGATCGCGAGGTTGGCGGCGAGCGTCGATTTGCCGACGCCGCCCTTGCCGCTGGCGACCGCGATCAGCCGGCGCGTCGAGCGTTCCGCGGTCACCGCGATCCGCACTTCGGACACACCGGGTTGCGTCGCCGCCATCCGCACGGTCGCCTCCAGCGCATCGCGCGCCTGCGGGTCGAGCCCGGTCGCATCGATGATGATGCCGGCTCGCGCGCCTTCCATCCGGACGGTTGCCCGCTTGCCTGCCACTGCGGCAACCGCCGCCTTTACGCCTTCGATGTCGATCATGCGGGCCAGATAGGGCCGCTAAGGCCGCTTGGCACTGTTTTTCCGCCGCCGCACACCTATAAAGGTTGGTATGACGATCTTCTCGCGCTGGTTCCGGCGCCCCGATATCCTCGCCACCGAAACACCGAAAGGCCCCTGGGGCGGCTCGGGCGACGACGGTAATAGCGGCCCTCGCAATCCCTGGGCGCAACCTCCGGGTGGCCGCAGGCCTGCTGCCAAACCGACCGCGCTCGACGAGTTTCTGCGCAAAGCACGCGGATCGGGCGGCGGCGGTAGCGGCGGCAATGGCGGCTTCGGCGGCTTGCCGTCGGGCGCCAACGCCCGCGCGCTGTGGGCGATCGGCGTCGCGATCATCGCGGTCGTCTGGATCCTGTTCACTTCGGTCCACCAGATCGGTCCGCAACAGCGCGGCGTCGTCACTTATTTCGGTAAATACGCCGGTACGCTCGATCCGGGCGTTCGCCTGACGATGCCCGCACCGATCGCCGACGTGACGGTGGTCGACGTGCAGAAGATCCGCACCGACAATTTTCCCGTCGGGGATGGCGAGAACCTGACGCTGACCGGCGACCAGAACATCATCGATCTGGCGTATTCGGTCCGCTGGGATATTTCCGACCCGCGCGATTACGTGTTCCAGCTTGCCGAGCCGAACGACACCGTCCGCGCCGCTGCCGAGAGCGCGATGCGCGCGGTGGTTGCTACGACGACGCTCGATCAGGCGATCGGTACCGGTCGTACCACGATCGAACAGCGCGTCGCCGAACTGACTCAGCAGATCCTCAACGACTATAAGTCGGGCGTCCGTATCCAGGGTGTTGCGATCAAGCAGGCCGCAGCACCTGCGCGGATCGTCGAGGACTTCAACGCGGTCACCGCCGCGCAGCAGGAGGCGATCGCCAATCTCAACCAGTCGCGCTCCTATGCGCAACAGGTCGTGGCACGCGCGCAGGGCGAGGCCGCGTCGTTCGACAAGGTGTATGAGCA
This sequence comes from Sphingomonas sp. PP-F2F-A104-K0414, assembly GCF_004340945.1. GTDB lineage: Bacteria > Pseudomonadota > Alphaproteobacteria > Sphingomonadales > Sphingomonadaceae > Sphingomonas. The sequence continues at coordinate 352,615 of NZ_SLYD01000003.1, forward strand.
GTACAAGCTCGCGCCCGAAGTGACGCGTCGCCGCATGTATTACGAGACGATGGAGGCGGTGCTCGCCAAGAGCGACAAGACGATCGTCGAGACGCCGGGCGGGGTGGTGCCGTATCTGCCGCTGTCGAACGCCAAGCGCTTGCCAAACCCGGAGGCTGTCCAGTCTACGCCAGCTCCTGCCGCGGCGGCGGCTGCCCCCCAGTCTGGAGCCGATCAGTGAACGCCGTGAGTTTCCGCAATCCGATCGTCGCCGGCATCGTCGCGCTGCTGCTGGTGATCCTCGCCGCATCGACCTTCGCGATCGTCCCCGAGACCAAGCAGGCGGTAATCCTGCGCTTCGGCCAGCCGATCCGCACGGTCAACGCGTGGCAGCCCAACACCGCGTTCGGCCAGACCGGTGCGGGCCTGATCGCGCGCATTCCGTTCGTCGACCGGATCGTCTGGATCGACAAGCGTGTGCAGGATCTCGAACTCGACAACACGCTGGTGCTGTCGACCGACCAGCTTCGGCTCGAGGTCGATGCCTATGCGCGTTACCGGATCGTCGATCCGCGGAAGATGCGGAATGCGGTCGGCAGCGAGGATCGGATTCCCGATCAGCTGCGCCCGATCCTTGGTTCAGCCTTGCGCAACGAACTCGGCAAGCGGCGCTTCGTCGAACTGCTCAGCCCTGAGCGGTCCGAGCTGATGGACAACATCCAGAGGGGTCTCCAGCGCGTCGCCAGCCAGTATGGCGTCGAGATCGTCGATGTCCGCATCAAGCAGGCGAACCTCCCCGTCGGTCTGCCGCTCGAAAGCGCGCTCAAGCGCATGTCGAGCGCACGTCAGCAGGAGGCGATCACGATCCGTGCCGAAGGCCAGAAGCAGGCGCAGATCGTCCGTGCGCAGGCCGATGCGGATTCGGCGAAGATCTATGCCGAGAGCTTCGGCAAGGACGCCGACTTCTACGACTTCTACCGCGCGATGCAGTCGTATCGGCACACGTTCGGCGCGGATGGCGGTACGCCACCGACTGGTTCGACGTCGATCATTCTTTCGCCGAACAACAGCTATCTACGGGAATTCGAGGGCCGCGGGCGTTGAGCCTGCGGAACCTTTGAACCCCTGTTCATATTCAAGCATCATTCAGGACGGTGTGGCTAAGCGCCACCTGTTTCGATTGATGAAACGAGAGGACAACATCTAGTGCGTTACGCCTACGCCATTACCAGTGCTCTTCTCCTCGGCGGCGCGACCGCGACGCTCGCGCTCCAGCCGAGCGGTGCGCAGGTCGCGCAGAACGAACCCGGTGCGATCCAGGCTGTTTCGCCGAAACCCGGCGCGCCGATGAGCTTCGCCGACATGGTCGCGCGGCTCCAGCCTGCGGTCGTCAACATCTCGACCAAGCAGACGATCGTTCAGAAGCAGCAGGCCAATCCGTTCGCGGGTACGCCGTTCGGCGACCTGTTCGGCGGCATGGGCGGCGGCGGCCAGGGCGGCGCGCCGGTGAAGCGCGAAGGCGCCTCGCTCGGCTCGGGCTTCCTGATCTCGCCCGACGGCTATGTCGTCACCAATAACCACGTGATCTCGCCGGGGGCGCAGGGCGCCACGGTCGATTCGATCACCGTGACGCTCAGCGACAAGAAGGAATATGTCGCCAAGGTCATCGGCAAGGATCAGGAATCGGATCTCGCGCTGCTGAAGATCGACGCGGCCAACCTGCCGTTCGTGAAGTTCGGTGATTCGAACGGCGCCCGCGTCGGCGACTGGGTCGTCGCGATCGGCGAGCCGTTCGGCCTCGGCGGCACCGTGACCGCGGGTATCGTCTCGGCGATCAACCGCGTCACCGGCCAGGGCGGCGCGTATGACCGGTTCATCCAGACCGACGCCTCGATCAACCAGGGCAACTCGGGTGGCCCGATGTTCGACCTCAACGGCAACGTGATCGGCGTGAACTCGCAGATCTTCAGCCAGTCGGGCGGCAATATCGGCATCGGCTTCGCGATCCCCGCCGCCGTCGCCAAGCCGATCATCGCGACCTTCATGAAGGGCGGTACGATTGAGCGCGGCTATATCGGTGTCCAGCTCCAGCCGGGTGGCACGATCAATGAAGATACCGCCGCGGCCCTCGGCATCGCCAAGAACCAGGGCGAGCTGATCAACGACGTCACCGCAGGCGGCCCGGCGGCGAAGGCCGGCGTGCGCGCAGGCGACGTCGTGACCAAGGTCAACGGCCAGGTCGTTACCGTCGACCAGTCGCTGTCCTACCTCGTCTCGAACGTGAAGCCCGGCCAGACCGCGCGTCTCGATATCCTCCGCAACGGCAAGCCGGTGGTCGCCAACGTGGTCGTCGTACCGCGTCCGAGCGCCGACAAGCTGGCCGCGACGCTGGGTGGCGATGCGCAGGGCTTCGGCACCGACGACGGTGATGACGGCGACGATTCCGCCACCCCCGCCGCACCGACGGCAGGTGCAGCGCTCGGGATCGGCGTCCAGCCGCTGACCCCGGCGATCGCGCAGGCTGTCGGTGTCGAGACGAACACGCAGGGCGTCGTGATCGCCGTGGTCGCACCGACCAGCGATGCGTTCGGCAAGCTCAAGCGCGGCGACGTCATCATCTCGGTCAACGGCACGCCCGTCCGCACTGCGGTCGACGTCCAGAACGCGGTCAACGTCGCCAAGGCCGCTGGTCGTCCGCAGGTCCTGTTGCAGGTCAAGCGTGGCCGCAGCCCGGCGCAGTTCCTGCCGGTCAAGATCAAGTAATCCACGACCGACACGACTGATGTGAAAGGACCGTCGCTCACCCGAGCGGCGGTCCTTTTTCTTTGCGGCGCGCGGGGTTAGGGTCTGCGCCGGATACAGAGGACGAGACCCATGACCGACGGCATCTTCATCGGCGCGAGCGTGGACGGCAAGCCGCAGACGCTGGAGTTGAAGCGCGCCAACCGCCACGGCCTGATCGCGGGCGCGACCGGCACCGGCAAGACGGTGACGTTGCAGGGGATCATCGAGGGCTTCTCGGCGAACGGCGTGCCGTGCTTCGTCGCCGACGTGAAGGGCGACCTGTCGGGGCTCGCGATGGCTGGTTCGCCGACCGCGAAAACGCATGCGAGCTTCGCCGAGCGCGCCAAGGCGATCGGAGACGATAGCTGGGCCTATGCCGACAATCCGGTGCAGTTCTGGGACCTGTTCGGCGAGCAGGGCCATCCGATCCGCACCACGATCAGCGAGATGGGGCCGCTGTTGCTGTCGCGATTGATGGACCTGAACGAAGTGCAGGAAGGCGTGCTGACGATCGCCTTTCACGTCGCGGACAAGGAGGGGCTGCTGCTGATCGACCTCGACGATCTCCAGGCGATGCTGACCGAATGCGCCGGCCGCGCGGACGAGCTGACGGTGACGTACGGAAACGTTTCGAAGCAGTCGATCGGCGCCATCCAGCGGTCGTTGCTCCAGTTGCGCACGCAGGGTGCGGAGAATTTCTTCGGTGAGCCTGCGCTGGAGATGAACGATTTCATCGGCGTGGATGACCGGGGCAGGGGCATCGTCAACATCCTCGCCGCCGACAAGCTGATGGCCTCGCCGAAGCTCTACGCGACGTTCCTGCTGTGGCTGATGAGCGAGCTGTTCGAGCATCTCCCCGAGGTCGGCGATCCGGACAAGCCGGTGCTCTGCTTCTTCTTCGACGAGGCGCACCTGCTGTTCGACGAGGCGCCGAAGGCACTGTTGGAAAAGATCGAACAGGTGGTTCGCCTGATCCGCTCGAAGGGCGTGGGCGTGTACTTCATCACGCAGAACCCGATCGATATTCCCGACACGGTCGCGGGACAGCTTGGCAACCGGGTGCAGCATGCGTTGCGCGCGTTCACCCCGCGCGATCAGGCGGCGGTGCGCTCGGCGGCTGAGACGTTCCGGGCGAACCCCGGCGTCGACGTTGCGACGATCATCACCGAGCTTAAGGTGGGCGAGGCGCTGGTGTCGCTGCTTCAGGCGGATGGCGCACCGACCCCGGTCGAGCGCACGTTGATCAAGCCGCCCGCGTCGCGCGTCGGCCCGATCACGCCGGCGGAGCGGAAGGTGATGATCGAGACCGACGCGGTCGGCGCCAAATACGATACGCTGGTCGATCGGGAGTCGGCGGAGGAGTTGCTGGCCGCGAAGACGCAGGAGGCGAGTGCTGCTGCCGCTGAGGCCAAGGCGACGACCGAAGCGGAGAAGGCTGCGGCCGTGCAGGCAAAGCTCGATGCGAAGGGGGCGAAAGAGGCGGAACGCGCGCGCATCGCGGACCAGCGCGAGGCGGATCGCCAGCAACGTGAGGCCGACCGCGAGGCGGCCAATTCGCCCTGGACCAAGATGGCATCGTCGGCGACGCGCGCCGCCAGCTCGTCGATCGGCCGTCAGGTCGCCAACGAGATCGGCAAGCAGGTCTTCGGCACCAAGTCGCGCCGGTCGTCGTCGAGCGGTGGTCTGGTCGGCACCGTCCTGCGCGGGGTGTTAGGCGGCCTCTTCCGGGGCTAGACTGCCAGCATGATCGGGGGGCTGCCCCCCCAAACGAACACCACCCCGGCGAAGGCCGGGGCCCAGTTGGCAAGGTTGCTGTAACGGAGCGTCGTCCAACGTTACCGCTGTTCCCCAACTGGGCCCCGGCCTCCGCCGGGGTGGGGCTCAAATGCTAGACAGGAGTTCCCAATGTCCCTCGATTTCGAATCCACCACCGACTGGGCCCCGACCGACTGGACTGCCGTCGGCGAGGACAGCCTCGACGACGCGATTACGCTCCGCCGCGCGATCCACGCCGATCCCGAAGTCGGCCTCCACTGCCCGCGCACGTCGGACAAGGTGAAGGCAGCGCTCGCCGGCCTCCCGCTCGAGATCCGCGAAGGCATCTCCACCACCGGCTTCGTCGCGATCCTGCGCGGTGGCCGCGCGGGCAATGCCGGCGGCAACGGCCGCACCGTCCTGCTCCGCGGCGACATGGATGCGCTGCCGATGCAGGAGGAGACCGGTCTCCCGTTCGCGTCAAAAATCGATGGCGCGATGCACGCCTGCGGGCACGACTCGCATACCGCGATGCTGGTCGGCGCGGCCAAGGCGCTGTGCGCTCGACGCGACGAGCTTCCCGGCACGGTCGTCTTCATGTTCCAGCCCGGCGAGGAGGGCCATCACGGCGCCCGCCATATGATCGCCGATGGCCTGCTCGACTCGCCGTTGCCCGAGGCGGGCTTCGCGCTGCACATCTCGCCCAACATGCCGATGGGCCATGTCGTCAGCCGCGCGGGCACGTTGATGGCCTCGACCGACACGCTGCGCGCTACGATCACCGGGCGTGGTGGTCACGCGGCTATGCCGCACGACTGCCTCGATCCGCTGCCGATCGCCTGTGAGATCGTTACCGCCTTGCAGACCTACGTCGCGCGCCAAGTGGCGGTCACCGACCCGGCGGTGCTGTCGATCACCAAGCTCAACGCCGGCAGCGCGCACAACGTCATCCCGTCGACGGTCGAGATGCTCGGCACGATGCGGACGCTGTCTGAGCGCACGCGCGAACAGGTTCGCGCCGCGTTCATCCGCATGGTCGAGGGCATCGCCGCCGCGCACGGCGCCGTCGGTACGCCGACGATCGAGGAAGGCTATCCGGTCACTGTCAACGACGAACGCGCCACCGACCTGCTGAAGGCGTGCGCGACCGCGATCGGTGGCGAGGGCGCGTATCAGGTGATGCCGCCGATGATGGGCGCGGAGGACTTTTCGTACGTCCTCCAGAAGCTGCCCGGCGCGATGGCGTTCATCGGCGCGGCGCCCGAGGGCAGCGATCCGCGTACCAACCCGCCGCTGCATAATACCAAGATGACGATCGACGAGCGTGTGATGGCGCATGGGATCGCGATGCACTGCGCGGTGGCGGAGCGTTTTCTGGCGAACGGGTTCGACTGAGGGCGGTCCTGTGGGGACGAATGCTCGTCTTACGTCATCCTGACGACAGTCAGGACCCAGAGCTGGATACGGTATCGCCCGTCATCCTGGGTCCTGACTTTCGTCAGGATGACGGTAGGGTGGAGTTCATCCGCCCCGATACCGTTGATCTCAGTTCGAAGGCCGCGTGGTCCCCGCATAATTCGCCACCGCCGCCGCAACCGCCTGGATCAGCCGCTGCCGCTCCGGCATTGGCCTGATCGTATCCCCGATCATCACCGCGATCGCATACCGTCGCCCATCTGGCGCAGTGAGCAGCCCGACGTCGTTGAAGCCGGCATTGCGGCGACCCAGGTCCTGCCCGGTGCCGGTCTTGTGCGCGATCTCCCAGCCGCCGGGGAGCGCCGCACGAAGCCGGGCGCGACCGGTGACCGAACGCCCCATCGTGTCGAGGAGGATCTTGGTCGAGGTCTCCGACAAGATATCCCCCTTCGCCAGCCGCGCAATCGCATCGGCGATCGCGATCGGCGCCGCACCGTCAGGCGGATTGCGGACATACGCATTCAGCGCGGCCTCGCGCACCGCCGGGGACAATCGGTTGCGTGCGGTCATGAAGCCGCCGTTGACGGCGTAGGACGGCTGCCAGACGAGCCCAGCGGTGCCGCTCTGCAACAGCCGCTCGCCGGGCCCGAACCGGATTGCGCCGAGCTGCTTCCGCGCGATCATCGACCGCACCGCCGACGGCCCGCCGACCCGCGCCAGCAACCGGTCGTTCGCGGTATTGTCGCTGTGCGTCAGCGCACGCGTCAGCAGGTCGTTGATCGTGGTGTGATACCCGTCGCCTTTCACCAGCATCGCGATCGGCTGGTGGAACAGCGTCAGATCCTGCGGCCGCACCACGATCGGTTCGTCGAGACGCAGTTTGCCCTGGTCGCGCAGGTCCATCACGGTCATCGCGACCCACAGCTTGCTGACGGATTGCTGTGGCAACAACTGGCGCCCACCTGCCTCGACCGTCCAGCCGTCGTCGACCGCACGCACCGCGATCCCCGCCTTGCCCTGGAATCCGCTCTGCAATTCGGAGATCGCGTTGACCAGGCTCGCCGGCGCGGGACGCAACGCGCGCGGTAGCGGCGGCGGTACCGGGATCGACACGAACCCCTCGGCCTGATGCACCGGCCCGACTGCGGGCGGGCTTGGCCGCGACGCCGATCCGCATCCGGCGAGCGCCATGCCGAACAGGGTCGTGGTCAAAAGACGCTTGAACGCACTCGCGGATGTCATGATCGATGGAACGCCCTGCACTGAAGCATCGACCCTTATCCGTTGATCTGGCGCGCGAAACAGCGGCCAGGCGGCGCTGCGACGAAGCGCGCCGACGGTGCGCCCAATCGCGCGGCGATCAGGGAACGAGAACCGTATCGACCGCCTCCGGCAGCGTCTCGGGATAATCGAGCGTGAAATGCAGCCCGCGGCTTTCGTGCCGGTGCAGCGCGGACCGGACGATCAACTCGGCGGTCTGGAGCAGGTTGCGCAGTTCGATCAGGTCGGGCGTGACGCGGAAATGCTGGTAATATTCGGCGACCTCTTCGTTGAGTAGCTTGATCCGGTGTTGGGCGCGTTCGAGGCGTTTCGTCGTGCGGACGATGCCGACGTAATTCCACATGAAACGGCGGATTTCGGTCCAAGTCTGCTTGATCACGACCTCTTCATCGGAGTCGGTGACGCGGCTTTCGTCCCACGGGCGGATCGGCGGGGGCGGGGGGAGCGTGTCCCAGTTCGCGGCGATGCTGTCCGCCGCCGCTTCGCCGAACACGAAGCATTCGAGCAGCGAGTTGGACGCGAGGCGATTGGCGCCGTGCAGGCCGGACTCGGTGCACTCGCCTGCCGCATACAGGCCGGGAAGATCGGTCTTGCCGTGTTCGTCGATGACGATGCCGCCGCACGTGTAGTGCTGCGCGGGGACGACCGGGATCGGCTGCGTCGTCATGTCGATGCCGAGACCGAGCAGCTTTTCGTGGATGTTTGGGAAATGGTGTCGGATGAACTCGGCCGGCATGTGACTGATGTCGAGATGGACGTAGTCGAGCCCGTAGCGCTTGATCTCGGCGTCGATCGCGCGCGCGACGATATCGCGGGGGGCGAGCTCCATCCGCGCGGGGTCGTAATAGGTCATGAAGCGCTTGCCGGTCGACGGGTTGATCAACCGCCCGCCTTCGCCGCGGACCGCCTCGGTGATCAGGAAATTCTTGACCTCCAGATTGTAGAGGCAGGTCGGGTGGAACTGCATCATCTCCATGTTGGAGACGCGGGCGCCTGCGCGCCACGCCATCGCGATACCGTCACCAGTCGCACCGCGTGGGGCGGTCGAGAACAGGTATGTGCGGCCTGCGCCGCCGGTCGCAAGGATCGTCGCGCGCGCGGTGTAGAGCGCGACGCGTTCGGTCTTGCGGTCGACCGCGTAGACCCCCCAGACGTTGCCCGCGCCCGAATAGCGTTGCTCGTGACGACCGGTAGCGAGATCGATCGCGATCTGGTCGGGGACGAGGGTGATGTTCGGATGTGCTTCGGCGGCCTTCTGCAACGCTTCCTGCACCGCCCATCCGGTCGCGTCGGCGACGTGGACGATGCGGCGGTGCGAGTGGCCGCCTTCGCGCGTGAGGTGCAGCGCGTTGCCTTCGGTCTCGAACGGGACGCCGAGCCGCGTCAGGCGCTCGATCGCGGCGGGTGCGCCCTCGACGACCATCTCGACGATCGCGCGGTCGTTGAGCCCGGCGCCGGCGACCATCGTGTCCTCGACATGGTTCTCGAACGTGTCGCCGGGTTCGAGCACGGCGGCGATCCCACCCTGCGCCCAGGCTGTCGAGCCCTCGTTGAGCGCGCCCTTGGCCAGCACGGTGACCTTGAAGCGGTCGGCGAGATTGAGCGCGGCGGTGAGACCTGCGGCGCCCGAGCCGACGATCAGGATGTCGCTCGTCATGCGTTGGCGGCGCGAGTCAGGCTGAGGAAGACGTCCTCAAGATCGGGTTCCTTGGTCGAGACGTCGACGATGCCGAAGCCGCTGCCTTGGATCGCGGCGAGGACTTCGCCGGCGTTCACGCGGTCCTTCTTGTAGGTGATTTCGAGGGTGCGCGTGCCCTTGAGCGCGATCTTCTGGAAGCAGGCGTTGGCGGGGATGTCGGTCACGTCGCGATCGACGGTGACGGCGACGATCTTCTCCTGCGCCTTGCCGACGAGTTCGCGCGTCGGTTCGTTCGCGATCAGGCGGCCGTTGTTGATGATCGCGATCCGGTCGCAGAGTTCCTCGGCTTCCTCGAGATAATGCGTGGTGAGGACCACCGTCACGCCGGCCTGGTTGAGGCTGCGGACATAGGTCCAGAGTTGTTGGCGGAGTTCGATGTCGACGCCGGCGGTCGGCTCATCGAGGACGAGGACGGGGGGCGAGTGGACCATCGCTTTCGCCACCATCAGGCGGCGCTTCATCCCGCCCGACAGCGTGCGCGCATAGGCGTGCGCCTTGTCCTCCAGATGCACCGCGCGGAGCAGTTCCATCGTGCGGCGCTTTGCCTTGGGCACGCCGTAGAGGCCGGCCTGGATCTCCAGCGTCTCGAACGGCGAGAAGAACGGGTCGAACAGGATCTCCTGGTTGACGATCCCGATCGACGCCTTGGCGTTGCGCGGGTGCTCGTCGATGTCGAACCCCCAGATCGCCGCGCTACCGTCGGTCTTGTTGACGAGCCCGGCGAGGATGTTGATCAGCGTCGACTTGCCCGCGCCGTTGGGGCCGAGCAGGCCGAAGATCTGGCCGCGGGGAACGTCGAACGTCACGTCGTCGAGCGCCCGCTTCGGCGGCGCGGTGCCGACGGGGGCGTAGGTCTTGCAGAGGTTCTTGATAGCGATCGCGGCTTCGGTCATGCCAGCGGCATAGCGGCGCTGGCGGGGCTGGTCATCCCCTCGGGCGTTGCAAAGAAGATTTGTTCACGCGGAGACGCGGAGACGCGGAGGTGTTGCATCCAGCCTGTCGGTCGGCAGACGCAACTATCTGTTCCGCCGTTAGATGATCGGAAGGTCGCTTCGCGACAAGCGCAACACCTCCGCGTCTCCGCGCCTCCGCGTGAACCCATTCTTCCTTCTGGATCACGGGAAGAAGCAATTGCCCGGCCCGCGCACCCTTGCTATCGACCGCGCATGCATCCGCCGCTTGAAACCACCCGCGTCACCCACGCCCGCGTCGCCTGCGACGGCGCCACCGATATTCCCGGCGGTGCAGCGCTCGGCCACCCGCGCGTCTGGTTGCAGATCGACGAGACCGGCTATGTCGATTGCGGCTATTGCGACCGGCGCTTCATCCTGGTTGGCGGCGCTGCCGATGGCGCGGACCAGTCGACATTGCGCGATCACGGGGATGGCGCAGGGCGCTAAGCCGCTTATATCTATCGGATGACGATAGCAGCAGACCCCCGTTCGTTCCTCTACCGCGATACGCTCGACCCCGAGCAGGCGCAGGCGCTGACCGCCAAGGCGCTCGGCAAGGCCGACGACGGCGAGCTGTATCTCCAGTATCGCAAAGCCGAGGCGTTCGGCTTTGACGACGGCAGGCTGAAGACCGCGTCCTACGATACGAGTTCCGGCTTCGGCCTGCGCGCAGTGTCGGGCGAGATGACCGCGTTCGCGCATTCGAACGAGATGACCCCCGCCGCAATCCGGCGCGCAGCCGAGACGATGGCGCTGATCGAACCCGGCGTCGCCGCGAAGGCCGGCCCGCCACAGGGCACCAACCGCCACCGCTACACCGCCGCCGACCCGCTCGACCTCGTACCATTCGCCGACAAGGTAAATTTGTGCCAAACGATCGACGCCGCCGCACGGGCGCGAGATCCGCGCGTCGCGCAGGTGTCGGTCAGCCTGTCGGGAACATGGTCGGTCGTCGAAATCGTCCGGGCAGACGGCTTCGTTGCGACCGACGTGCGGCCGCTGGTGCGTCTCAACGTCTCGATCGTCGCCGAGCAGAATGGGCGACGCGAGACCGGCAGCTACGGCATCGGCGGCCGCTATCTCTACAATGATTTGTTCGAGCCCGAGACCTACAACCGCGCGATCGACGAAGCCTTGTCGCAGGCGCTGGTAAACCTCGACTCGATCGAGGCGCCGGCGGGCGAGATGACGGTGCTGCTCGGCAATGGCTGGCCCGGCATCCTGCTGCACGAGGCGATCGGTCATGGGCTCGAAGGTGATTTCAACCGCAAGGGCACGTCGGCGTTCTCCGGGCGGATCGGCGAGCGCGTCGCGGCTGAGGGCGTCACCGTGGTCGACGATGGCTCGCTCCAGGACCGCCGCGGATCGCTGACGATCGACGATGAGGGCACGCCGACGCGCGAGACTGTGCTGATCGAGGACGGTATCCTCAAGGGCTATATGCAGGACCGCCTCAACGCGCGACTCATGGGCGTCGAGGCGACCGGCAACGGCCGCCGCGAAAGCTACGCGCACGCACCGATGCCGCGGATGACCAACACCTTCATGAAGGCCGGCAACGACGATCCCGCCGAGCTTCTGTCGCGCGTGAAGAAGGGCATCTTCGCCAAGGCGTTCGGCGGCGGGCAGGTCGATATCGTCTCGGGCAAGTTCGTGTTCAGCTGCACCGAGGCGTATCTGATCGAGGATGGCAAGCTCGGCGCCCCGATCAAGGGCGCGACGCTGATCGGCGATGGCCCGAGTTCGCTGACCAAGGTCCGCGGGATCGGCAACGACTTCGCGCTGGACGAAGGCATCGGCATCTGCGGCAAGGGCGGGCAGTCGGTGCCGGCTGGAGTCGGGCAGCCGACGTTGCTGGTCGATGGGCTTACGGTCGGTGGGACGGCGGCCTAAAACCCGGAGATCAACATATCGAGCGCGGCCTTGATCTCGAACTGTGCTGCGTCGAGTGTCGTGACGGTATCTTCGATATCGCGGACATCGATCGCGCGCGCTAGCGGCGTGATCATGGTCAGTGCCGTGCCGTCGATAACGAAGGTTGGCGTAAGCCTCTTGAGTGCGACGGTGTCGGTCGGGCGAAGCGGCACCACGAAGCGGGTCGGCAAATCAGCCAGAAGATCAGACTGGCAATCGATCACCAGAACGTTGCCGCGGACGCGGTAGACGTCGAACTGTGCCATTCAGAGCGACCGCAAATGCGCGAGCGGATCGCCGTTCTTTTCGTACCAGTGGTTCCAGCCCTCGATCGCCTCGCGATTTTCTTCCTTCCAGCGCCGCTCCTGTTCGACTTTCGTTGCCTGCCTGATAGCGTGTTCGCTGATCTGGGAGAGGTTGAGCCCTGCCTCCCGTGCCGCCGCTACGATGCCGGTATCGAGCGACATATTGACCGATTTGCGCTTGCCGGTTGCGATGGGATCATGTTTCATGAGCATAGAGTATGCGCGTCAACGATGCGCGTCAATTCGGAGCCAAACGATGGACTTCTTCCCCGCGCTCACCGACGATCATCGCGCGTTCGTTGCGCGGCAGCCGGTATTTTTCGTTGCGACAGCCGCGGAAGGCGCGAGGATCAATCTCAGTCCCAAGGGCATGGAAAGTTTTTCGCGTACTCGATCCGAAGACGGTCGCGTATCTCGATGTCGGCGGGTCGGGAAACGAGACCAACGCGCATCTGGGTGCGGACGGGCGTATCACGATCATGTTCTGCGCGTTCGACCAGCCCGCGCTGATCTTCCGCATCTATGGCAAGGGGCGTGCGGTGTTGCCGCAGGATGACGGCTGGGCCGAGCTTTACGCGCGGTTCACGCCATTGCCGGGTACGCGGCAGATCTTCGTGATCGATGTCGACGAGGTGCAGACGAGTTGCGGTTGGGGCGTGCCGTTCATGACTTTGGACCGCGAGCGCCAGACGCTGTCGACATATCACGCAGCGCAGACGGGGACCGAGCGGCTGGCGAAATGGGCGGGGCGGACCACGAGCATCGACGGGCTGCCGGTGCGAGTCGCGACCGTGTTGCCGGACTGTGCCGGAGAATGAGCCTCGTCGAACTGGGGCGGTACGGCCGCAACGAGGCGCATATCATCGTCGGGCGGCTCGAGAGCGAAGGCATCCCGGCGATCGCGTTCGATGGTGGGATGTCGATCATGGAGGGTAGCTGGTTGCTGATCCCGGTTCGCGTGATGGTCGACGACGACGATCTGGACGAGGCTAGGGGGATTTTAGCGGGGTGAGCGAGTGCGTTAGGCGTCAGTAAATTGGCGCCAGATTAAGCGAACACTTCTGCGCTCTCCAATAACCGACGGTATCCGTCATGCCGGGCTTGTTCCGGCATCCACGGTTCAGCAAGCTACGTGGGTTCGCGTTTGCGGAACGGTGGACCCCGGAACACGTCCGGGGTGACGGAAAAGGGCAAGACCTTTGCCCGCCTTCCGCCGAGATCAGCCCCCCGCGCTGACCCGCCAGATCGCATTGCCGACATCGTCCGCCACCAACAGGCCACCAGTCTTGTCGGTGATGACGCCGACCGGGCGGCCCTGTGCGTCGCCGTCCTTGTTCAGGAACCCGCTCAGCACGTCGGTTGGCTTGGCATTCGCTGCCGGGAAGCCGGTATCGCCGAACGGCACGTACACGACCTTGTAGCCTGACACCGGCTTGCGGTTCCACGAGCCATGCTCGCCGACGAAGGCGCCATTGGCGAAGCGATCGCCGAGCTTCGCATCCGCGGAGAAGGTCAGGCCGAGCGCGGCGACGTGCGGTCCGAGCGCATAATCGGGGCGCTTCGCATATTGCTGGAGCGCGGGGTTCTTCGGCTCGACGCGGCTGTCGGGATAGCCGCCCCAGTAATACCAGGGCCAGCCGAAGTGATCGCCGAACTCGACCTGCGTCAGGTAATCGGGGGCGAGATCGGAGCCGAGCATGTCGCGCTCGTTGACGACGGTCCACAGCCCGCCCGACTTGGGGTTGATCGCCATGCCGTTGGGGTTGCGCAGGCCCGCGGCGTAGATTCGCCAGTTCTTGTCCTTGGGCCATACCTGCAGGATGTTGGCGCGGTATTTCTCGGCGTCCATGCCGTTCTCGGCGATGTTCGAGGAGGAGCCGACGCCGACGTACAGCGTCTTGCCGTCGGCGGCCGCGATGACGTTGCGCGCCCAGTGATTGCCGCCGGGGTTGAGCTTGATGACGAGCTCGGGTTTGGCGGTGATCTTGGTCGCACCGTCGGTGTAGGGGACGCGGACCAGTGCGTCGGTGTTGCCGATGTAGAGCTGTCCGTCGAGCAATGTCATGCCGAACGGCGAGTTGAGCCCGGCCATGAACACCGACTTCGTTTCCGCAACGCCGTCACCGTTTGCATCGCGGAGCAGCGTGATGCGGTTCGCGGACGGCACGCCGGCGCCGGCGCGGCCCATCAGAACCTTCATCACCGAGCCGGTGATCCCGCCGCCCTCGCGCGGCGGCGAGTTGGTTTCCGCTACCAGCACGTCGCCATTGGGCAGGCGGTACATCCAGCGCGGGTGATCGAGCCCGGTCGCGAACGGCTGGACCTTTAGGCCCGCGGCGGGCGTCGGCATCGCGCCGTTCTGCCAGCCGACAACCTTGGCGACCTTGACGGTCGGGATCGTCTGGATGCGCGGATCGGTGATCTTGGGCAGCTTGCCCGCGACCTGGTCGACCGACAGTTCCGCTGTGTCAGGCCAGGCGACATAGGTGACGCCCGCCGCGATCACTAGCAGGATCAGGCCAAGGACGATAAGGATGTGTTTGCGCATACGGGGAGATTAGGGGGGCGAGGGGGTTGGGGCAATGGTTACGGCAACCTCCCCGTCGCCCCAACGCTCGCCGCGTCCGTCATCCCAACGAAAGCTGGGATATTCATGAGGGAGGTGCGGTGGCCCGAACCGGGAGTTCCCAGCTTTGGCTCGAATGACGGGTGAGGGGGGCTTCCACGGGCGATGCGCTCACAGTGAGCCCCCTCCACCCCGCCGCTGTGCGTCGCGGTCCCCCTCCCCGTGCCGGGGAGGAATAAAAGGCCGCCGGCAATCTCGAACAGGACGGGGATCAGAACCGGATCGGCATGCCCACGAACGCTTGCCACGTCTGGTTGTCGACGTGCTTGACGTCGAAGCGGACCCCGTAACGGCGATCGAGACGGTATTCCGCGCCAACGCCGACGACGAAGCTGCTGCCCCACTTATTCGTGTCGCCGATACCGAGCGCGTCGCGAATACGGTATCTGTTGCCGCCATAGCCGACCGATCCGTACGCCATGAGGCGCGGTGTCAGGACGTAGCCGGCACGCGCCGTGCCCCGAACACCGAACTGGGGCCGTTGTTCGTAGACCAGCGTCTCGAACGTCGCCCTGTTGTCCCGGCCTCCCGTGGTACCCGCAATCTCAAGGCCGAGCCGCCAGTTGCGGGATGCGGCGATGTCATAGCCGGCGAACACGCCGCCACCAAAGCCGCTGGCCTTGTAATAACGATCATAGCTGGCGACGAGCGTGTCGTTCTCGTAGTTCTCGAACTGAAGCACGAAATGGTGTTCGAGTAGTCCTGCCTCGACACCCACCGACGGACCGGTGAAGGGAAGCTCCACTTCCTGAGCCGACACTGGGCTCACTACCATCATCGCTGCCATCACGCCTGCATACTTCATCGCTGATCCCCTTTTTCGAGAAGGAGATCATTGGCCAGCCGCAATGAACCACCGTTTACAGGATAGCGAGATTGATCAGTCTTCGACCAATTCGATCACCGGTGGATGCAGGCGCAGCCGGTTGATGCGGCGCTCGTCCGCGTCGGTGATCTCCAGCTTCCACCCGCTCGGATGATCGACGCACTCGCCGATCTGGGGCACGTGGCCGGCCAACAACGCTGCCAATCCACCTAGCGTGTCGATGTCGCCGTCGACTTCTGCCAGACGCGGATCGATCAACTCCGCCGCATCCTCAAGCTCAGCGCGCGCGTCGGCATCCCAAGCCCCGCCTTCGATCGGCGTCATGAGCACCTGCGGTGCCTCGTCATGCTCGTCCTCGACCTCGCCGACGATTTCCTCGATCAGGTCCTCGAACGTGACGAGGCCTTCAGTGCCCGAATATTCGTCGAGCACGATCGTCAGGTGGACGTGCTTCTGCCGCATGTCGGCGAGCAGATCGAGCGCACCGCGCGACATCGGCGCGTACAGCGGCTCGCGGATCAGCCCCGTGATCGACGTGGGATGCTCGGCACCGGTCGCGAGGATATTGAAGACGTCCTTGATGTGGACCATGCCGATGATCGTATCGAGGTTGTCGCGGTACACCGGCAGGCGGCTGTGCCCCGCCTCGGCGAACAGCTTCACCAAGTCCGCGAACGGCGTGTCTTCCTCCACGGCGATGATGTCCGCGCGCGGCACGCCGACGTCGCCTGCGTCGCGCTCGCTGAAGTGGAGCAGGTTGCGGACCATCTGGCGCTCGAGCGGGGTAAGATCGCCCTTGGCATCGGGGGCGGGATCGCCCTCGTGCCGGTCGATCGCATCCTCGAGCTGGTCGCGAAGGGATTCGTCTTGAGCACCGAAGATCAGGCCCTTGAGCCCGCGCCAGATACTGTCGCTACTATCGCCGTTACCGGCATTGGGGCCATCGGCCATCGTGGTCGTCAGTCCTCTGTTATCAGATAGGGGTCGTGGAGGCCGAGAGCGGCGAGCGCATCGCGTTCGATCTGCTCCATGCCCTCGGCCTCGTCGTCGTCGATATGGTCATAGCCTAGCAGATGCAGCGTGCCGTGCACCATCAGATGCATCGCATGATCCTCGACCGAGATACCGCGCTCGGCCGCTTCCGCGACGCAGACACCGTGCGCGAGGATGATGTCGCCGAGCAGGACTTCGCCATCGTCCGAATTCTGGCTGATCGTGGCGAGCAGATCGGGCTGGACCATCGGGAAGGACAGGACGTTGGTCGGCTTGTCCTTCTGGCGGTACTGCTTGTTGAGGGTGTGGACCTCGTCGTCCGATGCGAGGCGGATCGAGATCTCGACCGTCGCGGTGCTGGTCAGCAACTCGCTATGCGGAGTTCGCTCGATCGCTGCCGTCGCCGCGCGGAGGGCGAGCGCGTCCCAGTCGTGGTCCGGCCAGGGGGCGTCGGAAGAGAGCGCGATTTCGAGCATGCAGGTCCTTCAGGCGAGATCGGTTTGGGCGAAATCATTACCCTTGTAGAGAAGTTCCGCACCATGGGTTTTCGCGCAGGCATAGGCGAAACAATCGCCCATGTTGAGCTTCGCGGGGTGGTTCCCTTTGCCGTAGCGTTCGTGAGCCATGATGGCCTCCCGGGTCTCGATCTCGCCGATCGGGACGAGGCGGAGTGCAAAGTCGACCCTGAACGTCTCGACTTCGGCGTGCGCGACGGCAACGGGAACCTTGCGCTTGCGTGCTACGGCGCGGACCGTTTCCCATAGCGACATCGCCGAGCACAGCACCGCGTCAGCCTGACCGTACCGCTTCTCGAGGGAGAAGGCTTCAGGCTCGCCCGTCATGATCGCAACCATTGCGGATGCGTCCAGGAATGCGATCAATCGTCATCTTCGTCGTTGAGCGAATCGTAGAAGGCCTTGTCCGCTTCCAACCCCGTCGGTTCGCCTAGCGGATGAGCCGCTCGCCAAGCCGCGAATCGATCATGGATACTCGCAAGCTTATCCGTTTCGAGCATACGCTTGCGGTGCAGGAGAGCGTCGTGGACCGCTGCCGTCTTGCTGGTGCCGAGCAGCCCAGCGACCTCACGCGCAAGATCGGCGGTATCGGCGTTCTTGATATAGAGCGATGCCATCGTCCGACTCCGGGGATATCCTGAAGATGTACTCCAGGATATCCCGTGCATCAAGCATCGGTGCCTTCGTAGGCCGCGACGACGCGACCGACGATGGGGTGGCGGACGACGTCGCCGACGGTGAAGCGGCACATCGAGATGCTCTCCACGCCCTCCAGCCGGGTGACGGCGTCCGCGAGACCCGAGGCTGCGACGCCGCCGGGTATGTCGACCTGCTTGGGATCGCCGCAGATCACCATGCGGCTGTTCTGGCCGAAGCGGGTGAGGAACATCTTCATCTGGGCGGGCGTAGTGTTCTGCGCTTCGTCGAGGATCACGAACGCGTCGGCCAGTGTGCGGCCGCGCATGAAGGCGATTGGGGCGACCTCGATCTCGCCGCTCGCGATGCGGCGTTCGACCTGTTCCGCGGGGAGGCAGTCGTAGAGCGCGTCGTAGAGCGGGCGCAGATAGGGATCGACCTTCTCCTTCATGTCGCCGGGGAGGAAGCCGAGGCGTTCGCCGGCTTCGACCGCGGGGCGCGAGAGGATCAGGCGCTGGACGCTGCCGGTGATGAGCTGCTGCACGGCTTGTGCGACGGCAACATAAGTCTTGCCTGTACCTGCTGGCCCGAGCGCGAAGATCATGTCGTTGTTGGCAAGCTCGCGCATGTAGTGCGCCTGCGCCGGTGTGCGCGGCACGATCGTCTTCTTACGGGTTCGGATCATGATCGGCGGGGCGCCACCGCCGCCTGCATCGGCGCGGATGATGCCTTCGAGAACGGGTTCGTCGGCCATTGCGATCGACGCATCGACGAGGCCGGTGTCGACATCCTCTCCGCGCTGGATGCGGGCGTAGAGGTCGTGGAGCACGTCGCGCGCCTTGGCGACCTGTTCGGCGGTGCCCTCCAAGCCGATCTTGTTCCCGCGTGCAGTGATGTAGACGCCGAGGCGGTTCTCGAGCGCTACCAGATTCTGGTCGTACTGGCCGAACAGCCGGACGAGCAATTGGGGCTTGTCGAACAGCAGCTCGACACGGGCGCGGTCACCGGACTGGGCGGGAACGGGTTTACGGCTCATACGGTCCTTTCGAGATGTCAAAGGCTACGCTTGGAAGCGTCGAACCGTAACCTCTGGAAGGAAGATGAGGAGCGGGGCGCCGACCTTCAACCCGCGCCATGACGGCGGGTCGGAAGAGCATCGGATCGCGCGGGCGCAACTGCATCGTGGGGGAGTGTGACAGGGGATTGGGATGGAGGATAGGGTAATCGTGCGGGTCCGCGCGAAGGCTCGAAATCGGTGCCTTGGCGCCTCGGCAGCGAGAGGTCCTCACTGATCCTCCCCGGTAAGGGGAGGTGTCTGGCGCTTGCCAGGCGGAAGGGTGACGCCCTCTCGATAGCGCGGTCACCCCACCGTCAGCCCTTCGGGCTGCCACCTCCCCTATCAGGGGAGGATAGGTTTCAGGCGGCTTCGCGCACGCGTTCGATGCCGGTCAGGGAATTCGGGCCGGCGGCGGCTAGCGTTACCTCGACCAGGTCACCGATCGCGTGGTTACCGATCAAGTGGACCGATTGCAGCCACGGGGACTTGCCGATCAGCTGTCCGGGGAGTTTGCCCGTGCGTTCGAGCAGGACCGTGCAGGTACGGCCTAGTGTAGCGGCGTTGAAGGCGTGCTGGTCGCGGTTTAGCGCAGCTTGGAGACGCTGGAGGCGCTCGTCCATCACGGCTTCGGGGACCTGCTCGACGATCGAGGCCGCAGGCGTGCCGGGGCGGGGGCTGTATTTGAAGCTGTAGGCCTGCGCGTAGCCGACTGCATCGACAAGGCTGAGCGTGTCCTCGAACTCGGCGTCGGTTTCGCCGGGGAAGCCGACGATGAAGTCGCCGGACAGCGCGATGTCGGGGCGGACGGCGCGGACGCGGTCGAGCAGGCGGAGATAGGAGTCGCGGGTGTGGCTGCGGTTCATCGCCTTGAGGACGCGGTCGCTGCCGCTTTGCACGGGAAGGTGGAGGAACGGCATCAGGCTCTCGATGTCGCGGTGCGCGTCGATGAGGCCTTGGGTCATGTCGTTGGGGTGGCTGGTGGTGTAGCGGATGCGCGCGAGGCCGGGGATGCGGTCGAGGTCGCGGATCAGGTCGTGGAGGCCACGCTCGTTTTCCGACCACGCGTTGACGTTCTGGCCGAGCAACGTGATTTCGCGCGCGCCGGCGTCGACCAGCGCCCTTGCCTCATCGACGATCGCTGCGAACGGCCGGCTGATCTCCGCGCCCCGCGTGTAGGGGACGACGCAATAGGTGCAGAACTTGTCGCAGCCTTCCTGCACGGTGAGGAACGCCGAGGGGGCGACCTTCCGCCGGGCGGGGAGCGCGCCGAACTTCGACAGCAGCGGCATGTCGGTGTCGAGCGACGGGGTGCCGGCGGCGGCCTTCGCGACGAGGTCGGGCAGGTTGTGATAGGCTTGCGGGCCGACGACGATGTCGACCTTGGCGCGGGTGAAGATCTCCTCACCCTCGGCCTGCGCGACGCAGCCGGCGACGGCGATCATGGGGGTCTTGCCGGACTTTCGGCGCTGGTCCTTCCGGAGGCGACCGATGTCGGAATAGACCTTTTCGGTGGCGCGTTCGCGGATGTGGCAGGTGTTGAGGACGACGACGTCGGCGTCGACTGCGTCGGCTTGCGTGAGGCCCTGGGCGGCCATCAGTTCGGCCATGCGCTCGCCGTCGTAGACGTTCATCTGGCAGCCGAAGGATTTGACGTGGAAGGTTTTGGGAGGGGACATGCGGGGGCCGTACCAAATTTGTGCGGGCGGGGGGAGGGGGCGTTGCTCCTGCCCGTCACACGGCGCCAACCCTGGAAAGTGCCACCACCCCGGCGAAGGCCGGGGCCCAGTTGGGGGACATTGCTGACTAAGGTCTGCGCTCCGTTACAGCGACCTTTCCAACTGGGCCCCGGCCTTCGCCGGGGTGGCGTTCCTCCGTTGAGAAGCTGGGGAGCCGGTCGCGCCCCTTTTGTTCCCCCGCGAAGGCGGGAGTCCAGACTGGGCCCACGCCTTCGCGGGGGAACACTCTTTGTTCGGGCTACAGCGCTTCCATGCGGCGCCTTGCTTCGGCGGCTATGGCTTTTCGGTCGCCATATTCCGCGGGATCGAACGGTTCTGCGAAGTGCAGCGTCGCGACGAAGCTGCCTTTGCGCTTCAGGACGCGGGCGGCGTGGTGTTGGCCGGGCTCGTCGCCGACCCACGCGAGTTCATCGGTCGCCGCGCCATAATCGATGCGGACCGGTTGCACGCGGACGCTCGGCGGGGGCGGGTCCAGGGCCGCCAGCAATGCCGCCTTGAAAGGGAGGAGCGTCGTGCCGTCTCCCGTCGTGCCTTCGGGGAACAAGGTCACGGGCCAGTCTGCCGCAAGCGCGTCGCGGACCTGGGCGATCTGGGCGGTTACCGCCATGCGGTCGGCCCGCGACACGAAGATGGTGTGGTTGAGTGTGCAGAGCCAGCCGACCAGCGGGGCGCTGCGCAGTTCGGATTTCGCCACGAAGGCGCTGCCGGTTGCGCCGGAGAGCAGCAGGATATCGATCCAGCTCAGGTGGTTCGAGACGAACACGACGTCGTGACGAAGCGGGGTGCCGACCACGCGCACCCGTGCGCCGACGATCCGCGCGACCAGTCCCAGGAACCGCGGCGGCCAAGGCGACTTCCGACCGAACAGTCGCCACGCGCCATGTAACGGAAGCGCCAGAATCAGCGCGAGCAACAGCGCCGCCAGCCGCGCCCCAAATCGCACCCGGCCGATCGGCTCAGTCCTTGCGGGCGAGCGCGACGCCGTAGAGTTCCATGCGGTGATCGACCAGCCGGAAGCCCAGCTTCTCGGCGATCGCCTTCTGCAACTGCTCGAGTTCGGGATCGACGAATTCGATCACCTTGCCGCTCTCGACGTCGATCAGGTGATCGTGATGCGCTTCGGGCGCAGGCTCGTACCGGGCGCGGCCGTCGCCGAAATCGTGGCGGTCGAGGATGCCGGCTTCCTCGAACAACCGGACGGTGCGGTACACCGTCGCGATCGAGATGCCGGGGTCGATCTGCGATGCGCGCTCATAGACCTTCTCGACGTCGGGATGGTCGTCCGCCTCGGACAGCACGCGTGCGATGACGCGGCGCTGCTCGGTGATGCGCAGGCCCTTCTCGTTGCAGAGTGCTTCCAGATCGATCTTGCGCGGCATGTGTCATTCCCTCGTTGCACCCCATGTAGGACGTCCGCGCTGTTGCGAAAAGGGATAGTGACTCGCAATAAGCCTTAGCTGTTGATATCTTTCGAATAGGTGTGTGCGTCATACGCGACGCCGGTCTTGCCGCGGTAATAGGCGCGGCGCTCACCGACCTTCGCGAAGCCGTGTGTAGCATACATCTTGACCGCGTCGTTACCGGCGCGGACTTCGAGATGGAGTTTGGCGATGCTGCCGACCGAGCATTCGGCGATGGCCGCGCGGATCAAGGCGGTGCCGACGCCGCGACGACGATAATCGGGGGCGACTGCGATCAGCAGGAGTTCGGCTTCGTCGGCGACCGACCGGGTCATCGTGAACCCTGCGGGGAAGTCGTCGACGAACGCGAGCGTGAGGTGGACGCCGGTGAGCGCTAGCACGCCGAGGCACTGGCTGCGCGTCCACGCCTCGCCGTAGCGGGGGTCGAATGCGTGAGTCATCAGCGCGTCGACGATCGCGAGATCGCGGGCGTCGCCGGTGCGGAGCGTGACGGTGCGGGTGGTGGCCTGGCGCGTGGCCATTATTTCGGGACCGAGGGTTTGGCGTCGGGCGCGCGGCCGTAGATCGGGCTTGGCGGGAGCGCGGTCAGTTCTGGCGGGAGCAGGATCGCGGAGGCTGCGTCGGGTAGCGCTTCGGTGAGGTCGAGGCTCCCTTCGAACTGGGCATCCAGTGCAGCAAGCCAGCGGACGCCGTTGCCGACCGCACGCCGCCCCGCCAGCGCGGCGAGCGCGGCGGCGGGCTTCAGCGATACCATGTCGGATCGCGGCGACAGATCGGCGGCAAAGGACTGCATGAAGACCTCGCCATGCCCGCCTTCCATGACGACCGCAATATCGTCGGTTAAGCGGTCGGCAAAACCGGCGGCGGCGATGAGCGGGAGCGAGGAGAAGCCGGCGATTTCCGCATCCCAACCGAGTGCTAGCCCGCGGGCTGCGGCGATGCCGACGCGGACGCCGGTAAAGCTGCCGGGGCCGCAATCGACGAGGATGCGGTCGGCGCGGCCGCCGTTGGGGAGCTCGGCGATCATCGGGATGAGCCGTTCGGCATGGCCGCGGCCGACGACTTCGTGCGCACGGGCGAGGACGGCGCCGTCCTCGATGAGCGCGACCGAGCAGGCGGTGGTGGATGTTTCGACTACTAGCGTGCGCATTGTTTATTCCGTCACATCCCAACGTCCCAACGCCCGTCACCCCAGCGCAGGCTGGGGTCTCCCGGTTGGCGAAGGCCCTGGCCATTAACGGGAAGACCCCAGCTTTCGCTGGGGTGACGGCCTTTGGCTAGCGCCGTTGGCTAGCGCGGTCAGGCTATCGTGTTGAACTTCGCGAAATCGGGGCGGGGCGACCGTCCGAAGATCGTCGCGGGGTCGCCGTGGCCGAGCGTCGAGATGAAGTTGGTCCGCACCGCCGGCGTATCGTAGAAGAACGCCGCATCGACCTTGCCCGCGTCGAAGCCCGACATCGGCCCGGTATCGAGCCCGAGCATCCGCGCGGCGATGATGAAATAGGCGCCCTGGAGCGTCGAATTGCGGAAGGCGGACGCCTCGCGCAGTTCGGAGTTGCCGTCGAACCACGATTTCGCATCGGCGTGCGGGAACAGCTCGGGCAGGTGCTCGTGGAAATTGGTGTCCATGCCGATGATCACCGACACGGGGGCTTTCAGGATCTTCGGCTGGTTCTGCGCGCTGCATGCATCGGCGAGCTTCTGCTTGGCCTCGTCGCTGACCACCCAGATCAGCCGCGCGGGGAGCTGATTGGCGGAGGTCGGGCCCCACTTCATCAGGTCCCAGATCGCGTGCAGCTCGGACTCGGCGACCGGCTGGTCGGTGTAGCCGTTGTAGCTGCGGGCCTCGCGGAAGATCGTATCGAGGACGGCGTCGTCCAATTTCTCGCGCATCAGACGGCTCGCACTTCGGTGACTTCGGGGACGTAGTATTTGAGCAGCTGCTCGATGCCGTTCTTGAGCGTGGCGCTCGACGACGGGCAGCCGGCGCAGGCGCCCTGGAGCTGGAGGAACACCTTGCCCTTGTCGAAGCCGCGATAGACGATGTCGCCGCCGTCGTTCGCCACTGCGGGCCGGACGCGGGTGTCTATGAGTTCGCGGATCTGCGCGACGATGTCGGCGTCGGCGGGATCGTCCGACAGCGCGGGCTCGTCCGATGGCACCGAGAAGCCGGCGCGCGCGGGTTTGAACAGCGGCATCGCGGCGGAGAAGTGATCGAGCAGGATCGCCAGCACGTCGGGCTTGAGGTCCGACCAGGCGACGCCCGGCCCCGCTGTTACCGACACGAAGTCACGGCCGAAGAACACGCCGGTCACGTCGCCGAGATTGAAGATCGCCTCGGCCAGCGGACTGGTCTCGGCCTCCTCCGGCGTGGCGAAGTCGCGCGTGCCAGCGTCCATGACGGTGCGTCCCGGCAGGAACTTCAGCGTCGAGGGGTTCGGGGTGGATTCCGTTTCGATGAGCATGCACCGCATGTGGCCCGACGGGCGCGGTGGATCAAGCGCGGAACGGGAAACGGTTTCTTTCGGGGGGTGAGGAGGGGGGACGTTGCGCGGGAGAACATGCTTTGGACGGACCGGGCCTCCCCCAAATCCGTAATCCCTCAAGTCCGTCACCCCGGCGAAAGCTGGGGTATCCCCCTTGGGAAGCGCGTGGCTCGAACCGAGATACCCCAGCTTTCGCTGGGGTGACTGAGTTTGTAGTGGCGACAGAGTTTGTATTAGCGACGGGTTGGCAGGTGGGGTGAACTCAGACGTCCATCGCCTTTACTGCGGCGTTCCAGCTGCCGATGTTGCGGACCGCGTCCTGGACGAAGGCGGAGCGGCGGACGACGCCCAGGAACAGGTCGGCGATCCACTTGCCCGGGTTGCGCAGGGGGCGTTCGAACTGGATCAGCAAGACGACGCGGGTGCCGGTCGTGTCGTTCCAGACCTCGTGCTGATAGGTGTCGTCGAACACCAGCGTCTCGCCTTCCGCCCAGCGCACGACGCGGTCGTGGACGCGCATGCGGACGTCGCCGTCGCGGGGCACGATCAGGCCGAGGTGGCAGGTGATCAGGCCCTTGGTCACGCCGCGATGCTCGGGGATGTGCGTGCCCGGCGCGAGGATCGAGAAGAACGCGCTGTTGAGACCGGGGATGCGCGCGACGGCGGCCGCCGTGTGCGGGCAGCGCGCGAGGCTCTCCTCGATCGGATAGCCGTAGCCGTAGAGGAAGAACGAGCGCCATTTGTCGACTTCGGCGATCGAGCGGTGATCGGGCGAGATCGTCGCGAGGCTGGGGGATGCCTCGCCTTGGAGCGCGACGTGGACCGCCTCGTCGCGGATCGCGGACCAGTTCTCGCGCAGGCCTGCGGTCCAGGCGAAGTCGCGGACGTCGAGCACCGGATCGTTGGCGACCAGCGAGGACGACGCGATCATGCGGTCGAATACGCCGCGCAAATGCTTGCCGACGCGGATGATCAGCGGGCGGTTGGCCTCGGCGACCATCGGCGCGCCGGGTTTGGGTGCGCCGGAGATGACGTTCAGATCGGGCATTCGTGCGCCGCGGCGTACCGCCGGCCCGCCCGATTCCGGCCACAATGAAGACTGCCCCAGTGCATGGCCCAGTTCGTGGCTCAGTTCGGCTTCGACAGTCATCTCTACCCTGTATCCCGGCGCGTTGCGCTGCCGATCCCGTTGTTAGAACACGATATACCGGCAGTGTTGGACGAAATGATGGCATCCGCACGCTCGGTGCTGAGGCAGGGCACTGGCGAGCGACGCCTGCGACCGCTACAGATGCACCATGGTGTCTTTCTCGCGCTTGTATCGCGCTCCCGTCCTGCTCCCCCTCGTGCTTGGGCTGGCCATTCCGGCAAGCGGCCAGATGGCGACGCAACAGGCCGCTTCCACTCCCGCCAAGGAAGTACCGACGCTTCCCGAACTGCCGGGGATCGATACGACCGCGTGGCTCTACAAGGGCAGCGACCTTACGCGGGACCCCGAGTGGAAGTTCGGGACTCTCCCCAACGGCATGCGGTTTGCAGTGCGCAAGAACGGCGTGCCACCGGGCCAGGTGTCGGTGCGCGTGCGGATCGATGCCGGGTCGCTGAACGAGACGGACAGCGAGCGGGGCTTTGCGCATTTCATCGAGCATCTCTCGTTCCGCGGGTCCGAGTACGTGCCGGACGGTGAGGCCAAGCGCGTGTGGCAGCGGTTCGGCGCGACCTTCGGGTCGGACACTAACGCGCAGACGACGCCGACCTCGACCACGTTCAAGCTCGACCTGCCCTCGGCAACCGAGGCGGGGCTCGACGAGAGCCTGAAGATCATGTCCGGCATGATGGAGAGGCCGACGATCACCGACGCGTCGGTCGCAGCCGAGCGCCCGATCGTGCTCGCCGAACAGCGCGAGCAGCCGGGGCCGCAGGTGCGGTTCGGCGATGCGATCCGGGCGACGTTCTTCGCGGGCCAGCCGCTCGCGGATCGCTCGCCGATCGGTAATATCAAGACGCTGGAGGCGGCGACCGGCGCTACGGTCAAGGCGTTCCACGATCGCTGGTATCGCCCTGAGAACACTGTCGTCATCATCTCGGGCGACATGGATCCGGCATTGTTCGGACGGTTGATCGTCAAGAATTTCGCCGACTGGAAGCGCACCGACCCGGTTACGCCTGCGCCCGATTTCGGCAAGCCCGACCCGAAGGCGCCGGTCTCCGCGACGATCGCAGAGCCGGCTATTCCGGCAGTGGTGACGCTCGGCGTGGTGCGGCCTTGGGAGTATAAGGACGACACCGCGATCATGAACCAGAAGCGGCTGGTCGACGTGCTCGCGACGCGGCTCATCAGTCGTCGTCTGGAAACGCGGGCGCGGGCGGGCGGCAGCTTCCTTCAGGCGGGCGTGTCGATCGACGACGTCTCGCGCTCGGCGAACCTGACCAGCGTCAACATCGTGCCGATCGGGACCGATTGGGAAGCGGCGTTGAAGGACGTGCGCGCGGTGATCGCCGACGCGCAGACCAACGCGCCGAGCCAGGCCGAAGTCGACCGCGAGTATGCCGATTTCGACACGATCATGCGGACCAGCGTCGAGACGGCCAAGGTCGAGGCGGGCTCGAAGCAGGCGGACGACATGGTCGGCGCGCTCGACATCCGCGAGACGGTGGCTGGGCCGGAAACCTCGTACAAGATTTTGCAGGACGCCAAGGCGAAGGGCATGTTCACGCCCGCCACGCTGCTCGCGTCGAGCAAGGCGATCTTCGAGGGCACGGCAACGCGCGCCCTTGTCAATACGCAGACGCCTGATGCGGGCGCTGCGGCCAAGCTGGCGACCGCGTTGAAGGCTGACGTGTCGGGTCTCGCCGGCAAGCGTCGCGCACAAGCGGCGGTCGATTTCTCGAAGCTGCCGTCGCTCGGCAAGCCGGGCGTCGTTGCGAGCCGCGAGAAGATTGCCGCGTTCGACATGGAGCAGGTGAACTTCGCCAACGGCACGCGCGTGCTGCTGTTCCCGAACGCGGGCGAGACCGGGCGCGTGTATGTCCGCGTGCGGTTCGGTGGCGGCTATACCGCGATCCCGTCGAACCGGCCGACTCCGGCATGGGCGGGCGATCTTGCGCTGGTTGCAGGCGGTATCGGCAAGCTCGATCAGGGCGATCTCGACCAGCTGACTGCGGGTCGGCGGATCGGGCTCGACTTCGGAATCGACGACGATGCGTTCACGCTGAGCGCGATTACGTCGCCGGCGGATTATGCCGATCAGTTGCGGCTGATGGCGGCCAAGTTGGCGTTCCCGGCGTGGGACCCGGCGCCTGTAGCGCGTGCGCGGGTCGCGGCGCTGGCGGGGTTTGCGGGCTATGATTCGTCGCCCGACGGCGTGTTGTCGCGTGACCTTGAGGGCCTGCTGCGCGCGGGCGATCCGCGTTGGGGGACGCCGTCGAAGCCGACCGTCGAGGCGCTGAATGCGAAAGACTTCCGCGCATTCTGGGAGCCGATCCTCAAGACCGGGCCGATCGAGGTCTCGATCTTCGGCGACGTGAAGACCGAGGACGCGATCGCCGCGGTGGCGAAGTCGTTCGGGGCGATGAAGCCGCGGACGGCGGTGTCGACGGTGGGGGCGCCGGTCGGCTTCCCCGCGCATAATGCGACGCCGGTGATGCGCGCGCATACCGGGCCGGAGAACCAGGCAGCGGCGGTGATCGCATGGCCGACCGGCGGCGGGATCGACAACATCGTCGAGGCGCGGCGTCTCGACGTGCTGGCGCAGGTGTTCAGCGACCGGCTGTTCGAGCGTCTCCGGCAAGCGGCGGGCGCGAGCTACAGCCCCAACGTGTCGAGCCAGTGGCCGGTGGGGATGAACACCGGCGGGCGGATGGTCGCGATCGGGCAGGTCGCGCCGGACAAGGTGTCGTTCTTCTTCCAGATCGCCCGCCAGATCGCAGCGGAACTGGTGTCGACGCCGATCGCGGCGGACGAGCTCGACCGGATCAAGAAGCCGATGGGGCAGTATATCCTGCGTGCCTCGACCGGGAACCAGTTCTGGTTGCAGCAGCTCGGCGGGGCTACGTTCGACCCGCGGCGGATCGCGGCGACGCAGCGGATTGCTTCGGACTTGGTGGCGACGACGCCGGTGGAGTTGCAGGCGACTGCGGCGAAGTATCTGCGGCCGGAGAAGGACTGGACCATGGCCGTCGTGCCGGCTGCGGCGAAGAAGTGACCGCCTAGTCCCTCTCCCCGCCTGGGAGAGGGAGGGAGGAGCCACTTGGCGACGGAAGGGTGAGGGGCTTTGGCGGAGGCGTTGCGAGCCTCACGCCCCTCACCCTCCCACGCGCAAGGGCGCGCGGGCCCCTCCCTCTCCCCGTGGGGAGAGGGTTATTTGTAGAGCGCGTCCAACCTCTCGCCGTAGGCCTGTTTCAGGACGTGGCGGCGGATCTTCAGGCTGGGGGTCAGCTGCTCGTTCTCGATCGTGAACGGGCCATCCGCGAGCACGAACCGCCGCACCCGCTCTGTCACCGTCAGGTCCGCGTTCACCCGCTCGACCGCATGCCCGATCGCCGTCCTGAACTCGCTGTTCTCCGCCAGACGCGCGAAGCTGCACGCGTCGCCGTTGCCCGCGCACCATTCCTGCGTCCATTCCGGGTCGGGCACGATCAGCGCGACCATGTACGGGCGCTTGTCCCCAGCGATCATCGCCTGCGCGATCTCGGGCTGTAGCGTCAGCATCCCCTCGACCTTTTGCGGGGCGACGTTCTCGCCCTTGTCGTTAATGATCAGGTCCTTCTTGCGGTCAGTGATCCGGATCCGGCCGCGGTCGTCGATCTCGCCGATGTCGCCGGTGTGGAGCCAGCCGTCCTTGAGCACTTTCGCGGTCTCGGCATCGTTGCGCCAATAGCCGTGCATGACGAGTTCGCCGCGCACTAGAATCTCGCCGTCCTCGGCGATCCGGACCTCGGTGTCGTTGAGCGGCGGCCCGACCGAGTCCATCCGCACGCCGGCCTTGGGGCGGTTGCAGGAGATGACGGGGGCGGCTTCGGTCTGACCATAGCCTTGCAGGAAGGTGAGGCCGAGCGCTTCGAAGAACAGCCCGACCTCGGGGTTGAGCGGTGCGCCGCCCGAGATCATCGCCTTCAGCCGGCCACCGAACTTCTTCGAGATCTTCGGCTTGAAGAGCGTGGCGACGGCGGCCTGCATCGGGCGGTCGATCAGGCGGAGGCGGCCGGCGTAGCGCTTGCCGCCGATGTCGAGGGCCTGGCGCAGCAGGTAGGCGGAGGCGCCGCCCTGTTTCTCGATCGTCTTGGAGATGCGCGTGCGGAGGACTTCGAACAGGCGGGGGACGACGAACATGATCGTCGGGCGCGTTTCCTCGATGTTCGCGGCGAGCTTTTCCAGGCCCTCGGCGTAATAGATCTGGCCGCCGAGCGAGATCGGGAAATGCTGGCCGCCCGTATGCTCGTACGCGTGGCTCAAGGGCAGAAACGAGAGGAAGACCTCGTCGTCCCAGCCGAAATCCTCCGAGATGACCGATGCGCAGCCAGCGCAATTGTGGAGGATCGCGCCGTGATGCTGCATGACGCCGCGTGGCGCGCCGCCGGTACCGCTCGTGTAGATGATGCAGGCGAGGTCTTCGCGTTCGAAGTCGGCGCGGGCGGCGGCGGTCTCGGGAGCGGTCTGGTGCGCGGCGATCAGCGCGTGCCAGTTGTGGAAGTCGATCCCGGCGGGGACCTTCATGTCCTCCAGCCCGATGACGGTCTGCGCCTGGTTCGACCGGATCACCGCGGGGAGCAACGTCCTGGCCAGCTTGGCGGTCGAGACGATGATCGCGCAGGCGCCGGCGTTCTCGATGATGTGAAGGTGATCGCGCTCGGTGTTGGTGACGTAGGTCGGCACGGTGATGCACCCTGCCGCCATGATCGCGAGGTCGCTGAGGCACCATTCCGGCCGGTTCTCGCTGACCAGCATGACGCGGTCGCCGCGCTTCAGGCCGATTGCGGTGAGTGCGGTGGCGAGGGCAGCGACCTGCCGCGCGGCGTCGGCCCAACTGGTGGAGACCCATGCGCCGCTCGTCTTGGTCCACAGGAACGGCGCATCGCCCTTCTCCGCAGCGCGCGCGAAGAACATCGCGACGAGGTTCGGGAATCGTTCGAGCTGACGGGCCATGATCTCTCCCTGGGCGCAGCGGGAGCCGACGCGCCTCGTTGCGCCCCTTGTAGGCGAGAAGCTTCGCGCCGGACAATCACCGACACCGTCGATCCCGTCCGGCGCTTCAGATGCCCGCTAGGCCCCGTGCGCGGTCAGACCCGGACGTACCGGAAATACCAGACCTCGTGGCCTTGGCGCCGCGCCTTCCGCTCGTACCGCGTTTCGGGCCAATCGTCGGGACGCGTCAGGAAATCGTGCGGCGTCTCTGCCTGCCAGACGAAATCGCGCCGCGCGTTCATGATCATCATCGACCAGCGGCAATAGGTCGGATCGTCGGTGCCGAGCCGGAATTCGGCACCGGGCTTCAGCTTGGCGGCGATCGTGTCGAGCGGACCATGGTTGACCATGCGACGCTTGGCGTGGCGCGCCTTCCGCCACGGATCGGGATGGAGCAGGTACAGCCGGTCGAGGCTGGCATCGGGCAACCGCTCGATCACTTCGAGCGCATCGCCCATGTACAGCCGCACATTGGTCAATTCGCCGTCGCGGATGTGCGAGAGCGCACCGACGACGCCATTGAGGAACGGTTCGCAGCCGATGAACCCGATCTCGGGATTGGCCGCGGCCTGGCCGGCAAGATGCTCACCTGCACCGAAGCCGATTTCGACATGCAGCGGACGGTCTTCGCCGAACAGCATCGCGGCGGTGATCGGGCCCTCTTCGGGCACCGACAGGTCGGCGAGCGTTTCCTCGACGAGCGCGGCCTGGCCGAGGCGGAGCTTATGGCCTTGGCGTCGGCCGTACAGGCGGCGGATAATGGAAGGATCGGTCATCGCCGCGCGCTCTAGCGATCTGCGTGCCGCGCGCAAAGCGCCGTACGCGTGTTTCCGCTCCGATAGCGCCTGCCGCCCTGCGCGAGGTTGCGGTTTCGACGCTGCGGAATTTGCGCGACCGGACTCTGGCGTTGCCGCGATGCTTGCCGTACCGGATGACGGATGGGCGATCTGGATAGGCTGGTTCCATCGGGAATCATCGAACAATGGGTCTATCATCTGCGTCGCCAGCGTGCGCGGGCGGCAGATGCGATCTGGTTGATAGATCAGGGTTTTACTCTGCACGATGGGCATGGCGGCATGCCGCAGCACGATGCCACGGCGCGATGGCGGGCTGAGCAGGAGACCGTGGTCGAGGAAGTGACCGCGTTGCTAGCGCTGTACGACGGAATCAATCTCGGAAAGATCGATGCCGACGCGACGTCGGACCATCTTTCGAGTTAATTGCTGTAACTTTGCCGCATGAGCCACCCCGTGACCTGCAGCGACGAGCTTTGGGGCATCTCCGGGTCGGTCATCGCCACGACGAACTCTGCCGACGCCATCATCTGGAGATGCTGATCGGCGAGTAGGAGATGTGCTGCGCGCGCCGCCTCGGTCTTCGAGCGCTGCGCAAGCAGCTTCTCCTGAACCGCGCGGTCGCGGTGGTAGGCGACCCGATCCTGCCACGCTTCGGCCGTGGTCGGAGGGTCCGACCGTTCACTGGTCATGCTCGTGTCCTCGTCGTTGGACGTTGATCTGGATCATCAATCCCAGCCTTCGCGCTACCGGTAATCCGGGCGGTCGGATGCCGACTTGCCATGAGCCGAGGCATCGATGCGGCGAAGATAGCGCCGCGGCGTGGTCCCCAAAAACCGGTTGGCATCCCGGAGGAAGTGCGATGCATCGAAATACCCAAAATTCGTGATCGTCGCGAAGTCCATTCCGGCCTCCTGAAACCGCTCCAGCGCGGCGATAAAGCGACGCCGCATCAACAGCGTCTTGGGGGGGAAGCCAAACCAGCGCAGCGCAATCCGGCGAAGATTATGCGGCGAGGTCGACAGATGATCGGCGGCCGTCGCTGCATCGTCGACGTCCCCTGCGTCGATCAACGCCGTCAGCTGCGCGATCAGTGCGACGGTCGTGCCATCGAGCGGCGCGATGCCGCGTGCGACCACCGCATCTGCGAGACGCGCTATCGTCCTGCCAGCGATGTCGCCCTTGTTCGTATCGGCGACGTCGTCGAGGCACGTGATCCCCAGGTCGGCCGCGCCGAGGATCCGATCGGCCACCGTTGCGGCGACAACGGGCGTCAGCCGCGACCAGTCGAGCGGACTCAGCGGGATTTCGACCGGCGCCTTGCCATCGATCTGCAACGCGACCGGACGACTCGACGGACCGACGATGGCGACATCGGGCAGCCGATCATAATACCGGTTGCGGATCCGTGCCGAGACCCGCGTCCCTTCCGGGATCACCAGCATCCGCGCGGTTCCGGGCAGGCGCGAGACATCGAACGCACCCGTCGGGCGGTGCCGCACGTTGCCGAGCGCATCGATCCGCGACCGCAATTCGCCCTCCACCGAGCGTGTTGTCATCATCACCCCGTCGACGGCCGTCGTCGAGCGCATCGGAAAAACCAGCATCGTCACATCCCATTCTCGGGTGTGCACGACCAGCGTCGACCACTCCCTGCCAAGGCCAACACTTGATCGAGATTGTACAATGGCGAAATGTCCACGGGTCTCAAATGTGAGACGGGGAGACATGATCGGGTCATCGTAAATCCAGAGTTTTCGGGCGTTTGGCGTAGCGACCCGCTGTCGAACGGGGCCATCCCAGCGCTCACGAAACGAGCGCGATCAATTGCGCCAATCCGTTGGTGCCGGTCTTGGTGACGATCGCGGCGCGGTGGTTCTCGATCGTCTTGATGCTGAGTCCCAGCGCGCCCGCGATCGCCTTGTTGCTATGGCCGCGCACCAGCATGTCGAACACCTGGCGCTCGCGCGTCGTCAGCAACGCGGTACGGCGTGACAGCAGGCGGCGGCTGTTCGACCATGCCACGCCTTCGGCAACCGCGGTCAGCAGGCGATCCTCGTCGATCGGCTTTTCGAGATAGTCGAGCCCGCCATAGCGGCGGACGCTGTCGACCGCGTTGGCGGTGGTCGGCCACGCCGTCATGAACACCAGCGCGACATCCGGATCGAGCTCGCGGACCGCATC
This sequence comes from Sphingomonas sp. PP-F2F-A104-K0414, assembly GCF_004340945.1. Taxonomy (GTDB): domain Bacteria; phylum Pseudomonadota; class Alphaproteobacteria; order Sphingomonadales; family Sphingomonadaceae; genus Sphingomonas. The sequence continues at coordinate 386,159 of NZ_SLYD01000003.1, forward strand.
GGCAAAGGTGAAGCCATCCATGTCGCCCATCATCACGTCGGAGATGATGCAGGCGGCAGGGTCGCGGGGATAATCGTGCAGCAACGCGATCGGCTCGACGAACGCGCGGGCGGCGTGGCCATGCCGGGCGAGCAGCCGCGCGACGCTGGCCCCCAGATCGGCGTCGTCGTCGAGCACGTACACCGCCGTCGGTCTGGAAGCGATCGAGGTCATGCGGCGTCTCCGGCGAGCGTGCCAACCAGCGGGAGCGTGACGACATGCGCGATCCGCGCCAGTCCACGATCGGCGCGGGACAGCGTGCCGCCATGCGCCTCGACGATCGCCTTCGCCACGAGCGAGCCGACGCCCATGCCCTCATGGACGAGGGGGTGATCGGCACAATGATTGACCACGGCGATCGCAATCCGTTCGTCACGGCGGGTCACCGCGATCTCGACTACGCCGTCGTCGGTAGCCTGCACGGCGTTGCGAACCAGATTGACGAGCGCCTGCGCGATTTCGATCTCCTGCGCCAGCACGGTCCACTCGGGATCGACGGGTGCGACCCGGATCGCGACACCCGCGACGCTTGCCTCGGGCCGGGTCAGCGCCGTGACGGTGTCGAGCAGGGTCCCGATCGGCAACAGCGACGGCTCGTCGACCGCGCGACCGCCGAACCGGCGCAGTCGGCGGACCAGCGTCGACAGCGTCGCGGTCTTGCGTTCGATGAGCCGCGCCGTCTCGGCGATATCGGGATCGGCGTTGCCGCTGATCTCGACCAAATGGCGCGCCTCGATCGCGAGCGTGGACAGCGGTTGGCTGATCTCGTGGATGACCGCGACCGACATCGCCCGCAGCGTCTTGAGCCGTTCGGCCTGGAACAGCATCCGGTCGCGCCGAGCCACCGCAGCAAGCGCGCGCGCTTCGGCATCGGCGAAGCTGCCCGCGAGATACCCGACCACGGCTACCGCGGCGAGGCTCATATGGAGCGCGAGTCGTTGGTCGACGGCCATCGCGCCGGTCGTTTCGGGCAGGACGAGAATCGCGGTGACGACGATCGCGGCCCACGCCGCGGCGCGGCCGAACCGCAGCCCGATCCAGGCGATCGCCAGCAATACCGGCGTCGCCGGGATGCCGAGGCCGATCGTCGCCAGCGTTCCGACTAGCCCGAGCGACACGCCGAGCACCAGCACGGCTTCCGCAATATGCCGGTGCGACGGAAACATTGCAGGCATCGCGGTCCTGCCGCTCGACAGATCGGCGATCCAGAGCAGCGGCGGCGCGATCAGCAGGACGCCGAGCATGTCGCCGACCGCAAATCCGGTCAACGACGCGATCACATCGCGGACATTGGCGACGTTCGTGATGTCGGGCCGCATGATCGACCAGGGCAGCGCGAACGCGACGGCGGCCAGGGGCGCCAGAACGGAGGCGAGTCCGAGCGGCATCGGCGCGGTCGCCAGGCTACCGGTGGCGCCATCGGCAACCCGGCGCACCACAGCGACCGCGATGCCGTATGCGAGAACGGGGCTGGCGACACCGATTATACCGCGTGGCCATTCGGGTTGCGTGAACACGACGACCCCGGTCAGGCACTGGACGATGATCTCGGTGATCGCCGCGGCCGGTGCGAGACGCGCGCCGAACCGCCAGAACAAGGCGAGGCGAACCCCGGCAGCCGGAAACCAGAGCGAATAATAGCCAACCCCGCCCCACAGGACCGCCAGCCGGTGCAGCGCGACGAAGATGACGCCGTATCCTGCCAGCACCAGCCATTCGCGCTCGCGCGGCAACCAGCGTGCCCAACCGTCGCGCGACGGCGCCAGTGCTGCGACCTCGGCAGCATCGGCGCGCTCGGCGGCACGATCGGCGGCGGAAAGGGGAACGGAAGCCATCCCCGCCTCGATACCGCGAACCACGCCGGGCAGAAGTAGGGAAATACCCGGACAGGAGGCCGCCAGCATGACCGGAGGCTGTGTATCGGGGGTATTTCCCGGACTGACGCCGCTGTGCCGCCGCGCTTACCGACGGGGTCCCATCCAGTGTCCGGGAAATGCGATGTCGGCCCACGCACGATGAACTATTACCATAATATCGAGGGTGAACAGATCAGCCCGATGGTCCTGCCGACGATCTCGATCCGCGGCGACGACCTGCTCGGACTGCGGACCGTGAGTACGCCCGGCACGCATGCGCTGGCAAACCTGCGCGTCGACTACCGGCCCACCGACGCCGGCCAGCGGGCGATCGCGCGCGACGGGCATAGCGGGCCGGGGATCTATGCCTGTTTCTGGGACCGGGAGCTTTTCTATATCGGCACGTTTGCCGGTATCGGCCGACCGACCAATGGCAACGTCGCCCGTGACCGCTGGACCAAGCATATCGCGGGAATGAGCTTTCGCGGTCACGGCGTCACGATCGGCGAACGGGCGCTCAACCAGATTGGCGACGACGCGCCGTCCCGCCTCGGCGACCTGCTGTTGGCGGCGGATCGCGCGCGCCTATCGAAGACGGCCGGCGCCCTGCAAATGCACTATGAAAAGTTCCGCTTTGCGGCGCGGCACTGGGACGACTTTGCGCTACTCGACGAAGCGATGCTGGCGCGGTTCGCCTTCGTGTATTTGCGGCCATCGCTGCACGGTCGGCTGGCGGGGATGGACAAGGCTACGCTCGATCCGCACCTCCGCGCGATGGAGCGCGGGATCGTCGCGTTGCTCGATCCACCCTGCAACTGTGGATCGCTCAATCAGGACGGGGCGCCTGGCCCCGGTATCGCCAACACCGCAGAGGCGATGCGACAGGTCATGGATGCGCACCTGGGCGCGGTGCAGAGCGATCATCCGGAATATCGGTTGATGCCGCGCGGATCGCGTAGGATCTAGCCGCTTAACCGGATTTGGGCGGCTCTCGGTGCCTTGCCTCGCAGGTGCGACAGGTCGTGCTCATTGTACGTCCGAGGCAAGCGCGGTACGTCCCGCCGGGAACACGGTGCCGTCGAGCGCCGATCGGCGGCCTAACGACACGGGCGAAACATGGATTCCTCGGGCCTTGAGGCCGTTTTTCTCGCAAACCGCGACGCGCTGCTGCGGTTTATCCGCTCGCTCGGCGCGGCCGATGCGGCCGAGGATCTGCTGCACGAGCTGTGGGTGCGGATCCAGACGGCGCCGAGCGGGCCGATCGCATCGCCGCTCTCATATCTGTACCGGATGGCGAACAACCTGATGCTCGATCGCCACCGCGCGGCGCGGCAGGCGGAGAAGCGTGATCGGGCGTGGACCGAGGCGACGGGTGGCCCCTCGCTCGATCGGTCCGAGGAGCCGTCAGCCGAACGCGTCGTGATCGCGCGCCAAGAGGCGGCGCTTGCGGAGGCGGCGTTGCAGTCGGTCGGCGACCGGGCCGCGCGGATCTTCCGGCGGCACAGGATCGACGGGGTCGAGCAACGCGCGGTCGCCGCGGAGTTCGGGGTGAGCCTCAGCACCGTCGAGGGCGACCTCCGGAAAGCCTACCGCGCGATGATCGATGCAAAGCGGCGCTATGACTCGTGAATCTTCAAGGGCGTACGCGATCGCCTCCGTCTTCGGCTATAGGAGGCCATGATGGCGGAGCATGACGATATCGACGCACGCGCGCTGGACTTGGCGGCGCTGGACTGGGTCGTCCGGACCGGCAGCGATGCGTTCGACGACTGGCCGGCGTTTCAGGCGTGGCTGGAAGCGGACCCGCGTCATGCGGCAGCGTATCATACGATATCGGCCGATCTTGAGGATATGGCGGCCGCCGTACCGCCCATGCAGCCCGCGCCGGTCGTCGTGACGGCCGCGCGCCGCCGCTGGCCGGTCTGGGCCGGCGGGGCGATCGCGGCGTCTTTGGCGCTCGTCGTCGGCTATGAAGCGACCCAGACGAGGGCGCACCCCTATGCGGTCGAGACGGCGGCGGGGGCGATGCGGACGGTGCGCCTCGCTGACGGCAGCAGCATCGCGATGGGCGGTGCGACGCGGTTGATGCTCGATCGCGACGACCCGCGGATCGCGACGCTGGAGCGCGGCGAGGCGATGTTCGTGGTCCGGCACGACGATAGCGATCCGTTCGAGGTAAGCGTCGGCGGCGCGCGGCTGGTCGACGTCGGTACCGCGTTCGACGTGAAGTTCGCACTAGGCGAGACGCGCGTCGCCGTGTCGGAGGGCGCGGTCGATTACAATCCGGGGCGCGAAGGCATCCGGCTCGTAAAGGGGCAGGGGCTGGTCGTGCGCAACGGCACGGCGACCGTGACAGCCGTCGATGTGGCCAGCGTCGGATCGTGGCGCGACAGCGTGCTGGCCTATGAAGGCGCGACGCTGGCGGAGGTGGCGGACGACCTGTCGCGCGCGCTGGGCGTCGACCTGCGCGCCGACCCGACTGTGGCGAAGCGGCCGTTCAGCGGCAGCATCGCGACCGCCAAGCTGGCGGGCGATCCCCGGCTCGCCGCGCCGCTGCTGGGTGTCGCGATCCGCAAGACCGGCGGTCACTGGGTGATGTCCACGCGCTCGTGAGGATGCGCGGATGTCTGGTCGTCGCGGCGCTCGTCGTCGCCGCTCCTGCGCAGGCGGGCCCTCTGACTATCAGAGCGCCGGCGGTCGATTTGCCGGCGGGGCGGCTTGGGGATGCAGTGCTGGCGCTTGGGCGGCAGTCGGGGACGAGCATCGTCGTCGGCGATCCGGCGCTGTGGGCGCGGCGCGTGCCGGCGGTGCGTGGGCGAATGAGCGCGCGCGAGGCACTGGACCGGTTGGCGTCTGCGGTGAATGCGGATGTCGTCGCGGCGGGGCCGGTCGGGTGGCGGCTCGTGACGCGCGCGCCGCGTGTCGTGTCGGTCCGGGCGAAGAGGCCTAAAGTCATTCCGGTTGCCGCACCTGTGGCGGAAGGTGCGGACGTCGTCGTGACCGGCAGCAAGCGCGACGTCAGGTTGCGCGATTTTGCGGGGCAAGTGGCGTTGCTCGATGGCGTCGACCTCGCGCTCGGCGGCGCGGGCGGGACCGAGGCGATCCTGGCGCGGCTCGCGAGCGTGTCGTCGACGCATCTCGGTGCCGGCCGCAACAAGCTGTTCATCCGCGGCATCGCCGATTCGAGCTTCACCGGGCCGACCCAGACCACGGTGGGGCAATATTTCGGCGACCTGCGGCTGAGCTATAATGCCCCCGATCCCGATCTGCGCCTCTACGACATCGCGTCGGTCGAGGTGCTCGAAGGCCCGCAGGGCACGCTGTACGGCGCAGGCTCGCTCGGCGGGATCATCCGCACCGTGCCGAACGCGCCGGAACTGGGCGCGGTCTCCGCGTCGATCGCGGGCGGTCTCTCGGCGACATGGCACGGCGATCCGGGCGCAGATCTTGGGGCGACGCTGAACGTGCCGCTCGGCGAGCGCGTCGCACTGCGCGTCGTCGGCTACGGCGTGAGCGAGGGCGGCTATATCGACAATCCGGTGCTCGACCGGCGCGACGTCAACCGGACTCGGATCGGTGGCGGACGCGCAATGCTCCGGCTCGATGCGGGGAACGGCTGGACCGTCGATCTCGGCGGGATCGGGCAATGGACCAAAGGCGATGACAGCCAATATGCCGATCGCGACGCACCCGCGCTGACGCGGTCCAGCGCGATCGTGCAGGGCTTCTCCGCGGATTACATGATGGGGCAGGTCGTCGTATCGGGCGAGATCGGCGGGCTGAAGGTGAAATCCTCGACCGGGATCGTCCGCCAGACGCTGACCGAACGCTATGATGCGACATTGCCCGAAGGCGAGGCGCGCGTGTTCGCGCAACGCAACGCGACGAGCCTGATCGCGAACGAGACGCGGGTATGGCGGCCGGTGCGGAACGGCTTCGGCTGGGTGGTCGGCGGCAGTTTCACGCATAATCGGACTCGGCTGTCGCGCTCGCTCGGACCGATCGATGCGCCTGCGCCGGTGACGGGCGTGACCAACCGTATCGACGAGGCGACGCTGTACGGCGAGGCGAGCATGCAGCTGGTGCGCGGGCTGACCGCGACGGCGGGCGCGCGCGTCACACGGGCATCGCTGGCCGGGACTGGTGAGGACATCGCGCCGGCGCGGCTGGAGACGGTTGCGCTGGCCCGTGCGCGCGTGACCGCGGACCGGATCGAGACGAGCGTGCTGCCGTCCGCCTCGCTGATCGCCGCGGTGCTGCCGAAATTGTCGTTGTATGGGCGATATCAACAGGGATTCCGTCCGGGAGGCCTCGCGATCGAGAGCGATTTCGTGCGGCGGTTCGAGAATGATCGCGTGCGGACGCTGGAGAGCGGCGTGCGCTATGGGCTGGCAGGGGTCGACAGCGCGTATCTGTCGGCGAGCGTGTCGCACACGATCTGGCAGGATATCCAGGCGGACTTCATCGACGCGACCGGCCTGCCGAGTACCGCCAATATCGGCGACGGACGGATCTGGACGTTCAGCGCGACCGGCGGGTGGAAGCCGGTCGCGGGGCTGACGCTTGACGCGGGCTTCACCTACAATGACAGCCGCGTGACCGAACCCAGCGCCAATCTGTTCGTGGCGCTCGCGCGGATGAGCCAGGTGCCGAACATCGCGCGCTATGCGGGACGGCTGGGGGCGGATTACCGGCGCGATGTCGGCCGTGACCTGGAGCTGCGCGTCTATGGTTGGGCGCGCTATGTCGGTCGGTCGCGGCTGGGCGTGGGGCCCGTGCTCGGCGAGGAGCAGGGGGATTATCTCGATACCGCGCTGACCGCGCGGGTCGGACGAGCGTCGTTGGGGGTAACGCTCGGCGTAACGAACCTGACGGACAGCGTCGGCAACCGGTTTGCGCTGGGAACGCCGTTCCAAGTGGGTAGTGGCCAGATTACGCCACAGCGTCCGCGGACGGTGCGGATCGGGCTGGATGCGGCGTTCTGACGCTGCAATCCTCCCCCGCCAGGGGGAGGTGGCTGGCCCTTGCCAGACGGAGGGGGAGGTAACGATCACATCCGTTGCGCGTCCTCCCCCCCCTCCGTCTCGCTATGCGATCCACCTCCCCCTGGCGGGGGAGGATCAAAGCTCAGACCTTCGCCAGTGCGCGCTGGTCGGCAGGGAGCAGTGCGAGGGCCGTCTTGTAGCAATCCTCGACGTGCGAATTACCAACCAGCTTCATCGCGCCGAAGCTAATCGTCGCAGCCACCGCCGAGCCCGCAAACGGGATGAACTTCGCCATCGATCCGACCGCCACGCGGGCGCCGACGCGACGCAGCAGGGCGGCGACGATGCGCTTGGTCACCATCCGGCCGATCATCGTGTTGCCGAGACTCGACGCCATCACCAGCGCCTGCTGCGCGAGTTGCGGCTCCATCGTCTTCACCTGGTCGTGATCGAGGCCGAAGCGCTTGCTGATCTCGGGCAGCAGCTTGGTGAGCAGGCCGATGTCCGCGACGATATCCGCGCCGGGGATCGGCACGACCGCCGCGCCCGCCGACATCATCGAACGCGTCGTGACGAGACGCTTGCTGTCGTCGCGGATGCGGTCGAGTTCGGCGATAGTGGTGATCATGCTGGCAATTCCCTGAAATTATCGAGCCGATAACGCGCCGCCGCGATCCTGGTGCCGCGCGATAATGCACCGCAGTTCAAGGTTCGCGGACCACGCCTCCGTCCTCTCTTCGAAAACACATCGAAAAGGGTTCCGTATGCGTCGTCTCCTGTTGACCACCACCTGCCTGTTTGCCGTGACGACGGGCGCCCACGCGCAGACCGTCATCGACACCAAGCGGACCGATGCGGTGCGGACCTCGACGATCAAGGCAGGCGCAGCCGACAACCTCAAGATCGTCGCGGCCGGGTCGGTCACGCCGACCAGCGGCACCGCGGTGACCGTCGACAGCGTCAATTCGGTCGTCAACGAAGGCACGATCCAGGTCACCAACGCCGACGGTTCGACCGGCATCCTCGCCAATGCGGGCACCGGCGGCGGCATCACCAACGCCGCGGCGGGCAAGATCATCATCGACGAGAGCTATGCGGCCACCGACACCGACAAGGACGGCGATCTCGACGGCCCGTTCGCAGCAGGCACCGGGCGCACCGGGATCCGCACCGCCGGCGCGTATACCGGCGCGATCGTCAACAGCGGCGCGATCACGATCAAGGGCAACAACTCCGCGGGCATCTGGCTCGGCGGACCGCTGACCGGCGCGTTCACGCATGACGGCCAGACCTCGGTCACCGGCGACGGATCGACCGGCGTGCGGATCGCCGACGTCACTGGAAACGTCCGGCTCGCCGGCACGATCGCGGCGATCGGGCAAGGCGCAGTCGCCGCGCGTGTCGATGGCGACATCGCAGGCGCGCTCGTCGTCCAGGGCGCGCTGGGCTCGACCGGCTATCGGTCGGTCACCGCGCCCGTCGATACCAGCAAGCTCGACGCCGACGACCTGTTGCAGGGCGGCTCCGCGCTGATCGTCGCCGGCAACGTCTCGGGCGGGATCATCTTCGCCGTCCCGCCAAAGGATGCGAGCACCACCGATACCGACGAGGACAAGGACGGGCTGCTCGACAGCGCCGAAGGTTCGGCGGCGATCACCTCCTATGGCGCGGCGCCCGCGGTGCAGATCGGCTCGGCCACGCGTGCGGTCGCGATCGGTGCGGTGGCGGGCTCTGGCACCGGTTTCGGGCTGATCATCGACGGCGGGATCGCGGGGAGCGGCGTCTATGGCGGGGTCGAAGGCACCGGGCTAGCGATCGGCGGGCTCGGTGGCGTGGTGACGATCGCGGGCGGGATCGGCATCAACGGGACCGTGGCGGCTGCGGCGAACGGCGCGAGCGCGACCGCGTTGAAGCTCGGCAGCGGCGCGTCGACCGCTGAGATCCGCAACGCCGGCACGATCTCGGCAGCGGGCGGCGGCACGGCGGCATCGCGCTCGACCGCGGTCCTCGTCGACACCGGCGCCTCGGTCGCGACGATCCGCAACAGCGGCACGATCAAGGCCACCGCGCAAGCCGCCGACGGTACCGCGATCGGCATCCTCGACCGGTCGGGAACGGTGACGCTGGTGGAGAATAGCGGCGGGATCGGCGCAGCGGGTGCGCTCGCCACCTCGGAACGCAACGTCGCGATCGACCTGTCGGCGAACACCACCGGCACGATCGTCCGCCAGACCGCGGTCGCGACCGGTATCGCCGCGCCCGCGATCGTCGGCGACGTGCGCTTCGGCAGCGGCAATGACCTGTTCGACGTCGCCGACGGCACCGTCGCCGGCACCGCAAGGTTCGGCAGCGGCAACAACCGGCTGGCCCTGTCGGGCGACGCGACCTTCACCGGCGCCGCGGTGTTCGGCGCGGGCAACGACGCGCTGACGCTCGCCGGTACGTCGGTCTTCAGCGGCGCGGCGGACTTTGGCGGGGGTAGCGATACGCTGACGCTCGGCGGCACCGCGCGCTTCGCCGGCACGCTCGCCAATGCGCAAGGGCTTGCGGTTGCGGTCAATGGTGGCACGCTCGACATCACCAAGGCTGCGTCGATCGCCTCGCTGGCGGTGACCGGCGGCGGCGTCCTGGCGGTAACGCTCGACAAGACCGGGGGCACCGGCACGATGATCCAGGTCGCCGGCACCGCGTCGTTCGACAAGGACTCGAAGCTCGCGCTGAAGCTCACAAGCGTTGTCGCTGCGGAGGGGCGTTACGTCGTGCTGCGCGCCGGCACGCTGACGGGGGCGGCCAATCTGACCGCGACGACGACCGCCTTGCCGTTCCTCTACAAGGGCAGCATCGCGACCAATACGGGCAACGACCTGACCGTAGACGTGCTGCGCAAATCGTCGACCGAACTCGGTTTCAATCGCTCGCAGGCGTCGGCCTATGATGCGGTCTACAAGGCGCTCGGCAACGACGCGAAGGTCGGCGGCGCGTTCCTCACCATCACCGATGGCGACGCATTCCGGGGCTCGGTCCGCCAGATGCTGCCCGAGCATGCCGGCGGCACGTTCGAGGCGGTCACGATGGGCTCGCGCGCGACCGCCCGCGTGCTTGCCGACCCGCACGGCCCGTTCAAGGACGAAGGCAAATGGGGCTATTGGGTTACGCAGGTCGCGTGGGGCACGTCGAAGAGCATCGCCGACACCGCGGGCTATGACATCACCGGCTGGGGCGTTTCGGCAGGCGCGGAGTACAAGACCGGGGTGGGCAATTTCGGTACTTCGCTCGCGTATCTCAACGGCCAGGATGCCGATGACGGCACCGACAATGAAGTGCGGTCGAACCAATATGAGCTGGCCGGATATTGGCGCGGCCACTGGGGCGATCTTCAGACCAATGCGCGCGTTTCCGGGGCACGGATAGCGTTTGACGGCACCCGCCAGTTCAGCGGCGCGATCGGCAGCGAGGCGGTCGATCGGACGTCCAAGGGCGACTGGAACGGCACGCTATACTCCGCGTCGGGTGGCATGTCGTGGGACGGCGGCAAGGGTATCTTCGTGTTCCGCCCGGTGCTCGCGATCGACTATTACAAGCTCAAGGAGGACGGTTACAGCGAGACCGGTGGCGGCAAGGCGATCGACCTCGTGGTGCGCTCGCGTACGAGCGACGAGTTGGCGGTGACGGCCAGCACGGCGCTGGGGTTGAACTTCGGCGGATTGAGCCCGGACCAGGGCTGGTTCCGGGTCGAGGCCGAGGGCGGTCGTCGCGAACTGGTCGGTGGCGGGCTCGGGGCGACGACGGCGTCGTTCGAGGGCGGGCAGTCGTTCACGCTGACGCCGGAAGAGCGGACCAGCGGCTGGGTCGGCAAGCTGCGTGCGGTCGGCGGCAGCTCGGCGTTCCGGATGGGCGGCGAGTTCGGCGCGGAGCAGCAACAGGGCCGGGTGGCGCTGTCGCTGCGGGCGAGCCTGCAGATCGGGTTGTAGGGCACTTCTGCTCCCCTCCCCTTCAGGGGAGGGGTTGGGGGTGGGGCAGTTCCCCGCGTGAGCCGCCCCGTGGGGAAGCCCCACCCCAACCCTCCCCTGAAGGGGAGGGAGTTTCAGGTTCGCGTCTGCCAGCCACCGCCTAAGGCACGGAACAGGTCGACTTGGGCGCCGGCAATCCGCGCGTCCGCCGCGGCGAGGTCCGTGTCGGTGTCGGCCAGCGTACGTTCGGCGTCGAGGACATCGAGGAAATCGATTTGGCCTTCGCGCTGGCGGGCGCGGGTGATGCGCGCGGCCGTCGCGGCGTTGTCGTGTGCTGACTGGAGCTGCGTGCGGCGATCGAGTTCGCGGGCGTAGTTCGACAGCGCGGTCTCGGTTTCCTCGAGCGCGGTGAGGACGCTGCCGTCGAAATTGGCGAGCGCGCCGCGTGAGTCCGCCTCGGCACCGGCGATCCGCGCGCGGGCCGCCGACTGGTTGAGCGACCAGTTCAGCAGCGGCCCGAGCAGCCAGCGGATCGGCCCGCCGGTGAAGATGTCGCCGACGCTGAGTGCGGTCGAGCCGATCGAACCGCCGAGCGAGATCTGCGGATAGAGCTGCGAGGTCTGCACGCCGATCCGCGCGGTGGCGGCAGCGAGCCGGCGTTCGGCAGCGTGAACGTCGGGGCGGCGGGCTAGCAACATCGCACCGTCGCCGATCGGGATCGGCTGGTCGAGGCGGGGCGTGGTGGTGCGCGCGCCAGCGGTCGCGGGCAGGTCCTGCGGAGAGCGGCCGGTGAGCGTGGCGAGGCGGAACAGTGCGGCTTGTCGTTCGGCTTCGATCTGCGGGATGATGGCGGCGCGCTGGTCACGCAGGGCTGCGATCCGGACCTGGTCGAGGCGGGCTGCGCGACCCGCGTCGACGCGCTTGCCGGTCAGCGTATTCGACTTGTCGAGCAGGTCGACGATCCGCCGGGCGACGGCGAGGCGTTCGGCGGACGAGGCTGCGTCAACATAGGCGCGGGTGGTGGCGGCGACGATCGAGACGCGGACGGCGTCCGCATCGGCCTGCGCGGCGCCGACGTCACCGCGGGCGGCTTCGACGTTGCGGCGGACTCGGCCGGCGAGATCGACTTCGTAGCTGACGTCCAGGCCCACGTCATAGGTAGCGCGCTCGCGGTCGAGACCGGGCAGGTTCTGGAGTTGCGAGGTGCGCGCGTAATTGCCGCTCGCGCCCGCGTTCACTTGTGGCTCGCGGTCGGTCTTCGCGCCGCGCAACGACGCGCGGGCGCTGTCGAGGCGGGCGACTGCGACACGGAGGTCGGTGTTGGCCGCCAACGCATCCGCGACAAGGCTGTCGAGGACCGGGTCGCGGTACATCCGCCACCAGTCGTTGTCAGGCGCGGTCGTGACGGTGGCTGCGTTGGCGGTGACGAACGACGCCGCCGCTTTGGGTGGGGTGATCGGCGCGACATAGTCGGGGCCGGCGGCGCACGCGGCGAGCGTCAGCGCCGAGAGGCTCGCGAGGAGGGCGGACTTCATGATGCTGGTCCTATTCGGCTGGCTGAAGGGTCGGCTGGGCAGCTGGACGGCGGCGTTCGAACCGCAGCGCCAGCGCCCGTGCGACGACATAGAAGGTGGGGGTGAAGAGCAGCCCGAACCCGGTCACGCCGATCATCCCGAAGAACACCGCGGTGCCGAGCGCCTGGCGGAGTTCCGCACCGGCACCGGTCGCGATCACCAGCGGCACCGCGCCGAGGATGAACGCGAAGCTCGTCATCAGGATCGGCCGCAACCGGTCCTTCGCCGCGCGGACCGCGGCCTCGACCGGGGTGAGGCCGTCCTGTTCCTCGGCCTGCTTGGCGAACTCGACCACCAGGATCGCGTTCTTCGCCGCCAAGGCAATCAGCACGACCAGGCCGATCTGCGTGAGGACGTTGTTGTCCATGCCCCGCAGGTTCACGCCGGTCATTGCGGCCAACAGGCACATCGGCACGATCAGGATGATCGCGAGCGGCAATGTCAGGCTCTCGTACTGCGCGGCGAGCACGAGGAAGACGAACACCACCGCCATGCCGAAGACGAGCGCGGCGGTGCTGCCGGCGGCCTTTTGCTGGTAGGCGATGCCGGTCCATTCATGCGCGTAGCCGGCAGGGAGCGACGCATCGGCGAGCTTCTCCATCGCGACCAGCGACTGGCCCGAGGAATACCCCTTGGCGGTGTCGCCATCGACCTCGACCGCGGGGAAGAGGTTGTAGCGGACCACGCGGTACGGGCCGGTCTTGTCCTTGAACGTCGAGACCGAGCCGACCGGGACCATCTGGCCCGAGTTCGAGCGCGTCTTGAGGTTGGCGATGTCCGCGGTGGTGTTGCGGAACGGCGCGTCGGCCTGCGCGGTGACGCGGTAGGTGCGCCCCAGCAGGTTGAAGTCGTTGACGAATGCCGAGCCGAGATAGACCTGCAACGCCTCGAACACGCGCTCGGGTGGGACGCCGAGGAGGTTGGCCTTGGCGCGGTCGACGTCGGCGAAGATGCGCGGCGTGGCGGTGTCGAAGAACGTGTAGATCTGGGCGAGACCCTTGGTCTGGTTCGCCTGGCCGATCAGCGCGTAGCTCGTCTTGCCGAGGTCGGCGTAACCGTGGCCGCCCTGGTCTTGCACCATCAGGCGATAGCCGCCGGCCGAGCCGATACCCTGGATCAAGGGTGGCGGGACGATCAGCAGGCGCGCTTCGGTGATGTCTCCGGTCGCCTTCTGCGATTCCGCCATGATGCTGGCGAGCGTGACGCCGAGCTTCTTGCGTTCCTCGAAGCTCTTCAGCGGGATGTACGCGGCGGCCGAGTTGGGGGCGAGCGTCTGCGAGGGGCCGTCGAAGCCTGCGAGCATCACCGCGCCCTTGACGCCGGCGAGCGGCAGGATGCGTTTCGCGACCTTCTGCATGACCGCGTCGGTGCGCTCGACCGACGAGCCCGGCGGAAGCTGGATGACGGTCAGGAAGTAGCCTTGGTCCTGTGCGGGAACGAAGCCGGACGGCGTGATCGTGAATACGCCTACGGTGACCGCGATCAGTGCGGCATAGGCGATCATCATCCGCTTCGGTGCAGTGACTAGGCGCGCGGTGAGGCGGGCATAGCTCTCGCTCATTCGCTCGAACCCGCGGTTGAAGGCATCGCCGGCACGCCGCACGGTACGGGTCAGGCGGTTGCCGGAATCGGCAGGGGCGGTCGGCTTGAGCAGCATCGCGGCGAGCGCCGGCGACAGTGTCAGCGAGATCAACAGCGAGATGATCGTCGCGGTCGAGATCGTCACCGCGAACTGGCGGTAGAACGCGCCGGAGAGGCCGGTGAGGAACACGGTCGGGATGAACACCGCGCACAGCACGAGCACGATCGCGACGAGCGCACCCGAGACTTCGTCCATCGACGTACGCGCCGCCTCCAATGGGGAGAGTCCGTGCTCGAGGTTGCGCTCGACATTCTCGACCACGACGATCGCATCATCGACGACGATGCCGATCGCGAGGACGAGGCCGAACAGCGAGAGGTTGTTGAGGCTGTACCCGGCGGCGGCGAGCACCGCGAAGGTGCCGATCAGCGAGACCGGGATCGCCACGATCGGGATGATCGCCGCGCGCCATTTCTGCAGGAAAACGAGGATCACCAGTACCACGAGGACCATGGCCTCGAACAAGGTGTGCTTCACCGCGTCGATCGACTGGGCGATGAACTCGGTCGGGTTGTAGATGACCTTGTATTCGAGGCCCTTGGGGAAGCGCTTCGACATGCTCTCCATCTCGGCGGTGACGGCCTGCGCCGCGCCGAGTGCGTTCGAGCCGGGGCGCTGGAAGACCGCGGCGATGACCGTGGGCTTGCCGCTGAGATAGGTGTTGGCGCCGTAATCCTGCGCGCCGAGCTCGACGCGGGCGACGTCCGAGACGCGGACCTGGCGGCCTTGTGCGTCGGTGCGGATGACCACGTCGGCGAACTGCTTGGGATCGGTCAGGCGGCCCTGCGTCTCGACGTTGAGCTGGAACGCGCTGTTGCCCTTGTCATAGGGCGGCTGGCCGAGCGTGCCGGCGGCAACCTGGACGTTCTGCGCACGCAGCGCGGCGACGATCTCGCCGGCGGTGAGGTCTAGCGCGGCGGCGCGGCCGGGGTCGATCCAGATGCGCATCGAGTAATCGCGCGCGCCGAACAGCTGCACGTCGCCGACGCCGTCGATACGGCTGAGGCGATCGCGGACCTGGGTCAGCGCGTAGTTGGAGATATAGCCGCGATCGAGCGAGTTGTCGGGCGAGACGAGGTTCACCACCATCAGGAAGTCGGGCGACGTTTTCCGCGTGACGACGCCGAGACGCTGGACGTCTTCGGGCAGGCGCGGGACGGCAACCGCGACGCGGTTCTGGACGAGCACCTGCGCGGCATCGAGGTTGGTGCCGATCTTGAAGGTGACGGTGATCGTGACCTTGCCGTCACCGGTCGATTGCGACGACTGGTACAGCATGTTGTCGACGCCGTTGATCTCCTGCTCGATCGGCGCGGCGACGGTTTCGGCGACCGTCTCGGCGGAGGCGCCGGGATAGGTCGCGCTGACCGTGACGGTTGGGGGGACGATGTCGGGATATTGCGACACCGGCAGCGTCATGTAGGCGATCGCACCGACGATCGTGATGATCACCGCGATCACGCCCGCGAAGATCGGCCGGGTGATGAAGAAGCGCGAGAAGCGCATGGGAATTTCCTCGGTAGAGGGAGGCGGGCACGCGCCAACACCACCCCGGCGGAGGCCGGGGCCCAGTTGGGCGAACCGCAATGATGAAGTCGAAACGCTATCCCACCTGGGCCCCGGCCTTCGCCGGGGTGGTGGTTACTTCGCGAGGGTGGCTTCACCCGAGATGGGCTGGACGGAGGCTGGCGCCGTCGTACCCGAGGCCACCAAAATCCGGCCGGCCTTTGGCGCAACCGTCGCACCCGGCATTGCCATCTGAGTCCCCTGGATGATGATCCGGTCGTTCGGCCCGATCCCCGAGCGCACGATGCGGAGGCCATCGACGACCGGCCCGAGCTCGACCGGCTTCTGGCTCACGACGTTCTTCGCATCGATCGTCAGCAGGACCTTCCGAGCCTGATCGGTCTGCACCGCGTCGTCGGGCACCAGCAGCGCCTGCCGCGTTCCCGCACTCGCGAGACGCATGTTGCCGAACATCCCCGGCGTGAGGAAATACCCCGGGTTGGCGAGAACCGCGCGACCGCGGATCGTGCCCGAGCGCTGGTCGAGGCCGTTGTCGGTAAAGTCCAGTTTGCCCTTCCAGCGATGCTCGGTCTCGTCCTGCAACTGGATTTCGACCGCCGCCGGCGTCGCGCCGGGCTGCCGTGCGCGCTGCGTCTTGAGGTACAGCGCCTCGGAGCCGTCGAACGTGAAGTAGATCGGGTCGAGCGCGTTGATCGTCGTCAGCACCGTGCCGCCGGTGCCTTCGCCGCCCGCGACCTGGTTGCCGGCATCGACACGGCGATCGGAAATGCGACCGCCGATCGGTGCGCGAACCTGGGTGAAGCCGACGTCAAGCGCGCGAGCGCGTTCGCGAGCCTGCGCCGCAGCGAGTGCGGCCTGCGCTGCTTCGAGCCGACCGCGCAGGGCGTCGACTTCGCCTGCCGAGACCGCTTCATCGGCGACTAGCCGCTGTGCGCGACCGAGGTCAGTCCGCGCTAGCGACAAGGCGCTGCGTGCACTGGCGACGTTGGCGTGTGCCTCGGCCAGAGCCGCGGCGAACGGTCGCGAGTCGATCGTGAAGAGCAACTGCCCCTTGCTGACGATCTCGCCGTCGCGGAAGTGGATGCCGGTGACTTCGCCTGCAACGCGTGGGCGGATCTCGACCGTACGGCTCGGTGCGAAGCGGCCGACATAATCGTCCCATTCGCTGACCTGCCGCACCAGCGGCGACGCGACCGTGACGGAGGCGGGCGGGGGTGCCGCCATCGCCGCGTCGGGATGATCGAACAGCTTCACGCCCACCGCGCCGAGCAGCGCGATCGGCACAAGCACCATCGCGCCGCGCTGCCACACCGGCCGTCGGTGACGGTCCGCGGGCGGCGACGACACGACGTCGGCGTCGTTCGCGGCCGTGATCGTGGTAAGTTGGTTCACGCTGCGATGCTCCGCTTCTGCTGGATGCCGACGCGCATGCCGGTCACGCTCTCGACGAGCGTTTCGATCTGTGCCTCGGCAAAGCCGGCGGCGAGGAAGCCCTGGATCTCGGCCATCGGCAGCGCGAAGCCGCGGCGCCAGGCGTACACCGCCATCCGCCGCAGAGCCTCGAGCCGCGGGTCGGCGAGCCGCGACGCGGTGCTGAGCCCGAACAGGCTGCCCATTGCGCGTGACATGCGGCTCGGGCCGGAAAGGCTGCGCAACGTGTCGCGCTTGGCGAGCGCGATGACGCTCCATTCCAATGCCGAGAAACCGGTCGGGGCAGGGGTGGCCACCGTCTGTGTGCGGCTGGTGACGGGCGAAGCGAACATGTTGTCGAGGTCGAGATAAGCCATGGGATTGTCCCCCTTTTGATCTTGGGCAAGCGCTGGCCTTCGTCGGTGGACGGTCCACCGACGTCAGCTGGTCGCGAGGCGTGCGCGGTCGTTGCCGGCACATCACCGTGCCGCGCTTGCCCGCTTGGAATTTTACGAAGGTTCGGCCGAAGCCTTAGGTTTGAACCGTGGTCATGGGTTGGTGTCCCCGGTTGCCCCATCCGAAGTAGGAGAGAGCTTCGATACCAGTCGGTATATAAACCTGGGGTTCATCTAGTCAACAGACTTTTGTACCGGCCGGTATTTTTTCCCGCAGCGCGGTAGAAACCGTGTCTATTTGGTCGGCCACATCAGCATGCTGGTCTCGACGAGCTGTTTCAACTCGACGCAGGTTGCACCCGATCCCGCCTGGATCGAGAGCCCCTGCATGATCGCGAACAGGTAGCGCATCAGCGCGTGCGATTCGAGGCCTTCAGGGAACTCGCCCGCCGCCTTGGCTTCGTCGAACCGCTTCATCAAAGCGGCCTCGGACGACGCGCGGCGCTTCGCGACTTCGGCCTTGATGGGCTCGGCTTCGGCGCTGCACGCAACGCTGCTGATGACGCTGAGACACCCCTTGGGATCGCAGGTGCTCATCTGCATCTGGAGAGCGCCCCGAAGGAGGTTTTCCGCTACGGCACGCGCCGTCGGTGCGGCCAGCGCAGACGTCATGTAGGCGAGCTTCTCACGCTCGTAGAGGTCGAGCGCCTTGTGAAACAGCGCCTCCTTGTTGCCGAACGCCGCATAGAGACTGGGCTTGGTAATGCCCATCTCCGCGGTCAGTTCGGCCATCGACGCGCCTTCATAGCCGTTGCGCCAGAACACGCGCAACGCACCCGCCAGCGCTTCGTCGAGATCGAACTCGCGGGGGCGGCCCTTGGGGGCGGTGAGCGTGCAAAGCCTATTCATACCGGTCGGTATATAGGGACGCACGGCGAAACGTCCAGCGAGTAGAGCGCTTTGGGCTCGGCTCTGCTCAGCGGGAGGAGCAGGCACGGGGTTGCCGTTCCGATCACCGCAGGCGAGGATACGCGCCTGTCAGGGGAGTAGATCATGCAACGTCGGACTTTCATCGCGGCTTTGCCCGCCGCTGCGCTGCTGCCGGCGATGTCGGGAGCGCAGACCGGCACGCGAGGCACGCCGGGTAGTCAGGGCGCGCAAGGACCGGGGCAGGGTGGTGCGCCGCAACCCGCAACTGCCGCTGAAGCCCCGTTGCCGCCGGTGTGGAACGCCGGGCAGGACCGCTTTATCCGGCCGGACGTACATGCCGGCGATCGCCCGGTCGGCGCGAGCTTCGCGTCGCGCACCGCAGCTTACGGCTTGAACGGTGCGGCGGGAACCGCGCATCCGCTGGCGACGCAGGCGGGGATCGACATCCTCAAGCGCGGCGGCTCGGCGGTCGATGCGGCGATCGCGATCAATGCGTGCCTCGGGTTTCTCGAGCCGACGTCGAGCGGGATCGGCGGCGATGCCTATGCGATGATCTGGGATCCGAAGCTGAAGAAGGTCGTCGGGCTCGCCGGGTCGGGCAAGAGCCCGCGCGGCCTGAGCTTGGAGACGGTACGGGCGCGAGCGAAGAACGGTGCGTTGCCGGCACTGGGTGCGCTCAGCGTCTCGGTGCCCGGCGCGGTCGATGCGTGGTGGCAGATGCACCAGCGCTACGGCAAGCTGCCCTGGGCCGACCTGTTCCAGCCGGCGATCGCGCATGCCGAGGCGGGCGCGCCGGTGCCCGACATCATCGCTTATTATATCCGCCGCAGCCTGGTTGCGTTCCAGCGGCCCGGCAACGGGCTCGAGGAGGTCGCCAACGCGCTGCGCACCTATGGTATGGCGGACGGCAAGGGACCGGCGCTGGGGCAGGTGTTCCGCAACCCCGATCTCGCGCGCACCTATCGCGCGATCGCCGCGGGGGGTCGCGATGCGTTCTATCAGGGCGATCTGGCGCGGGCGGCCGACCGGTATTTCAAGCGGATCGGCGGGTGGCTGCGGTACGAGGATCTTGCCGCGCATCGCTCCGAATGGATCAAGCCCAACCAGACCGACTATCGCGGGACGACGGTCCATGCGCTCGGCGCGAACACGCAGGGGCTGGCGACGTTGCAGATGCTCAACATCCTCGAACGCTTCGATTTGAAGAAGGCGGGGTTCCAGTCGGCGCTGTCGATCCACCTCCAGGCCGAGGCCAAGCGTTTGGCGTACGAGGACCGCGCGCGGTATTATGCCGATCCGCATTTTTCGAAGCAGCCGGTCGAATGGCTAATCTCGAAGGAATATGCGGCCGAGCGCGCGAAGCTGATCCGGCCCGACCGGATCCTGACGCCGGTCTATCCGGGGCAGGCACCGAGCCGTGGCGACACCACCTATTTCAGCTGTGCCGACAAGGACGGACTGATGGTGTCGATGATCCAGTCGAATTTCCGCGGCATGGGATCGGGGCTGGTGGCGGACGGGCCGGATGGACGGACGTTGGGCTTCATGTTCCAGGATCGCGGGCAGCTGTTCAGCCTGAAGGACGGCCATCCCAACATCTATGCGCCGGGCAAGCGGCCGTTCCAGACGATCATTCCGGGGTTCGCGACGCGCGGGGGCGATCCGTGGATGAGCTTCGGCGTGATGGGCGGCGACATGCAGCCGCAGGGGCAGACGCAGATCATCGTCAACCGCGTCGATTACGGGCTGGAAATCCAGTCGGCGGGGGATTCACCGCGCTGGCATCACGAGGGATCGTCGCAGTCGATGGGCGAGGATTCCGCGGGGCTGGGGCCGACCGGGTTGCTCAGGCTGGAAAGCGGCGTGCCGCTGGCGACGCGGAAACGGCTGGCCGAGATCGGTTGGACGATCGGCGATCCCGATGGTGGGTTCGGGCGCTACGAATGCGTCGAGCACCGCATGGATGGACCTACGCGAGTCTATGCGGCGGCGAGCGAGATGCGCGCGGATGGGTGTGCACTGGCGTATTGAGGCAGCTTGTGTCCCCGCGAAGGCGGGGACACAGACTGGGCTCCCGCCTTCGCGGGAGAACAATTCAGGTTTAGCGACTTAGCGCCCCACGGCCGTATATGCGAAGCCGGCCTGTTCGACGTCGGCGCGCTGATACACGTTGCGGAGATCGACCATTACCGGCGCCGCAAGCAGCCCCTTCAACCGGGGGAGATCGAGCGCACGATACGCGTCCCACTCGGTCACGATCACCACCGCGTCGGCGCCGTCGGCCGCATCATAGGCGTCGGTGCAGTATACCAGATCGGGCAGCATCGCCTTGGCCTGCTCCATGCCTTCGGGGTCATGTGCACGTACCGTCACGCCCGCATCCGCCAGTGCGGTCGCGATCGCCAGGCTCGGAGCATCGCGCATGTCGTCCGTGTTCGGCTTGAAGGTCAGACCCAGCAGCGCGACCGTCTTGCCGCGCGGACTATCGCCGAGCGTCGCCAGCACTTTGCGCCCCATCGCGCGCTTGCGGCTGTCGTTAACCTTCACCACCGCTTCGACGATGTGCACCGGCGTCTGATAGTCCTCCGCGGTCTTGAGCAGTGCCAGCGTGTCCTTGGGGAAGCACGAACCGCCATAGCCCGGCCCGGCGTGAAGGAATTTCTTGCCGATCCGGTTGTCGAGCCCGATTCCGCGCGACACGTCCTGGACGTCGGCGCCGACCGCCTCGCACAGATCGGCGATCTCGTTGATGAAGGTGATCTTGGTCGCCAGGAACGCGTTGGCGGCATATTTGATCAGCTCGGACGTGCGCCGGCCGACGAACAGGATCGGCGATTCGTTGAGATATAGCGGGCGGTAGACGTCGCGCATGACCTGCTTTGCCCGTTCGTCCTCGGTGCCGATGACGATCCGGTCGGGGCGCTTGAAATCGCCGATCGCGGCGCCTTCGCGCAGGAATTCGGGGTTCGAAACGACCGCGACGTCGATGTCGGGCCGCTTCTCGCGCAGGATCGCCTCGACCCGGTCGCCGGTGCCGACGGGCACGGTCGACTTGGTCACGACCACGGTCGGACCCGTGATAGCCGCCGCGATTTCCTCGGTCGCGGCAAAGACATAGCGGAGATCGGCATGCCCGTCGCCGCGTCGCGACGGCGTGCCGACGGCAATGAAGATCGCATCCGCGCCCGCTACCGCACTGGCGAGATCGGTCGTGAAGGTAAGGCGGCCAGCGGCGACGTTGGAGGCGACGAGCAGGTCGAGCCCGGGTTCGAAGATCGGCATGCGGCCGGCATGAAGCGCGTCGATCTTGGCCTGATCCATGTCGACGCAGCAGACGTCATGCCCAAAATCCGAGAAGCACGCGCCGGAAACGAGACCGACATACCCTGAACCGATCATTGTGATGCGCATATTCACGTTCCTCGAGACCCGAGCTCCCTATTGGGATAAACGAGTGGGCATGCAAGCGACCTGCGGGTGACTTGTAAGGACCGGGGCAGGAGGGCGGCGACGGATTTGCCGGTGGGGACATCGGTGCCGATGCCAGGGCCGGCAGCAAAGGCCGTGCGGATGAAACGCGCCTTTGGAGACCCGCCGTGATCGCGCAACCAAACGCCGCGGCGCCGGTTGATCTCACATCATTATCCTTCACCGCAAAAGGAGCGATAGCATGGCCGAGGACATCAAGAGCGCAATCGACGAGGGCGTTGCACAGAACAAGGCGGCGACGGACCGCGCCGCCCGCGCCGCCAAGGATGCAACCGACACGATGCAGGCTGGCGCAGAGCAGGCTCGCAACGCGTTCTCCGAGAAGGTTCTCGATCCAGCCAAGCGCGCCGGTGAGGCGATGAAGGAGTCGGGCGGGAAGATCGCCGAGGGCGGCGCGACGATCGGCAAGACGATGATCGATCAGGCCGAGCAGAATGCGCGCGAGGCGTTCGCGGCGATGCGCGAGGCGGCCAGTGCGAAGGATCTGACGCAGGTCATGAAGATCCAGGGCGATTACCTCCGCGAGCAGAGTCAGCGCAGCATGAGCCAGGCGCGGGAGATCGGTGAGATGATCATGAAGTTCGGCAAGGACGCGGTCGCACCCTTGCGCGGCGACGGCCCGAAGTGACGGATCGCGGATCTGGCACTAGGCGCCGATGATCTGACGGGCGGCGGCCAGTGTCTGTCGGGGTGGAGCGGCGTACGGACGAGCAAGAACGCCGCCGCTCCGATAAGAAGACGGAGTAGTGGACCGCCAGCCTTGAAGTTTTTCTCCGCCGGTGTTGCACCCGCCACGGCAACGCGCGATTGCGACGGTGCGTAATTATCGAGTGGAAGATGGATCGGGCCGTTCCCTTATCGCGAGCTACGCGAACCAGTGTGATGCTCAAGGCCGATGTGTTTCGGCTCAATCACAGCGCCGCTGAAAGTCATCGCGTGACCAATATCTCGGAAACCGGGATCTGCATCGTGCAGCCGGATGGCCTCGTGGTGGGTAGCGTAGTGGTCGTCGCGATCGGCCAGGTCCAGTCGGCCCCCGCGGACGTCGTCTGGGTGCGAGGTGGACTGGCGGGATTGAAGTTCCATACGCCGATCGACGTCGCGCGCGCGCGATCGCGGCGGGGTGCTGACGAAAAGGTCACGCCGCCTGCCGCGGGCTGGCTTGCGGAGTTGAACAACCCCTACGAGCGGTAGCCGATACGTTCGCCTCGCTGGCTTTCAGGTCAGTACCTCGTGCGTTCCCAGGGCCGGTGCGAGCTCACCCACAACCCGTCATCCCAGCGAAAGCTGGGATATCCCCGTGATTACGGGTGCGTGCTGCCACACAAATATCCCAGCTTTCGCTGGGATGACGAGTTGAGGGTCGATTGACGGGCTTTGGGTCGATTGACGAGTTGTGGGTCGATTGACGATTTGGAAGGCCCCGGGGGGAGCAGACAGGCCGTGCGGCCCTACCGCCCCCGCGCCCGTCACCGCCCCTGGAGCTTCCCCAGGATGCTCATCGACTGTTCGGAGCCCGACTGCGGCACGATCTCGCCCGCGCGGTCGATGATCGCATCCCAGTGCGCCGCGACGCCCTCGACCGACAGATCGTCGCCGGTCAGCAGCTTGCCCTGAGTCAGCGTGACGTACGCAGCTTGGAACACGCCCGCGCCGGCACCGACGATCATGTTGGTCGGCGCGTCCTCCGACACCAGGAATACCGCGGCGGGCGCGACCTTGTCGGGGGAGAACGCCTTGAATGCTTCCTCGGGGAAGATGTCCTGCGTCATCCGCGTGCCCGCGGTCGGGGCGATCGTGTTGACCTTGATGTTGTTCTTGGCACCTTCGATTGCGAGCGTCTTGGTCAGGCCCGCAAGCCCGAGCTTTGCCGCGCCGTAGTTCGCCTGGCCGAAATTGCCGTAGAGACCGGTCGACGACGCGGTCATCAGGATGCGGCCGTAATTCTGGCTGCGCATCGTGTCCCATACCGCCTTGGTGGCGTTGGCGGAGCCGTTGAGGTGGACGTCGACGACGAACTTGAAATCCGCCGGTTCCATCTTGGCGAAGCTCTTGTCGCGCAGCACGCCGGCGTTGTTGATCAGGACGTGGACGCCGCCCCATTTCTCGGAGGCGCGGACAACCATCTCGACCATCTGGTCGTAGTCGGTGACGCTGCCGCCGTTCGACATCGCTTCGCCGCCGGCCGCCTCGATTTCTTCGACGACCTTCAGCGCAGCGTCTGAGTGGCCGGTGCCGTCGCGGGCGCCGCCGAGATCGTTGACGACGACCTTCGCGCCACGGCGGGCGAGCTCGAGCGCGTATTCGCGGCCCAGACCGCCGCCAGCGCCGGTGACGATCGCGACGCGGCCCTCAAAACCTATAGACATGGAAAAGGCGCTCCTCTCTTATCGTTGGAGCGCCTTTCCTAGAACGTAAAGCTGGCTACGCAAGCGGCAGGATCACCTGCCGCCAGCGCCTGGCCGGTTACTTGCCGCCGCGGTTGCGGCAGCCGTCCTTCACCGTCTTCGAGCACACCGGATACTCGGCGGGTGCTGGCGTCGGCGGCGTCACAGTCGGCTGACCGAACGTCACGCGGCCTGCGCCCGGTGCCATCGGTGCGGCTGCCATCGGTGCCGCAGCCTGATCGGCCGGGGCCGCCATTGCGGGGTCAGCAGGCGCTGCAGGATCGGCGGGTGCAGCCTGATCGGCCGGGGGTGCCTGCATCGCGGGATCGGCCGGTGCGGTCTGCGCGGCGGGATCTGCCGGCGGCGTCGTCTGGGCGATCACGGGCGACGCAAGAAGAGCGGCAGCGGCGAGAAGGATGGACTTCATATGAATCTCCTAAATGGGTGCACCATTTTGGTAGCGCGACGTCTGAACGCACTAAGTCGCGCTTGGGTCCTTCGTTTCGCATCCGATTCCATTCGTCCCGCCGCTAGACCCATAGCGGGACAGAGTCCTCAGCCCCCCGTATCGAGTGAATAGCCTGCCGAACGGACGGTGCGTATGATGTCCGGGCGCTCGCCGACGTTGATCGCCTTGCGCAGTCGCCGGATGTGGACGTCGACCGTGCGGCTCTCGATATCCGAGTCGTGGCCCCACACCGCATCAAGCAGGCGTTCGCGCGAGAATACCCAGCCTGGATGCTCGAGGAAATGCTTGAGCAGCCGAAACTCGGTCGGTCCGAGCGAGACGACTTCGCCCGAGCGACGGACCTTGTGACCGACCGTGTCCATCTCGATGTCGGCATAGCTCAGCGCTTCACCCGCAAGGGCAGGGCGGACCCGGCGCAGTACGGCCCCGACGCGCGCGACCAGCTCTCGCGGTGAGAACGGCTTCGTCACGTAATCGTCCGCACCGGTTTCGAGGCCCCGCACGCGATCCTCTTCCTCGCCGCGTGCGGTGAGCATGATGATCGGCACGTTCTGCGTCTCGGGCGCACGGCGCAGGCGACGACACACCTCGATCCCCGACAGCCCCTCGACCATCCAGTCGAGCAGGACGATGTCGGGCACCTTCTCCTTGGCGAGCAGCAACGCCTCCTCGCCGTCGGGGGTATGCGCGATCTCGAAATCCTCGCGCTTGAAATGCCAGACCAGCAATTCGGCGAGGGCGGCGTCGTCCTCGACCAGCAGCATCTTTGCGCGTGCCATTATGCCTGCTCCTTCTTTATGCCGCGTTCGCGATCGACCATCTGCGTGCCGGTCGCGGCGAAATAGACCATCTCGGCGACGTTGGTGGCGTGGTCGCCGATCCGCTCGAGGTTCTTGGCGACGAACAGCAGATGCGCGACCTGGCTGATCGTCTTCGGGTTCTCGACCATGTAGGTGACGAGCGTTCGGAAGATGCTGTCGTAGAAATCGTCGAGCGCGTTGTCGCTTTCGACCACCCGCACCGCCTCTTCCGCATCGCGCGCGGCAAACGCGTCGAGCACGTCGTGGACCATCTCGCTCGCCATCCGGCCCATCGCGGGGAGGATCGAGATCGGCTCGATCCGGTGCTCGCTCTCGATCATCGGCACGCGCTTGGCGATGTTCTTGGCGTAATCGCCGATCCGCTCGACGACGCCCGCGATCTTCAGCGCGGCGACCACCTCGCGAAGATCGACCGCCATCGGTGCGCGCAGCGCGATGATCCGCACCGCGAGCCGCTCGACTTCCGCCTCGATGACGTCGATCTGCTTGTCTGCGACGCGCACCTGTTCGGCGAGCGCGAGGTCGTTGCGTTGCAGCGCCTGCATCGCCTTGTCGATCGCGTCCTCGGCAAGCCCACCCATCTGCGAGATCAACCCGCGGAGCTCGCCGATGTCGTTGTCGAAGGCCTTGACCGTATGCGTGTTCATGGTCGTTTCCCCCACTCAGCCGTAACGGCCGGTGATGTAATCCTTGGTCCGCTCTTCGCGGGGATTGGTGAAGATGTCCGAGGTGTTGCCGTATTCGACCAGCGTGCCGAGGTGGAAGAACGCGGTCTTCTGGCTGACGCGCGCGGCCTGCTGCATGTTGTGCGTGACGATCACCATCGCATAGCGGCCGCGCAGTTCGTGGATCAGCTCCTCGATCTTGGCGGTCGCGATCGGATCGAGTGCCGAGCACGGCTCGTCCATCAGGATGACCTCCGGATCGACCGCGATCGCGCGCGCGATGCAGAGCCGCTGCTGCTGGCCGCCCGACAAGGCCGTGCCGCTGTCCGAGAGGCGATCCTTGACTTCGTCCCACAGGCCCGCACGCCGCAGGGACTTCTCGACGATCCGGTCGAGATCCGCCTTCGCGCCGGCCAGTCCGTGGATGCGCGGGCCATAGGCGACGTTCTCGTAGATCGACTTCGGGAACGGGTTGGGTTTCTGGAACACCATGCCGACGCGGGCGCGGAGCTGCACCACGTCCATGTCGGGCGAATAGATGTCCTGGCCGTCGAGCTTGATCTCGCCGGTCACGCGCGCGCTCGCGACGGTGTCGTTCATGCGGTTTAGCGTGCGCAAGAAGGTCGACTTGCCGCAGCCGGACGGGCCGATGAATGCGACCACCTCGTCCTGGTCGACGTCGATCGAGACGTTGTCGATCGCCAGCTTGCTGCCGTACGCGACGGAGACGTTGCGCGCGGTCATTTTCAGGACCGGCGTCTTGGGTTTGGAATTCATCACCAGCGTGTCTCGAATCGGTTACGGAGGTAGATCGCGACGCCGTTCATCGCGAGCAGGAAGACGAGGAGGACGATGATCGCCGCCGACGTCTTTTCGACGAACCCGCGGCTGACCTGATCGGACCAGAGGAAGATCTGGACGGGCAGCACGGTCGCCGGATCGTTCAGGCCCGACGGCGGCGCGGCGATGAACGCGCGCATGCCGATCATCAGCAGCGGTGCGGTCTCGCCCAGCGCACGCGCCATGCCGATGATCGTGCCGGTGAGGATGCCGGGCAGCGCGAGCGGCAGGACGTGGTGGAAGACGACCTGAACCGGCGATGCGCCGACGCCGAGGGCGGCATCGCGGATCGAGGGCGGGACCGCCTTGATCGCGTTGCGCCCGGCGATCACGATGACGGGCATCGTCATCAGCGCGAGCGTCAGGCCACCGACGATCGGCGCCGATCGCGGCATGCCGAACGTGCCGAGGAATACGGCGAGCCCGAGCAGGCCGAAGATGATCGAGGGAACTGCCGCGAGGTTGTTGATCGACACCTCGATCAGGTCGGTCCAGCGGTTCTTCGGCGCGTATTCCTCGAGATACAGCGCCGACAACACGCCGATCGGGAAGGCGAGCAACAGCGTAACCGCCATCGTCAACAGCGATCCCTTGAACGCGCCCCAGATTCCGACGCGGGTGGCGTCGGTCGAGTCGGCGTAGGTCAGGAACCCGGCATTGAAGCCGCGCGACACCGCGCCGCGGGCGTTGAGGCGTGCATAGGTCGCCTCCGCCTCGGGCGTGCCGACGCCCTTGGCGGCGACGTCGATCGGGCTGGAGACGGGGACTTCGAACACCGTCCTGCGCTGGAGCAGCGACGGGTCGGCCTTGATCGCATCGCGGACCACCGCCCACGCGCCGTCGGACAACAGGTTCGCGCCGTCCTTGCCGTAGGCGGTGCTCGCGGCGGCCAGCACTGTGCCTTCGAGGCCCGCGCCGGCGAGCGCGAGATCGGCGCCGCGTCCGACCAGCCGCGAAGGCGCGATCGGGAGTTTTGCCGCCGCGAGATCGACCGGCAATGCGACGCGCGTCTCGACGAACCCGCTCGCGCCTTGGCTCAGCATCGAGAACAGCAGGAAGGCGAGGAATGCCGCGGACATCCAAACCGCGGCGAGCCCGGCGAAACGGAAGCGGCGCTCGGACGCGTAGCGACGCTTGATCCGCGACTGCATCGCCTGCGTCGTCCAGTCGGTCGGCACGCGGCGCACCGGCTCCGCGGTGCTGGTCGGCAGGGGGGTGACGAGCGTGTCAGTCATAGGCTTCGCGGTACCGTTTGACGACGCGGAGCGCGACGATGTTGAGGAGCAGGGTGACGACGAACAGGGTCAAGCCCAGCGCGAACGCGGCGAGCGTCTTGGGGCTGTCGAACTCCGCCTCGCCGGTCAGCAGGTCGACGATCTGCTTGGTGACCGTCGTGGTGCTGGCGAACGGGTTGAGCGTCAGCGTCGCGACGCCGCTCGCTGCCATGACGACGATCATGGTTTCGCCAATTGCGCGCGACACGGCCAGCAGCACGCCGCCGACGACACCGGGGAGGGCTGCCGGGAGCAGCACGCGGCGGATCGTCTCGGACGAGGTCGCGCCCATCGCGAGACTACCGTCGCGCATCGACGAGGGCACCGCGGCGATCGAGTCATCCGCCATCGACGACACGAACGGGATGATCATGATGCCCATCACGAGCCCCGCGGCGAGCGCGCTTTCGGACGACGCCCAGCTGATCCCGATCGACACCGCGAGATCGCGCACCGCGGGCGCGACCGTCAGTGCCGCGAAATAGCCGTAGACGACGGTCGGCACGCCCGCGAGCATCTCGAGGATCGGCTTCATCCATTTGCGCGTGGTCGGCTTGGCATATTGCGTGAGGTAGATCGCGCTCATCAGCCCGAACGGGATCGCGACGATCATGGCGATCACCGCGCCGATGAAGAACGTCCCCCAGAACAACGGCACCGCGCCGAGCGACGCGCCCGGATCGCGCGCGTCGATCACCTGCGGGCTCCAATGCGTCCCGAACAGGAAGTCGGTGATCGGCACGACCGAAAAGAACCGCACCGATTCGTACAGCAGCGAGGCGACGATCCCGACCGTGGTCAGGATCGCGATCAGCGATGCGCCGAGCAGCATCAGCATGACGACCCGCTCGATCTGCGTCCGCGCGCCGAACCCGGGTTTGACGCGGGTAAACGCGAACGCGCCGCCGGCAAAGGCGAGCAGCAGCGCGGCGGCGGTGGCGATCCAGTCGTAGCGCGATTGCGCGGCGGCGTAGGAGGGGGCGAGCGTCTGCGCGAGTCCGTGGAAGGCGCCGAAGCTGCGGCCCTCGGCGAGGCTGCGCGCTTCGGACAGGATCGAGGCGCGGTCGAAGCCGGGTGGGGGGAGCTGGATCGCCGCCGGGGTGGCGAGGACCGCATCGGTGACTAGCGCGGGCGACGTCACCGACCACACCACGAGGAATACGAGCGGCGGGATCGCGGTCCACAGCGCGACGTACCAGCCGTGATGCGACGGCAGCGAACTGAACCTAGCAGTGCTGCCGGCACGGAAGCGGGTGGCGCGGACGCGCGCGGTGAGCCAGCCGATGAGACCGAGGCCTGCGACGAGGAAGAGGAGAGCGATGGCGGACATTATGCTTCTCGCCCGCCATGATTGGTTGCGAGCATACGCACCACCTCACCGGCCGCCACCCCGGCGAAGGCCGGGGCCCAGGTGGAAAGGTCGAGGTAACTATGCGCATCGCCAACCAATGCAACGGTGCCCAACTGGGCCCCGGCCTTCGCCGGGGTGGCGGCGGTCGCTGGGGTGGTTGCCCTGTTGTGTGAACCAAACGTCACCAAACCCCCGTTCCCCCGCGGACGCGGGGGCCCAGCTAAGTTCCGATATCGAGCTTGGCCCCTGGACCCCCGCTTTCGCGAGGGAACCGAAAAGAAGGCGGGCGTAGTGAACAGGAAACCGATCACGACAACACCGCCGGATCCAGCACCGTCTCGTTCGCGATGATCGCCGCCGACCGCGCCTGGACCGCGGCCGGCGCCGCGATCAGCCCGCGCTTCACCAGCGGCCCGCTCGCACCCCAATTCGCCGCATACAGCTTCAGCAAGTTTCGCAATCCCGGAATGGCGGTCAGATGCGCCTTCTTCACATAGATATACAGCGGCCGAGACCCCGGATACGCATTGTCCGCGATCGTCGCATAGGTCGGCGCGACGCCCGAGATCGACACCCCGTTCACTGCGTCCTTATTCTCTTCGAGATAGCTGTACCCGAACACGCCGATCGCATTCGGGTTCGACTGCAGCTTCTGGACGATCAGATTGTCGTTCTCACCCGCATCGACATACACCCCGTCCTCGCGCACCCGCGTACACAGCGCCTTGTGGGCCTCGGGATCGGACTTCGCGAGCGGCTTGGCCGAGGGATCGCTCGCCTCGCACCCCTTGGTCAGGATCAGCTCGGCGAGCGCATCGCGCGTGCCGCTCGTTGCGGGCGGGCCGTAAACCTGGATCGGCACCGCGGGCAGCGCCGGGTTCACATCGCGCCAAACTCGCGCGGTGTTCACCTTGCCGCCCGGATTGGCGGCCAAAGCCTTGTAGAGGTCGGTCGGCGTCAGCTGCATCTTCGGGCCGTTCTTCGCCTCGGCAAAGGCAATGCCGTCGATCCCGACCTGGATTTCCATCACGTCGCGCACGCCGTTCTCGGCGCAGCTCTTATATTCGCTCGCCTTCATCCGCCGCGATGCATCCTCGATATCGGGGTGCGCCGCGCCAATCCCTGCGCAGAACAACTTCATCCCGGCGCCCGTGCCCGTCGATTCGATCACCGGTGCCTTCGCATCGGGATCGTTGGCGACGAGCTGTTCGGCGATCATCGTCGTGAACGGATAGACCGTCGAGGACCCGACCGCGGTGATCTGGTCGCGCGAGCCTGCACCGCCGCCGTTCGCCTGATCGACGCACGCCGTCAGAGCGCCCGTCACCGCCCCCAACACTCCTAGAAGAACGAACCGCTGCACCAGAATTCCCGTCATGCACCGGCCTTAGCGGTACTTAAGGCGATCCTGTGTGACAGTTGCGTTACCCTTTTATGACACCGCCTTTTGCCACCACGCCGCTTGGCGGCAGAATGACCGACACGGTGGTGCCGACGCCGACCTGGCTGGCGATATCGAGCCGCCCGCGATGCCGCTCGACGATGTGCTTGACGATCGCGAGGCCGAGCCCGGTGCCGCCTAGCGACCGGCTGCGGCCTGCATCGGCGCGATAGAAGCGCTCGGTCAGCCGCGGAATATGGACTGCCGCGATCCCGTCGCCCTCGTCGCGGATCGAAAGGCGGATCATGCCGGCATCGTCGCGTTTCAGCGCGATCGTCACCGGCGTCCCCGCGCGACCGTATTTCATCGCGTTGCCGATCAGATTGTGGAGCATCTGCGACAGCTGGACGCGGTCGCCCGATACCGCCGGCAGGTCCGAAGCGATCGTCGCGACCAGATCCTGCCCGCGATCGCCCGCCGCGTCGGCCAGTTCCTCGCGCGTGTCCTCGACCAATTGCGCGAGATCGACCGCGCTGTCGGGCAGGCGGAACTTCTCCGCCTCGATTCGGCTCAGCGAGATCAGATCCTCGACCAGCCGCTGCATCCGCCGCGCCTCGTCGTCCATCACCTTGAGGAAGCGCGCGCGCACGTCCGCATCTTCCCCCGCCTCGTCGCGCAGCGTCTCGATGAAGCCGAGGATTGACGCGAGTGGCGTGCGCAGCTCGTGGCTCGCATTGGCGACGAAATCGATCCGCATCCGCTCGGCGGCGTAATTGCCGGTCTGGTCGACGAGGTGGACGATCCGCTGGCCGTCCGATGCCTCGCTCAGCCGCATCTCCCAGCGCTGGTCGCGCGTGCCGAGCCCGACCAGCTCGATCGGCCGCTCGCCGTCGATCGGTCCCGGTGTTCCCAGTCGTTCCGCCGCCGCCGGATGCCGGATCGCGACGCGCGCATCCTCGCCGAGGATATGCGCGCCGAGCAACGTCCGCGCCGCGCGGTTGGCAAGCGTCACGCGCCCGTCCTGTACCAGCAGCACCGGCGCGACGATCGCATCGAGCACGTCGTCGAGCACGGACGGCGCGGTATGCGCCGCATCGTCGGGGGCAGGCGCCTCGTCGCCAGTCCCTGCCGCGACCAGCGCGGCGGCGATCCCGCCGACCACCGCGACGATCGCACCCTGCACGTCGCGCGTAATCGCGAACACGCCGATCGATGCGACGACGACGACGACGATCGCCCAGAAGGTACGCAGGCCAAATCCCGACAGCATTGTAATCTCCAGGGCGCACAGACTGGGCGCTCGCCCGTCCTAGTTCGGTACGGTCGGCGCGGCTATATTGTCAGCGCTTCAGGATTGTGAAAGGGCTGCACTATAGCAGGGGCATCATGGACGATACGCGATTCACTCAGGACCCGCCTAACCCGGATGCCGCCGCAAGCGCCGACGTGCCGTCGCGGCGGCGCGTGCTGGCGCTCGGTGCGGTGACGGCCGGTGCGGTCATGTCGATCCGGCCCGCGCTCGCGCAGACCGCGGGGTCGGTACTGAACTGCGAAATACCCGTCCCCGATGCGAGCCGCGCAGGCAGCTACATCGATGCCGATGGCAAGGTCGTTCCCGCGCGTACCAGGGGGGCGTTTCCCTCGTCACCACGTCCGTTCAAGGGCGAAGAGGTCAAGCGCGCGATGGCCAATGGCAGCACGCTGCCCGGGACCGACTCCGAGCGCAGCCGCGCCTATGTCAAATATATCCGCCGGTTGCAGCGTGGCCAGGGCGGCTTCACCTGTTTCGCATCGCTGCAGATGCCGCGCGGCTGAGGCCGTGGATAATGCGGTCTATCGCGCACCGCCGAGCGATGGCCTGCTGATTGCACCGCTCGACGAGTTTACCGCGGTCTATCACCGGGCGTCGGGGATCACGCATCTGCTGACCGATCCTGCACCGCAGATCCTTGCCGCTGTGCAGGATGGCGCGCAATCGCTCGATGCGCTGCTCGTGCATCTCGGGCGCGACTATGATCTGACTGACGGCACCCGCGAGACTTTGGCGGCGCGGCTCGAGGAACTGGTGGAGGCCGGGCTGGTCGAGCGCGCATGAGGCATGCCTTCTCCGTGCGGATCGGCCCGGTCGGCTTCCGCATCGGTTCGGACTGGCGCGCGCCGATCGCACACCTCGAGACGCTGTACCGCGATTATCCCAAGCCGCCGGACGGCGTGCCCGACTTCACCGTGCGCCTGTTCGCGCGTCGGCCTTGGCGGCGTTTCCTTCGCCCGTCGGTCGAGATCGGCGGTGATTACATGCTGCCCGAGGCTGCCCCGCTGCCGTTGCGGCAGGGGCTGCTCGCCGCCGAGATGGCGATGAACCTGCAGATGGCGCTGGGCGCGCGGCGGTATCTGTTGCTGCATGCGTCGGCGGTCGAGCGCGACGGGCGTGCGCTGTTGATGACCGGCGTTTCGGGGGCGGGCAAGTCGACGCTCGCGACGCTGCTGGCGGCGAAGGGCTGGCGGTTCATGGGGGACGAGTTCGTGCTGCTCGATCCAGCGACCGGGCTGGTGCACGCGTTTCCCCGGCTGATCAGCCTGAAGAACGAGGGGATTGCCGCGGCCGAGGCGGCATGGCCAGAGGCGCGGATGGGGCCGCTGCTGCGCGCGACGCCGAAGGGCGACATCCGCCACATGGTTCCCGATGCGCGGGCGATCGCGGCGATGGACGTGCCTGGGCGGCCGGCGTTGCTGGTATTCCCGCGCTACGGGTTCGCGCCCGAGACGCGGT
Source organism: Sphingomonas sp. PP-F2F-A104-K0414 (assembly GCF_004340945.1). Taxonomy (GTDB): domain Bacteria; phylum Pseudomonadota; class Alphaproteobacteria; order Sphingomonadales; family Sphingomonadaceae; genus Sphingomonas. Next base: position 419,914 of record NZ_SLYD01000003.1, read on the forward strand.
CGGTCCAGCCCGGCGAAGCGTTCGTGCGGATGACGCAGGCCTCGACCAACTATGTCGCGCTCGGCGAGGCGGGGTTTCGGGCCTTGACCGGGCTGATCGCCGACGTGCCCGCGATCGCGGTGGATTATCCCGATGGGCCGGGCGCGATCGAGCAGGTCGAGGCCTTATGGGCGGACCTGTGACCGACGCCCGAATGCTCGCGCGGGCGCTGGCCGATCCGTCGAGCGTTGTCGGGCTCGGTGCGGAGGGGTGGACCGCGTTGCTGGCGATGGCGCGCGCGGAACAGTTGATCGGGACACTGGCGCTGCGGCTCGACGGTCTGGCGATGCCGAACGCGGTGAAGGCGATACTCGCCGACGCGCGGGCCGCCGCGGAGCACGGCAGGCGCGCGGCGCTGTGGGAAGCGGAGATGGCACGGCGCGCGCTCGCCGCGGTCGACTGCCCGGTCGTGCTGCTGAAGGGCACCGCGTTCGTCGCGGCGGGATTGTCGGCGGGGCAGGGGCGGTCGATAGGCGATCTCGACATTTTGTTGCCGCGCGCCTCGCTCGATGCGGTCGAGGCGGCGTTGCTCGCGGGGGGGTGGGAATGGGTGAAGCCGGACCCGTATGACGACGTCTATTACCGCCGCTGGATGCACGAGCTCCCGCCGCTGATCCACCGCGATCGCGATCGGATGATCGACGTCCACCACACGATCCTGCCGCTGACCGCGCGGATCACGCCCGATGCAGGGATGCTGATTGAGGGGAGCGTGGCGCTGGAGAACGGCCTGCGCACGCTCTCCTCCAACGGTATGATCGTCCACGCAGCGGCGCACCTGTTCGCGGACGGTGATCTGGCGGGCGGGTTGCGCAACCTGTGGGACATCCGCTGTCTGGTCGACGAGTTCGGGACCGATGGGCTCGGCGCGAACGCGCTTCATCATGGTCTGCACCGGGAGGTGGCGCGATCGCTACGGCTGGCCGATGCGCTGTTCGGCGAGGGCCGCACGAGCGGTATCGATCGCCTCTACATCCGCCGCCTTACCGCGCGCGACGGCTGGGGCAGGCCGACGCGCCCGCTGACCCGGTTCGCTTTCTATGTCCGCTCGCACTGGCTGCGCATGCCCCCGGCGATGCTCGCGCGGCATCTCTGGATCAAGTTCAGGAAGGGGTGAGCCTGGCTGCTATCCGTCTTCGCAGACGCCACAACCGCTTCCTCACTCGGCACCTCGTCCCCTCCTGACGTCACCCCAGCGAAAGCTGGGATCTCCCCGTTTGGCGAGCGACGGTGGCCTGCACGATGATACCCCAGCTTTCGCTGGGGTGACGGCAGGAGGGCGCGGCTGTGACTTCGGGGATACCTAAGGCAATCGCGCGCCGCGCCCGCGCCGGGCCGCCCAGACAATCAGCAACACCAACGTGATCGCCAGCGTATCGGCGATCCAGTCGTGGATGTCGCAATCGCGGTGCAGCGACGGGATCGACTGCAGCACTTCGATCAGCGCACCGAGGAACGACAGCCGCTCGCCGATCCGGAACAGCCGTGCGGTCGGGAACGAGAGCGCCGCCAGCAACGCCATCGTGGCGAACGCGAGCATATGCTCGAACTTGTCGCCGAACTGGTCGGTCGGCATATGCGGCGGCTTCGGCAGCAGCGCCATCGTCACCGCGAACACCACCGCCAGCACCAGCGCGATGCGCGTGAGCAGCGTCCGGCTCATGCGCCGAGCCTTTCCAGCGTCGGCAGCAGTTCGTCGTAGCCATCGATCACCGCGTCGGCGCCAAGCTCGGCGACCGGCTGCATCAGGAAGCCGAAGCTGCACGCGATCGTCGGCAACCCCGCCGCCTGTCCGGCCTGGATGTCGAAGACCGAATCGCCGACGAACGCGGCGCGGCCACCGCCACACAGCTTCACCATCGCATGGATCGGCATCGGCGAGGGCTTCGACTCGGTCAGCGTGTCGCCGCCGAGGATACACGCGAAACGCTCGGTCAGCCCGAGTTCGGCGAGCACGGTCCGAGCGAACCGCTCGATCTTGTTGGTGACGATGCCGAGCGTCACGCCCTTCGCCGCCAGGGCGTCGAGCGCCTCGATCACGCCCGGATACGGTCTGGTATGCACGCAGATATTCGCCTCGTAGTAAGCGAGAAGCCTGGCATGCAGCGTGTCGAGCATCGCCTCGTCATAGCCGCCGGTCGCAGTCAGGCCCTGTTTGAGCATATGCCGCGCGCCGCCGCCGATCATCGGCTTGACCTGCTCGACGGTAAGCTGTGGGCGATCGACCGAGGCGAGCGCATGATTGACCGCGGCGGCAAGGTCTCCACTGGTGTCGAGCAGCGTGCCGTCGAGGTCGAACCCGACGATATCGAATAAAAAATGCGTCATTGCACGGGGGCCTGCCAGCGACGCTATGGAATTGGCAAGGCTTTCGTGGCAGCGATCCTTCCATGACGACGCATTCCAACGACCAACCGTTTCCGGTGCATCCGATCGCGGTAGTGATCCTCGCGGCCGGCAAGGGCACGCGGATGAAATCGGACCTGCACAAGGTGCTTCACCCGATCGCCGGGCGGCCGATGCTGCTGCATCTGGTTGCAAGCGCGGCGACATTGCACCCCGCGAAGACGGTCGTCGTCACTGGGGCGGGGCGCGAGCAGGTCGAGGCGGCGGTCGCGCCACACGGCATCGCCACCGCGCTCCAGGCCGAACAGCTCGGTACCGGCCATGCGGTGGCGCAGGCCCGCGCGGCACTTGCCGGGTTCGAAGGCGACGTTCTGATCCTTTACGGCGACGTGCCGCTGGTCACCGCCGCGACGATGCAGCGGATGATCGACCGATTGCACGGCGACGATATGCCTGCGGTGGTCGTTCTCGGCTTCCGCCCCGCCGATCCCGGCGCCTATGGTCGCGTCATCGCCGACGCTGCGGGCCGGATGGACCGAATCGTCGAGTATAAGGACGCATCGGAGGCGGAACGCGCGGTGACGCTCTGCAATTCCGGACTGATGGCGGTGCGTTCGACAGACCTCTTCGCGTTGCTCGACCGGCTCGGCAACGACAATGCGGCGGGCGAACATTACCTTACCGATATCGTCGAGCTTGCCGCCGCCGCAGGCCGTTCGTCCGCCGTCATCGAAACCGGCGCGGACGAAGTGGCCGGCGTCAACAGCCGTGGCGAGCTCGCCGGCGTCGAGGCTGCCTGGCAGACGATGCGTCGCGCACAGGCGATGGCGGACGGCGTGACGCTGATCGCGCCCGACACCGTCTGGTTCGCGCACGACACGCAACTTGGCCGCGACGTGGTGATCGAGCCCAACGTCGTGTTCGGCCCCGGCGCGCGGATCGAGGACGGCGCGACGATCCACGCGTTCAGCCACGTCGAAGGCGCCACCGTCGGCAAGGGTGCCAATGTCGGCCCGTTCGCGCGCCTGCGCCCCGGCGCGGAACTGCACGCGGATGCCAAGGTCGGCAATTTCGTCGAGGTCAAGAAAGCCGTTATCGGCGAGGGCGCGAAGGTCAGCCACCTCACCTACATCGGCGATGCGGACATCGGTCCGGGCGCGAACATCGGCGCGGGGACGATCACCTGCAATTACGACGGCTATTTCAAATACCGCACCGTCATCGGCGAGGGGGCGTTCATCGGCTCGAACTCGGCCTTGGTCGCGCCCGTGAATATCGGCGCCGGTGCGATCGTCGCAGCCGGCTCGGTGGTGACCGCCGATGTCGAGGCCGACGCGCTCGCGCTGGTCCGCCCCGAACAGATCGCCAAACCCGGCTGGGCGGCGCGTTTCCGTGAGAGAATGCTTGCAAGGAAGCGGGCATGAGGATCGTCGCACCGGCGCTACTCGCAGCGTTGGCAGGGTGCGCCACGCCTCAGATTTCGCGCGATGCGGTAGTGCCGATGGTCGCGATCGAGCGGGCCGCGGCGCTGGCCCCCGGTGCGTATCCGGGCGTCTTCGTCATGACGGTGCGTGCGTCAGGACGACAGGGATCGAGCCTTTATCTCAATTCGGAAACCGACTATCGCGACCCGCGCAACCTCTCGCTCGAGGTTCGACCGATCGCGCAGGCGCAGCTCGAAAGCCGGCTCGGTACCCCCGTCGACACCGCGTTGCAGGGGCGGACGATCCATGTCGACGGCGAAGCCCGCCGGGTACGGATCAACTTTACCTACGACGGCCGCCCGACCGGCAAATATTATTATCAGACCCATGTTGTCATCGAGCGGGGCGAACAGCTCCTCTCGGTCGACTGAACGAGAACGGACAGGCGTTATGTGTGGCATCGTTGGAATTCTGAGCGGCGACGACGTCGCGGGCCGGTTGCTCGACGGCCTGAAGCGGCTCGAATATCGCGGGTATGACTCGGCGGGTATCGCCACCGATAATGACGGCGCGATCGAGCGTCGGCGCGCGTCGGGGAAACTCGTCAACCTCGCGAACGAACTCGCCGCGCATCCGCTGCCGGGCAAGACCGGGATCGCCCATACCCGCTGGGCGACGCATGGCGGCCCGACCACCAACAACGCGCATCCGCATGCGACCGGCGAAGTCGCGGTGGTCCACAACGGGATCATCGAGAACTTCAAGCCGCTGCGCGAAGAGCTGACCGCGCGTGGTCGCGTGTTCACCAGCGAGACCGATACCGAAGTCGTCGCGCATCTGGTCAGCGAGAAGGTCGAGGCGGGAATGGATCCGGTCTCCGCCGTCCGCGACGTGCTGCCACGCCTGCACGGCGCGTTCGCGCTCGCGATCCTGTTCCGCCAGCATCCCGACCTGCTGATCGGTGCGCGTCTCGGCTCGCCCTTGGTTGTCGGCCACGGCGACGGCGAGATGTACCTCGGCTCGGACGCGCTCGCGCTCGCGCCGCTGACGCAGCGGATCGCGTATCTCGACGAGGGCGACTGGGTCGTGCTCACGCGTGACGGCGCCCAGGTCTATGACCGCGACAACGCGCCCGTCGAGCGAGCGATCACGATTTCGGGCGTCACCGGCGATGTGATCTCGAAGGGCAACCACAAGCACTACATGCTCAAGGAGATTTACGAGCAGCCGATCGTCGTCGCGCAGACGCTGCGCTCGTATCTCAAGCGGATGGAGGGCGAGGTATCGCTGCCGATCCCCGAGTTCGATCTGTCGAGCATCAAGCGCGTGACGATCGTCGCGTGCGGGACGAGCTTCTATGCCGGCATGGTCGCCAAATACTGGTTCGAGCAGTTCGCGCGCGTTCCCGTCGATCTCGATGTCGCGTCGGAATTCCGGTACCGCGCGCCGGTGATGGAAGACGGCGGCTTGGCGCTGTTCATCTCGCAGTCGGGCGAGACCGCGGACACGCTGGCCGCGCTGCGTCACGCCAAGGCGGAGGGGCAGAAGATCGCGGTCGTCGTCAACGTGCCGACCAGCTCGATGGCGCGCGAAGCGGATCTGCTGCTGCCGACGCATGCCGGGCCGGAAATCGGCGTGGCCTCGACCAAGGCGTTTACTTGCCAGCTTGCCGTGCTGGCCGCGCTTGCCGCAAACCTGGCGCGCGCGAAGGGGCTGCTGACGCGGGATCAGGAGCGCGAGATCGTCCGCCACCTCGCCGAGGCCCCTGCCGCACTCAACGGCGCGCTTGCGTATGACGAGGCTATCGAGGCGATGGCGCACAAGATCGCGAGCGCGCGCGACGTGCTGTATCTTGGCCGCGGCACGGATTACCCGCTGGCGCTCGAAGGCGCACTGAAGCTGAAGGAAATCAGCTACATCCATGCCGAGGGCTATGCCGCTGGCGAGATGAAGCACGGACCGATCGCGCTGATCGACGAGCATGTCCCGGTCATCGTCATTGCACCGTCGGGGCCGCTGTTCGAAAAGACTGTCAGCAACATGCAGGAAGTCATGGCACGCGGCGGCAAGGTCGTGCTGATCTCGGACTATGACGGGATCCAGGCGGCCGGCGAAGGCTGCATGGCGACGATCACCATGCCCAAGGTCCACCCGCTGATCGCGCCGCTGGTCTATGCGGTGCCGGTGCAGCTACTGGCGTATCACGTGGCGGTGCTCAAGGGCACGGATGTCGACCAGCCGCGCAACCTCGCGAAGAGCGTCACGGTCGAGTAGCGTACGCGAGCATTTAAATCCTCCCCCGCATGGGGGAGGTGTCGCCGGAGGTGACGGAGGAGGAGGAACGCGCAACAGCGGTAATTCCTTTCCTCCCCCTCCGTCAGGCTGGCGCCTGCCACCTCCCCCTTGCGGGGGAGGATTGCAACATCGCCTTACTTGTCGCTGCGGACGAGTTCAGTCTCGGCGAGATGTTCGGCCAGGAACCACACTTGCGGCTCGTGCGTGCGGATGATGTTGCTCACCAGCAGGTCGTTGGTGCCATCGTCACCGGACTCGTCGGCGGCTTCCGCGCCCTCATGCGCCTGGCGCAAGATGATCTCGTGCGCTTCGAGCAGGCGTGCGAGCTGCGTCGGGACATCCTCGCGGCCCTTGGGCGGGCGGGGGATCGTCGTCATCTCGGCGACGTCGTGCGCCATCGCGATCGAGATGCCGCCAAGCGCCATGATCCGTTCCGCAATGAGATCGACCAGCGCAGCCTGCTCCTCGTAATGTTTGTCGAGCAGCAGGTGCAGTTGGTAGAAGGTGGCGCCCGACATCTGCCAATGATGCTTCTTGTACATGTCGCGGATCGTCATCGTATCCGCGAGTACCTGGTTCAGCGTCGCGACGCTCTGCGCGCGGGCGTTGTCCTCCAGCGCGATCGGCAGGCGCTTGAGCGTGCCGTAAGGCTGAATCTCGCGGTATTCGACCTTGTACTGCGGCTGCGCCTCGACCGACGTATCGAGCTTGGGCAATTTTGCGGGCTTCTTCGCCATCGGGAAATTCCTGTCTGTTGACGTAAACCGAACTCGTTGAACGCACGACTGCGCGGATCGACTGCGAACGAATTGTCCGCTCACAGTGATCGCGTTCGGTGGGCTTAGCACCATTACCCGTCGGCGCCCCCTTGACTGTGTGGCGTCCACAAAGGAAGCGGGCCGCCGCAACGTGTTGGGAGTTTGTGATGACGGAAGCACCTCTGGTCGCAGGTATCGAACTTGGCGGGACCAAATGCATCTGTATTCTTGCGCGCGGGCCCGACCAGATCGAGGAAACCGTGCGTATCCCGACTACCCGGCCCGACGAGACGATGGCGGCGATCGAAGCCGTGCTCGACCGGTGGAGCGGGTTCGTCGCGATCGGCATCGCCAGCTTCGGTCCGGTCTCGATCGATCGGCATTCGCATGATTACGGCCACATCACCTCGACCCCCAAGCCGGGCTGGGCGGGCACCGATGTCGCAGGGCGGTTGCAGCGCCGGTACGGCGTGCCGACCGGCTTCCACAGCGACGTCGTCGGCGCGGCGCTCGCCGAGGCGTTCTGGGGCGCGGCGAAGGGGCTGCCCGATATCGCGTACGTGACCGTCGGTACCGGCGTCGGCGCGGGGTTGATCGCCAACAACCGCCCGGTCGACGGGCTGACGCATTCCGAGCTCGGCCATATCCGGCCTGCGCGGTTCCACGGCGACGACTGGATCGGCAATTGCCCGTTCCACGGCGCCTGCATCGAGGGGCTCGTCGCCGGTCCGGCGATCGCCGCACGGATCGGTCATCCTGCGGACGAGGCACCGGCCGAGCATCCGGTCTGGGACGGGGTCGCCGATGCGCTGGGGCAGCTGTGTCACACGCTGGTGCTGACCGGGATCCCGCGACGCATCGTGATGGGCGGCGGTGTGATGGGCGCGTCGCACCTGTTCCCCCGCGTCCGCGCAGCGATGACGCGCAGCCTGGGGGGCTATATCACGCTGCCCGAGGTCGCGTTGACCGATACGTTCATCGTACCGCCTGCGTTGGGCAACAATGCCGGGCCGCTCGGGGCGATCGTGCTCGGCGGACAGGCGCTCGGCCATCAGCTGGAAACGTCGTTTACGGCGTCTTAACCGTACCTCGTTACCGCTTCGTAGCAAGAACTGGAGGCACGTATGCCATCGCTGGACGGCGACGGTCGTGTCTCACGAGGAGCGGTTTCCGATGCGCATTCTGATCGTGGACGACGAGCCGCCGATGCACGACAGCTACCGGCGTAGTTTCGCCGGGCCACGATCGCGTACCGGGTCCGCCTTGGACGCGATGGCGGTCGAGCTGTTCGGCGACGACGGCGTCGATGCGACCGACGATGCGCCCCCGTTCGTACTGACCTATTGCGACCAGGGGCTCGACGCGGTCGCCGCGATCGAGCGGGCGGTGGTCGACGATGAGCCGTTCGCGGTTGCGTTCATCGACGTGCGGATGCCGCCGGGAATCGATGGCCGCGAAACCGCGAAACGCATCCGCGCGCTCGATCCGGACATCAACATCGTCATCGTCACCGGCTATTCGGATTTCTCGCCGATCGAGATCAGCAAGGTCGCCGGCCCCGCCGACAAGATCTTCTACATCGCCAAGCCATTCGAGGTTGCCGAGATTTTGCAGACCGCGACCGCGCTCGCGCAGCGCTGGCGGAACGATCGTGATCTGGCGACGGCGCGCGACCTGCTCGCGGCACAGGTCGTGCAACTCGAGGAACAGGGTGCCGAACTGGCGGCGAACGAGAGTCGCGCGCTGCACATGGCGACGCACGATTCGCTGACCGACGCACCCAACCGGCTCGCCTTTTTGCGGGCGCTGGCGGCACGGACGCGCGACGAAGGGCTGTTCGCCACCGTGATGATCGATCTCGATCGTTTCAAGCTGGTCAACGACACGCTCGGACATCTCGCCGGCGATGCGCTGATCCGCGAAATCTGTGCGATTCTCAATCAGGCTGCGCCCGAGGGAGCGATCGTCGCGCGGCTCGGCGGCGACGAGTTCGGGATCCTGTTCGAGACGCCGGGCGAGGCGGCGGCGGTGATGGCCTGCGAACTGATCGTCAGCGCGTGCTCGGTCAGTCTGCAGGTGTTCGGCAATTCGGTGCAGGGTGGGGCCTCCGCCGGACTGGTCGTGACCGCGGGCGGGCAGGGCGGCGATCCGATCGACGTGATCCGCCGTTCCGACCTTGCCCTCAACGACGCGAAGCGCGGCGGGCGCGGCATCGTCCGGCTGTTCGACGAGAGCATGGACGAAGGCATCCGTTTTCGCCGTCGCGTCGAATCCGGTCTCGGCCAGGCCATCGAAAGGGGCGAACTCAGCCTGGTCTATCAGCCGATCGTCTCCCGCGATGCGATCGAGGTGGTCGGGTTCGAGGCGCTGGTCCGGTGGAATACACAGGAATATGGACTGATGAGCCCGGCGATCTTCATTCCGATCGCGGAGGAATCGAACCTCATCCACGAACTTGGTGACTGGGTGCTGGGCGAGGCGCTCGACGTGCTGAAGCAATGGCCTGGCCAATATGTCTCGGTGAACTTTTCCCCGCGCCAGTTTCGTCGCCACAATTTCGTCGGGCACATCATGAAGAGCGTTCAGCGCGCTGGCATCGCGCCGGCGCGGCTGCAGATCGAGATCACCGAAACCGCGATCTTCGACGATGCGGAGCGCGCCGCCGAAACGCTCTACAAACTGCGGCAAATGGGCTTCCGGATCGCGCTCGACGATTTCGGCACGGGCTATTCGAGCCTCTACAATATCCGCAAGTTCGCGCTCGACTGCCTCAAGATCGACAAGTCGTTCATCGATGGCATGGGCCGCGAACGCGAAAGCGCGGCGATCGTCCATTCGATCATCCATCTCGGCCGCGCCCTCGGCCTCGGCGTCATCGCGGAAGGCGTCGAGACCGAGGCGCAGGTCCAGGCGCTTCGCCTCGCCGGCGCGAGCCATATGCAGGGGTATTTCTTCTCGCGCCCGGTCACCGCCGATCGCGCGCTCGAGATGGCGCTGACCGGCACGGTCGACGGTAGCGACGACGTGTCCAACGACGACCACAAGATTCGCCAGACGTTCGGGATACGCGGCTAATGCCGTCTGCCGCGATGGGCCGGCTGCCGCCTGTTCTGGGCCGGCAGTTCGGACGCACGCGGACACGCTCGTCGCTCGGTGCCAAGCTGGTGATGATCATGACCGCGGTCGGGCTGGTCGCGACGATCGCGATCACGCTGCTGCTCGCCAGCATCATCACGCCCAGCTTTACCCAGCTCGAAGACAAGGCGACCGCCGCGCAGGTCGCGCGGGCGCGCGCCGCTGTATCGGACTATGCCGCCAACGTCGAAAATGCGGTGCGCGACTATGGCGACTGGAACGGCAGCTATGCCTACATGGCCGACCCACGCGCCGGTTTCGATCGCGAAAGCCTTTTACCGCAGGCGATGTACGAGATCGGTGTCGACGGCATGGCCTATGTCAGCCCCGCCAATAGCGTCGTGATCGCCCGCTGGCGCGATGCGGCTGGTAGCATGCAGGCGAACATCCGGCGTCAGCAACTGACGACGATGATCGCGCGAACCGATCTTGCCACGGTGCTTGGCCGGCGCAGCTCGGGACGGTTCTATGCCCGTATCGGCGACTCGGTGGCAGCGATCGGCGTTGCCCGCGTCCGTCGTTCGGACGGTAGCGGCACTCCGCGCGGCTATGTCCTGATGGCGCACGTGATGACGACCGAGCAAGCGTCCAGGGTACTGCGGGCCCGCGCGCAGATCGACACCACAGCGCCCGGCAATGCCGTCGCCATTGCCGCCGGCCCCACGAAGCTGACGATTGCGGTGCCAATGATCGGGGCCGATGGTCATGCCGTCGCCAGCGCGCGGTTCAGCGTCCCCCGCGATGTCTCGCTGTTGGGGCGGCGCATGCTGCTGCTCGCGGTTGTCGGCTCGACCATGTTGCTCTTGCTGGTACTGGTGATGCTCCGGCGGATGATCGAGCGGCTCGTGCTGCGCCCGCTGCACCGTGTCGAAAGCCACATGCAGCGGGTGCGGGCATCGGGTTCGCTGGCGCTGCTGGAAGAGGACGGCCGGCGCGACGAGGTCGGTTCGCTCGGCAGGAGCTTCAATGCGATGCTGCGTCAGCTGAAGGACCTGCGCGAGCAGATCGAAGTCCAGTCGTTCGACCTGGGACGGAGCGAAAGCGCGGTCGCGGTCATGCACAACGTCCGCAACGCGTTGAATCCGATCAGCACGATCCTCAGCCAGGGGATTACGCAGTCCGCCGCGGTCGACCGGACGACGATCGATCGTGCGATCGCCGAACTCGCGCGCGGCGACATACCCGATGCACGTCGCCGCAAACTCAGCATGTTCGTCGCGGCCGCGATCGACGCCGAAACCACCGATCGCGAGACCATGCGCCGCGAACTGGCGATTGGCCGCGAGGCGATGGCGGATGTTCTGGAAATCATCGGCCAGCAACAACGCGCCGCGCATGAACGCCCCGCGCTGGAGGTGTGCGACGTCAGCGACATCATCGCCCGAAATGCAACGATCGCGCGCTATTCGCTGGACACCTCGATCGCGTTCAGCTTTCCCGCGGGCCCGAGCCCGGTAATGGCGAGCCGGGTCATCCTCAGTCAGGTGATCGGCAACATCTTCGGCAACGCGGTCGAATCGATCGTCGCGCGCGGCACGGGCAGCGGATCGATCGTGGCGACCATCACCGAAACGGAGGGCCGAGTCACCGTGGCGATCCGCGACGACGGCGAAGGCTTTTCACCCGAAGCCGGGGCGATGCTGTTTCAACGCGGCTTCTCGACGCGCGCGCACAAGTCGGGTGGGCTCGGGCTACACTGGTGCGCGAATTCGATGGCTGCGATGAAGGGAACGCTGCGGTTGGAAAGCGACGGGCCAGGGCTTGGCGCTGTCGCGCTGCTGACGCTGGATGCGGCCGATGCAGCGATCTCCAACGCGGCGTAGCGCGTTCCGGCCCGAACAGGTCACAACAGGCTTGGTTGCACCTCGTCGTCGTCGCCCATGATTCCGGACAGCGTCAGGCCGAGCAGCCGCACGCCGTCGGGTACCGGCAGCTGCGCCATCAGCAGTTCGAGTCCCGCCGCCAGGAACGCCGCCTTGTCGGTGACCGCAGCCTGCGACGACCGGGCGCGCGTAATGGTGCGGAAATCGGCGTGGCGGAGTTTTAGCGTGATCGTGCGCCCCCGCGTCCCGTGTCGTTCGATCCGCACCCACGCCGCATCCGCCACGCGGTGAAGCGCCGCGCGGAGGTCTTCCGCGGTGGTCAGGTTGGTCTCGAACGTGCGCTCCGCCCCAACCGACTTGGCCGCCCGATCGACCCGCACCGGGCGATGATCGATGCCGCGTGCCGCTCCGTAGAGATAGTCCGCATAACTTCCGAAATGCGCCTGGAGGAACGTGAGGCTCTGCGCGAACAGGTCGGCGCCGGTGAGGATCCCCAGCCGCTCCATCTTCTGCGCGGTCACCGGTCCGACGCCGTGGAACCGCTTGACCGGCAGCGACTGGACGAACGCAGCGCCGCGTTTGGGGGTGATGATGCACATCCCGTCGGGCTTGTTCTGGTCCGAGGCGAGCTTGGCGATGAACTTGTTGTAGCTCACCCCGGCCGACGCGGTGAGGCCGGTATCCGCCTTGATCCGGGCGCGGATTTCCTCCGCGATCGCCGCTGCGGTGCCGAGGCCGCGGATATCCTCGGTCACATCGAGATACGCTTCGTCGAGCGACAGCGGTTCGACCAGCGCGGTGTAGTCGGCGAAGATCGCGCGGATCTGGTCGGAGACGCCGCGGTACACGTCGAACCGCGGCGGCACGAACACCAGGTCGGGGCAGCGCCGGATCGCGGTTACGGAGGGCATCGCGCTGCGCACGCCGAATGCACGCGCTTCGTAGCTTGCCGCCGCGACCACGCCGCGCGCACGCGATCCACCGACCGCCACCGGTCTGCCCTTCAGCGAGGGATCGTCGCGCTGCTCGACCGACGCATAGAAGGCATCCATGTCGACATGGATCACCTTGCGCTGTGCGGGAGGCTGGGTAGGAGGAAGCATCAGCGCGTTAGATAGGCGCGTGAGGGGCGGCGATACAGGGTGCATCCGCAACCAATCGCGCGGCCGCGGGTACTGCCGACGGGCAAACGAAGGGACGCGAATGCAGGTCGGGACGGAATGCTGGCGGGTCGAACGCGCCGAACAGATGGCGGTCATCGTCGATGCGGAGAAGTATTTCCGCACCGCGCGCGTCGCCATGATTGGGGCCAAGCGCCGTATCCTGTTGATCGGCTGGGATTTCGACGCCCGCATCGAGCTCGAACCCGGTGTTGCGCGGCCCGGCGAACCCAAGAAGCTCGGTGAATTCATGCTGTGGCTGGTCGAGCGCGAGCCTGAGCTCGAAGTGTTCGTGCTGCGCTGGGATACCGGCGCGATCAAGTCGCTGTTCCGCGGTTCGACGATCTTCACGATGATGAAGTGGATGAAGCATCCGCGCATCCATACCAAGCTCGATGGGCATCATCCGACAGCGGCGTCGCATCATCAGAAGATCGTCATCATCGACGATGCGCTGGCGTTCTGCGGCGGGATCGACATGACCGGCGACCGCTGGGACACGCGCGATCACCGCGACGACGAGCCGCACCGCGTCCAGCCTTCCGGCAAGCCATACAAGCCGTGGCACGACGCGATCAGCGCGGTGCAGGGCCCGATCGCGCATGCGCTGGGCGAGCTGTTCCGTCGCCGTTGGCATCTTGCGGGCGGGATGAAGATGGCGGCAGGCAAGCCAGGCGGGAAGAGCTGGCCCGAGGGGCTAGAGGTCGATTTCCACGACGTCGACGTCGCGATCGCGCGCAGCGAACCCGAAATGTCCGACCAGGAGCCGGTCTACGAAAGCGAGGCGCTGTTCCTTGGCCAGATCGCCCGCGTAAAGCGGCATCTGTACATCGAGAGCCAGTATTTCGCGTCGCGGAAGATTGCCGAGGCGGTCGCCAAGCGGCTCGGCGAAGCCAACGGCCCCGAGATCGTCATCATCAACCCGACCACCGCGCAAGGCTGGCTCGAACCGATCGCGATGGATACCGCACGCGCGCGGCTGATGGAGGCGCTGCACCGGCGTGATACCTATAACCGGCTGCGGATGTATCATCCGTACACCGCGGGGGGCGAGGCGATCTATTGCCATGCCAAGATCCTGATTGCCGACGAGGACGTGTTCCGGCTCGGCTCGTCGAACATGAACAACCGCTCGCTGCGGCTCGATACCGAGTGCGACCTCGCGATCCGCGCCAGCGACGAAGCGACGTCGCGGGGCATTGCGGCGATTCGCGATGGGCTGATCGCGGAACATCTCGGTGTGGAGGTATCGGTGGTGACCGATCTGATCGCCGAGACGGGCTCGCTGATCGAAACGATCGAGCGGCTGCGCGGCGAGGGCAAGACGGTGCGGCCCTATGAGGTGCCCGATCTGTCGTCGGTCGAGGAGTGGCTCGCCGACAACGAGGTGCTCGATCCCGAGGGGCCGGAGGAGATGTTCGAATCGCTCAGCAAGCGCGGGCTGTTCCGGCGGTTGCGGCGGAAGAAGTAGGGCAGCGCCTAATCCTCCCCCGCAAGGGGGAGGTGGCACCGAAGGTGACGGAGGGGGAGGCCTGCGCAACCCCTGTTCCGTGTCCTCCCCCTCCGTCTGGCAAGGGCCAGCCACCCCCCCTGGCGGGGGAGGATAAGTTTGGAGTCCGCCCCCCCCAAACACGCAAAAGGCCGCGGCACCCCCCGGTACCGCGGCCTCTAGCGCTCCCGAAAACTGGGGAGTTACGCGACCTGTGCTTCGAGCACCTCGTCAGGTTCGCGCAGCACATAGCCGCGACCCCAGACGGTCTCGATGTAATTCTCGCCATCGCACGCCAGGCTGAGCTTCTTGCGCAGCTTGCAGATGAACACGTCGATGATCTTCAGTTCGGGCTCGTCCATCCCGCCATAAAGATGGTTGAGGAACATTTCCTTGGTCAAGGTGGTGCCCTTGCGGAGCGAGAGCAGCTCCAGCATCGCATATTCCTTGCCGGTCAAATGGACACGGCTGCCATCGACTTCGACCGTCTTCGCGTCGAGGTTGACCGCCAGCTTGCCGGTGCGGATGACCGACTGGCTGTGCCCCTTCGAACGGCGTACGACGGCGTGGATACGCGCGACCAGTTCCTCGCGGTGGAACGGCTTGGTGACGTAATCGTCGGCGCCGAAACCGAAGCTGCGCACCTTCGAGTCCATCTCGTTGACGCCCGACAGGATCAGCACCGGCGTCGACACGCGCGCGACTCGCAGGCGCTTGAGCACGTCATAGCCGTGCATGTCGGGCAGGTTGAGGTCGAGCAGGATGATGTCGTAATCATACAGCTTGCCCAGATCGAGGCCTTCTTCCCCGAGATCGGTGATGTAGACATTGAACCCTTCGGTCGTCAGCATCAGCTCGATAGCCTTCGCCGTGGTCGGCTCGTCCTCGATCAGCAGCACCCGCATGCGTCGTCCCCTTTTCGCGAGACCGCCCGACACCCCATGTCAGCAGCTCGACTTCGATTTATTAACCACACAACATCTGAAGGCAAAAGGTTAATTTCGAACTAAGGCTCGCGGCCCTGTACGGTGGCGGGCCAAATCGAAGCGCACTTTGGTGCAGGGGAAATGTAGCCGCCCGGCGGATCGGCACTGCAGTGAGGTTGCCGAACAATTCCAGGCGAGCCCGCACGGTGACGCGAAACGTGCCGCGACATCGGCAATTATTTCATCAACCGCGTGCCGTCTGTCGGTCGACGTCATGGCGAGTCGTTTCGCTGAGCGTCGCGTAGACCGATGCCTGATCAAGATGCGCCCGACGTTGGGAGAGGGTCTCGGCAGTCGCGGCGGCATTGAGCTCCGCGTCGGCCAGCCGCTCATAGTCGGCGGCGGTAACGATGGTGGACAAGGAAAATCTCGATCGCTGGCGGTTGCGCGCATATCGACGCTCGGCGCCGACGTCGATTTGAAGCGACGCCAGGAACGGCACGTCACAGCATAAGGATGCCGATCTGACCCGGAGTGAGCTCTGGGCCGCGTCAGGGCGAGCCGGGGCCGGGACGAGTCGCGCCGCTGAATCGCAGCCGCGCATGCTGTGCGTTCAGAGCGGGTCGCGCAGTCGCCGCGTCAGGAACTCTATCAGCGCTTCGACACGGGCTGGGCGGAGCGGACTGGGCGGGGTCAGAAGATGTAACCCGATCGGGGCAGGCGCCCAGTCGCACAGGATCGTTGTGAGCGCGCCCGTGGCGAGATACGCGTCGATGATGAAATCGGGAAGTCGCGCGATGCCCAGCCCTGCGACCAACGCCGGTATGATCGCCTCGCCGCTGTTGGCGGTCAACGGCCCGTGCGCGCGCACCGAAACCTCCGCGCCGCCTGGGCCCTGAAAGCGCCAGGGTCCGACGACGTTGGAATAGCCGAACAGCTTGTGTTCGCCGAGTTGCGCGGGATGTGTCGGCGTACCATGGGCTTCGAGATAGCGCGGCGCTGCGACGAGATGCGCCTGGATCGTGCACAGCCTGCGCGCGCGGAGCGAACTGTCGGGCAGTTCGGCGATGCGGAGCGCGACGTCGAACCCTTCGGCGACGATGTCGACGCGCGCGTCCGACAGATGCAGGTCGACCTCGATCCTCGGATGCGCGGCGAGGAATTCGGCGAGCAAGGGCGCGACGTTGGTGATGCCGAAGCTCATCGGCGCGGCGAGGCGGACGCGGCCGGTCGGCGCGCTGGCCGCATCGTTGGCGGATTCCTCCGCAAGCCGCGCTTCGGCGAGGATGCGAGCGGCGTGCTCGGCGAGCGGCTTGCCGGCCTCGGTCAGCGCGAGCCTGCGCGAGGTGCGGTGGAACAGCGACTGGCCGAGATGCGCCTCCAGCCGGGTGATCGCCTTCGACACGGTCGCCTTGCTCAGCCCGATCGCATCGGCGGCGGCGCTGAACGAGCGATGCTCGACGACGCTGGCGAAGATCGCCCAGGCTTCGAGATCGGGCAGGCGCATAAGGAGGGCTCCGCAAACATCATAAGTGTACCACCCCGGCGAAGGCCGGGGCCCAATTGGGAGACGGCGATAACGAAGCGCAGTCCTCCGTTATCTCGACCTTTCCAATTGGGCCCCGGCCTCCGCCGGGGTGGTTGATCTGACCGACGCTACGCTAGCACCGAAACGATCGGTTTCCAGCGTTTCTATTTACGTTCCTATCGCCGCGCTTATCTTGGCTGCAACCAGTGGAGACATTTCATGACGACCACGACGATGACCAAGATCGACCGCCGCCCCTTCGAAAGCCTCGGCCATGCCGATCATGGCTGGCTGAATGCGCGCCACCATTTCTCGTTCGCCAGCTACTATGACCCCGCGCGGATGGGCTGGGGCGCGATCCGGGTGTGGAACGACGACCAGATCGCCGCAAATTCGGGCTTCCCGCCGCATCCGCACCAGGACATGGAGATCATCACCTATGTCCGCAGCGGCGCGATCACGCATCAGGATTCGCTCGGCAACAAGGGCCGCACCGAGGCGGGTGACGTTCAGGTGATGAGCGCGGGCACTGGTGTTCGCCATGCCGAGTATAACCTCGAGCCCGAGACGACGACGATCTTCCAGATCTGGATCGAGCCGTCGCGCAAGGGCGGCTCGCCGAGCTGGGGTGCCAAGCCGTTCCCGAAGGGCGAACGCTCGGGCCAGTTCGTGACGCTCGCGAGTGGGTTCGAGGGCGACGGCGATGCATTGCCGATCCGCGCGAATGCCCGTGTCCTGGCGGCGACGTTGAAGGCCGGCGACAAGGTCGACTATGCGATCGGCGAGGGGCGGCACGCGTATCTGGTGCCCGCGACCGGCGCGATCACGATCGGCGACGAAGCGTTCGGCGCACGGGACGGTGCG
Organism: Sphingomonas sp. PP-F2F-A104-K0414; assembly: GCF_004340945.1. Classification (GTDB taxonomy): domain Bacteria; phylum Pseudomonadota; class Alphaproteobacteria; order Sphingomonadales; family Sphingomonadaceae; genus Sphingomonas. Next base: position 437,701 of record NZ_SLYD01000003.1, read on the forward strand.
GCGCTGCTGGGCGGTCAGACTGTCACGATCACGGCACAGGATGATGCCGAGATCGTTCTGGTCGACTCGGAATAAACTCGCGCGGCGACCTAACCGTCACCCCAGCGAACGCTGGGGTATCCCGGTTCAGGCCGCCGCACTCGCCTCATGAAGACCCCAGCGTCCGCTGGGGGGACGGACTTTCCAGGAGACTGACAATGACCAAGGTTCTCGTGCTGTATTACTCGTCCTACGGCCATATCGAGCAGATGGCGGATGCCGTCGCCGAGGGCGCGCGCGCCGGTGGTGCCGAGGTCGATATCCGCCGCGTCGCCGAAACCGCGCCGCAGTCGGTAGTCGAAGCCGCGCACTTCAAGACCGACACCGCGCATGCCGAGATCGAAGGCCCCGCCGCGCTAGAACAGTATGACGCGATCATCGTCGGCGCACCGACCCGCTTCGGCCGGATGCCCGCGCAGATGGCGCAGTTCTGGGACACGACCGGTGGCCAGTGGTTCTCGGGCGCGCTGATCGGCAAGGTCGGCGGCGCGTTCACCTCGACCGCCAGCCAGCATGGTGGGCAGGAAACGACGTTGTTCTCGATCATCACCAACCTGATCCATCACGGCATGACGATCGTCGGGCTCGATTACGGCTTCCAGGCGCAGATGGGCGTCGACACGGTCAAGGGCGGCTCGCCCTACGGTGCGACGACGATCTCGGACGGCGACGGCAGCCGCATGCCGAGCAAGGAAGAGCTCGATGGCGCCCGCTATCAGGGCAAGCGGATCGCCGAGACTGCGGCCAAGCTGAGCGCCTGATATAATACGCGACGCGGGCGGCAACGCCCGCGTCGTTTCACGCCTGCGATCAGCCGATCAGCAGACGCGCACCCAGCGCGGCGAACAAGGCCGGTGGCATGACCACCGCGCCAACCTTCAGGAAGCGCCAGAAGCCGACATCCTCGCCTTCGCGACGGATCGCGGTGAGCCACAGGATCGTTGCCAGCGAACCGGTAATCGACAGGTTCGGCCCGATGTCGACGCCGATCAGCAACCCGTCGGTGACGATCTGCGGGACGTGCGCTTGGCCCAGAGTGGTGCTGGCGATCAGTCCGGCGGGCAGGTTGTTCATCAGGTTGGATCCGAACGCCAGGATCGTCCCGGCAACCCCGGCCGTTGCGGCAGGCGAATTGGCGGCACCTGCCGCCAGCCAACGCGCAAGCATCGCGATCACGCCGGTGCTCGCCAGCGCCTCGACCAGTACGAACAGCCCCGCGACGAGCGGCAGCACCGCCCACGACACCGATCGCAGCGTCGTCACCGGCGATTTGCGGCCACCGATGCAGATCGCCGCGGTGGTCGCGATGCCCGCCAGGCACGTCGGCAGCCCGAGATCATAGCCGCGGGCCGACGCGACGATCAGCAGCACCGCGGTCGCGACGATCCCGCCGAGCGCGACCAGTCCGCCAAGTGGTAGCGTGGTGGTTTCTACGTCGGTCTCGTACGTGCCCCCCAGCCGCTCGCGCTCGACCCAGCGCAACATCGCGAACGTCACGCCGATCGCCATTACCGACGGCAGCGCGAACGACGCCATCCACGCGCCGAGCGTCGGCATCTGGCCACCGTACAGAACGAGATTGGCGGGGTTCGAGATCGGCAGCACGAAGCTTGCCGCATTGGCGATCAGCGCGCACGCGAACAGCATCGGCAGCGGATCCGCCTTCGCCTTCTTCGCCGCGGCATAGACCGCCGGCGTGAGCACGACCGCGGTCGCATCGTTCGACAGGAACGTCGTGACGACGATGCCGACGCCGAACACCAGCGCGAACAGCCGGCTGGTCGACCCCTTCGCCATCCGCACGGCGTGCACCGCGACCCAGTCGAACAACCCTTCCGCGCGCGCCACCTCGGACAGCAGCATCATGCCGATCAGGAACAGATAGACGTCGCCGCCCTTCAGCACCGCGGTCCACGCGTCACCGATCGGCAGCAGGCCGAACACGATGAGCACGACCGCGCCGGTCACGGCCCACACCGCTTCGGGAAGCTTGAACGGCCGGGTAATGACGCCGAACGTCGCGATGAAGCAGATTGCCCAGATCGCGTACCGGGCCACCATGTCGGGGTGTGTCACGTATGGGGTACCCCGTTAGAAACCATCGGTCGTGCGGCTGGAGCATGTCCGCTTGTCATGCGGATCACCAGTCGAGGCCGTTCTTGTTCGGGCCACGCTGCGCACCGTCGATCCCGCGCTCGGGCCATGCGCCGATGGCGTGGACGTCGCGGCCGAGCGCGGTCGGCGGATTGCGCTTGAGACGCGGTGGTCCGGGGCGGTCGGCGGGCCGCGGCGCGCGGACAAGAATCTCGATCACGTCTGTGCCGCCATCGCTACGGACTGTCAGCCGGTGGAGACCATCGGCGGCATCGTCGATTGTCGCCTCCCACAGCCCCGCTTCGTTGCGCGTCATCGCGACCGCGACGCCATCGTCGAGCCGGGCGAAGGCTTGGGTCGGGGCAGGGTGGCCGAAGATCTTGGCGCGAACGACGAAGGACCCGTTCGGAACTTGGCCGAGATGATCCAGATCGGTGATCAGGCGACGATCGGCTGGCGCGGTGATCTGCACCAAGGGCCAAGGATCGTCGATCGCCTGGAACCGCCAACTCGGCACGCCGTCGTCGAGCGTCACGACCGAGAATCCCGGTGCGCCCTCTTCGATCTGGCCGGTCGAACGGGTGGCGCCATAGACGACGCGGCCGTCGTTGAGCAGCTCGTTGTAATGCGTGTGGCCGGTGTCGACGAACGCGACGCGGTGCGCGGCGAACAGCCCGGCAATCCCATCCGGATCGTCGCGCAGATCACCCGGATAGGCGTGCATGAAGACTACGCTGCGCAGACCGGCGGCGGTCGCGGCGCTTAGTTCGCGTTCGATCCACCGCCGCTGGTCGGGGTCGATCCGGAAGTCGGGGCCGCCGTCCCCGGCGGAGACTATATCAAGGAATAGGCAGCGATAGCCGTTCATCGTGACGGCATAGGGCGCCAAGTTGGCCGTGATCGCATGCATCGCGGTCAGGTCGCCGGGTTCGAAATCATGATCGCCTGCCAGCACATGCCAAGGAAGCGACAGCCCGGTCATTGCGTCGGCGATCCGCGCATATTGGTCGTCCGTCCCGTGATTGGCATTGTCGCCCGGCAGGAATGCGAAATCGACGGCGCTGCCCTCAGGCCCCCGACCCATATGCGCCTCCGCCGTCGCCACGAGTGCGCGAAATCGCGACAGTCCTTCATACCCATCGGCGTCGTCGACATGCAGGTCGCCAAAGTGAATCCAGGTCAGGTATCCTTCCATTATAGTTGCTTTCAAGTCATTTCTGCCGTTCGCAGCCAAGCGCAACGATGAAGGCATCGTTCCGTGACATTTTCTTCATGATTTGAACCTGAACCTGCTCGTTCAGTTTCGGTTTAACCTAAGAGATCATTGGAAAAAAGCAGATCGTATATATTCTTAGGCATCGGAAACTTTGCCGCCAGCCAGATCTTTAGCGCTCGACGAACAGCGACTTCGAAGGACTCTTGATGGCCACTACCGCGGACAAGGCGCCCGAAACCACAAGTGGAAGCGGGCAGTCCGGCAAGGTCCCCACGCGGACCCTCGACGCGCTGAACTTCTTCCTGGCCGACGTCCGCGATGGTCTCGGGCCGTATCTGGCGATCTACCTGATCGCGGTGCGTGGGCCCGCGCATGGCTGGAACGAGGCGACCGTCGGTGCGATCCTGACGATCGCCGGGATCGTCGGGCTGATCTCGCAGACGCCGGCCGGCAGCCTGATCGACCGCGCCAAGAACAAGCCGCGGATCGTGATGATCGCCGCCCTGCTGGTGACGCTCAGCAGCATTTCGCTGCCGGTCGTCAGCGGCTTTACCGCGGTCGCCGTCACGCAGTCGATCGCGGCGATCGCCGGCGCGGTGTTCGCCCCCGCGATCTCGGCGATCACGCTCGGGCTGGTCGGACCCAAGCTGTTCGCCAAGCGCGTCGGCCGCAACGAGGCGTTCAACCACGCCGGCAACGCGGTGTCGGCGGCGCTGGCTGGCGTTCTAGCGTGGAAGTTCGGCCCGGTCGTCGTGTTCTGGCTGATGGGCGGGTTGACCGTGGCCAGCATCATCAGCGCGTCGCGCCTGAAGAACGAGGATATCGACAACGCGGTCGCGCGCGGGCTCGATTGCGAACCCGACGAGGGTGACGAGGATTGCGAGCAGCCGAGCGGGTGGAAGGCCTTGCTCGAGAACAAGCCGCTGATGATCTTTGCGCTGACCGCTTTTCTGTTCCACCTTGCCAACGCGGCGATGCTGACCTCGGTCAGCCAGCTGCTCGCGCGCACCGTCGGCAAGGATCAGGCGACCTCGCTCACCGCCGCATGCATCGTCGCGGCACAGCTGGTGATGGTACCGGTCTCGATCGTGGTCGGTCGCAACACCGATCGCTGGGGGACCAAGCCGCTGTTCCTGGTCGCCTTCGCATTTCTCGCCGCGCGCGGCGCGCTCTACACCGTGTCGGACAATCCATGGTGGCTGGTCGGCGTCCAGGCGATGGACGGCGTCGGCGCAGGAATCTTCGGCGCGCTGTTCCCGGTCGTGATCGCCGACCTGACCAAGGGCACCGGCCGCTTCAACGTCAGCCAGGGCGCGGTGGCGAGCGCGCAGGGGCTCGGCGCGGCGCTGTCGGCGACCCTGGCGGGCGCGATCATCGTCTGGGCGGGCTATACCGCCAGCTTCCTGACACTCGCGACGATCGCCGCGCTGGGGCTGGGGCTGTACGTGGTGGCTATGCCCGAGACCAAGGAGACGCGCGCGTCCTAAACGTGGATCGCGGCCGGCTTCGCGCCTCAGCGGCCTGACCCGCGTGTCCGGATCGTAACGAGAGCCCTGAGACGGGGCGGCTATTCCGCAAAGGGGCCGGCGGCGATCGCATCCACCCATGACGGTGCGTGGTAATCGGGGAGATAGCGGTCGCCGAAGTCGCGGATAAAGGTGTCGTAGGTCGATTCCGGTTGGGTCGTCGCCATGGCGATTGCACAACTGGCGAACTCGGTCTTGAAGTGGAGCCGCGGGACCGCGTCGATCACCGCGGCGATCTCGGCCGGATCCAGCGTGGCATAGTCGGCGGTCCCGAAATCCACGCCGATGCCGCGCGACGACAAGGCGACTTCGGTCTCCTTGAACAGGCTGATCGAGTGGGTGACGTGCAGCGCGATCCCATCCCATACGAGCTGCGCGCGGCGATCATCGAATCCCAGGTCGCGCACGAACGCGCGCGCGACGTTGGCGCCGTTGACCTCGAATCGGTGCGGGCCCTTACCGTGCGCGGTAAAGCCCAGGTCGTGGAGCAGGGTGGTCACCGCGACGATCTCGGCGTCGAACGGTTCGTTGCGCCGCGCGCCGATCTTGGCCGCGAATATCCAGGATCGGGTGACGTGGTTGAACAGCACCGGTGACATGCGATCACGTGCGAAGTCGAACGCCTTCAGGATTGCCGGTGTCTCAGTGAGATCGGCGAACCGGGCGCGTAGCTGGCCGTGCGATAGCGGGTCGGATACGACCGCGAGGATCGCGGCGTCTGGCAGGGTCAAGGACATGGCGAGTCTCCCGCGCGCCCGCGCAACGCGGCGGCGTGATGGACGAACAGGATCTATCGGTTGGCGGACGGGGGAATAACCCGTCCGCCGTCCCGCTCAGCTACGGATGAACGCCAGGATATCCGGGTTCAGCACATCGGCGTGGATCGTTGCCATGCCGTGCGGATAGCCGGGATAGGTCTTGATCGAGCCGTTCTTGAGCAGCTTGACCGCCATCCGCCCGGTCGTATCGATCGGGCAGACCTGGTCGTCCTCGCCGTGCAGGATCAGCACGGGCTGGTCGATCGATTGCAGATCGGCGGTGAAGTCGGTGTCGGCGAACGCGGTGATGCAGTCATATTGCGCCTTGATGTCGCCGACCATCGCCTGCCGCATCCAGTTGGCGGAGACGGCGGGCAGGATTTTGGCGCCGGCGCGGTTGAAACCGTAGAACGGGCCGGTCGCGAATCCGTTGTAGAAGTCCGCGCGATTGGCGGCGGTGCCGGCGCGGATGCCGTCGATCGCCTCGGGAGGCACGCCATTGGGGTTGGTCGGCGACCGCGTGAGCCGCGGCGGGATCGCGCCGATCAGCACCGCCTTGGCGACGCGGCCGTTGCTGCCATATTTCGCGACATAGCGGATCGCCTCGCCACCGCCGGTCGAGTGACCGATGTGGATGGCATTGCGCAAGCCCAGATGCGCGGTGACCGCCGCGACGTCGGCGGCATAGGTATCCATGTCGTTGCCGCTGGATGCCGGGCTCGACCGGCCATGCCCGCGACGATCATGCGCGATCACGCGATAGCCCTGCTGCGAGAAGAACATCATCTGCGTGTCCCAGTCGTCGCCACTGAGCGGCCAGCCATGATGAAACACGATCGGCTGCCCCGCGCCCCATTCCTTGTAGAAGATTTCGGTGCCATCCTTGACGGTGATCGTGCTCATGGTCTTGTCTCCTGCAGCGTGTTGACCGTGTTTCAGCGGACCGGCCATGCTTTCACCACCAAGCGCGAGCGCGGATATGATCGCGGTTCCCAAAAGAATATCGCGACGCGACCCACTGAGAAGTGGCTGTATTCCTGAATGCTTGGGCGTCGGCATGGTGTGATCCCCGAATAGTGTCGGCGTGTTGCCGCCATGGGTGTATTAACTTGCATCTATTACGGGCGTGACGGGCCGAACTGACAAAACGCGGGGGAAAACTGACAAATGACGACCCGAACCATCATCGCGCCCCGACCCGTGGAGATCGCCATCGTCGTGCGGGACAAGGTCATGCTCGGTATCGTCCACGGGCTGACCGACCTGTTCCGGATCACCGACGATCTGAGCCGGATGCGTCTGGGCGTGGATGCGCCGGTCGTTCGGCTCAGCCACTTCGCCGATACCGGCGCCGGCGGGATCATGCGGACCTTCGATACGGTCCCCGACGCGATCACAGTTACAGGCGCAGCTATCCAACCGGACATGCCTAGCGTCATCATCATTCCTCCGTGCGAGACCGCTGCGCTGGGTATCGAGACCGACCGCAAATGGTCGGACTGGCTCACGGCGCGTCATGCGGCGGGGGCGGTGCTAGGATCGATCTGTGGCGGGACGTTCCTGTTGGCGCAGACGGGGCTGCTCGACGGACGTCGCGCCACCACGCACCTGATCTGCGCACCCGATCTGGCGACGATGTTCCCCACCGTGCAGGTCGATTTCGACGCGTTGCTGACCGAGGAGGACGACCTGATCACGGTCGGCGGGGTGATGGCATGGACCGACCTCGGGCTCGTCGTCGTCCGGCGCTTGCTGGGTGCTGTCGCGATGATGGAGACCGCGCGCTTCATGATGATCGATCCGCCGGGGCGGGAGCAGCGCTTCTACAGCACCTTCTCGCCCGAGATGGGACACGGCGATGCCGCGATCCTGAAGACGCAGCGGCATTTGCATGCGCGCGGCCCGCTCAAGGCGAGCGTCACCGACATGGCTGGTTGGTCGGGGCTCGAATTGCGTACGTTCGCGCGGCGGTTCCATGGGGCCACGGGATTGCGGCCGAACGAATATCACCAGCGCCTGCGGATCGAAAAGGCCCGGGAGATGCTGGAGACGACGACGACGCCGATCAACCAGGTCGCGTATGATGTCGGGTATGGCGATCCGGGGTCGTTCCGCCTGACATTTTCCAAACTGATGGGGTTGAGCCCGCGGGACTATCGAAAGCGATTTGGTCACACCGCTGGCTTGCAGCCCTGAACGCCAATGTATGGTCGCACGGAACGGGACATGGTGCGCGACCTGCCGATAGTCAGCGCGTTTCGTCGGGATGAACCGCTGCGACCAGCGCCGTGATCGTGGGGGATTGCGCGAGCTCGTTCGGGTCGGCGTGCGGGGCGAAGACGAGGCCGATGTCGCGGGTGAAGTCGAAGCCCTCAAGATGTGCGCGGACGATGCCGGGCTCGCCGAAACAGTCGGGCATCACCGTGATGCCGAGGCCGGCGCGGACATAGCTCAGCGCCTTGTCGTCGCTGGTCGTGCGCGACGCGAACACCGGGCGCACGCCCCGCGTCGTAAAGAAGCGGCTGGTCTCGGGCAGCAGTTCGCAGTGGCGACGGACGATCATCGGATCGTTGCCGAGTTCCTCTGCACGGATCACGTCGCGACCCGCGAACGGGTGCGCGGTGCCGAGAGCGAGGCTGTAGCCCTCGGTAAAGAGCCGTTGGCTGGCGTAATCGTCGCCATCGCGCAGTAGCATCAGCGCGACGTCGATCCGGCCGCGTGCGAGCCGCTCGCGCAGGTCGCGCTCCTTGCCCTCGACGATCTCGATCTGGCTGCCTGCACCGCGCGACCGATGCTCGCGCATAAAACCCTCGATCCAGCGGCGCGGCGTCGTCGCCAGCACGCCGAGCCGCAGCGTCTGCTGGGTTGGCGTGCCGATCACCTCGCGCTCGGCAGCGGCGAAGGTCGCCTCGATCGTGCGGGCATGGGAGACCAGCCGCGCGCCGGCATCGGTCAGCGCGACGCGCCGGTTGGTGCGGTTGAACAGCGGGTGGCCCAGCGCGGTTTCGAGCTTGGCGATCCCGACCGACAAAGTAGGCTGCGACACGTTGCAGGCCGCCGCCGCCCGCGAGAAGTTGCCGGTATCGATGACGGATAGGAAATACCGCAGATGATAGCGATCGATCATAGACATTATCTATAGCGTTGATCGCGATCTTTCAATTTTCCAGCGATCGGGCGATCCCGTACATGGTCGGCAAAAGATCGACAGGAGATGATGATGGCAGACCTGAATTTCGGGCTCGGCGAGATGGCCGACACGATCCGCGACACCACGCGGCGGTTCGCGCTCGACCGGATCGAGCCGATCGCGGCGCGCATCGATGCCGAGGACAGTTTTCCCCGCGAGCTATGGCCCGAAATGGGCGCGCTCGGGCTGCATGGCATCACCGTCGAGGAAAAGGATGGCGGGCTCGGGCTTGGCTATCTCGAGCATCTGATCGCGTGCGAGGAGATCAGCCGGTCGTCCGCATCGGTCGGGCTCAGCTATGGCGCGCATTCGAACCTGTGCGTCAACCAGATCCGCCGCTGGGGGTCGCCCGAGCAGAAGGCGAAATACCTGCCCAAGCTGATCTCCGGCGAGCATGTCGGCAGCCTTGCCATGTCGGAAGCGGGCGCGGGCTCGGACGTCGTGTCGATGAAGCTGCGCGCGGACAAGGTCGATGGCGGCTGGCGGCTCAACGGCACCAAGTTCTGGATCACCAACGCGACCTATGCTGACACGCTGGTCGTGTACGCCAAGACGATCCCCGACGCCGGATCGAAGGGCATCACCGCGTTCCTGATCGAGAAGGATTTCGCGGGCTTCTCGATCGGGCAGAAGATCGACAAGGTCGGGATGCGCGGATCGCCGACTGCCGAGTTGGTGTTCGACGATTGCTTCGTGGCGGAGAGCCAAGTGATGGGCCCGCTCAACGGCGGCGTCGGCGTGCTGATGTCGGGGCTGGATTATGAGCGCGTGGTGCTGTCAGGCATCCAGCTCGGGATCATGCAGGCCTGTCTCGACGTGGTGCTGCCCTATGTTCGCGAGCGGAAGCAGTTCGGGCGGCCGATCGGCGAATTCCAGCTGATGCAGGCGAAGATCGCGGACATGTACGTCGCGCTCAATTCGTCGCGTGCGTACGTCTATGCGGTCGCCAAGGCGTGCGACGCGGGCCAGACGACGCGGTTCGATGCGGCGGGGTGTATCCTGCTGGCGTCCGAGAACGCGGTGAAGGTCGCGAACGAGGCGATCCAGGCGCTGGGCGGTGCGGGCTATACCAAGGACTGGCCGGTCGAGCGCTATTGGCGCGACGCCAAGCTGCTCGATATCGGTGCGGGGACGAACGAGGTCCGCCGGATGCTGGTCGGGCGCGAGCTGATCGGCCACGACGCGCCTAAGGCCCAGTAATGCCGACGCTCACGACACAGGTCGATGCGACGTCCGAGGCGTTCCAGGCGAACGCCGCGCATAACCGGGCGCTGGCGGAGACGCTGCGCGCAACCATCGCGAAGACCGCCTTGGGTGGGTCGGAACAGCATCGTGCGCGGCATGTGTCACGCGGGAAGCTGTTGCCGCGCGACCGCGTCGAGCGGTTGCTCGATCCGGGTTCGCCGTTCCTGGAGGTCGGTGCGCTGGCGTCGAACGGCATGTACGACGACGGCGCCCCCGGTGCGGGGATGATCGCCGGGATCGGTCGCGTGTCGGGGCGCGAGTGCATGATCGTCGCGAACGACGCCACCGTGAAGGGCGGCGCCTATTATCCGATGACCGTGAAGAAGCATCTGCGCGCGCAGGAGATCGCGCGCGAAAACCGGCTGCCGTGCATCTATCTGGTCGACAGCGGCGGCGCCAATCTGCCGCATCAGGCGGAGGTGTTTCCCGACCGCGATCACTTCGGCCGGATCTTCTTCAACCAGGCGCAGATGTCTGCCGAGGGCATCGCGCAGATCGCCTGCGTGATGGGAAGCTGCACCGCGGGCGGTGCCTATGTGCCGGCGATGTCGGACGAGAGCGTCATCGTCCGCAACCAGGGCACGATCTTCCTCGCCGGGCCGCCGCTGGTGAAGGCGGCCACGGGCGAGGTGATCTCGGCCGAGGAACTGGGCGGCGCGGAAACGCATGGCCGCAAGTCGGGCGTGGTCGATCATGTCGCGGAGAATGACGAGCACGCGCTGCTGATCGTCCGCGATATCGTCGCGACGCTCAACCATCCGAAGACCGTCGACATCGAGATCGCCGCGCCGCGCGCGCCCAAATACGATCCGGCGGAGCTGTACGGTATCGTGCCGCAGGACGTTCGCGCACCCTATGACGTGCGCGAGGTGATCGCGCGGATCGTCGACGGCTCGGAGTTCCACGAGTTCAAGGCGTTATACGGCACCACGTTGGTGTGCGGATTCGCGAAGATCTGGGGCATGCCGGTCGCGATCCTCGCCAACAACGGCGTGTTGTTTTCGGAGTCGGCTCTTAAGGGCGCCCATTTCATCGAACTCGCCTGCCAGCGCCGCATCCCCCTGCTGTTCCTCCAGAACATCTCCGGCTTCATGGTCGGCGGCAAATACGAGGCGGAGGGGATCGCCAAGAACGGCGCCAAGCTGGTGACCGCGGTGGCGACCGCGTCGGTGCCCAAGATCACGGTGTTGATCGGCGGCAGCTTCGGCGCGGGCAATTACGGGATGTGCGGGCGTGCGTTTGCCCCGCGTTTCCTGTTCACCTGGCCCAATGCGCGTATCTCGGTGATGGGCGGCGAGCAGGCCGCGAGCGTGCTGGCGACCGTCCACCGCGACGCGGACAGCTGGACGCCTGAGCAGGCCGAGGCCTTCAAGGCGCCGGTCCGCCAGAAATACGAGGACGAGGGCAATCCCTATTACGCCACCGCGCGGCTGTGGGACGACGGTATCATCGACCCCGCGCAGACCCGCGATGTGCTCGGTCTCGCCCTTTCCGCCACGCTGAACGCGCCGATCCCCGAGCGCGCGCAGTTCGGCCTGTTCCGGATGTGATGGGCATGGACCTGACCATCGACGGCGCGACGGTTGCCGACGAGGCCGCCTTCCATACGCTGATCCGCGAGGCATCGGGCGTTGAGTGGTATGGCGGCAGTCTCGACGCGTTGTTCGACCTGCTCGTAGCCGTCGTCGCGCCGCCGATCCGCCTGCACATCGTCAACGCCGCAGCAGCGCGCGCGACGATCGGCGCGCGGTTCGACCGTATCGTCACCGTCATCCTGGACGCGGTCGCCGAACGTGGCACCGACGCCGTCGCCCTGCGACTGGAGAGTTAAGCATGATCCAGAGTCTCCTTATCGCCAATCGCGGCGAGATCGCCCGCCGCATCATCCGCACCGCACGACGGCTCGGCATCCGCACGATCGCGGTGCATTCCGACGTCGACGCCGGCATGCCGTTCGTGCGCGAGGCCGACGAGGCGGTGTGCATCGGCACCGCGGCGGCGACCGACAGCTATCTGCGGCAGGACCGCCTGCTGCAGGCGGCGCGCACCACCGGTGCGGAGGCGATCCACCCCGGCTACGGCTTCCTGTCGGAGAATGCCGAGTTCGCCGAGAGCGTGATCGCTGCCGGTCTTGTGTGGGTCGGTGCGCCGCCCGCCGCGATCCGCGCGATGGGGCTGAAGGACGCCGCCAAGGAGCGGATGATCGCCGCGGGGGTGCCCGTCACGCCGGGTTATCTCGGGGCGGACCAGTCACCTGAGCGCCTGCAAGCAGAGGCCGACGCGATCGGCTATCCGGTGCTCATCAAGGCAGTGGCGGGCGGCGGTGGCAAGGGCATGCGCAAGGTCGATGCCGCGGCCGACTTCGCCGAGATGCTGGAGAGCTGCAAGCGCGAAGCCGCCGCGTCGTTCGGCAACACGCAGGTGCTGATCGAGAAATACATCCTCTCGCCGCGCCACATCGAGGTGCAGGTGTTCGGCGATACGCACGGGCAGGCGGTCCATCTGTTCGAGCGCGACTGTTCGCTGCAACGCCGCCACCAGAAGGTGATCGAGGAAGCCCCCGCACCCGGCATGGACGATGCGACGCGCGCCGCGGTCTGCGAGGCGGCCGTGAAGGCGGCGCGTGCGGTCGACTATGTCGGCGCGGGAACGATCGAGTTCATCGCCGACGGATCGGACGGCCTGCGCGCCGACCGGATCTGGTTCATGGAGATGAACACCCGGCTCCAGGTCGAGCATCCGGTGACCGAGGCGATCACCGGGCAGGACCTGGTCGAGTGGCAGTTGCGCGTCGCGAGCGGCGAACCTCTGCCGAAGCGACAGGACGAGCTGTCGATCACCGGCTGGGCGATGGAAGCGCGGCTTTATGCGGAGAACCCGAGCACGGGGTTCCTGCCGTCGACCGGCCCGCTCGACCGGCTGCGCTTTCCGGACGGCGTCCGGATCGACAGCGGTGTCGAGCAAGGGGGCGAGGTCACGCCCTATTACGACCCGATGATCGCAAAGCTGATCGTCCACGGCGCGACCCGCGGCGAAGCTGCAGCCAAGCTTGCGTCGGCGGCGCGCGGCACGCAGGTCTGGCCGGTCAGGACCAACGCCGCCTTCCTCGCGCGTGCCGCGGCGCATCCCGATTTCGTCGCGGGGCGGGTCGATACCGGGTTCATCGAGCGTCATGTCGATGCGCTGATCCCGGCGGCAGAGCCTTCGCCGGCTGTGCTGGCGGCGGCGGCGGCGGCGATCCTGCCTGCCGTGACCGGCGATCCCTGGACCAGCCTGCGTGGGTTCCGCACCAATGCGGCGCCGTCCTCGCAGGTCGCAGTCGAGGTCGCGGGCAAGCCGTATCTGGTGACCGGCGACCAGGCGTCGGCGGCGGTCGTTGCGGACGGCGTGCTGTTCCTCGACGGCGAGGCGTGGCCGTTCGGTCCGCGCCGTGCCGACCACATCGCCGGTGCGGGCGAGGGCGATGGCGCGATCCTGGCGCCCATGCCAGGCCGGGTTATCGCGGTGCTGGTCGAGGCCGGGCAGGCGGTGACCAAGGGCCAGCGGATGCTGGTGCTCGAGGCGATGAAGATGGAGCAGGCGTTGCTCGCGCCGTTCGATGGCGTCGTCGCGGAACTGAAGGTAACCGAAGGCGCGCAGGTATCCGAAGGCACGATGCTCGCGCGCATCGACAAGTTGGTGCCGAGCAACGGGGAGAGCGAATGATGGCCGGGCGTTTCTACGACGACTGGGCGGTCGGCGACACGATCGTCCACGAAATCCGTCGCACCGTGACCGAGACCGACAATCTGCTGTTCACGGTGATGACGCACAACCCGCAGCCTTTGCACCTCGATGCCGAGGCCGCGCGCGCGAGCGAGTTCGGCCAAATCCTGGTCAACGGTACCTTCACCTTTGCGCTGATGGTCGGGCTGTCGGTGGGCGACACCACGCTCGGCACGCTGGTCGCCAACCTAGGCTACGACAAGCTCGTGATGCCGAAGCCGGTGTTCATCGGCGACACGCTGCGCGCCGAGACCGAGGTGCATGCGCTCAAGGAGAGCCGGTCGCGACCCGATGCGGGGATCGTCACGTTCGCGCACCGCCTGCTCAACCAGCGCGACGAGATCGTGTGCCAGTGCCTGCGCAGCGCGCTGATCAAGCGGTCGCCGGCATGAGGTTGCGATCGCTGCTGTTCGTGCCCGGCGATCGGCCCGAGCGGTTCGACAAGGCCGCGGCGAGTGGTGCCGACGCGCTGATCCTCGACCTAGAGGATTCGGTGGCGGCATCGGCCAAGGACGCCGCGCGAGCGGCGGTCGCGGCGCGGTTGCGCACGGAGCGGGGTGGGGTCGCGGTCTTCGTTCGGATCAACCCGCTCGATACCGATCTGAGCAGCGAAGACCTCGTGGCGCTGCGCGGCCTCTCGCCGGACGCAATCGTGCTGCCCAAGGCGGAAGGGGCGGCCAGCGTTCGCTTGCTTGCAGAGCGGCTAACCGAGGGAGGGATCGACGCGCCGATCCTGCCGATCGCAACCGAGACCCCGGCCGCGATCTTCCAACTCGGCAGCTATGCTGGGTGTGGCGTGGCGCTCGCCGGGCTGACCTGGGGGGCGGAGGACCTGCCCGCCGCGATTGGCGCGGCAACCTCGCGTGAGGACGATGGCCGCTATACCGCGCCGTATGAGATGGTGCGGTCGCTGGCGCTGTTCGGCGCGCATGCGGCGGGGGTACCGGCGATCGAGACGGTCTACCCCGCGTTTCGCGATGTGGAGGGGCTGGCGGCATATGCAAAGCGCGCGGCGCGCGATGGTTTCACGGGCATGATGGCGATCCACCCGGCGCAGGTGGCGACGATCAACGCGGCGTTTACGCCCGATGCGGCGCAGATCGCACATGCGCACGCGATCGTCGCTGCCTTCGCTGCACAACCGGAGGCAGGCGCATTGCAGGTCGATGGTCGGATGGTGGACGCACCACATCTAAAGCAGGCACGCCGGATACTCGACCGCGCAACGTAGACGGCACGATTCCCGTGCGGTCGCGGCATGTCCTTGACAGTAATGCGCGAAGCCGCCCGCCAGAAAACCGGGGGCAAAATCATTCCGCGGTCGAGGGCAACCGCTCTAAATTCACTCACCAAAATCAGCTGTTTTCAGCCGATGGTGACCCCTACGGGAGGCGTTGATCCAGCGTGAAAAGCACGTATTTCTGCGGTTTTCGGGGGTTGCTTGCCCATCGGTTTGGACACACGGGCTGTATCCATGTGTGGCATCATTTCAACCTGCCATGGGCAAGCCGTCAAGCCATAATATACAAATCCTAGGCGGTGCCTTCGCCGGGGTTTATCGGCAGTATGTCGAGAGTCGGAAGGGCGCGGACGATCTTCATCGTCTCCAAGCTCACCGTGAAATCCAACATGACCTTCATAGCGGCGATGGCCCCAGATGTCAGGGATTGCTCGCGCCGATAAGCTGGCAAGACCAAGCCTCTAACGGGGGATTGAGGAAATCGGGTTCATTGTGACTGAGGAGGAGGAAATTTCAGGCGCAACAACGCAAATTGGCGGAAATGCCGCCAATTTGCCAATGCGCGCGCTCGTTTTTAGCGGTCGAGCGCGGTGTCCTCCAGCCGCAGGCGGCTTCCGGAAGGCGGTTGAGGGTAGGGGGGGACTTGCCGGTGTCGGGTTCATGCCGGACACTGTAAGGCATGACCGGTCCTGGCCTGCCTGACGAACAGCCCGTTTTCTCGCACCATGTGCGGGCGTTGTTGGCGCGTCGGGCGCAGGCGGACCGAGACCTGGTGGGCGCGTCGTATCGTCGTGGAAGAAACCGGCAGGTGGAGGTCGATGGCAGACGACCAGGGGGCCCGGGCAGGGTGGAGGCGCTCGCCAGTGTCGTCGGCGTCGATTTCCACCAGCCCAGTCCGCTCAGGCGGCAAGCCCGGCAGAGCGGGGGCGGGCGGGTGCCGCACTTCGATATGAAGCCGATCGGCAAAAGCCATGTGCCGACGAGCAAGGGCGGAAAGGTTCACCACCGCTCCAAGGCAAAGGGCAGGGCGGAAAAGCATTTCGACTATCTGCGGGATGGCGCGAAGGTCACGATCGTCAGCCACCTCGACTATATCCAGCGCGATCATGCGGTCGCGGATCTGGCCGAGGACCTCGTCATCGACATGATCGACGAGCAGGTGATCCGGGCCGGGATGAATGCCCGTGCCATCGTCTCGAACATCCCCGGCAGCCCCGAGCGCCAGCGGTCGTTGTTCGTCGCGGCGGAGCGGTGCGAACGCGAGCCTAGGGTCCACCACCTGACCGCCTCGACCGCCAACGTCGCGATCTATGACCGGGTGGCGGGGTTCGCGAGCAGCCCGGCTTGGCTGCGCGACATGAGCGCGAGATTGAAGGTCGCGCGCCGTGAAGGCGAAGCCGAGGCGGCCGCCAGGGGGCGCCCCTTCGAGGACCAGCAGGTGGTCGTCGCCGACGTCACGCCCGAAGAGGCGTTCGAGCGGCTGACCTGGTGCGATCGGCATCCCTCGTTTCCGGCACCGGAATGGCAGCAGGGGCGCACCGGACGCAGTCACTATCGGTTCGTGCAGGAGCTTCCCATCGATGCCACGCCCCAGCAGCATGGCCAAATTCTGCGCGCGGCCGTGCAGATGCTCGCGACGGACGGCTGGATGGCGGTGGGGGTGATCCACCAGCCCGATCCGCACGGCGACAAGCGCAATGTCCACATCCATGTCGATGCCTACGATCGCCCGGCGCAGTGGCTGGAGGAGCATGGGGCCTGGGACTTCGAGGTCGTCGTGCGCAGGAACGGCAAGGACACGCGCTCCTATCGGCAAAAGAAGGTCAGCTATCGGGCGGAGCCCGACTCGAGCGGACGGCGCGCCAAGGTCGATACGGCGAAGCTCATGCGCGGGCGGTTCATCGACATCGTCAATGGGGTCATGGGCGAGGAGTGCTATCTTCACGGCACCTATAAGGAAAACGGCATCGAGCTGACCCCGCTCGAGCACATGGGCAATCGCGCGATGGCACATGAGCGGCGCGGACAGGCGACGGAAGTAGGTAGCCGCAACGCGCAGCGGATCGTGAATGACGAACTCGTCGCCTGCGAAATGAAGGCGGAAACGGCGAAGACTGTGCTGGCAAGGGACATGGCGCTGATCGTCCCCGCGGTCGGCGCCAACGCCGACGCGCTTGCCGCGGCTCGACGGTATGAGCGCGTGTCCCGCCGGCTGATCCAGCGTCGGCTCGACATGGAAGTGGCCGACGTCGTGGTGGCGGCCGCGCGGTCCCGTGCAGAGGCTGTGATCGCGACGCTGGTGCCGGAGCCCGGCCGCCGGATGAAGCCGCGCTCCGATGACGATGCGCTGCTGGCGGCGGCGCGGGCGCATCTCGCCTGGGTGGCGCGCCATTCGCCCTCGGACAATGAACGTGCGCTTGAGCGCAAACGGATCGCCCGGATCGAGGCGCAGGTCCGCGCCGCTTGGGACGAGGTAGCGGCGGCGATCGGCGGGAACGCATCGCATGACCCGGGGATCACCTATGTCTCGACGCGACCGGCACCTGGCGGGTCGCTGCCGCATCCTGATTATGAGGAGCAGGTCCGCGGGCGTCTGCGGCGGTGGCTGGGGCGTCACGGGCGCGATGAGGAGCGGCTGGTCTTTGCTGAAGATACGGTGCGCCTCCTACCGGACGTGCCGATGGCGATCGACCGGCTGATGCGCCAGTTTGGCGGCGAGGAGGAATTCCAGAACTGGCTGCGCGACGAGCAGGTGCGGCGAGCAGAGCAGGCCGTGACCAACGCCCGGCGCGAGCGCGACAAGCAGGCCGCGCAGCAGCGTGCCGATGCAGAACGCCGCGATCGACAGCCCGCGGAGCCGAGGGCAGTCGACATTGCCACCGCAACTCCTTCGCCGCAGACCCGGGCGCAACCGCAACGCGTAGATTCCGCTTCTGCCGATCGGCGCGATGCCCGGCCGCTTGATCTACGGTCAAAGGATCAATCCGCCGCGATCAAGGTCGATGCCGGCCGTCCTGGTGAAACACGTCGCCGCCCCGGACCGGGGCCGGAGCGGGGGGAGAAACGTCGCCGGCACGAGCAGCACCCCCCCGTACGACTGGACAAGCCGAAAGGGCCGCCGCCCACCATCCGCAGCAAGGGCCCCAATGACGACCCGCCCATCCCGTGGCCAGATCCTCGCGGCCACGGACGTTGAGGAAGGGCTTCTAGCCAGGAGCGATCATTGGCTAGCGTGAAGGAGAAAGGATGAGGGCCTGTCGGCTGCACCATGATGGTGAAAAACTGACCCTGGCGACGCGTGAGCAGCCCCGCGTCGCCTGAAGACGGAAATACCCTGATGAAGACCAAGAAGACGGCCGTGACGACGACGTGGCAGAGCCCGGCGCAAGTGATGGACACGCTCTACGATGTCCGCGAACCCGGCTGTGACGGTGTCGGCTTCGCGCTGCTGCGTCCCCGCGCGAAGCAGAAGGCGAACAGCGTCGTGGCGCTGATCGGCGCGAAGCTGTCGCCGATCAAACCGGCGGCCAGCGCGCCGACGACGTCGTGCGGCATGCCGGTGACCGCGCGCGACCACCGGTTTGTGCTGGCGCGCGGCGTCGCCGACACCACGCTCACGCGGCTGCTGGAGGATTACGACGCGGCGGTGCGCCCCCACCAGCGCCTGCTGGCAGCGGTCATCACCGTGCGCGGTGACGAGGACATGCCCGCGCACGATCTGCTCGACATGGCCGCGACCTACGCCACCATCCATCTGGCGCGCGGACGCCGGCTGACCAGCGTGGTCGCGCTTCATACGCCGGGCGATGAACTGAGCAGGGCTATGCCCCACGCGCATATCTGCATCCTCGCCCGCCAGCATGCCCCGAGCGGCTGGCTCGCCGAGCATGAGGATCTGACCGACACCGCACACGGCCTGTGGGCGGAAGAATGGGCAGCGTTCCGCGCCGGCTGGGAGCGGATCGCGGCGGCGGCATGACCGTGTCGACGGGGCGGCTGGCGCCGCCCCGTCTGCCATGCCTGTGTGATAGTGGCGTCAGAATGACGACTTGGCCGGCGTGCCGCCGCCGGCAGCGCGCTGCAGCTGCGCCTGCCATGCGCGTTCCGCGTTGCTGCCTGCCATCAGAATCAGCCTGGCCTTATGGTAGACGTCTTCCTGGGCATGCAGGGCGGGTTTGGCGGCTCCATAGGCCGACCGGCACGGCTCGCCCGCACTGCACCAGGTCAGATCGAGGGGAAGCTGTGGTGAAGCGGCGCGGGTCGGCGCGCCATAGCGTTGCGTCAGCTGCGCCCGGATCTGCGCACCCGTGCGCCCCGCCATCGGCGCCTCGTATTTGACGACCTTGACCTCGGCGCCCGACGGCACCGGCCGGAACTCGACGATCAGTGCCTCGTTGCCCTTGCTCGCCTGAATAGTGGCGAGCCCGGTGCGCGGCAGGTCGAACGAGGAGGCGCCGCGCTGCTGCCGCTTCTGCTCCTCGACGGTCGTTGCCCAGTCGCGCCCCGGGAAGGTCTCGACCTTCCAGCCATCACGGGCGAGCGCGGCCTACACTTCGGGCGCCGGCATGCCGATCCGAACGCCTGCGATGGTCAGCGGCTTGGCGGCCGCCCTAGTCTGCGCGACGGCATCCTGTTCGGCGACGGACGCCGATCCGCAGGCAGCGAGCAACGCCAAAGCGGCGGCGGTGATTCTCGTCATCATGATATGTCCTTGTTCAATGGACGTGTGTCTTCGTTCGCCGGGAGGCATCCCGACGTGGCAAGTCGATGGTGGAGGTTTATTATTGGAGAGCTGACGCCGCAGCGGGCGGTGAGCGAGCCCGGAACGTGCGGATCATCCTGGCACCGGCGTGGCAAAGTCTGCCCTGCTGCGGATACCGGCGATGGGGACGGCGTACACGGTGTGAGCGCTGCTGAGACGTAGCGACCGGCGGGGATCGGAGTTGGTGGACCAGCCGAGTTCGACATCACACTCGGCTGCGGCCGGCGTCAGGTCGATGTTTGCGGTGCGCGTGCTGACCCCGTCGCCGCCGTCGGACGCGGCGAGCAGCAGTCCGCCCGATAAGACCGGTCCTGAGGGATGCGTCGAGCGCCAGCGCCGGCGATAATCTTCAATCATGCGCACCACCCGTGTTCGGCGATGCACAGGCTCGTCCAGCCGGCGGCACCGCCCATGGAACGAGGCGGTGCCGGCCCGTGAGCCGGAAGTTGGAAACTCGCTATTAGACGAGCGCGGACACCTTTAGGCCCGAAGGCCTTGGACATACGCGTCCGCCTCCCGGCCGAAACTGGTTCGGGCCGGGCGTTCGGCTACCAATAGCGAGGTTTCCACGCCTCGGTCCGCCTGCTGGCGAACAGGCTATCCATATTCCGGTCCGGTTAACGAACCAAGTGCTGTTATGCGGATGGAGCGGTGCGTGTGCCTAAATGCGCATCAGACCTACGCAGGGCGCATCCAGGAATCCCAAGAGAGACGGACGTCTAGCCGCCGCCAGCGTGAATGATCCGCTGGAGGAAAGAAGATGAAGCGACACCGATTTCCCTGGGTGTTCTGCCTGGCCGCAACGCTGCTGCTACTAAGCGCTGTCGCCGGACAGTGGTGGCAGCACCAGCCCGCTGGCGAGGTCGGTGTAGCCGTGCTGACGGTCATCGCCTCACACTGCCCGGCCGCCGTTGAGCGGCAATCCGGCAGGATCAGGGGTGCCGACAGCGCCCGCGCACTCGACCGCTGGGGCTTTGCACGAATGACTGAACTGGTCCGCCGCGATGGTCGCGATCGGTGCCGGCGGCAGGACTGAGGGAGAAGACGGTCGGGGCGAAGCGAAGCCCCTGACGAAAAATGAAATTCGAAGGGGGCCTGATCCGGACCGTGCCGGTCCGGGGATCACGCCAATACACGAAGGCCCCCCATGACGCCTATGATCCACGAAGCGCTGCCGACCGCGTCGGTCGCGCTCCTGAAGTATGTCCTCGCCGAGCTCGGACCCGACGAGCCCGAACCGCTGGGCGGCAACACGGGCCTGCCCGCCGGTGTCGAATGTCTGAAGCATAACCTCATTGTCGCTGTTACGCCGATCACGGCCGCCGGCCTGTTCGACCCGGCATTGCTGCGCTGCGCCGCCACGCGCTCGTGTGATGTCGTGCTGGTGCGCCATGGCTTTCACCCTGAGAGCATCGACCCGGTCCGCGTCGATATCGCGCTCCACTCGCTCAGCGGTCCGTTTCTCCTCACCGCCCTCAGCTTCTTCCGCCACCGCGACCGCAGCCTGCATCTCGTGCCCGACGGCTCCGGCCTGGGCGTGAAGATCGGCCGCGACGGTGCCGAGATCGCCAACGGCTCGCCGTGGGACAGCGCGTGGGATCGCGCCGCCGGACTGGAAAGCGCCGCTGCACAGATCGTGCTCGCCTGCCGCAGCAGGAACCGGGGTTGAGATGAGGAAGACGGGAAGCGGCTCCGATGCCGGGATGAAACAAGGAAGCGAAATGATGACCATGACCTACGACGCGTTCGAAACAGCCTATACCAAGGCGGTCGCCCGGTTGCTGCTCGGCAACCGCAAGCTGAAGGCGGGCGTCGTGCTCACCGGCGGTGGGCGGCTCGACCTGGAAAGGCAAGATCAGGCTCGGCCAGAAGGCACGAGCAAGGGAAACAGATGTGCTCCACCTGGAATACGGCCCAGGCGAGGATGGTAGGCACGCGCTCACCGGCATGATCGTCTTTCTGGTTCGCGAAGACATCTGCCACATCCAGAGCGATTGCCGGCTGTTCCTGTCGAAGGCAGCGACCCGCGGCCTCGTCCTGCCGCAATCCAGCGCCCGTGGCCACTTCCGTCTGGCCCCCGGCGAGATCCTCCACATCGATGGTAAGCCCGCTGGCGGCGTGACCGATGGCATTGCGCGCGCCGATGCCTGGCTCGCACACCAGCTGACGCTTGAAAGCGACGCCGTCGATGACGGTCGATACCAGGTCTGGTCGCAGGCGGCGTAACGGTGACAGCGACACCGACGATGGAACCGAGAGGGTCGACAATTATCACTCGGCGGGCGTCAGCGACCTGTGGCCTTGATCCCCAGATACCGCCCTGACGCTGCGGGCCAGCCAAAGCCCCGGGACCAGTTCTGCGTAACGGTTCTTCTGCTGGCACGTAGCGCCCAGTGTCAGGATCATCAGCGAGAACGGGGTATGCTGGCCCCTGCCTTGCGTATCGAGAAAGCGGACGCGCCCCCGCAGCAGATAGATGTCGGCATCCGCGCTCAGCGTCTCGTGAAACCAGGCAGAGTCGGTCCGGACCGGCACCAGGCAGACGACCGTCTCGACCTTGCCGGCACACCATTGATCATGGGCGCGTCGCAGCCACCGAAGGAGTTGCGAATATGGTGGATTAACGAAAGCGAACTTGCCCGACCATTCATCGACCAACCCGTCGCCGCCTTCGCTCAGCAGAATCCGGCGATGCGCGATGACCGGGCTGAGCAGATGGCCACACGGATCAAGATCGATCTCGCCGAACGCCGCGTAGATGCCCGCCATGAAGTCCGACGGGGTAAAGCGGCTATCGCGATCCTCCTTGTCGCCTTGTCCCCAATAGGATCGTTCGGGCGCGCGGCGACGGGCGGCCGGTGCGATTACGGCCAGCAGACGCAGCAGGCTGGCGACCGATCCGCCGCCTCGCTCGAGGCTGGCGATGGTGGTTGGTGACAGGCCGGTCTTTTCCGCCGCATCCCTCAGTGACATCGACCGCTTGCGCCGCTCCGCGCGCAATTGCTCGGGCAGCGTCTTGCCCGCTGCGATACCGGTCAGGCGAAAGTCCAGCGCTGCCATGGCGGCGATGAGGGTTGGCACCGAACCAACACCCTTCTCCAGCCGCTTGATGGTCTGGGTGTCGACGCCGATCCGGTCCGCCAGGGTCCGCTGTGACCAGCCAGACGCCCGGCGCGCATCGCGTAGTTCATGTATCAGAATATGATCCCGTTTGAGTTCACATCCTACGTGGCTAGCTGATGTCGCGTGGTATCGGCAAGGCCATCGCCTATCGGTGTGCGGAGCAGCTACTGGCCCACCCTGCTAGTGGATGCGGATTGTCCGCATTTCGGCAAAACTGGTGGATAGCGGCCCGTCCGCCTTCGAGTAGCCGACCGCAATATCGGCCGTTTGTTCAGCGAGCGGGGCAGGATGGCTTAAGCGCCCGCCGAGTGGGCAGCGGCCCGGCTTAATGTGGGGGGGGTGAACTTGCTCGACACACGCCACCCGACGAGCTGCCGGTCGCTGGTTTGTTTGCCTTGCCAAATGCAGACGCTACACGACGCGCCGGCAGCAGCAGATTGTCGGCGTCAGCAGCCGGTTTGCCGAGCGCGCTGAGGAGCTGCGTACCGATCTAGGCAAGCAGGGCGCCACTTAGGAGCTGAAGGAGCGGAGTCTAAGCAAAAGCTTCGATGGCCCCGCGAGTGCTGATACATCCGCTCCAACCTCGACGATGCCGCGCATCTTGCGCGGAGCGCACCATCAGGGGCGCAGAGCGGGAGCAGGGATCCCGGCGCATAATTCGCCTCGCCATAGCGAACTAGGTCGCCCGTCAAGGTAGGACACATCCGTTAGGTAGTGGTATATATGGACGCATGGAACCGACTGCTAATCTCTTTACTGCATTGACCAAGCGCGCCGATCAGATCCTGATCAAGAAGCTGTCCAACAATGACCGAGATTGGGCAAAGCCAAAGCTCGACGCCGATGGCCTCCCGGTGCCAGGCAAACGGATAAACAATCAAGGGGGGCCGTACATACCCCATGAGCAACGCGATTGCGGCTTCTTCCCACCTTTAAAACTCAAATCGCGGAAGGAGGCGGGTGATGATATTTGGGAATGCTTCGTAGAAACGCGTTGGCCGCAAATCACGCCGAATCTTTTCAGGAGCAGATTAGTTAATTATACAAGTAAGGGCCGCGAGACCCATTTTACGGGCATCCCGAAGAATGCGTTTTCTGACCTACTGCCCGCTTCCTTTCTCGTTATTGGGCAGGTGAATAACGATCATAACGTAGTATATGAATGTCTCACTATAGATTCGGACAGCGATGAGGCTGAGCTATTGGCCGAAGTGTTCGATATTACCCCTGATTTCTTGATCGGCATTTTCACTCCCGAGGCGATAAGACGCGAGGAGCGAGACCGCGTATTTGACTTTGCGGATCAGGTTATCCAAGCTTGGGCGGCTGGCATTATTGATGTGTTTGCACAGAAGAATGCTACGATGCCGGCTCCGATCGAGCTGGCTCGAATGGCGCGGCAAAAATGGCTTGCCGAGAATGGATGCGAGAAGCTCGATCCCTTCAATCTGGACAACCCGGGTGATGTCCTGCGACAAATCAGCCGTGGTGTTGAATGGGAGCTTTTCAAGGAATTTCAGCGTCGCGAACGGTCCGTTGAACTTGTCCGCTTAGTTCTTGGAGACGAAGCCGGCACTTACACCGCGGCAGATACGATTCGTAAATTGGTAGATAATTTTTCCGAGATAGATGCATTAATGCTTTCAGCAAGCCAGCAAAGAAAGTCACGCGCTGGATATTCTTATGAGTACCATATAGAAGCCATGCTTGCCGACGGTGCAATCCCTTTTGAAAAGCAGGTGATTATAGAAGCGAGGAAGCGGTCGGATTTTTTAATTCCGTCACTTGAGTGGGTAAATCAGGAACAATCCTTCACTTCTAACGGCTTTATCCTGAGCGCGAAAACTACTCTCCGAGAGCGCTGGAAGCAGGTTGAGCGCGAAAAGGGTACCCGCCGCTTGTTTCTCACGACAGTCGATGAGAACGTTGCAGGGAACGTGATAGGCGATATGGCCTCGATCGGTGTGCAGCTTGTTGTTCCAGAATCTCTCATCGAAGCTCGCGAAACCGAATACTCTGGTCATGTTAATGTCATGAGCTTTAAAGCATTCTGTGAAAGCCATGTAGCTCCGTATCTGCGTTTGTGGAGCTAATTAGCTATTCTTTTTAAAATAGTTCCAACGACTTTCAATAGCCGTCCTCGACGGCTTAGCGCAGAGATCAATTTGCAAACCACTCAAATGGGCGTACTCGGAATTTTTAAGATCGTCCGCAACATGCAATATAAATCTTGGATCAATACCAATCAAGTCAAGGTCGTATAGCGTGTGAAGATCGGCTCTCAGTAGCAGGCCATTTTGCACGTGATTATCCTCTTCGCCACGATACGGCCAGATGTGCGCTGCCTCGACAATTGCCATCACCGTACAGCCTGATAACGCGCACCTTGGTCCATATCGCTTTATAAGGCTGGTACGAAATTTCGCTTGGCCCCGCCGCCTCGCGATTGTAGCGAGAACTTTCTGTCTGCGATCTCCCAACTGCGGCATGTAGCCTTTGTCATCATCTTGGGCCACGCTCTCTGGGGCCATGCTTTGAAAAAAGTTTTGTAGTAGATAACGGGCCTGAGGAGCCGCCTCGATCACGTCTTCTGCAATCCGGGATGCATCGACCTCCTCTATAGACAATTGAAGGTTTGGCCGCCAAGCAGCGGCTCGCAATCTCTTTCCGGTTACTGCACCAGATGCCAGAATAAACTCTTTCTCGTAGAAAGCTTCATACAACACCACCTCACGAAGGCTTTGGGCAGGTTTATCGAAGACATGCCCCGACTCGCAGCGATAGGCCGGCGTTTGCCCGGCACGCTTGCGAATTTTTGCTTTCCCGCATTCCGGGCATTTCAGGAGAACCTTTTCGCCGGGTTTTGAGCTGATATGGTCAATGACTGAGACCCCGAGTAAGCCGTCCCGGTCCCGGATAAATACAAGGTCGCCTCGCTTAACTTTCCCACTGTTAGCGACGCCACTGTCGAACCTGTAAACAGACTTCGGTGAATCTAGGTATCCTGTGTTCCCGCCATGTTGACGCGGCCCCGCGATAGCAAGCATTGTCCATGATCGTGGCGCATCTCTTTGCATGAAAACCTTCTAGGCACGGGTTGGCGGCACACAGGTGCGCCTATCGAGTATGATCTCCTATCTCTCCGCATCTCTTAAGATCCCGGTACAGAGGTGGCCGGCTGGCCTTCCTGAAACGCAAGCGGCGAACAGGTCCGGAGTGCGGCTGGTTGGCATCTCGGTACTTCTATGCCATCATGTCACAAATTGACCCAGAGGCTACATGTATCAGAATGAGTTTTCCGCGCTTCGCGCGCAGGCCGGCATCAGTCTTGACGATCTGGCCGAGCGGCTGGGTTATTCCCCTCGTCAGGTTCGCCGCTGGGATAAGGGTGAAGGCGCGCCCCGTGAAGCGGCTTTAGCGTATCTGCGCAGCACCGTCGGCACTCCGGCTCAGCCGGATCAGGCGCATTTCAACTTCGTGGATATGTTCGCCGGGATTGGCGGGCTTCGCATGGGGTTCGACGCTATCGGCGGGCATTGCGTGTTCACCTCAGAGTGGAACAAGTTCGCTCAGCAGACCTATGCGGCGAACTTTCGTGACAACCATCCCCTAGATGGCGACATCACGAAGATCGATGCTGAGGACGTTCCCGATCACGATGTGCTGGTCGCGGGCTTCCCCTGTCAGCCCTTCTCGATTGCCGGGGTATCGAAAAAGAACTCCCTCGGTCGCCTGCATGGCTTTGCCTGCGAGGCGCAGGGTACGCTGTTCTTTGATGTCGCTCGCATTCTTAAGGAAAAGCGGCCTGCTGCCTTCCTGCTGGAGAACGTTAAAAATCTTCAAAGCCACGACAAGGGCAATACCTTCGCGGTCATTATGAAGACCCTCCGCGAGGAGCTGGGCTATCACGTCTGGGCGAAGGTGATCGACGCCAAACACTTCGTGCCGCAGCACCGGGAGCGAATCGTCATCGTCGGCTTCCGGGATGACGTGCCCTTTACCTGGGACGATCTCGATCTGCCGGAGAAGGGCAGCTTGAAGCTCGGCTCCATCCTCCATCCCGGCAAGGGCAAGGAGAAGCCCGAAGGACATTACACGCTCGGCGACGATGCCACCGTGAATCCCAAGTATACCCTTACGCCTAAGCTCTGGGCCTATCTTCAGAACTACGCCGCAAAGCATAAGGCTGCCGGGAACGGCTTCGGCTTCGGGCTGGTGACCAAGGACGATGTCGCCCGGACTCTCTCCGCACGCTACTACAAAGACGGCTCAGAAATCCTCGTGTTTCAGGGTAACCGGAAGAACCCGCGCCGCCTGACGCCGCGCGAGTGCGCCCGGCTGATGGGCTATCCCGATACTTTCCGCATCCCGGTATCCGACACGCAGTCCTATAAGCAGTTCGGCAACTCAGTGGCCGTGCCGGTTTTCCGTGAGGTTGCGCGCATCATGCTGCCGCACATTGCGGCGCTGGTTGAAGGAGCGAAGCTCCGCAAAGCTGCCTGAGCCGTGGCGGATGTTCACGACGCCGCCACGCGCAGCCGGAATATGGCGGCGATCAGGGGCAGCCATACCAAACCCGAGCTGACGATCAGGAAGGCGCTGCACGCGGCAGGCCTTCGCTACCGGCTGCATGCGAAAGACCTGCCAGGAAAACCCGACCTTGTCTTTCCGCGACACCGTGCAGCGGTCTTCGTCAACGGCTGCTTCTGGCATCAGCATGACTGCCACCTTTTTAGATGGCCTACGACCCGCGACGAGTTCTGGCGGACAAAGATCGGGCGGAACGTCGAGAACGATGCCCGCGCGACGGCCGCTCTCAGACAACTGGGCTGGCGTGTGGCGATCGTCTGGGAATGTGCTCTCAAGGGTAGGACCCGGCTCGACGAGAGAGGCGCTATGCAGGAGCTGGCGGCATGGATACGATCAGACGATTATTCGATGACGATCCGAGGGAGATAGCCAGAATGGACATCGATCATCCTTTGGCTGTGCCACGCGCGAAGCTTTGGCGCTCAGTCGTATTGACTGATAGTAATTAAAACTGAACGGGGGCACCGCTAAATGAACGACCTGACCAACCTGCCTGATCCATCAAGGCTGATCTTCGGACTTCGTGACACCGGTTATGACTTCAATACCGCTGCCGCAGATATCATCGACAATTCCATCGCGGCAGATGCGGAGCACATCAATATCCGTGTCGAGCTGCATGCCGACGGGCGCAAGTTCGTTATGTTTGGTGATGACGGCAAAGGCATGGACGAAGAAGCGCTCTTTGCAGCAATGCGTTACGGCGCCCCGGCGAGAGAGAACGCAAAGAGCCTTGGCAAGTTTGGCCTTGGCCTCAAAACGGCGTCCAGTTCGATCTGTCTGCGCTTCACGCTGATCTCGCGGAAGAGCGCGGACGTTCCGCTGTCCAAGCTGGCTTGGGATCTAGAACACGTTCAGGAAGAAAATCGGTGGGAGATGTTGCAGGAGCCCGTCACACGAGCCGAAGAGGATGCCTTCGACGAGCTGTGCGGAGATACAGGCACTCTTCTGATCTGGTCGAAATGCGATCGGCTGCTATCCAAAAATTACGCAGAGCCGGCCGGAGCGGCCGAAACCAAGGCCGTTAACAATCGCGTCAAGAAGCTTCGCGAGCATGTGGCGCTGGTCTTTCACCGCTTTCTCGATGAAAAGGACGCACGGTGCCGAAACGTCCGCATCGCCATAGATGAAGAAGTCGTATCGCCTTGGAACCCGTTCTATCCCCAGCGTTCAGTGCAGGCTCTTCCGGATAACGCCCGGGAGCTGAAGATCGAGCTGCCGGAAGGCTCGACCGAGACGGCGCATATGAATGCTTGGCTGCTTCCGCATGCCAAGGAAATGACTAAGAATGAGAACGATACCTATGCGAAGATTTCTAGTCGCGCGCAGGGCTTCTACATCTACCGTGAAGGACGCTTGATCCACAATGGCGGATGGCTGGGCGTTTTCCGGTCGGACGATCCTCACTACTCATTGCTCCGGGTCGAGTTCGACTTCGGACATGAGCTGGACGACGCCTTCAAGATCGACGTCAAGAAGTCGCGTATTCTATTCGATCCGGCGCTCGAAGATGCACTCAAAGAGCGCCTTGCGACGATCTATCGTGAGGCGGATCAGCGCTACCGGCGCAAAAAGAAGCAGCTTTCTTCTGAGCTTGAGGTCGATCACAGCGGATCGAATAACAGCATCAAGGATGCTAAGTTCACCAAAAAGCCTTCTGTTCAGACGGCCACACCGGGTGCACAGGACGCCGTCGTGAACAACAATCGCGGCGCTGGTATAAAGATCCACGTTCCCGTTCAGGCCAATGTCGATCCCGGTTCTGTCTATGTAGAGGCTGTCACGGACATCACCAGTGGCAGGCTATGGGAACCGGCCTTGCGTAGCGCCAGCAACACGGGCTTCACGACCGGTGTCCGCATCAATAGGCACCACGACTTCTATCAAAAGATTTATCTGAAAGCTGCCAGTCTCGGCTACGCAGTTGAAGGTATGGATATTCTTTTGTGGGCTTTTTCAGCTGCCGAGCAAAACAATACGGATGAAGAGCTTCAACCGATATTTGAGGATATCAGGCAGGAGATCTCCGGTAATCTGGAGAAGCTGCTACGGGACACGCCTCTGCCGACCGATACCGAGCTTGATGAGCTGTCGGAAAGCGCGGAAGATGTTGAATAATGATTCGAAACAAGTCGGATCTTCTGCGGGAGGAGGCATGGCGCGGTGTTGGAGCCGAGGTCGTGGCAACGCCTCATGAAGGCGGGTTACGATCGGGGCTCCGGCTTCACTTCGAAGGGTTCAGACCCGAGGAAGGGCCGCAGTTTTATATCAAGCCGTCCGGCCTCTCCCGCCATCTAGTCTCTATAGAGTTTGGCAAGTTTGCGAAGCCCTGCATAGTCCAGATGCAGGGAGCTTCTCTGGAGCGCCTCGAAGTCGCACGCGCCCTGATCCGGCAGATTGCAACCGCAAACGAGGTCTCGGTTGCTCCTCAGCAGAACCTCGACGACTGGTCGATCACCAGCTCCGACTTCAGCATCACGGTGTCCGCGCGCGAAATAGTTGATCCGCAGAGCGATCGGGCACTCAGCCAGACAGCACAATCGATTATCGTACCCCTCATGGCCGCAATGGCGGAACTGATTGGGTACGACCATGTAGAGGAAGAAGCCGCAGAGTTTGACGAGGAAGGACGGCTTCTGGAAAGCGTCGTGAAGAGACGCGAGCGGAGTCCCCGTAACCGGCTGCTCTGCCTATCGATCCACGGCAAACGGTGTGCTGTATGCCAGTTCTCCCCTCCAGACCTCTACGGTGCCGCTGGCGACATCATCGAGGTTCATCACATCGAACCTGTTGGTCAGCTCGAAGCCCCCCGGCGCTACAATCCGGCTACTGATCTCATTCCGTTATGCCCAAACTGCCATCGGGCGCTGCATACGCATCGTCCAGTGCCCTTGCTGCCAGATGATCTCCGGACGATGCTACAGACATGAACGAAGCGTCCGCTCCGTCCGGCATGTCCTATGATGAGATAGCACTCAACCCTCCCTCGGGCGTGGAAATCTCCAGCCGGGTGCTTGCCCCTGCGCTCGTAATTTCTCGCCGCTCCGATCGTTTTGTCGCCCGGCTTGGTGCACGACGGGTCATCCGAGGCGCCGAGCGCATCCTCTCGGCCAGTGATGTGACAAGCAACTGGGTAGTGGACGGGGCCATGATTTTCCCGCTCCCTAAGGATATCAGCTCGATTGCCGCAGAGGCGCTTACGGGGTGCGACCCTGAGAACCTGACCTTTCCGGATATTCTGAGGCTCGAACGAAATGCCGCAGAGACGCTGCCAGTAATCCGGAATATCGACAACTTGCGAACAGCCAACGAAGAGGCCGGGGCGGATGCGGAGAATGCGTCAGGCGACGTGCCGGGGCTTAACGCCACCCTCTACCCCTATCAGGCGGGGGGCGTCGCCTGGATGCACAGGATGCTCGATCATACCGGCGGAGTGATCCTTGCCGATGAGATGGGTCTCGGAAAAACCATCCAGATTATCGCGCTTTTTCTGCTCTCTCCGCCGGACCCGTTGTCTCCGGCGCTGATCGTCTGCCCCACGACCCTAATCGAGAACTGGGTTAGGGAGTTGCAAGGTTTCGCACCATCTCTCTCCGTCATGGTTCATCGGGGACCTGACCGGACCGGCTTTCATAAAGATCTGCAAAAGAAGCAGATCGTCATCACGACCTACGACACACTCGTGAATGACAATGTGATTTTTGCTGGGCTGGAGTGGTCCTTCGTCGTCTGTGATGAAGCCCAAGCCATTAAGAATCCGACCGCGAAGCGGCGCCTGGCTGTCGCACGCCTGCCCCGCCGCCGCACGATCCCAGTGACAGGCACACCTGTGGAAAACGGCCTGCTCGATCTCTGGTCACTCGTGGATATCGCCATTCCCGGTCTGCTCGGAGAACAGACGTACTTTGAAACCCGCTGGCCGGACGATATCGATGCAGCCCGGTCCCTTGCCACCGTCACCGATCCGTTCATTCTGAAACGGCAGGTCTCGGAAGTCGCCAAAGATCTGCCGGAGCGCATCGACATCGACGTGCCGCTGGAGCTCGGGGAGGAACTCGCAAAGCAGTACGATCAGGTCAGAAGCGATACCATGACGCGCTACCCAATCGCGGGCGCTCTCGTGGCAACAGGACAGCTTGCGCTCTTTTGCGCCCACCCTTGGCTTCGGGCAGAATCGACGACCACGCCAGACTGGGAAGACCACGTCATCATCGCGGAAGGAAGCGGGACGCCGCTCGTCACGCCGAAGATGGAGCGGCTCCTCGCCATCCTCGGCGAGGCGTTCGCCCGACGGAAGAAGGTACTCATATTCGCAAACTTTAATCAGTGCGGTCCTCTGATCCGTCAAGCCGCAGCAGGATTGTCGAAGGCATTCTGGGGTGCGATCAACGGGTCGACACCGCAGGCCGATCGTCAGGCAACGGTCGACCGGTTCTCAGAGCATGATGGTCCGGCTGTCCTTATCTTGAATCCACGAGCGGCCGGTGCAGGTCTCAACATAACGGCTGCCACGATCGTGATCCATTTCACGCAAGTGTGGAATCCTGCGCTTGAGAAGCAGGCAAGTGCTCGCGCCCATAGACGCGGGCAGACCGAGCCGGTTACAATCTACCGGCTTTTCTACGTCAACACAGTTGAGGAAGTGATGCTGGACCGGACACACTGGAAGTCGGAACTCGGGAATGAGGCTGTCCCCGTCAGCGTTCGCGACGGCACTGATCTTCAGCGAGCGCTTTCTGTCTCGCCGGTGCAGTCATGACGCAAGCACGATATGCGAAGCTGTTGAGCGCCAATGACACGGGCGAGACTGGCGGTCATCAGGCGGGCATTCTGGTGCCGAAAACCGATGCCGAGCTTCTCGCGTTCTTTCCTTTCCTTGATCCGGCGGTCAAAAATCCGGACGCATGGATCTGGTGTGAAGATGAGTTTGGAAAGAAGTGGAAGCTTCGCTACATCTATTATAATAACAAAATTCATGTGGCTGGCGGCACTCGCAATGAATACCGTATCACATGGATGACGGAGTACCTCCGTCTTAATTCGGCAAAAGCAGGTGACTCTGTCGTTTTAGAAGCTACCGAAGAGCCGGACGAATATAAGATTAAGATTATCAAACGAAATTCTCAGATTCTGGGAGGCTTGCCTCAGGTGATCAAACTCACGGGGTGGCGCAGAGTACATTAATCGCGCCATCTCGGTTTAATTGCTAAGGCGTCCATAGGTGTTTGATCTCACGGTTTGATGGTGAGATCCTTTCGTGGGAATGGAAGGAAGCCGTATGGGACAGGTACGTCACTAGAAATCGCATGCGATCACTCGCCATGTCCACGCACGCCGTCCGAGCAGCAATACAGCGATCGCACGCTTCGCTCGCGACGCTGAGCCGTGAGCTGGGGATCATCCCTAGACGGTTGCGAAGTGGCGCAAGCGGTGACGTGGCCCCCCGCTTTTCATCCAGCGGGAACTAGAGACAGACCGGTGTTGTCGCGCATGAAGCAATGGGCGGGGTTAACGTCATCGACAATGTTGAGCATGCCGAACCGATGACCTGTGGCGAGATGGTCGTGGACGAAGTCCAGACGCCAGCGCTGGTTGGGAAGCGCCAGCACCGGTGCCGGTGTCCGCGCGCTTACGGCGCGTTTGCTTCCCTCCCTGCGCCTGACCGTCAGCCCCTCTTCGCGGTAAAGCTGCTTGGTTTTTCTGCGGTTGTACATGATGCCATCCCGGCGGAGCAGGATGTGCAACCGCCGGTAGCCGAAACGCCGACGTTGCTGCGCCAACTCACATAATCTCGACCGCAGGTCGTCATCATCTGCTCGCCACGAGCGATACGGCATGCTCGTGCGATCTGCTCCGACGATAGGACACGCCCGCCGCTCGCTCAGGCCCCGCGCTTGGTAGCGGCGTGGAAGCAGCCCCTAAGGTCGCTGCGGCAATTCGACCGTGCCTCAGGCAGCAATGACACCCAGCGTGATCAGGATCGGCGCCGACAGCCAGGCGGCCATTGCACTGTGCGCCGTCTCGGAGTCCATAGATTGCTTGATCCGGTCCTTCTCGTCACGCAGCTGCTCCGCAAAGCTGCTGTCGTCGGCTTGAATGAACGGATGTCCGGTTTCGGGGAGGTGGCAGGCCCGCCCCAACATCCGGAGCTGGGTCATTGCGGCGATGAGCTTACATCTGGTCGAAGCTACGCGTTCAAGGATCTCTTTCACAACCTATATCGCTTCCTATGTGCCGCCGCTCTACCAAATCTTGGTTTTCGTGGCCGAAGCGAACGGCCTAGTCCGTTGTGATCCGGGCATCGCTGAGAAGCTTGATTACATTCGCGCCGTCGTACGAAGCGCCGAAGTCTCCGGCCGAGCGCCTTCCGTTTTCGAATTCGTCAGTAAGCGTGTCGATCACATCATTATGATAGCGCGCTAGCCAAGCATACTTCCGACGAACAGCGGGCTTTAGCTTAGCTACGAGGTTGTTCCGAACCATGGCCGCGTGATTATCGAGAAACGTCAGATAGCCAGCGAAATCGTCAAATTCGGATTCGCTAGCAGCGAGATAGTCGACGAAGCGCGTGCCGTCCTCGCCACGCCGCAGAAGCTTGTCGACGTATCCAACTTCTTCCTCGAGCTCGTGTCCATCGTTGCGTAGGCGAGCGTCAGTTAGAAACAACTGATACGCGTCTTCATCTAGCACGATGCGCGGGAAAATCGCTTCCTCGCTTTCGATTTCGAAGGCGCGGACCATGGCGGGTCCAAAAACCGGCCCTTTGCCGTTAGGGCCTACATGGACGTCGCCGATCGCTACGCCGGCGCGGATCAGTACGCCCGTGCCCACACATTGAAGCTGGATGTGAAGAAGATCGAGCAGTTCCTGGAAGAAGGCACCGTCAGCAAATTGAGTGTCGTAGACGCGGACGCGCACGACCGCGTCCGAAACTGAATCTGCAAAGGCTCGGCTCGTCAGACGCACTTCTTTCATCCGTCGGGCGGGAGGCTCTTCCGACGCCGTGATCTCGCGTAGGTTTAAGATCACCTCCTGGATCTCGGACGCAGAACGTGTCGCGAGAAGAGCGCGAAAACCGAGGATATCAATGAAGGAGACGATCCCAGGCTCATAGCCGTCGATGCTCCCGCGTGCCTTCGTTCGCTCGCGTTCTCTCCGCTCCCGGCGCTGGGAACCGTCAGTAATAGCCTTTGCAATCCTGCCTGCTGCCGACGTGTCGGACTGAGTTGGAGTGGTGTCGGTCATGCGTGGTGACTCATCGAGGGACTGTGTTCGGTAAGTGGGAACGAAAGCTTTATATAGATTCGGCGATCCATACTATGAACGAGTGTCTGGAGTTGAGAAGAGACGAAAGCCCTTCAAACGGCCGAATCTGGGTCTTTTCGATTTACGTCAGAAAATTCTCAATATCCTTCGTAAGTTCTAGCTGCTTCCGATCGTCAATATCAATGTTAATACCCAGCCACCTGACAATCCGTCCATCCTTGTTGCGCAACGGAACGGCATGGACGCTCATCCAACGGTACATCCCGTTCTTTCCTCTCAAACGGTACTCCGCATCAACGGCTTGTTGA
Source organism: Sphingomonas sp. PP-F2F-A104-K0414 (assembly GCF_004340945.1). Taxonomy (GTDB): domain Bacteria; phylum Pseudomonadota; class Alphaproteobacteria; order Sphingomonadales; family Sphingomonadaceae; genus Sphingomonas. The sequence continues at coordinate 472,823 of NZ_SLYD01000003.1, forward strand.
TCGTGTACGGTCTCACGCCACTTCTGTATCGTAGCTACTCGGTCGTCGGGATGGATCGCGGTAAGCCAACCATAGCCTTTCCAATCGTCATAGCTTTGACCGGTATAGGCCCGCCAGCTGGGGCTGTCGGTCTCGATAAGACCATCCGGCGCACTCTCCCAAGTCGTTGCGGCGATGCTGGTGACGGCTAATCGTTCATACACTTCGCCATCACTCAACATTTCGTGCGTGACGGAGTAGATGTCTGTGCGCCCTTCCGCGACCGAGGCGTAATCGATCGCATCACGTTGTTTGAGACTGTCGGTGTCGACAGGCAGACTTCCAATGCGACTTTTCCGCTGCGCCTTTCTCCGTCTCAGCACTTCGTCCGCAGCCACCAAAAGGCAATTCATGGTCTGATTGTTACCTTTGTGGCGGCTTGATCCGACGCTGGCGGCACAGTTCACCGAATAGCTCTCCAACACGTATGAACCGTTCAAGGCCTGCTCGATGCGTAATCTTTGTCGCTCAACGTCAAAGTCCGAATCGGAGTTGATTTGCGCGACGACAAATTCGTCGCCACCGAGCCGAACAACCACGTCGCCAGGATTACTACATGCCCGCAACCTATCGGCGACCAAACATAGCAGGCTATCGCCTACCTGATGCCCAAGCCGGTCGTTGACCGGCTTGAAGTCGTCAAGGTCAACATAGTGAAAAGCGATACGTGCGGGTCGTTCTGGCCGGGCGTTTGTGTCAAATGCCTCGGCGAGAGCGAGACGGTTGCCAAGCCCAGTGAGGTGATCCGTTTTGACCTGACGAGCAAAGGCGTGTCGCGTTGTCGCCTTGGCCGACTGCGAACGATATCGTTGGCGAGCGCTACGAAGGCCGCCTGCGAGCAGCGCAAATAGGCAAACAGACGATACACTGGCATTCAGATCTCCCCGGAACAAAAGAGTGGCAGCCGGTGATGTCACTGCGAAAATCAGGCTCGGAACAACGATGTAAGGACGCATTGCAACGGTAGAGGCCGCTCCGGCGGCGTAGCCCACGACGAGAATGCCGATGGGCATCTGCCATTCTGCAAGTGGCAGCATGTACGATCGCGCGGCAAACAGACCGAAGACAGCCGCGAAGGCCCAATAGGTAAGCGCAAATTGGCGCTCAAAGCGCTGGGCGGCGACCAAGGGCATCTCGGTGTTGTCGCACAGCCGTCTACCGCGGATCAAAACGACAAGGCGGGCCGCGCTCGCGCAGGCTCCCATGGCAACCAAGCTCGCCAGAGCGATATCCTGTGAGGCACGGACGCTGAGCGCACCAACCATAAGGAACAACAGCGTCATGATTGCTGCGGGCATGCGCGTACCGCACAGACTGGCAACAAGCTCGACGTACGTTCCGTCCGGAATGTCGCGAACGATTGGACTCTCAGTGGCTTTCACACGCCTCTGATTAAAGGCAAAAGGTGAAAGCATCCTATCTGAACGCGCGCTCGAGGACACGGGCAGGGTTTGGGTAAAGCACCTCCTAGATGGGCGGCTAAAGTGGTAGGCCTACCGCTCATCGTAGACGTGTTTCTACGGATGCTGGGGCGGGGCACATTCGGCTGCGTTGCTTTGGCATTGCGGGTATTGCAGGATGGTTTGTTGTGGAACGCCTGGTCAGTTGGTTCGCTGAGATCGATCCTTATTCACCTACCGACGAACTGAAAGTTCCGCATGCTCAACGGACTTAGCCTGCCAATTTTGCTCGCGATCTTTGCCGCCTGCGCGGGCGTAATCTGGATCGCCGGGGTGAAGCTCGCCAACACGACGGACATCCTGTCCTCGCGCCTTCATCTGGGCAAGGCGCTTGGCGGCATCATCGTCCTTGCGGTCGCCACCAACTTACCAGAGGTCGCGATCACCGTCAGTGCGGCGCTGGCGGGCAACTTGGGCGTAGCGGTCGGCAACATACTGGGAGGTATCGCCATCCAGACTGTCGTTCTTGTAGCGATGGACATCGCCATGAAGGAAAAGGTGCCTCTGACCTACCGCGCCGCCAGCCTCACGTTGGTCGTGGAGGCGGTGCTCGTCGTGGCAGTCTTGACCGTGTCGATCATGGCGACACAGCTGCCCGGCACGCTCATCGCTGCACGCCTGACCCCCGGGGCGGTGTTGATCGCCATTTTATGGGTGGTTGGCGTGTGGCTTTCCAGCAAGGCCAGCAAGGGGTTGCCGTGGCACGATACGAGCGGCACCGCTCCCGATGGACAGGAGGAACCCAAGGGGCATTCGCAAGCGAAGAAAAACGATGCGTCTGCGCAGCAGGGAGAGAGCACGGTCCGCCTGGCAGCCATTTTCGGTGGGGCTGCACTCGCGACCCTCGCAGCCGGTGTGCTGCTCGAGCGGAGTGGCGATGCAATTGCCCAACACATCGGGCTCAGTGGGGTCCTGTTCGGTGCAACGGTTCTCGCAGCCGCCACGTCGCTGCCCGAGCTTTCGACCGGCATCACCTCGGTGCGCATGAAGGACTATCAGCTCGCCGTTAGCGACATCTTTGGAGGAAACGCCTTCCTACCGGTGCTCTTCCTCCTTGCCGTCGTCATCTCCGGCAAGGCGGTGCTTCCTGATGCCCAGGCAAGTGACATCTACCTTGCAGGCCTTGGGGTGCTGCTGACCAGTGTATACGCGGCAGGCCTCATTTTCCGCCCCAAGCGGCAGGTCTGGCGGATGGGGATAGACTCCTTCACCGTGCTCATCCTTTATGCCCTCGGTGTGGGCGGCCTGTTGGCCATATCTAACATTCACGGCGGTTAGGTCACTATGGATGCGACTGCGGAAGTCACCTTGACCGGTAGGTGTTGTGTCATCGCCCAACAGCCAGAATCCGAGTCGTCGGTTCCGTGCGTGGTCCGTCCTTTCAGCAAAAAAGAACTAGGGGTCAAACCTATGCGCTCCGAACACTACCCCTTAGGAAGCAGCAATGGATGAGTTTGCGCGCATGATGAGTATGGAAGGGGTGCGTCCTCTTGATTCCACCGGGAACAAATTTCGTCGTGTCGTCAAACGGCCGTCTCCAGTTCCCAATCAACCCTCAGGACCCTCCCTGGAATTGGAGCCGTGCGGCCATGCATGGGTTGCCGGAAAACGTGCGCGCACAGCGCTTGAGACAGCTCTGGAGCGCCTTGCCAGCGAGATCCGCATTGGACGACGTGGCTGGGCAACCGGTATTCTACAGGATGGCAGGACGGTTACATTGCCGGCTTCGTCAGGAGCGGCATCTTTGCTCGGCACCGCAGATCGTCAATCGTTGCGCCTTATGATTGTCGGGGGTGAGGGCTGGACCTTCGTCATGCATCCATTGATGGGGGTCGCGACGCTCGATGACGATCCTGCTTAGTCCGAATGATCGAGCGTCCGGACACGGGACGCCGTGGAGCGGCCCGAACATCGAAAACCGGGTCGAGCTACGAGCGGGCTCCGGGGGCGGCGGTATGGCACCGGGCAAGCAGGCGGGCCCGTAAGATTACAGCGATGTAATGTTCGCAACAGGCGGCGGTCATCGTCCGGTTCCAAAGAGAGCATATGCTCGCAGGACAAGGACAAAGACCGTGATACTTAACCGTCGCATGACCGTACGCCCGGTGATCGCTGCCGTCGCGCTGGGAACCACGGCACTTGTCGGTGTCGCAGGCGGGGCGATTGCCGCGGATGACGGTCGCACCAGCATCGCCGAGCGGTTCACGGCACCCGGGCCCGCTGCCGTCGCGTCGACAGGGGTGCATGCCTCGCTATCGGACATGGTCGAGGCCGTCGGACCGAGCGTTGTTCAAATCCAGGTCAAGCCCGCGTCTGCGCAGGAGCAGCAATTCGAACCGACGCAGTTCGGGTCGGATGACAGCGAACTGGCCGATCGACTGGGTCAGCTGTTCGGGTTCGGCATGCAGGATCGCGGTGGGCAATCCGAGGCGCCACAACAGCAAGGCCCGCAGCGCGGATCGCTAGGCTCGGGGTTCATCGTCGATGCTTCCGGGATCGTCATCACGAACAACCATGTCGTCAACGGCGCCGACCGCGTCACCGTCCAGATGTCGGACGGCCGCGAGTTCGCCGGTCGCGTCTTGGGGCGTGATCCCAAGATCGATGTCGCTGTGGTGAAGATCGAGGGGCAGGGTAAGTTCACCCCGATCAAATGGGGCGACAGCGACCATATCCGCGTCGGAGACAGTGTGTTTGCGGTTGGCAGTCCGTTCGGCCTTGGCAATACCGTTACTTCCGGCATCGTTTCCGCACGCGGCCGCGAGATTGGGGCGGGGCCCTACGACGATTTTCTGCAGGTCGATGCTGCGATCAACAGCGGCAACTCGGGTGGTCCGCTGTTCGATAGCGCGGGCCGGGTCGTCGGTGTGAACACCGCGATCTTCTCGCCGACCGGCGGTAATGTTGGGATCGGGTTTGCGATACCTGCCGCCATGGCGCGGAAGGTCGCGCTTCAGATTGCGCAAACCGGCCATGTGTCGCGTGGCAGGATCGGCGTCTCGTTGCAGGACCTGACACCAGAGATCGCCAGCGCGATGGGTTCGAACGCCACCAAGGGCGCGTTGATCGCTGAGGTCGAAGAGGGTGGAGCAGCCGCGCGGTCAGGCCTGCAACGCGGCGACGTCGTTCGGCGCTTCGGATCCAGGCCGGTCGATAACGGGCGCGACCTTGCCCGCGCCGTAGCAGAGGCTCGGATAGGTTCGATCGTTCCGACACAGGTGCTGCGTGACGGCCGCCAGATTTCCCTGAACCTGCGCATCGCCGGCGAAGCGATAGGCCAGTCCTGAGCCCATGGAACCGGGGGGCGGTACACGCGTCCGCTCCTTGACACCTCGAATGGAACGGTCCGACTTTGAAGCTGCTCCTGATCGAAGACGACGCACAGACCGCAGAGTATGTCCGCCGCGGGCTGGTCGAGCTTGGCCACGTGTCCGATCACGCGGCCACCGGCGTCGACGGCCTCACCGCCGCAATCGTTGGAAAATACGACGCGATCATTCTCGACCGGAACCTGCCCGAGCTCGATGGACTGTCGGTGCTGAAGGCATTGCGGGCAAAAGGCGATCGGACGCCGGTGCTGCTTCTATCGGCGCTGGGGCAGGTGGACGACAAGATCGCGGGCCTTCAGGCCGGTAGCGACGATTACCTGGCCAAGCCCTTCTCGTTTGGCGAGCTCGTTGCGCGCCTGGAGGCAATAGTCCGTCGTCACAGCGACACCGACGCGACGCAAGGTACCCGCGAGACGGGATCGTTGACGCTCGACTTGCTCGGCCGCACGGCGACACGCAACGGCAGGCGTATCGAACTGCTCAACAAGGAGTATCAGCTGCTTGACTATCTAACCCGCCATGCCGGGCAGGTGGTGACACGCACGATGCTGATCGAGGCGATCTGGGATTACAACTTCGATCCGGGGACGAACGTCATCGACGTCCATGTCAGCCGCCTACGCGCCAAGATCGACGGTCCGGATGACGTTCCGATGATCCGAACCGTCCGCGGCTCGGGCTATCGGCTGGATGCTGTCTAACGATGCGCTGGCCGTCGACAGCCGCGCTGCGGGGTGCACTCTGGATCACGCTGATCGCGCTGATCGCGACCGGGATCGCCTTGAGCGTTCAATATGTCCAGACGGTACGCCTGCTTGATGCCCGGGCCCAGGCGGCGGTCGACGACGAGACGGCAGGGCTTATCGAGCGGTATCAGAGCGAGGGGCCATTTGCCGTCGCACAGTCCGTGTCCCGTGCGGTCGGGCGCCCGCGCGTTACAGACTTCATCTATCTCATGACCGACGCTTCGGGCCAGCCGGTCGCGGGAAACCTGGCAAAATGGCCCGGCGAGATCGACCGTACCGGGTATCGTAGTTTCGATACGCAGGTCGCGACGACGCGGGGCTTGGTGATCGAGCGACAGGTCGCCGCGCGTACGGTGCTTCTCGGCAACGACTATAGGCTGCTCGTCGGCAGCCTCTCAGACGATCGCCGCCTGCTGCATGACCGCTATATCTCCGCACTGGCCTGGTCGCTGATGGCTACCGGCGTGATCGGCCTGCTGTTCGGCTTCTGGTACAGCCGGCGCGGGCTCAGTTTTCTCGATGCGGCCAGCACTGCCGGCGATCGTTTCCAGTCGGGGCATCTGGACGAGCGTTTACCTGTGACGGGGCGCGGCGATGAATATGATCGATTGGCAGCGACGCTGAACCATAGCTTTGCGGAGATTGAACGCCTTGTGGATTCCCTGCGAACCGCGACCGACGCGCTTGCTCATGATTTGAAGACGCCGCTGACGCGTATCCGGTCTCGCCTCGAACTTGCGGCCCTTGGAGGGGATCAAAATGATGCGACGTCGGATATGCGCAGTGATCTCGATGCCCTGCTCCGGACGATCGACGACACGCTACGACTGGCTAGAGCGGAAACGACGATGGCCAGCGAGTTCGTTCCTGTCGATCTGGCGGCAATCGTCGGCGAGGCTGTTGAACTGTTCGAACCCGTAGCCGAAGATCGGGGGCTCTTACTGAATGCCAAAGTATCGCCGGCGATAGTCAGCGGTGTGCGATCGCTTCTCGGACAGCTCGTCACGAACTTAATGGACAATGCGATCAAATATACGCCCCCAGGTGGTCTCGTGTCAGTCAGCCTCAGCCACCGTCGTGACGGGCTGTGGTTGATCGTGTCCGATACCGGGCCGGGGATACATCCGGATCAACGCGAGCATGCCTTGTCCCGTTTTGTCAGGCTCGACGCTAGCCGTAATTCCGAAGGCAGTGGCCTTGGACTCAATATCGCGCTCGTTGCCGCAAGGGTTCACGGCGCCCGCCTTGCCTTAGCGGACAACACCCCAGGACTAAGAGTCGAAGTTCATTTCCCAAACGCACTGTAGGATCGTTTCATCTGCAGGGCTGATAAGTCTCTGCATAGGTTCATAACCGCCCCTGAAGGGGCACCTGCATTCACCGATATCGGCCTTTTAAGATGGAAGGCCGGGACCTCCGGGTCTGTCTTGAAGTCAGCTTTAAGAGGGCGAGGAACGGAAAAGGGCGCCCAATATTACTTGGACGCCCCTCCAGTGCGAGCTGTGCTTGGGAGCGGCTCGTCCTGTCTCGTAAAAATTACATGCCGTTCGACAGGTTCGTGTCGGGATCATTCGTTCGCATGTCTTCAGCCTGGTTTTGACCGGTTGCACGAACGGCGTCGGCCTTGTTCTCCAGGCGATCCTCAACTGCTTCGTTATCGACCCGGTCTGCGGCATCCTCGAGATTATCTGCAACCGCTTCGGTGTTTGATTCGATCTTGTCTGCGGCCTGTTCGCGTGGGCTGGAGTTGCAGGCCGAAAGCGAAGCGAGCCCTGCTGCAATCGCGATTACGAATGTCTTCTTCATTTTCGTTCCCCTGTTTTTGACTTCGTGTTCATGTGGCGTAATCGCTGACCGGAGGCATTGTTCCTGTTCATCAGGCACTTCACCTCGTCGTTACGACGACAACAGCTTGGCGATCCAGCGGCTGCGATCGAACTGGCCGCAGATCATGACGATCGCCGCGGTCAGCGGCACCGCGATCAGTGCTCCGGCGATGCCCCATACCCAGCTCCAGAACGTCATCGCGACGATGATCGCCAGCGGCGACAGCGACAGCTGCTTGCCCTGCAGGATCGGGTAGACGACGTTGCTGATCGTCATCTGCAGAACAACGAACCCTGCGAACACCAGCAACGGCATCTGCCACCCGCCGAACTGGATGAACGCGAAGAGCACGGGCGGGACGATGCCGACGATGTTGCCGATGACGGGGACGAAGTTGAGCAGGAAGTTGAGGATGCCCCAGACCAGCACCAGCTCGAGCCCCGTCATCCACGACCATAGGGACGATGCGACGCCGGTCAGGATGCTGGTCGCAAGCGTGGTGCCGAGATAGCGGCGGATCTGGCCGGAAATTTCCTCGCCAACTTCGAGCATGTCGCGTCGCGCACCGCCCTCGAACATCTCGTACAGCTTGCGCCGAAGCCGTGGCACTTCAGGCAGGCCGAGCATCACCACGATCCCGATGAAGCCGACATAGGTGACGAAGGCGTAGACGCCGCTTGCCAGCATCTGGACCAGCATCGTGATCCGCTGCCGGTTGATCGTCCCGGCGATTGGCACGCCGCGGTCCGCAGCCCAGCTGGCGAGGTGGTTGTATCCGCGCTCGAGACCTGCCCATTGCGACGCAACCGCGCCGATCACCTGGCCGACCGACAGGTACACCGCCGCGGCGAACGCGCCGAGGATCGTGACCAGCGACAGGAGGGTCAGCGTATAGGCGATCCAGGAGGGCATGAACCGCGCCAGCCAGCGTTTCAGTGGCCAGAGCGCGGCGACGATGATCGCGGCAAAGGCGATTGGCATGATGACCGCAAAGCCAATACGCAGCGCAGCGATCGACAGGATCGCGGTGATGATACCGAGCAGGCGGTTGCGATAGCGGTCCTGCACGGGGATGTCAGTCATTCGGCACGTTCCTTTATGTGTTCGCCGGCATGGCGCATGGCTTCGGCATTGAGCCGCGCGCCGAGCAGAAGGGCCCAGGCCGATACCATCAGCCAGACCATCAGCACCACGACCGCGGACAGCGAGCCATAGGTGTCGTCGAAGCGCGCGAACCGCGCGACATAGGCGCGAAACATCATCGTCGCGGTCAGCCACAGGGCGACGCCGGCGATCGTGCCGGGCAGGGCGCTGCGCCACGGGATCGCCTCCGACGCCGGGGCGTAGCGATAGAGCACGATCAGGCCGCCACCCGCACCGAGCGTCAACGAACCAAACAGCGTGATCGCCGACGCCAGCCGGGCACCCGGCAGTCCGTCGGGAACATAGCTCTGGAGGAAAGTGAGGACGGACAGTGAGATGAGCGCGGTTAGTACGAGCGCGGCGCAGCCGAGGACTACGATCGTCGACACCAGTTGTCGACGCAGTCCGCTACGCTCGCGTTCGATCCGATAGGCAAGGTTGATTCCGTGAAGCAGCGACCGTCCCGCACGACGCGCACTGAACAGCGCGATCCCGAGCGACAAGATCAGCGTGACGATCCCGTCGCGACCGCTGGCAAGCCCGCGGTTCAGGTTCGCCGCCACCAAATGCTGCGCGCTGACCGGCAGGATGGCGACGATCTTGTACATATTGTCGGCGACCGCGGTTGGTGGAACCACCATGCCATAAACGCCCGCAATGACGCCAGCGAGCGGGATCATCGCTAGAAAAGCGGCAAACGCAATCGAACTCGCCGCGATGCCGAAATCGTCACGGAACGCGCTACGGACCGTTCGGGCCGATAACACAGCCCACAGTCCCATCCGACCAAGCGCTTGGGTAGACATCTTGAAGCGCAGCAGACGAACCCCGGCACGAAGGGCTTGGCCACCCTTCCAGTCCGTCGCCATCATGGTGCGGTATTTCCGGGCCAGGGATGAGCCGTGAAGCCGCGGCAGGAAAGATCGATCACGGTCTGCTCCACGTTGCTCCGGCATACCGTTCGAGATGGGGACGGGGTTCCGCGCAATCGTCCGCATCGTCGATCACCTACCGCAGTCCATCCGTGAGGATGGCCAAAGTCGTTCGCAGGAAGCGAAGAGCGCCCTTCAGCCAGCGGTCGTGCGTCGGAGGGCAGCGTTCGCAGAATTATCCCGAGGTTGATGGGCCGAAGGGGTGGTCGATGCGTCGCCCAGTCGCGTATCCCGTGACTGGCATGTGGTCGGCGCACCTGGAAGCGGAGATCAGACAACGAGTCGGCCTCTTTCAGTCAGGGCCCCGGGGAGGGGACCGAGACGGATAAACGGACTGCGCCCTGAAGGCGATCGGCCGGTTGGTCTATTGCGGTAAAGACAGGTTGCCGACGATAGCTACTGACATGAATGAATGGCCGAAGTTGGGGAGGCGAAGCTTCCAGCGGAATGTCCGCATCTGGGTCAGGCCGGAAGAGGGGCACGCATGGCAGCTTGCGACCAGATCAAGACGTTCGCCGATCACAGCGTGAACGGCCGCATTTGCTCGAACCGGTCATTTGCGTGCCATCGAGGAGTTCGACAGCTGTGCGCCCGTTTTTGGTCGTTCGGGGTTCGTCAAAGCTTTTCACGAAACGGACGTTAGTTCAGAGAAGAAGTCACCACGATCGAATGCTAGAGATCTGCTTGCGGCAAGCCACCGCCTCATCCGACGGGTGGAATGCGCTATCGAATACGGAACAACATCAGCATGCAGATTCTGGTCGATTTGGAAGATTGGGGGGCTCCGGTGGTGCGCATGGCTGGCCGCGACTATGCGCGCAAGCCCGCCGCCGCGTTTCGCGACGAGGCGGCAGGGCTCACCGATCGCCAAGCGGTCTTTTATCGCAACCTTATCTCGATCGCCTCGGCACTAAAAAGCGGCGACATTCCGGTCGACTTCGAAACTCGTGACAGGACCCGCTGCTATCTCGACCGCGGCTGCATCAAGCTCGCCGAGCATGCTGGCTTCATTTCGGCCCTTGCCGATGACGCAAACGGCACGGTTTCGACGATCCGGCTCGCTTGGGTCGTTGGGGGCTGATACGCAGGCGGAGGGGAAGAGGCGAAATGGCATTCGAAACCGAGCAACATGGACGGTATGAGATCAAGTCTGGCCCGCTCGGCGGGACTTGGGCGGCGAATGCCTTTCGCCGCAAACTCCTCGTCGCTAAGGCTGTCGGCGCTTCGCGCGAAGACGCGATCGCGGCGGTAAAGGCCAATCTCGACCGCCTAGGTCGCGCTGAGAGTGATGGACGCGACGAAGAAGGCGCGCCGTCCGCGTCGGTGTACGAGGCGGCCTTTGCGCTCCTTATACCCGATATGCCAGACAGCTACATGGCAATGCTGCGCGCGCATCTCGCGGCGACCGATCACTTGATTTCGGCAACCCGCCTTGCCCAAGCCGCAGGCTATACCGGCTATGAGGGCGCCAATCTGCACTACGGCAAGCTCGGCCAGCGAATTGCCGATGAGATCGACTTCGATCCGCCCCGGCGCGAGGATGGCACAAAGATCTGGACCTGCGCGATTGCGCGCGACCCATCGCTCGACACCGACTATCCCGACACCGTGATGCTCGACGCGCTCGCGGGCAACTTCGACGACCTCCATTTCGAGTGGCAGATGCGCCCCCAAGTCGTCACAGCGCTGCGAGCCCTTGGTTTGTAAGGCCGACGATACGGACTCGTCACAAGCAAAGATAAGACGGGCCGACACACTCGCGCCATCGATGTGTCGCTTGCTCGCCCGCGATTGGGAATCGCTCGCCTTACGCTCCGGCTGGATGCTAGGCTGGTACGCGCCAGCCCGCTCGCAATTTAGGATAAAGGTCGTTTATGAGCGAGTCCGAGAAATCTTTCAAAAGCACGGAATTATACGACCTTCTAGAGACCTGCACCAATGACGAATTGACCCCCATCGTCGAAGCGCTCACCAAATCGGGGGCAAGCACGCTGAGGGTCAGTCGGACGTTTGAGCGCCATTCTCCCGATCACTACCAATATACCGACCAAATTGGAGACGAAATTTACCGACTGAGCTTTGTCGCGCTCGGACGCGGCGATGGGGAACGCGCTGCCTATGAGAGGATCGTCGCCGGCCTCTGCAAGAAACTTGGGATCGCGGCGGCGAAGGAGGTCGACGCAGCGGAGGCCAACCTGCTCAACCTCTTCTCGAAGCGCACACTGCTTTCGGTCCCTATTCAAGATCAGCAATCGGCTGTCGATGATGCGCGCACCGCCGCGTCGGCGGCAGTTGGCGGATTTTGGACCTCGGACGCCTGGCCGCCGCTAGCGTCATGCATTCTGCAGATCGGCTATCTGCGGGACAAATTGACCGCCGACGGGCGGATAACCGGACGCTCGCTTTCCGAACCGACGTTGGCCGATCCCGCAGCATTGAGCGAAGGAGAAAATGCCCTCACCATCAGCACCGAAAGCGGCAGTCCGGTCCTCACACTTGCGACGCTTCAAGCAAGCGAGGGCGATAATTGGCGCGATGTCCGCAACGATAGGTCGTCGAGCGACCTGCTCACGCCGATCCTCAAAGCGGCGCAGCCCCTGCTCTCGGCCGAGCGATTGCTGAGCAGCGGCAATTATGCGCGAATCACCCTGCCACCCGGCGCCGACCTCGTCTTCAGCGACAAGTTCAACTCGTTCATCGGCGTCGCTCGCGGGGCCGATAACAAGTTCGCGACCATACTCCTCGATCCGGTCAATCTAGCGAGCATCGCGACGCCGGCCGTGCTGCTGACCTTCGCCACTGCGATGGCCGAGCAGAAGAAACTTGAGGAGATCAATCGCAAGCTCACCGAGATTAAGCTCGCGGTCGAGCGCGTCGCGATGTTTCAGACCGACGAGCGCCGTTCCGTCCTCACCGGGTCGATCCGCTACTTCCAGCAGATCGCCGAAGCGGTTCTGACCGGCGAGTATTCGGACGAGGTGCTGCATGTCATCGAGCAGCACGAGGCCGCGTTGATAAAACTCCAGGAACACATCGCCAAGGATATCGGAGTCCAGGTCGAGGCCATCCGAGCCTTGAAGGACGAGGCTTGGTTCAGCTCGGGCAAGTTCGCGCAGACGATCCAGGACCATCAGAAATTGCTCGAAGCACTCTATCGCGACGTGATGCTGTGCATCCGGGCTCGAGCTTGTGGCTGGCAGCTGCTCCACGCCTATCCGGGTCGCGAGCGGCGCAAGGAATCGAGGCTCAACGACATAAACGCTGCGCTCGATAGGTTTGCGCCGATCGGCGACCTTACCGCAGCGATGGACCGACTGATGCGCGAAAAGATCCAAGGCATCTCCGCGGCAACGACCAAACTTCCGCTGCTCCAAAGCGAGCAGGGCTTCTGCAAGAGATTGGCCGACGAAGCGCAGCAGATCCGAACTGATTTGCGGGATGTCGAGCGCCTAACGACGAGGCGCGAGCAGCCGATCTCGATGGACCTGCGCCTCGAAAATGGTGAGATAGTCGCGTCGCGGATGCTCTGATCGCGCCGTCGAGCGCCGATGCCTGCTCATTGGAGCCAGCGTCCGGGGCGCCGGCCGGGCGTCGTCCGCTCCTGCCGCAAGCTGCCCTTCGCCACAGCTGTCGGGAACGGCCGCTTAGTCCCGCATCTCGCCGTTCGGAGTAAAATATCTGGTCGCTGTGAGCACCGAAGGATCACATTAACAGCTGTCCGCTTCCGGGGAGCCAGGCTGGCGGTCTGAATGTCGCGTTCTGTGTCAAGCTAGCGGAGCAATTACTATCGGTATCCCACCAAGGGTCTTTGCTCAGCCATGGGTTTTCCGACAAGAAGGAGGCTAACGTTGCATGAATTGACCGGTTGCCATATCGATTGTCGCGCTGGGTAGATTTCCGGCTTAACGAGGGGGTGTTGCGTGGCTTCCGATGAGGATCTTCTCGGCCAGGAATACTTTCATCTTCAGAAGGTCATAGAGGACTATGACACCAAGACACTTACGGTGAAGGCATGGAGCGTGACCTTCAGCGCCACGGCCATCGGCTTCGCCTACGATAAGCACGAGCGTGTCATTCTAGTGGTAGCCTTGGCATCCTCGCTCGCATTTTGGGTGATGGAAGCACTTCTGAAGGCGAACCAGCAAGCGTATTACCATCGTATCGGCGAGATCGAGACCCACTTCTCGGGAGGTGAGCGGCGAAAGCCGTTGCAGATCGGAGCGGCTTGGGAAGCCGCTTTCAAAGCCGAGGGTGGCTATAATCGGATTTCATCGCTGATGCGGTGGCCGCACGTTTTCATGCCCCATTTGGCGATCGGATTGCTCGCTTTCGTGCTACTGCTCGTTATCCCGCCAGCGCCCCTCCAAGTTCCGCCGCGGGTAGCAGTTAATCAGGTTGGCATCGCCAAACCGGCGTCCCGTCTTCAGCCAATCGAGCGCGTTGGTCGCATTAGCGCTCTGCCTGACCGAGCATCGCCGCATTAAGCCGTGTGCAACTTAAGGTCAGGTGGGGTGATCATTAATGGCGGGCAATCATGCATCAAAAATTGTCCGCGCGGAGATGAACGAATGTCTGCAGTTGGGAAGCGGGGAAGGGCGCGCGAATGTCCGGGTTTGGGTCTGGCCGGAAGCTGGGGGCAGGGTGCCTTCGCCCACACTTAGCCGTTCGTGCCGGCGATCCTGGCCCCCGATATCAGCCATTCGTTCATTTGGATTGGGAATGGGGTCAAGCCTTTCCATCAGCGCGATCCTCGAGTGAAGGTTTCAGCAACCACTATGAGGTGGGTGGCCTTCATGAACGGCGAAAACAGTGCCGTGACGCTCAAGGCAAGCAGGCTGAAGCTTCTGCCGCAAGCCATTGTGCTCGTAGCATTTCTGCTTCCCTTTGCGCTCTTAACTATAAGTTATGGCTACGCGCTTTGCGCCAAAGATTACCTAGAACTAGCCGATCTCGCTATTTTCGCGATTCTGACGGCCATCTTGCTTCTCTTCGTGTGGCTTCAGGTGCGCACGCTTCGTCGTATAGCTAACCCTGATTTACTCGGCGTGACTGCGGACGGCGTAGAGCTAACGACCCAAGGCACGAGGCATTACTATCCCTGGTCGACGTTAGGAGAGCCCGTATTGCGGCGTTTAAGCGGCAAAAGTGCCGCGCTTTCGATAGTCTTGCTCCAGCGAGGCGGCGGCAACCTGGTCATCGCTGCCGAGGACTATGCGCATCAACCCGGCGATATATTGCTAGTCCTCAAACAAGCTATAGCCGGGTTTGTAACAGAGCTGCCCGAAAAGCCCTCGAACGCTCTATATGCGTTTCTGGCAATTCCAGCTTCATGCATTACGCTTGGGATCTCCATTTTCGGCTTAGCGTGGATTGCTCTTAGATAACCGACCAAGCTGGACGTATTTATTCAACCCATGGTTCCGAAAGCAGCCAGTCCGATTCCCTTCCCATTCACGACATCCATGACGGCCGATCATGCGCCAAGGGCATTCAGCGCGGAGATGAACGAATGTCTGAAGATGGGGAGCGGGGGAGGGCGCGCGAATGTCCGGGTTTGGGTCCGTGCGGCCCTCCCAAAACCCCGCTGTCTGGGAACGCTGAACATTCCCATAACTCCGTCTTCTTTCCGTAATTTCGGGAAAGAGCAATTGGGAACGGATTTTGGGAAAACAGGCCTTAAGGCCTCCCTAGGTATGATTGCCGCGGACGCATTCGCAATACGGGTTCGCTTGTGGGAACGCGGACGCTAGCGGCGTCGGGTTTGATTTACGATCCAATCGCCTACGGTTCGTAAGGCGTTGGGAGCAATCGTCTCCTCGATACGACTATACTCGCCCACTTGCCCGGTGTCGGCGGTTTGAAGCAGATGGTTCAGGCCCGGCAGCTTCACGATCGTTACATCAGGGTTGGCGCGAAGCGCCAGTTTGATGCCGGCGAGATTGCTGTCGGGTGCAACCTGAAGGTCCTTTGCTCCGCCCACGGCCAGCACGGGGCACGCGACCTTGGCCAGAACGGGGCGAGGATCGTAGCGCACGAACCATCGCATCCATGGGGACGCGACAACCTTGATCTGTGCCGGCACGCTGCCGGATGGCCGGCCATGTTCAGCGGCAATGGTATCCCATGCCGTTTGCAGCGACGCGTCCGCCGAGGCTTGGTCAGGCGCGTCCTTGACCGCGTCATAGAGCCTCTGCATCGTCTGTGCGGATCGATCCACCGCCGCAGGCGGTAAGCCCGTAGCGGTTTCGATCAGTCGCTTCTGTTCGAGCATCAGGGCTTCGCCTGTCTCGCCGGACCCGGCAAGCATGACGACGAAAGCGATGCTTCGATCCTGCGCTGCGATCATCGGAGCGATGATCGCTCCCTCGCTATGGCCCATCAGCCCGATCCTGTGCGGATCGATGTCTCGGCGGGAGCGGAGAAACGCAACGCCGGCAGCCACGTCGCTGGCAAAGTCGGCCGTGGTGGCGGTACGGACCTCGCCTGTTGATTTACCTACCTGCCGATCATCTACCCGCAGCACGGCAATGCCACGCCTCGTCAGTGTGTCAGCCCAGAGGAGGAAAGGCTTGTGGCCGAACACCGTTTCATCCCGGTCCTGCAAACCAGAGCCGGTGATGAGCAGCACAGCTGGGAACGGTCCCGGCCCGCTCGGCAACGTCAGTGTGCCAGCTAGATGGGCGTGGCCAGCTGGGTTGTCATAAGCAACCTCTTCGCTGCGGTAAGGAAAAGGCGGATGGGGCATTTGCGGGCGAGCCACGGAAGCCGAAGCCTTGGTCGCTGCCCGCGTCATGGTCAGAGGCAGCGACGCGCCGCCTTGGGACCACTGCCCGACAAGGGTCTGACCGTCCGGCGAGAGCGTTGCGATGTAGCTGGCGTCAGGGGCAGAGATCTTGAAACGGACGACCGCGCTTTCCTGCACGACCTCGGCGACTGGTAACCCCAGCGCACCTTGCGATGGGCTGTCGAAGGTCGCCGTCAAATGACCGGGCGTTCCCGCGACATGCATCACCAGGGGGATGGATCGACCTGACGCTGACAATCCGCCATGCCACTCACCTAAAGCTGAACCGGCCACTGCTCCTGCGGGTGCTGGTGCAACCTGAGCGTTCTGGATCGGCATTATCAATGCCCCCAACAGCCCCAACATCGCGCGCATCGACCTACTCCGCCATTCTTCGTAGGGCGCTATAAGCTTGAACGATCGAGGCTGCGAGAGTGGATCGCCATCACGGGGCGCCCGTTCTCAGAATTGTTAGTCGAAGGGGTTCTGGGATCAGTTCACATCCCCATTTCCCGATCGATTCCGAGAACGCATGCGGCGTCTCGATCGCCGTTCGTTTTTGGGAAAGAGCGTGGCCGATACAAACACGCAATTGTAACCGGCGCAGAAGGTTATCGGTAATCCTGTTACCTGCCATTGCGAACCGCCTGGCCATCGAGCACATTCTCAATATGCAAGTTGCGATCATCTTCTATGCGGCTTTTAAAGGCCATGCGACAGGAGCAGCGTGGATACCACGGAAAACCGCCGATGGTTTAAGAAGCGGGCCGCTATTAATACTGGAAATGCCGTATTCACCTCGAAGGCGGCAAGGTAGGGCGTGAAATCAATACTATGATCGATCTGGAACGTCCAAGAGTACTATCCGGATTGGTCGCAGATTATCGCCACGGGCGTGCCTACTATTATCGAGATTTCGAACGTCCACGCGACGAGGAAAATGCGATAGCGAGGAGGCAAGGGTTTGCGCTCGCCCGCGTTTAGTCGGCTCTTCTGTCGCGGCGGTCCAAACTACGCCTGTCGCTTCACCACCAGTTTCAGCCGTTCGCTGGCCGTTACGGCGGGAAAGACCACCTGAAATCAGACCGGCAGCCGGCGACCGCTCGTGCAGTTAAGCAAAATTGCACTTATCTGACTACCGCCCGCCTAGCAGCGGCGTCTCGCCCGAACAGGAAGGTGAGCGCAGCGGGGAGACGCTTTGCCCATGCGGCTTCGCCGTGATGTGCGGCCGGATCGATGAGCAGCTTCACCGCTGGCGGTGCCAATGCGTCGGCGAGCCGATCGCGTAGCCGCCGCGCCCCGACGACAAGCCCTTCATTGATGCGCGCTATCCGCTGCCTGATCGGCACTGGAGCGCCGGGAGGAATTGCCGCTTCCTCGCCGCCCATCCCGATATAAACCCGATCGGGTAGTGTCGCGGCATCAGCCGCGTCGCGAAGCATTCGCCCGTTGCCAACCTGCAACGACGGGCTCTCGATCAGCGCCTTGCCGAATAGCTGCGGATTGGTCAGCGCCAAGTGAAGCGTGGCGATGCCGCCATATGACGAGCCGCCCACCCCGATCTCGGACGGATCGCTCGAGACGCGGAACGATGCCGCGACTGCTGGCATGACGTCGCCGGAGAGGAACGCGGCCATTCGATCGCCTTCCATCTGGCCGTTCGCCGGAGTGAACGGGTCGGCATATGGGAGGTACTCGTTGGCGCGCTGGGCCCCTGCGTTGTCGATTCCGACGATGACAATGGGCGGGATCACGCCGCCGGTGATCAGCCGGGTTGCGACTTCGTCCAGGGTCCACTCCTGGCCGAGATAGCCGGTGCAGGTGTCGAACGCGTTCTGTCCATCAAGCATATACAGCACCGGATAGCGACGCTGCCCGGAGGCTTCGTACCCGGGTGGCAGCCAAACCCGTAGCTTACGCTCGCCGGGAAACACCTTGCTCTGCAGCGTAATCGTACGGACCGTCCCGACGATGCTGGGGCGACAGGCGACGGCGCTCGGCACGACAGGGGGCGTCTGTGGGGGCACCGACACCGCAGCGGCTATCATAAGGGCCAGCATCAGCTCACGTCTCCTTGCTCAAGCGTTGTCGCTGCCAAAAGGCGATTCTGCCATTTGCAGCCCCGCTTATGATCTTAAAAAAACATATGTAGATATAAGAGTCAAGCAGGTCCGCGGAGTTTTAGCCAGTCGCGTGGATCATTGAAGAGCGCGCACAAGCTGCTAAGCAGGCAAGTCGCGCGAGGCGTCCGAAAAACCCTAATATGCCATCGCGACATAGCTACTACCGCCGCCCATTCGACTGCCAGTTCTCCGACTTGCGTTTTCAGTGGCGACAAATCGAGCATCAATACGCTCGTGAAAGGCGATATCGTAAACATTGTCGCCCCGATCAGCGTGCCGCACTCCGTTCAAGATCGTCCGAGGGTTCATCACTCTCGCCTACCACATTCTGGAAACTCGATCGGGAACGCCCTGACCGTCCCGATCGCCGTTCCCAATCAGGTTCTACCAGACCCCATTGATCTCGCTGACCGCCAGCAGGCAGGAACCACAGTGGGAACGGCGGATAGCAGATCCATACTGGCTGCTGGGCAGTTGACAGATAACTCTACTTAGGTTGAGTAGGAGCATGGGCCGTAATCGTCGACCATCGAAGCAAATGCTCCTTTTGTTGGAGTCACTGTCGGCGCACACGCAGCACTGGCGCCACGGCTACGATTTGATGAAAGAAACGGGGCTCCTGTCTGGAACGCTGTACCCGCTACTGATCCGCATGACCGACCAGGGGCTCGTCGAGGCCGAGTGGCGCGAGCCGGAACACCCTGGCCGCCCTGCTCGACATGCGTATCGTTTAACGAATGCTGGAGTGGCATTTGCGCGAGCGGCGACACCTGCCGCTCCAATGACCTTCACAAAGGCCGCATTGGCGTGACATCAGCTGTGTCACGGGCTTTGTTGTCATTGGCCAGTCGGTCTCTCGGCTCGGATCGCCGAACTTGGGCGATGGCCATGGAAGCGGAGTTCGAAGCCGCGATAGAGGATGGGCGTCCATTCCTATTCGCTCTCGGTTGCCTGTTCGCAGCGTGGCGCGAGATCGGGAAGCACAGCGCAGGGCGCCTGATTCTTGCGAACTACGCGCTTGCCCTGGGGTTACTTATCCCAATGGCAACTCTGCAGTTCCAGCAGGCGGCCGGCTTCCTGTCCTCCGCGGAAGGTATGCCTTCCGGCATCCTAAGCGCTGGCGACGGACCAAATCTCTATTTGATTTGGTCTCAGAACAGCGCCATCCCAATCCTGCTGATCACGTGGCTTGTGCTCGGCATGGCGCACCTTTGTCTTGCGTGGATGCTCGTTGAGGGGGACTGGCCGCGCATCGTGAAGTGCAGCACGCTGATTGGAGCGGCGATGATCACGCTGTCTCTGTTCATGGGCGTATTGATGCTCGATGTTTTGTCATTGAGGACGCAAGTCGCAGAGCTAATGATCGAATTTGTAGCGATGATATCTATGTCGCGGTGGCATATAAGCGTTTTTTCGGACACCTCGCGCGAATTTCCTACTTGGTAGCTTGTCGGCACCCTTCAACAATCCATGCGACTGTCCGGACATTTGCAGACATACTTGAATCGTAAATCTACATATGTTGCTCTGTGTCTATCACGAGGATGACTAGGTTCAATACTAAGGGGCGACGTAACGCCGAAGCCGTGTACGAGCCATGAAGAAACAGCGTACGACATGCGAAAAGGAAGCGACGATGCGACATGTAATTAGCATAAGTGCCGTTGCAGCTGGCATAGTCTTGCTTACCTTTTTATCTGTCTTCCTCCATGAGCCTGTCGTTGACGCCAGAGCCAACGGCCTGTTCGAAAATGATTTCAGCGGCACGATAAAGCTCGCCGACGGGAAAATGCTACTCAACGATCAGCAAACCATATCTTACATAATCGGTAGCGATGCATACGGGCCTTACATCTTGCCACGCGTTGACGTCGGCGTCGCATCTGATCAAGGGCTCGACGTGGACGGAACGCGCTCGGTGCGCAAGCTGCGCCTCGACAGGCTACCTTCAGCGACAAAGCTTACGCTTCATGAGGGTTTGACGCCCTATGTCTTTAAAAGGCTGACGCCACATCCTCGCAACTAACTTCGGAGTATCTGTTAATGAGCCTGTATGATCTGGTCCGCGCCAACGCCACCATAGCTTGACTCCTAAAATCTACAGCGCGGGGCGAGCCGGGGGTCCCCATGCGGCTGTTAACGATTCCTCTCCCGCTTCTCGCGACATGGATCCCTGGCTGCGTAATCGCTAGAGGGAAAAGTACCGGTCGATCAATCTATGAAATCATCGAGCAATGGGCGGTGGAGGGCGAAGCGCTGGAAATACGACTTGCCGTTCTTGAGGTAAGCGAGACGGCGGAGAGGTTTTCGAGGTCGTTGGGCTATAGAGAGCTTAAGCGGGTTGGTCCTGACTCGTTCAAGTCGCGGGGCCATCATCGCGCCGGATTATGCCGTCTCGTAGCCAGCGACCCGGCAGCTTTGCTTAATCGGTAACGCTCTTGCCGACATTCTCGAAATACCATCCTTTTCGAGAAATTTGGCGTGCCGTCGGGCAGGGGGGGAATAGGTGCGGCATGGGCCCCGCCTCGACATGAACGAAGGGCCGAAGTTGGGGATGCCTGAGAGGGCATTGAACGGCGACTTATGGGTCTGCCTGGAAGCCGTAGGGCAGGGGGTGTTCGCCCCATTGTAGACACTCCGCGCTGCTTACGATCTGCGTACAAGCGGTCGTTCATTCAATTTCAGGTCTCGGTCGGTAGCGTGCTGGCGGAGAGGTCGAAGGGTAGTTCTGTGTCGGCAAAACCTGAAAATGAAGAGATGGAATATGTGCCTGCTTGGGCAGTAGCCAAAATACTGACGCTAGCCGTTTTCATCATCGCGACCCTTGAATGGTGGGCCGAACGTTCACCGCGAATGCTAGCCATCGATCTACTTCTAGTCGGGCTGTGGCTAGCAATCCGCCGATTGAAGCCCGCAGATTACGATCCCGCGTGGCCGCGCAAATTAAAGAATGACCTGTAGAGCCGCAGCTCAAACCTTAACCGCGTTAGTCAAAGCGGTCGGGCCGCAGTCCTCCCATCTCAGTTATTGCCAGAATGTTGCAGTGATCGGGCTGACGGGCACGGTGGGGGCCTTGATGAAAATCCATGTAGCGGACATTCACGTTGGGATGTGAACTGGCGAGCAGGAGGCAAGATGTTCGAAATCCGCGAAGACGACCTATCCGGTGATCAAACCCGTTCCTTATTGGCGTTGCATCTGGCTGGGATGCACGCCGCCTCGCCCCCGGACAATGTTTTTGCTCTCGATCTCACAGGTCTGCAGGCTCCGGAAATTACAGTGTGGACGGCGTGGCGTGACGGCCATGTTGCCAGCGTTGGCGCGATCAAGATGTTGCTCGATGATTACGCCGAAGTGAAGTCGATGCGCACCCATCCTGAGTTCATGCGGCAGGGGGCAGCAGCAACCCTTCTAGATGCGATTATCGGTGTGGCGCGAAGTCGGGGTGTAAGACGGTTGAGCCTCGAGACTGGTAGCGGTGATGCGTTCGAGCCGGCTCTTGCACTTTACCGCCGTCGAGGTTTCACGAACGGAGCCGCGTTTGGAGAATATAGAGCTACTGCGTTCAACCAGTTTTTACATCTGGATTTGTAGTCCCACTCCCATGCTGAGTTACCGCGGTTCCGCCAACGCAGCATCTGACAATCTCGGCTTTAGCCGTCTGCCTCGCTGGAAGCGGAACGACCGCTATGCCCGCCTTTCAACCCGTTGAGGTAGCGGATCAGCCGCCCGAGTGCTACCATCTACCCTGATGAACGAATGGCCGAAGTTGAGAGGCGGGGAAGGGCGCCGGAACGTCCGGGTATGGGTCTCGACAGCAGCCTGAGCCTCTCAGCCTCGTACTTGCAGAGCGTTTTTAGGCCTGGTCTTGCAATAGCCTCATCGGCTCGATCGTTGTCCGCTAGAGAGTTACGCTGGTTGTCCCGTTCGAGCTCATCTACGCCAATGAGTTGTACAGTTGATCAGACCGCTCTCTTGAGCGGCTCCGGCAATTTATTGTCCGGGAGCATGTTCCGCAAATGCTGGTGCACCATTTGCTTGTTGAACGGCTTAGAGATGAATGTGGCCCTTTCGGGCATCTCGCCCGCTTTTGGTAGAACATGACCGGACGCGATCACGATCTCGATCGTGGGCCAGCGTTCAGCGACATGCCGGGCGAGCGCGAAGCCATTAGTGTCGCCGGGCATGTCGACGTCAGAAAACAGCAGTACGATGCTTTCCCAGTTGGTGGCTAAGACACGCTTCGCCTCGTCGCCATCCATGGCCTCATAGAAGCGGAATCCGGCGTCTTCGAGGATGCCAGTCGTATCCATCATGATGAGCGGATCATCATCGACAACGAGCGCGTAAGGTACGGTTGAAAGGGTCATGGAGCTCTAACCCGCCCGCCATGGGCCGAGTTGCGGCCCGCGAGGATTTTACGCTCGTTTTCTTGGAATGCGACCGCGGCATGGCCGTATTTGCGGGCCATGCCGGCGTCGTTTGCAGGCTGTTAACCCAGTAGTTTTGTCGCAATAGCCATCTTAGCCTACTGACATTAAAGAGCTAAAAACGCGTAGCGTCCAACGACATAAGGCCCGTTGAGCGCGCGAACGGAGTGACGTGTGCGAGATATCCAGGAAGAAGCGCGGATCGTACGCGAACTGACGCGCGGCGATAGCGGGTCCGACCCTTTTGCCTCGGCTGTCCGCGCGACGCGCATGCCGATGATCATCACCGACCCCCGGTTGCCTGACAATCCCATTGTGTTTGTGAACGACGCCTTTGGGAAGCTGACCGGATATGCCCGCAGCGAGATCATGGGTCGCAACTGCCGGTTTCTGCAGGGACCGAACACGGACATGGCCGACGTCGGCCGCGTTCGAGACGCGATACGTGCGCGGGAGTCGATTGAACTCGACCTGCTGAACTACAAGAGGGACGGCACGCATTTCTGGAACCGGTTGCTGGTTTCGCCTGTGTTTAACGACGACGGGGTGCTGCTCTATTTCTTCGCCTCGCAGTACGACGTCACTCTTGAGCGCGAACGCCTCGTCAATCTTCAGCTCGATCGCGATGCCCTCGAAGCAGAGGTAGAGCGCTGCATTGCCGAGCTTCAGGAGAGCGAGCAACGGCTTCAGTTTGCTCTTGATGCCGGCCGTCTCGGGTCCTGGAGCATCAATCTCGATACGTACAGGCTGACGGCATCTGCCGAATGCAAGAGGATATGCGGTCGTGCCCCGACCGATCCTCTGACCCTCGACGAACTGCGGGAGTCGATCCACCCGGAAGATCGGCAGATGCAGGTCGATGGCATAGAGCGCGCTGTACGCGACCGATCGCTGCTGGATATCGAGTACCGCTTGCGGACGCCGGCAGGCGAGGAACGTTGGGTACAGATCCGGGGGCAGGCCAGCTACCGCGCCGATGGCACACCATTGGCAATCGTCGGGACAACCCAGGATGTGACTGCGCGGAGACGCGCTGAGGAGCATCGGACCCTTTTGGCTAATGAGCTAAGCCACCGGGTGAAGAACACGCTCGCGTCCTTGCAGGCGATCGTCTCGCAAACGATGCGCCGGGCGACCTCTGTGCAGGAGGCCGGCACGACGCTGGAAGCACGCATACACGCGATGTCGGCCGCGAATGACTTGCTGATCAGTGGCAGGTTCGAAAGCACATCTCTGCGTGCGCTGGTCGAGCGTATCTCCAAGCTAATCCCCGAGCAATTCTCGCTGACGCCGAAGACGACGCTGGAGATCCGGCCGGTCCCGGCGTTCAAGGAGAAAACCGAGGCGGCCGGATCGTACAACGGCGGCACGCCCGACGGGTCGCGACCGGGCGTGTTCTACTACAACACCTACGACCTGCCCTCGCGTTACATGTGGGAAATGGAGACGCTGTTCTTACACGAAGGCGTGCCGGGGCATCATTTCCAGATCAGCCTCGCGCAGGAGAACACCGCGCTGCCCGCGTTCATGCGGTTCGGCGGCAATACCGCCTATGTCGAGGGCTGGGCGCTCTATGCCGAGAGCCTGTGGAAGGAACTCGGCATGGAAACCGATCCGTATCAGCGGATGGGCGGGCTGAACGACGAGATGCTGCGCGCGATGCGGCTGGTCGTCGACAGCGGAATCCATGCCAAGGGTTGGACGCGGGATCAGGCAATCACCTACATGCTCGCGAATTCGCCAATGGCGCGGACCGACGCGACGGCTGAAGTCGAACGCTACATTGCTATCCCGGGCCAGGCGCTGGCCTACAAGATCGGCCAGCTGACGATCGCGCGCACCAAGGCGAAGGCGCGGGCGATGCTTGGCCCGAAGTTCGATCCGCGCGATTTTCATGCGCAAGTGCTTGATACCGGAGCGCTGCCGATGCCGGTTCTAGAGGCTAAGATCGACAAGTGGATCGCTGCTGGCGGCGGTGCGGCGAAGCGAGCGGCCGCCCGATAGCCAAGCGGGCTCGACGTGCCCTGACGGCTAAACAGGCTTGCCCGTATTGAGTCCGCAGGGACGGCGGCACGGACTCGAAGCGTAAGTTCTATGCAGTCGGCCCCCTGGTAAACCAGTCGACACCGTTGAGGTTCTGTCCCGTCCGAATCCGGAATTTGGATAGGGCACAGTGACTGGTGGCAGTTGAGCTGAGCGGGACGAAGATAAATGAGCGACCGTCCGGGGGAGCGGCGGGCGCTGCTTGAATGTCGCTTTCATCCGACTGTTGGCCCCTAAAGCCACCCTTTGGATCTGTGAGAAGACCAAGTTTAGATCACGCGACGGGCGGACTTTCCTTTTTCGCGTTTTAGCCGCAAGTAACGGCTGGATGGCTCTCTCACCCGACTATTATTCTATTTTAGGGGTGCCCTCGACGGCAAGTCGCGACACTATCCACGCCGCGTGGAAAGCGCTGCTGCGTCAATATCACCCCGATGCCAATCATGGTGTGGATGTTTCTGCTCGTGCGAAAGCGATCAACGAGGCGTATTCCGTTTTGGGAAAGAAGGAATCACGCGCCGCCTATGATCGGTCGCAGATCAGGCCGTCTGCCCACCGAGCGACTGGGGACCGTCCGTTTCACCCCAGGAAAGCCGGCAGGCGCCCGATGCGACCTAGCCCGTCGATGCAGCCCAGCGGTAGCTTCTCGCAGCCGCTACAGCCCAACGAATGGCTGATGGGCCTTTTCCTACTGATCCTCACGGCCGCACCGATCGCTACAATCCTTGTTCTGTGGAATGAGGAATCCGGATTGGCACCTACGGTTCGACGTAGCGTCGCCGCTCATCCCTTGCCTAAGCCTCCTGCAAATGGCGTCCTCAGCTCATCAGGCACAAAACTCGGACTCGGACGGCCTGCTTCCTAAACTACCGCCCAACCGCGACATTCGAATTCGCAGGGTCAGGCGCCAAAAGCAGTCGTAACGCGGAG
Organism: Sphingomonas sp. PP-F2F-A104-K0414; assembly: GCF_004340945.1. Classification (GTDB taxonomy): domain Bacteria; phylum Pseudomonadota; class Alphaproteobacteria; order Sphingomonadales; family Sphingomonadaceae; genus Sphingomonas. Next base: position 498,609 of record NZ_SLYD01000003.1, read on the forward strand.
ATGAACGAGCGTCTGTAGTTGGGAAGTTGGGCAGGGGGCGGGGACGTCTGCTTCTGGGTCAGCGCTGCCGCGAAGCCGGTGGCGACTTTCGCTCAAAGCCGGCCGTTTAGATTAGCACGGCGAACGTCTGCTCCCGACGGAAGCTGCCTCTAAAAACACTCCGAACCAGACAGTAGGGAAGGTGCCCGGAAGCGGACGTTCGGCCTGCCTCCGCACGCGGCCATAAGGTTCGAAGTGGTTAAGCATCCGGTCGAAGCCAATCCTAAAGGCGCCGAAAGTTTGCGACGCTGCGATTGCTCAGGCTCCGGACGTTATTGCACCCGGAAGGAGTATCGTCCCGCAAGGTCGAAGGCACGTAGAAGATGATGATGGCCGACGTTCCTCTTCATCCGGTCCAACGCGTGGAGGCCTCTCTCGAGTACCTTTCCGGCGTGGGAAGACAAGAGATCCAGGACGACGGATTTGTTGGGGGCGAGGGCGTGTATCTCAGCTTCGGTATAGATTCTCCGGCTGTATCCGACGATCGCGTCGAAGTCTTCGCCGTCGATCCGTCCTAGACGGTCGATGAGCGTGGCCATGTCGCCGGGCGGCAGTCCGGTGTCCAGCGCCAGAGCGAGGATAATCACCCAGTAGGGCGGACCTTCCCCGCCGCCGGTCAGGTAGTCGCCCAAGCGGTTCTCGGGTATCGACACTCGGATCAGCCTGAATATGTTCACCATGCGCTTCACGGCACGTGGGGATCGCGCGGCTATAGGCTGCATTGCCTCCATCACCCGGAGCTCTTCGTCCGTGATGGCGAGCTGCCGCCTTGCCCTGTCGGCGTCGGCGATCGGCGGCCTGGCGGGTTCCAGCCGGGGAAAGGTGCCCGCGGCCTTTACTCCTGCGCCGTCGTCGTCCTCCTCCTCCTCCTCCTCCGAGGCGTCGAGGACGGGCGTTGACGCGCCTGGTCTCAGAAGGGTGTTGATGTAGCGGACGTAGCCGGAGTTCTCCGTCTCCCCCGGCGCCAGCGTGCGAACCCAGAACGGAATCTGGAATATCTTCTCCAGATAATCTGCCGGATCGATGGTGTGCTCGCCGCCGGAAAGCGCGCGATGCTCCTTCACGAGAGCTGCGCGAAGCCAGCGGACGTCCACCGCCGCGACTACCACGAAACAGGGGAAGGCGAGCATGAGATGGATCGCTTCGAGTATCTGCACGACCTGCCGCTCGCTGCACCGGTCGAGGTCGTCGATGTAGATCACGATGCGCTGCACCGGTCCTCGCTGCTCGCTGGCGTTCATGCGCTCAACCAAATGGTTCAACTGTTCGAAGCAGCGCCGCACGGTCCCGAGCGTGCCGAGGCGCCCACGCAGGGCCGCCACTTCCGCCGAGTCCTTGAGTAGGTAGTCGAGCATGAGGGCGGGGGGCGGGGATCCGACGTCGTCGACAGTGCTGTATCGCTCGACGATCTTTCTGCTCTTGGCGATCGCGGCCTCGGCTTCGGTCTTCGCCCGTTCGCTCTTCCGCAGCCTGCCTTCCGCGCTAGCCAACTCGGCCGCGTTCCGAACACGTGCCTCGACGAACTTCCGCCGGATGACCGAGACGGCTCGGAATATGGGTGCGACGACGCCTAGAGTGGCGTACCCGGTCGGTGCCAGCGCTAGGGCCGCGTTGGCGATGGATCGCCCGGTGGGCCCGAGCCATCTTGCGATGCCCGTCAAGTTTAGCAAAAGGTATGCGGCCACCGCAAAAACGCCGATTGCGGCCAGCCAGAGGAGGGACCGCTTCGCCGCTCTGGTGCGCGCCCATCTCGAGACGAACATTCCGAGCTCGACGGAATCAGCGCCCGCCTCTGCGTATTTCTTAGCGAGCTTGCCCCCGTCCTCCTCGTCGATCAGCAACGCCTCGCGGACGGTGTCGACAGCGGTCCTTTTCTTCGCTCCGCCGTCGTCAGCATCGTCTCCCGCGCCGTCGTTCTGGCCGCCGTCCTTTTCGTCGTCCTTGGTCGGCTTGCGACCGCGCAGGACTTCGTCGAACGCACGGGTGATGGCCAGTGCCAGGCCGGCCTGTTCTCTCGCCTGCGCCTCTTCGACCGCCTTCGTTGCGTCGTCGATCAACGCCTCGCTCTCCTTGAGCTGCATCCGAGCGATCGTCAGCTCGCTCGCCTCGCGTCCGGTCAGTGCCGCGACCTCGGCGACGAGGCGGGTGCCGATGTCGTCCGCCTTGCCGCCGATGCCCCCGGCGGCGATCTGGTCGAAAAGTTCGGCGGTCAGCGATGCCCAGAGATTTTCGCTGTCGGCGAAGCTCCAGGCGTTGAACTCCAACTGCATCACGCCGGTCACCCGTGCGAGGCCGGGGTCTTCGTCCGGATCGGGTCGTCGCGATCGCTCTGCGGCGATCTGGTTGCCTATCTCGCTCTTCAGCTCCGCCATCAACGTGCTCTTGCCCGAGCCCCAGGCGCCGAAGATGCCGATCGCCAACGGCGGCGCTGCAGCCTCGAGCAGGATCACGTCTGCGAGGGCGCGAGCATCCGTGGAGGTGCCGAAAACGTCAGTGCCGGTAGCCACCCTGTCGCTCGAGTAGCCTGCGCGGCGATCGCCACGGTCCGGGCTCGCACCCTCGATGCGCGCGATCTCCGAGGCCCAAGCGACCGCGATGCCACGCTCTGCCGCCAAATTCCGTAGAACCCCGATCGCGGTGCGCCGGAACGCTGCGAACTCTTGCTCCGAGGATAGGAGGCCATGCAGCGCGTCAAGTCCCGTGGGGCTCCCGACGATCGCTGCAAGCAAATGAGAAAATTCGATTGATCCACGACTGGTCATTGTTCGGGCGCGGACCGCAGCGGCATCGGAAATTAGGTCGACCACGTCCCAGCGCAGAAGCGCGTTGTCGGGTTTTGCCATCGGCTGGCGCATTGCGTCTAGCGCGGGCGGCGGAATGAACACGTTCTCGTCGCGAAATTGCGCCGATACGTCGGTCATCGTCTTGCTGACGTTCGATTCCAGCGCGCTGCCTATCGTCGCAGCTACTAGATCGATGGCGTCGATCTCAAGATTGCCCTCGACTGAAAGCGCGGCGATCTTGGCGGCCAGGTCCATCGCGCGCCGCACGTCTTGACTCAAATAGCGCTGGCCGCCAGCCCATATCCAGCGGTTCATGGCCTTGAGGGTCGTGGACATGCCTGCGATAGCGAGAATGGGATCCGGCGCGTCCGCAGGCGCCCTGCCGATCGTAGCCCGGTGGGGCAACTTGAGCCTGTCCACCTTCGACTTCACGGCGTTTCGCGAAACGCCTCCCAGCTCCTCCGCGATCTGCGCGACGCTCACGCCCGCGTTCCACATAGAGATTAGGCGCGCTTCGCGGTCGTCTGTCCAAGTTTCTACCATTACCCCCCCCCCCCCGAAGCCCGCCTTCTTGCGGTAACTCGCCCGGTCGTCCAGAGGGAAGCGACTGTAATCGAACCATATCGGTCGCACCGGGTGAGGGATTAGACGGAAAACCTGCGCTAGCTCGATCGGCCGTTTTGTTGGCTTAGCATTTGTAAGCGGACTGACAGCGTCCGGCCCCGTTACAGCCGCGTTGCGAAGTCCGCAGGACGAAAGTTCAATGTCGTGTTTTGGCGATAGAACTGCCGTTGAGCACTTAGCGGGGGAATGGCCGGTAAGTCCCACTTCTTCTCATTCTACGGCCGCTCGTCCCGGCGTCGAGCGGACATGAACGGATGTCCGAAGTTGGGGAGCACACCACGGCCGCTGAATGTCGTCTTGTGGGTCTGGCCGGCAGCCGTAGGGCAGGGGGCCGCTCGCCCAATGTCGGTCGTTTTATCTAAATATGTACGGTCGCGGATCCCACCATTCTAGCCGCCAGGGCGATTCCCGTTTTCCATGTCCGGTAGGCAATTTCGGGAAAGTTAAATCGGGAACAGATTTCGGGAAAGTGGCTCCTTCAGCGGTTGTGGCAACAACATCAATCTCCGCTTTCCCGTTCTAGATTCCCTTTTGAGGAAGCACATAGTCAGGACTTTGGAACGTGCGGAGCAACCGCAATGCTCGAAAAGTCCGTCGTCTGGTCGATCGCCACGCCGGCCTCTTTGCGTTCAGAATAGCGGTCGACAAGCTGCCCGGTGTGCGGTCGCAACAGGACCGTGAAGCGCACCAGCTCCTCCATCACATCCACGATCCGATCGTAATAGCTGGACGGCTTCATCCGGCCGGCGTCGTCAAACTCGTTGAACGCCTTTGCGACGCTCGACTGGTTGGGGATCGTCACCATCCGCATCCAGCGGCCAAGGACGCGCAGCGTGTTGACGCTGTTGAACGACTGCGATCCCGCCGAGACCTGCATGACGGCAAGCGTCCGGCCCTGCGTCGGTCGCATTCCGCCCATCGACAGGGGCAGGTGATCAACTTGCAGCTTCATGATGCTGGTAATCTGGCCGTGCCGCTCCGGGCTGCACCACACATGCCCCTCCGACCATAGCGACAGCTCGCGCAACTCGTGGACGGCCGGGTGATCGTCTCCCGTAACCTGATCAGGCAGTGGTAGCGTGGTGGGATCAAAAATGCGTGTTTCGCAGCCGAAGAATCGCAGCAGACGAGCAGCTTCCTCCACACACAGCCGCGAGAAGGACCGTTCCCGCAGGGAGCCGTAGAGCAACAGGATGCGCGGAGGTGGATCGCCAGCACCTAGCCCAAGAGCAGGACGATCGAGCGCATAGCGCCGATCGAGCGCGGGTAGGTTATCAGGATCGGAGAGAATGCGGAGCGGCATCAGGCGGTCCTTGGGCCAAGCAGAATGATACAGGTGCCGATCAGGCACAGTGCGGCTCCGCCCGCGTCCCAGCGATCGGGCCTTACCCCTTCGACAGCCCACAGCCAGATTAACGATGCGCAGATGTAGACGCCGCCATAGGCAGCATAGGCCCGCCCCGCTGCATCGCTATCCACGCGTGTCAGCAGCCAGGCGAACAGCATAAGCGAGACCACGCCCGGAGGCAGCCACAGAGGCGATTTGCCCAGTCGCAACCAGGCCCAAAAGGCAAAGCAGCCTGCGATTTCCGCGAGTGCCGCGGCCACATATACGAGTGCCGTCATGCCATGCTGATCCTGATCGCGAGTGCCGCGAGCGTAACCAGCAGCACGGGGATCGTTAGCGTCGCGCCGACCTTGAAATAATAACCCCAGCCGATCCGGATGCCCTTCTGCCCGAGGACATGCAGCCAGAGCAGCGTCGCGAGCGACCCGATCGGCGTGATCTTCGGGCCAAGGTCACAGCCGATGACGTTGGCGTAGATCATCGCTTCTTTGATCGCGCCCGTGGCGTGCGTCGCGTCGATCGACAGCGCCCCCACCAGCACCGTTGGCATGTTGTTCATCACTGACGACAACAGCGCGGCGATGATCCCGGTCCCGAACGCTGCGCCCCACACGCCGCCTTGCGCGGTGCGATCGAGCAGGCCGGCAAGGTGATCGGTCAGGCCTGCATTTCGCAGGCCATAGACGACCATGTACATGCCGAGCGAGAAGATCACGACCTGCCACGGCGCACCGGCCAGCACCTTGCGCGTCTGAATGACATGGCCGCGCGCGGCGATGACGAGCAGGAGAACAGCGCCGGCAGCGGCAACGGCGCTGACCGGCACGCCGATCGGTTCGAGCAGGAAGAAGCCGGCGAGCAGCAGTGCGAGGACGACCCACCCCGCCTTGAAGGTAGCACGATCGCGGATCGCGTCAGCGGGCGCGCGGAGCTGCGCCACGTCATAGCCGGTCGGTATGTCGCGACGGAAGAACAGCAGCAGCACGATCTGCGTCGCCGCGATCGACGCCAGATCGACCGGTACCATCACCGAGGCATAATCGGCAAAGCCGATCCGGAAGAAGTCGGCCGACACGATGTTGACGAGGTTGGAGACGATCAGCGGCAGGCTGGCGGTATCGGCGATGAACCCTGCCGCCATGACGAACGCCAGTGTGGCCTTGTCCTTGTATCCCAGCGCGCGCAGCATCGCGATGACGATCGGCGTCAGAATCAGCGCCGCGCCATCATTGGCGAACAGCGCCGACACCGCCGCGCCGAGCAGGACGATCAGCACGAACAGCCGGCGACCATGCCCCCGGCCCCAGCGCGCGACGTGGAGCGCCGCCCATTCGAAGAACCCGGCTTCATCGAGCAACAGGCTGACGATGATGATCGCGACGAAGGTCGCGGTCGCATTCCAGACGATTCCCCACACCACCGGCACGTCGGAGAGCGAGACGACCCCGACGAGCAGCGCGACAGCCGCGCCGCCCAGCGCGCTCCACCCGATGCCGAGCCCCTTGGGCTGCCAGATGACGAGCGCGATCGTGACGATGAAGATGGCAAGCGCGAGCAGCATCAGGCGATGCGCTGGCCCGAGGAATCCACGATCTTTTCACCGTCTTCCTTGGCAAACGCACCCTGTTGCGGCTCAGGCAGCAGATCGAGGACCGCTTCGGACGGTCGGCACAGCTTCACGCCGAGCGACGAGACGACGAGCGGTCGGTTGATGAGGACCGGATGCGCCATCATCGCGTCCACCAGCGCGGCGTCGGACAGCGTGGTGTCACCAAGGCCCAACTCAGCATAAGGCGTCCCCTTTTCACGCAGCAGATCGCGAGGCGTGATCCCGGCGCGATCGACCAGCTCGATCAGCAGCGCGCGCGAGGGCGGTGTTTTTAGATATTCGATGACGTGCGGCTCGATGCCGGCATTGCGGATCATCGCCAGCGTGTTGCGCGACGTGCCGCACTCGGAGTTGTGATAGATCACGATATCGACGGCCACGGGGCGTCCTTTCAGCAGCAGGGGGTGAGTTCGGCCAGGAGCGGCGTGCACAACGCGGGCGAACCCTCGCAGCAGTCTTTGATGAGGAACAGCGTCAGCGCGCGCAGTCTGTCCAGATCGGCACGGTAGATGATCGACCGGCTATGCCGTTCCGAGCGCACGATCCCAGCGCGAGCGAGAATGCCGAGGTGCGCTGACATGGTGTTTTGCGGCACGTCGAGCTGGCGGGCGATTTCACCTGCTGCCAGACCGTCCGGTTCGTGCCGCACGAGCAGGCGGAACACGTCGAGGCGTGTGCCTTGCGCGAGTGCACCCAATGCTGCGATTGCCGAATCGTTTTCCATATATCCAGCATAAACGATATATAGGCTTAGGTAACCCTTGCTGGAACGATCGCCTCACCCGATCGCCGGCAATCGACGGCGATCAGGAATACCTCAGCGACGAAAGGCCCAGTGTTGCCGACGCCCCGTTTTTCCGTTCGGCCCTGTCGAATGACATGAGAATGCCGAGCAGGATAAGCACCGTCATCATCGCGGATCCACCGTAGGACAGAAGTGGCAGCGGGATGCCGACGACCGGGGCAAGCCCCAGCACCATCGCCATGTTGATCCCGACGTACAATGAGATCGTGAAGGACAGCCCAATGGCAGCAAGTTTTACGAAGCGATCAGTTGAGCGCATGGCAACCCCGCTCGCCCAGCGAATGATCCACGCATAGGCCAACAGGATCACGACCCCGCCGACCAGGCCCCATTCCTCCATCATCGTCGCAAGGATGAAGTCGGTATGCGGCTCAGGCAGATAGGCGAGGTGGCTCTGTGTCCCCTGCATGAAGCCCTTGCCCCAGATGCCGCTTGATCCGATCGCGATTTTTGACTGCGCGATATGGTATCCCGTGCCGAGCGGATCGCTTTCGGGATCAAGAAAGATAAGCACCCGGTGTCGCTGATAGTCGTGGAGCAGGTTGTTCACGACGACGGGAAGCGCACAGGCGAATGCTAGCCCTCCCCCCACGAACCAGCGTAGCGGGATGCCTGCAAGAAAGAGGATGGCGGTGCCGGCGAGCGCGATCATCATCGCAGTGCCCAGATCGGGTTGCAGTAGGACGAGCACGACCGGCAGACCGATCATCACGACAGGTGGCAGCAGGGTCATGGGGCGGCGGATGAACCCAGGGGGTACACGGTCAAAATAGCTCGCCAGCGAAAGCACGATAGCGATCTTCATGAACTCGGAGGGTTGCAGGCGGATGATCCCGAGATCAATCCAGCGCTGCGCACCCATGCCGATCTTGCCGAACAGCTCGACGATCAGCAGCAGCCCGAGTGTGATGCCGTAGAAGGGCAGCGAATAATCGCGCCAGAACGACACCGGGACGAACGACACCAGCAGCATGACCACGAACAGGAAGGCGAACCTGAGACCCTGATTGAATGCCCACGGTGTCATGCTTCCGTTCGCCGCAGAGTACAGCGTGAGCAGACTTGCAGACATGACGATGCAGACGGCGAGAAGCATCGACCATGGCAGCGACTTGATCGCGACGGGAACATGTTCGCGGGAAATGGCAGGCGTCCTTGGGTATCCGCGACAGCGGGTAGAATGATGAAGGCTTGGTGGCGGTGGTCAGTCGGGCGCTGGCAACTAGATCATCGACGCCGGGAAGGCCTTGGGCCGGGAGAACCGCAGAACGCCATATCCGGCGAGCGCGGACATCATCGATCCCAGCAGGATGCCGATCTTCGCTTCCTCTGCGAGATGCGGAGATGCCGGGAATGCAAGGGCACCGATGAACAGGCTCATTGTGAAGCCGATGCCGCACAGCAGAACGACACCGTATGTCTGCATCATACTGGCACCGGGCAAAGCACCGAACAGCCTAAGCCGCCTGCCGATCTGCAATGCGCCGAAGATGCCGAGCTGCTTGCCAAGAAACAGGCCGGCAGCGACGCCCAACGGCAAGGGAGCGATAATCGTCTGCCACCCGATATCGCCCAGCGAGACGCCGGCATTGGCGAACCCAAACAGCGGGACGATCAGCAGCCCCACCAGTGGTGCCAAGGCGTGCTCGAGACGGTGCAGCGGTGCGCCCGCATCCCCGTCGCCGCTCGCGCGAAGCGGGATGGCGGTTGCGGCGAGGACGCCCGCGATCGTTGCATGGACGCCGGAGAGTAGCACCGCGTACCAGAGCAGCGCCGCCAAGATGAGATAGGGCGTCAGCGCGTTCACACCCCGCCAGCGGAGCAGGTGCATGACCCCGAAGATCCCCGCGGCAGCGGTGATCGCCAGCGCGTCGATCGACGCCGTATAGAACAGCGCGATAATAGCGACTGCGCCGAGATCATCGACGATCGCGACCGACATGAGGAATAGTTTCAGCGAGGCCGGCACGCGGTTGCCGAGCAGCGCCAGTACGCCCAACGCAAAGGCGATATCGGTCGCCGCGGGGATCGCCCATCCGCCGTGCAACAACGGATCGGACCATGCTACGAGCAGATAGATCAGCGCCGGGATAGCCATGCCGGCTGTGGCAGCTACGGCAGGCATCGTCCGGTCGGACCAGCGCGACAGTCTGCCCTCTAGAAACTCGCGCTTCAGTTCGAGACCTACCAGCAGGAAGAATAGAGCCATGAAGCCGTCGTTGATCCAAAGGTGCGGCGTCATCGGGCCTAGCTGGTCAGATAATGTCGGCCCAACGACCACGTGCAGAACGTCGTGGTAAGCGTGCGTTCCGGGCAGGTTGGCCGCAATCATCGCCAGCGCCGCAGCGCCCATGAGCAGCAGGCCACCAGCAGCCTCGCTGCGAAGGAAGGCAAAGCGTACTTGGGCACCTGTCTGATGATGAGCAGCCATGCGCAATCCTGCCTTTGCGGTATCGGCACCGCCGGCAGGACGTGCGGATCAATGGTGAGAAGTTGTCCGAATGACAGTTGGAATGCCGATCGTCGTGGACCCTCTATCGGTAGCAGGCCCGATCATCATGAGAAAATCGGAAGTTGCATTGCCGCTTATAGAGGTTGGCTATAAGGTTGGTGATGCCTCGCATTCAACAGCTGCGCTACCTCGTGGCCGTCGCCGACACGCTTAGCTTCAGCCGTGCAGCCGATCAGTGTCGTGTCACCCAGCCCACGCTCAGCATGCAGTTGAAGGAGCTAGAGGGCCGACTGAACACGCAATTGGTCGAGCGTACGCGCGCCCGCGTGGTGCTGACGCCGGTTGGCACCGAGATAGCCCGCCGTGCGCGCTTCGTCCTTTCCGAGATTGAGGATATTCGGGAAATCGCGCGCCGTGACGATCCCGCCGCACTACAGGGAACGCTTCAAATGGGTGTTCTCCAGACAGTTGGCGGGTACGTCCTGTCGCTAGCAATGCCGGCGCTTCGCGAGACGTTCCCTGATCTGCGGATCGTCGTGCGTGAGGACAGGCTGGAAAGCCTGCCGGGGAAACTGTCGGACGGCACGCATGACGTGCTCCTCTTGCCGCATGGACCCACCCAGCCCGATTTCACTTCTGCCCGGTTGATCCGGGAGCCGCTGCATCTCGTTATGCCAAGCGATCACCGGCTTGCCCGATGTGAGGTAGTGTGTCCGGAGGATCTTGCTGGTGAAACGGTTCTTGTCATGGATCGCTCACCACGGCTGCATGACCAGATCGCTTCACTCTGTGCCGAGTTTGGCGCGATCGAGGTCGATGATTATGCCGGGACAACGCTCGATACGCTGCGTCTCATGGTGACGACCGGCATGGGCCTGTCGCTCCTCCCCGCGCTGTATGTCCGATCAGACGTGCTGCGCGAGAAGCTGATCGTCGCACGGCCGCTGGCGAAGCGGGCGCCAGTGCGTGACCTGACGATGATATGGCGTTCGTCATCGCCACGGGAAGCGACCTACCGCCGCCTTGGCGAAATCATACGGCGTTGCGTTATGCCGTGGGAACACCCGGACACGGGCGAACCGGCAAAGATCCCAGCCGGCTAGCAGTTCTTAAAACACCATCGTTTTCGGGAAATTCGGCGTGTCGTCAGGCAGGTAAATGCGTGCCACATGAGCCCCGCCTCGACATGAACGAAGGGCCGAAGTTGGGGAGCGGAAATTACCCCGTGAACGTCCACAACTGATGACGTGGACGGCTCTCCAACCCTCAAGCAGTATGTCCTGCGGAGAGTCGAAGGAGAGTCACGATGGGAAACGTCACAACGATCGGTCTAGATATCGCGAAGAACGTGTTTCAGGTGCACGGAGTGGATGCTGATGGCGCAGCGGTTGTTCGCCAGCGTCTGACGCGTGGGCGGATGTTGAAGTTCTTCGCCAAGCTGCCCCGGTGTCTGATCGGCATTGAGGCGTGTGCGACATCACACTTCTGGGCGCGCGAGCTGGTCGCGCTCGGGCATGACGTGAAGCTGATGCCGGCGCAGTACGTGAAGCCGTACGTCAAGCGAGGCAAGAACGATGCGGCGGATGCCGAGGCGATCTGCGAGGCAGTGACCCGGCCGACCATGCGCTTCGTCGGGATCAAGTCGCCCGAGCAGCAGAGCGCGATGATGCTTCATCGTGTCCGCCTGATCCTAAACCGCCAGCGCACGCAGCTGTCGAACGCGATGCGGGCGCACTTGGCCGAGTTCGGGATTGCGGCGCCAATTGGTAGAAACGGCATCGAGCAGCTCCTCGACGTGATCGCTGATCCTACTGATGAGCGCGTACCAGCCGATGCGCGGTTCTGCCTGGAGATGTTGGCAGCGCAGCTGCGCATCGTAAAGGAGCAGATCCTCGAGAACGATCGTCGCATCCTGGCGAGCGCACGCGAGACCGAGCTCGGTCGCCGGCTGATGGAGATACCCGGCGTGGGTCCACTGCTCGCCAGCGCCATCGTCGCCACGGTTCCTGACCCCGCGATCTTCCGCTCGGGCCGCAACCTTGCTGCCTGGATAGGCCTGGTGCCGCGGCAGAACTCGAGCGGTGGAAAGGAGCGGCTGGGCAGCATCACGAAGGCGGGCCACCAATATCTGCGTCAGATGCTGATCGTCGGCGCTATGGCAGTCGTGCGCTATGCCGAGCGGAACGGGGCCAAGCGGCCCTGGCTCGTGCAACTGCTTGCCAGGCGGAAGGCCAAGGTCGCCGCGGTCGCGCTAGCCAACAAGAACGCCCGCATGATCTGGGCGATGATGGCCAGTGGCGAACGGTATCGCGAGCCGCAGATCGTGTAACAGGATACGGGGCGGGCGACCGCACCGGACGAGGTTGGAAAGGGCGGATAGGAGCTAATGCAACAAGCCGGTTGAACCGCCGGATCGGGAAAACCCACAAAGACCCAAGCGCATCAAGCGCGTATAACTGATCGGGACCCGAACCGCGCGAATGGCATTATGGCCAGCGGCGCTATGAGCCGCACTAACAGGTCGGACACATGGCCGCACCAACCAGCATTGCAACGCGACTGTTCAAGCTTGCCAACGGAGGGCCGTCCACACATGGGTCGAGACCGCTGATAGCTGGTGACCAGTATCTGATACCATTTGAGATCATATTCTGGTCAGCCGTTGTGTGTGCCGGGCCCGTGTGACTAGCAACGTGAACGAACGTTTGCTTCCGGGAGGTCGCATCAATTCCACGAACGGCTGACTATGTGTTAGCGCCGCCGTCTCGCTGGCGGCAGCTCTCGACCAAAATGCGCCGTTCGCCGGTCGGGCCTCCAGCAGTAGCTTCTACCAGAACCTGCCGTTCGGTCGGCGCGAAACGGTCTGCCAGCAACGCGCCCTAGCTTCGGCCATTTAGGCTGACCCGCCGCAAGCCCGAAATCTGCCGTTTGTTCACCTTGTCCTCTGCACCTCAACAAGCTGACCAAAGGAGCGTATCTAGTCGTTGTTCGACCAGTGCACATGCCTCTCCGTATTGCCCTCGAACCAAAGCAATCCATTGTAGCGCACGCGGATGTCTGGGTGTCGCTTCTTCTTGAGCGTCGTCGCGCGGCGTTCGCCGATCACTGTCCAGATCGGCTCGAGGTCGTTCTTCCGTACCAAGTCTAGGAACGGGTCGCGGCGGACAAGGACGTAACTGCCCCGATCGCTACCCGTGGCACTCCCCGTGACGATCGTTGGTGCTCCTTTCGCATCGAGGAAGACGCCGATGTTATTCGTATCCGCCGTGAGTCCCAGACCACGGATCAACCAGGGTATCGGCACGTGCCGGGAGAACCCGTTAGGCAGGCTCCCGTCGAGATGGCTCTCCCAGAGGAAGTCTGCGGTGGGCCGTATAACCCTGTAACTGCGGGACTTTCCGATCAGGCGAGCGTCGAGTGTCGTCCACGGTTCATCGCGCCACGTGTCGCGTCGCGCCAGCTCGCCGACGTAGGGACCGTCGGTCGTCTGGCCCGGTAGCCATTCGTGGAAGTCGTATGCGTCGGCGACTGCGTCTTTGATCAGGCGCGCCCTGTCGTCGGGAGAGAGGAGGACGGCGGCGAGGAAGTGGAAGTCGCTCTGGAGCCACGGCGCATCCAGGTGCCGGTCCTCGCGTTCGGCGTCGATGTCGTGCCCCGCGTAGCGATAGAGGGTCAACCAGCCCGGCTCGCCGAGGTCAGGGCAGGTTGCCAAGGCGAGACGGCTGCCAGGCAGGCCCGGATCCGCCACCCAGTCGCCCCTCCGCTCGACCGGCAGCGGTTCGCAGACGAGTGGCGGGACCTGCGGCAGGTCGGCCCGCGTCGTCGTCTCTTGGTCGGCAGGCATGATCGAGGGTTCGAGGTCGCGGGTGAACTCGACGTCGAGGGGATTGTCGTAGACCGCGGCACCGCTTCCCCATTGCGGCTTCATCCAGAAGTTGTCGGCGAGGCGCGCCAGCAGCTCCATCATGGCGATTCGCTGATATTTCTTGCCTATCCGCTCGATGCGACCGCCCCGTTCGCTTCTTCCGGAAAGATATCGGTCGCCCGGGAACCGTTCCGCCGTCCAACCGAACGAGAGCGCCCGGTTGGCCACCCAGACCTTGCATTTCTGCGCATCGAACTCCGCGCCCTTACCCTTGCCTGGGATGATCCACTCGTGGCCACCGCTTCCCGTCACCCAGGCGTTCGCCTCGGCCGCGTAGCGCTTGCGCTGCGCCGGCGTCAGGAGCGCTAGGAGCGATGCCGTCGCGCGGACGATTCGGCGACGGTCGGCGGGAGGAACGATTACCTCAAAAGAGTCGCGATCGAAGCTGACGCGCCTTTCTGCATAGGCGGTGCGGAACTCGGAGAACGCGCTCTCGACGTCGCTCCGGCCGGCGACGACTTCCTTGAAGAACGCCTCCCCGCTTTCGTCCGCCGTGATCGGACGTGGCCCGGACAGGCGAGCTTCCGAGAAGCGATGCACGCGTCCTTCCAGGACGTAGCGGCCGAAGTCGGCGAGGCCGTCATAGCAGGAACTCAGGATCGAATGCGCGCCGACCCGCTCGCCGCGGGCGTCGACGCGAGCCTTCGTGACGCTGAAGCTGGGTGTCGTTGAGCCGTAAGGCGGGCGGCAGCGCACGAGATCGACGGATGGATCGCACGAGCCCGCCGACACGGCCAGTTCTATGGTCCCGCGCGCGTAGTCCCTGGCAAGCAGGTGAACTGGGGCGCCGCCCTCGAAGCAGTTACTCCAGGCGACGCTCGCGAATTTGCCCAGGGTGGCGGGATCCAGCGTCCTCAGCGCTGCTCCGTACAGCGCGGCGTAGAGCCGTTCCACGACGTAAGGATCGTCGCAGCTGGTGAAACGCTCGAACAACGGCGCGGCGAGCGCGGGGCGGGTCGCGAGGATCGAGAGCACCGCCTTCGACGCCGTGTCGCGGATGCGGGCGCTCGTGCTGGCGCAGCTCCAGGCGAGGGTCGCGAGCGCGAGGCCCAGGGTAGCGTCGGAAGCCTGGCCGACGCCTGAATTCAGGCTCCAGTCCGTGAGGCGGACGAGTGGATGACCAGGATCGTCATGGGCGGCGTTGATCGCCACTGTCCAAAAGGCGTCGCGCTCGGCGATGGTCCGCGAGATCAGGTTGCGGTGGAGGAGCTCGACGTTCCAGGGGTGATCCTCGATGACCGCGAGTTCTACCAGCAGCGCGGTGACGTCCTCCTCATGTCGGCTGAGGCGGTTGAGCAGTTCGAGCGTCCGGTCGGAGAAGGCCGTTGGCGAACGCCAGCGGATGCTGTCGACGAAGGCGTCCTCGACCGGCCACTTGTCCCAAAAGTCGTCGAACCCGCCCGGCAGCTCATCGACCAGTTCCACGCCATAGCGGTCGGCGAAATGCAGGAAGAGCGCGTAGAACAGCCCGCTCCACTCGTAGGCGACACCATATTTTGCGAGAAGAAAGGCGAGCTTGCCGCCGGGATCGAATAGGCCAGCGGGGGACGGCACCCCTTCGAGCAGTGCACGGGCCACGAGATGGTCGCCGAAACGCTGGAACGAGAAGCGGACCACGTCGACAGGGACCGCGAACGGATCCTTGGGGTCGGTGCTTGGGTCAGGATCGTATCTGAGCAGCCCCCGAAAGCGGAGGGTCTCGAGCCAGGTCTTGCTCGCTGGAGGGGCGAACCCTTCGAACGCCTGATCGACGATCCGGTGCGCGTCGCCGCGCGGGACGCTGTCCCGCATTGCGTCCGCCATGGACGTCGCCAGCGCCAGCACGGCCGAGCGCAGCGGTCCGACGAGCATATCGCTACCGTCATAGCTCGTGCCGAGATGCCGACCGGTTGACGTCAAGTAGAAGCTCAGCACCTCGCTGGTGCCCCGCATCCCGCGGGGGAAAGCGGTACGCCCCTCGGCCTGGAGCGCAAGGCACGTCGTCCGCAGAAACAACGGATTGGAGAATTCGGGGTTTAGCCAAGGCGTTGCCGGGCGTACGATCCCGCGCTTGTCCATATAGACGCGCGCGGCCCGCTCGATGTCGGCGGGGGTCTCGAAGCCCGTGATCTCGACCGTCGTCGCCATCTGCGCGACCGCGGGCATGATCAGGTGGTCCAAGTATTCGCGCCGGCATGACACGCACAGCGCCAGATTGGGGAAGGCCAGCACCCGTCGCGCAAACCCCTGTAGCGTGCTCCTCCAGAGCGCCGCGCCGGCACCTTCATTGAGCGCGTCGATCGCGACGAGTCCCCGTGTCCCTTCCGCCTCGGCCCGGGCCGACAGCGCACCCAGCATCTTGTCGAAGGTGGACTGGCCCCATTCGAAGTGGGCTAGCGTCTGGTTCTCGGGCGTGCCGTGGGTGGTGAAGTCCGTCCCGATCATGAATAGGGCCGGCGCGCGGCTTGCCAGCGCGCGCTCGATCTCGGAGGCGATGAGGTGCGATTTGCCCGAGCCAGCTCTCCCGTCGAGCAGGGCGAAGCGTGTCGCATCGGCCCTGCACGCGCTGGACGCGGTCAGTTGCAGTACGTCGCCAACGGCGTCCTGCAATTTTCGCAAGCCATGGAGATGATAGTCGAGGGAGGCTCGGTCATTGCCTTCTTCGATCGGAATCGGCGTCGTCCCGTCGGACGGGGCGGCCTTGGCCTTGCGCAAGAGGTCGCCGTCGGCCTCGATCGACTCGAACAGCAGCTTTCGCAGTTCGAGCGCGGTGCTCTCCCAGCTGGGGTATGCTGCTGCGTCGCGCGGGCCGGGAGGCTGCGCCATGCTGTTGATCAGCTTTGTGGCCAGCGCGTCGATCGTATCCAGTCGCGCACCGTCCGCGCTGCCCAGTATGGCCGGCCGACGGCCGAGGCGTCGTGTATCGACGAGAACCGCGCGCGTCGTCGCGATGGTTTGGCCGAGGGCGGCGTTGTGCAGCAGGCCGTCAAAGACCGACCGCGTCGATACGTCGACGTGGTCCTCGGGGTGATACCGTTCCTCGAGTGCGTCGACCGTTCGTTGGCATTCCGCCGTAAGCCGCTCTGGCGTCATTTCAATCGCGCCGAACCAGTAATCGGAGAGTCCAATCGTCTCCGGTCTGGTGAGGAGTTCCTCGAGGTCTGGTGCCGTCCAGGGGACGAATTCGACCGCCCGGCCGAGAACCGCCGCATTAGCCGTCCATTTGGCCTTACGCGTGTCCCACTCGCTCCAGCCGTTGACGGTAGGCGCGCCCGCCTTGGTCCGCCGCCTCGTGGGCCCGGTGAGTGAGCAGGCGATGGCGATGTGCATCGTCGTCATCGCCGAGTGGGTAGAGAGCGCGGTGTCGACCGAATTGTCGATCGCGGCCCAGTCGATGCCGGCGGAGGTGACATAGTATTTGGCCTGGTATCCGACCTCCTCGCCGTTCTTCAGTAGCCAGACGGCTTCGACCCCGCCGTCGCCCCCCGCGCCATGAATCCGTCGGAACTCGGAGCTTCCCTTCGGCGGCACGCGCCTGGCGATCTGGCAAACCAGTTCCTCAAACGTCTCGCGCTGGCCGGCAACACCGGCGATGATCCGGGTAAAATCAAGCATCCCGTGGCACCTGGTGGACGTTCCCGCTAATTCTTGTCGCGATCTTCATCGGCACACTGAAGTCACTTTGTGGGCGCTTTGTCGATAACCGCCACATCGGCTCACAGCCTTTTCGCGGGGCAAACGTATCTCCTTTGGTCGCGATCGCACTGCGTTTTTTTTCACTTGATGGTCGATATCGGTTGCCGCGCCAGCCTCGGCGTGATCCGGTGCGGCTATGGCAAGACTACGTGAACCGCCGGACAACTCTCCCTGCGCGTTCGGCATCGCGGCCGCCGACGGCACGTTGGAGACGCTGTTCCACGATGCACTCCTCGCGCTCGACGACGATGCGTCTTCACCGCCGGAATGCTAGAGCGACACAATGAGCGATCGTCCGCCTCTTATCATCTTCCCCGACACTAACGTCCTCGTGCAGGGACGGGCATTGCACGACCTGCCTTGGTCGGAATTCGGGACCGGGCCGATTGACCTCGTGCTGTGCGGCCCCGTCATTCGCGAGCTGGACCGCCTGAAGACCCGGCCAGGCCGGGCTGGGAAGGTAGCGCGCGCCTACAGCACCAAGGTCCGCGAACTGATGAGCAGCGCGGACAAGAGCGAAGTCCTTGTTGAGTCGACTCCCCGCGTCATGCTGCGGCTCTCACCGGGCAAGACCAACCTTGCACCGCAACGCCAAGGTCTCGACGTCGGTCACGACGACCAGGCCATCATCAACCAGGCGCTTGCCCGGCTCGATCAGGGTGAAAATGTCGTCTTGCTCACCGGCGACAATTTCGCGGCGTTGGCTGCTGAAGAGTTCGGGCTCCCCGTGCGATTGATGCCCGATCATTGGCTCAAGGAGCCTGAGAAGGACGATAGCGCACGCGAACTCGCCCGGCGCGATGCCGAGATCGCTCGTCTCAAGGCGACCGAGCCTACGCTCGAACATCGCTTCATCGATGCGGACGGGAACGAGATCGAGCGGCTCGAGGTCACCATGAAGCGCTACCAACCGATAATCCCAGAGGAGGTCGACCGGCTAGTCGCACGCGTCGGCGCCCTTGCGCCGATGGCTGCCGTCACGCCCGTCGCCGCGGCGAAATATGCGAAGCCGCGGGCGACTGGCCGCGGCTTCGATTTGTCGGAGATCAGCTACCCGAGCCTGGGCATGACCCCAGTCACCCAAGCCGACGTCGAGAAATATGAAAGCGACTATCGTGACTGGCTCTCCGGCGTCCGCAGGAAAATTGCCGGCTTCCATGCGGAATGGAACCGTCGGCGGGAATGGCCGCGCGCGATCTTCTGCGCGACCAATACAGGTTCTCGGCCCGCCAATGACGTGCTCGTTGAGGTCGAGGCGTCGGGCGACTTCAAACTGAGTGGGTATCGCCAGGACGGTGACGACGACGAGGGGCCTAAGCGAGGTAGCTGGCTCGAGCTTTCGCTGCCGCCGACACCGCCCAAGCCGATGCCGCGGTCGGTCAGCATGCTGGCGCACGATTGGCTAGGACGCGATCCGTCCCTGCTGTCGCGACCGTATTTCCCGACGATGCCGCCCCGACGTGATGACGACGTCTTCTATTGGAGGGAGGGCAGGTCCGATCAGACCGAGGTGCTGTCGCTCGAATGCAAAGCGTGGCGCCATGGCCGCGACGAGGAAGAGTTTTCCTTCCGGGTCTGGGCAAGCGACGAAGGTGAGGTCCGGGGTTTGATAACCGCCCGCGTCAATGCGTCTAACCTGAGCGACGCAGCCGAACGCCGCCTGCCGCTGCGGATCACCTTCGAGGACCGCGAGTGCCTGACGATGGCGGAATCGCTGGTCGATGACTTCGCGGTCCGCTTGGCCCGCCGCTAGGCCCCCGCAGAAGGCCGATCTGCGTTGGCCGCTTTGGCAAGGGATCGCAGTCCGGCCTGGCATCCGAATCATGGCAACGAAGTTTGCTGGCAGAGCCAATGTTCGAGACTCGCTTGGCTTGCGAGGACAAACAGCGGGAGTGTTGGCAGATTGCGGAGCCGAAAGCTGGCGGATCGCAACGGCCTGGTTTCTGTCGGTCTGCGATGCGAGTCAGGCGAGCGCTAAATGTCCGATCCTGGAAAGACCTGACGTTCGACATGCATCTCGGGAATGGCAGAAAGGTCCCAAAGCCTGCCGCTCCGACCGTCGCTGCCGCGATATGAACGAGGGGCCGAAGTTGGGGAGCTGAAAAGAGCGTCTGAATGTCTGAAATGGGTCATCGCCGAGCTTTCTGTGTGCAGCACGGCAGTGATGCCAATGCGCGCGCCGAGGTGCTTCGGGTCTTCTCACGCGGCAATGGCAAGCCAGCCCACCGCGGCCAATTCGTCCACGCCGCCTTGTCATCGGCCATTGAATTGTTGATCGTCTAGCGCGGATTGATCGCCGGCATAGGCGGGTTTCAACCAGCAATGAAGGCGCTATCGTGTCACAACAGAGTGGTGCCACACTTACAGAACAGCCGCTGTCTGCCTCTCGCGAATAGAAGCTGCTCGCGAGCAGTCCGCCCGATTACGTCATTGTCCGCGCCATCGTGACAACAGGCTTCCAGTCAACGGCAGGATATTGGATCTGCTCGATGGCATCACGTAGAACCGTCATGGCGGCACCGCGGCCATATAAGGTGCTGACCGATCCGTCCGCGTGACCGAACAGAAGGTCGACGATTTCCTTCGCGACCTTGCCCCGAACGGCGCGCTTGCCGGTGTGTCGGAATGAATAGAATACGAGCTCGGGATCGGACAGGCCGATGGCGTCGAGAAAATCGTTCATGACGCGCGATAGCCGTTGTGTGCGGCTGCCATATTTGTTGGTCTCGAGTTCGGGGAACAGCCACTCGGTGCCTTCTGCCCGTCGCGCCGCGACCATATCGAGAAAGCCTGCTTCGAGCAGGGTGGAATGCAGCGGAATGTCGCGCTTGGCGCTGGCCGTCTTCATCCGCTTGGCCGGTCCCTCCTGCTCCTGGCGGACGCGCAAGCGATCCGGTTCGATGGCGATGTAGGGGATGCCGTCATAGGTCTTGATGTTGCCGGGCCGAAGCTTGCCCAGCTCATCGAGGCGGCAACCAGTAAACGGGGCGAGCAACAGTGTCCAGAACAGCGTTCGTGCCGTCACACCACTGCGCTCGGGCAGAGGCGAGGTGAAGATCCTGACCATGTCGTCCGACTCGAAAGGGAGGCGTGCGTCCTCCAACGAGCGCTTGGGCATCGACTTCACGGTCTTGGCGACGTTGCCGTCAATGACCTCGAGTTCCTCGACCGCGTGCTCGAGCGTTACCCGGATCGCCGACAGCGCCTTGTTGACGGTCGCAGGCGATAGCGTTGGCAATCCCTCAGCCTCTGCCAATTCGACCTGCTCCAACAGGGGCAGGGCGGCGATCCTGTGTCCGGCACGGGCTGGAAGCCCCGCGCAGGTGCGGCGATAGGCACGCACCATCGACGTGGTGATCCGATCGACCGGCGGGTCGTCATGGAGCCGGGCGAAGCGCTTCACCGCTGTCCGCCATTCGTCCACGAGCTTGGCCTCGCGCGGCTCGGACGTGGCCCAGGCTTCATAGACCTGGGTGATCGTGGGTGCCGCCTTCCCGAGCGGCGTAAGGAGTTCTGGTTCGGTTGGATGAGCAGACGGCGCCGTCACCACCGCCGTAGATCCTGCGACAAGCACCGACGGCGGGACGATCCGGGTCCGCGCCGGATCGATCCTGATGGCGCAGGCCGCGCAGAGCCTGTCGAGGTAAGCACGACCGATTGCGCCGTGTAGCTCGTGGGTCAGTGGCCAGCCCAGATCGTTCGCCATGGCCACCGCCGCGATGAACCATTCGATCGGTTCGAGGGTGGGCAGGGCGGCGACCCGCTGCAACGTCTCCAGCCAGGATAGCGGCAGGAGATCGGGAACGGCGGACAGCATGGTGATCCTGCTCGCATGGTCGCGAAGATCATCGAGGCCTGGCGAAATCCCGAAGTCGTAGCGTGCGCCGGGCGCATCGTCGGTCAGGCCGTTGGCATGGTCGAATGCCCCGAGTTCGAGCGCGGCGAGCTTCTGCGCCACGCCGCGAAGATCCTCGTCCGGTTGTCCGTCGAGAAAGTCGTCGACCATCGCGCGTGCCGAGCGGAGGTGGTGGCTGGCCCGCGTGCGGCGAGCGGCGGCGAGCTTCTGCTCGTAGACGACGGCATGGGGATGATAGCGCTGGCGCGCTTCGTCGGGATCGCGGGTGTCGAGGGTTCGCTTATACTCACTTGCGCCACCGTCGAAGAACGGGCGGAGTGCGGCAGGGATGACCCGTCGAAAGTAGAGAATGCCGGTGCGAGGATCTTTGAAGGGGGCGGCCATACGGATCACTTTGTGCACATCCTTTGTATACAAGGATGGGTAAAGCGTCCGTCAAAATCGAGAAACCGCACTATTCCGCCACTTAGGCAGATGCTGGTGACCCCTACGGGAATCGAACCCGTGCTTCAGCCGTGAAAGGGCCGCGTCCTAACCGCTAGACGAAGGGGCCTGCGTGGTGGAGGCCGACTAAGGGGAAGGGGGCGAGGCGTCAAGCGTTTCGATACAAGAATTTAGTCTGCCCACGCCGCGTCCTCGACATGAAGCTCGGCCGAGGGGCGTGAGGACCAGTCGTCGATCTTCGCGCGGCCCGCCAGCCAGAGTTTGCGGTGGGGGGCGGCACCGAGCAGGGCCTGGCCGAGTGCGGATTCGGCTGAGCGGAACGCCATCGCCTTGATGCTGCGGCCGTCGTCGCCCGCGACGATCGTGCGGACGTGGCCGTTGCCGACGATATCCGCCTTGATGACGCGGACCGGGCCCATCGCGACGCGTGGCGCGGGCCAGCCCATGCCGTAGGGGCCGCCGGCTTCCATCGATTCGACGAGGCCGGGGTTGACGCCGCCGGCGGCGAGGACCGCGTCGAGCAGCAGCGCGCGGTCGCCGTTCGAGCGCTCGACCGCGGCGGCGAGGCGCTCTTCGAGGAAGTCGGTGAAGGCGGGGATCGCGGCCTCGCTGATCGTCAGGCCGGCGGCCATCGCATGGCCTCCGCCAGCGACGAGCAAGCCGTGTTCGCGTGCAGCCATCACTGCGGCGCCGAGGTCGACGCCGGGGATCGAGCGGCCCGAACCCTTGCCGATGCCGTTCTCGTCGATCGCGATGACGATCGCGGGACGACCGAGCTTTTCTTTCAGGCGACCGGCGACGATGCCGATCACGCCCGGGTGCCAGCCGTGGCCGGCGACGACGGCGACCGCGCGGTCTCGGCTGGAGAGGAGGTCGGCGGCTTCCTGCACGGCGGTTTCGATTGCGCGACGTTCTTCGTTGAGGCGATCAAGTTCTGTGGCGATCTGGCGGGCTTCGTCCGGGTCCTGCGTGGTCAGCAGGCGGACGCCGAGGTCGGCGCGACCGACGCGGCCACCGGCGTTGATGCGGGGGCCGAGTGCAAAGCCGAGGTCGGTGCAGGTCGGGTTGCGAGTCAGGCGTGACGCCTCGATCAGCGCGGCGACGCCGATGTTCTTGCGCGCGCCCATGACTTTGAGGCCCTGCGACACGAACGCACGGTTGAGGCCGCGGAGTTGGGCGACGTCGGCGACGGTGCCAAGCGCGACGATGTCGAGCAGGTCGATCAGTTTCGGCTCCGCACGGTCCTTGAAGAAGCCGCGTGCGCGGAGCGTGCGGACGAGCGCGGCGGCGGCGAGGAAGCACATCCCGACCGCGGCAAGATGGCCATGCGCGGCGCCCTCGGTCTCGTCGAGCCGGTTGGGATTGACCAGCGCCAGCGCGTGCGGGAGCGCGGTCGAGCATTTGTGATGGTCGATGACGATCACGTCGACCTTCGCGTCGCGCGCGGCGTCGAGTGCGTCGAACGCTTGCGCGCCGCAGTCGACCGTGACGATCAGCGAGGCGCCTTCGCCGGCAAGGCGGACGAGTGCTTCGCCCGACGGGCCATAGCCTTCGAGCAGGCGGTCGGGGATGTACGGGCGGGCCTCGATGCCGAGGTCGCGCAGGACCAGCACCATGAGCGCGGCGGAGGTGGCGCCGTCGACGTCGTAATCGCCGAAGATCGCGACCTGTTCGCCGGCCTGCACCGCGTCGGCGAGGCGCTCGGCGGCGCGGTCCATGTCGCGGAAGATCGACGGGTCGGGCATGAACGCGCGGATCGACGGCGTGCGGTGCGCGTCGAGCGCGTCGCGGGGGCAGCCCCTAGCGAGCAGGAGCTGGGTGACGAGATCGTCGCCCGAGCCGCCCCCGAAAGCGTCGACGCCAAAGCCGTCCCGACCGTCGGCGGCGAGCGCGCGCCAGCGCCAGGGTTGGCCGAGGATGGAGGAGGTTACGCCTAGAACTGTCATGCCTTGGACGTAGTGGCTGCGGGGGGATTGTCGAGCGGACCGTGCATTGGGCGAGCGCTCGCACCGTCATCCTGACGAAAGTCAGGATCCAGGATTACGGAAGTGGGCGTTCATGGCTCTGGATCCTGACTTTCGTCAGGATGACGTGAAGGGGGTGGAAAGGGGGCTTGTTGGTGGGGGGCGGTGGAAGGAGAAGACGCTCCCGCCCCCCGCACCCGTTCGTGCTGAGTAGCGACCGAGTAGCTTCGCAGAAGCGTATCGAGGGTGCGTATCGAAGCATGGGTTCCGCATCCCAACCTGTCCTTCGATACGCCGTCTCGATACGCCGCCTTCGGCGACTACTCGACGGCTACTCAGGACGAACGGGGAGGGGGCGCGGCGGGCAATGTGCGACGGGGGCTTCGGAGTGCGGGCTCCACGACGGAGGAGGGGGCAGTTACGCGACGGTCAGCCTGCCCCTTCACTTGATCCACGGCCGCTCGCGGAACCACTTGGTCACGATATACTTCACGCCCTCCATCACCGGCATGCCCTCGTGTAGCGTCAGCCCGTTCGGCGTCCCGTCCGGGTTCATGTTGTTCCATGCGAGCAGCATGCCGCGTTTCGGAGCGATCTTGATGCCCGCCTGAGGGAACCACGTCGCGCCGCCCTCGGGGACGTCGTTGAGGAACACCATCGCGGTCCAGGTGCGCTGGCCGCCTTGCTCCTGCATCTTCGCCCAATAGCTTTCGGACTCGTGGAAATAATCGTGGTGCGCGCGGAATTGCTGGCCGGGGGCGTAGCGCTGGCCCTGCATCGTCTCGCCGTGGAGCAGGTCGATCCCGAGCAGGGTCGCGATCGCCTCGTCGGTGGGCTGTACCTCGGGTGACCAGCGATCCATGTCGCAGCTCTCGCTCGTGCGGAAGCTGCTGTTCGGGCGATCGGACAGCAAGGTCGACGGCCGCCGCTTGGAATCGATCATCGCGATCAGCTGCTTGCAGGTCTTGGGATCGAGGAAGTCGGACTGGTAATAGAATTGCAACGTGTCCATCGCGATACGCTGTACCGCGGGATTGGCGTTGAGCCGGGCGGCGACCTGCGATCCGGCGGCCTGGCGGAGGGCCATGGCCGGATCGACCTTCTTGGCTTTTGAAAAGATACCCACGCCGCAGGATTTGGCGAACTGGCTCCGAAAGGCAAGAGGGGGAAATGCAAGAGCCCCGCGGCGACGTCTGTCACCACGGGGCTCTCCCCTGTTACTGCGTGACGGGTAGGCGCAATTCTTAGAGGGGCGCCTACCAGAAGATGTCGTACACCGTGTCGACCACGCGACCGCTGTCGAGATCGACCAGCAACGCGTCGTTGTAATAGCGCACCCAGCGATACGGGCCGTACGCCTCAGGCAGGCGGTAGGTGTACGGGTCCTGGATCCAGTAATTCTGGTTGTACAGAATGCTGTTCAGCGAGAAGCCAACGCCGAAGCGACGATAGCCCGACCCCCAGCCGCTCGGCGCATAGTAGCGCGGAAGGCGATAGGCGCCGCGGTTAGACGCGCGGTAGTTGCTCCAAGCGTAGCGGTTGTCGTTGCGCCAGCCACGGTTCCATGCGCCGCCTTGATTGTAGTGGCCCTGATTGTAGCCACCGCGGCCATAGCCCTGGACGTTGCCGTACGCGCGGTTGGGCTGGCGGTTCTGGTAACCGTCGCGACCGCCGTTGCGCCAGTCGCCGCGGTTGTCGGCGCGCCCGTCGCCTCGACCGTCATTGCGTCCGTTGCGGTCGAACTGGCCGCGATTTACCTGTTGGTTGCCGCGATCGAAGCCGGGGCGTCCTTGGTCGCGGTTCCAGCCGCCGCGATCCTGACCGGCTTGCGGGCCGGGACGATTTTGGCCGTTCCACCCCTGGCCGTTGCCACGCTGACCGTTCCAGTCGGGCCGGCCGCGACCATCCGGGCCGTCACCACGTACCTGAGCCTGTACGCCGAGGTCGGCGCGCTGCGGGCGCTGGCCCTGGTCCGGCGCGGCGGGACGATCGGGACGCTGCTGCTGGAAAGCCTGGCCGTCCGGGCGCGGTCCACGGTCGGGGCGGTCACCGCGATCAGGGCGCTGGCCACGATCCTGGCGCGAACCATCGTTGCCGCGGTCCCCGCGGTCGCCGCGGTCCTGGTCGACCTGCTGCGCGGTGGCGGCGGTCGCCATCGTCGTAGCCGGCACCAACGCCGACGCTGCCATCAAGAGTTTGAGTAACTTGCCCGTCATCGCGGTGGTCCTCGACTGCCGGCGCACGAGCCGGCTCCTATGATGGGTTGGGTCTAGAAGTATCGGTGTGTGGAGAGGCTGAATGGGTTCGTCAGCGATCAGACAGGTTGGGGGGCGAGGGCGGTTGATCGCTGCATCGTGTCGTAGCCGCCACCCCGGCGGAGGCCGGGGCCCAGTTGGGGATGGAATGTAACGACGTGCTGCGATCTGTCACGCTGGACGTTCCAACTGGGCCCCGGCCTCCGCCGGGGTGGTGCAGCGGCGGGGTGGCGGCAGCTACAGGGGCGGTCGCTACACGGACGGCAGTTGCATGGGCGACCTATCCAACTGCGCGCCCTCCTTGTTCTCCCGCGAAGGCGGGAGCCCAGACTGGACTGCCGCCTTCGCGGGAGAACATGCTTTGGTTGATAATGAAGCGCCCGCTACCGCGCCGGCGGCGGCACCAACGCAGGCACCAGCCGAGCGGAATCGGCCGGATCGATCCCCGGCCTAGGCCCCGCAGGGATCACCTCTTCCCCGCGCATCGCTCGCCCAGCACGCTGCACCGCCTCGACCACCCGAGGATATACCCCGCACCGGCACAGATTCGTAATCTGCTCGCGGATCAGTTCTTCGCCTGGGTCCGCATTGCGCTTCAGCAACGCCGCCGCCGCCATGATCATCCCCGGAATGCAGAACCCGCATTGTGGCACCGCCTCCGCGATGAACGCCAGTTGCACCGGATGATTGCGCTCCCTCGACAGGCCCTCGATCGTCGTCACGTACGCGCCCTCGATCGACCCGATCGGCACGCGACAACTCCGCATCGCGCGCCCGTCGATATCGACCGTGCACGCGCCGCAATGGCCTGTGCCGCAGCCATATTTGGTCCCCGTCAGGTTCGACGCATCGCGCAGCGCCCACAGCAGCGGCGTATCATTGTCGAGCCGGTATTCGATCGGCTCGTTGTTGACGGTGAAGCGGCTCATGTCCGCCGTCCTAGCGCGCCGCACGGGATCGCACCAACCGGCATTGCCACGCGGCGGCCCCCCGGCTTATGTCGCACGAATAATACCGCGAGAGGGCGCAATACAGATGCACGTCGATACCAAATCCACCGCCGCAGCCGGGGGCGATGCCAGCCACGGCTACGATGCGCCCGACCTGCGCGTGTTCGTGTTCGCGCTGTTCTTCATCTTCGGCGGCATCACCTCGCTGAACGACATCATCATCCCGAAGATGAAGGAGCTCTTCACGCTCGACCATGCGACCGCGATGCTGGTCCAGTCGGCGTTCTTCCTCGCCTATGCGCTGTTCTCGATTCCCGCCGCCGCGATCGTGCGGAAAGCGGGCTATATGCGGACCGCGTCGATCGGCCTTGTGACGATGACCGCGGGCTGCCTGTTGTTCATCCCCGCCGCAGGGCAGGCGAGCTTCGGCATGTTCCTGTTCGCTCTGTTCGTGCTCGGCGCAGGGATCACCGTCGTGCAGGTCGTCGCCAACCCGCTGATCTCGGCGCTCGGCCATCCCAAGTCCGCCTCGAGCCGGCTGACCTTCGCGCAGGCGTTCAACTCGCTCGGCACCACCATCTTCCCGTATGTCGGCTCCGCGCTGATCCTCGGCGGTCTGGCGACGGTCGACTCCTCGAAGCTCACCGGCGCCGCGCTTGATGCGTACCGGACGGAATCGTCGCGGACCGTCGTCCACACCTATATCGGCCTTGCGATCGCGCTGCTGATCGTCGCCGCGGTCGTCTGGACCCGCCGCAACCGGCTCAACGAGGAGCAGGACCAAACCGGCAGCATCTTCCACGCGTTCACGCTGCTGAAGCGCCCGCGCTTCGCGATGGGGACGGCGTGCATCTTCCTGTACGTCGGCGCCGAAGTCGCGGTCGGCTCGCTGATCGTCAATTACCTCATGCAGCCGAGCGTGATGGGCCTGAGCGACGTCGCCGCGGGCAAACACGTGCCGTTCTACTGGGGCGGCGCGCTGGTCGGCCGGTTCATCGGCGCGTACGTGCTGAACAAGGTGTCGCCGGGCAAGGTGCTCGCGGGCGTCGCGACGGGCACGCTGGCGCTGATCCTAATCTCGGCGAACACCGAGGGTGCTTTGTCGGGCTGGGCGTTGCTCGCGATCGGCCTGATGAACGCAGTGATGTTCCCGACGATCTTCAGCCTCGCCTCCGAAGGTCTCGGCAAGCGTGCGGCGGAAGGCTCGGGCGTGATCGCCACCGCGATCGTCGGCGGCGCGATCGTGCCGTATCTGACGGGTATGCTGGCGGACAAGTCGGGCAGCCTGCACTTCGCGCTGCTGCTCCCGGCGATCTGCTACGCGTTGATCCTGGCGTACGGGCTTTACGCTCGGAAGCCGGTGGTAGCCTGAACGATCCAACCGTCACCCCAGCGAAAGCTGGGGTCTCCCGGTTTTAGCCGCGCGCTTCTGCCGTGAGAGACCCCAGCGTGCGCTGGGGTGACGACGTTTTCGGGTGGCGGTGTAAGGGACGATGCCCTGGGGCGTCCGCCTACTCCGACGACCCCAACATCGGCGCCGCCCGCCCGGTCGCGAGATCGGCATCCGAAAACCGGATTGGTGTGCGAAGCCCGGGGACCAGAGATCCATCCGACCGCGCGACGTCGATCGCCATCCCCCGCGCGATCACCTGCGGGTCCTCGAATGCCTGCGCCACCGTATTAATCGGCCCGGCCGGCACCCCGACTGCCTCGAGCCGCGCGAGCAACTCGAGCTTCGGCACCCGAGACGTCGCTGCCTCGATCCCCGCGAACAGGAAATCCTTGAACGCCAACCGCCCGGCATTGGTCGCGAACCGCGGATCGTCGCGCATCTCGGGCAAGCCCATCGCGTCGCAGAACCGCCGGAACTGGCCATCATTGCCGACCGCGAGGATGAACCAGCCATCGCTGGTCGGGAAGACGGCATACGGGCAGACGTTCATATGCGCGTTGCCGACCCGCGTCGGCGACACGCCGCTCGCGAACCAGTTCATCGCCTGGTTCGCGAGCACCCCGGTCATCGTATCGAGCAACGCCATGTCGATCTGTTGACCCCGGCCGGTCCGCTCGCGCATCGCCAACGCCGCCTGGATCGCGATCACGGAATACAGCCCGGTCATGATGTCGGCGAACGCCACGCCGATCTTCTGCGGCGCGCCATCAGGCTCGCCGGTCAGGTCCATGATCCCGCTCATCCCCTGGACGATGAAGTCGTAGCCGGCGCGGGGGGCGTAAGGGCCGTCCTGTCCGAACCCGGTGATCGAGCAATACACCAACCGCGGATTGATCGCAGCCAGCGCAGCGTAGTCGAGCCCGTACTTGACGAGCCCACCGACCTTGAAATTCTCGATCACGACATCGGCGTCGGCGATCAGGTCGCGGACGACAGCTTGTCCTTCGGGGGTGGTAAAGTCGGCGACGACCGACCGCTTGCCGCGGTTGGCGGCGTGGAAATACGCGGCGTCGCGCGTGCCGTCGGGATTGTCGATGAACGGCGGACCCCAGGTTCGCGTGTCGTCCCCGGCGGGGCTCTCGATCTTGACCACGTCGGCACCGAGATCGCCGAGGACTTGCCCCGCCCACGGGCCGGCCAGGATGCGGGCGAGTTCGACGACTTTGAGGCCGGTGAGAGGGGTGTCTTTCACCACGGTCTCATCCCATCACCCATCATCATCGACGCGTCACCTAAGTTCGTCATCCCAGCGAAAGCTGGGATCTCCCGGTAATGGAGCGTGCCCTTGCGGAGGGAGACCCCAGCTTTCGCTGGGGTGACGGGGGATGTCAAAATGCAGCGATACCCGTGATCGCGCGCCCCAAGATCAACGCATGCACGTCATGCGCACCCTCATACGTGTTCACCGTCTCGAGGTTCATCAGGTGACGCATCACCTGATACTCCCCCGAAATCCCGTTCCCGCCATGCATGTCCCGGCTCATCCGCGCGATATCGAGCGCCTTGCCGACGTTGTTGCGCTTGACGATCGAGACCATCTCCGGCGCGAACCGGCCCTCGTCCATCAGCCGCCCGACGCGCAACGAGGCCTGCAACCCAAGCGCGATCTCGGTTTCCATGTCCGCCAGCTTCTTCTGGAACAGCTGCCGCCCGGCGAGCGGCGTCCCGAACTGGTTCCGATCCAGCCCGTACTGTCGCGCGGCATGAAAACAGAACTCCGCCGCGCCCAACGCTCCCCACGAAATCCCGTACCTAGCACGGTTGAGGCACCCGAACGGCCCCTTCAATCCCTGCACGTCGGGCAGCAGCGCGTCGTCGCCGACCTCGACCTCATCCATCATCACCATCCCGGTGATCGACGCGCGCAAGGAGAGCTTGCCCTCGATCTTGGGTGTCTCCAGCCCCTTCATCCCGCGCTCCAGGATGAAGCCCCGGATGCCGCCGCCATGCTCGTCGGACTTCGCCCAGATCACGAACACGTCCGCGATCGGCGAGTTCGAGATCCACGTCTTCGCGCCCGAGATCACATAGCCGTTCGCGGTCTTCTTCGCGCGCGTCGTCATGCTGCCCGGATCGGAGCCGGCATCAGGTTCGGTCAGCCCGAAACAGCCGATCCATTCGCCGCTCGCGAGCTTGGGCAGATACTTCCGCTTCTGCTCTTCGGAGCCGAACGCGTTGATCGGGTACATCACCAGGCTCGACTGCACCGACATCATCGAGCGATAGCCCGAGTCGATCCGCTCCACCTCACGCGCGACCAGCCCGTACGCGACATAGGACGCGCCCACGCCGCCATATTCCTCCGGGATGGTCGGTCCGAGCAACCCGAGCGCGCCCATCTCGCGGAAAATCGCGGGATCGGTATGCTCGTGCTGGAACGCGTCGATGATCCTGGGCGCCAGCTTGTCGTCGGCATAGGCCTTCGCGCTGTCGCGGATCATCCGCTCGTCCTCGCTCAACTGATCGTCGAGCAGGAACGGATCCGCCCAATCGAACTTGCCCATCCCGGCCATCTGCATCTCCTTCGTTGACCGCCGACTTCGTGGTTCGGCAGGCGAAAGTCCAGCCCTGACGAGCCGTTTAAGCATCGATCAGCGTCAGTACCGCGATCGTCACGTGCTCCCGGTCGCCGATCGACTCAACGCAGTCGACCGATAGATCGGCGACGATATGCCCGCGCAGCGCGAACTCCGCGTCGGGCAGGCCATCGATCCAGTCTCGAAGACCGGGTACGGGGACCGCCGCGATCGTCAGGCGGTGGAGCGTCCCGACAAACGTCGCGCTCGCCCACGGGGTGCACGCGATCGACTCGACGTGCATCGTCAGGCCCGCCGCACTCGCGTGACAACGAAGCGCGCGGATTAGCAGCGTGCCCGCATCGGGGCTGCGGATCGCGTCCATTCTCATGCCCCGTTCCGCGCGATGAACGCCTCGATCCGCGCCACCATCGGTTCGCGCGCCTGCCGCCCGCGTCGCAGGTCATGCACGAGCCGCGGATCGCCGACTGCCAGCCGCCCGAACTTGGTCATCGGCATGCCGGTCTGCCGCAGATATCGATCGATCTTCATGAGAATCGTCACCGTCGTTCCTCCCGAGTCCCTTGCAATGTTCTTGATCTGTTCCGCAAAATCCTACTTGTCTAGGAAATTTCCTACGCTAGGGTCGGGTGGTGTCGAAAATCGCATCCGATCCCGACCCCAGGACTGCGCTCGCGACGCTGGCGGCGGCGCGCGGTGATAGCCTTGCGGCGCTGTCGGCGATGCTCGGGCGCAATGCGGCGTATCTCCAGCAATATGTCCGCCGCGGATCGCCGCGAACCCTAGGCGAACGCGATCGGCGATTGCTGTCAGCGTATCTCGGCGTGAGCGAAGCCGTGCTCGGCGCGCCACCCGATCGCGTGACGGGTTTCCGGATGCCCAAGCTCGATGTCGCTGCGTCCGCGGGGCCGGGTGCGCAGGTCGATGGCGAGATCGTGCTGGGGACCGATACGCTAGACCCGACGCTGGCGCGGAAGCTTGGGTTGAAGGACGGGCAGGCGGCGATCATTCGGGTCCGTGGCAGTTCGATGGAGCCGGGGCTGTTCGACGGCGATCACATCGTAGTGGATACCGCGGACCGGACGCCGCGTGCGAAGGGCGGGGTGTATGTCATCCGGATCGACGACGCGGTGATGGTGAAGCGGGTTGCGCTGGCAGGTGGGCAGCTGGTGGCGACCAGCGACAACCCCGCGGCGGGACCGATTCCGCAGGGGCGGATCGCCGTGATCGGCCGCGTCGTGTGGCAAATGCGCGAGCCGCGTTGAGGCGGTGAACGTATCGGGTCCGTGCGATCCTCCCCCGCAAGGGGGAGGTGGCAGGCGTGAGCCTGACGGAGGGGGAGGAAAGAGCAACCGCCGTTGCGTGTCCTCCCCCTCCGTCCCCTTCGGCGACACCTCCCCCTGGCGGGGGAGGATCGCGAGTTCGATCTGTCCGGGTCCGCCTGTCTGTGCCGACCACCGCTCGTGCCGACTTTCGTTCGTGCTGACCCCCGTTCGTGCTGAGTAGCGACCGAGTAGCTCCGTCAGGAGCGTATCGAGGGCGCGTATCGAAGCATGGGGGCCGCGCGCCAACCTGTCCTTCGATACGCCGTCTCGATACGCTGCGTTGCAGCTACTCGACGGCTACTCAGGACGAACGGAGGAGGGAGTGGGTAGCCTGGAGCGGCCTCTACCGTCGGTCTTTCACCCACACCAAAACCGCCGCAATCACGCCCAGTCCCGTCCCGACCAGAAACCCCGGCGTGGCCTGCCCGATCGCAAAGCCGACTCCTGCGCCGCCCAGCATGCCGAGCGCGACGAGGAATCCACCCGCGGCGCTGGGGTCCTTGTGGGGGGGGAGGGTGTCGCGGGAAGTCGGATCGGCCATCGGCCTGTCCTGCCACGCGCCGCGCGCGGATGCCAGCTACCCGGCGCTGCTCGATGCTCCCTATCCGGTTTATGCGATGCCGGCCTCACGTCGCGCCGGGCTACTTACGCTGCCGTCGAGCGCCCAAGCCTTATGACACGCCTATGCCTGGATGAAACGTGGCGGAAATACGGCGTTACATACTGTTCCGTCACGACAAGCCCGGCTAGGAGCCGGACATGGTGTTCCGCGTCGGGCGAGCCGGGCCGGCCGCCGCCTTTTTCGTTCTGACGACCGCCGGAGCTGTATCCGCCGCGGGTGCACAGATCACGCCTGCTCCCTCGCAGACTTTGGCAACGCCTTCAGGCGGCACGGCGGCCGATACGCCTATGTCGCTCGACCCCAATTCGCCGCTCGCCGCGCTCCCCGATATCGGTGTCGCCTGGCCTGACCTCACGACGTCGCCGATGGACCCGGCGGCGACGATCGCCGCGGTCGATGCCAATGCGGAGAGCCGCTATGCATGGCGGATCGACGGGATCGACGGCATCGACGACGCTCTCCTTCGCCAGCGGTTCGCCGCCCTGTCGACGCTCGACGCCAACGACCACCAGGCCGCAAACGCCGCCCAACTCGATCGGCGGGCGCACGAAGATGCCGATCTGCTCAACAGCCTGCTCCGTGCGCAAGGCTATTACGATGCCAACGTCGTCACGCGGGTCGAGCCAGGCGCGAAGCCGATGGTCGTGCTGTCGGCCACCCCCGGCACGCTCTATACGTTCAAGGGCGTGACGATCGATGGCATCGCCGCGGCGGGCGACAAGGCGCCGGGGCTCGTGACCGCGTTCGGCGTGAAGCCCGAGGATCCGGTCAATTCCGACGCGATCGTCGCGGGGCAGGCGAAGCTCACCACGCAGATCGGTCGCGAGGGCTTTCCGTTCGCCAAGGTCGGCGACCCCGCGATCGTCGTCGATCACGCCACCCGCACCGCGACGCTCGATCTGTCCGTGCAACCCGGCGGCGCGCGCAAATTCGGCCAGATCCTTGCGCTGCCCGGCAACCGCGTGTTCGGCGCCGACCACGTCGCGGAGATCGCGCGCTTTTCGCCCGGCGATCTGTACGACGCGACCAAGCTCGACGATCTCCGCCGTGCGCTGATCCAGACCAGCCTGGTGTCCTCGGTCGATCTGAAGCCGGTGCAGGGCGCCTCGCCCGACACCGTCGACGTCGCGGTCAAGCTCGACCCCGCGCCGCCGCATACCGTTGCGGGCGAACTCGGCTATGGTACCGGCGAGGGCGCGCGCGCGGAACTAAGCTGGACGCACCGCAACCTGTTTCCGCCCGAGGGCGCGCTGACGCTGCGCGGCGTCTTGGGAACGCAGGAACAGCTCGGCTCGATCGTGTTCCGCCGCAACAATTTCCAGGCGCGCGACCGCGTGCTGACGCTCCAGGCGTCTGCGGTGCACACAAACCGCGACGCCTATGATGCGAAGACGTTCTCGCTCGCGGGCAGCCTCGAACGCCAGACCAACATCTTCTTCCAGAAGACCTGGACCTGGTCGGTCGGTGCCGAGCTGCTGGCGTCGGACGAGCGCGACGTGATCCTGTCGACCGGCGCGCCACGCCGCCGTACCTTCTTCATCGGCGCGCTACCGACCAGCCTCAATTACGATGGTTCGGACGATCTGCTCAACCCGACCAAGGGATTCCGCCTCGGCGGGCGGCTCAGCCCTGAAGTATCGTTGCAGGGCTCGGTGTTCGGCTATGCGCGGACGCAGTTCGACGGCAGCGTCTATCAGCCGTTCGGCGAGCGCGTGGTGCTCGCCGCGCGCACCCGCCTCGGTACCATAGTCGGCGCGCCGCGCGATCAGGTCGCGCCGTCGCGGCGTTTCTACGCCGGCGGCGGCGCGTCGGTGCGCGGCTATGGCTATCAGTCGATCGGCCCGCGCGACCCCAATAATGATCCGATCGGCGGCCGCAGCCTGACCGAATTCTCGATCGAGGCGCGGGTGCGCGTACTCGGCAGCTTCGGGATCGTGCCGTTCCTCGACGCGGGCAACATCTACACCTCGCCGCTGCCGAAATTCACCGGGCTGCAATACGGCACCGGGATTGGCGTGCGCTATTATTCGAACTTCGGGCCGATCCGTCTCGACGTCGGCACGCCGATCAATCCGCAACCGGGCGATAGCCGGATCGCCGTGTACGTTTCGCTGGGGCAGGCGTTTTGACCGAAGACGTCGTTCTTCCGAAGCGTCGGATCGCGTGGTGGCGGTGGATCGTCAGCGCCATCATGGCGTTGCTCGTGATCGTCGGTACCGCGTTGCTGATCGTCGACACGGGGATCGGCCACCGCTTCGTCGCGGACCGGATCGCGGCGATCAAGACCGCCAACGGGCTACGCTTCACGGTCGGGCGGATCGACGGCTCGCTATACGGCGATACGCGGCTGATCGATCTGCGCGTGTACGATCTTGAGGGGCTGGTCTTCCAGGCGCCCAACGTCACGCTCGACTGGTCGCCGTTCGACTGGTTTTCGAACCGGCTCGAGATCCAGCGGCTGATCGTCGATCGCGCGATCCTGACTCACACGCCGCGCACTCGGCCGTCCGAGACGCGCGGCCCGATCCTGCCCGATTTCGATATCCATATCGGCAAGCTCTCGGTCGGGCGGCTGACGCTGGCGAAGCGCGTGCTGGGAACGCAGCGGATCGGTACGCTCGAAGGGCGCGCGGACATCCGCTCGGGCCGGACGCTGGTCGACCTGAAGGCACGCGTTGCCGGCAGCGACGATCTGAAGCTGCGGATCGATGCCGAGCCAGCGCGCGACCGCTTCGACATCGACGTCGCCGCAAAGGGGGCCGCGGGCGGCGTGCTCGCGCGGATGGTGAAGGCGAAGGGGCCGGTCGCGCTCGCGGTCACCGGTGACGGCAGCTGGGCGAAGTGGCACGGCCGCGCGAACGGCATGATCGGCGCGACTCGAGTCGTCGACCTCGCGCTCGCCCAAGTCGCCGGGCGCTACACGCTGTCGGGTACGCTTTCGCCGTCGTCGCTGCTGCATGGTCGCCTGCAACGGCTGACCGCGCCGCGCGTGCTCGTCAACGGCAGCGCGGGGTTCGCCAACCGCCGGCTCGATGGGCAACTCTCGCTGCGCACCCCCGCGCTCGCGATCGATACGACGGGAATCGTCGACCTCGGCGCGAACGCCTACCGCGACGTGCGGATCAAGGCGCGGCTGCTGCGACCGCCTGCGCTGTTCGACAACATGACCGGCAACATGGTCGAGCTCCGCGCAATCCTCGACGGCCCGTTCGCGACCGCGGCGTTCGACTATCGCCTCGACGCGAGCCGCTTCGCGTTCGACCAGACCGGTTTCGAGAACGCGCACGCCGCCGGCAAGGGCCGCCTGTCCGCCGCGCCGGTGACCGTCCCGATCCGCTTCACCGCCGCGCGGGTGACCGGAGTCGGCAGCGTGGCGGGCGGGATCCTGCGCAACCTGTCGGTCGACGGGCTGCTCCGCGTGACGCCGACGCTACTCACCGGCGACGCCCTCAAGCTCCGGTCCGACAAGCTCACCGGCAGCATCAATCTGGCGGTCGACCTGCGCAACGGTCAGTTCGAGGTCGGCATCAACGGTGGCTTGGGGCGGTATCTGATCCCCGGTCTCGGCATCGTCGACGTGAAATCGACCTTGCGGGTCGTCCCCGGCCCGAACCGCAAGGGCACGCGCGTCATCGGCCAAGGCCGCGCGCACATGGTGCGGCTCGACAACGCCTTCTTCCGCAGTCTCGCGGGCGGGTTGCCGCGGATCACCACCGACCTCGAACGCACCACCGACGGCGTCCTGCACTTCACGAACCTCGTGCTAACCGCGCCGCAGATCCGGCTGACCGGCAGTGGGTATCGCCGGCGCGATGGCACTTTCCATTTCGAGGGCGGCGGGCGCCAGCAGACCTACGGCCCGCTCACGCTCAAACTCGACGGCCAGATCGAGAAGCCGACGCTCGACCTCGTCTTCGCCAGCCCCAATGCGACGCTCGGCCTGTCGAACGTCCGCGCGCATCTCGATCCGACGCCGCAAGGGTTCGCGTTCACCGCGGCGGGCGGCTCGCGGCTCGGCCCGTTCACCACAAACGGCACGATCCTGTTGCCGCCGGGTGCCGGTGCGACGATCCAGGTCGCCGCACTGAACGTCGCCGGCACGCGCGCGAGCGGCAATGTCGCGGTGGTCGATGGCGGCTTCAACGGCGCGCTGGCAGTCGCAGGCGGCGGTATCTCGGGTGAACTCCTGTTCCGCCCGGTCGGCCAGATCCAGCGCATCGAAGGGCATCTCGCCGCCAAGTCCGCGACGCTCGACACCGTCGCGCTCCGCTCGGGCAAGCTCGATTTCGTCACGTTGCTCGATCCCGCCGGCACCTCGATCGAGGCCACCGCGACCGGCCTCGGGCTGCGTCGCGGCGCGCTCAGCCTCGCCCGGCTCAACGGGTCCGCGTCGCTCCGTGGCGGCGTCGGCACGATCAAGGCGTCGATCGCCGGCTCCCGCGGCCGGGCGTTCGACATCCAGAGCGTGACGCAGGTCACCGCCAACAGCTACGCGATCTCGGCGCAAGGCACGCTCGATGGCCGCCCGCTGAAGCTGCTGACCCCGGCAGTCGTCACCCAAGCCGAGGACGGCTGGCACCTCGCGCCGACCAAGCTCAGCTTCTCGGGGGGCGAGGCACAGGTCGGCGGCCGCTTCACCGCCGCCAGCACCGCGATCGACGCCAGCCTGACGCGGATGCCGCTCGCGATCCTCGACATCGCCTATCCCGGGCTCGGCCTCAGCGGCAGCGCGTCGGGGAGCGTCACGGTCGCCACCGCGAACGGTGCCGCGCCGACCGGCAAGGCGAACGTCACGATCCGCGGGCTCAGCCGCGCGGGCCTCGTTCTCTCGTCACGCCCGATCGACGTCGGCGTCGCGGCGGTGCTCTCCCCCGACAAGCTCGGCCTGCGCGCCGTCATCGCGTCGGCGGGCAAGACGATCGGCCGTGCGCAAGCCCAGCTCGCGCCGCTCGGGCAGGGGGATTTCGCCTCGCGGATCAGCAACGCCCGCCTGTTCGGACAGCTGCGGTATAGCGGCCCCGCCGACACGCTCTGGCGTCTCACCGGGGTCGAGCTGTTCGACCTGTCGGGCCCGGTCGCGATCGGCGCGGACGTCGTCGGCACCCTCGCCAACCCGACGCTCCGCGGGATCGTCCAGGCGAACGGCGCGCGGATCGAGAGCGCGACCACCGGCACCGTCCTGTCCAACGTCCAGGCGAGCGGCCGGTTCGGCGGATCGCGACTCGTGATCGACCGGTTCGGCGCCGACGCCGGCAAGGGCGGGCGAGTCACCGGCACCGGCCAGTTTGAGTTCGCCGCCGCCAACGGTGTCGGCCTCGACCTGACCTTGCAGGCCGACAAGGCGGTGATGATCAACCGCGACGACATCGGCGCGACCGTCTCCGGACCGCTCACGTTCAAGTCGAACGGCTCCGGTGGCACGATCGCGGGCGACGTGGTGTTGAACAAGAGCCGCTACCGCCTCGGCCAGGCCACAGCCGCCAGCGCGGTGCCGCAACTCAACATCCGCGAGATCAACCTGCCCGACGGTGGCGAGGAGATCGAGACGCCGACCAAGCCCTGGACGCTGGCGATCAAGGCGCGCGCGCCGAACCAGGTGATGGTCAGCGGGCTCGGGCTTACCAGCGAATGGTCCGCCAACCTCCAGATCGCCGGCCAGCCCGAGAACCCGGCGATCACCGGCCGCGCGACGCTGATCCGCGGCGACTACGAGTTCGCCGGGCGCAAGTTCGAGCTGGCACGCGGCGTGATCCGCTTCGACGGACAGGTGCCGGCGAACCCCGCGCTCGATATCGAGGCGAATGCGGATTCGACCGGCCTCAGCGCGTCGATCCGGGTGACCGGTTACGCGCTGAAACCGGAGATCAGCTTCACCAGCACGCCCGCCTTGCCCGAGGACGAGCTGCTCTCCCGCCTGCTGTTCGGTACCTCGATCACCAACCTGTCGGCACCTGAAGCGCTGCAACTGGCGGCGGCGGTCGCGGCGTTGCAGGGCGGCGGCAATGGCCTCAACCCGATCAACGCGGTGCGCCGTGCGGCCGGCCTCGACCGCCTGCGCATCCTGCCGGCGGACCCGCAGACCGGGCAGGGGACGTCGATCGCGGCGGGCAAATACGTGACGCGGCGGCTATATGCGGAGATCGTCACCGACGGGCAGGGCTATTCCGCCACCCAGGTCGAGTTCCAGGTCACCCGCTGGCTGTCGCTGCTGTCGAGCATCTCGACGCTCGGTCGTCAGAGCGCGAACGTCCGCGTGTCGAAGGATTATTGAGCGTTCCCGGTTGCTCACGCGCGATTTTCGCGAATTACTACCTCCCCGGCGAAGGCCGGGGCCCAACTGGAAAGGTCACAGTAACAAAATGCTGCCCTTGGTCATGACCGTCCCCCAATTGGGCCCCGGCCTTCGCCGGGATGGTGGCCTTATGTCGCGCAGGCCCTTCGACTTCGCTCAGGGCGAACGGTAAGAAAATTTTTTCGGTTTAGGACCCAGTCATGAAGCCCGTCATCTTCGGCCTGTCCGGCCCC
Organism: Sphingomonas sp. PP-F2F-A104-K0414; assembly: GCF_004340945.1. Taxonomy (GTDB): domain Bacteria; phylum Pseudomonadota; class Alphaproteobacteria; order Sphingomonadales; family Sphingomonadaceae; genus Sphingomonas. Next base: position 537,800 of record NZ_SLYD01000003.1, read on the forward strand.
GTCCTCACGCCCCAGGAACGCGCGTTCTTCGCCGAGTGCGAGCCTGCTGGCTACATCCTGTTCAAGCGCAACATCGTCGACCGCGCGCAGGTCCGCGCGCTGACCGACTCGCTCCGTGCCTTGGCAGGACGCGACGATCTGGCGATCCTGATCGACCAGGAGGGGGGACGCGTCGCGCGGATGGGGCCCCCTGAATGGCCCGCATTCCCTGCGGGCCCGGTGTTCGACGCGGCGTACGAGCGTGCGCCGATGACTGCGATCCAGGCGGCGCGCGCAAACGGTCAGGCGCTGGGGGTGATGCTCAGCGAGGTCGGCATCACCGTCGACTGCGCGCCGCTGCTCGACGTGTCGCAGCCGGATACGACCGAGGCGGTGTCGTGCCGCACCTACGGGTCGGACCCGATGCGGGTGGCGGCGTTGGGTCGGGCGATGCTCGAGGGTCTGGCAGAAGGCGGCGTCGTTGGTGTCGTCAAGCACATGCCCGGTCACGGTCGCGCCAAGCTCGACACGCACCACCACCTCCCGACAGTCACCGCGTCCGATGCCGAACTCGAGATCGACCTCGAACCCTTCCGCACGCTCAATCAGGCGCCGATGGGCATGACCTCGCACATCGTCTTCGACGCGTGGGACGCCGACCGCCCCGCGACGCTGTCGCCGATCGTGATCGAGCGGATCATCCGCGAGCGGATCGGCTTCGATGGGCTGCTGATGACCGACGACATCGATATGAAGGCGCTGTCGGGGACTGCCGGCGACAAGGCGGCGGGCGCGATCGCTGCAGGCTGCGACATCGTCCTCGACTGCTGGGCCCGCATGGACGAGATGGTCGAGATCGCCGGGCGGCTGGGGGAGATGTCGGAGATATCGCGCGCGCGGCTCGACTGCGCGATGGCGTCGGTCGGACCCGCCCAGGGTGACTTTGCGGAACTGATCGCAACGCGGGATGCGCTGCTGGAGCGAGCCTGACAGAAAACATGCACGCATCGATGCAAAAACCCGAAATTTTGCACCGGGCTTTGCTGTCCTGAGGAGCAGCCGTTCCGCTACCCACGACCATCTGACAAAGCACTATCGATGGCAGGGCGTGGTAGTAAAGGAGGTGTGCTATCTGGATAAGTCAGCCAGTTGCGCCAGATCACATAAGTGCGGAGACGTGTAAGTCGAGTGCGGCACTCAATCTCCATGCTGGTTCTGATTGTACCATCACGATATTTCTCGAAAACAGTGCCGCATTCTGGGTCTCTGTACGACAGCCATGATCGTTCAGCTTGAATAAGCCCTTTGGCTACGGAGGCTCCGCGCTCATTGCGAACTCGCCGAACGGCCATGACATAGTAGCCGTTCAGATCGGCATCGGCCTCACCAAAGCGCGCTGCAAGGCACGCATTTACCTCTATCGTGCTTGTACCTGGGCATGGAGCAGAGCTGGGATTGTTACTGGCGACTATCGCTAACGCTAGAAGGGACAGCACGGAATTTCTCCTTGAGGGGCTAGCCGAGTATTAGCTTGTCGATCCAACAGGAAAAACATTGTTCAGTTGATGCGAAAATTACAGACTTTGCATCGATCCGAAAACGGCGAAAAACCGGCTGGACGGCTGGACGGCTGGACGGCTGGACGGCTGGACGGCTGGACGGCTGGACGGCTGGACGGCCGTGCGGAAATCCGATGCGTAAGAGGTCGCGGTACCGGATGCTCACGGGGCATAAGCGAGTGGCGCGAGTCTATCGCCCGCCCTTCCTTTCACGGATGCCGAACCGCCGACGATCCTGTATCTCGCCCTAATGAGCGACGCACAACTGACGCTGGATCTCGACGGGTGGGAGGGGCCGCTCGATCTGTTGCTATCGCTCGCGCGCGGGCAGAAGGTCGATCTGCGGAAGATTTCGATCCTCGCGCTGGTCGAGCAGTATCTCGCCTATGTCGACTCCGCGCGCGCGCTGAAGCTGGAACTGGCGGCGGACTATCTCGTGATGGCGGCGTGGCTGGCGTATCTGAAATCGGCGTTGCTGTTGCCGCGCGATCCGCTCGCCGAGCCGGACCCGGAAGAACTCGCGCTGCGGCTGCAACTCCGGCTCGAGCGGCTGAGTGCGATGCGCGAGGCCGGCGCCCGGCTGATGGCGCGCGATCGTACCGGGCGTGACGTCTTCCTGCGTGGGGCACCCGAAGGGCTGCGGACGGTCCGGAAGGCGGCGTGGCAGGCGGAGATCTTCGACCTGATCGCCGCTTACGGTCGGATTTCCGCGCGGATGCGGCCCGTTATGCACGTCGTCGCCGACCGTGAGGTAATGACGCTGGAGGCGGCGCTGGAGCGCGTGTCGATGTTGGTCGGCGAACGGATCGACTGGAGCGTGATCGAAAGCTTCCTGCCCGAAGCAGGCGAACGGTTGCGGCGCTCGGCGCTCGCATCGAGTTTCGTCGCGGCACTCGAACTCGCGCGACAGGGCAAGATCGAGCTGCGTCAGGCCTCGCCTTTCGCCCCACTCTATCTCAGGGCGCGCGCATGACGCTGCCGGACGATTACGTACGCGCGGTGGAGGCGGTGCTGTTCGCGGCCGAGAGCCCGCTGACGATCGACTCGATCCGCGCGCATGTCGGGGCGGGCGATGTCCGCGCGGCGCTGGGCCGGCTGACGGCCGATTATGCCGGGCGCGGTATCCATATCGTCCGGCGCGGCGAACGCTGGCAGTTCCAGACCGCGCCGGACATGGCGCACATGCTCCGCCGCGACCGCGAGGAGCCGCGTAAACTCAGTCGCGCGGGGATCGAGACGCTGGCGATCATCGCCTATCACGAGCCGGTCACCCGCGCGGAGATCGAGGCGATTCGCGGGGTGCAGATCTCTAAGGGGACGCTCGACGTACTGATGGAGGCGGGCTGGGTAAAACCGGCGGGGCGGCGCGAGGTGCCGGGGCGGCCGCTTATGTTCGCGACGAGCCCCGAATTTCTCGTCCATTTCGGGCTGGCGAGCCGCCGCGACCTGCCGGGGATCGACGATCTGCGCGCTGCGGGGCTGCTCGATCCGGTCGATCTCGCCTTCGATCGGCTTGAAGATGATGAAGATGGCAGTGGGGTGGCGCAATCTCTGGCATTGGGACGGGATGAGCCTTAGATAGGGTCCAGTTTTCAGGAGAATGGCCATGGGCGGTTTTAGCCCGATTCACTTGCTCGTCCTCGCGGTAGTCGCGATCCTCCTTCTTGGCGGCGGTCGGTTCTCGAACCTGATGGGCGACGTCGCGAAGGGCGTGAAGAACTTTAAGAAGGGCATGTCGGAGAACGACGACGAGACGCCGGCCAAGCCGTCGGCGCGGATCGAAGCGCAGAAGTCTGCCGATCCCGCGTTCGACCGCGACGGCAATCGCGTCCGCGACGACCGTCCTGCCTGAAGCGATCGTGCTTGAAGTTGGCAGAGTTGAAGACCCTAGATAGGCGCGGCTGAATGTTCGATATCGCGCCCTCCGAGTTCCTGCTCGTGGCATTCGTCGCGCTCGTCGTGATCGGTCCCAAGGACCTTCCCAAGGCGATGCGCGTGGTCGGCTATTGGGTCGGCAAGGCGCGTGGCGTCGCGCGACAATTCCGCTCTGGCTTCGATTCGATGGTTCGCGAGGCCGAACTCGAAGAGATGGAAAAGCGCTGGGCGTCGGAAAACGAACGCATCATGCGCGAGCATCCGCAAACGGGTGCGGACGCAGCCGCGGATACTGCACAGGTCGTGCACTCGCCGGAAACGGAAGAGCACCGGCGCGATTACCGGTCTATCGACGATGCGGACGATCACACGAACGAGCCGGTGATGGTCGAGAAGCCGGTAGTGGCTGCCGCTCCGTCCGACGGCGCTCCCCCCGCCGCGTCATCGTCCGCCGCCGCCTCATCCACTGGCGCCTCGTCTACCGCCACCTCGTCCGACACGGCTGCGGTTCCGACCGACCATGACGGTAAGCCGCTCGCGGATCGTGGTAAGGATGCTCTGGATAGCCCGGTCTCGACCGTGGTCCATCCCGACGACAAGACCGGCAAGTCCGACATAGCGTCATCGTGAGTGTCATGGTCGTGAACGCCTCCCCAAACGCCGAAAGCATAGCATGAGCGAGATCGACGCAAGCCGGGCGCCGTTGCTCGACCATCTGATCGAGCTGCGGCGGCGCTTGCTGTACTGCATCGCCGCGCTGGTCGTGACGTTCGGGATCGCGATGTATTTTGCCGAGGATATCTTCGGCTTCCTGGTCCACCCGCTGCTCGCGGCGGGGCAGAACAAGGTGATCTATACCGAGATCTTCGAGGCGTTCTTCGTCCAGATCAAGGTGGCGTTCTTCGCGGCGATGATGCTGTCGTTCCCGGTGATCGCGAACCAGCTCTGGCAGTTCGTCGCGCCGGGCCTGTACAAGAAGGAGAAGCGTGCGCTCCTGCCGTTCATCCTCGCGACCCCGGTGCTGTTCCTGACCGGCGCGGCGATGGCCTATTACATCGCCATTCCGATGGCGCTGCACTTCCTGCTCGGGTTCGACGGGATGGTCGGCGGGATTCACCGCGAGGCGCTGCCGGCGATCGGCAACTACCTCTCGTTCACGATGCAATTCCTGTTCGGCTTCGGGATCTCGTTCCTGCTGCCGGTGCTGCTGATGCTGCTGGAGCGGGCAGGGATCGTCACGCGTAAGCAGCTGATCGGTGCGCGGCGCTACGCGATCGTTGCGGCCTTCGCGATCGCAGCGGTGCTGACGCCGCCGGATATCGGGTCGCAGCTGTTGCTGGCGATCCCGCTGGTCATTCTGTACGAACTCGCGTTGATCGGCATCTGGTTCACCGAGCGTAGCCGGGCAAAGGCCAAGGCGGTCGAGGGCGAGTCCACCGATATCGTCGAAAGCTGAAGGCTACCAAAGACCGATACGAAAACGGGGTCCGGTGCATGTGCACCGGACCCCGTTCCGTATCAAAAGCGCGAGGCTTACTTGGCGCTGTCTGCGGTCTTCGCGACGGTCTTGCCCGCCGATGCCACGTCCTTGCCTGCACCCTCAACGGTGTTGCATGCCGAAACCATGAGCGCGCCTGCGACGACAACCAATCCAACCAACTTACGCATGAAACTTCCTCCTAGAAAAGGCACGAATGCCACCGGGGGTGAAATGTTCGGGATGGCGGTTCGTTCCGATCGACCGGGCACTATTTGCGCGGATTCAGCGGCTTGCGCACGGGCATCGCGCACCGAACGATAAAGGCCCGGATGCATCACCGGGGGGGGAGGGTGATGCATCCGGGCCTATGACTTGGACAGCGAGAGCGGGGGGGCATAAAGTCGCTGTCCGTAATGTTGAACGGCGACCGCCCCAAGATGTTCCCGTCGCGCGACGATTATCCGAAAAAAACTAGGGCTAACAAGTATTAACCGTCAGCGACTTGCTGCCGATCAGTCGCGCCCCTTGACTGCGAACGCGATCTCGTAAGCGCCGACCAGCGGGTCGTGGTGCAACGGCGAGCGCAACTGCCGCGACAGGCCTTCCATGACGCGGCCATAGCGCACGACGGCCTCGCGGAATGCATCGCTCTCCACGAGGGCGCGCGAGACAACACGCAACAGCGCGCGTTCGGGGGCGTCGGCAGACTTGACGACGATCCGGATCTGCGCGGCGGGATCACACGATATCGCCAGCTCGATCGTTTCGGTCGCCAGGAACGCGATCGCCACGGCGACGTCCTGATTGACCAGGTATGGATCGATATCGAGCGTGATCCCCAATCCATGCGATCGTTCGGACGCGGTCGCACGAATGTTCGCCGACAGTTCGCCGATCATCGTCCGCAGGTTCAGGCCGCGATTCTCTTCGAGTTCGGCAAAATGATTACGGTGGACCACGGCGAGCGCATCGACGCGGCGCTGGATCGACGCATAGGCCACCGTCGCATCCTCGCTCGGCGCGCTACGCGCATGGAAATTGATGAGGCTGGAAATGACCTGTAGGTTGTTCTTGACCCGGTGATGCACTTCGCGCGTCAATTTGGTCTGGCGGACGAGCCCCTCCGCGAGCCCGGCCTCGTGCAGCGCCACGGTCTGGCTGATCGCCTGGAAGGTGTCGCCGAGTTCGCGGATTTCCTGTGCCGGCAACGTCCGGACCTCGCCGAGATCGAGCGTCTCACCCGGCGTAAACGCAGCGACTGCACCACGCAGACGGCGGAGTGGTCGGATCAACAGACGGTCGACGACGAACCATGCGATGCTTGCTGCTGCGAGCCACATCAACAAGGGAAGCAGCATCGCCACGACCAGCGACGAGGTGACCGGCGCACTTCGGATGCTGGTGCGCAAGGCGATCCCGGCAACGCCCAGATCGGTCCGCATCGTCTCCATGCGATCGAGCGGGCGTTCGTCGGGGATGGTCTCGAGCGTCAAGGCATCTTCGTCGAGCACCAGCGCGCTGCTGAAGGTGAGTGCGCGGCTGGACGGGCGGCCGATCTTCTGGAGGAACGGCTGCGGGAAATAGGCGCGGGCGAACGTATCGCCACCGGGCCCAGAGATCGCCAGCACCAGCCCGCGGTTGGGGATGATATCCGCGGTGATCGGCATATCGGTCTGGCGAAGCGCCGCCGGCATCGGGATCGGCGTGCCGCATAATACGGCGCCGGCGCGATCGGTAATGACGAACCGTGTACCGGCGGAGGATTGCTGGGCAAATACCCCTTGGGCACGCGCGCAACTCGGCGCGTCGGCGGGATCGTTACCGAGCGCGTTCACCGCGACCCGCAACGCGGTCATGTCGCCGACCAACTCGATCGCGATCGCCCGAGCACTTTCGTTCGCGGTCACGCGCAGGCGCGCCCGTGCCTCGGTATCGGCCAGACGAGTCGTCTGGAAGGTTGCGAAAACGGCTATGAGCGCCAACGGCAACAATGCCGCGCTGAGGATCAAGAACAGCTTGGCGCCCGTGGGCACCCGTCCCATCGCCGAAATCAGCCGGGTTTCGCGTCGGCCGTCGGCTTGGTCGTCATGCTCGGCGGCAATGGCGGTTACGGCGGGCTGAACTGGGATGGAATTTTGCGGCGAGGCCATGCGGCCCGCGCTCAGTCTAGCTTGCCAAGAAGGTCCAGCAGATCCTCCGGGATCGCCTCATCGACGGTCTTTTGATAAACCGAACGAAGGGCCGACCCCATTTGCTGATCCTTGTCCGGCCCCTTTGTGGAGGTGGTAGCAGGCACTGTATTCTGCGTGTCGTGGCCCAAACTCAAAACTTCCCCCTGCACGACGCGAACCTGATCATCTGGCATACCATGTCACAAAAGGGCGATATGCAAACCCGCCACGACGGATGTCGAGCGGGTTGCGGAGTCGCCTACGATGGAGGTGAAACCAAACACTGTCTCGTTAGTTCCCTGTTCAAGCGAAAATCGAACCTTTGGTCCAGCCGTATGTGCCTTTTGGACCAAAGGATGCTTTTTCGGCTATCGCCATTGCAATGATACGAGGCACCCGACACATGAGGGGCCGCGTAGGATCAGGGAGTATTCGTTACCCATGTCGCTTGGACAGCAACTCGCACCGCACCTTCCCTTTTTGCGGCGCTACGGCCGGGCCCTGACCGGCAGTCAGATGCACGGCGACAAATATGTGCGCGCTACGCTCGAGGCGATCGTCGCCGCACCCGAAGAGTTTCCGCGGGACGTCGATCCTCGCCTGGGCCTGTATCGGATGTTCCAGGTGATCTGGAATTCAGCCAATTTCGACGAAGTTGCCGATGAAACGGTATCGGACGGCGGCGGTCATGAGGCAGTCGCCCGTGCGCGTCTCGCTCGTATGACGCCACTGTCGCGTCAGGCCCTGCTGCTGACCGCGATGGAAGGCTTCACGCCAGAGGACGCGGCCTATTTGATCGAGGTCGATTCGAGCGAAGTCGACGATCTCGTCGCCGAGGCGCTTTCCGAGATCGAGAGCCAGACGCGGGCCAAGGTCCTCATCATCGAGGACGAACCGATCATCGCGATGGATATCGAGACGATCGTTCGGGATCTGGGCCACGATGTAACGGGTGTTGCCGTTACCCGCGACGAAGCGGTCGCGCTGGCGATGGAAACGCGGCCGGGCCTCGTGCTGGCCGACATCCAGCTTGCCGACGACAGTTCGGGCATCGACGCCGTCAAGGATATCCTTGCCGAGTTCGAGGTTCCGGTGATCTTCATTACCGCATTCCCCGAGCGTCTGCTGACCGGCGAGCGCCCCGAGCCGACGTTCCTGATCACCAAGCCGTTCCAGCGCTCCACGGTGAAGGCGGCGATCAGCCAGGCGCTGTTCTTCGATCAGGCAACCGTTCCTGTCGCGTAAGATCAGCTGCTGACATGCGGTAGTAGCGGTCAGTTTTTTCCAACCGCTTGATCGCGTGTCCGTGTCGATGCATCTTGGGTTCGCTTCCGTAAATGGTTGCGGACCCAAAACGGTTTTCGGGGGTTTACTCGACATGGCTGATCCCAACGAACCCATTCATATTGCCACCGAAGATGCCCGCGCAGGCTCTACCCCGCATATGACCCGGTATATCCTCGTCATATCCCTGGTGCTCGTCATAGCGATATTTGGCTTCCTCGTTATTCGCTGACATAAGTTAGGCGTACATGGCTGGCATTGCCGGTTTGAACGCCTATGTTTGCCTGCAACCTGCTACGCTTGGTGCAGCACGTCCGATGACGCGCTCGTAAGCTAACGATCGATACTGACAGGATTTTCATGGTTCAGCCTGCTCCACATACCGACGATGAGGACGATATCGACGAAGTCGTCGCGCCGGTGGAGCATGTCTCTTTGTCCGACGCCGAGTTCAAGGTTCAGCTTGCGCAGGTGATCCCTCATCTGCGTGCGTTCGGGCGCTCGCTATCCGGAAGCCGCGATCTCGCGGACGATCTGGTTCAGGAGACGCTGCTCAAGGCTTGGGCGGCGCGTCTGCGGTTCCAGGCTGGCACCAACATGCGCGCCTGGACCTTCATCATCCTGCGCAACCTGTATCTGTCGCAGATGCGTCGCGCGCGCTTCAAGGGCGAGTGGGACGATCTGGTAGCAGACCGCATTCTCGCCGCACCTGCTAGCCAGGATCGTCACGTCGAACTCGGCGACATGCAGCGTGCGTTGATGCATCTGCCGCAGCCACAGCGCGAGGCGCTGATTCTCGTCGGTGCGGGTGGCTTCGCATACGAAGAAGCCGCGGAAATCTGCAACGTCGCGGTCGGCACGATCAAGAGCCGCGTCGCGCGCGGTCGCGTCGCGTTGGAGACGATCCTGACCGACGGCTCGCTGCCATCACGCCGGGATCATGAGACGGACACCAGTAAGACGGCGCTCGACTTGATCATGGGTGACGTCGAACATCTGAGTCGCGGTCGATAAACTGCGACGCATAGCTGTCGCCCCGGAGATATTCCGGGGTGGTCGGTGCCGTAGTTCACTGTCTGAAAGTTACGCGGCGCCGTGGACGCCGGAATGGGTCGGCGACGCTGGACCGCTTCGGACAGGCGTGCCCAAATCATGGCCTAGCTAAGCTGGTGCCGCCCGGGTGGCTTCCCGATCAGTGGAAGCTCTGACCCGTTCCATCCAGTTGGCGCAAAAGCAGCGCCATATCGGCGGGTAAGCCATCCTGTTCACCAAAGGCATTGCGCAGCACATCGCCGACCGCGTCGGTGACGCGGGGGCGCCGTACGATTTGTTGGCCATCGGTTTCACGTTTGATCGTTAGAGAAGAATACATCATACCGCGCACAACGTGCGATCGCGAAATTGGTTGCTTTCGTTTGTCAAGCGATACTTTTAATTATTGAGTATTGCGGGGTGGTCATGCCGAATACTGAACATAAGTTAGATAACGCGGTTGATCGCGCCCGCTTGTGGTCGCCTTTTCTATCGATGATCCTCGACCGTGAGCCGGTCATCGCGCGATCGTTCGCGGCGGGACGTCTTGATCTGGGGTTGACGAGCGCCGAGCCCGATATGCCGGTCGCAAAACGGTTGAGGCTCGAACGGCGCGCGATGGCGCTCAACGTCGCCGTCGGTGATCTGGCGGGTGTGCTCGACCTCACCGCGGTGACAGGGGCGCTGACCCGCTTTGCCGACTATGCACTCGACACCGGGATCCGTGCCGCGATCGAGGAGCGGACGCCCGGCGCCGAGCCGCTCGGCTTTACCGCGATCGCGCTCGGAAAGCAGGGTAGCGGCGAACTCAATTATTCGTCGGACATCGATCCGATCCTGCTGTTCGACCCCGCGACTCTGCCACGCAAACCGCGCGAGGAGCCCGAGCAAGCGGCGGTGCGGATCGGTAAGCGCGTCGTCGAGCTGCTCCAGGCGCGCGATGGCGACGGCTATGTCCTGCGCGTCGACCTCCGGTTGCGCCCCTCGCCCGAGATCACGCCGATCGTCCTGCCGGTGGAGGCGGCGATCGGCTATTACGAGGCGCAGGCGCTGCCGTGGGAGCGCGCCGCGTTCATCCGCGCGCGGGCTGCGGCGGGCGACGTCGCGCTCGGCCAACGGTTTCTCGATGCGATCCGGCCGTTCGTCTGGCGCCGCGCGCTCGATTTCGGGGCGATCGGCGAAATTCGCGGGATCTCTGCGCGGATCCGCGATCACCATTCGCAGGGGCAGGCGTTCGGCCCCGGCTATGACCTGAAGCGCGGGCGCGGCGGGATACGCGAGGCGGAGTTCTTCGCGCAGATCCACCAGCTGATTCACGGCGGGCGCGATCGGAGCGTCCGTGCGCCCGCGACTCGCGATGCGCTCGCGCGGCTGGCCGAGGCGGGCTGGATCGGCACCGACGAGTCGCAGGCGCTGATCGACGGCTACACGTTGCTCCGGACGATCGAGCACCGCGTGCAGATGATCGACGATCGCCAGACTCATGCGCTGCCGACCGGGGAAGCGCTCGACCGCGTGGCAAAGCTGCACGGTCTGGAGGATGCGGGGGCGCTGCTGGCTCTGCTCGCGCCGCGGGTGGCGGAGACCGGGCGGATCTATGATGCGCTCGACGACACGGTGCGTCCTGCATTCTCGCACGACGCGGTGACGCTGGAGGCCGATCTCGCCGCTGCCGGGTTCGACGAGCCCGAGCCTGCGCGCCGTCGGATCGAGGCGTGGCGGGGCGGGGCCTATCCGGCGCTGCGCAGTCTGGCCGCGCGCGAGGCGCTAGAGGCGGTGTTGCCGACCCTCGTCATTGCGTTTGCGACCGCACCGGTGCCGCAGGCGGCATTGCTCCGGCTCGATGCACTGCTCGAACGCCTGCCGAGCGCGATCAACATCTTTCGTCTGCTGGAAGCGCGGCCGGGGCTGGCGACGTTACTCGCCGCGATCCTCAGCCATGCGCCGACTCTCGCCGACGATCTTGGGCGACGACCGAACCTGCTCGACGGGCTGATCGACGCGACCGCGTTCGAGCCGGTCGGCGATATCGCTGCGCTGGAGGCGGCGATGCGCGCAGGCGAGGCCGGGGGCGATTACCAGGCCCGGCTCGATCATGTCCGCCGGGTGGTCGGTGAATTGCGGTTCGCGCTCGGCGCGCAGATCGTTGCGGGCGCGTCCGATCCGCTGCATGTCGCCGCCGGCTATGCGCGGGTGGCCGAGGCGGCGATCGGCGTGCTGGCGCGCGCGACGATCGACGAGTTCGCCAAGACGCATGGGGCGGTGCCGGGCAGCGAACTCGTCATTCTCGCGCTCGGGCGGATGGGCGGCGCGATGCTTACGCACGCGTCCGATCTCGACCTGATCTATCTGTTCACCGGCGACTTCACGGCCGAGTCCGACGGGCCGAAACCGCTTGGCGCAACGCTGTATTACAACCGGCTCGCCCAGCGTGTGACCGCGGCGCTGTCGGTCGCGACCGCCGCCGGTCCGCTCTACCAGATCGACACGCGGTTGCGGCCGTCGGGCGGGCAGGGGCCGCTGGTCGTCACGCTCGACAGCTTCGCCCGCTACCAGCGCGAGGATGCGTGGACGTGGGAGCATATGGCGCTCACCCGGGCCCGCCCCGTGTTCGGCTCGCCGGACGCGCGCGCCGCGGTCGCGGAGATCGTGCGCGGGGTGCTCGAAGGCGATCGCCCGACCCGCGATGTCGTCGCGGAGGCCAAATCGATGCGCGCCGACATGGCGGCGCACAAGCCGCCCAAGGGACCGCTCGACGCCAAGCTTCTCCCCGGCGGTCTCGTCGACCTGGAGTTCGCGGTGCACGTCGTCCAGCTGGTCAACCGCGCCGGGCTCGATCCCAATCTGGGCACCGCGATCGATCGGCTTACGACTAAAGGCCTCGCCCCGCCGACGTTGCGTGCGGCACATGACGTGCTGACCCGGCTGCTGGTCACGCTGCGCCTAGTCGCGCCGGATGCTGCGCCGCCGGGTCACGCGACGGAAGAACTGATCGCGCGCGCGATTGGCGTCGCGGACTGGCCGGCGGTGGTTGCCACGCTCGAATCGACGCGGCAGGAGGTTCGCCGGTTCTGGACACAAGTGACGGGAGAGCATGATGGATGAAGGCGCAAAGATCCCCGACGTGACGGTCACGATTGACGAAGCAGCCGTGTCGCTAGCGAGCCTGGGTGCGCCGCTCGTGGTGTATTTCTATCCGAAGGACGACACCTCGGGCTGCACCACCGAAGCGAAGGACTTTTCCGCGCTTGCCGACGCGTTCGAGGCCGCGGGAGTGAAGGTCGTCGGCATCTCGAAGGACACGCCAGCCTCCCACGCAAAATTCGCGGCCAAGCATGCGCTTACCGTGCAACTCGGCAGTGATGTCGACGGCGTCGCCTGCGAGGCGTTCGGCGTCTGGGTCGAGAAGGCGATGTACGGCAAGAAGTACATGGGGATCGAGCGCGCGACGTTCCTGTTCGGCGCCGACGGCACGCTCGCCAAGGTGTGGCGCAAGGTCCGCGTTCCGGGCCATGCCGACGCTGTGCTGGCAGCCGCAAAGGGGCTCTGAAGACGTTTCCGTAAGGCCCCGGGATTCGCGGATATTCCGGCGCCTTACGGCATCGTTCCCAGCTAAGTGGTTTGATCCGCATCAACTCGCCGCATCAACCTGCCGCCCCGCCGCTAGAACGCCCGCGCGCCCTTGCCCGGAACGGCCGTATTTGGCCTAACTCCCTGTGTCTGGGGCGCGGAGGGGCTGCGAGTCAGGACAGAGTTTCGGTGCCGTCTGCTTTCACGCGAACGGCCCTGTATTTTTGTGTCGGGGACCAATGGTCAAATTTACCGCAGCAGCCATCGTGACGCGCTTCAAGGCCGCGTCCGTGACCGCCACATCATCCGTTTTCCGCCGGGTTGCCGGTGCCGCCGCAATGATCGCGCTATCCGGCTTCGGCGTTGTCGCCCAGGCACAGGTCGCCACGTCGACCAACGGCGCGAAGTTGCACCATGTCGCAGCCACGGGTGGCCCGATGATCGCCGCCAACACCGAGGAAGCCACCGCCGATCTCCGCGCGGACGCGCAGTTCCGCACGCTGTTCCAGACATGGAAGAAGCTCGACGCGACCCAGCAGGGCGTCATCGCGATCCCGTCGGTCCAGCCGGTCCACTCGCTGTCCTTCACCAGCAATTTCGGGATCCGCTCGGATCCGTTCCGCGGCACCGCGGCGATGCATGCCGGCGTCGATATTCCCGGCCCGGTCGGCACGCCGATCTACGCTACCGCCGACGGCATCATCGCGCACGCGGGTCGCCAGGGCGGCTATGGCAACATGGTCGAGATCAGCCACGGCAAGGGCATCGCGACGCGCTACGGTCATCTCTCGAAGATCCTCGTCGCCGACAACGCCCGCGTCACCCGCGGCCAGTTGATCGCGCTGATGGGCTCGACCGGCCGCTCGACCGGTTCGCATCTCCACTATGAAGTCCGCATCGACGGGCACGCGGTCAACCCGGTCCCGTTCCTGACCACCGCCGATTACCTGCTCGCCGCCCAGGACCGCTCGGTCAACGCGATCCCCGTCTCAACCGGCGGCCCCGCCGCACAGGACTAATGCGGACGCAGGCGCACGCGACGATATAGGCCACACCCCGTCATCCCGGCGAAAGCCGGGACCTCGACCCACGGGGACGGACTATCGTCCAGCACCCCCGTCATCCCAGCGAAAGCTGGGATCTCCCTCCCCAAGGACGGACCATCAGCATGAGATCCGAGCTTTCGCTGGGATGACGGGCGAGGCAGCGGTGACGGGTGAGGCAGCGGTGACGGTTCCACGGACGGCGGCGGTCCTACAGGAAGAGGGCGGTCCCCCCAGGCGAGGCCGCAGTTTCACGGGCGAGGTGCAGGCCCACACCCCCGCAAACCCCGAGGTTGCCGCAAGTTACTCGACCTCCTATCTCCAAGCCATGGCAACGCTGGTTCAAGACATCATCCTCACCCCCTCCGCAGCGGCGCGCGTCGCGGCGATCGCCATCAAGCAGGGGAAGCCGGCGATCCTGCGTCTGTCGGTCGACGGCGGCGGCTGTTCGGGGTTCCAGTACAAGTTCGGGTTCGCCGACTCGGTCGAATCCGACGACGTGATTGCCGAGCATGACGGCGTGAAGCTCGTCGTCGACAGCGTCAGCATCGACCTCGTCCGCGGCTGCGCGGTCGATTACGTCGAGTCGCTCGCCGGCGCCGCGTTCAAGGTCGAGAACCCCAACGCCGCCTCGGGTTGCGGCTGCGGCTCCAGCTTTTCGGTCTGACGGTCCATGAAAATCGTCACGTACAACGTCAACGGCATCAAGGCGCGGTTGCCGCGGTTGATAGAGTATCTCGTCGAGGCGCAGCCCGACATCGTCTGCCTTCAGGAGCTCAAGTCGAGCGACGACACTTTCCCGATCGCCGATATCGAAGCGGTCGGCTACGGCGCGGTGTGGCACGGCCAGAAGGCCTGGAACGGCGTCGCGATCCTCGCGAAAAGCGGCACGCCGGTGGTCCGCCAGCGCGGCCTCGACGGCGAACCCGAGGACGACCACAGCCGCTATATCGAAGCGGAAATAGATGGCCTGATCGTCGCTGCGTTGTATCTCCCCAACGGCAACCCGCAACCGGGGCCCAAATTCGACTACAAACTCCGCTGGATGGACCGCCTCGCCGACCGCGCACGCGTAATCTTGGCTGAAGAAAAGCCAGCGATCCTCGCAGGCGATTACAACGTCATCGCCAATGACGACGACACCTTCTCCGTCCGCGCGATGCAGGACGATGCGCTGATGCAACCCGAAAGCCGCGAGCATTACCGCGCGCTCGTCGCGCAGGGCTGGACCGACGCGCTTCGCACGCAATTCCCCAAGGGCGGCGTCTGGACGTTCTGGGATTACCAGGCCGGCGCGTGGCAGCGTGATGCCGGGTTCCGCATCGATCACCTGTTGCTCAGCCCGCAGGCTGCCGACCGGATGATCGATGCCGGCGTCGACAAGGCCTATCGCGGCCGTGAAAAGGCCAGCGACCATGCACCGACATGGGTCCGGTTGCGATGAAGGCGCTATCGGTCGCTCTGCTGTCGTTCGCGGCACTGTATGCGACCAGCGCCAGCGCGCAGGACCGCGAATATTGCCCTGAGCGGCCCGGGCTCGACACGCCCGCCTGCACGATCGCGCCGGGCAAGATTTCGGTCGAGACGTCGATCGCAGACTGGACGCGCGACGATCAGCACGGTTCGCGCGAGGACGACATCCTGTTCGGCGACACGCTGGTCCGCGTCGGCGTGAGCGATACGATCGAGGCGCGGATCGGCTGGACGCCGTTCGGGCATGACCGAAAACGCGACTCGACGGGCGTCGATACGGTCAACGGGGTCGGCGACGTGTCGCTCGGAATGAAGGCGAACCTGCTCAATCCGGATGGCTCGGGAGTGTCGGTGTCGGTGCTGCCGTTCGTGACGCTGCCGGTCGGACGGTCTTCGATCGGTGCAGGCGACTGGGGTGCGGGGTTTCTTGTGCCGCTGACCTACGAACTGTCGGACACGGTCTCGCTCGATCTGACACCGGAGATCGACGCGGCAGTCGATCAGGACGGCAATGGCCGGCATCTGGCCTACAGCTCAACCGCGGGCCTGGCGTTCAAGGTCGCGAAGGATTTCACGCTTACCGGCGAAGTGCAGGCATTGCGCGACAACGATCCCGACCAGCACGCGACGCAGGCGCTCGCCGCGCTGTCGCTGGCGTGGATGGCGAATGACGATCTCCAGCTCGACATCCTCGGCGCGGCGGGGCTCAACGACGACACCCCGGATGCGCGGGTGTATGCCGGAATATCGCGGCGGTTCTAGATGCTGGCCGGCCTGTTCCTGCTCCAAGCGGTAGCCGGGCCGCCGCTTCCGCCGGAACTGCGCAAGCGCGTCGCGCGTGCGACGATGCCGTGTCCGGTGCACACCGATCCCGATGGTGAGATCGTCGTCTGCGCGCGACCGACCGACCAGCGGCTCGCCAAGCTTCCCGAGCCGGTCCAGCCACCGCCCTTCGATCCGCTGTCGTTCCGCCTGCCCGGGGGCGGCAAGGGCAACGTCCACGCGATTCGTACCGAACTGCCCGGTGCGGTCGGGCAGGGGGGCGCGGTAACGCTGAAGATGCCGTTCGGCAGGGGGAAGCGGGAGTAGCGCGTACACCCCCTTCCGTCATCCTGACGAAAGTCAGGACCTAGAGCCAAACGGGGCAGTGTTCGGTACCATGGGTCCTGACTTTCGTCAGGATGACGGAAGGTGAGGTGCAGCCCCCCTACAGTGTCCGTTCGTACACCTGATACACCTTGTTCACCCGGCTCTCGATCGTCTCGGCGATCGAGCGCATCCCCTGGTTGTCGTCGAGGATCCAGCCGATCTCGGCCCGGCTCGCACCATAATTCGCGACCGATGCACGGCGGATATACTCGATCATCATGAAGGCTAGCTGGCTCGCCATCCGCGACGCCTGAAGTTCCTTCACCACCCCCATCAGCGGCACGCGTACCGTCCGCACCTTGGGTTTGCGCAACCACCACAAGAGTTTGGCCCAGCCGAACGGGAGCAGGCTGCCGTTCAGCGGCTTGATCGCCTCGTTCAGGTCGGGAAGCGTGATCATGAACGCGACCGGCTTGCCGTCCAGTTCGGCGATGCGGATCAGGTCGTTGAAGACGATCGGCTTCAGCTTCACGCCGACGTCCTTGATCTCGGGCGGGGTGAGCGGCACGAACCCCCAATTGTCCTTCCACGCATCGTTGAGGATCGCGAGGATGATGGCCGCCTCCTCCTCGAACTTGGTCTTGTCGACGTTGCGAACGGTGATCCGCGCGTTCTTCTCGCCCGACTTGATGATGCGTTGGACGATCGGCGGGAACTGCTTCGTGACGTCGACCTCATAGGTCATCAGCTGCTTGATCGGGCGATACTGCACCCATTCGATCCAGCCGCGATATTCGCGCTTGGCGTGGCCCATCATGATCGTCGGCGGATGATCGTAACCGTCGATCAGCAGCCCCGGCTCCTCCCAGATCGACATGCTGATCGGCCCCATCGCGCGCGTCATGCCCTGTTCGCGCAGCCACGCTTCGGCGCGCGCGAGCAGCGCCTGGAAGATGTCCTGCCGCTCCGCCTCCATCAGCCCCCATTGGCCGACGCCGGGGCCGAAGCCCTGTTCGGGCGGCATCGTCAGCGCTAGCGTATCGATATGCGCGGAGATGCGCCCGACCACGCGGCCATCCTCCTCGGCGAGGAACAATTGCGCCTTGGCATGGCTGAACCAGCCATTCTTCTCAGGCGTGATCAGCCCCAGCGCCTCGGACTTCAGCGGCGGGACCCAGTTGGGATCGTCCGCGTAGAGGCGAAACGGCAGGTCGATGAAGATCTTCCGGTCTTTCTTCGTCTCGACCGGACGGATCGTAAGCTTGGCCATGTGTCGTTCCCGAAAGCGCAGTCGAGCGTGTCTAGCCAGCGATGCCGACAAAGGCGAGTACATGCGTTATCGGTCTTGCCTGTCACGGTGATCGCGTTTCCTCCGCGGGTGGGCAGGCCGACAACCTGTAAATGCCACGCTGCAGCCATTATCTTCGGGCAATGGATATGCCCATGGACACATCGCTCAGCCTCGCCCGCGGCACGGCCGCTCCCGTTCCGCCGGCCGGCGTCGTGCGCGTTGCCGATGACAAGGCGATGCTGCGTGCCGCCGCCGACCTGACGCGCGACCTCGTGAAGCCGCGGCCCGCGGTGTATTGGGGTGACCTGATCGCGTCGATGGTGCTGGGCTATGGCGCGCTGTTCGTAGCGGCAACGAGCGACTCGACGGCGGTCGCGGTGATCGGCGCGATCGTGTCCGTGCTCTGCTTGTATCGCGGGCTGAGCTTCATCCACGAAGTCAGCCACATGAAGCATGCGTCGGTGCCGAACTTCCGGCTCGGCTGGAACATTCTGGTCGGCGTGCCGATGATGACGCCGTCGTTCATGTATGAGGGCGTGCACAACCTCCACCATGCCAAGACGCGTTATGGCACGGTCGAAGATCCCGAATATCTGCCGCTCGCGCTGATGAAGCCGTGGACGTTGCCGCTGTTCATCGTCGTGTCCGCACTGGCGCCAATCGCGCTGATTGTCCGGTTCGCGATCCTGTCGCCGTTGTCGCTGCTGTCGCCGAAGCTGCGGACGATGATCGTCGAGCGCTATTCGGCGCTTGCGATCAACCCTCAGTTCCGCCGTCGCGCGCCCGAGGGCGAGGCGAAGACCTATTGGAACCGCCTCGAGATCGCGGCGAGCCTGTGGGCGATCACGCTGATCGCAATTACGGTGACGGGCGTGCTGCCTTTGCGTGCGTTCCTGACGATCCTCGGCGTGGCGTCGGCGTTCGCAGTGCTCAACCAGGTCCGCACCTTGGTGGCGCATCTTTGGGAGAATGACGGCGAGCCGATGACGGTGACCGCGCAGTATCTCGACACGGTCAACGTGCCGCCGCCGGCGTTGCTGCCCGCGCTGTGGGCGCCTGTCGGTCTGCGCTATCATGCGCTGCATCACCTGCTACCAGGACTGCCATATCACGCGCTCGGTGAGGCACATCGGCGGATTTCGGCGGAGCTGGATGCGATGTCGCCGTATCACAAGGCGAGCTATCCGGGACTGCCGGGGCTGGTGAGCAAGATCGCCCGCAGCACGATGGTTAGGCGCTAGGAGAAAGTGTGTGTTCCCCCGCGGAGGCGGGGGTCCAGACTGGGCTCCCGCCTTCGCGGGGGAACAAGGTCTTCGGTTTATTCCTCGGACCGTATCAGCACAGCTTCCCCGATAAGGAAGAACAGCAGGAACGGCGCCCACGCGGCGAGAAACGGTGGATAGGCGCCAAGATTCCCCATCGCCAACGCAAAATTATCTGCGACGAAGAACGCAAACCCTAGTCCCATCCCGATCACCGCGCGCACGAACAGCTTGCCCGATCGCGCGATACCGAACGCCGCGACCGCTCCCAGCAACGGCATCAACACCGACGACAGCGGCCCTGACAGCTTGTGCCATAGCGAGCCCTCGAGCGCCTTGGTCGGGCGTCCGGCATCGGACAGGTCGCCGATCGCCGCCTTCAATGCGCCGAACGACAACCCATCCGCATCGACGCTCGCCAGCGTGAACTGATCCGGCCGTACGTCCTTCGCGATCACGATCGAGCCGAGGTTGGTAACGGTACCGCGCGCCACATCGAACCGCGTCGCAGGTTCGACCAGCCAGCCACCACCGGCGCGCTTGCCGTGATCGGCACGCAGGATCGCGACGAGGTTGCCACCGGTACGATCGTACAGCGTGATCCCACCCAGCCGCGTCGCATCGCCGCGCCCGCGGATCTGATTGACCTCGATCAGATCGTCGCCATCGCGCACCCACACGTTGGCGCGGTCGCCGCGGTCGATCGGCAGCTTGCCGTAATTCACCTTCTGCCACTGGTTCAGCGTCGCGGTGGAGCGCGCCACGACCCGGTCGTTGAACGCGAAACTGATCACCGCCACCCCGAGGCTCGCGACCAGCAGCGGCGCGAGCACCTGATGCGCAGACAGTCCCGAACCCTTCAGCGCGACGATCTCGCTATTCTGGTTCATCGTGATCAGCGTCAGGATCGTCCCCAGCAGCACCGAAAAGGGCAGGAACCGCGACACGATCTGCGGCACGCGCAGCGCGACATATTGCCAGACCTGCGCATCGCCATTGCCGGGATAGGCAAGGATATCGCCCGACTCGCTCAGGAGGTCGAGCGCCTGGAGCACCAGCACCAACGCGGCCAGCACGGCGAACGTCCGCACCAGGAACATCCGTCCCATGTAGATCGCGACCGTGCGCGACGGGAAGAAGCTGACGGTTTTCATGCGGTCTTGCTCGTCTGCGACTTGGGCCGGAAGCCCGGAATGCGCTTGGTGATCGCCTTGAACGTCTTCGAGAACACGCGTTCGAGCGCACCGATCGGTTGCCCGCCTGGCACATAGGCGATGGTGTAATACATCCACAGGATCAGCCCGGCGAAGATCGTGAACGGCACCCACAGCGCGATGATCGGGTCGATCCGGCCAAGCTCGCCGACGTCCGCGGCATACTGGTTCACCTTGTGATAGGTGACGATCATCACGATCGACAGGAACACGCCCAGCGCGGACGAAGATCGCTTCGGCGGCACGCCAAGCGCTAGCGCGAGCAGCGGCAACAGGAACATCGTCGCGACCTCGGCGAGGCGGAAATGGAATTCCGACCGGCTGCCGTCGCGTTGCTCCAGCGTCGCGCCGCGCTGACCCTGTTTGGCCAGTTCGGGCAGCGTATATTCGAGATTGCGACCGCCGCGGCTGCGGAAGCTCTCGAACTTGGGCAGGTTGATCGGCAGATCGTGGCTGGTGAAGGTCAGCACGCGCGGCGTCTTGAACTCGGGCTTGTCGTGGACGAGCGTGCCGTTGGCGAGGCGGAAGATGATGACGTTGGGATCGTCGGTCGCCAGGAACTTGCCCTTCTCCGCGGTGACGCCCAGCCAGTCGCCAGTCTGGGTCGATGCATGGACGAAGATGCCAGACAGCTCGCGGCCCTTGTCCTTGCTCTCCTCGATCCGCAGCGTCATCCGCTGGCCGAGATTGGTGAACTCGCCGACTTTGATCGATGCGCCGAGCGCACCCGTGCGCAGCTCGAACCGCAGGCCCTCGTAATAATAGCGGGCGATCGGCTGGACATAGCCGACGATCGCGAGGTTCAGCAGCGCCAGCGCGATCGTGTACATGTACGGGACGCGCAGCAGCCGATTGTAGCTCATGCCGACGCCACGCAGCACGTCCAGCTCGGACGAGGTCGACAGCCGCCGGAACGCGAGCAGGATGCCGAGCATCAGCCCGATCGGGATGCCAAGCCCCAGATATTCGGGCAGCAGATTGGCGAGCATCCGCCACACGACGCTGATCGGGCCGCCTTGCGTCGCCACGAAATTGAACAGCCCGAGCATGCGATCGAGCACGAACAGCATGACGGCGATCAGCAGCGTCGAGAACAGCGGCACCGCGATCAGCCGGGCCATGTAGCGGTCGATGGATTTCATGCGCGGGTTGGGCTCGGTATGCTGGGTCGCGCGGGTATAGGGGCGCACGCGCTAGGCGTCATCCTCAATCGCAACGCATCAATGAACGATCATTCCGCGGCGATCGGGTGGTTCGTCTCGCGGCGCTCGGCGGCCATCGCCGTCAGGACCGCGCGCTCCAGGCCGTTGAGCGTGAAGGGTTTACGCAGCACCTCGTGCCCGCCGAACTGCGCGACGTTCACTTCGCCGGCAAACCCGGTTACGAACAGCACCGCGACGTGCGGATAGAGCGGGGATAGCGCGGCGATCATCTCGGGCCCGGTCTGGCGGGGCATCAGCACGTCGGAAATGATCAGCCCGATCCCCGGGTTCGCCGCCAGCAGCGCGGGCGCCGCAAGCGGATCGTCGCACGCGATCGGATGATGGCCAATCTCCTCCAGCGCGCCGGTCGTCGCGGCCAGCACGCGCGGATCGTCCTCGACCACCAGGATCTGCAACGTCTCGGGCATCGTCGGTGCGATCGGCTCGACCATCGCGATCGGGACGGTCGGCAGGGGCGTTGCAACCAGCTCGGCGGCGCGGGGGAAATAGAGCGTGACGGTCGTCCCTTCGCCCGGTGCGGAGACGATGCCGACTTCGCCGTGCAACTGCTGGACCAGCGCGAAGATCTGGCTGAGCCCGAGCCCGGTGCCCTTGCCGACTTCCTTGGTGGTGAAGAACGGCTCGAACACGCGCTCGGCGACGTCGGGCGCCATCCCGCAGCCATCGTCGCCGACCATGATCGTGACGTAGTCGCCCGCCGCGCATCGCCCGACCTGCTCCGCCGCCAAGGTGGTCCTGCCGGTCGCGACGGTCAACGTGCCGCGCCCGTTCATCGCATCGCGCGCGTTGACCGCAAGGTTCAGCACCGCATTCTCCAGCTGGACACGGTCGGCGCGAACGCACCCGCCGGCCGCATCGTCGCGCACGATGACGGTGATCGCGTCCCCCAGCGTGCGGTCGAGCAGGTCCGACATCCCCGCGACCAGCGCGGCGGCGTCGATCGTCTCGGCCTTCAGCGAATCCTCGCGACTGAAGGCGAGCAGCCGGCGGGTCAGCGCCGCTGCCCGGTTCGCGCCCTCGGTCGCACTGTCGATATGGCGGCGGACGCTGGCCGGATCGCTCGCCAGATTGCGGCGCGCGAGTTCCAGACCGCCCAGCACCACCGCCAGCATGTTGTTGAAGTCATGCGCGATCCCGCCGGTCAGCTGGCCGACCGCTTCCATCTTCTGGATCTGGCGCAGCTTGGCCTCCTGCACGCGCAGTTCGGCGGTGGCGGCGGCGACCGCGGTGGTCAGCTCGTCGGCGCGCTCGCGCTCCAGTTCGGCATCGGCCAGCGCGGTCGCCCGATCGCCGACTGCGCGGATCGTGAACCAGCCAAGCACGATCGCGCCGAGCACGATCAGGACGCCGAATATCGCGAGCACCCCCGCGACCCAGCTCGACCGCTCGACCGAGCCCATCGCCGCCGCCGTCCGGTCGTCGAGCAACGCGCGCTCGCCTGCGATCAGCGTGTCGAGAGTCGTGTTGATCTCGGCGAGCGTCGGCGATTTCCGCGCCTGATAATAGCGCGCGAAGGCTTGGCCATTCTTCCCGTAGCTCGTGTTGAGCGCGGTCAGCGACAGTTCCCGTCCGCGCGAATCATAGGCGGCCCGGAGCCGGTCGACCCGCGGTTGCTGCTCGGCATTGTCGTTGGTGATCCGGTCGAGCCGGTCGATCTGTGTCCCGGCGAGCAGCCATTCGTCGAAATACAGCTGGCCCAGTTGCTTGTCGCCGCTGATGACATAGCGCCCCAGCGACGCCTCCGACCGCGCGATCGTCCCCGACAGCGTGCGGGCGAGGATCATCACGTCATAGCTGTGCGCCTGAAGTTCAAGCGCCCGATCGCGCTGGCGATTGGCGTGGCCGAGCGTCACGATCAGCGCAATGAGCACTGCAGCACCGAGCAGGCCCATCACGACTAGCATGGCTATGCGCCATCGCGCCCCGCCCCCCTGGGCCGCAGTCTCGACCTCGTCTTGCGTCACGGCCGGCATCCTAACGCGTCGTTGCCCACACGCAATGACCTGGAATGCCGGTACGGATCGAACATTTCACGGATGTTTCCTCCCCCCGCAGGAGGAGGAAACTGTCAGCCGATCACGCCGACAGCGCGGCCAGCGGTCTCGAACATCCCGAGAATCGTCGTGATCTGCTCGTCGGTATGTTCCGCGCACAGCGAGCACCGCAGCAGGAACGTCCCCGCGGGAGTTGCGGGCGGGCGCGCCATGTTGACGTACAGACCGCCCTCAAGCAGCGACTGCCAGATCGCGATCGCCTGTTCCTGGTCGGTCAGGATCACGGCGATGATCGCCGAGTCCGACGTCTCGGTGCCGAGCTTGAAGCCCATCGCCTTCAGCCCGCCGTGCAGCCGGCGCGCATTCTTCCAGAGCTGCGCGCGCTTGTCGTGTGCGGTCATCAGCTTGCGGATCGACGTCGCGGCGGTCGCGACCACCGACGGCGGCAGCGACGCGGTGAAGATGTACGGACGGCAGGCGAATCGCACCATCTCGAACTTCGGATGGTTCGACACGACGAACCCGCCGACCGTGCCGACCGACTTCGAGAAGGTGCCGACGACGAAATCGACCTCGTCGGTCAGCCCCATCTCCTCGTACACGCCGCGCCCGTTGGGGCCGAAAAAGCCCATCGAATGCGCCTCGTCGACCAGCACCATGCAGCCGTGCTTCTTGGCGACCGCGACCATCTCCTTCAGCGGGGCGATGTCGCCAAGCATCGAATAGACGCCCTCCAGCACGACCAGCTTGCCGGCTTCCTTGGGCAGGCGGCCGAGCCGCTTGTCGAGATCGGTGACGTCGTTGTGGCGGAAGCGGACGATCTCGGCGTTGCCCTGCTTGCAGCCGTCGTAGATCGACGCGTGGCTGTCGGCGTCGAGGATGACGTATTCGCCCTTGCCGGCGAGCGTCGAGATAATCCCGAGATTGGCCATGTACCCGGTCGAGAACACGATCGCGCCGGTCATGTCGTAGAATTCGCGGAGCGCCTGTTCGACGTCGATATGGTCATGGAACGTGCCGTTGAGCATCCGGCTGCCGTTGGTGCCCGACCCGAACGCGTCGAGCGCGTCCTTGCCCGCCTGGATGACGTCGGGGTCGAACGTCATGCCCATGTAGTTGTAGGTGCCGAGCAGGATCGTGTCCTTGCCGCGGATCACCGCCTGAGTCGGGCCCTTCACCTCGTCCATCACGATCGCGAACGGATTGCGCACGCCGCTGGCGATCAGCGCCTCGCGTTCGGCGATAAGCGCGTCGAATTTCGACATCAGGTCGCGTTCGGGGGCGACCTCTGGAGCGTCGACGGGGAGGGCGTGGGCGGTGGTGGCGGCTTCGGTCATATCGGATTCCATGAGGTTGGAATGTGTCGTCTTTCCCCCCACCCCGTTCGGGCTGAGCGAAGTCGAAGCCTCGCCTCACGGGGCCACCCTTCGACTTCGCTCAGGGCGAACGGGGAGGGTAGTGTTAGGCGGTCTTCAACTTCGCGACCGCGTCGACCAGCTGGCCGACCGTCTCGATCTCGGCCTGCATGTTCATCGTGATGATGATGTCGAACTCGTCCTCGATCGCGGCGACGAAATCCATGACGGTCAGGCTGTCCCACTCCAGGTCGCCCTGGAACGTGGTGGCATCGCTCAGCGCGACGCCCTTCTTATTGAACGGCTCGATCTGCGCGGTGACGGTGTCGTAGATCTGCTGACGGTCGCTCATGCTATTCCCTTCGGTGTCGCACACATCCCTGGCAGGAAATTGCGGCGGCTTTTCGGCGCTATAGCAGCCCGGCAGCGCGATACCACGCCGCGGTTTGCGCGAGCGCCTGCGGAGTCGGGACGGACGGCGTCCACAGCGCGGCCGGTGGCGGCTTGTGCGAGACCCAGTCGGGGTGGCAGAAATAACTGACCCGGTCGCGCGTGAGCTTCGCCTTGCGACGCCGGACGAGCCGGTCGGCGGCGGAGGCGAGTTTGAGCAGCGCGCGAGGTGTGGAGAACACCTTGACCGACTTGCCGACCGCCACGCCGATCGCGCGTGCGAAATCGCGATTGTCCCAGCCGTTTGGCACCCCGTCGTCGGGCTCCATGATCGATGGCGCGTCGGCACTCTCGGCAAGCGCGAGCAGCAGCGCGGTCAGGTCCTCGACATACAGCAGCGAGACGCGCGTGCCTGCCGGGGGCATCGGCACATAGCCCGATCGGGCCGCCTTGAAGACGTCGAGCAGCTCGTAGTCGCGGGGGCCGAAGATCGCGGGTGGGCGGACAATCGTCCAGTCCAGTCCCGACGTCTGCACGCGCGTTTCCGCCTCCGCCTTCGACCAGCCATAGTTCGACAGCGTCGGCTCGCGCGCGGCGAGCGAGGAGACGTGGACGAAGCGGCGGATGCCGGCAGCGCGAGTCGCCTGGAGGATGCCTTCGGTGCCGGCGATATTGCCCTTGCCGAAGCCGGCGCGGTCGGGCGCGTTGACGACACCGGCGACGTGGATGACCACGTCCGCGTCTTCGACGAGCGTCGCGAGGCTCTTCGGCCGGTCGAGCGCGCCTTCGATCCAGGTTACGCCGATGCGCTTGGCCTGCGGCTTCCGCGCGAGCGCGCGAACGGTGTGCCCGGTCTCGAGCGCGTGATCGATCAGGTGGCTGCCAACGAACCCGGTGCCGCCGGTAATGGCCAGAATCATGACGCCGCTCCAATCGAAGAAGATTGTTCACCCGCGAAGGCGGGTGCCCAGTCTGGGCACCCGCCTTCGCGGGTGAACAAGACCCGGCCGGTCATACGAGCGCCAGATGATTACGATGCACCAATGCCGACCGGGGCGCATAGCCAAGGATGGCGCCATGATCGTCGCTATGTCGACCAAGCAGGCGCGCGGTATCCGCCGCGTCATACTCCGCGAGCCCGCGCGCGACAGTCCCGGCAGGCCCTTCGATCGTCACGAGGTCACCCCGCGCGAAACCCCCGTCGATTCGCGTCGCGCCAGTCGCCAGCAGACTTCGCCCTTGGCCAAGCGCCGCCGCCGCCCCCGCATCGACATGGATCGCACCCTTCGCGGTCAATCCCCCCGCCAGCCAGGCCTTCCGCGCAGACGCCGTCCGCTCGGCAGTAAAGATCGTATGGCGGGCAGGGGTGGACAGCGGATGCTCGATCCGCCCCGAAGCGATCGCCAGCGGAATCCCCGCACCCGTCGCGATCCGTGCCGCGGCGATCTTCGAGGCCATGCCACCCGATCCCATGCCCGAGCCCGACCCGTCGTCCGCCATCTCCGCAACCGCGTCGATCCGCGGCACGCGAGAGATGTGCGTCGCGGACGGATCGGTATGCGGATTGGCGGTATAGAGCCCGTCGACGTCGGACAGCAGGATCACGCCCTGCGCGCCGGCGGCCTGCGCGACGCGGGCGGCAAGGCGGTCATTGTCCCCGAAGCGGATTTCCGCGGTCGCAACGCTATCGTTCTCGTTGATGACCGGCACGACCTTCAGCGACAACAGCCGGTTGAGCGTCGCGGCGGCGTTGAGATAGCGGCGGCGGTCTTCGAGATCGTCCAACGTGACGAGCATCTGCGCCGCGTTGAGCCCCTGCGCGGCGAGCAGTTCAGCCCAGACCTGACTGAGCGCGATCTGGCCGGTGGCAGCGGCGGCCTGTGCGTCCTCGAGACTGGCCCGGCCACCCTTGGGGAGACCCAGCCGCCGAGCGCCAAGGGCAATCGCGCCAGACGACACGATCGCAACCTGCTGGCCTTCACCAGTCCGAGCAGCAATGTCGGCCACAAGTCCCGTGAGCCACTCCCGCCGAACGCTCCCATCAGGATCGATGAGCAACGCCGACCCGATCTTAACGATTAGCCGCGCACACGAAGACGGGGGAAACATCACGCATTCCCCTCCCGCTTGCGGGAGGGGTTAGGGGAGGGGCGGGCGTGACCTGTCGGCAAGAAAGCCCTCCCCCGACCCCTCCCGCAAGCGGGAGGGGAGAAATCTGGAACCAACCCTCTCCCCGCAGGGGAGAGGGCTAAGACGGCACCTAAAGCGGCGACCATGCGACCGGCACTTCGCCTTCTTCCAGTTCCTTCGCCGCGCCCGGAGCCGGCCCGATTGCCTCGATCAGCTGGTCCAGCACCGCCTCGATACCAGCGCCACTAGCCCCCGAAATCGCCATCACCTCGGCGCCGCTGGCTTCCGCCAACTCCGCCGACAACGCCGCGATTAGCTCCGGATCGAGCATGTCGATCTTGTTCAGCGCGACGATGACCTTCTTGTCGGTGAGCCCCTCGCCGTAATTCTCCAGCTCGTCGCGCACGATCCGGTACGATTCGGCCACGTCACGGTCGTTCGCATCGACCAGATGCAGCAGCACCCGGCACCGCTCGATATGCCCGAGGAACCGATCGCCAATCCCCGCACCTTCGGCAGCACCCTGGATCAGCCCCGGAATATCCGCGACCACGAACTCGCGCTGCTTGTGGCGCACCACGCCCAGCTGAGGCCGCGTCGTAGTGAAGGCGTATTCGCCGACCTTGGCCTGCGCGTTCGTCACCTGGTTGATGAAGGTCGACTTGCCCGCATTCGGCAAGCCCACGAGGCCCGCATCGGCGAGCAGCTTGAGCCGCAGCCAGACCCACGCCTCGCCGAACGGCCAGCCGGTGCCGTGCTGGCGCGGGGTGCGGTTGGTCGACGTCTTGTAGCTCGCATTGCCGCGCCCGCCGTCGCCGCCACGGAACAGCACTTCGCGCTGGCCGACCTCGGTGAAGTCGATCAGCACCTCTTCCTTGTCCTCCGACAGCACCTGCGTGCCGAGCGGAACGCGGATGACGAGGTCCTTGCCGCCCGCGCCGGTGCGGTTCGAGCCCGATCCGCCCGAACCGCGGGGCGCGCGGAAATGCTGCGTGTAGCGGAAGTCGATCAGCGTGTTCAGGCCGGCGATGCATTCGAACACGATGTCGCCGCCCTTGCCGCCATTGCCGCCGTCGGGGCCGCCATATTCGATATATTTCTCGCGGCGGAAGCTGACGGCACCGGGGCCGCCCTCACCCGAACGTACGTAGATCTTGGCTTGGTCTAGAAAATGCATCGCCGCCCCATAGCGAAATTGGCGAAAATCGCCACCCTCTGCGATTCGGCTCCCGATTTGCTCTCTGGTTCGAGCGTGTCAGCAGCGAGGAGGGGTGGCAGCGTCCTTGCTCGCGAGCAGTGCGTCGAGCGCCAGTTCGCGTGCCTTGCCGACCGGCAGCCCGAGCGCGCGCGCCATTGGTGCCCCCATCAGCGCATCGCCGAGCGCCATCAGCACCAGCGTCAGAGTCTGTTCCTGGATCGGCTGGTCGCCGGGCATGTCGCCCTCCGCGAGCTCGTCGACCAAGTCATGGATCGCGGTGAGAATCGGGTCGAGCGCATCGGTGTTGCCCGACAAAATCATCCAGCTCGCCAGCGCGCCCGCGCCCCCTTTGCCGAACGCGTCGAAGGTCATCTCCACCACCTCGCGCGGATCCAGCTCGCCCGCCCGCACGCGCAGCACCGCGGCGCCGATTGTGCCGACGATGTCCGCCGCCATCCGCGTGATCAACGCGGTATGCAGCGCCTCCGCCGAGCCGAAATGGTGGAGCAGATTGGCGTGCGTACGCCCGACGCGACCTGCAACCGCCTTCAACGTGACCGCGCTGGGGCCGCTCTCGACGAGCAGCGCGCGCGCGGCCTCGACGGCGGCTTCGCGCGATTCGGTAGGGGATAGGCGCTTGCGCGGTGTTGACGTCACGGACCGGGAAACCTATTTACATCAATGTAAGTAACGAGTGTTCATTCCTGTGTGGAGGTTTCCGTGGCGAAAGCAACCACGCCTGCCGATCTGACGATCACCCCGCGCGACCGCCGCTTTGGCCGCGGCGCCGATATCCGTCGCTGGTGGCTGAACGACGATCCCGTCGCGACCGCGTTTTACAACGCGCTGTCGGTGACGTTTCCCAAGGGCGAGGGCTATTTCGTCGACAGCGTCCGTAAGTTTCGCGAGGGCACGCCGCCGAAGCTCCACGCCGAGATCAACGCCTTCATCAAGCAGGAGGTAATCCACACCCGCGAGCACGTCGCCTTCAACCGCCACGTCACCGACCAGGGCTATGACGTCGCGCCGTTGATGGCCGATGTCGATGCGCAGTTGGCGATCACCAAGGACAAGCCTGAGATCGCCAGCCTCGCCGCGACCACCGCGCTCGAGCATTTCACCGCGATGCTGGCGCACGAACTGATCGCCAATCCGAAGCACCTGGCGGGGGGCGACGAACAGGCGGTAGCATTGTGGCTCTGGCACGCAGCCGAGGAGATCGAGCACAAGGGCGTCGCCTACGACACCTGGTTGCACGCGACACGCGACTGGCCACGACTGCTGCGGTGGCGGATCAAGTCGAAGGTGATGCTGATCACGACGTGGCGCTTCTTCGCCGGGCGTGCGCGGGGCATGGCGGAATTGCTGCGGCAGGACGGGCTGACCGGACCGCGCGTGTGGGCGCGGATGGCGTGGTACGCGTTCGGCAATCCGGGGATGGCGCGGAAAGTCGCGGGCGTCTGGGCGGCGTATTTCCTGCCGGGGTTCCATCCGTGGAAGCACGACGACCGCGCGCTGATCGGGCTGGCCGAGAGCGAGTATGAGGCGGCGGTGCTGCCGGTGGCGAAGCGGGTGGTGGCGGTAGCCTGAGCCTCGGGCTCCCGGCTTCCACCTCCCCTCCTAGTTCTCCCGCGAAGGCGGGAGCCCAGGATACCAAACGACACCGCCCGTGACTCCTGGACCCCCGCCTTCGCGGGGGAACGGGTAGTGATGGCCGACTTGTGCAAAGTATCAACCATAGCAAAGACGCCACCCCGGCGAAGGCCGGGGCCCAGTTGGAAAGGTCGCAGTAACGGAGCGATGTCCTCCGTTAGCGATGCTCCCCAACTGGGGCCCGACCTTCGCCGGGGTGGTGCTCAGCTTGTAGAAACGGCGGCCAAATCACGCCGCCAAAGGCATCGGCGCACATCGGTCGTCATCCAGATCCAGCTCGAACATCACCGCCGGCGCCTCGCCACCCCGCCCGCGCGACGTCCGCGCCTCGACCCGCCCGGTCGGCCGAAACCCGAGCTTCGCCAACACGCGCCCCGACGCCGGGTTATCCACGAAATGAAACGCATCCAGCCGGCGCAGGCCCAGCGCATGCCGCGCCATCGCCACCACCGCTTCGCCAGCCTCGGTCGCATAACCGCGACCCCAGGCGTCCGGCGCCAGCCAATAGCCGAGCTCATGCCCTGCATCCGCCGCGCGGATACCGATCCCGCCGACGAGTCGCGGCGCGCCTGCTTCCATCGTCTCGATCATGAAATGTGGGTCGTGCGGCCCACGCGGCTGCGCCAGAAACGCCTCCGCGTCGCCCAGCGCGTATGGCCAGGGCGCCCGCGCCAGCTTGGCGACCACCGACTCATGGCCGATCGCCCGCGCCAATGCGGGCGCATCTTCCGGCCAACCCGGCCGCAACGTCAGTCTCTTGGTGCGCGCGAACACGGCTCTCTCCTATCGCGTCATTGGCTGCGCGCATGCCACGTCGGGATGACGGGACCGCGACAGCCGCGTGGAGGGAGCAATAAAAAAGGGAGCCGGGGTGACCCGTCTCCCTTGTTCAGGTTCGCTTTCGCGACCCGGGTCACCCTGGTGGGCAACCCGGATGGTTACCCGATGTTATTCGGCTGCTACCGGCATCTCTGCCGTGTCGTTCGCTGCCAGCTCGACCGAGCAGAACTTGCGACCAAGTTTGCCCTGGCTGAACACGACGCGGCCATCGACCAGCGCGAACAGCGTATGGTCGGTACCGATGCCGACGTTCGTGCCCGGGTAGAACTTCGTCCCGCGCTGACGCACGAGGATGTTGCCGGCGACGCACGCCTGGCCACCGAACTTCTTAACGCCGAGACGACGACCGGCCGAATCGCGACCGTTGCGCGAAGAGCCGCCTGCTTTCTTATGTGCCATCTGAAGCTACTCCTTATGCCTGAGCGGCCGGGGCGGTGTCGCCCTCGTTGCTTTTGGCGGTCTGGCCACCAACGCTGACGATCTTCAGGATCGTGTGCTGCTGGCGATGGCCGTTCTTGCGACGATAGTTATGACGACGACGCTTCTTGAAGACGATGACCTTGTCCGCCTTCGCCTGCGCGATGATCTCTGCAGCGACGACGAAGCCCTCGACGGACCGCAGCTCCGAGCCTTCGCCCGCCAGCAGAACGTCACCCAGCGTCACCGACGCACCTGCATCGCCCTCGATCTTCTCGATGACGATCTTATCTCCGGCGGCGACGCGATACTGCTTGCCGCCCGTGCGCACGACTGCGAACATGGCCCTTGTCACTTTCCAAATACATGTGCCCCACGAACGCAAGGTCCGCCGGGAGAAGCCGGGCAGCTAAGGGAGGGGGGCAGAGTTGTCAACCGCGAAGGGGCGCGGGAGGGTGGTAAAGATGGAGAGCATGGTGCCGTCTACCGCACCGTCGCAAGATTGTTTCTCCGCGAAAGCGGGGACCCGGACCGGACTCCCACCTTCGCGGGAGAACAAGCGTCTTTAGACGAAGGCGCGATTCGCCTTAGTGCCGGTGAACCTGCCGCAGCGCGTACCGGCCGTCCGCATAGTCGCTGAACAACCCCGAGATCGCCGGATGATCGACTGGCTCGTCGCTATCGTCCGGTACCAGGTTCTGCTGGCTGACATAGGCGACGTAGCTCGACTCCATGTTCTCGGCGAGCAGATGGTAGAACGGCTGGTCCTTGCGCGGACGAATGTCCTCGGGGATTGCCGCATACCATTCGTCGCTGTTCGCGAAGACGGGATCCACATCGAAGATCACCCCGCGAAAATCGAACAGCCGGTGCCGCACGACGTCGCCGATCGAGAAATTCGCGTGCGAGATCGGCGGTGCGACCACCTCGACGGGGATAAGCGGGCTGGTGATGTCGTGAGCGATACTGTCGTGTCGGGGCATATTAGCCAATTTAGGGGCTGTTTTGCGCCGCACAAGGAAAACGCGCCGGATGGTGCCCGCAAGCTCGAAATCCGCTTGCGTACCCAGGGGCACTTCATTAGAGGCCGCGCTTCGACCGATCGGAGGGACTGTTCGCAGCGCCTTGGATGACCTGCGGAGAGGTGGCAGAGTGGTCGAATGTACCGCACTCGAAATGCGGCGTACCCGCGAGGGTACCGTGGGTTCGAATCCCACCCTCTCCGCCATTATTTGCTGACATCGCTGGATACATCGGCCTTACTGGGGCCCCATGTCCGCGCATGAACTCGCGCTTCGCGTGGCTAGGGCCGCGTGGTTAAAGCTGCGGAAACTCTGCTCTTTCGGCGGTTCGACACGAATGGGTCGTAGCGCCTGCCCCACAGTAACGGGGGAAGCGTGATGAAGACGATGGTACAGGCGGGCGTAAAGGCAGGCGTCATGGCAGGGACCGCGCTGCTCGCGAGTTCGGGATCTGCCGGCGCACAGAATTTTGCCTATTGGCCAGCGCCGGTGACGACGGCCGCGAGTTCGGCGTTGATGTCGTATTTCCCGATGGGGACGCCGCTGACGCTCCGGTCGCGCACGCAGGTGTCGACCAAGATGAACGCGCCGGGCGACCGACTCTATCTCGAGGTGGCGGAGAGCCTGTCATATCGCGGCCAAGTCGTGATCCCCGCAGGGTCGGTCGCAGTTGCCGAAGTCGCATCGGTGCAGCGCAACGGGCATTTCGGCAAGAAGGGCAAGCTGGAGATTCGGCTCCTCTATATCGATACGCCCAACGGTCCGGTCCGGTTGAGCGGTCAGGCGAACGACGAGGGGACCAGCGGAACGATCACCTCGGTCGCGACGATCATGTTTGCGTCGGTGCTGGGCTTTCTCGTGCACGGCACGAGCGCGCAATTGCCGCCGGGCACCGTCGTTCGCGCCTATCTCGCGGAAGATCTACGGTTCGCGGTCCAGCCATGGCAGCAGGTCGCGGCGACGCAGGTCCGTCCCGACATGGCGCCCGCCATGGCCCAGCCCGCGCCAGCGACGTTCGAGCAAGGCGCGCTGACGGGGCAGGCGATCGCATCGGCGCAGCGCTGACATCGCGCTGACATCGGAGCGACCTTGGCTCGACGGCTGATCCCATGTCGGCGGGGGGCGTGATTAAATCCTCCCCCGCCGGGGATGGGTGGCGCCTAAGGCGACGGAGGGGGAGGGCGTGACACGCGTGAGCGTGACCTCTCTCGTCCGTCTGGCGCGCGCGAACTTCCGACCAAGTGCAATGCGCCTGTCTGTCGTCATCGATGCATGAACGGCGCAGCAGGCACCGCCAGGTTACGGATCCGCCAAGTATAACGAAGTATAGATGCAGCAACCAACTACGGCGGACAAGCAAACGCCCGGACCGTTGCCGATCCGGGCGCCTGCGTGACGATCGCTCGTCAGCCCCCATTTTTGTGCTTCCGCTCTGCACTTGCGTGCGGCGTAAAAGCAGTCCCCGAACCACGGCCGTTGCCTGTGTCTCAGCGAGGTTTTTGCTAGTTATGTTGCCGGGATTTGTCACGGTGTTTGCGCGTGCTGCGGCACGATTGAATACGCCCTGTGGCGATTACGCAACATACCAATCTAGCCATCGGCGAGAGCATAGCCATGACGCTGCGATCTCCGCTCCCCTCCAACTCGCGCCCATCTCGCGCGTGTTGCCTCGCGCGGGGCCGCGTCCTAGAGCCGCAGGACTGTTTCCTTAACGATCGAACCCGGCTGCCCATGATCCTGTCCCGCTACGAACGGATGATAGCCCGCCGCTATCTGCTGCCGGGCAAGGGCGAGGCGTTCATCTTCCTCGTCGCCTCGATCAGCCTGGTCGCGGTCATGCTCGGCGTCGCCGCGCTGGTGATCGTGATGAGCGTGATGAACGGCTTCCGCGCCGAGCTGTTCGACAAGATCGTCGGGCTCAACGGTCATGCGGTGGTACAGGGCGTCGGCAACCGGCTTCCCGACTGGCGCGAGATCGTCGCGCAGGCGCAGAAGACGCCGGGCGTCACCAGCGCGCTGCCGCTGATCGAGCAGCCGCTCGCCGCCACCTATAACGGCCGCGCCGAGGCGGTGCTGGTGCGCGGCATGCGCGTCGACGACATCCGCCGCAATTCGACGATCAGCAACAAGGTCGTGATGGGCTCGCTCCAGTCGATCACGCAAGGGTCCGGCCGGATCGCGATCGGTTCGCGGCTCGCCGAATCGCTCGGCGCGCAGGTCGGCTCGGAGATTTCGCTGTTCAGCCCGCAAGGCCAGACCACGCCGTTCGGCACCGTCCCGCGGATCGTCAGCTACACGGTCGGCGCGATCTTCGAGATCGGCGTCTACGACTACGACAAGGCGTACATCATCATGCCGATCGAGGATGCGCAGACGCTTCTCCTGATGGGCGATGCCGCCGGCATGGTCGAGCTGAAGACGGTCGATGCGGACAAGGTCGGCGAGATCCTCAAGCCGCTCGCGGACAAGATCGGCGGGCAGGCGGTGATCCAGGACTGGCGGACGATGAACGCGCAGCTGTTCGAGGCGCTCGCGGTCGAGCGCGTCGCGATGTTCACCGTGCTTTCGATCATCATCCTGGTCGCGGTGTTCAACATCCTGTCGTCGCTGATCATGCTGGTTCGCGCCAAGACCCGCGACATCGCGATCCTGCGGACGATGGGCGCGACGCGTGGCTCGATGATGCGGATCTTCATCGTCGTCGGCACCACCATCGGGGCGCTCGGGACGGTCGCTGGCCTCGTGCTCGGCTTCATCTTCCTGTTCTACCGACAGGGGGTGGTGAACTTCGTCCAGCTCGTCACCGGCCAGAACCTGTGGGATCCGTCGATCCGCTACCTGACCGAACTCCCGTCGAAGACCGACCCCGTCGAGATCGTCGTGATCGCGCTGATGGCGCTCGTCTTCAGCTTCCTCGCAACGCTCTATCCGGCCTGGAAAGCGGCGAGTACCGACCCCGTGCAGGTGCTGCGTTATGAATGAAGGCCTCAAAATCGATCGCCAGATCGAGAAGTTCGACGATTATGTCCTCCAGACCAGCGGACTGACCAAGAGCTTCACGCAGGGTGGTGCGACCATCGACGTGTTGCGCGGCGTCGACCTCGCGATCGCACCGGGCGAGATCGTCGCGCTGCTCGGGCCGTCGGGCTCGGGCAAGTCGACTCTGTTGCAGGCCGTGGGCCTGCTCGAAGGCGGTTTCCAGGGATCGATCAGGATCGCCGGCACCGAGGCGGCCAAGCTCAACGCGCACGAGCGGACCGTGGTGCGCCGTGACAGCCTCGGCTTCGTCTACCAGTTCCATCACCTCCTGCCGGACTTCAACGCGACCGAGAACGTCGTCCTCCCGCAGCTCGTCCACGGCGCCACGCGGGTCGAGGCGGACCGGCGGGCAGCGGAATTGCTGACTCAACTCGGTCTCGGCCACCGCCTGACGCACCGCCCAAGCCAGCTCTCCGGCGGCGAGCAACAGCGCGTCGCGGTCGCCCGTGCGCTCGCCAACAAGCCTGCGCTGGTGCTGGCCGACGAGCCGACCGGCAACCTCGACGAACACACCGCCGACATCGTCTTCGCCGAGTTCATCCGGCTGGTCCGCGAACAGGGCACAGCTGCCGTCGTCGCGACGCATAACGAACGGCTCGCGGCCCGCATGGACCGCGTGCTGCGGCTGCACGAAGGGCGGCTGGCGTGACCTGGGGCGAGACGCCGACGCTGACCGGGCGTCACGTCACGCTCCGACCGCTCGTTGCCGACGACATGGACGCGCTGGTCGCGGCCGCGTCGGCGGACAATTTGTGGGACACGTTCTACGCCAACGTCGCGATGATGAAGGCGCCCGACCGCTGGCTCGCGGCAGCGTTGCGCGAGCAGGACTTCGGCCGTGCGCGGTTGTTCGCGGTAGAGGCCGCCGGGATTGTCGTCGGCACCACGCGGTTCATGCGGATGAACGCGGCGCACAAGCGACTCGAAATCGGCGGCACCTTTTACGCCAAGTCCGTCCAGCGCACCGGCGTCAACACCGCAGCCAAGCTCATGCTGCTGACCCACGCCTTCGATGCACTCGGCTGCGAGTGCGTCCAGATCCGCACCGACTCGCTCAACAAGAACTCCCAACGCGCGATCGAACGCCTCGGCGCCAAGCGCGACGGCGTGCTGCGCGGGCACCAAGTCATGGCCGATGGCCGCTTGCGCGACACCGTCGTCTACAGCATCCTCCGCCACGAATGGCCCGGCGTGCGTCAGAACCTGGCGTATCTGCTCGCCCGCAACGAGGACCGCCCATGACCGCGATCACCGACTTCACCGTGAAGAGCGCAGACGGCAGCGCGGCTTCGCTCGAACCCTATCGCGGCAAGGTGCTGCTGATCGTCAACACGGCGTCGAAATGCGGATTCACCCCGCAATATGACGGACTCGAAGCACTCCATCGCGACTATGCGGAGCGCGGGTTCGAAGTGCTCGCGTTCCCGTGCAACCAGTTCGGCGGACAGGAGCCGGGGGATGCGGCGGAGATCGCCAATTTTTGCACGTTGACCTACGACGTGACGTTCCCGGTGTTTGCCAAGATCGACGTCAACGGGGCAGGGGCGGATCCGCTGTTCGAGCGATTGAAGTCGGAGGCGCCGGGCGTGCTGGGGTCGAAGGCGATCAAGTGGAACTTTACCAAGTTCCTCATCGGGCGGGATGGCACCGTCCTCGATCGCTACGCTCCGACGACCAAGCCAGAGGACATCCGTAAGGATATCGAGAAGCTGCTGTAACGCCTCAGCTACACCCCGCACATCGGCCGCCACCCCGGCGAAGGCCGGGGCCCAGTTGGAAAGGTCGCAGTAACGGAGCGGTGACCGCAGTTAGCGACGTCCCCCAACTGGGCCCCGGCCTTCGCCGGGGGAGTGGGCCTATTTTTTGGGGGGATGCTGCGGACAGCAAGAGTAAGCGTGTTCTCCCGCGAAGGCGGGGGCCCAGACTGGACTCCCGCCTTCGCGGGAGAACAAGCAGCTCGCGGGGAAAGTCAGGCGGTCACCGAGAAAGCTGGCGCGCCCTTCTTGTGCGCCAGCGCAGAAGGCACCGAAGCCACCCCACCAAACAAGAAGCTAATCCCCAGCACATACCCCGGCAACGTCAACGCCGACCAAGGCAACGTCGCCAGCACGATCACCGCCAGCACGATGTTCACCACCCCCAGCGCAATCATCAACCCCTGGCCGCGCCGAAACCGCGCCCCAAGCCCGATCTCCAACGCGCCACGCACACCAAGCCAAACCGCAATCAGCAACGTGAGCGAGATCGCGCCCGTCGCAGGCTCGAACGCCATGATCAGCCCGATCACCAGCGACACCAACCCGAACCCGATCGCATAGCCGCGCCCTTCATGCCCCTTGCCGGCAAACCCCGACACGATCGACACGATTCCGGCCGCGATGAAGAACGCCCCGATCACCAAAGTCGCGGCATAGGTCGCGGAAAACGGCGAAGCGAAGGCCATGATCCCGAGCACCACCGACAGCACGCCATAGGCCAGTATCCACCCCCAGCCGGCCCCCGCACGAGGCGTACCCGCAGCCGTGGTTTCAGTATCGGCAAAGTGCCCGCGTGGATCGGTCATGTAGAATGCTCCCAGAAGTCCCCGCCGCAACGGCTCGTCGTGTCCACAGTTCCGATCGGACTCATCCCCGCTGGTCGAATCACGCCACAGCGCCTACCTCCGGTCGATGCATTCCGGTTACGTCCCCCTTCGCGTTTTCTCCTGCTACACCATGCTCGACGGCGCCATCGATCCGAAAGCGATCGCCAAGCAGGCACGCGCACTGGGCTTCCCCGCCGCCGCGCTGACCGATCGCAACGGGCTCTACGCGGCGATGGCGTACTCGGACGCGGCCAAGAAGGACGGCGTCCAGCCGATCATCGGCGTGATGCTCGGCGTCAGCCGCCCCGACATGCCCGACGGCGTCGCCACCCCGTTCGACTGGATTGCGCTCTACGCGCAGGACATGAAGGGCTACGACAACCTCTGCGCACTCGTCTCGATGGCGCATCTCGACCGCCCGATCGAGATGCCCGCGCATGTCGATTTCGCCGCGCTCGAACGGCACACCGACGGCCTGCTGGCTCTGACCGCCGGCGGCGAAGGCGGTCTCGCCCGGCTGTTCGCGGAAGGCCAGCCCGCCCGCGCCCGCGCCTATCTCGATCGCCTCCAAGGCCTGTTCGGCGACCGCCTTTACATCGAGCTCTCGCGCCGCAACGACGCGATCGAGACGGCGGCCGAAACCGACCTCATAGATATCGCCTACGAGCGCAACTTGCCGCTCGTCGCGACCAACCCGTGCTGCTTCACCGAAAGCGCGTTCGGCGACGCGCACGACGCCATGCTCTGCATCGCGCACTCGACCTATGTCGAGACCGAGGACCGCATCCGCAGCTGCCCCGAAGCCTGGATGAAGCCCGCGCCGGTGATGCACGAGATGTTCGCCGACCTGCCCGAGGCGATCGCCAACACGCTCGTCGTCGCACAGCGCTGCGCGGTGATGGCGCCGTACCGCAAACCGATCCTCCCCAGTCTCGCCGGCGATATCGAGGGCGAGGCGAAACTTCTCCGCGACGATGCCGAAGCCGGCCTCGAAGCACGCCTCGCCCGCATCACCGAACTCCACGGTGAGGGCGAGGACGGCTGGCGCGACGTGTACCGCGAGCGGCTCGCGTTCGAGGTCGACGTGATCGTCCAGATGGGCTTCCCCGGCTATTTCCTGATCGTCGCGGACTTCATCAAATGGGCGAAGGATCACGACATTCCGGTCGGTCCGGGCCGCGGCTCAGGCGCAGGCTCGGTCGTCGCCTGGTCGCTGACGATTACGGACTTGGATCCGATCAAATTGGGCTTGCTGTTCGAGCGTTTCCTGAACCCAGAACGTGTGTCGATGCCCGATTTCGACATCGATTTCTGCGAAACTAGGCGCGTCGAGGTGATCCGCTACGTCCAGGAGAAATACGGCCGCGATCAGGTCGCGCAGATCATCACCTTCGGGAAGCTGAAGGCGCGCGCGGTGCTCAAGGACACCGGCCGCGTGCTGCAGATGAGCTACGGCCAGATCGATCGTCTCGCGAAACTGGTGCCGAACCACCCGACCGACCCCTGGACGCTGGAGCGCGCGCTGAACGGCGTCGGCGAGCTGGCCAAGGAATACGCCAACGACAACGGCGTGCGGAAGCTGCTCGATCTGGCGATGAAGCTGGAGGGCCTGCCGCGCCACTCGTCGACGCACGCCGCCGGCGTCGTGATCGGCGACCGGCCCTTGGCGCAGCTCGTTCCGTTGTATCGCGACCCGCGCTCCGACATGCCCGTCACCCAGTTCGACATGAAATATGTCGAGGGTGCCGGCTTGGTAAAGTTCGATTTTCTCGGGCTGAAGACGCTGTCGGTGCTCCAGAAGGCGGTGCAACTGCTCGCCAAGCGCGGCCTAACGGTCGATCTCGATGCGCTCGAATGGGATGACGCCGGCGTCTACGCGCTGCTGCAAAAGGGCGACACCGTCGGCGTGTTCCAGCTCGAGTCGGAGGGCATGCGCCGCACGCTGTCGGCCGTGCGCCCGTCCAATTTCGGCGACATCATCGCGCTCGTGTCGTTGTATCGACCGGGCCCGATGGACAACATCCCGTCGTTCGGCCGCCGCAAGAACGGCACCGAGGCGATCGACTATCCGCACCCGCTGCTCGAACCGATCCTGTCGGAGACCTACGGGATCTTCGTCTACCAGGAGCAGGTCATGCAAGCAGCGCAGGTGCTCGCCGGCTTCTCGCTCGGTGGCGCCGATCTGCTGCGTCGCGCGATGGGCAAGAAGGTGAAGGCCGAGATGGACGCGCAGCGCGCGGGCTTCGTCGAGGGGTGCCTGAGCGTCAACGGCATCAAGAAGGCCGAGGCGAACGCGCTGTTCGACTTGATCGACAAGTTCGCCGGCTACGGCTTCAACAAGAGCCACGCCGCCGCCTACGCGCTGCTCGCGTACCAGACCGCGTGGCTGAAGGCGCACCACCCGCATGAATTCTTCGCCGCCTCGATGTGCTACGATCTTCACCAGACCGACAAGCTCGCGATCTTCACCGATGACATGCGCCGTCTCGGGATCACCGCATTGCCGCCCTGCATCAACGCGAGCCAGGCCGAGTTCGACGTCGAGGTCCTGACGGATGCTGACGCTCCACTAGCAGAATGTTCACCCGCGAAGGCGGGTGCCCAGACTGGGTCCCCGCCTTCGCGGGGAAACAACCTTGCGGTGCGTTACGCACTCGGTGCCCTTAAAAGCGTCGGCGAAGGCGCGATGGAGAAGCTCATCGTCGAGCGAGTCCAGAACGGCCCGTTCGCCGGCCTCGACGACCTCGCCAAGCGCGTCGACCCGCGCCTCCTCAACAAGCGCCAGCTCGAAACGCTCGCCGCCGCCGGCGCGTTCGACGGCCTCGACCCGAACCGCGCCGGCATCCACGCTACCGCCGAGACGATTCTCGCGATCGCCGCGCGTACGCACGAACAGAAGACCAGCGGGCAGGGCGGCCTGTTCGGTGACGCCGAACCCGCCGGCGACGCGATCAAGCTCCCTCCCTCGGTCCGCTGGACGCTCAGCCAGCGCATGGACCAGGAGAAGGAGGCGTTCGGCTTCTATTTCTCCGCGCACCCGGTCGATCGCCACCGCCACATCGCCAACAGCCACGGCGCCCGCGCCTACACCGCGCTGTCGGAGCTCAACATCCCCGACGACGGCAGCCGCGCCGGCGCGACGATGGCGGTGCTGGTCGAGGATGCGCGCTATCGCACCTCCGCACGCGGCAAGCGCTTCATGATGGCGCAATGCTCCGACGCCAGCGGCCAATTCATGGCGACCTGCTTCGACGAACAGGTCTCGCGCGATCTCGAAGAGGCGGCGAAGGCCGGCGGCTGTGGCCTCATCACCGTCGAACTCGACCGCAAGCCCGGCGAGGACACGCCGCGCGTCAGCATCAAGCGCATCCAGCCGTTCGAGGGTCTCGCCAACCTCGCGCGCTTCCAAGTGGTCGTGACGATCTCCGACATGACCGCGTTCGCCGGCCTCGCCTCGCTGCTTGCCGAACATCGCGGCGCGCGCGGCGAGGTTCGCGTGCGTGCGGAACTGCCCGACGGCGAGGTCTGCATCCTGCTGGGTCGTGACTTCCTGCTCGACGGAGAGCTTGTCGAGCACATCGAGTCGTTGCACGGTGTCGCCAAGGTGGAGATGAAGACCTCGGAAACGAGGCTCGCTCTGGTCGGATAACAGCTTGGGAGAGCGAGAATGCTGGGTGGAATGCAGGATTTCGAGCTTCGTGTTCCCCGCCTGATCGACCACGCGGCGAGGGAGCACGGGGCAAGGGAACTCGTCAGCTACTGGGCCGACGGCCGCGAGACACGCACCAACTGGGCCGGTATCGCGCGCGACGCCCGCAAGCTCGCCCAAGCCCTCGAAAAGCTAGGCGTAGCCCCCGGTGACCGGGTCGCGACGCTGGCGATGAACCACGCGCACCACCTCGTCGCCTGGTACGGCACGATTGGCATGGGCGGCGTGATCCACACGATCAACCCGCGGCTGTTCGACGAGCAGCTCGTCTACATCGCCAACCACGCCGAAGACCGCGTGATGCTCTACGACAAAGCGTTCCGGCCACTCGTCGATCGCCTCCGCAGCCAGTGGACCAGCGTGCGCCACTACATCTGCTTCGACGATCTCGGCCCCGATGGTTTCCAGGCGCTGCTCGACGCCGAGGACGGCGATTACGAATGGGTCGAGGGTGCCGAGCGCGAGCCGTGCATGCTCTGCTACACCAGCGGCACCATCGGCAATCCGAAGGGCGTGCTCTACACGCACCGTTCGACGCTGATCCACGCTATGGCCGAGGTCGCGCCGTGGGTGTTCGATCTCTCGCCGAACGCGGTCGTGCTGCCGGTGGTCCCGATGTTCCACGCCGCCGCCTGGGGCCTGCCGTTCGCCTGCGCGCTGTCGGGCGCAAAAGTCGTCTATTCCGCGGTCAACGACCCTGCCGTGCTGTGTCGGCTGATGAACGACGAGAAGGTCACGCACTCCGCCGGCGTCCCCACGGTGTGGCTCGCGATGTTCGGCCACATGGACGCGACCGGCGACGCGCCGCGCCACCTCAAGCAGGTGACGATCGGCGGCTCGGCAGCCCCCCGCGCGATGATCGAGCGGATCATGGGCATGGGCGCCACCGTCAAGCACCTCTGGGGCATGACCGAGACCTCGCCGATCGGTACCGCCGGCTTCAATCCGCCGCACTGGGACGACATGAGTCACGACGAAAAGCTCGACCTCGTCGGTAAGCAGGGCAGCGTCCCCTTCGGCATAGAACTCCGCATCATCGACGACGACGGCACGGTGCTAGCCCGGGACGGCAAGGTCGCCGGTCGCCTCCAGGTCCGCGGCCCATGGGTGGTCCAACGCTATTTCGGCGCGGACGAGGACGCGGTCGATGCGGACGGCTGGTTCGACACCGGCGACGTCGCGATGCTCCACGCCGACGGCACGATGCAGATC
This sequence comes from Sphingomonas sp. PP-F2F-A104-K0414, assembly GCF_004340945.1. Taxonomy (GTDB): domain Bacteria; phylum Pseudomonadota; class Alphaproteobacteria; order Sphingomonadales; family Sphingomonadaceae; genus Sphingomonas. Next base: position 580,888 of record NZ_SLYD01000003.1, read on the forward strand.
ACCGACCGCTCGAAGGATGTCATCAAGTCTGGCGGCGAATGGATCAGCTCGGTCGACCTAGAGAACGCCGCTGTCGGCTGCCCAGGAGTCGCGGAAGCGGCGGCAATCGGCGTCTACCACCCCAAATGGGACGAGCGCCCGCTGCTGCTAGTCGTCCGCAAGCCCGGCAGCGAGGTGACCGAACAGGCGATTCTCGATCATTTGGCCAAGCACGTCGCCAAATGGTGGCTCCCCGACGCGATCGTCTTCGTCGACGACCTGCCGCACACCGCGACCGGCAAACTCCTGAAAACCGCCCTCCGCGAACGCTTCAAGGATTTCGCGCTGGCCGCCGCCTGATCGATCCGCTGACGGTCGTCTTTTGATAACCAGGTACAGTGAGTCTCGGTCGGCACTTACACCGCTACACCGCGCGGGGTGTTCGCTTGGCCTTCCTGATTCGCGGCTCGGCGATCATGTCGGCGGCCGCCTTGATCTCCTGACGAAGCTCGTCGCGCTTCTCATGGATCGAGGCGATGACGGGCCCCATCGCTACCCCGAGATCGACGAGCACCGCCTCCGCCAACTGCAGCGAACTCTCCAAAGTCTCCGGCACCGCATCCGTCACGCCCGCCCGGTACAGCTCGGCCGCATGCGCCGTATCGCGCGCGCGAGCCACGATCGGCAGATCCGGCGCCAAAGCCCGCACCCGCCGCGCCAGCCGCACCGTCAACACCGGATCATCCATCGTCAGGATCAGCGCCTTGGCGGTATGCAGTTTCAGCCGGTCCACCAGTTCCGGACGCGCCACATCGCCGAACAGTACCGGATGGCCTTGGGCGCGCGCGGCTTCGACCGAGTCGATGTCCGCCTCGACCGCGACGTATTTCTGCCCATGGACCGCGAGCATGTCCGCCACCATCCGGCCCACCCGGCCAAAGCCGATCACGACCGTTCCCGGCCCGTCCTCGTCGATCTCGATATCGCCTGCATCGGCACCCGATCGGCTCTCCAGTTGGCGAGAGACGGTGCGGCCCAGTTTTGCCAGCAGCGGCGTGATCGTCAGCCCGATCGCGGTGACCGTCTGCCAGAACGACGCAGTCGACGGCAGGATCAGCTGTGCCTGTGCGGCGGTGGCCAGGACGATCAGCGTCGTCTCGGACGGACTGCCCATCAGCAGGCCGGTTTCCGCTGCAACGCCGCGCCGAGAGTTGGCGACGCGCAGGAACAGGAACGTCACGATCGCCTTGGTCGCGACCACGCCGGTCACCGCGAGCAGCAGCGATGGCCAGTTCTGTGCGATCAACCGGAGGTCGAGGCTCATGCCGACGGTGATCAGGAACACGCCAAGCGCGAGCCCCTTGAACGGCGCAGTGATGACCTCGACCTCGCTATGATACTCGGTCTCGGCGATCAGCAGTCCCGCCAACAGCGCGCCGACGATCGGTGACAACCCGGCGGCGGTGGTCGCGACGCTGGCGACGATCACTACCAACAGCGACGCGGCGAGGAAGAGTTCTGGGCTCTTGGTCCGTGCGGCTTGTCCGAACAGGCGGGGCAGGACGAGTCGTCCGCCGACATACATCGCGACCACCGTCAGCCCGCCGCGCAACGCGACGCCGGCGATGTTCGACCAGCCGTCCGCGCTCGCGGTCGGGGCCAGCGCGCCGAGTACGAAGATGATCGGGACGAGCGCCAGATCCTCGAACAACAGCATAGCGAACGCGCCGCGCCCGACCGCGCCGGTGGTGCCGACAAGCGGCAGGACCAGCGCTGTGGACGATAGGGCGAGCGCGAACCCGAGCCCGATCGCGCCGGCCCATTCCTGGCCGATGAAATGAAGCGCCACGCCGATGATCAGTGCGGAGCCGATCAATTCGGCGGCGCCGGTGCCGAACACCAGGCGCTTCATCGACCACAAGCGTTTGAACGACAGTTCCAGGCCGATCGAGAACAGCAGCAGGATGATTCCGAACTCGGCGAATGGCTCGATCGATTCCGGATTCGAGATGGTCAGGTAATACAACCACGGCGCAGAGCCGGTAAGCGAGCCCAAGCCGGCCGGGCCAACGAGCAGCCCGACCAGGATGAAACCGATGACCGGACTGACCCGGAACCGCGCGAACGCGGGAATGACGAGGCCCGCCGCGCCGAGGATGACGAGCGTGTCGCTGAAACCTTGATTGTCGAGCCGTAATGCCATGCGTGCGACCTTAGGGGACGCATGACGGATTTGTCACCCGTGGTGACGTGCTGCCGCAATCGGCAGCGGAAAGAGGTGTATTTCCCTCCGTCATCCTGACGAAAGTCAGGATCCAGAGCCAAAAACGTCAGCGTCTGTAACCCTGGGTCCTGAATTTCGTCAGGATGACGGGAGGGATAAGGCCCCGCCCCCTTCAGGGGGAGCGGGGCAGTGCGATCAGGCCCAGTTGGCCATTTCGGTCTCGAGGTTCGCGCGCACCTGCTCGAAGAACTGCTCTGTCGTCATCCAGGGCTGGTCCGGGCCGATCAGGATCGCGAGATCCTTGGTCATGTGGCCGTTCTCAACCGTCTGGACGCAGACGCGCTCGAGCGTCTCGGCGAACTTCGTGACGTCTGGCGTATCGTCGAACTTGCCGCGATACTTCAGGCCACCGGTCCACGCGAAGATCGACGCGATCGGGTTGGTCGAGGTCGCCTTGCCCTGCTCGTGCATGCGAAAGTGCCGCGTGACGGTGCCGTGCGCCGCCTCGGCCTCGACGGTCTTGCCGTCCGGGGTCAGCAGGATCGAGGTCATCAGGCCGAGCGATCCGAAGCCCTGTGCGACCTGGTCCGACTGGACGTCGCCGTCATAGTTCTTGCAGGCCCAGACGAACTCGCCGTTCCACTTCAGTGCAGAGGCCACCATGTCGTCGATCAGGCGATGCTCGTAGACGATGCCGGCTTCCTTGAACTTGTCCTTGAACTCGGCCTCGAACACCTCGGCGAAGAGGTCCTTGAAGCGGCCGTCATAGGCCTTGAGGATCGTGTTCTTGGTCGACAAATACACCGGCCACTTTAGGTTGAGGCCGTAGTGCATCGAGGCGCGGGCGAAATCGCGGATCGAATCGTCGAGGTTGTACATCGCCATCGCGACGCCCGCCGACGGGAACTGGAACACTTCGCGGTCGATGACCGTGCCGTCGTCGCCTTCGAAGACGAGGCGCAGCTTGCCCGGGCCGGGGACCAGATAGTCGGTTGCGCGGTACTGATCGCCGAACGCGTGGCGGCCGACGACGATCGGGTGCGTCCAGCCCGGGATCAGGCGGGGCACGTTCTTGATCACGATCGGCTCGCGGAAGATGGTGCCGCCGAGGATGTTGCGGATCGTGCCGTTGGGCGACTTCCACATCTTCTTCAGGCCGAACTCGGTCACGCGCTGCTCGTCGGGCGTGATCGTCGCGCACTTCACCGCGACGCCGTGCTTCTGCGTGGCGAGCGCGCTGTCGATCGTCACCTGGTCGTCGGTCGCGTCGCGATGCTCGACGCCGAGATCGTAATAATCGAGCTGGATGTCGAGATACGGCTTGATCAGGCGCTCGCGGATCCATTCCCAGATGATCCGGGTCATCTCGTCGCCATCGATCTCCACGATCGGATTCTTTACCTTGATCTTCGCCATATCCGGGTCCTTCGGGGGAGGGGTTTGGGGAGCGTCTAGGGGAGCACGCCGCGGCGATCAACCACTGGTCCTGTAAGGAAAAGCGGGTTCATCGTTGTATCGCGCGTCCTGCACGGATAGACCCGCGGGTTATGGCATCGCTCGACAAGCCGCCCGTCACGACCTCCACGGTCAAATGGCGATTTCCCACAGTCCATCCGGAAGGCCACAAATACGTCGCGATCGCGACCGGCATCACACTGTTGCTGACGATTGTCAGCCACGTGCTGTTCTGGCCGATGGTCGGCGTCGTGATCTGGGTCGCGACGTTCTTTCGCGATCCGATCCGCACGACCCCTCAGGGTGAAGGCCTGATCGTCGCGCCGGCTGATGGGCTGATCACGATGATCCAGCGCGTGCCGATCCCGCGCGAACTCGCCGGCGAGAACGGCCTCGGCGATGCGCCGCTGGTCCGCGTGTCGATCTTCATGTCGGTGTTCGACGTGCACATCAATCGCACGCCGATCGCCGGGACCGTCCGCCAAGTCGTTTATATCTCGGGCAAGTTTCTTAACGCCGACCTCGACAAGGCCAGCGACGAAAACGAGCGTCAGCATTTTGTCGTCGAAGATCGTCACGGCATGCGGGTCGGCTTTACGCAGATCGCGGGCCTCGTCGCGCGTCGTATCCTTGGTTTCGTCAAGGCCGGCGACATGGTCGCGGCCGGCCAGCGCATCGGGCTGATCCGGTTCGGCAGCCGCGTCGACGTGTACCTGCCCGATCATGTCGTGCCGCAGGTCTGCCTCGGTCAGCGCAGCGTTGCAGGTGAGACCGTGCTGGGTCGCGTCGGTGGTGTTCCGGTCGGTGGTGTCGCGCAATGATTGATCGCGACGAGATCGATGACGGTTCGACCGACTCACGCGGTCGCGGGAAGTTCGGTCGCACCCGCCGGGCGCCGCGCGGTCTTCCGCTGCGCGCGGTCGCGCCCAATGCCGTAACCGCACTGGCGTTGTGCTCAGGCCTTAGCGGCGTGCGATTTGCGATCGGTGGCGAATGGCAAAGCGCCGTCGCGATGATCATGGTTGCCGGCGTGCTCGACGGACTCGACGGTCGCATCGCCCGGATGCTCCACGGCGAAAGCCGTTTTGGCGCCGAACTCGACTCTTTGTCCGACGCGATCTCTTTCGGCGTAGCGCCCGCGCTGATCGTCTATCTGTGGTCGCTGGCGGCGCTGCCCCGCGTCGGCTGGATCTGTTCGCTGATCCTCGCCGTGTTCTGCGCACTGCGTCTCGCGCGCTTCAATGCCAAGATCGACGAGAGCCACCAGCCGCACAAATCGGCCGGTTTCCTTACCGGGGTTCCGGCTCCAGCCGGCGCCGGCCTCGCGCTAATGCCGATGTTCTTCTGGTTCTGGACCGACGAGCCGAAATTCGCGTCACCATATTTCGTGGCGCCGTGGGTCGCGTTCGTCGCGTTGCTGATGGTGTCGAGTATCGCAACCTACTCATGGAGTTCGGTCAAACTCCGCAGCAACATCCGGTTCGAGGCCATTGCGCTCGTCGTATTGCTTGGCGCTGCCATCGTGAGCGCACCATGGCATACGCTCAGCATCATCTGTGTACTGTACCTGCTCTCGATGCCGTTCAGCATCGCGAGTTACGCCAAAATCAGGCGGCAGCGTTCCAGCGGCGGGCGGGCACCGGAGTCGACGTCGAAGCCCAGCGCCTGACTGCAATCCGGCGCTCCGCAACGGCCAGCGTGCGGAGCGGCTGGAACGCGGGTTCGACGTTGCCCATCGCGAGACGGACGATACGGTCCCACTGCGGCGCGATCGACGAGACGATCATCATGCCCGCGATCGCGAATGCACCAGCAAAAACCATGAAGCTCAGAACCAACATCACGTCCGCCTTCCTATGAGTTGCGAACAAATTCCTAATATCCGCAAACACTTGGTCAGAAACATCGTTCCACTCGTCGCATTTCGAATCCCGTCATGCCGGGGTGATTCCGCGCCGAGTCGAACATCTGTTCCCCTCTGAGCCCTTTATGTTCTCATTGCGTTCCATGAGTCAAGCGGGCCTTGTGCGATTGCTTTTCGAATAGAGCCACGCTAAGGGCCGCACCTCTAACCCCGCATGGGAGGCATCATAGCCCGGTGCGTCACGGTCATTCGGCCACGACGTCATCCGCTTCCCAGAGGCACAACCGGAAGGATATATCCCTATGGCGGCTCCAGTCGTCTCCATGCAGCAGCTCATCGAAACGGGCGCGCATTTCGGCCACCAGACTCATCGGTGGAACCCCAAGATGAAGCCTTACATCTTCGGTGATCGTAACGGCGTCCACATCCTCGACCTTTCGCAGACCGTGCCGCTGTTCGCGCGCGCGCTCGAATTCGTCTCGTCGGCGGTTGCCGGTGGTGGCAAGGTCCTGTTCGTCGGCACCAAGCGCCAGGCGCAGGAGCCCGTCGCGGACGCCGCACGTCGCTCGGGCCAGCACTTCGTCAACCATCGCTGGTTGGGCGGCATGCTCACCAACTGGAAGACCATCTCGGGTTCGATCAAGCGTCTCAAGACGCTTGAGGAAATGCTGTCGGGCGACACCGTCGGCCTGACCAAGAAGGAAGTCCTTCAGCTCACCCGCGAGAAGGACAAGCTCGAGCTTTCGCTCGGCGGCATCCGCGACATGGGCGGCATTCCCGACGTGATGTTCGTGATCGACGCGAACAAGGAAGAGCTGGCGATCAAGGAAGCGAACACGCTGGGTATTCCCGTCGTCGCGATCCTCGATTCGAACGTGTCGCCGGACGGCATCGCCTTCCCGGTTCCCGCGAACGACGACGCAGCCCGCGCCATCCGCCTGTACTGCGAGGCGATCGCGATCGCAGCGACGCGCGGCGGCCAGGAGCAGCAGCGCCGCACCGGTGCCGACATCGGCGCGATGGTCGAGCCGCCGAAGGAAGAAGCATTGAGCGCAGAGCCGACCGTCGAAGCTACGGCTGACACGGCACAGGCAACCGCGAATGCCGATACCGCTGCGGAATTCGCAGCCGAGGGTGAGCGCCAGATCGACGCATAAGCGTCGTCGCCGAACCGTCATGCGGGCGGGGTAGGGCGAAAGCTCTGCCTCGCCCGCAACCATATTCAGACCTAAAAAGGATTAGAGACATGGCCGATATCACGGCAGCGATGGTCAAGGATCTGCGCGAGAAGAGCGGCGCGGGCATGATGGATTGCAAGAAGGCGCTGAGCGAGAACGCCGGCGACATGGAGCAGGCAATGGATTGGCTGCGCACCAAGGGGCTCGCAGCCGCCGCGAAGAAGTCCAGCCGCACCGCGGCCGAGGGCCTGGTCGGCGTCGCCGTATCGGGCACCAAGGGCGCAGCGGTCGAAGTGAACTCGGAGACCGATTTCGTCGCGAAGAACGACCAGTTCCAGTCGTTCGTCCGTGACGTCACGCAGATCGCGCTCGCAACTGGTGGCGACATCGAGGCGCTTAAGTCGCAGGCGATGCCATCGGGCAAGACCGTCGAGGAAGTGCTGACGAACAACGTCGCGACGATCGGCGAGAACCAGTCGCTGCGCCGCTCGCGCACGCTGGAAGTCAGCAAGGGTGCGGTCGTTCCGTACATCCACAATGCAGCGGCCCCTGGCCTCGGCAAGATTGGTGTGCTCGTCGCGCTCGAGTCGGAGGCTTCGGACGAGGTTCTCCAGACGCTCGGCAAGCAGCTTGCGATGCACATCGCAGCGGCATTCCCGAAGGCGCTCAACGAAGCCGACCTCGACGAGTCCGAGATCGAGCGCGAGCGCGCGATCGCGACCGAGAAGGCCGCCGATTCGGGCAAGCCAGCCGACATCATCGCCAAGATGGTCGAGGGCGGCATCGCCAAGTACCGCAAGGAGCATGCTCTGGTCAGCCAGCTGTTCGTGATGGACGGCAAGACCAAGATCTCCGACGTCGTCGCAAAGGCCGGCAAGGATGCCGGCGCCGAGATCAAGCTGGTGGACTATGTCCGCTTCCAGCTCGGCGAGGGCATCGAGAAGGAGCAGTCCGACTTCGCAGCCGAGGTTGCTGCTGCGAGCGGCGTGCCACAGGCGTAAGCTGACCTTCTCCCTTCGTGGGAGAGGGCATTGGAGATCGAGCGCTCGCCAAACACCCTCCGTCATGCCGGGCTTGTTCCGGCATCCACGGTTCCGCAAACCGCCGGTCGGTGATTACGCGGAACGGTGGACCCCGGAACAGGTCCGGGGTGACGGAGTGGGTTTGGCGGGCGTTCCGCGGGTCTGATCTCAGTCCCTCCCTCGCCCCTCCGGGGAGAGGGAAGGGGCCCGCGGCCACATTGCCGTGGGAAGGGTGAGGGGAGTGGTTGGGTCTCGAACCTCACGCCCCCTCATCCGGCCCTGCCGGGCCACCTTCTCCCCGAGGGGAGAAGGATAGGCCTCGTCCACCATGCCGGGCTCGTTCCGGTATCCAGGGGGCTGCAAGTCATCGATCCGTAAACCTTTCGAGGCGGTAACAGCATGTGATATCGGCCAGACGATCCCTCGCCTCGGCACCTCCCCGGCGAAGGCCGGGGTTCAGGTGGAATACGAAGGTGACGATGGGCGTCTTCAATTACATCGACCTTGCCAAATGGACCCCGGCCTCCGCCGGGGAGGCGTCGTTGCAGGTGTCGCTGATTCCAGATTGGCCAGCCGTGATACTTCCTCCGCACCCCGGGAGAATGACAAGCAGCTGGACCCAGCCCAGCCCATTTTCCGTCTCGTTTCCACCCAGTTTCGATGCACGCGCCGCACGGCGCTTCACATCCCCGGCCTCGCCGCCTAAGGTCCGCGCCGCCCCGCCAATCAATATTCGAGATTTATGACGCCTCCGCGCTACAAACGTATTCTGCTGAAACTGTCGGGCGAAGTCCTGATGGGGCCGTCGGGCCTTTCGATCGATCCGACCGTCACCGCGCGCGTCGCGCAGGAGATCGCGGACATCAAGGCCAAGGGCTACGAGATCTGCATCGTCGTCGGCGGTGGCAACATCTTCCGCGGTATGGCGGGCGCGGCACGCGGCATGGACCGGGCGACCGGCGATTACATGGGCATGCTCGCGACCGTCATGAACGCGCTGGCCGTGCAGAACGCGCTGGAGCAGATCGGCGTCGACACGCGCGTCCAGTCGGCGATCCCGATGGCGTCGGTCTGCGAGCCGTTCATCCGCCGCCGCGCCGAGCGTCACCTCGAAAAGGGCCGCGTCGTGATCTTCGCGGCAGGCGTCGGCAGCCCTTATTTCACCACCGATTCGGGCGCCGCGCTGCGTGCTGCCGAGATGAAGTGCGATGCGCTGTTCAAGGGCACTTCGGTCGACGGCGTGTACAACGCCGACCCGAAGACGCACCCCGACGCAGTGCGCTACGAAACGGTCACGTACAGCCGCGTGCTGTCCGACGACCTCAAGGTCATGGACGCGAGCGCGATCGCGCTGTGCCGCGACAACAAAATCCCGATCGTCGTCTTCAACATCCGCGAACCCGGCAATCTCGCCGCGGTGTTGGCGGGTGATGGCGTGTCGACGATCGTCCAGAACGAGCAGGAGCTTTAAGATGGCCGCATACGACAAGACCGATCTCGAACGCCGCATGGCGGGTGCCGTCGAAGCGCTGAAGAGCGATCTCGCAGGGCTTCGCACGGGGCGCGCGTCGACCGCGTTGCTCGATCCGGTGATGGTGACGGTGTACGGCTCGTCGATGCCGCTGAACCAGGTCGCGACCGTGTCGGCGCCCGAGCCGCGGATGCTGTCGGTGCAGGTCTGGGACAAGTCGAACGTCGGCCCGACCGACAAGGCGATCCGCTCGGCCGGCCTCGGCCTCAACCCGATCGTCGACGGCCAGACGCTGCGCCTGCCGATCCCGGACCTGACCGAGGAGCGCCGCAAGGAGCTCGCCAAGCTTTCCGGCCAGTATGCCGAGAAGGCGCGCATCGCGGTGCGGAACGTGCGCCGCGACGGCATGGATTCGCTGAAGGTCGATGAGAAGAAGGGCGTGTTCGGCGAGGACGAGCGCAAGCGTCACGAGACCGAAGTCCAGAAGCTGACCGACAGCATCATCGCCGAGCTCGATGCGACCGCGACCGCCAAGGAAAAGGAAATCCTGGGCAAGTGAGGGCGTTCGGCGCCGCTTCGGCGGGGGCTACCTCCGCCGCGCCGCTCGTCGCCGTCCCCTCGGGCGGGGCGGTGCCGCGTCATGTCGCGATCATCATGGACGGTAATGGCCGCTGGGCGAAGAAGCGGTTCCTGCCGCGCTTCGCCGGGCACAAGGCCGGCGTCGAGGCGGTGCGCAAGGTGACGCGAGCCGCGCGGGCGATGGGGATCGAGGCGCTGACGCTGTATGCGTTCTCGTCCGAGAACTGGCGGCGTCCGGCCGAAGAGGTCAGCGACCTGATGGGGCTGCTGCGGCATTTCATCCGCAGCGACCTCGACGAACTCGCGCGCGAGAACGTCCGGCTGCGCGTGATCGGCGATTATCACAGCTTTTCGCCCGATCTGGTGGCGATGGTCGATGACGCCATCGCGCGGACTGCGGGCAATACCGGTCCGATCCTCGCGATCGCACTCAATTACGGCGCGCATGCCGAACTAGTTGGTGCGGCACGTCGCCTTGCCGAGCGTGCCCGTGATGGTGCGCTCGATCCTGCCAGCATCGACGTCGGCACGATCGAGGCCGAACTCGACACGCACGACCTGCCGCCGCTCGACCTGATGATCCGGACGTCGGGTGAACAGCGCCTGTCGAACTTCCTGTTGTGGCAGGCGGCGTATGCGGAACTGCTGTTCGTCGACACGCTCTGGCCTGACTTCGACGCCGCCGCGCTCGCCGATGCGGTCGCGGCGTTCGGTCAGCGTCAACGCCGCTACGGTGGGCTGTGAATTTCCTGTTCCCTCGCGAACGCGGGGGCGCGGGAGCCAGGCACTCCAACATGCGTGACCCTGGACCCCCGCCGCCTTCGCGGGCGAACACTTGTAGGTTTGGAGTGGCCCTTTGACGACCCTGCCAGACCCGGCGAACGCGCCCGACCAGGTGCTGCGAACGCCGTCCAACCTGAAGCTACGCATGATCGCCAGCGTCGCGATGATTGCCGTCGCCAGCATCGCGCTGACGCTGGGCGGGATCGCGTTCTGGGTGCTCGGCGTGGTCGCGGCGCTGTTCATGATGGCGGAATGGTCGATGCTGCAAGGCGCCGATGCCAAGACCAAGCGGATGACGCAGTTCGCGCTGTCGGTCCCGCTCGCGCTGATGGCGCCGGCGTCGCTGATCCTCGTGATCCACGATTTCTTCACGCTGGGCCTGCTCGCGGGCGCCGCGTTCTTCGTCGTCATCACCACGCGCAAGCCACCGCTCGCGCTCGGCATCCTCTATTGCGGCCTTCCGGTGCTCGCGCTGATGATCATCCGGCGGCAGGACGAGGGTATCCTCTTCACGCTGTGGGCACTGTCGCTGGTGTGGGCGTGCGATATCGGCGCGTTCTTCACCGGGCGGACGCTGGGCGGGCCCAAGCTCGCGCCGGTGATCAGCCCGAACAAGACATGGTCGGGGCTGATCGGGGGCGTCGTGCTGGCGAGCGCGGTCGCGGCGGTGCTGCACACGCAATACGGCCTGCCGATGCGGATGACGCTGGCAACGCCGGTGCTCGCCGTGCTCGCGCAGATGGGCGATCTTTACGAGAGTTGGTTGAAGCGAGTGGCAGGCGTGAAGGACAGCGGCAACATCCTGCCCGGCCATGGCGGCGTGATGGATCGGCTCGACGGCCTGGTGCCCGTCGCACCGGTCGCGGCGCTCCTCGTCCTGCTGCCGCATTTCTACGCATGAAGACCGTGACGATCCTGGGGGCGACCGGCTCGGTCGGCACCTCGACGCTCGACCTGATCGAGCGTGAACCCGATCGCTTCCGTGTCGTCGCACTGACCGCGAACTGCGATGTGGCGAAGCTGGCTGCGGCCGCGATCCGGACCAGGGCCGAGTTCGCGGTGGTCGCCGATGAAGGCTGCCTCCCCGAATTGCGCGAGGCGCTGGCGGGCACCGGCATCCGCGCAGGCGGTGGTGCCGATGCGATTGCCGAGGCGGCTGCGTCGGGCGCGGACTGGACGATGGGCGCGATCGTCGGGTGCGCGGGGCTCAAGCCTGTAATGGCGGCGATTGAGCAGGGCGGTACCGTCGTGATCGCCAACAAGGAGCCGCTGGTCTCCGCCGGCGACGTGATCCTCGCCGCGGCCAAGCGGACCGGCGCCACCTTGTTGCCGGCCGATTCCGAGCACAACGCAATCTTCCAGTGCTTCGACGCGACTCGGCCCGAGCGCGTGCGGCGGATCATCCTCACGTGCAGTGGCGGCCCGTTCCGCGACTGGACGATCGAGCAGATGCGCGGCGTGACGCTCGAGCAGGCGGTCAAGCACCCGAACTGGTCGATGGGCGCGAAGATCTCGGTCGATTCGGCGACCTGCATGAACAAGGGCCTCGAACTGATCGAGGCCGCCCGGTTGTTTCCGATCCCGCACGACCGGATCGAGATCGTCATCCACCCGCAATCGGTGGTCCACAGCCTCGTCGATTATGTCGACGGCTCGGTTCTCGCGCAGCTCGGGCCCCCCGACATGCGGACGCCGATCGCGCATACGCTCGCCTGGCCCGACCGGATGGCGACGCCGATGGCTCCGCTCGACCTAGTCGGAATCGGCCGACTCGACTTCGAGGCGCCCGATCCGGTGCGTTTCCCGGCCATGCGACTCGCGCGCGAAGCGTTGGATGCGGGCGGGGCGCGGCCGGCAATCCTCAACGCCGCCAACGAAGTCGCGGTCGAAGCCTTCCTCAAGCGCCGGATTTGTTTCCTCGAAATTGCCGCAATCGTAGAGGATACACTAATGCGCTATGACCCGGCCGCGCCGGACAGCGTCGATGCCGTGCTGGCGATCGACGCCGAGGCGCGGATCTTGGCGGGCAAGCGTGTAGAGGATTGCGTGGTTTGATCGAAACGCCGGGTATCCTGCTGACCATATTGTCATTCGTCCTGGTGATCGGGCCGCTCGTGTTCGTGCACGAGATGGGACATTACCTCGCCGGACGCTTTTTCGGGATCAAGGCGGATGCCTTCGCGATCGGCTTCGGCCGCGAGGTCGCCGGGTTCACTGACAGCCGCGGCACCCGCTGGAAGTTCGGCTGGTTACCGCTCGGCGGCTATGTGAAGTTCGCGGGCGATATGAACCCGGCGAGTCAGCCCTCGGCCGAATGGCTGTCGCTACCCGCCGAAGAACGCCAGCGCACCTTCCAGTCGAAGCCGGTATGGCAGCGCGCGATCGTCGTCGCAGCCGGACCGGTCGTCAATTTCGTCGTCGCGATCCTGATCCTCGCCGGTTTCGCGTTTGCTTACGGCGACATCCGCATGCCGCCCGTCGTCGGTGGCACGGTGCCTGGCAGCGCCGCGGCTGCGGCCGGATTGCAGATCGGCGACCGGATCACCGCGATCGGCGGACGGTCGGTCGAGACATTCGACGATCTCGCCCGCTTCGCCCGCATCCGCGCCGGCGAGCGCACGCAGATCGACGCCGTGCGCGGTGGCCAGACGGTATCGCGCGATCTCGTTATCGGCACCGAATTGCAGCGCGATCGCTTCGGCAACGAATATAAGATCGGCCGCCTCGGCATCGCCGGCAGCAAGCCCGTGATCGTTCCCGTCACCCTGATCGAAGCACCGGTGATCGCGGTGAAGCGCACCGGTGAGATCGTCTCGATGATGGTCGAGACGCTGAGCCAGGTCATCACCGGGCGCCGCTCGGTCAAGGAACTCGGCGGGCCGCTCAGCATCGCCAAGGTGTCGGGCGAGCAGATGTCGCTCGGGCTCGACGCCTATGTGTTCCTAATCGCCCTGGTCTCGATCAATCTGGGGTTCATCAATCTGCTGCCAGTGCCGATGCTCGATGGCGGTCACCTGTTCTTTTATGCGATCGAAGCGGTGCGCAGGCGCCCGGTCGAGCCGCAGGTTCAGGAATGGGCGTTTCGCGGCGGCCTCGCGGCAATTCTCGCGCTGATGCTGCTGGTGACGTTCAACGATCTCGGCAATTTCGGGCTGTGGAAAAATCTGGCCGGCTTGATCGGCTGACGACGATAGGGCAGGGCGGGCGCGCCTTGTATGTGCACGTTTTTGGGGTGGGTTTGGTGACAGCGATCAACGGTTACGATTTCGCGCGGAAGGGCGCCCTGCTTCTCGCAGGCACGATCCTGTCCGGCGCGCCCGCGTTCGCGCAGACCGCACCGGTCGCGACGACGACCCCGGCTCCGGTCCGCAATCCCGTCACGGGGGCGGTCAATAGTGTAACGCCCGTCACGGCTCCGGTATCCGCCGGCACGATCAAGACTTTGCGAGTCGAGGGATCACAGCGGATCGAGGCCGAGACGGTGCTGAGCTACACCAAGCTGCGCATCGGTATTCCGTACACCGCGGAAACGCTCGATCAGGCGCTGAAGGATCTGCAAGCGAGCGACCTGTTCGCGGACTACTCGATCGCCGGCGTCGAGACGGGCAACATCGTGCTGCGCGTGCGTGAGAACCCGATCATCAACCGCGTGATCATCGAGGGCAACAAGGCGCTCAAGACCGACAAGATCACCAAGGAGATCAAGCTCGCGCCGCGCCAGATCTTCACGCGCACCGCGGTCCGTCAGGACATTTCGCGGATCATCGAACTCTATCGCCGCCAGGGCCGTTTCGCCGCGGTGATCGATCCCAAGATGGTCAACCTCGACCAGAACCGCGTCGACGTCGTGTTCGAGGTCAGCGAAGGCCCTAAGTCGAAGGTCCGCCAGATCAACATCCTCGGCAACGAGGTGTTCTCGGACGACCAGATCCGCGGCCAGATGGCGACCAAGCAGTCGCGCCTGTTCCGCCTGCTGTCGTCGGCGACCAGCTACGATCAGGATCGCCTGTCCTACGATCAGCAGAAGCTGCGCCAGTTCTACCTGACGCAGGGCTATGCTGATTTCCGCGTGACGTCGGCGGTCGCCGAGCTGACGCCGGACAAGAAGGACTTCATCATCACGTATGTGGTGGAGGAAGGTAAGCGCTACAAGTTCGGCGACGTGACCGTCGACAGCCAGATTCGCGACTTCGACAACAAGAAGCTCGCAGCGACGCTGCCGCTCAAGAAGGGCGACTGGTACAACGCGAAGCTGGTCGAGGATTCGGTCGACAACCTCAGCCAGACCGCGGGTCTGTTCGGCTATGCGTTCACCGAGGTGAACCCGGAGTTCCAGAAGGACGCCGAAACGCTGACGATGGGGATTAATTTCAACATCGCCGAAGCCAAGCGGACGTATGTCGAGCGGATCGAGATCAACGGCAACACGCAGACGCAAGACAAGGTCGTGCGGCGCGAGATCCGTCTGGCCGAGGGCGACGCGTTCAACAGCTTCCAGGTGAAGCGTTCGCAGGATCGCATCAACTCGCTCGGCTATTTCGCCGACAAGATGGAGATCAAGCAGCTGCCGGGCTCCGCGCCCGACCGCGTGATCCTCGAGACCAACCTCGAAGAAAAGTCGACCGGCGAACTCCAGCTGTCGGCGGGTTATTCGAGCCTCGAGCGCTTCATCATCCAGGCGAACATCACGCAGCGCAATTTCCGCGGCAAGGGCCAGGAGCTGCGCGCCGGCGTGAACTATTCGAGCTATTCGAAGTCGATCGAGCTGGGCTTTACCGAGCCGTATCTGTTCGACAAGAACATCGCGCTCGGCGGTGACATCTTCCGCCGCGACTATAACTCGTTCAACTATGTCGGCAATGATCGCCAGACCAACTATTCGCAGGTCTCGACCGGCTTCCAGCTGCGGACTGGCGTGCCGCTGACAGAATTCTGGTCGCTGTCGGGTCGTTACGGTCTGTCGTATGACGAAGTCAGCCTCGACAGTCAGTATCTGAACGCCGACGGCTCGTGTAATCTCCTGGTTGCAGGGCGCTATCTGTGCGAGGCCATCGGCAATCGCTGGACCTCGTCGGTCGGCTATTCGGTCAGCCGCGATACGCTGAACAGCCGTCTACGCCCGACCGCCGGTTCGCGCTTCTCGTTCAGCCAGGACTTTGCCGGTCTCGGCGGCGACGTGAAGTATCTGCGTACCCGCCTTGAAGGATCGAAGTACGTCAACCTCGGTAGCGGTTTCATCGGATCGCTGATCGGTGAGGGTGGCTATATTCATCCGCTCGAGAAGAGCCGCGGGCCTGGTATCGATGCGATTCGTATCACCGATCGCTTCTATCTTGGTGAGCCGCAGTTCCGCGGCTTCGACATCCGCGGCGTCGGCCCGCGTATCCTGCGCGCAGCATATAGCGACGGAACGCCAGCACAGATCCTCGCGACCGATCGCAACTCGATCCAGGACGACGCGCTCGGTGGTCGCGCTTATTATCTGGCGCGTGCCGAAATCGAGATTCCGTTGGGCTCGGGCGCGCGTGAACTCGGACTGCGGCCGTCGGTCTACGCGCAGATGGGCAGCCTGTTCGGGATCAAGCGTCCGTTGCCGACCGCGACATTCGAGACGGCGGTCGATCCGGCCACCGGCAAGGAATATGTGAAGTCCAACTTCACGCCAGCCGTCAATTCTCTGGGTGCGCCGCTTTATACCTATACGACCACCAGCTCGTCCGGTGCGCCGGTAACGGCGAACACGACGTGTTCGACGGGGTCGCCCGACGCAGCAGGGACCTCATGCATCGGTACGACAGCCAATCCACGCGCGCAGGCCGAGCAGACTCCATTTGTCGAAAGCTTCCTCGGCAACTCGGCCCGGCCGCGTTTGTCGATCGGTGTCGGCGTCAACTGGAACTCGCCGTTCGGCCCGCTTCGTATCGATCTCGCCAGGGCTCTGCTCAAGCAGAAGGGCGACGACCCCAAACTCATTACTTTCAACGTAGGGACACAGTTCTGATGACGACGTTCAAGACGCTTCTCCTCGCCGCAGCGCTCGTCGCGCCGGCTGCCATGACCGCAACTGCCGCCGATGCGCAGGTTTCGGGTATTGCCGTCGCCGATGCGCAGGGCGCGATCGCCAACTCGAAGGCCTGGAACGCGGCGCGTGCCCAGATCGAGACGACCTACAAGGCACAGCTCGACCAGGCCGAGACGCGTCGCCAGGCGGTTGCCCGTGAGCTTCAGCCGTTGGTTACCGCGTTCCAGACCGCACAGCGTGCACCCGGCGCGACCGAAGCGACGCTGCGTCCGCAGGCTCAGGCGATCCAGACCCGCGAGAACGCCGCCAACCAGGAACTCGCTCGCCTGACGCAGCCCGCCCAGCGCGCGCAGCAATATGCGATCGAGCAGATCCAGGCGAAGCTCAGCGACGCTGTGACGGCTGCCGTCCGTGCCAAGAACGTCAGCCTGTTGCTGCGTCCCGAGGCCGCATTGTTCGCACAGCCGACCGCCGACATCACCGCGGCGATCACCACCGAGCTCGATCGTCTGGTACCGTCGGTCAGCACCGCTGTCCCGGCGAACTGGCAGCCGAACCAGCAGGGTGGCCAGCAGCAGCAGGGCGCAGCACCAGCACCGGCTGGTCGTGCACCGGCAGCTACGCGCACCCCGCAGGGTCGCTAAGCTACACCGATGACCGATATCGTGAACGATACTGAGGCAAAAGGCCTGACTGCGGCAAAAGGCCTGGGTCCGCTCGATATCGGGCGTGTCATGGCCGCGTTGCCGCATCGCTATCCGTTGCTGCTGGTCGATCGTGTCGAGGACCTGGTCCTCGACACGTCGATCACCGCGATCAAGGCGGTGTCGATGAACGAGCAGTTCTTCCAGGGGCATTTCCCTGGGCGTCCGATCATGCCGGGCGTGCTGATCGTCGAGGCGATGGCACAGGCCGCGGGGATTCTCGCGGTCGAGTCGCTGGGTCTCGCGGGCTCGGGCAAGCTCGTCTATTTCATGGCGATCGACGGCGCGAAGTTTCGCAAGCCGGTCGAACCGGGCGTATTGCTGAAACTCGAAGTGACGTTCGTCCAGAAGCGCAGTGCGGTGTGCAAGTTCGCCGGTCGCGCGCTGGTCGACGGGCAACTGGTTGCCGAAGCGAACTTCACCGCGATGATCGCCGACCCGCCTAAAGTCTGAGGCTAAGGCTTCAGGCCCGCGTTCTTGTAAAATCGGGCGCGTCCGTGTACTGGCGCGCCTTCCTTTTCAGGCTGGTCGGAACCAGCCACATACGGAGAATTCCCATGAAGGCCGATACGCACCCCGATTATCACATGATCACCGTCCAGATGACCGATGGCAGCAAGTACCAGACTCGCACCACCTGGGGTACGGAAGGCGATGTGATGACGCTCGAGATCGATCCGCTCGCGCATCCGGCATGGACCGGCGGCCGCGGCACGATGCTCGATACCGGCGGGCAGGTCGCGCGCTTCAACAAGCGTTTCGGTGGCGGTCTCACGCTCCGTAAGTAAGTGTAAACCCCGGAGCGGATTGATACTAAACCGTTCCGGGGTCATTTCTTAAGATCACGTTAGGTAACGGCGGCTAGGCTTGTGACTGCAAGCCAGACTTAGGACTCGCAAGGACGAGGACGCCATGTTCGCCGCCGATTTCGAACCCGCAGAGCGCACCAGCCGCCGCGGTTCTCCCCGTGCTCCTGTCGCGTTGGACGTCAGCATCGGCAAGACGCGCCGCACTTTGTGCAAGGTCGTCGACATCTCGATAAACGGCGCGCGGCTCCAGACCTATTCGGCGCTGAAGCGCGGGACCAGCATCTGGCTCAACCTGCCGCAGATCGGCCAGATCGTTGCCGAAGTCATGTGGGCGGACGATTTTACCGCCGGCTGCAAGTTCCGCAAACCGCTATCAATCGAAGCGTTCGATGCGCTCATTGAGGATCATCCGGCATAGCGTCGCTAATCGCGATCATGTTAGCTCGCACGATCGCTTCGTCGCACCTACTGCGACGTTGAGCTTTCCGACATCATGAATGGACTGCAACCCTGGCATCGCATCGTACGAGGCGCGCGATTTCGACTTTTCAAGTTCGTATGGGGCAAATTTGACGTTCGTCTAGCGACTTACAGCGCGCAGCGTGACATGGTCGGCCGGCGACAAGGGCCCGTAGAGCAGTGCAGGGGTCGGAAATTCCAGAACCGACCCGAAACTGTAAAAAAGCGTTTGACGGCTCTGTGAACCCCGCCTAGAGGGGTGTCACCGCAGCGGAGTGCCTTAGTGGTTACCGCGGTGGTCGCAAAAAACCAGATGCTGCAAGCTTCTTCTACGGGAGGGGTTATGCGAGTGTCGGTATTTTTGTCGGCTCTTTGACAT